>NZ_CANMAA010000001.1 GCF_947495735.1 uncultured Pseudokineococcus sp.
GGGGAGCTCGGACGCGGACGGCTCGGTGGTCTCCTACGCGTGGGCGTTCGGCGACGGGGCGACGGCGACGGGCGTCGGGGCGTCGCACGAGTACGCGGCGGCGGGTTCGTACGAGGTGGGTCTGGTCGTGACCGACGACCGCGGGGCGACGGCGCGCTCGACGCGCGCGGTGGTCGTCACGGCGCCGGCCCCGGAGGAGACGCCGACGTCGTCGGACATCGCTCGCGACGCCTTCTCGCGCACGGTCCAGGGCGGGCTCGGGACCGCGGACGCCGGTGGCGCCTGGACCACGTCGGGGACGGCGAGCAGCTTCTCGGTGACGGGTGGTGCTGGGCGCATCTCCTCCGAGCGCGTCGGCGTCAACCGCAGCGCCGTGCTCGCGGGCGCGTCCTCGAGCAGCACGGACCTCCAGGCGACGCTGTCGCTCGACACGGCGCCGACCGGCGGCGGCACCTACGTCTCCGTCCTCGGCCGTCGGGTCTCCTCCTCGAGCGACTACCGCGCGAAGGTGCGGTACCTGGCGGACGGTCGCGTCATCGTCTACCTCGTGCGCGTGGTCGGCGGCGCGGAGACGACCCTGACGTCGACCGTGGTGCCGGGCGTCACCGCGGCCGCGGGCGAGAAGCTCGGCGTGCGCCTGCAGGTCGCGGGCACGGGGTCGACCGACCTCGCGGTCAAGGCCTGGGACGCCTCGGCGACCGAGCCGAGCGCCTGGCTCGCCCGGACGACGGACTCGACGTCCTCGCTCCAGGTGCCGGGCGCCGTGGGCCTGCTGCTCTACGTGTCGGGCTCCGGCACCCCGGCGTCCCTGCTCGTCGACGACCTCCTCGCGGTGCCGGTCGCCGGCTGAGGCGGTCGGACGAGCCGGCGACGCCCCCGCGGGACGTCGCCGGCTCGTCCGTCTCCCCTCCTCGCGCGCCGGACCGACGCCGTCGCGCCCGGTGAGGTGGCGGGGGAGCGTCCGGGAGGCCAGGATCCGGGGACAGAACCCCAGATCAGGGACTTCTCCCCTCGCGGCCGCACGTCGGCCGGCCGGGACGAGGACGTCCGACGTCGGCCGGGCGCCGCCGGTCACCCGCACGACCGGATCGGTCGTCGACTCCCGCGAGGTCACGACGCCATGCTGCGCAAGCCCCCTCCCTTCGCCCGTCGTGCCACCGCGCCGGCGGTCGCCCTCGCGGTCCTGACCGCGGCCGTCCTGCCCGTGGGACCCGCTCAGCGGGCGTCCGCGGCGTCCACCACCACCGCGACGACGGCCTCCGCGGCGCCCGGCGGGAGCACGTGCCGGGCGGCGCAGGACCAGGTCTTCGCGGGGGTGGACGAGCAGAGCGGAGACGCCTTCTACACGACCGACCGCGCAGCGGCGCAGTCGGAGAACCCGAGCGCTCGGGGGCCGGCCGTCGCCTTCCTCGCGTCGAGCACGCCGCGCCCCGGCAGCCGGCTGGTCCGGCAGATGACCGATCCGCGCACCGGGCTGCACGCCTACGCCATGTCGTGGCGGGAGCGGGCGGCGCTCGTCGCCCAGGGGTTCTCCAGGGCCGGCGGGGTCGCGTTCCACGCCGCGACGGCGCCCGCCGAGTGCCTCGCGCCCGTCCACCGGTGGGTGGGTCCGCAGGGGCAGCACCGCTTCGCCGCGAGCGAGGACGAGGGGGAGCGGCTGGCGTCGCAGGGCTGGCGCGACGCGGGCGCGGCCTTCTACGCCGCCCAGGACACCCGCTTCTCGATCGCCGTGCTCCCCGACACGCAGGAGGAGGTGATCGGCGCGACGGGGCGCTTCGAGCAGCGGACCCGCTGGCTCGTGGAGAACCGCGACCACTGGGACCTGCGCTACGTGACCCACGTCGGTGACGTGGTCAACTGGGACACGCCGGACCACCGCCAGTTCGAGGTGGCTGACGCCGCAGCGGACGAGCTCGACGCGGCGCGGATCCCCTTCTCGTTCGGCATCGGCAACCACGACACGCGGGCCACCTGCCCCGGTGGCAGCGCCTGCCCCGGTGACGTCGCGGCCAACCAGCGCGACACGAGGACCTTCAACGCCTACTTCCCGCCGAGCCGCTCGACGGCCGTCGCCGGCCTGCACGAGGCGGGGAAGGTCGACAACTCGTTCCACACCTTCGAGGCCGGCGGCCAGGAGTGGATGGTCCTCCACCTCGAGCTCTGGCCCCGGGCCGGTGCCGTCGACTGGGCGAGGAGCGTCGTCGCCGCCCACCCGCACCACAACGTGGTGGTCGTCACGCACTCCTACCTCAACGCCGACGGGAGCATCAAGCAGGACAACGGCGGGTACGGCTCGACGAGCCCGCAGCACCTCTACGACCGCCTCGTCAGCCAGTACGCCAACATCCGCCTCGTCTTCTCGGGCCACGTGGGCACCACCGCGCACCGCGTCGACACCGGGGTGCACGGGAACCGGGTCGACTCGGTCCTCACCGCCTACCACGACCGCCGGGGCAACCCGACGCGGCTGGTGGAGATCGACACCGCCGAGGGGTGGTTCAGCACGGGCGTCCACTCCCCGGGCGCCGGGGAGGCGAGGTCGGACGGCTCGAGCTTCACGGTGCGGGACGTCCGCTGGGTGCGCTGACCACCGCGTCCCGGGCGACCGGGTGCCGGCGGGCGTGGCGGGCGGGTGACAGCCCCAGCCGTCTGCCGCGCTGTCGCCTACCGTGAGGTGCTCGACGGGTGCACCTCCGGAGGATTCCTCAGGCGAGCGGGCGGGGCGCCTGCGCCTGCGGCGCGGACGACGGCGCCGTCAACCGTGCCGTCTCCCGGGCCGAGGGAACCGAGCGGGCGCCCTCGAGCAGGGCCATCCGTCGCAGGAGCTTGGCCGTCCGCAGCTGGACGCCGTAGAGGTGGACCGCCCCCAGCGCGGCCACGAGGGCGCTGAGCAGCCGCACGAGCGGCCGGCGCGCCGACGCGACCTGGGAGAGGCGGACGAGCGCCCGGGCCGGCCCAGGGAGGCCGGACAGCAGCGACCGCTCCGACCAGGGGCCCAGGACACCGGGGTGCAGGGCGTGCATGAGCACCCGGTCCGCCCCCTGGCGCCGGGACTGGTCGAGGAAGGCCTCGAGCGACCGCTCATGGATGTGGTCGGCGTGCAGCTCGCGGACGAAGACCCCGTGCAGACCGGCGTCGAGGGCGCAGATGCCCAGGTGCTTGTCCTGGTGGTAGCGCAGGGCGGGAGCGCTCTCGTGCGCCGCGAGCGCGAGGTAGTCCTCGCGCCGGAACGAGACGTTGCCCATCCAGAGGTCCTTCAGCACGCAGCGCCGGTCCCGCTCCCAGCGCGCCACCACGCCGGCGTACTCCTCGGCGTACAGGTGCGTGGTGAAGGTGCGCGGGCCCGGTCGGGCGGGCGGGGCGGTGGGCATGTGCCCGGCCACGACGCGGTGCGGGCCCTCGGCGTGGGCCCGCGCGTGGCCCTCGACCAGGCCGGGGTGCACGAGCACGTCGTCGTCGACGAAGAGGACGACGTCGCCGCGGGCCTGCTGGGCCCCGAACCACTGGGCTCGCGTCAGGCCGAGGTTCTCCAGGAAGAACAGCCTGACCCTGGGGTCGTCCCGGGTCAGGTCCTCGAGCAGCTCCGTCGACCCGTCGCGCGAGCCGTTCACGATCAGGACGTAGTCGTCCGCCGCCTGCGCGAGGAGGGGCGGGAGGACCCACTCCAGGTTGGCGCGGCGCCCGTACGTGCTGAGGACGACGGTCGTGCTGGGCAGGCCCAGCTCGGTCGTCGTCGATGACTCGGCGTGCACGATGTCCCCCGACGGTGCGTGGATGCTGACCCTGGAACGGTACACAGAGCGACCACTCACCGATGCTCCGTCCGTGGTCGACCACACCGTGGTGGCGTTGCTCCACCTGCTTGAGCGTCGTACGGGGTGGTCGGTCGCCTTCACTCGGCTGCTCGACCCGGGGGGGTGACGGGAGCCCCACGAGGCCGCGGCTCGCCGCTCGGATCTCCATGCGGAGCGGGTGCGTGACGAGAGACCGGCTACCAACCGACCCCTCGCAGAACGGCCTCTCACCATGCGCGTCCATCCCGTCCTCGGCGCTGCCGCCACCGCCCTCGTCGCGGCGGCGTGCCTGGCGCCCGCCGCCTCGGCGGCGAGCGATCCGGTCCCGGTCCTCGCCGTCAACGCCGGTGGCGCCGCCCTCACCTCCAGCGGCGTGGCCTACTCCGCCGACCGCTACTCGACGGGCGGCACGGCCTCGACGTCGAAGCTGACGAGCGGGCCCTACCAGTCGCTCCGGTTCGGCGTGAGCGCCTACGACCTGCCGGTCGCCAACGGCACCTACGAGGTGACCCTGCAGTTCGTCGAGAACTACTGGACGAGCGCGGGCAAGCGCGTCTTCGACGTCACCGCCGAGGGCAAGCGCGTGGTCACCGCCCTCGACCCCTACGCCGCCGCAGGAGGCAAGGACCGGGCCGTGACGCGCACCGTGCCCGTGACGGTGGCCGACGGCACGCTGGACCTCGGGTTCACGGCGAGCAAGGACAAGCCCTCGATCGCGGGGATCGTCGTCCGCCGCACGGCGACGGCGACCCCCACCCCGACGCCCACGCCCACGCCCACCCCGACGCCCACGCCCACCCCCACGCCCACGCCCACGCCGACGCCCACGCCGACGACGACGTCCCCGGCACCCGCCCTCCAGCGCGCCTCCTGGACGGCGCCCAAGCTCGTCGACCCGCTCGTCTGGGACGTCAGCGCCAGCAAGACGACCTTCACCGCGCCGGCGAACCGCGACGTGCTGATCAGGTGGCCCTCCGCGCCGCTCGACGTCGTGGGCGGCATCAAGCTGAACGGTGGCCGCAACGTCGTCAGCCAGGGCGGTGAGGTCAAGTTCTCCAAGCGGCACTTCCCGCTCCTGAAGGACGGCGGAGCCTCTGACCCGGGCTCGAACAACAACCGCTGCCTCTACATCACCGGCAACTCGGCCGCGCAGGCGCCCCGCACCGTCCACATCGAGGGCTTCCGCTGCGCCGGGCCGTACATCTGGGAGGGCATCAACGTCGACTCCCGCGGCGAGCGGGGCAACCTCACCGTCCAGCTCCGGGACATCAAGGTCGACGGCGTCAACGTCGACCTGCCCGGCGGCACCGGCAAGCACTACGGCGGCGACGCGCTCCAGGCCTGGAACGGCCCCCACCGTCTGCGCGTCGACGGCTTCACCGCCAAGAACCTCTCCTACCAGGGCTTCTTCCTGCAGCCCTACCAGTTCGGCACCGGCAAGCTCGGCGCCTGGGACATCCGCAACGTCAACCTCGAGGGCGCGGCCAAGGGCTCGGCCTACCTGCTCTGGCTCGCCGGCTCGCGCAACCCCGCGGCCTCCGACGGCGTGGACCTGACCGTCCAGGACGTCTACGTCCAGCCGGGCGGCACGCGCACCCGTGCGCAGACGCTCTGGGACGCCGCCAACGACTGGTCCGAGGTGAAGATCGGCAAGCCGGTCTGCGACTTCGTCCCCTGATCCGACAGCACGCGCTCGCCGGACCAGCAGCGCCCGTCGCCACCCCTCGCGGGGTGGGGACGGGCGCTCTCCGTCGGGCGGGGCGACCGGTCAGCGCGCCGAGGAGCTGGGCGCCGAGCGGTCAGGGCGCCGAGGCGTACCCGGGGGTGACGTACCCCACGCCGGGCTCCCCGGCGGGCATGCCCCCGGAGAGCTCGTCCACGACGTCGACGCCGTCCCACTCCTCCTCGGGCATGAAGGCCAGGCTCCGGCCGCGGTCGCGCTCGAGGGTCACCTCGCTGTCGCTGACCTCGAGGTAGTCGGCGTCCTCCGGCCCCCAGAGCATGTAGCCGTGGCGGTCCACGCCGGCGACGCGGAGGCGGCGCAGGTCGAACTCCTCCGGCTCCTCGTCGCTGAAGTCCATCGGGTCCAGGAAGACGCCCTGGTAGTCCGTGCTCCCGCTCAGGCCGTCGACCCGCAGCCGTTCGGGGCCCGCCCACGTCTGCAGCAGGTCCGCGTGGTGCCCGTCGCGCTCGCCCGTGACGTGCTCGACGACGATGTTCTGCAGCTGCACCGTCGCGCCGTCCGGCTGGCCCAGGTTGATGCCCTCGCTCAGGGGGCCCGACATCCGCACGCCCTCGACGTGCACCGTGCCCGTCTGCTCCTTGAGGTACAGGGCCCGCCGGTCGAGGCCGTCGTCGTAGCCGTCCGGGACGCGGATCTCGCCGCCCACGAGGACGACGTTCCTCCCGCCGTCGACGGTCAGGCCCCCCGCGACGACGAGGGGCTCGTCCTCCGGGAGCACCAGGAGGTAGTCCTGGTCGTCCTCGAGCGTCAGCGAGCTGTCGTCCTCGGTGATCCGGATGACCTCAGGGTCCTCCAGCTCGGGGGGCGCCCAGCTCAGGCGCTCCTCGGGCGAGACGCCCGGGAGCGTCGCCCTCGGCGTCGTCGCGCGAGGCGGCGCGTCCTCCGGCGGCCGGTCCTGGTCGGTCAGCGCGAGGACGCCCGCGCCCCCCGCCGCGACCACCCCGAGCGCCACGACGACGAGGACCGCCCCTCGCGACCGGCGCGAGCCCCGCGGGTGGGAGGAGGTCGGCGAGCTCACCGGCCACCCCCCGCGCCGTCGCGGACGCCGGCCGCCGCGGGCAGGTCCAGGAGCGCCCGGAGCCGGCCCACCTGCTCCTCCCACCGCTGCTGCTGCAGCACGAGGGCCTCGTCGCGCTCGGCGTCCGTGCGCTGCGAGGCCTCCACGACGGCGTCCGCCAGGGAGCGGGCCGTGTTGTCGCTGAAGGCCGCGCCGGGGAAGGTCTGGCGCAGGGCCGGCCAGTCGGAGACGACGAGGCTGCGGCTGGCGTAGACCGCCTCGTAGGCGGCCCGCATGATCGACGTCGGCTCGGTCGTGAGCGCGATGACGACGTCGCACCCGGCGAGGAGCTCGGCGTAGGCGTCCCCGCCGAGGAAGCCCACGAAGTCCACGTTCGACGTCGCCCGCTCGCGCAGGCCCTCGGGGCAGCGGGCCGGGTCGCCGGTCACGGCGACGTCCACCTCCGGCAGGAGGGCCGCGGCCTCGACGACCGCCTCGACGGGCTCGTCGTCGGAGAAGACGCAGACGAAGACGGCGCGGACGCGGGCCCCGGGCGGTGCGTCGGCCCGCGACGGCAGCGCCGCTCGCGTGGGCGGCGCCTCGTGGACGATGACGCCCCGCCCGCCCCAGGAGCCGACCACCTCGACCCACTCGTCGGTCGTCACCATCACGCCCGCGGCGCGGCGGGCCAGCCACCGGTGGAGGGGCAGCAGCCGGCGAGCCACCTCGTTCCCCTTCACGCCGAAGGACGACGTGTGGCTGTCGAGGACGAAGGGGCGGCGCGCGAGGGCGCTCCACGCCGCGGCCAGGAGGCCCGGCACCAGGGGCGGGTTGGTGACCACGACGGCCCGGGGCCTGCGGCGGGCGAGCGCCCACGCCGTCGTCGCGGTGCTCAGCGCGTAGCGGGTGAGCGCCGCGCGACGGCGGCTTCCCCGGGTGGCGGGGTGCACGTGCAGCGGCTCACCGCCGAGCGCGGCGCTGATCTCCGCGGCGCGGCCGCCGTGCCGCTGCCAGGTGACGTGGAGGACGGTCGGTCGTGCGCTCATCGTTCCCACTGCTCCTCGTCCGCCTCCCGGCGGGGGGCCGGCCGGCCGCGCGTCGAGCTCGCTCCGCTCGTCCGTGCTCGGCTGGTCGGTGCTCTGGTCGTCTGGTCCGGCGCGTCCCACGAGAGGGGGCAACGCCCCCCGGGGCCACCGCGTTCCGCGGCGACGTCCCGGCACCTCAGCTCGGAGCCCCCGCCGGAGCCGCGCGTCGGGTCGGTGCGCTCTGCGCCCCGCCGCTGCGCCCCGGTGGTGCGGACTCCCGCGCACGGCCCCCGAGGACGGCGCCCCCCGCGGCGAACAGCATCGCCGGCAGGCCCGCGTTCGACAGGTACGGCCACAGCATGGCGGTGGCGGGGAGGAAGGCGAGCACGCCGGCGATCGCGGCCGCCGCGAGCGCCTCGGGCCCTGCGCCCGACCGGGCGACGGCGAGCGATCGCACCAGCACCGCGACGACGGCCGCGATCGCGGCCGCGAGCAGGACCACCCCGCCCCGCAGGACGTAGGTGAGGTACTGGTTCTCCGTCGAGGGGAAGAAGACCGAGTCGGGGAGGTCGTTGCCCAGCCCGTAGGCGGCGCCCCGGGCGAGCAGGGGCAGGTAGTCCCGCTGCCAGACCAGGACGCGGTAGGCCACGGTCTGCGGGAGCAGGCCCTCGGACGTGCCCGAGGCCGCCGTCGACTGGTCCTCGATCCGGTCGACGAGGATCGACTGGAAGGCGAGCGCCGCGACGAGGACGAGACCGGCCAGGAGCAGCAGGGCTCGACCCGTGCGGTGCACGAGGACCGCCGCGACGAGGAAGGCGACGGGCACCCACACGATCACCGTCACGGTGACCGAGAGCACGACGGCGGCCAGGTCGAGCGCCACCACGACCCCCAGCGCCCACGGCCGCAGGACGGTCCGGTCGCCCACGAGGACGAGGATCATCGCGAGGACGGTCGGGATGAGCAGGTAGCCGCCCAGGGAGTGCCAGATGGGGAAGGGGCCCGTCACGCGGGAGAAGTCGCTGCCCGCGTCGGGCACCACGTCACCGGCGGTCACGGCGAGGACGAGGTCCCGGACCCCGAGGACGTCCAGGTACTGGAGGACCGCCAGCGCGGACGGCACGGCGCTCACGAGCAGGGTCCACCGGAGCACGACCACCAGGTCGGCCCGGTCGGCCACGCCTCGACGCGCCGTCCACCAGGTGAGCAGGAGGAGGGCGGGCTGCAGGCCGACGCGCAGGAGGCTGTCCACCGTGGACCCCGTCACGGCGGCGTGGTAGACGCTGAGCGCGGCGGCGGTCACCGCGAAGACGAGGAGCAGGTGCTCCCGCGAGGACCAACGCCCCCACGGCTGGGGGCTGCGGAGCACGAGGACGCCGGCGCAGAGCGCCAGCAGCAGCTCGGAGGCCTTGAGGCCGGGGGCGCCCACGCCGCGGTCCAGGCCGGCGACCGCGGGCACGACCGCGACGACGACGACGGCCGCGACCAGGGGCCTGCGCCAGACGGCGACCGCGAGCGCCGCGACGACCGCCACGCCGAGGGGCGCGAGGGGGGAGAGGGCGGACGACGCGCCGGCCGCGGCGGCCAGGGCGAGCAGGGCGGCGATCCCGCGGCGCACCCCCGGAGCGCGGAGCTGGGGCGTCGGGCGCGTCCGGGACCCGGGGGTGCGGCGCCGGTCGTCGACCGACGTGGTCACCGCTCGCCCGAGCGGGTCCCGTGGGGGGGCGTGGCGTCGGCGGTCGTGCTGGCGTGCGCACCGTGCCCCGGCGCACCGGTCGAGGGCTGCTCGACGTCGCTCTCCGCGCTCGTCGAGGCGGTGGCTGCGGTCACCGGGTCGTGCAGCAGGACGGCGACGTCCTGCACGCCCGTGTCCGCCACGCCGCGCAGCGCGTCCTCGACGAGGCGGGTGCGCGTCGACGAGGAGACGACGACCAGCGCCGCCCCGCTCTCGAGCACGGCCTGCTCGGCGTACCCGTCCGTCTGCAGCTGGCCGGAGGCGACCCACGCCGGCGCCGCGACGGCCCCGAAGGAGTCCCGCGGCATCTGCCGGAGGTGGTCGGCGACCGCGTCCGCGAGCGGACCGGGGGAGGAGGCGGGGGTGACGACCGCCACCGACCCGTGGCCGGAGCGGGCCAGGCGCAGCGCCGCCGTCTCCAGGCGGGAGTCGCCGCGGCGGTCCCGGACGTCGAAGACGGGCCAGGCGGTGAGGTCGCGGAGGTCGCCGGGTCCCTGGACCCGGCGGTCCGCCCGCTCGAGGAGCACGGCTCCGGCCAGCCCGACGAGCAGCCCGGTCAGCAGCGCCACGACCGGGGCGACCGGCGCCAGGCCGGCCTGCTCCTCGACCTGGCTCGGGGCCAGCGCCCGCAGGTTCCCCGCCGGGAGGCCCGTGGACCCCGTGGTGGTCACCACCGCGTCCAGCCCGCTGAAGTAGTCCCGGACCTCGGCCTCGGTGTCTCCCGAGTACGACACGCGGATGGCGGGGGTGCTCGGGACCTTCTCCGAGACCGCGCGGTCCCGCAGCTCCTCGACCGGCTGGCCGGTGACGTCGGAGAGGGCGCCGAGCAGCTCGGCGTCGTCCACGAGCAGCAGCGTGTAGGTCTGCGCGAGGCCCTCGGCCTCGTACGGGGACTCCGGCAGGGTGCTGCCCGCCAGCGTCTGGGCGGCCGAGGCGGTGGGGACGATGTAGAGGCCCGTCCCCGTGTACGCGGCGGAGGTGAGGTTGGTGGTCGCCCACCACGCGGCCAGGCCGGCGAGGAGCCCCGCGGCGATCGCGACAGCCCAGAACCGCCGCAGCGCTCGGGCGAGCACGCCCTTACGACCTTCCACCCGAACCGCCCCTCGCTCTGCTCTGCTGACTCCAGGAGTGTGGCACGGCGGCGCGCGCCGCCCCCTGCGTCGCTGGGCCGTCTCGGGGGTGCTCGGCCCGAGTTCCTCCGATCGAGGTGCCTGCGGGACCGCGCGGGGCCCGATCAGGTGGCGGCGGCGGGCAGCCGGCGCACGAGCGAGGCGGGGGAGAGGGGTCCAGCGCCTACGATCCCCGAGGTCCGGCGGCGGTCGGGCCGGACGCGGTGCCCTTCCCCACCACGAGAGAGCGAGGACGCGGTGCGCGCCCACTACTTCACCTGGTTCGACGAGGAGCGCACCCCCGAGCCCGAGCCGTGGGACGTGCAGAGCGGCGGCGGGCCCCTGGCCAACGGGGAGTACTTCGCCGCGGTCTTCCGGCACCTCGAGGAGCTCCTGGAGGCCCGCGGGCCACGGGTGGCCGCCGACCTGTCCCGCCTGCGGGTCGTCGCGACGCCGAACCACGGCTCGCTGCCGATGACCGGGCCGGACGTCGTCGCGCTCCTGGTCCTCGACAACTGGAGCAGGACCCCCCGCTGGTCCGACGACGTCGGGCTCGTCCTGGCCACCAACCGCGGGCGCCGCTGGCGCGAGGCGGCGACGATGCTGCCCCGGCCGCTCGGGCTGCTGGACGTCGTCGACGAGGCGCGGGTCCGCGTCGAGCGGTCGCTGTGGGCGCGGAAGGGGCGGCGGCCCGCGCACGCCCGCGTGGTCTCGGTGCCGCTGGGGTACGCCCACCAGGTGGAGCAGCCCCTCGTCCCCTGGGAGGAGCGGGACGTCGACGTCTTCTTCGCGGGCAGCACCTCGCACGCGCCGGGGCGCGGCGGCCCCGTCCGGCGGGCGGTGCGACGGTCCGTGGGCAACGTCAAGACGCTGCACCGCGAGCGGATGATGACGGCCGTCGAGGAGGTGCGGCGCCGGCGCCCCGACCTGGCCGTCGCCGTGGACGTCGTCGACGGGGCGGCCGTGGCGCAGCGGGCCGGCAGCTACAGCGAGGACCTCGCGCGCTCCCGCTTCGCCCTGGACCCGCGGGGCACCAGCCGCGAGACGTACCGCTACTACGAGTGCGTCCGCAGCGGCAGCGTCCCGGTCGTGACGTCCCTGCCGCGGCACGGGCTGTACGCCGGGGCCCCCGCCCTGCGCCTGCGCCACTGGTCGGACCTCCCGCAGGCGCTGGACCACTTCCGCGACCACCCCGAGGAGGCCCGCCGGCTCCACGAGGAGTGCCTCGCCTGGTACCGGGACGTGGGCAGCCCCGAGGCGACCGCCCGCCGCCTCGCCCCGCTCGTCGAGGCGACGCTGCGGTCCTCCGGCGGCGGTCCCGGCGCCTGAGCGCCCGCCGCACCGACGCACCCGGCGACCCGTCGCCCCTTCGAGAGAGAGAGGACCCGCCGTGCTGCGAGCGGCCCGACGAGCTGCCCACCTGCTGCGGCTGACGGCGACCTGCTGGGGGACGAACCTCGTCTCGCGCGAGCGCGTCACCGGCAGCGCCCCCGTGGTGGTCTCCCTGGCGTCCTTCGGGCGTCGCACGAAGACGGCGCACCTGGCGGTCGAGTCCGTCGCCGCCGGGTCGGCGAGGCCCTCGCGGATCGTCGTCTGGCTGGACGAGTCCGACGAGGGAGCGCCGCTGCCGCGGCCCCTGCGCCGCCTGGTCTCCCGCGGGCTGGAGGTGCGCTACGCGCCCGCCGCCTGGGGCCCGCACAAGAAGTACTACCCCCTGGCCGCCGAGCGGACGGGCGTCCCGGTGATCACGGCCGACGACGACATCTTCTACCCGCCCACGTGGCTCGCCGACCTCGAGAGGGCCACGTCCGGCTTCCGCAGCGCGGACGTGGTCGCCCACCGGGTGCACGTGCTGCAGCTCGAGCAGGGGCGGGTGGCGCCCTACGCGACGTGGCCCTCGTGCGCGACGACGGAGCCCTCGCTCCTCCACTTCCCCACGGGGACGTCCGGTCGCTACATCCCCGTCGCCCTCCTGGAGGAGCTGGCCGAGCGGGGGACGGCGTTCCTGGAGACGTGCCCCCGGGCCGACGACGTCTGGCTCCACGCGGTGTCGGTCCGGGCGTCCGTCGCGACGCGGCAGGTGGAGGCCCGCGGGCACCACTTCCCCCAGGTGCCCGGCAGCCAGCTGGAGGGCCTCTACCGGCACAACGTCGAGCGGTCGGGCAACGACGAGCAGGTCCGCGCCACCTACGAGCCGCAGGACCTGGCCGTCCTCGCCGCCGCTGCCGGGGCGGTCAGGACGTCGGAGCCCCGGCCCGGGACCGCCGACCCCTCAGACGGGCGCTGACCGGCGCCCACATCTGGCGCAGCAGGGGCCGCGACAGCAGCGCCACGCCGGCCGCGTACACGGCGAGGCCGGCCGCCCCGGCCAGCAGCGTCGCGACGAAGCCGTCGTCGTCGAGGAGCCACCACGCGCCGGCCGTCGTCGCCACGCCCAGCACCGCCGCGAGCAGGACCCGGCTCGTCGCGGCGTAGGTGGCGAGGGGCACGCCCGCCACCCTGCGCAGCACCAGCGCCTGGACGGGCCAGGAGAGCGCCGTCCACGCCGCCAGCCACCAGGCCAGGGCCACGAGGCCCTGCGACGTCACGAGCACGATGATCGTGGCCTGTCCCACGACCAGGGCGAGGGTGACGACGAGGTCGACGCCGGGGCGCCCCACGCCGAGGAACGCGGACCGCTGGAACTCGCTGAGCGAGGCCGCGATGCTCCGCAGCGCCAGCACCGAGGCGATCGCCGCCGCCGGCCCCCACTGGTCGCCGAACAGCAGCGGGACGGCGAAGGAGCTCACCAGGGCGACGCCGCCCAGGGCTGGCGCCAGCAGCAGCGCGGCCGCCGCCGAGCTGGTGCCGATGGCGCGGGCGAGCCGGGCCGGGTCGCCCTTGACGCGGGCGAAGACGGGGCGCGCGACGACGTTGATGACGGAGGAGAAGAGGTCGACGGCGACCCCGACGAAGCGCCGGGCGACCGCCCAGTAGCCGAGGGCGCTGACGCCGGCGAGCGCGCCGATGAGCATCCCCTCGGCCTGCTCCCGGACCTGGACCACGAGCTGGCCCAGCAGGGCGCTGCTCCCGAAGCTCGTCATCCGGCGCGCCTCGGGCCTCGAGAAGGCCAGGGCCGGCCGGAACGGCGTGCTGGACCAGAGCATCACGAGGGCGACGACGCTCCGGACCAGGTGCTGGGCGACCAGCGCCCAGACCCCGGCGCCGGCGAGGGCCAGGGCGATCGCCACCACGACGGACGACAGGGTCGCGACGAGCTGCCGGAGGGCGAGCTCGCGGAAGCGCAGCTCGCGGGACAGCAGCGCGGCCGGGACGCTCGAGAGCCCCGCGACGAAGACGGTGACGGCGACCGCCGGCAGCACCTGGGCCAGCGCCGGCGCGTCGAAGGCGCCCGCGAGCAGGCCCGCCGACAGCGCCAGCGAGCCGCTGATCAGCACGCCCAGGGCGACCGAGATGTAGAAGGCCGTGCTGGTGACGACGCGGTCGACCCGGTCCGCCTGCAGGAGGTAGGTCGTGAAGCCGGCGTCCACCACGACGGTGAGCAGCGTGATGAAGACCATCGCGAGCGCGACGACGCCGAACTCCTCGGGCCCCAGGAGGCGGCCGAGGATGACGAAGGCGGCGAAGGTCCCGAGGCGGACCGACCACTTCTCGAGGGAGGTCCACAGGACCCCGCGCATCGCCTGCTCGCGCAGGGTGGGAGGCGCGGCTCCGGCCGTGGGCTCGGCGGGCTCGGGGGGGCCGGCGGCCCCGCCCTGCGCCGCGGCGGAGGTCGCGAGCGTCCCCGCCTCCTGGTCCGGGGCGCCGGGACGCCGCGGAGCACGCATGGGTCCGACAGTACGGGGCGCCGCCGTCCTCGCCGGTGCGCACGGGTGACGTGCGCCACCGTCGGGGGCACGACCCCTCGTCAGGACGGGTGGGTCGGGAAGCGACGGGCATACTCGGCCGCGGGAGACGTCCGTCCCCGGAGTCGGATGAGGAGGCGCCGCCCATGCGGGTGCTGCACGTGGTCGAGGCGCACGGAGGCGGCGTCGTCAGCGCTCTGCGGGAGTACGTCTCCTCGACGTCGGACGAGGTCGAGCACCTGCTCGTGAGCCGGGACCGGGAGGCCCACGACACGGGGGAGGGGGTCGGGGCCACCCCGGTGGGCGAGCTCCCCTCGGTGGCCAAGCCCGTCGAGGTCGTGCGCCGCCTGCGGACCGCCTCGCGCAGGACCAAGGCCGACGTCCTGCACGCCCACTCCTCCTTCGCCGGTCTCTTCGCGCGCATCGGACCGGCCGCCGAGCTGCCGCCGGTCGTCTACACCCCGCACTGCTACGCCTTCGAGCGCACCGACATCGCCCGGCCCGTGCGGCGCGCGCTCTGGTCGGTCGAGAAGCGGCTCGCCCCGCGGACGGCGGTCGTCGCCGGCGTGAGCCCCCGGGAGGTCGAGCTCGCGCACCGCCTCGGCGTCCAGAGGGCGGTCCACGTGCCGCAGGTGGTCTCCCTCGGCCAGGTGGCGCCGGCCGAGCCCCGGGAGCCGGGCTCGCCGACGCACTACGTGACCGCGGGCCGGGTCTCCGCGCAGAAGGACCCCGGCTTCTTCTGCCGGGCGGTCGCCGACATCCTCGCCGCCGAGCCGGACGCCCGGGTCACGTGGCTCGGCGGTGGCGAGAGCGCGGACGAGGCGGCGCTCACCCGCCTCGGCGTCGAGATCACCGGGTGGCTCCCGCGGCACGAGCTCATCGCCCGGATGGCGCAGGCCGACGTCTACCTGCACACGGCAGCCTGGGAGGGCAGCCCCATGACGATCCTCGAGGCGCAGGCGCTGGGGCTGCCCGTGGTGGCCCGTCGCATCCCCGCCCTGGTGTCCCTGGGCCTGAAGGGCCTGGCCGGCACGCCGGCGGACATGGCCGTCGCGGCGCGGGTCGCGCGCGGTCGAGGGGGGCCACGGGCCTCGGCGTCCTCCGTCGAGGCCGAGGGGCGCGCGACCCAGCGCCACGCGCTCCTGAGCGCCTACGCCCTCGTCGAGCAGCGGGTCGGCCGGTGACCGCGCTCCTCGTCGCCAACAACGGCGGCCACGTCAAGCAGCTGCACTCGCTCGCCCCGCGACTCGGGCTGGACGAGGACAGGGTCTGGGTGACCGTGGCGTCGCCGCAGACGAAGGCGCTGCTCGAGGGCGAGGAGGTGCTGCTCGTCGACTACCCCGACTCCCGGGACACCCGGGCCCTGGTGCGCCACGCCCGGGAGGCGAGCGCGCTCTTCCGCCGCCGCCGGTTCTCCAAGGTCGTCAGCACCGGCTCCAGCCTGGCGCTGTCCGTGCTGCCCCAGGCCGCGCTGCGCGGCCTGGACACCGCCTTCATCGAGAGCGCGACGCGCTTCGAGGGCCCGTCCATGTCCGGTCGGCTCCTCGCCGCCCTCCCGGGCGTGGACGTGTACACCCAGTACGAGCGGCGCGTGACGCGCCGCTGGCGCTACGGCGGCTCGGTCTTCGACGGCTTCGAGGCGTCGGAGACCGAGCCCTGGGACGGCAGCAGGCCCCTGCGCGTGGTGGTGACGGTCGGCAGCACCGGCGCCTACGGGTTCCGCCGGCTCGTCGAGCGGATGATCGCGGTGCTCCCCGAGGACGCCGAGGTGCTGTGGCAGACCGGTTCCACCGACGTCTCGGGCCTGCCGATCACCGCCCGGCCGTCGGTCCCCGGGGACGAGCTCGACGCCGCGGTCCGGCGGGCCGACGCCGTCGTGGCGCACGCCGGCACGGGCACCGCCCTCGGCGCCGTGGAGGCGGGCAAGCTCCCGCTCATCGTGCCCAGGCGGCGCGCGCACGGCGAGCACGTCGACGACCACCAGAGCGAGATCGCCACCGCGCTGGGGAACCGGGGGATCGCCCTGGTCCGGGAGGCGGACGCCCTCGAGATGGCGGACGTCCTGCAGGTGGCGCGCACGGTGGTCGCGCGGCGCGACGACCCGCCCCCCTTCCGCTGGTAGCGCCGGTCCCGGCGCGCGGGCTCAGCCCTCGTGCCGGGCCGTCGCCCCGGCGAGGAAGTCCCGCTCCCCGCGCCGGGTCTCCAGGCGCCGCAGGAGGCGCGCCCCCGTGCTGAGCCCCCGGGCCGACCCGAGCGCGAGCGAGCTGCGGGAGAGCACGAGGAGCGCCGCCGAGAGGGGGCGCCGGACGACCTCGTGGTGGTCGAGGGAGACCACCAGGCGCAGGGGGGCCGGCAGGCCCCGCAGCGTCCCGCTCGGGTCGAGCTCTCCCACGAGGTCCGGGTGGTGGTGGTGGATCTGCGCGCGCCCGGCGCCCTGGCGGTAGGCGTCGCGCAGGAACTGGGGCAGGGGACGGGTGTGGACGTGCTGCGCGCGCAGCTCGCGCAGGAACACCCCGCGGGCCCCGCGCCGCAGGCACCGCAGGCCGAAGTCCCGGTCGGAGTGGTTGGTCGTGGTGAAGTCGGCCGACTCGTAGGGGACCTGCTCCAGGAGGTGGCGGGGCACGGAGATGTTGCCTCCCCACAGCTTCCGCAGGACCTCCGCCTCGTCGCGCTCGTAGGTGCGGCACATCGCCTCGTACTCCGCGGCGTACAGGTCGGTGGCGAAGCGCTCGAGGCCGCCCTCGCCGGTGGCGGTGGGCATGTAGCCGACGACGACGAGCTCCTCGCCCTCGGTGGCGCCCGCGTGCGCCGCCGCGTGGCCCGTGGCGAGCCCCGGCCCGGGGACGACGTCGTCGTCGAGGAAGAGCACGACGTCCCCGGTGCTGCACGAGGCGCCGTGCTGCCGGGCGGCGGCCCCGCCGCGGCGGGGGGAGGCGAGGCGCTGGAGCCGGCTGTCGCCGGCGGCCATGGCGTCCAGCACCTCGGCGGCCCCGTCGTCCTCGCCGTCCACGACGACGAGGACCTCCCGGACCGCCGGGTCCTCCAGCAGGGGCGTGATGACCTGCCGGAGCAGGTGGCTGCGCCGGTGGGTGGGCAGGACGACCGAGACGGGAGCGGCTGAGGACACGCCCGATGGTCTCACCGCCGCGTCCTGGACGGCTCGTCGTGGACGACCACCGGGGAGCGGACGGGGGCGCTCGCGAAAGACGCCCGACTCGAGGCCACCCGGAGCAACGCGTCGTGACTCTCAGTCACTAATGCCGTTGTGCCGTGAGTGCCGGTGTCGTGCGGGGCGACCGAGGGCTCCCGGTGCTGCTCTTCCGGGACAGGGCGCACGTCCCGCTGCTACGTTCCGTCGGCTACCGGTCGCGGGTGGTCGTGGCGGTGGCGAGAACGGGGGTTGTCGTGGGGGCGAGCGCGATCGCTGGGACGACGAGGGCGTCGTCGGTCATGACCGCCGGTGGGGACCGGCGGCCCTCCCGCGCGCACGTGGTCGTCGCGCACGACTACCTGACGCAGCGCGGCGGGGCGGAGCGCGTCGCCCTGGCGCTGCACGACGCCTTCCCCGGGGCGCCCCTGCGCACGAGCATCGTCAACGCCCGCACCACCTTCCACGAGGTCGCGGGCCGCCCGGTGCAGCAGACATGGCTCGGGCGGGTTCCCTTCTTCCGCGAGGACCCCCGCCGCGCGTTCCTCCTGCTCGCCCCCGTGCACTCGCTGGGTCAGCGGGTCAGGGCCGACGTCGTCGTGTGCTCGTCCTCGGGCTGGGCGCACGGGGTGCGCACGGACGCCCCGAAGGTCATCTACTGCCACAACCCCCCGCGCTGGCTCTACCAGCCCGACGACTACCTGCGGGGCGTGCCCTCCGCGATGCGCCCCGTGATCCGGGCGCTGTCCCCCGCGCTGCGGGCCTGGGACCGCCGCCAGGCGCGGTCCGCCGCGTGCTACCTGGCCAACTCCAGCGCCGTGCGCGAGCGCATCCGCGCCGCCTACGGCCTCGAGGCCACCGTCGTCCACCCGCCGCGCGGGCTGGACCCGGAGGGGCCCGACGAGCCGGTGCCGGGCGTGCAGCCCGGCTTCCTCCTCCACGTCGGCCGTCCGCGCCCCTACAAGAACGCTGACGCGGTGTGCCGGGCCGTCGCCGCGGTGCCGGGGGCCCGGCTCGTGTGCGTCGGCGGCACGCCCGACCCGCCGCGGGGGGAGCGGTGGCCGGAGCGGATCACCTCGCTCACCGACCTCACGGACGCCCAGCTGCGCTGGCTGTACCGCAGCTGCTCGGCGCTCGTGGCGCTCAGCCACGAGGACTTCGGGCTGACGCCGGTCGAGGCCTACGCCTTCGGCAAGCCCGCGCTGGTGCTGCGGGCGGGGGGCTACCTGGACAGCACCGTCGAGGGCGTCACGGGGGTCTTCGTCGACGACCTCGACGTGGCCACGGTCGTGGAGGGGCTGCACCGGCTGCAGCGGACCCGCTTCGACCCCGAGGTGATCCGCCGCCACGGCGAGCGGTTCAGCCCCCTCGCCTTCAAGGCAGCCGTCGAGGCGGTCGTGGCGGACGTGCTCGCACCGTCCTAGGCCACCCGTGGCCCGGGCGTCCGTGGCTCCGCGCCGACCCCTGCGCGGGCCCTCGAGCCCGCTCGCCAGCCCGACGCGCAGGCCCGCGCGAGCGCGGTGGCCGCCCGAACCCGGCTCGAGCCCGGCCACCCGGTCACCAGCACGCGCACCGGGCCGGGGGAGGCCCGGTGACCGACCATCAGCAGGTAGCCGAGCCGGACGGCCCGCTGCGTCGTCGCCGGCGTGTGCTTGGCGAGGACGAGGGCCACGTTGGAGGCGCGGTCCGCAGCACCCCGGAGGGCGGAGACCCCGCGCGTCGTCCCGTCCGCGTCCGAGCCGGGGCGGGGACTGACGAGGTGGTCGACGACGAGCGCGGGGTCGTAGCGGACGCGGCCGCGGAGGCCGGCGGCGAGGCACATGTCCGCCTCGTTGGCCGTGCCGTCGCCGCGGAGCCCTGCGTCCGGGAGCGGGGCGGGCGCGCGGAAGGCCATGTTGGCGCCGCGCAGGTGCGCGACGTCGGTGGGCTCGGGCCAGCTCTCCTCGTGCCTGCCCACCATCCGTCCCCACCAGCTGAGAGAGCCCACGTCGCCGCCGTGCCGGTAGGACGTCGGCGCCTGCGGCCGGGCGTCGCGCCCGCCGAGGGCGGCGAGGTCGGGGTCTTCCCGGAAGCCGGCCGCGATCCGGGCCAGCCAGTCCGGGCGGGGGCGGGCGTCGTCGTCGGTGCACGCGACGACGTCGGTCGTGGCCGCCGCGAGCCCCGCCCGCAGCGCGGGCACGAAGCCGGGCGCTGCGGGCGCGACCACGCGCAGCGGCAGGTCCCGACCGGCGCTCGCGGCGGCGCGGCGACCGGCGTCGTCGTCCTCGCGCAGGACGACGACCACCTCGTCGGCGGCGCGCTGCTGCGCGGCCAGGGTCGCCAGGCACGCGGCGAGGTCGTCGGGACGCCGGTAGCTGGGGACGACGACACCGACGCGCAGCGCGGCCGCGGAGGTCGTCACGGCCTCCCCGTCCGGGGCCGGGCTCGCGGCGCGCGCTCGCGCACGGTCGGCTCGCCCGCCGTCACGACCGCTCCCGCGGGCACGTCCCGGGTCACGACGGCGTTGGGCCCGATCTTCGCCCACGCACCGATGGTGACCGGACCGACGACGATCGCCCCGACCGCCAGCTCCACTCCGCGCTCGAGGACGGGGGCGACCCTGCTGCCGGGGTGGGCGTAGCCGTCCCGGGCGCCGAGGGTGACGTTGTGGCGCAGCACCACGTCGTCGCCGAGGACGACCTCCGGGTGGAGGACGAGCCCGTTCTGGTGGGCGATCACGACCCGGCGCCCCACCTCGACGGTGACGGGCAGCTCGATGCCGTAGACGTTGCGCACGACGAGCTGCAGGCTCTTGTGCACGACCGACAGCACGCCCCGCGCCGGTCGCGGCGCCGAGCGGGCCCAACGGCCGAAGCGGTGGACGGCGAGGGCGTGGAAGCCGGGGGCGAACCGGTGCCCGTGGTTGGTGCGCAGGTCCTCGGCGACGAGCTCGCGCAGGGAGAGCGCCGAGCTGACGGCGGACTCCTGGGCCGCCTCCTCGGCGGCGGTCTCGACCAGCTCGGACGCGAGCGGCTCTCCCCGCGCCGCGCGGCGGACGACGTCGAGGGTCTGCTCGGCGGCGCGGTCCACGTCGAGCTCCCGCCGCGCCCACGCGGCGCCGGCGGCTGCCGCCCGGCGCAGCGGCTCCGGGTCGCGCAGGTGGTCGGCGACGGCGTCGGCGAGCGCGTCGACGTCCTCGACGGGCACGAGGCGGCCGTGGGCGCCGTCGCGGAGCAGCTCCCGCGGGCCGGACACGCAGTCGGTGCTCACGACGGGGGTGCCGACGAGGAGGGACTCCGCGACGGTCTGGCTGAACCCCTCCCAGCGGGAGGACAGGACGTAGAGGTCCGCCGCCGCCAGCACGGGGAGCGGGCTCGCGGCGAAGCCGGGCAGGGAGGCGGTGGAGCGGACGCCGAGCTCGTCGACGAGGGCCTCGAGCTCCTCGCGCTGCTCGCCCTCGCCCAGCACGAGCAGCCGGTGGGGCAGGCCCCGGTCGAGCACCGCCCGGTGCGCGCGCAGGAGCACGTCGAAGCCCTTCTGCCGGCTCAGCCGGCCGAGCGCGACGACCAGGGGCCCCTCGCCGGCGGGCAGCAGCGAGGGGTCCGCCTCCTCGCGGGCGGCGGCGCGCACGGCGTCCACCTCGACACCTCCCAGGACCACCGCCACGCCGCGGGCGCGCGCTCCCGTGGCGAGGACGTCGGGGACCAGACCTCCGCTGATGCAGACGAGGGCGTCGGCCCCGCGCAGCGCTCGCCGTCCGACCGCACCCATCCAGGTGGGTCCGTGCGACCCGAGGGACCGGGTGGGGGAGGAGCGGACCATGACGACGAGCGGGACCCGGGCGAGCCGGGCCAGGCCCCAGGCGAGGACGAGGCCCAGCCCCATCTCGCGCCCCGCGACGACCACGTCGGCGGACCGGGCAGCGGGCAGGAGGCGTCGCAGGACCGGCAGGAGCGAGCGGCGCAGCGGGGCCTCGCCCGTGGTGGCGACCGTCCACGCCACGTCGTCCGGGATCTCCACGTGCCCCTCGGGCAGCACGGGCGAGCCGTCGAAGGCCAGCAGCAGCGTCGGGCACCCGGCGGCCGTCCACCGCTGCGCGAGGCGGACGTTCGAGCGCACGGCGCCGTTGTCACGGAGGCTCGGCTCGACGATCAGGACGCGCGTCCCGCGAGGCCCTGGCGTCATGGCTGTCTCCTTCCCAGGGCGGGGAGCGACCGCACCCCCGTAGGTTGCCCTCGGCGTCCCCGCGGCGCCGACCCCTCGGACCTCGACGGCGGGAGAGGCATGCGCCAGGACATCCGGTCCTTCGACGTGTTCGACACGGTGCTGACGCGCACTCTAGGGGAGCCCGAGGCCGTGATCGACGTGGTCGCGGGGAGGGCCCCCGACCAGGTGCCCGGCGCCTCCGAGGTGGCGCCCGCCGTGCTCGCTGGGTCGCGCGTCGCCGCGGAGCGGGCGCTGCTCGAGCTGCGGGGTAGGCAGCCCGCGCTCCACGAGATCTGGGACGAGGTCGTCGGCGCGCTGGCGCTCGAGGCCGCCGCCGCCGACGCCCTCGCGCGCCTCGAGCTGGACGTGGAGCGCGAGGTCAGCCGCGCCGTGCCGGGTGCGCGGGACCTCGTGCAGCGCGCCCGGCGGGAGGGTGACCGGGTCGTCTTCGTCTCCGACAGCCCGCTGGCGGGGGAGGACCTGGGGGGCCTCCTCGCCGAGGCCGGCCTGCGGCACCCCGACGACCTCGTCGTGACCTCCGCCGACCGGGGGGAGCGCAAGGGCGGCGACGGGGCGCTGTTCTCCCTCGTCGCGGCCGAGCTCGGCGTCGAGCCCGCGGCGATCACGCACACGGGGGACAACCTCGCCTCCGACGTCGCCGCGGCGCGCCAGCGCGGCTGGCGCGCGTCCCACCGCTCGGCCGGCCTGCTCAACCGCTACGAGCGCCTGCTCGGACGGCGCGCCGAGGCCGGCGGCGGGGTGCCGTCCCGCCTCGCCGGTGCGTCGCGGCTCGCGAGGCTGCGCGCCGTGGAGGACGGCGTCGACCCCGAGCGCGCCGCCGTCGCCACCGGCGTCGTCGCGCCCCTGCTGGTCGGGTACGCGCTGTGGCTCCTGCGCCAGGCGCAGCAGCGCGACCTGCGGCGCCTGTACTTCCTCTCGCGCGACGGCGAGGTCGTCCAGGAGGTCGTGCAGGCGCTCGCGAGCGCGCTCGGGCAGGAGGTCGAGTGCCGCTACCTCTACGGCTCGCGCGCGGCCTGGCGACCGGCGAGCCTGCACCACCGCGACCCCGAGGACCTCGCCGACTGGCTGGCGGGAGACCCCAGCTCGACCCCGAGGACCGTGCTGCACCGCGTCGGGCTGTCGCCGGAGCAGGCGGTGGGCCTCGTCCAGGACCCGCTGCTGCGGGCGCCCCGCTGCGACCAGCCCCTCGACGCGGCGGGGCTCGCCCGCCTCACCGCCCTGGTGGAGACCGGTCCGCTGCGCGAGGAGCTGCGGCGGGTCGCGGCGCGGGCCCAGGCGCTCGCCGCCGACTACCTGCGGCAGGAGGGGCTCGACGACGGGACCCGGTCGGCGGTCGTGGACGTCGGGTGGCTCGGCCGCACCGGCGGCGCCCTGGTGGACGTGCTCGACGGTGCCGGCATCCCGCTGCCGGAGGCCTTCTTCCTCATCGGCGTGCGCCGCGGTGCGCGCCGGTGGTCACCACCCCGGCTGGCGGAGCGGCAGGTCGCCTGGCTCTTCGACCACGAGGCCGGGCACGGGCTGCCCGGGGAGCCCAGCGGCAGGGTCACGCTGGTCGAGAGCTTCTGCAGCGGGCGCGAGGGCTCCACGCTGGGGTACGAGCGCCGCGACGGGCGGGTCGAGCCGGTGCTCGTGCGGCCCCGCAACGACGCCGCGCTGGACTGGGGGCTGGACCAGGTGCGGACGTCCGTGCGCCTCGTCGTGGAGGAGCTGGCCTCCGGGGACCCGGCGCCCCTGCGCCGCCCCGTCGACCTGCGCGGCGCCGTCGACGCGGTGCTCCGGGAGTTCTGGGAGCGCCCGACGCCGGCCGAGGTGGCGGTGTGGGGCTCCTTCCCGTTCGAGGCCGACGACGCGCACCGCAGGTCCATCCCCCTCGCGGCCCCGGTCCGGTGGGAGGACGTCGCCCGCGAGGCGCGCCTCGGCCGGCTCAAGCTGCGCCCCGCCGGCTCGTGGCGGGCGGGGACGGCGCAGGTGTCACCGCCGCCGTGGCGCCAGGTGATCGCCCTCGCCGCGGCGGCGCAGCGCCACCGGTCGCTGCCGGCGCGGCTGCGCCGACGCGCGCTGCGCGAGAGGGCGCTGCGCCGGGGCTGAGGGCCGGCGCCGCCCTCTCAGGAGAGGCGCTGCCCCTCGCCGGTCCGCCTCACGACGCCCACGGCGACGAGCGCCAGCACGAGGAGCAGGCTCATGGACGCCAGCTCGCCGACGGACTCCAGGGAGCCGAGCAGGAGCCCGACCACCGACCCGGGCGGGGCGAGGGCCGAGTGCAGCATGTCGAGCCCGGCGCCCGCCGCCCCGAGGGGGACGAACCCCGCCGCCAGCCACCACGAGGCCCGGCGCACCCGCGAAGGGCTGCGCAGGTGCAGCACGAGGACGACGAGCCCCAGCGGAAGGCCGTACGCGGCCCAGACCGCCATCTCCCCCAGGTCGTCGGGACGCAGGCCCAGGAGGGCGGGGAGGTCGAGGGCGTCGACGAGGGCGAGGCCCCCGCGCTCGTGGAGGCCCGCGGCGTCGTCGACGACCACGACGGCGAGCAGCGCAGCCCACCCGGCGAGCAGCGCGGCCCGGTGGCGCAGGGCCCCGACGAGCAGGACGAGAGCGGCAGCCCCCAGCTGCGCGTAGCCGAGGACCTCCGCGTACGAGCGGTCGGCCTGGCTGTTCCACCGCGCGGAGGCGAAGGCGGCGAAGCGCTCGTCGTCGTCGCCGAGGTGGAAGCCCACGTCGCCGGCCAGGACGAGGGCGTCGACGAGGAGCAGGACGGCGAGCAGCCCGAGGAGCCGGTACCCGCTCCACCCGTCGACGCCCCGTCGGCGGGTCGCAGCCGGAGAGGGCCCGTGGTGCGTCGTCTCGGGTGCGCTGCTCATCGCGGTGACCTCCAGCACGGCGCTCGGTTGCGGTGGCCGCGCTGGCCGGTCCGATGCTGCACGGCGAGTCACCGCGGTCGCGGACCGGTCACCCGGTCGTCACCGTCCGTTCACCGTAGCGGGGTGGGACCTCCCGAGGCGGCTGTCCGGAGCCGGCACGACGGCGAGCTCACTCCTGGGCGGAGGACTCGATCCGCACGAGGACGGGTTCACCGGCCACCTCGACGTCGAGCGCGCGGACGTCGACAGCGGTGCGCACCGGCTCGACGCCGTCGACCGGCTGGTGGACCGCTAGGTCTGCCTCGTCCTGGAGCACGACCTCGACGGGCAGGGCCTCCACCTCCAGGCGCCGCCGGTCCCGCTCCTCGTAGACGGGCACCTCGCGCCACAGCGCCAGCCAGAAGCCCTCGTCGTCGTTGAGCAGCAGCGTGCGCAGGTCGTCCGCCTCCCCCGACCGCACGGCGACGGCGAGGTCGCGGGTCTCGGTCGAGGGCCTGCTGCCCAGCAGGTCGAGCAGGCGCTGGACCGACCCGGCCGCCGGTTTCGGCGTCCAGTCCCGCCGGTACAGCCCGAAGGACGCCTGGTCGTCGTCGTCGTCGGGGAACTCGTCGACGAGCTCGTACAGGTACGTCCGGGTCACCCCGCGGGCGAAGGAGTCGAGGAGGAGGCGCGGGAGGTAGACCGCCTCGACGTCCTCGGGCACGCCGGGCTGCGAGGCGTCGTCGACCACGGCGTCGTGGTAGCCGGTCTCGGTCACGACGACGGGCGCGTCGGCCGCGGCGGCCTCACCGGCCCGGCGGTGCGGCGCGACGGCTCCCTCGGGCGCGCGGCCCCCCGGGTACGGGTGCAGGTTGGAGAGGTCGAGCAGCGCGGAGAGGTCGCCCAGCTCCGAGAAGGCGTCGGGTCGGCCGACGCTCGGGCCCGCCAGGGGGAGGCCGCGGAGGCGGACGTCCGCCAGCAGCGAGTCGTGCAGCAGCGTCTGCTGGGCCACGGCGAGGTCCGCCCAGTCGGGCAGGTCGGACAGGTCGAGCTCGTTGGGGCCCTCGACGCCGGTCACGACGCCCGGCACGGACTCGAGGACGCCCACGGCGTCGTCGACCTGGCCGAGCTCCACCCGGTCGCCTCCGACGATGAGCTGGGCGCAGCCGCCCTGCGCCTCCAGCCGATGCAGGAACTCGACCTGCTCGTCTTCCCGGCCGGGGATGAGCCCGTCCCGGATGTGCCGGATGCCCGTGGCGTCGAGAACCTCGAGCACCGCGTCGTGGTCCGCGTACGGCGTGTCCGTGTAGGTCATGTGCGTGTTGACGCCCACGGACCCGAGGAAGGCCCCGACCGTGCGGGCCGAGACCGGCGAGGGGGCCGCGTCCTCGCCGACCGCGACGGGCTCCGTCGCGACGGCCTCCTCGACAGCCCGCTGCAGGGAGGCCCGGCAGTCGAGCGAGCGGTGAGCGTCGTCGGCTGCCGCGTCTTCGCGCGCCTCGGCGAGCCCGGCCCCGTCGCGCACGGGCGCGGGGCCCGTGGTCGTCGGTGCCTCGACCTCCTCCGCCGGCCCCGTGCACGCCGCGAGCACGGCCGTCGCGGCCGCCGCGGCGGCCGTGCGTCGCTTCCACCGGGTCGAAGAGACCGCCATCTCGCTCCCGTCCCGTCGCGGACTGTCGAGGGCACCAACGTCCGTGGCAGCCCGTCCGTGCCCCGGTCGGTGACCGGCGCCCCCGTGCGGGCGGGCGCTCGGTCATCCTGCAGTGCTCGTCACCGTTTCAACCAGCTGGGGCGGTCTGCCCGGACGGAGCAGCAAGGTCGCGGCTGCGCCCGCCGAAGAGGGAGGACCAGCCGGCTGCGTCCGGCACCCGACGACGAGGAGCTCTTACGTGTCCGCACACACGACGACCAGGCGGTTGGCCCCAGCAGGCCGGCTGCATCGGGCCGCCGCAACTGCTGCGGCGGCGGCCGTGCTCGCCACCGGCCTGGTGGCCGCGCAGCCGGGCGCGGAGCGCGCCGAGGCGGCGACGACCTGGACGACGCTCACCGCGACGCCGGCAGACGCCTTCGTGGGCACGGTCGGCGTCAACGTCCACACCAACTACACCGACACGGTCTACAAGGACCAGGACCGGACACTCAGACTGCTGCGCGAGCTCGGTGCGCGGCACGTCCGCGACGCGGTCAAGCACGACAACAAGCCGATGCACACCGCGCTCCGCCGTCTGCGCGACCACGGCATCAAGACCTCGCTCATCGTCGACCCGGCGGGGCGGTACGGCGCGGGGACGCTGCAGCAGCAGATCGCCGCGCTCAAGGACCCGGCCAGGCTGGCCGGGGTGGCCGACCTCGTCGAGGGCCCGAACGAGCTCGACTGCGGCACCGGCTGGGAGACGAGGACGCGCGACCAGCAGAAGCAGCTCAGCGCCGCCCTGGAGAAGGAGCCGACGCTCCGGGACCTGCCCCTGCTCGGCCCCTCGTGGTGCCGCGGCGTGCGCTCGGTGAAGGCGTACGGCCCCGACGGCAGCGCCAGCGACGCGTGGAACCTGCACCCCTACCCCGGCGGCTGGATGCCCGAGGCGGAGGTCGGCGGCCAGCTCGGTCCTGAGCAGGGCATCCGTGGTCAGGTCGCCGTGGCGACGTCGGTGGAGAAGCAGCCCGTCTACGCGACGGAGACCGGGTACCACAACGCGGTCAAGGGCGACGGCCGCGGGCACAACCCCACGAGCGAGAAGGCCAGCGGTCCCTACGCCGCTCGCCTCGCGCTCGAGTACGCCCGGCTCGGCGTCAAGCGCGGCTACTTCTACGAGCTGAGCGACGAGCGCCCGGAGACGGCGCTCGTCGACCGCGAGCAGCACTTCGGGCTCGCCCGCTACGACGGCAGCCTCAAGCCGTCCTACACGCACCTGCAGTCCCTGCTGCGCACGCTCGCCGACCCGGGCGCCACCGTGCCGTCCCGCCAGGTCCAGGTGGGCCTCGAGGGGGCGCCGTCGGACGTGCGCACCATGGCCTTCGCCCGGCGCGACGGCTCGACGGACCTGGTCATGTGGCGCGCGAAGAGCCTCTGGGACGTCACGGCGAAGAAGGACCTGGTGGTACCCGCCGTGGACGTGCGCGTCTCGACGCGCTCCGCGACCACGGCGAGCGCCGTCCGCACCAGCACCGGCCTGGGCCGCACCTCGCTCGGAAGCGGCACGAGCTTCGGCGTCCGGGTGGACGGCAGCCCGGTCATCGTGCGCCTCGGCAGCGCGGGCACCGCCACGACCCCGGCCCCCACGCCCACCCCCACGCCCACCCCCACCCCCACCCCGACGCCCACCCCGGCCCCCGCGCCCGTGACCACGGCCGTGAGCTTCGGGGCGGGGACCCAGGTCGTGGACGGGGCCCTGTGCTGGTTCACCGACGCCGGCACCACCGGTGGTACGGCGGCGACGCCGCGCGTGGCCGTCGCGGGCGGCTCCGCGGCTCACCGGGAGGCCTACAAGACGCTGCGCTGGGGCATGACCTCGTACTCCAGGGCCCTGCCGTCCGGGACGTACGACATCACCGTCCTGACCTCGGAGGACACCTTCACCGCGAGCGGTAAGCGCGTCTTCAGCGTCACCGCGGAGGGGCGCCCCGTCGTCACCGACCTGGACGTCTTCGCCGCGGTCGGTCGGGGCAGGGCGCTGGAGCGCACCGCCCGGGTGACCGTCACCGACGGCCGCCTCGACCTCGGCTTCTCGGCGAAGGTCGACAACCCGGCGCTCAACGGTGTGACCATCACGCGCGTCGGCTGACCGCACCGGCCCCGCCCGCTCCTCGGAGTCGGGCGGGGCCCGGTGGTGCGCTCGTCCGGCCCTCGGCCGGAGGAGCTGCGGCTCCGCTACCGTGACGCAGGCTCGGCCCCCGCACCGCGTCCGCGGCCTCCACCGGTCCGGCTGCGCACGTCCCGGAGCTGGAGGTCCCGCGGTGTCCACCGGTCGCGCCATCTTCCGCAACGCCGCGGCCAACTTCGCGCTCCCGGCGGCTGCGCTGCTGACCGGGCCGCTCCTCGCCCGCGCCCTCGGGGTCGAGGACAGGGGCGCGGTCGCGGCCGTCCTCGCCGGCCTGACGCTCGCGACGTTCCTGGCCCCGCTGGGCATCCAGGAGGCGATCGTCTTCCACCTCGGCCGCCGCACGGTCGACGTCCGGCGAGCCCGCCGCGTCTCCTTCGAGGCCGCGCTCGTCCTCGGCACCGCGGGCGCTGCCGTCCTCGCCCTCCTGGCCCCGCTCATCCTCCGCGACGCGCCCGAGCACGTGGACCTGCTGCGCATGGTCGCCCTCACCATCCCGCCCGCCGTCCTCATCGCCTGCTGGCGGGGCATGGCGGCGGCGCAGCAGCGGTTCGACCTGACGGCGACGGAGAGGTGGCTCCTCGGGGCGGGGCGGATCCTGCTCATCCTCCCGCTGTTCCTCGCCGGTGCCCTGACCGTCGAGACGGCGGTGTGGGCGGGGGCGCTGCTGCCAGTGCTGGCGATGCTCGCGCTCGTGCCCGCGTTGCGGGCGCCGAAGGGGCGTTCGGACGTCGGCGTGCGGGAGTCGCGTCGACGTCTGCTGGCGTACAGCGCGCGCAGCGCGCCGGGGACGCTGCTGACCACCCTCAGCACGCGCCTGGACCAGATCCTCCTGGCGTCGCTGGCGGGCGTGGGCCCCCTCGGCCTCTACGCCGTGGCCGCCTCGCTGGCCGAGATCCCCCTCCAGGGCGCGAACGCGGTCCGGGACGTCGTCTTCGCGACGTCCTCCTCGCGCGACGACCCCACGCTCATCGCCCGCTCGGCCCGGCTCATGGTCGTCGTGGTCCTGCCGGTCGCCGGCGCCGGCATCCTCCTCGCCCCGGTCGTGCTGCCGCTGCTGTTCGGCGAGGACTTCGCCGGCGCCGTCCCCCTCGCGCAGGTGCTCCTCGTCGCGCTCGTGCCGCAGGTGCTGGGCTCCCTGTTCATCGTGGGGCTCCTGGGCCTCGGGCGGCCGGGGCTGCGCTCGTGGCTGCAGGTGGGGTCGAACCTCGTCCAGGTGGTGCTGCTCCTGGTGCTCATCGGCACCGGCGGCGCGCTCGGGGCGGCCGTGGCGGTCCTCGTGGCCAGGATCCTCACGACCTCCACGTTCGCGGTGGCCTTCGCCCTGAGCAGCCGCATCCGCCTCCGGGACTGCCTCGTCCCCCGGCCTGGCGACGTCCGTGCGCTCGTGCGCGCGGTGCTCCGCCGCGGGGGTGCCAGCGAGACGTGACGTCGTCGCGCGGTGCTCCCCTAGGGTGCTGCCGTGCCGTCCTCGCCCCCTCCGCCGTCCTCGCCGACGAGGGTGTGCCTGCTCGGGATGGGCTGGTTCTCCGTGCAGGCGGGCGGTCTGAACCGGTATCTCGAGGAGCTGCACAAGGCGCTGCGCGAGCAGGGGGTCGCGGCGACGGCGGTCGTCACGGGCCCCCTCCCCGAGCCCGTGCCGGGCGTGGTCGCCGCCGGCTCGGCGGCGGGCCCGCTCCTGCCGAGGCTCTGGGCGCTGCGACGCGCGACCGGGGGACTGGTGCGCCGCAGCGACGTCGTCGACGCGCACTTCGCCCTGCACGCCCTGCCGGCCCTGCTCGGACGTCCGCGGGGCGTCCCCGTCGTGGTGCACTTCCACGGCCCCTGGGCCGAGGAGAGCGCCACCGCGGGGGACTCCCGCCGAACTGTCCGCGCCAAGCGAGGGGTGGAGCGACTGGTCTACCGGCGCGCAGACCGCCTCGTCGTGCTCTCCGAGGCCTTCCGCCGCATCCTCGTCGACCGCTATGGCGTCCCGGCCGAGAAGGTCCGCCTCGTACGTCCGGGCGTGGACGTCGAGCGGTTCGCGGGCGTCCCCGACCGCGGCTCCGCCCGGCGGGCGCTCGGTCTGCCGGACGGGCCGCTGGTCCTCTGCGTGCGCCGTCTCGTCCCGCGCATGGGGCTGGACGTGCTCCTCGAGGCGTGGCGCCGGGCGGACACCGGCGCAGCCACGCTCGCCATCGCCGGGGACGGGCCGTCGCGCGCCGACCTGCACCGGCAGGTCGACGCCGCGGACCTCGGCGGGTCGGTGCGCCTGCTCGGCCGGGTGTCCGACGACGACCTGGTCGCGTTGTACGCGGCCGCCGACGTCTCGGTGGTCCCGAGCACGTCGCTCGAGGGCTTCGGACTCATCGTCCTGGAGTCGCTGGCCGCGGGGACCCCGGTCATCGCCTCCGACCTGGGGGGCATGGCCGAGGTGCTGCCCGCCCTCGACCCGAGCCTCGTCGTGCCCCCCGGTGACGTCGCCGCCCTCGCCGCCCGCCTCGAGCGCGCCCTGTCCGCCCCCGGAGGGCTCCCGGAGCGGGAGGACTGCCGCAGGCTCGCCGAGGAGCACACCTGGGCCCTGACCGCGCGGCAGGTGCGGGGCGTCTACGACGAGGCGGCAGCGGCTCGACGGTCTCCGTCCACCGCCTCGCCGACCGCGGTGGCGGGTCGTCGCGGCGGACGTCGCCCGCGCGTGGTCGTCGTCGGGCACAGCGCCGCCCTCTCCGGCGGGGAGCTCGCCCTGCTCACCCTCCTCCCGGCTCTGGAGGCGGTGGACGTCCACGTGGTCCTCGCCGAGGACGGACCGCTGGTCGGCCGCCTGGAGGCCGCCGGCGTCAGCGTCGAGGTCCTGGCGCTGCCCGAGCGCACCGCACGCCTGCGCAAGGGCGCCGTGCGGCCGGGGACCGTCCCGGTCGGCGCAATGTGGGACACGGCCGACTACGTGCGCCGGCTCGCGCGGCGTCTGCGCGAGCTGCAGGCGGACGTCGTCCACACCAACACGCTCAAGGCGCACCTCTACGGCGGCCTCGCCGCGCGGTGGGCCCGCACGCCCCAGGTCTGGCACGCGCGCGACCGCATCGCGGCCGACTACCTCCCTCGACCCGCCGTCGCGGTGGTGCGCGCCGCGGTCCGGCTGCTCCCCGCCGCAGTGGTGGCCAACTCGAGCTCCACGCTGGCGACGCTGGGGAGCACCGGGCGTCGCCCTGTGATCGTCCTCCCCAGCGCGGTCCCCGCCGATCCCGCGCCCGCCGGTCGGTCGCGGGGCGACGGCGACGAGCTCGTCATCGGCTGCGTCGGCCGCCTGACGCCGTGGAAGGGGCAGGACGTCCTGCTCCGTGCGGTCGCGGCGGCCTTCCCCGACGGCGGGGCGCGCGTCCGCGTGGTGGGGTCCGCCCTCTTCGGCGAGGACGACTACGCCGCCGAGCTCGAGCGCCTCGTCCGCGAGCTGGGCCTCGAGGGGAGGGTCGACATGACCGGCTTCGTGGACGACGTGCCGGCGCAGCTCGCCGAGATGGACGTCCTGGTCCACTGCTCGCGGACGCCGGAGCCCTTCGGTCAGGTGGTGGTGCAGGGGATGGCGGCGGGCCTGCCCGTGGTGGCGGCGGACGCCGGCGGCCCCGCGGAGGTGGTGGAGGCCGAGGTCACCGGACTGCTCACCCCGCCCGGGGACGAGGACGCGCTCTCGAGGGCGCTGCTGCGCCTCGCCGCGGAGCCCGACCTGCGGCGCCGCCTCGGCGAGGCCGGTCGGCGGGCGGCCGTCGCCTACGAGCCGCACCGCCTGGCGCCCCGGCTCGAGTCCCTCTACGACGAGGTCCTCGCCCGGCGCTGACCCGCGGGACCGCTCGTCCGGGGCGAGTCACTCGCGCGTCCGGTGCACGCCGCCCCGGACGGGGCCGGCCACGGGGGGTCGGCGTGCCAGGATCCGCGCGGACCGTCCGCAGAGAGCGAGAGAGGGGTCGCGGTGCGCGCCACGAGGTGGGTCCGAGACGTCCTGCGGGATCGTGAGCAGGGGATCGTCGTGACCGGCGCCGCCACCGCCGGCGCCTGCGTCGTCGGTGCGGCGCTCGTCGCCGCCGGTCCCCGGTGGGCCGTGGTGCTCGCCGTGGTGGGGGCCGCGCTGCTGGCGACCTGGGAGCGCGACACCGCCGCGCGCCTGGCGCTCGTGCTGGTGCCTCTCGTCGCGCTCGTGCGGCGCCTGACCGGGGGCCCGAACGCCTACGTCGAGAACGACCCCCTCGTCCTGCTCGTGCCGCTGCTGATCGCCCCGGCGCTCGCGGGCCTCCTGCGCCTGGAGGGTGACCGCCGGCTCGCGCGGGGGCGGTGGCTGTGGATCGGCCTGATCGGGTACTGGGCCGGCATCACGCTGGTCCAGCCCGGCGGCAGCCTGGTGGTGCGCCTCTTCGGCATCGTCAGCGTGCTGCTGCCCGCCGCCCTCGGCTACGCGGTCTTCGAGGGGCTGCACCAGCGCCTGCCCCGCTTCGCCCTGCTCTCGGTGCTCCTGCTGGCGCCCCTGGCCGCGATCTACGGCGTCCTCCAGTACTTCGTCAACCCCCCCTGGGACCTGGCCTGGCTGGCCGACCGCCAGGGGGACCTCATCAGCGTCGGGATGCCCGAGCCTGGCGCCTACCGCGTCTTCGGCAGCCTCGAGGCGCCGCTGCCCTTCGCGCTCTACCTCGGGCTGGGCCTCGTCGCCCTCGCCGCGTGGGCGCTGTGGGCGCGGCCGGGCGCCAGGGCGCTGCCGCTCGCCGTCCCGGCCGCGGTCGTCGTGGTGGTGGCGCTGGTGCTCACCGCTACCCGGTCCGTCCTTTTCGGACTGCCGCTGGTGGCCGCCCTGGCGGTCCTGGCCCTCCCCGGACGGCGCCGGGTCGCGGCCCTTGCGCTCACCGCCGTCGTCGCCGTGGCCACCCTCGTGGTCCCGGCCGTCGTCGCCGACCAGCTCTACGCGGGCGACGAGCGGCAGGCCGACCGGCTCCGCGTCGACCAGGTGGGGGAGGACACCTCCCTGCTGGCGCGCCTGGACCTGCTCGACGAGTTCACCGACGTCCTCGCCGCACCCCTCGGCTCCGGCCTGGGCACATCCGGGCAGGCGACGAGACTCGCGGGGGAGGAGGGCGCGGACAACGTCGACAACGGCTACCTGTCGATCGCGCAGGAGACCGGTGTCGTCGGCGCGGGGCTCTTCGTGGCCCTGGGGCTCACCGCGGCGGTGCGGGGGCGCCGGCTGCTGCAGGAGCGCATGACTCCCGCGCGGGGCTTCGCCACGGGCGGCAGCTACCTCGTCGTCGTGTACTTCCTGGTGCTGCTGCTCACGGGCGCCGTCCTCTCCAGCTCCTCGGCGGTGCTCTTCTGGGTGGCCCTGGGGCTGGTCACCCGCGAGACGTCCCTGCGCGCTGACGAGGCGTCGCAGACCGTGCGGCTGGCCGAAGCGCGGGCCACCGCCACGACGAGGCGCTCCGACGGCGGCCCCTCGCCCCGTCGCTGATCCCGCAGGCCGCACGGCCCCACCCGTCTCGCGGCGTCGGGGCCGGGCGATCGGGGGGGAGGGGCCGCGGAGCAGGGAGGACGCCAGCGGCCAGGCAGACGGGTGCGGCGTCGGGGCCCTCGGGCAGCAGCCCGTCGTGCGGGTGCCGCCCGACCAGAGCGAGGGCGACCGCCTCGTGGGGCCCTCGCCGCGGGCTGCCGGTCGTCCCGGACCCGGCGACCGGCCAACCCCTGACCAGAGCACGCGAGGCGGGGGGCGAGGGCCTCCGCGAGGGGCGGTCAGCGGCGGCCGCGCTCCGGTGCGCGCTCTCCGAACACCTGGTCGGCGGCGGAGGCGCCGCGCGCCGTCCTGGTCCGGTCCTCCTGACGAGGGGCGGAGGAGCCGTTCCCGTACCCGGAGGACAGGTCCGCCAGGTCGCGCTCCCCGACGCCGTTGACGACGACGCCGGCGATCGCCGCGCCAGCTCGCTCGAGCGTGTGGTGGAGGCGGTCGACGTGCTCCAGGCGAACCTGCCGCAAGCGGTGGACCACGACCGTGGTGTCCGTCATCGTCGCGAGCAGGGCAGGGTCGGCCACCGGGAGGGCTGCGGGGGAGTCGACCACGACGAGGTCGTACTCCTGGGTCAGGTGGTGCAGCAGGCGTTCCATCTCCGGGCTCCGGAGCACCCGCAGCGGGTTCTCCACGGCTCGTCCGGCGGTGAGCACCTCGAGGTTCTGCACGGCAGTGGGCTCGACGGCCGAGTCGAGCGGTGCGCCGTCGAGGACGACGTCGGACAGGCCCGCGCCCTCGGGCAGCGAGAGCAGGGCGGCGACGGACGGACGGCGCAGGTCCGCGCCGACCAGGAGGACGCGCTGGCCGCCCTGGGCGGCCGCCACCGCGAGGCCCGTCGCCACGGTCGTCTTGCCCTCCCCGATCAGGGCGCTGGTCACGAGCACCGACCGGGGGGAGGCCTCGTGGGCGTAGGAGAGGCGCCCGGCGATCGTGCCGAAGACGTCGTCCTCCCGGTGGACGACGTCGTCGCCCTTGCGCGCCCGACCCACCAGACCGAGGACGGCGGGCGGGGTGTGCGTGCGGGAGAGGTCGCCGACGCGTCGCACGACGCCGTCCTTGCGCGCCAGCAGCACCGCGCCTGCCACGCCCAGGAGCGCGCCCAGCAGGAGGCCACCCGCCAGCGACACCGCCGTCGAGGGACCGTCGGCGTCCACCGGCAGCACGGGCTGCTCGACGACGCGCATCTCGATCGGCGAGACGCCGCCCTGGATCGGCGGCGGGTCGAGCTGGACGACCAGCTCCTCGAGGAGGGCAGTGGTCACCCGCGCCGCTCGCAGGGCGCGCTGGGCGTCGGTGTCGCTGACCGTCGTGGTGAGCAGGACGGTGTCCTGGCGGACGGCGGCCTCGACGACCGGGTAGGTGCTGTCCGGCTCGACCGTCGGCAGCTGGTCCAGCACCTGGGAGCGGAAGGTGGAGCCGTTGACGATGGCGGCGTAGGACTCGGCGCGGGCGTCGACGTAGTCGCTCGCGCCCGTCGAGAAGCGGTTGGCCGCCTCTCCGGGGGCCACCAGGGCCAAGGAGTAGGTGGTGCTCGTCTCGTACACGCGGTCGCTGACGCTCACGAGAGCCAGCGCGCCGAGGAGACCGGCCACGGCCGCCAGCACGACCAGCCACCAGCGATCGCGCACCGCCGCCGTCGTCACAGTGGTGTCCAGCGTCTGCTCCCGTCCCTCCGGCGGTCCCCGGCCGCCGCCGCGGGACGGCGGCGGGGTGGGCGAGACCGGTTCCTGATGGCACAGCCTGGCACAGGGGCGGGTGCCCACGGCCGGGATCCGGGCCGGTCCGGCGCCTGGGACCGGCGAGCCACCCGAGCGGGGGAGAGGCGACGGGCCGTCGTGACCCGGAGGGGTCAGCCCCGGTCCCGTCGCTGCCACGGCCGGAGGGCGGGCACCCCCGGGGTGGCAGGCGGTACCCTCCGGCGGGCTCGAGCGGGGAGGGCTCGTGAGGCGTCCGGGCGCTGGGGTGCGCCGGTCCAGGACGCCCGCGTCCCGGCGAGCGCACGAATCCGACGAGCGGCATCGCGAGGGGGCGCACGTGGAGCACGGACCCCGGGTCAGCATGGGGCTGCCCGTCTACAACGGCGAGAACTTCCTCGAGCGGCAGCTCGAGTCGCTGCTGTCGCAGACCTTCACCGACTTCGAGCTCGTCATCTCGGACAACGCCTCCGAGGACCGCACGGAGGAGATCTGCCGCCGCTTCGCCGAGCGCGACCCGCGGATCCGCTACCACCGCAGCGACGTGAACCACGGTCTCGCGTGGAACTGGAACCGCGTCTTCGAGCTGTCCCGCGCGCCCTACTTCAAGTGGGTGGCCCACGACGACGAGCACGCCGAGACCTTCGTCGAGCGGTGCGTGGAGGTCCTCGACGCGGACCCCACGGTGGTGTGCTGCCACAGCGCGACGGTGGACGTCGACCCCGAGGGCCGGGAGATCCGGCAGTGGCCGGCCCGGACGCTGCCCGCGTCCGAGCGCCCCTCCGTGCGCCTGGCCGACATGCTCAAGCCCTACCCGGCCTTCCAGGTCTACGGGCTCATGCGGCGGTCGGTGCTCGCCGAGACCGGCCTGCACCGGCCCATCCCCGAGATCGACCACGCCCTCCTCGCCGAGGTGGCCCTCCGGGGGCGGATCGTGGAGCTGCCCGAACCCCTGTTCCGCCGGCGTGAGCACCCCGCCCGCTCGGTGCGGGCCTTCACGACGGCGCGGGCCCGACGTGAGCTCTACCGGGACCCGACGGCGGGGAGGGCCCGCGTGGCGGACTGGCCGGGCGTCCAGCTCAGCACCGAGATGGTGCGCGCCGTCCGTGAGGCCCCCGTCCGGGGCCGCGAGCGGGTCCTGTGCTGGCTCGCGCTGCGCCACTGGCTCGCCCGCGACGTCCGCAGGCTCGGGGCGCACCTCGTGCGGGAGGCGCTGGCGCGCGCCGGCCGTGAGGACCTGCTGGTGGACACGGGTCTCGCCGCCCACTTGCGCGCGCGGCTGCCGCGCCGCGGGCGCAGCGGCGGGGACAGCGCCTCCGCCTGAGCTCGAGCCGACGCGTCCCGACGTCACTCAGGGTGGTGTCGCTACGTCGTTCGGGGGGTCCTTCGGGCATGTGGGGGACGTTGCGCGAGATCTGGTGCGCCGGGGCTACGGCATCTCCTACCGTCTGTGACGGAAGAGGCCGCAGTACCGACGGAGGGACACCGATGCCAGGCGCGCAGCAGCAGCGCCCGCGCGGCGAGCGCGGGACGCCCGCCCGCCGTGCCGGGGGGACGTCGTGCTGAGGGTGCTGGAGGACCAGCGGGCTCGCGCGGTCGACGCTCTGCCGGAGGGCGTGGCGTACTACTACGCCTCCGGGTCCGGGGACGAGGTGGCGCTCGGGGAGGCCGAGGCGGCGTGGCGGTCCTTCCGCCTGCGCCCCCGCCCGCTGCGCGACGTCTCGACCGTCGACCTTTCCACGCGCCTGCTGGGCGCGCCGCTGGGGAGCCCGCTGGGCGTGGCCCCCTCGGCCTTCCACCGGCTGGCGCACGAGGACGCCGAGGCGGCCACCGCCCGTGCGACCGGCGACGCCGGCGGGCTGTTCGTCCTCTCGACGCGCAGCTCGCTGCCGCTGGAGGACGTCGCCGCGGCGGCCACCGGGCCGTGGTGGTTCCAGGTCTACGTGATGCGCGACCGCGACCTCACCGCCCGCGTGGTGGAGCGCGCCGTCGCGGCGGGCGCCGGCGCGCTCGTCCTGACCGGTGACACGCCCTACGTCGGGATCAAGAAGGGTCTGCAGGGCACCCGCATCGACCTGCCCGAGGACCACTTCCTCGTCAACCTGCGCCAGCACCTCGCGCCGGGGGCCGACAGCGCGCGGGCCGCCTCCCAGGACCCGTCGATCACGCTCGAGACCATCGCCTGGCTGCGGGAGATCAGCGGCCTGCCCGTCCTGGTCAAGGGGGTCCTGCGGGGGGACTCCGCCGTGGAGTGCCTGGACGCCGGCGCCGCCGGCGTCCTGGTCTCCACGCACGGCGGGCGCCAGCTCGACCGGGCCGTGCCCAGCGCGCTCGCGCTCGCCGAGGTCGTCGACGCCGTCGACGGCCGGGGGCTCGTCCTCGTCGACGGGGGGATCCGCTCCGGCGTCGACGTCCTGACCGCCCTGGCCCTCGGCGCCGACGCCGCGCTGCTGGGCCGCCCCGCGCTGTGGGCCCTGGCCGCGGGCGGCGAGGACGGCGTCCGCCGCTGCCTCGAGGCCGTCCGCGACGACCTGGCCCACGCCGCGGCGCTGGCGGGGTGCGCCGACCTGTCCGACGTGGACCGGTCCCTCGTCGCGCCTGCTCCGAACCCCTCGGGACGCCTGCCGTGAGCGCCCCGAGCTCCGACCACCCGGACGACCAGAAGACCAGCAGGGGGAACCCCATGACCGCCGCACCAGAGAGCCAGCACCGCCCGGAGACCGCCGACATCCCCGTCGTCATCCTGTGCGGCGGCATGGGCACCCGCCTGCGCGAGGCCAGCGAGAAGCTGCCGAAGCCGCTCGTCGACATCGGCGGCGTGCCGATCCTGTGGCACATCATGAAGATCTACAGCGAGCACGGGTACCGGAAGTTCGTGCTCGCCCTCGGCTACAAGAGCGAGCTCATCAAGCGCCACTTCCTCGACCTGCGCGAGCAGGCCAGCGACTTCACGCTCCACCTCGCGGGCGACCACGTGCCGCAGTTCCACGACGGCGACGGCACGCACGAGGACTGGGAGGTGACCTTCGTCGAGACCGGGCTCACCTCCGGCACCGGGGCGCGCATCGCCCGCCTCGCCGACCACCTGCAGGGGGAGACCTTCGCCCTCACCTACGGCGACGGCGTCAGCGACGTCGACCTCACCGCGCAGCTGGCCCACCACCGCGAGTCCGGCCGGGTGGCCACGGTGACCGGCGTCCACCCCACCAGCCGCTTCGGCGAGATGCGCCTGGACGAGAGCGGCTCCGCGGTCGAGGAGTTCAACGAGAAGCCCACCGTGGCCACCGGCTGGGTCAGCGGCGGGTTCTTCCTGTTCGAGCGCGCCTTCCTCACCGACTACCTCGGCGACGACCCGGACCTCATGCTGGAGAAGCAGCCCCTGCAGCGGCTCGCCCGCGACGGGCAGCTCGGCCTGTTCGCCCACGAGGGCTTCTGGGGCAGCATGGACACCTACCGGGACTGGCTCGACCTCAACGGTCGCTGGGACTCCGGCGAGGCCGCCTGGAAGACCTGGAAGGACTGACGGCCGCGCCGATACCCGCCCGGACCCCCGCACCACCCGCACCCCCACCTCAGGAGCACCAGTGCGCGTACTCGTCACCGGCAGCGAGGGCTACCTCGGCTGCCTGCTCGGCCCCGCGCTCGCGCAGCGCGGGCACGACGTCGTCGGTCTCGACACCGGCTTCTTCACGAACGGCTGGCTCTACAACGGCGTCGAGCGCACCACCTCGACGCTGCTCAAGGACGTCCGCGACGTCACGGTGGAGGACCTGCGCGGGTTCGACGCCGTCGTCCACATGGCCGAGCTGTCCAACGACCCGCTCGGGGACCTGCTGGGCGAGGTGACCTACGCGGTCAACCACCACGGCTCGGTGCGCCTGGCGACCCTGGCCAAGGAGGCCGGCGTCAGCCGCTTCGTGCACATGTCCTCGTGCAGCGTGTACGGCGTGGCCGACGGGGTCGTCGACGAGACGTCCCCGACGAACCCGCAGACCGCCTACGCGGTGTGCAAGGAGCTGGTGGAGAAGGACGTCTCGGCGCTGGCCGACGACACCTTCTCGCCGACCTTCCTGCGCAACGCCACGGCCTTCGGCGCCTCGCCGCGCATGCGCTTCGACATCGTCCTCAACAACCTCTCCGGGCTGGCGTGGACGACGGGCGAGATCGCGATGACGAGCGACGGCAGCCCGTGGCGCCCGCTCGTGCACGCCCTCGACATCGGCAAGGCCATCCGCTGCGTGCTCGAGGCGCCCCGCGAGGCCGTCCACGCCGAGGTGTTCAACGTCGGCAGCGACGAGCAGAACTACCGCGTGCGCGACATCGCGGAGAAGGTCGCCGCCGCCTTCCCCGGCTGCACCACGAGCTTCGGCGAGCCCGGGGCCGACAACCGCAGCTACCGGGTGAGCTTCGCCAAGATCCACTCCCAGCTCCCCGGCTTCTCCTGCGACTGGGACGCCGACAGCGGCGCCCGCCAGCTGCAGGAGGTGTTCTCCCGCACCGCGATGGACGCCTCCACCTTCACCGGCCGCGGGCACACCCGCCTCAAGCAGCTCGAGCACCTGCTGACGACCGAGCAGCTCGACCCCGAGCTCTTCTGGAGGACCCGATGAGGCTGACCCGCACCGCCCTCGACGGGCCGGTGGTCGTCGAGCTGGAGCACCGCGCCGACGACCGCGGCTTCTTCGCCCGCAGCTTCGACCGCGCCACCTTCGCCGAGGCCGGCCTGGAGGCGGTCGTCGAGCAGGCCAACGTCTCGTTCAACCACCGCGCGGGCACGCTGCGGGGCATGCACTACCAGCTGCCCCCGGCCACCGAGGCCAAGCTGGTGCGCTGCACCGCCGGCGCGATCCTCGACGTCGTCGTGGACGTGCGCCCGGGCTCCCCGACGCGCCTGCAGCACGTCGCGGTCGAGCTCACGGCGGATAACCGCCGCGCGCTCTACGTGCCGCCGATGTTCGCCCACGGCTACCTCACGCTCACCGACGGCGCGGAGGTCGTCTACCAGGTGAGCGAGGCCTACACCCCGGGCGTCGAGCGGGGCCTGCGCCACGACGACCCCGTGCTGGGCATCGACTGGCCGCTTCCGGTCGCCGTCATCAGCGACAAGGACGCCGCCTGGCCCCTCCTGGAGGCCGGCGCGTGATCCTCGTCGACACGGCGCTGGCGCGGCGCGAGGCCGAGGGTCGCCCGGTCCGCGTGGCGATGGTCGGCGCCGGGTTCATGGGGCGCGGCGTCGCCAACCAGATCATCGGCAGCACGCCGGGCATGCGCCTCGTCGGCGTCTCCAACCGCCACCTCGACGGCGCCGTGCGCGCCTACCGCGAGGCGGGCGTGGAGGACGTCGACGTCGTGCACGACGCCGCGTCGGCGTCCGCGTCGATCGCCGCGGGCCGGCCCGTCGTCACCGAGGACGCGCTCGCGCTGGTGACGGCCGACGGCGTCGACGTCGTCTGCGACGTCACCGGCGCGGTCGAGTTCGGCGCCGAGGTGACGCTGGCGGCCTTCGCGGCCGGCAAGCACGTCGTCACCATGAACGCCGAGCTTGACGGCACGGTGGGGCCGCTGCTGTCGGTCCTGGCCGAGCGCGCGGGGGTCGTGTTCTCCGGCGTGGACGGCGACCAGCCCGGCGTGGAGGTCAACCTCCACCGCTTCGTCACCGGCCGCGGGCTCACCCCGCTCGTCCTGGGCAACATCAAGGGACTGCAGGACACCCAGCGCACGCCCACCACGCAGGCCGGCTTCGCGGCCAAGTGGGGGCAGGACCCGGCCATGGTCACCAGCTTCGCCGACGGGACGAAGGTCTCCTTCGAGCAGGCGATCGTGGCCAACGCCACGGGCATGACCGTGGAGCGCCGGGGCATGGGCGGTCGCGACCACCGGGGCCACGTCGACGAGCTGACCGGCGCCTACGACGTCGAGCAGCTGCGCGCGCTCGGCGGCGTCGTGGACTACGTGGTCGGTGCCCAGCCGGGCCCGGGCGTCTTCTGCCTGGCGACCGTGGAGGACCCCAAGCAGCGCCACTACCTCGACCTCTACAAGCTGGGGCCGGGGCCGCTGTACAGCTTCTACACGCCCTACCACCTGTGCCACTTCGAGGTGCCGGCGTCGCTGGCCCGCGCGGTGCTGTTCGACGACGCCGTCATCCGGGCCTCCGGTGCCCCCCGCGTCGAGGTGGTCGCCACGGCCAAGCGCGACCTGGCGCCCGGCGAGGTGCTCGACGGCCTCGGGGGCTACGACACCTACGGCGAGGCGGAGACCGCGGCGGCGACGGCGGCCGATCGGCTGCTGCCGATGGGCGTCGCCGAGGGCTGCCGCGTCCTGCGCCCGGTGCGCCAGGGCGCCACGCTCACCGAGGACGACGTCGAGCTGCCCGCGGGGCGGCTGGTGGACGACCTGCGCCGCCAGCAGGCGGAGCTCTTCGCCGGGGACGCCGCTCCGCTCGGCTGACCGGCTCCCGCGCGCAGCGCGCCGCCGACCGGCCCGTCACGGGCCGGTCGGCGGCGCGCTCTCGTGCTCCAGGGCCAGCGCGGCCACGTGCCCGGGCACGGCCAGGCCCCACGTGCGCAGGCCCACGGGCGCCGGCTCCTCGCCCCGCACCGGGGCGCCCGCGCCCTCGGGGTCGACGACGAAGCTCGCCAGGTCCCGGGCGAGCCCCTCGCCGGTCGCCTTCACGACGGCCTCCTTGCGCACCCACACCGCCAGGAAGCGCCCGGGCAGGTGGTCGCCGCCGGCGAGGACCCAGTCCCGCTCGGCGGGCGGCAGCAGCGCGAGCGCCACGTCTCGGGCGTCGGGCGGGCCGGGGAGGCGCTCCAGGTCGACCCCGACGGGCCGCTCGGCCAGGGCCAGCAGGCCCTCCTCGCCGCTCGAGGCGGCGGAGGTGAAGAGCACCCGCCCGTCCGGGGCGGCCACCCGGCGCGGTCCCGCCCCCGGCAGCGGTCTCACCTCGGCGGGGTCCCCGCCGCACGCGGCGGCGACCGCGGCGCGCAGCAGCACCCTGCGCGCGACGAGCCGCCGTGCGGCGTCACCGGGCAGGTCCGCGAGGCGGCGGCGGTCGTCGGCGTCCAGCAGCGCGCCCGCGGCGTCCCCGGGCGCCGGGGCCAGGCGGGTGCGCCAGACCGCGGCGCCCCCCGCCCCCGGCAGCCGGACCAGCCGCTCGTCACCCGAGGGCGCCGGGGCAGGACCGGACGGGGCGCCCCCGCCCGGCCCTGGCGCGGTCACCACCTGGCGACCACCCCGGCCACCACCCGGGCGGTCTCGTCCACCAGCGGCGCCAGCAGCATCGCGTGGTGGTCGCCGGCGAGGGGCACCACCTCCAGGTCACGGCAGCGGGACGCCCACCCGAGGTCGTCCCCGCGCACGTCGCGGGCCTCCTCGGACGTGAGCACGACGACCGGGAAGTCCACGGACCGGACCCGCGTCCGCAGCACCGCCTGCCCGTCCTGGTGGTTGCGCACCCGGGAGCGCGTGCTCCCCGCGTCCGGGAGGTCGGCGCCCGGGGCCGGCCAGCTGCGCTCCTCCCGCCGCATCCGGGCCCGCCGCACGACGCCGCGCGCCACGTCCTCGGCCCGCGCGAGCGGCGTGTCCCAGGAGCTGGGCGCGATGGTGTCCAGGAGCACGGCGGCCCCGCGACGGTCCCCGAGCGCGCGCGCCACCTCGAGGGCCACGACGCCGGAGGCCGAGTGCCCGAGCACGTGCACCGGTCCCTCGGGCAGGCGCCCGGCGATGAGCTCGGCCGCGCGGCGGCCGTCCGCCACGAGGTCGGGGATCTCGGCGCCCTCGGCGGGCAGCGAGCGCATCAGGGTCCAGAGCGAGGTGTCGGGCAGGGCCCGCGCCAGCGCGTGCTGCAGGACCAGGGCCTCGGCGCCGTCCCGGGCCACGAGGACGACGGGCGGCCCGCTCGTGCCGCGCCGGACCGGGAGGAGCCTGGCCGGCACCGGTCCCGCGGGGGCCGTCGTCGCGTCCTCGGCCCCGAGCGCGGCGATGCCCCGGGCGCTCGGGGCGCGCACGAGCTCGTGGAGGGGGACCACGAGGTCCAGCTCCGCGCGCAGGCGCCCGACGAGGCGCGCGGCGAGCAGCGAGCTGCCGCCCGCGGCGAAGAAGTCGTCGTCGGTCCCGAGCCCGTCCTCGCTGAGCACCTCCCGCAGGACCCCCAGCACCGCGAGCTCGCGGGAGGACGCGGCCGTGCCGGCCCCGTCCGCCGGGTGCGCGCTGCCGGCGGAGCCGGGCGCGGCCGCGCGCACGTGCTCGGCCGCGCGGCGCCGCAGGGCGGCGCGGTCGAGCTTGCCGCTCGCCACCCGGGGGAGGGCGTCGAGCACGGCCACCGCGTCGGGCACCCAGGCGGGCGGCAGCACCCCGGCCAGCGCCTCCCGCAGGCCGGTGGCGTCGAGCTCCCGCGGCGCCACGAGGCCGACCAGGCGCGGGCGGCCCTCGTGGACCACCTCGACGGCGGCCTCCCGCACGCCCGGCAGGCGCCGCAGGGCGGTCTCGACCTCGCCGAGCTCGACCCGCTGGCCCCGCAGCTTGACCTGCCGGTCCCGGCGGCCGCGGTACTCCAGCTGGCCGTCGGGGCGCCAGCTGACGAGGTCGCCGGTGGCGTACCAGCGGACCTCCCGGCCCCCGGCCTCCTCGACCGAGAACGCGGCGGCGGCCGGGTCGCCGGCGGGCACCCCCTCGTACCCGGCGGCCACGCAGGGACCGCCGATGCGGAGCTCGCCGACCGCGCCGGGCGGCAGCCGGCGGCCGGCGGCGTCCACCACCCGCACGGTCGTCCCGGGGTGGGGCCGGCCGATGGGCAGGGGGCGCCCCGACGCGGCGTCGGCGGCCGTGACCTCCGAGGCCGTGGCCGTGACGACGGTCTCGGTGGGGCCGTAGGAGTCGAGCAGCCGCGTGCCCGGCAGGAGCCGGTGGTGAGCCGCGGCGAGCGCCGGCGGCACGACGTCGCCGCCGGCGAGCACGCGCCGCAGGGAGACCAGCGAGCCCGGCCCGGCGGCGCCCAGGAGCGCCTCCAGCACCCCGGGCACGACGAACACGTCCGTGACGTCGTGGTCGTGCACCAGGCGGGCGAGCGCGAGGGGGTCGGCCACCTCCTCGTCGCGCGGCAGCACCAGGCAGCCGCCCGTGGCGAGCACCCAGAACAGGTACACGGAGGCGTCGAAGGCGAGCGTCGACTGCAAGAGGAAGCGCACGTCGCGGGTCGCCAGCACCTCGCGGTAGGACAGCGAGCGGGCCACCACGGCGCCGTCGGGGACGCGCACCGCTTTCGGCTCGCCCGTCGAGCCCGACGTCGGCATGAGGTAGGCCAGGTCCTGCGGGGTGCGCGCCGGCCAGGAGGGCGGTGCGGGCGCCGGCCGGTGCGGGGCGCCGGCGTCGTCGACGGCCACGGCGGTGGCGCCCGTCGCGGCCGCGAGGGCGTCGGCCCACGCGGGGGCGCCCACGACGGCGGAGGCGCCGGCGCGGCGGGCGACCAGCGCCTGGCGCTCCGCGGGGTGCCCGACGTCGACCGGCACGAACGCCGCGCCGGCGCGCAGCACGGCCAGCAGGCTGACGAGCAGGCCCGGCACCCGGCGGCTGGGGACGGCCACGCGGTCGCCGGGGCGCACCCCCGCGCCCAGCAGCGCCGCCGCGAGGGCGTCGGCCCGCGCCACCAGCTCCTCGCCGGTGACCGCGCCGTCGTCGGTGACCAGCACGGGGAGCGCGCGCTCCATCCCCGCCAGCACGTGGGTGAGCAGGTCCTCGGCCGGCTCCGGCCCCGCCGCGCCCTCCCAGGCGGCGAGCCGCTCGCGCTCCTCCTCGTCGAGGACCTCGAGCTCGCCCAGGGGCGTCGCGGGCTCCGCCAGCGCCGCGTCGAGCAGCCGCAGCACCGTCTCCAGCAGCGCGTCGGCCGACGCGCGGTCGAGCACGGAGGGGTCGTGCTCCAGCCGCAGCCCGACCCGGTCGCCCCGCAGGCGCACCGTCCAGGACTGCTCGGCCTTGGGCGAGCCGAGCGGCAGGTCGACGTGCGCGACCGCCGGTCCACCGGTCCCCAGGGCGTCGCGCTCGTCGCCGGAGAGCAGGTTGACGTAGACGCGGGGCAGGACGGCGGCGGGGTCGGCCCCGCGGCGCCGCAGCTCCTCGACGACCTGGTCGAGCGGCGCCGGCACCGCGATGGCGGCGGCCACGGCGTCGCGCACCGCCCCGGCCGCCTCCAGCAGCGAGCGGTCGAGCACGTCGTCGACGACGAGCGCCGCGGTCTCCACGAGGAGGGCGACGACGTCCTCGCTGCCGGGGTCCTGCCAGCGCAGGTCCACCGGGGCGCCGAGGGCGGGGCTCCGCGGTCCGGCGAGCCCGTCGGGCCCGGAGCGGGACAGGGCCGCGGCGACCACCGCCGTCACCACGGCGAAGGGCGTGAGCCCGCGGGTGTCGGCGACGCGCGCGAGGCGGGAGGAGACCGCCCGCGGCAGCTCGCGCACGCGCACGTCCGTGCGGGCGGCGCTCGTCCGCGACGGCTCGGCGTCCTCGCCGGCGGCGCGCAGGAGCGCCTCGGCGCGCGCGACGGCGGCCTCGCGGGCGGCCGGCGAGGCGGCCGCCCCGCGCAGCGCGCGCGCCACGTCGCGGGGCGAGCGCGAGGTCGGCAGGACGGGCTCGCCGCCCGTCGTGGCCGCCTCGTAGCGCTCGCCCAGCTCGTCGAGCAGCACCGAGAGGGACGTGGCGTCGCACGCCACGTGGTGGACGACGAGCACTAGCACGTGGTCGTCCTCGGCCAGGCGGGCGAGGCCCGCGCGCCACAGCGGGCCCTCCAGCAGGTCCAGCGGCTCCTCGGCGAGGGCCGTGACCCACGCGGCGGCGGCGGCGGGCAGGCGTCGCCCGCCGGCCGCAGCGGGGGCGTCGCCGTCGAGCGCGGCCCGGCGCACGTCCGGGTCCGCGTCGTCGACCAGCACCTGCACGACGCCGTCGGCGTCGGCGCGCACCCGGCTGCGCAGCCACTCGTGGCGCTCGGGCAGCGCCCGCAGCGCCGCGAGCAGCGCGGTCTCGTCGAGGGCGCCCGCGAGGCGCAGCACGACCGCCTCGCTGTAGGCGGTCGAGCCCGGGTCCAGCAGCTGCAGGACGGCGAGGCGCTCGGCGTTCGGCGCCAGGCGGCCCGGTGCCCGTCGCCGGGCCCGCAGCGCCTCCGCGAGCCGGGCGCGGTTCAGGGCGGCGGCGTCCTGCGCGGGGCGCTCGTCCTGCCGCGGCCGCTCGTCCTGCTCGGTCGTGCCCGACGTGGTCATCGCTCCTCCACCTGCGCGAGGAGGCGCGCCACCTCGTCGTCGTCCAGCTCGTCCAGGCGGGCCAGCAGCGCCTCGACGTCCTCGACGCCGAGGTCGCCCGCCCCGTCCGGGGTGTTCGGCGCCGCCGGGACCCCGGATGGCACGGCCGGCTCGCCGTCCGTCGTCGTGCTGCCCGCGCCGTCGTCCTCCGCGGCCAGGCGGTCGAGCAGGCTCGCGACGTCACGCGCCCGGGGGGCCGCGAGCACGTCGCGCAGGTCCACGTCGAGCCCCGTCTCGGCGCGCAGCCGCACGACCATGCGCGCGGCCAGCAGGGACTGGCCCCCGAGCGCGGCGAAGGTGCGGTCGACCCCCACGGGCCGTCCGAGCAGCTCCTCCCACACCGCGGCCACGAGGTGCTCGGTGGGCGTCGCGGGTGGAGCCCCGCCCGAGGGCGGCGCGGGGCGGGGCAGGCGGGCGCGGTCGACCTTGCCGGCCGTGGTCTCGGGGAGGTCGTCGACGACGACGAGGACGCCGGGGACGGCCCACTCGGGGAGGCGGGCGAGCAGCACGTCGCGCAGGTGCTCGACGTCGGGCTCGCGCCCCGCGACCGGCTGCACCCACCCGACGAGCGCGGGCTCTCCCTGGACGAGCTCGAGCACGCCGGCGACGCCGCGCGCCACCGAGGGCAGAGCGGTGAGGGCGGCGTCCACCTCCTCCAGCTCGACGCGGAAGCCGCGCACCTTGACCTGCGCGTCGTCGCGGCCGAGGAAGTCCAGCTCCCCGTCCTCCCGGCTGCGCACCCGGTCACCCGTCCGGTACCACCGGCGGCCGTCGCGCTCGACGAACCGCTCGGCGGTGCGCGCGGGGTCGTCGAGGTAGCCCTCGGCGAGCAGCTGCCCGCCGAGGAGCAGCTCGCCCTCGGCGCCGGGCGGCCGCCGCCGGCCCCGCGCGTCGGCCACGCGGGCCACCACGCCCAGCACGGGCCGCCCCACCGGCACGCGCACGCCCTCGCCGTCCTCGGCCCGGCACGTGTGCGCGAGCGACCAGACGGTCGACTCCGTGGGCCCGTACTCGTTGACGAGCGCGGCGCCCGGCAGCACCGCCCGGTGGGCGCGCACGAGCGAGGGCGTGCACGCCTCGCCGCCGAGCGTCACGAGCTCGAGCGAGCGCAGGTCCTCGGGCGCGGCCAGGTCCAGCAGCAGCCGGTGGTGGGAGGGGACGACGTCGAGCTGGCCGACGCCGTGGCGGCGCACGAGCTCCGCGAGCCGCGCAGGGTCCAGCCGGTCGGTGCGCTCGGCCAGCACGAGCTCACCACCGGTCCACAGGTACCAGGCGATGATGCCGAGGGCGGCGTCGAAGGCCAGGTCGTGGGCCACCAGCGCGGTCGCCGGGCGCTGCGGGTAGGCGTGCAGCCGGGCCCGGGTGGAGGCGGCGAGCGCGGCGTGGCTCACCACCACGCCCTTGGGCTCGCCCGTGGTGCCCGAGGTGAACAGGACGTAGGCCGCCTCCTGCGGGGCGGGCGCCGCGTCGGGGGCGGCCGCGACGTCGCCGGTCTCGTCCAGCTCCTCCAGGGCGTCGCGGTCGAGCACCGCGACGGCGTCGCAGAGGGACACGAGGCGCCGCAGCCGCGCCGGCGGCTGCTCCTCCCCGACGGGGACGGCGACCGCGCCGGCCCGCCAGCAGCCGACCAGCGCGGCGACGGCGTCGGCGCACCCGTCCAGCGCGAGGACCACGCGGTCCCCGGGACGGGCGCCGCGCGCGGCCAGCAGCGCGGCGACCGCCCCGGCGCGCTCCCACAGCGCGGCGCGCGACCAGCCGGCGTCGCCGTCGCGGACCGCGACGGCGCGCGGGTCCTCCGCGAGCCGTGCCCGCACCTGATCGAGCAGCACGCCGGCGGCCGCCGGGGCGGGCTCGCGCTCGAGCTCGGCGAGCGCCCGGTCCTCCTCGGCGGTGGTGAGCGGCAGGTCGGCGGCGGGCGCCTGCGGGTCGGCGACGGCGCGGCGCAGCAGGCGCTCCCAGCGGTCGAGGAGCTGCTCGACGGTGCGCCCGGCCAGCCGGTCGAGGCGGTGCACCGCCGCGACGGCCAGCCCGCCGTCGCGGTGCTGCAGGTACAGGTCCAGCTCGGCGTAGGCCATCGCGCCCGGCCGGCTGAGCCGCTGCACGAGGCGCTCCGGGGCCGCGCCCGAGGAGATGCCGGGGGCCGCCCCCTGGGGCGCCTCGAGGAGGTTGAGGAGCACCGGGACGGCGGCGGCGCGCTCGCCCTCCGCCAGGGTGCGCAGCGGCACCTCCAGGGGCAGCCACGCGTGCTCGGCGGCGGCTGCGGCGCCCGCCGCCGTCCGGCGCACCACCTCGGCGAACGAGGGGTCGCCCGAGACGTCGACGGGCACGAGGCCGGTGCCGATGAGGCAGCCGACCAGGCGGTCGAGCTCGGCCGCCCCGCGCCCGGAGGTCGGCGTGCCGAGCAGCACCTCGGGCTGGTCGCCGGTGCCGGCCAGCAGGGCGCCCAGGGAGGCGGCGAGCACCGTGAACGTCGTGGTGCCCGCGGCGGCGGCGAGCTCGCGCGCGCCGTCGACGAGGTCGGCGGGCAGGTGCCGCACGACGACGCCGGGGTCGAGGACCTCCGTGCGGCCGGGACCGTCGAAGGGCAGCGCCCGCTCCCCGGTGCTCGCGCCGCGCCGCAGGACGTCCGCCAGGGCGGCGCTCGCGGCCTCGCGCTCGGCCGCCGGCCGGTCGGTCTCCGGGGCGGCGACGTCCACCGGCGTCAGGGGGGACGGCGCGGGCAGCGCGGACGCGTTCCCTCCGGAGCGCACGAGCGCGTCGACCTCCTCCACGAGCAGGTCCAGGCTCCAGCCGTCCGCGACGGCGTGGTGGACGGCGAGCACGAGCGCCGGGCCGTCGGGCGTCGGGGCCACGGCGGCCGCCAGGAGGGGGGCGCGGCCGAGGTCGAAGGGGCGCGCGCCCCACCGGTCGGCCGCGGCGAGCAGCGCCGGCCGGTCCTCGGCGGGGTCGAGGTCCTCCACCGCGAGCTCGACCCGCGGCTCCACGACCTGCCCCAGCCCCTCGGGTCCCAGCTCGAAGCGGGTGCGCAGGGCGGGGTGGCGGTCGACGAGGGCGCGGGCCGCCGCGCGCAGGACGTCGGGGGAGGTCCCGGGCGGGGGCAGGAGCACCTCGACGAGGTTGGAGCGGCCCGCGCCGCCCGGGGCGTGCTCGAGGAACCAGAACGACTCCTGGCGCGAGGAGGCCGGCCCGCGCTGCGCCCCCGCGCGGCGGGCGGGGGCCGCGACGGGCGCCCGGCCGCGCAGGCGCGCCGCGAGCTCGGCGGGCGTGCCGGCGCCCGCGAGGTCGCCGGGGGTGACCGGTCGACCGGTGGCGCTGCGCACCCGCGCCACCACCCGGGCGGCGGCGAGGCTCTGCCCGCCCGCCCGGTGGAAGTCGGTGCCGCGGTGCACGGGGACGCCGAGGACGTCGGCCATCGCGTCGGCGACGGCGCGCTCGAGGTCGTCGCGCGGCGCCTCGCCGGGCTCGTCCGCGCGGTCCGGCGCGGGCAGGGCGCGACGGTCGACCTTGCCGCCCGGCGTCAGGGGAAGGGCCTCGAGCACGACGACGGCGCCCGGGCGCAGGTGGGTCGGCAGGCGCTCGGCCAGGGCGGCGGCCACGGCGCCGGCCGTGAGCGCGGCGCCGGGCACGGGTGCGGCGTAGGCGACCAGCCGGGCGGCGTCCCCGGACCCGTCGACCTCGACGGCGGCCGTCGCGACCCCGGGCAGCCCGCCGAGCACGGCCTCCACCTCCTCGGGCTCCACGCGCTGCCCGCGGACCTTGACCTGCCGGTCGCGGCGCCCGCAGAAGGCGAGCTGGCCGTCCTCGCGCCAGCGCACGAGGTCCCCGGTGCGGTAGCGCGGGACGTCCGTGCCGGGGACCAGGCCGAACGCCGGGTCCCCGGGGCGGCCCAGGTAGCCCGCGGCCACGCACGGCCCGGCGACCCACAGCTCCCCGACCTCGCCGGGCGCCACGGGGCTGCCGGCGTCGTCCAGCACGGCGACGGCCGTCGCCGGGTGCGGGCGGCCGATGGGGAGGGCTCCGCCGTCCCAGGCCGGGGGGACGACGAAGGCGGTGGCGGCCACGGTGACCTCGGTGGGGCCGTAGTCGTCCACGAGCACCGCCTGCGGCAGCGCGCGCTGCGAGGTCGCCACGAGCTCGGGCGGCACCACCTCGCCGCCGAGCACGACGGCGCGCACCGAGTCCAGGTCGCCCGGCCCGGCGAGCTCCAGCAGCGCGGCGTACCAGGAGGGGACGGGCTCCAGGTGGGTGACGGCCTCCTCGCGGACGGCGACGGCGGCCAGCGCCGGGTCGCCCGCGACGGCGTCGGGCACGAGCACCAGGCACCCGCCGCGGGCGAGGGTCGAGTACATGCCGCCGACGGCGCCGTCGAAGGACAGCGAGCTGTGCAGCAGGTAGCGGCACGGGCCGCTCGTCAGCCCGAGGTAGGCGGGCAGGCGGTGGACGACGTTCGCGTGGGTGACGACGACGCCCTTCGGCTCGCCCGTGCTGCCGGAGGTGAACAGGACGTACGCCGTCGATCCCGGGTCGACCTCTGACTGCGCCACCGCACCGGCCCCGGCGTCGTCCCCGTCCTGGCCCCCGTCGAGCTGCGCGTCGACGTCCACGAGCACCGCGTCGTCGCCGAGGACGTCGAGGAGCTGCTCGGCCGCGCGCTCGCACGCCGCGGCCGGGCCGGCGAGGGCGCGGGCTCCCGTGAGGCGGGCGACCGTCCGCACGCGAGCCGGCGGGGCCGTCGGGTCCACGGGCACGTACGCGGCGCCGACCGAGAGGAGGGCGAGCACCGTCGGCACCAGCCCGGGGGTGCGCGCCGCGACGAGGACGACCGCGTCGCCGGCGCGCACGCCGGCCCGGCCCAGCGCGGCCGCGCGGCGGCGCACGTCGGCGTCCAGCTCCCGGTAGGTCCACCGCAGCGACTCGCCGTCCTCGCGCCGCACGACGAGGGCCGGTGCGTCGGGCGTGGCCCCCAGCGCTGCTCCGAGCACGTGACGCAGGGACGAGAACGGCGGTGCGGCGACCGCACCGGTGGTCCAATGCGCGGGGAGCAGCTCGGCGAGGTCGCGGGTCGTGGTCACGGGGGGCTCCTGGGTGGTGCGGTGCGGACTCTCCCGACGGTAGGAGATCCGCGCCTCCCGCCGCTCACTCTTCGTAGGTAGAGGACTCGAATGGACGCACCGACCATCACTGCTGGTGACGAACGCCCGCCCCAGGCCCCCAGCGTGTGGACGACCGCTCGCCGGATGCACCGCCTGTTCGGCCGGCAGCGCGGTCGGTGGGTGCTGCTGTCCGTGATCGTCGCGGCGACGAGCGCAGCCGAGGCCGGCGCCGCGGCGCTCGTCTTCGCCCTGGTCAGCATGCTGTCGACCGGCGGCGTCTCGCTGCCCGTCGTGGGGCTCCTGTCCGTCGAGGGCGGTGACCTCGGCGTCTTCGCCGCCGTCGTGATCAGCGTCTTCCTGCTGCGGGCGGGGCTCGTCGTGCTGCACGACACGGTGCTCTACCGGCTCTGCTACGGCGCCGGGGCGCGCCTGGAGGAGCAGCTGCTGCTGGGCTACCTGAGCCTCCCGCCCCGGGAGGTCCGGCGCCGCGGCCACGCCGTGCTCGTCCGCAACGTCCACGACACCGTGGTCACCGTCGTCGAGGAGAGCCTCGTCCCGTCGGTCCTCGCCGTCGGCGGCGTGCTGCGCACCGTGGCCGTCGTCGCCGTGATGGCCGCCGTCTCGCCCCTGGCCACGCTGCTCGCGGGCGCCGTGTTCGCGCCCGCGCTCTGGCTCGTGGCGCGCGCGGTGCGCCGCCCGGTGCGCCGGATGGGGCAGGAGGTCGACACCGCGCTCGCGGAGAGCCTGCGGGTGGCGGGGGAGGGCCTCGCCCTGTCCGGCGAGGTGGTGGGCGCCGGCCGCGCCCAGGCCTTCAGCCAGCGCTTCGGCGCGGTGCGGCGCCGCATCGCGCGCGCCGGCGGCGGCGAGGAGGTCCTCAAGGCCGTCCCCCGGCTCGTGGCCGAGACGATGCTCGTCCTGTTCGTCGTCGCCTACGTGGCCGTCGCCACCGTGCGGGGGGACGCCGGGGAGGCGCTGTCGACGCTGGGGCTCTTCGCCTACGCGGCCCTGCGGGTGCTGCCCTCGCTGATCGGGCTCGTCGGGCTCGTGCACTCGATCGCCTACTCCTCGCCCGCGGTCGAGATCGTGCTCGCCGACGCCCACCTGCTCCGCAGCAGCCCGCCGGTGGTGCCGGCGACGCAGCCGCCGTCGGAGGTCGTGCTCGACGACGTCGCCGTGGTCCTGCCCGAGACGGGGCGCACCGTGCTCTCCGGGGTGGACCTCGTGCTGCGGCGCGGCGACGTCGTGGCCGTCGTCGGCCCGAACGGCGCCGGGAAGTCCACGCTCCTGGACCTGCTGGCGGGGATGCTGCTGCCCTCGGCCGGCGAGGTCCGCGCGGACGGCCGCCGCCTGGAGGACTGGGGGACCGGCTGGTCGGCGCAGGTCGCCGTCGTCCCCCAGCACGTGCACCTGCTCGACGCCGACGTCGCGGCCAACGTCGCCCTCGACCCCTCCGGCGCCTCCTCGCAGGACCCCCGGGTGGCCGAGGTGGTGGAGCAGGTCGGGCTGCGCCACGTCGTCGAGCGCCTGGGCGGGCGCGCGGTGGGGGAGGACGGCCGTGCGCTCTCCGGCGGGGAGCGCCAGAAGGTCGCCGTCGCGCGCGCCCTCGTCCGGCGGGCCGGCGTGCTGCTCGTGGACGAGGGCACCTCCGCCCTCGACGCCGCGTCGCGCGCCTCGGTGGCCGACCTCGTCGCCGCGGGGGCGCCGGATCGCCTCACCGTCGTGGTCACCCACGACCCCGCGCTCGCGGAGGTCTGCACGCGGGTCGTGCGCGTCGAGGCCGGACGGGTGGTCGAGGAGACGGCCGCCGGCGCGCGAGCCGGCTGAACGGGCCCTCGACGGGGCGGCGCCTCTCGTGATGGACCGTCCCGTCGACCCTCACCGCGAGGACGGGGGTTGTGCGGCACTCTGCCGACGAGGTGCCCGGGGGAGCGGGGGCTGAGCGGCACTCTGCCGACGAAGTGCCGAGGAGAGGGAGGGCTCAGCGGCACTGTGGCGACGAAGTGCCGGGGTGGGCTAGGGCTGAGCGGCGCTGAGCCGACGGGGTGCGGAGGGGCGGGCGCGCCGCCGGCTCCTACGATGGTGACCGCCCGACCGCCGGGCGCCCCTCGCCCCTGGAGGCCCGCCCCCGTGGACGTCGACCCGCCGCGCGACCCCGGGGCCGGCCTGCTCGAGCTCGTGGCGGTGATGGACCGGCTGCGCTCGCCGGGCGGCTGCCCGTGGGACGCGGAGCAGACGCACGCCTCGCTCGCGCCCTACGCGCTGGAGGAGGCCTTCGAGGTCGTCGAGGCGATCGAGGACGGCACGGCAGCAGACGTGCGCGAGGAGCTCGGGGACCTCCTGCTCCAGGTCGTCTTCCACGCCCGGGTCGCCCAGGAGGCGCCCGAGGGCGAGCGCTTCGACGTCGACGACGTGGCCGCCGGCGTCATCGCCAAGCTGGTCTCCCGCCACCCCCACGTCTTCGGGCCCTCGTCGCCGAGAGCCGCCGCGGTGACGGCCGCGGACGTCGAGGCCGGGTGGGAGGAGCGCAAACGCCTCGAGAAGGGGCGCGCCAGCGCCCTGGACGGCGTCCCGGTGGCGCTGCCGGCGCTGGCCCGCGCGGCGAAGGTCCTGGGGCGCGCGCGCCGCGCCGGCCTGGACGCCTCCGCCCTGCTGGAGCCCGACGCCGACGCCGACGCCGACGCCGACGTTGGCGCGGGCGCGGGCGGTCCCGCGACGACGACCTCCGGGCCGGACCCGGCGCGGGAGCTGGGGGAGCGGCTGCTGGCCGTGGTCGCCGACGGGGCCCGCACGGCGCCCGGGGTCGACCCCGAGGGGGCGCTGCGGTCCGCGGTCCGGCACCTGGAGCAGCGGGCACGGGCGGCCGAGGCGCAGGGCCGCTCGTCCTCGGACGGCGCACCCCCCTCCGGACCCCTCGGGCAGGACTGATCAGCTCCTGCGCGAGCACCGGTCGAGGGGTTGGCCCGCCGCCCGGGGTGTCGTAGGTTCACGTCGACCGCACGGGGACGATTCGGGCGTGTGCGCTCGGCGACCAGGGAGGCCCGCTGTGCCACACGTCCCGGAGGGCGGCTCGACGGCGCCCGACCACGCCGTCCCGCTGCTGCGCGGCCAGCGGGCGTCCCGCCCGCTGCACGTGGCGATGGTGGGGCAGAAGGGGCTCCCCGCCACCTACGGGGGCGTCGAGCACCACGTCGAGGAGGTCGGCCGCCGGCTCGTCGAGCGCGGCCACCGGGTCACCGTCTACTGCCGCGAGGGCTACGGCGGGCTCTGCGACGACCGCACGACCCACCTCGGCATGGAGCTCGTCACCACCCCGGCCATCCGCTCGAAGCACCTGGACGCCATCACGCACAGCGCCACCTCGACGGCGAGCGCGCTGCGGGCCGGGGTCGACGTGGTGCACCTGCACGCCCTCGGGCCCGGGCTGCTCAGCCCCCTGGTGCGCCTGTCGCGGGGCGCCCGGGTCGTGCAGACGGTGCACGGACTCGACCACGAGCGCGCCAAGTGGGGTGGCCTGGCGCAGCGCGTGCTCGGGCTGGGGCACGAGATCTCCGGACGCGTCCCCGACGAGCTCGTCGTCGTCTCCCGCGCCCTGCAGGAGCACTACGCCCGGCGCTTCGGGCGCCGCGCGGTGCTGATCCCGAACGGCGCGCCCCCCGCCGCGGACGTCGGCAGCGGCGCCCCGCCCGAGGTGCCGACCGGTGACGGGCCGGAGCGCTGCGGGGCGGTGGGGGAGCTGGTGCACGAGCTGCTCGGGCCCCAGCCGCCGCGCTACCTGCTCTTCGTGGGGCGGCTGGTGCCCGAGAAGCGCCCCGACCTGCTCCTGCGCGCCTTCCGCGCCGTGCCGGGCGACGTCCGGCTCGTCGTGGTGGGCGACTCCTCCTTCTCCGACGAGTACACCGCCTCGCTGGTGCGCCAGGCCGCGGAGGACCCCCGCGTGGTGATGACGGGCTACCAGTACGGCGACGTCCTGCAGGCGCTGCACGCCCGCGCCCTCGCCTTCGTGCAGCCGTCGGCGCTGGAGGGCATGCCCCTGACGGTGCTCGAGGCCCTCTCGGCGGGTGCTCGCGTGGTGGCCAGCGACATCGCCCCGCACGTCGAGCTCCTCGGTCGCGCGCCCTCCCGGCACGCGCTCGTGCCGGTCGACGACGAGGCGGCGCTGGCGGCCGCGATGCGACGGGTGCTCGCCCAGGAGGGCCGCGAGGGCGACGGCGGGGCGGCCACCGACCCGGTGCGCGCGCGGGTGCTGCGCGAGCACTGCTGGGAGCGGTCCACGGACCTCCTCGAGCAGGTCTACCTCGACGTCGTCGCGCGCCGGTCGGGCGCGGTCCGGCGTCCTCCCGCCGCCGGTGCGCCGAGCCCGGCCCGCCGAGACCCGCGCGCGCGGCGCCGGGGCGGCTCGCCGTCCCCGGCCCTGCGCCCCGCGGCGCCGGCCGCGCTGCCGCCCAGCGGTGGACGCCCGACGCCCAGCCGCCCCGAGCCGTCCCGCCCGACCCCGGTGCGCGCCGCGCCCGCGCGCCCCGCCGCGGGCCGCACCCCCGCCGCGCGTCCGTGAGCGCCCCCGCGAGCCCGTCGACGAGCACTCCCGGCAGCACGTCCGAGGGCGCCCCGGTGGCCGGCGCCGGGAGGTCCCGGGCGGGCTGCGCCCGCCGCGCGGCCGCCGGAGCGGCGGCGGTGGCCCTCCTGGCGGCCGCGGCGGCGGCCAGCGGCCTCGCGGTCGCCGAGGGCGACCGGGTGGGGGCCGTGCTGCCGGTGGCCGTCTGCGGCGCCGTCGTCCTGGCGGCCCTGGCGCTCACCCGCGTCTTCGCCGTGGTGCTCGTGCTTCTGGCCGCGCGCACGGGCGTGGACCTGGTCCGGCTGTCCGACGGAGGGGGCGCGGCCCGCGCGCTCGACCCCTCCGTGCTCCTGTCGGTGCTCCTGCTCGGGATGAGCGCGGTGTGGTTCATCGCCCAGCGCCCGGGCGGGCGGCTGCGCGGCTCGCCGCTGCGCACCGCGCTGCTCGCGCTGGTCGCCGCGGCCGCGCTGAGCCTGCTCGGCGCCGAGCAGCCGGCGCGCGGCGCCGCCGAGCTGCTGCGCCTGTCCTCGGCCGTGGCCATGCTCGTCCTGCTCGAGCAGCTCGTGACCACGCGGCGCCGCCTGGTAGCCGTCCTCGGCGCCGTCGCCGCGGGCGCCGTGGTGCCGCTGCTGGTCGGCGTCGGGCAGGTCCTCGGCGTCCTCGACGGGGCGGGCAGCGGGGGGGACGGGCCCGCTGGGCTGGCCGGTCGCCTGACCGGGCCCTTCAACCACCCGACGACCTACGCCCGCTACCTCCTCGTCGCCGGCCTGACCGGGCTGGCGCTGCTGCCCGCCGTCCGCCGCCGCGCCGCACGGGCGGCCCTCGCCGGCGCCCTGGTCCTCGGGGCGGCCCTGATGCTGGCCACCCTCACCCGCGGCGCCCTGGTCGCCGGTCTCCTCGGCGCCCTGGTCCTGGTCGTGGTGCAGCGCCGCCCCGTCCTGCTGCTCGGCCTGGTGGCGGTCGCCACCGCGGGGGCCGTGGCCGTGCCGGGCCTGGTGGAGCGCTTCGCGGCGGCGCGGACCTCGAGCACCGACAGCCTGCGGTGGCGGCTGGACTACTGGACCGAGCTGCTGCCGCTGGCGCGGGAGAGGCCGCTCACCGGCATCGGCTTCGACGGCGTCCGCGGGCTCACCGAGGCGGCCAAGCTGCCCCACAACGACGTGCTGCGGATGCTCGTGGAGACGGGCGTCCTCGGCCTGCTCGCCTACCTCGCCGTCCTCCTGGCGCTCGTCGGCACCGGGCTGCGCGCCGTCCACCGGGCCCGCGCGGGGACCCTCGAGCACGCGGCGGCCAGCGCCGCGACGGCGGTCGCGGTCGCGGTCGTGGTGGCCAGCTCGGCCGCCAACCTGATCACCGGCGTGGTCGTGCTCTGGTACGTGATGGCGCTGGCGGCCTGCGCCGTCGCCGTCGGCCGCGGCCCGCTGCCGGAGGACGCCCCAGAAGACGCCCCGGAGGACGCCGCGGCGGCCGGCGACGCCCCTGGCGCGCGCCCGGTCCCGCGCGCCGTCGCCCTGCGGTGAGCGCCCCGCCGCCCGCGGCCCGAGCCGTCCAGGACGGGGCCCCCGCGCAGGCCCGCGCCGTCGCGCGGGCCGGCCGCGGCGGGGTCCTCGCCGTCCTCGGGGCGCTGTGCTCCCAGGCCTCGCTGCTGCTGGTCGTCCTGCTCCTCGCCCGGCAGGGCGCGCTGGAGGTCGGCCGCTACACGACGGCCGTGGCGACCCTGTCGCTCCTCGTGCTCGTGGCCCTCGGCGGCTTCCGCGCCGCGCTGACGCGCTTCGCGGCCGTCCACCTCGCCGACGGCGACGGCGCGCGCCTGCGCGGGGTCCTCGCGCTCGGGCTGGGCACGAGCGCCGCCGCCTCCGCGCTCGCCGCGCTGGCCCTGCTCGCGGGGGCCCCCGCGCTGGCCGGGGCGCTCGGGGACCCGGCACTGGTGCCGCTGCTGCGCCTGGTGGCGCTCGCCCTGCCCGGGGCGGTCCTGGCCGAGGCGCTGCTGGCCGCGAGCCAGGGCTGGCGCACGCAGCGGGTGCACGCCCTCGTCGGCCGCGTGCTGGAGCCGCTGCTGCGCCTGGCCCTCACCGGGGTCGCCCTCGCGGTCGGGGCGGGCACCACGGGCGCCGTCGGGGCCCTCGTCGTCTCCTCGTGGACGGCGGCCCTCGTCGCCGCCGTCGTCCTGCGCCGCTGGACGCGCCGCGCCGCGCCGGTCCGCGACGGCGAGCCGGCGCGGCGCGTGGTGGAGGTCCGCCGCGTGCTGTCGTTCTCGGCTGTCAGCTGGGTGGCCTCGATGGCGGCGAGCGGCCTGGTGTGGGCCGACGTCCTGCTGCTCGGCGCCCTCGTCGACCAGGAGGCGGTGGGCGCCTACGGCGTGGCGACCCGGCTGGCGGCGCTCGTGGTGCTCGCCGGCCCGCCCGTGGTGGGGGCCGCGACGCCGCACCTGGCGCACCTGCTGCACGTCGGCGACCTGGCGCAGGCCGCGCGCGTCTACGCCAGCGCGACCCGGTGGACGCTCGTGCTCGCGCTGCCGGCCGCGGTCGTCGTCGCCCGCCACCCGGCCGAGCTGCTCGGGGTCTTCGGCACGGCGTTCCCGGCGGCCGCCGCCGTGACGCTGGTCCTGCTGGTCGGCCACCTCGTCGGCGCTGCGGCCGGCCCGTGCACCGCGCTGCTGACGATGGCGGGGCGCGTGCACCTGTCGATGGCGGTCAACGTCGCCGTCCTCGTCGGGGACGTGGTCCTGGTCCTGCTCCTCGTGCCACGGCTCGGGGCCGTGGGCGCGGCGCTCGCGTGGGCCGCGGCCCTGGTGGTCGGCAACGTCGCCAAGCTGCTGCTCGCCCGCTCGGTGGTGGGCGTGCGCGCCCCGGCGGAGGGCCTCGGGCGCCTGGCGCTCGCCACGGCCGCCGCGGCGGCGACGGCGGCTCTCGCGGGGCTGGCCGTCGGCTCGTGGGTCGGGGTCGTGCTGCTCACCGCGCCGGCGGTGCTCGTCGTCTTCGCGGGGACGCTCCTCCTCCTGGGGCTGCCGCCGGACGACCGGGAGCTGGCGGACGCCGCGCTGGCGCGCCTGCGGCGCGGCAGCCGCCGTGCGAGGAGATCACCGGAGCAGCCGCCCGCGGCCACCGCGATGAGGCACGCTGCGCCCAGCGCCCGGACGACCGGCACGACGACCGGCACGACGGCGCCCAGCGCGACGCCGAGGACGAGAGCGAGCGAGCCCCCGGCCCGCCGCCAGGAGGAGGAGCAGGTCCGTGGAGATCGCTGAGTGGCTGCGGGCGCGGCGGTCGCGCCTGCTCGTGCTCGTGCTGGTGCCCGCGCTCGCGGCGACCGGTGCCAGTGCCGCGGCGCTGGTGCAGGACCCGGCGGCCCGGGCCACGGCGGTGGTGGAGATCCCCTCGCTGGTGGGCAGCGAGGGCTCGCCCTACACCGGCGGCACCGGCGTCGACCAGTACGCCGAGGCCCTGGTCTCGGCGGCCACCGGTCCGGCCGCCCGGCGCGCGGCGGCGGAGGCGGCGGGGCTCGACCCCGCGCGCGTCCGCGAGGGCCTGGAGGTCGGGCGGGAGGCCGGGTCGTCCCGGGTGGAGCTCGTCTACACGGCCGCCCCCGGTGAGGAGGGGACCGCCTCCGTCGTCGTCGAGGCCGTCGCCGACCGCGCGCGGTCGACGCTGTTCGGGGAGCCCGTCGAGATCGCCGAGGCGGCCGTGCAGTCCGCGCAGGACGCCTACGACGACGCCAGCAGCGGGATGAGCGCCGTCAGCACCGAGGCCGGTTACGCCGACGCGCGCTCGGCGTACTCCGCCCAGCTCTCGTTCGTCAACAGCCTGCGGACGCAGGTCGCCGCCGCGGAGGGGCGCGAGAACGCCGACGACGGCCCCCTGCGCGAGGCCGCCGAGGAGGCTGAGGCGGGGCTCGAGCGGTTCCGGCCGGTCCTGGCCCGGCTGGACGACCTCGAGGGGGAGCGCGACGCGGCCGAGGACCGGCTCGAGCGGGCGCAGGAGCGCCTGGACGACGCCCGCGCCCAGCTGGCCGCCGCCGACCCGGCGCGCACCACCACGACCACCACCGGCACGACCGCTCGCAGCGCGCGGGAGGTCGTCGTCGACGTGGCGCTGCCCGCCGCGGCCGTGGGGCTCGTCCTGGCCCTGCTCCTCGTCCTCCTGCTCGAGGTCGCCCGCGAGCGCCGGACGGCGCGGCGCCGGACCGGTCGAGGTGCGGCGGGCAGCGGCGCGGTGGACGGCGGCGCCGCGCACGAGGTCGGCTCCGCCGAGGTGGAGGAGCGGACCCCCGCGGGGGAGCGGGTCGGGCGCTGAGGCTCGACCGACGCGGCCCCGGCCGGGCCCTCGGGGGAGCGGGCCGGCCCGGGACCGGCTGGCGGGGACCCGCTCAGACGGACGGGTCGGGCGGCGCGGCCGCCCCCGCCAGCGCCCGGAGCTCGGGCGCCCACGGGCCGCGGGCGCCCAGGTCGTCGAGGCGGTACCCCCACCGAGCGGCCTCGGCCGCCCACCGGTCCTCGACGCGGCGGCGCTGGCGGTGCCCCGGGCGCCACCAGGAGGCCAGGTCCTCCCACCGGCGCTCGTAGCGGGTGCTGCGCGCGGCCGAGAGGCTGCCGGCGGGCACGGGGCCGTCCAGGCCGAGGAAGGCCTGCAGCCGGGCGAGCACCGGGGCCGGGTCACGCACGAGGTCCTCGTAGTGCAGGACGTGCACCCGGCGCAGGGAGGGCAGGTCGGCCAGCAGCGCGCGGTGGGCCAGCACCCAGTGCTCCACGAGGGCGGGCAGGCTCTCGTGGCGCCGCGGGTCGCGCGAGATCGCGCTGCGCCACTTCTTCGTCGACAGGGCCACCACGACCGGGTGGCGCACCACGACCACGAGCGCCGAGCCCGGCAGCACGTGCTGGAGGAAGCGGCCCATGACCATGTCCGGCGGCGACTTCTCCAGCAGCACGGGGCGCGTGGTGTCCCAGTGCGGCGCCCACGACGCCAGGAGCCGCGCGCCGGCGTCGGGGGTGGCGAGCGGGGAGCGCTCGGTCAGGTGCGCCGCGCCCGAGCGGGCGAAGCGCCCGCTGCCGCCGTGGACCTTCGCGCGCGGGTAGACGTCCTGCAGGTGCTGCCCCTCGTCGTGGGGCACCCCCGTGCCGGCGAACCCGCTGACCTGCGGGTGCGCCGCGAGCGCCCGCGCCAGCGGCGTCGTCCCGCTGCGGTGCAGGCCGCCCACGAGCACGACCCGGCTCGGGTCGAGGTCTGCGTGGGGGTCGCCGGGCGCCGCTGCTCCTGGGCCTGCTCCCGGACCTGCTGCGCCCGAGGCTGCTCCACCGACCGCGTCGCCCGGGGCCTCGTGGCCCGGACCCGGCCCGCCCCTCACCGGAGCGCCCGCGCGAGGTCGGCGATCGCGCCGTCCGTCTCGACGACGACCGGCTCGTCGCCGACCTCGCCGCCGGGCACGTCGACGTCGGCCAGGTCGAGCTCGGCGGGGGCGCCCTGGGACCACAGGACGGCGGTGGTGCGCCCGCCGGTCTCCAGGCCGACGCCGCGCACGTCGCCGGCGACGAAGGGCACGGCGCGCGCGCCCGCCCGGGCGGCGCGAGCCAGGGTGGCGTAGCCCTCGGCGGAGGCCCGTGGCTCGCCGTCGGGATCCAGGAGGCCCCACCGGGGCTCGTCGGCGTTGCGGCCGCCCGGGTCCACGGCCAGCGGGAGCCACACCACCAGGGAGGAGCCCTCGGCGAGCACGGACGCCGTCGAGCGCAGCAGCTCGCCGTCCCGCTCGGCGTCGGACACGTCCCCCGCCTCGCCCCCGCGGGAGAAGTCGCCCAGCTCCCACACCTCCAGCGGGACCTCGGCGGGCGTCGTCGCGCGCAGGTAGTCGAACAGCGGGGCCACCTGGCTGGAGGGCTCGTAGAAGTGCACCTGTCGGGCGTCCACGACCCCGTCGGCGGCGAGGTCCGCGGCGACGTCCAGCTGCGCCAGCGCACGCTGCGAGAGCTCGTCGCCGAGCACCTCCTCCAGCGCGGCGACGTCGTCCACGCGCGGCAGGACCTCCCCGCGCGTCCCGATGCGCCTCTCGTAGTAGGCGTTCCACGCCGCGACGGCCTCCTCCTTCGCCCCCGAGCGCAGCAGGCGGTCGGCGACGCCGCGGCCGTGCCCCACGCTGCTGATGCCGGAGTCGAGCACCCGCGCCTCCGGGTCCGCAGCGCGGACGGCGGCGGCCGCCGTCCGCGCGAGCTCGTCGTACTCCGCGGCCGTGCCCGCCCAGAAGGTGGGCGCGTCGACCTCGTTCTCCACCGCCCACGTCCGGACGCCGAGCACCGCCCCCCGGCCGACGAGGTCGGTGACGAAGTCCGTGTACGCCTCGACGTCCTGCGGCGGTGCCGACTCCGTCTTGCCGGCGCCGCGCCGGTGCTCGACCGACCCCGCCGTCGCCCAGCACCGCCCGACGCGGATCTTGACCATGACGTCGACGTCGGCCGCCCGCGCCCGGCCCAGGACGCGCTCGAGCCGGGTGAAGCTGCGGCGCCCCTCGACGGGCTCGACGTCGCACCAGACGACCTCGACGAAGCTGGGACCGCCTGCGGTCTCCTCCGCCCAGCTCTGGTACTGCTGCACGCGGTTCCACGCCCACTTGGCACCGAGGCCGGCCAGAGGCGGGCCCGGGCGCCCCACGGCGGAGGCGCCCGCCTCCTCGGCGAGGGCCGCCCAGGCGTCCTGCCCGTCGCCACCCCCTCGTGGCGCGCCCGCGGTCGTCCCCGGCGCCGCGGCGGTCCCGGTGGGGTCGAGGGCGGTCTGCGAGGGGGCGCCGGCCCGGGGCGCGGGATCCCCGGTGCAGGCGGTCAGCAGGAGCAGGGCCACGGCTGCGGCGGTCGCGCCCCGCGCCCGGCGCCCGGCGGCCGTCACGGCCTGCCCGCCAGCTGGTCCCGCCGGTCCCGCAGGTCCTCCAGCTGCCGGTGGACCTCCTGCGCCACCGCCAGCGCCGCCGGGTCGACGTCGAGCGCCGGCGGGTGCGTCGCGCGGGGCTCGACGTGCTCCCACAGGGCGGGACGCGGCTCCACGCCCACGTGCCGGCACAGCCGCGCCACCTCGGCCGCGGGGTCGGCGACGACGGCGTCGTAGGACACGAGCGCGACGTCGTCGCGGCGGTCGAGGCCGAGGTCGAGGACCAGCCGGTTGCGCACGGCCCAGAGGAGGACGGCGGCGCTCGCCGGCGTCATGGCGGCGAGGTCGAAGGAGCGCACCAGCTCGACCGACGCCGCCGGGAGCCTCTCGCCCTGCCAGACCTCCTCGCCGCGGCCGTCCGCGACCGCCCGCAGCGCGAGCAGGTTGGACGCCCCGAACTTGGCGACCTCCGAGCGGGCCCGGGCCAGGGGCTCGCGGTAGACCCACACCGCGCGCCCGCCGGGCAGGCGCGGGCAGTCCAGGAGGCGGTCGACGTGCTGGGAGTCGCACAGCGGCTTGAGCAGGACGACGCGGTGTCGGCTGCTCCGCACGGCCGCCACCAGCGGCTCCTCGCCCGAGAGCCGGTAGCGGCGCATGACGCGGCGGTCGCCCTCCCCGAGCACCTGGACCTCGGGGGCGGCGTCCACCCCGCGCAGCAGCATGTTCGTGCCCGAGCGCTGGAGGCCGACGACGTAGACGGGCCGAGCCGCACCGCGCGGGCCGCCGGACGCCGCGCGCCAGCGCGCCTTCCGCCAGGCGGTCGCGGCGCGCTCGCGGGGGTCCAGACGGTCCTCCTCGACGAGGCGGCCCAGCCCCTCGGTGCGCGCCCAGCGCACGTGGCGGGCGACCTTGCGGGTCGCGTGGCGCACGGCGCCGGGGACGCCGTCGCGGGCGTCGGGGTGCGGTGCCCGGGCCATCGTCCTCCCTCGCCGGTCGGCGGGGCCTGCGCCCGCCCGCGGCATCGTGGCACGGCTCCGGCCGCGCCCGGGGCCTCCTGGCGCAGGTGCTCGCGGCACGTCCGGGGCGCCTGGTCCGGGGAGCCGGCGAGGACGCCGCTCCACCACGCTCCGGCGGCCCCGCCGGGCGCCCCGGCGCGGGAGGGGCGGCGCGAGAGCGCCGGTGTGGTGGGGTGGGCGGCGGTCGCGCAGAGCGGGACCGACCGGGAGAGCCCAGGAGGTGTCCGCGCCCGTGCGCGTCCTGCACGTCAACAAGTTCCTGCACCGCCGCGGGGGCGCCGAGTCGCACGTCCTGGACCTCGCGGCCGCGCAGCGCCGGGCCGGGCACGACGTCGAGCTCTGGGGCACGGCCTCGCCGGAGGACCCGCCGGGGATGGCGCTCGCCGACGTGATGGCGCCGCACGTCGAGCTGGAGCCCCCTCCTCCGGGCGCGGCGGCGCGGGTGCGCGCCGCGGCGGGCACCGTGTGGTCGGTGCGGGCCGAGCGGGCGATGGGCGCTGCGCTGCAGCGGTTCTCGCCGGACGTCGTGCACTGCCACAACATCTACCACCAGCTGTCGCCGTCGGTCCTGCGCCCGGTGCGGCGCGCGGGCGTCCGCTGCGTCATGACGCTGCACGACTACAAGCTGGTCTGCCCCAGCTACCAGATGCTCGCCGGCGGGAGCCCCTGCCAGGGGTGCGTGCGCCCCGGCGTCGCCGGTCCGCTGCAGGCGCTGCGGCACCGGTGCAAGGGCGGATCGCTCGGCGCGAGCGCGGTCGTGGCGCTCGAGAGCGCGCTGCACCGGGCGCTGGGCGCGTACGACCCCGTGCACGCCTTCGTCAGCCCCAGCCGCTTCCTCGCGGACGTGCTCTCGCGCGCCGGCGTGGGCCGCGGCCGCGTCCACGTGGTGCGCAACCCGGCGCCCGTCGTGCCCCCGGACCGCCTCGTGGTGCCCGGCCGGCGGCGGGACGTCGTGGTGGCGTGCCGGCTCAGCCCCGAGAAGGGGGTCGACGTGCTGCTGCGGGCGCTGGCCGGCGTCCCCGCCGCGCACCGGCTGCACGTGGCGGGGGACGGGCCCGCGCGCGCCGAGCTGGAGTCCCTGGCGGCCCGCGTGGCGCCCGGCCGGGTCGTCTTCCACGGCCGGCTGCCCGGCGAGCACGTGCAGGCGCTGGTCGCCGGCGCCGTGGCCGCCGTCGTCCCGTCGCGCTGGTACGAGAACGCGCCGCTGAGCGTCACCGAGGCGCTCGCCGCCGGCGTGCCCGCCGTCGTCACCGACCTCGGGGGCGCCCCCGAGCTGGTGCGCGACGGCGTCGACGGGCTCGTCGTCGCGCCGGAGCGGCCCGAGGCGCTGGCCGGTGCGCTCTCGCGGCTGCTCGCCGACCCGCTCGCGGCGGGCCGCATGGGCGCGCTGGGGCGCGAGCGGGTGCTCGTCGAGCACGACCCGGCGCGCCACGTCCGCCTCCTGGACGCCGTGTACGCGGGCACCGCGCGCCCCGAGCCGGTGCTCGCCACGGCGGGGGGCCGTCGTGGCTGACGCGCGCGCGGGCTCGTCCGGCGCCCCCGCGGCGGGCGACGTGGTCGTGCTCCTCGTGGCGGGCAGCGGGCGCAGCGGCAGCACCCTCCTGGCCTCCGCGCTGGGGCAGCTGCCCGGGGCGTTCTGCGCGGGCGAGCTGCGCTTCCTGTGGCAGCGCGGCGTCGTGGAGGACCACCGGTGCGGCTGCGGGGACCCGTTCTCCCGGTGCCCGGTCTGGACGGCCGTGCTCGCCGACGTCCGGCGCGCGCACCCCGAGCTCGACCCGGCGGGCCTGGCGGAGCGCCTGCGGCGGCGGATGCGCGCGCGCCGCCTGCCCCGGCTGCTGGCGCGCCGAGCCCTCGGCCTGCCGCCGGTGCCGCCGTCGCCGGACGACGCCGTCCTGGCCGAGCTCTACGCGGCGATCGCCCGCACCACCGGGTGCCGGGTGGTCGTCGACCCCTCGAAGCTGCCCCTGTACGGCCTGCTGCTGCAGCAGCTCCCGGGGGTGGACCTGCGCGTGGTGCACCTGGTGCGCGACCCCCGCGCGACGGCGTGGTCCTGGCGCCGGCGCAAGCCCACGGGGGACCGGGCGGGCGCCGGTGCGCTGATGCCCCGTCCGGGGCTCGTGCGCAGCTCGGTGCTGTGGGTGCTGTGGAACGTGGTGGCGGCGCTCGCCTGGCCCCCCGCGCCGGGCGCGCCCGCGGGCGCGACCCCGCTCCCGCGCCCCCCGGGGCGCGCGTCGTCCACGCGGCGGCCGGCGGTGCGCGTGCGCTACGAGGACCTCGTCGCCGACCCCGCCGGTGCCCTGCGCGCGGCGGCCGGCGTCGCCGGCCTGCCCGCCGAGCACCTGCCGCTGCGCGGCGGCGGGGGCGCGCCGGTCGAGGCGGTCCTCGCGCCCACCCACACCGTGGCGGGCAACCCCGACCGCCACCGGTCGGGGCCGGTGGTGCTCCGCGAGGACGACGAGTGGCGCCGGGCGATGCCGCGCCGGGCGCGCGCGCTCGTCGGGGCGCTGACGGCGCCGGGGCGCCTCGTGCTGCGCACCCGCGGCGACCGCACCGCGCCCGCAGCCGCCGTGCGGTCGGCGGCGGCGGCGGACGGGGCGGCCTCGTGAGCGGGCCCGCGCCGACCACCCCGCCGTCGGCCGCCGCCCTGCCGGGCGCCCCGCGCCTGGCCGTCGTCACGGGGACCGGTCGCAGCGGCACGACGCTGGTGACCGAGGTCGTGGCCCGCCACCCCGCCACCGGCTTCGTCTCCGGGGTAGACGACAAGCTGTGGCGCCTGGGCTCGCGCGGGCGGTGGAACAGCCGGCTGTACCGGGCCGGCGCACCGCGGCCGTCGTCGATGCGCGCGCTGTCCGAGGCGACGGCGCTGCTGGAGCGCGGCCGCATGGGCGTGCGGCCGTCGGAGGCCTACGCCCTCTTCGACCGGCACGTCATGCCCGGCTTCTCCGCGCCGTGCCGCGACCTGCTCGCCGAGGACCTCACCCCGCACGTGCGCCGCCGGCTCGTCGCCTTCGTCGAGGAGCGCCGTCGGGCCCAGGGCGCCGAGGTCCTCCTCCAGCACCTCACCGGCTGGCCGCGCACGGGTCTGCTGCGCGAGGCGCTGCCCGAGCTGCGCACCGTCAACGTCGTGCGCGACGGCCGCGCCGTGGCGAGCTCGTGGCTGCAGATGGGCTGGTGGGACGGCCGGCGCGGGCCGGACCGGTGGATCTACGGGCCGCTGCCGCCGGAGCTGCACGAGGCGTGGGACCGATCAGGGCGAGACTTCGCCGTCCTGGCGGCCCTCGGCTGGCGGATGCTCCTGGACGCCGCCGAGCGCGCCCGCGCGCTGACGCCGCCGGGCCAGTGGCTCGACGTCCGCTACGAGGACCTGCTGGCCGACCCCCGCGCCGTCGTGGGGGAGGTCCTTCACTTCCTCGGCCTGCCGTGGACGCCGGCCTTCGAGGCGGGTCTGCAGCGCCACCGCCTCGAGGGCGGCCGCCGCGAGGCCTTCCGCGACGAGCTGACCGCGGCCCAGCTGGCCGCCGTGGAGCAGGTCCTCGCCGAGCCGCTGGCGCGCTGGGGCTACGCGGTCGGCTGAGCCCGCAGCGCCCGCGGGGCGGACCTCGTGCGCCTCCGCCTGGCGAATTTCGGAGGGCGGACTTCGTGCGCCTTCTCCGCCTGCTGGGGCTCACGGGGCGGACTTCGTGCGCTTCGTCCGTCGAGCCGCGGACGTGCGCCCCCACGACGGGCGAGCCGGTCACCAGGCGCGTGACCACCCGGTGGCGGCCAGCAGGCGCGGGGTGTCGCCGTCGAGCGTCCCGGCGAGCAGCTCGCGGGCGCGGGGCAGGGGGTCCGGCCCGGCCGTCGGCGGCCGTCGGGTGCGGCGCGCGGGGGCGAGCAGCGGCGCGGGGTCGAGGCAGAGGAAGTCCAGCAGGGTGGCGGGCCCGCGCCCTCCGCGCCGGCTCCGCGGCCGGGCTCCGGGCGCCCCCGCGGCGGTGCGGTCCGGCGTCCGCAGCACGCGGCGGAGTCCAGGAGCGCGGCCGTCCGAGGCGCGGAGACGCCGAGGCCGCCACCGGGGTGCGCCGCGGGCCGCGGGCTGCCAGCGTCGACCCGTGCCGGTGCCGCCCCCGTCGACGTCCCGCAGGCCTCCCAGCCGACCGGGCGGGCCCGGGGCCCGCACCCGCGCCTGGTGGCTGCTCCGGGCCTACCTCAACCTCGTCCCGAGCGCCGCGGCGCTCGCCTGGGGCGTCGCGCACGGCGGGCGGGTGGTCGTCGGGCGCGACCTCGTGGTCGAGTGCGGCGGGATGCGCGGCGGCTACGCCCGGGGCGGGACGACGGTGGGCAGCGTGTGGCTGCACGGCGACCTCGGCGGGGAGCGCCGCCGTCGCCACGAGGCCCGCCACGCCGACCAGTGGGCCCTGCTGGGGCCGGTCCTCATGCCGCTCCTCTACGGCCTGGAGGCCGCGCTCACGGGAGGGGACCCGCGGCGCAGCCGGTTCGAGCGGGGCGCCGGGCTGGCCGACGGGGGCTACGAGCCGCCGTCCGCGCACGCTGGTCCCACGCCGCGCGAGGTCCGCGTGGGCCGGGCCCGGCGCCGATAGGGTCGCCGTGATGGGCGGCCCCGGTCGCCCCGGCCCCCGAAGACGTCTGTCCGGAGGGGCCAGCCCGCCCGACCCCCGAGCCCCAAGGAGACCGTCGTGGCCAGCATCGAGGCCGTCGGAGCCCGCGAGATCCTCGACTCACGAGGCAACCCCACCGTGGAGGTGGAGGTCGCCCTCGACGACGGCGTCCTCGCCCGCGCCGCCGTCCCCTCGGGGGCGTCCACCGGCGCCTTCGAGGCCACCGAGCGCCGTGACGGCGACGACGCCCGCTACCTCGGCAAGGGCGTCCAGGGCGCCGTCGACGCCGTCCTCGACACCATCGGCCCCGAGCTCGTCGGCCTCGACGCGTCCGAGCAGCGCCTCGTCGACGCCGCGATGCTCGAGCTCGACGGAACGCCGAACAAGTCCTCCCTCGGCGCCAACGCCGTCCTGGGCGTCTCCCTCGCGGTGGCCCGCGCGGCCGCCGAGTCGGCCTCGCTGCCGCTGTTCCGCTACGTCGGCGGCCCCAACGCGCACGTGCTGCCCGTGCCGATGATGAACATCGTCAACGGCGGCGCCCACGCCGACTCGGGCGTCGACGTCCAGGAGTTCATGATCGCGCCGATCGGCGCGCCGACGTTCCGCGAGGCGCTGCGCTGGGGCGCGGAGGTCTACCACTCGCTGAAGTCGGTGCTGAAGGCCCGCGGGCTGGCCACCGGCCTCGGGGACGAGGGCGGCTTCGCCCCCGACCTGCCGAGCAACCGCGAGGCGCTCGACCTCATCGCCACCGCCGTCGAGAAGGCCGGGCTGTCGCTGGGCTCGGACATCGCGTTCGCGCTCGACGTCGCGGCCACCGAGTTCCACTCCGGCGGCGTCTACCGCTTCGAGGGCCAGGAGCGCACCGCCGAGCAGATGTCGGCCTACTACGCCGAGCTGGTCGACGCCTACCCGCTCGTGAGCATCGAGGACCCGCTGGACGAGGACGACTGGGAGGGCTGGGCGTCGCTGACCTCCCAGCTCGGCCAGCGCGTGCAGATCGTCGGCGACGACCTGTTCGTCACCAACCCCGAGCGCCTGCAGCGCGGCATCGACGGCGGCGCGGCCAACGCGCTGCTGGTCAAGGTGAACCAGATCGGGACGCTCACCGAGACCCTCGACGCCGTGGCCCTGGCCCACCGCAGCGGCTACCGGGCGATGATGAGCCACCGCTCGGGCGAGACCGAGGACACGACGATCGCCGACCTCGCCGTCGCCACCGACTGCGGGCAGATCAAGACGGGCGCCCCCGCGCGCTCGGAGCGCGTCGCGAAGTACAACCAGCTCCTGCGCATCGAGGAGGAGCTCGACGAGGCCGCGCGCTACGCCGGCCGCGGCGCCTTCCCGCGGTGGAAGGGCTGACACCTGCTCTCGGGGACGCAGGTCGCGCGCAGCGCGGCCTGCGTCCCGGTCAGCGGTGCCAGGGCGAGGAGCGGGGAGCAGCATGACGGCAGGACGGCGCCCGGTGGCGCCCCGGGCGGGCCGCGCGAGCGGTGCTCAGGAGGTCGGCGCGGGGAGCGGCCGCGAGCGCCACGTCGACGAGGAGCTCCCGCGCGTCGCCGGTGACGGCCCGCGGACCGGCTCCGCGCGCGCGGGCTCGACGTCGGCCCCCCGGCGCGGCGCCGGTGCCCCTGCGTCGCCGCCCGCCGGTGCCTCGCCCCGGCGCACGTCCCGCGGCGCCGCGGCGTCCCTCCCGGCTCCGCGGGGTCTCACCCGGCGCGCCGCCGCGCTCGCCGTCCTGCTCCTCGTGGTCGCCGCCGCGCTGGCCCCCTACCTGCACGCGAGCATCAGCCAGCGGGCCGAGATCGCCTCCGCGCGCGCGGAGCTGAGCGCGACCCGGGACGACGTCGAGGACCTCGAGCTCCAGCTGTCGCGCTGGGAGGACCCGGCGTTCGTCGAGCGGGAGGCCCGCGACCGGCTGGCCCTGGTGATGCCGGGCGACGAGCTCTACCGCGTCGTCGGCGTCTCCCCGAGCCAGCAGGCGGCCCTCGACCCGCGCGCCGCGGCGGCGGACGAGGTGCGCGGCGTCCAGCAGCGCCCGTGGTTCGGGGTGCTGTGGGACTCGGTGGGCTCGGCGGGGCTGGAGGCGTCCGGCCGATGAGCGAGAGAACCGACGCGTCGGTCGCCGAGGGCGCCGGGCTGGCTCCCGAGGACGAGGCCGCCGTCACGGCCCAGCTGGGGCGGACGCCGCGGGGCGCCGTCCGCGTCGCCCACCGCTGCCCCTGCGGGCAGCCGGACGTCGTGCAGACCGTGCCGCGCCTGCCCGACGGCACGCCCTTCCCCACGACCTTCTACCTGACCTGCCCGCGGGCGGCCTCGGCCATCGGGACGCTCGAGTCCGACGGCGTCATGCGGGAGATGACCGCGCGCCTCGGAGAGGACCCCGAGCTGGCGGCCGGGCACGCGCGCGCCCACGAGGACTACCTGCGCCGCCGGGCCGAGCTCGGCGACGTCGCGGAGATCGAGGGCGTGTCCGCCGGCGGCATGCCCACCCGCGTGAAGTGCCTGCACGTGCTCGTCGCCCATGCGCTGGCCGCCGGACCGGGCACCACGCCGCTCGGCGACGAGGCGCTGTCGATGCTCGAGCCGTGGGGGGAGCGCGGCCCCTGCGCGCAGGCCGCGACCGCTCCTGAGCCCGGCCCCTCCTGAGGTCGGGCGTCGGCGTCACGGCTCCACCGTGTTGGTGCCGGTGCCGGTGCCGGTGCCGGTGCCGGTGCCGTGCCGGTGCCGGTGCCGCCGCGTCGGGGCGGCGCCGGGCTGCCGGGTGCGCTCCGCGCAGGTCGAGGGCTGACGGCGTGAGCGACTCCTCCGGCGCCCGACCCGGTGGCCCCGCGGACACCGCGGACATCGCGAGGATCGGCCGCTCCGGGGCCCGGGCGCTGCTCGGCTGGGGGGGGGGGGGGGGCGCTCGTGCTGGGCGCCGTGCCCTTCCTGCTGCTGTGGCTCCTCGTGGAGCGCTCCTGGGCCCCGCTCTCCACCCTGGACGGCGGCGTCGCCGCGGACCTCAACGCCTCGGTCAGCGGCTCCCCGACCCTGGTCGCGGTGCTGCGCGCGGTCACCTCCCTCGGCGGCACGGTCACCGCCGCCCTCGTGCTCGTCCTGGTCACGGCCCTCCTGCTCGTCCGCGGGCGGCGGCGTCCCGCCGCCCTCACCGCGACCACCGGCGTCGGCCTGGCCGTGCTGGTGCCCCTGACCAAGGCGGTCGTCGACCGGGCGCGCCCGGTCGTCACGTCTCCCGTGGTCGAGGCGCCCGCCAGCGCCAGCTTCCCCAGCGGGCACGCCGCGGCCTCCCTCGTGACGTGGACGCTGGTGCTCCTCCTGGTGCTCCCCGTCGTGCGCCGCGGCCTGCGCCCCTGGCTCGTCGCCGCCACCGCGCTGGTCGTCGTCGCCGTCGCCCTCACCCGCCTCGCGCTCGGCGTCCACTTCGTCACCGACGTGCTGGCCGGCTGGGCGCTCGGAGCGGGCTGGCTCGCCGTCACCACCGCGGCCTTCCGCGGCGGGCAGCACGACCGCGGCGTGGTCACGCGCGAGCCCCTGGACCCCCTGGAGCTCGCCCCGGACCGAGCTCGTCGCAGTGCACCGGTCCGGGAGCGCGTCCTCCCGCGGGGACGGGCGACGGCGCGACTGCTCGTCGGGGCGGCGCTGCTGGCCGTGGTCGGCCTGGCGCTCCTGGTGACCGGCGTGCTGGGCGTCTAGGTCGCGGCGGCTCGCCGCGGAGCGCGCACCGCCGGGCGCCCGGGCCCGGTGCGCTGGTCGGGACCTCTCAGGCGGCGTCGCGGACGACGTCCAGCGGGTCGACCTTCCGGCCGAAGCGCTGGCGCAGGACTCGTCCGGCGGCGTGGACGCCGCCCATGCCGTGCACGGCCGGGCCCGGGGGCACCGACGCGGAGGCGAGGTAGACGCCGTTCAGCGGGGTCCGGTACGGGTCCCACGTCGGCACGGGCCGCATGACGAGCTGCCAGGGCGTCACCGCGCCGGTGGCGATGTCACCGCCGACGTTGTTCGGCTCGCGCCCCTGCTGCCCGGCTGCCGGGAGGACGTCCGTGGCGAGGACCAGGTCGCGGAAGCCGGGCGCGAAGCGCTCGATCTGCGCGGTGATCTGGTCGCTGATGTCCCGGGGGGAGTTGTTCGGGACGTGGGCGTAGGTCCAGAGCGTGTGCTTGCCCTCCGGCGCGCGGCTGTCGTCCACGACGCCGGGCTGGCAGGCCAGCACGACCGGCCGCTCGGCGTGGCGCCCGGCGACGACGTCGCGCTCGGCGGCCTGCATCTCCGGTCGCGAGCCGGCCAGGTGCACCGTCCCGGCGCGGTCGACGTGCTCGGCCGCCCAGGGCACCGGCCCCGACAGCGCGTAGTCGACCTTGCAGACGCCGCCGCCGTAGCGCCAGCGCTCGAGCCAGCGGCGGTAGCCGGGCGGGAGCTGGTCCCCGGCGACGTCGAGCAGGCCCTGGGGGGCGACGTCCATCATCACGGCGCGCGCACGCGGCAGCTGCCCGAGCGACTCCACCTTCTCGCCGGTGCGGATGACGCCGCCGCGGGCCCGGACGTCGTCGGCGAGCGCGTCCATCATCGACTGCGACCCGCCGCGGGGGATGGGCCAGCCCCGGGCGTGCGCCAGGCTCGCGAGCCACAGGCCGCCGGCGGCGGGCGCCAGGCGGCGCGGCGGGGCGATGGCGTGGCTGGAGACGCCGGTGAGCAGGGCCGGGGCGACGTCCTCGCGGAAGCGCAGGTCCCACGCGCGGGTGCCCTGCTCGAAGACCGCGGCGGCGAAGGACGCCGCCTGCAGGGGGTGGCGGGGCAGGGAGCGGAAGTCCGAGAGCGCGACGTCGGCGGTGCCCCGCCAGGTCTCGGCCAGGCGGCCGACGAGCGAGCGCCAGGCCGGTCCGTCGACCCCGAGGCCCTCGACCGTGCGCTCCAGGTCGCGGAAGGCGAGGCCCGCCCGGCCGCCGTCGAGGGGCTGGGCGTAGGGGATCTCCGGCTGGAGCATGTCGACGCCGTGCGCCGCGAGGTCGAAGGCCTCGAAGAAGGGGGACGCCACGGCCATGGGGTGCACGGCCGAGCACACGTCGTGCCGGAAGCCCGGCAGCGTCAGCTCCTGCGTGCGCGCACCACCCCCGATGGTGTCGGCCGCCTCCACCACCTCCACCGAGAGCCCCGCGCGAGCGCAGACCACGGCCGCCGCGAGGCCGTTCGGACCCGCGCCCACCACGACGACGTCGACGTCGTCGGTGCGCCGCTGCCGTGCCGGTCGTCCTGCCTGGGTCGTCACCCGCCCGAGCGTGCCACCCGCCGCACCCGGTCGCCCACCCGCCTCCCGCACCGCCGTGGTCGGCGCGGCGATCTGTCGACGAGGTGCCGCGGTGGGGCGCGACGGGCGGCGATCTGTCGACGACGTGCCGCGGTGGGGCCGCGACGGGCGGCGATCTGTCGACGAGGTGCGGCGGTGGGGCGCCACCGGCGGCGATCTGTCGACGAGGTGCGGGGGTGGGGCGCTCCGGGCGGCGTCCGTGTCGACGAGGTGGCAGGCGCCGGTCCGTCCGGGACGACGGCGCGCGAGCGGCTGCGGGGGGCTGGGAGGGTGGGGCCATGACGCGCGTGGCGGCCATCGACTGCGGCACCAACTCCATCCGGCTCCTCGTGGCCGACCTGCCCGAGCCCGGGGCGCCGGCGGTGGCGGGGCAGCCGCTCGTCGACGTCCACCGCGAGATGCGGGTGGTGCGGCTCGGCGAGGGCGTCGACGCGACGGGGCGCCTGTCGGACGCCGCCCTGGAGCGCACGCTCGCGGCGGTGCGCGACTACGCCGCCCTCGTGCGCGAGCTCGGCGTCGAGCGCACGCGCTTCGTGGCGACGTCGGCCAGCCGCGACGCCTCCAACGCGCAGGTCTTCGTCGACGGCGTGCGCGAGGCCCTCGGCGTCGAGCCCGAGGTCGTGCCCGGCGCCGAGGAGGCGGCCCTGTCCTTCCGCGGGGCGGCGACGGGCGTGCCGCCGCGGGGGCCCGACGGCGTCTCGCTCGTGTCGCCGTACTGCGTCGTCGACCTCGGCGGGGGCTCCACCGAGGTCGTCCTCGGCGACCCCGACGCGACCGCCTCGGGCGCTGCTCCGGCGGCGCTGTCGGTGGACGTCGGGTGCGTGCGCCTCACCGAGCGCCACCTGCACGACGACCCGCCGACGGCGGCGCAGATCGCGGCGGCGCGCGCCGACGTCGACGCCGCGCTGGACCGCGTGGCGCAGGCGGTGCCGCTGGAGGCCGCCGGGGCGCTCGTGGGCGTGGCGGGGTCGGTGACGACGATCACCGCCCACGCGCTCGGCCTGCCGCGCTACGACCCGGAGCGCCTGCACGGCGCCGTCCTGCCCGTCCCGGACGTGCTCGCGGCCTGCGAGGAGCTGCTGTCGATGACGCGCGAGCAGCGCGCGGCCCTGCCGTTCATGCACCCCGGGCGCGTCGACGTCATCGGGGCGGGGGCGCTCGTGTGGGCGCGCGTCGTCGAGCGGGTGGCCGACGTCGCCGACGTCCGCTCGGTCGTGACGAGCGAGCACGACATCCTCGACGGCATCGCCCTGTCGCTGGCCTGAGGTGGACGCCCCCGCAGCGGAGGAGCAGGCAGCGCACGACCCGGCAGCGGAGGACCAGGCGGCCGAGGTCCGGGCAGCGGGCGACGACGCGCCGGGGCCCTTCGCCCCCGGCCGGCTCCTCGGCGGCGTCCCCGCCGCGACGAGCGCCGCGGGCGTCCGGCGTCGGGCCGCCGCGGCCCCCGACGTCCCGGCCCTGGACGCGCGGGTCAGCGACTGCCGGGCCTGCCCGCGGCTGGTGGCCTGGCGCGAGGAGGTCGCACGCACGCGCCGGCGCGCCTACCGCGACCAGGAGTACTGGGGCCGGCCGATCCCCGGCTTCGGCGACGTCGCCTCGCGCCTGCTGGTGCTCGGCCTCGCGCCCGCCGCCCACGGCGGCAACCGGACGGGCCGCGTGTTCACCGGCGACCGCTCGGGGGACTGGATCTTCGCGGCGCTGCACCGCGCCGGGCTCGTCAACCAGCCCACGAGCACCGCGAGCGACGACGGCCTGGTGGCGCACGGCGCCCGCATCGCCGCCGCCGTCCGCTGCGCGCCGCCCGACAACGCGCCGCTGCCGGTCGAGCGCGACACCTGCGCCCCGTGGCTGGACCGCGAGGTGGTGCTCATGCCCGACCTCGCCGTCGTGCTGGCCCTCGGCGGCTTCGCCTGGCAGAGCGCCCTGGGGCTGGCGCGCCGCGCGGGGTGGTCGGTGCCGCGACCGGCGCCCGTCTTCGGGCACGGGGCCCGCGCTGACCTCGGCCGCCCCGGCGCGGCGCCCGTGGTGCTGCTCGGGAGCTACCACGTCAGCCAGCAGAACACCTCGACCGGCCGTCTCACCGAGCCGATGCTCGACGTCGTCGTCGGACGGGCGCGCGACCTCGCCGCGGCGGCACCGCGGTGATCGCCTCGCGGCCGCGCCGGCGCGGCTAGCGTGGTCGTCCGCCGGCCGCCGCGGGCGGACGTGGCAGGCCGGGCCCCCGTAGCCCAACGGCAGAGGCAGGCGCCTTAAAAGCGCTTCAGTGCGGGTTCGAGTCCCGTCGGGGGTGCTGCAGGAGTGCGGGCGGGTGACGGCGCCGCGCGCCCGCGCACCTGGACGCCGGCTGCGGAACTACTGCGAGCACGGGGGCGTTGCACACCCCGAGGGAGCGCGGCAGGAGCCGCGAGCCCCGACACCCCCGCTCTCGGAACAGGAGTCCCATGCAGAGCCACAACCCCGCCTTCCGGAACGACAGGGCGTTCTCGCAGGGCGGCTACGCCACCTTCGACGACACCGACCGCCGGGGCCGTGGCCAGGCGCCGACGCGGGGCGGCTACGGCGCCTCGCAGGACGTGACGCCGCAGCAGCTGCAGGACATGTACGCGCAGCCGTCGGCGGGCGGCGCCCAGACCGGGCGCATGACCTACGACGACGTCGTCGTCCGCACCGGCGCCCTCTTCGCGCTGCTCGTGGTCTCCGCGGGCGCGACGTGGACCCTCACGGAGCCGGGGACCGCGCTCGGTCTCGCGCTGCCCGCGATGCTCGTGGCCGCAGGCCTCGGGATCTGGGCGAACCTGAGCAAGAAGATCCGCCCGGGCGTCATGGTCGGGTACGCGGTGCTCATGGGCGCCGTGCTCGGCGCCATCAGCCAGGTCTTCGAGGCGCAGTACTCGGGCATCGTGTCCCAGGCCGTCCTCGGCACGCTCGGCGCGTTCGCCGCGATGCTCATCGCCTACAAGTCCAAGGTCATCCGGGCGACCGAGAAGTTCAAGAAGTTCATGTTCATCGCCGTGATGGGCTACGGCATCTTCCTGCTGGTGAACCTGGGCGTCTCGCTCTTCACCGGTGCCAGCGCCTTCGGCTCGTCGTTCGGGTGGCTGATCGGCCTCTTCGGCGTCTCGCTGGCCTCGCTGATGCTCATCCTGGACTTCGACTTCATCGAGCAGGGCGTCAAGAACGGCCTGCCGCAGCAGTTCGCGTGGCGCGCGGCCTTCGGCCTCGTGACGACGCTCGTGTGGCTGTACATCGAGATCCTGCGCCTGCTCGCGATCCTGCGCGGCAACGACTGATCTCTCCCGCATGACCAGCACCCCCTCCGGCGGGTCGGTCGAGGACGCGCAGCGCGAGCTGCGCCGCTGCCTCGACCGGCTCGCCGCCCTCGGGCCCGGCCGCGTGGTGCGGCCGGGCCCGAGGTCCGTCGGGGCCGAGGCGCTCGGCGCCGTGCAGGCGCGCCCGCCGGCGGACGTCGTCCGCGCCGCCCTGCAGCAGCTCGCCGACGTCGCCGCCGATCTCGGGGGCCGCCCGCGCCGCGCCGTCCCCGAGCTGGCCCCGCACGCCCTCGGCGACCAGCTCGCCGTCCTGGCCGCCGACGTCCTCGCCGCGGCCGACGCCCGCGACGACGCGGCCGTCGTCGTGGCCCTGCGCGAGCGCCTCGTGGCCCTGCGCCGCGCCCTCTGACCGCCGACCGCGGAGGGCGCCCTCAGCGCCCGCCGCGGCGCCGGAGGCGGGCCCAGCGGCCGGCGGGGCCGCGCTCGTCGCCGTCCCGAGAGGTGGCCTCGACCTCGGTGCCCGGCTCGTGGGCCGCGGCGGCGGCGGCCTCCGCGACGGGCAGGACGCGCTCGTCGCGACCCGAGCCGGGCAGCTCGGGCCACAGGCCCAGCGACGTGCAGACGGCGGGCAGCAGCGCGGCGGCGGCGCGGGCGTAGCCGGCGGGCGAGGGGTGGAAGCGGTCGGCGCTGAACAGCTCCTCCGGCGCCGCCGTGAACTCGGGGCCGAGCAGGTCGCCGAGCGAGACGGAGCGGCCGCCGGCCTCGACGACGGCGACGGTCTGGGCGGCCGCCAGGTCGCGCGCCCACCGCCGCGCGATGCTGCGCAGCGGCTGGGCCACCGGCTCGACGGCGCCCAGGTCGGGGCAGGTCCCGACGACGACCTCGGCGCCCGCGGCGCGCAGCCGCACGACCGCCTCCCCGAGCGTCCTCGCGGCGTCGGCGGGGCGGACGCGGCCCGTCACGTCGTTGGCGCCGACCATGACGACGACCACGTCGGGCCGGGGGACCGCCGCCAGGAGCCGGTCCACCTGGGCGTCCAGGTCGCGCGAGCCCGCGCCGACCACCGCGCGGTTCACCAGGCGCACGCGCCGTCCCGCGACGGCGGCCAGCCCGGTGGCGACGATGGCGCCGGGGGTCTGCTCCGGCGTCTGCGCGCCGAGGCCGTCGGCGCTGGAGTCCCCGATGACGCCGACCGCCAGCAGGCGGCCCGGCCCGGCGCCGTAGACGCCGTCCGCGTCGGGACCGGCGGTCCCGAACGGCTGGCCCACCGTCCGCCGGGCCAGCTGCGCCTCCACCACGACGACGCCGACGGCCAGCGCGCCGGCGGCCGCGAGCCCGGCGCCGTAGACGGCGCCCGCCGTCGCGGCGCGACGAGCCCAGGTGCTGCCGGCCATGCGCCCCTCCTCGTCGTCGTCCCGCGCCCGACCGGTGCCGGTGCCGCGGGGCTCCCCGACGAGGCTAGGTCGCCGGCGGCCGTGCCGCTGCGGGTCGCGCGCCCTCCCCTCGCTCGGCCCTCCCGGACAGCCCTCCCGGACGGCGCCCCCGGACGGCCCGGTGCCGACGCCGGTCCGTCCCCGCGGGCGCGGTCGCCGCCGGGTGGGAGGATCGGGTCGTGCGCTACGCAGAGTCCGTCGTCGACCTCGTGGGCGGCACGCCGCTCGTCCGCCTCTCCCGCGTCACCGAGGGGGTGTCGGCGACGGTCCTGGCCAAGGTGGAGTACCTCAACCCCGGCGGGTCGGTGAAGGACCGCATCGCGGTCCGCATGGTCGACGCCGCCGAGGCCTCCGGCGAGCTGCAGCCGGGCGGGACCATCGTGGAGCCGACGTCCGGCAACACCGGCGTCGGGCTGGCCCTGGTGGCGCAGCAGCGCGGCTACACGTGCGTGTTCGTGGTGCCCGACAAGGTCGGCGAGGAGAAGCGCGCGGTGCTGCGCGCCTACGGCGCCCAGGTCGTCGTCTGCCCCACGGCCGTGGCCCCCGACCACCCCGAGTCGTACTACTCGGTGAGCGACCGGCTGGCGCGCGAGCTGCCGGGCGGCTGGAAGCCCGACCAGTACTCCAACGTCAACGGTCCCCTGAGCCACTACGAGACGACGGGCCCGGAGGTCTGGTCCGACACCGACGGGCGGATCACCCACTTCGTCACCGGCGTGGGCACGGGCGGCACCATCACCGGCACCGGCCGCTTCCTCAAGGAGGTCTCGGCGGACCGGGGGAGCGGGCCGGTGACGGTCGTCGGCGTCGACCCCGTGGGGTCGGTGTACTCCGGCGGCAGCGGACGGCCGTACCTGGTCGAGGGCGTCGGCGAGGACATGTGGCCGCGCGCCTACGACCCCACCGTCCCGGACCGCATCGTCGCCGTCTCGGACGCCGAGGCGTTCGCCATGACCCGGCGCCTGGCGCGCGAGGAGGGCCTCCTCGTCGGCGGCTCCTGCGGCATGGCCGTCGTCGGAGCCCTCGAGGTCGCCCGCGAGCTCGGCCCGGACGACGTCCTGGTCGTCCTCCTGCCGGACTCCGGGCGCGGCTACCTGGGCAAGATCTTCGACGACCGCTGGATGGCGAGCTACGGCTTCTCCACCGCGGACGCGGGGGCCCCGAGGTCCCCCTCCGGCGCCACCACGGTCGCCGACGTCCTGCGCGGCAAGTCCACCGACCTGCCGTCGCTGGTGCACACCCACCCCGCCGAGACGGTGCGCGACGCCATCGAGATCCTCCACGAGTACGGCGTCTCGCAGATGCCCGTCGTGACGTCCGAGCCGCCCGTCGTCATCGGCGAGGTCGTCGGCGCGGTGAGCGAGCGCGCGCTGCTCGACGCCGTGTTCTCCGGGACGGCGCAGCTCACCGACCCGGTCTCGCGGCACATGTCCTCCGCGCTGCCGCGCATCGGCGGGACCGAGACGGCGTCCACGGCGCGCTCGGCGCTGCAGGAGTCCGACGCGCTGCTCGTGGTCGTCGACGGCAAGCCCGCGGGCGTCGTCACCCGCGCCGACCTGCTCACCCACGTCGCCGGCTGACCGCCGCGGCGGCCTCGGCGACGGGGCTCCTCGGTCGATCCTCCTCAGCCGGGGCGCCGCGCGAGGAGGACGGCGTCGTGGCGCGGCGAGCCGTCCTCGTGCGGGCGGGCCACGTCCTCCGCGCGCAGGACCTCCAGGCCGGCGGAGGCCGCCGCCCGCGCCAGCGCGTCGACGTCGTGCAGCAGGCGCGCGTCGCGCGGGACGCCGGGGAGCCCGGCGTCGCGCCGCGCGTGGCCCACGACGACGAGGTGGCCGCCCGCCGCCAGGCGCGCCGCCGCCGCGGGGACGACGCCCGGGAGCTGGGCGAAGGCGTCCAGCACGAGGTCCGCCCGGGCGCTGCTGTCCCGCCCCGAGCCGGTCAGCCAGCCGAGCGCCTCCGCGCGGTGCCACCGCACGGCGTCCCCGCCCGGCGCCGCGCGGCCGACGTCGAGCCCGCCCCGGGAGAGGTCGACGGCGTCGACCGACCACCCCGCCGAGGCCAGCAGCAGCGCGTGCCGGCCCGCACCGCAGGCCAGGTCGACGGCACGTCCGGGCCGCAGGCCGCCGACGACGGCGCGGACCACCGGGTGCGGGTCGCCCGGGGTTCCCGAGCGGGCGTGGCGGGCGTCCCAGACGTCGGCCCCGGCACCGGGCCCCGCGCTGCGGCTCCGTCCCGGGTCCCCCCGGGCGTCGTGCCTCCGGACCTCATCCCCGTGGGCCTGATCCATCTGGGCTCCCAACTCGCGCGTCCGGCTGCCCCGCGATCGTGCCGGTGCGCCGCCCGTCCCGCAGCAGCCCGACGCCCACCCGGCACGACGGAGCCCCGCTGACCGCGTGGTCACCGGGGCTCCGTCGTGCGAGGTCGTGCGGGTCAGCGAGCAGCCTCCGCGGGGGCGGCGTCACCGGTGGGCAGGACGCCGACCGGGCAGCTGACGCCGGTGCCGGCCAGGCCGCAGTAGCCGTTCGGCACCTTGTGCAGGTACTGCTGGTGGTAGTCCTCGGCGTAGTAGAACGGGCCGGCCTCGGCGGCGGGGCGCAGCTCGGTCGTGATCGGCCCGAGGCGGAAGCGCTCGAGCTCGGCGGCGAAGGCGTCGCGGGAGGCCCGCACGACCTCGCCCTGCTCCGGCGTCGTCCAGTAGACGGCCGAGCGGTACTGGGTGCCGACGTCGTTGCCCTGGCGGTTGGACTGGGTCGGGTCGTGCTCCTCCCAGAAGGTGCGCAGCAGGGTCTCGACGCTCGTCACCGAGGGGTCGAAGGCGACCATCACGGACTCGGTGTGCCCGGTGCGCGCCGTGCAGGTCTCCTCGTAGGTGGGGTGCGGCGTGAACCCGCCCATGTACCCCGCCGCCGTGGTGACGACGCCCGGCAGGCCCCAGAAGAGGCGCTCGGCGCCCCAGAAGCAGCCCATCCCGACGTAGAGGCGCTCGGTGCCCTCGGGCCAGGGGCCCTCGAGCGGCGTCCCGAGCACGGCGTGCGTGGTCGGCACGCCGTGCGGCCGGTGCTCGCGGCCGGGCAGGGCCTGGTCGCGCTCGACCATCGTCGTCTTCATGCGGGTCCCGAACAGGGCCACGGGTCCTCCTGGTGCTCGTCGCGGGGAGCGCGCCGCCCCGGTGGGGACGGCCGCTCCGGTCTGGTGGTGACAACGCCACGGGTGGTCGCGGCCTTCCCCCGGCGGTGTGCCGACGCAGTGCGCTGCACGGGCGCCCCAGCCGGCGATGTGCCGACAGAGTGCAGCTGAGGGGCGCCCTCCCTGGCGATGTGCCGACAGAGTGCGGCTGAGGGGCGCCCCTGCCGGCGATGTGCCGACAGAGTGCGGCTGAGGGGCGCCCTCCCTGGCGGTGTGCCGACAGAGTGCGGCTGGGGGGCGCTCTTCGTGGCGGTGTGTCGACAGGGTGCGGTTGGGGGGCGCCTTTCGTGGCGGTGTGTCGACAGGGTGCGGTTGGGGGGCGCCTTTCGTGGCGGTGTGCGACAGAGTGCGGCTGGGGGGCGCTCTTCGTGGCGGTGTGCCGACGGAGTGCGCTGGAGGGGCGCCGGCCCGCCGACGGGCCGACGAGGCGGGCCCGGCGGCGGGGCTGCGCGGCGCCGCGCCCGCCCGGGCCGCTCAGCCGAGCAGCGCCCCCGAGCGCGAGGTGGTGGGGGCGCCCCAGGCGCTGTCGGCGTCCGCGGCGGCGCGGACCAGGCGCTCGACGCCCTCCAGCAGCACGGGCACGGGCTGGGTGAAGGGCAGCCGCAGGTGGTCGTCGAAGGCGTGCCCGGTGCCGAAGCGCGAGCCCGTGGCCAGGTAGAGGCCGTGCCGCTCCGCGGCGTCGGCGACGACGGACGAGGACGTCCCGCTCGGCAGCCGGCACCACAGCGAGAGCCCGCCGGGGGGCCGCGGCACCTCCCACGAGGGCAGGCGCGCGCGCAGAGCGTCGACGAGCGCGTCCCGCTGCTCGCGCAGCCGCTCGCGGCGCCCGACGAGGCCGGCGTCGAGGCCGTCGAGCAGCACGCAGGCGGCCAGCTGGTCGAGCACGGGCAGCGCGCCGTGGTCGCGCGAGGCCCAGGAGGCCGCCTGGGCCAGCAGGGCGGGCTCGCCGCGCAGCCAGCCGACGCGGAGGCCCGCCCACACCGACTTGCTGAGCGACCCGGCGGTGAGCACGGCGCCGGGCGGCCCGCACGCGGCGAGCGGCGGGCGCTCGCCCGGGTCGTCGTCGGGGTCCAGGGCCAGGTCGGCGAGCGTCTCGTCGGACAGGACGACGACGCCGTGCTGCTGCAGGCTCGCCACCGCCCGCCCGCGCTCGTCGGGGGTCATGACGGCGCCGGTCGGGTTGGAGAAGTCGGGCATCAGGTAGGCCATGGCGGGCGCCGTCTCGCGCGCGGCGCGGTGCAGGGCCGCGGGGAAGCCCGTGGCGGCCGGTCCCGCCGGGTCGCGGGGCACGGGCACGGCGCGGGCGCCCAGCACGCCGAGCTTGTCGAGCGCGTTGGGCCACGTGGGGTGCTCGACGAGCACGCGGTCGCCGGGGGAGAGGACGGCGCGCAGCGCGGAGGAGATGGCGCCGCTGGCGCCCGTCGTCACCAGCACCTGCTCGGCCGTGGTCGCGAGCCCCCGCGCCGTCATGCGCTCGGCGACGCGGGCGCGCAGGTCGGCCAGGCCGCCGGCGACGTACCCGTGGCCGGGGAGCATCCGGGGCAGCGCCTCGAGGGCCGCGGCGTAGGCGTCGGCCACCTCGGGGGGCCCGGCGGGGGAGGCGTAGGTGAGGTCCACCGTGCCGTCGCGGGGGCTGCCCGGCACGAAGGCGGCGACGACGCCGCTGCGGTCGGGGACGCTCGTCCAGGTGCCGGCGCCCTGCCGCGAGGATGCCCACCCGGACTCGCGCAGGCGGCGGTAGGCGGAGGTCACGGTCACCCGGCTGACCCCGAGCGCGGCCGCCAGCTCGCGCTCGGCGGGCAGCCTCCCGCCGACCGGCAGCCGGCCGTCGGCGACGAGGGCGCGCAGGCCCAGCGCGAGGGACGCGGCGACCGGGGGGTGCAGCGTCCCGCGCCCGACGAGCGCGGCCACCCGCTCGGCGCAGCGGCGGGCCTCGGGGACGTCGTCGGGGGCGCTCACGCGGTCAGCGTCGCACGCCACGACATCCGTGGCCTCGGCAGAGCAGGCCAATCGAGGCCCGGTGGTCTGCACATCGCGTCGTCACCTCCTGGCCCCGGCGCTGTTGCTCCAGCTGGGTGACGGGTGAGCGCTCTGGTGCGGACCGCGAGCCGGGAACAGGTCCGCGACGACCCCATCAGTCCACGGGGAACGGATTGGACCGCTCCTGACGGGCCACGTCGGGTGCACCATGGACGCATGGTCTCTGTCGTCCTCACCGTCCTGTTCGTCGCCCTCGTCACCCTCGCCGTGGTGGCGGCCGTCCGCGACATCCGCGCCGACGGCTACGGCTCCTCGCACACCTCCGGCGAGGGCCTGGACTGGGTCCACCGCGCCGCCGCCGGGCGCACCTACGCCGGCCCCGGCCCCCGCTGAGGTGAGCCGCGCCGCTGCGGACGGGCGCCGTCCCGCAGCGGCGTGGTCGCTGCCCCACCGGCTGGCCCGCCTCGTCGTCGGCCAGCTGCTGTTCGGCCTCGCCCTGGCCATGATCCTGCGGGCGGGCCTGGGCGCCTCCCCGTGGGACGTGCTGCACCAGGGCGTGGTGCGCCAGAGCGGGCTCGGCTTCGGCCTGGTCGTGCTCCTGTCCGGACTCGTCGTCCTGCTCCTGTGGGTGCCGCTGCGCGTGCGCCCGGGGATCGGGACGCTCGGCAACGTCGTGCTCGTGGCCCTGTCGATCGAGGTGGGCCTGCGCCTGCTGCCCGCGGCGGCGTCGTGGCCCCTCGCGGTGCTGCTCCTGGTCGGCGGCGTCCTGCTCAACGGCGCGGCCACCGCGCTCTACGTCGGGGCCGCCCTCGGGCCGGGGCCGCGCGACGGGCTGATGACCGGGCTGTCCGCCCGCACCGGGCTGCCCGTCGGCCCCGTCCGCGCCGCGATCGAGGTCTCCGTCGTCGCCGGCGGCTGGGCCCTGGGCGGCACGGTCGGCGTCGGCACGCTCGTCTACGCCCTCGGGATCGGCCCTGTCGTCGGGCTGCTGCTGCCGCGCCTGGCCATGCCCGGCGCCGGAGCGGCCGTCGGCGCCCGTCGGAGACCGGCCGCGCCAGGCGCCGACCCGCCCCCCGTCGGGGCGTAGGGCGCCGGCGCAGCCGGACCGGGGCCGACGTCGGGCCCAGCGGGTAGCGTCCGGGACGTGACGCAGCCGCAGGACGACCCGCAGGACGGCCCGCGCGCGACGGGCGACGAGACGGCGGAGCCGGGCCACGCCCCGCCCGCCGCCGGGCCCACCGACTGGTCGGCCTCGGGGTTCTCCACCCGCGCCATCCACGCCGGCTCCGAGCCCGACCCCCAGACCGGTGCCGTCGTGCCGTCGGTCCACGTGGCCACGACCTTCGCCCAGGACGGCGTGGGCGGGCTGCGCGCCGGGTACGAGTACTCGCGCTCGGCCAACCCCACCCGGGACGCGCTCCAGGAGTGCCTCGCCGCGCTCGAGGGCGGCAGGGCCGGGTTCGCCTTCGCCTCCGGCCTCGCTGCCGAGGACGCCCTCCTGCGCGCCGTGCTGGTGCCGGGCGACCACGTGGTCATCCCCGACGACGCCTACGGCGGCACGTTCCGGCTGATCTCGAAGGTCCTGGCGCGCTGGGGCGTCGAGCACACCGCGGTGGACCTCTCCGACCCCTCGGCGGTCGCCGCGGCGACGACCGACCGGACCCGCCTCGTGTGGTGCGAGACGCCCACCAACCCCCTGCTCGGCATCGCCGACGTGAGCGCCCTCGCCCGGGTGGCCCACGGCGCCGGCGCGCTGCTGGCCGTGGACAGCACCTTCGCCACGCCCTACCTGCAGCAGGCGCTCTCGCTCGGCGCCGACGTCGTCGTCCACTCGACGACCAAGTACTGCGGCGGGCACTCCGACGTCGTGGGCGGCGCCCTCGTGGTCGGCGACGCCGTCGCACCCGGCGGCGAGCCGCTCGCCGAGCTGCTGGCCTTCCACCAGAACGCCATGGGCGCCGTCGCCGGGCCGTTCGACGCCTGGCTCGTGCTGCGCGGGCTCAAGACGCTGGCCGTGCGCATGGAGCGCCACTGCGACAGCGCCGAGCGCGTCGCGGCGCACCTGGAGGCCCACCCCGCCGTGCGCGAGGTGCTCTACCCGGGCCTGCCCGGGCACCCGGGCCACGACGTCGCGGCCCGCCAGATGCGCAGGTTCGGCGGCATGGTCTCGGTGCGCCTGGCCGACGAGGCCGCCGCCCTCGAGCTGTGCTCGAGCACGCGGGTCTTCACCCTCGCCGAGTCCCTCGGCGGCGTGGAGTCCCTCGTCGAGCACCCGGCGCGGATGACGCACGCCAGCGCCGCCGGCTCCCCGCTCGAGGTCCCCGCCGACCTCGTGCGCCTGTCGGTGGGGCTCGAGGAGGTCGAGGACCTGCTCGCCGACCTCGACCAGGCGCTCGAGGGCGCCGCGCCCGCGTGAGCCCGGGCGCACGGGGCCCGGAGGAGCACGTGCGGGCCGAGCAGGTGCCGGCCGTGGCGCTCGAGGACGTCCGGGCCGCGGCGCAGCTGCTCGAGGGGGTCGTGCGCACCACGCCGCTGGAGCCCAGCGCCGCCCTCGCCGAGCTGCTCGGCGGCCCCGTGCTCCTCAAGTGCGAGAACCTCCAGCACGCCGGGTCCTTCAAGATCCGCGGGGCGTACACGCGGATGTCGCGGCTGTCGGCGGCCGAGCGCGAGCGGGGCGTCGTCGCCGCCAGCGCGGGCAACCACGCCCAGGGCGTGGCCCTGGCCGCCCGGCTGCTCGGCATCCGCTCGACGATCTGGATGCCGGTCGGCGCCCCCATCCCCAAGGTCGAGGCGACCCGTCGCTACGGCGCCGAGGTGCACCAGGCCGGCTCGACGGTCGACGAGGCGCTCGTGCACGCCCTGGCGCACGAGCGCGAGACCGGCGCCGTGCTGATCCACCCCTTCGACCACCCCGACATCGTCGCCGGGCAGGGCACCGTGGGGCTGGAGGTCCTGGCGCAGGCCCCTGACGTGCGCACCGTCGTCGTGTGCACGGGCGGCGGCGGGCTCGTCGCCGGCATCGCGACGTCGGTCAAGGCCCTGGCGCCGCACGTGCGCGTCGTCGCCGCGCAGGCCGAGGGCGCCGCGGCCTGGCCGCCCTCGCTCGACGCGGGCGAGCCGCGGGCGCTCGCCTCGATGGCGACGATGGCCGACGGCATCGCGGTCGGGCGCCCCGGCGACGTCCCCTTCGGGCTCGTGCGCGACCTCGTCGACGACGTGGTGACGGTGGCGGAGGAGTCGCTGTCGCGGGCGCTGCTCGTGATGCTCGAGCGCAGCAAGCTCGTCGTCGAGCCGGCGGGCGCGGCCGCCGTGGCCGCGCTCCTCGAGGCGCCGGAGGCCTTCGAGCCGCCCGTCGTCGTCGTGCTGTCCGGCGGCAACATCGACCCGCTGCTGCTCATGCGCGTCATCCGCCACGGCATGGCCGCCGCCGGGCGCTACCTGGGTTGCCGGGTCAGGGTCGCCGACCGTCCCGGAGCGCTGTCGGGGGTGCTGGCGGTGCTGGCCGGGGCCGACGCCAACGTGCTCGAGGTCTTCCACACGCGCACCACGGCGGCGCTGGCGGTCGACGAGGTGGAGATCGGCCTGCAGCTGGAGACCACGGGGCACGACCACGCCGAGGCGGTCCTCGCCGCGCTCGCCGGGGCGGGCATCCGCGTCGTCGGCTGAGCCCCGCACGGCCGATGATCCCGGCGGCCGCCGGCGGTCCACCCCCTCGAGCGCCCCGGCACCCCGCCGCGGCGCGCAGGAGGGCGGTCCCGTGCGCGCACCCCGGCTCGAGCAGGTGCAGGGCGAGGTCTCGGCGGAGCACCCCGCCGTCGGTGGTGCTCGCTACGGTCCGGGCATGACCCCAACGACGTCCCCGCGCTCGCGCGAGGACCACCCCGTCGTGGCCGAGGGCCTCGTCAAGCGGTACGGAGCGGTGACGGCGCTCGACGGCCTCGACCTCGCCGTGCCGCGCGGCAGCGTCCTCGGCGTCCTCGGCCCCAACGGCGCGGGCAAGACCACGGCCGTGCGCGTGCTGACGACCCTGCTGCGCCCCGACGCCGGCAGGGCCGTCGTCGCCGGCGTCGACGTGCTCGCCGACCCCGCGGGCGTGCGACGGCGCATCGGCGTCTCGGGCCAGTACGCCGCCGTCGACGAGCAGCTCACCGGCACCGAGAACCTGCGGATGGTGGGGGACCTGTACCACCTCGGGCGCGGCCCCTCGCGCGCCCGGGCGCGCGAGCTGCTCGAGCGCTTCTCCCTCACCGAGGCGGCCGACCGGCCCGTGAAGACGTACTCGGGCGGCATGCGCCGCCGGCTCGACCTGGCGGGCGCGCTCGTCGCCGAGCCGGAGGTCCTCTTCCTCGACGAGCCGACCACGGGGCTCGACCCGCGGAGCCGGCTCGGGATGTGGGAGGTCATCTCCGAGCTGGTCTCGGGCGGCACGACGCTGCTGCTGACGACGCAGTACCTGGAGGAGGCCGACCGGCTGGCCGACAGCATCGCCGTCATCGACACCGGGCGGGTCATCGCCGAGGGGACGGCCGACCAGCTGAAGGCGCAGATCGGCGGGGAGCGCGTCGAGCTCACCGTGGGCCGTGACGCGGACGTCGCCACGGCGCGCGAGGCCCTGCACCGGGCCGGCGCGGAGGACGTGTCGGTGGACGAGCGCGCCCGCTCGCTGTCGGCGCCGGTCACCGGCGGGACGGCGGCGCTCGTCGCCGTGCTCGGCGCGCTGCGCGAGACCGACGCCGAGGTGCTCGACGCGGGCGTGCGGCGTCCCACCCTCGACGACGTCTTCCTCACCCTGACCGGGCGCGCCGCCGAGGACGACGCCCCGGACGACGGGGGGACCGGCGGGGAGGCCGGCGGGGAGACGAGCGACGCCGGCGGGCGCGGCCGACGAGGACGGCACCGACGAGAGGGGGAGGCCCGATGAGCAGCAGCACGAGCGCGAGCCGCACGACCGCGGAGGCGGACGGCCGGCGGTCGTCCGGTCGTCCGTCGCCGTCCCCCGGCGGAGGCCTGGGCCAGGCGCTGGGCGACGGGTGGACCATCGCGAAGCGGAACCTCATCCGGATCAAGCGCGTGCCCGACCTGCTGGTCGGGTCGATCGTCTCGCCGATCATGTTCGTGCTGCTGTTCGCCTACGTCTTCGGCGGGGCCATCACCCTGCCCGGGGCGGACGGGAGCATCCCCGACCCGCGGGCCTACCGGGAGTTCCTCATCGCGGGGATCTTCGCGCAGACGGTGATCTTCGGGGCCACCATCACGGGCTCCGGCATGGCGCAGGACCTCAAGACCGGGATCATCGACCGCTTCCGGTCCCTGCCGATGGCGCCGTCGGCGGTGCTCGTCGGGCGCACCACGGCCGACGTCGTCAACAACGTCCTCACCGTGGTGATCATGACGCTCACCGGCCTGCTCGTCGGCTGGCGCATCACGACGTCGGTGGGGGAGGCGGTGCTGGGCTACCTGGTCCTGCTCTTCTTCGCCTACTGCGTCAGCTGGATCATGGCCTACCTCGGGCTGCTGGTGCGCACGCCCGAGGTGTTCAACAACGTGACGTTCATCGTCATCTTCCCGCTGACCTTCATCGCCAACACCTTCGTGCCGCTCGAGACCTTCCCGACGGTGCTGCGCGTCTTCGCGGAGTGGAACCCCGTCTCCAGCGTCACGCAGGCGGCGCGCGAGCTCTTCGGCAACCTGCAGCCGGGCGCACCGGACCCCACGGCCTGGCCCCTGCAGAACCCGGTGCTCTACAGCGTGCTGTGGGGCGTCGTGATGCTGGTGGTCTTCGTGCCGCTGACCGTGCGCCAGTACCAGCGCGCCGCGGCGCGCTGAGTCCCGGCGACCGCGCCGGCTGCGCCGCACCGGCGACGACGACGGCCCGGCACCCCCGCGGGGGTGCCGGGCCGTCGTCGGTCGCAGCGCTGCTCAGCCGGTGAAGGGCGTCGCGGAGACGACCTTGACGGGGATCGAGCGGCCGTTCGGCGCGACGTAGGACGCCTCCTCGCCGGCCGACAGGCCGGAGATGGACTCGCCCAGGGGGGACGTGGGGCTGTAGACGTCGAGGTCGGTGCCCTCGGCGACCTCGCGCGAGCCGAAGAGGAAGCGCATCTCGCGCCCGGCGACCTCGGCGACGACGACCATCCCGGGCTCGACGCGGCCCGAGTCGGTCGGGGCCTCGCCGACCTTCGCGTCGCGCAGCAGCTGGGTCAGCTGGCGGATGCGGCCCTCCTGCTTGCCCTGCTCCTCCTTGGCGGCGTGGTACCCGCCGTTCTCCTTGAGGTCGCCCTCGTCGCGGGCGGCCTCGATGCGCTGGGCGATGTCCTGGCGGGCGGGGCCGGTCAGGTGGTCGAGCTCGCCCTTGAGGCGGTCGTAGGCCTCCTGCGTGAGCCAGGCGGGTCCGCGCTGACCGCTCGTGGGCGTCTGGGTGGGCGTCTGCGTGGTGTCGGTCACGGGGACCTCCTCGGGTGCGCCGCCCGCGGTGGCGGACGGGGTGCGGACGACGCGCGCTCGGCGCGGCGCCCCGGGTCGTCGTGCGGATGTCAGGGGTGCGGGTGGTTCGGTGCTGGTCGTCGTCAGGACTGCGGTGCTCGCCGTCCGTGGCGGGCCGGGGGCGGGGGACGCCCCTCGGGTGGCCACCCGCTGCAGCACCGGAGCGGTGCGCGGGTCCTCCCGGCGCAGCACGCCCCGCAGCGCTGCGAAGCGGCGATGCTAGCCGACATCCCCGGCGGGGGCCGGTGAGACGCCCGCGGGGAGGAGGTGCCCGCGGAGCTGCCCCCGGCCGGCGAGCGCGTGGCGCGGCGGCGACCGGGGCCGGGCTCAGGTCTCGAGCAGGTCGCAGCCCATGATCTCCGCGCTCACCGCGCGCTGCTGGGTCCGGATCTCCACCTCGCGCCGCACGACGTCGCCCTCGGCCGGGCCGATGTCGACCGTCAGCCAGCCGACGGTCGTGTAGTCCTCGGCCAGGGCGCGCACGTCGCAGCGGGCGGTGGAGCCGGGGTCCTTGGTCACCTGGAAGGACAGGTCCACGGCGGTGTCGGTCGGCGCGGAGAAGCCGATGACCTGGTGGGTGACCGGCTCGCGCAGGCCCGTGCTCGCCCACGCCACCCAGGCGAGGCCGGCGGTGGCCGCCACGGCGACCGCGGCGACCGCGGCGCGCCGACGACGGGGGGAGGTGGACCGGCGCCCGTAGCGCTCGTCCAGCCGGGCGTCGCGCTCCGCCGCCTCCTCCGCGGTCCCGGGCGCGGGGCGCCCGCCCGCTCGCGTGCTCGCCGGTTCGGCCACGTCGTCCCTCCACCGCTCGGCGGTCCACCGCCGTCGTCTGCCGGGGGCTGCACCGCAGCGCCACCGGCGTCGTCCATCATGGCTGTCGTCCACACCCGCGGCGCACACCCAGTGTCGCCGACGGCTGCGACGAGGAGGAGTCCAGGTGTCAGAGAACGGCCTCGCCACCCGCGAGGGGCAGTCGCCCGCGTCCGCACAGCCGACGGCGCGGCCCGCCGACCTGGCGCTCGCCGACGGCGCGGCCGCGGCGCTGCGGGGCGACGACGGCCCCCTGCGGCTGCTGGCTGTCCACGCCCACCCCGACGACGAGTCGAGCAAGGGCGCGGCGACGTCGGCCAAGTACGTCGCCGAGGGCGCCGAGGTGCTCGTCGTCAGCTGCACCGGCGGCGAGCGCGGCGACATCCTCAACCCGAACCTCGCCGGGGACCCGCACGTGCTGCGCGACCTGACGGAGGTCCGCCGCGGGGAGATGGCCGCTGCGGCCGCCGCCCTCGGCGTCCAGCACCGCTGGCTCGGCTTCGTCGACTCGGGCCTCCCGGAGGGCGACCCCCTGCCGCCGCTGCCCGAGGGCTGCTTCGCCCTCGAGGAGGTCGACACCGCCGCCGCCGCGCTCGTGCGCGTGATCCGGGAGTTCCGCCCGCACGTCGTGACGACGTACGACGAGAACGGCGGGTACCCCCACCCCGACCACATCATGTGCCACAAGGTCTCCGTGGCCGCCTTCGAGGGCGCCGCGGACCTCGCGCGCTTCCCGGGCGGCGAGCCGTGGCAGCCGCTGAAGCTGTACTACAACGGCGGCTTCAGCCGGGAGCGCCTCGAGATCTTCCACCGCGCGATCCTGGCGGAGGGGGGCGAGTCGCCCTTCGGGGAGTGGCTGGCCAACCGGTCCGAGCGCGCGGAGCGGCGCGTGGACGCGCGGGTGCGCTGCGAGGAGCACTTCGAGGCCCGCGACCGCGCGCTGCTGTCCCACGCCACGCAGATCGACCCGGCCGGCTTCTTCTTCCGCGTCCCGCGCCAGCAGCAGGCCGAGCTCTGGCCGACCGAGGAGTTCGAGCTGGCGCGCTCGGCCGTCGAGACCTCCGTGCCCGAGACGGACCTGTTCGCCGGCGTCCGCGAGCTCCTGGGCGGGACCGGCGCGTGATCCTCGGCGCGCCCGTCCTCGCGACCGGCCTGGTGGCCGTCGGCGCCGTGCTGGCGGCCACCCCCGCCCCCGGGGCGCCCGTGCAGGCGCCGGAGCCGACGTCGGTCGGCCCGGGCACCGAGGGCTTCATCTGGACCTTCCTCGTGGTGATCGCGGTGGTCCTGCTGATGCTCAACATGGTGGCCCGGCTGCGGCGGATGGAGCGCCGCCGGGTGCAGGACGAGCGCGCCGAGGACGAGCGCCGACGTGCCACGGGTCCCCGCGGTCCGGGTGGCGACGAGGGTGCCGGCGGCGGAGGGGCGCCGTGAGCGGCGCGGCGTCCTCGGCGCTGCCGGACGGACCCGAGCGCGGCCCGCTCCGGGACGGCGTCGAGCCCCGGGCCGGCGTCGAGCGCGGCGCGCTGCCCGAGGGGGCGGCCACGCCGGCGACCTCGGACTCGCCCGGCGCGCCCGCGGGCGGTCGCACCGCCCCGGTGCGCCCCGCCGGTCGCACCGGCCTGCGCACCCGCGCCGCGCGGGTGGCCGGGGCGGCGGCCGGGACGGCGTCGCGGCTGCTGGGCCGGGGCGCCGGCGAGGTCGTGGCCGGGAAGGTCGTGCTGCGCCTGGCGCCGCGGGCCGTCCACGAGCTCGCGGGCGAGCGCGTGGCCGCGGTCGTCTCGGCCACCAACGGCAAGACCACGACCACGCGGCTGCTCACCGCCGCGCTGGCCGCCCGCCCCGCGGGGCGGGGCGTCGTGAGCAACGGCGGCGGGGCCAACATGCGCGCGGGCATCGTCACGGCGCTGACGAGCGGGCCGGGCGACGCCGTCCTCGAGGTCGACGAGATGCACCTGTCCGGGCTGCTGCCCGAGCTGGCGCCCCGCGTCGTGGTGCTCATGAACCTCTCGCGCGACCAGCTGGACCGCACCGCCGAGACGCGCCAGCTGGCGGCCGGGTGGCGCACCGCCCTCGCCGGGCTGGACGCGTCGGCGGAGCAGGGGCGCGGCGTCGTCGTGGCCAATGCCGACGACCCCCTCGTGGTCTGGGCCGCCTCGTCGGCCCCCCGCGTCGTGTGGGTCTCCGTCGGCGCCTCGTGGACCGCGGACGCGCGCAGCTGCCCGCGCTGCGAGCAGCTGCTGACCCTGCCGGGCGACCCCGAGGACGACCGCGACGCCACGGCCGCGGCGGAGGCGGCGCCGGCGGGCGCCGTGCCGGGGGACCCCTCGCCGGCCGGCGGCTGGCGCTGCCCGAGCTGCTCCCTGTCGCGCCCGACGCCCTCGGTGGTCCTGGAGGGCGACGTCGCGCGCGAGCTCGACGCCGGGACGGCGGGCGAGCAGCAGCGGACCGCCGCGGGGCACCCGGTGCGCCTCGCGCTGCCGGGGCAGGCCAACCGGCGCAACGCGGTCATGGCGGCCGCCGCGGCGCGAGAGCTCGGGCTCGACCTCGGCAGCGCCCTGGCGGCCATGGTGGACGTCGGCGACGTCGCGGGCCGCTACGCCTGGCTGCGGGCTGAGGGCGTGCGCTTCTGGCTCCTGCTGGCGAAGAACCCGGCCGGCTGGGTGGAGAACTTCGACGTCATGGGCGCCAGCGACCGCCCGCTCCTGCTCGCGATCAACGCCCAGGGGGCGGACGGGCGCGACACGTCCTGGATCTACGACGTCCCCTTCGAGCGGCTGGTGGGCCGGCGCGTCGTCGTCGCCGGCGAGCGCGCGGCGGACCTGTCCCTGCGCCTGGCCGTGGCGGGGGTGGAGCACCAGCGCGTGCCCGGGCTGCGGGAGGCGCTGCGCGCCGCCCGCGCGCTGGGTGCGCCCGGCAGCGGCCCGGAGCCCGGGGGGCCCCCGGCGGAGGAGGTCGACGTGGTCGGCAACTACACGGCGTTCCAGCAGCTGCGCGTCCTCGCGGCGCAGGAGGGGGCCCGATGACCGGCAGCACGACGACCGGCAGCCCGATGACCGGCAGCCCGATGTCCGGCAGCACGGGCAGCGGCGGGCCGTCGGCCGTGCGCGTCGCCGTGCTCTACCCCGAGCTGCTCGGCACCTACGGCGACGGCGGCAACGCGGCGGTCCTCGCGGCCCGCGCCCGCGCCCGCGGCCTGGCGGCGGAGGTCGTCGAGGTCGTGGGCAGCGAGGCGCTGCCGGCGGCCGACGTCTACCTGCTCGGCGGAGGGGAGGACGGGCCCCAGCGGCACGTCGCCCGCCTGCTCGCGCAGGAGGACCGGATGGCCCGCGCCGTCGAGGCGGGCGGCGCCGTCCTCGCCGTCTGCGCCGGCATGCAGATCCTCGGCAGCGCCTTCCGCGACGTCGACGGCTCGGTGCCGGGGCTCTCGCTCCTGCCGTGCCGGACGGTGGAGCCGCTGCCCGCCGAGCGCCGCGCGGTGGGGGAGGTCGTCGCCGAGGCCGACCCGAGCCTGGGCCTGCCGCCCCTGCTCGGCTTCGAGAACCACGGGGGCCGCACGGCGCTGGACGACGGCGCCGTCCCGCTGGGGCGGGTCCTGCGCGGGACCGGCAACGGCGTGGGCGAGGCGTCGGTCGACGGCGTCGTGGCCGGCCGCGTGGTGGGCACCTACCTGCACGGCCCCGTGCTCGCGCTCAACCCGGCGCTGGCCGACCAGCTCCTGGCGTGGGCCACCGGCACGGACCGGGCGGGCCTGCCGGCCGGTGACGAGCGGCTGGCCGTCCTGGACGAGGCGGCGGCGCAGGCGCGCGCGGTGCGCCTGCGGATGGCGGGGCTGCCCGCCGCCTGACGGCGCCGACGGGATGTCGCGGATCCCCCGGGAAGGGTTGTCGGCGGGCCCGCGCGGGGGCCAGGGTGTGCGCACCCGCCGGGACCACCCGGCGCAGCCGGTCCCCGGCCCGGTCCTCGCGAGGGAGGCGCCATGTCCCCCGACGTCGTCGGGCTCAGCCTACTGGTGCTCGGCGTCGTGCTCCTGGTCGCCAAGCTCGTCCGCATCAGGTCGCGGACGGCCCAGAAGCTCTTCCTCCCCAGCTCGATCATCGGCGGCTTCCTCGCCCTGCTGGTCGGCCCGGAGGTCGTCGGCTCGATCGCCGAGGCGATCGGCGGGCCGGACGCCCCGCTGACCGGCGGTCTGTGGCCGGCGGAGTTCCTCGAGGTCTGGTCGTCGCTGCCCGGCCTGCTCATCTCGGTGGTGTTCGCGACGCTGTTCCTCGGCGAGCGGATCCCGAAGGTGCGCACCGCCGCCGAGCTGGCGGGCCCGCAGCTCGCCCTCGGGGTGACGATGGCCTCCGGCCAGTACGTCATCGGCCTGCTGCTCGCCGTCCTCGTCCTCGTCCCCTTCCTGGGGCAGGACCCCATGGTCGGGGCGCTGATCGAGGTGGGCTTCGAGGGCGGGCACGGCACCGCGGCCGGGCTGGGCGACACCTTCGCCGAGCTCGGCTTCCCCGAGGGGCAGGACCTGGCGCTCGCCCTGGCCACGGTGGGCGTCGTCTCCGGCGTCGTCGTCGGCATCGCGCTGGTCAACTGGGGGGTGCGCACGGGGCGCGCCGAGGTGCTGGAGAGCGACGCGAAGACCTCGCTGGCCGAGCAGCGCGGGCTCTACGAGAAGGACGAGCAGGAGCCGGCCGCGATGCTGACGGTGCGCACCGCCTCGGTCGAGCCGCTCGCCATCCACTTCGCGGTCGTCGCCGTGGCGATCCTGCTCGGGCTCGCCCTGCTGGAGGGGCTGCAGGCGCTGGAGCGCGCGCTCTGGGCCGACACCGTGGAGATCTTCGCGTTCGTGCCGCTGTTCCCGCTGGCGATGATCGGCGGTGTCGCGGTGCAGAAGCTGGTCGACCGGTTCGACACCACCGGCATCGTGGACCGGCAGATGATGCTGCGCATCCAGGGCATCGCGCTGGACCTGCTGATCGTCAGCGCCCTGGCCACGCTGTCCCTCCAGGCGATCGCGAGCAGCTGGGTGACGTTCCTGGTGCTGGCCGTCGCGGGGCTCGCCTGGAACATCGGGGTCTTCGCGTTCCTGGCGCGCCGGATGATCCCGCGCTTCTGGTTCGAGCGCGGCATCGGCGACCTCGGGCAGTCCCTGGGGGTCACGGCCACCGGGCTGATCCTGATCCGGGTGGCCGACCCCCACGCGGCGACCCCCGCGATGGAGGCCTTCGGCTACAAGCAGCTGGCCTTCGAGCCGTTCTTCGGCGGCGGGCTGGTCACCGCGGCGGCGCTGCCGCTGATCTTCCAGTTCGGCCCGGTCCCGCTGCTGGTCTTCATGTCCGTGCTGCTCGTCGTGTCCGTGGGGGTCGGCGTCCTCGTCTTCGGCCGGCGCTCGCCGGCCGAGGAGCGGGCCCGCGTCGCGGACGCCTGAGCAGCCCCGCGCGCTGCCGCGACGGTCGGGTCGGCCGGCTCAGACGTGCGGGCACCGCCCGACGTCGTCGAGCGGAGGTCAGAGGACCGGGACCGCCGCGGCCGCGCGGGCGTCGGTGTCGGGGCCGTCGAGGGCGAAGCGCGCCCAGACGTGCTTGACGCCGGTGTCGGCGTACCAGCCGACGCCGTCGGCGAGGCGGGACGTGAGGTGCATGCCGAAGCCGCCCTCGCCGAGCGCCCGCGCCACGGCGAGCTCGGGGGAGGTGTCCGCGGCCGCGTCGGTCACGTCGACGACGAAGGCCCGGGCGTCGTCGACGAGGAGCCGGACGGTGCTCGGGGGCGCGCCGTGCCGCAGCGCGTTCGTCGCGAGCTCGCTGACCACCAGGACGACGCGGTCCTTGAGGTCGGCCAGGCCCGGGGACTCGACCTCTCCGCGCTGCAGGAGCTCGGAGTGCAGCGAGCGGCGGATGCGGGCCAGGTCGTCGGACGTGGCCAGGTCCCAGGTGGTGACCTCGGCGAAGCCGGCGGGCGGGCGCGCGCTCGCACTCAGCGCCTCTGCCACGAGCACCTCCAGCACGTCTGGGTGGGCGGGACGGACCCCGGCCTGCGGGAGCCCGCACGACCCGGCGACCGGAAGGGCCGTCCGGGTCCGACGGGGGAGACGCTACGACCCCTGGTGCCCGTGCGCGCGACCGGAGCCGCGACGCGCCGAGGACGCCTCCCGGTGGTGGGCGTCCCGAGCGCCGCCCGGAGCCGCCGTCACCCGGCGAGGTGGTGGGCGAGGACGGCGGCGGCGAGCGCGACGTGCACGACCGCCGCGAGGGCGACCACGGGGTCGGGGCGCAGCCCGGGGCCGGCGGGAGCATCTCGGGCGTCACGTCGCCAGCGCTCGGCGAGGCCCGCGGCGCGGGCCGCCCCGAGGCCCGCGGGCGGTCGGCCGCCGACGGCCTCGAGGTCCCCGTCGGCGTCGACGCCGAGGGCCAGGACGACCTCCCCGTCCACGACCCGGGCGCCGACGACGTCGGACCAGGCCAGGCGCCGCACGAGCCCGGCGTCCCGCACGAGCACGCCCTCCTGCTCGCAGCGCACCCGGGCGCGGGAGGCCGCCAGGCCGCCCAGGGCCGGCACGCCGAGGGCGAGGAAGGGCCACAGGACGTCGAGGACGCCCGCGCCGCCCTCCTCCACCAGCGGGTCCAGGGCGAGCCAGACCGCCACGGGCACCAGCAGCAGGGACAGGGCCAGGAGGCGCCGGCGGCGGGGGAGCGACAGGTCGAGGCGGTCGAGGGGCCCCGCCGCGGTGAGCAGCGGACCGCTGCCGGGCAGCGGGGCGACGGGGCGACCCGGGAGGCCGTGCCGGTCGAGCCCCTCGCCGTCGGCGAGGACCGCGCCGTCGGGGGAGGCGGCGAACCCCTCGGCCCACTCCCGGTCGGAGGGGGACATCGGTGCGAGGGCGCCGCACGGCACGAGCACGAGGTCCGCCGTGACGGCGAGCGCCACCCCGCCCAGGTGCGGGTCGCCGACCAGGACGGTGGGCTCGGCCGCCTCGAGGTCGTCGGCGGCCTCGTCGTCGAGGAGGTCGGGGTCCGCGTCGCCGCGCCACGCGGCCGCGAAGCCCCTCTGCTCGGCCGCGCCGAGCGGGTCGTCGTCCTCGTCGGGGGCGACCGCCTCCCGGAGCCGCGTGTCGGCCCAGGCGCCGTGCCGGGCGAGGCCCACGCCGTCGAGCACCTCGTCCACCGGGGTGGTCCGCGCGACGGGCAGGCGCAGCCCCAGCTCCGGGAGGAGGACGGCGGCGCCGCTCTCGGCGGGCACGGACGTGGTGCGCCACAGCCGGCCGCCGTCGCGCAGCAGCGCACGTCGCCGTCGCAGCACCCGGGCCCGCGACGCCGCGAGGGGGAGCCCGAGCGCCAGGGCGGCCGCGGCCAGGAGCAGCCAGCCGCTCTCCTCCTCCGGCTCGCCGTCCAGGCTCACCCAGGGCTCGGGCCCGCTCAGGTCGACGAGGGCGGGCAGGCGGTCGCCGGGGGAGTGGTCGAGGGGCTCGTAGGTGTCGTCGAGGACGACGGTCTGCCCCCCGGGGAGCTCGACCTCGACCAGCCAGTCCCAGTCGTCGACGGCCACGACCTCGACGACGGCGGGCTCCGCCACGGCGAGGTGCTCCGCGAGGCGCGCCTGCTGGGCGGTCCACCAGCCGCCGAGGGCGACGGCGGCGAGAAGGGCCGCGACCGCCAGCAGGTCGGTGACCACGAGCCCGCGGACGGCGAGCACCTCGCGTCCGCGCACCGGCAGGACGCCCGTGGCGGCCCTCGTCGGGAGGGCTGCCCCGAGCCCGCGCCGCGCGGCCCGCGAGCGGACGGCCAGGACCGCGCCGGCGAGCCCCGCGGCGACCTGCACGGCGGGGGCCAGCAGCACCAGCAGCAGCGGGTCGCCGACCTCGTAGGAGACCAGGGCGTAGGCGGCGCCGGAGGCCGCGGCGAGCGGCAGGCCGACGACGGGGACGACCCAGGCGAGCGCCGTCGAGGCCAGGAGGAGCCCCTCCAGCACGGCGACCGGCCCGGGCCACGTGCACGGGTCCGCCGGGGAGCACGGCGCGGACACCTCGGTCCAGATGACGGCGTCGGCGACCACCGCGGCGGTGAGCAGCGCCGGCAGGACCACGCGCAGCACCCACCAGGTGGACGCGTCCGCCGCCGCACCCGCCGGTGCCCGCGACGCCGAGGCGAGGAGGGCCTCGTGGTCGGCGAAGGGCCCTGGGCCCGCCTCGTGCACCGCTGCGGACACGTCGCCTCCTCCTGCGCGACCCCGCGGCGGCGCAGTCGCAGCATCGGCACGGCGGGGCCCCGCCGTCGCCCGTCCGCGCGGCGTCACCCGATCGGGTGATGAGGGCGCAGGGGCGGCGTGCGGCCCGGACCGCGCCCGGGCGCCGCCGGCGGCACCATGACCCCATGCCGAACCGCCTCGCGGCCTCGACCAGCCCCTACCTCCTGCAGCACGCGGACAACTCCGTCGACTGGTGGGAGTGGGGGCCGCAGGCCTTCGCCGAGGCGCGCCGGCGCGACGTCCCGGTGCTCGTCTCGGTCGGGTACGCGGCCTGCCACTGGTGCCACGTGATGGCGCACGAGTCGTTCGAGGACGCCGACGTCGCGCGGCAGCTGGACGAGGGCTTCGTCGCCGTGAAGGTCGACCGCGAGGAGCGCCCCGACGTCGACGCCGCGCTCATGCGCGCCACGACGGCGCTGACGGGCCAGGGCGGCTGGCCGATGACCGTCCTGTGCACCCCGGACGGCGAGCCCTTCCACGCCGGCACCTACTACCCGCCCGTGCCGCACCCGCAGCGGCCGAGCTTCCGCCAGCTGCTCACCGCGGTGAGCGAGGCGTGGACGACGCGCCGCGAGGAGGTCGTCGGGCAGAGCGCCCGCATCACCGCGGCCCTGGCCGAGCGCGCCTCGGCCGCCGTCGGCCCCGCCGGCGACGGGGGGCCGCCCGACGCGGACGCGCTCCCGGGCGCGGTCCGGGCGCTGCTCGCCGAGGAGGACGAGGTGCACGGCGGTCTGGGCGCAGCACCCAAGTTCCCGCCGTCGGCGGTGTGCCTGTGGCTGCTGCGCCACGCCGCGACGGACGCGCCGACGGCCCAGGACGCCCTCGGTCTGGCGAGCCGCACGCTCGCGGCGATGGCCCGCTCCGGCACCTACGACCAGGTCGCCGGGGGCTTCGCGCGCTACGCGACCGACGCCGCGTGGGTGGTGCCCCACTTCGAGAAGATGCTCTACGACAACGCCCAGCTCGCCCGGGCCTACCTGCACTGGTGGCGCCTGACGGGCGAGGCGACCGGCGCCCGCGTCGCGGAGGAGACCTGCGACTGGGTGCTCGCCGCGCTGCGCACGCCCGAGGGCGGCCTCGCGTCCTCCCTGGACGCCGACACCGAGGTCCAGGGGCGCGGCGTCGAGGGCGCCACCTCCGTGTGGACGCCGGCGCAGCTCACCGAGGTGCTCGGGCCCGACGACGGCGCGTGGGCCGCCGAGCTGCTGGGCGTCACCGAGGCGGGGACGTTCGAGCACGGCTCCTCGACGGCGCAGCTCACCCGCGACGTCTGGCGCGACGCCGGCGAGGCGGCGCGCTGGACCGACGTCCGGGGGCGCCTGCGCGCCGCCCGGGCGCAGCGGCCCCAGCCCGGCCGCGACGACAAGGTCGTGCTCGCGTGGAACGGCCTCGCCCTGGCGGCGCTCGCGGAGGCCGGCGTCCTGCTCGAGCGGCCCGACCTGCTCGCCGCGGCCGTGCGGTGCGCGGACCTGCTGCTGGCCGTGCACCTCGACGACGACGGCCGCTGGCGGCGCACGTCCCGCGACGGCCGCGCGGGGCCCTCCTACGCGGTGCTCGAGGACCTCGGCGACCTCGCCGAGGGGCTGCTCGCGCTGCACGCCGCCACGGGCGACCCCGCGTGGGCCGAGACCGCCGAGGCGCTGTGCGCCGAGGTGCTCGCCGAGCACGTGGACGAGGGCGGTGGGCTGGCGGACGTGCCGGCGTCCTCCGACGACGAGGTCCTCGCGCGCCTCGGCCGCGCCGCCGACCCCACCGACGGCGCCGCGCCCTCCGGCACGAGCGCCGCGGCGGGCGCGCTCCTGTCGGTCTCCGCGCTGACCGGGTCGGAGCAGCTGCGGGCGGCGGCCGAGCGCGCTCTCGCGCCGGCCGGGGCGCTCGCGCGCACCGCGCCGCGGTTCGCGGGTTGGGGGCTGGCCGTGGCGGAGGCGCTCCTGGACGGGCCGCGCGAGGTCGCGGTCGTCGGCACCGGGGCCGCCGACGACCCGAGGGGGCGGGCGGCGGCGGACGCGATGCACCGGACCGCGCTGGCGGGCACCGCTCCCGGGCTCGTGGTCAGCCGGGGGCGCCCGGGTGCCGACCAGCCGCCGCTGCTGCGCGGCCGGGGCCTCGTGGACGGCCGGGCCACCGCCTACGTGTGCCACGGGCACGTCTGCGACGCGCCCACCACCGACGAGGAGGTGCTCGCGGCGGCCGTCGGCGCCCGCCGCTGAGGCGCCGGCCCGCCGGGGCCCGCGACCGGCGGGCCCCGGCGCCGGTCGCCGCCGGAGGGGTCAGGCCCCCGGCAGCTGCCCGCTGTGCAGGGCGAGGGAGACGGCGACGTAGTGGCAGGTGAAGGCCACGACGGTCAGGGCGTGGAAGATCTCGTGGAAGCCGAAGTAGCGCGGGCTCGGGTCCGGGCGCTTGAGGCCGTAGACCACGGCCCCGGCGGTGTACAGCAGGCCGCCGACGGCGATGAGCACGAGCACCGCCGTGCCGCCGCCCTCGAGGAACTGGGGCAGGAAGGCCACGGCCACCCAGCCCATGGCCAGGTACGCCGGCACGTACAGCCAGCGCGGGGCCCCGACCCAGAAGATCCGGAAGGCGATGCCGGCGAGCGCGGACAGCCACGCCACGAGCAGCAGCAGGCGCTGGGGGCCGGGCTCCAGGAGCAGCACGGCGAAGGGCGTGTACGTGCCCGCGATGATCAGGAAGATGTTCGAGTGGTCGAACCGCTTGAGCACGCCCTGCGCGCGGGGCGACCACGAGCCCCGGTGGTAGAGCGCGCTGATGCCGAAGAGCATCGCGGCCGTCAGGCCGAAGACCGCCATCGCCCACCGGCTCGCGGTGGTCGGCGCCAGCGCCACCCCCACGACGCCGGCGGCCAGCACGAGCGGGAACATCCCCAGGTGCAGCCATCCGCGCAGGAGGGGCTTGACCACCCGGACGCCGCCGCCGGTCCGCTCGCCGTCGTGGTCGACGTCGCCGGGCCCCTCGCCGCGGGTAGACGGGTCCGCCGACCGCACGTCCTCGCTCCCGGGCGCCACCGAGGAGCCCGTCCGCGTCCTGCCTGAGCGCGCCTCGTCCACGTCGTCCTCCTGAGCCCGTCTGCTGGAGCCCCCGCCGCACCGGCGCGGGCGCCCGTCGTGCTCCGAGGAGACGACCCGTCGAGCGTAGACGTGACGGGGACGCCGTCGCCGCGCGAGCGGCGGGCGGCGGGCGGCGGGCGGGCCCGGCGCCGATCGGCGCCCCGGCGCGGAGGTCTGGGGCGAGGAGCCGGGTGGAGGGGCCGGGCGGGGTGGCCGGGTGAGGGAGTGGTGCGCGTCCGTCGTCACAGCCGGTGAGGAGTAGCGTGCCCGCCGTGGCCCTGCGCGACCTCCTGTACCGGGCCTACGAGCGGCGGCTGGTCACCGCTGTCGGCCGCAGCCCCGAGACCCCCCACCACGTCGGCGTGATCCTCGACGGCAACCGGCGGTGGGCGCGGCAGTCCGGGCTGGCGGCGCACGCGGGACACCGCCGCGGGGCCGACAAGATCATCGACTTCCTCGGCTGGTGCGAGGACGCCGGCGTGGGCGTCGTCACCCTCTACCTGCTCTCGACCGACAACCTGCGCCGGGACCCCGACGAGGTCGCCGAGCTCCTCGGCATCATCGAGGACGCCGTGCTGGGCCTCGTCGGCACGGGACGCTGGCGCGTGCACCCCATCGGAGCCCTGCACCTCCTCCCGCCGGGCAGCGCGGAGCGGCTGGCGGCCGCCGCGGCGACCACGCGCGACGAGGGCGGCCTGCACGTCAACGTCGCCATCGGCTATGGCGGCCGCCAGGAGATCGCCGACGCCGTGCGCTCCCTGCTCCACGAGGGCGCGGCCGCCGGGCGCACGCTCGAGGAGCTCGTGGACGACGTCACGGTCGACTCCATCGCCGAGCACCTCTACACCAAGGGCCAGCCGGACCCGGACCTCGTCATCCGCACCTCGGGCGAGCAGCGGCTCTCCGGCTTCCTGCTCTGGCAGAGCGCGCACAGCGAGTTCTACTTCTGCGAGGCGCTGTGGCCGGACTTCCGCCGCGTGGACCTGCTCCGCGCCCTGCGGGCCTACGCCGCCCGCGAGCGCCGCTACGGCTCCTGACGCCCTCCCGCCACCTCGCCGTCCCCCAGCCGCTCGAGCGCGGCGTCCTGCTCGCCGCGCCCTCCCGGGACCGGGAGGGGCGGCCGTGCGGTGCGGACCCACGACGTCGCCCCGCGCGACCTGCGCGTCGGCCGCCGCGACGCCGTCGTCCAGGCGCTGGAGGGCCGGTCGCGGTCTCGTCGGCTGCAGTTCCGCGCCTTCCCGGGAGGTCACGGAGGGTCAGCACGCGAGGGATGCCGCGACGTGGCCGGCGTCGACGTGGCTCGCTCGCAGCGGCTTCTGCTCACGCTGCGTGGCTCCGCCGACGGCGCAGAGGGCGCGTGCGCACGCACCGCGTTTTGACCCGTGACCGTTTCGTGATGCACGGTGGCCTCCGCGGCGCCACCAGGGCGCCTCCGAGGGAGAGCAGCTCAGCCCGTGGGACGTCACCGCCAGACCGACACCGCACCGGGGCAGCGACGCCACCGACCGACCTCCTCCCGCGCACGCCACGCCGCGGCGCACGCGGTGGGCCGCACCCGCGGGGTGCTGCCGGGCCGCACCGGGCGGGTGGCGACCGCCGTCCTGCTGAGCGCCGGCGTCGTCGCGGCGGCCACGGGCGCCGTGACGGCGTCGAGCCCGGCGGTGAGCGCGGGCGGGTCGACAACCGCGCTCGTCCGGGCGGCGGAGCCGGTCCCCGTGGACGCGGCGGACCTGCCCTCGGACACCACGGCCGACCTGCGCTCCGAGCGGGCCCGGGCGAGCGCCCACCACGAGCAGGTCCGGGCCGAGCGGGCTGCCGAGGCCGCTCGGCTGGTCGCCGAGCGGGAGGCCGCCGAGCGCGCCGCCGCGGAGGAGGCCCAGCGCCGCGCCGACGAGGAGGCCGCGGCTCGGGCTGCGGAGGAGGCGCAGGCCGAGCGCGCGGCGGAGGCCGAGGCGGTCAGCCGCAGCGCCCAGCGCGACCCCCGCTCCGTCGCCGCGGCCATGGTCGCCGACCGCGGCTGGAGCTCGGAGCAGATGTCCTGCCTCGACTCGCTGTGGACCAAGGAGAGCGGGTGGCAGTGGGACGCCGACAACCCCACCTCCAGCGCCTACGGCATCCCCCAGTCCCTGCCGGGGGACAAGATGGCCAGCGCCGGCGCCGACTGGGAGACCAACCCCGCCACCCAGATCCGCTGGGGCCTCGGCTACATCGAGGACGTCTACGGCACCCCCTGCGGGGCCTGGAGCCACAGCCAGGCGAACGACTGGTACTGAGCCCGCTCCAGCGCGGAGCCCGCACCCGCATCCCTCGCCCGCACCTCGTCGGCACTTCGCCGTCGGGGACGGCTCTCGCGCGCACCTCGTCGGCACTTCGCCGTCGGGGACGGCTCTCGCGCGCACCTCGTCGGCACTTCGCCGTCGACGCGCGGTCCGTCGCGGCACGATGGCGACGACGTGCGGGACAGCTGACCCGGGGAGCACGCGACGGAGCCCGCCACCCCGGGTCGGGGGTGGCGGGCTCCGTCGTGCGGCCGAGCGGCGTCAGCGCTGGGCCGAGCGGCGTCAGCGCTGGGGCGGGCGCGTCATCGCCAGGACGTCGAGGGCGCTGTCCAGCTGGTCCTCGGTGAGCTCGCCGCGCTCCACGAAGCCGAGGGCGACGACGGCCTCGCGCACCGTGACGCTGTGCGCGACAGCGTGCTTGGCGACCTTCGCGGCCGCCTCGTAGCCGATGACCCGGTTGAGCGGGGTGACGATGGACGGCGAGGACTCGGCCAGCGCGCGAGCCCGCTCCTCGTCGGCCTCCAGGCCCTCCACCGTCCTGTCGGCGAGCAGGCGGGACCCGTTGGCCAGCAGCGTGATCGACTCCAGCACGTTGCGCGCCATCACGGGGATGCCGACGTTCAGCTCGAAGGAGCCGCTGGCCCCCGCCCACGCTGTGGCGGCGTCGTTGCCGACGACCTGCGCGCACACCATGAGCACGGCCTCCGGGACGACCGGGTTCACCTTGCCCGGCATGATCGAGCTGCCCGGCTGCAGGTCGGGGATGCGCAGCTCGCCCAGGCCGGTGTTGGGGCCGGAGCCCATCCAGCGCAGGTCGTTGCAGATCTTCGTGAGGCTCACGGCGACCGAGCGCAGCGCGCCGGAGAGCTCGACGAGGCCGTCGCGCGCGCCCTGCGCCTCGAAGTGGTCGGGGGCCTCGGTGACCGGCAGCCCGGTGTCCTGCGCGAGCAGCTCGATGACGCGCTGCGGGAACCCGGCCGGGGTGTTGATGCCCGTGCCCGTGGCCGTGCCGCCGAGGGGGACCTCCGCGGTGCGGGGCAGGGCGGCCCGCACGCGATCGGCGCCGTAGCGGACCTGCTGGGCGTAGCCGCCGAACTCCTGGCCGAGCGTGACCGGCGTGGCGTCCATGAGGTGGGTGCGCCCGGCCTTGACGACACCGGCCCACAGCTCGGCCTTGCGCCGCAGCGCGGCCTCGAGGTGCTCGAGCGCCGGCAGGAGCTGGTGCACGACACCGGTCGTGGCGGCCACGTGCACCGAGGTGGGGAAGACGTCGTTGGAGGACTGCGAGGCGTTGACGTGGTCGTTCGGGTGGACGTCGCGCCCGAGGCGCCGGGTCGCCAGCGTCGCCAGCACCTCGTTGGTGTTCATGTTCGACGACGTCCCGGAGCCGGTCTGGAAGACGTCGACGGGGAACTGGTCGTCGTGGGCGCCGGAGGCGACCTCGTCGGCCGCCGAGGCGATCGCGTCGGCGACGTCGCGGTCCAGCACGCCGAGCTCGGCGTTGGCCAGGGCGGCGGCCTTCTTGATGCGCGCCAGCGCCTCGACGTGGGTGCGCGAGAGCGTCGTCCCGCTGAGGGGGAAGTTCTCCACCGCCCGCTGGGTCTGGGCGCGGTAGAGCGCGGCGGCGGGGACGAGGACCTCGCCCATCGTGTCGTGCTCGACCCGGAACTCGGAGGAGGAGCCCTCGGGCGCACCGCTGCTGGTCGTGGGGGTGTCCGTCATGGCCGACATGGTGCCGTGCGCGCCGGGCGGCGCGCAGCCGCGCCGCGCGGAGGCGCCGACCGGGCGGGGTCCCGGGCGCGGCGAGGCCTTGCCGCGCCGGGGGAGGAGGTCCAGAGTGAGCGCCCGAGCCTCGCTTCGACGACGAAGGAGCCCGCCGTGCACCCACGCGCGCCCGCACCACCACCGTGCCGGAGGAGGTCGAGCCGCGTCGCCGCGGCCTCGCTCGCCGCGCTGCTGTCCGGGACGCTGCTCGCGTCCTGCGGCTCCGAGGGCGGCGAGACCACCGAGGCCGGGGTGCCCGTCCTCAACTGGTACATCAACCCGGACTCGGGCGGGCAGCAGGAGATCGCGCGCCGCTGCAGCGAGGAGAACGCCGACCGCTACGTGCTCGACGTGCAGATCCTCCCCAGCACCCCTCAGGGGCAGCGCGAGCAGCTGGTCCGCCGGCTCGTCGCCGGGGACTCGGCCGTGGACCTCATGAGCCTCGACCCGCCCTTCATCCCCGAGTTCAGCGAGGCCGGCTTCTTCGCCCCGATCCCGCCCGAGGTGGAGGAGGCGGTCACGGAGGGGGTCCTCGACGGCGCCCTGCAGGGGGCGACGTACGGCGGCGAGCTCGTCACGGTGCCGTTCTGGGCCAACACCCAGCTCCTCTGGTACCGGAAGTCGGTCGCCGAGGAGGCCGGGCTCGACATGAGCCGCCCCGTGACCTGGGACCAGCTCATCGACGCCGCCGAGCAGACCGGCACCACGCTCGCCGTGCAGGGACGGGCCGCGGAGTCGATGACCGTCTGGGTCAACGCCCTCGTGGTCTCCCAGGGCGGCGAGGTCCTCGCGAACCCCGAGGCCCCGGCCAGCGAGATCGACGTGGAGCTCGCCAGCCCGGAGGGCCGGGAGGCCGCCGCGATCATGCAGCGGATCGCCGACGCCGGCATCGGGGGCCCGCAGCTGTCCACCGCCGACGAGGACGCCTCGGCCGCGCTCTTCGAGTCCGACGCCGGCGGCTTCATGGTCAACTGGCCGTACGTCTGGGCGCGCGGCCAGACGCTCGTCGAGGGCGGGGGCCTGGACCAGTCGGTGGTCGACGACTACGGGTGGACGCTGTACCCGCGCGTGGACCCGGACCTCGAGCCCGCGACGCCGTACGGGGGCGTCAACCTCGGCGTGGGCGCCTTCGCGGACGACCCCGACCTCGCCTACGAGGCCGCGCAGTGCATCGCCTCCGTGGAGAACCAGACCTACTACTTCCTCACGAACGGCAACCCGCCCTCGAACGCCGCGGCCTTCGACGACGAGAGCCTGCTGGAGGACTACCCGATGGCGCCCACCATCCAGGAGTCGACGCAGCTGGCCGCGCCCCGGCCGCAGACGCCGTTCTACGACGTCGTCTCGACCGGCATCCAGCGCACCTGGCGCCCGCAGTCCGCTGACCCCGAGACGACGCCGGAGACCTCGACCGAGCTCATCACCGAGGTGCTGCGCGGGGAGGCCCTGCTGTGAGCGCGACGCGGGAGGAGCGGGCGGCCGTCGACCCCCGCCCGGAGGGCACCGGCGACCGCCGGCCCCGCCGGGCGGGGAAGAAGGCCCTGAGCGACCGCGCGAGGGGCGAGCGCAACCTCGGGTGGATCCTCGTCGCCCCGGCCTTCCTCGTGATGCTGGGCGTCGTCGCCTACCCGATGGTGCTGGCCGCGTACGACTCCCTCTTCAGCTACCGGCTCACGGCGCCGGACGACCGGACGTTCGTCGGGCTGCAGAACTACGTCACCATCCTCGGCGACCCGCTGTGGTGGCGCGCCTTCTCCACGACGGCCCTCATCACGGTCATCACCGTGGCGGTCGAGCTGGTCATCGGCTTCGCCCTCGCGATGGTCATGCACCGGGCGCTGAAGACGCTGCGACCGGTGCTCCGCACCGCGATCCTCATCCCGTACGCGGTCATCACCGTCGTCTCCGCCTTCGCGTGGTTCTACGCGTTCGACCTCAACGGCGGCTTCGTCAACCAGTGGCTGCCCTTCGTCGAGGACGACTTCAACTGGTTCGCCAGCCGCGGCAGCTCCCTCGTCGTCATCATGCTCTCGGAGATCTGGAAGACGACGCCGTTCATCTCCCTGCTGCTGCTCGCGGGCCTGGCGCAGGTCCCCGAGGACCTGCAGGAGGCGGCGCGCGTCGACGGCGCGACGTTCTGGGAGCGCCTGCGCAGGGTCACCATCCCGAACATGAAGGCCGCCATCATGGTGGCGCTGCTGTTCCGGACCCTCGACGCGGTGCGCATCTTCGACAACGTCTTCATCATGACGGCCGGCACGAACGGCACCGAGACGCTGGCCTTCCTGGCCTACCGGCAGACCATCCAGCGGCAGGAGGTCGGGCTCGGCTCGGCCATCTCCGTGCTCCTGTTCCTGCTGGTGGTGCTCATCGCCGTGACCTTCGTCAAGGTGTTCAAGGTCGACCTGTCCCGGCAGAGGGGTGACTGACCGTGGGTGTCCGCATGTCGACCGGCGAGAAGGTGCTGTGGTGGGTGGCCGGGCTGGCCATCGTCGTCTACGCGCTCTTCCCCGTGGTCTGGATCCTGTCGCTGAGCCTGAAGAGCAACGCCGGCCTCACGGAGAACCGGTTCTGGCCCTCGGAGGTGACGTGGAGCAACTACCAGCTCATCCTGACCGGGGACGCCTCGGACCTCTTCCTGCCGGCCCTGCGCAACTCCATCGGCATCGCGCTCATCGCCACGCTGATCGCGGTGGTCCTGGCGACGCTGACGGCCTACGCCGTCTCGCGCCTGCAGTTCCCCGGCAAGAAGCTGCTCCTGACGACGGCGCTCGCGGTGGCCATCTTCCCGGTCATCTCGATCGTCACGCCGCTGTTCAACATCTGGCGGACGATCGGGCTCTACGACACCTGGCCGGGGCTGATCATCCCCTACCTCGCGGTGACGCTCCCGCTGGCGATCTGGACGCTGTCGGCCTTCTTCCGCGAGATCCCGTGGGACATGGAGCAGGCCGCGCAGGTGGACGGGGCCACCACCTGGCAGGCCTTCACCAAGGTCATCGTCCCGCTGGCGGTGCCGGGCGTCTTCACCACGGCGATCATCGCCTTCTTCCTCGCCTGGAACGACTTCGTGTTCGGCATCTCGCTCACCTCGACGGACGCCTCGCGCCCGGTGCCGGCGGCGCTCGCCTTCTTCACCGGCGCCTCGCAGTTCGAGGAGCCCACCGGGGCGACCTCGGCGGCGGCCGTCGTCGTCACCATCCCCGTCGTCATCATCGTCCTCGTCTTCCAGCGGCGGATCGTCGCCGGGCTGACGAACGGCGCCGTCAAGGGCTGACGCCCGCACCGCCAGCCCAGACCGAAGGAGAGCGCCATGGCCGCCATCACCCTCGACCGCATCGTCAAGAAGTACGGGGACGGCTTCCCGGCCGTCAACGACGTGAGCCTCGACATCAAGGACGGGGAGTTCGTCATCCTCGTCGGCCCCTCTGGCTGCGGGAAGTCCACGCTGCTGCGGATGATCGTCGGGCTGGAGGACATCACCGACGGCGACCTGAGCATCGGCGGGACGCGGGTCAACGACAAGGCGCCGCGCGACCGCAACCTGGCGATGGTCTTCCAGAACTACGCCCTCTACCCGCACCTGTCCGTCTTCGAGAACATCGCCTTCCCCCTGCGCCTGGCCAAGGGCAAGCACTCCGACGACGAGGTGCGACGGCGCGTCGACGAGGCCGCGGACCTGCTCGAGCTGCGCGACCACCTCGAGCGCAAGCCGGCCAACCTCTCCGGCGGCCAGCGCCAGCGCGTGGCGATGGGGAGGGCGATCGTGCGCCAGGCGGACGCCTTCCTCTTCGACGAGCCGCTGTCCAACCTCGACGCCAAGCTGCGCGGCCAGATGCGCACCGAGATCGCCCGCATGCAGCGGCGCCTGGGGACGACGACGGTCTACGTCACCCACGACCAGACGGAGGCCATGACGCTCGGCGACCGCGTGGCGGTGCTGCGCAAGGGCGAGCTGCAGCAGGTGGCCAGCCCGCGCGAGCTCTACGAGGAGCCGGTCAACCTCTTCGTCGCCGGGTTCATCGGCTCCCCGCCGATGAACTTCCTGCCCGCGCAGCTGGAGGGGACGACCCTGTCGCTGCCCTTCGGGGCGGTGGAGATCACCCCGGACGTCGCCGAGCGGGCGCGCGGCGCGGAGTTCCTCATCGCGGGCCTGCGACCGGAGCACGTGGAGGACTCCGAGACGCTGGAGGGGCCGCGCCGCGACCGCGGGGTCACCTTCGACGTCGACGTCGACGTCACCGAGTGGCTGGGCAACGAGCTGTACGCCTACGTCCCCTTCAGCCCCGACGAGCGGGTGGCCGCCAAGCTCGCCGAGCTCGACAAGGAGCTGGACGGGGAGAGCATGCGCCACCAGATGGTGGTCACGCTCGACGCGCGCAGCCGGGTCCGCGACGGCGACCGCGCGCGCCTGTGGTTCGACCCGGCGAGCCTGCACCTGTTCGACCCGTCGTCGGGCCTGAGCCTCACCCGCGACGAGGACAGGGCGCGGGAGATCCAGGTCGACTCCGAGGCGATGCGGCAGCAGGCCCTCGAGCGCTCCCGGGCGCACGCCGAGGCCGTCGGCCAGGGCGCGCCGGCCTGAGGCCGGGCCGCGGCGAGCGGGTCGGGTGACCGGCCCGCTCGCCGCCGCCGGCCGGCGGGCCGGGTCAGCCGCGACCGAGCTCCTCGCGGGTCGGGGGGTCGGCGCCGGGGCGCGACACCGTGACGGCGGCCACCTCCGCGGCGGCGGCGACGCAGGCGGTCAGCACCTCGGTGCCCACCCGGGCGAGCGCCTCCCGGCGGTCCGCGCCCAGCAGGTCGGCCGACCAGAGCGCGTCGACGAGCCCGCCGGTGAAGGAGTCGCCGGCCCCGACGGTGTCGGCGACGTCGACGGCGAGCCCCGGCTGGTCGACCTCGCCGGCGGCGCACAGGGCGAGGGAGCCCTCCCCGCCGCGGGTGAGGACCACGAGGGCCGGGCCGAGGCCCAGCCACGAGCGGGCCGTCTCCTCCGGCGCCCGGTCGGGGAAGAGCCACTCGGCGTCCTCGGCGCTCATCTTGACGACGTCGGCGGTGCCGACGAGCGCCTCGACGCCGGCGCGCACCTCCTCCGCGGGGCCGATGATCGTCGGCCGGAGGTTGGGGTCGTACACGACGGTCGTCGTGGGGCGCAGCGCCTCGAGCAGCCGGGCCACCTGGGCGCCGCCGGGCTCCAGGGCCGTGCCGAGGGAGCCGGTGGCGACCACGAGCGGCCGGCGGCCGTCCAGCGGGGCGAGCACCTCGTCGACGACGTCCACCGGCAGGGACCACTCCAGGTCGAACTCGTACCGGGCGCCCCCGTCGGCGCCCACGTGCGCCTGCGCCGTGGACGTGCGGACGCCCTCGGCGGCCGGCAGCAGCGGGGCGGCGAGCTCGACGCCGGAGGCGCGCAGGTGCTCGAGCACGCGGCGGCCGCGCTCGTCGTCCACGAGGCGCGTCAGCAGCCGCGCGGGCCGCCCCAGCCGGCCGAGGCCGAGCGCGACGTTCGCGGGGCTGCCGCCCGGGTGCTCCCGCGTGGTGCCGCCCGCATGGACGACGTCCACGAGGGCCTCGCCGACCACCAGGGCCGCGGCCCCGCCCCCGGCGCGCCCGGGCGCCGTCGGTGCTGCCGCGCTCACGACGCGGGGGCCCGGCGGACGACGTCGGCGGCGTAGGCCTGGAGCTTGGCGACCTTGTGCTCGCTCTCGACGACGCGGACGGTGCCGGACTTCGAGCGCATGACCAGGCTCTGGGTGCGCACGACGCCGGGCTCGTAGCGCACCCCCCGGACCAGCTCGCCGTCGGTGATGCCCGTGGCGACGAAGTAGCAGTTGTCGCCGCGCACCAGGTCGTCGGTGCCCAGGACCCGGTCCAGGTCGTGCCCGGCGTCGAGGGCGCGCTGGCGCTCGTCGTCGTCGGTCGGCCACAGCCGCCCCTGCAGGGAGCCGCCCAGCGCCTTGAGCGCGCAGGCGGCGATGATGCCCTCCGGCGTCCCCCCGATGCCGAGCATGAGGTCGATGCCCGTCCCGGACCGCGCCGCCATGATCGCGCCGGCCACGTCGCCGTCGGTGATGATCTTGGCGCGCGCCCCGGCCTCGCGGACGTCGTCGAGCAGCTGGGCGTGCCGCGGCCGGTCGAGGACGACGACGGTGACGTCCTCCGGCCTCAGCCCCTTGGCCTTCGCGACGAGCCGGACGTTCTCCTTCACGGGCAGCCGGATGTCGACCACGTCGGCGGCCTCGGGCCCCGTCGCCAGCTTGTCCATGTAGAAGACCGCGCTGGGGTCGTACATGGCCCCGCGCTCGGCGACGGCGAGCACGGCCACGGCGTTCGGCATGCCCTGGGCCGTCAGCCGGGTCCCGTCGACGGGGTCGACCGCGACGTCGCACTCGGCGCCCGTCCCGTCGCCGACCTCCTCGCCGTTGAAGAGCATGGGCGCCTCGTCCTTCTCGCCCTCGCCGATCACCACCGTGCCCTGCATGGCCACCGTGCTGATGAACCGGCGCATGGCGTTGACGGCGGCGCCGTCCGCGCTCTCCTTGTCGCCGCGGCCCACCCACCGGCCGGCGGCCATGGCCGCGGCCTCGGTCACCCGGACCAGCTCCAGGCCGAGGTTCCGGTCGGGGGAGTGCTGGTCGACGACCAGCGAGGCGGGCAGGGAGCTCTGCGTCATCGGTGGTCTCCGTCGTCGCGCGGTGGACCGGCGGCGGGCAGCGCCACCGGGCGCGGCGAGCGTAGCGGCGAGGGGGGTGGTGGGCGGCTGGCGCGACCGGCTGCCGGACGAGGGGTGCGTCACGTCACCGGGGCGGGAGCGCCGCGCCCGGCGGAGCGGGGGCACCCCGCACGAGCGCTCGCCGAGGAGCGGCGATGATGGGCGCGTGAGCACGCCTGCGCCCGAGCCCGGCCGGTCAGCCGGGTCTCCCGCCGGGTCCCCCGTCGGGGCGCCGCCCGACCGCGCGCGAGGCACCTCCGGGGAGCGCCCGCCCCAGCCCCCGCCGCGGCGCCCGCGCCCGCGGCAGGCGGCGCGCGACATGGTCATCTCCCTCGCGGTCGTCATCGGCTGCGTCGCCGTCGTCCTGCTGTTCCTGCCGCGCCCCGGCGCGGTCGAGCAGCCCCCGACCGACGTGGCGGGGGCTGCGGCCGGTGCCCGCGAGCGCGTCGACTTCCCCGTGCCCGTCCCGGCGGTCCCGGACGGGTGGACGCCCAACGCGGCCCGCCTGGACCCGGGGCCGGACGGGGTGCCCACCTGGGACGTCGGCTGGGTGACGCCCTCGGACCAGTACGCGGGGCTGCGGGTGGCCGGGGACGCGACCGACCGCTGGCTGCGCGACGTCACGCGGAGCGGTGAGCTCGAGGGCGTCCAGGACGTCGGCGGGCAGGAGTGGGACGTCTACTCGCGGGAGCCCCAGCGCCGCTCCGAGCCGCCGTTCCGGGCGCTCGTCCGCGAGCAGGACGGCGTGACGACCGCCGTCCTCGGCACCGCGGACGTCCCCGAGCTCATCGAGCTGGCCGACGCGGCGCAGAGCCCCGCGGCGCTCGAGCCGCCCGCCTGAGGAGCGCCGCCTCCGCCCGTCTCCGTCGGGCGTCCTGGCGGTGTCGCCGTCAGCCGACGGCGGCGCGCACGGCGTCCACCGCGGCGAGCAGGCGGTCGTCGTCCAGCGCGGGGGCGGTCGACGGCGCCGCGGCCAGCTCGGGTCCGAGGTCCAGCTCCACCCAGCTCGAGCACCCGCGGTGCTCGGGCCGCCGGGGCACCACCTGCGGCTCGGGCAGCGCGCGGGCGCGCACGACGACGGCGGTCAGGCGGTGGCGCGGGCGGAAGTCGAGCCGGCCCCGGACCGACTCCTGCGTCCACACGTGCAGCGGGCTGAGCGCGGACAGGCCCTCGGGGCGCGCCACGGGCAGGGCCTCGACCACCTCCAGCGCGCAGCGCACGACCACGCGCTCGTCCGTGGAGTCCTCCGCGCCGCCGGCGAGCAGGTCCCGGTGCTCGGGGCGCACGGCCTCGGCGTGGCTGTGGGCCACCGTCGGGAACAGCAGGAAGCGGGGGGCGCCGACCGTGAACCGGCGCTCGTGGACGCCGCCCCCGCGCAGCAGCAGGCACTGGCGCCCGGCCAGCAGCGCTCGGCCGACGGCGCCCCACTCCTTCAGCGCGGTCGCGCCCGGGGCGGTGGGGTCCACCTCAGCGCTCGTCCCCGCGCTCGGCGACGACCTCGTCGAGGCGGCGGCGGGCGCCGTCGAGGTGCTCCTCGCACCGCGTGGCCAGCGCCTCGCCGCGCTCCCAGAGCGCGAGCGAGCGCTCCAGCGGCGCGCCGCCCGCCTCCAGCGCCGCGACGACCCGCACGAGCTCGTCGCGGGCCTGCTCGTAGCCGAGGGCCGACGGGGCGGGGCCCAGGTCGCCCGCGGCGCCGGGCGTCGAGGAGGAGTCGTCACCAGCCATGCGGCGAGCCTAGGCGCGCCCGCCGGTGGGCCGTCGCCCCCGCGGCGGGGGCGAGGTGCGGCCCCGTCGGCCGAGGGGCCCTCAGGCGAAGGGGTCCAGGACCCGCCCGTCGGCGTCGACCTGGGCCTCGACGCCGACGACGAGCTCGCCGGACGCGAGGCGCACGCGCAGCTGGTCGCCCGGGTCGGCCTCCAGGGCGTCGCGCAGGACGTGGCCGTCCGCGTCCTGCACCACGGCGTAGCCGCGCTCCAGCGTCGACGCCGGCGAGAGCGTGCGGACGGCGCGCCGCAGCCCGGCCACCTCCGCGACCTCACGCTCCAGGCGGCCCGCGAGCGCCCGCCGGGCCCGGGCCCGGGCCGCGCCCACGGCCTCCCGGCGCTCGGCCAGGCCGCGGCCGGGCTCGGCGAGCGCGGGGCGGGCGCGCAGCGAGCGCAGCTGCGCCGCCTCGGCCTCGAGCCGGGAGCCCAGTGCGCGCCTCAGCCGGTCGCGGGACGCCGCGACGCCGGCGAGCTCCTCGGCCACGGCGGGCACGACGCGCCGACCGGCGTCGGTGGGCGTGGACGCCCGCACGTCCGCCACGAGGTCGAGCAGGGGGGAGTCCACCTCGTGGCCGATGGCGCTGACGACGGGCGTGCGGCACGCCGCCACGGCTCGCACCAGGGCCTCGTTGCTGAAGGGCAGCAGGTCCTCCAGCGACCCGCCGCCGCGGGCGACCACGAGGACGTCGACCTCCTCGGCCGCGTCCAGCTCGGCGACGGCGCGGCTGACCTGCGCGACCGCGTCGACGCCCTGCACGACGACCTCGCGGACCTCGAACCGGACGCCGGGCCACCGGGCCCGCGCCGTCACGACGACGTCGTGCTCGGCCGCGCTGGCGCGGCCGCAGACGAGGCCGACGACGCGCGGCAGGAAGGGCAGGGGCTTCTTGCGCCCGGGGGCGAAGAGCCCCTCGGCGGCGAGCACCTGCTTGAGCGCCTCGACGCGGGCGAGCAGCTCGCCCGCGCCGACCGGGCGGATGGCGTCGGCCCGCATCTGCAGGCTCCCGCGCCGCGCCCAGAACTCCGGCGTCGCCCGGACGACGACCCGGGCGCCCTCGACGAGGGAGGGCCCGAGGGCGTCGAGGACGCGGACCGAGGTCGTCACGGACAGGGACATGTCCACGTCGGCGTCGCGCAGCACGCAGAAGGCGGTGGCCTGCCCCGGCCGGCGGGTCACCTGCACCAGCTGGCCCTCGACCCAGACGGTCGACATCCGCCCGACGTAGTCGCTGATCTTGGCCGACAGCAGGCGCACCGGCCAGGGCTGCTCGGCGGTCGTCGCGGCGGCGGTCGCCGGCAGCTGGCGCGGGCGGTCCTCGCCCGCGGGTCCGTCCCCGCCACCCGCGCCGGGGCGTGCCGCCGGGCTCGGTCGGCTCGGCTGCTCGCTCACGCGGGCGACCCTACGCAGCGGCTGCGCGGGCCCGGGCGCGTGACCGCACCGCTCACGGGTGAGCCGCCGTCCGCTCCCCCGGGGAGCGCCTCGGAGAGGCGAGCCGCCGTCCACTCGCCCCGGGAGCTCCTCGACGGGGCGAGCCGGCGGCGGCCCTGCCTGCGAGGGACGCCGGCACCGCCGGTGCGCGACGGGTCGCCCCGGGGCCCGCTGCGTACTGTGGGTGCGTGACTCCCGCCCACCGCCCCGACCCGTCCGCCGCACGCACCGCCCCCGCTCAGCCGGGCCCGGTGGACGGCGGCGACTCGCCGACCGGCGACGAGGCGGACGGGCCCACCGCGCCCGGGGACGCCCGCGCCGAGGAGCAGATCGCCGAGCACGGCGCGTCGTCCTCGCCCGACGTGGCCGGGGTGGCCGACGCGGCTGCCGGCGGCGCCCGCTCCGGCGGGTCGGGCAAGCGGGTCCTGCTGGCCGCCCCCCGCGGCTACTGCGCCGGGGTGGACCGCGCCGTCATCGCGGTCGAGAAGGCGCTCGAGCACTACGGGGCGCCGGTCTACGTGCGCAAGGAGATCGTCCACAACAAGCACGTCGTCGCGACGCTGTCCGAGCGGGGCGCCGTCTTCGTGGACGAGACCGACCAGGTCCCCGAGGGCGCCACCGTCATCTTCTCCGCGCACGGGGTCTCGCCCGCCGTGCACGAGTCGGCGGCGCAGCGGCAGCTGAAGACGATCGACGCCACGTGCCCCCTGGTGACCAAGGTGCACAAGGAGGCCGTCCGCTTCGCCAAGGACGACTACGACATCCTCCTCGTCGGCCACGAGGGCCACGAGGAGGTCGAGGGCACCGCCGGCGAGGCGCCGCAGCACGTGCAGCTCGTCGACGGCCCCGAGTCCGTGGACGCCGTCACCGTGCGCGACCCCGAGAAGGTCATCTGGCTGAGCCAGACGACGCTGTCGGTCGACGAGACGATGCAGACGGTCGAGCGGCTGCGCGAGCGCTTCCCGACGCTGCAGGACCCGCCCAGCGATGACATCTGCTACGCCACGCAGAACCGCCAGGTGGCGGTCAAGAAGATCGCCCCGAGCTGCGACCTGCTGGTCGTCGTCGGGTCGGCCAACTCCTCCAACTCCGTCCGCCTCGTCGAGGTGGGCCTGCAGCACGGCGCGGCGGCCTCCTACCGCGTCGACCACAAGGGCGAGATGGACGAGTCGTGGCTGGACGGCGTCTCCACCGTCGGCGTGACGTCCGGCGCCTCGGTGCCGGAGATCCTCGTGACCGACCTGCTCGCCTGGCTCGCCGAGCGCGGCTACGGCGACGTCGAGGAGGTGCGCACAGCCTCGGAGGACCTGCTCTTCTCCCTGCCCCGCGAGCTGCGCGCCGACCTCAAGGCCACCTCCGCCGCGAAGCACTGAGGAGCCCGGCGGGAGCGCGCAGGAGCCCGGCAGCACCGGGACGGCGGGCACCGGCTCGCACCGGTGCTCAGCCGGCCCGGCGGTCCTGGGCGCCGCCGGAGGCCTCTCGGGCGAGCCGCTCCGGGCGGTGCTCGCCCGCGTCGGTGAGCAGCTCCGGCGCCGTGAGCGGCCGCGGGGCGTCGACGAGAGGCTCGACCTCGGGGATGTCGTCGTCGACCAGCCCCATCTCCGCCAGGCGCCGCGCCGAGACCAGGACGCGGCGCTCCAGCGTCCCGACGAGCCCGTTGTAGTCCTCCACGGCGCGGTGCAGCGAGCGCCCGAGGGCGCTGGCGCCGCGACCCAGCCCGCCGAGGCGGCGGTGCAGCTCGCGACCGGTCTCCAGCAGGGCCCGCGCGCTGCCGGCGAGGGCGTCCTGCTGCCACGTCAGGGCCACCGTGCGCAGCAGCGCCAGGAGCGTCGTCGGGGTGGCGAGGACGACGCCGCGCCCCATCGCGTGCTCCAGCAGGGCGGGGTCGGCCTCGCAGGCGGCCGCGAGGAAGGACTCCCCGGGCACGAAGCACACGACGAGCTCGGGGGAGGGCTCGAAGGCCTCCCAGTACCGCTTGGCGGCCAGGTCGTCGACGTGGCCCCGCAGCGCCTTCGCGTGGGCGGCCGCGGCGGCGTGCTGGCGCCGGGCCGCGGCCCCCGGGTCCTCCCCGGCCCGCGCGGCCTGGGCCGCCTCGAGGAACGCGGCCAGCGGCGCCTTGGCGTCGACGACGACGCTCTTGCCGCCCGGCAGCCGGACGACGGCGTCGGGGCGCACCCGCTCCCCGTCGGGGCGGGTGGCCGTGACCTGCCGCTCGACGTCGACCCGCTCCAGCATGCCGGCGTGCTCGACGACGCGGCGCAGCTGCACCTCGCCCCACGCGCCCCGGGCGCTCGGGCTGCGCAGCGCCCCCGCCAGGGCTGTCGTCTCGGTGCGCAGCGCCTCGCCCGAGCGGCGCACGCCCTCGAGCTGCGCCTCCAGGCGGCCCACCTGCGCCGCGCGCTCGGCCTCCAGGGCACCGACCGTGCGCTCCACCCGCGCGAGGCTGCTGGTGAGGGGGGCCAGGCCCAGCGCCAGCTCGTGCTCGTCCTCGCGCGCCGCCTCGGCCGCCGCGACCCGCTCCCGCGCGGCGTCGCGCTCCGCGACGGCGCGCGCCAGGGCGAGCTCGGCGTCCCGGCGGCCGTCCAGGGCGCCGCGGCGCACCCCGGCGCGGTGCCCGGCCCACGCCGCGCCGCCGACGAGCGCCAGGAGGACCAGCGACGCCACGAGGGCCGGCGCCAGCGCGGAGGTCGTCATGCGGCGGAGCGTGGCACCGACCCCCGACATCGCCGCGTCCCGTCGCGCGTGTCGCCGCGCTCGTCCTCGGAGGACGTCTCGGGGGCGTGCCGTCGCCCGTCCGCCCGGGAGCGGCGCCGGCGACGTCGCTGGCAGAGTGCCGGTGTGCGAGCAGAGGACCCGTCGAGCGCCGAGGCCCTCCCCGCCAACCGCTGGCTCGCCGAGACCGGGGGCACCCGCGGGCCGGAGTACGCGGCGCGGTTCGCCGAGCTGGCCGGGGCGGGGGAGGACGTGCACGGCGAGGCCGCCGCCGTCGACGCGCTGCTGCCCCGGCGGGCCCGCGTCCTGGACGCCGGGTGCGGCACCGGGCGGGTGGCGAGCGAGCTCGCCCGGCGCGGGCACCTCGTCACCGGGGTGGACCTCGACGCCTCGATGCTCGAGGAGGCGCGCCGGGCCGACCCCGCCGGGCGCTGGGTGCTCGGGGACCTGCTCGAGGTGGCCCCCGAGGAGGTCGGCGCGCCCCTGGACGCCGTCGTCCTCGCCGGCAACGTCGTCGTCTACCTCACCCCCGGCACCGAGGGGGACGTCCTGACCCGGCTCGCGGGGTGGCTCGTGCCCGGGGGCCTGCTCGTCGCGGGGTTCGCCGCCGACCGCCACGTCGCGCCCGAGGACCTCGCGGGCTGGTGCGCCGCCGCCGGCCTGGAGCCCGTCGACTCCTGGGGCGGGTGGGGCGGGGAGCCCGCGGGTGGGGACTACAGCGTCCAGGTCCACCGCCGCCGGCGGTGAGAGCACTGAGCGCACTGGGCGCCCTGAGCGCCTCGAGCGCACCGACCACCCCGGTCGCCCCGTAGGCTCCTGTTCCCGTGGCTCTCACCCTCGGCATCGTCGGACTGCCCAACGTCGGCAAGTCGACCCTCTTCAACGCCCTCACCCGCAACGACGTGCTCGCGGCGAACTACCCGTTCGCGACGATCGAGCCCAACGTCGGCGTGGTCCCGCTCCCGGACCCCCGGCTGCAGGTCCTCGCGGGGATCTCCGGCAGCGAGAAGGTCCTGCCCGCGACCGTGTCCTTCGTCGACATCGCCGGCATCGTCAAGGGCGCCAGCGAGGGGGAGGGGCTGGGCAACAAGTTCCTCGCGACGATCCGCGAGGCCGACGCCATCTGCCAGGTCGTGCGGGTGTTCTCCGACCCGGACGTCGTCCACGTCGACGGGCGCGTGGACCCGGCCTCCGACATGGAGACCGTCGCCACCGAGCTCGTCCTCGCCGACCTCCAGACCCTCGAGCGCGCGCTCCCGCGCCTGGAGAAGGAGGTCAAGGGCAAGAGGGCCGACCCGGCGGTGCTGGCCGCCGCGCAGGCGGCCGTCGCCGTCCTCGAGCGGGGCACGGCGCTCTCGCAGGGCGCCGCCGACGCCGGCGTGGAGCTCGAGCACCTGCGCGACCTCACGCTGCTGACCACCAAGCCCTTCGTCTACGTCTTCAACACCGACGAGGCGGGGCTGGCCGACACCGCCCGCCGGGCCGAGCTCGAGGCGCTGGTGGCCCCCGCGGGCTGCGTGTTCCTCGACGCGGCCGTCGAGTCCGAGCTCGTGGAGCTGGACCCCGAGGACGCCGCCGAGCTGCTGGCCTCGACGGGCCAGACCGAGTCCGGCCTGGACCAGCTGGCCCGGGTCGGCTTCGAGACGCTGGGCCTGCAGACGTACCTGACGACGGGGCCGAAGGAGTCCCGCGCCTGGACCATCCGCCGCGGGTGGACGGCGCCGCAGGCGGCCGGCGTCATCCACACCGACTTCCAGCGCGGCTTCATCAAGGCCGAGGTCGTCTCCTACGCCGACCTCGTCGACGCCGGCTCGCACGCCGAGGCCAAGGCGCGCGGACGCGTCCGCATCGAGGGCAAGGACTACGTGATGGCCGACGGCGACGTCGTGGAGTTCCGCTTCAACGTCTGACGGCCGCTGCTCCCGGGGTGCTCGGGCCCGTTCCGAGGGGGTGGGACCGGACCGCCCGGGGCGGGCCCGGCTGCGCCGGTCCCGTGCGGGTGGATCCCAGGTGACGTCCAGGTGGCCCGGAGATGACGACCCCCGGGCGCCCCGCGCGGTCACGGGCAGGTCTCGTTCTGGTCTCAACACCTCTCGAGTGCGGAGGGCCGTGCTCCGGCGGCCCCCCGACGTGCTTATCGTCTGCGCCAGCCAGGGTGCCCAGCGCGCTCGAGGCCACCACACCCACGAGGAGGAACCACATGCGTGTCCCCACGCGGACCACGCGCGCCATGGCGGTCGCGATGGCTGGCGTCTTCGCCCTGAGCGCCTGCGGCGGCTCGGACGACGGCGGCTCGGGCGGCTCGGGCGGCTCCGGCGGCTCCGGCGGCGGCAGCGGCGACGGCACCTGGAGCATGTACATCGGCAACCCGGAGAACCCGATCGTCCCGGGCAACACCACGGAGTCCGAGGGCAGCCAGGTCGTCGACGGGCTCTGGACCGGCCTGGTGCAGTACGCCGAGGACGGCTCGGTCGAGTACACCGGCGTCGCCGAGTCCATCGAGTCCGAGGACAACGTCACCTGGACGGTCACCCTCAAGGACGGCTGGACCTTCCACGACGACACGCCCGTCACCGCCAGCAGCTTCGTCGACGCCTGGAACTACACGGCGCTGTCGACGAACGCCCAGGGCGGCTCGTACTTCTTCTCCAACATCGTCGGCTACGACGCCCTGCAGGGCGAGACGGACGACGAGGGCAACGTCGTGGCCGAGCCCTCGGCCACGGAGATGAGCGGCCTGACGGTCGTCGACGACCAGACCTTCACGGTCGAGCTGACCGAGCCGTTCTCGATCTTCCCGACCACGGTCGGGTACTCGGCGTTCTACCCCCTCTCGGAGGCCTTCCTGGCCGACCCCGAGACGATGGCGACCGACGTCCCCATCGGCAACGGCCCCTTCATGGCGACGACGCCCTTCGAGGACAGCGTCGGCTTCGAGACGACTCGCTTCGAGGACTACGCCGGGGAGAACCCCGCGCAGTCCGGCGGTGTGGAGTACCGGGTCTACACCGACGTCAACACCGCCTACGCCGACGTCCAGGCGGGCAACCTCGACGTGATCAACCCGATCCCGCCGGACGCCATCGCCACCGCGGAGGAGGAGTTCGGGGACCGCTTCGCCGAGGCCGAGTCGAGCTCGTTCACCTACGTCGGCTTCCCGACGTACGACGAGCGCTTCTCCGACCCGCGCGTGCGCCAGGCCTTCTCGATGGCCATCGACCGCCAGGCCATCACGGACGCCATCTTCCAGGGCACCCGCGTGCCGGCCGACGCCGCCGTGGCGCCGACGGTCGAGGGCTACCGCGAGGGCGCCTGCGAGTACTGCGCCCTCGACGTCGAGCGCGCCAACCAGCTGCTCGACGAGGCCGGCTTCGACCGCAGCCAGCCGGTCGAGCTGTGGTTCAACGCGGGCGCCGGCCACGACGCGTGGATGCAGGCCGTCGGCAACCAGTTCCGCGAGAACGTCGGCGTGGACTACCAGCTGCGCGGCGACCTCGAGTTCGCGCAGTACCTCCCCCTCGGCGACGAGCAGGGCTTCACCGGCCCGTTCCGCCTCGGCTGGGTCATGGACTACCCGAGCGCCCAGAACTACCTGCAGCCGCTGTACACGCAGGAGGCGCTGCCGCCGAACGGGTCGAACGCGACCTTCTACACCAACCCCGAGTTCGACGAGCAGCTCGCCCTGGGCAACCAGGCGGACAGCCCCGAGGACGCGGTGGAGTACTACAACGCGGCGGAGGACATCATCCTCGAGGACATGCCGATCGCGCCCATGTTCTTCGGCCTGTCGCAGTTCGTGTGGTCCGAGCGCGTCGGCGACGTGACCGTCGACGTGTTCACCCACGTCAACGCCGCGGACGTGACGGTCAGCGAGTGACGACGCGGTAGCGTCCCACCGCTCCACGAACGCGGGGTGCGGGTGCCCTCCTGGCGAGGGCGCCCGCACCCCGCGTGCGTGGGCCTGCCGGCCGTCGTCGTCACCCACGGGGCCGTCCGGCTGTTCCCCAGCGCCGACCACCCCGCCGGTGCCCGACCCGAGGAGAGACCCGTGGGCCGCTACGTCGCGCGCCGACTGCTCCTGACGATCCCCGTGCTCATCGGGGCCTCGTTCTTGATCTTCGCCATGGTGTACGCCCTGCCCGGCGACCCCATCCGGGCCCTGGCCGGGGACCGCCCGCTCCCGGCGTCCGTCCAAGCGGCTCTGACCGCCGAGTTCAACCTCGACGACCCCCTGCTCGTCCAGTACGCCAAGTACGTCGGGGGGCTCCTGCAGGGCGACTTCGGCACCGACTTCCGCGGTCGGCCGGTGCTCGACACCATCAGCCAGCGCCTGCCGGTGACCGTCACGCTGACGGCCGTCGCCATCTTCTTCGAGATCCTCATCGGCATCACGGCCGGGGTGCTCGCCGGTCTGCGCCGCGGCTCCTTCTTCGACAACCTGGTGCTCGTCTCCACGACGCTGGTCGTGTCGATCCCGGTGCTCGTGCTCGGCTTCGTCAGCCAGTACGTCCTCGGGGTGCGGCTGGGCTGGTTCCCCGTGGCCGGCATCACCCAGGGCCTCTACAGCTACCTGCTGCCGGGCTTCATCCTGGCGGCGACCTCGCTCGCCTACGTGACGCGCCTGACGCGCACGAGCCTCGCCGACAGCCTGCGGGCCGACTACGTGCGCACGGCGCGGGCCAAGGGCCTGGCGCCCCGCACCGTCGTCGTGCGCCACACGCTGCGCAACAGCCTCATCCCGGTCGTCACCTTCATCGGGGCCGACATCGGGGGGCTGCTGGGCGGCGCCATCATCACCGAGGCCGTCTTCAACATCCCGGGGCTCGGTCGCGCCGTGTTCGACGCGGTCAGCCAGCAGGAGGGGGCCGTGGTCGTGGGCATCATCACGCTGATGGTCTTCTTCTTCATCTTCTTCAACCTGGTCGTCGACGTCCTCTACGCCGTCCTCGACCCGAGGATCCGATATGAGTGACCGCGACCCCGTCGCCTCCGCCGTCGACCCGAAGCTGTCCAGGGACTCGCGGCACCCTCGGGACCCCGAGCAGCGGCACGACGAGGTGGAGGCCGGCACGACGACGGGCCTGGCCGCCCCCGACGTCGACCAGACCGACGGGAGCCAGACGTCGCTGTGGGGCGACGCCTGGCGCGAGCTGCGCCGACGGCCCTTCTTCTGGATCGGCGGCGTCCTCGCGCTGGTCTTCCTGACCATGGCGGTGTTCCCGGCCCTCTTCGCCGGCGGGGCCGACCCGCGCGCCTGCAGCCTCTCCAACTCGAACCTCCCGCCCTCGGCGGAGCACCTGTTCGGCTACGACCAGCAGGGGTGCGACTACCGCGCCACCGTGGTCTACGGCGCCCGCAACTCGCTGCTCATCGGCTTCACCGCCGTCGTCGGCGTCCTGGCGGTCGGCGTCGTGATCGGCGCCGTCGCCGGCTACTTCGGCGGGTGGGTGGACAGCCTGCTGGCGCGCATCGCCGACGTCTTCTACGCGCTGCCGCTCATCCTCGGCGCCCTGGTGCTCCTGCGCGTCGGTCCGGAGATGCGCGTCTTCGGGCAGCCCATCCCGATCATCTCCGAGCGCGGCCCGGGAGCCATCGCGATCGCCCTCACCATCTTCGGGTGGATGACGGCGATGCGCCTGGTGCGCTCGCAGGTCATCGCGATCAAGAGCTCGGACTACGTGGCCGCGGCGCGCGCGCTGGGGGCGGGGAGCTTCCGCATCCTCACTCGCCACATCCTGCCCAACGCCGTGGCCCCGGTGCTCGTCTACGCGACCATCACCGTGGGCGCGCTCATCGCGGCCGAGGCGGCGCTGACCTACCTCGGCGTCGGGCTCCAGCAGCCCGCCTTCTCGTGGGGTCTGCAGATCAGCGCCGGCCAGAACCTGCTGCGCACGGCGCCGCACCTGGTGCTCATCCCGAGCGCCGTCCTGTCCCTGACCGTGATGGGCTTCATCATGATGGGCGACGCCCTGCGCGACGCCCTCGACCCGAGGCAGCGCTCATGACCCCGTCCACCTCCGGCGCGCACCCCGCCGGCACCCCGGCCGACAGCGGCACCACGAGCCGCACCGACGCCGCAGCCCGTGCGACGGCGACCCCCGACACGGGGGTCCCCGTGCTCGAGGTCGAGGACCTGCGCGTGGAGTTCCGCACCCGCGGGCCCGTGGTCAACGCCGTCAACGGCGTGAGCTACTCGATCGCGCCCGGCGAGACGATGGCGATCCTGGGGGAGTCGGGCTGCGGCAAGTCCGTCTCCGCCCAGGCGATCATGGGGATCCTCGACACCCCGCCGGCGGTCATCAGCGGGGCCATCCGCTTCGAGGGTCGCGACATGCTCGCGATGGGGGCCGAGGACCAGCGCAAGATCCGCGGGCCCGGCGTCTCGATGATCTTCCAGGACGCCCTCTCGGCGCTGAACCCCGTCTACAGCGTCGGGTACCAGATCGGCGAGATGTTCCGGGCGCACCGCGGCACCTCCAAGAAGGAGGCGCGGGAGAGGGCCGTCGAGCTCATGGACCGGGTGCGCATCCCGGCGGCGCGCCAGCGCGTCGACGACTACCCGCACCAGTTCTCGGGCGGCATGCGCCAGCGCGTCATGATCGCCATGGCGCTCGCGCTGGACCCGAAGGTGCTCATCGCCGACGAGCCGACGACGGCCCTCGACGTCACGGTGCAGGCCCAGGTCATGGACCTGCTCAAGGACCTGCAGCGCGACACCGGCATGGGCCTGATCCTCATCACCCACGACCTGGGGGTGGTGAACGAGGTCGCCGACCGCGTCTCCGTCATGTACGCCGGGAAGGTCGTCGAGACCGGGACGACCGACGACGTCTTCACGCGGCCGGCGCACCCCTACACGCGCGGGCTGATGTCCTCCATCCCGCTGCTGGAGGACAAGGGCCACCGGCTCAACCCCATCGTCGGCGCGCCCCCGAGCCTCGCGGCGATCCCGCCGGGCTGCTCCTTCCACCTGCGCTGCCCGATGGCGCGGCGCGGCGCGGACGGGCGCCCCGACTGCGCCGCCGACGTGCCGCCGCTGCGCGAGGTCGTCGTGGGCCGTCGCTCGGCGTGCCACTACAGCGAGGAGCTCCTCCATGGCTGACGTCCAGACCCGCCCCGAGCGCCGGACCAGCGAGGCCCGGCGCGCCTGGGAGGCCAGCGGCGACCCGCTGCTGGAGATCCGCGGGCTGCAGAAGCACTTCCCCCTCCAGCAGGGCATCGTCTTCAAGAAGACGGTCGGGCACGTGCGCGCCGTCGACGGCGTCGACCTGACGGTGGGCCGCGCCGAGACGGTGGGCCTCGTCGGGGAGTCCGGCTGCGGCAAGAGCACGGTGTCCAAGCTGCTCGTGGCGCTGGAGCGGCCCACCGCGGGGGAGATCGTCTACAAGGGCGAGGACGTGTCCCGGATGCGCGGCAGCGCGCTGAAGGCCTACCGCCGCGAGGTCCAGATGATCTTCCAGGACCCGTACTCGTCGCTGAACCCGCGCATGACCGCGGGCGACATCGTGGCCGAGGGCTGGGCCGTCCACCCCGACGTCGCCCCGAGGAAGGGGCGGGACCGCCGGATCCGCGACCTGCTGGACCGCGTGGGCCTGAACGCCGACTACGCCAACCGCTACCCCCACCAGTTCTCCGGCGGCCAGCGCCAGCGCATCGGCATCGCGCGGGCCCTGGCGATGAGCCCCGAGCTCATCGTCTGCGACGAGCCCGTCTCCGCGCTCGACGTCTCGGTCCAGGCCCAGGTGATGAACCTCCTCGAGGACCTGCAGAAGGACCTGGGGCTGTCCTACCTGTTCATCGCCCACGACCTGTCGGTGGTGCGGCACATCTCCCACCGCGTCAACGTCATGTACCTCGGGCGCATCGTGGAGACGGGCACGGACGGCGACGTGTACGGGCACCCCTCGCACCCGTACACCCAGGCGCTGCTGTCCTCGGTGCCGGTGCACGAGCCGGCGCTGCGGGGCAAGGGCGACCGGATCCTGCTGACCGGTGACGTGCCCAGCCCGGCGAACCCGCCGTCGGGCTGCCGCTTCCGGACCCGCTGCTGGAAGGCGCAGGACGTGTGCGCCGAGCAGGACCCGGAGCTGCGCGACCGCGGGCAGGGGCACCCGTCGGCGTGCCACTTCGCCGAGGACCACCAGGTCGTGCCGACCGTCGAGGGCTCCGCCGGCTGACCCGACGCGCACCGCGACGGCCGGTCCCGCACCGCGGGGCCGGCCGTCGCACGTCCGGGGGCGGTCGGTCACGGTCCGGCCTCGTTCTGCCGTGATGGGGGCTCGTGGTTGGCCACGCGGTGACCGGCAGTGCTATCACGGTCGACGGACATGCGCCGCGCACCGCTGCTCGGCGTTCGCAGACCGGACGCGGTGGAGCTCCCGCCGCGGAGGAGGAGCACGCGCATGAGCAGCACGACCGAGAAGGTGCCGGTGGGCGGGCCGCCGCCGAACCCCCCGACGCCGCAGGACGCCGGCGCAGGTCGCTTCGGCATCGCCCCGTGGGTGTTCTGGCCGGCGCTGGGGATCATCGTCACCTTCGTCACCTTCACCCTCGTCTTCCCGGAGGCGGCGGGAGCCGCCTTCGGGGCCGTCCAGTCGCGCATCATCGGCGGCCTGGGCTGGTACTACGTCCTGCTGATCGCCTCGTTCGTCGTGTTCTCCATCTGGGTCGGGGCGGGGCGCTTCGGCTCCATCCGCCTGGGCCGGGACGACGACGAGCCGGAGTTCAGCCTCCCGGCCTGGTTCGCCATGCTGTTCGCGACCGGCATGGGCATCGGTCTCGTGTTCTGGGGCGTCGCCGAGCCGCTCAACCACTTCGCCTCGCCGAAGCCGGGCGTCTCCGGCAACGACGTCGAGCTCGCCCAGCAGGCGATGACGCAGACGTACATCCACTGGGGCGTCCACGCCTGGGCGATCTACGTCGTGGCCGGCCTCGGCATCGCGTACGCGGTCCACCGGCGCGGCCGCCCGGTCTCGATCCGCTGGGCGCTCGAGCCGCTGCTCGGGAACCGGGTGCGCGGCTGGCTCGGCAACGTCATCGACGTGGTGGCCATCGTCGGCACCATCTTCGGCGTCGCGACCTCCCTCGGCCTCGGCGTGCTGCAGATCGGCGCGGGCTTCGAGTTCATGGGGATCGCCGACAACGGCAGGACCCTGCAGGTCGTCCTCATCGTCGTCATCTCGCTCATCGCGATGGTCTCGGTCGTCTCCGGCGTCGGCAAGGGCATCAAGTGGCTGTCCAACGGCAACATGGTCCTCGCCGGCGTGGTGCTGCTGGCCGCGCTGCTGGCGGGGCCGACCCTGTTCCTCCTCCGGGAGTTCGTGCAGTCGATCGGCCTGTACCTGCAGAACGTGCTCCGGCTGACCTTCGACGTCTCGGCCTTCCAGGGCCAGGAGGGCCAGGACTGGCAGGCGGGGTGGACGACGTACTACTGGGGCTGGTGGATGTCGTGGGCCCCCTTCGTGGGCGTCTTCATCGCCCGCATCTCCAAGGGGCGGACCGTCCGCGAGTTCGTGGCCGGCGTCCTCCTCGTCCCGACCACCGTCACGTTCCTCTGGTTCTCGGTCCTCGGCGGGACGGCCCTCTACGAGGAGCTGTTCGGCGGTGGCGGCTACGTGGCGGCCGACGGCTCGGTGGACACCGAGAGCAGCCTCTTCACGCTGCTGTCGGGCATCCCCGGCGGCGCCATCTGGGCCGTGGCCGGCATCCTGCTCATCACGATCTTCTTCGTGACGTCCTCGGACTCCGGGTCGCTCGTGGTCACCATGCTCGCCACCGGCGGCGACCCCGACCCGGCCCGCTGGAACCGGATCGTCTGGGCGCTCATGTCCGGGGCCGTGGCCATCGGGCTGCTGCTCACGGACGGTCTGGCGGCCCTGCAGACCGGGGCCATCGTCACGGCCCTGCCCTTCAGCTTCGTCCTCATCGGGATCATGCTGTCGCTCGTCAAGGCCTTCAAGCGCGAGCTCGAGGTGCGCCGCCGGCTGATGCGCCAGGTCGAGCGCCGCGAGCTGGCGGCGGAGGCGTCCGAGCACGTCTTCGGCCAGCTCGAGGAGTACCCGCTCGACGACTACGAGCGGGGCTTCTCGGCCGGCGGCCGGCGCAACGGCCGCGCCGCGGGCGGTGACGTCAAGGTGCTCCGCCGCCGGGGTCGCCGCGAGGGCCCGAAGTAGGCCCCTCCTGCGACGCACGAGGTCGGGGACGGCGCGTGAGGGCCGTGGGGCCGGTGCTCGTGGTCGCCGCCGCGCTGGTGGACGACCTGGCCCGGCCGACGACGCTGCTCGCGGCCCGCCGCAGCGCGCCGTCGTCGCTGGCTGGGGGGTGGGAGCTCCCGGGCGGCAAGGTGGACGCCGGCGAGGAGCCGGTGGCCGCGCTGCGCCGGGAGCTGGCCGAGGAGCTGGGGGTCCGGGTCGAGCTGGGCTCCCGCCTGGTCTCGGCCGAGCCGGACGGCGACTGGCCGCTCGCCCCCGGGCTGCGGATGCGCGTCTGGACGGCTCGCGTCGTCGAGGGGCAGCCCGCGCCGCTGGAGGACCACGACGTGCTTCGCGTCCTGCCGGGCCGGCGCTGGCGGGACGTCGCCTGGCTCCCCGGCGACGTCCCGCCGGTCGAGGCGCTGGCCCGGTCCGCGGGCTGGTAGCCCGCGGACCGGTCAGGGGACTGGCTCTCAGGCCCGCGGGGTCTCGGGCGTCTGGCCGTCCGGGCGCGGCGGCGCGTCGTCGCGCTGGGGCAGCTCGGCCATGCCGGCCTTGGCGAGCGGCGAGGGGCCGAGCTCGTCGAGCAGCTGCTGCATGCGGTGGTAGGCGCGGTCCCGGTAGGCGATGAGCTCGTCGAGCTGCTCCGGGCCGAGGTCGTAGAAGCCCCCGCCGTTCTTCGTGCCGTGCCGACCGGCGTCGACGACGTCGGTGAGCAGGCGCGGGGCCGCCAGGCGGTCGCCGAAGCCCTCCTGGAGCGTGCCGAAGCCGCGCACGTACGTGTCCAGCCCCGCCATGTCGGCGATGGCGAAGGGCCCGAAGAAGGGCAGCCGGAAGCCGAACGTCGTGCTGACGACCGTGTCGACGTCCTGCGGGGTCGCCACGCCCTCCTCGACGACGGCCATGGCCTCCTTGAGCAGCACGAACTGCAGGCGGTTCAGGACGAAGCCGGGCACGTCGGCGACCTGGGCGCTGCGCCGGCCCATGCGGGCGAGCAGCTCCTCGACGGCCTGCACGACGGCCGGGTCGGTGTGCTCGCCGCTGACCAGCTCCACGCCCGGGATGAAGGGCGCCGGGTTGGAGAAGTGGACGGTGAGGAAGCGGCTCTTGTCCCGCACCGCCTGGGAGAGCACCTTCACCGGGATCGTCGAGGTGTTGGTGCCGATGATCGCGTCGGGCCGAGCGGCGGCGTCGACCTGGCGGAGCACGTCCAGCTTCAGGTCGGGGACCTCGGGCACGGCCTCCTCGACGAGGTCCACGTCGGCGACCGCCTCCGCGAGCGACGCCCTCGGGTGCAGGTTCGCCTCGACGGCGTCCGCGGCCCCGGCCGGGTAGAGGCCGGCGGCCTCGAACGTGCGCGCCTCGCGGAGGAGGCGCTCGTGGTTGCGCTGGGTGGCCTCGGCGTCGGCGTCGGCGAGCTGCACGGGCACGCCGGCGATCGCCAGGGACTGCGCGATGCCTCCGCCCATGTAACCGGTGCCCACGACGGCGGCGCTCTCGATGCGTGTGACGGCCACGGCGTTCCTCCTCGGGTCGGTGGCCGGGGCGACGTCGCCCCGGCCGGGTCCGCCCAGTCTGTCGGCCCCGGCGGCCGGCGGCCCTCGGGCGTCGCGCCGGACTGGTGCGCCACCGGCTGGGAGTGCGGCGGACGCCCGCGTCAGGAGCCGCCCGCCACCTCCTCGACCCGCGGCGGCTCGGTGCCGGGGTGGAGCCCGCGGGAGCGCATGTGCCGCACGAGCACGAGCCCGAGGGCCAGGGCCACGAGGACGCACACGACGAGGAAGGCGAGCAGCGCCGGGAGCCGGTCCTGGATGAGCGTCGGGGTGGCGAGGGCGAAGAACCCGACGGCGAAGCGTCCGACGGCGAGCGTCAGGCCCTGGACGGTCGAGCGCGCCTCGACCGGGAGGCTCTCCCGCGTCCACACCTTGTAGATGGCCTCGCCCGCGGCGTTGTTGCCGAGCTGGTACAGGGCGATCGCGACGACGTAGACGGCGAGGACGCCCGCGCCGAAGCCCAGCAGCACCATCGCGACGGCCTGGACCGAGAGGCCGACGACGAGCACGGGCGTGCGCCACCGGGTGTCCATGAGGCGCACCACCAGCAGGGACGCGATGACGCCGAGGGGGATGACGGCGGCCCCGACGCCGGTGGCCGTCGTCTGGCTGGCGCCGGCCGCCTCGATGAGGAAGTAGGGCTGGAACTGCCCGAAGGTGTTGGCCACGAGGTTCCAGGCGACGTAGAAGCCCATCGTCAGCAGCAGGGGCACGAGCATCGCCCGCGTCGTGAGGATGGTGCGCAGGGGCAGCCCGCCGCGGGTGCGCCGCGGCCGGTCGCCCCGGCCCTCGCCCCGGGTGGGCTGGTGCGAGCGGGCCTCCTCCGCGTCCGCCTCCAGCGAGCGCAGGGAGGGGGAGTAGCGGCGCACCAGGAAGGTGACGACCGCGAGGACGGCCAGCTCCCCGAAGACGAGGCGGATGCCGAGCAGGCCGAGGCCGGAGAGGGCGAACCCGAGGACCTGCGTGACGGCGATGCCGATCACCCACATGACCTGCGTGACGCTGACGAGGCGTCCCTGGGCGCGGGCGGGCGAGCGCTCGGACACCACGGCGATGGAGGTGGGCAGGTCCGCGCCCGCGGCCAGCCCCGCGACGACGACGCCCGCGAAGAGGACCTCCGCGGACGGCGAGAGCGCCATGGCCGCCATGCCGACGGCGTACACGAGGATGTAGACGGTGAAGGCGCGCAGCCGGCCGACGAGGTCGGCGACGCGCCCGCCCAGCAGGGCGCCGACGCCGATGCTGAAGGTCAGCGTCGCGCTGAGCGCGCCCAGGCCCCACGCCCCGAGGCCGTACTCCTCGCCGATCAGCGCGAGGCCGACACCCAGCGCCACGATGACCGAGGCGTCGAGGAAGGACGCCATGCCCGCCGCCACGGCGAGCGACCAGTGGCGGCGGTCGGGCTCGCCACCGCTGAAGAGCGGCGCCACGTCGGTCGTGCTGCCGGCGTCCTCGTCGGTGCGGTCCACAGGGATCTCCTGACCTCGCGTGGTGGGTGTCCCCGGGCTCGGGGTCGGCTCAGCTCGTCGCCGGCTCGTACCGGCGGAGCCGGTGCGTGCCGCGGACCAGCGCGCGCAGGTCCTCGAGGGACCCGGTGACCGTCCCGGTGGCGCGGGCCTGCACGAGGACGTTGCCGAGCGCGGTCGCCTCGACGGGCCCGGCGAGGACGGGACGCCCGCACGCGTCGGCGGTGAGCTGGCACAGCAGCGTGTTCCGGGCGCCGCCGCCGACCACGTGGACGACGTCGACGTCGCGGCCCGAGAGGCGCACGGCGTCCTCGACGGCCCGGGCGAAGGCCCCGGCCAGGCTGTCGAGGACGCAGCGCACCACGGCGGCGCGCTCGACCGGGGAGGGCTGCCCGGTGGCCTCGCACGCCCGCTGGACGCGCCCGACCATGGGCCCCGGCGGCAGGAACGACGGGTCGTCCACGTCCACCACGGGACCGCCCGGCGGCAGGTCCCCGGCGGCGGCGAGCAGCCGGCCCAGGTCGGCGTCGCCGCCGTCGCCGCGCCACTCCTCCAGGCAGCACTGCAGGACCCACAGGCCCATGACGTTGTGCAGGTACCGCACGCGCCCGTCGACGCCGCGCTCGTTGGTGAAGCCCGCGGCGAGGCTCTCGGGGGCGAGGACCGGGTCCTCGAGCTCGACCCCCACCAGCCCCCAGGTGCCGCAGGCGATGTAGGCGAACCGCTCGTCGGTGGCCGGCACGGCCACGACGGCGGAGGCGGTGTCGTGGCTCCCGACGGCGACCAGCTCGGTGCCGCGCAGGCGCGTGCGGTCCACGACGGCCGGCAGCAGCGGGCCGAGCCGCGCCCCGGCGTCGACGACGTCGGGCAGGAGCGCCGGCGAGACGCCCGCCAGCTCGAGCAGGTCCTGCGCCCACCGGCCGGTGCGCACGTCGGCGAGGCCCGTGGTGGAGGCGTTGGTCGACTCCGCGACGCGCTGGCCGGAGAGCCAGAACCCCAGCAGGTCCGGCAGCAGGAGCAGCTGCTCCGCCCGCTCGAGCAGGGGGCCGTCGGCCTCCGCGACGAGCTGGTAGATCGTCGTGAACGGCAGGTGCTGCAGCCCGTTGCGGGCGTAGAGGTCGTCGGCCGCCAGTCGCTGGTGCACGCGCTCGGCGACGCCGTCGGTGCGGGGGTCGCGGTAGGAGCGGGGGTTGGCGAGGAGCCCGCCGCCGCCATCCAGCAGGGCGTAGTCCACCGCCCACGTGTCGACGGCGACGCTGCTCACACCGTCGGGACCGGCGCGGTGGGCGGCGTCGGCGAGGCCCGCCAGCGCGTCCTGCCAGAGGCCGAGGACGTCCCAGTGCAGGCGGCCGCTTCGGCCGTCCGGGCCCGCCGCCACCTCGACGGCGCCGTTGCGGAAGCGCGCGACCTCCGTCAGCTGCAGCCGGTCGGGGGCGACGTCGCCGAGCATCACGCGCCCGCTGGAGGCACCCAGGTCGACGGCCGCGTGCAGGCTCACGGCGCCCCTCCCGCCGGGTCCGGGGTCGGTGCCGGGCCCGTCACCGCAGGAACGCCGCGGCGACGCCGGAGTCCACCGGCACGTGCAGGCCCGTGGTCCGCGAGAGCTCGCCGCCGGTGAGGACGAAGACGGCGTCGGCCACGTGCTCGGGCAGCACCTCGCGCTTGAGCAGCGTCCGCTGGGCGTAGAAGGCGCCCAGCTCCTCCTCGGGGATGCCGTAGGTCTTCGCGCGCTGGGCGCCCCACCCGCCGGCGAAGATGCCGGAGCCCCGCACGACGCCGTCGGGGTTGACGCCGTTCACCTTGATCCCGTGCTCGCCGAGCTCGGCGGCCAGCAGGCGCACCTGGTGGGCCTGGTCGGCCTTCACGGCCGAGTAGGCGATGTTGTTCGGGCCCGCGAAGACGCTGTTCTTGCTGGAGATGTAGACGACGTCGCCGCCCATGCCCTGGGCGATGAGCACGCGGGCGCACGCCTGGGAGACCAGGAAGCTGCCCTTGGCCATGACGTCGTGCTGCAGGTCCCAGTCGCGCTCCGTCGTCTCCAGCAGCGGCTTGGAGATCGACAGGCCCGCGTTGTTGACGACGAGGTCGAGCCCGCCGAAGGCCAGGACGGCGTCGCGGACGGCCGCGGCCACCGCGGCCGGGTCGGACACGTCGGCCGCGACGCCGACGGCGACGTCGGTCCCCTTCGCCCCGGCGATGCCCGCGGCGGCCTCCTGGGCCTTCGCGAGGTCGAGGTCGGCGACGACGACGCACGCGCCCTCGGCGGCCAGCCTCGTGGCGATCGCCTTCCCGATGCCCGAGGCCGCGCCGGTCACGAGGGCGACGCGCGTGGCCAGCGGCTTCGGCCGCGGCCGGCGGGCCAGCTTGGCCTCCTCCAGCGCCCAGTACTCGATGCGGAACTTCTCCGCCTCGTCGATGGGCGCGTACGTGCTCACCGTCTCGGCACCGCGCATGACGCCGATCGCGTTGCGGTAGAACTCGCCCGCCACGCGGGCCGTCTGCTTGTCCGCGCCGTAGGTGAACATGCCGACGCCGGGGACGAGGACGACGGCGGGGTCGGCGCCGCGCATCGCCGGGCTGCCCGGCACGGCGTGCCGCTCGTAGTAGGCCGTGTACTCCGCGCGGTAGGCCTCGTGCAGCGCGGGCAGCCGCTCGAGCACCTCCTCGAGGGGGGCGGTGGCGGGCAGGTCCAGCACGAGGGGGCGGACCTTGGTGCGCAGGAAGTGGTCCGGGCAGGACGTGCCGAGCGCCGCCAGGCGGGGGTGCTCGGAGCGCGCGAGGAAGTCGAGCACCGCGGGGGAGTCGTCGTAGTGGCCGACCTGGGGGGCGTCCGTGGACGCCAGCCCGCGCAGCACCGGCGCCAGGGCGGCGGCGCGCTCGCGGCGCTCGGCCTCGGGCAGGGGGGCGTGCCCGGCCAGCTCCTCGCCGAAGGGGTGGGTGCCGCTGGCGGCCTCGCGCTCGGCGAGGAAGGACTCCGCGGTGCGGACGATCTCGAGCGAGCGCTCCTGGCACTCCTCGCTGGTGGCGCCCCAGGCGGTGATGCCGTGGCCGCCGAGCACGCAGCCGATCGCCCGGGGGTTCGCCCGCGCCACCTCGGCGATGTCCAGGCCGAGCTGGAAGCCCGGGCGCCGCCACGGCACCCACGCGACGCGGTCGCCGAAGACCTCGCGGACCAGGGCCTCGCCGTCCGCGGCCGTCGCCAGCGCGATGCCCGCGTCGGGGTGCAGGTGGTCGACGTGCGCCGCCTCGACGAGCCCGTGCATGGCCGTGTCGATCGAGGGCGCCGCCCCGCCTCGCCCGTGCAGGCAGTAGTCGAAGGCCGCGACCATCTCGTCCTCGCGCTCCACGCCGGGGTAGACGTCGACGAGCGCGCGCATCCGGTCCAGGCGCAGGACGGCGAGGCCGTCGGCGGTGAGGGTGCCGAGGTCGCCCCCGGAGCCCTTCACCCACAGCAGCTCGACCTCGCGGCCGGTCGCCGGGTCGACGTCGACGCCTTTCGCGGACGTGTTGCCGCCCGCGTAGTTGGTCGTGGTGGGGTCGGCGCCGAGGGCGTTGGAGCGGGCGACGAGGTCGGCGACGGGGGTGCTCACGGGGGTCTCCTGGGAGGTCGGCGTCGGAGGGCTCGGGGGAGGGGTGCTCATCAGGCGCCCCACCCGGCCTGGGTGCCGCCCACGCGCTCGGCGGCGACCCGCTCGGCGTACCCGGAGGCCGCGAAGGCGCGGTAGGGGTCGGCGGGCAGCCCGCGGCTCTCGCGCAGCTCGGCGAGCAGGGGCCGGACGTCGGTGCTGTAGGCGTCCATGAGCAGGCCGTTCGCGGCGAGCACGTCACCGGCGCGCTGGGCCTGCCCGAGCGCCTCGCGGTCGACCAGCAGGGCCTTGGCGGTGGCCTCCTGCACGTTCATGACCGACCGGATCTGCCCGGGGATCTTCTCCTCGATGTTGTGGCACTGGTCGAGCATGAAGTTGACGCCCGAGTCGGGGCGCAGGGCGTCGCCGCCGACGATCTCGTGCATGATCCGGAACAGCTGGAACGGGTCGGCGGCGCCGACGATGAGGTCGTCGTCGCCGTAGAAGCGCGAGTTGAAGTCGAAGGCGCCGAGCCGGCCCGCCCGCAGCAGCTGGGCGACGATGAACTCGATGTTCGTCCCCGGCGCGTGGTGGCCGGTGTCCAGCACCACCATCGCCTGCTCGCCGAGCGCCAGGCAGTGCAGCAGCGAGGTGCCCCAGTCGGGGATGTCCATCGCGTAGAAGTACGGCTCGTAGAACTTGTACTCCAGCACGATGCGCATGTCGGCGTCGAGACCGGCGTAGACCTCGGCGAGGGACTCCGCGAGGCGGTCCTGGCGGCCGCGCAGGTCGTCCTGGCCCGGGTAGTTGGTGCCGTCCGGCAGCCAGATCTTGAGGTCCTTCGAGCCCGTGGCCCGCATCACGTCGAGGCACTGCAGGTGGTGCTGCACGGCCTTGCGGCGGATCGCGGGGTCGGCGTTGGTCAGCGACCCGAGCTTGTAGTCGTCGTCCTGGAAGACGTTGGAGTTGATCGTCCCCAGCTGCACGCCCTCGTCGGCGGCGTGGGCCGCCAGCGCCCCGAAGTCGTCGACGAGGTCCCACGGGATGTGCAGCGAGACCCGGGGCGCGGCGCCGGTGTGGCGGTGCACCTGCGCGGCGTCGCTGACCTTCTCGAAGGGGTCGCGCGGGACGCCCTTCGTCGGGAAGACCTTGAAGCGCGTCCCCGCGTTGCCGAAGGCCCAGCTCGGGAGCTCGATGCTCTGCTGGGCGAGGGCGTCGAGGGCGTGCTGGCGGCGCTGGTCGGACGTGGTCATCGGGGGCCTCCGGCAGGGGCGGTCGGGAGAGCGCCGGGCCCGGGCGGGACGGCGGCGGGCGGGACGGCTGCGCGCTGGGCGTCGAGGTCGAACACGCACTCCAGGCGGACGGTCCCGGTGTCGGGGCGCCCGCCGGGGAGGTCGGCGAAGAAGGGGGCCATCTCGGCCTGCCACCGGGCGTTGACCTCGGTGGCGTCCATGGCCGCCTGGGCGGCGTCGAGGTCGTCGGCGACGACCGTGCCGACGAGGAGCCCGTCGCCGCGCAGGAAGAGCCGGTAGTCGCGCCAGCCGGAGGCGGCGAGCGCCTCGAGCATCTCGGGCCAGACCTCGGCGTGGCGGCGGGTGTACTCCTCGAGCCGGTCGGGGCGGACCTGCAGGGTGAAGCAGTACTGGGGCATCGTCGCTCCTGGTGCCTGAAACGTTCCACGGAGAGTGTCTCGGAGGCTAGTGCCGGCCGGTGGGGCGGGAGCGGCTCAGCCGCCGGTGACGACGACCCGCGTCGTGACGACCAGGCCGGACACCCGGCCCGTGGCGACGACCTCGGCCGAGCCCGTCGAGGTGCGCGGGTGGACCACGGCGGTCACCTCGCCCCGGCCCTCGGCGTCGGTCCGGACGCGGGCGAGGCGCCGGCCGTCGAGGACGACGTCCACGGCCTCCCGGGGGGCGAAGCCGCTGACGGACACGGTGGTCCGCCCGCCGGCGACCACCCCGCCCGCGAGGACCAGCTGCGGCCCCGCCTCGACGAGCTCGCCCGGCCCCGGGTCCTCCCCGGTGTAGGCGATGCTCGGCGCCGGCGGCGCCTCCATCCCCGCCCCGAGGAAGTAGGAGGTGTGCGGCGGCTGGTTGTAGCTGGTGTTCTGCCACGCCACCGCCAGGCGGTAGGTCGGGTCGGACATCAGGGTGCGGAGCCGGTGCTCCGTGACGTCGGTGGTCGTGTGGACCCGCAGCGCCGAGGAGTCCTCGAGCCGCGTGACGACCTCCTCGCGCCAGTCGCCGAAGAGGTCGGCCTGGATCGCCGGGGTGCCCTTCGTGCCGTTGGCCGTGAGCGTCCCGGAGGCCCGGTAGACCTCGACCTCCTCCTGCGCCTCCCAGTCCCACTTCGCGATGGTGGGGACGCCGGCGCCGCGGTCGGCGTCGTAGTCGTGGTCGGTGATCTCCCGCAGGAGGTCCCCGTCCCACCAGGTGAGGAAGTTGGCCGCGGGGATCGAGGTGGACAGCAGCTCGCCGTCCGCCGAGCGCATCTCGCCGACGCGGGAGTTCCAGGCCGCGTCACCGCCGACGGCCCAGCCCTCCGCCCCCTCGTGCCGGGGGTCGACGTCGCCCATCGCCGCGCGGCCGGTGTCGCGCGTGGCCGGGATCGACCAGATGATCTCGCCCGTCGCCGCGTCCCGGAACGTCGCGCCGCGCTGCCCCGAGGCGCCCATGTCCTCGTGCGCGGCGAAGACCTCGAGCCCGGGACGGCCCGGGGCGAAGTCCGAGACGTGCAGGGCGTCGCCGTGGCCCAGCCGCGTGTTGTAGAGCGGCGTGCCGTCGTCGTCGAGGGTCAGGGAGCCGAAGACGACCTCGTCCTTCTGGTCGCCGTCGACGTCGGCCACCGCGAGCTGGTGGTTGCCCTGGCCGCGGTACTGCGAGCCCGCCTGGTCGGTGTCGAAGACCCACCGCTGCGTGAGCTCCGCGCCGTCGAAGTCGTACGCGGCGACGACCGCCCGCGTGTAGTAGCCGCGGCTGAAGATGACGCTCGGCCGCTCGCCGTCGAGGTAGGCGGTGCCCGCCAGGAAGCGGTCGACGCGGTTGCCGTAGCCGTCGCCCCAGGCGCCCACGTCACCGCGCGGCGGCGTGTAGTCGACGGTGTCCACGGCGGCGCCGGTGGCCCCGTCGAAGACGGTCAGGTACTCGGGGCCCGTGAGCACGTACCCGCCGGAGTTGCGGAAGTCCGCGCTCGCGTCGCCGATGACCCGGCCCTGGCCGTCGACGGTGGCGTCGGCGGTCTTCATGGTGACCTCGGCGCGCCCGTCGCCGTCCAGGTCGTAGACCTGGAACTGCGTGTAGTGGGCGCCGGCGCGGATGTTGCGCCCCAGGTCGATGCGCCACAGGCGCGTGCCGTCCACCTCGTAGGCGTCCACGTAGACCGGGCCCGTGTAGCCCGCCCGGGAGTTGTCCTTGGCGTTGGACGGGTCCCACTTCAGGACGACCTCGAGCTCGCCGTCGCCGTCCAGGTCCGCCACCGAGGCGTCGTTCGCCGCGTAGGTGTAGGGCTGCCCGGCCTCGTCGACGCCGTCCGCCGGCTTGTCCAGCGGGATGTCCAGCGTCTGGTCGTCCCAGACCGAGAAGTCCTCGGTCGCCCAGCGCTCGACGCCCTCGACCACCGCGCTCACGCGGTAGGTCGAGCCCGTCCCGCCGTCGGCGTCGAGCAGGTTCGTGCTGCCGGTGAGCGGCTCGTCGGTGACGCGCTCGCCGTCGCGGTAGACGTGGAAGGCGACGGACTCCGGGTCCAGGCCCAGCATCCGCCAGCCGACGTACGCGCCGCCGTCGACGGCCACGGCGACGGGGGAGCGGTCGAGGCGCTCGGCCTGGCGCTCGAGGACGGTCGGGGCCTCGGTGAGGAGGACCTCCGAGCGCTCCGAGGTGCCCCCGGCGTTCACGGCGGCCACCGCGTAGCGGTAGGGCACCGTGGTGAGGACGTCGGTGTCGGTGAAGGTCGGCCCGTCCGCGCGGCCGACCAGCGCCAGCTCGCCGTCGGCCCCGGGGGCGCCCTCGGCGCCCTCGGCCCGGTAGACGAGGTAGTACCCGGCGCCCTCGGAGGGGGCCCAGGTCAGGGTGAGCTCGCGGGCCTGGAGGTCGGTCACCGCGAGGCCGGTGGGCACCGGCGCGGTGGCGACGTCGTCGTCCACCGTCGTCACGAGGACGTCCTCGGTCGGCACCGACTCGGTGCCCGCGGCGTCCAGGGCGACGACGCGGTAGGCGTACTCGAGCCCGACGGCGGCGGTGGTGTCGACGTAGGAGGTCTCCTGGACGTCGGCCAGGGCCTCGGCCTCCGCGGCCCCCGGCGCCTGGCGGTAGACGCGGTAGCCGGCGGCCTCGGGCACGCCGGCCCACGACAGGGGCACGGCGACGCCGCTGCCCTCCACGTCGACGTCGCCCGCCGCGAGGGCGGTCGGCGCCAGCAGCAGCGCGGTGACCTCCACCCCGTTGAGCCGGGAGGACGAGCCCGTCATGACGAGGTTGATCTGCCCGTCGACCACGTCGACCGGCTGGCTGATCTTCTTGCTGACCGCTCCGCGGCCGGCGTTGGAGGACCCGTAGGCGCGGCCCTCGATCTGCACCTCGGAGCGGCTCGTGCCGATCCAGTCGCCGTTGTAGGTCGTCACGGCGTAGGTGCCGCGGGGCACGTCGATCGCGAGCTCGTGCACCGGCGCGGGCAGCAGGAAGTCGCGCTCGACGTCGTCCGGGGCCTCGGGGAAGTCGGTGCCGCGGTCGCGGCCCGCGATGGCCGGCTCCAGCGAGAGCCAGCCGAAGCCGCGCTCCGGGGTGTAGGCGGTGGTCTCGTCGAGCGCCGTCCAGCCCTCGGCGAGCGGGTCGCCCTGGCGCTGGACGTCCAGGCGCAGGAGGGCGGCGCGGGTGGTGACGCGCACGGCCGCCGACGGCCGGGACTCGCCGCGGCCGTTGACGGCCACGACGCGCAGGTCGTACGAGGCGCCCTCCGCCAGGCCCGTGACCGCGGCCCGCGCCACGGTGGAGGTGGTGGCGAGCACGTAGTCGGCGTCGGGCGCCCCGGCGTCCTTGCGCTCGACCTGGTAGATGTCGGCGCCCTCGACGGGCTCCCACGTCAGCACGGTCCCCGAGCTGGACACCGAGCCGGCGACGACGCCGGTCGGGGCGGCCGGGACCTGCGCGGGGGGCTCGGCCTCCACGACCTCCTGCGCCAGGGGGATGTCGAGGCGGGCGACGTCCGCGGCGACCAGGCGCGCCATCTGCACGGCGCCGTAGTCCTGGAAGTGGGTGTCGTCCTGCGTGCCGTTCGGGCGGTTCGGGTAGACGCCCGCCGGGACCCAGAGGAAGACCGACTTGGCGCGCTCGGGGCCGATCTCGGTGAGGAGCGCGCGGCTGGAGGCCGAGAGGTCCACCAGCGGGGCGCCGGTCTCCGCGGCCAGCTCCCTGACGGCCTCGACGTACGCGGGGAAGGAGACGTTCGCCGTGCCGTCGGCGGCGAAGGAGCGCCGGGAGACGGGCGTCACGAGGATCGGCGTCGCGCCGCGCTGGCGGGCGCCGTCGACGAAGGTGCGCAGGTACTCCCGGTAGTCGGCCGGGGCCGCGAAGCGGTCGTCGACGCCGTAGGAGTTGTCGTTGTGGCCGAACTGCGCGAACAGGTAGTCGCCCGGCCGCACGTCCAGGAGCACGTCGTCGAGCCGGCCCTGGCTGATGAAGTTCTTCGAGCTGCGCCCGCCGATGGCCCTGTTGACGACGCTGACGTCGTCGGTCAGGTACCGGTCGAGCATCTGGCCCCAGCCGGCCTGGGGGGTGTAGTCGTCGGTGTAGGTCTGTACCGTCGAGTCGCCGGTGATCCAGGCGGTGGGCTCGGCGCCCGCCTCGCGGGGCGCCTGCGGCGTGATCGTGAGAGCGGCGAGCTTCGGCGCCGTCCCGCCGACGTCGACGTTCAGCTGGCCGTCCACGAGGGCGATGTCGAAGGACATCTCGAGGAGCTCGCCGGCGGGCAGGGCGGTGGGCAGGACCTTCGCCATCTGCTCCACCTCCATCGACAGGTCGCTGGACTCCACCGTGTCGCCGGCGACGAGGTCGACGGTGTAGTCGCCCGGCGGGAGGTCGACGACGAGCTCGGTGGCGCCCAGGGTGAGGAAGTCCCCGCGCAGCGGGTCGTCGCCGCCGCGGTCGGTCGCGCTGGCCGCGCGCGGGTCCACGAGGCCGTAGCGCTGGTCGGCGGAGTAGGCGGTGGAGGCGTCCACGCGCACCGCGCCCTCGGCCAGCTCGCCGCTGCCGAGGTCGAGGACCAGGGGCCCCTCGAGCGCGGGGGCGGGGGTGGTGAGCGAGGAGGCGGCGGCCTGCGAGGGGACCGACACCTCGCCGGCGGCGTCGACCGCGCGCGCCCGGTAGTAGTGGACCGCGGTGGTGTCCACGCCCCGGTCGGTCGTGAAGACGTCGCGGCCCTCGACGCGGGCGACCTCGGTGTAAGGGCCGGCGACGGCGGCGGCGCGCTCGAGCACGTAGCCGGCGGCGCCGGGCACCTCGTCCCAGCGGACCACGACGGCGTCGTCGGTGACGCGCGCCATCCGCACGTCCTGGGGCGCGGGCAGCAGCGAGGCGGCCGGGTCCTCGGGGTCGACCTCGACCTCGGTGACCTGGATGCCGTTCACGTAGCCGCCGGCGCCCGCGCCGGTGACGTCGACGGTCAGCTGTCCGTCCTCGACCACCGTGCGCCAGGTCTCCTCGGAGACCGACTGGCGGGCCGACACGCTGCCGACGGGGGCGCCCTCCAGGGAGATCGAGGTCCGCGTCGAGCTGGTGCCCGGCAGCACGTCGCCGGAGAGGACGCGGACGTCGTAGGCGCCGTCCGGGACGTCGACGGCGAAGCCCCAGGCGGTGCCCAGGACGAAGTCCTCGGCGACCGGACCCGTGTCGGTGCCGGTGCGGTGGCGCGAGATCGGGCTGACGTCGCCCGCCGGCACGATGCCGTAGCCGGCCTCCGCCGAGTAGCGGTTCGACTCCGGCACGCCCGTCCAGCCGTCGGCGACGGGGCTGGAGGCGGTGCCGAGGTCGAAGGACCAGCTCGTGGGCGCGGGCGCGGCGCCCGTGGCCAGCGCCGGCGCGCCCAGGGCGGTCAGGGCCCCGGCCGTCACCGCGGCCACGGCGGCGCGGCTGCGGCGGCGCCCGTGCGCAGCGGACCGGACGAGGGGAGCGGGCGGCGGGGGAGCAGCGGAGGTCGGGGGGCGGGAGGGGAGCACGGCACCACACCTTCTGTCTCGTCGTCGAGAGGAGGTCGCAGGACCTGGGCCGGTCGCGCCGCCGCCTCCCCGAGGGGGGTGGCGGACGGCCGCGCACGACGGCGCAGCGGCGACCCAGTGCCCGGAACGATGATGGAGAGCGCTTTCCTCGTCAAGGGGCGATGTGGGGCGAATCGACCACCGGTGCGGACGGACGGGTGGTGGGGGTCCGCGGTGCCGCGGTGCCGCGAGGGCCGGGGGTGCCGGGTCGGGGCGCGAGTGGCTGGAGCCCGAGAAGACCTACCGCACAGGTGGTTGACGGCCCCCGCGAGCACCCCTACAGTCGGAATGCGCTTTCCACCTGAGCAGAGAGGCTCCAGTGATGAAACGATGCATGCGGATCGCCGCAGTCTTGACCGCGGCGGCGCTCACGACCACCGCCTGCGGGAGCTCCGGGTCCGGTGACGGCGGTGAGGACGGCGGTGACGTCAACCTCACGATGACGTGGTGGGGCAACGACGACCGCGCCCAGCGGTACAACGAGGCCATCGAGGCCTACGAGGCCGAGAACCCGGGCGTGAGCGTCACGACGTCCTTCGTCGACTACCCGAACTACTGGCCGGCCCGCGCCACCGAGGCCGCGGGGCGGTCGCTGCCCGACGTCATGCAGATGGACGTGTCCTACCTCCGCCAGTTCGCCTCCAACGGGCAGCTGCTCGACTTCGCCGAGGTCGAGGGCGACGGCGTCGACCTGAGCGGGCTGCCGGACCCGCTGATCCCCTCGGGGCAGGTGGAGGGCGCCCAGTACGGCATCCCGGTCGCCACCAACGCCTTCACCCTCTTCACCGACGCCGCGGGCCTCGCGCAGGTCGGGGTCGAGCTGCCGGAGAACCCGACCTGGGAGGAGTACCACGACTTCCTGCGCGAGGTGGCCACCGCCGGCGGCACGACCGAGGACGGCCAGCCCGTGTACGGCGCCGGCGACTACACCGGCGTCTTCTGGATGTTCATCCACTGGCTCAACCAGCAGGGCATCGAGGCCTTCACCGAGGACGGCGAGCTCGGCTTCACCCAGGACGACCTCGAGACCTGGCTGTCCTCGGTCGACGACCTGCGCGCCGAGGGTCTGCTCATCCCGCCCGCGCGCATCAACCAGCTGTCGCCGCTGTCGCCCTTCGACGCGGGGGAGACGACGAGCGAGATGACGTGGGACAACTTCGCCGCCGGCTACGCGACGAACAACCCCGACGTGGAGCTGGAGCTGCAGCCCATCCCGTCCGACGACCCGGAGAACCCGGGCCTGTTCCTCAAGCCGTCGATGCTGTTCAGCATCGGGGCCAACACGGACCACCCGGAGGAGGCGGCGGCGCTCATCGACTACCTCGTCAACGACCCGGAGGTCGGTGACGTCTTCGGGACGTCGCAGGGGCTGCGCGCCTCCAGCTTCCAGCGGGACGCCATGACGATGGAGGGCCTCGACGCCGAGGTGGCCGCCTACGAGGAGTCCATCGAGCCCCTCCTCGTCGACTCGCCGCCCCCGCCGGTGGAGGGCTTCGGGACGATCGAGGCCCGCCTCCTGGAGATCACCGAGAACATCAACTACGGCACCGTCTCCGTCGAGGACGCCGCCGCGCAGTGGTACAGCGAGGCCGAGCAGACGCTGGCCGACAACCAGTAGCACCCCGCCGGGGCGCACGGGCTGGTGCCCGTGCGCCCCGGCGCCACCGCACGGACGGAGATCACAGGGCTGGAGAGGGGATGGGTCGATGACGACGGTCACCCAGGCGGTGCGCGAGCGCGAGCAGGGGCGCGACGTGCAGGAGCCGAGGGCGCCGCGCTCGCGCCGGCGCCGGGCGGAGGACGTGGCGGGCTACAGCTTCCTGCTTCCCTGGCTCCTGGGGTTCTTCCTGCTGACGGCGGGCCCGATGCTCGCCTCGCTGTACCTGTCCTTCACGCGCTACGACCTCTTCAACGCGCCGCAGTGGGTCGGGCTGGACAACTTCCGCGAGCTGTTCTCCGACCCGCGGTACCGCGACTCCGTCCGGGTCACCACGGTCTTCGCCGTGGTGGGCGTGCCCATCAAGCTCGCCGCCTCGCTCGCGGTCGCCATGCTGCTCAACGCGGCGCTGGGGGCGAAGGGCTTCTACCGCTCGGCGTTCTACCTGCCCTCCCTGGTGGGCGCGAGCGTCTCGATCGCCATCGTGTGGCGGGCGATGTTCAACGACGGCGGCATCGTCGACCAGATCTCGCAGGGCGTCGGCGGCGAGGCGGGGGGCTGGATCGGAGACCCCACCCGCACGATGCCGATGTTCATCCTGCTGGCGGTGTGGCAGTTCGGCGCTCCCATGGTGATCTTCCTCGCCGGGCTCAAGCAGGTGCCGGCCGAGCTCTACGAGGCCGCCTCGGTGGACGGCGCCGGACCGCTGCGCCGGTTCCTCTCCATCACCCTGCCGATGCTGAGCCCGGTGATCTTCTTCAACCTGCTGCTCGAGACGATCAACGCGTTCCAGGTCTTCGCCTCGGCCTACATCATCTCGAACGGGACCGGCGGGCCGGCGAACTCGACGCTCTTCTACACCTTGTACCTCTACCGGCGCGGCTTCGAGGACTTCGAGATGGGCTACGCCTCCGCGATGGCGTGGTTGCTCGTCCTCGTCGTCGGAGCCATCACCTTCGTCTTCTTCAAGACCTCGAAGTCCTGGGTGCACTACAGCGGGGAGACGCGATGACGCGCACGACGGCCGAGCCGGGCACGCGGACGGTCGACGAGAGCGCACGGACCCCCGAGCAGCACGCGACCGCCCGGCGGTCCGCGCGCCGCTCGCGGGACCGCCGGCACAAGCTGGTCTTCCACCTGGTCACGGGTGCCCTCGTGGTGGTCGTGCTCTACCCGGCCGTGTGGATGCTCGTCTCCTCGTTCCGACCGTCGGCCCAGATCATCGGAAACGTCAGCATCGTCCCGACGGAGGTGACGCTGGACAACTTCGTGGCGGCCTTCAACGGGATCGGCGGGGTGTCCTTCTGGACGTTCTTCATGAACTCCACGATCCTCGCCGTGGGCTCGGTCGTGGGCATCGCCCTCTCCAGCGCCGTGAGCGCGTACGCGCTGGCGCGCATCGACTTCCGCGGCCGCCGGGTGTGGTTCGGGCTGATGATCGCGACCCTCCTGCTACCGGTCCACGTGATCATCATCCCGCAGTACATCGTGTTCAACAACCTCGGCCTGGTGAACACCTACTGGCCGCTGCTGATCGGGAAGTTCCTCGCCACCGAGGCGTTCTTCGTCTTCCTCATGGTGCAGTTCATGCGGAACCTGCCGCGCGAGCTCGACGAGGCGGCGCGCATCGACGGGGCGGGCCACCTGCGGATCTTCGGCTCGATCATGCTGCCGCTGATGAAGCCCGCGCTCGTCACCTCCTCGATCTTCGCCTTCATCTGGTCGTGGAACGACTTCCTCGGTCCGCTGCTCTACCTGAAGGACCCGAACCTGTACTCGCTGCCCATCGCGCTGCGGCTCTACGTCGACCAGACGACGGGGGCGGCGAACTTCGGGCCCCAGATGGCGACGGCCGTGCTCGCCCTCGTGCCGGTGCTGATCTTCTTCATCATCTTCCAGCGGTACATCGTCGAGGGCGTCGCCACCCAGGGCCTCAAGGGATGAGCGCGGCCGCCGTCGCCCGACGCCGCGACCGCGGCGCCGGGCGCGGCGCGTCGGGCCGGGCGACGAACCGCGACGCGAGCCGCAGCCCGCTCACCGCGCTGGGGCTCCTCGGCGAGGTCGTCGTCGTGGGCGTCGCCGTGGCCCTGCTCACCGTGCCCCTCGTGACGGCGCTGCCCGCCGCGGCGGCGGGGGGCGAGCACCTGCGGGCGCACGCCCGGGGGGAGCGCGACGACGTGCGCTCCCTGCTCGCCCGCCTGCGGCGGGCCTGCCGGCGGCCCTGGGGGGTCCCGGTCGCGGCCGGGGCGCTCCTGCTGGTCCTCGTGGTCGACGGCGGCATCGTCCTCCTCGCGCCCGCCGGCCCCCCGGTGCCGGCGCTCGCCGGGCTCGGTGCCGGGGCGCTGCTCCTCGTCGTGCTGCTGCGGGCGGCCGCCGCCTGGTCGCCCACGGCCTCCGACGTCGCGGGCCCCCCGTGGCGGCGCCTGGTGGCCGCCGCCGCCGCGCGCTCCCTCGACGACCTGAGCGGCTCGGCGCTGCTGCTGCTGGCGCTCGGCCTCGCCGGCGTCCTCGTGTGGATGCTGCCCCTGTTCGCCCTGCTCGTCGGGGGCCTCGTCGTCCTCGCCGCCGTCGCCGTGGAGCAGCGCGCCGACGCCCGGGCGCGGGCCGGCGGCGCCTGACGCCCCCGGACAGCACCACCCGCACCACCCGACCCGACCCGTCCGACCTGACCGGACACACCCACGGGACCCACGGCAGCACCCTGGCGGGGCCCCCGACCGTGAGGAGCTCGACGATGAGCACGCGACCCACGACGACCGGCCACCGCACCACCCGCACCGTCGCCGCCGCTGCCGCGGCGGCGCTCGTCCTCGGCGCCGCGCCGGCTGCGGCGTCCCCCGCGCCGGGAGGGGCCTCCGAGCGCACCGCCGCCGCGGCTCCCGGTCCGCGCCCCCAGCTCGAGCTCCTCGACCGCGGCCTCGTCGCGGCCGTGACGTCCGACGGCGTCTTCCTGAGCTGGCGCCTGCTGGCGACCGAGGCCGGCGCCGCCGGCAGCGCCGCCGCCGTCGACTTCGAGGTCTCGCGCGACGGGCAGGTGCTCGGCACGGTGTCGGGCAGCACCAACTTCCTGGACGCGGACGGCGCTCCGGACTCGGTCTACCGCGTGGTCGCCGTCGTCGACGGCAGCCCGGTGGACCGCGGCGCCGAGACCACCCCCTGGGGGGAGGCCTCCCTCGACGTCCCGCTGCAGAAGCCGGCCGACGGCACGACGCCGGCGGGGGAGACCTACACGTACGCGGCCAACGACCTCAGCGTGGGCGACGTCGACGGCGACGGCCAGTACGAGTTGATGGTGACCTGGTACCCGTCCAACGCGAAGGACGTGTCGCAGAAGGGCTACACCGGCCCGACGATGCTCGACACCTACCGCATGGACGGCACCCTGCTGGCCCGCATCGACCTCGGCGTCAACATCCGCTCGGGTGCGCACTACTCCCAGCCGCTGGTCTACGACTTCGACGGCGACGGGAAGGCGGAGCTCATGGTCAAGACGGCCCCGGGCACCCGCAGCACCACCTACCGCGACGGGCAGCCCGTGGCGGAGCGCCACATCACCATGCCCGCCGAGGACCTCGCCGCGGGCTGGTCGCACGAGGACGACCTCCGCCTGTCCGCCGAGGAGTACGCGGCGCACCTGGCCGACGTCTTCCAGGGCTGGCACGCCCACCCGGAGGTCGTCGCCGGGAGCTGGCCGGCGACGATCGAGGAGGCGCTGGGCGTGGAGGGGGAGCCGGCCTCCTACCCGCTCTCGCGCGAGGACGCCGAGGCCCTCGTCGACCACTTCATCGACGTCTACGCCCCCGCGCGCAGCAGCCGCAACGACCTGCGCACCCTCGAGGGGTTCGTGCTCGACGGCCCCGAGTACCTCACCGTCTTCGACGCCGGCACGGGCGAGGAGCTCGACACCGTCCGGTACGAGCCCGGCCGCCACGACGACGGCCTCATGTGGGGCGACTACGCCATGTCCCGCATCGAGCCGGGCAACCGCGTCGACCGCTTCCTGTCCGGCGTCGCCCACCTCGACGGGGACCGCCCCTCGGCGATCTTCGGGCGCGGCTACTACACGCGCGCCGTGGTGGTCGCCCACGACTGGGACGGCGAGCGGATCTCGACGCGCTGGACCGCCGACAGCGGCTGGACGCCGATGAGCAACCCGTTCGACGACGGGCCGCACGGCGTCGAGGGCACCGACCCCGAGCACGGGACCCTGACGACGCAGGGCTTCCACTCCCTCAGCGCCGCGGACGTCGACGGCGACGGGCGGCACGAGGTCGTCTACGGGTCCGCCACGCTCGACCACGACGGGAGCCTGCTGTACAGCTCGTACGACGTCATGCCCGAGGGCAGCGCGACGCCCGGGGTCCGCGCCAAGCTCGGGCACGGCGACGCCATGCACGTCGCCGACATCGACCCCGAGCGCCCCGGCCTGGAGATCTTCAGCGTCCACGAGGGCGGCGCCTACGCGCCCTACGGCTGGGCGCTGCGCGACGCCGCGACCGGCGAGGTCCTCGCCGGCGAGTACTCGGGGCGCGACACGGGCCGCGGCATGGTCGGCGACGTGCTGCCGGAGGTGCCGGGGCTGGAGATGTGGGCGTCGATGCCCGGGCAGGCCGCGGGCGAGATCCTCACGGCGCGCGGCGAGCCGGTGCAGGGGCCGCGACCCCTCGGCACCAACCAGAGCATCCGGTGGGCGGCCGACATGACGACGCAGGTCCTCGACAGGTCCGGCGACGGGACCCCCCTGGTGGTGGACGGGCGCCGCGGCGTCCTGCTCGAGGCCGAGGGGACGCTCACGAACAACGGCACCAAGGGCAACGCGGGCCTCGTCGCCGACGTCCTCGGCGACTGGCGCGAGGAGCTGCTCCTGCGCACCGAGGACAGCTCCGCGGTGCGCGTCCACCTGAGCACCGAGGTGACGGACCGCGGGATCCCGACGCTCATGCACGACCCGCAGTACCGGGCCGAGGTCGCGCGCCAGCAGACGTCCTACAACCAGCCCTCGTACCCGAGCTTCCACCTCGGGTCGGGGACCGACCCGGCGCAGGTCCCGGTCGCGGACCTCCGGGCGCCGGGGGCGCTCGACGCGCTGGCGCGCGTGCTCGAGGGCGAGGTTGCGAGCGGTGCCGTCTCCGGGTCCACCGCACGCCAGCTGCGGTCGGCTCTCGAGCAGGCGCAGCGCCACGACGACGGCGGCCGGGAGGCCGCGGCCGCCCGGGCGCTCGACCGCTTCCGGGCGCTGCTCGGGCGCCCGGCGGCGTCGGCCCAGGTCGACGAGGACGCCGAGAGCGTCCTGGACTTCCAGGCGCGCGCCACGGCCCGGCTGCTCGACGGTGCGCCGCGCGGCTGAGCCCTCCGCCGCGGCGACCCTCGGGGTCGCACCCCTGCGCCCGGCCGCCGGTAGCGTCGGCGGCCGGGTGCAGGGCCCGGGCCGGGAGGGTGCCATGGCGAGCGTCAAGGACGTCGCGAGGTCGGCGGGGGTCTCCGTCGGGACGGTGAGCAACGTGCTCAACCGTCCCGAGGGCGTGAGCCCCGTGCTGCGCGAGCGCGTGGAGCGCGCCATCGCCGACCTCGGCTTCGTGCGCAACGAGTCGGCCCGCCAGCTGCGCGCCGGGTCGAGCCGCACCATCGCCGTCGTCGTCCTCGACGTCGCGAACCCCTTCTTCGCCGACGTCGTCGCCGGCGCGGACGAGGCGGCCGACGAGCAGGACGCCCTCGTGATCGTCTGCAGCAGCGCCGGTTCCGCCGAGCGCGAGGCCCGCCACCTGCTCCGCCTGGAGCAGCAGCGGGTGATGGGCGTGCTGCTGAGCCCGGTGCAGGACGCGGCGGGCCCCGCGCTCGCGGAGGTCCGCCGCCGCGGGACGCCCGTCGTCCTCGTCGACCGCGGCACCCCCGACCCGGACCAGTCGTCGGTCGCGGTGGACGACGTGCGCGGCGGCGCGCTGGCGGGTGAGCACCTGCTCGCCCTCGGGCACCGGGAGCTCGGCTTCGTCGGGGGGCCGCTCGGCCTGCGGCAGGTCGACGAGCGCCTGCAGGGACTGCGGTCCGTGGCGCCGGGAGCGGACGTCCGGGTGGTCGAGAGCGCCGGGACCTCGGTCCGGGCGGGCTCGCAGGCGGCGGCCCAGGTCCTGGGCCTGCCGCCGGGCGAGCGGCCCACGGCGCTGTTCTGCGCCAACGACCTGCTGGCCATCGGCGTGCTCAACGAGTGCCTGCGGCGCGGGGTCCGCGTCCCCGAGGACGTCGCGCTCGTCGGCTACGACGACATCAGCTTCGCGGCGACGACGACCGTGGCCCTGACCTCCGTGCGCCAGCCCCGCGAGCTGCTCGGCCGCACCGCCGTCCGGCTGCTGCTGGACCAGGTCGGCGACGGCCGCGGCCCGTCCGCGGCTCGGACGCGGACCGGCGCGCCCACCCGCCGCGGCGAGCAGGTCCTGTTCGCGCCGGACCTGGTGGTCCGCGCGTCGACGACCGGTCCGGGGCGGACGGCGACCTCGGCGCGCGGGCGGCCGGCGACCGGCACGGCACCGCCGCGGGAAGCGGCTGACGCGGTCGGTGGACCAGGGCCGCAGGGGCGCGCGTGAGGGCTCCCCTGCGCCGGCGAGGTGCCCGATGACCTCCGCGGCCGACCTGAGCGCCTTCGTCCGGCGCCATCCGCCGGCGCGGCCGCCCGCCCCGGGAGCCCCCCTCGTCGACCGCGTCCGGGGAGCGCTCGGCGTGCCGGCGGACGACGGCACCGGCGACGCGGGACTGCGGGACGTCCACGTCGAGCGCTCCTGGCGCTCCGCCGGCGTGCGGGGGCAGGAGCTGTCGTGGGACCCCGGCTTCGGCGCGCGCACCCGCGCGTGGCTGCTCCTGCCCGAGGGCGCGGACGAGCCGCTGCCGGCGGTGCTCCTCGCCCACTGCCACGGCGGGCTCAAGCGCTGGGGGAGGGAGAAGGTCGCCGCCGGTCCGGGCGGGGTGGAGCCCCCGTCCGTCCGGGCCGCCCGCGAGAGCGGCTACGGCGGTCGCCCCGTGGCCGAGGACCTCGCCCGCCGGGGGTTCGCCGTCCTGGCCCACGACGCGTTCGGCTGGGGCAGCCGGCGCACCGCCGTCGACGACATGCCGCCCCGGGTCCGCGAGCTCGGGGCCGACCTCGCCGAGCTCGCCGAGCGCCGTGGTCGGCCCTGGGACGCCGCGCGCCGCTACGAGGCGATGGCGGGGCTCCACGAGCACGAGCTGGCCAAGCAGTGCGGGGCCCTGGGCACGTCCTTCGCGGCGATGGTGCTGCGGGAGGACGCCGCGGCCCTGGGGGTGCTGGCGAGCCGTCCGGAGGTGGACGCGCGCCGCACCGCCGTCCTCGGCTTCTCGGGCGGGGGCTGGCGCGCAGGGGTGCTGGGAGCGCTGGACCCGCGCTGCTCCGCGGTGGGGGTCGTCGCGATGATGAGCGGGATCCCCGAGACGCTCGAGGACCACGTGCACCGGCACACCTGGATGTTCTTCACCCCCGGGCTGTGGCAGGTCTGCGACTGGCCGGAGCTGGCGGGGTCCAGGGCGCCGCGGCCCCTCCTGGTGCAGTACGGGCTGCGCGACCCGCTCGTGCCCGTGGAGGGCGCGCGGCGCGCCCACGAGGACCTGCAGCAGCGGTACGCGGCCGCCGGTGCGGCGAGCGCCTACCGCGGAGAGCTCCACGACGTCGGGCACGTGTTCGGGCCCCGCCAGCAGGCCGCGGCAGCCGACTGGCTGGCCGAGGTGGCCGGCCGGGCGGGGGAGCGGGGGGCGCCCGGGGGGCGGGCGGCCCGGCCTTGACAGGGCCGTGCGCGCGCCGGGAGGGTGGAACGGTTCAGCGCGTGGTCGCCGCCCGCGCGTCGCGCCACCCGCACCCCGGCGCGAAGGACGCCCGGACCGGCAGAGCCGCCGGGCGCGGCCGACGACGCGCGACGCCGCGGACCGCAGGACCACCCGCCCCCGAGCGCGTGGTGGCGGCCCCGGTGCGTGCGACAGCTGCCCGGCGCCACCAGGTCTGCGGAGGAGAGAGCGATGACGACGACACCAGGAGCCGCACCGGCGACCAGGGCCCCCGCAGGTCCGCTGCTGCGCCTGGCCCCCGGTGACTCGGTGGCCGTGGCCCGCCAGGACCTCGTCGCGGGCGACGAGGTGGCGGTGGACGACCGGCGCGTCGTCCTGCGCGACGACGTCCCCGCGGGCCACAAGGTGGCCCTGGAGCACGTCGGGACCGGGCAGCCGGTGCGCAAGTACGGGCAGCTCATCGGCCTCGCCTCCCGCGACATCACCGCCGGTGAGCACGTGCACGTGCAGAACCTCGCCTTCACCGCCTCCGGTGCGGGCGCCGACCTCGCCGTCGGCGCCGACGCCCGGCCGACCGCGCTGGTCCCGCCGGCCGAGCGCGCGACCTTCCAGGGCATCGTCCGCGCCGACGGCCGGGTCGCGACCCGGAACTACGTCGGCGTGCTGACCACCGTGAACTGCTCGGCCACGGCGGCACGGCGCATCGCCGACACCTTCCGCCTGCCCGGGGCGCTGGAGGAGTTCCCCGGGGTCGACGGCGTGGTGGCGCTGACCCACGGCACCGGCTGCGGCATGGACGCCCGGGGCGAGGGCGCGGCCCTGCTGCGCCGCACCATCACCGGCTACGCCCACCACCCCAACTTCGCCGCGCTGCTCGTCATCGGCCTGGGCTGCGAGGTGAACGAGATCGCCGCGCTGACGCAGGGGTTCGACCTGCCGCCGGGCGTGCCGGTCGTCGCCATGACGATCCAGGAGCTGGGCGGCACCGTCCGCACGGTCGCCGAGGGCGTCGCCAGGGTGCGCGAGCTGCTGCCCGCGGTCGGCGCGGTCCGTCGTCAGCCGGTGCCCGCCGGCGAGATCGTCCTGGGGCTGAACTGCGGCGGCAGCGACGCCTGGTCGGGCGTCACCGCGAACCCCGCGCTCGGCGTCGCCTCCGACCTCCTCGTCGCCCAGGGCGGGACGTCGGTGCTGGCGGAGACGCCGGAGGTCTACGGCGCCGAGCACCTGCTGACGCGCCGCGCAAGCAGCCCGGAGGTGGCCGAGCGCCTGATGGAGCGCATCCGCTGGTGGGAGCGGTACACGGCGGCGTCCGGGGGCAGCATGGACAACAACCCCTCCCCGGGGAACAAGGCCGGCGGCCTGACGACGATCCTGGAGAAGTCCCTCGGCGCCGTGGCCAAGGGCGGGTCCAGCGAGCTCTCGGCGGTGTACGAGTACGCCGAGAGGATCAGCCGGCGGGGCTTCGCCTTCATGGACACCCCCGGCTACGACCCGGTCTCGGTGACCGGCCTGGTCGCCGGCGGCGCCAACGTCGTCTGCTTCACCACCGGACGGGGGTCGGTGTTCGGGTGCAAGCCGGCGCCGAGCATCAAGCTGGCGACCAACTCCGACGTCTTCCGGCGGATGGGGGACGACATGGACGTCGACTGCGGGCGGGTCCTCGCCGGCGAGCAGACGGTCGAGGAGGCCGGCCGGGAGATCTTCGACCTCGTCCTGGAGGTCGCCTCGGGCCGCCGCAGCAAGAGCGAGGAGCTGGGCTTCGGCGACGAGGAGTTCCAGCCCTGGCAGCTCGGGGCGGTGATGTGATGCGCCGCCTGGACCTGGACTCCCTGGGCTCGGTGGAGCCCGCGCTGCGCCCGCGCGTCGACCCCCGCTCCCTGGGCGTGGGCGTCGTCCACCTGGGGATCGGCGCCTTCCACCGGGCGCACCAGGCCGTGTTCACCGAGGACGCCGTCGCCGCCGCCGGAGGTGACTGGGGCATCGCCGGGGTCACCCAGCGCAGCGCGGACGTCGTCGAGCAGCTCCGCCCGCAGGGCGGGCTGTACTCCGTCCTCGAGCGCGGCGAGGCCGGCACGGCGCTGCGGGTGGTCGGCAGCGTGCGCGAGCTGCTGTTCGCCGCCCGCGAGGGCGAGCGGCTGCGAGAGCTGCTGGCCGCCCCCAGCACGCGCCTGGTCACCCTGACCGTCACCGAGAAGGGGTACCGCCACGACCCCGCCAGCAGGCGGCTGCGCCTCGCCGACCCCGAGGTCGCCGCCGACCTCGCGGGCCGCGCCCCGGGCTCCGTCGTGGGCCAGCTCGTGCGCGGGCTGCAGGCGCGGCGCGCGGCCGACGCCGGACCCGTCACGCTCCTGTCCTGCGACAACCTGCCGGCCAACGGGGCGGTGCTCGCCGGGCTCGTGGCCGACTTCTGCGCGGCGCTGCCGTCGGCGGAGGGGGAGCCGCTGGCGGAGTGGATCACCCGGTCGGTGCGCTTCCCCTCCTCGATGGTGGACCGGATCGTCCCCGCGACCACGCCGCAGGACCGCACGCGGGCGGCGGAGCTGCTGGGGCTGGACGACCGCGGCGTCGTCGTCACCGAGCCCTTCCGGCAGTGGGTCGTCGAGGACGACTTCGCCGCGGGCCGTCCGGCGTGGGAGCGGGCGGGCGCGGTGCTCACCGCCGACGTGGCGCCCTACGAGGCGATGAAGCTGCGGCTCCTCAACGGCGCCCACTCGACGCTCGCCTACCTCGGCGCCCTGGCCGGCCACGAGCACGTGGCCGACGCCATGCGCGACCCCGGGCTGGCCGAGGTGGCGTCCCGGCTCATGGCCGAGGACGCGGTCCCGACGCTGGCGGTGCCCGACGGCTTCGACCTGCGCGCCTACCAGCAGGACCTCCTGGACCGCTTCAGCAACCCCGCGCTGCGGCACCGCACGGCGCAGATCGCGATGGACGGCAGCCAGAAGCTGCCCCAGCGGCTGCTGGGCACGGTCGCCGACCGCCTCGCCGCGGGCGCCCGCCCCCGTGCGGCGTGCCTCGGGGTGGCTGCGTGGATGCGGTGGGTCTCCGCCGGGCGGACGGACGACGGCCGTCCGGTCCACGTCGACGACCCGCTGGCCGAGCGCCTGCAGCAGCTGACGGCCGGGGCGCAGGACCCGGCGGCGGTCGTGGACGCCCTCCTGGGGCTGGAGGAGGTCTTCGGGCGCGAGCTCCCCGCCGACCCGGTCTTCCGCGAGCTCGTCCTGGACGCCCTGACGGCGCTGTCGCGGGGCGGGGTGGCCGAGGCCGTGCGCGAGCTGGTGGGCTGACCCGCAGGACGGCGGGCGGGGTGCCCTCCGGGGGCGGTGGCGGACCACCGCCCCCGGAGGGGCTCAGCCGGCGCGCGGGGCGTAGGCCTCGCGCGGGATCGTGGTGGTGAGGTCGACGGCCGTCTCGACCGCCTCCTCCGCGGACAGCTGGCCGTCGCAGACCAGCTGCGCGAGGTAGCCGCTGTCGACCCGGCGCGCCAGGTCGTGCCGGGCGGGGATCGAGGCGAAGGCCCGGGTGTCGTCCACGAACCCCGCGGTGTTGTAGAAGCCCGCCGTCTCCGTGACGGCCTCGCGGAAGCGGCGCATCCCCGACGGGCTGTCGAGGAACCACCACGGGACGCCGAGCCGCACCGACGGGTAGACGCCCGCCAGCGGGGCGAGCTCCCGGCTGTACGTCGTCTCGTCGATCGTGAAGAGCACGCACCGGAAGCCGGGGTCGGTCCCGAAGGCGGAGAGCATCGGTCGCAGCCCGGTGGCGAAGTCCACCGGCACCGGGATGTCGAAGCCTCGGTCCGGGCCGAAGCGCTCGGCGACCACCGGGTCGTGGTCGCGCAGCACGCCGGGGTGGATCTGCATGACCAGGCCGTCGTCCCGGCTCATCCGCGCCATCTCGAACAGCATGTGCGCCGCGAAGGCCGCGGCCTGGCCCGGCTGCAGCGCGCCCGTGCGGGCGGCGGCGTAGGTGCGGGCGGCCTCCGCGCCCTCCATCGGGGTCGTGTCCGCGTGCAGGTGGCCGTGGTCGCTGGCCCGCGCGCCGGCCCGGAGGAAGTCCTCGCGGCGCTGGCGCAGCGCCGCGAGGTAGCCGTCGTAGTCACCGGTGTCGACGCCGGACACGGCGGCGAGCTCCTCCACGTCCTGCCGCCAGGTGGGACGGTCGAGGTGCACCAGGGCGTCGGGGCGGAAGGTCGGCACGACCGTGCCCGACCACCCGGACGCGGCGATGGCCGCGTGGTCCTCCAGCCTGCTGGTCGCGGGGTCGGTCGTCGCCAGCAGCTCCAGGCCGAACCGGTCGAAGAGCGCCCGCGGGCGGAACTCGGGCCGGCCGAGGCAGTCCACCAGCTGGTCGTAGATGTCGTCGGCCGTCTCCGCCGACGGCTGCACGCGGACGCCGAAGACGTCGTGGAGCTCCTGCTCGAGCCAGTACCGGCTGGGGGTGCCCCGGTACAGGTGCCAGCCGGCGCAGAAGCGACGCCAGATCGCCCGGCCGTCGGTCTCCACGGGGCCGCCGTCGCGGCGGGGCACGCCGAGGTCCTCGAGCCGCGTGCCCTGGGAGACGAGCATGCGCGTGACGTAGTGGTCGGGGACCACGAGCAGGCTCGCCGGGTCGCCGAAGGCCTCGTCGCGGGCGAGCACGGAGGCCTCGACGTGCCCGTGCATGCTGATCAGCGGCAGGCCGCGGACGGCGCCGTAGATCTCCCGGGCCACCGCCCGCGCGTGCGGGTCCGGCGGCAGGATCCGGTCGTCGTCGAGCTGCAGGGGGCGCACGGGGGCTCCAGGTGGTGGGAGGGGGTCGGCGGGGCCGAGGCGGTCAGAGGGCGAGGAGCTCGTCGACCTGCACGGGCCGGCCGGTCTCGAAGGACCGGTTCGCGGCGAGCCCGGTGAGGAGGGAGCGCGCTCCGTCCAGCTGCGTGGAGGCGCGCCCGAGGGGGTCCTCGACGCCGCCGGGACCGAAGATGTCGGCGAGCATGCGCTCGTCCCCGCCGCCGTGCCCGGCTCCGCTGGTGTCCGGGAGCTCGAGCTCCACGGGGCGCTCCCACAGCCGTCGCAGCGTGAGCCGCGACCCGCCGGCGGCCTCCGCCTCGTCGGCGCCGTGGAGGGCCTCGCCCTTGGCGCGGCCCGCGGTGGCGGCGTCGACGAAGCTGTTCTCGACGACGTCCAGCTCGAGGCGTCCCTCGCTGCCGTTGATCGCGACGTGGTAGCCCTCCCAGGGGGAGTAGGCCGTGAGGTGGTAGCTCATCGTCGCCCCGCTGCGGTAGCGGACGGCCACCGCCATGTCGTCCTCGATGGTCACCCCGGGCGCGAAGACGTTCTGGTCGCGGTGGTAGCCGTCCTCGTGCTGGGCGTCGAGGTAGAGCGCCTTCAGGCTCGGCGAGCTCTCCAGGTGCATCGCGAAGGGGTCGTCGGCGGCGGCCGCGGCGCCGTGCGCCGAGGTGTAGTCGCGCGCCAGGCCGCGACGGGCGCCGTTCTCGTCGCCGTAGAAGAACAGCCGGCCCAGGCCGAAGACGACGTCGGGGGAGGAGGCGATCCACCAGTTCACGAGGTCGAAGTGGTGCGTGGCCTTGTGCACCATCAGGCCGCCCGAGTTCGCCTTGTCCCGGTGCCAGCGGCGGAAGTAGTCCGCACCGTGGCGGGTGTCCAGCAGCCACTCGAAGTGGACCGAGCCCACCTCGCCGATGGCGCCGGAGGCGATCACCTCGCGCACCTTGGCGTGGGCGGGGTTGTACCGGTAGTTGAAGGTCACGACGAGCTTGCGGCCGGTCTCCTCCTGCGCGTCGAGGATCCGCCGGCACCGCTCGGCGTCCACGGTCATCGGCTTCTCGGTGACGACGTCGCAGCCGGCGCGCATCGCCGCGACGATGTACTCGTCGTGCGTGCGGTCGACCGTGGTCACCACCACGGCGTCCACCCGCTCCGCCTCGAGCATCGCCGTGAAGTCCGCCGCCCCGTAGGTCGGCACCGCCGGCAGCCCGTGCTCGGAGGTGAGCGCCGCGTTGTGGACGTCCATCCGGGTCTGGTTGACGTCGCACAGGGCGACCAGCTCGGAGGTGTCGGCGTGGGTGCTCGCCAGGGCGCGCACGTACATCTGCGCGCGCCCGCCGAGCCCCACGATCGCGTACCGGGTCCGGCGTGCGGGAGGAGCGGCGTGGTCGTCGGTCATCGGAGGTCCTCCGGGGTTCGGTGGGTGGGGCGGGACCGGGAGCGGTGCTCGTCCGGGCCCGGGCTGCGCGACGCGCTCACACGAGCGCGGCGCGCAGCTGGTCGGCGAGCGCGGCCGCGGACGCCCGGTCCAGGCGTCCGTCGGCCACCGCGACGTCGAAGCGCCGGGTCAGGGGCTCGCCCGCCGGCAGGACGAGCGGGCTGTCCTGCGCGAGCGACGAGCCGATGCCCGGGTACTCGGCGGCGCGGACGAACCAGGGGTCGACGTCGCCGGCCGGGCCCGGTGCCGCCACGAGGACGACCGTCGCCGGCCCGCTCGTGCCGGGGCCGGCCCAGAAGTCGGCCGACCACGCGATCCAGGGCGCGGCCCGCCCGTGGACGGCCTCCTCGCCGGAGGCGGTGGCCGTGAGCACCCGGACGTCGTCGCAGGGGGGGAAGCGCCAGAAGAAGCCGCCGTAGCCGGCGCCCGCCCTGCCCCCGCTGCCGGGCGAGCCGAGGACGGCGCCCGTCTCGCTCGTCAGCGCCGAGGCGAAGGTGAGCCGCCAGGTCCGGTCGTCCAGGGGCGCCCAGCGGACCGTGCGCTCCTCCCGCAGCCGCACCGCGCCGTGGGGCCCCGTCCAGGCGAGGTGCTGGCGGAAGCCGTCCGGCAGCGCCTCGGGCGCCTCCCCGACGACCGTCCCGTGGTCCTCCCGCAGCACGTACCCCTGTCCGTGGACGTAGGTCCCGCCGCCCCAGAAGTTGGTGCCGTCCACGTCCGGCACCGCCATCCCGGCGCCGGTGTGCCAGTCGTGGTCCTTCGGGTGGGTGGCGGTGACCACCACGCCCGCGAGGGTGCGCACGGGGTGCAGCACCGGGCGGGGGCTGGAGGTGGGGATGGTGCCGCGGCCGTCGCGGTACTCGGCGACCGCGGTCCCGCCGACCTCGGCGCGGACCAGCACCTCGTCCCGGAGCGGGTGCGCCCAGGGGGCGCCGAGCTCGGCGAAGGTGCGCCCGGTCGTGGCGGCGCGCTCGACCCACTGCTCGACGTCCTCGACCACCGCTCGGCGCTCCGACCCCTCGCCCTCCCAGCGGATCGCCCGGGGGTCGATGCGGACCGGCTCGTCGGCGCGGGCGACCTCGTCCAGGACCCGCATGAAGGCCCCGGTGCTCTCCAGCGGCACGAGGAGGGGGCTGCCCTGGCGCCGGTGGGCCAGCAGGTCCTCCAGGAGGTCGGTGCGCCGCGCGGTGACGGCGCGGGTCGCGCCCTCGACCTCCACCTCGATCCGGTCGGTGGTGTAGGCGAGCCTGGCCCGGCCCCGGACGCCCTCGACGACGAGCTCGGGCTCGCTCTGGGTGGCGGCGCAGAGGGTCAGCGCGCAGGTGACCTCGGCGCCGCTGGTCGTCTCCACCCGCACGACCGAGGTGTCGTCGCAGTCGACGTCGTTGGCGCGGTACAGGTCGGCCACCACGGAGGCGACGTCGTCCCACCGGCGGGCGCCGACGACCGCCAGCGCCGTGGCGACGGCGTGGGCCAGCGGGTTGGTGACCACCCCGTCGACCACCGCCCGCCCGCGCTGGCTGCGCAGCCCCGCCCACGGCGAGCGGTGCCAGTACGCCACGGCGCGCGACCACGTGCCCGTGGCGCCGACCCGGGTGACGGGGCCGATGCCCAGCGCGTCGGTCGCGAAGAGCGCCGGGACGTCGGTGCCCAGGCTCTGGAAGCCCACCTGGACCACCCGCCCGGTCGCCTGCTCGGCGTCGAGCAGCCGCTGGAAGTCCTCCGCGGTCGCCACCGGCGGCTTCTCCAGGAGGACGTCGGCGCCGGCGCGCAGGGCCGTCTCCGCGAGCCGGTGGTGGTCCCCGAGCGGCGCGGCCACCACCACGACGTCCACGGGCCCGACCTCCGCGAGCGCGTCGTCCAGCTCGACGTGCAGCGGCACCCCGGGGCAGCTCTCCGGCGGGGCGAAGGGGTCGACCGCGGCGACGAGCTCGACGAGCCCGCGCTCGGCCAGACCGGCGATGCGGGCCGCGTGCACCTGCCCGAAGCCGCGGACGCCGACGAGGACCACCCTCGCCGGGGGAGCGAGGTCCCCCGGCCGCGGGTCGGCGCTGCCCGGCACCTACTTGCCGCCCGTGGTCGCGATCCCTCGGACCAGGAACTTCTGCCCGAACAGGAAGGCCAGGAACAGCGGGACGAGCGAGACGATCGACATGGCGAACATGGCGCCCCAGTTGCTGCCGCTCGTCGCGTCCAGGAAGGAGCGCAGGGCCACGGGCACCGTGTACATGGACGGGTCGGTCAGGTAGATGAGGGGCGTGAAGAAGTCGCTCCACGTCCACAGGAAGGTGAAGACGGCGGTCGTGGCGATCGCCGGCCCCATGAGGGGGACGATGACGCGGCTGAAGATCTTCCAGTGCCCGCAGCCGTCGATCCGCGCCGCCTCGTCCAGCTCCTTGGGCAGGCCGCGGATGAACTGCACCATGAGGAAGACGAAGAAGGCGTCGGTGGCGAGGAACTTCGGCAGGACGAGAGGGATGAAGGTGTTCACCCACCCGAGCTGGTTGAAGAGGATGTACTGCGGCACGACGATGACGTGGATCGGCAGCATGATCGTCAGCAGCATGATGGCGAACCACATCGTGCGGCCCCTGAACTGCAGCCGCGCGAAGGCGTAGGCCGCCAGCGAGCACGAGACCAGGTTGCCGACGACCGCTCCCGTCACGACCAGCGCCGAGTTGAGCATGTACTGCCCGAAGGGGTTCGAGAGCGCGTACCAGCCCTCGGCGTAGTTCTCGAGGTACAGGTCGCTGACCCACAGGCCGGGCTCGCGGAAGATGACGTCGGTCGGGCGCAGCGAGCTGGCGATCATCCACAGCAGCGGGTAGATCATGAGCAGGCTCGCGGCCACGAGGAGCAGGTGCTTGACCAGCGACCTGCCCCGCGCGCGGGCGGAGGAGCCCCTGCCCGGGCCGTCGGGGACCCCGGGGCCGCTGGAGCGCCGGTCCGGCGACCTCTCGTCCCCGCGCGTGGTGCCGGCGGCGGCTCCGGCGGCAGCGCTGGTGGCCGTGCTGGCGGAGTGGCTCTGGAGATCACTCATCGTAGAAGACCCAGTACCGTGAGAGGAAGAAGTTCAGGGCGGTCAGGACGCCGACGATGATGACCAGCAGCCACGCCATCGCGGAGGCGTAGCCCATCTGGAAGTCGGTGAAGCCCCGCTGGTAGAGGTACAGCGTGTAGAAGAGCGTCGAGTCCGAGGGGCCGCCGGTCCCGTTCGAGACCACGAAGGCCTGCGTGAAGGACTGGAACGCCCCGATGACCTGCAGCACGAGGTTGAAGAAGATGATCGGGGAGAGCAGCGGGAGCGTGATCTGCACGAAGCTGCGCCACCGGCCCGCCCCGTCGACCGAGGCCGCCTCGTAGTACATGCGGGGGATCTGCCGGAGCCCGGCCAGGAAGATGATCATGGGCGAGCCGAACGTCCACACGTGGAGCAGGACGATCGTCCACAGCGCCGTGTCCGGGTCGGAGATCCACCCGGTGGTGGACTCGACGCCGACGAGGGCCAGGACCTGGTTGACGAGCCCGCTGGTGCCGAACATCTGGCGCCACAGGATGGCGATGGCCACCGAGCTGCCGAGCATCGACGGCAGGTAGAAGACCGAGCGGTAGAGGGGCAGGCCCCGCATCCCCCGGTCGAGGAGCAGCGCGATCGCCAGGGCGAGGGCGAGCTGGATCGGCACCGACACGAAGACGTAGGTGAAGGTCACCCGCAGCGAGTTGTGCAGCCGCGGGTCCTCGAGCATCCGGGCGTAGTTGTCGAGCCCGGTCCACGTCGGCGCCTGGATGAGGCTGTAGTCGGTGAAGGAGAGGTAGAGCGAGGCCAGGAGGGGGCCGATGGTGATGACGACCAGCCCGACCAGCCACGGGAGCAGGAACAGGTAGCCGGCCTTGTTGTCGCGCCCGGCCTCCTTGGCCCGCATCCGGCGGTCCTCGGGGCTGCTGCCGGACTTGTCCCGGCGCAGGCTGGTGAGCTCGGAGATGGCGCTCATGGTCAGCCGGAGAGGTTGGAGCTGGCCTCGTCCACGAACGCCTGGGCGGCGTCCGAGGGGGTGGAGCTGCCGAAGAGGACGTCGGTGTAGGCCCGGAGGAAGATGGCCTCCAGGGCGCCGCCACCGGCCGGCGGGGCGCTCGGGGCGTCCGTGGTCTCGGGCTCGATGTCCGCGATGAACTGGACGACCCGCTGCTGGACCTCGGACAGCTCCGGGGTGATCGCGTCGCGGACCTCGGTGTTGGCGGGGATGCCGCGCTCGGCGAGGTTGATGCCGGCCGCCTCGGGCGAGTTCACCCACCAGTCGATGAGGGCCGCCGCCGCCTCCGGGTCCTCCGTGCGCGCCGAGGCGGACCAGAGCATCGAGGCCTTGTAGTAGGTCGCCCGGTCGGTGGCCGAGCCCGTGGAGCTCGGGTACCGGAGCAGGGTGAGCTCGGTGCCGGCGGCCTCGCTGAGCGCCTCGAGCTGGTTGGACCAGAAGGTCTGCATGGCTCCCGTGCCGACGGCGATCGCGCTCTGGTCGAGGCTCTTGGCGGCCTCCTCGCCGATCTGCGAGGGCGACCCCGTGGCGCCCGCCTCCTGGAAGCTGAGGGCCATCTCCAGCCACTCGGCCGCGTCGGCGGCCTCGAAGCCCAGGCCGCCGTCCTCGGAGAAGAGGGACTTGCCCTGCTGGCGCAGCCACAGCTCCAGGTAGTCCTCGCTGGCCCACACGCCCACGACGCCGAACGGGATGCCCGCCCCGGCAGCCACCTCCGCGCTGATGGTCCGCAGGTCGTCCCACGTCCACGTGGTGTCGTCGGGCATGGGCAAGCCCGCCTGCTCGAAGAGCGCGGGGTTGGCCATCAGGACGGGGGTGTTGATGCCCGCGTTGATGCCGTAGACGGCGCCGTCGATCTCGCCCGAGTCCGCCGTCCCCTCGGCGAAGGACGAGGTGTCGATGTCGTACTGCGAGAGGTCGAGCAGCGCGCCGCGGGCGCCGTACTCGCCGAGGTAGGCCATGTCCATCTGGATGACGTCCGGGGCGCTGCCGCCGGCGGTCTGGGTGGCCAGCCTGTCCCAGTAGCTGGCCCACTCACCGGGCTGCGCCGTGATCGACGTGCCCTCGTGCGACTGCAGGTAGAGGTCGATGGCCGCGGTGGTGTTGGCGTTGCGCGTCGGGTTGCCCCACCAGGCGAGGGCGAGGCTGGCGGGGCCGCCCTCGCCGCCGGAGCGGCCGCCGCAGGCGCTGAGGCCCGCCGTCGCGGTCGCGGCAGCGAGGCTGCCCCACAGGAACTGGCGTCGGTTGAGAGCCATGACGATCGGTCCTCCACGTTGAGGTGAATGCGCTTTCCGGAACGTAGGGGGAGGGGTCCGGCGGTGTCAACGACCGCCCGCGCCCAACCCGTCGACGCCGGGTCACGATGTCGCAGCCGCGGTGTCAGGAGGACCGGAACCGGAGAACCGGCACCGCCCGCAGCCCTGACGCGGTCGGCCGCCGTGCCAGCTCGAGGTCCTGGACGGTGCACCGCCACCCGTGCGCCCGGCGGGCCGCGGCGAGGTCCTCCTCGATCTCGGTGTTGGTCCTCAGGGCCGCCACGGCGGTGCTGAGGACCTCGACCTCGACGGTGTTCTCGCCCTCGGCGACCGCGCGGGTCACGTCGACGGCGAAGGGCGGCGCCCAGGCGGTGCCGCAGGCGACCCCGTTCACGGTCACCCGCGCGACCTCGCCCGCGGGCGCGGCGAGCGCCACGCGGTAGGAGGCTCCGCGGATCCCGGCGTCGTCGAGCGACCCGGGGTCGGAGGTCCGCGGCTCGCCCAGGTCGAGGACCACCCGCCCGGCCGCCTGCACGGCGCTCAGGCGCGCGGTCGTCCGGTAGACCGCGGCCCCGGAGTAGTCGCGTCGCGCCTCGTCCGACTCCCACGCGTGCGGCACGGCCACCGGCGCGGCCGCGCTCGGCGCGTCGGCGTACGCGACCGTCCACGGGCCGGCGAGGACGGCGGCGCCGTCCGGCTCGGCCGCGGATCGCGGGCGCGGCTCGTCCGGCCCGCCGTGGGGCGTGCCGTGCGAGACGACGACCGCTGCCTCGTAGGGGTGCAGGACCAGGGCGACGCCACCGTCCACGACCTCGCAGGGCAGGGACTCGCCGGTGAGGGGGTCCCACCGCTCCCACCCCGCACCGCCCGACCGCGGGGAGAACCGGACGGCGCGCACCGCGGGGCCGGTGTTGACGACGAGGTGGACGTCGGTCCCGCTCGTGCGGCGGTGGACGACGCCGACGTCGGGCGTCGCCGGGACGACGACCGCGTCGGGGGCGACCACGCGCCCGAGCGCCGCGGGCAGCTCCTGCGGCGCCGCGACGCGGGCCCAGCCCGGCCCCTCGGCGCTCCCCCCGGCGGCGACGACCGCGCCCCCGGCCGCGACGTGGGCCGCCAGGCGACGGGCCGACTCGGGAGGCAGGTGGTGGACGTCGGGCAGGACGACGACGCGGTACCGCGCCAGGTGTCCCTCGGCGAGGGCCGTGTCGTCGACGAGGTCGTAGTCGTAGCCGCTCTCGCGCAGCACCGCCGGCAGCTCCTCGCCGATGCGGGTGCGCGTGCTGCGCCACAGGTCGAGGTGCACGGCCCCCGTCGCGGGCGGCGGGCGGGTCGCGTCGGCGCTCGGGGCGTAGAGCGCCACGTCGACGACCGGTTCCCCCTGCCGCAGCAGCCAGCACAGCCGCTGGAGGTAGCGGGCCAGCTCCGGCATCACCGGCCACCACGGGTTGTGGTCCGACAGCGCGCCTGCGGCGTAGAAGACCTTCCCGGGCGCCTGCGCGCCCGCCGGGGAGTACGGCCACCCGTGGCCGACCAGCTGGTTGACGCCGAGGAGGAGGTGCTCGTGGGCCTCGGCCTTGAGGTCCAGGGGGGTGGCGGCGAAGGAGGGGGAGTGGACCCACGTCCAGGTCTCGGAGGAGACGACGTCGCGGCCGTGCAGGTGGGCTGCGGAGGTGGCCCACTTCGTCTGGGTCACCGACCGCCACCCCCACCCCTCGCCCTCGGGGAGGTCGACGTGGCGGTAGCTGCTGAGGGTGGCGGGCGGCGCCCCGTAGCTCTGCAGCCGGAACAGCACGTCGTGCTCGCGCGCCCACCGCTGGACGACGACGACGAAGTTCTCCTCGTAGAGCTCGCCCAGCGTCCTCGTGACGTCCGCCCGCACCTCCTCCGACGCCGGTCCGGGGGTGTGCAGCTGCCACAGGAGCGGCCTCAGGTCGTAGCCGCGCCGTGCGGAGAACTCCTCGAGCAGCGCGGGCGTCCAGTCCGCCCCGTACACCTCGAGGCTGTCGCAGAAGACCGCGGTGACGAGCTCCGGGCTCGCGGCGGCGAGGAGGGGGGCGGCGACGGCCGCGAGGTGCGCCTCGGTGGCGGCCCGGCTGCAGTGGTCGAGCACCGGCCCCTCGGCCCCGACGGCGGCTCGCTTGACGTTCTGGCCGGTCGGGCTCGAGGTGACCAGCAGGAGCCGGCGCGGGCCGGTGCCCTCCGGGACCTCCACGGCGCCGTCGCGGACCGCCACCTCGTGGTACTCGGCCACGACCTCCTGCACCGATCCCTCGGCCAGGTAGGCCGCGACGAGGACGTCACCGGGCCAGCCGCTCGGGACGGGCATGCGGCGCGCGCCGGGCGGGATCTCGCGCTCGTCCCAGCGCAGGCAGCGGGCGGCGTGGTCGTCGCCCACGTGCGGCCCCCCGAAGGACCAGCCGCTGCCCAGGGTCAGGTCGAGGCGCAGGCCGAGCGCGTCCGCGCGCTCGGCGGCGAAGCGAAGCCGCCGGAGGAAGACGTCGGAGAGGAAGCCCTCGTCCGCGTCCGCGCACGGCGCCACGGGGGAGGTGAAGGCGACCTCGACGCCGCCGATCCCGGCGGCCGCCATCGCCTCCAGCTCCCGGGCGAGCTCCGCCTCCTCGACGACGGGGCCGGGCCACCACCACCGCACCATCACCCGGCTCTCCGGCGGCGGTGCCCGGAAGCCCCGCCGCAGGGCGGCCAGGTCCGTCCCCGACGACGTCCCCGCTGGTCCCCGCACGGTCTCCACCTCTCGTCCCAGCGGCGGGCGCGACGTCGACGTCCGCACCGCAGCGCGCCGTGACCGGCGGTGGGCGGGCGCCGTGGCCGGCGCCGCTCGGTCCCGCGGACGCTAGTGAGGGCCCGGGCCCGCGGTCAACGGCCGGGCGCTGGGGCCAGCGGCGTCCCAGGGGCGACGCACCGCCGCGCGGCCGGGCTGGCCCCGTCGCCCGGCGGCTCCTCGTCGTGGCCCGGTCACGCGGCGCACCGCGATGCCGCCGAGCCTTGACCGCGGCGCCGGCGCGGTCCTACGCTCGCTTCCGGCTTGAAACGTTACAAGCGCGGGCGTCCGCGCCGTCGAAGGAGACGTTGCATGCGGCAGTCACCAGGTCCGCTCGTCCGCGCCCGGAGCCGCGGCGAGGCGTCGCCGTGAGCGCCGCCGGTGGCGCGGCGACGCAGGCCGCCTCGGGCGAGCGTGCGGCCTCCGCCACGGCGCCCCCCGGGCGGCGCCGGCGCCGGCGGTCGGCCGTGCCCTGGTGGTTCGTCGTCCCCGCCGCCGTCTTCTACGTGTTCGCCGTCGCGTGGCCGAGCCTCCAGGGCGCGGCGCTGTCGCTGACGGACTGGGACGGGCTCTCCCAGGAGCGCAGCTTCGTCGGGCTGGCCCAGTTCGAGCGGCTGATCGCGGACAGCGCGGCGACCGGCGCCATCTGGAACACGCTGTTCATCGCCGTGGGCATCACCGTGCTGCAGAACCTCGTGGGCCTGCTCCTGGCGCTGGGGGTGCACTCGAAGATCAAGAGCCGCAACGTCCTGAGGGTCGCGCTCTTCGCCCCGGCCGTCATCACGCCGGTGGCCGTCGGCTACCTGTGGCAGTTCCTGCTGGCGCCGCAGGGCGCCGTCAACGACCTCCTCGGCGCCCTGGGGCTGGGATTCCTCCAGCGCAGCTGGCTGGGTGACGGCGACCTGGCGCTCGTCGCCATCGTCGTGGTCATCATCTGGCAGTTCGCGGGCTACTCGATGGTCATCTTCCTGGCGGGCCTGCAGGGCGTCCCCGAGGAGATCCTCGAGGCTTCCCACCTCGACGGCGCAGGGGCCTTCCGGCGCTTCTGGTCGGTCGTCCGGCCGGAGCTCGCGCCGGCGCTGACCATCAACCTGATGCTGTCGGTCATCGGCGGGCTGAAGCTCTTCGACCAGGTCTGGGTGATGACCGGCGGCGGTCCGGGCAACGCGACGGACACGATGTCGACGCTCATCTACAAGAACGCCTTCCAGTTCAACGACTTCGCCTACGGCATCGCCATGGCGCTCGTGCTCACGGCCTTCGTGGCCGTGCTGTCCTCCGCCCAGTACCTCGGGCTGCGCCGGCAGCCGGGAGGGTCCTCGTGAACCGCTACTCGTGGCGCACCGGCGTCCTCGAGGCCGTCATGGTCGCCGTGGGGCTGCTGTTCCTCGTGCCCCTCTACGTCCTGGTGAACATCTCGCTGAAGGCCCCTCAGGGGCCGACCGAGCCGCTCGTCCCGGTGGGGCAGCCGACCCTGGTGAACTACGCCGACGCCTGGAACCAGGCCGGTCTGGGGCCGGCCATGGTCAACAGCGCCACGGTGACCGTCGTCAGCGTGCTGCTCATCGTGGTCTTCGCCGCGCTCGCCGCCTACCCGCTCGCCCGGGTGACGAGCCGTTGGTCCTCCTGGCTCTTCTACGCCTTCCTCGTCGGGCTCCTGCTGCCCTTCCAGCTCGCCCTCATCCCCCTCTACACGACGATGCGCGACCTCGGGCTCCTCGGGTCGGTGTGGGCGCTCGTCATCTACTACGTGGGGCTTCAGATGCCCTTCTCGATCTTCCTCTACACGAGCTTCTTGCGCGCCGTCCCCCACGACTACGAGGAGGCCGCCTCGATCGACGGGGCGGGTCCGCTGCGCTCCTTCTGGAGCGTCGTCTTCCCGCTGCTGCGGCCGGTGACGGGGACGGTGGTGATCCTCAACGTGCTCCAGGTGTGGAACGACTTCCTGACGCCGCTGCTCTACCTGTCCGGCAGCGCGCAGCAGACGCTCCCCGTGGCCCTGTTCACGTTCGTCAGCCAGTACGTGTCGCAGTGGAACCTCGTGTTCGCCGGGCTCGTCATCTCGATCGCTCCCATCCTCCTCGTCTACTTCCTCATGCAGAAGACGATCATCAAGGGCTTCGCCAGCGGCCTGAAGGGCTGAGGCCCACCGACCGTCCCCGCCCCGCACCCGTCCCGAGCCCCTCGCGTTCGAAGGAGAACGACATGAACCGGTCCCTGCGCAGCACCCTCGTCCCCGGCGCCCTGGCGCTGGCGCTCGTCGGCGCCACCACCGCCTGCTCCAGCGACGTCGCCGGTGGTGGTGCCGCTGGCGGTGGGGGCGACGGCCAGACCCTCGCGGTCGCGGCCACGACCAACGAGCAGGCGGCCATGGACGCCGTCATCGCCGACTTCGAGGAGGCGAACCCGGGAGTCACGGTCAACGCCACGTACTCGGCGCTGGACCAGTACCAGACCACCACCCGCACCCAGCTCTCCTCGGGCACCGCACCGGACGTCCTCTTCGTGTGGCCCGGCGACGGCAACCCGGTCGCGGTGGACGTCGTGGCACCGGCCGGCTACCTCGAGGACCTCTCCGACGAGGAGTGGGTGGCCGACCTGCCCGACGGCATCCGGCCCGTCGTGCAGGACACCGAGGGCGCGACCTGGATCGCACCGATCAGCTTCTCCGGCATCGGCGCCGTCTACAACATGACGGCGCTGGAGGAGGTCGGCCTCACGCCGCCGGAGACGTGGAGCGAGCTGCTGCAGTTCTGCGCCGACGCCCAGGAGCAGGGGCGCAGCGCGTTCGCCCTCGGGGCTCAGACGAACTGGGTGACGCAGCTCATCCCCTTCGCCCTGACCCCCTCGCTCGTGTACCGCGACAACCCGGACTTCGCCGAGCAGATGGCCGCCGGCGAGGCGTCCTTCGCGGACTCGGAGTGGACGACCGCGATGGACAAGAACCTCGAGATGCAGGAGGCGGGCTGCTTCCAGAGCGACCCGCTGGGCACGAGCTACGAGGCGACCCTCACCGCGGTCGCGCAGGGCGACAGCCTCGGTGTCATCCAGGTCAACTCGGCCGTCCCCGGCGTGCAGGGCGAGGCGCCCGAGGGCACCGAGGTCCAGCTCCTCCCCGTTCCCGCGACCGACGACCCGTCGGAGACCTGGATGGCGGGGGCAGCAGGCTCGTCCTACGGCATCAACGTCGACGCGGCGAACCCGGACCTGGCGCACCAGTTCCTCGACTACGTCATGTCGCCAGAGGGCACGAACACGTACGTCACGACGAACTCGGCGCTGCCGGCGATCCCGAACGACGACTTCCAGGTCGAGCCGTCGCTGGAGGCCCTGGCGCAGTACCAGGAGGAGGGCAGGACCTACCCCTTCATGGACCAGCAGTGGCCGAACGCCAGGGTGCAGCAGACGCTCTTCTCGGTCGCGCAGCAGCTGCTGGGCGGGCAGACGGACGTGCCCTCGGCGCTGGCCGCGATGGACGAGGCCTACGCGCAGGGCTGAGCCGACACGGACCGGTGGCGGAGCGGGTGACGCCCCGCCACCGGTCCCGGTCCCGGTCCCGGTGACCGCGCACCACCACCAGACCCGCACCGGCCGTGCCCCACGGCACCCGAGAGGACACCCCTGTTGAGCACTGCACCTGAGACGCGGCCCGTCGCCGACGAGCCGTCCGTCGTCGTGACCGATCTCCGCGCTGAGCAGCTGGAGCCCGCGCTGGGCCTGGGGACGGCGACCCCGCGGTTGTCGTGGGTCGTGCGCCCGGCCGCGGACGCGGTGGTCGAGGAGGACTGGCGCCAGCGGGGGTACGAGGTCGAGGTCGTCCCCGCCGCCGGCGGGGACGCCTGGCGCAGCGGTGAGGTGGCGGGGGACCACGGTGTCCTGGTGCCCTGGCCCGGGGCGCCGCTGGCGTCGCGCACGGCGGTGCACGTGCGGGTGCGGGCCCTCGGGGAGGACGGCGTGGCGTCGGCGTGGAGCGGGCCGCTGCCGGTGGAGACCGGGCTGCTGGACCCGGCGGACTGGGTGGCCCGCCCCGTGTCGGCCGAGCTGGGGCAGGACCCCTCCGACGTCCAGCCGCCCGTCCTGCTCCGCCGGGTGCTGCAGCTCGACGCCCCGGTCGCCTCGGCGCGGCTGCACCTGTCGGCGCACGGGGTGACGGAGGTCGAGCTGAACGGGCGCCGGGTGGGGGACGAGGTCATGGCGCCGGGGTGGACGAGCTACGACCACCGGCTGCGGTACCGGACGCACGACGTGACGGCGCTGCTGTCCGAGGGCGAGAACGTCCTGGGGGCGTGGCTGGCCGACGGCTGGTACCGGGGGCGCCTGGGGTTCCACGGCGGTCACGTGAACCTGTGGGGCGAGCGCACGGCGCTGCTGGCCCAGCTCGACGTCGAGCTGGCCGACGGCCGTCGCGTCACCGTGGCCACGGCCGGGGACGGCTCGTGGCGTGCGGCGCCCTCGCCGATCGGATCCAGCGGTCTGTACGAGGGCGAGGTGCACGACGCCCGTCGCGAGCTCGAGGGGTGGTCGCGGCCGGGGTTCGACGACAGCGGCTGGGCCGGCGTCGTGGAGGTCGAGCGCGACCCGGCCACCCTGGTGGCCGCGCAGGGCCCGCCGGTGCGCTGCACGCAGGAGGTGCTGCCCGTGGCGGTGGCCACCGCGCCGTCGGGTGCGACGGTGCTGGACTTCGGCCAGAACCTCGTGGGCCGGCTGCGGATCCGCGTGCACGGGTCGGCCGGGGACCGGATCCGGCTGCGCCACGCAGAGGTCCTGCAGGACGGCGAGCTCTACCGCCGTCCGCTGCGCGGAGCGGCGCAGGAGGACGTCTACGTCTGCGCCGGCGGGGGCGAGGAGGTCTGGGAGCCGCGGTTCACGATGCACGGGTTCCGCTACGCCGAGGTCACCGGCTGGCCCGGCGCCCTGGCCGAGGGCGACGTCGTGGCGCGGGTCCACCACTCCGACATGCGGCGCACGGGGTGGTTCACGTGCTCGGACCCGCTGCTGGAGCGGCTGCACGAGAACGTCGTGTGGTCCATGCGCTCGAACTTCGTGGACGTGCCGACCGACTGCCCGCAGCGCGACGAGCGGCTGGGCTGGACGGGGGACATCCAGGTGTTCGCCCCGACGGCGTCCTTCCTCTACGACGTCAGCGGCTTCCTGGCCTCGTGGATGCAGGACGTCGCGGCCGAGCAGCACGCGGACGGGGTGGTGCCGTGGTACGTCCCGGAGATCCCCGGCGGGGAGTGGACGCCGGCGCAGGCCGGCGCGGTGTGGGGCGATGTCGCGGTGCTGACCCCGGAGGTGCTGCACGCGCGCTACGGCGACGTCGAGGTGCTGCGCCGCCAGTACGACAGCGCCCGGGCGTGGGTCGACCTCGTCGAGCGGCTCGCGGGGCCGGACCGGGTGTGGGTCTCGGACGGCCTGCAGCTGGGGGACTGGCTGGACCCAGCGGCCCCGCCGGAGGACCCGGCGGACGCCCGCACGGACAAGCACCTGGTGGCCACGGCGTACTTCGCCCGCTCCGCGGACGCACTGGCCGGGACGGCCCGGGTGCTGGGGGAGACCGGCGACGCCGAGCGCTACGAGCGCCTGGCCGGAGAGGTGCGGGAGGCCTTCGCGGGTCGTTACCGCGACGGGGACCGGCTGACCAGCGACGCGCAGACGGCCTACGCCCTCGCCGTGGTCTTCGACGTCCTCCCGCCGGACGCCCGGGCGGCGGCGGGACAGCGCCTGGCCGAGCTCGTCCGCGAGGCGGGCGGGCGGATCGCCACGGGCTTCGCCGGGACGCCGGCCGTGTGCGACGCCCTGTCGGCGACGGGGCACGTCGACGCCGCGTACGAGCTGCTCACGACCACCGACTGCCCGTCGTGGCTGTACACCGTCTCCCAGGGGGCGACGACCATCTGGGAGCGCTGGGACAGCCTGCTGCCCGACGGGACGGTCAACCCCGGCGAGATGACGTCGTTCAACCACTACGCCCTGGGCGCCGTGGCGGACTGGATGCACCGGGTCGTGGCCGGTCTGGCGCCGGGGGCGCCGGGCTGGGCGCGGCTGCACGTCGCCCCCCGACCCGGTGGGGGGCTCACCAGCGCTGCGGCGCGGCACGAGACCCCGCGGGGCACGGCGTCCGTCTCCTGGCGCCTGGCGGGCGGGCGCCTGCTCGTCGACGTCCAGGTGCCCCTCGGGGTGCGCGCCGAGGTGGACCTGCCCGGCGAGGACGTCGTCGAGGTCGGCGCCGGGATGCACCACTTCGACGTGGACGACCGGACGGCGTCTGCGGCGCGCGCGCAGGCCCCGACCACCGCCTGAGCGCTCCGACGGACACCTGGGCCGGGACCGGGGAGGCGCCTGCGCGTCTCCTGGTCTCGGCCCGAGGCGTCTCCCGGGCCTGGTGCTCGGGCGCGACCTCAGCCCCGTCGCGGCTGCGCGGACGTCCACCCGGTCCCCGCGGCCCGCGAGGGCGCTCTCCTGCTGCCTGCGAAGACCGCTCTGGACCGTTGACGTCTCTTGGCCGGGTTCACTACCGTTTGAAACGCCTCAACGGGTCCCGCGGCCGCCCGCCCTCACTGACGAGGGGCCTCGCAGCACCGGCCGCCGTGTCGAGGAGGACACCCGCCATGACCCCACCGACCCGACCCCCGCACGTCCGCCGAGCGGCGCCCCTCGCGGCGGCCGCCCTGGCGGTGTCGCTGCTGCCGGCGGCCGCGCAGGCCGCGCCGCCCGCCTCGAGAGATGCGGCGGACGTGCCCGTCGACTGCCCGTGGATGGAGACGAGCCTGTCGCCGGCCGAGCGCACCGAGCTGCTGCTCGACGCCTCGAGCCCCCGCCAGGTGATGCGCTGGCTCGTCGAGCAGCCGGCTGCCCAGCCCGAGCGGACGACCTTCCCCGGGGGCGTCGTCTACCCCGAGCAGGTCCCGTGCACTCCGGACATCACCTTCGCCAACGGCGGACCCGGGCTCAACGCGACGGGCGCCACCGCCTTCCCCGTGCCCATCGCCGAGGCGGCGGCCTTCGACGAGGAGCTGAGCCGGGCGAAGGGCGCGATGGTCGCCTCGGAGACCTTCCGCGCCGGGCGCAACGTCCTGCTCGGCCCGGGCATGGCCGGTGGCCGGACACCGCTGTCGGGCCGCACGTCCGAGTACTACGGCGAGGACCCGGTGCTGTCGGGCGCTCTCACGGGGGCGAGCGCGCGCGGCCTCGAGAGCCTGCCCGACATGCCCGTCGTCGCGAACCTCAAGCACTACGTCGCCAACGAGCAGGAGCTCGACCGCGACGCGAGCTCCAGCAACGTCGACGAGCGCACGCGGCGCCAGATCTACGACCTGCCCTTCGAGATCGCGGCCGCCGAGTCGGGAGCCGGGAGCATCATGTGCTCCTACAACCAGCTCAACGGGGTCTACGCCTGCGAGAACCCGGCGCTCGAGGACGTCGTCAAGGGCGACTGGGGCTACGAGGGCTTCGTCATGTCCGACTTCGGCGCGGTCCACTCGACGGCGGCGTCGCTGGACGCCGGCCTCGACATGGAGCTGAACCGGCCGATCTGGTACACGCCGGAGCGCCTCGAGGCCGCGCTCGCCGCGGGCGAGATCACCGACGACCAGATCCGTGCCGCCGCGACGCGCGTGGTGCGGACCTTCATCGACGTCGGGCTCTTCGACCACCCCGTCCCCGAGGTGCCGAGCACGGACCTCATCACCCCCGAGTCCCGGGCGCTCGCGCGGGAGATGGCGGAGAAGGGCTCGGTGCTGCTCGAGAACGACGGCGTCCTGCCGCTGGGGCGCGACGACCTCGACGTCGCCGTCATCGGGCCGTGGGCGTCCGAGGAGCCGACCGGAGGCACCAGCGCCACGACCGTCTGCTCCTCCTACCTGCCGTTCGGGCGCACCGGCCTGAGCGTCCCGTGCCCGGACCTCGTGTCGCCGCTCGAGGCCATCACCGAGCGGGTCGAGGCCGCGGGCGGCACCGTCGTCTTCGACGGCGGTGACGACCCGGCGCGCGCCGCGGCCGTCGCCGCCGACGCCGACGTCGCGCTCGTCTTCGGCTGGTACCAGATGGGCGAGACGGCCGACCGCGAGGACCTGCACCTGGAGGACGACGGCGACGCGCTCATCAGCGCCGTCGCGGCGTCCAACGACAGCACGGTCGCCGTGCTGGCCGCCGGCAGCGCCGTCGAGATGCCGTGGGTGGACGACGTCGCCGCGGTGCTGCACACCTGGTACCCCGGTCTGGAGATGGGCGGCGCCATCAGCGGCCTCCTGTGGGGCGACGTCTCGCCGTCGGGACGGCTGCCGATGACCTTCCCGCGCTCGCTGGAGGACACCCCGACGCAGGCGCCGGAGCAGTACCCGGGCGTCTTCGCCGACGGCTCGACGGAGCGCACGGACCCGGACGCCATCCGGCAGGTCGAGTACTCCGAGGGCCTGCAGGTCGGCTACCGGTGGTACCTGGCCCAGGGGATCGACCCGCTCTTCGAGTTCGGCCACGGCCTGACCTACACGACGTTCGACTACGACAGGCTGCGGGTCACCCCTCGCGTCTCGGACGGCACGGGGCGCGTCGACGTGTCCTTCTCGCTCACCAACAGCGGTGAGCGGGCCGGCACCGAGGTCGCGCAGGTGTACGCCGAGCTGCCCGACGCGGCGGGCGAGCCCTCGCGCCGCCTCATCGCCTGGGAGCGCGTCGAGCTGGAGGCGGGGGAGACCCGCCGGGTGCGCATCAGCATGGACGCCGAGGAGCTGGCCACGCGGCACCTCCTGCAGCACTGGGACACCGGTGTCGACGGGTGGGTGACCCCGTCCGGCCGGACGAGCGTCCAGGTGGGCCGTTCCTCGCAGGACCTGCCGCTGCGCGCGGAGGTGCGCCTGCGCTGACCTCCTGCCGGGCACGGGGTCCGCGCGACGTCGCGCGGACCCCGTGCCCGGCACCCGAGCCCGCGCGCGGCCGCCCGACCCTTGACGTCGCACTGTGCGCACCCCTTCCTTCCGCGTGCCGGTGAAACGATCCACGAGCACCTCACCCACGAAGGAGTGGCCATGACCACGACGCGCTACCTCACCCGCGCTGCGGTGCTCGCAGCGATCGCCCTGACCGCCTCGGCCTGCGGCCAGGGGTCCGGCGGATCGGCTCCCGCGGGCGGGGGCGGAGAGTCCGGCGGCAGCGGGGGCTCGGACTCCTACACGGTGGCCTTCGTGCCCAAGCTCCAGGGCGTGCCCTACTTCGAGGCCATGAACACCGGCGGCGAGGCGGCCTGCGAGGAGCTCGGCTGCGAGTGGCTGTACCAGGGCCCGGTGGAGGCCGACGCCGCGGCGCAGTCCGACATCGTCCGCTCCTTCATCCAGCAGGGCGTCGACGCCCTGGTCGTCGCCCCGAACGACCCCGACTCGATCGCCCCCCTGCTCCAGCAGGCCGCTGACGCCGGTATCGCCGTGGCGACGTCGGACACCGACGCGCCGGGCAGCGCCCGCGAGGTGTTCGTGAGCCAGGCGTCGACCCAGGGCATCGGCGAGGGCCTCACGGACGCGCTGCTCGAGGGCATGGGCGGCTCCGGGCAGTACGCCATCGTCTCCTGCGGCGAGACGGCCCAGAACCTCAACGCCTGGATCGAGGTCCAGCGGGAGTACACGGCGTCGGAGTACCCCGACGCCGAGATCGTGGACGTCGTCTACGCGGGGGAGGACCAGGCGCGCGCCACGCAGCTGGCCACCGACCTGCTCAACGCCAACCCCGAGCTCACCGGGCTCGTCGGGGAGTGCACGTCCTCGGCGCCGGGCGTGGCCCAGGCCGTCCGCGACGCCGGTCGCATCGGCGAGGTCTCCACGGTCGGCCTCGGCACCCCGCAGTCGATGCTGCCCTACCTCGAGGACGGCTCGTCGTCGGCGGCGATCCTCTGGGACGTCGAGGCGCTGGGGTACCTGACCGCCTACGCCGGCGTGCAGCTGGCCTCGGGCGAGGGCTTCGGGGACATCTCCGCCGTCACCGACCAGGTCCCCGACGCCACCTACGACAAGGCGGAGCAGACGCTCCTGCTCGGCCCGCCGCTGCGGATCACCGCCGACAACGCCGGCGACTACGACTACTGAGGGGCGGAGGGTCGAGCGCGGTGGAGCCGCGACCGCAGGGCGCCGAGGAGGCGCACCGGCTCGAGATGACCGGCATCGCCAAGAGCTACGGCGCGGTCCGGGCCATCCGGTCCGGCGAGCTGCGGGTGCGGCCGGGCACGGTCCACGCCCTCGTCGGCGAGAACGGGGCGGGCAAGTCGACGCTCATCAAGATCCTCGCCGGCGCCGAGCAGCCCGACAGCGGTGAGATCCGCATCGACGGCCGCCCGGTGGGGGTGGGCAGCACCGCGGCGGCCATCGACCTCGGCGTCGCGACCGTCTACCAGGAGCCGCAGCTGTTCCCGGACCTGACCGTCGCCGAGAACGTCTTCCTCGGCCGCGAGCTGCGCCGGCGCGGCCAGGTCGACTGGGTGGCGCAGAACGCCCGGGTCGTGGAGCTGCTGGAGCTCATCGGCCTGCCCGCCCGGTACGCGACGGCGCCGGTCCGGGACCTGTCCATCGCCGAGCAGCAGCAGGTGTCGATCGCCAAGGCCCTCGGCGGGGAGGCGCGCATCCTCATCCTCGACGAGCCCTCCGCCATCCTCACGGACTCCGAGATCGAGGTCCTCTTCGGGGTCGTGCGCCGCCTCGTGGCGACGGGCGTCTCGGTCGTCTACATCTCCCACCGCCTGGACGAGCTCTTCACGATCGCCTCGGAGGTGACGGTGATGCGGGACGGCGAGACCGTGGGCAGCTACGCCATCGAGGACCTCACCGTGCGCCGGCTCGTCGAGCTCATGGTCGGCGGGACGCCGGTGGAGGCCACCGGCCGGCGGGACGTCCCCGACGTCCCGCCCCTCCTGCGCCTCGAGGGCGTCTCGAGCGGCGACCGGCTCACCGAGCTGGACCTGGCCGTGCGCCCGGGCGAGGTGGTCACGCTGTACGGCCTGGTCGGCTGCGGCGCCGCGGACGCCGCGGAGGTCGTCTACGGCATCCGCCGGGCGAGCGCCGGACGGGTCCTCCTCGACGGCGCGCCCGTCGCGCCGCGGTCGCCGCGCCACGCCAGGGCGCTGGGCATCGGCCTGCTGCCCTCGGACCGCAAGCGCCAGGGGTCCTTCTCCTTCCAGTCCATCTCCTTCAACATCGCGGCCGGCAACCTGCCGCTGCTGTCCCGCGCGGGGGTCTGGGTGGACCGGCGCAGGGAGCGGCAGGTGGCGCGGGAGGCGATCGCGCGCTTCTCGGTCAAGACCCCGCACGAGCGCCAGCCCATCTCCTCGATGTCCGGCGGCAACGCCCAGAAGGTCGTCCTGGCGCGCCAGCTCGTCGAGCGCCCGCGGGTGCTGGTGCTGGCCGAGCCGACGCAGGGGGTCGACGTGGGCGCGAAGGAGGAGATCCACCGGATCGTCCGGGGCATCGCCGACGAGGGCTCGGCCGTGCTCGTCGTCACCACCGACCTCGGCGAGGCGATCCGCCTGTCCGACCGGCTCGTCGTCCTGCGCGCCGGGCGCGCGGTCGCCGAGTTCGCCCCCGGAGCCAGCCAGGCCGACGTCCTCGCGGCGGCGGCGGGCGACACCGCGGACCGGGCGGTGCCGGCGTGAGCGTCCCGAGCCCGGCGCGCAGCCGGGGCCGCGAGGGGGCCTCCGCCTCGAGCGGACGGGTGCTGCCCTTCCCGGTGACCGGTCAGGAGCTCGTGCTCCTGGGCGTCATCGCCGCGCTGTGGCTGGTGCTCGGCCTGGCGACCCCGGCCTTCCTCACCAGCGGGTCGCTCGTGCCGCTGCTCGTGTCGACGGCCCCGATCGCCCTCGTCGGCCTCGGCGTCACCGTGGTCATCATCTCCGGCGGCATCGACGTCTCCGTCGGGTCGATCGTCATGGTCTGCGCCGCGGTGACCGCCACGGCGATGACGGCGGGGGACGTGCCGCTGGTGCTCGCCCTCCTGCTGTCCGTGGCCGTCGGCGGGGCGCTCGGGCTGGTCAACGGGGTGCTCGTCGCCTACGGGCGCGTCCACGCCATCATCATCACGTTCGGGACGCTCAACATCTTCCGCTACGTCGGGCTGCAGGTCTTCGACGGCAGCACGGTGGACGGCATCCCGGCCACCCTGGCCGTCTTCGGCCGCGGCGAGGCGGGCCGCACCGCCGGGGTGCCGCACAGCTTCCTGCTCGTCGTGATCCTGGCGCTGGCCGCCTGGGTCGCCCTGCGGCACACGGCCGGCGGCCGGCACTACTACGCCATCGGCGGGGACGCCCACGCCGCGCGCCTGGCGGGCGTCGCCGTCCGTCCCCGGGTCCTGCTGGCGTACGTGCTGACGGGCCTGCTGACGGGTCTCGCCGCCTGCTTCGTGATCGCCCAGGGCACCTCGACGCTGGCCCCGAACGTCGGTCTGGGGCTCGAGCTGTCGGCCATCGCCGCCGTGGTCATCGGCGGCACCTCCATCACCGGCGGACGGGGCTCGGTGCTGGGCACCGTGCTGGGAGCCCTGCTCGTGCAGACCGTCGCCTCGGGGATCATCCAGCTCGGCTGGCCGTCGCAGCTGTCGAGCCTGTTCATCGGCGTCTTCATCATCGTCGCGGTCGGCGTGGACCTCCTGCGCCAGCGCGGGAGGAGCTCCTCGTGACCACGTCGGCACCGGACCGCAGCGCGCCGTCGGCGCCCACGGGAGCCTCCTCGCCCGAGCCCGGTCGGGGCCGCGCGGGCGGCGCCTCCCGGGTGGGCTCGGCCGTGCTGCGCGCCGTCCTCACCCAGCGCGTCGTCCTGCTCGTGGTCCTCCTCGCCGTCGTCGTCGGGGTCTTCTGGAACCTGAGCGCCCGCAACTACCTCTCGGCCCCCTACGACGCCGGCTACATGGCCCTGGCCCTGATCAACCTGCCCCCGCTCGTGATGCTGGGGCTCGCCCAGCTCCTCGTGATCACCTCGGGGCGCGGGGGGATCGACCTGTCCGTGGGCGCGATCGTGTCGCTGACGGGCATGGTCTTCGGGCTCGCGCACGGGCGGTGGGGATGGTCGCTCGTGGCGGCGATCGCGCTCGCCGTCGTCTTCGGGGCGCTGTGCGGGGCCTTCAACGGCGCCCTCGTCGCCTACCTCGGCTTCCCCCCGCTGATCACGACGCTCGCGACGTACTACGCGTTCTCGTCGCTGGCCGTCGTGGTGACGGCGCAGCAGCCGATCAGCACCCCGCCGGTCCAGGAGCTCTACTTCCTGGCGCGCGCCGTCCCGGTCGTCGGCGAGGTCGCCCTGCCGCTGAGCATCCTCGTCTTCCTCGTCCCGACGGTGCTCGTCGTGTGGCTGGTGACGGCGCGGACGGCGCTCGGCCGACGGCTCTACGCGATCGGGACGAACGACGTCGCCGCCGAGTGGTCGGGCATCGACGTGCGGCGCACGCGCTTCCTCGCCTTCACCGGTGCCGGCCTGATCTCGGGCCTCGTCGCCGTGGTGGTCACCGCGCAGTTCGCCTCGGCGCGCCCCGACGCGGGGACGGCGGGCAACGGACTGGCCCTGCCGGCGATCACCATCGCCGTCCTCGGCGGTGTGGCCATCACGGGTGGCGTCGGTCGCGTCTCGGGCGTCGTCCTCGCCGCCCTGCTCGTCGTGTGGCTGAACGCGGGCATCCTCCTGGCCGTCCCGGGCAACGCGGGCAGCCAGCTGCAGCTGCTCGCCCTGGGCGTCGTGCTCGTGGCCGCCGCCCTGCTCAACGGGCTCTCCCTGCGGCGCTACGGCGGGGCCTGACCGCGCGCCCCGGTGCCGCGCGGGTGACCGGTGCTCAGCCGAGCCCGGCCTCGGCGGAGAAGCCCTCGATGTGAGCCCGCACCGCGGCCGCCGCCTCGTCGGGGGAGCCCGCGCGCACGAGGTCGAGCACCGAGCGGTGCTCGAGGCGCAGCCGGGCCACGGTGGTCGGCCAGCTCGGCAGCGCGGGCACCGCGGCCATCACGTAGCCGTGGATCGCCTCGCGCAGGGAGGCCATCACGGCCTCGACGACGGCGTTGCCCGCGGCCGCCGCCAGGGCGACGTGGAACTCGGCGTCGAGGAGGTGGTAGCGGGCGGCGTCGTCCGGCGCCTCCTCGGCGGCGGCGTCCATGGCCCCCAGCAGGCGGTCGGCGTCCGCGAGGTCGGGGCCGGCGCCCGCCCGGGCCCGGCGCGCGGCCTCGGCGACCGCCCAGGTCTCGAGCAGCACGCGGGTGGCGACGACGTCGGCGATGGGCAGGCGGGAGGTGGCGGCGTGCAGCCGCAGCGCCGCGCCCAGGGGAGCGGCCGGCTCGCCCACGACGACGGCGCCCGCCTCGGGGCCCGACCCGGCGGCGGTGCGGACGACGCCCATCGCCTCCAGCACGCGCACGGCCTCGCGCACCGAGGAGCGGCTGACCCCGAGCTGCTCGGCCAGCGCGCGCTCGGCCGGCAGCCGGCCGCCGAGCGCGACCCGGCCCGCGACCAGCTCGCCCTCGAGGTGGGCCAGGACCAGCTCGTGGGCGCGCACAGCGGGCAGCGTAGGCGCGCCGGCCCGTTGTCCGCGGCGACCGCATGACCTACCGTCACGTGTGGTCGGACCACAGGCGGTCCGCGCCGACGACGAGGCGCCCACGACGAGGTGCCGGAGGAGGTCCGCGTGCGGATCGCGGTGATGGCCACGTGCCTGGGGGACGCCGTCGCGCCCCAGGCCGTGCGGGCCACGGTGGAGCTGCTCGAGAGGCTGGGGCACGACGTCGTCTTCCCGCCGGGGCAGACGTGCTGCGGGCAGATGCACGTGAACACCGGCTACCTGCGCGAGGCGCTGCCGGTGGTGCGGCACTCCACCGAGGTCTTCGGCCCCGTCGCCGACGGGGAGTGGGACGCCGTGGTGGCGCCGTCGGGCAGCTGCACCGGCTGCGTGCGCCACCAGCACGCCATGGTGGCGCGCCGCGGGGGCGACGAGACCCTGGCCGTCCGCGCCGAGGCGGTGGCCGCGCGCACCTACGAGCTCTCCGAGCTGCTCGTGGACGTCCTCGGCGTCACCGACGTCGGCGCCTACTACCCCCACCGCGTGACGTACCACCCCACGTGCCACTCGCTGCGGATGCTGCGCGTGGGGGAGAAGCCCTTGCAGCTGCTGCGGGCCGTGCGGGGGCTCGAGCTGGTCGAGCTCCCCGACGCCGAGGTCTGCTGCGGCTTCGGGGGGACCTTCGCGATCAAGAACGCCGACACCTCGACGGCGATGCTCGCCGACAAGATGACCGCGGTGCTCTCCACCGGGGCCGAGGTCTGCACCGCCGGTGACTCCTCGTGCCTGATGCACATCGGCGGCGGGCTCGGGCGCCTGCGCACGGGCGTGCGCACCGTGCACCTCGCCGAGATCCTCGCGAGCACCGAGGCGACGCAGACGCCGTCGGCGCGCTCGCTGGCCACCGGCGTCGCGGCGGAGCCCTCGCGCGCGGAGCGCGGCGACCCGCTGGAGAGCGCCGACCCGCGGCAGGAGGCCCCGCTGTGAGCACCACCGACCTGCCCCTGCCGACCGTGCGCCCCGCGCACGCCCCGCCCGGTGTGGGGAACCTGCGCGGCACCCGGTCCTTCCCCGCCGAGGCCCGGGAGTCGCTGCAGGACACCCAGCTCCGCCGCAACCTCGGCAAGGCGACGGGCGTCATCCGCGCCAAGCGGGCTGCCGTCGTCGACGAGGTGCCGGACTGGGAGGAGCTGCGCCTGGCGGGCTCGGCGATCAAGACCGACGTCATGGCCCGGCTGCCCGAGCTGCTCGAGCAGCTCGAGGCCTCCGTCACGGCGCGCGGCGGCGTCGTCCACTGGGCCCGTGACGCGGCCGAGGCCAACGTGATCGTGCTCGACCTCGTGCGCGCCACCGGCGCCGACGAGGTCGTCAAGGTCAAGTCGATGGCCACGCAGGAGACCGGGCTCAACGAGGCCCTCGAGGCCGGCGGCGTCGCGGCGTGGGAGACCGACCTCGCCGAGCTCATCGTCCAGCTGGGCGAGGACCGGCCCAGCCACATCCTCGTGCCGGCCATCCACCGCAACCGCAGCGAGATCCGCGAGATCTTCCTGCGCGAGATGCCGGGGGTGGACCCGGACCTCACCGACGAGCCGAGGCGCCTGGCCATGGCGGCCCGCGCGCACCTGCGGCGCAAGTTCCTGTCGGCGCAGGTCGCCGTCAGCGGGGCCAACTTCGCCGTGGCGGACTCCGGGACGCTCTCGGTGGTCGAGTCCGAGGGCAACGGCCGGATGTGCCTGACGCTGCCGAGGACGCTCATCACGCTCATGGGCGTGGAGAAGGTCGTGCCGACGTGGGCCGACCTCGAGGTCTTCCTCCAGCTGCTGCCGCGCAGCTCCACGGGGGAGCGGATGAACCCCTACACCTCGACCTGGACGGGCGTCACGCCCGGCGACGGGCCGCAGGAGTTCCACCTCGTGCTCCTGGACAACGGCCGCAGCGGCGTGCTCGCCGACGTCGACGGGCGCGCGGCGCTGAACTGCATCCGGTGCTCGGCCTGCCTCAACGTCTGCCCGGTCTACGAGCGGGCCGGGGGGCACGCCTACGGGTCGGTCTACCCCGGCCCGATCGGGGCCGTCCTGTCGCCGCTGCTCACGGGCATCACCGGCGAGGACGACCCGAACGCCTCGCTGCCGTACGCCTCCTCGCTGTGCGGTGCCTGCTTCGACGCCTGCCCCGTGCGCATCGACATCCCCAACCTGCTCGTGCAGCAGCGCGCGGCGTCGGTCGAGTCCCACCACCGGCCCACCGGCCAGGACGTCGCGATGCGCGCGGCGCGGGTCGCGATGACGTCACCGGGCCGCTTCCGCGCGGCGGAGAAGGGCCTGGGCCTGGGACGCGCGCTCGGCGGCCGCAGCGGCCGGATCACCGCGCTGCCGTGGCCCGCCTCGCGCTGGACGTCCAGCCGCGACGTGCCCGTGCCGCCGGCGGAGACCGCCCGGGACTGGTTCGCCCGCACCCGCCCCGGGCGGGAGCGGTGAGCGCCGGGGGAGGGGCGCGCGAGGAGGTCCTCGCCCGACTGCGCGCGGGCCGGGACGCCGGGGCGCCGAGGGTCGCACCCGGCCCCGTGCCGCGCGACTACGCGCGCCGGGGCGAGCACGAGCCCGGCAGCGCCGGGGCGCTCGCGCTGCTGGTCGAGCGGGTGGAGGACTACCGGGCCACCGTCACCCGGGTCGCTGGGGAGGGGGACGTGGCCGGCGCTGTCGCCCGGCTCCTCGTGCACGCCGCGTCGGTCGCCGTGCCGCCGGGGCTCGACCGCGCGTGGCTCGAGGGCACCTCCGCGGCCGTCGTCGTCGACGGCGAGCCGCAGGCGCTGACGGCCGCCGCCCTCGACCACGTCGACGCCGTCCTCACCGGTGCGGCCGTCGCCGTCGCCGAAACGGGAACCTTCGTCCTCGACGCCGCGGCGCCGGACCAGGGGCGCCGGATGCTGACGCTCGTCCCCGACCACCACGTCTGCGTGATCCGGGCGCGCGACGTCGTCGGCACCGTCCCGGAGGCGCTCGCCCGGCTCGACCCGGCCCACCCGCTGACCTTCGTGAGCGGACCGAGCGCGACGAGCGACATCGAGCTCGACCGCGTCGAGGGGGTTCACGGGCCCCGTCGCCTCGACGTGGTCCTGGTCGGCTGACGCGCAGGTCGAGGGAGCGGCAGGTCGAGTCCGTCTGCGGCACTAGCCTCGTGCGCCGTGGCCATCCCTGAGTCGAGATCCGTCGCCGTGCCGCCGCCGGCCGAGCGCCCGGCCCGTGGCCGCCGCTCGCGGGGTCCCAGCATCGCCGACGTCGCCCGCCTCGCCGGGGTGAGCGTGGGGACGGTCTCCCACGCCCTCAACAAGCCCGCCGTCGTCGCCCCGGCCACGCTCGCGCGCGTCGAGGGGGCGGTCGAGGAGCTGGGCTACGTGCGCAACCGCGCTGCCCGGGACCTCGTGGCCGGGGACTCCCGGACGGTCGGGATGGTGCTGGTGGCGCTGGACAACTCCTTCATCGTCGACATCGCCCGCGGCGCCGAAGAGGCCGTCCGCGCCCAGGGCCGCTCCCTGCTCCTGGCCAACGCCGACGTGGACCTCCCGACGCAGGACCACTACCTGTCCCTCTTCGACGAGTCCCGGGTCGCCGGCGTGCTGCTCGCTCCCCTGGACGCACCGCTCGACGGCGCCGTCCGGGTGCGGGGCCACGGACGCCCCGTCGTCCTCGTCAACTACGCGGCCGAGGGCTTCTGCGGCGTCCTCGTCGACGAGGAGCGCGGCGGCTACCTCGCGACCCAGCACCTGCTCGACCTCGGCCGCCGCCGGCTCGCGTTCGTCGGCGGACCGCTGACCCTCTCCGCCGTCGCCGGACGCCTCCGCGGCGCCCGGCGGGCCGCGCAGGAGGCGGGCGTGGAGGTCGAGCACCTGCCCACGCGGAGCCTGCAGCCGGGGGAGGGTCGCCGCGTCGCCGCCGAGGTGGCCGCGCGCCCCGGGGGCGAGCGCCCTGACGGCCTCGTCATCGCCGCCGACTCCCTCGCCGTGGCCTGCGTCCAGGCGCTGACGACGGTCCACGACGTCGCGGTGCCCGGGGACGTCGCCGTCACCGGCTACGACGACAACCACTTCGTCTCCGACGCGCCCGTCCCGCTCACGACGGTGCGCCAGCCCGGCCAGGAGATGGGCCGCCGGGCCGCGGAGCTGCTCGCGCGCGAGGTGGAGGAGGGCGACGAGCACGTCCACACGACCGTCGTCGTCGTCCCCGAGCTGCTCGTGCGGGCCAGCAGCTCCGGCTGACGGCGCCGCCGGGGCGCACCGGGCGGCTCAGGACCTCCGCGGCGAGGCTCCTGGGACGAGCCAGCCGGCGAGCCGCTCGAGCAGCGCCCGGTGGCCGGGGCTGTCGAAGGAGCGCTCGTCGTGCCCGAGGGCGTCGTAGGCGGTGCGGACGCCCCGCGCGTCCTCCCGGACCCACGCGAGCGGTTGCGCGCGGCCCTCGTGCTCGGCGTCGGCGAGCACCACCACGTCGCCGGAGACCCGCAGGTCGCAGTAGACCTCGTCGACCAGCTCGACGACGTCCGGCAGCGCAGTCGTGCCGGGCGCCGACAGCAGCGGGTGCGCGCCGGTGCGCACCCGCACCTGCGCCGGCCCGATCGGCGGGTGCCACGTGAGGTCGCGGACCCACCGGCCGCCCAGGCGCTCCTCCCACTCGGGCACCTCGACGAAGGAGGTGGCGGCCACGTGCACGCCGAGCAGGGCGCGGTCCCCGGCGAGGAAGGCGCGCAGGCCGTCAAGCGCCGGGCCGGGGGCCGGCGACGGGGCGCCGTCGCGGGGCAGGCCGACGTCCAGGACGAGGACGTCCGGCCAGGCGCCCGGGTCGACCAGGGCGGCCAGCGCGTCCTCGACGCCGTCGTCCGTCCCGGGGGTCACCTCCACCTCCAGCCCGGCGCCGCGCAGGACGTCGGCCGCGCGCGCCGCCGTCACGGCGAAGGGGTGCCACGGGTCGGCGTACCGGCCGGCGCCGGCGACGACGAGCGCACTGGGGCGTGGGGGGTGCTTCGGCACGGTCGACCTCCGGTCGGCGGGCGCGGGCCAGGAGTCGGGCCGCAGACGGGGCCGGGTGCGCGTGGTGCCAGGCCTACCACGGCCGGTGCGCGTCCGTGGTCGCACCGCGTGGACTCGGGCATGCTGAAACCATTCACGTGGACGGGCGGGGTGGTGGCGGCCATGGGTGGGCGCAGGGGGTGCGAGGGCTGCGACGAGCCCCGTCGGAGCGGGGTGGACCCGGAGGACGTCGAGCTGCTGCGGCTCCTGGCCTCCGGGCTGCCGCTGACCGCCGTGGCGCGTCGGGTCTGCCTGTCCGAGAGGACCGTCCGCCGTCGCGTGCGCGGGGTCTGCGACCAGGTGGGAGTGGCCACGTCGATCGAGGCCGTGGTCTGGGCGGCTCACCGCGGCCTGCTGTGAGGGAGCGCGGTGGTCCTCGCCCCGGTCGACCAGCGGGCACCGCCACGGCGCGGCCTGAGGGGAGATGTCCGGTTCCGGCCAGGTCGAGGTCTGGTCGGCGACACGCTGGCTCCCTAGCGTCCTCCTCGCAGACGCCGAGCCCGACGACGGGCTCCGACGCCCCTCGACGGACGGAGCTGTCCATGTCACGCCGCACCTGCCCACCACCTCATCGCCGCAGCGGCTCCCGCGCGGCGGCCGCGTGCCTGGCGGTCGGCGTGGTGGTCTCCCTCGTGACGCCGGCGTCGGCGGACGCACCCGGGCGGGCCGGGCTGAACCGAGCGCCCGAGCCGCCGCGCCACCTCACCGTGGGCGACCGCGAGGAGGCGGCCAACGTCGAGGGCGTCCCGCAGCTGGGCTGGTGGCCGGAGGACCCCGACCACGACGAGGTGCAGACCGCCTACCAGGTCGAGGTGGTCGACGCCTCGGGCGGCGTCCTCTGGGACAGCGGGAGGGTCCCCGGGGCCCAGCAGTCCTACGTCGACTACGGCGGGCCCGCGCTGGCGCCGGGCGCCGACCACTCGTGGCGCGTGCGGACCTGGGACCGAGGAGGGCTCGCCTCGCCGTGGTCGCCGTGGTCGCACTTCAGCACCGGCCTCTCGGACGGCGACTGGGAGGGGGCGTCGTGGATCCAGCGACCGCAGACGCGGCCCGGCGACGAGTGGACGCTGGCGCGGCGCGAGGTGGACGTCGACGGCGACGACGTCGTGCGAGCCACCGCCTACGTGGCCGGGAGCCACACCTACGAGCTGCGGGTGGACGGCGTGCGCGCCGACCGCGGCCAGTCCTTCGCCTACCCGGGTGAGGGCTACTACAAGGCGACGGACATCACGGGTCTCGTGGCGGGCAAGCAGCGCGTGGCGCTCGGCGCGGTCCTGCACTGGTACGGCAGCGGTCAGGGCCGTCCGGCGGGCGTCCCCGGTCTGCTCGTCAAGGTCGTCGTGGAGCACGCGGACGGCTCGCGGCAGGTCGTGGTCAGCGACGGCTCGTGGACCACGAGCCCGGGTCCCTACGTCGCGTCGCCCCGGCGCAACGGCGAGGGGGACAGGGTCGAGCACCTCGACGCGCGGCTCGTGCAGCCCGGCTGGGACGCCGTCGGCTTCGACGACTCGGAGTGGTCCGGCGCGGCCGAGCTCGGCGAGCACCCGGTGGCGCCGTTCACCGCGCTGCAGGCCCAGCACACGCGGATGGAGGAGACGACGGCCCGCCCCGTGGCCCTGCTCCGCGCCGACGACGGCACGGTCGTCGCCGACTTCGGCCGGGTCGTGCCGGCGCGCCCCCGGGTCCGGTTCGACGAGGGCGTCACCGGGCGCGTCGTCGAGATGCGCGCGGGCTACGAGCTGCGCGAGGACGGGCGCGTCGACGACTCCACGCTCGCCTCCCAGGGCACCGACATGTCCTTCCCCTACACGCAGGTGGACGGCCCCCAGGAGTTCGCGGCCTTCACGCACCTGGCCTTCCGCTACCTGGAGATCCCCGGCGCGGACGAGGACGTCGCGCTGGAGGACGTCTCGGCGGTGGTCGTCCACCGCCAGGTGCCCGCCGGGCGCGCGGCGGAGCTCTCCAGCTCGGACCCGGTCCTGGACGACGTCTGGGACCTCATGCAGCGCTCGGCGCTGTACTCGGTCCAGGAGGCCTTCGTCGACACGCCGACCCGGGAGAAGGGGCAGTTCCTCGGGGACGCGGCCGACATCTCCTACGCCACCATGGCCGGCTTCGGCGAACGGGACGTCACCCGGCAGGCCCTCCTCGAGTTCCTGACCTCGTCGGACCGCTTCTGGTCCGAGGAGGGCGACCGGGGGCGCTACAACGCCGTCTACCCCAACGGCGACGGCAAGCGCGACATCCCGGACTACTCGCTGATGATGGTCGACTGGGTCTGGCGCTACTACGAGGAGACGGGCGACCGGGACCTGCTGGAGACCGCCTACCCGTACATGCTCCAGACCGCTGACTACGTCCGGCGGGCCATCCCGGCCGAGGGGCCGACGGCCGGGCTCGTCACCGAGCTGCCGGGCGGGAGCGGTCCGTACCTCCACGGGATCGTGGACTGGCCGGAGCCCGGGCGCTTCGGCTACGACATGAGCACCGTCGCCCGCACGACCATCAACGCGCAGTCCGTGGCCGTGCTCGAGGACGTCGCCCGCATGGCGGAGGAGCTGGGCGAGGACGACGCCGGCCTGCGGGAGGACTCCCGGGCGCTGGCGGACCGGATGAACGCGACCCTGCGCACGGCCGACGGCCTGTACGTCGACGGCCTGCGGGAGTCGGGGGAGCAGAGCGACCACGCCGGTCAGCACGCGACCTCCTACGCCATCGCCTACGGGGTCGCGCCGGAGGAGGACTGGCCGCTGCTCGCCGAGCACCTGGACGGCCTCGGCATGGCGCAGGGGCCGATGACCGTCCACCGCCTCCTCGAGGCCCTCGGCGAGTCGGGTCGTCCCGACGCGGTCCTCGAGCGCCTGACGGACCCCGACGACCTGGGGTGGGCCGACATCCTGCGCCGCGGCGGCACCTTCACCTGGGAGGCCTGGACGCTGGACCCCGGCACGAACTTCAGCCAGTCCCACGGCTGGAGCTCGCAGGCGCTCGTGGACGTCCAGGAGTACCTCCTGGGCGTGGAGACGACGAGCCCCGGGGCGCAGACCATCACGGTGGCCCCGCCCGAGGACGTGCTGGAGCGGGTCGCCGGGACGGTGCCCACCCAGAGGGGCCCCGTGTCGGTGGAGTGGCGGCGCACGGGGCCGGCCGACACGGTCGTGCTCGTCCTCGACGTCCCGGTCGGCACCACGGCCCGGGTGGAGCTGCCCGTCGCCGACGGCGTCACGTACGAGGCGCGGGGGCGCGGCGACGCGCGCTCCCTGGGCTCCGCCGGCGGGCGCGCGGTCTTCGAGGTGGGCTCCGGGCTCACGCGCTTCGTCCCGCGGGCGGGTCGCTGAGAGGACCGGTCGGCCGCCTCCCCCGCCCCGCGCGCCACGGGGCGGGGGAGGCTCCGGTGCGCGAGGGGGCGGGACCCGGGAGGACGCCGCCTAGACTGCAGCGACCCCGACCTCCAGCGAGACGAGCGCACACCCATGCCCGCACCCGACACCGCGACCGCCACGGCGACGCGCGCCGACATCCGCAACCTCGCGATCGTCGCGCACGTCGACCACGGCAAGACGACCCTGGTCGACGCCATGCTGCAGCAGGCGGGCGCCTTCACCGCGCACCAGACCGCGGAGGGCCTCGCCGAGCGCGTCATGGACTCCGGTGACCTGGAGCGCGAGAAGGGCATCACGATCCTCGCGAAGAACACCGGCGTGCACTACCGCGGTCCCTCGGTGCCCGAGGGCGTCGCGCCCGAGGACGGCGTGACGATCAACATCATCGACACCCCCGGCCACGCCGACTTCGGCGGCGAGGTGGAGCGCGGCCTGTCGATGGTCGACGCCATCGCGCTGCTCGTGGACGCCTCCGAGGGTCCCCTCCCGCAGACCCGCTTCGTGCTCCGCAAGGCGCTCGCGGCCCGCCTGCCGGTGATCCTCGTCGTCAACAAGGTGGACCGCCCGGACGCGCGCATCCAGGAGGTCGTCAACGAGACGTACGACCTCTTCCTCGACCTGGCCTCGGACCTGCCCGGCGCCGAGGAGATGCTCGAGTTCCCCGTCGTCTACGCCTCGGCCCGCGCCGGCCGCGCGTCGCTCGAGCGCCCGGAGAACGGCGGGATGCCGGACTCGGACAGCCTCGAGCCGCTCTTCCGCACGATCATGGAGCACGTCCCGGCGCCGTCCTTCACGCCGGGCGCCCCGCTGCAGGCGCACGTGACGAACCTCGACGCCTCGCCGTTCCTCGGCCGCATCGCCCTCTGCCGCGTCCACGAGGGCACGATCCGCAAGAACCAGCAGGTCACCTGGTGCCGCGCCGACGGCACCCAGCAGCGAGTCAAGATCACCGAGCTGCTCATGACCGAGGCGCTCACGCGCGTGCCGGCCGAGGAGGCCGGCCCGGGCGACATCATCGCCGTCGCCGGCATCCCCGAGATCACCATCGGCGAGACCCTGGCCGACCCCGAGGACCCGCGCCCCCTGCCGCTCATCACGGTGGACGAGCCGGCCATCTCGATGACCATCGGCACGAACAACTCCCCGCTGGCCGGCAAGGTCAAGGGCAGCAAGGTCACCGCGCGCCTGGTCAAGGACCGCCTCGACCGCGAGCTCGTCGGCAACGTGTCCATGCGGGTCCTGCCCACCGAGCGTCCCGACACCTGGGAGGTCCAGGGCCGCGGCGAGCTCGCCCTGGCCATCCTCGTCGAGCAGATGCGGCGCGAGAACTTCGAGCTGACCGTCGGCAAGCCCCAGGTGGTCACGCGCGAGATCGACGGCAAGCTCCACGAGCCCGTCGAGCGCCTGACCGTCGACGCCCCGGAGGAGTACCTCGGCGCCATCACCCAGCTGCTGGCCGTCCGCAAGGGCCGCATGGAGCAGATGAGCAACCACGGCACCGGCTGGGTCCGCATGGAGTTCCTCGTCCCGAGCCGCGGCCTCATCGGCTTCCGGACCGAGTTCCTCACCGAGACCCGCGGCACGGGCATCGCCCACCAGGTCTTCGAGAAGTACGAGCCCTGGGTCGGCGAGCTCCGCACCCGCCCGTCGGGCTCGATGGTCTCCGACCGCTCCGGCGTCGCGACCACCTACGCCATGACGAGCCTCCAGGAGCGCGGCACGCTCTTCGTCGACCCCACCACGGAGGTCTACGAGGGGATGGTCATCGGCGAGAACAGCCGCGCCGACGACATGGACGTGAACATCACCAAGGAGAAGAAGATGACCAACGTCCGCTCCAACGCGGACGAGCTGGAGCGGCTGGTTCCCGCGCGGCGCCTGTCCCTCGAGCAGAGCCTGGAGTTCTGCCGCGAGGACGAGTGCGTCGAGGTCGTCGCCAACGCCGTGCGCATCCGCAAGGTCGTCCTCGACGCCAACGCCCGCAGCAAGACGGCCCGCGCCGCCAAGCGCTGACGAGCTCCCCCCGGGCTGTGCGCCCAGGTCGCGGTCTCCCGCGGCCTGGGCGCACAGCCGTCTCCGGCTGCGTCGCCCGTGCGACGTGGCCGTCGGCTCCCGCCCGAGGTGCGCCCGTGGCACGACGGCGCGGCCGGGCCTGCGGGGAGCACGTCAGGCAGGCGCTCCCGGACCCCAGCGGCCGGTGGGCCCGCTCGGACGGGTGACTGGTGCGCCGTCGCCAGTGCGACCCCGCAGGCGCGGGTGGGCCGGGACGCGACCACACGTCCGTGACGCAGCGGGCGAGCCGCACACGTCGTCCCGGGCGCCCGTGCCGCACCACGACGCACGAGGGGCGCACCAGCAGCTGCTGGTGCGCCCCTCGTGGCGTCCTGGGTGGGATCAGGCCTGGCGCTCCTTCGGGGAGCTCTCGAGCGTGCGCGCCGGGTCGGTGACGACGGCGTCGCCGAGGGCCTCGTCGATGCGCGCCATGGCGTCGGCGGGGATCTTCACGCCGGCGGCGGCGGCGTTGTCGTGGACCTGCTCGGGCTTGGAGGCGCCGATGATGGCGGTGGCCACGTTGTCGTTCTGCAGGACCCAGGCGACGGCGAGCTGCGCCATGGACAGGCCGAGGTCTGAGGCGACCGGCGTGAGCTCCTGCACGCGGGCGAGGACGTCGTCGGACATCCAGCGGGCGATCATGTCCTTGCCGCCCTTGTCGTCCGTGGCGCGCGAGCCCTCGGGGGCCTGCTGGCCGGGCAGGTACTTGCCCGTCAGCACGCCCTGGGCGATGGGCGACCACACCACCTGGGAGATGCCGAGCTCGCGGGAGGTCGGGACCACCTCGCCCTCGATGACGCGCCAGAGCGCGGAGTACTGCGGCTGGTTGGAGATCAGCTGGAAGCCCAGCTGGCGCGAGAGCTCGTGCCCGGCGCGCAGCTGGTCGGCGGTCCACTCGCTGACGCCGACGTAGAGGACCTTGCCCGACCGGACGAGGTCGGCGAAGGCCTGCATCGTCTCCTCGAGCGGGGTGGCGTAGTCGTAGCGGTGCGCCTGGTAGAGGTCGATGTGGTCGGTCTGCAGCCGGCGCAGGGAGGCCTCCGCGGACTCCATGACGTGCTTGCGCGACAGGCCCGTGTCGTTGGGCCCCTTCGGGCCGGTGGGGCCGTACACCTTGGTGAAGATCTCGAGCGACTCGCGCCGCTCGCCCTTGAGGGCCTCGCCGAGGACGGTCTCGGCGCGGGTGTTGGCGTAGACGTCGGCGGTGTCGAAGGTCGTGATGCCCGCGTCGAGCGCGGCGCGGACGCAGGCCGTGGCGGCCTCGTCCTCCACCTGCGAGCCGTGCGTGAGCCAGTTGCCGTAGGTGATCTCGGAGATCTTGAAGCCGGAGTCGCCCAGGTGTCGGTAGTCCATGAGCGCCACCCTGCTCCTGCACCGCGGAGAGCGCTCGCCGGACGCGCCGGGCCCGGGGCAGGATGGCGGGCGTGACGACGACGCCCGAGCACCCGGCCGAGCCCGACCCCGTGGCGCCCGGCGCCACCCCGACGGCCGACGGCGCCGAGCTGGCCGTGGGGCAGGACGTCGCGCAGGACGTGCTGCAGCAGGCGGCGGACGCCCTGGACGAGGCGGTCGAGCGCGAGCTCGAGCCCGGCGAGCTCGAGGCCATGGACGCCCTGGACACCCCGCACCGGCTGCTCCTGGTCCACGCCCACCCCGACGACGAGACCATCGCCACCGGCGCGACCATCGCCGCGGCGGCGGCGGCGACGGGCACGTCGGTGACGCTCGTGACCTGCACCCGCGGCGAGCGGGGGGAGGTGCTGCCGTCCGTCCTCGCCGAGCACCCGGAGGTGGACGCCGACGAGGAGGCGCTCGCGGAGCTGCGCGTGCAGGAGCTGGCCGCGGCGGCCGAGGCGCTGGGGCTGGAGGACCGGCGCCTCCTGGGCGCCGACGCCACGGGCCCGGACGGCGAGCCGGTCCGCTACCGCGACTCCGGGATGGCCTGGGCGCCCCTCCCGGACGGCGAGGCGGGCGGCGACGGCGCCAGCGCGCGGGCGGTGCCCGCCCCCGACGCGCCGGCGGGCGCGCTGTCGCTGGCCCCGCTCGAGGAGCTGGCCGGGCACCTGGCGCGGGTGCTGCGGGAGGTGCGGCCCCAGGTCGTCATCACCTACGAGCCCGGCGGCGGGTACGGGCACCCCGACCACGTGCGGGCGCACGAGCTCACCCTGCGCGCCGTGGAGATGGCCGAGGACCCGTCCGGGGCGGCCCCGTGGTCCGTCGCCCGGGTGCTCGGGCACGTGGCGGACGCCGAGCAGCTGCGGGCCGGCCTGCGGGAGCTGCGCGCGGCCGGCCTCGCGACGATCGACCCCGACGGCGCGCTGCCGAGCCTCGCGGTGGCCTCCGAGGAGGTGGACGTCGTCGTGGACGCCTCCGCCGAGCTGCCGGCCAAGGTGGCGGCCCTGCGCGCCCACGCGAGCCAGGTGGAGCTGGGCCGGGCCTCGCTGGCCATGACCAACGGGCTGCACCAGCCGCTGTCGGGGGTCGAGAGCTACCGGCTCCTGCGCGGCGAGCCGCTGCGCCCCGCGGGCGGGGAGCCCGCGACCGACCTGTTCGCGGGGCTGGCCTGAGCCCCGGGGCCGCGGGCCCGGCCGTCCCCGGCGGGGACCGCGAGCCCGGCACCGCGGCGGCGACCGTCGACGTCGACACCTACCGCCGCGCCGCCGGGCGGTTCGCCAGCGGGGTCTGCGTCGTCAGCACGCGCCAGGGCAGCCACGACCACGCCATCACCGTCAGCAGCTTCGCGTCGGTCTCGCTCGACCCGCTCCTCGTGCTCGTGTGCGTGCACGCCGACGCGCGCTTCTACGACGCGGTCGAGGAGACCCGCACCTGGGGGCTGAGCATCCTGTCCACGAGCGCGCGGCCCGCGGCGGCGTGGCTCGCGACGCCGGGCCGGCCCGTCGTCGACCAGCTCGCCCGCGTGCCCCACCGGCGCGGCCCGCGCACGGGCGCCGCGCTGCTCGAGGACTCCGTCGCGACGCTCGAGTGCGCCACGGAGGCCGAGCACCCCGCGGGCACCCACGTCGTCCTCGTCGGGCGCGTGCTCGACGTCGCGCTGGCCCCGGACGGCGTCCGCCCGCTGCTCCACCACCGCGGCGCCTACGCCGAGCTCTGACCGCCGGAGCGCGTCCCGCCGGGCGCACGTCCGGCGAGGCCCGACCCGCCCGGCGGCGGGTGCCGGGGGCACCGACCGCCCGGCGGCGGGTGCCGGGCGCACCGGTCGGTCCCCGTAGCATCGCCGGGTGCCTCCTGCTGACGACGCCAGCACCCCGGGCTCCCCGACGGAGCCACCCACCGGCGAGGGGAGGGGGACCGCCGCCCGGAGGCGCCGCTGGCCGTGGGGCGTCGGGGCCGCCGCCGTCCTCGTCCTGGGCGGGTACGGCGCGGCGGCCGCCCTGACGGCGGACCGCGTGCCCTCGGGCACGACGGTGGCCGGCGTCCCGCTGGGCGGCCTGGACCGCGACGAGGCCGAGCAGCGCCTGGCGCAGGACCTCCTGCCGCGCGCCGAGGAGCCGCTGGCGGTCGACGTGCTCGGCACCGGCGCCGAGGTGGTGCCCGCCGACGCCGGTCTGGCGCTCGACCCGAGGGCGACCGCGGACGGGCTGGTCGGCTTCTCCCTGGACCCGCGGGTCCTGTGGGCGCACGTCGCGGACCGGGGCGAGGAGGTCGCGCCCGAGACGACCGTCGACGACGACGCCCTCGCCGCCGCCGTCGAGGACCTCGCCGGGCGGGTGGACGCCGCGCCCGTGGAGGGGGACGTCGTCTTCGACGCCGAGGGCTACGACGTCGTCGCCGCCGTGCCCGGCACCGCCCTGGACCGCGAGGCCGCGGCCGCCGCGCTGGAGGAGGCCTGGCCGGGGGTCCTCGACCAAGCCGCGCCGGAGGCCCTCGAGCTGCCCGCCGAGGCCCCGGCACCGGCGGTGGACGCCGAGGCGGTCGACGCCTTCGTGGCCTCCTTCGCCGAGCCCGCGGTGGCGGGCCCCCTGCCGGTGCGCGTGGGCACGGCGACCGCCGAGGTGCCCGTGCCGGCGTTCGCGCCCGCGCTCTCCGCGGAGCCGGGGGAGGACGGCGCTCTCGCGCCCGTCGTCGACGCCGAGGCGCTGCGCAGCGCACTGCTCGAGGTCGAGCCCGACCTCGACGCCGAGGCGCAGGACGCCTCGCTCGAGCTGCAGGACGGCCGGCCCGTCGTGGTCCCGGCCGTGGTCGGGCGCAGCGTCGCCGCCGACGCCCTGGGGCCCGCGGCCCTGGAGGCCCTTGCGGTGCCGCCGGGCCCCGAGCGCGTGGCCGTGGTGACCTCGCAGGAAGTCCAGCCGGAGCGGACGACCGCGGACGTGGAGGCGCTCGGCGTCACCGAGGTCATCGCCGAGTTCTCGACGCCGCTGCGCGGCAGCAACGCCGGGCGCCTGCAGAACGTGCGCACCGCGGCGCGCGCGGTGGACGAGACGCTGCTGGCCCCCGGCGAGGTGTTCGACCTCAACGAGGTGCTGGGGCGCCGGACGGCGGCCGCCGGCTACGCCGAGGCGACGATCATCAGCGGCGGCCGCTACGTGGAGAGCTACGGCGGCGGGGTCTCCCAGATCTCGACGACGCTCTACAACGGCGCGTTCTTCGCGGGCCTGGAGCTGCTGGACCACCAGCCGCACTCCTTCTACATCTCCCGCTACCCCGAGGGGCGCGAGGCGACGCTGGACTTCAACAGCATCGACATGCGCTTCCGCAACGACACGAGCACCGGCGTCCTCATCCAGATGAGCGCCGGCAGCAGCAGCTCCGGCGACGTGACCGTCCGCTTCTGGGGCACGGACGTGAGCGACGTCGAGACCTCCACCAGCTCGCGGCGGAACATCACCCAGCCGGAGAGCCGCGAGATCGACGACGACGACTGCATCCCCTCGACCGCCGGCGAGGGCTTCACGGTGACCGTCACGCGCACCGTGACCCGGGCCGGCGGCGTCGTCCACGACGACCGCGACGTCGTCCGCTACGACCCGGTGCCCGGGATCACCTGCGTCTGACCCGGTCCGACGTCCAGCGCCGCGCGGGGCGCTGGACGGCGCCCGCCGTGGCGTCAGCGGGGAGAGGGCGCCTCGCGGTAGGCGTACCGGTGGTGCTCGACGAGGCCGAGGGACTCGTACAGGGACCGCGCGCGGTCGTTGCCGTCGGCCACCTGCAGGGCGACGCGGTCGGCGCCGCGCTCGCCCGCCCAGACGGCGAGCGCGGCCACGACGGCGCGGGCGAGGCCCCGGCGGCGGTGCCCGGTCGCCACGGCGAGGTCGGTCAGCACCGCCCACCCGTCAGCCACGGCCATGCGCCCGGCGGCCGCGGCAGCACCGGCCTCGCCCTCGTCCACGTCCTCGCGGACGACGGCGAAGGCCTGCGCGGGCGCCGAGCGGAGGAGGCCGTCCACGACAGGGTCGTCGACGGCGCCGGGCCGCACGAGCGCCGTCCACGCGGCGTCCGGGGCAGCGCTCACGAGCACGCGCGGCGCCCCGGCCCGAGCGCCGGCGCCCGAGGACCCCGGGCCGGCCGGCGGTCCGGCGGCCCCCGGGGCGGCCAGCGCCTGCAGGGCCCCGACCATCACGGTCGTGGGGCTGACGAGCGACCACCCGCGCCGGGCCAGCTCGGCGTCGACGTCGGCGACGGCCGCGAGGCCGGCCGCGTCCGCGCGCGCAGCGGCGCCCACCGGCGCGCCCGTCGACCGCGGCAGCTGGAAGCGGGGGGTGGAGCCGCGGGCGGAGAGCCAGTCGCCCGCGGCCTCCACCGCCCGTCCGAGGTCGTCGGCCGTGCCCGCCGCGGGCCCCGGGTCGCCGGCCGCCCCCGCGCCGGTCGACGGGGCGCCCGTCGGGCCGGGCTCGCCGAGGACGAGCACCGAGCTGGCGCGCCGCGTGCGGTCGCCGGCGGAGCGCAGGAGCCACCGGCCGGTCCGGGCGACGTCCGCCGGCTGCCACGCGCGGGCGAGGACGGCCTCGAGGTCCAGGACGCCGACGACCGGCTCGCCGGCGCGCGGACGGCGCACCCGCGGCGGCACGCGGCGGGCGGCGACGACGTCGCCCGCCGGGACCTCGACGAGCGCCCCGTCGCCCCGGCGCACGGCCAGGACCTCCCCGGCGCGCTCGAGGACGCCCACGACGTCGCTCGCCGCGCCGTCGGGCAGCCGGTGCCGCACGACGACGCGCCCCCCGACCGCCGAGGGCGGCAGCGCGCTGCGGCTCCGCTCCGCGGCGGGCGGGCGCGCGGGGTCGCCGGGGGGCGGGAGGGGGCTCGGCACGGCGGAAGGCTGCCACGGAGCGCAGGAGCGGAGGGCCCCGCCGTCCCGCGACCCGCCGGCCCGGGCCCGAGCGGGTGGCGCCTCGCGCCCCGGCCGTCGTCCGGCGGTCGGACCGGCCGGGCGGGGGGAGCGCCGGCGGGTAGATTGACGCGCGTTCCGCCGTCCCCTCGCCGCACGCCGGGGGACGCCCTCGACCGCCCCGGAAGGTACGACCCGTGACGTACGTCATCGCCCAGCCCTGCGTCGACCTCAAGGACAAGGCCTGCATCGAGGAGTGCCCGGTCGACTGCATCTACGAGGGCGAGCGCGCCCTCTACATCCACCCGGACGAGTGCGTGGACTGCGGCGCCTGCGAGCCGGTCTGCCCGGTGGAGGCCATCTACTACGAGGACGACGTCCCCGAGCAGTGGAGCGCCTTCACGGCGGCCAACGTGGAGTTCTTCGACGACCTGGGATCGCCCGGCGGCGCGGCGAAGATGGGCCTCATCCACAAGGACCACCCGGTGGTCACGGCCCTCCCGCCGCAGGAGCACGACAGCTGAGCGCCGTCGTGACCGGCGCCGGGGCGCTCGGCGGAGGTGCCGGGCGCCTGGCGCTGCCCGACTTCCCGTGGGACGCGCTCGTGCCGCACGCGGAGCGGGCGCGGCGGGTGCCCGGCGGCATCGTCGACCTGTCCGTCGGCACCCCCGTGGACCCGACGCCGGCGCTGCTGCGCGACGCGCTCGCCGCGGCCTCGGACTCCCCGGGGTACCCGCAGGTGTGGGGCACCCCCGCGGTGCGCGAGGCCGTGGCGGGCTGGTTCGCCCGTCGCCGCGGCGTCCCGGAGCTCGACCCGGACGGGGTGATGCCGACGCCCGGGTCCAAGGAGCTGGTCGCGTGGCTGCCGACGCTGCTCGGCCTCGGCCCGGGCGACGTGGTCGCCCACCCGGCCGCCGCCTACCCGACGTACGACGTCGGCGCCCGCCTGGCGGGCGCGGCGCCCCTGGCGCTGGACGACGTCGCCTCGCTGGCCTCCCCGCAGGTGGAGCTGCCCGGCGGCGGCACGGGGCGCATCCGGCTCGTGTGGCTGAACTCGCCGTCCAACCCCACGGGCGCGGTCGACCCGGTGGAGCGCCTCGCCGCCGTCGTGGCCTGGGCGCGCGAGCACGACGTCGTGGTCGCGAGCGACGAGTGCTACGCCGAGCTGGGCTGGCGCGCCCCGGCGGACGGGCCCGCGGAGGGCCTGGACGTCGACGCCCGCGGCGACGTCGTCGTGCCGAGCGTGCTGGACCCCCGCGTCGTCGGGGACGACCCGAGCGGCGTCCTCGCCGTGTACTCGCTGTCCAAGCAGTCCAACCTCGCGGGCTACCGGGCGGCGTTCGTCGCCGGGTGCCCCGCGCTGGTGCGGGCGCTCGTCGCGGTGCGCAAGCACGCCGGCGTGATCGTGCCGCGGCCGGTGCAGGAGGTCCTGCGCACGGCGCTGGAGGACGACGCGCACGTCGCCGAGCAGAAGGAGCGCTACCGCGCGCGCCGGGACGTCCTGCGCCCGGCGCTGGAGGCCGCCGGAGGACGGGTCGACGGGTCGGTCGCGGGGCTCTACCTGTGGACGACGTTCGGGGAGCCGGCCCTGGCCACCGTGGCCCGCCTCGCCGACCTGGGGGTGCTCGTGGCGCCCGGGTCCTTCTACGGCGCCGCGGGGGAGCAGCACGTGCGGGTGGCGCTCACCGCGAGCGACGAGCGCGTCGCCGCAGCGGCCCAGCGCCTGCACGGCTGACCCCGGCGCTCCCCGGAGCCGCTGCGACCGGCGTTCGCCGCGCGTCGGCGCCGCCCGGTAGCGTGCGAGTCGCGCCCTCGCGGAGCGCCCCGACGACGCGGCACCGGTCGAGCGGGAGCCGCGGGCGGCCCGACGACCACGAGCGGCCCGCACCGGAGCCGCGCTGCTGCGAGGAGACGCCCGTGACCGAGGACCAGGCCGCCACCGCCCCCGCCTCCCCCGAGGGGAGCGTGCTGCACCACCCCGGCGGCGAGCTCCCGCTCGCGACCGTGCCGGCGACCGAGGGCAGCTCGGGCATCGACGTCTCGAAGCTGCTGAAGGAGACGGGCCAGGTCACGCTCGACCCGGGCTTCGTCAACACGGCGTCGTGCCGCTCCGAGATCACCTACATCGACGGCGACGCCGGCATCCTGCGCTACCGCGGCTACCCGATCGAGCAGCTGGCCGAGGGCTCGACCTTCCTCGAGACGAGCTACCTGCTCATCCACGGGAACCTGCCCAGCGCCGCCGAGCTCGAGGAGTTCTCCTCGAGCCTCAGCCGGCACACGCTGCTGCACGAGGACCTGAAGAACTTCTTCAACGGCTTCCCCTCGAACGCCCACCCCATGCCGGTCCTGAGCTCGGCCGTCTCCGCGCTGTCCACGTTCTACGAGGACAGCCTCGACCCGTTCGACCGCCGCGCCGTGGACCTCTCGACCGTCCGGCTGATGGCGAAGCTCCCCACGATCGCGGCCTACGCGCACAAGAAGACGCTGGGCCAGCCCTTCCTGTACCCGGACAACTCCCTCGGCCTGGTGGAGAACTTCCTCCGGATGACCTTCGGCTTCCCGGCCGAGCCCTACGAGGTCGACCCCGCGCTGGCCTCGGCCCTGGACCAGCTCTTCATCCTGCACGCCGATCACGAGCAGAACTGCTCCACGTCGACGGTGCGGATGGTGGGCTCGGGCCAGGCGAACCTCTACGCGTCGGTCTCCGCGGGCATCCACGCGCTGTCGGGGCCGCTGCACGGCGGTGCCAACTCGGCGGTGCTGACCATGCTGGACGACATCATCGCCAGCGGCGACGACGTCGACACCTTCATGGAGCGCGTGAAGAAGAAGGAGAAGGGCGTCCGGCTGATGGGCTTCGGCCACCGGGTCTACAAGAACTACGACCCGCGCGCCGCCATCGTCAAGAAGACGGCCGACCGCGTGCTCGAGCAGCTCGGCGTCAACGACCCGCGCCTCGACGTGGCGCTGCGGCTCGAGGAGATCGCCCTGCGCGACGACTACTTCGTCGAGCGCAAGCTGTACCCGAACGTGGACTTCTACACCGGCCTGATCTACAAGGCGATGGGCTTCCCGACGCGGATGTTCACCGTCCTGTTCGCCATCGGCCGCCTGCCGGGCTGGATCGCCCAGTGGCGCGAGATGATGGAGGACCCGCAGACCAAGATCGGGCGCCCGCGCCAGGTCTACGTCGGCGAGCCCGAGCGCGCGTACGTGCCGATCGGCCAGCGCTGACGTGGCGGCCGACGGCGGCCCCGGCACCCGGGCGCTCGGCGCGCTGACCGCCCCCGACGACGACCTGCGCGCGTGGGCGCGGCTGGCGCCGCTCGGGCTGGTGCTCCTCGGCGCCGGGACCTGCGTCACGGGCGACGCCGCCGTCGGCCGCGGCACGGGCGCGTCCCGGCGCCGCTGGGTCCTCGGGGGGACGGTGGGGCTGCTGCTGCAGGGCGCGGGCCTGTCCGTCTTCGGCGAGGCCGTCAAGCGCCGGGCCCTGCACGACGTCCGGACCTCGTCCGCGGCGGGTGCCGCGTGAGGGTCGTCGTCGTCGGCGCGACCGGCCACATCGGCACCTACCTGGTGCCGCGGCTGGTGCGCGCGGGCCACGAGGTGGTCGCGATGAGCCGCGGCGAGCGGGAGCCCTACTCGCCCGACGACGCCTGGTCGTCGGTCGAGCGCGTGCGGGTGGACCGGGACGCCGAGGACGCGGCCGGGACCTTCGCCGGTCGCGTGATCGACCTGCGCCCCGACGCCGTCGTCGACCTCGTCTGCTTCACGCCCGCCTCCGCGGAGCAGCTGGTGGAGGGCCTGCGGGGCCGGGTCGACCACCACGTCCACTGCGGGACCGTCTGGGTGCACGGCGACAGCACCGTCGCCCCCATGGACGAGGACGACGACCGGGAGCCCTACGGCGACTACGGCGTCCAGAAGGACGCGATCGAGCACCTGCTGGTCGAGGAGACCCGCCGCGGCGGGCTCGTCAGCACCGTGGTCCACCCCGGCCACATCAGCGGGCCGGGCTGGCCCTGCATCACGCCGGCGGGCAACCTCGACCCGCGCACCTGGCAGGCGCTCGCGGCCGGCGAGCCGCTGGTGCTGCCGGGCTCGGGCTCGGAGCTCATGCACCACGTCCACGCCGACGACGTCGCCGCGCTGTTCGAGCGCTCGCTCGAGCGGCGCGACGCGGCGGCGGGGCAGGCCTTCCACGCCGTCTCCCCGCAGGCCATGACGTCGCGCGGGCTCGCCCGGGCCGCTGCCGCCTGGTTCGGCCGCGAGGCCGTCCTCGAGCAGGTCAGCTGGGAGCGCTTCGCCGAGACGACGGCGCCCGAGCACGTCGAGGCCAGCCGCGCCCACCTGCTGCGCAGCCACAGCGCCAGCACGCGTCGCGGCCGCGAGGTGCTCGGCCACGAGCCCCGGTACTCCTCGGCCGAGACCTGCCGCCAGGCCGTGCGCTCGCTCGTCGACGCCGGCGAGCTCGACCTCGGTGGCGCCCGGCCCTGAGGCGGCGCCGGCGCCGCGCCGGGGGCTGGCTCGCCGGACCGGGGACGCCGGACCGGGGACGCCGGACCGGGGACGCCGGACCGGGGACGCCGGACCGGGGACGCTGAGTGCGGGGCGCCGGTGCGAGCGTGGTCGGTGTCCCGGGTCTGCGTCAGTCGGCCCCGGTCAGCCGGCGACGGTCAGGCGCACGACCCCCGGGCCCGGCGCGGAGGCGTCCGGCGTCCACGCGGCCTCGCCGCGCACCCAGCGGCGCCCGTCGGTGGCCACCTCGACGACGTCCGTGCTGACGGCGCGGGCCACCGCCCAGTGCGCGAGGGCCCAGCCGGCGCGGGTGCCCTCCTCGCCCTCGCCGTAGGAGCGGTCCAGCACGGTGCCGGAGGCGTCGTCGTCGAGCGGAGCCAGGTCCTGCTCGCCGAGCTGGGCCGCGGCCTCCTCGACCACCGCACGCGCGCGGGGGGCGAGACCGTCCTCGCCCGGCACTTGGGGCGTGCCGCTGACCTCCACGTCGGGCAGCCGGCACACGAGGGAGGCGGGGGAGTGGCCGGTCAGGGCCGAGGCCAGGACGCGCGCCTCCGGCTCGTGGTCGGCGTAGGCCGTGGGGAACCCCGAGCGCTGCACCTCCTGGGCGGCGACCGTGACGTCCATCGACGCGTAGTCGTCGACCTCCACGAGGCCGTCGTAGAAGGCCTCGGTGGCGTAGAGCGGGTCCTGCACCTGCTCGGGGGTGCCCCAGCCCTGGGAGGGCCGCTGCTGGAAGAGGCCCAGGGAGTCGCGGTCGCCGTGGTCGAGGTTGCGCAGGCCGGACTCCTGGATCGCCGTGGCGATGGCGATCGTGGCGGCCCGGGGCGGCAGGCCCCGCGCCTGCGACCGGGCGGTGATGAGCGCTGCCACCGCGGCGCGGTCGGCCGTCAGGGTGTGCTCGTCGCCGCTGGCCGAGGCCGTGCAGCGCGGGCTGACGACCGGCACGTCCACCTCCCGCACCACCACCGCGCCGACGACGGCGGTGGCGCCGAGCAGGAGCGCGGCGACGGCGGCTGTGCGGCCCAGGCGCCGGCGGCGCTCGGCGGACGCCCGGCGGCGCGCGGAGGAGGACGGCACGGCGCGTCGGGGAGCCGGCGTCGTCAGTTCGCGTGCAGCGCCGCGTTGAGCGCGCCCCAGGAGCCGCTGCGGGTCCGCGCCTCGACGGCGCCCGTCGTGGAGTCGCGCCACAGCTGGAGGCCGTCGACGCCGGACAGCTCGCGGGCCTTGACCACGCGGGCGACCTCGCGCGTCTGCGGGTCGACGACGGACACCTTCGTGCCCGCCGTCACGTACAGCCCGGCCTCGACGACGCAGTCGTCCCCGAGCGAGATGCCGATCCCGGCGTTGGCGCCGAGCAGGCACCGCTCGCCCACGGAGATGACCTCGGTGCCGCCGCCGGACAGCGTCCCCATGATCGACGACCCCCCGCCGACGTCCGAGCCGTCGCCGACCACGACGCCCGCGCTGATGCGCCCCTCGACCATCGAGGCGCCGAGGGTCCCGGCGTTGAAGTTCACGAAGCCCTCGTGCATGACCGTGGTGCCGGGCGCGAGGTGCGCCCCGAGCCGCACGCGGGAGGCGTCCGCCACGCGCACCCCGGACGGCAGCACGTAGTCGGTCATGCGGGGGAACTTGTCGACGCCGAGCACGGTGACGCGCTCGCCGCGGGCGGCCAGCAGCCGGGTGCGCACGTCCTCGAAGCCCTCGACCGCGCAGGGGCCGGCGGAGGTCCACACGACGGTCGGCAGCACGCCGAACAGGCCGGTGAGGTCGACGCCGTGGGGGCGCACGAGGCGGGCGGAGAGCAGGTGCAGGCGCAGGTAGGCGTCCGGCACGTCGGCGGGGGCCGCGTCGAGGTCGACGACGGTGCGCACGACGTGCGTGCGGACGCCGCGCCGCGGGTCGGTGCCCTCGAGGGCCGCCAGGTCGGCGGGGACGCCGAAGGGCCCAGGGTCGTCGCCGGGGTACCCGAGAGCCGGTGCGGGGTACCAGGTGTCGAGGACGGCGCCGTCGTCGGTGCTGGTGGCCAGCCCGTAGCCCCAGGCCCAGCGGGCCTCGGGAGCGCTCGTGTCGGAGGTCTGGTCGGAGGCGTCCGGCATGGCGCCGAGGCTACCGGGGGCGCGGCGCGCGGACCGCCGCGCCTCGCCCGCCGGCCCTCGCGCGCACCCTCCCCGGCGCCGCGGCGCGCGCCCGCCCGGCGGGCCCCGGCGCCCTACCCTTCCCGGCATGACGACCGCGCCGCCGCAGCCCGCCGTCCTCGACCTCGCAGCCGACCTCGCGGACCTGCTGCAGGCCGTGTGCGACCTCGAGTCGGTCAGCGGGGACGAGGCGCGCCTGGCCGACGCCGTGGAGGCCGCCCTCACGGGCTGCGCGCACCTGGAGGTGCTGCGCGACGGGGACGCCGTCGTGGCGCGCACCCGCCTGGGCCGCTCCTCGCGGGTCGTCGTGGCGGGGCACCTCGACACCGTCCCGCTGGGCCGGCGCGAGGACGGCAGCCCCAACCTGCCGACGTGGCGCACGGGCTCCGGCGCCGACGAGGTGGTGCACGGCCGCGGCACGGCCGACATGAAGGGCGGTGTGGCCGTAGCGCTCTCGCTCGCCGCGTCGCTCGTGGAGCCGTCCCGGGACGTCACCTGGGTCTTCTACGACCACGAGGAGGTGGAGGCCTCCCTCAACGGCCTGGGCCGCCTGGCCGCCAACCACCCGGACTGGCTGGCCGGCGACGTCGCCGTGCTCGGCGAGCCCACGTCCGCGGCCGTCGAGGGCGGCTGCAACGGGACCCTGCGCGTCGAGGTGACCCTCACCGGGGTCCCCGCCCACTCGGCGCGGCCCTGGCGCGGGCGCAACGCCGTGCACGCGGCCGCGCCGCTGCTGGCGCTCCTGGCCGACCACGACCCCGGCGAGCGGGAGGTGGACGGCCTGGTCTACCGCCAGAGCCTGCAGGCGGTCGGCGTCCGCGGCGGCGGCGCCGGCAACGTCGTCCCGGACCGCTGCGTGGTGACGATCAACCACCGCTTCGCGCCCGACCGGACGCTGGCGCAGGCCGAGGCCGACCTGCGCGAGCTGCTGGCCGGCTACGACGTCGTCCTCACCGACGGCGCGGAGGGCGCCCGCCCCGGCCTGGACCGACCCGCCGCGGCCGACGTCGTCGCGGTGACGGGGGAGGAGCCCCGCGCCAAGCTCGGGTGGACCGACGTCGCCCGCTTCAGCGCCCTCGGCGTGCCCGCCGTCAACTTCGGCCCCGGCGACCCCCTGCTGGCCCACGCCGACGACGAGCGGTGCCCGGTCTCGGACCTGCACCGCTGCGCCCAGGTGCTCGGCGACTGGCTCCGGGGCACCCCGCGCGAGGACGTCGCGGCCGGCCCGGCCCCCGGCGCGTCGGCGCCCCGCGAGCCTGGGACGATCGCGCCGTGACCCTGGTGCTGCTCCTCGTGGCCGTCGCGGTGGCCGGCGGCGCGGTCGCCGTCGCGCTCGGCCGCATCCCCGGCGGGCTGGACGAGCCGACGACGAGCAGGCCGCTGCGGGCGCTGCCCGACGGTCCGCTGGCCGCCGACGACCTCGACCGCGTGCGCTTCTCCCTCGGGCTGCGCGGCTACCGCATGGACGAGGTGGACGCCGTGCTCGACCGCGTCCGCGACGAGGTGGCCGAGCGCGACGCGCGCCTGGCCGAGCTGGAGGCGCTCGTGCGGCGCGCCGACCCGGTCGACCCGCCGTGGCGGGAGCCCGGCGCGACGGCGGAGCGGGCCGCGGCGGGGGGCGGGTCCTGATGCGCCTCGTCGTCGAGGTGAGCGCTCGCCGCAGCGCCCCGGTCGTGTGGCGCCACCTGACGGACTGGCCCTGGCAGACCGGGTCCATCCCCCTCACCCGGGTCTTCTCCACCCGTCGCACCGGCGGGGTGGGGGACTCCTTCACCGGCCGCACCGCGCTCCTCGGCGTCGGCTTCGACGACCCCATGGACGTCGTCCGCTGGGAGCCTCCGACGGCCGGGGCCCCCGAGGACGGCGGTCTCCCGGGCACCGCCGTGCTGGCCAAGCGCGGCTCCGTCGTGCTCGGCAGCGCCGCCCTGCGGGTCGACCCGCTCACGGCCGGCTCGTGCCGCGTGGTCTGGGGCGAGGACGTCGAGATCGCACCCGTGGCCCTCACCCGCCCGCTGGCGCCGCTGCTGCGCGTGCCCGCCTGGGTGGGGCTGCGGTCGGTGGTCGTCGACATGGTCCGCCGCGTCGAGGCGCAGACCCCCGAGCCGCTCGAGCCGTGACCGAGCGCCCGCAGGGGCCCGTGCTCGGGTCCTCGGGCGGGGACGGGGGCGGTCCCGTGGTCGGCGACGACGGGCGCGCCCGCTGCCCCTGGGGCGACGGCCCCGAGGACTACCGCCGCTACCACGACGAGGAGTGGGGCCGCCCGGTCACGGGCGAGGCCGAGCTCTTCGAGCGCCTGAGCCTCGAGGCGTTCCAGTCCGGCCTGTCCTGGCTCACGATCCTGCGCAAGCGCCCCGCCTTCCGCGTCGCCTTCGCGGGCTTCGACGCCGACGCCGTCGCGGCCTTCGGGCCGGACGACCGCGCGCGGCTGCTCGCCGACGCGGGGATCGTGCGCAACCGCGCCAAGGTCGACGCCGTCCTCGCGAACGCGCGCGCCGTCGTCGCGCTGCGCGAGCGCGGGGGGCTCGAGGCGCTGCTCGTGCGCGCGGCCGAGCCGGCGGGCCACCGCCCCGCGCCCGAGCACGTGGGCGAGGTCCCCTCGGCCACCCCGGCGTCCGCAGCCCTCGCGCGGGCGCTGAAGGCCGAGGGCCTCGTCTTCGTGGGGCCGACCACCGCCTACGCGACGATGCAGGCGGTCGGGCTCGTCGACGACCACCTCGCCGGGTGCTGGGTGCGGGGCGGCGGGAGCGGCTGAGCCGCAGGCGGTCGCCCGGACCCCGCTGCTCGCGGAGGAGCCCGGCGCCCGCGCCGGGGCTCGTCGCGAGCGCTGCGGCCCTCAGCGCCGGCGGCGGAGGAAGGCCTCGACCGCGGCGCGGTGCTCGGGGCGCTGCGCCGCCTCGACCACGAGGCGCCCCTCGTGCTCCAGCGTCGCGGCCAGGTCGTGCGTCGCGGCGAAGGCCAGGGCGCGCCGCGTGGCCACGAGCGCCGCCGTCGGGCCGGCCGCCAGCTGCTGCGCCACCTCGGTGACGCGCGCGTCGAGGGCGTCGTCGTCGACGGCCTCGGTGGCCAGCCCGATCGCCGCGCACTCCGCCGCCGGCAGGGGGCGGGGGAGCAGCAGCAGGTCGCGGGCGCGCCCCTCGCCCACCAGGCGCGGCAGCCACCACGACGTCCCCGTGTCGGGTGGCAGCCCCACGCGGGAGAAGCCGAGGTCGATGCGGGCGGACGCCGCGAGCAGCCGCAGATCGGCGGCCAGGGCCAGCGCGGCCCCGGCGCCCGCAGCGGTGCCGCGGACGGCGGCCACCACCGGCGCCGGCATCTCGGCCAGCAGCAGCGCGAGCGGGGCGTACTCCTCCTCGACGACCCGCCCCAGCGCGGCGTCGCCGTCGGCGAGCCGCGCGGCGTGCTCGCGCAGGTCCTGCCCGGCGCAGAAGGAGTCCCCCGCGCCCGTGAGGACCACGCAGCGCACGGCCCCCGCCTCGGCGTCCGCCGCGACCTCCCGCAGGGCGGCCAGCAGCGCTCGGCGGGTGGCGGCGTCCAGGGCGCCGCGGACCTCCGGGCGCCCGACGACGACCCGGGCGACGGCGCCGTCGTGCTCGACGGCGGCGAGCGGCGCGGTCACGGGACCTCCGGGGGCTGACGGCGCGGGCGCGGGAGGGCGCCGGGCGCCCCGCGAGGGCACCGGTGCCGCCCGGGAGGCTAGCCCCGTTTCGACTTCCCGCGATCACCACGGATAATGGAGGCCGATCACGTCCACAGGAAGGGGACCCGCAGATGGCGGCCATGAAGCCGAGGACAGGTGACGGCCCGCTCGAGGTCACGAAGGAGGGTCGCGGCATCGTCATGCGCATGCCCCTGGAGGGCGGCGGGCGGCTCGTCGTCGAGATGACCCCCGACGAGGCCAAGGGCCTGGGCGACGCGCTGGGCACGGCGGTCGGCTGACCGGTCCGCCGGTCCGCGACCTGCACGACGGCCCCGCCCGGAGCGCTCCGGGCGGGGCCGTCGTGCGTCCACCGCCCGCCCCGACCACCGGACCCCGCTGCCGACCCGGCCGCGAGGGCCCCGCGGCCGGGCCGGGCCGCCGGGCGGACGCCGGAGCCGTGGGTAGGGTCGCGGACGTGGTCGCCCGCATGCCCCGCCTGGTCCCCGTCTCGAGCAGCGACGTCCGCTCCGCCGCCGGGGCCGACGTCCTCGCGGTCCCCGTCGCCGCGCCGCCCCCCGGGGAGAGCGATCCGCAGCCGCGCCCGGGGACGGCCGACGCCGCGGTGTGGCTGGGGGTGAACACGGCCGTCCTGGCCGAGCAGCAGCGCTTCCGCGGGGCGGCGGGCGAGGTCCTCGGCGTGCCCCTGCCGTCCTCGCGCGACGACGGCGCGGGCCCTCGCCGCCTCCTCCTGCTCGGCGTCGGCGACGGCGGCGCGACGGCCCTGCGCCGCGCCGGCGCGGCGCTGGCGCGCGCCACCCGCGGCACCGAGCGCGTCGTGACGACGGCCGGTGTCGGGCTCGCCCCGCGGGCGCTGCGGTCCCTGCTCGAGGGACTGCTCCTGGCGAGCTACGACCCGCCCCGCACGGGGCTGGAGGACGGCCCCCGACCGGCGGCCGAGGTCGTGGAGCTCCTCGGCGTGGACGAGGGGCCCGCGCTGGCGCGCGCCGTCGTCGCCGCGCGCGCCACGTGGCGCGCGCGGGACCTGACCACCACGCCGTCGTCGGTCAAGGACCCGGCCTGGGTGGCCGAGCAGGCCCGCGCCCTGGCCGCCGACGTCCCCGGCGTCGAGGTCGAGGTGCTCGACGCGGCCGCCCTGGAGCGCCAGGGCTTCGGCGGCATCCTCGCGGTGGGTCGCGGCTCGGACTCCCCGCCGTGCCTGGTGACCGTGCGGTACCGGCCTGCCGCCGGGACGGCGCCGCGGCGCCACGTCGTGCTCGTGGGCAAGGGCATCACCTTCGACAGCGGGGGCCTGTCCATCAAGCCCCGCGAGGGCATGGTCCCGATGAAGACCGACATGGCCGGCGCCGCGGTCGTCCTCGCCGCCGTCCTCGGCGCGGCCGAGATGGAGCTGCCCCAGCCCGTCACGGCGCTGCTGCCGCTGGCCGAGAACGCCTTCGGCGGGTCCTCCTACCGCCCCGGCGACGTCGTGCGCGTCCACGGCGGCACCACCGTGGAGATCGCCAACACCGACGCCGAGGGGCGGATGGTCCTGGCGGACGCCCTCGCCCACGCCGACGCGTCCCTGGACCCCGACCTGCTCGTGGACGTGGCCACGCTGACGGGGGCGGCCTCCCTGGGCCTGGGCAAGCGCCACGCGGCCCTGTACACCGGGGACGCCCCGCTGCTCGAGCAGCTGCGCAGCGCCTCCGAGGCGACGGGCGAGCGCGTCTGGCGGATGCCGCTGGTGGAGGACTACACCTACGCCCTGGACTCCGACGTCGCCGACCTGCGGCACGTGGCCGCCAAGGGCGGCCCCGGCGCGGGGTCCATCACCGCCGCGCTGTTCCTGCGCGAGTTCGTCGGCTCGCGGCGCTGGGCGCACCTGGACATCGCCGGCCCCGGCCGGGCCGACAAGGACGAGCACGAGGTCACCCGGGGCGCCACGGGCTTCGGCGCCCGCCTGCTGCTGCGGTGGCTGGAGGACGGCGCCGTCTGACGCGCGGCGCCCGCACGGGGCGTCGCAGCGCCCCGGTGCCGTCCTGACGCCCGGTGCCGTCCTGACGCCGCCCGGCGTCCTGGGGCGCGCCTCGTCGACGGGGTGCCGCCGACGGGGCCGGACCCGGCAGCCCGGCGACGACGGGCCTCGGAGGGCCGGTCGGGGGCGCCGGGGGACGGCTCAGCCGCGGACGACCCCGACGAGCAGGCCGTCGCCCACCGGCAGGAGGGCGGGCACGAGGCGCTCGTCGTCGCGCACGCGCCGACCGGCCTGGCGGACGGCGGTCGTGGTCTCGTCGCGCTGCGCCGGGTCGGCGACCTTGTCGCGCCACAGGGCGCCGACGACGACGAGGAGGCCGCCCGGCCGCAGCAGCCGGAGCGCCTGGTCGAGGTGGGCGTCCAGGTCGCGGCGGTCGGCGTCGAGCAGCACGAGGTCGTAGGCGCCGTCGGTCAGGCGCGGCAGCACGTCCTGCGCGCGGCCCCCGATGACGCGGACCCGCCCGCCGCGGACGCCGGCGTCGGCGAGCGCCTCGCGGGCGGCCCGCTGGTGCTCGGGCTCGCTGTCGATCGTCGTCAGGACGCCGTCGGCGGGCATGCCCGCCAGCAGCCACAGCGTGGAGACGCCGCTGCCGGTGCCGACCTCGACCACCGCGCGGGCCGCCGAGGCGGCGGCGAGCACCCGCAGGGCCGCGCCGGTGCCCGGGGCGACGGGCGAGCAGCCCAGCTCGACGCCGCGGCCCCGCGCGCGCTCCGTCGCCTCGTCCTCGACGACGAAGTCCTCGGCGTAGCTGCGGCTGGCGGCGGACGTGGCGGCGATGACGCACCCCTCGGCTCGTGCGCCCCTCCCGACCGGGTCGGTCGGCGGCGGCGCCCCCCGAGGCTAGTGGGAGAGCGGCGGGCAGGAGAGCGGCGCGGGGGAGGGCCGCGGGGCGCCCGGGCGGCGGCGTCCGCTGCTCCGTCCGCTGGTCCCTGCGCGGCGCGGGGCCGGGGCTGCCAGGTGGCGTCCAGGCGCCGGTGGCACCATCGGCGCATGACGACGCGAGCCCACGGCTCCGCGCACACCGCTGCCGGGCACGACGACGCCGGGCGCACCGACGCAGGGCGCACCGAGGCCGTCCACGCCGATGTCCCGGGGGCGCCCGCGGACGGAGACGCCTGGACGCCGCCGTCCTGGGACCAGGTGGTCCGGGACCACTCGGCCCGGGTCTTCCGCCTGGCCTACCGCCTGACGGGCAACCGCCACGACGCCGAGGACCTGACGCAGGAGGTCTTCGTCCGGGTGTTCCGGTCCCTGTCCTCCTACACGCCGGGGACCTTCGAGGGCTGGCTCCACCGCATCACCACCAACCTCTTCCTCGACCAGGTGCGGCGCCGCCAGCGCATCCGCTTCGACGCCCTCGGGGACGACGCGACGGACCGCCTCCCGGGCGGGGACCCGGGGCCGGAGCGGGCGTTCGAGCACGGCAACCTCGACCACGACGTGCAGGCGGCGCTGCTCGACCTGTCGCCGGAGTTCCGCGCGGCCGTGGTGCTCTGCGACATCGAGGGCCTCAGCTACGAGGAGATCGCCCGGACCCTGGGCGTCAAGATCGGCACGGTGCGCTCGCGCATCCACCGCGCCCGCGCCCAGCTGCGCGCGTCCCTGGCCCACCGCGCCCCCACCGCCCGCCTGGACTGAGGCCCGGAGCGCCGCTCGGCACGCCGCGCCCCCGCCGGACGTCGGTCCGCGGGAGGGCCGCCCGGGGGTCTCGTGCGGGCCCGGTGCGCGCCGCCGCCCCCGCCGGGCGAGGATGGCTCGTCCAGCCACCGAGCGGCCGCGCCGCACGAGGAGGAGCACCCATGAGCGTCCCGGGCCCCGCGCCGCGCGGCGACGACGCCGCGCCGAGCCGCGACCACCCGGCGCCGGGCGCCGACGAGAGCCAGCTCGGCCGGGAGCCCTCCCCCTGGGCGCCGCGAGAGGACCCGGGGGTCCCCTCCTCGGCGGACCCGGGTCACCGCGCCGACGCCGGGGCTGGGGCGTGGAGGGGCGCCGGCGGCCCGACCGGCTCGGCGCCCGGCTCCGAAGACCCCCCCGGTGCCCCGGGGGGCGAGCCCGCCCCGGGGCCCCTGCTGGGGCACTCCGGGCCGGGGTTCCCGGAGGGTGCGCCCGCGCCGCTGCTCGGGCGCGCGCGCGAGCCGCGGCGCCGGTGGCGCTCGGCGCGCGCGCTGGCGCTCGTGGCCTCCTGCCTGCTCGTCGGCCTGCTCGGCGGCGTGGCGGGGCAGCGCCTCGCCGGCCCGGCCGGGACGACCGTCTCCGTCGTCGACCGCTCGGGCGGGGGCGCGGCGCAGCCCGCCGACGGCTCGGTCACCCAGGTCGCCGACGCGGTGCTGCCGAGCACCGTGTCGGTCGAGATCAGCTCGAGCGAGGGATCGGGCAACGGGTCGGGCTTCGTGCTGTCCGAGGACGGGTACGTGGTCACGAACAACCACGTCATCGCGCCGGCCGTCGAGGCGGCGGGGCGCATCCGCGTGCTCCTGTCCGACGGCACGCGGGAGCCCGCGACGGTCGTGGGACGCACCGCCGACTACGACCTCGCGGTGCTGCGCATCGACCGCACCGGTCTGGTCCCGCTCGCCTTCGCCGACACCTCCGCCGTCCGCGTGGGCGACCCCGTCGTGGCGGTGGGCGCGCCGCTCGGGCTGGCCAGCACGGTCACCAGCGGCATCGTCAGCGCGCTCAACCGCCCCGTCGTGGCCGGTCCCAGCCAGGGCGAGCAGGGCTTCATCAACGCCGTGCAGACGGACGCCGCGATCAACCCGGGCAACTCCGGGGGCCCGCTCGTCGACCTCACCGGCGCCGTGGTCGGCGTCAACTCGGCCATCGCCCAGACGGCCGCGCTCGGAGCGGGCGGCAGCATCGGCCTGGGCTTCGCGATCCCGGCGGACCAGGTGGTGCGCACGACCACCGAGCTCATCGAGGACGGCGTCGCCACCTACCCCGTCATCGGCGTCTCCCTGGACTCCACCTACGAGGGCCAGGGCGTGCGCGTGGCGCAGGGGTCGAGCCCGGCCGGCGCACCCGTCGTCGCCGGCGGCCCGGCGGACCTCGCCGGCGTCGAGCCCGGCGACGTCATCACGGCGATCGACGACCAGCTCGTCACCGCCCCGGACGAGCTCATCGTCGCCATCCGCGCCCGCACGCCGGGCGAGGAGGTGGTGCTCACGGTGCGCCGGGGGCGCGAGGCCGTCGAGATCCCCGTCGAGCTCGGGAGCGAGCCGAGCGACTGACGCGGCGGGGCGGCGCGGACGACGCCGCGCTGCGGGAGTCGTCGACGACGTGGCCGTGACGGCGGACGGCGCCCGGCGGGTGGCCGTGCGGCGTCCGGCGGTCGACGGCCCGGTGACGCCCGCGGGGCGCGTCCGCCCCGCGGCGACGGGTGCGCACGAGCGGAGCGCACGCCGTCGTAGGCTGCGGCCGTGTCCTTCCCCAACGGTGGCGAGCTGCTCGTGCTGCTCGTCATCGTCCTCGTGGTCGTGGGTCCCGAGCGGCTGCCGCGGTACTCCCAGCAGCTCGCCGACCTCGTCCGCGGCGGCGTGCGCTACGCCAAGGGCGCCCGGGACAGCCTCAAGGAGGAGATGGGCCCGGAGTTCGACGACATCGACTGGCAGAAGCTCGACCCGCGCCAGTACGACCCGCGTCGCATCGTCCGCGACGCGCTCACCGACGTGTGGGACGACCCGCCCGCCAAGCCCCGCAGCCCGGGAGCCCCGCGATCGCTGGCCGCGCCCGCGGCGGGTGGGGGGGGCGCCGCGGTCGCGGCCGCAGCGGCGACCGGCGGGTCGAGCCCGGCGCGCCCGCCCGTCCCGAGCCCGCGCGGCGGCGCCGAGCCCAGGGTGACGCCCGACCGCACGCCCTTCGACGACGAGGCCACCTAGCCCGGCACCCGACGCGCGCCACGACGAGGTGGGCCCTCCCGGTGCCGGAGCGCCGCGACGTGCGGCGCCAGCGGCGCGGGCCCCGGCTCCGCCGGTGGTCGGCTGGCCCGGCCCGCGACGCGCTCTGGCCGGCGCGGCGCGGTGCGCTCAGCCCGCGACGCGCTGGGCGGGGGAGCGCACGGGCGTGATCCCGAGCGGGCGCCCGGCGAGGCCGCGGGGCTTCGACAGCGCCCGGGCCACCTCCCGCAGCGCCACCGCCGCCGGCGCCTCGGGGTCCGAGAGCACGAGCGGGACGCCGGCGTCGCCGCCCTCGCGGACGCGCACGTCGAGCGGCACGCGGCCGAGCAGGCCCACGGGGACGCGCAGCAGGTCCTCGAGCCGCCCGGCCACGGCCTCGCCGCCGCCGCTGCCGAAGACCTCGACGCGCGAGCCGTCGGGCATCTCCATCCAGCTCATGTTCTCCACGACGCCGGCGACGGACTGCTTGGTCTGGTGCGCCACGGCGCCGGCGCGCTCGGCCACCTCGGCCGCCGCGGCCTGCGGGGTGGTCACCACGAGGAGCTCCGCCCCGGGCAGGAGCTGCGCGACGCTGATGGCGATGTCACCGGTGCCCGGCGGCAGGTCGAGCAGCAGGACGTCGAGGTCGCCCCAGTGCACGTCGGTGAGGAACTGCTCGAGCGTGCGGTGGAGCATCGGGCCGCGCCACACCACGGGCGCGTTCCCCTGGGTGAACATCCCGATGGAGACGATCTTCACGCCGTGCGCCACGGGCGGGATGATCATGTCGTCCACGCGCGTGGGGGCGTGCTCGACGCCGAGCATGCGGGGCACCGAGAAGCCGTGGACGTCGGCGTCCAGGACGCCGACGCGCAGCCCGTCCGCGGCCATCGCCGCGGCGAGGTTGACGGTGACGCTGGACTTGCCGACGCCGCCCTTGCCCGAGGCGACGGCGACGACGCGCGTCAGCGACCCGGGCTGGGTGAAGGGCACCTCGCGGGCGGGGCGCCCGCCGCGCAGCACGTCCTTGAGCGCGGCGCGCTGGTCGTCGTCCATGACCCCGAGCTCGACCCGCACGGAGGCGACGCCCTCGACGGCGGAGACCTCGCGCGTGACCTCGCGGGTGAGCTGCTCGCGCATCGGGCAGCCCGCGGTGGTGAGGGAGACCTCGACCGCCACGTCGGGACCGTCGAGGGACACCGAGCGCACCATGCCGAGGTCGGTGATGGGGCGGCGGATCTCGGGGTCGAGCACGCGGCCCAGGGCCTCGCGCACGAGCGTCTCGGAGGGGCTCATGCCCCCAGGGTAGGTGTGCCGGGACGGCTCTCCGGACGCCCGTCCGAGCGGCCCTGGCGGCCCCGGCCGCGCCCGCGCTCGCCGTCCTCGCGCCCGCCGTCGAGCTCCTCGACGAAGCCCCGCAGCTCGCTGCGCAGGAAGTCCCGGGTCGCGACGTCGCGCATGGCGATGCGCAGCGCCGCCACCTCGCGCGCGAGGTACTCGGTGTCGGCGAGGTTCCGCTCGGCGCGCTGGCGGTCCTGCTCCAGGGAGACGCGGTCGCGGTCGTCCTGGCGGTTCTGCGCCAGGAGGATCAGCGGCGCCGCGTAGGAGGCCTGCAGCGAGAGCATCAGGGTGAGGAAGAGGAAGGCGTACGGGTCGAAGCGCACGCTCGCCGGGGCGAGGGTGTTCCACAAGACCCACAGGACGATGAAGCACGACATGTAGATGAGGAAGCGCGGCGTGCCCATGAAGCGGGCGAAGGCCTCCGAGAGCCGGCCGAAGGTCTCGGGGTCGATGCTCGGGCGGGGCAGGAACCGTCGCCTCGTCTCCTGGGGGCTGTCGAGCCCCGGCTCCCGCCGGCGCGTCCCGCTCTGGTCCCGTGCTGCCATCTCGTCCCTCCTCCTGCGTCCAGGTGCCGTCGTGGCTCCTGCTCGGTCCGCGCCGTCCGCCTCCCGCCCGCTCGGGCGGCACCCCTCAGCGCCGCGCCGCGCCGCCCCGCCCCAGCTCGGCGTCGTCCTGCTCCCGCCAGTCCTCGGGGAGGATGTGGTCGAGGACGTCGTCCACCGTCACGACCCCCAGCAGGCGCCCGGCGGGGTCGGTGACGGGGACCGACACGAGGTTGTAGACGGCGAGGCGCCGCGCCACCACGCCGAGCGGGGCGTCGGGGGAGAGGCCGTCCACGTCCGTGTCGAGGATGGAGCCGATCCGCTCGTGGGGCGCCACCCGCAGCATGGCCTGGATGTGCACGACGCCCAGGTAGCGACCCGTCGGGGTCTCCAGCGGGGGGCGGCAGACGTAGACCGACGCCGCCTCGGCGACGGACAGGTCGCTGCTGCGCACCAGGGCCAGCGCCTCCGCCACCGACGCCTCCGGCGCCATGAGCACCGGCTCGGGCGTCATGAGGCCGCCCGCGGTCTCCTCGTCGTAGGCGAGCAGCCGGCGCACGTCGGCGGCGTCGTCGGGCTCCATGAGCTGCAGGAGCGTCTCCTTGGCGTCCTCCGGCAGCTCGCCGAGGACGTCGGCGGCGTCGTCGGCGTCCATCGCCTCCAGGACGTCGGCCGCGCGCTCGCGGGCGAGCCCGGTGACCACCTCGACGCGGTCGTCCTCGCCCAGCTCGGCGAGGACGTCCGCCAGCCGCTCGTCGTCGAGCTCGGCGGCCAGCTCGAGGCGGCGGCGCCCCGAGAGGTCGTGGAGCGCCTCGGCGATGTCGGCGGGCTTCATGTCCTCGAAGGTCGCGATGAGCAGGCTCGCGCCCTGGGCCGCGGCCGGCGTCCCGAGCAGGTTCCCGACCTCGTCGACGGGGACGAGCAGCGTCTCGCCCCGCCGGCCCCGCAGCCGGGAGCCGAGCCCGCCGGGGGTGCCGCGGCGGACGAAGACACGGGTGACCTCGAGGTCGCGGGGGCCGGGGCGCTCGAGGGCGAGGTCCTCCACCGTGGCGGCGCCGGAGCCGTCGAGGAGCTCCACCTGGCGCTCCAGCACCTCGGCCAGCAGGAGCACCTCGGTGCTGCGCTGCTCGAAGCGGCGCATGTTCACCAGGCCCGTGGTGATGACCTGGCCGGCGTCCATGGCCGTGACCCTCGTCATGGGCACGAAGACGCGGCGGCGGCCGGGGACCTCCACCACGAGCCCGACGACGCGCAGGCGCCGCCCGTCGCCGCGCAGCACGCTGACGACGTCGCGCACGCGCCCGACCTGGTCGCCCATGGGGTCGAAGACGGGGAGCCCGGCCAGCCGCGCGGCGAAGATCCGGGACGGGCTGCTCACGGGCGCAGCGTAGCGGCGACGTCGCGCGCCCCCGGCCCGCGCGGGCGGCGCCCTCCGCGCCCGCCCGGCCGCGCAGGTCCCGCGCGGGTGCGAGGGCGGTCGGCCGGTCGTAGCGTCGCGGGCATGACCTACAGCGAGACCTCCAAGGACCCCTCGACCGCCCTCGACGGCGCCCCGAAGATCGAGTACACGATCCCGGGCATGGACGCCGACGCCGGGGCGCAGGTCGTGAAGAACCTGCAGGAGCGGCTCATCGCCCTCACCGACCTGCACCTGACCCTCAAGCACGTGCACTGGAACGTCATCGGGCCGAACTTCATCGGCGTGCACGAGATGCTCGACCCGCAGGTCGACGCCGTCCGCGAGATGGCGGACGCCGTGGCCGAGCGCATCGCCGCCATGGGCGGCAGCCCGGTGGGCACGCCGGGGCACCTCGTCGCCCAGCGCAAGTGGGACGACTACTCCATCGGCCGCGCGGGCACGATCGAGCACCTCGGCGCGCTCGACCTCGTCTACCAGGGCGTCATCGCCGACTACCGCGAGGCCATCGAGTCCGCGGGCGACCTCGACCCGGTCACCGAGGACCTGCTCATCGACCACTCGGGCGACCTCGAGCAGTTCCACTGGTTCGTGCGCGCGCACCTGGAGAACGCCGGCGGCCAGATCTCGACGGCCGGCGCCACCAGCGAGAAGCAGGCCGCGCAGCAGGCGGGGGACGAGCGCTTCGGCGAGTGACCTCGCGCTGACCGCTCACCGCGGGGGGCCGTCCGGACCGGACGGCCCCCCGCGGTGCGTCCGGGCGGGCGGGGCCGCCGCCCGCCGTAGGCTCGTGGGTCCACGGCACCGCGGGGAGGAGGACTCCATGGCCGTCCCTCCGGAGGCCGACCTGACCCGCCCTCCCCACCGGTCCGACGTCCCCGGGGACGCCGCGGCCCGGCCCGACCGGTCCCCCACGGGCTCCTCCGGCGCCGCGCGGCCCGCCGCCCCCGGGGCCTCGCCGGCGGCCCGCGAGCGGGGCGCCGACGACGCCGCGCAGCCCTCGTCGACGATCCGGCGCTGGGGGCTCCTGGGCGCCCTGGCCGGGGCCGGGCTCGGCGTCCTCGCGCTCGTGCTCGTGGTCCGCCAGCTCGGCAGCGCCGACCCGGTGGAGGTGCTGCGCCAGGCCTCCCCGGGGTGGCTGGTGCTGACGGTCCTCACCGCGCTGGTCCCCTTCGCGGGCGCCACGACGACGGTCGTGGCCTTCTCGCCCGTGCCCCTGCGGCGGCTGCCGACGGCGGCCGTGCAGGTGGCCGGGACCTTCCTCAGCCTGCTCGGCCCCGCGGGCCTCGGGGGCATGGCCCTGAACGTCCGCTACCTGTACCGGCGGGGAGCGCCGACCCCGGCGGCCGTCGCGGCGGTGGTGGCCATCCAGGTCGTCTCGGTGGTCGTGACCGCGGCGGTGCTCGGCGTCGCCGTGCTCACCTCGGGGCGCATGGCCCAGGGCGTCCGGCTCCTGCCCGACGCGGTGACGCTGGTCACGGTGTGCTCGGTCGTCGTGGCGGCGCTCGCGGTGCTGGCGGTGCCGCGCGTGCGCGCCTGGGTCGTGGGGCGCCTGCGAGAGCCGGTGGGCCGCGCCGTCGCCGTGCTCCGCGACCTCGTCCGCCGGCCCGCCCGCCTGGCCGCGGGGGTGGCGGGCAGCTGCCTCGTCACCGGTGGCTTCCTCGCGGCGCTGGCCGCCAGCCTGCACGCCTACGACGCGTCGGTGCCGCTCCTGGAGCTGGCGGTCGTCCTGTTCGCCGGCACGGCCGTCGGCAGCGTCTTCCCCACCCCGGGCGGGGCGGGGGCCATCGAGACGGCCATCGCCGGCGGGCTGGTCGCCGTGGGGGTCGACCCGGTGCCGGCGGTGCTGGCGGCGGTCACCTACCGGATCGCCACGCTGTGGCTGTGGGTGCTCCCGGGGTGGGTGCTCGCGGTGCTGCTGCGGCGCGCCGGCCACATCTGACCCCGGCGCCTGCGCGGCCCGGGTCGTCCGGTCCAGGAGGCGCCGCCGCCGCTGCGAGTCGGCTGGGAGTGCGCGCGCCGGCCGGTCCTCGGGTGGTGCCCCCCGGGGGGACGCCGGATGATCACGGCATGGCCAGCTCCTTCACCTCCCCCCGCGACCGCCGCCAGGGCATGCCCACGGCGCCGACCGGCGAGGAGGTCGCGTCCTACGACACCTACGCCGCAGCGCAGGCGGCGGTGGACTTCCTCTCCGACGAGCAGTTCCCCGTCCAGCACGTGACGATCGTCGGCACGGACCTGCGGATGGTCGAGCGCGTGCTCGGCCGCCTCACCTACGGGCGAGTGGCGGGGGCCGGGCTGGCCTCGGGCGCCTGGATCGGGCTGCTCATCGGCCTCATCCTCGTGCTGCTGACGCCGCCCGAGGCGGGGCTGCTGGCCATCCTCCCGGCGGTGCTCATCGGTGCCGCCTTCGGCCTGATCCTCAGCCTCGTGAGCTACGCGGCCACCCGGGGCCGGCGCGACTTCACCTCCGTGAGCCAGATCGTGGCCTCCCGCTACGCGCTGTTCTGCACGCAGGAGCAGATGGGCGCCGCCCGCGAGGTGCTCGGCCGCGACGCCGACGCCGCTCGCGGCCTCGGCCGCCCGGGCTGGGGCGGTGCCGCGCAGCCGGCGCGGGTCCAGGCGCCGCAGTCGCCGGCACCCGGTGCCGGCGCCTCCGAGGGGACCGCCTCGGCGCCCGTCGCCAGCGGCCCCACGTACAGCGAGATGGTCGCCCGCCAGCGCGAGGAGGAGCGGGTCCGCGCCGAGGGCGAGGACCAGCAGCCGCGCTGACGCGGCGGGCGTCGTCGCAGACGCCGCACATCCGGCACAGCGGCCCGCGGATCCTCCAGGATCCGCGGGCCGTTCTGCTGCGCCGGGCCGTCCTGCTGCGCCGGTGGCCGGTGGCCGGTGGCCCGGGCCCGGGGGAGCCGCCCGGGCCCGGGGAGGAGCGGGCTCATCCGCGCAGCGACGCCATCCACGCCTCGACCGCGTCGGGGGTGCGCGGCAGCATCCCGGAGAGGTTCTCGCAGCCGTCGGCGGTCACCAGCACGTCGTCCTCGATGCGCACGCCGATGCCGCGCAGCTCGGCCGGCACCAGCTCGTCGTCGCCCTTGAAGTACAGGCCCGGCTCGATGGTGAAGACCATGCCCGGCTCGAGCACGGCGTCCAGGTACATCTCGCGGCGCGCCTGGGCGCAGTCGTGGACGTCGAGGCCCAGGTGGTGGGAGGTGCCGTGCACCATCCACCGGCGGTGCTGGCCGCCGTCCTCGGACAGGGCCTCCTCGGCGCTGACGGCCAGCAGGCCCCACTCCTCCAGGCGCGCGGCGATGACGCGCATGGCGGCCTCGTGGAGGTCGCGGAAGCGCGAGCCCGGCCGGACGACGGCGAACGAGGCGTCCGCGGCGTCGAGCACGGCCTGGTAGACGCGGCGCTGGGCGTCGGTGAAGCGGCCGTCGACGGGCAGGGTCCGGGTGACGTCGGCGGTGTAGAGGCTGTCGAGCTCGACGCCGGCGTCGACCAGCACCAGCTGGCCGCCCCGCACCGGGCCGTCGTTGCGGGTCCAGTGCAGCGTGCAGGCGTGCTCGCCCGCCGCGGCGATCGTCTCGTACCCGACGCCGTTGCCGTCCTCGCGCGCCCGGGCGGCGAAGGCGCCCTCGACGACCCGCTCGCCGCGGACGTGCTCGAGCGCCCGGGGGAGGGAGCGCACGATGTCGGCGAAGCCGCGGGCGCTCGCCTCGACGGCCAGGCGCATCTGCTCGACCTCGTGCGCGTCCTTGACGAGCCGGAGCTCGGAGAGCGCCACCACGAGCTCGTCGTCCGCGACGGCGGACGCGTCCGCGTCGGCCCCGGCGCCGGCCCGCAGCGACGCCACGCGCGCCGTGAGCGCGGGGTCGGCGTCCGGCACGACGCGCAGGGGCGCGTCCCCGGCGCCGAGGAGGTCCTCGAGGTCGGCGATGTCGCGGCAGACGAGCCCGAGCTCGGCCTCCGCGTCGGCCAGCGAGGGGCGGGCGCCGACCCAGAACTCCCCGTAGCGGGCGTCGGCGAAGAACTCCTCCGACGTGCGGGGGGTGCGCGGGCGGAACAGCAGGACGGCCTCGTGGCCCCTGTCCGCGCCGTCGCCGCTGCCGTCGCCCGCGGGCCGCGGGTCGAGCACGAGGACGGCGTCGGGCTCGCGCTCGCCGCCGAGCCCGGTCAGGTGCGCGAAGGCGCTGTGCGCGCGGAACCGGTAGTCGGTGTCGTTGGAGCGGGTCTTCAGGGGGCCGGCCGGCAGCACCAGCCGCTCGCCGGGGAACAGGCGCGAGACCTCGGCGCGACGCGCGGCGGCGAAGGGGGCGGAGGCGGCGAGCGCCGGGGCGGTCTCGTCCGCGGGCGACCAGCCCGACGCCATCAGCTCGCGGAAGGCGGCCGAGGTGGGGCGCTGGCGGTGGCTGCGCGCCGCCTGGCGGTCGGCGACGCCGGCGTCCGGCGCCTGGGGGTCGGGCTGGTCGCCGTCGGGGTGCTGGACCGGCGAGAGGGCGGAGCCGGAGCCGGGGACCTCGGTCGCGTGCTCGACGTCGCCGGGCTGGACGCCGCCGGGCTGGGACGGGGTCTCGACGGCGTCCTCGTGGGGGGCGGTGTCGGTGCGGGTGGTGGCCGGCGTCGTCGGCGTCGTCATGGCGCCAGGATGCCACCGCGGGCGGGAGCGGGGCGGGACGGCGGGTGGGAGGGTGCCCGCCCGCCCTCCGGCGGACCGAGCGAGGGAGAGGTGCCCGTGGGCGGTGGCAGCGGCAGCGGTGGGGGCGGTCGGGCCGGCGGGGCTCGGCGCGGCAGCGCCCGGGGGCCGGGCGTGGTCGTCGAGCACCTGCGGCGGCAGGGGGCGATGTGCCGGGAGCTCGGGGCTCCCTTCACCGCGGCCCTGTGCGAGGCCGCGGCCGACGACGCGGCGCGCGGAGGTCCGGTGGCCGAGGTGCTGCGCGGGCGCGACGCGGAGCCCGGGCCCTCGGCGCTCGCGCTGCGGCTGGTGGGGGCGCTCGGCCGGCTCGTCTCGTCCGGCGCGGCACCCGAGCTCGCGCGCGCCTACCCCGGTGACGCCCGTCCCGACGGCGCGCCGGGCCCCTGGCCGGGGGACCCGGCGCGCGCCGCGGCGCTGCTGCCGGGCGTCGTCCGGGCGTCCGCGGACGTCCTGCGCGCCGACCTCGGGACGGCGCCGCAGACCAACGAGGTCGGGCGCGCCGCGGCGCTGTGGGGAGGGCTGCTGCGGCTGCTCGCCGAGGGGGCGGGCGACGGCGTGCGCGCCGCGGACGGGGCCGTCCCGGTGCACCTGCACGACGTCGGGGCCTCGGCCGGTCTGCTCCTGCAGGCCGACCGGATGCGGATGACGGCGCAGGACGGCGGCGCCTGGGGCCCGCCGTCCTCACCGGTGGTCCTGGAGGGCGCCTGGGACGTCTCGCCGTGGCTCCTCGAGGACGCGCCGGGCGGCGCGGAGGGCGGGCGCAACGCGGGTCAGGGACCTCCCGCGGTGCGGGTCGTCGGGCGGGAGGGCGTCGACGTCGCCCCGCTGGACCCGCTCGACCCCGCGGACGCGCGCCGGCTGCTCTCCTTCGTCTGGCCGGAGCAGCGCCGGCGCGTCCACCGCCTCCAGGGGGCCCTGGCCCTCGCGCGCGCCCACCCCGTCGCGGTGCGGCGGGCGGGGGCGGCGGAGCTGGCCCGCGGCCTCGAGCTGCGCGAGGGCGTCGTCACGGTGGTGTGGCAGTCGGTCGTGCGGCAGTACGTCCCCGAGGCCGAGCGCTCGGAGGCCGAGGCGGCGCTCGACGCGCTCGGCCGGCGGGCCTCGCCCGAGCGGCCGCTCGTGCGCCTGGCGCTCGAGCCGCGCCGGCTCCCCGGCGAGGACCGGCACCGCTTCGTCGTGGAGGCCCGGGTGCACGGCGGACCCGCCGGGGCGCGGGCCGGCGCGCCCGGGAGGGGAGGCCTCCGGCTGATCGGCGAGGCGGAGCCCCACGGCGTCCCCGTCACGTGGGGGACGCCGCCGCCGGCGTCCGGGCGCGGCGCCTGAGCCCGGACCGGCGGGCGGGGCGCACCCGTCCGGGGCCGTCCGTGCGGGGGCAGCGGGGCGCGGCACCTACGCTGGGGGCGTGATGATCGACCTCCACGCGCACTCCAGCGCGTCGGACGGGACGCAGTCACCGGCGCAGGTGGTGGCCTCCGCCTCCGCGGCGGGGATCGACGTGGTGGCCCTCACCGACCACGACACGACGTCGGGATGGGACGAGGCCGTCGCCGCCGCGACGAGCACGGGCACGGCGCTCGTGCGGGGTACCGAGATCTCCTGCCACGCCGGCGGCGCCAGCGTCCACCTGCTCTCCTACCTGCACGACCCCGCGTCGCCCGCCCTGCGCGCCGAGCTGGACCGCTCCCGCGGCTCGCGGCTGCGACGGGCGCGGCTGATGGTCGACCGCATCGGCGCCGACCACCCGCTGACCTGGGACGACGTGCTCGAGCAGGTGGACGGCGAGGCGACCGTGGGGCGCCCCCACCTCGCCGACGCGCTGGTGGCCAAGGGGCTCGCGCGCGACCGGGGGCACGCCTTCGCGACCATCCTGTCGACCCGCTCCCCGTACTTCGTCGGCCACGCGGCGCCGGACGCCGTGGACGCCGTCCGGCTCGTGCGGGCGGCCGGGGGCGTCCCCGTCTTCGCCCACCCGCGGGCCGTCCTGCGCGGGCGCGTCGTCCCGGACGCCGTCGTCGAGGAGATGGCCGCGGCGGGCCTCGCGGGCCTGGAGGTCCACCACCGCGACCACGACGCGACCGCCGTGCGCGAGCTGGCGGACCTCGCCGCGTCCCTGGGCCTCCTCGTGACCGGGTCGAGCGACTACCACGGCGCCGGCAAGGAGAACCGGCTCGGGGAGTTCACGACCGGTGCGGACGCCCTCGAGGTCATCGAGTCCGAGGGCGCGCTCGAGGTCGTCCGGCCCTGAGGCCGCTGCCCCCGCCCGGTCGAGCGGGGGCGGGGGCCCCGGCTCAGCGGTGGCTCGCGGAGCGGTCCTCCTGCGTCCTCTCCCGGGCGGCCTCGCCCGCGCCGGCGAGGCGCTCGCGGGCCTGGCGCAGCGACGGAGGCTCGCGCAGCACCGGCACCGCGCGCTGCAGACCGCCCACCCCGGCGCGCAGGGCGCGCAGCGCGGCGGTGGTGGCGGCGTCGGCAGCGGGCGCCAGCAGGAGGGGCCGGGGCACCCCGTGGAGGCGCAGGGCCCAGGACGGCAGGGTCGCGAGCGCCAGCCCGGCCGTCGACGCCCACAGCGGCGCCGCCGGCGTGGCCAGCGCCAGGAGCAGCGGCATCGGCGGCGCGACGACGCGGCCCACCACCTCGCGGGAGGCCGCGCTCGAGCGCAGCACCGGGCGGTAGCCCTCGAGGGCGTCCTGGAGCTCGGCGCGGCTCGAGGGCGCGTCGGCGGCCGGGACGCCGACGAGCTCGGCGGCGCGCACCTGCTCGCGCACGTACTCGTCGGCGTCCGCCGGCGTCAGCGGGGCGCCGGCGCGCTGCGCCGTGGACAGGAAGCTGTCGACGAGGCAGCAGTGGACCCACCGCAGGAGGTCGGTGTCCGAGGCGGCGTAGGACCCGCCGGTCTCGGGGTCCACGCCCCTCACCCGGCGGTGGACGCCGCGGACCCGCGCCGCGAGGGCCAGCGCCTCGTCGGTGGGCCCGAACGTCGTCGTCGCGACGAACTCCGCCGTCGTCGTCAGCCGCCCCCAGGGGTCGGCGCGGAAGCGCGAGTGCTGGTCGACCCCCGCCATGGCGAGGGGGTGCAGCGCCTGCAGGAGGAGCGCGCGCAGACCGGCGATCCCCGCGACGGGGTCCGCGTGCACGCGCCAGGTGACGCTGTCGGGGCCGAAGAGCCCCGGGTCGCCGGCCGCCTCGGCCGGGGTGGGACGGGCCGCGGGCCTCACGCGGTCCCGGGAGCGGTGGCGCGGAGCTCGAACCAGACGCACTTGACCGGGCGGCCGCCCTCGTGGCGCCGGTCGCGCAGGCGCGAGCCCCAGGCGCTGGAGAGCATCTCGACCAGCTGGAGCCCCCGGCCGCCCAGGTCCTCGAGGTCGGGGTCCTGCGGGCGGATGGGGCTCGGGCTCGCGTCGTCCACCTCGACGCGGACCACGCCGCCCGCCAGGACCTCCGCGTGCACGTGCACGGGCGGGCGGCCGTGGCGGACGGCGTTGGTGACCAGCTCGGAGGTGAGCAGGAGGGCCGTGTCCGCGGCGTCCTCGTCGAGGTGCCAGGCGAGCAGCGCCTCGCCGAGCAGGTGCCGGGCCCGGGGCACCTCGGCCGCGTCGGCGTCGAGCTCGGCGATCAGCTGCACGCCGGGATTGTGCCCTACGGGCGTCGCGTCCTCGCGAGGGGGACGTCCCGGCAGGGGCACGGCGGACCTCTCAGCTCTCGGCGGCGCGGTCGCCGCCCGAGCCGGACCGGACGCTGTCGGGCAGGGACCCGCTGGCCAGAGCCCCGCTCGGCAGGGACCGGCCGCCCTGGGCCCCGCCCGAGCGCGCCCCGCCGGACGTCGCCCCACCGGACCTCGCCCCGCGGGACTTCGCGTCGCCCGACGTCGCCTCGGTGGCCCGGGCCTCGCCGGACTGGGCCCCGCCGGACTGGGCCTCGCCGGAGCGGGCCTCGCCGGAGCGGGCCTCGCCGGAGCGGGCCTCGCCGGCCTGGGCCTCGCCGGCCTGGCCGCCACCGCGCCCGCCACGGCGGCGGCGACGGGGACGACGCCCGGCGGCGTCGCCCTCGGCGCCCTGGTCGCCGCCGTCGGTCGGCGCGCTGCCCGAGCGGGCCGGGGCCTCGTCCGCGGCCGTGGTGGTCGTCGTCGGCGCGTCACCGGTCGAGCCCTCGCCGCCGCGGCTGCGGCGTCGACGGCGCCCGGGGGCGTCGCCGTCACCCTCGGCGCGGGGCGCGCGCTCCTGGTCTCCGCTGCGGGCGCTGCCCCCCCGAGGGGCGCCGTCGCGCGAGCCGCCGTCGCGCGAGCCCCGCGCCCCGTCGCGCCCGCCGCCGCTGCGGCCGGTCTCGCCCAGGTCCTCGAGCACCTCGGCGCCCAGCCCGGCGCGGGTGCGGCGGCTGCGCGGCAGGCGTCCCGTGGTGCCCGCCGGGATGTCCAGGTCGCTGAACAGGTGCGGGGAGGTGGAGTAGGTCTCGACGGGGGCGGGGATCCCCAGGTCGAGCGTCTTGTCGATGAGGCCCCAGCGCGGCACGTCGTCCCAGTCGACGAACGTGACGGCGATGCCCTTCTGGCCCGCGCGGCCGGTGCGGCCGATGCGGTGGACGTAGGTCTTGTCGTCCTCGGGGCACTGGTAGTTCACGACGTGGGTGACGTCGGTGACGTCGATGCCGCGCGCGGCCACGTCCGTGGCGACGAGCACGTCGACCTTGCCGCTGCGGAAGGCGCGCAGGGCCTGCTCGCGGGCGCCCTGGCCGAGGTCGCCGTGCAGGGCCCCGGCGGCGAAGCCGCGCTCGGCGAGGTCGTCGGCGACCTTGGCCGCCGTGCGCTTGGTCCGGGTGAAGACGATGGACAGGCCGCGCCCCTCCGCCTGGAGCAGCCGCGCGAGGACCTCGACCTTGTCCATGGCGTGGGCCCGGTAGACGACCTGGCGGGTGGCCTTGACCGTGGCGCCGACGTCGTCGGGCTCGCTGGCCCGGATGTGCGTGGGCTGGGTCATGTAGCGGCGCGCCAGGGCGACGACCGGGCCGGGCATGGTGGCCGAGAACAGCATCGTCTGCCGGCCGGCGGGCGTCATCGCGAGGATCTTCTCGACGTCGGGCAGGAAGCCGAGGTCGAGCATCTCGTCGGCCTCGTCGAGGACGACGGTGCGGGCGTGGCCGAGGCGGAGCTTGCCCTGGTTGGCGAGGTCGAGCAGGCGGCCGGGGGTGCCGACGACGACCTCGACGCCCTTCTCGAGGGCCTCGACCTGCGGCTCGTAGGCGCGGCCGCCGTAGATGGTCAGCACGCGCACGGAGCGGCGGGCGGCGGCGGCGGTCAGGTCTCCCGAGACCTGCACGGCCAGCTCGCGGGTCGGGACGACGACCAGCGCCTGCGGCGAGCCGGGCTCGAGGAGGTCGTCCCAGCCCTCCTCGCCGGGGCCGACGGCGCGCTGGACGGCGGGGATGCCGAAGCCCAGGGTCTTGCCCGTGCCCGTCTTCGCCTGCCCGATGATGTCGTGGCCCGACAGGGCCACGGGCAGCGTCATGGCCTGGATGGGGAAGGGCCGCTCGATGCCCTTGACGGCCAGCGCGTCGGCGATGGCCTGCTGGACGCCGTGCTCGACGAACGTCGGCACGAGGGCCGGAGCGGCCTCGGGCGCGGGGGCCTCGAGGGTCTCGACGGCGATGTCGGCGACGTCCGCGGGCACGTCGGTGGTGGGGTCTGCAGTCATGGGGGAGGGCCTTCGGGTCGTCGGGCGGGGCCGCACGCGGGCCGGGCGCTCCGGGCGCACCGCACCACACGGGCCTCTCGCGCCGGGGGTGGCGGCCGATCGCTGCGACGACCGGGCGTAGGCGTGTTCGCTGCCCATGCTACCCACCGGAGCCCTCCGGGGCCGATCAGCGCCCCGGGGACCCCGGGTTCGGCGGGTCCGGACGCACGAGGAGCCGCCACCCGCGTGCGGGTGGCGGCTCCTGCCAGCGGGCTGCTGGGATCAGCGGCGGACGCTCTTGCGGCCCTGCGTGCCGGCGACGATCGAGACGCCGATGACGGCCAGGATCACCTGGATGATCAGGGTGATGAACGAGAAGCCGTCCCCGTTCGTGCCGATCGCGTTGCCGATGAATCCACCGATGAAGGCGGCCACGAGACCGATCAGGATGGTCAGCACGATGCTGATGTTCTGCTTGCCCGGCAGGACGAGTCGGGCGAGGGCCCCGACGACGAGCCCGACGATGATGGCGCTGATGATGCCGCTGACGGTCATGGCGGTGCCTCTCCGTGAGGGGGTTGTCACCTGGGACGGGCCCGGTCGGGCCCGTGGTGACGTTCCGGTGATCACACCGTCGCAGACTCGGGGGCCGTCGGCTAATCGAGGCCTCGTGCGTCACCCCGTCGATGACCTCGTCGGGGTGACGGGACCCCCGACGAGGGTCAGGACGTGCCGAAGCCCACGCGCCGGGGGCCCTCGGCACCGATCTCCACGTAGCCCAGGACGCCGGCCGGCACGACGACGCGGCGCCCGCGCTCGTCCTCGAGCTCCAGGGGCGCGGAGCCGGACACGGCCGCGTCCACGGCGCTGCGCACGTCCTCGGCGGACTGCGACGACTCCAGCACGATCTCGCGCGCCACGTTCTGCACGCCGATGCGGATCTCCACAGGTGCTCTCCTCACGTCGGGGTGGCGGGCCGCGGACTCCCGCCCGGCGCCGGGCGCCGCGGGGGGCCCGCCTCCGGCGAACCTAGCCCGGCGGCGGCGGACGACCCACCCCGGGCCGGCGGTGTTCGCCAGCGGCGCACCGGCTCGCGCGGGTCAGCGCCCCTGCCGCGGCAGGCCGCGCAGGCCGCGCCAGACCAGCGAGGAGATGAGGGCGGCGGCCTCCTCGCGCGGGACCTCCCGGCCCGCGGCCACCCACGAGCGCGCCGCCACCTGGGCGCTGCCCGCGAGCGCCACGGCGAGGACGTGGGCGCTGGCGCGGGGGAGCCCGGTGTCGGCCGCCACCACCTCGGTGATGGCGGCGGCGCAGGCGGTCTCCAGGGCGTCGAGGCGCTCGCGGACGGCGGGGTCGCTCGTGAGGTCGGACTCGAAGACCAGCCGCGCGCCGTCGTCCTCGTCGACGAAGGCGAAGTAGGCGTCGATCGTCGCGGCGACCCGCACGCGGTTGTCCTCGGTCCCGGCCAGGGCCGCGCGCACCGAGGCCTCGAGGTCGTCGCAGGAGCGGTCGACGACCGCCAGGTAGAGGTCGCGCTTGCCGGGGAAGTGGCGGTAGAGGACGGGCTTGGTGATGCCGGCGCGCTCGGCGATGGCGTCCATGCCGCTGCCGTGGTACCCCGCCCGGGAGAAGACGCGCTGCGCGGCCCGCAGCAGCTGCGCGCGGCGGTCCGCCCGGGCGAGCCGGGCGGCGGGGGGCTGCGCCGCGCCGGTGCCCGGCGCGGCGGTCCCCGGGGCCGCTGCTGCCGCGACGACCCCCTCGTCGGCCGGCTGCTCGGGGGAGGGGGACGGGAGGCGGCTCACGGCGGCCTCCTGGAGACGGGTGGGGTGCGGGGCGCGGTCGGCCGGGGCGGGCGCGACGCGGGACGGCGCGCGGGCCGCGCGGTCGGTCGCTGATCGTAGGCTCCCGTCCCGTGGTGAGCAGGAGGGTCCGCCGGCGGCGGCGCGTGCTGACCGGCGCCCTCCTCCTCGTCGCCGTCCTGGCCGTGGTGCTGGCGGTCCGCGGCGGGGACCAGCGGGCACCGGTGGCCGGGTCCGCGCCGGCGACGTCGGCGCCCGCCGCGCCCGTCCCCGTGAGCGCCCCGCCGGAGGTCGACGGCGAGGGGGACGTCGACGTGGACCCGGACCCGCCGCAGGAGGCCCCGGCCCCGCCCGTGAGCCCCGACGCGCTCGCCGGGGTGCTGCAGGCGGAGGTGCCGGGCTCGGGGATGGGTCGCCTGCTCACCGTGCCCGGGACGCGCGCGGCGGCCCCCGGCCCCGCCGGGGCGCAGACGCTGCAGGTCCGCGTCCAGGTGGAGGAGGGGCTGCCCGCCGACGGCCCCGCCGTCGCGGAGACCGTGATGGACGTCCTGCAGGACCCGCGCGGCTGGGGGCCGGACGGCTGGGCCTTCGCCCGCACCGACGACGCCGACGGCGCCGAGGAGCCCGACGTCACGGTCGTGCTGGCGAGTCCGGACCTGACGGACGAGCTCTGCGCGCCGCTGCGCACGGGCGGCGTGCTCTCGTGCCGCAACGGCGACCGCGTCGTCCTGACCTGGTACCGCTGGGTGCACGGCGCCGAGGGCTACGGGCAGGACCGGGAGGGGTACCGCCGGTACCTGGTCTCCCACGAGGTGGGGCACGTCCTCGGGCACGGGCACGACCCCTGCTCCGGACCCGGGGAGCCCGCGCCCGTGATGCTGCAGCAGACCAAGGGCCTCCAGGGCTGCACGCCCCAGCCCTGGCCGCACCCGTGAGCGCCGCTCCGGGAGCCGTGCCGCCCGGTGGGGCGGCCGGCGGGGGGCGCCTGCCGCCGCTGGTGGAGCCCGGTCCCGCGCTGACGCCGGAGCGGCGCCGCCGCGCGGCGCGCCACCTCGTGCTCGCCGAGCTCGGCGAGGAGGGCCAGCGGCGGCTCGCGGCGGCCCGGGTGCTCGTGGTGGGGGCCGGGGGACTGGGGTCCCCGGTCATCAGCTACCTCGCCGCGGCGGGGGTGGGGACGCTCGGCGTCGTGGACGACGACGTCGTCAGCACCTCGAACCTGCAGCGCCAGGTGCTGCACGGCGCCGACGACGTGGGCCGGCCCAAGACCGCCAGCGCCGCGGACGCGGTCCGCGCCCTCGACCCCGGCGTGGTCGTGGTCGAGCACGCCCGCCGCCTCGCGGACCCGGCCGAGGCCGCCGCGCTGGTGCGCGGCTACGACCTCGTCGTGGACGGGGCCGACAACTTCCCGACGCGCTACCTGGTGGCCGACGCGTGCGAGGCCGCGGGCGTGCCCGAGGTGTGGGGCTCGGTGCTGCGCTGGGACGGGCAGGTCAGCGTCTTCTGGCCGGGGCGGGGCCCGACCTACCGGGACCTGTTCCCCGCGCCGCCGCTCGCCGGCTCGGTCGCCTCGTGCCAGGAGGCCGGCGTCCTGGGCGCCGTGTGCGGCGTCGTGGGCGCGGTGATGGCCGCCGAGGCGGTGAAGCTGCTCACCGGGACGGGCAGGCCGCTCGTCGGCCGCGTCGTCGTCCTGGACTCGCTCGCGATGACCTGGCGCGAGCTGCCGGTCCGCGCGGGCGGCCGGGAGGCGGCCTCCCCCGCGGCCGGGGGCGCGGCGGCGCGCCGCGGCGACCACGGGCAGGTGGTGGCGCCGGAGCGGCCCGGGGTCTCCGAGGTCGCGCCGGAGGACCTCGACGCGCTGCTGGCCGCGGGCGCGGCCGTCGTGGACGTGCGCGGCGAGGCGGAGCGGTCCGCGGCCCCGGTGCCGGGCGGGGTCCGGGTGGACCTCCACGAGGTCCTCTCGGCGCCGGGGGAGCGCCCCGCCGCCCTGCGGCCCGGCGGGGTGCTCGCGGACCTCGACCAGGGCGCGCCCGTCGTCGTCGTGTGCGGCAGCGGCGTGCGCTCGCTGCTCGCGGCCGAGCAGCTGCAGGACGCCGGGTTCTCCTCCGTCCTGCACCTGCGGGGCGGGGTCGCGGCCTGGCTCGAGCGGGCGTGAGCGCCGGCGGGGGCGGGCGGGGCGGTCGCCGGCGCCTGCGCGGGGAGGAGTGGACCCGGGCGGTGCTGTCCCTCGTCGAGCAGGTGCCGCCCGGGCGCGTCCTCACCTACGGCGACGTCGCCGAGCTGCTCGCCAGCGGCGCCGCGCGCTCGGTCGGGCGGACCATGGCGCTGCACGGCTCCGAGGTGGCGTGGTGGCGCGTCGTGCGCGCCGACGGGACGCTCCACGACGCCCTCGTGGAGCGCGCCGCGCGCGAGCACGAGCGCGAGGGCACGCCCCGGCGGGCCGGTGGCGCCGTCGACCTCGCCCGCGCCCGCTGGGACGCCGAGGGCTGGGACGCCGAGGGCCGGGACGGCCCGCCGGCCTGACGCGCGCGCCGGGTCCGCGCGCGCGGTCGGGCGGGGCCGGGCGGTGCCGGTCTCCGGTGCCGGCCCCGGGTCCGCTCCCGGGTCCGCTCCTGGGTCCGGTCGTCGGTGGCTCGTGCTTGGGTGACGGCGTGGTGGAGCAGGAGCGCGCAGCAGCCCCCCGGACCCGACCCGGCTCCGGTGCGGGGCCCGTGCGGCTCGTGCGCCGTCCCCGTGGGGCCGCCCGCCCGGTCGTCCTCGACGCCGACCAGCGCCGCGTCGTCGACGCCGCGCCCGGGTCGGGGCGGCTGGTCGTCCTGGGCGCGCCGGGGACCGGTCGCACCACCGCGCTGGTCGAGCTCGTGGCCTCCCGCGTCGAGCGCTCCGGCGCCGACCCCGGCTCGGTGCTCCTGCTCGCCCCCGGGCGGCTGGCGGCGGCCTCGCTGCGCGACCGGGTGGGCGCGCGGCTGCAGCGCACCGCCGTCGAGCCCGCGGCCCGCAGCTGGCACGCCTACGCCTTCTCCCTGCTGCGCCGCACGGCGCTCGAGCGCGGCGAGCCCTCGCCGCGGCTGGTCTCCGGTCCCGAGCAGGACAGGGTCCTGGCGGACCTGCTGTCCGGCCACGCGCACGGGCAGGGGCGTCGCCCCGGCTGGCCCGCTGCCGTCCTGCCGGCGCTGGGGCCGGCGGGCACGGGGCTGCGCGGGCTGCGCGACGAGCTGCGCGACCTCGTCATGCGCTGCCTGGAGAGGGGCACGACGGCCGAGGAGCTCGAGGAGCTGGGGCGCACCGCCGAGCGGCCGGAGTGGGTCGCGGCTGCCTCGGTGCTGGCCGAGTACGAGGAGGTGGCGGCCCTGCGCGGCGGCGGGGCGCACGACCCCTCCGCGCTCGTGGACGCCGCGGCGCGCCTGCTCGAGGACGACCCCGACGTCGCCGACGCCGAGCGCGCCCGGTGGACGCTGGTCGGGGTGGACGACCACCACGAGGCCGGCGCCGCCGTGGCGCGGCTCCTGGACGCGCTGAGCCCGGGGGGCGTCGCGCCTGACCTCGTCGTCACCGGCGACCCGGACTCCACCACGCAGTCCTTCCGCGGCGGGGACCCGGTGCACCTGGTCGAGCTGGCGTCGCGCTCGCGCGTGGTGGTGCTCGGCACCCGCCACCGCTGCGGCCCCGAGCTGGCGGCCGCCGTGCGCCGGGTGGCGGACGGCGTCCCGAGCGCGGGCCTGGTCGCCCAGCGCCGCGCCGAGCCGTCCGCGGGGCCCGCCGACGCCCCGGCGGCCTCCTCGGAGGCTGGCTCCGAGGGGGCTGGGTCCCCAGGTGCCCACGGGCCGGAGGCCGGGTCCCCGGAGTCCGGGTCCGCCGGGTCCCCTGACGCGGCGTCGCGGCCGGGCCGCCCCGCGCTCTCGCGCGCGGTGCTGGCGTCGTCCGCCGCCGAGGGCGCGTACGCGGCGCACGTGCTGCGCGAGGCGCACCTGCTGGACGGCGTGCCCTGGGGCCGGATGGCCGTCGTCGTCCGCAGCGCCGGGCGCACGGGGAGCCTGCGCCGGGCGCTGGCCGGCGCGGGGGTCCCCGTGGGGGAGACCGGCCCCGGCGTGCCCGTGCGCGACGAGCCCGCCGTCCGCCCGCTCCTGCTGGCGCTCGCGGTGGCCCTGGACCTGCGCGCCGGCACGCGCGAGCACCTCGACGCCGACGCGGCCGTCGCCCTGCTCACCTCGCCCCTCGGCGGCGCCGACCCGGTCTCGCTGCGCCGGCTGCGGCGCCGGCTGCGGGCGCTGGAGCGCGAGGTGGCGCCCGCGGGGGTCGTCCGCAGCAGCGACGAGCTCCTCGTCGGCCTCCTGGCCGACGAGGCGGGCCCGGTGGCGGCGCGGGTGCTCGCCGAGGACGACCGCGACGTCGCCCCCGCGGCGGCCGTGCTGGGCGTCCTGCGCGCCACGCGGGCGGCCCTGCCGCCCCTCGAGGTGCTGGAGCCCGACACCTCCGCCGGGGCGCGGACGCCGGGGCACCCGCCCCCGGGGGCCGCCGACCCGGGCGACGCCGAGGAGGTCCTGTGGGCGCTGTGGTCGGCCAGCGGGCTCGGTCCGCGCTGGCGCGACCAGGCCCTGGCCGGCGGTGCCGCGGGGCGCCGCGCCGACCGCGACCTCGACGCCGTCGTGGCGCTCTTCGAGGCCGTCGCCCGCTTCGCCGACTCCGCCGTCGTGCGCGGGCCGCGCGCGCTGCTCGCCCAGCTCGCCGGGCAGGACCTGCCGGCCGACACCCTCGCCGAGCGGGCGCCCGCGGGCGGCAGCGTCGCCCTGCTGACGCCGCAGGCCGCGGCGGGCGGCGAGTGGGACCTCGTGGTGGTCGCCGGGCTGCAGGACGGCGTGTGGCCGGACACCCGCGTGCGCGACGGCCTGCTCGGCGCCCAGGCGCTCGTCGACCTGCTCGCCGGGCGCGGCGACGGCTCGTCCCGGGGGCCCGGCGTCCGCGCGCAGGTGCTGGCCGACGAGCGCCGGCTCCTGCACGTCGCCGTCTCCCGGGCCCGCCGGCGGCTGGTCTGCACCGCTGTGGCGGACGGCGACCAGCGCCCCTCGCCCTTCCTCGACGTCGTCGTGCCGCCCCTCCCTCCCGCCCCGGGAGCCGAGGCCGACGCCGACGTCGAGGAGCGCACGCGCGTGCCGCGCCAGGTGTCGCTGCCGGCGCTCGTGGCCGAGCTGCGCCAGGTGCTCACCACGCCCGACGGCGGGCGGGACGGCTCCGGGCGCGCCGTGGACGGCGACCGCCGCGCCGCCGCCGCGGTCGAGCTGGCCCGCCTGGCGGCCGCCGGCGTCCCGGGGGCCGACCCCGACGACTGGTACGGCCTGCCCCCGCTCAGCGACCCCGGGCCGCTGCACCCCGGCGACGAGCGCGTGCCCGTCTCGCCGTCCAAGGTCGAGCAGCACGGCGCCTGCCCCCTGCGCTGGGTCCTCGAGGCCTCGGGCGCGCTCGCGCAGGAGTCGTCCTCGGCCGGGGTGGGCACGCTGGTGCACGACATCGCGGCGCACGCCCCCGACGCGGACCGCGCCGCGCTGGGCGCCGAGCTGGACCGCCGCTGGCACGAGCTCGGCGCCCCGGACACCTGGCCGGGCCGCCGGGAGCGGGCCCGCGCGGAGAAGATGCTCGACAACCTCGCGCCCTACCTGGCGACGTCCGGCGGGCGCGAGCTCGTCGGCACGGAGGTCGAGCTGCGCGTCGCCGTCGGGCGGGCCCTGCTCACCGGACGGGTGGACCGCCTGGAGCGCGACGACCAGGGCCGCCTCGTCGTCGTGGACCTGAAGACCGGGAGCGCGGCGAAGAAGGACGACCTCGCGCAGCACCCGCAGCTGGGCACCTACCAGGCGGCGGTCGAGGCCGGGGCCTTCGACGAGGTCGTCGCGCCCGCGGAGCCGGCGAGCGCGTCGCAGGAGCCGCTCGCGCGCCGCAGCGGCGGCGCGCGGCTCGTCAACGTGCACCCGAGCCGGGCCAAGCACGCCGAGCAGGCGCAGCCGCCGCTGGAGGCGGCCGAGGACCCGGGGTGGGCGCGCGACCTCGTCCTGCGCACGGCGGAGGGCATGGCGGGCGCCGTCTTCCCCGCCCAGGACGGCCCGACGTGCCGCACGTGCCCGGTGCGCACCTCCTGCCCCGTGCGCGCCGAGGGCCGGCAGGTGGCCCCGTGAGCCCGGCCGCGGGTCGTCCGTCCGGCGACGGCGACCAGCTGCTGCTCGAGCTGCCCGGTGAGGAGCCCGCGCCCGCCGCTCCGTCGCTGGACGCGCTGGCGGTGGCGCGGCTCCTGCGGCGCCACCCGCCCACGCCCGAGCAGCGCGCGGTCGTCGAGGCCGGGCTGGAGCCCCTGCTCGTCGTGGCGGGCGCCGGGTCCGGCAAGACGGAGACGATGGCGGCGCGGGTGGTCCAGCTCGTGGTGTCCGGCCAGGTGGCCCCCGACCGGGTGCTCGGCCTCACCTTCACCCGCAAGGCCGCCGGCGAGCTGGCCGAGCGGGTGCGCGTGCGCCTGCGCGGGCTGCGGGCCGCTCTGGCGGCGCGCGGGGACGGCGCGCTGGTGGTGCCCGAGGGCGAGCCCGTCGTGGCCACCTACCACTCCTACGCCGCGGGCGTCCTGGCCGAGCACGGCCTGCGCGTCGGCGTCGAGCCGGGCGCGCGGGTGCTGGGGGAGGCGGCGGCCTGGCAGCTGGCGTCGGAGGTGGTCGAGCGGTGGACGGGCGACCTGCCCGGCGTGGACTCCGCCGTCTCGACGGTCGTGCAGGGGGTCCTCGCGCTGGCCGCGGAGGGCGCCGAGCACCTCGTGGAGCCCGAGGCGCTGGACGCCGCCCTCGGCGAGGTGCTGGAGCGGGTGGGCTACCTGCCCAAGGACGACGCCGGCGGTGCGCCGGCCCGGCCGACGCCGTCCTCGCCGGTCGGCAGGGCCGTCTCGGCGCTGCGGGCCCGCCGCGCGCTCGTGCCGCTGCTGCACGCCTACGCCGAGCGCAAGGCCGCCGCCGAGGCGCTGGACTTCGGCGACCAGGTGCGCCTGGCCGCCCGGGCGGCCGCCCGCGCCCCGGCCGTCGGCGCGGTCGAGCGCGGGCGCTACGACGTCGTGCTGCTCGACGAGTACCAGGACACCAGCCACGCCCAGCTCGAGCTGCTGCGCCACCTGTTCGGCGGCGGGCACCCCGTCACGGCGGTCGGGGACCCGCACCAGTCCATCTACGGGTTCCGCGGGGCGAGCGCGGGGACGCTCGAGCGCTTCCCGGCCCAGTTCCCGCGGGCGGACGGCGCGCCGGCGCCGGTGCTGCACCTGTCGACGAGCTGGCGCAACGACGAGGAGGTCCTCGTCGCCGCCAACGCGGTCTCCGCGCCCCTGCGCGGTCCGGTCCCCGACCCGGTGGGCACCGACCCGGTGGACGCCGACCCGGTGGACGCCGCGCCCGTGGGCACCGACCCGGTGGGCACCGACCCGGTGGACGCCGCGCCGGTGGTGCCCGCTCCGGCCGGAGCCGACCCGGCGACCGGCAGCGGGCCCGCGGTCCCCGGCCCCGGTCGGTCCCGCGGCACCGGTGCACCGCTGGTGCCGCCGCTGGCCGCGCGGCCGGAGGCCGGGCGCGGCGAGGTCCGCGCGTCGTGGAGCGCGACGTCGGTCGCGGAGGCCGACGCGCTCGCCGAGGGCGTCGAGCGCGCGTGGCGGGCTCCGGGCGGGCAGCCGACGGCGGCCGTCCTGTGCCGTCGGCGCGCCCAGATCCCGGCCGTCGAGCAGGCCCTGCGGGCGAGGGGGCTGCCCGTCGAGGTCGTCGGCATGGGCGGGCTGCTGGAGCGGCCCGAGGTCCTGGACGTCCTCGCGGTGCTGCGCGTGCTGCACGACCCGGGGCGCGGCGACGCCCTCGCGCGGCTGCTCACCGGGCCGCGCTGGCACCTCGGGCCCCGCGACCTGCGCGCCCTGGGGCGGTGGGCCCGTCGCCTCGCGGACGACCCCGTCGGTGCGGTCGAGCCCGCCCCGGAGGCCGACCCCGCCGGCGAGGTCGGGCCCGAGGGGGTGCCGTCGGCCGAGGACGCCGGGGCTCCGGGGACCCGCCGCGACCGGCCGGAGCCCTCGGAGGCCGCGGGGCTCGTCGAGGCGCTGGCCGCCCTGGCGGGAGACCGCCCGGGCAGCGGCCCGCAGCGCGGGCTCTCGCCCGAGGGCCACCGGCGCCTCGTCCGGCTGGCCCGCGAGCTCGCGGGCCTGCGCGCGCGCAGCGGCCAGCCGTTGCCCGACCTCGTGGCCGACGTCGTCCGCACGACCCACCTCGACGTCGAGCTCGCCGCGGCCCCCGGGGCCTCGCCGTCGTCGGCGCGCGCGCAGCTGGACGCGCTCACCGAGGTCGCGGCGTCCTTCACCGAGTCGGCCCGGGGCGCGTCGCTCGGCGGCTTCCTCGCCTGGGTCGACGCCGCGGCCGCCCGGGAGCGCGGTCTGGAGCAGGCCGAGGAGGACGACCCCGTCGGGGAGCCCGACGAGGTCGAGCCCAGCCGCACCGCGGTGCAGGTCCTCACGGTGCACGCGGCCAAGGGCCTGGAGTGGGACGTGGTCGCGGTCCCGGGCCTGGCCGAGGGCACGTTCCCCAGCCGGGTGGGCGGGGGGCGCGCCGGGGCTCCGGACACCGGGTCCGGCTGGCTCGTCGGGCTCGACGCGCTGCCGTACGACCTGCGGGGCGACGCCGCGTCGCTGCCGCGCTGGCAGTGGGGCACGGCGCGCTCGCTGGAGGAGCTCACCGCGCGCACGACGGCCTTCCAGCAGGACTGCGGCGCCCACGCCGTCGACGAGGAGCGCCGGCTCGCCTACGTGGCCCTGACCCGCGCCCGGCACCTGCTGCTGCTCTCGGGGGCCTCCTGGACGCCGGGCCGCAAGACCCCGGTGCGCCCCTCGCGCTTCCTGCTCGAGGTGGCCGCGGCCCTCGGTCCCGACGTCCTGGCCGACCTCGAGCGCTCGGCGGCGGAGACGGGCGAGGGCGCGCCGCCCCCGGACGCCGTCACGGCGCCCTGGCCCGACCCCTCCGGGCCGCCGGAGGCGCTGCGCGGCGCGGCGGAGGCCGTCCGCGCCGTGCTGGCCGGCGCGTCGTCCGGAACGGCGCCGCTCGGTGAGCAGCCGGCTACGGAGTGGACGCGCGAGGTCGACCTGCTGCTCGCCGAGCGGGCGGCCGCTCGCCGGCCGGTGCGCGACGTCGAGCTGCCGGCGCACCTGTCGGCCTCCCGCGTCGTCGCGATGGCGCGCGACCCGCAGGCGCTGGCGCTCGCGGTGCGCCGCCCGATGCCCGCGCCCCCGGCGCGCGCGGCGCGGCGCGGCACCGCCTTCCACGCCTGGCTGGAGCAGCGCTGGGGGGCGGCGGCGCTCGTCGACCTGGACGACCTGCCGGGCGCGCAGGACGAGGGGGCGGCCGACGACGCCGCGCTTCCCGCCCTGCAGGCGGCCTTCGAGGCGTCCGAGTGGGCCTCGCGGGTGCCCGTGGCCGTCGAGGTGGCCGTGGAGACCCCCGTGGACGGGACCGTGCTGCGCGGTCGCGTCGACGCGGTCTTCCGGACGCCGTCGGGCGGCTACGAGGTCGTCGACTGGAAGACGGGCCGCCCGCCGGGGGCGGGGGACGAGCGCGCCGCCGCGGTGCAGCTCGCCGTCTACCGCCTGGCCTGGTCGCGCGTCGTCGGCGTCCCCCTGGAGGACGTCTCCGCGGCCTTCTTCTACGCGGCCACCGGGAGCACGGTCCGCCCGGTCGAGGGCCTCGACGAGCAGGCGCTCCTGGCGGTGCTGCGCAGCGCCCCGCTCGAGGGCTGAGCCGGGGGGCCGGCCGGGGGACGGCTCGCCGCAGTGCGCCGCTCAGCGGTGGGTCGGGACCTCGAGGTCGACGCACAGGGCGCGGTGGTCGCCCACGCCCAGGTCGAGGGCCACCTCGCCGGTCCGCCACGGCAGCAGGGCGGAGCCGCGGCGGTCGCCCAGCGGCGGCAGGGCGAGCACGTGGTCGAGCTGCCGCTTCGGCGAGGGCAGCGGGTAGGTGTCCCGCGTGACGAGCGCCCGGGCGCGCAGCAGGCGCGACGGGGCGGCGCCCGGGAGGTTCAGGTCGCCCACGAGCAGCACGGGGCCGGGCAGGCGGGCGGCCCACGTGCGCACGGCCCGCAGCTGGCGCACCGCGACGGGCGGCGCGAAGGAGAGGTGGGCGGCCACGACGGTCACGCCGTCGAGCTCGGCGGCCACGGCCACGCGCGGCTCGTCCTGGACGACGAGCACACCGGGGCGCCCGGAGTCCGGGTGCCGCACGGGCAGGGGCAGCGGGAAGCCGCCCGCTCGCAGCGGCAGGGCGCTCCAGCGGCGCACCGGCCGGCGCACGAGCAGGGCGGTGCCGTAGCGCGGCTGCTCGTCCTCGGGCCACAGCGGGTCCTCGAGCCGGCCGGCGACGGGCAGCTGCTCGCCGCCCGACCCGGGGACGCCGAGCACCGTGGGGGCGAAGCGCCAGTCGACCTCGCCGCCGGCGGCCGCCAGGACGCGCGCCACGACGGCGGGCTGGTGGACCCCGCCGGAGCGGGCGGCGCCCACGTCGAGCTCCTGCACGGCGAGGACGTCGGGCGCGACGTCGACGAGGGCGGCCAGGGCGGCCCCGAGCGCGTCGGGGTCGCGCAGGTGGCTCCCGAGCGAGGGCTCGGTCGCCCCCTCGACGGGGGCGTCCGGCTCGGGAGCGCCGGCCGCGGTCCCCGGTCCGCGGCCGGAGGCGATGTTGGCGGTGGCGACGCGCAGCCTCAGAGCGCCTCGCCCCCGACGTCGGAGTCCAGGTCGCGCAGCATCTGCACGGCGTCGTCGACGACGCCCGCGTCGTCCGTGCGCACGCCGTGGAGCAGCCAGCGGACGAGCGCGACCTCGCCGGAGAGCTGCGCGCGCACCGGCAGGTGCCGGTCCGGCGGCTCGTGGCGGGCGACCGCGTAGGCCTCGAGCACCGTGTCGAGCGCGTCGGTGTCGGCGCCGACGGCGACCCAGGCGAGGTCGTCGGCCGGGTCGCCGACCCGGGCCTCGCCCCACTCGACGACGGCGACGACGTCCCGCCCCTCGGCGAGCACGCGCTCGGGGGTCAGGTCCCCGTGGACCAGGCACGGCGAGAAGCGCCAGCGGCCGACGTCCTCGGTGGCCTTCTCCCACCGGCTCAGCAGGCCGGGGGGCACCTGCCCGGTGCTCGCGGCGCGGTCCAGCTCCACCAGCCGGCGCTCGCGGTGCTCCTCGGCGGTGTAGGCCGGGAGCCCGACCTCCTCGGCCGTCGAGGGCGGCAGGTCGTGCAGGCGGCCCAGCGCGGTGCCGAGGGAGGACGACAGCCCGGGGCCCGGGCGGAGGTCGCCGGGGTGCAGCGGGCGCCCGGGCGGTCGGCGGTGGATCACCGCGCGACCGCCCCCCTTGAGGGAGGCGGACCCGACGAGGTCGGGGACGGCGAACGGGAGGACGTCCTCGCCCAGCGAGCTGAAGCGGCGCAGCAGCGAGGACTCCTGGTCGAGGAGCAGGCCGGAGGCGGCGTCCAGCGGGGCGCGCACCACCCACTCGCTCCCGGAGGCGTCGGTGACGACGGCGGCGTCGACGTCCTCGCCGACGCCGTCCTCGACGCCGGCCCGCCGCGTCCCCTGCAGCACCAGCCCGGGGACGGCGGCGCTGGCGAGGGCCGCGAGCACGAGGGGGGAGCGGGGCACCGGCACACGGTAGACGCCCGCGGGGGCCCCGCACCTCCGGGCGGGGAGACGAGCGCCGTCGCCGGGCTCCCCCGCCCGAGCGCGGGTCCGGGCGCCCCGCCCCCGGCCCGTCGGCCGGCCGCGGGGCCCGGGCCCGGTGGCCCCGCGCGGTCCCGCCTACGGTGGCGTGGTGAGCCCGCTGCGCAGCCTCCTGCTCTCCCGCTCGACGGTGGACCGGGACGGTGAGCGGCGCACCGACCCCGAGCTGCTGGCCGCCCTGTGGGCCGACCAGGCCACCCGGGTGCTGCGGGTGCGCCCCGACGGCTCGGCGCCGGTGCGGGCACGCGCCCTGGGGTCGGCCCTCGAGCTCGTGCCCCCGCACCAGGTGGCGCGCGCGCTGCCCGAGGACGCCCCCGTGGTCTACCTGGGGCGCGAGGACGACGGCACGGCGCACGTCGCCGTCGAGGTCCCGGACGACCAGGAGGTCGCGGACGCGGCGGGGTGGCCGGTGCGCTCCGGCGACGAGGAGTGGGCCGGTCTGCGATCCGTGGCCGCCGACCTCGACGACCGGGACGCGGGGCTGCTCGTGGCCGCGGTCGGGGTCCTCAACTGGCACCGGGTGCACCCGCACTGCCCGCGGTGCGGGTCGCGCACGCGCGTCACGACGTCGGGCTGGACCCGCACGTGCGCCGTGGACGGCAGCGAGCACTACCCGCGCACCGACCCGGCGGTGATCATGGCCGTCGTCGACGGCGACGACCGCCTCCTGCTCGCCCACAACGCGCTGTGGCCGGAGGGGCGCTTCTCGGCGCTGGCGGGCTTCGTGGAGCCGGGGGAGCCGCTGGAGGCCGCGGTGCGCCGGGAGGTCCTCGAGGAGGTCGGCGTCGTCGTCGGGGAGGTCCGCTACGAGGGCAGCCAGCCGTGGCCCTTCCCCGCCTCCCTGATGCTCGGCTTCACCGCCCGCGCCGTCTCCACGGTCGTCCGCGTGGACGACGTCGAGATCTCCGACGCCCGCTGGTTCACCCGCGCCCAGCTGGCCGAGGCGGTCACCTCCGGCGAGGTGCTCCTGCCGCCGTCGACGTCGATCGCCCTGCGGCTGGTGGAGGAGTGGTACGGCGAGGAGCTCCCCGCCCGCCCGTCCTGGTGAGCGGCGCGCGGGCGGCCGCCCGGGTCGGGGGAGCCGGGGTCGGGGGAGCCGGGGTCGGGGGAGCCGGGCTCAGGCCCAGGCGCTGGGCACGTCGCCGGTGAGGAGGGCGGGCCGACGCGGGTCCTCGGCCCGCACCACGAGGTCGGCCCGCGGCGCGGGATCGGTCTCCTCGACGTAGCGCGCCCACGCGCCGGTCTGCCGCTCGGCGTCGACGGCCGGCAGCCGGCGCCGCACGGCGGCGTCGGAGACCAGCAGGTGCACGGACAGGTCGAGCGCGTCGGCGGTCTCCCACCGCAGCAGGTAGGGCCCGTCGAGCACCAGCACGGAGCCGGGCGCCGCGGTGCGCCGCGGCGCGCGGGTGGCCCGGTCCGCGGCCTCGTCCCACAGCGTCGCCAGCCACGTGCCGGCGCCCCCGGGCCCGAGCGGGTCGAGGACCTCGCGCCGCAGCCCGAGGTGGTCGGTCCACGCCTCGTAGCCGGTGCCCGGGTCGGCGGGGCCGGCCGCCAGGCGCACCGACCGCGGCCGCAGGAAGTCCCGCGCCCGCACGCGCAGGACGCCGGCGCCCTGCGCGGCGAGCGCCTCGGCGACCGCGTCGCCCACGAGCTCCCCGTCGGCGGGCACGGCCGCGTCGACGCCGACGCGCACCGCCGCCCCGGCCGCGGGGTCCGCGCGCATGGCCAGCGACGCTGTCATCGCGCGGTCGGCCACCCGCTCGGCGAGCGCCCGCACGTCGAGCGGCTCGACCGAGTCCGTCCGGTGGCTGGGCTGCTGCCGTCGGGGCACGTCCGTCCTCCTCCGCGAGCGGTCCAGCGGCCGGTGGGCGGCCGTGTCGGGTCGGCGCGGGCTGGCCCGGCCGCATGTGCGGTGCGTCTCGGCCGGGGGCCCCGCGATGCGCCGCGGCCCCGCCGCCCCGGGGGCAGCGGGGCCGGGCGCACGGCGCGAGCGGGTCAGAGGCGGCTCTTGACCTCGGCGAGCGAGGGGTTGGTGGCCGTCGTGCCGTCGGAGAACAGCAGCGTCGGGACGGTCTGGTTGCCGCCGTTCACCTCGGCGACGAAGTCGGCGGTGCCGGCGACCTCCTCGATGTTCACCTCGCGGTAGGAGATGCCCTCGCGGTCCATCTGCCGCTTGAGGTTGCGGCAGTAGCCGCACCAGCTCGTCGTGAACATGGTGACGCCGCCCTCGGCGGGGCGGTGCTCGGTGGTCGCGCTCATCGGGTCTCCTCGGGTTTGTCGCGGTCTCACGTGCTCGGCGGCGCGGTCAGCGGCGGCGGCCGGGGGCGACCGCCTGCTGCGCGCTGTCGGACCCCTCAACGCGCGGACCCCCGCACGTCATCCGCCCGCGGCACGGGCCGGCGAGGGCTCGTCCACAGCCCCTCCCGCCCGCGCGTCGTCCACCGCGGTGGTGGACGGTCCTCGACCCGCCGGCGAGCGGTGCGAGCATGGGCCCGCCATGACCGACCTCTCCGCTGCCGCCCCCCTCGCCCGCCCGGGCGACCCCGACGCCGTGCTGGAGGGGCTGGACCCCGAGCAGCGCGAGGTCGCCCAGGCCCTGTCCGGGCCGGTGCGCGTGCTCGCGGGGGCTGGCACGGGCAAGACGCGCGCCCTCACCCACCGGATCGCGCACGGCGCCCTGGCCGGGGCGTGGCAGCCCCAGCAGGTGCTGGCGGTCACGTTCACGGCCCGCGCTGCCGCCGAGATGCGCACGCGCCTGCGCGACCTCGGCGTCCCCGGCGTCCAGGCGCGCACGTTCCACGCCGCGTCGCTGCGGCAGCTGCAGTACTTCTGGCCCCAGGTGGTCGGCGGGGCGCTGCCGCCGCTGGTCGAGCACAAGGCGCAGCTGGTCGCGCAGGCCGCCTCGCGACTGCGCCTGCGGGTGGACCGCGCCGCGGTGCGCGACCTGTCGGCCGAGGTCGAGTGGGCCAAGGTCGGCATGCTGACGCCGGACGCCTACCCCGAGGAGGCCCGGCGCCGCGGGCGGGCGGCCCCCGCCGGGCTGGACCACCTCGCCGCCGCGCGCGTGCTGCGCGGGTACGAGGAGGTCAAGACCGACCGCGGCGTCATCGACTTCGAGGACGTCCTGCTGCTCATGGTCGGCGTCCTGGAGGAGCGGGAGGACGTCGCCCGCGCCGTCCGCTCGCAGTACCGGCACCTCGTCGTGGACGAGTACCAGGACGTCAGCGGGCTCCAGCAGCGCCTGCTGGAGCTCTGGCTGGGCGAGCGCGACGACGTGTGCGTCGTCGGCGACGCCAGCCAGACCATCTACTCCTTCGCGGGGGCGGACCCGAAGCACCTCCTGGAGTTCGACCGCCGCCACCCCGGCACGCGCACGGTCCGGCTCGTGCGCGACTACCGCTCCACCCCGCAGGTGGTCGGTCTCGCCAACGGCCTGCTGGACCGCGCGCCCCGCTCCGCCACCCGCGCCCGCGTGGAGCTGGTGGCCCAGCGGCCGGCCGGGCCGGCGCCGGAGTTCTGGGAGAACGCCGACGACGACGCCGAGGCGGCCCGGGTGGCCGCCTGGGTCGAGGCGCGCATCGCGGAGGGCCACCCGGCCAGCGAGATCGCCGTCCTGTTCCGCACGAACAGCCAGTCCGAGCCCCTCGAGCAGGCCCTGGCCGCCCGCGGCATCGGCTACCTGCTGCGCGGCGGTGAGCGCTTCTTCGCCCGCAAGGAGGTCCGCGACGCGGTCCTGCTGCTGCGCGGCGCTGCGCGCTCCGACGACGGCGAGCAGCCCCTGGGGGCCCTGGTGCGCGACGTCCTCTCCGGCGCCGGGTGGGCCGAGAAGGCCCCCGAGGGCTCGGGTGCGGTGCGCGAGCGGTGGGAGTCGCTCCAGGCCCTCGTCGCGCTCGCCGACGACGTCGCGGCCGCCCGCCCCGACGACCGCCTGCCGCAGCTCGTCGCCGAGCTCGACGAGCGCGCCGCGGCGCAGCACGCGCCCGTCGTCGAGGGCGTGACCCTGGCGTCCCTGCACGCCGCCAAGGGCCTGGAGTGGGACGCCGTCGTCCTCGTCGGCCTCTCCGAGGGGCTGATGCCCATCTCCTTCGCCGCTGACGACGCCGACGCCGTCGAGGAGGAGCGCCGCCTGCTGTACGTGGGCGTCACGCGCGCCCGCGAGCGGCTCGTCATCTCCTGGACCCTCTCGCGCACCCCGGGCGGGCGGGCCTCGCGCAAGCCCTCGCGCTTCCTCGACGGCCTGCGCCCGTCCTCGTCCTCCGACGCGGCGCCCGGCCGGGGCAGCGGCTCGACCCGCGGGTCGCGCTCGGGGGGCCGCCGCAGCGCCGCCCTCAGCCGGTGCCGCACGTGCGGCGAGCCGCTGACGAGCGCCGCCGCGCGCAAGACCGGCCGCTGCGAGGACTGCCCGCCCACCTACGACGAGGGCGTCTTCGAGGCGCTGCGGGAGTGGCGCTCGCGCACGGCGGCCGAGGCGAAGGTGCCCGCCTACGTCGTCTTCACCGACGCCACCCTCGTGGCGGTCGCCGAGGCGCGTCCCTCCGACACCGCCGGGCTGGCCGCCATCGCCGGCATCGGCCCCGCCAAGCTCGACAAGTACGGCGAGGACGTCCTCGCGCTGCTCGCCGCCGGCTCCTAGCCCGCGCTCCGAGCCCCCACCACGGCCCGCGGCGACGCCGCGTCTGCACGAGCGGCGGGGTCCGTCCCGCCGCTCGTGCAGGGGCTCGCGCCTCGGGCGCAGCGGCCCTCGGACGTGACCCGCGCCGTGCCCCCCGCCTCCTGCCCGACCACCGTCCGCGGGTCCGCGCGGAAAAGGCGTTGTGCGCGCCGCGGCGGCTCCCCTAGCGTCTGCTCCGGCAGCGCAGGAGCGCGCCCCCGCGACCGCGGGCGGCGCCCAGGTGGAGGAGGTGGTCCCCGGTGGTCAGCACGACGACGTACGACGTCCGCACGGTCGACCGCGTCGGGAACGTCCTCCCCGTCGCCGACTCCGGCACCGGTGGGGTCTGCCTCGCCCTGGCGGCCGACCGCACCGCCTCCAAGGCGGGCGGCTCGCAGATCGCCTTCATCCCGCTGGGTCTCGGAGGAGAGCTCCGTCCCCGGCGCGGCGACCGCGGCTCCGCGGAGCCCGGCGGCCGCGAGCTGACCGGCGCAGAGGTCCGCGAGGGCTCCGCGTCCTCCGGCCGCGGCAGCTCGACCTCCCACCTCATGACCGACTTCGCCCGTGTGGCGGGGGCCGTCGACGGCTTCCGCCACCTCCGCTCCTGCGGGACCCCCGTCCCCGGCAGCGCTCCGAGCGCCACGGCCCCCTAGGCCCGCGCTCGAGGCCCTGCCGAGGCCGCGGCTCCCGACCCGGGAGCCGCGGCCTCACCCGTTGCGCCGCGGCTCCTCCTGACCGCCCCCGCCCGACGACCTCGGGCAGCACGACCAGGAGAAGAACCGTGCAGCTCACGGCCATGCTCGAGCCCCCTCCCACCGGTCCGGACGACCGCGGCGCCGTCCCGTGCCGGGACGGCGACGGCGACCTGTGGTTCGCCGAGGCCCCCGCCGTCCTGGAGGAGGCCAAGACCCGGTGCGCCCCCTGCCCCCTGCGCGAGGCCTGCCTCGCCGGTGCCCTCGACCGGCGCGAGCCGTGGGGCGTCTGGGGCGGCGAGATCTTCGACGGGGGAGCCGTCATCGCGCGCAAGCGGCCCCGCGGCCGCCCCCGCAAGCACCCGGTCGCGGTCGCCTGACCGCTCCCGCCCGCTCGTCCACCAGCCCGCACACCCGCGTCGCCCCCGACCCCCGTCGGGCGCGGCGCGGGACGCCCCTGAGGAGCGCTCGCCGTGAGCACCCGCCCCGCCCGTCCTCCCGACCACCTGCCCGACCCCGCCGGGGTCCTCGCCCGGCCGACGACCCAGCCCGTCAGCTCCTCGACGCTCACCGCCCGCGCGCTGCGCGGGGCCCGGGACGAGCGGCGCCTCACCGACGCCCTGGCGCTGCGCGCCGCCGACCGGCTCGAGCGCCGGGCGCTGCGTGCCACCGAGCGCGCTGCCGGCGCCCGGCGGCGCGCGGAGACCGCCGCTGCCCTCGCCCGCGCCTGACCCGGGAGCCCGCCACCGCCGGTGGCGGGCTCTCCGTCGTCCGGGCGGCAGTCGCCCCGGCGGCGCCCTGGTGACCTGGGCCGCGGTGCATCAGGCCCGGTGCTCTGCGTCGTGGTGACCCGAACCCGTGACCCGAACCCGTGACCCGAACTCGGTGACCCGCACCCGGTGACCCGCACCCGGTGAGCCGCACCCGCTGACCCGCACCCGGTGACCCGCACCCGGTGACCCGCACCCTGGTGACCGGCACCGAGGTGACGTCCAGGGGGGTGGGGCGGCTGGTGCCACGGCACGTGAGCCGAGCAGCCCCCGCGGGGCGCGAGCCCCGCGGGAGCGCGGAGGCAGTGCCGTGGCACCAGTCGCCCCACCCCACCCAGCCCGGCGCCCGCGACGCCGCCCCGCGTCCCCTGTCCCCGTGAGCGCGCCCCCGCCCACCGGGGCCCGGGGAGCCGCTCGAGCCGGGGGAGTGCACGAGCGAAGGGCTGCCGCGGTGCCCGGGCCGCGGCTAGCGTCCGGCGCGTGCGCAGCCACCTCTTCGACCCCGCCCACGCCGAGCAGCAGACCTCGGCCCGCTGGACCCGTCAGAACCACAAGATGGCCCGGGTCGTCCTGGGCCCCGACGTGCTCGCGGCCAAGGGGGCGATGGTCGCGTTCCAGGGCGACGTCCGCTTCGACCACGAGGGCTCGGGCAGCGTCGGGCGCCTGGTGCGCCGGCTCGTGTCGTCGGCGGACACGCCGCTCATGCGCTGCTCGGGCGCGGGCGAGGTCTTCTTCGCCCGCCGGGCCGAGGACGTCTTCACGGTCGAGCTCGAGGGCGACGCCATCTCCGTCGACGGCGCGAACGTGCTGGCCTTCGACGCCGACCTGGACTGGGACGTCCGGCGCGTCCAGGGCGCCGGGACCCTCACGGGCGGTCTGTTCACCCTGGAGATCAGCGGGCGGGGCACCGTCGCCCTGACCAGCGACGGACCGCCGGTGCTGCTGGACTGCTCGCAGCAGCCCACGTCCGTGGACCTGCAGGCGGCGGTGGCGTGGTCGGCGAACCTCCGGCCGACGCTGCGCAGCAGCCTGAACGCGCGCTCGATGCTGCGGGGCGGCACCGGCGAGGCGTTCCAGTACGTGTTCTCCGGGCCGGGCTTCGTGGTCGTCCAGCCCAGCGAGGGCCAGCCGGTGCCGCAGGGCGGTGGCGGGAACGGCGGCGGCCTGGGGGACCTCTTCAGCTGACCGAGCCCTCCTGCCCGGGGCGAGGGCACGGGGCGGCGCGCCCGCCGGGCGTAGTCTCCGGTCCGTGGCTGCCGTCGACTTCCCCGCCCGGATCCGCGACCTCCGGACGACCTACGGGTCCATCCGCGACGTCACGGACGTCGAGGCGCTGCGCGCGACGATCCGCGAGCTCTCCGAGCAGGCGTCGGCGCCGGACCTGTGGGACGACGTCGACGCCGCCCAGCAGGTCACGAGCCGCCTGTCCCACGCGCAGGGGGAGCTGGACCGGATCGACCGCCTCGGCCAGCAGCTGGACGACCTCGAGGTGCTGGTCGAGATGGCGGAGGCCGCCGAGGGGGCCGAGCGCACCGAGACCCTCGCCGAGGCCGAGCGCGAGCTCGAGCAGCTGCGCACGGCGATGGCGCGGCTGGAGGTCCGCACCCTGCTGTCGGGGGAGTACGACCCCCGGGAGGCCATCGTGACGATCCGCGCGGAGGCCGGGGGCGTCGACGCCGCCGACTTCGCCGAGATGCTCCTGCGGATGTACCTGCGCTGGAGCGAGCGGCACGGCTACCCGACCGACGTCTACGACACCTCCTTCGCGGAGGAGGCGGGCATCAAGTCCGCGACCTTCAAGGTCTCGGCGCCCTACGCCTACGGGACGCTGTCGGTGGAGCAGGGCACGCACCGGCTGGTGCGCATCTCGCCGTTCGACAACCAGGGCCGCCGCCAGACGTCGTTCGCGGGCGTCGAGGTGCTGCCCGTCGTGGCCGAGACGGACGCCGTCGAGATCCCGGAGAACGACCTGCGGGTCGACGTCTTCCGCTCGTCGGGCCCTGGCGGCCAGAGCGTCAACACGACCGACTCCGCGGTGCGCCTGACCCACCTGCCCACCGGGGTCGTCGTGTCCTGCCAGAACGAGAAGAGCCAGCTGCAGAACAAGGCGGCGGCGCTGCGCGTGCTGCAGGCGCGCCTGCTCGAGCGCGCCCGCGCCGAGCGCCAGGCCGAGCTGGACGCGCTCAAGGGCGCCGACGCGGGCAGCTGGGGCAACCAGATGCGCTCCTACGTCCTGCACCCGTACCAGATGGTCAAGGACCTGCGCACCGAGCACGAGGTCGGCAACACCTCCGGCGTCTTCGACGGCGACATCGACGGCTTCCTCGAGTCGGGGATCCGCTGGCGCCGGCAGGGCGAGAAGACCTCCGCCTGACCCGGAGGCCCCTAGCACCTCCGGGAGGGCCGCGCGGGACGCCCGGCGGGTGCTGTGGGTGACGACTCCGAGCGTCACTCGTCCGGGTGAACCGCTGCCCCCGGCGGCGCCGCGGGGCGTGCGTTTCGTTGGCGGATCGTGACCGCCTGTGGAGTGCGTTTCGGCATGCGGTGTGCAAGGACGTATGGTCGTCCACGGCCAGGGAGCTGCGCGTCCGGCGCGCAGGCGGGTCGAGCAGGACGGCGGGAGACCGCCGTCCCGGAGACCCGCGTCGACGAACCACCCCGCGCACCACCCGCTGAGGACCCCGAGACCCGGCCCCGCAGGACGTGCAGTGATCCGCTTCGACGACGTCACGAAGACGTACGACCGCACCGCGCGGCCCGCCCTCGACGGCATCGACCTCGAGGTCGCCCGCGGTGAGTTCGTCTTCCTCGTGGGCGCCTCCGGCTCCGGCAAGTCGACCTTCCTCCGCCTGGTGCTCAAGGAGGACGACGCCAGCTCCGGCGCCGTGCTGGTGGCCGGCAAGGACCTGCGCCGGCTCTCCATCTGGAAGGTGCCGCACCTGCGCCGCCAGATCGGCGTGGTCTTCCAGGACTTCCGGCTGCTGCCCGGCAAGACGGTCTTCCAGAACGTGGCCTTCGCCCTGCAGGTCATCGGCCGCTCCCGCGCCTCCATCGCCGTGGCGGTCCCCGAGGTGCTCGAGCTCGTCGGGCTCGAGGGCAAGGGCGAGCGCCTCCCGCACGAGCTCTCCGGCGGCGAGCAGCAGCGCGTGGCCATCGCCCGCGCCATCGTCAACAGCCCCTCGATCCTGCTGGCCGACGAGCCGACCGGGAACCTCGACCCGACCACGAGCCTGGGCATCACGCGCCTGCTCGAGCGCATCAACGGGCGCGGCACGACCGTCGTGATGGCCACCCACGACGACGACATCGTCGACAGCATGCGCAAGCGCGTGGTCGAGCTCGTGGACGGCCGGGTGGTCCGCGACGAGCACCAGGGCGGCTACGTCACCGGCGCCGTCCCGGTCGTGCCCCCGCCGGACCTGTCCGTGGACCACCGCGGTGCGGTCTCGACGGACCTCACCGCCGACGGGCAGGCCGTCGCGGGACCGGGAGGGGGGCAGCGATGAGGTTCCAGTTCATCCTCTCCGAGATCGCCATCGGCCTGCGCCGCAACCTGGCCATGACGGTCTCCGTCGTCCTGGTCACCTTCGTGTCGCTGACCTTCGTCGGCGCCGGCGCCCTCATGCAGCAGCAGGTGTCGACCATGAAGGGCGACTGGTACGACCGCGTCCAGGTCGCGATCTTCCTGTGCACCGCGGACAGCCTGTCCGCGAGCTGCTCGGGGGCGGCCGGCGAGGAGGACAAGGCGGCCATCCAGACGGCGCTGACGTCCCCGCCCCTGTCGCAGTACGTCTCGGAGGTCCAGTTCGAGTCCAGCGACGAGGCCTACGCCCAGTTCCAGGCGCAGGACGAGCAGCTGAGCGCGTCGGTCACGCCCGACCAGCTGCCCGAGTCCTTCCGCGTCGGCCTCGTGGACCCGGAGCGCTTCGGCGTCATCAGCGAGAGCTTCCAGGGCAGCCCGGGGGTGGAGGAGGTCGTGGACCAGCGCGAGGTCCTCGAGCCCTTCTTCGCCGTCCTCAACGCCGCCACGGCTGGATCTCTGGCCCTCGCGGGTGTCATGCTGGTCGCCGCCGTGCTGCTGATCGGCACGACCATCCGGCTCGCGGCCTTCAACCGGAGGCGCGAGACGGGCATCATGCGGCTCGTGGGCGCCTCCAGCACGTTCCTGCAGCTGCCCTTCCTGCTCGAGGGCGTCATCGCCGTCTGCCTCGGGGCGGCCCTGGCGGGCGGCGTGCTGCTGCTCGCGGTCGACCGGGGCGTCACGGGCTGGTTGGCCCAGCAGGTGCCCGCGTTCGACTACATCACCGCGACCGACGTCTGGGCCACGATCCCGTGGCTCTTCCTGGGCGGCATCGTCCTGGCCAGCGTCGCCTCTCTCGTGTCCCTGTCCCGCTACCTGAAGGTCTGACTCGATGAGCCTCCCCCCCACGTCAGCGCTCGTGCGCTCTCGCTGCCTCGTCCGCCCGGTGGTGGCCGCCCTCGGCCTCGCCGTGGCCGTCGCCCTCGTGCCGGGTGGGGGCCCGGCCGCGGCGGCTCCAGCGGACGACGCCCGCGCCGAGAAGCAGGCCGTCGACTCGTCGCTGTCCGCCCTGCAGGGCGACCTGGTCGGCACGTCCGCCGAGCTCACCGCGGCCTACGCCGAGTACGCCTCCGTGCAGGAGGAGCTCCCCGGTGCCCAGGCGGCGGCGGACCTCGCGCGCCAGGTGCAGGCGCAGGCCCAGGCGGCCGCGGACGACCTCGCCCAGCGGCTGAGCGCGTCGGAGAAGGCGCAGACGGCGGCGCAGCAGTCGGTCCAGGAGACCGAGGTCGCGATGAGCGAGTCGAAGAGCTCCCTGGGCAACATCGCGGCGTCCTCCTACCGCAGCAGCGGCGTGCCCAAGGGCCTCGCTCTCGCGATGGGCTCCAGCGACCCCGACGACTTCGCCTCGCGCACGGCAGCCGTCTCCGGCCTGTCGGCCGCCGAGGCCGACGTCCTCGCGGCCCTCAGCTCGGACGAGGCGGTGCGCCAGAGCGCGACCAACCGCCTCGTGGCCGTCCGCGAGCAGGTGGCCGGGCTCAAGGCCGAGGCCGAGGCCCAGCTCGCCGTCGCCACCGAGGCCACGCAGGCCGCCGAGCAGCGGCAGGCCGAGGTCGAGGCCCTCGTCGTCCGCCAGCAGCAGGCCGTCGCCACCATCGAGTCGCGGCAGGCGGAGGAGGAGGCGCGGCTGCAGGAGCTGCAGTCCGAGTCCGACTCCCTGGGTGCGCAGCTTCGCGCCATCGCCGAGGAGGAGCGTCGCAAGGAGGCCGAGGCGGCTGCGGCGGCCGCCGCGGCGCAGGCGGCGGAGGCTGCCCGCAGCAGCAGCAGCTCGTCCGGCTCCAGCTCGTCCAGCTCGGCCTCCAGCGCGCGCGCGGCCGCTCCCTCGGCCGTCAGCCGCAGCGCGGGGCGCGACAGCGGCGGCGCGCTGATGCGCCCGCAGGGCTCGGTCACCTCGCCCTTCGGCATGCGGATGCACCCGATCAAGGGCTACATGCGCATGCACAACGGCGTGGACTTCGCCTCGGGCTGCGGCACGCCGATCCGGGCGGCCGAGGACGGCACCGTCGTCTCGGCCAGCTACAACGGCAGCTACGGCAACATCATCGTGCTCAACCACGGCATCGTCAGCGGCCAGCCCGTCGCGACGGCGTACGCGCACCTGCAGAGCTTCGCGGTGCGCTCGGGCCCGGTCTCCCGCGGCGACGTCATCGGCTACGAGGGCACGACGGGCGGCTCGACCGGCTGCCACCTGCACTTCGAGGTCCGCATCAGCGGTTCCCCCGTCGACCCCCTGAACTGGGTCTGACGCGACCGCCCGTCCCGGCGTCGCCGCGACGGGACTCGTAGACTCAGCAGCCAGACGCCGCGACGCCGGCGGTCCGCCCCGGACCGCCGGCGTCCGGCCGTCCGGGGGTCGACGGCCCCCGGACCGCAGGAGGAGGAGGTGCCGCCATGGCGAGGGCTGGGCACAAGACCGCGCAGAAGAAGGGCGGGCGCGGAGACGACGGCCGCCTCGTCGTCGCGTCCAACCGCCGCGCGCGGCACGACTACCACCTCTCGGAGACGTGGGAGGCGGGGATCGTGCTGTCGGGCACCGAGGTGAAGTCCCTGCGGGCCGGGCGGGCCTCGCTGCTCGACGGCTTCGTCTCGGTGGACCGCGGTGAGGCGTGGCTGGAGGCGGTCCACATCCCCGAGTACACGCTGGGCACCTGGACCAACCACCCGGTGCGGCGCCGCCGCAAGCTCCTCCTGCACAAGCTCGAGATCGAGAAGATGGCCGCCGAGATCCGCGAGGGCGGCATGACAGTGGTGCCCCTGCAGCTGTACTTCACCGGCGGCCGCGCGAAGGTCGAGATCGCGCTGGGGCAGGGCAAGAAGAACTGGGACAAGCGGCAGACGCTGCGCGAGCGGCAGGACACCCGCGAGGCCCAGCGGGCCATCTCCCTGCGCGTCCGCCAGGGGGAGTGAGCCCGGCGCGCGCGGCAGCCCGCGCGGCGGGCGGGACGGGCACCGGGACGACACGACGAGGACGACGATGAGCAGCACGAGCACCTCCGGCCCCGCCCTCGAGCTGGGCATCACGACCTTCGCCGAGACGTACCCGGACCCGAGCACCGGGCGCCTGCTGTCGCACGGCGAGCGCCTGCGCCAGGTCGTCGCGGAGGTCGAGCTCGCGGAGGCGGTGGGCCTCGACGTGTACGGCGTCGGGGAGCACCACCGGGCCGACTTCGCGGCGTCGTCACCGGCGGTCGTGCTGGCGGCCGCGGCGGCGAGGACGAGCCGCATCCACCTGACGAGCGCCGTCACCGTCCTGTCCTCGGACGACCCCGTGCGCGTCTACCAGGACTTCGCGACGCTCGACCTGCTCTCGCAGGGGCGCGCGGAGGTCATCGCGGGGCGCGGCTCCTTCATCGAGTCCTTCCCGCTCTTCGGGTACGACCTCGGCGACTACGACGAGCTCTTCGCCGAGAAGCTCGAGCTGCTGCTGGCCATCCGCGCGGCGGCGGGCGACGGCGAGCCGGTCACCTGGTCGGGCAGGCACCGCCCCGCGCTGCGCGGTGTCGAGGTGCACCCCCGCACCGAGGGCCACGACCTGCCGGTGTGGGTGGGCGTCGGCGGCAACCCGCAGTCGGTCGTGCGCGCCGGGGTGCTGGGTCTGCCCATGGCCCTGGCCATCATCGGCGGCCGGCCGGCCCAGTTCGCCCCCCTCGCCGACCTGCACCGGCGAGCGGTCGCCGAGGCCGGCCACGACCCGCTGCCGGTCGCCGTGCACGCGCACGGCTTCGTGGGGGAGAGCACGTCGGCCGCGGCCGACACCTACTACCCCTCGTACGCGGTGGCCATGTCGCAGCTCGGCCGCGAGCGCGGGTGGGGAGCCATGACGCGGCGGAGCTTCGACGAGATGCGCGCCCCGCAGGGCTCGCTCGTCCTCGGCGACCCGCGGGAGGTGGCCGACAAGATCCTCGCGATGCGGCGCGACCTCGGCATCACGCGCTTCCTGCTGCACGTGAGCGTCGGCACGCTCCCGCACGAGCAGGTGCTGCGCGCCATCGAGCTGCTGGGCACCGAGGTCCGGCCCCTGGTCGAGCGGGCGCTGGCTCCCGCCTGACGACCGAGGAGCGCACCCGGACCGCGCCGCGGGGCGGTCCGGGCGGCGCTGGACCTGGGTCCCCGGCGGCGAGCTCAGGCGTCCGGGGCCAGGCGGACGAGCATCTTGCCCGTGTTGGCGCCGGACAGGACGCCGAGGAACGCCTCGAACGCGCTCTCGACGCCGTCGGTCACGGTCTCGCGGTGCACCAGCTCGCCCCGCGCGAGCCAGCCCGCCATCTCGCGGGTGAACTCCTCGGTGCGCTCGAGGTGGTCGGTGACGATGAAGCCCTCCAGGCGCAGCCGCTTGCCGATGGCGACGCCCAGCGTGCGCGGGCCCGCCGGTGCCGACGTCGCGTTGTAGCCGGAGATCGCCCCGCACAGGGCGACGCGCCCGTGGTCGCGCATGCGGGGGAGGGCGGCCTCGAGCATCGGCCCGCCGACGTTGTCGAAGTAGACGTCGGCGCCCTCGGGCAGCAGGCGGCCCAGCAGCTCGCCTGCCCCGGCGCTGCGGTGGTCCGCGGCGTCGGTGAAGCCGGCCTCGGCGAGCAGCCAGCGCACCTTCTCCTCCCCGCCGGCGGTGCCGACGACCGCGCCGGCGCCCTTGAGCCGCGCCACCTGACCGGCCACGGACCCGACGGCGCCCGCCGCCCCCGAGACGAGCACGACGTCGCCCTCCCGCATCTGCGCGACGTCCAGGACGCCGACGTAGGCGGTCAGGCCCGTCGTGCCGAGGACCCCGAGGTACGCCTGCGCCGGGGCGAGGTCGGCGTCGACGACCCGGACGGCGCCGGCGGGCAGCACGGCGCGCTCGCGCCAGCCGCGGTCGTGGAGGACGACGTCGCCCTCGGAGACGCCCTCGACGCCGTCGCCCACCAGCTCGACCACGCCGACGGCGCCGCCCGTCATCGGCTCGCCGATCGCGAACGGCGGCACGTAGGAGGGCCGGTCGTCCATCCGGCCGCGCATGTAGGGGTCGACGGACAGCCACGTGTTGCGCACGCGCACCTCGCCCGGCCCCGGGTCCGGGACCTGCACCTCGTCGAGGCGGACGTCGGTGCGGGCGGGCTCGCCCTGGGGGCGGGCGGCGAGGGACCACTGGCGGCTCGGTGCGGGGCTCATCCTCCGACGCTACGTCGCCCCCGCCGGCCCGGCGTCGCCGAGGGCTGCCCGGGTGGTGGCCGGGAATCCGGGGTGACCGGGAGCCGTTGTGCGCAGTACAGTCGGAGAGCCCAGCGGGCACCCGGGGGACCGGGTCCGGCTGGACCGGTGGCGCGGCGCGAGAGCGGCGGGCGGCCGGGGACAACTCCACAGGGGGGTGACAGGTTTCGACGTCGTTCTCTGAACCAGGGGAAGCGGGTCGAGGATGCAAGGTCAACTCGTTGATGCTCCTTGCAAACCTATAGGTGCCGATTCCAAGCGCACCGACTTCGCCCTCGCCGCCTGAGCGAGGAGTAGAGGTCCGTCGGTCTGAGAGTGCTCTCGACTCAGTAACCGGCGTCAGCTAGAGAGCCACTGGGTGCGGTCCTCGCCATCGGGGCCGCTCCGACATCCAGATGGCTGGGCCTGGGTCAGCGGCGCGCCTGCGCGATCGCTGGGGCCGAGAAACTCCCGAGCAGGCTGCACCCGGAGAAGCCCTGGTGATGCGACGACGGACCCGGGTTCGATTCCCGGCACCTCCACCCCTGGGGCCACCGCTGCGAGGCGGCGGCCCGTGCGACACCGAGAGGCCCACCCCACCAGGGGTGGGCCTCTCGTCGTGCGCCCACCTCGTGCGGCGGGCGCCCGTGCGGTAGGCAGGGTGCGCCTCCCGTCCCGGTGGGCGGACCCGAGGGCACGAGGAGCACCCGATGGCCGACGACACGACCACCGCCGACGACAGGACCACCGCGGACGACCCGTACGGCCCGTCCGGCGCCCCGCCCCGGACGCGGCTCGGGCTGGTGGCGACCCTCGTCGAGGTGGTCCGCCTGCCGCTGGACCTGCTGCGCGCGCTGGTGGTCCTCGTGCGGCTGCCCGTCGACGTCGTCCTCCTGCTCGGCTACCTGGTCCGCGAGGCCCCGGAGCTGCTGCGCGACGTCCGCAGCACGGTCAACGACGTCGCGCGGCTCGTCCACCACGGCGAGCGCGGAGGCGCCCTCCAGGAGCTGCTCGACGAGCTCGCCCGCGCCGCCCGGGCCGACAGCGCGGGCAGCCTCACCCACCTGCTGCGCTCCGCCGGCGACCTGGCGGCGGCGCGGGCGGAGTCGGAGCGGCGGCGCCTCGCCGCGGGCGTCCTGCCGCCGGGCTCGGACGGCGGCTGAGCCCACCGGGACCGGGGCGCGGAGCCCCTCGGCCCGCAGGCGCGGTGGTGGACCACGCCGATCACCGGTGCAGCTCGCCGGCTGACCTCCCCGCGGCCGGGCGTGCGGGCGCGGCCGGCGGGGGGAGGGCGACCGGTGCGCGGAGCCGCCCCTGCTTGCGGGCGTACATGGCCCGGTCGGCTGCCCTCAGCGCGCCGTCGACCGCGTCGTCGGTCCTCCCCGTGACGGGTGCCAGGCCGATCGAGGCGCCCACGACGACCGACCGCCCGTCCGGCAGGCGGACCGGGGCGCGCAGCGCGCGCGCGAGGGCCTCGACGAGGTCGGACGGGTCCGCGTCGTCGCGTCCGGAGGGGAGGACAGCGGCGAACTCGTCACCACCGAGCCTGGAGACGACGGCGTCCTCGCCGAGGACGGCGCACAACCGCTGGCCCACGGCGACGAGCACGTGGTCACCGGCGTGGTGGCCGTGCCGGTCGTTGACGAGCTTGAAGCCGTCGAGGTCCAGCAGGAGGAGCTCGGCCGTGTCGCCGTGCCCGCCACGGGTGCACAGCGCCTCCCGCAGCCCGCGCCGGTTGAGCAGGCCCGTGAGCTCGTCGGTGCGCGCGAGCCGGTGGGCGTCGGCGGCCTCGCGGGCCTGTCCCAGCGCGAGGGTGAGCAGGAGCACGGCCGCACCGAGCGTCGTGACCGCCGCACCGGCGAGGAGGGGACCCGCCGGGCCGGGGAGGGCGGGCCGGACGACGAGCAGGGCCAGGGCCGCCACGGCGGCGGCCACGACGGGGGTGCGTGAGCGCCACCGGTCGCCCGTCACGAGCGGGGTCCTCGTCGCGGCGAAGCCGCTCACGACCGTCGCCAGGGCGACGCCGTACGCGGTGTGGTGGAGGGCGACGACGACGTCCCCCTCGAGCCAGCCCGACACGAGCAGGGCGTCGAGCACCGCCAGGGCCCCGAGCCCCGCGGCGACCAGCCACGTCCCCGCGGAGGGTCGTGCTCCCGCTCGCCGGACCTGCACGAGCACGAGGACGACCAGCGCTGCCCAGACCGCGGGGTAGACGGCGCCCACGGCGACGCGCGGCGAGAGGTGGCCGGTGACGAGCGGGTTGGCGAGCAGGCCGCCCACGGCGCTCGTGACGCCGCCGACCACGACCACGGTCTCGGCGACGAGCACGGACCACCAGCGGAGGCGGTGGGTGGGGGAGGTCCGCACGTCGGGCGGGGCGACCACGTCGAGCCGGACGGTGGCGGCGAAGGCCAGCAGCGACGCCACGAAGAGCCACTCGTGCTCGGTGGGCAGCGCGGTGGGGGGCTCCTCCTCGAAGACGGCCAGCACGGCGGCTGCCGCCCAGGTGCCCACCGCCAGGACGAGGGCCGTCGCCGCGGCGCGGCGCCGGCGGCGGGTCACGGCCAGCGCGCCGGCGCACGCGACGACCATCGCCATCCCGACGACGGTGAGCAGGGCCATCCCCCGGACCGCGAGCACACCGCCGACGAGGCCCAGCACGACGGCCGTCGGGAGGCCGACGAGGACGACGACGACGAGCACGACGTGCGCGGGAGACGCCGTGCGCGCCCGTCCGCCCGCAGACAGCTCGCCCGGAGGCGTCCCGCCCGCCGAGCCCCTGATCGCCTCGCCCACCCGACCCCCCGCTCCCGTCCGCCCGCGAGCCTCCCAGGTGGGGGGTGCCCGCGGCAGGCGTACCGCGCAAGGCGCCCAGGACGCCCGCGGACCGTGCGCGGGACGCGTCGCTCGCCTAGCGTCGGCGCCGTGCCGGCCCGCGAGCTCGTCGTCCTCGGGACGTCGTCGGCGGTGCCGACGCGGACGCGCGGCCACTCCGGGCACCTGCTGCGCTGGGACGGCGAGGGCCTGCTCGTCGACCCGGGGGAGGGGACGCAGCGGCAGATGCTGCTCGCGGGCGTCTCGGCCTCCGACGTCGACGTCATCGCCCTGACGCACGAGCACGGCGACCACGTGCTCGGCCTGCCCGGCGTCCTGCAGCGGCGGGCGATGGACGGCGCGACGACGCCGGTGCCGCTCGTCTTCCCGGCGCCGGCCGCCCCGCTCGTCGCGCACCTGCTCGGCGCGGCGGCGCACGCGGGCGCGCTCGCCGTCCCGTGCCCCGTGGACGGCGACGGCCCGGTGCGCGGGCCGGACGGAAGCCTGCTGCGCGTCGGGGGCGCCGTCCTGCACGCCGTGGCCCTGGACCACCGCGTCCCGGCGTGCGGCTACCGGCTGGTCGAGCCGGACGGTCGGCGGATGCTGCCGGCCGCCCTCGCCGACCGCGGGGTCACCGGCCCCGCCGTGGGCGCGCTGCAGCGCGAGGGGCGGCTGGAGGTGCCGGGCGGCGTCGTGCACCTGGAGGACGTGAGCGCGCCGCGTCGCGGGCAGGTGGTGGCCGTGGTCGAGGACACGCGCTGGTGCGAGGGGGCGCTGCGCGCGGCGGCCGGGGCCGACCTGCTGCTGTGCGAGGCCACCTTCGCCGACGCCGAGGAGCACCTCGCGGCGCCGTACGGCCACCTCACCGCGCGGCAGGCGGGCCGGCTCGCCCGGGAGGCGGGCGCGCGGCGGCTCGTGCTCACCCACTTCTCCTCGCGCTACCCCGACGTCGGGCCGCTGCTGGCGCAGGCCCGCGAGGAGCACGACGACGTCGTCGCGGCGGCGGACCTGGAGCGCCACCCCGTCCCTCCGCGGCGCTGAGGAGGGCGGACGGGCGACGACTCGCCCGTGATGGGCCGGCGGGTCAGCGGGTCAGCGGTGGAGCCAGGCGGAGAGGTCGTCCGGGAAGAGGTCCCGGGCGCGCTCGGCGTAGCGCTCGCGCACTCCGGATGGGGCGACCCGGTCGCCGTCGCCCGACCGCCCGCCGCGGAAGAAGGCCCGGCGGTCGAGCAGGACACCGGCGTCGGGGGCCAGCTCGTCGGCGCGCCCGCGCATCGCGGCGAACGTCGTCGCCGCCGCCACGGCGGCGACGCGCTCGTCGGACGCGGCCAGGCCCAGGTGCTCGGCGAGGCGCCGGACCTGGCCGGGCAGGTCGGCGAGCAGGTCCGCGTAGTGCACGAGGACGACGTCGTGCGGACCGCCGCGCCGGCCCCGGGCGTCGCGCAGGTGGTGCGCGACGCCGGGGAGGGAGTCCAGGGCCTCGCGCGGGTCGGGGTCGTCCTCGACCCAGCGCGCGAGCCAGTCCTCCAGCGCCGGTCGGGCCCGCGGCGGGGCGGGAGGGGCGCCGGTGAGCCGCGCGAGCGCGGCCCGGTCGAGGTTGGCCCCCTGGTGGAACAGGGAGACGGCGGCGTCGAGCGGGTGGCGCGCGGCGACGACGTAGGTGACGCCCTCGACGAGCGGGACCCCGTCGAGCGGGCTGTGCGTCTTCAGCACGCGTCGGTGCTCCTGCGCCGCGAGCCGCGCCGCCAGCTCCTCGAGGGGCTCCACGAGGTGGTCGACCCACGGCGCGAGGACGGGCAGCGGGCTCGGCAGGGGCCCCGGTCCGTGCAGGAGGTGCAGGCAGACCGCCTGCACCCAGGTGGTCCCGTGCTTGGAGCGGGTGCTCACGACGACGTCGCCCGGGCGCAGAGGGACCGCGCCCCAGCGCGCGCCGTCCTCGTCGGAGGACCGGTAGCGGTGCGGGGGCGGGACGTCCACGCGCTCGACGCTAGCGGCGCCGCCCGACCTTCCGGAGGACCACGAGGTAGAGGCCCACGAGCGCGATGATCGGCCCGGCGGTGGCCCAGAACGAGCTCCCGGTCATCGGGCTGCCGCCCACGACCCCGACGCCCTGCAGGGTGAACAGCACCCCGAGCAGCACGAGGACGACCCCGACGGCGGTGAGCACGGCCGAGCGGCTCACGAGGTCCTCGCCGTCCGCTCGCTGCGGGAGCGGGTGAGCAGGTGCACCACCGCGCCGACTCCGAGCAGCAGGCCGCCGATGAGCCAGTTCTCGAGCGGCTGCTGCGCGAAGAGGACGGCGCAGGAGACGAGGGCGAGGACGGGCAGCGCGCGAGGGGCGCGGAAGTGGTCGTGCGCCACCTCGTCCTCCCGCAGGACGAGGACGGCGAGGTTCGTGCTGGTGAAGACGACGAGGAGCAGCAGCACCACCGTGCTGGCGAGGGTCTCGAGGCTGCCGACCAGGGCCAGCCCCATCGCCAGGGCGGTCGTCACGACGATGGCCGCCCACGGGGTCTGGCGGTTGGGCAGCGTGCGGCCGAGCACGGCGGGCAGGAGGCCCTCCCGGGCCATGCCGTACACGAGCCGGCTCGCCATGATCATCGTGAGCAGCGCCCCGTTGGCGACGGCGATCAGGGCGATGAGGCCGAAGAGCCAGGACGGCACGCCCGCGTCGGCGGCGTCCACGACGGCCAGGAGCGGGCCGCTGGTGCTGGCGAGCTCGTCCGAGGGCAGGACCGTCACGGCGGCGAGCGCGACGAGGACGTAGACGACGCCGGCGATCAGCAGCGACCCGAAGAGCGCCCGGGGGTACGTGCGCCGGACGTCGCGGACCTCCTCGGCGAGGTTGGCGGAGGTCTCGAAGCCGACGAAGGAGTAGAAGGCGAGCAGCGCCGCGCCGAGCACGGCGGCCCAGGGCGAGACGTCGGGCCGCAGCTCGAGCGCGCGACCGAGGTCGCCGTCCCCGCGCCCGAGCACGACGGCGCCGAGGACGACGACGAGCACCAGGCCGCCGACCTCGACGACGGTCATGCCGACGTTGGCGCCCAGCGACTCCTTGATGCCGCGGGCGTTGAGGGCCGCGATCAGGGCGAGGAAGACCACGGCCACCAGCACGGGCGGCGCGTCGAGGAACGGGCTCAGGTAGTCCCCCCCGAAGGCGATGGCCAGCCCCGCGGCGCTGGTGACGCCCGCCGCGAGCATCGACCAGCCCACGAGGAAGGAGATGAAGGGCCGGCCGTAAGCGCGCTGGGCGAAGACGGCCGCCCCGCCGGCGCGCGGGTACTTGGTGACGAGCTCGGCGTAGGACGCCGCCGTCAGCAGCGACATGCCCAGCGCCACGAGCAGGGGGATCCACACGGCGCCCCCGACCTGCTCCCCGATCACGCCGACGAGGGCGTACACCCCCGCGCCCAGGACGTCGCCGAGGATGAACAGCAGGAGCAGGGGTCCGGTCACACCGCGCTTGAGGCGGGTGTCGTCGTCACGCGTGGCGGGAGGTGAGGTCACGGGGACAGGGTGGGGCACACCGCTGTCCGGCGCGTGCCGGGCGTCCGCACCGCGGACGGGGGACGCCCGGCGACGGGCTGCGGGTCAGGGGTGCAGGAGGACCTTGGTCCACCCGTCGGTGCGGTCGTCGAAGTTCCGGTAGGCGTCCGGCGCCTCGTCGAGGGCCAGGTCGTGGCTGACGATGCTGCCGGGGGAGGCCTTGCCGGCGATGATCAGGTCGCGCAGCTGGCGGTTGTAGGCCTTGACGTTGGCCTGGCCGGTGGCCATCGACAGGCCCTTGAACCAGAAGTCGCCGTAGGGGAAGGCGAAGCGCCCCTCCTTCGCCTCCTCCGTGGCAGCGCCCGGGTCCTGCGGCACGAAGACGCCCACGACGCCGATGCCGCCGGTCGCACGGACCGACTGCACGAGCGTCTCGATCGTCGTGCCCGGCTTCTCGGCGCCGGTGTGGTCGTGCGCCTGCCAGCCGACCGCCTCGACGCCGCGGTCGGTGCCGACGCCGTCGGTGAGCTCCATGATCTGCTCGACCGGGTCGCCCTTGCTGTCGTCCACGGCCACCGCACCCATCTTCTCGGCCAGCGCGAGCCGGTCGGGGGCGCGGTCGACGACGTAGACCGCGCTGGCGCCGCGGACCTGGGCCGACAGGGCGGCCATGAGGCCGACGGGGCCGGCGCCCATGACGACGACCGAGTCGCCGGGCTCCATGCCGGACAGCTGCACGCCGTGCCAACCGGTCGGGAAGACATCCGACAGCATCGTGAAGTCGGCCTCGTGCTCGGTGCCCTCGGGCAGGTGGAGCGCGTTGAAGTCGGCGAAGGGCACCCGCAGGAGCTCGGCCTGGCCGCCCTGGTAGGGGCCCATGTCGGCGAAGCCGAAGGCCGCCCCGGCGGTGCCGGGGTTGGTCTCGAGGCAGAAGGCCGTCCGGCCCCGCATGCAGTTGCGGCAGTGGCCGCAGGCGATGTTGAAGGGCAGGGAGACGCGGTCGCCCTTCTTCAGGCGCGTGACGCCGGAGCCGACCTCCTCGACCACGCCCATGTTCTCGTGGCCGAAGATCCGGCCGGTCTCGATGTCGGTCCGGCCCTCGTACATGTGCAGGTCGGACCCGCAGATGTTCGTGGTCGTGATCCTCACGACGGCGTCCGTCGGGACCTCGACCCTCGCGTCGGGGACGTCGACGACCGAGACGTCCTTGGGGCCGTTGTAGACGAGTGCTCGCACAGCTGGTACCTCCGGTGGTGGGTCCCGGGAGCCCTGCAGGTGCGGGCTCCCGGCGCTCTCGACGGTACGAGCGGCGCGCGGGGGCTGCCCGGTGGGCGCTCGGCGGCCCGCCGTGGTGAGCGGGCGGCGGGGGGCGTGCGGCGCCACCCTGGGCCCATGGCGGAGCGCGGGACGACGGGCCGGGTGCTGGACGACGCCGAGGTGGAGGGGCTGGACCGCTGGTGGCGGGCGGCCAACTACCTGGCGGTCGGGCAGATCTACCTCATGGGCGACGACCCGCTGCTGAGCCGGCCGCTGGCCGCGGAGAGCACCAAGCCGCGGCTGCTGGGCCACTGGGGCACGACCCCGGGGCTGAACCTGCTGTGGGCGCACGCCAACCGCTGCATCCGCGAGCGCGACCTCGAGGCGCTGTTCGTCACCGGGCCCGGGCACGGCGGCCCGGCGGTCGTGGCCAGCACCTGGCTCGAGGGCACGTGGACCGACGTCTACCCCGACGTCACGCGCGACCTGGCGGGGATGGGGAAGCTGTTCCGCCAGTTCAGCTTCCCCGGCGGCATCCCCAGCCACGTCGCCGCCGACGTGCCCGGGTCGATCCACGAGGGCGGCGAGCTCGGCTACTCCCTCTCCCACGCGCACGGCGCGGCCTTCGACGACCCCGACCTCGTCGTCTTCTGCGTCATCGGCGACGGGGAGGCCGAGACCGGTCCGCTCGCCGGCTCCTGGCAGTCCGTCGCCTTCGTCGACGCCGCCCGCGACGGAGCCGTGCTGCCGGTCCTGCACCTGAACGGCTGGAAGATCGCCAACCCGACCACGCTGGCGCGGCTCTCGGACGCCGACCTCGTGGCCCACCTCGGCGGCCGCGGCTACGCGCCCGTCGTCGTCGAGGGGCCGCTGGAGGGGGAGGGCCCCGCCGACGTCCACCGCCGCCTGGCCGCCGCGCTCGACGAGTGCCTCGACGGCATCGCCGCCATCCAGGCCCGCGCCCGGCGGGAGGGCGCGCCCACCGGGGAGGTCGAGGACGCGGCCGACGTGCCCCGCTGGCCGCTGCTCGTGCTGCGGACCCCGAAGGGCTGGACCGGGCCGGCCGAGGAGGGCGGGAAGCGCGTCGAGGGGACCTGGCGCTCCCACCAGGTGCCCATCTCGGAGGTGCGCGGCGACGACGACGCCCGCCGCCGGCTCGAGGAGTGGATGCGCTCCTACCGCCCCGAGGAGCTCTTCACGGAGGACGGGACGCCGCAGCAGGACCTGCTGGACCTCGTGCCGCGGCCGGAGCGCCGCATGAGCGCCAACCCGCGCACCAACGGCGGGTCGGTCTCGCGGCCGCTGCGCCTGACCGACTTCCGCGACCACGCGGTGGAGGTCCGCGGCCCGGGCGAGACGATGCACTCCCCGACGACGGTGCTGGGGGACTGGCTCGCCCGGGTGGCCCTGGACAACACGACGACCTTCCGCCTCTTCGGTCCCGACGAGGTGGCCAGCAACCGGCTGCAGGCCGTCGTCGAGGCCGTGGGACGCGCGTGGGCCGAGGAGGGGCACCCCGACGACGACCGGATGCGCCCCTCGGGCCGGGTGATGGAGGTCCTGTCCGAGCACCTCGTCCAGGGGTGGCTGGAGGGCTACCTGCTCACCGGGCGCCACGGCGTGCTCACGAGCTACGAGGCCTTCGTCCACATCGTCGACTCGATGGTCAACCAGCACGCCAAGTGGCTGAAGGTGACGCGGCAGCTGCCGTGGCGGGAGCCGCTGCCCTCGCTGAACTACCTGCTCTCCAGCCACGTGTGGCGACAGGACCACAACGGCTTCTCCCACCAGGACCCGGGCTTCCTCGACCACGTGGCCACCAAGAAGGCGGAGATCACGCGGATCTACCTGCCGCCGGACGCCAACACGCTGCTGTCGACGATGGACCACTGCCTGCGCAGCCGGCACTACATCAACGTGGTCGTCGCCGGGAAGCAGATGGTCCACGACTACCTGCCGGTGCAGGAGGCGGTCGAGCACTGCGCCCGCGGGCTCGGGATCTGGGACTGGGCGAGCGACGACGAGGGGCGCGAGCCCGACGTCGTCGTCGCCGCGGCCGGGGACGTGCCGACCCTGGAGGCGCTCGCCGCCGTCGACCTCGTGCGCACGCACCTGCCCGAGGTGCGGGTGCGCTTCGTCAACGTCGTCGACCTCATGCGGCTGCAGAGCGACCGCGAGCACCCGCACGGGCTGTCCGACACCGAGTTCGAGACGGTCTTCACGAAGGACAAGCCGGTCGTCTTCGCCTTCCACGGCTACCCGGCGCTCGTGCACCGCCTCACGTACGAGCGGGCGAACCACGCGAGCTTCCACGTGCGGGGCTTCATCGAGGAGGGCACCACGACCACCCCCTTCGACATGGTCTCCGCGAACCGGATGGACCGCTTCCAGCTGGCCGTCGACGTCCTCGACCACGTGCCCGGCATGGCGCCCCGGTACGCGGCCCTGCGCCAGCGGCTGCTGGACGCCCGCCGGCGCGCCCGCGAGTTCGCCTACCTCCACGGCGAGGACCCGACCGAGATCAGCGGCTGGCGCTGGCCCCACGGCGGCGTGGACCACCCGATGCCCGGCGGGCAGGAGGAGGCGCCGTCCGCCGCGGCCTCCAGCTAGCGGCCGGCGCCCGTCGCCGACAGGGGCGCCCACACCCCCGGGGCCGTGAAGCGCAGCCACGGGGCGTCCAGGCCGACCTCGCCCGCGCCCGGGGAGGACCAGTCGCACACGCCGTCGGGGAAGACCTCCTGCAGCCGCGCCCAGGCGGCGTCGTCCATCGCCGGGTACTCCTCCCGCGCCGGCTCGCGCAGCGCGCAGGTCACGACGTCGCTCGCCAGCGGACCGCCCGCGACGATCCGCGGCGAGGCGTAGGAGGGGAAGAGCTCGTCGCACGCGCCCTCGCGGTAGCGCTGCTCCTCCTCCAGGCGGCGGCCGTCGGGCGCGACGCAGGCGTCGACGAGGCCGTCCGGCCTCGCCTCCACGACGACGTCGTGGGGGTCCCTCCCGCTGCGGTCCGCCGCCACGGCCAGGAGCCACTCGTCCATGGCGAGCAGCGACTCCTGCAGCAGCGGGCTGCGCAGGTCGAACAGCCCGTAGGTGTCGTCCTCCACGAGCATCACGAGGTTGTCCGCGTCGCCGTTCGCCTCGAGGAGCCGCTCGCGCAGCGAGAACGAGTGGTAGCGCATGTGGATGTCGCCGGAGGGGAGGTCGTCGGTGTAGGCCCGGTAGTCGATGATCGGCACCTGCGCGAGACCGGCGCCCCCGTCGAGGACCCGGCCCGTCCGGTAGGCGGCCTCGCGCGCGGCCGGGTCCGCGCGCATCCGCTCGGGCACGACCCGGCCGTCGACGTCGAGGCCGCCGACGCGCTCGTTGAGGTCGAGGAACTGCGCCGTCGTGAGGGTCCCGTCGGCCAGCGCCCCCAGGCCGTACTGGACCCCGACGTTGTCCAGCGGGCGGCGGGCGAAGCCGGTGGCGGGGTCGACGCCGTAGGCGTTGCGCGCGTGGTCCCAGACGGTCGCGCGGGCGCCGCCGGGGTTGGTCTCGGCGTCGTAGCGCGCCTCCGGCGGGACCGAGGCGTCGAACTCGGCGTCGGGGTCGAGGCGCGCGGCGCCGGCGCTCTGGGACGCCACCGCCTCCAGGACGCCGAAGCCGGAGACCGCTCGCAGCTGCTCGCCGGACAGGGCCCCGGGCGCGGTGGTGCGGGCGTAGTGGTCGAGCAGCCTCGCGTCGGCCAGCTTCTGCGAGGTCGCCTGGCCGACCTCGGGGAAGGTGCACCCGACGACGACGCCGTCGAGCAGGCCCGGGTAGGCGTCGGCGGCCTGCAGCGCCTGGTAGCTGCCGCCGGAGCACCCCCAGCCCACGAGGTAGCGCAGCTCCCCGTGGGTCTCGACGAGCACCTCCTTGGTCAGGCTGATGGTCTCGGAGGTGAGCAGGTCGTTGCAGTTGTGGCCGAAGACGTTGAGCGAGCTCGACACCACGGCCATGCCGCGCGAGAGCATCTCGTCGACGAGGACCCCGCCCGTGGACGACCCCTGCCGGTACCAGCCGCCGCGGCAGCCGCCCCCGAGCGTGTAGACGGCCCGGCCGGTCCACCCCGGGTCCGCGCGGAGCGGGCTCGGGTCCCGACCGTCGCGCGGGTCGTCGAGCGCCGCGATCTCGTAGACGCCGCGGTTGGCGGTGCCCGTCTGCACCCGCACGACGTAGGGGACGTCGGCGCCGTCCAGCGTCGTCGTCGTCGCGACGTCCGCGGGCAGCCTCCGCGTGCTCGGCAGGGGCGCGAACTGCCCGGCGGTGGTCCGGTAGACCCAGTCGACGCGGGTCGCCACCGTGCAGTCCTCGTCGAGCGGCGCCCCGAGGCGGTCGCCCGCGACCGTCCGGAACTCCTCGGTCTCGCAGGCGAAGGGCTCCTCGTGCGGCCCGGAGAGGACCGGCCCGGTGCTCGGGTGGGCGAGCACGTCCAGGTGCGCCGTCGCCGCGCGCGTCGCCGACGCCTCGAGGACGTGCCGGCCGGGCTCCAGGCCGTCGATCAGGGCGAGCAGCCCGCCGCTGCGCGAGCGCTGGAACTCGGCGGTGACGTCCTCCCCGTCCCGGCGCACCTCGAGCGAGCGCGGCCGCACCCCCGGCGGGAGGTCGACGCGCACGAGCGCCTCACCGCCGGTGACGGCGTCCGGCCGGCTGGAGACCACCTCCAGGCGCACCTGCGGCTCGTCCGCCGACCCGGCGGCCGGCGCCGCGGCCGCGGGAGCCGTGACGAGGCCCAGCGCGAGGACCGGGGCCGCCACCGCCCGCAGGACGGGTCCGACGCGTGCGTGCTCCCGGTGCGCCGTCATGGCTCCTCCGTCGTGGTCGTCCTCGACCGCCCCGCCCGAGCGGGCGGGCGCTGCTGCCGGCGCATCCTGCTCCCGAGCGGCCGGTCCGGACAAGAGGGACGTACGTCCCTGTTCTCGGCGGCGCCGCGGACGCGCGCCTCGGTGGCCGGGTGCGCGTCCTGGGGCCGCGCCGCACTGCTGCCCGCGTGAGGAGCAGGGGTGGTGCCCGCGCGGGAAGCGGGGGCGCGGGCGGCGGGTTGGGCCGGTGTGACCACGCTCTTCGACCCCCTCCAGCTGCGCGACGTCGAGATCCCGAACCGGATCTGGGTCTCGCCGATGTGCCAGTACTCCTGCGACCCGGTGGGTGCGCCCGGCCTCGTCCACGACTGGCACCTCGTGCACCTGGGCTCCTTCGCCCTCGGCGGCGCCGGGCTCGTGCTCACCGAGGCCGCCGCGGTCAGCCCCGAGGGGCGGATCTCCCCCGAGGACGCCGGCATCTGGACCGACGAGCAGGCGCGGGCCTGGGCGCGCGTCGTCGCCTTCCTCCACGCGCAGGGCTCGCGCGCGGGCGTCCAGCTGGCGCACGCGGGCCGCAAGGCCTCGACCTACCGGCCGTTCGAGGCCGCCGGGACGGGGAGCGTGCCCGCCGCCGAGGGCGGCTGGGAGACCGTCGGGCCGAGCGCCGAGGCCTTCGGCCGCTACGCCGAGCCCCGCGCGCTGGACGCCGAGGGCCTGCGCCGGGTGGTGGAGGACTTCGCGGCCGCCGCGCGGCGCGCCGACGAGGCGGGCTTCGACGTCGTCGAGGTGCACGCCGCGCACGGGTACCTGCTGCACCAGTTCCTGTCCCCGCTGTCCAACCGGCGCGAGGACTCCCACGGCGGCGACCTCGCCGGGCGCGCGCGCCTGCTGCTCGAGGTCGTCGACGCCGTCCGGGCCGTCTGGCCGCAGGGCAAGCCCGTCGTCGTGCGCGTCTCGGCGACGGACTGGACCGACGGCGGCCTGCAGCTGGACGAGGTCGTCACGGTGTCGGGGTGGCTGCGCGAGCACGGCGTCGACCTCGTCGACGTCTCCACGGGCGGCAACTCGCCCGCGGCCAGCATCCCCGTGGCACCGGGCTACCAGGTGCCCCACGCCGAGGCGGTGCGCCGCGGCGCCGGCGTCGCCACCGGGGCCGTCGGCATGATCACCGACCCGGCGCAGGCCGCGCAGGTCGTCGCGCAGGGCCAGGCCGACGTCGTGCTGCTGGCCCGCGAGCTGCTGCGCGACCCCCGCTGGCCGCAGCGCGCCGCGCGCGAGCTGGGCGGTCAGGTGGCGCGCCCGCCGCAGTACGCGCGCGCCTGAGTCCTGCGACCGGGGCGTCGTCGCGTCCGCGGACGGGGCCGGGTGCGCTCCGGCACTGGCTCGGCGCCCGGGGGGCCGGTGCCGCGGGGTTCCGGGCGCCGGCCTGACGTGCCTGCCGCGCTCCCGGCCCCGTCCGCTCGGGAGCACCTCACCCCTGCGTCCGGCGAGCGGCGCTAGCGTCCTCGGCCGTGGGGGAGAGCGGTGCAGCGGAGCAGACGGGCGGACCCGCCCTGGAGCTGCGACGGCTCGTCAAGCGCTTCGGGGGCCGCACGGCGGTCGACGGGGTGGACCTCGTGGTGCCCGTCGGCTCGGTCACCGGGCTCGTCGGGCCCAACGGCGCGGGCAAGACGACGACCCTGTCGATGGCGACCGGCCTGCTGCGCCCGGACGGCGGCACCGCCCGCGTGCTGGGGCGCGACGTGTGGTCCGACCCGGTGGCCGCCAAGCGGCTCGTGGGCGTCCTGCCCGACGGCCTGCGCCTGTTCGACCGCCTCTCGGGGCGCGAGCTCGTGCGCACGACCGGGCAGCTGCACGGGCTGCGGCGCGACGTCGCGTCCGCGCGCGCCGACGAGCTGCTGGCGGTCCTCGGGCTCGCCGCCCAGGGCGAGGAGCTCGTCGTGGACTACTCCGCCGGGATGACGAAGAAGGTCGCCCTGGCGTGCGCCCTCGTCCACGCTCCCCGGCTGCTCGTGCTCGACGAGCCGTTCGAGGCGGTCGACCCCGTCTCGGCCGCCGCCATCCGCGAGGTCCTCGCCCGCTTCCGCGCGGGCGGGGGGACGGTCGTGCTCTCGAGCCACGTCATGGAGCTCGTCGAGCGCCTGTGCGACCGCGTCGTCGTCGTCGCCGGCGGCCGGGTGCTGGCCGAGGGGACGCTGGAGGAGGTGCGGGGCGGCGGCACGCTCGAGGAGCGCTTCGTCGAGCTGGCCGGCGGGACGAGCCACCTGGGGGAGGGACTCGCGTGGTTGCGGTCCTCCTGAGGCTGCGCCTGGCCCTGTGGCGGGGCGCCCTGCGCCGCGACACCTGGCGCGTCGTCGTCCTGGTGCTCGGCGGCCTCTGGGGCCTCGGCCTCGTCGCGGGCGCGCTGACCGGCCTCGCGGCCCTGTCCGGGGCCCCCGTGGAGGTGGCGCGCGCGGTCGTGGTGGTCGGCGGGACGCTGCTCGTCGTCGGCTGGACGCTCGTCCCGGTGCTGGCCTTCGGCGTCGACCCGTCGCTGGACCCGGCGCGCTTCGCGACGCTGTCGGTGCCCCCGCGCACCCTCGCGGTCGGGCTGCTGCTCGGCGCCCTGGTGGGCGTCCCCGGCGTGCTCAGCCTGCTCGTCGGCGTCGGGACGGCCCTCGCCTGGCTGCGCGGCCCGGCGGCGCCCGCGCTCGCGCTCGTCGCGGCCCTCGGCGGCGTCCTCGGCGTCCTGACGGCCGTCGCGCTGGGGCGCCTGGTGACGTCGGCGGCGGCCGGGGTGCTCTCCCACCGCCGCGCGCGCGAGGCCACGGCCGTGGTCGGCGTCCTCGCGCTCGCGCTGCTCGGGCCCGTGCTCGCCTCCGTCGGCGAGCTGCTGCCGGCCCTGGACCTGGAGGGAGCCGGGCGCGCCCTGGACGTCGTCGCGTGGACGCCGCTCGGCCTCGCCTGGGCCGCGCCGGCCGACGCCGCGGCGGGCGCGTGGGCCACCGCGCTCACCCGCCTCGCGCTCGCCGCCGCGGCGCTCGCCGCCCTCGTGCTGGCCTGGGCCGCGGTGCTGGCCCGGCGCCTGGAGTCGCCGGGCCCCTCCTCGGCGGGGCGGCCGGCGCGCCGCCACCGCTCGTCGGCCTCGCGGCTGCCGGAGGGCGTCCGCTGGGCCGTCGCGTCCCGGTGCCTGCGGTACTGGCGGCGCGACCCCCGCTACGTCGTCGCCGCCGCCAGCTCGCTGGTGATGCCGCTCGTCCTGGCCCTGCTCGCCGTGCTCGGGAGCCTCCCCGAGGTCTTCCTGTGGTGCCTCGGCCCGGCCACCGGGCTCGTCCTCGGGGCCGCCCTGCACAACGACGTGGCCCTGGACGGGCCCGCCTTCTGGTCGCACCTGGCGGCCGGGGTCCGCGGGGTCGACGACCGGGCCGGGCGCAGCGCGGCCCTCCTGCTGTGGGCCGTGCCCGTGGTCGCGGGCACCACGGTGGTCGGCGTCGTCCTCGCCGCGGGCGGCGCCGCCCTCGCCCCCGAGGGGCTGGCGCGGCTCGCCGGGGCGCTGGGCGCCGCGCTGGGGCTGCTGCTCGCGGGCACCGCCGTCTCCGCGGTGGTCAGCGCGGTGCGGCCCTACCCCGCCCAGGCCGCCGGGGAGAGCCCCTTCTCCCAGCCGAGCGGCGCCGCCCTCCCGGGATCGGTCGCCCAGCTCCTGACCTTCCTGCTGACCGGCCTGCTCGCCCTGCCGGCCGTGCTCCTCGGCGCGCTCACGCCGCTGCAGCCGTGGCTGGGGCCGCTGGCGCTCGCCGCGGGCGCGGGGCTGGGCGTCCTCGCGCTGCGCGAGGGGGTGCGGCGCGGGGGAGCGCTGCTGGACCACCGGGCGCCCGAGCTCCTGGCCGCGGTCCGGCGCGACCGCTGAGGCGCGGCGCCGGGGACCCGGTGTCGCACCAGGGCCCGGACGGCGGCCGTGCGGCAGGATGCCGCCATGCCTGCCGCACCCAGCGTGTCGTACTCGATCACCGTCCGCCTCGAGCTGCCGGCCCGCCCCACGGCCGTCAGCGAGCTCACCTCGGCGATCGAGAGCGGGCAGGGCATCGTCACGGCGCTGGACGTCACCGCGTCGGGCGCCGGGCGGGTGCGCGTCGACGTCACCTGCGCGACCCGCGGCACCGACCACGCCGAGGAGATCGTCGAGAACCTCCGCGCGCTCGACGGCGTCGACATCGGCCGCGTCTCCGACCGGACCTTCCTGGCCCACCTCGGCGGCAAGATCTCCGTCGAGCCGAAGATGCCGATCCGCACGCGCGACGACCTCTCGCTCATCTACACCCCCGGCGTCGCCCGGGTCTGCGAGGCGATCGCGAAGGAGCCCGCGGACGCCCGGCGGCTGACCATCAAGCGCAACACGGTCGCCGTCGTCACGGACGGCACCGCGGTCCTGGGCCTCGGCGACATCGGCCCGCTGGCCGCGCTGCCGGTGATGGAGGGCAAGGCGGCCCTGTTCAAGCGCTTCGGCGGCATCGACGCGTTCCCGATCTGCCTCGACACGACCGACACCGAGGAGATCATCACCGCGGTCAAGGCCATCGCGCCGGTCTTCGCGGGCATCAACCTCGAGGACATCGCCGCGCCGCGGTGCTTCGAGATCGAGGACCGGCTGCGCGAGGAGCTGGACATCCCCGTCTTCCACGACGACCAGCACGGCACCGCCATCGTCTGCACCGCGGCGCTGCTCAACGCCCTCAAGGTCGTCGGCAAGGAGCTGGGGGAGGTCCGCGTCGTCATGTCCGGCGCGGGCGCGGCGGGCACGGCGGTGCTCAAGCTGCTGCTGGCCGCGGGGGCCCGCGACGTCGTCGTGGCCGACATCGACGGCGTCGTGCACTCGGGCCGTCCGGGCCTGCACCCCTCGTCCCGGTGGACGGCGGAGAACACGAACCCGCGCGGGCTGACGGGCACCCTCAAGGACGCGATGGCGGGCGCGGACGTCTTCATCGGCGTCAGCGCGCCGAACATCCTCACCGGCGACGACATCGCGACGATGGCGCCCGACTCCGTGGTCTTCGCCCTGGCCAACCCCGTCCCGGAGGTCGACCCGACCGCCGCCGCGGCGCACGCCGCGGTCGTGGCCACCGGGCGCAGCGACTTCGCGAACCAGATCAACAACGTGCTGGCCTTCCCCGGCGTCTTCCGGGGGCTCCTCGACGCGCAGTCGCACTCCATCGACGAGGCCATGCTGCTGGCTGCGGCCCGCGCGCTGGCGGCGGTCGTGGGCGACGACGAGCTGAACGCGGCCTACATCGTCCCCAGCGTCTTCCACCCCGACGTCGCCACCGTGGTGGCGGACGCCGTCGAGGCGGCGGCGCGCGCGGCCGGCGCCGGGGAGGAGCCCTCGCCCGTGGTCGCGGCCACCGAGGCCGCGGCCGGGGCGGGGGAGGACGTCGGGTCCTCCGCCGGGGCGGTCGCCGGCGGCCAGCTCTGACCCCCGGCGCCCCCCGCGCGGGCCGCCGGGCGAGCGCTCGCCGGGGCGGGTGAGGATGGGGCCCGTGGCGGACGAGCGGTACGTGGGGCGCCTGCTGGTGGCCGCCCCCGCGCTCTCGGAGGGGGAGTTCCGGCGCGCCGTCGTCCTCGTGCTCGACCACGACGGCTCGGGGGCGCTGGGCGTGGTGGTCAACCGCCCCCTGCCGGTGCGCGTGGACGCCGTGCTGCCGCCGTGGCAGGCGCACGTCACCGAGCCCGCCCGCCTCTTCCGCGGCGGGCCGGTGGCCCTGGACTCCGCGCTCGGCCTCGTCGTGGTCCCCGGGGACGCGCCCGAGCCCGCCGGGGTGCGCCGGATCATCGGCGCGCTGGGGCTCGTGGACCTGGACGCCGAGCCCGAGGAGGTCTCGCGCTCCGCCTCGGGGCTGCGGATCTTCGCGGGCTACGCGGGCTGGAGCCCCGGGCAGCTCGAGGGCGAGGTCGCCGACGGCTCCTGGATGGTGCTGGACGCCGAGCCCTCCGACGCGGTCACCCCGCGCCCCGAGGACCTCTGGGCGGCCGTCCTGCGGCGCCAGCCGGGCCGGCTCGCGCTGCTGGCCAGCTTCCCCGAGGACGTCGCCCTCAACTGACCCGCCGCGGGGCCGGCGGGCTCCCGGGGCGGGCGGTGGGGCGCCGCGCCCGGCCGCCGGTCGACGTACGATCGGCGACCATGAGCACCTCCTCGCCCGAGCCCCCCAGCGGCCCGTCCACGGAGCCCTCGCGCTCGACGACGTCGGTCCTCGAGCGCGAGCTCGTCGAGCAGCCGCAGCTCTCCGAGCCCGGGGACCACGAGCGCTTCGCGCACTACGTGCGCAAGGAGAAGATCATGACGTCGGCGATGTCGGGCGAGCCCGTCACCGCGCTGTGCGGCAAGGTCTGGGTGCCCGGCCGCGACCCGAAGAAGTTCCCCGTCTGCCCCGCGTGCAAGGAGATCTACGAGGGCCTGCGCGAGCCCGCCGACGGCGGCCCGGGCAGCGGCGGCGGCCAGGGCGGCGGCTCCGGCAGCGGCTCCGGCGGCGGCCAGCAGTGAGCGCCCCGACCCCGACCCCGGCCGGGGGCGCGCCGGCCGCGTGAGCACCCGCACCTCCCGCGCCGTGCCCGCCCAGGGGGCGCAGCGCCGCGCCAGCACGCCCGCGCGCGCCCTGCGCGCCTGGCAGAGCGCCGCGCTGGACCTCTACGACGCCGAGCCCGGCCGCGAGGACTTCCTCGTCACGGCCACGCCGGGCGCCGGCAAGACGACCTTCGCGCTCGCCCTGGCCTCGCGGCTGCTCGAGCGCCGCGTCGTCGACCGCGTCGTCGTCGTCTGCCCGACCGACCACCTGCGCACCCAGTGGGCCGACGCCGCCGACCGCGCGGGCGTCGTGCTCGACCCGTCGCTGCCCAACAGCGTCGGCCCGGTGCCGGCGGGCGCCCAGGGCTACGTGACGACCTACGCGCAGGTGGCCGGCAAGCCGGCGCTGCACGCGGCGCGCTCGACGGCCAAGCGCACCCTCGTCGTCCTCGACGAGGTCCACCACGCCGGGGACGGCCTGTCCTGGGGCGACGCCTGCGCGCAGGCCTTCGAGGGGGCGCGCCGCCGCCTGTCCCTGACGGGCACCCCGTTCCGGACCAAGCCGGGGGAGCGCATCCCCTTCGTCCACTACGAGGACGTCGGCGGGGGCGAGCTGCGCAGCCGGGCGGACTACACCTACGGCTACCGCGAGGCGCTGGCGGACGCCGTCGTGCGCCCCGTGGTCTTCGCGGCGTACACGGGCACCTCGCGCTGGCGCAACAGCGCCGGCGAGGTGGTCGCCGCGTCGCTGTCCGAGCCCGGCACGCGCTCGGTCGAGGCCGCGGCGTGGAAGACGGCGCTCGACCCGCGCGGCGGCTGGGTCCCCCACGTCATCGCCGCCATGGACGACCGCATCTCCCACCTGCGCGAGAGCGGCATGCCCGACGCGGGGGGCCTGGTCCTCGCCAGCGACCAGGACGACGCGCGGGCCTACGCCGACGTCGTGAAGCGGGTGACGGGGACGGCGCCCGTGCTGATCCTCTCCGACGACCCGAAGGCCTCGAAGAAGATCGAGGACTTCGCCGCGGGGACCCAGCGCATGGCCGTCTGCGTGCGCATGGTCTCCGAGGGCGTCGACGTGCCGCGCGCGGCGTGCCTGGCGTGGATGACGAGCTACCGCACGCCGCTCTTCTTCGCCCAGGCCGTCGGCCGCGTGGTCCGCTCCCGCTCCCCGCGGGAGTCCGCCACCGTCTTCCTGCCGGCGGTGCGGCCCCTGCTGGCGCTCGCGGCCGAGCTCGAGAGCGAGCGCGAGCACGTCGTGCCCGCGCCCGCCGAGGCGCCCGACGACGCGCTCGACCTGCTGCCGCCGCCGGAGCGCGAGGCGAGCGGGGCGGGCGAGCACGAGTCGCTCGAGGCCGACGCCCAGTTCGCCCACGTCCTGCACGGCGGGCGCGCGGTCGTCGCCGAGCCGATGGCCCCCGTCGGCGCCGAGGAGGAGGACTTCCTCGGCATCCCCGGCCTGCTGACGCCCGAGCAGACCGCCGCGCTGCTGGCCAGCCGCGACGACGAGACCCGCCGCCGCATCGCCTCCTCCCGCGGGCCGCAGGACGAGGACCTCTGGGCGGACGCCCCGGTCGAGGACGCCCCGGAGGAGCCCGAGGAGGCCTCGTGGCGCAGCACCGCGGGTCTGCGCCGGGAGGTCAACCGCCTCGTCGGCCAGGTGGCCGCGCGCAGCGGCGTCCCGCACGCGGTGGTGCACCGCCGGCTGCGCACCGAGGTCCCGGGCCCCGGCTCCGCCACGGCGTCGCCCGAGCTGCTCGCCAAGCGCCGCGACCACCTGCTCGCCTCCCTCTGACGTGCGTGCGTCGCCAGCGGTCCCACCCGGTGAGATGCGTCGCGGCCGAGGTGTGGACCGCGAGAGGATCGCGCGCGGCGGCGTGCCCGCCGGAGTCCTGGTCCCGTCCTGCGGAGGTGCCGCGTGAACGAGCGCGTGCTGCGCGTCGCGCTGCTCGGCTGCGGCGTCGTCGGCTCGGAGGTGGCTCGCGAGCTGCTCGAGCAGTCCGAGGAGCTGGCGGCCCGCTGCGGCGCCCGGCTCGAGCTGGTGGGTGTCGCCGTGCGGCGGCCCGGCCGCCAGCGCGCCGCGGGGGTGGACCCGGCGCTCTTCACGACCGACGCCGAGTCCCTCGTGGAGCGCGCGGACCTCGTCGTCGAGGTGATCGGCGGCATCGAGCCGGCGCGCTCGCTCATCCTGCGGGCCATGGCGTCGGGGGCGTCCGTCGTCACCGCGAACAAGGCGCTGCTCGCCGAGGACGGCCCGCGGCTGTACGAGGCCGCGGACGCCGCCGGCGTCGACCTCTACTTCGAGGCCGCCGTCGCCGGGGCGATCCCCATCGTCCGGCCCCTGCGGGACTCCCTCGTCGGCGACCGCGTCGACCGGGTGCTCGGCGTCGTCAACGGGACGACGAACTACGTGCTCGACCAGATGGACACCACCGGCGCGGGCCTCGACGAGGCCGTGCAGGAGGCCCAGGCGCTCGGCTACGCCGAGGCCGACCCGACGGCGGACGTCGAGGGCTTCGACGCGGCCGCCAAGGCGGCGATCATCGCCTCGCTGGCCTTCCACACCCGCGTCCGGGCGGCCGACGTCCACCGCGAGGGCATCACCGGCGTCACCGCCGGCGACGTGGCGGCGGCGCGGGAGGCCGGCGCGGTGGTCAAGCTGCTCGCCATCTGCGAGCGCACGTCCGGCCCGGACGGCGACGTGGACGGCCCCGGCGCCGGGGTGTCCGTGCGCGTGCACCCCGCGATGGTGCCGCGCGAGCACCCGCTGGCCGGCGTGCGCGGGGCCTACAACGCCGTCTTCGTCGAGGCCCGCGGAGCCGGCTCCCTGATGTTCTACGGCCAGGGCGCCGGCGGCGCCCCGACGGCCAGCGCCGTGCTCGGCGACCTCGTCGCCGTCGCGCGCCACCGCGTCGTCGGCGGCCGGGGCTCCTCGGAGTCCGCCCACGCCGACCTGCCCGTGCGCCCGATGGGCGAGGCGCTCACGCGCTACCACGTGCGCCTGGAGGTGCACGACCGCCCGGGGGCCCTCGCGCAGGTGGCGCAGGTCTTCGCCGACCACGGCGCGAGCGTCGAGACCGTGCGCCAGACCCCGCTCGGCGAGCAGGCCGACGGGGCGGCCGCGCTCGTGGTCGCCACGCACGAGGCCACCGACGCCGCGCTCGCCGCCACCGTCGAGGCGCTCGCGGTCGCGCCGGCGGTGCTCGGCATCACCTCGGTGCTGCGCGTCGAAGGGGCCTGACCCGCACCAGCAGCAGATCCGCCGCACCACGAGGCCGTGGGGGCGGGGAGCCGGCGGCTCGCCGGCCGCCGGCGCACCGACGACCGACCACGACAGGGGCCCAGCCGGGCCCGCCGACGCGCCAGGCGCGCAGCAGGAGGGGAGCAGCCCGTGGCCCACGTGTGGCGCGGCGTCATCGAGGAGTACCGCGACCGGCTGCCCTTCGGCGCCGGGGACCCGGTCGTGTCGCTGGGGGAGGGCGGCACGCCCCTCGTGCCGGCCCGGGCGCTGTCGGAGCGCACCGGCTGCGAGGTGTGGGTCAAGGTCGAGGGCTGCAACCCGACGGCGTCGTTCAAGGACCGCGGCATGACCTCGGCGATCTCGCGGGCCAAGGGCCTCGGCGCGAGGGCGGTCATCTGCGCCTCCACGGGCAACACCTCCGCCTCGGCGGCCGCCTACGCCACCGCGGCGGGCATGACCTGCGGCGTCCTCGTGCCCGAGGGGAAGATCGCGCTCGGCAAGCTGAGCCAGGCCATCGCGCACGGCGCCACGCTGCTGCAGGTCGAGGGCAACTTCGACGACTGCCTCACCCTCGCCCGCAAGCTCGCCGAGTCCTACCCCGTCGAGCTGGTCAACTCGGTGAACCCCTACCGGATCGAGGGCCAGAAGACGGCCGCCTTCGAGGTCGTCGACGTCCTCGGGGACGCGCCGGACATCCACTGCCTCCCCGTGGGCAACGCCGGCAACATCACGGCGTACTGGAAGGGCTACACCGAGTACACGGACACCTCCGAGCAGCCGGGGCCGGCGACGCGCCTGCCGCGCATGTGGGGCTTCCAGGCCGCGGGCTCGGCGCCGATCGTCCTCGGGCACCCGGTCGACTCCCCGGACACGATCGCCACGGCCATCCGCATCGGCAACCCCGCCTCGTGGCAGCAGGCCCTCGACGCGCGGGACGCCTCCGGCGGGGTGATCGCCTCGGTCACCGACGAGGAGATCCTCGCGGCGCACCGGCTCCTGTCCAGCGAGGACGGCGTCTTCGTCGAGCCGGCGTCGGCCGCCGGGGTGGCGGGCCTCCTGCAGCAGCACGCGGCGGGCGAGCTCGCGCCGGGGCAGCGCGTCGTCATCACGGTCACCGGGCACGGCCTCAAGGACCCGCAGTGGGCGCTGCGCGCCGCGGACGGCGAGGAGGTCCAGCCCGTGCGCGTGCCGGTCGACGCCATGACGGCCGCGTCCGCGCTGGGCCTCGAGGGCTGAGGAGTGGTCGGCCGGGGAGCGGCGCGCCTGCGGGACGGCGGGGAGCCGGGCACGGCGGCTCGCGCGAGCGTGCCCGGCTCCAGCGCCAACCTGGGGCCCGCCTTCGACGCGGTCGGCCTCGCGCTCGACCTGCGCGACGAGCTCGCCGTCCGCCTGCTGGCGCCGGGCGCGGGCGTGCGGGTCGAGGTGACGGGCCAGGGCGCGGGACGCGTCGCGGCGGGGGAGGGCCACCTCGTGGTCCGGGCGCTGCGCACCGCCCTGGAGCGGGTGGGGGCCCCGCAGCCCGACCTGGCGCTCGTCTGCCGCAACGGCGTCCCCTTCGGCCGGGGTGCCGGCTCCTCGGCGGCGGCCGTCGTCGCCGGCGTCGTGCTGGCGCGGGCTCTGCTGGAGGAGCCCGGGCTCCTGGACGACGAGACGGCCCTCGACGTCGCGGCGGGGATGGAGGGGCACCCGGACAACGCCGCGGCGAGCCTGCTCGGCGGCGTGACCATCGGCTGGGTGGACGACGGCGTCTCCCGGGCCGTGCGCGCCGAGCCCTCCGCCGACCTCGTCGCGGTGCTCGCGGTGCCGAGCGCCGAGCTGCTGACCGCGCGGGCCCGGGCGATGCTGCCCGCCGTCGTCCCCCACGGCGACGCCGTCTTCAACGCCGGCCGCGCGGCGCTCCTGGTGGAGGCGCTCACGCGCCGCCCGGAGCTGCTCCTGCCGGCGACGGCCGACCGGCTGCACCAGGACTGCCGCGCCCCCGCGGCGCCCGCGACCGCGGCGCTCGTCGGCGCGCTGCGCGCGCAGGGCCTCGCGGCCGCCGTCTCGGGCGCGGGGCCGAGCGTGCTGGTCCTGGCCGGCGTCGGCGCGGCCGGCGCCCCCGCGCTCGCCGAGCGGGTCACCGCCGTCGCCGGCCCCGGCTGGGACGTGCGCACGCCCGCCGTGGACCGCGGCGGCGCCCGCTGGTCGCCGGTGACCTCGCCCCCCGCGACCTCCTAGGCCCTCCTGCGCCGTGCGGGGCGGCGTCGCGGCACCTCGTCGCCCTCCTCCGGCGGGGCGACCACCCCCGGCGAGGACGGCACGGGTGCTCGCTCGTGCACCCTGACGGGTGAAGGCCGCGCGCCCTCGGGCTCGCGGGAACCGCGGTGCTACAGTCATCGGTGCCGGACCTGCTCCGGGCGAGCGCTGCGGGAACCCTCAGCGCCGCCGCCCGTGGGAGCCCCGGCACCACTCACCTCTCCCGCAGCGCGACCGCGCCCGACCTCGGTCCCGGGCTCTCGTGCGACCGTCGCGCACACGGGCAGGTGGTCCCTGCCGGCCTCTGTGCGCCGGCGCACCCTGCGACCGCGATCCACCGCGCCGCTGACGAGGGGAAGGACCTTCGTGACAGACACCACCGACATCGCCCAGCCCGCGGCCGAGGCCGAGGGCGGCGGCACCGCGCGTCGCGCCCCGCTCTCGCAGCTGCGCCTGGGCCAGCTGCAGGAGCTCGCCACCTCCCTGGGCGTCCAGGGCACCGCGACCATGCGCAAGAGCGACCTCCTCGCGGCCATCCGCGCCGAGCAGGGCGGCTCCGCGCGCGGGCGCCGCGACGGCGGCTCCGCACCGGCGGGCGAGGCCCCCGCCGCGCCGGCCCCGGAGGCCCAGCAGCCGCCGCAGCCCCGGCGCAGCGACGACGACGCCCCCGCCGCGCAGGTCACCGAGGCCGGCCCGCGCCGCTCGCGCCGCGCGGTGCGCGCCGCCGGTGCCCCGGACGCCCGCAGCGACTCCGGCGCCACCGGCGCCGTCCCGGCCGAGGCCGCCCCGGCGCGCACCGCGCCCCAGGACGGCGCCGAGCAGGCCCGCCCGGAGCCGAACGGCTCGGAGCGCAACGGCTCAGGCCGGAGCGGCTCGGACCAGGACGGCTCCGCCCGCGTCGCCGCGGACCAGGTCGGCTCCGCGCAGGACGGCTCGGGGCGGAGCAGCTCGGGCCAGGACGGCTCGGCGCCGGAGCGCGACGAGCAGCCCCGGGCCGAGCAGGGCCGCCAGGGCCGTCGCGAGCGCCAGGAGTCGCGCCGCCAGGAGCAGGACCAGCGCCGCCAGGAGCGCGGCGACCGCGACCAGGGCCGCGCCGACCAGGGCCGCACCGAGCAGGGCGACCCGCAGCAGGGCCGCCAGGAGCAGCAGGACCCGTCCGACGGCCGCCTCGACCCGCGGGCCCAGCTGGAGCAGTCCCTGGACCTGCGCGAGCGCGCCCGGCACCGCCGCGGCGAGGGCGCCGGGCAGGACGAGGAGCGCGGCGAGCGCGGGCAGCGCAGCCGTGACGACCGCCCCGACCGCGGCGACGACCGGGGTGACCGATCCGACCGCGGGCCCGGCCAGCAGGACCGCGGCCAGGGCGGCCAGCAGGACGACGACGAGGACGGCGGCGGCCGTCGCGGCCGGCGCGGGCGCTACCGCGACCGCAAGCGCCGGGGCCGCACCGACGGCGCTCCCAGCACCGGGCAGGGCCCGGAGGTCGAGCCGGACGTCTCCGACGACGACGTGCTGGTCAACGTCGCGGGAGTCCTGGACGTGCTCGACAGCTACGCGTTCGTGCGCACGTCGGGCTACCTGCCCGGCCCGCACGACGTCTACGTCACGCTCGCGCAGGTCAAGAAGCACGGCATGCGCAAGGGCGACGTCGTCACCGGCGCCATCAAGGCGCGCAGCGACAACGACGGCGACGGCCAGGACGCCCCCGGCGGCAGCGGCCGCGGCGGCCGCCAGCAGCGCCAGCAGCGGGCGCAGAAGTTCACGCCGCTCGTGCGGGTGGACACGGTCAACGGCCTGGGCCCCGACGAGGCGCGCCGCCGCCCCGACTTCTCCAAGCTGACCCCGCTGTACCCGCAGGACCGCCTCCGGCTGGAGACCGACCGCGGGCAGTACACCCAGCGGGTCATCGACCTCGTCGCCCCCATCGGCAAGGGCCAGCGCGGCCTCATCGTCGCGCCGCCCAAGGCCGGCAAGACGATCGTCATGCAGCAGATCGCCAACGCGATCACGCGCAACAACCCGGACGTCCACCTCATGGTCGTGCTCGTCGACGAGCGCCCGGAGGAGGTCACCGACATGCAGCGGACGGTGAAGGGCGAGGTCATCGCCTCGACCTTCGACCGGCCGGCCGAGGACCACACCACGGTGGCCGAGCTCGCCATCGAGCGGGCCAAGCGCCTGGTGGAGATGGGCCACGACGTCGTCGTGCTGCTCGACTCCCTCACGCGGCTGTCGCGGGCCTACAACACCTCCGCGCCGGCGTCGGGGCGCATCCTGTCCGGCGGCATCGACGCCTCGGCGCTCTACCCGCCGAAGCGCTTCTTCGGCGCCGCCCGCAACATCGAGAACGGCGGCTCGCTGACGATCCTCGCCTCGGCCCTGGTCGAGACCGGCTCCAAGGCCGACGAGGTCATCTTCGAGGAGTTCAAGGGCACCGGGAACATGGAGCTGCGCCTGGCCCGGCACCTCGCCGACAAGCGCATCTTCCCGGCGGTCGACGTCAACGCCTCCGGCACTCGGCGCGAGGAGATCCTCATGTCGCCGGAGGAGCTCAAGGTCGTCTACAAGCTGCGCCGGGTCCTCGGGGCGCTGGACTCCACGCAGGCCATCGAGCTCGTGCTCGGCAAGCTGCGCGAGACCGGCAGCAACGCCGAGTTCCTCATGCAGGTGCAGCGCACCGCGCCCGCCGGCCCCGGCGGGGACCAGCGCAGCGAGCTCTCCCCGTCCAGCTGACGCAGCCCGGCCTCCCGTCGCCCGCCGGTGCGGGCGGCGGGGGGCCCGGGCAGCGGGAGGCCCAGCAGGTGAGGACCCGGCGCGGGAAGCCCCGGGCGCCCTCGGCCGTTGCAGAGGGCGTCCACCACGATGGCAGGATGGACCGCCGCCCCGGTTCACGTGCGCGCACACGGCGCCGCACGACCCGGGGCCACCGATGAGAGGAACTCCGCGATGAAGGCCGGACAGCACCCCGAGTACGTGACGACGACCGTGTCGTGCACCTGCGGCGCGACGTTCACCACGCGCAGCACCGACAAGAGCGGCGAGATCAAGGCCGACGTCTGCTCCGCGTGCCACCCGTTCTACACGGGCAAGCAGAAGATCCTGGACACCGGCGGCCGCGTGGCCCGCTTCCAGCAGCGCTACGGCAAGAAGGCCGACGCCTCCCAGTAGTCCGGCCCCGACGGCGCCGGTCCGCCCCGCAGGGCGGTCCGGCGCCGTCGTCGCGTCCGGGGCCCCCGCGGCCCCGGACGCCGCACCTCCACCCGCCGTCCTGACCCGAGGGAGCCGCCGTGCGCGACGTCGTCGCCCCGCTGCTGGAGGAGCACGCCGCGCTCGAGCAGCAGCTGGCCGACCCGGCCCTGCACGCCGACGCCGCGCAGGCCCGCCGGGTGGGGCGCCGCTACGCCGAGCTGGGGGCCGTGGTCCGCGCCGAGGCGCAGTGGCGCGCCGCCGCCGAGGACGTCGAGGCGGCCCGCGCGCTGGCGCAGGAGGACGAGGCGTTCGCCGAGGAGCTCCCCGCGCTGGCCGCGCAGGCCGACGGCGCCGCGGAGCGGCTGCGGAGGCTGCTCGTCCCGCGCGACCCCGACGACGGCCGGGACGTCATCCTCGAGGTCAAGGCGGGGGAGGGCGGGGAGGAGTCGGCCCTGTTCGCCGGCGACCTGGTGCGGATGTACCTGCGGCTGGCTGAGCGCCGCGGCTGGCGCGCCGAGGTGCTCGACGCCGCGCCGTCGGACCTCGGCGGCTACAAGGAGGCCTCCCTCGCCGTGCGGGGCCGGGGCGCCGAGCCCGCCGAGGGCGTCTACGCCGCGCTGAAGTTCGAGGGCGGCGTGCACCGCGTCCAGCGGGTTCCCGTGACCGAGTCGCAGGGGCGCATCCACACCTCCGCCGCCGGCGTCCTGGTGCTGCCCGAGGTCGAGGAGGTCGACGAGGTCGAGGTCGCCGCGCAGGACCTGCGGGTGGACGTCTACCGCTCCTCGGGCCCGGGCGGGCAGAGCGTCAACACCACGGACTCGGCCGTCCGGATCACCCACCTGCCCAGCGGGCTCGTGGTCTCGTGCCAGAACGAGAAGAGCCAGCTGCAGAACAAGGAGCAGGCGCTGCGCATCCTGCGGGCCCGGCTGCGGGCGCTGGCCGCCGAGGAGGCGGCCGAGGCGGCCTCCGGCGCCCGGCGCGCCCAGGTGCGCACCGTGGACCGGTCCGAGCGCATCCGGACCTACAACTTCCCCGAGAACCGAGTCAGCGACCACCGGACGGGGTACAAGGCGTACAACCTCGACGCGGTGCTCGACGGCGACCTCGACGCCGTGCTCGCCTCCTGCGCGCGGGCGGACGAGGACGCCCGGCTCGCCGCCGTGGAGACGTCCTGACGCCCCCCGGCTCCGACGTGGGCGCCCTGCTGCGGGCGGCCGCGCAGCGGCTCGCGGACGCGGGGGTCGCCAGCCCGCGGGCCGACGCCGAGGAGCTGCTCGCCGAGGCGCTGGGGTCCACCCGGGCCGCGGTGGTGCTCGCCGGCCTCCGGGGCGACGCGGGGCCGGACGAGGGACGCCGTCGCGCGTTCCGCGAGCTCGTCGCCCGGCGCGCCCGCCGCACGCCCCTGCAGCACCTCACGGGTCGGGCCGGCTTCCGGGGGCTCGAGCTGCGCGTGGGGCCCGGCGTCTTCGTCCCGCGCCCGGAGACCGAGGGGCTGGCCGGCGCCGCGGTCCTCGCCGCCGAGCAGGCGGCCGAGCGCGAGGGGCGGCCCGCCGTCGTGGTGGACCTGTGCACCGGGTCCGGGGCGGTGGCCCTCGCGGTGGCGGCCGAGGTGCCGCGCGCCCGGGTGCTCGGCGTCGAGCTCAGCGAGGACGCGCTCGCCTGGGCGCGGCTCAACGCGACCTCCCTCGGGGCGCTGCCCCCGCTGGCCGGCCGGGCGGGCGGCGCGGTCGAGGTGGTGGCCGGGGACGCCGCGACGGCGCTGCCCGAGCTGGACGGCGCCGTCGACGTCGTCGTGAGCAACCCGCCCTACATCCCTCCCGGCGCGGTGCCCGTGGACCCGGAGGTGCGCGACCACGACCCGCACGTCGCCCTCTTCGGCGGCGGGGATGACGGGCTGGCCGTGCCGCGGGCCGTGCTCGCCCGCGCCGCGGCGCTGCTGCGTCCCGGCGGCGTCGTGCTCGTCGAGCACGCGGAGGTCCAGCAGCCGGCGCTGCTGGCGGCGCTCGCCGGCCCGGCGTGGACCGGGGCGGAGGGCGCCGCGGACCTCACCGGCCGCCCCCGCCGGGTCCGCGCCGTCCGCGTGGGCGCGCCGGGAGCCGGGGGCCCGCCCGGCCGGGGCGCCGAGTCGTGCCACGATGCGCGGTCGTGAGCACGCTCCACGACTGCCGTGAGCCCGAGGGGCGCGACGCCGGCCTGCGCCACGCCGTCGACGCCCTGCGACGGGGGGAGCTCGTGGTCCTGCCGACCGACACGGTCTACGGCGTCGCGGCCGACGCCTTCGACGCCGACGCGGTCGCGGCGCTCCTGGCGGCCAAGGGCCGCGACCGCACGATGCCGCCGCCCGTCCTCGTGCACGACGCCCGGTCCGTCGACGCCCTCGTCGAGCGCTCCGCGAGCGGTGCGTCGTCCTCGGTGGACGACCTGGCCGAGGCGTTCTGGCCGGGCGGGCTGACGCTGGTCTGCTGGGCGCAGGGCTCCCTGCGCTGGGACCTCGGCGACACCGGTGGCACCGTCGCCGTGCGCGTGCCCGACGACGAGCTCACCCGAGCGCTGCTGGCCCAGAGCGGCCCCCTCGCCGTGAGCAGCGCCAACCTCACGGGGCGGGCGCCGGGGGAGAGCGCGGCGGCGGCCCGCGAGCAGCTCGGCGACGCCGTCGCCTGCTACCTCGAGGACGGCCCCCGGGACGGCGGTGTCCCCTCGACCGTCCTGGACCTGACAGGCGCGCGCCCGGAGGTGCTGCGCGAGGGCGCCGTCCCCCTCGCCGAGCTGCGCCGCGTCGTCCCGGACGTGCGCGCCCCCCGCCCGCCGGAGCCGGACCCCGCGCCGGCTCCCGAGCCGGTGGGGGAGGAGGCCGACCCCGGCACCGACCCCGACGGGCCGGCGCCCGTGGAGACCCCGCCCGACCCGTCCGAGGACGCGCCGCCGGAGCGCGCGCCCGAGCGGTGAGGGCCTACCTCCTCGTCCTCGTCACCGCGGCGGCGGTGACCTACCTCTGCACGCCCCTGGCGCGGCGGCTCGCCGAGCAGCTCGGCGCCATGTCGCCCGTGCGCGACCGCGACGTCCACAGCGTCCCGACGCCGCGCCTGGGCGGGACGGCGATGCTCGCGGGCCTCGCGGCCGCGCTGGTCGTGGCGAGCCAGCTCCCCTTCCTCGAGGGCGTCTTCGCGGAGTCGCGGGGCCCGTGGGCCGTGCTGGGCGCCGCGGCCCTCGTGTCGCTGCTCGGGGTGGCCGACGACGTCTGGGGCCTCGACGCGCTCGCCAAGCTGGGGGGCCAGGTGCTGGCGGCGTCGCTGCTGGCCTGGCAGGGGGTCCAGCTGCTCTCGCTGCCCGTCTTCGGCGTCACCGTGGGCTCGGGGCCCACCTTCTTCGCCCTCACCGTGGTTGCGGTGCTCGTGGCGGTCAACGCGGTGAACTTCATCGACGGGCTGGACGGCCTGGCCGCCGGCGTCATGCTGATCAGCGGCTCGGCCTTCTTCGTCTACACCTACCTGCTGAGCCAGGACGCGAGCCCCCGCGACTACTCCAACCTCGCGACGCTCGTGGTCGCCGCCCTCGTCGGCTGCTGCCTGGGCTTCCTGCCCCACAACCTGCACCCCGCCCGCGTCTTCATGGGCGACTCCGGCTCGATGCTCCTGGGGCTGCTGCTGGCCGCCTCGGGGGTGGCCGCCTCGGGCGTCGACCCGACGGTCGTGTCCCGCGCGCAGGTGGTCCCGGTCTTCCTGCCCCTGCTGCTGCCGCTGGCCGTGCTCCTGCTGCCGCTGCTCGACCTCGTGTGGGCCGTGGTGCGGCGGCTCGCCAAGGGGCAGTCGCCGTTCACCCCGGACCGCCTGCACCTGCACCACCGGCTGCTCGACCTGGGGCACAGCCACGGCCGGGCCGTCGGGATCATGTACGCCTGGGCGGCGGTCATCTCCTTCGGCGCCGTGTCGACGGCGTTCGTACCGCTGCCGGTCGCCCTCCCCGTGTGGGGAGCCGCCGTGGTCGTCGTGGCGGTCGTCACGCTCCGCATCCGACGTGGCGTGAGGCCAGCGGCCGCGGTCGCGAGCAGCGACGGGGCCCCGGAGCGCTCGTGATAGTTTTCACGAACTTCGGCCAGGAGGGTCGGGGTCCGACGACCGCTCCCCCGAGGGGGAGCACGCCGCCTGGAGGCCGTACCGCGTGAGCACCGCCGTCGACGCCGACTCGCCGTACGCGGCGATGGTGCGCGGGGCCCTCCTCCCCTCCGCCGCAGTCTCCCTCTCCGCCGTCCCGGTGGCCTTCCTCGTCGCCGGGAGCGCGGGCGCCGCCGGCGCCGCGCTGGCCGCCGCGGTCGTCGTCGGCTCCGGCGGGCTCACCCTGGCCGCCATGCGCGTCGCCCGCGACGCGCCGCCGGAGGTGGAGCTGGCCATGGCGATGCTCACCTACGGCACCAAGGTCGTCGCCCTGGGAGCGCTCCTCGTGGGCATGCCGCCATCGTGGGACGTCTCGCGCACCAGCCTGGCCGTGGTCACGGTCCTGGCGCTCCTCGTGTGGACCGCCTGCCTCGTGCGCACCTCGACCAGGCTCCGCCTGCCCGTGCTGGTGGGCGCCTGATGGCGAAGCGGGCTCCGGCGCGCGGCGCCGCCCGACGCGCCCTGACCCCCGCCGACCTGCCGCCCTCCGAGGCGGCGGCGTGGAACGCCTTCTCCTACCTGCCCGGAGGCCTCCTCCTGGGGGGGCTCGCGGGGTGGGGCCTCGACCGCTGGCTCGGCACCTCGTGGATCATCGGCGTCGGCCTGCTGGCGGGCATCGCCCTGTCCCTGTACGTGATCTGGGTCCGCTACGGTTCGGCGGAGCGCACGGGCGGGGCGCCGGTGAGCGCAGCTCAGCGGACATGGCCCCCCGTGACCCAGCGCCGGACGCCGGCGGACCCGCACCGCACCACACCCACCGAGGAGATGCTGTGAGCCCGCTCGCGCTCGTGGCCAGTGGCAGCTTCGAGCCGCCGTCGGCCTACGACTTCTGGCACCCCCTGGTGGGGGACGGACCGTTCGCCCTGACGCGACCGATGATCCTCATCGCCTTCTCCGTCCTCGTGCTCGCCGTCTTCTTCCTGGTGACGTCGAACCGACGGGCCATGGTCCCGGGCAAGCTCCAGTTCGCGGCCGAGGGCGTCTACGGCTTCGTGCGCAACGGCGTCGCGCTGGACATCCTGGGTCGCCGGGAGTTCCGCCCCTACGTGCCGATGCTGTTCACGATGTTCACGCTGATCCTGGTGAACAACGTCTTCGGCATCATCCCGTTCATCCAGTACCCGACGTTCAGCCGCATCGCCTTCCCGATCGCGCTGACGCTGATCGTGTTCGTCGTCTACCACGCCATCGGCATCCGCCGGCGCGGCCTCGGCGGGTACTTCAAGAGCCTGATGCCGGCCGGCGTGCCGATCATCCTGGCGCCGCTCGTCTACCTGCTCGAGCTCGCGACCTACTTCATCACGCGGCCGCTCACGCTGGCCCTGCGCCTGTTCGCGAACATGTTCGCGGGGCACATGATGCTCCTGGTGTTCGCGCTCGGCGGCGAGTACCTGCTGCTGCACACGGACAGCGTCGTCCTGCAGGCGGCGAGCATCGGCTCGTTCCTCATGTTCATCCTCATGACGTTCTTCGAGCTGCTCGTGCAGGCCCTCCAGGCGTACGTCTTCGTCCTGCTGGCGGCCTTCTACATCGCCGGCTCCCTCGAGGACGCGCACTAGCCCCGGCGTCCCGGCGCCGACCCAGACCGCACCACCCGCACCACCCACCCGACGCGCACTCCGCGCGCCAGCACAAGGAGACGAAAACCATGGAAGGCAGCCTCAACGCGGTCGGATACGGCCTCGCCGCGATCGGCCCGGCGATCGCCGTCGGCCTGATCTTCGCCGCGTACATCAACGGCGTCGCCCGCCAGCCCGAGTCCCGCGGGCTCCTGCAGCCCATCGCCATCCTGGGCTTCGCCCTCGCCGAGGCCCTCGCCATCCTGGGCTTCGTCCTCGCCTTCGTCCTCGGCTGACGACGTCGCCCGAGTCAGATCGACACTAGGAGTGGTGTGCAGATGACCTCCCCGGTTCTCGCCGCGGCGGCCAGTGAGGGAAGCGAGGGCTGGTGGTCGGGGGTCGCCTACCCGATCATCCCGCACCCCGGCGAGATCATCATCGGGCTCATCGCCTTCAGCATCCTCTACGTGGTGATGGCCAAGTTCGTCGTGCCGCGCTTCGAGCAGACCTTCGAGGAGCGCCGCGAGGCCATCGAGGGCGGCATGGAGAAGGCCGAGCGCGCGCAGGCCGAGGCCGAGCGCACGCTCGCCGAGTACAAGCAGCAGCTCGCCGAGGCGCGCGAGGAGGCCGGGCGCATCCGCGAGGAGGCCCGCGCCCAGGGCGCGCAGATCCTCGAGGAGATGCGCCAGCGCGCGGAGTCCGAGGCGCAGCGCGTCACGGAGTCGGCGCAGCGCCAGATCGCCTCCGAGCGCCAGCAGGCGATGCTGTCGCTGCGCGGCGAGGTCGGTGGCCTGGCCACCGAGCTGGCCTCGCGCATCGTGGGCGAGTCCCTGGCCGACGAGGCGCGCCAGTCGCGCGTCGTCGACCGCTTCCTCGAGGACCTCGAGCGCGGCGAGCGGGAGTCGATGCCGCTCGGCGGCACCGGCGGCGGCTCGCACCCGGTCGGGGACCCCGACGCGGGCGGCGGCGTGCTCGGCTTCCTCAAGCGCGGGCGCAGCTGATGCGCGGGGCGAGCCGCACCTCGCTCGGCGCGGTGACCGAGGACCTGCGCCCGGTGCTGGAGGGCGCCCGGGGCACGACCCTGGGCGAGCAGCTGTTCGGCGTCGTCGACGTCCTCGACGGCTCCGGACCGCTGCGGAGGGCGCTGACCGACCCGGCGCGCGACGCCGAGGCGCGCTCCGGGCTCGCCCAGCGGCTGCTGGCGGACCGGGTCGGCGCCGAGGCGCTGGACGTCGTCCTGCGCCTGGTGCGCGAGCGCTGGTCGGGACCTCGGGACCTCGCGGACGCCGTCGAGCAGCTGGCCGTCCTGGCCACCGTGTCGGGCGCCTCGCAGGCGGACGAGTCCGGCGACGGGGTCGACCGCGTGGAGGAGGAGCTCTTCCGCGTGGAGCGGCTCCTCAGCGGTGACCGAGCCCTGCGCGCGGCCGTCTCCGACCGGTACGCCCCGGACGCCTCCCGGACGGCGCTGATCGACCGGCTCCTCGGCGACCGGGTCTCCCCGGGGACGCTGCTGCTCGTGCGCCGCGCAGCCGTCCGCTCGCGGGGGCTCACGCCGGAGCACGCCCTCACCGGGTACGGCGAGCTGGCGGCCGAGTGGCGCAAGCGCGTCGTCGCCCTGGTGACGACGGCCGTCCCGCTCCGCGAGGAGCAGCGGCAGCGCCTGGTGGCGCTCCTGAGCGGCCAGTACGGCCGGGCGGTCCACCTCGACGCGGCCGTCGACCCGGACGTGGTCGGCGGGGTGCGGCTGGAGGTCGGCGGCGAGCTCGTCGACAGCACCATCTCCTCGCGCCTGGGCGAGACCCGGCGCCGGCTCGCCGGCTGACGCCGGCGGGCATCAGGCACCATCGACGCAGACGAGCACGACGCACCACCCGCGGGGCCGCCGGCGCCGCACCGGAGCACCACCCGCCCCCGGGCGGGACGAGCGACCCGAGCGACACGAGAAGGAGCACCCCCCATGTCGGAGCTGACGATCCGGCCCGAGGAGATCCGCGACGCGCTGGACTCCTTCGTGCAGTCCTTCGACCCCACGGGGGTCGACCGCGAGGAGATCGGGCGGGTCACCGAGACCGCCGACGGCATCGCCCGCGTCGAGGGCCTGCCCAGCGCGATGGCCAACGAGCTGCTGCGCTTCGAGGACGGCACCCTCGGCCTGGCCCTGAACCTCGACGTGCGCGAGATCGGCGTCGTGATCCTGGGCGACTTCAGCGGCATCGAGGAGGGCCAGGCCGTGCACCGCACGCGCGAGGTCCTCTCCGTGCCGGTGGGCGACAACTACCTCGGCCGGGTCGTGGACCCGCTGGGGCAGCCCATCGACGGCCAGGGCGAGATCGTGCCGGAGACCCGCCGCGCCCTGGAGCTGCAGGCGCCCTCGGTCGTCCAGCGCAAGTCGGTCCACGAGCCGATGCAGACGGGCATCAAGGCCATCGACGCCATGACGCCCATCGGGCGCGGGCAGCGCCAGCTGATCATCGGCGACCGCCAGACCGGCAAGTCCGCGGTGGTGCTCGACACGATCATCAACCAGCGCGCCAACTGGGAGTCGGGCGACCCGACGAAGCAGGTCCGCTGCATCTACGTCGCGATCGGCCAGAAGGGCTCGACGATCCAGGGCGTGCGCGCGGCGCTGGAGAACGCCGGCGCGATGGAGTACACGACCATCGTCGCCGCTCCCGCCTCCGACCCCGCGGGCTTCAAGTACATCGCCCCCTACACGGGCTCGGCCATCGGCCAGCACTGGATGTACGCCGGCAAGCACGTCCTCATCGTCTTCGACGACCTGTCCAAGCAGGCCGACGCCTACCGCGCCGTGTCGCTGCTGCTGCGCCGCCCGCCGGGCCGCGAGGCCTACCCGGGCGACGTCTTCTACCTGCACTCCCGGCTGCTCGAGCGCTGCGCGAAGCTCAGCGACGAGATGGGCGGCGGCTCGATGACGGGCCTGCCGCTCATCGAGACCAAGGGCAACGACGTCTCGGCCTTCATCCCGACGAACGTCATCTCCATCACCGACGGCCAGATCTTCCTGGAGTCGGACCTGTTCAACGCGAACCAGCGCCCGGCGGTCAACGTCGGCGTCTCGGTGAGCCGGGTGGGCGGTGACGCGCAGACCAAGGCCGTGAAGTCGGTCTCGGGGACGCTGAAGATCGACCTCGCACAGTTCCGGTCCCTCGAGGCCTTCGCGATGTTCGCCTCCGACCTGGACGCGGCCTCGCGCCAGCAGCTGGGCCGCGGCCAGCGCCTGATGGAGCTGCTCAAGCAGCCGCAGTTCTCCCCGTACCCGTTCGAGGAGCAGGCGGTGTCCATCTGGATGGGCACGAAGGGCTTCCTCGACGACGTCCCGGTCGAGGACGTGCGCCGCTTCGAGAGCGAGGTGCTCGAGGCCCTGCGCGGCGGGGACCTGCTCCGCACCATCCGGGAGACCGGGAAGCTCGAGGACGACACCAAGGCCGGGCTCGAGCGCGAGATCAAGGACCTCCGGTCCGGCTTCCGCACCACCGAGGACGGCGGCGGGCAGTCGGAGGACGTCGACGCGAGCGACGCCGACGAGTCGTCGCAGGAGCAGATCGTCCGCCAGAAGCGCTGAGGCGCGCCGGTCCGGCGGGGCCCAGCCCCGCCGGACCGACCGCCCCGCGCCCGAGGAGGGCGCCGGGGCACCACCCACCACGCAGGAGGAGTCGCACCGTGGCAGGCCAGCAGAGGGTCTACAAGCAGCGGATCGGGTCGACGAAGTCGATGCAGCAGATCTTCCGCGCCATGGAGCTCATCGCGACGTCGCGCATCGCCAAGGCGCGGGCGGCCGTGACGGCGTCCACCCCCTACGCGCGCGCCATCACGCGGGCGGTCTCGGCCGTCGCCACGTACTCCGACGCCGACCACGCGCTGACGACCGAGCGGGCCGAGGTGCGCCGCTCCGCCGTCCTCGTGGTGACGAGCGACCGCGGCATGGCGGGGGCCTACTCGGCGAGCGTGCTGCGCGAGGCCGAGCGCCTGGTGGCCCGGCTGCGGGAGGAGGGGCGCGAGCCCGTCCTGTACGTCGTCGGGCGCAAGGGCATCGCCTACTACCGCTTCCGCCGCCGCGACGTCGCCCAGGAGTGGAGCGGCTTCTCGGAGTCCCCGAGCTTCGACGACGCCCGCGAGATCGGCGAGGCGCTGGTCGAGCAGTTCGTGCGCAGCTCGAGCCCCGAGGACGGGGGCGAGCCCGGCGTCGACGAGATCCACGTGGTGTCGACCTCCTTCATCAGCATGGTCACCCAGGAGCCGCAGGTGAACCGCCTGCTGCCGCTGGAGGTCGTGGAGGGCGTCGAGCCCCCGAGCGCCGACGAGCTGCTGCCGCTCTACGACTTCGAGCCCTCCCCGGAGGACGTCCTCGACGCGCTGCTCCCGCGCTACATCACCAGCCGGGTGCACAACGCGCTGCTGCAGGCCGCGGCCAGCGAGCACGCGGCGCGCCAGCGGGCCATGAAGACGGCCGGCGACAACGCCGAGGACCTCGTGAAGATGTACACGCGGCTCGCGAACCAGGCCCGCCAGGCGGAGATCACCCAGGAGATCACCGAGATCGTCGGCGGCGCCGACGCGCTGGCGGCGTCGTCGCCCTCGTGACCCGCAGCGCGCAGCGCCCCCACCGGGACGCCGCGCACGACCACCACCCTCGTCAGGCCCGGGTCCACCGGGCAGCAGCACCCGCCCCGAGCGCGACCTGCCCGGCCGAAGGAGAGCACCGCACATGACCGCCACCGCCACCGAGAACCAGTCCGCGAGCGGCTCGGCCGCCGTCGGCCGCGTCAGCCGCGTCATCGGGCCCGTCGTCGACGTCGAGTTCCCGCCCCAGGGCATCCCCGAGATCAACAACGCCCTGACGATCAGCTACGACCTCATGGGCACCCCGACGTCCATGACGCTCGAGGTCGCCCAGCACCTCGGCGACGGCCTGGTCCGCGCCATCGCGCTCAAGCCGACCGACGGCCTCGTCCGGGGCACGGACGTCCACGACACCGGCGCCCCGATCAGCGTGCCCGTCGGCGACGTCACGCTCGGCCACGTCTTCGACGTCACCGGCAACGTCCTCAACCTGGAGGAGGGCGAGCGCCTCGAGATCACCGAGCGCTGGCCCATCCACCGCCAGGCGCCGGCCTTCGACCAGCTCGAGTCGAAGACGCAGATGTTCGAGACCGGCATCAAGTCGATCGACCTGCTCACCCCGTACGTCCAGGGCGGCAAGATCGGCCTCTTCGGCGGTGCCGGGGTCGGCAAGACCGTGCTGATCCAGGAGATGATCCAGCGCGTCGCGCAGAACCACGGCGGCGTGTCCGTGTTCGCCGGCGTGGGGGAGCGCACCCGCGAGGGCAACGACCTCATCGCCGAGATGGCCGAGGCCGGCGTCTTCGACAAGACCGCGCTGGTCTTCGGCCAGATGGACGAGCCGCCGGGCACCCGCCTGCGCGTCGCCCTCTCGGCGCTGACGATGGCGGAGTACTTCCGCGACGTGCAGAACCAGGACGTGCTGCTCTTCATCGACAACATCTTCCGGTTCACCCAGGCCGGGTCCGAGGTGTCCACGCTGCTGGGCCGCATGCCCTCGGCCGTGGGCTACCAGCCGAACCTCGCCGACGAGATGGGCGTCCTGCAGGAGCGCATCACCTCGACGCGGGGCCACTCGATCACCTCGCTGCAGGCGATCTACGTGCCGGCCGACGACTACACCGACCCGGCGCCGGCGACGACCTTCGCCCACCTCGACGCCACCACCGAGCTCTCCCGCGAGATCGCCTCGCGCGGCCTGTACCCGGCCATCGACCCGCTGACCTCGACGTCGCGGATCCTGGACCCCCTGTACATCGCCCGTGAGCACTACGAGACGGCCACCGCGGTGAAGCAGATCCTCCAGCGCAACAAGGAGCTGCAGGACATCATCGCCATCCTCGGCGTCGACGAGCTCTCCGAGGACGACAAGGTCATCGTCAACCGCGCCCGTCGCATCCAGCAGTTCCTCTCCCAGAACACCTACATGGCGGAGAAGTTCACCGGCGTCGTGGGCTCCACGGTGCCGCTGGCGGAGACGGTCGAGTCCTTCAAGCGGATCACCGAGGGCAAGTACGACCAGGTGGCCGAGCAGGCGTTCTTCAACGTCGGCGGCATCGAGGACGTCGAGCGCAACTGGGCGCGCATCCAGAAGGAGACCGGCGCCTGATGGCGGCTCTCAACGTCGAGCTCGTCTCGGCCGAGCGCCAGGTGTGGGCCGGCGGGGCCTCGCAGCTGCGGGTGCGCACCACGGAGGGCGACATCGGCGTCCTGCCCGGCCACGAGCCCTTCCTCGCCGTCCTGGTGGACGGCGAGGTGCGCATCGAGGCGACGGAGGGGGAGTCCCTGACCGCCACGATCGGCGGCGGGTTCCTCTCCGTGGACCACGACCGCGCCGTCGTGGTGGCCGAGGACGTCGACGTGCAGGGAGCCGCGGGCTCCGCCAGCCGCTGAGGCGACGGGGGCGGGCGGCGTGGAGATGGCGGTCCTGCCCCTGGAGATCGCCCTCGTCGTCCTCCTCCTCGTGGCCCTCGGCGTCCTGCTCGTCTCGCTGAGGCGCCGGGTGATCACCCGGCGCCTCGGCGCGTTCGACTGCTCGGCGCGCCGGGAGGGCGGGCGCTGGGTCCTGGGCGTCGCGGGCTTCCGGCGCGACGACATGGCCTGGTACCGCGTGTTCGGCGTCGACGTCGGCGCCGGCCGCACGTGGGGCCGCCGGGAGATCGAGGTCGTCCGGCGGCGCTCGCCCGAGGGCAGCGAGGCGTACGCGGTGCTCCCGGACGCGGTGGTCGTGGAGTGCCGCCACCGCGAGCAGACCCTCGAGCTCGCCATGAGCGAGGAGGCCTACACGGGCTTCGCCTCGTGGCTCGAGAGCTCGCCGCCGGGCTACCGGGCGGACGTGGCCTGAGCTCCGGTCGCCCCCCGTCGGCCGTCGGGGGTCGCGCGTAGGGTCGCGGCCATGACCACGACCGACGCAGGCTCGCCGGCGACCACGTCGTCCGCCGGGAGCCCGCGCCCCCAGGACGACCTCTTCCGCGCGGTGAACGGCGAGTGGCTGGCCGGAGCCCGCATCGCCCCGGACCGCTCCGTGGCCGGTGCCTTCGTCGACCTGCGCGACGCCGCGGAGGTGGCCGTGCGCGCGATCTGCGAGGACGCCCGCGGGGCGGGGGAGAGCGGCAGCCCGCAGGAGCAGCTCGTCGGGGACCTCTACGCCAGCTTCCTCGACGAGGAGGCGGTGGAGGCCGCCGGCACCTCACCGCTGGTCGGCGCCCTGACCCGGGTCGCCGCCGTGGACGACGTCGAGGGCTTCTGGCGGCTCCTCGGGGAGCTCGACCGGATCGGCTCCGGCGGCCTCCTCGGGATGTCCGTGGACACCGACCTCGGGGACCCCGACCGCTACCTGCCCTACCTGGGCCAGGGCGGCCTGGGCCTGCCCGACGAGGCGTACTACCGGGAGGACCAGCACGCCGAGGTGCTGGCCGCCTACGGCCCGCACGTCACGGCCATGCTGCGCCTGGCCGGCGTGGAGGAGCCCGACGCGCACGCCGCCGAGGTGGTGCGCCTGGAGACCGAGCTCGCCGCCGCTCACTGGGACCGCGTGCGGCGCCGTGACGTGCAGCAGATGTACAACCCCCTCGACCGCGCGGGTCTCGAGGCGCTCGCCCCCGGTCTGGCGTGGGGCGCCTGGCTCGAGGGCCTGGGCGCCCCCGCGTCGCTCCTCGACGAGGTGGTGGTGGCCCAGCCGTCGTTCGTCGAGGCCCTCGGCGGGCTCGTGGTCGCGGACCGGCTGCCGGCCTGGCGCACCTGGCTCACCTGGCGCGTCGTCCACGCCGCCGGCCCGTACCTGTCCGGCGCCTTCGTGGAGGAGGGCTTCGACTTCTACGGCCGCCGCCTGTCGGGCACCGAGCAGATGCGCGAGCGCTGGAAGCGCGGCGTCTCCCTGGTCGAGGGCGGCGTCGGCGAGGCCGTCGGCCAGATCTACGTGCAGCGGCACTTCCCGCCGGACGCCAAGGCGCAGGTGCAGCTGCTCGTGGACCGGCTCGTCGAGGCCTACGCCCAGGAGATCTCCGCGCTGCCCTGGATGACGCAGGAGACGCGCGAGCGCGCCCTGGAGAAGCTGCGCCTGTTCACCCCCAAGGTCGGCTACCCGGACCGCTGGAAGAGCTACGAGGGCCTGGTGGTCGACCGCGCCGACCTCGTCGGCAACGTCCGCCGCGTCACCGCCCACGAGACCGACCGCGAGCTCGCCAAGCTCGGCCGTCCGGTCGACCGGTCCGAGTGGTTCATGACCCCCCAGACGGTCAACGCCTACTTCAACCCGGGCATGAACGAGATCGTCTTCCCCGCGGCCATCCTGCAGCCGCCCTTCTTCGACCCCGCCGCCGACGAGCCGGTGAACTACGGCGCCATCGGCGCGGTCATCGGCCACGAGATCGGCCACGGCTTCGACGACCAGGGCTCGCGCTTCGACGGCCGCGGCCAGCTCCGCGACTGGTGGACCGCCGACGACCGCGCCGCCTTCGACGCCCTCACGCAGCGCCTCGTGGCGCAGTACGACGTGCTCGAGCCCGAGCAGACGCCGGGGCGCACGGTCAACGGCGCCCTCACCGTCGGCGAGAACATCGGCGACCTCGGCGGGCTCGGCATCGCCCTCGTCGCCCTGCGGCTCGCCCGCCGCGCCGAGGGCTCCGACATGAGCGCCGAGGACGTGCGCGCGGCCATGACGTCCTGGGCCACGGCCTGGTGCTCGGTCGCGCGCCCCGAGGAGCGCCTGCGCCGCCTGGCCACCGACCCGCACTCGCCCGAGGAGTTCCGCTGCAACCAGGTGGCGCGCAACCTCGACGAGTTCCACACCGCCTTCGGGACGGTCGAGGGCGACGGCATGTACATGGCTCCCGAGGAGCGCGTGCGCATCTGGTGAGGTGAGGGGTGCTCGGGGCTCGCCGCTCTCGTGGCTGGGTCGGTCCGGGCGGGGCGGGTGCGCCCGGGGCACTGCCTACGCGCTCGGTCGGGGCTCGCGCCCCGCCCTCGCTGCTCGGCTCACGTGCCCTGGGCGCACCCGCCCCGCCCTGTGCGCGTCACCTCGCCCCTCGGTCGGCGCGCTCCGGACCCGCGTCAGCCGTGTCGGCACAGGCCGTTCCCGGTCGGCGTCCTGCGCCCGGGCGCGCAGCGCGTCTCAGCGCTCGGTGTGGGTGCCGCCCGGGCGCCAGAGGACGTCGCCGTCGCCGCCGAGGTCGGGGGTGTTGGCGGCGCGGGCCAGGACGAAGAGCAGGTCCGAGAGGCGGTTGAGGTAGCGCGCCGTCAGGGGGTTGACGCCGCCCTCGGTGGTGCCGTGGGCGGCGACGGCCGCCCAGACCGAGCGCTCGGCGCGGCGGGCCACGGTCCGCGCCAGGTGCAGGTGGGCGGCGGCGGGGGTGCCCCCGGCGAGGACGAAGCTGGTCAGCGGGGGGAGCGCCTCGGTGAGGGCGTCGATCTCGCGCTCGAGGTCGCCGACCCAGGGCTCCTGGACGCGCAGCGGCGTGTGCTCGACGCGCGCGCCGACGGGCAGGCACAGGTCGGCGCCGACGTCGAAGAGGTCGTTCTGCACGCGCCGCACGACGGCGCGCACCCGCTCCAGGACCGACGGGGCCCCCTCGGCGGTCGTCGCGGCGCCTTCTGCCGCCCCACCGCCGGAGGGCGCCGTCGCGGGCAGCGCGGCGAGGACCAGGCCGAGAGCGGCGCCGGTCTCGTCGACGTCGGCGTAGGCCACCAGGCGCGGGTCGGTCTTGGAGGTGCGCGAGAAGTCGCCCAGCCCCGTCGTGCCGTCGTCGCCCGTGCCGGTCCAGATCCTCGTCAGCCGCACCATGCGGGCAGGGTCGCAGAGGCGGGCGGGACGGGAGCGCCGGGTGCGGGAGCGACGGGCGCGGCACCCGGTGGCCGACCGGTCGGGTGCGCAGCGGCGGACCGCCGTCCCCCTAGGCTCGGCGGCCGTGGAGCGGATCATGGTGACCGGAGGCGCCGTCCTCGACGGCGAGGTGCACGTGCCCGGCGCCAAGAACAGCGTCCTGAAGCTGATGGCGGCGAGCCTGCTGGCGCAGGGGCGCACGGTGCTCGAGGACGTCCCCGGCATCGTCGACGTCCGGATCATGGCCGAGCTGCTGCGCCGGCTCGGGTGCGACGTCGAGCACGACGCGCAGGCGCGCACGTGCTCGATCGACGTCCCGGCCGAGGTCGGCCACCGCGCCGACTACGAGCTGGTGCGCGCCATGCGCGCCTCCATCAGCGTGCTGGGCCCCCTGACCGCGCGCATGGGGCGGGCCGACGTGGCCGTGCCCGGCGGGGACGCCATCGGCTCCCGCGGCCTGGACCTGCACGTCGAGGGGCTGCGGGCCATGGGGGCGCAGGTGCACGTGGACCACGGCTACCTGGTGACCGAGGCGCCCGCCGGCGGCCTGCGCGCCGCCGACGTCACCCTGGCCTTCCCGAGCGTCGGGGCCACCGAGAACCTGCTCATGGCGGCCGTGCTGGCGCGCGGGCGCAGCGTGCTGACGGGGGTGGCGCGCGAGCCCGAGATCGACGACCTCGTCGACCTCCTCGTGGCCATGGGCGCCCGGGTGCAGGGGCGCGGCTCGTCGCGCCTCGTCGTCGAGGGGGTGCGCGAGCTCGGGCCCGTCCGCCACGCGGTGGTGCCGGACCGGGTGGTGGCCGGGACGTGGGCCTACGCCGCGGCGCTCACCGGCGGCAGCGTCCACGTGCGCGGCGCGCGCCCCGAGCACCTCGGGATGGTCGTCGCGAAGCTCGTCGAGGCGGGCGCCGAGGTGGAGCCGACGGGGGAGGGGCTCGTCGTCCGCGGCCCGGCGCGGCCCCGGCCGGTCGACGTCGCCACGCTGCCCTACCCCGGCTTCCCGACGGACCTGCAGCCCTTCGCGCTGGCGCTCGCCGCCGTGGCCGACGGCAGCTGCGTGGTCACCGAGAACCTCTTCGAGGCCCGCTTCCGCTTCGCCCACGAGCTGGAGCGCCTGGGCGCCGACCTCGTCGTCGACGGCCACCACGTCCTCGTGCGCGGCAGGTCCCGGCTCTCCGCCGCCCCGGTCGAGGCCAGCGACATCCGGGCGGGCGCGGCGCTCGTCGTGGCGGCCCTGCGCGCCGAGGGGACGACGGCCGTGCACGGCGTGGGCCACGTGGACCGGGGCTACGAGGACGTCGTCGCGTCCCTGCGCGGCCTCGGGGCGGACGTGCGCCGCGAGGTCGTGGCCGACCCCGAGGACGAGCTGGGGCCGCTGGCCTGACGTCAGCGCGACAGGATCGAGCGCGCCACGAGCTCGTCGCGGGGGAAGACCAGGACCCGGGGGCCGTCCGTCGTGGGGGCGAGCGTGGCCCGCAGGCCCTCCTGCTCCAGGCGCAGGCGCAGGGCCTCCGCCTCGATGAACGTGGCGGGCTCGGCGACGGCGACGAGCAGGCCGTAGTCCGTGGGCGCCCCCGAGCGCGCGCGGCCCGCCACCACCGAGGAGCCCCGGCTCCAGCCCCACCGCAGCAGGAGCGCGAGGACCCCCACGACGAGGAACGCGACGAGGGGCCCGAAGAGGATCGAGTAGCTGCCCCAGCTCGTCACCCCTGGAGTGTGCGCCCTCGGCGGTCGCCGCACGCGGTGGCCCTCCCCGCGGTGGCCCCGTCGTCGGCACCCGACGGGGAGCAGGAACCGGGCTCGGGTCGGCGGATGATGGGCGCGGCCCGCGAGACCGTGACTGGTACGGTCGTACCACTCGGGTGCCCGTCGGCGCCCCCACGTCTGGAGCTGCTCGTGGCCTGGGTCCTCGTCGTCCTCGCCGGTCTGCTCGAGACCGTCTTCGCCATCTCCCTCAAGCTGTCCGACGGCTTCAGCAGGCCGGGGTACACCGTCGGCTTCGTCGTCGCGGCCGTGGGGAGCTTCACCCTCCTGTCGCGCGCGCTCACGGACCTGCCGGTGGGGACGGCGTACGCCGTGTGGGTCGGCATCGGGGCCGTCGGGACCGCGGCCGTCGGGATGCTGTGGCTGGGCGACCCCGTGACGACGGGGCGCCTGCTCAGCCTGCTGCTGGTCGTGGCCGGGGTGGTGGGCCTGCAGCTCACCTCCGGCGGCTCCGCGCACTGATGCCCCTCCCGTCGCCGGAGCTCCCCTCGTCGCCGGAGCGCCGGGCGGCGCCGCGCGGCGCCGCCCGGCGTGCGGCGCTGGTGAGCTCGGCGGCCGACCTGGTGGCCGCGGGCGGCCCCGCCGCCGTCAGCGCCCGCGCCGCGGCCCGCGCCGCGCAGGTGCCGCTGGCGGCGGTCTCCTACCACTTCGACGACGTCGCCTCGCTCGTGCGCGAGGCGGTGGCGGAGCTCCTGGACCGGCTGGCGGCAGACGTCGCCGTGCGGTCCGCGGGGCCCCTGCCGCCGGTGGGGCAGGACGAGGACGGCGGCGTCGTCGCGGCGGCCGTCGTCGCGGCGGTGCTCGGCCCGTACGGGGCCGCCGGCGCCGCCGGCGTCCGGGCGCTGTACGCGCGGACGCTCGAGCTGGCCGGGGACGAGGCGCTCGCACCGCGGCTGCGGGCGTTCGACGAGGTCGTCACCGCCGCGGTCGCCCGCCTGCTGGCCGCGGCGGGGCGCCGTCCTGAGCGGGCGCGCGAGGTGCTCGCCCTCGCCGACGGGTGGCTCGTGGCCGCCGCCGTGGCCGGGGCCGGCAGCGGCGCGGACCCGGAGGGCGCGCTGCGGGGGTGGGCCGCCGAGCGGCTGGCGCCGGGCCTCGTGCTCCTGGCGCCGCCGCCCGCCTGAGGGGCCGGGCGCCGGCGGACGCCTGAGGGGCCGAGCGCCCGCTGACGCCTGCGCGCCGTGGCGGGGCGCAGGGCGGTCGAGCCGCGGACGGGGCCGCCCCGCCCCCGCCGGGCGCGGCACCATGCGCGCGTGGACATCGCGCTGGGGCTCCTGGTCGCCGCCTCCGCGGTCGTGGCCGTGCAGCTGCTCGTGCGGCGCACCGGTGGGTCCGCGCCGCTGGTCCTCGTGCTCGTCGGCGTCGTGGCCTCCTACCTCCCCGCCGTGCCCCCTGTGGTCCTGGAGCCGGAGCTGGTCCTCGTCGGCCTGCTGCCCCCGCTGCTCTACGCCTCCGCGCTGGGCACCTCGCTCGTCGACGTCCGCCACGACCTGCGGGCGATCGGGCTGCTGTCGGTCGGCCTGGTGGTGGTCACCGCCCTGGTCGTCGGGGTCGTGGTGTCCGCGCTCCTGCCCGTCCCGCTGGCCGTGGGCATCGCGCTGGGCGCGGTCGTGGCCCCGCCCGACGCCGTCGCCGCGACGGCGGTGGCGCGCCGCGTGGGGCTGCCGCGGCGGGTCGTGACCGTCCTCGAGGGCGAGAGCCTCGTCAACGACGCCTCCGCCCTCGTGCTGCTGCGGACGGCGCTCGTCGCGGTGGCCTCGTCGGTGACCCTGCTCGAGACGGGGGCGCTCTTCGTCCTCGCCGCCGGGGGCGGGGTCGTCGTGGGCGTGGTGGTCGCGGGGCTGGCCGGCGGGCTGCGCCGGCGCCTGGACGACCCGGTGCTGGACACGACGCTGTCGTTCGCCGCCCCCTTCGCCGCCTACCTGCCGGCCGAGGAGATCGGCGCGTCCGGCGTCCTGGCCGTGGTCGTGACCGGCCTGCTGCTGGGCCACCGGTCGCCGGTCCAGCAGACCGCGCGCTCGCGCATCTCCGAGCGGCTCACGTGGCGGACGGTGCAGTTCCTCCTCGAGGGCGGCGTCTTCCTCCTCATCGGGCTGCAGGCCGCCGACGTCGTCGGCGCCGCGCTCGAGGGCGACCTCGGGCTGGGGCGCTCGCTGGTCGTCTGCGCCGCCGTGCTGGCCGTCGTGGTCGTCGTCCGCCTCGTGTACGTGGCCGTCGCCCTGCCCCTCGCCGGGCTGGCGGGGCGGCGGGGCGACGTCCCCTCGAGGCGGGTGGTCCTCGTCATCGGCTGGGCGGGCATGCGGGGCGTCGTGACGCTCGCCGCCGCCGCCTCCCTGCCGGTCTCGACCCCGCAGCGGGAGGTGCTGCTCCTGGCGGCCCTCGTGGTCGTCGGCGGGACCCTCCTGCTGCAGGGCACCACGCTGCCGCCCCTCGTGCGGGCGCTCCGGCTGGGGGCGCCGGACCCGGGGGAGGACGACCTGGCGCACGCGGCGGTGCTGGACCGCACCCGCGCCGCCGCCGAGCGGCGGCTCGAGTCCGTCCGGCGCCCCGAGGACCCGCAGGACGTCGTGGACGGCCTGCGCGACCGCCTCCGCCGGCGCAGCGACCGGGCGTGGGAGCGGCTCGGGCGCGGGGGCGACCTGAGGGCGCCGGGGCGGGCGTGGGTGCGCCTGCGCCTGGAGATGCTCGACGCCGAGCGCGCCGAGCTGCTGGCGGTGCGCGACGAGGGCCGCACCCCCGACGAGGTCCTGCGCCTGGTCCTCGGCGAGCTGGACGTCGAGGAGTCCCTGCTCGACGCCTCCGCCGAGCGCGAGGAGCGCACCCGGGCGCTGCGGGCCCCGGTCGCCGGGCCCACCTGCGAGCACCTGGCCGCGGCGCCGGTGGCCCGCGACGACCTGGCCCCCGAGGGGTGCGACGGGTGCCTCGCCCTGGGGGAGAGGCGCTGGGAGCACCTGCGCCGGTGCCTGGCCTGCGGCTACACCGGCTGCTGCGACTCCTCGCCCCACCGGCACGCCGCCGCGCACGCGGCCGCGCAGCAGCACCCCGTCATCCGCAGCGCCGAGCCCGGCGAGGCCTGGCGCTGGTGCTACCCGCACCGCCTCCTCGGCTGAGACCGCCCGGGACGCGCGAGAGCCCCCTCCGGCGGCGGAGGGGGCTCTCGTGGTGCCGGGGAGGGCCGGCGGGGTGCGGGGTCAGCCCGCCAGCGCCACCAGGGTGACGGGGACGTTGCCCCGGACGGCCTTGGAGTAGGGGCACAGCTGGTGGGTGCGCTCGACGAGCTTCTGCGCCGCGGCCTGGTCGAGGCCCGGGACGCGGACGGTCAGCTCGGCCGTGATGGCGTAGCTCTCGCCCTCGGGGCCGAAGCCGATGTCGGCGCGGACCTCGGCCTGCTCGGTGTCGACGCCCTGCTCCTTGCCGGCGAGGCCGAGGGCCCCGGTGAAGCAGGTCGCGTACCCGGCGGCGAAGAGCTGCTCGGGGTTGGTGCCCGTGCCCGGGCCACCCGTCTCCTTCGGCGCGGTCATGCTCACGTCGAGCACACCGTCGCTCGAGACGGCGTGGCCGGCCTTGCGGCCGCCGCTGGAGGTGACGCTGGCGGTGTACACGATCTTGGACGGGGTCAGCTCGCTCATGCCGGGGGCAGCGACGGGGGGCGCCGACCCATTCCCGCGCCCCTGCGGTGCGCCGGCGGGACGCCGCGGTCGCCGGCCGCGCCGGTGCCCCGGGACGCCGCCGCGACCCGGTCAGAACAGGCGGGTGGTCGGGTCGTCGACGCCGCGCATCGCGTCGTAGTCCAGCACCACGCAGCGGATGCCGCGGTCGGCGGCGAGCACGCGCGCCTGCGGCTTGATCTCCTGGGCGGCGAACACCCCCGTGACGGGGGCGAGCCGCGGGTCCCGGTTGAGCAGCTCGAGGTACCGCGTCAGCTGCTCGACGCCGTCGATGTCGCCGCGGCGCTTGATCTCCACGGCCACCGAGAGGCCGCCGGCGTCGCGGCACAGGATGTCGACGGGGCCGATCGCCGTCGGGTACTCCCGCCGCACCAGCGCGTAGCCGCTGCCCAGGTGCTCGATCTGCTCAGCGAGCAGCCGCTGCAGGTGCGCCTCGACGCCGTCCTTGACCAGGCCGGGGTCCACGCCCAGCTCGACGCTGGTGTCGAGCAGCACCTCGTGGACCGAGACGACGAGGACGTCGTCGGTCTTCGCGCTGGCGACCCGCCACGTCTCCACGGCGCCGGCCTCCGCGGCGGGGCCGTCCGCCGCGGACGTGACCAGGGTGCACGGCGGGCTCATCCAGTTGAGCGGCTTGTAGGAGCCGCCGTCGCTGTGCACGAGCACGCTGCCGTCGGCCTTGACCACGAGCAGCCGCGTCGCGAGCGGCAGGTGCGCCGTCAGGCGCCCGACGTAGTCCACGGAGCACCGGGCGATGACGAGCCTCACGGGCGGCGACCCTAGCCGCCCTCCGGCCGGGGCCCGCGCCCCGGCGTCCCCGGGCCCTCCTCGGGCGTCCTCTGGGGGCCGGTCCCGCCGCCGACCGGCACCATGGGCCCGTGCCGCGCAGCAACCGACCCCGCCGCGGGGGACGCCCCCGTCCGCTCCCCGGCGCCGGACCGGGGGGCGGCGGACCCGGGGGCGGGCCCGGCGGGCCGCGTCCCCTGGGGGGCGGGCTGCGCCGCGTGGAGGACCACCCCGACGGCGAGTGGGTCGTCCAGGTCGTCACCGGCAGCGCCACCGACCGCAGCTACCGGTGCCCGGGGTGCGACCAGCTCGTGCCCGGGGCGAGCCCCCACGTCGTGGCCTGGCCGGCGGACGGCCTGCTCGGCGCGGAGGCGGCCCTCGCCGACCGGCGGCACTGGCACCGCCCGTGCTGGGACCGCCGCGCCGCACGGCGTCCGCGCCGCTGACCCGCTCCGCCGCGGGCCGCGCTCAGGCCCGCGGCGCCGGTTCGACGAGCTCGACGAGCACGCCCCCCGCGTCGGCGGGGTGGACGAAGTTGACGCGGCTGCCGGCCGTCCCGCGCCGGCCCTCGTCGTAGAGCAGGCGCAGCCCCCGCCGCCGGAGGGCGGCGGCCGCGGCGTCGACGTCCCGGACCCGGTAGGCGAGCTGCTGCAGTCCCGGCCCCCGGCGGTCGAGGAAGCGCGCGATCGTCGAGGAGGGCGACAGCGGCGCCAGCAGCTGCACCCGCGCGGCGCCCGGGGCGCCGTCGCCCGCGACGAGCATCGCCTCCCGGACCCCCTGCTCCGCGCTGGTCTCGACGTGCTCCAGGCGCAGGCCGAGCACCTGCACGTGGAAGTCGATGGCCGCGTCGAGGTCCGGCACGGCCAGGCCCACGTGGTCCAGGCCGGTCACCAGGGGCTCGCCGTCCTCGTCGTCCAGCTGCGCCGCCAGGCCGTGCCCGTCCGGGGTCATGCGCCCGAACGTACGGCGGGACGCACGACCTCCGGCAGGGGGCGCCGTCCACCCGATCCAGGTCACGATCGCGTCACGAGCCGGGTCCGGCGGCGTATACCGTGGCCGGATGCTCGTCGCCTTCTCCGTCGCCCCGTCCGGCTCCGGGGACTCGCTCGCCGCCGCGGTGGCGGACGCGGTCCGCGTCGTGCGCGAGAGCGGCCTGCCGCACCGCACCGACTCGATGTTCACCACCCTCGAGGGGGAGTGGGACGAGGTCATGGACGTCGTCCGCCGCGCCACCGAGGCGGTCGGGCGCCACGGCGACCGCGTCTCGCTCGTGCTCAAGGCCGACGTCCGCCCGGGCCGCTCGGGGGAGATGCAGGGCAAGCTCGACCGCCTCGAGGCCGCGCTGGCCGAGCCGTCCTCCGCGCGCGACGAGGGCTGACCCCGCCCCTGCGCGCGGCCTCGCCCCGACCGCTCGCCGCGTCGCGGACGGTGCGCCGTCGTGCGCGGGCGGCCTCCCGAGCGACCGCCGAAGCCGCCGGCGCCGTCCTCGACGCGGCGCCACCCCGACCTGAGACCGGGCGCCCGCCCGCCGAGAGGACCCCCGTGCCTGAGCCCGACGACGTCCGCCGCTCGCCAGCCGTGCGGCGGGCCCGACGCCGCACCGTCGCCGGGTGGGTGGCCGTCGGGCTGCTCGCCGTGCTCGGCCTGGTCGCCGTCGGCCTCGGGGTGGCGGCGCGCACGGTGTGGCTCCCCGACGACGAGGTGAGCGCGAGCGCCCGCACCGCCGGCGGCGGGACCGAGCCGCAGCTCGTGGTGACGGCGCCGGGCGTCCTCGAGACGCGCCCCGGTCCCGTGACGGCCACCGCGACCTCACCCGACGGCGGGCCGGTCGTGCTCGTGCTGGGCCGCGAGACGGACGTGACGGCGTGGACCGACGGCGTGCCCACCGCCGTCGTCGGCGGCCTGGAGGCGGAGGCCTCGCTCGCGGTCGAGCCGCCCGCCGCCGCGGCGGGCGACGTCCCCGTCCCCGACCCGGCGGCCTCCGACCTGTGGGCCCAGGTGGCCGAGGGGGAGGGCTCGGCGACGCTCGAGCTGGACCCGCCCGAGGGGCGCTGGCTGCTGCTGGCGGCCTCCGACGGGACGGCGGCCGCACCGGAGGAGATCGTCCTCACGTGGCCCCAGGAGGTCTCGGCCCCGGCGTCGGTCCCGCTGCTCGCGGGCGGCGGAGCAGCGCTGCTCGGCGCGCTGGTCCTGGCCCTCGTCCACCGCCGGACCTCCCGCCGCCGCCACCAGCGCGCGCTCGCGGGCGCCGGGGGCCCGGTGGCTCCGGCGCACGACCCGGAGCACGAGCAGGCGCCCGTCCCGGAGCACCAGCAGGAGCACGACCACGAGCACGGCGGGGGTCGTCGGGGCGCCAGCCCGTGGGCGCCCGACCGGAGCAGCGACGAGGAGACCCGATGACCGGCGCCCTGCCCAGCCGGGCCACCCTGCTCGGCCGCACCACCTCGCCCGGGCGACGTCGGGGCGCCTCGCGCGCCCTGCGCGCCGCGGCGGCCGCGGTGGTCGTCGCCGGGATCGCGGGGGGCTGCGCCGGTGAGCAGCCGCTGCCCGCGCCGCGTCCGCAGGGGGTGCCGGCGCCCGCCCCGGCCGTCCCCGCCGACCGCGCCGCCGCCGTCCACGCCGAGGTCGAGGAGGCCGTCGCCGCCGCGGACGCCGCCGGCGACGCCGCGCTGCTCGCGCCGCGGGTGACCGGCGCGGCCCAGGAGGTCCGGGCCGCGCGGTACCGCCTCCGGCAGCTCGTCGAGGACGCCCCCGCCCCCGCCCCGCTGGGGGGCGAGGCCCTGCGCGACGTCGTCCCCGCGGTCGGCCTCCCTGGCGCCCAGGAGGGCGAGGCGCCCGAGCGCGCACCCGCGCCCGCCGAGGCGGCCGCCACCTTCCCCCGCACGTGGCTGACCATCACGCAGTCCCCGGAGGCGGGGCAGGCGCCCCAGCTCTCGGTGCTCGTGCAGGAGGACGCCCGCGGCCCCTACCGCGTGGTGACGACGGCCGGGCTGCTGCCGGGCGCCGTCGTCCCGCCGGTCGCCGCGCCCGAGCAGGGCGCTCCTCCGGTGGACCCCGCGTCGGCGGAGGGCCTCGTGCTGAGCCCCGAGGACGCCGTCGCGCAGTACGCGGCGGCTCTCACCGACCCCGAGGCGACCGAGGCCGCCGGCTTCGCCGACGACGCCTTCCGCCGGGAGGTCCTGGCCGAGCGCGCCGAGGCCGACGCCGTCGACTTCTTCGCCCTGGAGACGTCGCGCTCGCCGCGCCCCGGGTCCGTGCGGGCCGTCGCGACGGCGGACGGCGGGGCGCTCGTCGTCGGCGTGCTGGAGAGCCGGTCCGTGCAGGCCGTCGAGGCCGAGGGGGCCGTCCTCCGGCTCGACGAGCAGACGGCGGCCCTCGCCGGCCGCGAGGACGCCCCGGGGCGGCTGGAGCAGCGCTGGCTCGAGGTCGTCGCGCTCTCCGTCCCGCCGGCGGGCGACGGCGGGGAGCCCGCGCAGGTCCAGGTCGTGGGCGCCGACCGGGTCCTCGTGGAGGCCAGCGCCTCCTGACGCGCGCTGCCGCGCCCGGGGGCTGGGTCCGGGAGCCCGGCCGCGGGCGCAGGCCCCGGGTGCTGGTCGCGGGTGGTGAAGGGCGCCTCGTGGCAGCATCGGCGCCGCACGGGCCCCGCGCGGTCAGCACCGCCCGGCGCCCCGCCGGCGCCCGCTCGGCCGTCGGCGACCGCGACGGCCACCAGCTGGACCGACGACGGGCACGACCGACTGACGAGCACGACCGACTGACGAGCACGACCGACGACGAGCACGACGAGAGGCGAGCAGCCATGAGCCAGCGCAGCGGACAGCGACCCGGCGGCCCGAGCGGGGGAGCGGGCCTGAACCTGCGGGGTGCCGTGGACCTCTCCGGGCTGGGCCGCCCGGCCCCGCAGCCGGCGGGTCCCGGTGCAGGCCCCGCGGGCGCTGCGGGGGCGGCGGTCGTCACGGTGACGGAGGAGAGCTTCCGCGAGGTCGTCGAGCAGTCGACGAGCGTGCCCGTCGTCATCGCGCTGTCGTCCGCGCGCGCCGCGGGCGCCGACGAGCTGTCGGCGGTGCTGCGGCGCCTCGCGGCCGAGGACGGCGGGCGCTGGCTCCTCGGCGAGGTCGACGCCGACACCAGCCCGCAGATCGCGGCGGCCTTCCAGGTGGAGACGGTGCCTGCGGTGCTCGCGGTCGTCGCCGGCCAGCCGGTGCCGCTCTTCCAGGGCGTGCTGCCCGAGGAGCAGGTGCGCCAGTACCTCGACGCCCTGCTCGACCTGGCCCAGCGCCAGGGCGTCACCGGCCGCCTGGACGTCGGCGACGGGGCGGTCGAGCCGGAGGAGGAGGTGGAGGCCCCGCTGCCGCCGCTGCACCAGGAGGCGTTCGACGCCATCGAGCGCGACGACCTCGACGGCGCGGCCGACGCCTACCGCCGCGCGCTGCTCGAGGCGCCCGCCGACGAGGAGGCCCGCATCGGCCTCGCCCAAGTCGAGCTGCTGCGCCGCTCCCGCGGCGCCGACCTGCAGGAGGCCCGGGCGGCGGCCGCCGCCGACCCGGCCGACGTCGACGCCGCCCTGCTCGTGGCCGACCTCGACGTCCTCGGCGGCCACGTCGAGGACGCGTTCTCCCGTCTCGTCCAGGCCGTCCGCGCCACCTCGGGCGACGAGCGCGAGCGCCTGCGCGCCCGGCTCGTCGAGCTCTTCGAGGTCATCGGCGCCGCCGACGCGCGCGTCGTGGCCGCCCGCCGCGCGCTCGCCAGCGCGCTCTTCTAGGCCGCCCGGCGGCGGACCGACGACGACCCGCTCGCACGACCCGCTTGCACGCACGAGGGCCCCGCACCGACCGGTGCGAGGCCCTCGTGCGCGTCGGCCCCCGCGGGCGGGTGCCCGCGAGCGCCGGTGCGGCTCAGCTCACGTCGTCGTCGACCCAGTCGAACGTGCGGGTGACGGCCTTCTTCCACAGGCGCAGGACGCGCTCGCGCTCGACCTCCTCCATCTGCGGCTCCCAGCGCCGGTCCTCGGCCCAGTTGGCGCGGACCTCGTCGAGGTCGGACCAGAAGCCGACGGCGAGGCCAGCGGCGTAGGCGGCGCCCAGCGCCGTCGTCTCGGCCACCTGCGGCCGGACGACCGGGACGCCGAGGACGTCGGCCTGGAACTGCATGAGCAGGTCGTTGACGACCATGCCGCCGTCCACACGCAGCTCCGTGAGCGGGACGCCGGAGTCGGCGTTCGCCGCGTCGAGGACCTCGCGCGTCTGGAAGGCGGTGGCCTCCAGCGCCGCCCGGGCGATGTGGGCCTTGGTCACGTAGCGCGTGAGGCCGACGACGGCGCCGCGGGCGTCGCCGCGCCAGTACGGGGCGAACAGCCCCGAGAAGGCGGGCACCACGTACACGCCGCCGTTGTCCTCCACGCTCGCGGCCAGGCTCTCGATCTCCGAGGCCGACGAGATGAGGCCCAGGTTGTCGCGCAGCCACTGCACGAGGGAGCCCGTGACGGCGATGGAGCCCTCGAGCGCGTAGACCGGCTTCGCGTCGCCGAGCTGGTACCCGACGGTCGTGAGCAGCCCGTTGTCGCTGCGCACGAGCTCCTCGCCGGTGGTGACGATGAGGAAGTTGCCCGTGCCGTAGGTGTTCTTGGCCTCGCCGGGGGAGAAGGCCGTCTGGCCGAAGGTGGCGGCCTGCTGGTCGCCGAGGATGCCCGCGATGGGCGTCTCCCGCAGCAGGCTCGACCCCTCGACGGTGCCGTAGACCTCGGAGCTGGACCGGATCTCCGGCAGCATCGCCCTCGGGATGTCCATGGCCGCGAGCACGTCGTCGTCCCACGCGAGGGTCCGCAGGTCCATGAACAGCGTCCGCGAGGCGTTGGTGACGTCGGTGAGGTGCACGCCGCCGTCGGTGCCGCCGGTGAGGTTCCACAGCACCCAGGAGTCCGTGGTGCCGAAGAGCAGGTCGCCGGCCTCGGCCCGCTCCCGCGCGCCCTCGACGTTCTCCAGGACCCACATGATCTTCGTGCCCGCGAAGTACGGGTTGAGCGGGAGGCCGCAGACCTCGCGGAAGCGGTCGACGCCGCCGTCGGCCGCCAGCCGGTCGACGATCGGCTGGGTGCGCACGTCCTGCCAGACGATGGCGTTGTAGACGGGCTCACCGGTGGTCTTGTCCCAGACCACCGTCGTCTCGCGCTGGTTCGTGATGCCGACCGCGGCGACGTCGTGGCGGGTGATGTCGGCCCGGGAGAGCGCCTGGCCGATGACCTCGCGCGTGTTGCGCCAGATCTCGGCGGGGTCGTGCTCGACCCACCCGGCGCGCGGGAAGATCTGCTCGTGCTCCAGCTGCCCGGTGGAGACGATGGTGCCGGCGTGGTCGAAGACGATGGCGCGCGTGCTCGTCGTGCCCTGGTCGATGGCGACGACGTAGCGGGCGCTGCTGCCGGAGGTGCTCTGGCTCATGGGACGTCGGTGTCCTTCCGGGACGGGGTCTGGGTCTGGGTCGGTGCAGGGGCCCGGTCAGGCGGCCGGGACGACGGGCATGACGTGGTAGACGAGGCCGGCGAGGACGCCGCCGAGCACGGGGCCGACGACCGGCACCCACGAGTAGGCCCAGTCGGAGGTCCCCTTGCCGCGGATGGGCAGCAGGGCGTGGGCGATGCGCGGCCCGAGGTCACGGGCGGGGTTGATGGCGTAGCCCGTGGGCCCGCCGAGGGAGGCGCCGATGCCGACGACGAGGAGGGCGACGGGCAGGGCGCCGAGCGCGGCGGGCGTGTTGCCGAACAGGAGGATGACGAAGACGAGGACGAAGGTGCCGATGACCTCGGTGACGACGTTCCACCCGTAGGCGCGGATCTCCGGGCCCGTGGAGAAGACGGCGAGCTTGAGCCCGGCGTCCTCCGTGGCGTCGAAGTGCGTCTTGTACGCGAGGTAGGCCACGACCGCACCGAGGAAGCCGCCGACCATCTCCGCGGCGAAGTACACGAGCGTGTTGACGAGCGTGGGCTCGAGGCCGGGCGCGTACTCGTTGCCCGAGACGAGCAGGCCCAGCGTGACGGCCGGGTTGAGGTGCGCGCCGGAGGCGTAGGCCACGTAGACGCCGGCGAAGACGGCGAGGCCCCACCCGAAGTTGATGAACAGCGGGCCGCCGCCGAAGCCCTTGCTCCGCGACAGCAGGGCGTTGGCGACGACGCCGCAGCCGAGCAGCGTGAGGGTGGCGGTGCCGAGGATCTCGGACAGCACGATCTGTGCCAGGGACGGGGTCATGCAGGTGCTCCTCGTGACGGCGGTGTCAGGGGCTGCAGGTCCGTGTCGAGGGCCTGCAGGGGTGCGCGGGAGCGCCGCGGGACGCGGCGCGGTACGGAGGGTGGCGCCCGGGGCGGGGCCCCGTCAGGCGTTCGGCGCAGCACCGGCGGGCGCCCCTGGTCGGGGCGCCCGCCGGGTGAGGGGCTCAGGCGGCCTCGGTGCCGCTGGTGGTCGAGACCGGGACGTCGGGACGGATGTCGGGCGCCTCGAGACGGCGTCGCTCCGCCGCCGCGTCGTCGTCCTCCACCTCGGCGGCGCGCTCGGCGTCGACGCGGGCGAGGTAGGAGGCGACCTCCTCCTCGACCCGGCCGGCGTCCCAGCCGAGCGGTCCGGCGACGAGCTCGGCCACCGCCCGCGCGCTGGCGGTGCCGCGGTCGGCCTGCTCGTAGGAGAGCCGGGTGCGCCGCGTGAGCACGTCCTCCAGGTGCAGGGCGCCCTCGTGCGTCGCGGCGTACATCGCCTCGGCGCGCAGGTAGTGCGGGGCGCCCTCCAGGGGCTCGCCGAGCGAGGCGTCGGCGTCGACGAGCCCGAGGAGCTCGTCGACCTGCGCTCCGTAGCGGTGCAGGAGGTGCTCGACGCGCTCGAGCGACCAGCCCCGCTCCGCCGCGAGGCGGTGGCGCTGCGCCCAGCGGACCCCGTAGCCGTCGGCGCCGGCCAGGGGCAGCTCCGCCGTGAGCGACGGCCCGGCCGGGCGGTCGCCCGGCGCCTCGTCGGCGAGGGCGGCGTCGACGACGTCGCGGGCCATGACGCGGTAGGTCGTGTACTTGCCGCCGGCGACGACGGTCAGGCCGGGACGGAGGGTGGCCACCGTGTGCTCGCGGGAGACCTTGGTCGTCGTCGACGTCGTGGGGTCGCCGCCCGCGCCGCCCTTCTCGCCGGGCAGCGCGCCCTTGGTCGTCGGCTGGAGCAGCGGCCGGAGCCCGGTGTAGACGCCCATGACGTCGTCGCGGGTCAGCCGGCGGGTCAGCACGGCGTTGGCGTGCTCGAGGAGGTACTCGATGTCCTCGCTCGTCGCGACGGGGTGGTCCTTGTCCAGGTCCCACGGGGTGTCCGTCGTCCCGATCACCCAGTGCGTCTCCCAGGGGATGACGAACAGCACGCTCTTCTCGGTGCGCAGGATGAGCCCGGACTCGCCGTCGACGGCGTCCTTGGGGACCACGATGTGCACGCCCTTGGAGGCGTTGACCTCGAGCCCGCGGGTGCGGAACAGCTCCTGGATCTCGTCGGTCCACACGCCCGTGGCGCCGATGACGTGGCGGGCCCGCACGACGAGCTCCCGACCGGTCTCCAGGTCGACGGCCCGCACGCCGACGACGCGCCCGCCCTCCTCGACGTAGCCGACCACCTGGGTGCGGCTGGCGGCGAGGGCGCCGTGCCCGGCGGCCGTGCGCACGAGCACGTGGACGAGGCGCGCGTCGTCGACCTTGGCGTCCCAGTACTGGATGCCGCCCACGGCGGCGTCGCGCCGGAAGTCGCGGAAGCGCCGGTGCATGCCGCTGCGGGTCAGGTGGCGGTGCAGGGGGACCGTGCGCCGGCCGTCCCGGCCGCTGCGGCCGAAGACGCCCGCCATGCCGTCGTAGAGGGCGATGCCCGCGCCGATGTAGAACCGCTGCCACTGCTTCTCGAGCGGGAAGATGAACGGCACCGGGTGCACCAGGTGCGGCGCCAGGCGGTCCACGAGCAGGCCCCGCTCGCGCAGCGCCTCGTGGACCAGGTGGAAGTCGAGCATCTCGAGGTACCGCAGCCCGCCGTGGATGAGCTTGCTGGCCCGGCTCGAGGTGCCCGCGGCCCAGTCGCGGCGCTCGAGCACGGCGACCGACAGGCCGCGGCTGGCGGCGTCCAGGGCGGCGCCGGCGCCCGTGACGCCGCCGCCCACCACGAGGACGTCGAGCTCCTCGGCGGTCATGCGCTCCAGCGCCTCGGCGCGGGTCGCGGCGGAGAGGGTGGTGCTGCTCATCGTCGAGGTCCTCCAGGTGCGGGCCCTCGTCGACCCGCGGTGGTCGGGGAGGCCGCCCGGTCGGCGCCCTCGTCCGTGGCCGCGAGCATGCGCCCGCGGCCCGTCGCTCGCCCAGCGCCTGCACGGACGTGCACACTGGCGGCGGCGGGGCGGACGTCCCCGCGCGCGCGGCGGGCGGGGGAGGCGGACGTGGCGGCCGACGACGAGGACCTCGAGCGCGTGGCCCGTCGGTACTGGGTCGACCGCGTGACCATGGACGTCGTCGCCCGCGAGGAGGGCGTCTCCCGGAGCACCGTCTCGCGCATGCTCGACGCCGCCCGGGCGCGGGGGATCGTCCAGGTCAGCGTCGGGACCGTGCACGGACGTGCATCGGCGCTGGCGGCCGCGCTGCGCGACCGCTTCGGCGTCGACGCGGTCGTCGAGCCGGTGCCCGAGGGGGCGAGCGACCTCGCGCGGCTGGAGGGGGTGGCCGCCAGGACGGGGGCGCTCCTGGACGGCCTCATGGGCAGCGGTATGGTCCTCGGCGTCGCCTGGGGGACCACCACCAGCGCCGTCGGCCGCCAGCTCGGGGCGCGCTCGACCGTCGACGCCCACGTCGTGCAGCTCAACGGGGCCGCCAACACCCGCAGCAGCGGCCTCGGCTACGCCGGGGAGGTCATCGACCGCTTCGGCGCCGCGTGGGGCGCGGAGGTGCACCAGTTCCCCGTGCCGGCCTTCTTCGACGCCGCCGCCACGCGCCGCGCCATGTGGCGCGAGCGCAGCGTGCGCGGGGTGCTGGCGCTCCAGCAGCGCTGCGACATCGCCCTGTTCGGCGTGGGCACCGTCGCCGCGGGCGTGCCGAGCCGGGTGTACACCGCCGGCTACCTCACCGACGCCGACCGCCTCTCGCTCGCCGAGGAGCGCGTCGTCGGGGACGTGTGCACCGTCTTCCTGCGCGCGGACGGCAGCTGGCAGGGGGTGCCGCTCAACGCGCGCTCCAGCGGGCCGCCCCCGCCGGCCCTGCGGCGCATCCCGCGGCGGGTGTGCGCCGTCGCGGGCACGGGGAAGGTGCCGGCCCTGGCCGCGGCGCTGGCCGCCGGCCTCGTCACCGACCTCGTCGTCGACGGCGGCACCGCCCGGGCGCTGCTGGCGCACCGCTGAGGGCTCGCGCAGCGCGCGCACCGCGGTGGTGCCCGGCGCCGCCGATGAGCCCGGCACCACGAGAGGGTCTGCTCGAGGACGGGGACGGAGTGACCGGCCCCGCGGACGAGGAGGAGCGCGCCGTGGCGCCGAGCAGGATCACCCCCACCCTCTGGTTCGACGGGCGCGTCGAGGAGGCCGCCGACCTGTACGTCTCCGTCTTCGAGGACGCGCGCGTCCTGCGGACCACGCCCTACCCCGAGGGGGCGCCGGGGCCGGCGAGCGGCGTGCTCACCGTGGAGCTGGAGCTCGCGGGCCAGCGCCTGGTGCTGCTCAACGGCGGGCCGGGCTCCCCGCCGACCGAGGCGTTCTCGCTCTCGGTCGCCTGCGCCGACCAGGCCGAGGTGGACCGCGTCTGGGAGGCGCTGCTCGCGGGTGGCGGCCGGGAGTCGCAGTGCGGGTGGCTCGTGGACCGCTTCGGCGTCTCCTGGCAGGTCGTGCCGGAGGGGCTCGCCGAGCTCCTCGGCGACCCCGACCCGGGCCGGGCCCGGCGCGCGACCGAGGCGATGCTCGGCATGCGGCGGCTCGACCTCGCGGCGATGCGGCGGGCGGCGGAGGAGGCCTGAGAGCGGGCCGGGGGACGAGGCGCCTCAGGCCGTCTCGGGGCGCCCGTCGGCGAGGAGCGCGGCGCTCTGCTCCCCGGTCTCGAGGCGGTCGAGGGCCGCCTCGACCCGCTGGGCCAGGCCCGCTCCCGTCCGGGCCCGGACCTCGGCGGGGGTGCACCACGCCGCCTCGAGGACCTCGCCGTCGAGGAAGCGGCAGCGGGCGGGGAGGTCGACGTCGTGGACGCCGCCGTCGAGCAGGGCGAGCGCGCGCTCGCCCTGGCGGCCGTCGCCGGAGCGCCGGTCGAGCACGAGCAGGCGCCCGGGCGCCAGGTCGAGCCCCAGCTCCTCGCGGGCCTCGCGGGCGGCGGCGGCCCGCAGGCCCTCGCCGTCCTCCACCAGGCCGCCGGGCACCTCCCAGGGCTCCTTGTAGGACGTCCGGAGCAGCAGGACGCGACCTGCGCCGTCGCGCAGCACCAGTCCGGCCGCCAGCAGCGAGGTCGGGAGCAGCGGGAGGATCGCCGGCAGCGCGTCGGTCCCGGCGTCCGGGTCGCCCGCCACGTGCGCGACCACGGCGAGGTCGTGCACGGCGGGGGCTCCCGGGGTCGGTGAGCCCGGGCCGGGGACGCCCGGGGCGACGGGGACGCCGCGCAGCACGCCCTCGCGGCGCAGGCCCGCCCGCGCGGCGGCCCACGCGGTGGCTGCGTCGTCGGCGGCGTGCACCGCCTGCACCCGCCGCGCGCCCTCGGAGATCGCCAGGGCCACGTGCCGGGCCAGGCTCTCCGACACCGCCTCGTGCGGCCCCGTCCCCGCGAGCAGGTCGGCCAGGTCCCCGAGGTCGGCCACGCCGTCCGCGGGCCCGCGCGCGGCGGTCGACCCCGGGACGACGGCGCCCCCCGAGGCCCCGGAGGGCCTCGGGGGGCGCGCGCCGACCGGTGCGGGCCCGGTCAGGAGCCGGCCGCCCCGCCCGCGGCGAGGCGCTCGTCCTCGTCGTCCGGCACGAGCCACACCGCGCCGAGCGGCGGCACGCGCAGGGCCACCGAGGCGTCGCGCCCGCTCCAGGGCACGTCCTCGGCCTGCAGCGGACCGGTGTTGGTGACGCCCGAGCCGCCGTAGGCGGTGTCGTCGGTGCTGAGCACCTGCCGCCAGGCGCCGCCCTGCGGGAGGGCGACGCGGTAGCCCTCGTGCGGCTGGCCGGCGAAGTTGACCACGGCCACGAGCGGGCGGCCCGCGGCGTCACGGCGCACGAACGAGACGGCGTTGCGGCCCGCGTCGTCGGCGTCGAGCCACTCGAAGCCGCTGCCGTCGAAGTCGCGCTCCCACAGCTGCGGGTGGGCCACGTACAGCGCGTTCAGGTCGGTGACCAGCTGCTGCACGCCCCGGTGGCCCGGGTCGTCCAGGTGCCACCAGTCCAGGCTGCGGCCCTCGCCCCACTCCTGGTCCTGGGCGAACTCCGAGCCCATGAACAGCAGCTGCTTGCCGGGGTGCGCCCACATGAAGGCCAGGTACGCGCGCACGTTCGCGAGCTGCTGCCACCGGTCGCCCGGCATCTTCCGCAGCAGGGAGCCCTTGCCGTACACGACCTCGTCGTGGCTGATCGGGAGCACGTACTGCTCGGAGAACGCGTACACCAGCGAGAACGTCAGCTTGTGGTGGTGGTGGACCCGGTGCATCGGGTCCTCGCCGACGTAGTCGAGGCTGTCGTGCATCCAGCCCATGTTCCACTTCAGGCCGAAGCCCAGGCCCCCCGCGTCCGTGGGGCGGGTGACGCCCGGCCACGCCGTGGACTCCTCGGCGATCGTGACGATGCCCGGGACCCGGCGGTAGCAGACCGCGTTGAACTCCTGCAGCATCTCGATGGCCTCGAGGTGCTCCCGCCCGCCGTGGCGGTTGGGGACCCACTGCCCGCTCTCGCGCGAGTAGTCGAGGTAGAGCATCGAGGCGACCGCGTCGACGCGCAGCCCGTCGACGTGGAACTCCTCGAGCCAGTACACGGCGTTGGCGACGAAGAAGTTGCGCACCTCGGGGCGGCCGTAGTCCGGCACGAGCGTGCCCCACTCCACGTGCTCGCCCTTGCGGGGGTCCGGGTGCTCGTACAGCGCCTCGCCGTCGAAGCGGGCCAGCGCGAACTCGTCCTTGGGGAAGTGGCCGGGGACCCAGTCGACGATGACGCCGATGCCCGCCGCGTGGAGGGCGTCGACGAGGTGGCGGAACTCGTCCGGGGAGCCGAAGCGCGACGTCGGCGCGTAGTAGGAGGTGACCTGGTAGCCCCACGAGCCGCCGAAGGGGTGCTCGGCGACGGGCAGGAGCTCGACGTGGGTGAAGCCCAGCGCCTGGACGTGGCTCACGAGCTGCTCGGCGAGCTCGGTGTAGGACAGGCCCTGGCGCCACGAGCCGAGGTGCACCTCGTAGGTGCTCATCGGCCCCGAGTGCGGGTCCCGGGCGGCGCGCCGCTCGAGCCACGCCTGGTCCCCCCACGCGTACCTCGACTCGGTGACGACCGAGCCGGTGGCGGGCGGCACCTCGGTGGCGCGGGCCATCGGGTCGGCCTTCTGCCGCCAGACGCCGTCCTGCCCCTGGATCTCGAGCTTGTACACCTCGCCGGAGACGACGCCGGGCACGAACAGCTCCCAGACGCCGGTGGAGCCGAGGGAGCGCATCGCGTGCGAGCGGCCGTCCCAGTGGTTGAAGCCGCCGACGACGCGGACGCCGCGGGCGTGCGGCGCCCAGACCGAGAAGGCCGTGCCGGTCACGTCGCCGAGCTCGCCCGGGTAGCGCAGGACGCGGGCGCCCAGCACCGTCCACAGCTGCTCGTGGCGGCCCTCCCCGATGAGGTGGAGGTCCACCTCGCCGAGCGTCGGCCAGAAGCGGTACGGGTCGTCCGCGGTGTCGCTCGCGCCGCCCGGCCACGTCGTCTCGACCCGGTAGTCGGGCACCTCGGACGTCGGCAGGACGCCGGCCCAGACGCCGTCGTGCTCGTGCTCGAGCTCGGTGCGCCCGGCCGCCGTGACGACCACCACGCGCTCGGCGAGGGGACGGCGCACGCGGACGGTCACGCCCCCGTCGTGCGGGTGCGGGCCGAGGGCGTCGTGGGGGAAGGCGTGCGCGCCGTGCGCGACGGCGTCCAGGACGTCGCCGGGCACGGGGTGGCGGGCCGCCCCCGCGCTCGCCGGGGCGTCGCCGGTCGGTGCGGGGCTCGTGCCGGGGTCAGCGGGGGTGCTGTCGTCCACGGGGGTCTCCTCGGGCGAGGGTGAGGGGGTCCGTGCGAGCAGGCGCTCGACGGCTCCCAGGGGCACGGGCAGCCACTGCGGGCGCTGCTGGGTCTCGTAGACCACCTCGTACAGCGCCTTGTCGAGCAGCAGGGCCCGGTGGAGGGCGGTGCCGGGACGGGCTCGCGGGTCGTCGTCCACCTCGGCGTAGCCGGACAGGAAGGCCTCGGTGGCCTCGGCGGTCCACGCGGCGGCGCGCTCGGCGAGCGCCTCGTCCTGGCGGCCGGCGACCACGTGCGCGCCGGCGTAGTCGAGCGAGCGGACCATGCCCACGACGTCGCGGACGGCGACGTCGGGGCGCACGCGCTCGGACAGCGGGCGCAGCGGCTCGCCCTCGAAGTCGAGCACGACCCACCCGCGCTCGGGCACGGCCAGGACCTGCCCGAGGTGGTAGTCGCCGTGCACCCGCTGCAGCGGGGGGAGCTCCTCGGCGGGCGGGAGGTCCCCCAGGGAGGCCGCGTGGGCCTCGAGGACCTCCCGGTGGGCGGCCAGGGCCGGCGCCGAGCGCAGGGCCCACCGCACCCGCTCGCGCAGGCCCTCGACGAGGTCGTCGCGGGCCGCGGCCGTCACGGGCGTGCGGCCGAAGGAGCCCGCCAGGGCGCGGTGCACCTCGGCCGTGGCGCGCCCGAGCGAGCGGGCGCCCTCGGCGAAGGAGGTCCCGTCCTCGACGGCGCGGCAGGCCTCGCGCCAGGCGTCCTGCGCGCCGGTGAGGAACTCGCTCACGACGGCGAGGTGCCCGGTGGCGGGCGTCCCGTCGGCGTCGGTCCACGAGCCGCTCACCCATCCCAGGGGACGGGCGACCTGCTCGCAGCCGGCCACCCACAGCGCCGTCGCGACGACGACGTCGGGGTTCTCGCCGGGGGACAGGACGCGGAACACCTTGAGGATGGCCGGGTCCGGCGTCCCGGCGCCGAGCACGACGCTGGTGTTCGACTGCTCCCCGCCCAGGACCCTCGAGGCCGCGGCCGGGTCGAGCGAGGCGCCCGGCGCGAGGCGCCCGGCGGCGCGGGCCGGGGCGTCGCCCGCCGCGGTGCCGCCGGTGGCGACGAGCCCGAGCAGCGCCGCGACGAGGTCGGGGTCGGCCGGCCCGTCGTAGACGGCGCGGCCGTCGGCGAGGACGCCCACGAGCGCCGCCTCGGCGCCCTCGCGGGGCGCGGGGCGCACGGCCAGGGGCACCTGGACGACCGCGGGGCCGTCCTCGGTGCGCACGGCGAGCACGTGGAGGGCGCAGGCCACCCCGTCCGCGCCCGGGGCCGTCGGCAGGTCGACCGACCCGAGGAGCTCGAGGTCGGCCCGGCGCCCCTTGGCCGGGTACCAGCGCTGGCCCGGCATCCACGCCCGCAGCAGCTCGAGCAGCTCGTCCTGGGGCACCCGCTCGTCGGGAGCGGTCCCGGCGCTCACCGGTCCTCCACCGCGAGCCAGAGGAAGTCCCGGGCGCCGAGCGTCACCGGGACCGTCCCGTCGTCGCCGACGCGCGGGAAGCCGCTGCCGCCGAACAGGTCCCGCAGGTCGTGCCCCTCCTGACCGGGCAGGCGCAGCACGCTGGCCTGCGGGGTGGCCGCCATGTTGGCGACGCAGAGCACCGTCTCCGGCGCCGTCCCGCGGGGGGTCGAGCCGGCGTCGAGCACGCGCAGGAACGCGAGCACGGCCGGGTTGTCGGCGTGCAGGGGCACGTAGGTCCCCATCCCGAAGACCGGGTGCTCCTTGCGCAGCGCGAGCAGCGAGCGCACCCAGTGCAGCAGCGAGGAGGAGCTCGCGAGGGAGGCCTCCACGTTCACGGCCCCGTAGCTGTAGACGAGCGACTGGATCGTCGGCAGGTAGAGCTTGCCGGGGTCGGCCGTGCTGAAGCCCGCGTTGCGGTCGGGCGTCCACTGCATCGGCGTGCGCACGGCGTCGCGGTCGTCGAGCCAGATGTTGTCGCCCATGCCGATCTCGTCGCCGTAGTACAGGCAGGGCGAGCCGGGCAGGGACAGCAGCAGCGCGTGCAGGAGCTCGACCTCGGCGCGCGAGCCGTCGACCAGCGGGGCCAGGCGCCGCCGGATGCCGATGTTGGCGCGCATGCGCGGGTCCGGCGCGTACCAGCCGTACATCGCGGCGCGCTCCTCGGTGGAGACCATCTCGAGCGTCAGCTCGTCGTGGTTGCGCAGGAAGGTGCCCCACTGGGCGCCGACCGGGATGTCCGGCGTCTCGGCCAGGGTGTCGAGCACCGGCGCCGCACGGCCCTCGCGCACCGAGGAGTACAGCCGCGGCATGACCGGGAAGTGGAAGCACATGTGGCACTCGGGGTCGTCGGCCTCGCCGTAGTACGCGACGACGTCCTCGGGCGGCTGGTTGGCCTCGGCCAGCAGGATCCGCCCCGGGAACTCGCGGTCGACCATCCGCCGGAGCTCCTTGAGGAACTCGTGCGTCCGGGGGAGGTTCTCGCAGTTGGTGCCCTCCTCCTCGAAGAGGTAGGGCACGGCGTCCAGGCGGAAGCCGTCGATGCCGAGGTCCAGCCAGAAGCGGACCACGTCGAACATGGCCTCGGCGACCGCCGGGTTCTCGAAGTTGAGGTCCGGCTGGTGGGAGAAGAACCGGTGCCAGAAGTACTGCCGCCGCACCGGGTCGAACGTCCAGTTCGACGTCTCGGTGTCGACGAAGATGATCCGGGCGTCCTCGTAGCGCTCGGTGGTGTCGCTCCAGACGTAGAAGTCGCCGTAGGGCCCCTCGGGGTCGCTGCGGCTGGCCTGGAACCACGGGTGCGCGTCGCTGGTGTGGTTCATCACCAGGTCGGTGACGATGCGGATGCCGCGGGCGTGCGCCTGCTGCACGAGCTCGGTGAAGTCGGCGAGGGTGCCGAACTCCGGCAGCACCGAGTAGTAGTCGGCGATGTCGTACCCGCCGTCGCGCAGCGGCGAGGCGTAGAACGGCGGCAGCCACAGGCAGTCGACGCCGAGCCACTGCAGGTAGTCGAGCCGGCCGATCAGGCCCGTGAAGTCTCCGGACCCGGACCCGTTGGAGTCGGCGAAGGCCCGGACGAGCACCTCGTAGAAGACGGCCTTCTTGTACCAGTCCGGGTCGTCGGACAGGCCTCCGCCGAAGGAGCCGAGGGCGCTCGCCGTGCCGCCGGCCAGGCCGGCGTCGTCCCCGGCGCTGGCGCCGCCGCCCCCGCCGACGACCGGCACGGGGCCGGTGGCGGGCGAGCCGCCCTGCGCGGGGAGCGGGCCGGTGGCCGGCCCGGTGGGAGGTGCGGTGGGCAGGGGTCCGGTCATCGGGCCTCCCGTCGTGGTGGGTGGGGTGCTCACGCGGCGCCCCCGTCGGGGGTCGAGGAGGTGCCGCGGGTCAGGGAGGCGACGTGGGCGGGGCGCCCGGGCCCGAGGTCGACGTACACGTCGCGGCCCCACGTCCAGCGGTCGCCGCTGAGGCCGTCCTCGGCCACGACCTGCTCGTCCCAGCCGAGGCCGAGGGCGGGCATGTCGAGGCGGACCCAGGTCTGGTGCCACTGCTGGGGGTCCAGGCACACGACGACGAGGACGAGGTCCTCCTCCCCGGTGGGGGAGACCTCCGCCGGCAGGTGGCGGGTGTAGGCGATGACCTGGTCGGAGTCGGTGGGGTGGAAGACCGTGCCGCGCAGGCGCTGCAGCGCCGGGTGCTCCCGGCGCAGCTCGTTGAGGCGCTGAAGGAGGGGGGCGATGCTGCGCCCCTCGACGAGCGCCCGGTCGAAGTCCCGCGGCTTGTACTGGTACTTCTCGTTGTCGATCTGCTCCTGCGCCCCGGGGCGCGGCACGTCCTCGACGAGCTCGTAGCCCGCGTAGATCCCCCAGGTGGGCGACATCGTGGCCGCGAGCACGGCGCGCAGCTCGAAGGCGGCCCGCCCGTTCTGGCTCATGAACGGCGTGAGGATGTCGTGCGTGGTCGGCCAGAAGCTCGGGCGCATGTAGGCGGCGGAGTCGCCGGTGAGCTCGGTGACGTACTCGGTGAGCTCCTCCTTGGTGTTGCGCCAGGTGAAGTAGGTGTAGCTCTGGTGGAAGCCCACCTTCGCCAGGCCGTGCATCATCGCGGGCCGGGTGAAGGCCTCGGCCAGGAAGACGACGTCGGGGTGGTCGCGGGCCACCTCCGCCACCAGCCACTCCCAGAACTCGACCGGCTTGGTGTGCGGGTTGTCGACGCGGAAGAGCGTCACGCCGTGCTCGACCCAGTGCAGGACGACCCGCAGCACCTCGGCGTAGATGCCCTCGGGGTCGCGGTCGAAGTCGACCGGGTAGATGTCCTGGTACTTCTTCGGCGGGTTCTCGGCGTAGGCGATGGAGCCGTCGGCGCGCTGGACGAACCACTCCGGGTGCTCGCGCACCCACGGGTGGTCCGGGGAGCACTGCAGCGCCAGGTCGAGCGCCACCTCGAGGCCGAGCTCGCGCGAGCGGGCGACGAAGGCGTCGAAGTCCTCGAAGGTGCCCAGGTCGGGGTGCAGGGCGTCGTGCCCGCCGTCCTCGGAGCCGATGGCGTACGGCGAGCCCGGGTCCTCCGGGGCGGCGTCGAGGGTGTTGTTGCGCCCCTTGCGGAAGGTGCGGCCGATGGGGTGCACCGGGGTCAGGTAGACGACGTCGTAGCCCTGCTCGGCGATCGCCGGCAGCCGCTCGGCGGCCGTGCGCATCGTGCCCGAGACCCAGCGGCCCTCCGCCTCGTCGTAGCGGGCCCCCTCGGAGCGGGGGAACATCTCGTACCAGGAGCCGGCGAGGGCCAGCGGGCGCTGCACCACCAGGCGGGCGTCCGGGGTCGCGGTCACGAGGTCGCGCAGCGGCAGGCGCCCGAGCGCGTCCAGGACCTCCGGCGAGGTGCCCGCCGCGAAGCGCTCCGCGAGGGCGGCGTCCTCCTGGCGCAGGCCGCGCGCGGCCGCCCGCAGGGCCTCGGCGTCGGCGGCGCCGCGGCCGTCCACGTCGGCGGCGCGCTCCAGCACCAGGGCGCCGTCGGCCAGCGCCAGCGCCGCGTCGGCGTCGCTCACGCCGGGCGTGGTGACCTTGATGCGGGCGCCGTGCTCCCACGTCCCGAAGGGGTCCGACCACGCCTCGACGCGGAAGGCCCACTCGCCCGTCGCGTCCGGCACGACGTCGGCGCGGTGGGCGTCGAGCCCCGGGTTGACGCAGGTCATGCGGGTGCGCGAGGCCTCCGAGCCGTCCGGGCGCAGGAGCACCACCTCGGCGGCGACGGCGTCGTGGCCCTCCCGGAAGACGGTCGCCGTCACGGGGACGGCCTCGCCGACGACGGCGCGCGCCGGCCACCGGCCGCCGTCGACCACGGGGGCGAGGTCCACCACGGGGATGCGCCCCATGACGCACGTCGGCGAGGAGGTGGCGGGCGAGGCGCCGGCGGGCGCCTGGACGGGGGCCGCGGACGTCGCCGCGGCGGGCTGCGTCGGGTCGTCGTCGGCAGCCCCTGCGGTCGCGGGCGGGCCTCCTCCGGGGGCCTGCCGGGCGCCGGTTCGGTCGGTGGACGGGCGTCGCGAGGTCGGCACGGACGCGAACCTACCGAGACCGGGCCCGCGCCACACGCGGGCGGACCGCGCGCCCGGTCCCGCGCCCGGTCCCGCGCAGGGGGCGACGGCGGGCGCCCCGGTGGCTAGCCTCGGCGCCCGTGAGAGCGATCCGACGGTTCACCGTCCGCACCGCGCTGCCCGCACCGCTCGCCGCGCTGGGCCGCCTGTCCCTCAACCTGCGCTGGTCGTGGCACGCGCCCACCCGCGACCTGTTCCGCGACGTCGACCCGCGGGTGTGGGAGGCGGTGCGCCACGACCCGGTGGCCCTGCTCGCCGAGGTGGGCCCGGACCGGCTGGCCGAGCTGGCGCGCGACGAGGCGCTCGTGGCGCGCGTGCGCGACGCCGAGGCCGACCTCGACGCCTACCTCTCCGAGCCGCGCTGGTACCAGGGCGCCTCGTCGGGCTGGGAGGGCGGCGGGCCCGCCTCGATCGCCTACTTCTCGCCCGAGTTCGGCGTCACGTCGGTGCTGCCCCAGTACTCCGGCGGCCTCGGCATCCTCGCCGGTGACCACCTCAAGAGCGCCTCGGACCTCGGCGTCCCCGTCGTCGGCGTCGGCCTGCTCTACCGCCAGGGCTACTTCACGCAGTCGCTGTCCCGCGACGGGTGGCAGACCGAGACCTACCCCGTCCTGGACCCCGCCGGCCTGCCCCTGACGCAGCTGCGCGAGGCGGACGGCTCCCCGTGCACCGTCTCCCTGGCGCTGCCGGGGGACCGGACCCTGCACGCGCACGTGTGGAAGGCCGACGTCGGCCGCGTGCCGCTGCTGCTGCTCGACTCCGACGTCGAGGACAACGACGACGCCGTCCGCTCCACGACCGACCGCCTCTACGGCGGCGGCGGGGAGAAGCGCCTCCTGCAGGAGATGCTGCTGGGCATCGGCGGCGTGCGCGCCCTGCGCCTGTGGTCGCGCCTGACCGGCGCCCCCGCCCCGGAGGTCTTCCACACCAACGAGGGCCACGCGGGCTTCCTGGGCGTCGAGCGCATCGGCGAGGCCCTGGGGGCCGGGCTCGGCTTCGACGCGGCGATGCAGGCGGGGCGCGCGGCGACCGTCTTCACCACGCACACCCCCGTGCCCGCCGGCATCGACCGCTTCGACGCCGCCCAGGTGCGCGAGTACGTCACGGCCGCGGTGCCGGCGGTCGACGGCGCGCGGCTCGTCGCGCTCGGCGCCGAGGACTACCCGGGCGGCCAGCCCGGCATCTTCAACATGGCGGTCATGGGCCTGCGGCTCGCGCAGCGCGCCAACGGCGTCTCGCAGCTGCACGGCGACGTCAGCCGGGGGATGTTCGACGGGCTCTGGCCGGGCTTCGACGCCACCGAGGTGCCCATCACCTCGGTGACCAACGGCGTCCACGCGCCGACGTGGGTCGACCGCCGCCTGGGCGAGCTCGTCGAGGCCTCGACGGGGCAGGACCCCACCACCCGTCCCGAGGCCTGGTCGCGCGCGGGCGAGGTCCCGGCCGCGCAGCTGTGGGCGGCGCGCCGCGACATGCGCGCGTCCCTGGTGGCCGACGTGCGACGCCGGCTGCGGGCCTCGTGGCTCGAGCGGGGCGCCACCTCGGCCGAGCTCGGCTGGGTCGACGACGTCCTGGACCCCGACGTGCTCACCATCGGCTTCGCCCGCCGCGTGCCGACCTACAAGCGCCTGACGCTGATGCTCCGCGACCCGCAGCGGCTGAAGGCCCTCCTGCTGGACCCCGAGCGGCCCGTGCAGCTGGTCATCGCGGGCAAGTCCCACCCGGCCGACGACTCGGGCAAGCGGCTCATCCAGCAGCTGGTGCACTTCACCGACGACCCGGAGGTCCGCCACCGCATCGTCTTCCTCCCGAACTACGACATCGGCATGGCGCAGACGCTGTACCCCGGGTGCGACGTCTGGCTGAACAACCCGCTGCGCCCGCTCGAGGCGTGCGGCACGTCGGGCATGAAGGCGGCCCTCAACGGCGGCCTCAACCTGTCCATCCTCGACGGGTGGTGGGACGAGTGGTTCGACGGCGAGAACGGCTGGGCCATCCCGACCGCCGACGGCGTCGAGGACCCCGACCGGCGCGACGACCTCGAGGCCTCGGCGCTGTACGACCTCGTGGAGAGCCAGGTGGCGCCGCGCTTCTACGACGGCTCCGGGCCGGGCGGAGACGGGCCGCCGGCGCGCTGGCTCGAGATGGTCAGCCACACGCTGTCGACCCTCGGCCCCAAGGTGCTCGCCAGCCGGATGGTCGCGGAGTACGTCGAGCGGCTCTACGTGCCGGCGGCGCAGAGCGGCCGCGTGGTGGCGGCCGACTCCCACGCCGGCGCCCGCAGCCTGGCCACGTGGGTGCAGGGCGTCCGCAGCGGCTGGGACGGCGTGCGCGTCGACCACGCCGAGTCGGTGGGCCTGTCCGACGCCCCGCAGCTGGGCGAGGTCCTGTCCGTCCGCGCCCACGTCACCCTCGGCGCGCTGTCGCCGCAGGACGTCGACGTCCAGGTCGTGCACGGCCGCGTCACCGACGCCGACGAGCTGGAGACCACGAGCACGGTCTCCCTCTCCCTCGCGGAGTCCCTGGAGGACGGGCGCCACAGCTACGCCGGCGAGATCCCGCTGCGCCGCACGGGCGCCGTCGGCTACACGGTCCGGGTGCTGCCGAGGCACCCTCTCCTGGCCTCGCCGACGGAGCTCGGGCTGGTCGCGAACGCCTGACCCCGGACGCGCAGGCGCCCCCGCACGACGGCCGTCGGGCGGGGGCGCCTGCGCGCTCGGGTCGTGCGGCTCAGGAGGCCGGCAGCACCGCGCCGGCGTAGGTCTCCTCGAGGAAGGCCCGCGTCTCCGGCGAGCGCAGGAGCTCCTGGAGCAGCTGCACGCGCTCGTCGTCCTCGTCGCCCGCGCGGACGACGAGCAGGTTGGCGTTGGGGTTGCCCTCGGCCTCCTCGAGCGCCAGGGCGTCCTCCGCGGGGGAGAGGTCCGCGTCGATGGCGTAGTTGCCGTTGACGACGGCGAGGTCGACGTCCTGCAGCGAGCGGGGCACCTGCGCGGCCTCCACCTCGGTGATGTCCAGGTCCCGACCGCCCTCGAGCACGTCCAGGGCCGTCGGCGCGTCGTCGCCGGTGTCGTCGAGGACGACCAGGCCCTCGGCCTCCAGGAGCCGCAGCGAGCGGGCGGCGTTCGTGGGGTCGTTCGGGATGGCGACCGTGGCGCCCTCGGGGACGTCCTCGAGGGAGTCGAAGCGCTGGGAGTAGACGCCCAGCGGCTCCAGGTGCACGGGCTCCAGGGCGGTGAAGTCGTAGCCGGCGCTCCGCTCCTGCTCCTCCAGGTAGGGCACCGTCTGGAAGTAGTTCGCGTCGAGCGAGCCGTCGTCCAGGGCCACGTTGGGCTGGACGTAGTCGGTGAACTCGGTGATCTCGAGCTCGAGGCCGGCGTCCTCGGCCAGCTCCTCGTCCACGAAGCGCAGGATCTCGGCGTGGGGCACGGGCGAGGCGCCGACGCGCAGCGGCTCGTCCGCGGCGCTCAGCTCCGCCTCGCCGCCGCCGCAGGCGGCCAGGGAGCCGGCGAGCGCCAGGGCGGCCAGGGCCGGCAGGGGGGTGCGCAGCGCGCGAGGGGCTCGGGTGGTGCGGGTCACGGCGGTGCCTTCCGGTGGGTGGGTGGGCCGTCTGGCCCGGCGGGGGGAGCGGGCGGGCCCGGGTCGGTGGTGCGGGACCCGGGCCGGGAGGTGGGCGGGGGCGCTCAGCGGTGCGACAGGCGGCGGGCCACGGCGTCGCCGAGCTGCTGGAGCAGCTGCACCACGACCAGCAGCAGGGCGACCGTGACGAGCGTGATGTCGGTGCGGAACTGCTGGTAGCCGTAGCGGATCGCGAAGTCGCCCAGGCCGCCCCCGCCGACGGCGCCCGCCATGGCGGAGTAGCCGACGAGCGCCACGACGGTGACGGTGCAGCTGGCCACCACCGACGGCATGGCCTCGGGCAGCAGCACGGCGCGGACGACGTCGCGGCGGCGCGCGCCCATGGACAGGGCGGCCTGGACCTTGCCGGGCGCGACCTCGCGCAGCGACGTCTCCACCAGGCGCGCGAGGAACGGGACGGCGCCGATGGTCAGCGGCACGATCGCGGCCGCGGAGCCGATGGTCGTCCCCACGACCGCGCGCGTCACGGGGGCGACGGCGACCAGCAGGATGATGAACGGCAGCGAGCGGCCGAGGTCGACGGCCAGGCCCAGCACCCGGTGCACCACGCGGTGCGGGGCGAGCCCGCCGGGTGCGGTGAGCAGCAGCAGCACCCCGAGGGGCACGCCGCCGAGGACGGCGAGGCCGGTGGCGACCGCGACCATGAGCAGCGTCTCGCGGGTGGCCTCGGCCAGCTGGGGGGCCAGGGGCAGCAGGTCCGCCAGCGCGCTCACGGGGCGCTCTCCACGAGGACGCCGCGCTCGCGCAGCGCGGCGGTCGCGGCCCGCAGGCGCGGCGCCCGCTCCGCGGCCCCGCCGAGCACCTCCAGCTGGAGGTGGCCGGAGCGGCGTCCGCCCAGGTGCTCGACCCGGCCGCCGACGACGGCGACGTCGAGCCCGTGCTCGCGCACGAGGGCGCTGAGCACCGGCTCCTCGGTGCCGCCGGTGACGACGAGCTGCAGCAGCGCGCTGCCCTCGCGCAGGGGCGCGGGCGGCGGTGGTGGCAGCAGCCGCGAGGCCAGCGGCGAGCCGGGGCGGTCGGCGACCTCGGAGAGCCTGCCCTCGTCCACGACCCGTCCTCGCTCGAGCAGGACGGCGCTGTCGCACGCGCTGCGGACGACGTCCATCTCGTGGGTGACGACGACGACCGTCAGGCCCAGCTCGTCGCGCAGCTCGCGCACGAGGGCCAGCACGCCGGCGGTGCTCGCGGGGTCGAGCGCGGAGGTGGCCTCGTCGCACAGCAGGACCGACGGGCGGGCGGCGAGGGCGCGGGCGATGGCCACCCGCTGCTGCTGCCCGCCGCTCAGCTGCGAGGGGCGCGCGCCCGCCTTCTCGGCGAGGCCGACGCGGTCGAGCAGCTCGGCGGCCCGGCGCTCGCGCTCGCGGCGGTCGACGCCGGCCAGCTCCAGCGGCAGCGCCACGTTGCCGAGGGCGGTGCGCGAGCCGAGCAGGTCGAAGTGCTGGAAGACCATGCCGATGCGGCGCCGGGCGGCGCGCAGCCCGGCGGGGCCCATCGCCGTGAGGTCCTCGCCGTCGACGACGACCCGGCCCGAGGTCGGCCGCTCGAGGAGGTTGACGCAGCGCGCGAGCGTGCTCTTGCCCGACCCGCTGGGCCCCACGACGCCGACGACGTCGCCGGCCGGCACGCTGATGCTGACGTCGTCCAGCGCCCGGACCTCCCCGACCCCCTGGGGCGCGCCCCGGCGGGCGCGGGCCCCGGCGGTCCGGTCCTGCCGAGCCCTCAGCTCCTCCTGCGCCTCCGGCTCGCCCGGGGCTGCGGCGTCGTCCCGGCGCGCGCCGCGGCGGCCCGGGCGCCCGCCCCGCTGGCCGGACGCCGGGTAGGTCTTGACGAGGGAGGACAGCTCGATCACGGGGGTCGTGCTCCTGGTGCCAGGCGCGACGGCACAGCCGCCGCGGACGCGGAGGCGCAGACCCGGGTGTGGGCCACGCTTGCCGGCGCGCATCCGTCGCGCGACGACCTGGTCCTCACCCGGAGCACCCCGCCGTGGCGGAGGGTTGCTGACCAGCGAGCCGGGGCTTCGCGCTGGCACTCGTGACCGTGGCGGACGGTAGGCAGGCGCCCGAGGCGCTGTCAAAGCGGTCCGGCCGTCGCCGCCGGGGGAGGCGACGACGGCCGGTCCCGGAGTCGTCCCCGGGTCCGCCTCGAGGTCCGTCCGAGGGCCGGCTCAGGGCCGGCTCAGGGCCGCTCGGCGGCGTAGACCCGCAGCGAGGTGGGGCCGAGCTCGACGACGCCGCCCGCGTCCACGCGCGCCGCCGCGACGTCCTCGGGGCGCTCGCACGTGCTGTCCCACAGCAGCTCCCACCGGTGCGCCCACGGCTGCGCCGGCAGGTGGACCGGCGTGCTGCCCGCCCCGGAGTGCAGCACCACGAGCAGCGAGCGGTGGTCCACCGGGTCGCCGTGCAGGAACATCTGCAGCGTCCGCAGGTGCGCCTCGTGCCAGCGGTCCTCGGTCATCGGCCGCCCGTCGGGGCCGAACCAGGCGAGGTCGGTCGTCCCGTCGTCGTGCACGGGGCGGCCGCTCGCGAAGGTGTCCTGGCGCAGCACCGGGTGCTCGCGGCGCAGGGCCACCAGCCGCCGCGCCGTCGCCAGCAGGTCGGCCTCCGGGCCGCCGCGCCGCAGGGCCGGCCAGTCGAGCCAGACGCCCTCGTCGTCGACGACGTAGGCGTTGTTGTTGCCGGCCTGCGTCCGGAGCATCTCGTCGCCGCCCAGCAGCATGGGCACGCCCGTGGAGAGCAGCAGGGTCCCCAGCAGGTTGCGCACGGAGCGGCGGCGCGCGCTCGCGACCTGCGGGTCCTCGGTCGGTCCCTCGACCCCGTGGTTGTCGGAGCGGTTGTCCCCGTGGCCGTCCCGGTTGTCCTCGCCGTTGCCCTCGTTGTGCTTCGACACGTAGGCGCACGCGTCCGCGAGCGTGAAGCCGTCGTGCGCGGCGAGCAGGTTGACCGAGGCCAGCGGGCCCCGCCGGGACGCGTCCGTGCTCGCGCCGTGGGCGAACAGGTCGGCGGAGCCGGCGAGCCGGGTGGCCAGGTGGCGCACGCCGACCTCGGGGTGCTCCCCGCGGCGGGCCCGCGCGGCGTCGGCGAGCCAGAAGCTGCGCACGTCGTCGCGGTAGCGGTCGTTCCACTCGGCGAACGGGAGGGGGAACTGGCCCGTGCGCCACCCGCCGGGGCCGACGTCCCACGGCTCCGCGACCAGCTTCACGTCGGCGAGCACCGGGTCCTGGCGCGCGGCCACGAGGAAGGGGTGCTCGGCGTCGAAGGAGGCCACGTCCCGGCCCCGCGCCAGGGCCGGGGCGAGGTCGAAGCGGAAGCCGTCGACCCCGTAGGCGTCCACCCAGTGCCGCAGGGAGTCCAGGACGAGCTGGACCACGCGGGCGGAGGAGGAGTCGAGCGTGCCGCCGCAGCCGGTGACGTCCACGTCGAGGCCCGCGGAGTCCAGGCGGTAGTACGCCTCCGCGTCCAGGCCGCGGAAGGACAGCGTCGGGCCCTCCACGCCCCCCTCGCACGTGTGGTTGTAGACGACGTCGAGGAGCACCTCGAGGCCGCCCGCGTGCAGGGCGTCCACCGCGCCGGCGAGCTCGTCGGCGACCGCGGCCGGACCCGCCGCGCGAGCCGCCGCGCTGGCGTAGCGGGGGGCCGGGGCGAAGTAGGACAGCGTGCTGTAGCCCCAGGCGTTGCGGCGCCCCCGCCGCGCGAGCCACGGCTCCTCGGCGATGGCGTGCACGGGCAGCAGCTCCAGCGCCGTCACGCCGAGGTCGCGCAGGTGCCCGACCACCGCCGGGTGGCCGAGGGCGGCGTACGTGCCCCGCAGCTCCGGCGGGACGTCGGGGTGGCGCATCGTCAGGCCGCGCACGTGCGCCTCGTAGACGACGGTCTCCGACCAGGGGGTCCTCGGCCGGCCGGAGGCTGCGGCGCGCCGCGCGGGCAGCACGACGCCGTGGGGAGCGCTGGCGGTGGAGTCGCTCGTGCTGCGCCGGCGGGCGCCGCCGGAGCGCGCCGGTCCGTCGACGGGCGCCCAGGCCTCGTCGACCTCGTGGCCGAAGAGCGAGGCGTCCATCCGCACCTCGTCGGCCAGGCCGCGGGCGTAGGGGTCGAGCAGCAGCTTGTCGGCGTTGAAGCGGTGCCCGCGCTCGGGCTCCCAGGGCCCGTGCGCGCGCACGCCGTAGCGCTGCCCCGCGGCGACGCCCGGCAGGTGCCCGTGCCAGACGCCGTGGGTCCGGCCCTCCAGCGGGACGCGGTGCTCGGCCCAGCCCCCGGCGCCGTCGTCGTCGAGGAGGCAGACCTCCACCCGCTCGGCGTGCGGGGCGTAGACCGCCGCGGTGGCGCCGCCCGGCACGAGGTGGACCCCGAGGGGGGAGGGGGCGCTGCGGGGGGCGGGACTGCTGCTCATGGGAGGGGTATCGGCAGGCACGGGCGGCCACTGTGCCACTGCCCGACCCGTGCGCCGGAGCCGGCGGACCCCGGCGGAGAGGGCGCCTCGGAGGTCGTCCGTCGTCGCCCCCCGCGTCGCGGACCGGTCGGCCCCGGCCTCGGCCCGGGCTAGCGTCCACCGTCCCGGGTCGCCGCAGCCGCCGGCGCCGCGGCCACCGCCCCGCCGCAGGAGGACCCGTGCCCGACGCCCGTCCGGAACCCGCCCCGGCCGCTCGGCCCGCCGCCGTCCTGGAGCCGCCCGTGCGCGGGGTCGCCGTGCTGCGGCTGGACAGGCCCCCCGTCAACGCGCTGGACGCGGCGGCGCAGGACCTCGTGGCGGCGCTCGCGCGCGAGGCCGACGGGCGCCAGGACGTGCGGGCCGTCGTCGTCACCGGCGGGGAGCGCTTCGGCGCCGGCGCGGACGTGCACGAGATGGCCGCGATGTCGGGGGAGGAGATGGCCGCGCGCGCGCCGGGCCTGCAGGGCTTCACCGACGCCGTCGCCGCGGTCGGGGTGCCGGTGGTGGCGGCCCTCGAGGGCCCCGTCCTGGGCGGGGGCCTGGAGCTGGCGCTCGCGTGCGACGTCCGCGTGTGCGGCGAGGGCGCCCGGCTGGGTCTGCCCGAGGTCGGCCTCGGCGTCGTGCCCGGCGCGGGCGGCACCCAGCGCCTGGCGCGGCTCGTCGGGCCCGCGCGCGCCAAGGACCTGCTGCTGTCGGCGTCGCCGGTGGGGGCGCAGGAGTCCTGGCGCCTCGGGCTCGTGGACCGCGTCGTGCCCGCCGGCGAGGCGCTCGGCGCCGCGCGCGCCCTCGCCGAGCGCTACGCCGCCGCTGGCCCGCGCGAGGCCCTGCGCGCCGCCAAGAGGGCGGTCGACGGCGGCCTGGAGCTCCCGCTGCCGCAGGGCCTGGCGCTCGAGCGCGCCCTGTTCACCGAGCTCTTCGCCGGTCCGGAGCGCGCGCGGCGCATGGGCGCCTTCGCGGTGCGGCGCCCGGGCACCGGCGCCGTGCCTGGTGACCACCGGCGCACCTGACCGGCGGGTGCGGCCGCTCGCCGGCGCCGACCCCTTCCCCGGGCGGGGAAGACGCCCTTCAGGACCCGCCGGTCGCCGCCGATGGACGGGCAGGCGCCGCCCCGCGGGGGCGGCAGGAGCTCGGCGGGCCACCCCGCCGGAGGGACGGAGGGCGGGCAGTGCGCGAGGGGACCGTGCGGCCGACAGGCGTCGAGCGCCGCTTCGAGGAGGACGAGGTCATCGTGACCAAGACCGACCTGCAGGGGCGGATCACGTACGCCAACGACGTCTTCCTGCGGGTCTCGGCCTATCCCGAGGCGGCCATGCTCGGCCAGCCGCACAACATGATCCGCCACCCGGAGATGCCGCGCTGCGTCTTCGCGCTGCTGTGGAGCACGCTGAAGCAGGGGCGGGAGCTGTTCGCGTACGTCGTGAACCTCGCCGGTGACGGCGCGCACTACTGGGTGCTCGCCCACGTGACCCCCACCCGGGGGCCCGACGGGTCGACCGTCGGGTACCACTCGAACCGGCGCCTCCCCAGCGCCCGGGCGCTGGCCGAGATCCGACCGCTGTACGCCCGGCTGCTCGCCGAGGAGGCCCGCCACCCGCGGCCGGCCGACGCGGTGGCCGCGTCGACGGCCCTGCTCGAGGCCGTGCTGGCCGAGCGCGGGCAGGACTACGACCGCTTCCTGTGGAGCCTCGCGGGCGCCCCCGCGACCGCCGGGCGGGCGGCGTGAGGCGCTCGGCCCCGTGGGGCCGCGACGAGAGCCCCGCCGAGCGCGCCGCGGGCGTCTCCTCGGCGGCCGTGCGCGAGATGCTCCGGGTCTGCCGCCTCGTCGCCGCGGGGGACCTGGAGGCCCGGGTCCAGCACGTGCCGGGCAGCGAGGACGACCCCGACCTGGTCCTGCTGCGCCACGAGCTCAACCGCTTCATCGACCGCACGGACGCCTACGTCCGGGAGTCGGCGGCGTCCCTGGAGGCGGCCAGCGAGGGCCGGTTCCACCGGCAGTTCCTGCTCACCGGCCTGGCCGGGGCCTTCGCCTGCGGTGCCCACACCATCAACGCCGCCCGCGAGGCCATGGCCTCGGCCGCCGCGCGGGCGACCGAGGTGGCCGACGCCCGGCTCCGCCTCGCCGACGAGTTCGAGAGCACGGTCATGACGGTCTCCCAGACCGTCGCGGCGGCGGCGACCGAGCTGAGCGCCTCGGCGGCCAGCCTGTCGGGCTCCGTCGCGCTGGCCGTCCGGGAGGCGGACGACGCCCGGGAGGCGGTGGGGCGCCTGGAGCGCTCCTCGCAGCAGATCCGGCAGGTCGTCACGCTCATCTCCCAGGTGTCGGGGCAGACCCGCCTGCTCGCCCTCAACGCCACCATCGAGGCGGCCCGGGCGGGTGCGGCGGGGCGCGGCTTCGCCGTCGTCGCCTCGGAGGTCAAGCAGCTCGCCGACCAGACCTTCGGCGCCACCGACGAGGTGACGGCGCAGGTGGGCGACGTCCAGGAGGTCGCCTCGACGAGCACCTCGGTGATGTCGCGCATCAGCCAGACCGTGCGGGAGATGGACTCGATGGTCGAGGGCGTCTCCGTCGCGGTGGACGGCGGCGGCGAGCACGGGGGTGCCGCGGACGGCGCTCCGGGCCTCGCCCAGCTCGCCGAGGTCCTGCGCGCGGAGGTCGCCCGCTTCCTCGCCGTGCTGCGCGAGGGCTGAGCCCGGCGCGCCCGCCCGCCGGGCTCCCGCCCGCCGGGCGGGCGGCGCCGCGCGTCTACCCTCCTCGCGTGAGCGCCAGCAGCCCCGCCGGGCGACCGGAGCCCGGCGCCGCGCCCCGTCGGGTCTACGCCGACCACGCGGCCAGCGCCCCCGTGCTCCCCGCGGCCGCCGAGGCCGTGCTCGAGGCCCTCGGCCTGCCGGGCAACGCCTCCTCCGCCCACGCGGAGGGGCGCGCGGCCCGCCGGCTCCTCGAGGAGTCGCGGGAGGAGGTGGCCCGGGTCCTGGGTGCCCGCCCGGACGAGGTCGTGCTCACCTCGGGCGGCACCGAGGCCGACAACCTGGCCGTGGCCGGCCTGTACCGCGCGCGGCGCGCGCAGGACCCACGGCGTCGCCGCGTCCTCGTCAGCGCCGTCGAGCACCCCGCGGTCCTCGACCCCGCGCGCCGGCTCGCCGCCGCGGAGGGCGCCGAGCTCGTGCTCCTGCTCGTCGACGCCCGCGGCCGCCTCGACCTCGCGGCCCTGGCCGTCGAGCTCGAGCGGGCGCCCGGGGAGACCGCGCTCGTCAGCGTCATGTGGGCCAACAACGAGACCGGCGTCCTGCAGCCGCTGCCCGAGGTCGTGGCCCTGGCCGCCGCGGCCGGCGTCCCCGTCCACAGCGACGCCGTGCAGGCCCCGGCGACGCAGGCGGTGGACCTCGCGGCCAGTGGCCTCGCGGCGCTGTCGGTCTCCGGGCACAAGGTCGGGGCGCCGGTCGGCACCGGGGCGCTGCTGGTGCGCCGGGGCGAGGGGCTCGAGCCGCTGGTGCGCGGCGGGGGGCACGAGCGCGGGCTGCGCTCGGGCACCTCGGCGGTGGCGCTGGCGCGGGGCCTCGCGGTCGCGCTCGCCGCGGCCGCCGCAGACCGCGACGCTGAGGCCCCGCGGCTGCGGGCCCTGCGCGGGCGGCTGCTCTCCGGTGTCTCGCAGGACGTCCCGGACGCCGTGCTGCGCGGGGACGCGCGCGAGGGGGCGTCGCTGCCCGGGACGGCCCTGCTCACGCTGCCCGGCTGCGACGGCGACGCGCTGCTGTACCTGCTCGACGCCCGCGGCATCGCCATCTCGACCGGGAGCGCCTGCAGCGCAGGGGCTCTGCAGACCAGCCACGTGCTGGCCGCGATGGGGGTGCCCGGCGAGGAGGCCCGGGGCGCGCTGCGGGTCAGCCTGGGGCGCACCAGCACCGCCGCGGACGTGGACCGGCTGCTCGAGGCGCTGCCCCCCGTCGTCGCCGCCGCGCGGCGCGCCCGGGCCGCCTCCGGGCCGGTCGCCGCTGCGCCGGTGGGGGTCTGAGGCGTGCGCGTCCTGGCCGCGATGAGCGGCGGCGTCGACTCGGCCGTGGCCGCGGCGCGGGCGGTGGACGCCGGCCACGACGTCGTGGGGGTCCACCTCGCCCTGTCCCGCGCGGCGGCGGGCGGGGCGGGAGCGGCGCCCCGGGCGCGGGGCTGCTGCACCGTCGAGGACGCCGGGGACGCCCGGAGGGCCGCCGACGTCCTCGGCATCCCCTTCTACGTCTGGGACCTGTCCGAGCGCTTCCAGGCCGACGTCGTGGACGACTTCACGGCCGAGTACGCGGCCGGCCGCACGCCCAACCCGTGCGTGCGCTGCAACGAGCGCGTGAAGTTCGCAGCGCTGCTCGACCGGGCGCTCGCCCTCGGCTTCGACGCCCTCACGACCGGGCACTACGCGCGCCTGGAGGCGGCCGCGGACGGCGGGCCGCCGTCTCTGCACCGGGCGCGGGACGCCGCCAAGGACCAGTCCTACGTGCTGGCCGTGGTGCCGCCCCACCGGCTCGCGCGCGCGCTGCTGCCGCTCGGGGAGTCGGCGTCCAAGGCCGACGTGCGCGCCGAGGCCGCCGACCGCGGGCTCGCGGTCGCCGAGAAGCCCGACAGCCACGACATCTGCTTCGTCCCGGGCGGTGACGCCCGCGCCTGGCTGCACGAGCGGGTGCCCGCCCGGCCGGGGCTCGTGCGCGACGAGGAGGGCGCGGTCCTGGGCGCCCACGACGGCGCGGCCGGCTTCACGGTGGGCCAGCGCCGCGGCCTGCGGGTCGGGACGCCCGCGCCGGACGGCCGCCCCCGGTACGTGCTCTCGCTCTCGGTGGCCACCGGCGACGTCGTGGTCGGGCCCGGCGAGCGGCTCGAGCGCACCCGGGTCGTCGGCGGCGCCCCGGTGTGGACGGGGGCGGAGCCGGCGGTGGGGGAGCGGCTCGGCGCCCAGCTGCGCGCGCACGGCGCCGAGGTGCCGTGCGTCCTGACCTCCCGCGACCCGCTCGCGGTCGAGCTCGCCTCCCCCCTCCGCGGCGTCGCGCCCGGGCAGACCCTGGCCCTGTACGACGGCACCCGCGTCGTCGGCTCCGCCACGGTGGACTCCGCCGCCTGACGCTGTGCCGGTCTCGAGCGCCCCGACGGCGTCGACCGCCTCGGGCGGGCGGGCGGGCCGCCGGGCGCGGCTACGGTCGGCTCGTGAGCCAGCGCGAGGACTCCCCGACCGAGGTGGACCCGGCGGCGGGCGGGCCCGCGGACGACGAGCCGGGCCGCCCCGCCCTGCTCGGGCGCGCCAGCGGCACCGGCTCCTGGCCGGAGCAGGACCCGCTGGAGGCCGCGCGCACGGTGCTCGGCGAGCTCGGCGCCCCGCCGGGGCTGCCGCACGTCGTGGAGATGCCCGGCCGGGGCCCGGGGGCGGAGCTGGTCGGGCGCGCGGCCGCTCTCCTGGTCGGCCTCCCTGTCGACCTCCAGCCCTCCGGGTGGCGCTTCGTGGACCACCCCGGGCGCGACCTCCAGCGCGCCCGCAGCTACCGGCGGGCGGACCTCGACGCCCTGGCCGAGGCCGCCGACGGCTACGCGGGCGAGCTCAAGGCGCAGGTCGCGGGCCCGTGGACCCTGGCCGCCTCGGTGCGGCTCGGGCGGGGGGAGCGCTCCACCACCGACCCCGGGGCGCGGCGCGACGTCGTCGCCTCGCTGGCCGAGGGGGTGCGCGAGCACCTGGCGGACCTGGCCCGGCTCGTCCCGGGCGCGCGCCTGGTGCTGCAGCTGGACGAGCCCTCCCTGGGCGCCGTGCTGGACGGGCGGCTGCGCCGCTCCAGCGGCTTCGGCCACCTCGAGCCCGTGCCGGCCGACGAGGTCGAGGCGGGGCTGCGCGCCGTGGCGGAGGCGGCGCGGGAGGCCGGTGCGGAGCACGTCGTCGTGCACTCGTGCGCGGACGACGTCCCCTTCCCCGTGCTGCGCCGCAGCGGCGCCGACGGCCTGTCGGTCGACCTGTCGCGCCTGCGGGCCGCCGGGTGGGAGTCGGTCGCCGTCGCGGTCGAGGAGGGGCGGCGGCTGTGGGCGGGGCTGGGCGTCGCCGACCCGCAGGCGGGTGCGGCGTCCGTCGACCGCCTCGTGGAGGCGGTCCGCGAGCCGTGGCGGCGCGTGGGCCTGCCGCTCGCCGGGCTGGCCGACGTCGTGCTCACGCCGGCCTGCGGCCTCGCCGGCTCCTCGCCCGCCGCCGCGCGGGCGTCGCTGCGCCGGCTGCGCGAGGCGTCCGACGCGCTGGGAGAGGCCGCGCAGGCCTGAGCAGCGCTGCTCGGTGCCCGGGCGCACTACCACGCTCCGTCACCCGGTGGGGGTCCCGGACGCCACCCGTTCGGCGCTGTCCGGTCGCTCGCCGTGCCGCCCCGTGGAGTTGGCCCGGCGTTTCCACCAAGGCCATTGCCTCGTCGTGATCGTTCTGAGAACGTACGGTCCGTCCGATTGACACCGACGTCCGTTCCGGCAGACCACGACCCCGGGTCAGCCCGATCACCTCGCCCTCTCACGAGGCCCTCGAAGGAGCCACTCCCTCATGAAGCTGATCAGCGCCCTCACCGCCGGCACCCTCCTCGCCGCCGGCGGCGTCGTGGCCGTGGCCGGCCCGGCCACCAGTGCGCCCGCCCTCACCACCCGCTGCTCCGGGACCGCGGACGGCATCACCATCACCGGCGACCTCGTGGTCCCCTCCGGTCAGTCCTGCGACCTGACGGGCGTGACCGTCACCGGCAGCACCCGCGTGGCGGCCGGCGGCGACCTCGTCGCCGAGGGCAGCTCCTTCGGCGGCGGCGTCGTCGTCGCCGAGGACGCCTTCTTCGGCGCCGTCGACTCGAGCGTCGCGGGCCGCGTCACCTCGCGGCAGGGCTTCGGCGTCACCCTCGAGGGCAGCCAGGCGCAGTCCGTCGTGACCCGCGCCGTCGAGGGCTCCGACGTCCTCGGCGTGACCTGGCTCGAGGACGGCAGCACGGTCTCCGGCGCGGTGGACGCGCGCGCCGGCGAGCTGCTGATCTCCTCCTCGACGGTGGGCGGCCCCGTCCGCGGCATCGGCACGACCTACACGGACGTCGTCGACTCGACCCTGCGCGGCAGCCTCGACGTCGTCGACAACGCCGAGGGCGGCGTGTTCTGCGAGAGCGAGGTGTACGGCGACGCCATCTACACCGGCAACATGTCGCTGCTGCAGCTCGGCGCCGACGGCCCGGTCGAGGTCTGCGACGGGGCGAGCTTCTGGGGCGGGGACGTGACGATCTCCGACAACATGGCCGAGATCACCCTCGACCAGAACATCGTCGCCGGGAACCTGTCCGGCGAGGGCAACGACCCGGCCCCCACGGTCGGCGAGGGCAACCGCGTCCGCGGCGAGCTGAGCGGCCAGTTCGGGGCCCCGGCCGAGGAGGACGCGACCGTCGGCGTGCAGGCGCTCGAGGCCTCCGTCGCCCGCATGGCGGCCACGACCGAGGGCGCCGAGGAGGCGACCGTCGAGAGCGTCGTCGAGCGCACCGAGGCCACGCGCGCGCTCCTCGACGAGCGCGTCGCCGTCGCCGAGGCCGCGGCCGCCGCGGAGGGCCCCATCGCCTGACGCCCCACCCCGCGGCCGCGCCCGCGCCGCCGCACCCCGAGGCCGTCCCGGCCGGTCCTGCAGGACCGGCCGGGACGGCCTCGCCGCGTCCAGGCCGTGGTGGGCGGCCGGCCGGCCGGCTCCGGAGAGCCGGTGTCGTGAGCCGGTGCCGCGCGCGCCGGGGTCATCAGGGCTGGTGTCGGGGGGCTGGGGCAGGATGCCGGGCGTGAGCGCGACACCGCCGCACGACGAGCACGCAGCCCCGCCCGCCCCCGCGACGGACGACGAGCGCCGGGAGTGGGCCGCCCTGGCGGAGGAGGTCCGCGCCCACCAGTTCGCCTACTACGTGCGCGACGCCCCCACCGTGCCCGACGCGGCGTTCGACGCGCTGCTGCAGCGGCTGCAGTCCCTCGAGGCGTCCCACCCCGAGCTCGCCGCCCCGGACTCGCCGACCCAGCAGGTGGGCGGCACCTTCTCCACCGACTTCACCGCGGTCGACCACCTCGAGCGGATGCTCAGCCTCGACAACGTCTTCACCCCCGCCGAGCTCGACGAGTGGGTGGAGCGCGTGGTGCGCGAGGCGGGGGAGGGGGCGCAGCTGCGGTGGCTGTGCGAGCCGAAGATCGACGGGCTGGCGGTCGACCTCGTCTACGAGCAGGGGCGGCTCGTGCGGGCCGCGACCCGCGGCGACGGCCGCACCGGCGAGGACGTCACGCTCAACGTCCGCACGCTCAGCGGCGTCCCGCTCCGCCTGGACGACGGGACGGCGCCGGTCCCCGAGCTGCTCGAGGTGCGCGGCGAGGTGTTCTTCCCCGTGGAGGCCTTCCGCGAGCTCAACGCCGGTCTGGTCGAGGCGGGCCGGCAGCCCTTCGCCAACCCGCGCAACGCCGCGGCGGGGTCGCTGCGGCAGAAGGACCCCCGCGTCACCGCCCGCCGCCCCCTGCGGATGCTGGTGCACGGCCTGGGCCGGCGCAGCGGCTTCGACGTCGCGAGCCAGTCCGGGGCCTACGAGCGCCTGGCCGCGCTCGGGCTCCCGGTGAGCGGCCACACGCGCCTGCTCGAGGACGTCGCGGCGGTCCGCGACTTCGTCGCGCGCACGGGCGAGGGCCGCCACGACGTCGAGCACGAGATCGACGGCGCGGTCGTCAAGGTCGACGACCTCGCCCTCCAGCGGCGCCTCGGCGCCACGAGCCGCGCCCCCCGGTGGGCCATCGCCTACAAGTACCCGCCGGAGGAGGTGACCACGCGGCTGCTGGAGATCTCCGTCAACGTCGGGCGCACCGGGCGCGTGACGCCGTTCGCGCGCATGGAGCCCGTGCTCGTGTCGGGGTCGACGGTCGAGCTGGCCACGCTCCACAACGGCGACGAGGTGCGGCGCAAGGGCGTCCGGCCCGGAGACCTCGTCGTCGTCCGCAAGGCCGGGGACGTCATCCCCGAGGTCCTCGGGCCCGTGCTGGCGCCGGACGCCGACCCCTCCGGGCGCGCCCCGGAGTGGGTGATGCCCACCCACTGCCCCTCGTGCGGGACGCGGCTGGCGCCCGAGCGCGAGGGCGACAAGGACATCCGCTGCCCGAGCTCGCGCACCTGCCCCTCGCAGCTGCGGGAGCGCCTCTTCCACATCGCCTCCCGCAACGCGCTGGACGTCGAGGCGCTCGGCTGGGAGGCCGCCGGGGCCCTGCTCGGCGGGGTGCCGGACGCCGGGGGGAGCCGCGACGCCCGTCCGGAGGCCGACGGCGCCCCCGTCGACGCCGGGGGCCGGGTGCTCGTCGACGAGAGCGGCCTGTTCGACCTCACCGACGTCGACCTGCTGCGGGTCCCGCTGTTCCGCAACGCCAACGGCGACCTGTCGGCCAACGGCCGGCGTCTGCTCGACAACCTCGCGGCCGCGCGCGACCGCCCGCTGTGGCGGGTGCTCGTCGCGCTGTCGATCCGCCACGTGGGGCCGACCGCGGCGCGCTCCCTCGCCACGCGCTTCGGCAGCCTCGACGCCGTCGTCGGCGCCAGCGTCGAGGAGCTGGCCGCGGCCGACGGCGTCGGCCCCGTCATCGCCGAGGCCGTGCTGGCGTGGTGGGACGTCGACTGGCACCGCGCGACCGTCGAGGCCTGGCGGGCGGCGGGCGTGCGCCTGGAGGACGAGCGCGACACCTCCGCGCCGCGCCACCTCGAGGGCGTCACGGTCGTCGTCACCGGCGGCCTCGAGGGCTTCAGCCGCGACGGCGCCAAGGAGGCCATCCTCACGCGCGGGGGCAAGGCGTCGGGCTCGGTCTCCAAGAAGACCGACTTCGTCGTCGTCGGGGAGAACGCGGGGCAGAAGGAGCTGCGCGCCCGCGAGCTCGGCCTGCGCATCCTCGACGAGGCGGGCTTCCGCGTGCTCCTGGAGCAGGGCCCGGACGCGCTCCCCGAGCCCGAGCTCGGGCCCGGGCCCGGGCCCGAGCTGTCGGCGGAGGGCGGCGCGGCACCGGCTCCCGCGGGCGAGGACGCCGGGCCCGCCGACGGTCCGCCGGGGGGCGAGCCGGCGCAGGGGCCTGCGGCCAGGCGGACGGACCTCGCCGAGATCCGAGCCTGGGCGCGCGAGAACGGCCACGTCGTCGCCGACCGGGGCCGCGTCGCGCAGTCGGTCCGCGACGCCTACGACGCCCGCTGACGGGTGCCGCGCCGGGTCGCAGGAGAGCTCCCTCTCGGACGGGGCGGTCCGCGGCCGCCGGCGTCGTGCCCGCCCGCGCTCCGGGGGCGCTCCCGCGACCCGGCGCGGTCGGGTCGGTCCGCGGCCGGGCGTCGGGTGCGACTCCTAGACTCCCCGGCATGCCCGTTCTCTCCACCGACGACGTGGCGCGCCTGGCCGCCCTCGCGCGCATCGACCTCGACCCCGACGAGCTGGAGCGGCTGGCCGGTGAGCTCGACGCCGTCGTGGCCGCCGTCGCCTCGGTGTCCTCGGTCGTCTCCGACGACGTGCCCGCCACGAGCCACCCGCTCCCGCTGACCGACGTCTACCGCGAGGACGTGGTCCAGCCGTCGCTGCCGGTCGACGACGTGCTCGCCGGCGCGCCGGCCGCCCAGGACGGGCGCTTCCTCGTCCCGCAGATCCTCGAGGAGGACTGATGGCCCCCGCCGAGAGCGGCCGCCCCGGCGCCGACGACCTGGTGCGCGCCACCGCCGCCGACCTCGCGCAGCGCCTGGCCGCGCGCGAGGTCTCCAGCGAGGAGGTCGTGCGCGCCCACCTGGACCGCATCGCCGCCGTGGACGGCGCGCCCGGCGACGGCCGCGGCGTCGCGGCCTTCCTGCACGTCAGCGGCGAGGAGGCCCTGGCCGCCGCCCGCGACGTCGACGCCCGCCGCGCCGCCGGCGAGGACCTGCACCCCGCCGCGGGCGTGCCCGTCGCCGTCAAGGACGTCGTCGTCACGCGGGGCACGCCCACGACGGCCGGGTCGAAGATCCTCGAGGGCTGGGTGCCGCCCTACGACGCCACGCTGGTCGAGCGGCTGCGCGCGGCCGGCATGCCGCTGCTCGGCAAGACGAACATGGACGAGTTCGCCATGGGCAGCTCGACCGAGCACTCCGCCTACGGGCCCACCCGCAACCCGTGGGACACCTCCCGGACCCCCGGCGGCTCCGGCGGCGGCAGCGCCGCTGCGGTGGCGGCCTTCGAGGCGCCGCTCGCCGTCGGCACCGACACGGGCGGGTCCATCCGCCAGCCGGCCGCCGTGACGGGCTCGGTGGGGGTCAAGCCCACCTACGGCGGCATCTCGCGCTACGGCCTCGTCGCCATGGCCTCGAGCCTCGACCAGGCCGGTCCCTGCGCCCGCACCGTGCTCGACGCCGCCCTGCTGCACGAGGTCATGGGCGGGCACGACCCCCGCGACGCGACGTCGCTGACAGATCCCGTCGGGGCGCTCGCCGACGCGGCGCGCTCGCGCGACGTCCGCGGCATGCGCGTGGGCGTGGTGCGCGAGCTGACGGGCGAGGGCTTCTCGGACGGCGTGAGCGCCAGCTTCCGGGCGTCGCTGGACCTGCTGGCCGACGCCGGGGCCGAGGTCGTGGAGGTCTCGTGCCCGACCTTCGCGCACGCCCTGGACGCCTACTACCTGATCATGCCCAGCGAGGCCTCCAGCAACCTGGCGCGCTTCGACGGCATGCGCTTCGGCCTGCGGGTCGAGCCGTCCGAGGGGCCCGTCACGGCCGAGCGCGTCATGGCCGCCACGCGCGGCGCCGGGTTCGGCGCGGAGGTCAAGCGTCGGATCATCCTCGGCACCTACGCCCTGTCGGCGGGCTACTACGACGCCTACTACGGCTCGGCCCAGAAGGTGCGCACGCTCGTCCAGCGCGACTTCGCGGCGGCCTTCGAGCAGGCGGACGTGCTGGTCTCCCCGACGGCGCCGACGACGGCGTTCCCGCTCGGCAGCAGGCTGGACGACCCCCTGGCCATGTACGCCGCGGACATCGCCACCATCCCGGCCAACCTCGCCGGGGTGCCGGGCATGTCGCTGCCGAGCGGCCTGGCCGAGGACGGCCTGCCCGTCGGCTTCCAGGTGATGGCGCCGGCCCGGGCCGACGAGCGCCTGTACCGCCTCGGCGGCGCCCTCGAGGCGCTGCTCGAGGAGCGCTGGGGCGGACCGCTGCTCGCGTCCGCGCCCCGCCTCGAGACCGTCCCCGCCACCCGACCGGAGGTCGCGCCCGCATGAGCACCACCACGACCGCGCCGGCGGCGACGGGCGGCGCCGAGCCCCTCGTCGCCTACGACGACGCCACGGCCCGCTACGACGTCGTCATCGGCCTCGAGGTCCACGTCGAGCTCGGCACGGCGACCAAGATGTTCGACGGCTCGTCCACCGCGTTCGGCGCCGAGCCCAACACCCAGGTCTCGCCGGTGTCGCTGGGGCTGCCGGGCGCCCTGCCCGTGGTCAACCGGCTCGCCGTCGAGCACGGCATCCGCATCGGCCTGGCGCTGTCCTGCGACATCGCGGAGTCCTGCCGCTTCGCGCGCAAGAACTACTTCTACCCGGACATGCCGAAGAACTTCCAGACCTCGCAGTACGACGAGCCCATCGCCGCGGACGGCCACCTCGAGGTCGTCCTGGACGACGGGACGCCGTGGCGGGTGGAGGTCGAGCGCGCGCACCTGGAGGAGGACACGGGCAAGTCGACGCACGTGGGCGGGTCCACCGGGCGCATCCACGGGGCCGACCACTCCCTCGTGGACTACAACCGCGCGGGCATCCCGCTCGTGGAGGTCGTCACCCGCCCGGTCACCGGCGCCGGCGCCCGGGCCCCCGAGGTGGCGCGCGCCTACGTCGCGGCGCTGCGCGACCTGCTGCGCGCCCTCGGCGTCTCCGAGGCCCGCATGGAGCAGGGGCAGATGCGCGCCGACGTCAACGTCTCGCTGCGCCCCTCGCCCGACGCCCCGCTCGGCACCCGCACGGAGACGAAGAACGTCAACTCCTTCCGCTCGGTGGAGCGGGCGGTGCGCTACGAGGTCTCGCGCCAGGCGGCCGTGCTGGACGCCGGTCGCGCGGTGCTGCAGGAGACCCGGCACTGGCACGAGGACACCGGCATCACGACGTCGGGGCGCGTGAAGTCCGACGCCGACGACTACCGGTACTTCCCCGAGCCCGACCTGGTCCCCGTGACGCCGTCGCGGGCGTGGGTCGAGGAGATCCGCGCGACGCTGCCGGAGATGCCCGTGGCCCGCCGCGCCCGGCTCCAGGGCGAGTGGGGGTACAGCGACCTCGAGATGCGCGACGTCGTCAACGCCGGGCTCCTGGAGACCATCTCGGCCACCGTCGCCGCCGGCGCGAGCCCCGCGGCGGCCCGCAAGTGGTGGGGCGGCGAGCTGGCCCGCACGGCCAACGAGCGCCAGGTCGAGGTGACGTCGCTGCCCGTCGGCCCGGAGGGTGTCGCGGAGCTCGCCGGGCTCGTGGAGTCCGGGCGCATCAACGACCGCATGGCCCGCCAGGTGCTGGAGGGCGTCCTCGCGGGGGAGGGGACGCCGACCGAGGTCGTCTCCGCCCGGGGGCTCGAGGTCGTCTCCGACGAGTCCGCCCTCGTGGCCGCCGTCGACGAGGCGCTCGCCGCGCAGCCCGACGTCGCGGAGAAGATCCGCGGCGGCAAGGTCGCGGCCGCCGGGGCCGTCGTCGGCGCGGTCATGAAGGCGACGCGCGGCGCCGCGGACGCCCAGCGCGTGCGCGAGATCGTGCTGGAGCGGGTCGGGGCCGCGGGCTCCTGACCCGTGGCGGCGTCGCCCGCGCCCGAGGGGCCGGTCTGCGGTGCGGACCGGCCCCTCGGGCGTGCGACGCCTCGTCGCGGCCCGGAGCAGAGGCCCGGAGGTCACACGCGGTGGAGCCCCGGACGACCCTCCTCGACGACGAAGGACGCGCGGGTGGAGACCGGCGCGCCCGGCTCCTGGACGGCGGGGAGCACCTTGAAGTCGGCGCGCACCTGACCCGCCTCGAGCCGGGTCAGCACGTACCCGCGCTGGCTGCTCGCGAAGCGGATGTGCGGGTTCTCCACGAGCTGGAGGTCGGTGCCGGCCGAGGTGTCCGAGCCGTCGCCGCCGGTGGAGATGGACGTCGTGACGAGCTCGGTCGCCACCGGGGCGCGCGAGAGGTCGGGCACCCCCTCGCCGCCGGGCGCGTCGGGGTGGACGTCGCAGGCGTAGTGGCGGTGGACGTCGCCGGTGAGGACCACCGGGTTGCGCACGCCGCGCTCGGCGAAGCCCTCGAGGAGCCGTGAGCGCGACGCCGTGTACCCGTCCCAGCCGTCCATCGAGAGCCGTCGCTCCGGCCCCTCGGCGAAGTCCCGCGGCGCGAAGAAGACCTGCTGGCCCAGCACGTCCCAGGTCGCGGGGGAGTCCGCGAGGCCGTCGAGCAGCCAGCGCTCCTGCTCGTGCCCGGGCAGCGAGCGAGCCGGGTCCAGGCGCTCCTCGCAGCCGACGTCGGTGCCGTCGCCGCAGGCCTGGTCGTCGCGGTACTGCCGCGTGTCGAGCATGTGGAAGGCGGCGAGGCGCCCCCAGTCCAGGCGCCGGTAGAGCTGCATGTCGAGGCCCCGGGGCACGCTGGTGCTCCGCAGCGGCATGTTCTCGTAGTAGGCCTGGAAGGCGGCGGCGCGGCGGTCCAGGAAGCCCGGCAGGGGGTCGCGCTCCAGGCTCTCCGGCACCTCGTCGGCCCAGTTGTTGTCGACCTCGTGGTCGTCCCAGACGACGGCCCACGGGGCCACGGCGTGGGCGGCCTGGAGGTCGGGGTCGGCCTTGTACTGGGAGTGGCGCTGGCGGTAGCCGGCCAGCGTGGTGGTCTCCGGACCGGCGTGGTCGCGGACGTTGCCCCCGGGCGCGACGTAGGAGTCGGCCCGGTACTCGTAGATGTAGTCCCCGAGGTGCAGGACGAGCTCCGGCTCCTCCTCGGCGAGGCGCCGGTAGGCGGTGAAGTAGCCGTGCTCGTACTGCGCGCACGAGGCGAAGGCCATCGTCAGCGACGCCGGCGAGCTCCCGACCGCCGGCGCCGTGCGGGTGCGGCCCACGGGGGAGAGCCGGCCCAGGGACTGGAAGCGGTAGAAGTACTCGCGGCCGGGCTCGAGCCCGGTGAGCTCCACGTGCACGCTGTGACCGAGCTCGGGCCGGGCCGTCGTCGTCCCGATCCGCTCCAGGCGCCGGAAGCGCTCGTCGCGGGCGACCTGCCAGCGCACGTTGACGCCGCGCTCCGGCATGCCCCCGCGGCCGTCCTCCGCGAGCGGGTCCGTCGCCAGGCGCGTCCACAGCACGACGCCGTCGGGCGACGGGTCGCCCGAGGCGACGCCGAGCGTGAAGGGGTCCCCCGGGCGCGAGCCGGCCGCGGCGAGGGCGCGGGGCGCCTGCGCACCGCCGACGAGGGACCCGGTGAGGACGGCCGCCGCCCCCGCCCCGAGCAGGACGCCCCGGCGCGACGGCGCGGAGGGGGAGGCTGCGACGAGGCCGGCCAGCGGGGACGCGGCGACCGGCCGGCCCGCCCGAGCGGGCTGTCGCGCAGGCGTGCCCGCGGCGGCCGGGACGGTGCGGGCGGCACGAGGACCGGCACCCGCAGCGGGCGGGGCCGTGACGGCGGTGGGAGGGACGGAGCGGGGCACGGGCATGACGACCTCCGGACGGGCGGACGGGCGGACGGGCGGACGGGCGGACGGGCGGACGGGCGGACGGGCGCCGGAGCCGTGGTCGGCGGACGCGCGCGGCGACGCGGCGTGGGGCGGACGCCAACCACCCGGACAAGGGGCGCACAACGGTCAGGTCCACGCTGGACCGCTCGGTGCGGCTCGCGGGCGACGGCCGGGTGAACGTCTCCCGGCGGTGGCGTGCGCGCCCGGCGTTCACCTCGTCCACGGCGCCCCCGGCGCGACCGCTGCCCGGCCCGGTCCCCCGTGCCCGGGGCCTCGTCGTGGACGAGGGGCACGACCAGCCGGCCGGTAGCGTTCCGGGGTGCCTGCCGAGACGACCGCCCCGTCCCCGGACGCCCGCCCCGACGACAGCGCTCCCCGGGTGCGCCCCCTCGGGCCCGAGGACCACGCCCGGCAGTGGCGCCTGCACGCGCTGTCCTTCGGCGAGGACCTCACCTCCCCGCCGGACCCGGGGTCCGAGCCCGAGGGCGCCGTCCGCTACGGGGCGGTCGGCCGGGGCGAGGACCTCCTCGGGGCGGTGACGCTGCTGCCGCGCGAGCACTGGTGGGGCGGGCGCCGCGTGGGGGCCGCCGACGTCACCGACGTCGCGGTGCAGCCGGAGGCGCGCGGGGCCGGCGTGGCGACGTCGCTGCTGCGCGCGCTGCTCGAGGGGGGCCGCGAGCGCGGCGCCGCGGTGTCCGCGCTGTTCCCCACGGTCGCCGGGCTCTACCGCCGCGCGGGCTGGGAGGTCACGGGCACGCTGACCACCGTCGAGGTGCCGACCCACGCGCTCAACCGCGGCGGCCCGGCCCCGGGGCTGGCGACCCGCACCGGCGGGCCCGCCGACCTGCCGGCGGTCGCCGAGCTCTACGAGCGCGAGGCGCGGGCCCGGAGCGGGATGCTCGTGCGGCCGGCCCCGCCGACCGATCGTCTGCCCGAGGGCGTCGACGGGCTCACGCTCGTCGAGGACGGCGACCGGCTCGTGGCCGCGGCCAGCTGGCACCGCGGCCGCGGCTACGGGCGCGAGGCGGTCTTCACCGTGCGCGACGTGGTGGCCGACACCCCGGCCGCGGCGCGGACGCTCCTCGGCGTCCTGGGGGGCTGGGCGCCCGTGGCCCGCAACCTCCACCTGCGGCTGCTGCGCGGGGACGCGGTCGCCGCGGCGCTGCCGGTCGAGCTGGCGCGCGTGGTGGACCGCAAGGTCGTCATGCACCGCGTCGTCGACGTCGAGCGGGCGATGGCCCAGCGCGGCTGGCCGTCCGCGGTGCGCGGCTCCGTCGTCGTCGCGCTGGAGGACGACCTGGCCCCGTGGAACAGCGGGACCTGGGAGCTCGCCGTCTCCGGCGGCGAGGGCGCCGCGCGGCGCACCGACGCCGAGCCGGTCGTGCGGCTCACCCCCAGCGGGCTGGCCGGGCTGTACGCCGGGTCGACGACGGCGCTCGGCGCCGTCCGCACCGCGGGCGCCGAGGTCCTCGTCGAGGACCGGGCCGCCGGGCTCGCGGCCCTCGACGTGCTCGCCTGCGGCGACCTCGTCGAGGTCCTCGACTACTTCTGAGCCGCTCGCGGTACCCGGGCCGTGCGCCGGCTCGGGTACCGCCCTCGCGGACCGGGCCGCGTCGGGCAGGCTCTGCGGCGTGCTGCTGACGACCGCGGAGGACGCCCTGGCGCGGGCGGGCACCCGGCTGCCCGCGTCGGCCGTGCTGCCCGAGCTGGTCTCGGTGCTGGGCGCCGCCGGTCGCGCGCTCCTCGTGGCCCCGCCGGGCACGGGCAAGACCACGCTGGCGCCCCTGGCGCTGGCCGACGCCCTCGACGCCGCGGACGCCCGGGACGGGCGGCGGGGTCCCGCGCGGCGCGTCGTCGTGACCGAGCCGCGCCGCGTCGCGGTGCGCGCCGCGGCGCAGCGGATGGCCTCCCTGCTCGGGGAGGACGTCGGCGGCCTCGTCGGCTACGCCGTGCGCGGCGAGCGGCGCACGGGGCCGCGCACGCGGGTGGAGGTCGTCACCACGGGACTGCTGCTGCGCCGGCTGCAGGCGGATCCCGAGCTGCCGGGCGTCGGCGCGGTGCTGCTGGACGAGGTCCACGAGCGGGCGCTGGACGCCGACCTCGCGCTGGCCCTCGTCGTGGACGTGCGCGAGGTGCTGCGCCCCGACCTCCTGCTCGTCGCGGCCTCGGCCACGCCCGACCAGGCGGCGCTGCGACGGGCGCTCGCCGGGGCTCTCCCGCCGGGGGCGGGCGCTGTCGCCGGCGCGTCGTCCGCGCCCGCGACGCCCGGGGACGGGGTCCCCCTGGTGGTCGCGACCGCGCCCGTGCACCCGCTCGCGGTGGTCCACGACCCCCCGCCCGCCGGCCTGGACCCTCCGCGGGGGCTGCGGGTGGACCCGCGCCTGCTCGACCACGTCGCCGCGGCGGTCCGCCGGGCCCTGGACGCCCATCCCGGCGACGTCCTCGTCGTGCTGCCCGGGGCCCGCGAGATCGCCCGGGTGTCCTCGCTCGTGCGCGCGGCGCGCCCCGACGTCGACGTCCTGGCCCTGCACGGGCGCACGCCCCGCGCCGAGCAGGACGCCGCCCTGCGCGCCGGCCCCCGGCGGCGCGTCGTGTGCGCCAGCGCGGTGGCCGAGTCCAGCCTCACGGTGCCCGGCGTGCGGGTCGTCGTCGACGCCGGCCTGGCGCGCGTCCCGCGGTCCGACCACGCCCGGGGCCTCGCCGGGCTGGACACCGTGCGGGTCTCCCGCGCCTCGGCGGTGCAGCGCGCGGGCCGTGCCGCGCGCGAGGGGCCGGGCGTGGTCGTGCGCTGCTGGTCCGAGGCCGACGACGCGCGCCTGCCGCCGCGGCCCGAGCCGGAGGTCGCGACCGCCGACCTCGCGGGCGCCGTGCTGGACCTCGCCTGCTGGGGCAGCCCCCGCGGCGAGGGCCTGGCCCTGCCGGACCACCTGCCCGCGGGCGCCGTCGCCGCGGCCGAGCAGGCCCTCGCGGTGCGGGGCCTGCTGGACGCCGGCGGACGGGCCACGCCGCTCGGACGCGCCGTCGCCCGCACGGGCGTCGACCCGCGGCTGGGCCGCGCCCTGCTGCTCGGCGCGCGGGCGGTCGGCGGTCGCCGCGCCGCGGAGGTCGTCGCGCTCCTGTCCGAGGACGGCCTGCTCGGCCGCGGGGCAGGGCCCGCGGGCGGGGACGACGTGGTGGCGACCTGGCGGGCGCTGCGGCACGGGGACGACCCTGCGCGCACGAGCCGCTGGGAGCAGGAGGTCCGCCGCCTGCGGTCCGCCCTGCGCGGGCTCGAGCGGGACGGGCAGGAGCGGGACGGGCCGGAGCGGCACGGGGTGGCGCGGGACGAGCCGGCGAGGGGCGGCCTCGGAGGAGGCGGTGGCTCGGCCGAGGCGCCCGGTGGTGCGGCGACGAGCGCCGGTGACGAGGAGGCCGCCGGGCACGTCGTCGCGCTCGCCCACCCCGAGCGGGTCGCGCGCCGGCGCCGCTCGGCCGCCGGCGGTCCCGGGCGCGACGAGGTGCTGCTCGCGGGCGGCACGGGCGCGCGGCTGCTGCCGGGATCGGCCTGGGCCGCGAGCGGACCGACGTCCGGGGCGGCCGCGCACGGCGCCCAGCAGGACTGGCTGGCCGTGGCGCTGCTCGACCGCCCCGTGGGCGCCGTCGACGCGGTGGTCCGCGCCGCGGCGCCCCTGACCGAGGCGGGCGCCCGCGCGGCCGCCGGCCCGCTGCTGGCCACGACGAGCGAGGTCGTCTGGGACGGCGGTGCCGGCGGGGACGTCGTCGCCCGGCGCGTCGAGAGGCTCGGGGCGCTGGTGCTCGCCGAGGCCCGGCTCCCCGACCCCCCGCGGGAGCTGCTGGAGGCGGCGCTGCTCGAGGGGCTGCGGCGCGGCGGCCTGGCGCTGCTGGCTCCCTCGGAGGGCGCCGAGCGCCTGCGCCAGCGCCTGGCGGCGGTCCGCGCCGCGCTGGGGGACCCGTGGCCCGACGTCTCGCCCGAGGCGCTCCTGGCGGGTGCGCAGACCTGGCTCGCCCCGGAGCTGGCCGGCGCGCGCCGCCGGGCCGACCTCGCGCGCACGGACGTCGCCGCGGCCCTGCGCCGGCTGCTGCCCTGGCCGCAGGCCGCCCGTCTGGACGAGCTGGCCCCCGAGCGGCTCCCGCTGCCCTCGGGCCGCGGCGCGCGGCTGGACTACGCCGACCCGGCCGCGCCGGTCCTCGCCGTCCGGCTGCAGGAGGTGCTCGGGTGGGAGGCCGGCCCGCGCGTCGCCGACGGCCGGACGGCCGTCGTCGTGCACCTGCTCTCCCCGGCGGGGCGACCGCTCGCCGTCACCGCGGACCTCGCCTCCTTCTGGCGCGGCCCCTACGCGCAGGTGCGGGCCGAGATGCGCGGCCGCTACCCCAAGCACGCCTGGCCGGCGGACCCGCTGGGCGGGTGAGGACCCGGCGGAGGAGCGGCTGAGGTGCCGGGCGGCCGAGGAGGCGGGCCGCGCCGCCCGCCCTCAGGCGAGCGGCACCCGCAGGAGCTCGTCCTCGCCGTCGCCGTCGTTGGTCAGCACCCACAGGGCGCCGCCGCCGGGCGCGGGCGAGACGTCGCGCAGGCGCCCGTGCTCGCCGACCAGGTGCGCCTCCGGCTGGCCGACGGCGCCGCCCGCGGGGGAGGTCTCGACCGGCACCCTCCACAGCCGCTCGCCCCGCAGGGCGCTGACCCACACCGCGTCGCGGACGACGGCCAGCCCGCTCGGCGACGCCTGCGCCGGCGACCACCACGCCACCGGGTCGGTGAAGCCCTGGCGCGCCGCGTCGTCGCCGCCCGGCCCCTCGACCTCCGGCCAGCCGTAGTTCGCCCCCGCGGTCAGGAGGTTCAGCTCGTCCCAGGTGTCCGCCCCGAACTCGGTGGCGTACAGGCGCCCCTGCGCGTCCCAGCCGAGCCCCTGCACGTTCCGGTGCCCCAGCGTCCACACCGGCGAGCCCTCCTCGGGGTTCCCCGGGGCCGGGGCGCCGTCGGGCGCCAGCCTGAGCACCTTGCCCGCCAGGGAGTCCGGGTCCTGGGCGAGGACGGGGTCGCGCGCGTCGCCCGTGGTGACGTAGAGCATCCCGTCCGGCCCGAAGGCCACGCGGCCGCCGTTGTGGACGCGCGCGCGGGGGACGCCCTCGAGGAGCACCTCCGGCTCGCCGAGGGAGTCCCCGTCCAGCACGGCGCGGACGACGGCGTTGTCGTCGGCGCGCGTCACGTAGGCGTAGACGAGGCCGTCCTCGGCGAAGCCTGGGGACAGGGCGAGGCCGAGGAGGCCGCCCTCGCCCGCCGGGGCGGCGCCGCCGAAGGAGCCGTCGGGCGAGGTGGTCGCCACGTCGACGACGTCGCCGTCCGGGCTCACGCGGACGACGCGGGCCTCGTCGCGCAGGCTGACCAGCGCCGAGCCGTCCGGCAGGGCCGCGACCGACCAGGGCAGCGGGAGGTCTCCGGCCACCACCTCGGCCTCGTCGGCGGGCACCCCCGCGACGACCGGCTCGGGCGGCGGGGGCGTCGCGTCCGGGCTCGAGGAGGGGGTCTGCGCCGCCTGCGGGGTCGAGGGCGGGACGACGCCGGTCGGGACCGGGGTCGCCGGCTCGGACGCCCCGCACCCGCCGACGAGGAGGGCGCCGGCCAGGAGCCCGGCGACCCCGTGCCGCGGTCGCCGGCCGTCCGGGGGCAGGGGTCGGCGGGGGCGCGGCCGGAGGACGTCCATGCCCCTCCCAACGCGCGGGGGGCGCGCCGTGCTCCCGGCCCCGGGCGGGCGCCGGCCCGGCTCGCCCGGTCGCTCCGGCGGGCCGGTGCCCGCACGGGCGGCCACGATGGCTGGGTGAGCACCCCCGACGGCCCGCGGCTCGTGTCCTTCCCCGACGAGGAGCTGGCCCGCGAGGTGGGGATCCCCCTCGTGGGGTCCGGAGGAGGGGCCCGTCCGGACGGCGTCGAGGCGGTGGTGTGGGACGTCGGGACGCCGCCGGCGCAGGCGCTGGCCCCGCAGGAGCTGGACCGGCTGTCCCTCGTCGTGCTGCCGTACCACGGAACCCCGTCGGCCATCGGCTCGCTCGGCGACCTGCCGGCGCTGCGCGTCGTCCAGACGCAGACGACCGGCGCCGACGCCGCGGCGCCGCACGTGCCCGAGGGAGCGGCCCTCGCCACGGCGTCGGGGGCGCACGACGCCGGGACGGCCGAGATCGCCGTCGCGCTGCTGCTCGCGAGCGTGCGCCGGCTGGACGAGGCCGTGCGCGACATGGCGCAGGAACGCTGGCGCGCCCCCGACGGCCTGCGCCCGGGACTGGCCGGTCGGACGGTCGTCGTCCTCGGCGCGGGCGGCATCGCCAACGCGATCGCGCGGCGCCTGGCCCCCTTCGAGCTGGAGCTCGTGCGGGTGGCCACCCGCGCCCGCACCGACGACCTCGGCGCCGTGCGCTCGACGGACGAGCTGCCCGGGCTGCTGCCGTCCGCCGACGCGCTCGTCGTCGCCGTCCCCCTCACCGACGGCACGCGCGGGCTCGTCGACGCCGACGTGCTCGCCGGGCTGGCGGACGGCGCCGTGGTGGTGAACGTGGCCCGCGGCCCGGTCGTGGACACGGACGCCCTCGTCGCGGAGGTCTCGGTCGGGCGCCTGCGGGCGGCGCTCGACGTCACCGACCCCGAGCCGCTGCCGCAGGACCACCCGCTGTGGAGCCTGCCGGGCAGCATCGTCACGCCGCACGTGGGCGGGGCCACCGACGCGATGCGCCCGCGCGTCGTCGCCCTCCTGCAGCGCCAGCTGCGAGCCTTCGCCTCGGGGCAGGACCTGGAGAACGTCGTCGGCGGCTGAGGGCCCCCGCCGAGCCGGTCGACCGCAGGGCGCCGACCGACGGGCGGACGCGCTGCCCGGGGAGTGGGACGGCGTCCTTACACTCCCCGGCATGGACCCCCGCACGGCCGAGGCACCCGAGCGCACCCGTCCCTCCGGCACCGGGGGCGGCGTCCCGTCCGGCGGGCCCGTCGCCGGCGAGGTCGACCGCAAGCCGCGCAGCCGCCAGGTCACCGACGGCCTCGAGGCCACCGCGTCGCGCGGCATGCTGCGCGCCGTCGGCATGGGCGACGACGACTTCAGCAAGCCGCAGATCGGCGTGGCCAGCTCCTGGAACGAGATCACGCCCTGCAACCTGTCCCTCGACCGCCTCGCGAAGTCGGTCAAGGACGGCGTCCACAGCGCGCAGGGCTACCCCCTGGAGTTCGGCACCATCTCCGTCTCCGACGGCATCTCGATGGGCCACGAGGGCATGCACTTCTCCCTCGTCAGCCGCGAGGTCATCGCCGACAGCGTCGAGACCGTGATGCAGGCCGAGCGCCTCGACGGCTCGGTGCTGCTGGCCGGCTGCGACAAGTCCCTGCCCGGCATGCTCATGGCCGCGGCGCGCCTGGACCTCGCCAGCGTCTTCCTCTACGCCGGCTCGATCCTGCCCGGCATCGCCAAGCTGTCCGACGGCAGCGAGAAGCAGGTCACGATCATCGACGCGTTCGAGGCCGTCGGCGCCTGCTCGCGCGGCCTCATGAGCCGCGAGGACGTCGACGTCATCGAGCGCGCCATCTGCCCGGGAGAGGGCGCCTGCGGCGGGATGTACACGGCCAACACGATGGCCAGCGCCGCCGAGGCGCTCGGCATGTCGCTGCCCGGCTCGGCCGCGCCGCCGGCCACCGACCGCCGCCGCGACGGCTACGCCCGCCGCTCCGGCGCCGCCGTCGTCGAGCTGCTGGCCCGCGGCACCACCGCCCGCGACATCATGACCAAGGAGGCGTTCGAGAACGCCATCGCGGTCGTCATGGCCTTCGGCGGCTCCACCAACGCGGTGCTCCACCTGCTCGCCATCGCCCACGAGGCCGAGGTCGACCTCACGCTCGACGACTTCGACCGGATCGGCAGCAGGGTCCCGCACCTCGCCGACGTGAAGCCCTTCGGCCGCCACGTCATGACCGACGTCGACCGCGTGGGCGGCGTGCCCGTCGTCATGCGCGCTCTGCTGGACGCCGGTCTCCTGCACGGGGACACGCTCACCGTGACGGGCCGCACGACGGCGGAGAACCTCGCCGACATCGCCCCGCCGGACGTCGACGGCACCGTGCTGCGGGCCATGGACCGGCCCATCCACAAGACCGGCGGCCTGACCATCCTCAAGGGCTCGCTGGCGCCCGGGGGCGCCGTCGTGAAGTCGGCCGGCTTCGAGTCGGACGTCTTCGAGGGCACGGCGCGCGTGTTCGACCGCGAGCGCGCGGCGATGGACGCCCTCGAGGACGGCACCATCAGCGCCGGCGACGTGGTCGTCATCCGCTACGAGGGCCCCAAGGGCGGGCCCGGCATGCGGGAGATGCTCGCCATCACCGGGGCCATCAAGGGCGCCGGCCTCGGCAAGGACGTGCTGCTGCTGACCGACGGCCGCTTCTCCGGCGGCACGACGGGCCTGTGCGTCGGGCACGTGGCGCCCGAGGCGGTGGACGGCGGCCCCATCGCCTTCGTCCGCGACGGCGACCGCATCCGCCTCGACGTCACCGGCAAGACCCTCGACGTCCTCGTCGACGACGCCGAGCTCGCGCAGCGCCGCGCCGACGGCTGGCAGCCGCTGCCGCAGCGCTACACCCGCGGCGTCCTCGCCAAGTACGCCAAGCTCGTCGGCTCGGCCTCGCACGGCGCCGTCCTGGACTGAGCGGGGACCCGTCGGCGGCCCGGCCGCCGAGACCGACGAACGGCACCTCCCCGGTCCTCCGGGAGGTGCCGTCCGTCGGTCTCGACGCCGGCCTGGGTAGCGTCCCCGCCATGCCGACCCAGCCCGCGGAGGTCGACGACGTCGACCGCGCCATCGTCGCCGCGCTCGTGGCGGACGGCCGCACCAGCTACACCGACCTGGGCAAGCAGGTGGGGCTGCCGACGTCGACGGTCCACCAGCGCGTGCGGCGCCTCGAGCAGCGCGGCGTGGTGACGGGGTACACGGCCGTCGTGGACCCCGAGGCGCTGGGTCTGCCGCTGTCGGCCATCGTCTCGGTGACGCCCTTCGACCCGGCGGCGCCGGACGACGTCCCCGAGCGCCTGGCCACCGTCGCCGAGGTCGAGTCCTGCTGGTCGGTCGCGGGGGAGGAGTCCTACGTGCTCCTCGTCCGCACCGAGACGCCGGGACGCCTCGAGGAGGTGCTCGCCGAGATCCGCACCGCCGGCTCGGTCGCCACCCGCACGACGGTGATCCTCTCCACCCCGTTCGAGGGCCGCCGCCGCACGTCCTGAGGACACCGACGACCGATCTCCCTCTCGAGCGCCACCGAGGGGCACACTGGCCGGCGGTCGCGGCGCCCCGAGGGCGGGCGCGCCGCGGGGCTCGTCGGGGGACGAGAGCCAGGACGACGGGATCCGGGGGACCGCTGTGGCGATGCGCGAGGGCTGGCCGTTCGACCGCGACGACGGGCGTGAGACCGCCCCGACGGACGACGGCTCGACCACCGGGCGCGGGGACGGCGGGCCGCGGGTCCGCTCGGGGTCGCGCCCCGTGCTGCGCGCCCTCGGCATCACGGCCGTCACCACGACCTCCGCGCTGGGCGTGCTGGGGCTCGGCGCTCTCGTGGTGAGCGGCCTGGGCGGGCTCGACGTCGTCCTCACCGGTGCGCGGGAACCCGCGGAGGCGTCCGCGCCCGCCGGCTCGGCGGGGTCCCAGGGCTCGAGCGAGCTCGGCGACGACTACCTCGCCTCCCTGGCCGAGGAGGAGCCGACGCCCCCGCCTCCCCCGCCCGACGCCGTCGAGCCGGCGGACGTGCCCGAGCCCGTGGTGCGGGTGGTGCCGCTCGCGCCGGGGGAGTCCTTCGCCGAGGACGACCACCCGTGGGCCGTCGCGTACGAGGTCCCGGACACCGGGGCGAGGTGGTCGGAGGCCCTCCCGGAGGGCCTGCTGCCGCTGGGCGACATCGGGCAGCACCGCTCCCAGCCCACCGTGCCGGGGCAGAGCTGCAACGGCCCGTCCTCGGCCGCCGTCGCGGGCCGCCAGTGGATGTGGGCGGAGGAGGACTCGAACAGGCTCGACCAGACCAGCGTCAGCCTCGTCGTCACGGGCTGGCCCACGGGCACCGGGCCGGCGGCCTTCGCCGACGTCCGCCAGGACGACGGACCCTGCTCGTGGCTCGACGACGTACCGGTCGAGGTCGACGTCCACGTCCCCTCCGGCGACGAGGACTGGGCCGGCGTGCGCGCGAGCCCGACGGGCGACGGGTCCGAGGTCCTGCTCGGCGCAGCGCGCACGGGCGACCTGGTCGTCGGCGTCGAGGTGCGGCCGCCCGGCGACGGCTCCGCCGAGCTCGTCGGCGAGCTGCTCGAGGCTGCCGTCGTCGAGCTGCGGGAGGCCGATCCCGGCAGCGCCGCCGGGTGAGGTCCGGGGGCTGGTGAGGCGGCCCCGCGGCTACGGTCGCGCGCATGACCTTCTCGATCGTGGGCCGCAGCCCCGACGGCTCGGCCCTCGGCGTGGCCGTGGCCTCGAAGTTCCTCGCCGTGGGCGGGTACGTGCCCGCCCTGGAGGTGGGCGTCGGCGCGCTCGCGACGCAGGCGGCGGTCAACCTCGCGCTGAAGGCCGAGGGTCTGGACCTCATGCGTGCCGGGGCGACGGCGGGCGAGGCCCTGGACCGCTTCCTCGCGCAGGACGCGGGGCGCGCCGAGCGCCAGGCCGGGGCCGTCGACGCGCACGGGCGCGCGGCCACCCGGACGGGGGAGGACTGCCACCCCTGGGCCGGGGGCGTGACCGGCGAGGGGCCCGAGGGCTCGTTCGCGGCGCAGGGGAACGTCCTCGCCGGGCCGGAGGTCGTCGACGCCATGGCCGCCGCCTGGCGCGCCTCCTCCGGGGAGCCCTCGCTGGCCCGGCGGCTGCTCGCGGCGCTCGAGGCCGGTGACGCCGCGGGCGGGGACCGGCGGGGCCGGCAGTCCGCCGCCCTCGTCGTGGTCGCGCCGGGCGGCGGCTACGGCGGGCACGACGTGGTCGTCGACCTGCGCAGCGACGACGACCCCGCGCCCGTCCCGCACCTGGCGCGGATGCTCGCCGAGCACGAGCTGCTCTTCGGCCGCACGGCGCCGGAGGACCTGCTGGCCTGGGACGACGCCCTGCGCGCCGAGGTCCGCCACCTCCTCGACGCGGCGGGCGTGAGCGGTGGCGACCTCGAGGCGGACCTCGAGCGGTGGGCGGGGGCGCAGAACCTCGAGGAGCGCGTGCGCCCCGGCGGCCTGGACCGCCTCGACCCGGTCGTCCTGACGCACCTCCGGGACGCCGGGGAGCGCTGATCCTCCCGGCGGCCGCGTCTCGATCGGGAGAGAGTGCTCCAAGGGGGGTTGTCCGGCGGAGGATCTCCCACCTAGTCTCGGCGCCATGAGCGCACCCACCGTCGACCGCGCGGCGACGACGCCGCCCGCCGCCCCCGCGCCCGGCAGCGGGGTGGTGACCGCCGCCACCGCGCACGAGCACGTGGCGGCGCACATGCTCGACGACGGCCTCGGGCTCGTCCTGGACCTGGCGGCCTCGCGCGGCTCGCGCCTCGTCGACGCGCGCGACGGCAGCTCCTACCTCGACATGTTCACGTTCTTCGCCTCCTCGGCCCTGGGCATGAACCACCCGGACGTCGCCGAGGACGAGGACTTCGCGGCCGAGCTCCTGCGCTCGGCGCTGTCCAAGCCGAGCAACTCCGACATCGTCACGGTCGAGCGCGCGCAGTTCGTCGACGTCTTCGCCCGGGTCCTCGGCGTCCCCGAGCTGCCGCACCTGTTCTTCGTGGAGGGCGGCGGCCTCGCCGTCGAGAACGCCCTCAAGACGGCCTTCGACTGGAAGAGCCGCTGGAACGAGAGCCACGGCCTGGACCCGGCGCTGGGCACGAAGGTGCTGCACCTGCGCCAGGCCTTCCACGGCCGCACCGGCTACACGATGTCCCTGACCAACACCGACCCGAACAAGGTCGCGCGCTTCCCGCAGTTCGACTGGCCGCGCATCGACAACCCCCACCCGGTCGAGGGCGAGGACGAGGCCGTCCTGCGCGCCCGCGAGGACGCCGCCCTGGCGCAGGCCCGTGCTGCGTTCGAGGCCGCCCCCCACGACGTCGCGTGCGCGATCGTCGAGCCGATCCAGGGCGAGGGCGGGGACAACCACCTCACCCCGCGCTTCCTGCAGGGTCTGCAGGCCCTCTGCCACGAGTTCGACGCCCTGTTCGTCTGCGACGAGGTGCAGACGGGCTGCGGCCTGACCGGCACGGCGTGGGCGCACACCCAGCTCGGCCTCGAGCCCGACGTCGTCGCCTTCGGCAAGAAGACGCAGGTCTGCGGGATCATGGCCGGTCGTCGCGTGGACCTCGTGCCCGACAACGTCTTCCGCGTCTCCAGCCGGATCAACTCCACCTGGGGCGGAGGTCTCGTCGACATGGTGCGCGCGCGCCGGATCCTCGAGGTGTGCGAGCGCGACGACCTCTTCGCCGGTGCGGCCCGCGCCGGGGAGCACCTGCGCGCCGGGCTCCGCGACCTCGCCTCCCGGCACCCCGAGGTCACCGACGTGCGCGGTCGCGGCCTGATGTGCGCCTTCGACCTGCCCGACGGCGAGCGCCGCGGGGCGCTGCTCGCCCACCTCGAGGAGCACGAGCACGTGCTCGCGCTCGGCTGCGGCTCGCGCAGCGTCCGCTTCCGCCCGGCGCTGACGGTGTCCACCGCGGAGCTGGACGAGGCCCTCGCGGCGGTCGACCGCTCCCTGGCGGCCCTGGCCGGCGCGGCGGCGGGTGACACGGCGATGGCCGGCGCCGCCGCGGGCGCGTCGGTCGGGACGCCGGCACCGGGCGGACCGTCGGGGGAGCCGTCCTGACCGGGGTAGCGGGGTTCGTCGGGACGACCGAGCTGCGGGCCCGCTTCGCCGCCGCGCTCTCCGCGCTGTACGCCACCGAGGTGCCCGCCTACGGCACGCTCGTCGAGGTCGCCGGCCAGGTCAACGCCGACGTCCTGGCCCAGGACCCGGCCGCGGCGCAGGCGCTCGGCAGCATCGAGCGCGTCACCGCGGAGCGGCACGGCGCCATCCGCGTGGGCACGGCGCGCGAGCTGGGGCAGGTCGGGCAGGTGTTCGCGGCCCTCGGCATGAGGCCGGTGGGCTTCTACGACCTGCGGGAGGCGGGGCAGCCCGTGCCGGTGGTCTCGACGGCCTTCCGGCCCGTCGACGACGACGAGCTGGCCGCCAACCCCTTCCGCGTCTTCACCTCCGTGCTCGCCACGGACGACCGCCGCTTCTTCGACGCGGACCTCCAGGCCCGGCTCGAGGAGCGCCTGGAGGCGCGTGAGCTCTTCAGCCCGCTGCTGCTCACCCTCTCCGCCCGGGCCGAGGAGGACGGCGGGCTCGCGCCGGAGGACGCCGACGCCCTCGTCCGGCTGGCGACCGCGGCCTTCGCGCTCTCGCCCGAGCCCGTCGACGCCGCGTGGTACGCCGAGCTGGAGCGGGTCTCCGGCGTCGCCGCGGACATCGGCGGCGTCGGGTCCACCCACGTCAACCACCTGACGCCGCGGGTGCTCGACATCGACGCGCTGTACGCCCGGATGACCGGGCGCGGGGTCGCGATGATCGACGCCATCCAGGGTCCGCCCGGCGGTGGTGCGCCGGTCCTGCTGCGCCAGACGAGCTTCCGCGCGCTGTCGGAGCCGCGGGCGATGCGCGACCCCGACGGCTCCGTGCGCGCCGGGTCCCTGCGCGTGCGCTTCGGCGAGGTGGAGGCCCGCGGCTGCGCCCTGACCCCGGCGGGGCGGGCCCGCTACGACGCCTGGATGGCGGCCGGCGGCACGCCCTCCGAGCAGGACCGCCTGTGGCGCAGCCTGATCCCGGACGACCCCGACGAGCAGGCCGCTGCCGGGCTCACCAGCGTGCGGTGGGTGCCGGTGGCCGACCGCCCGCGCGACGGCGCCGTCCCCGCGGCCGACCTGGCGCGCCTGCTCGCCGACGGGTGGGTGCGCGCCGAGCCCGTCGTCTACGAGGACTTCCTGCCCGCCTCGGCGGCGGGGATCTTCGCGTCCAACCTGGACGGGACGGGGGAGCGGGACGCCTCGGCGGGCCGCAGCCACCGCGACGCCGGCTGGCTGGCCGACGCGCTCGGCCGCGAGGTCCTCGAGCCGGCGGACCTGTACGCCGCCACGAGCGCGGCGAGCGCGGCCGAGGTGGCGCGCGTGCTGGACCTGCCCCCGCTCGAGCAGCCCGTCGCACCGTCGGCTCCCGCCTGACACGCTCGCCCACGAGAACCGGGGCGTCCCGGCGGACCGCCGTCCCCGACGACCCGGGCGCCGCACCCGCCACCCGCGGTGCGGCGCGACCGCCCCCGCACCGACCACTCCCACCGGAGGAACCACCGTGACCAGCCCTGAGCCCCCCACCCCCGGCCGCACCCCCGAGGGCGAGCCGCTCGAGGGGGCGCTCGCCGAGCCGGGGGGCCCGGCCGGCGCCGCCCTCGGCCTCGTCGCCGGCACCGACGAGATCCGCGAGCGCGCTCTGGCCGCGCTGCGGGCCTGCGGCGTCGACATCGACGGCCTGCGCGCCGAGGGCGAGGGCGCGGCCGCCCGCGGCGCGGCCGTCGTCACCGCACGCACCCCGGTGACGGGGGAGGACCTGCTGCCCCTGCCGGCCACGAGCGCCGACGGCGTCGAGGCCGCCGTCACCCTGGCCACGGGCGCCTTCGGCGTCTGGCGCACCACGCCCGCACCGGTGCGCGGCTTCCTCGTCAAGCGCCTCGGGGAGCTGCTGGTCGACCACCTCGACGACCTCGCCGTGCTCGTGACGACCGAGGTCGGCAAGACGCCGTCCGAGGCGCGCGGCGAGGTGCAGGAGATGGTCGACGTCTGCGACCTCGCCGTCGGCCTCTCGCGCCAGCTGACCGGGCGCACCATGCCGTCGGAGCGGCCCGGGCACCGCCTCATGGAGACCTGGCACCCCCTGGGGCCGGTCGCCGTCATCAGCGCCTTCAACTTCCCCGTCGCCGTCTGGGCGTGGAACAGCGCCCTGGCGCTCGTGTGCGGGGACCCGGTCGTGTGGAAGCCCTCGGAGCTGACGCCGCTGACCGCGCTGGCGTGCACCGCGCTCGCCGAGCGGGCGGCCCGGGAGAGCGGCGCCCCGGAGGGCCTCGTCCCGCTCGTGCTCGGCGGTGCCGAGGTCGGGAAGGCCCTGGTCGACGACGCCCGCGTCCCCCTGGTGTCGGCGACGGGCTCGGTCCCCATGGGCCGGGACGTCGGCGCCCGCGTCGCCGGCCGGTTCGGCCGGACGCTGCTGGAGCTCGGGGGCAACAACGCCGCCGTCGTCGCGCCCTCGGCCGACCTGGACCTCGCCGTGCGCGGCATCGTCTTCGCGGCCGCGGGGACCGCGGGCCAGCGCTGCACCACGCTGCGCCGCCTGCTCGTGCACTCCTCGGTCGTCGACGAGCTGCTGGCGCGGCTCGTGGACGTCTACCGACGGCTGCCCGTGGGCGACCCATCGGCGCCGGGCGCTCTGGTCGGGCCGCTGGTGGCGCCCCGCGCGCACGAGGCGATGGAGCGGGCCCTCGAGGCGGCCCGCGCCGACGGCGGCGAGGTGCTCGTCGGCGGCGAGCGCGTCCTCGTCGAGGAGGCGCCCGCGGCCCGCTACGTGCGCCCGGCCGTCGTGCGGATGCCGGCCCAGACCGACGTCGTGCGCGCCGAGACCTTCGCGCCGGTGCTCTACGTCCTCACCTACGACGACCTCGACGAGGCGATCGCCCTGCAGAACGACGTCCCGCAGGGGCTCTCGAGCGCGATCTTCACCCTCGACGCCCGCGAGGCTGAGCGCTTCATGGCCGCCGACGGCTCGGACTGCGGCATCGTCAACGTCAACATCGGCACCTCGGGGGCCGAGATCGGCGGCGCCTTCGGGGGCGAGAAGGAGACCGGGGGCGGTCGGGAGTCGGGCTCGGACTCCTGGCGCGCGTACATGCGCCGGGCCACCAACACGGTGAACTACAGCCGCGAGCTGCCGCTGGCCCAGGGCGTCGACTTCGGCTGAACGCCCGCCCGGTCCTGAGACGCCCGTCCCGCATCCTGGGACGGGCGTCTCGTCGGTTGACGACGCCCGGCCGCAGGAGCACTGTTGGCCCCATGTCGAGCCAGCAGGGCCTCCTCGTAGTTCCCGGGCGTGCGTGAGCCCACCGCCCTGACGGCTCCGCACGCGACCCCTCGAACCGCCCGCGCCCCGCGCAGGCCGAGGGGTCTCGTCATGTCCGGGCCCTGACGGGCCCGCCGGCACGACCAGGCACGATGAGCACCAGGAACGAGCACCACGGCACCACGAGCAGCACCGGGCCCTCCTGGGCCCATCGGAGCCCCTCGGGGCCCCGTCGACACCACTCGCGTGGAGGACAGCCATGGCCAGCGCCGACCAGCGCACCGCCCCTCGTCCGGGACCCCGCCCCGCGCCCCCGGCGCACTCGCAGGTCACGGTCGGGCAGGCGCGCCCGGCCGACCCGGCACCGACCGACGAGCACGGCGAGCCGATGACCGGGGCCCAGAGCCTCGTCCGCTCGCTGGAGGCGGCCGACGTCGAGGTCGTCTTCGGCATCCCGGGCGGCGCCATCCTGCCCGCGTACGACCCGCTGCTCGACAGCCCGACGGTGCGCCACATCCTGGTGCGCCACGAGCAGGGCGCCGGCCACGCCGCCCAGGGCTACGCGCAGGCCACCGGCCGCGTCGGCGTCTGCATGGCCACCTCGGGCCCGGGCGCCACGAACCTCGTCACCGCGATCGCCGACGCCCACATGGACTCGATCCCCATGGTCGCCATCACCGGGCAGGTCTCGTCGGCCGCGATCGGCACCGACGCCTTCCAGGAGGCCGACATCGTCGGGATGACGATGCCGGTGACCAAGCACAACTTCCTCGTCACCGACCCCCGGGACATCCCGCGGACGATCGCCGAGGCCTTCCACATCGCCTCCACCGGGCGGCCCGGGCCGGTCCTGGTGGACATCTCCAAGGACGCCCTCCAGGCGCGGACGACCTTCCGCTGGCCCACCCGCCTGGACCTGCCGGGCTACCGGCCCACCACCACCCCGCACCGGCGCCAGGTGCGCGAGGCCGCGAAGATGCTGGCGGCGGCCGAGCGCCCCGTCCTCTACGTGGGCGGCGGCGTCCTCAAGGCGCACGCCGCGGCCGAGCTGGCCGAGCTCGTCGAGCTCTCCGGCGCCCCCGTCGTCACGACGCTGATGGCCCGGGGCGCCCTGCCGGACAGCCACCCGAGCAACCTCGGCATGCCGGGGATGCACGGCACCGTCGCCGCCGTGACGGCGCTGCAGAAGGCCGACCTCCTCGTCGCCCTCGGCTCGCGCTTCGACGACCGCGTGACCGGCAAGCTCTCCAGCTTCGCGCCGGACGCCCGGGTCGTCCACGCCGACGTCGACCCCGCCGAGATCGGCAAGAACCGGGTCGTGGACGTGCCGATCGTCGGGGACGCGCGCGAGGTCCTCGCCGAGCTGGTGCCGGCCCTGCGCGCCGAGCACGCCGACGGCTCCCGCGCCGACCTGGCGGAGTGGTGGCGCCAGCTCGACCAGCTGCGCCGCACCTACCCGCTCGGCTACGCCGAGGCCGAGGACGGCTCGCTGGCCCCCCAGCGGGTCATCGCCCGCCTCGGGGAGATCGCCGGTCCGGAGGCGATCTACGTCTCCGGCGTCGGCCAGCACCAGATGTGGGCCGCCCAGTTCATCGGCTACGAGCGCCCCGGGAGCTGGATCAACTCCGGCGGCCTCGGCACGATGGGCTTCGCCGTGCCCGCGGCGATGGGCGCCAAGGTCGGCGACCCCGACCGCGTCGTCTGGGCCGTGGACGGCGACGGCTGCTTCCAGATGACCAACCAGGAGCTCGCCACCTGCGCCCTGAACGGCATCCCCATCAAGGTCGCCGTCATCAACAACTCCAGCCTGGGCATGGTGCGCCAGTGGCAGACCCTCTTCTACGAGGGCCGCTACTCCAACACCGACCTGCACACCGGCGCGGCGGTCGAGATGGGCCAGCGCATCCCCGACTTCGTCAAGCTCGCCGACGCCTACGGGTGCGTGGGGCTGCGCTGCGAGCGCCCCGAGGACCTCGACGCGACGATCGAGGCGGCCATGGCCGTCACCGACCGACCCGTCGTCGTGGACTTCGTCGTCCACCGCGACGCCATGGTGTGGCCGATGGTCGCCGCCGGCGTCAGCAACGACGAGATCCAGTACGCGCGCGGCGTCTCGCCGGAGTGGGACCGCGACGAGGAGACGAGCACCGAGGACGACACCGCCCCCACCCCGACCGGCCCCGGCGTCGCCCTCGAGGACGTGGTGGGCGACGAGGAGGGGCAGCGATGACGCTCCTGCAGCCGGCCCAGCAGGCCGGGCGGCCGTCGACGACGCGCCACACGCTCTCCGTCCTGGTCCAGGACGTCCCGGGCGTGCTCGCCCGGGTCGCCGGGCTCTTCTCCCGGCGCGGCTTCAACATCGTCAGCCTCGCGGTCGGACCCACCGAGCAGGTCGGGGTCTCGCGGATGACGGTCGTCGTCGACGTCGAGTCCCTGCCGCTCGAGCAGGTGGTCAAGCAGCTCAACAAGCTCGTCAACGTGCTCAAGATCGTCGAGCTCGACCCGGGTGCGGCCGTCCAGCGCGAGCTGCTGCTCGTCAAGGTGCGCGCCGACGCGACCACCCGCTCGCAGGTGCTCGACGTCGTGCAGCTCTTCCGCGCGCACGTCGTCGACGTCGCGCCGGAGGCCCTGACGATCGAGACCACCGGCGAGCCCGACAAGATCGCGGCGCTGCTGCGCATGCTCGAGCCCTTCGGGGTCCGCGAGCTCGTGCAGTCCGGCCAGGTGGCCCTCGCCCGCGGCTCGCGGGCGATGACCGACCGCGCCTCCGACCGGCCGCTCCGCTCCGCCTGAGCCCCCGGCCCGGCCCGGCCCGGCGCACCGACCGCACCACCCGCACCACCGACCAGCACCGCCGAGACGCGAGGAGCCCCACCCGTGGCCGAGATGTTCTACGACGACGACGCCGACCTGTCCCTCATCCAGGGCCGCACCGTGGCCGTCATCGGCTACGGCAGCCAGGGGCACGCGCACGCGCTGAGCCTCCGCGACTCGGGCGTCGACGTCCGCGTCGGCCTCAACGAGGGCAGCGGCAGCCGCGCCAAGGCCGAGGCCGAGGGCCTGCGCGTCGTGACGCCGGCCGAGGCGGCCGCCGAGGCCGACTTCGTCGTCGTCCTGACCCCCGACCAGACCCAGCGGGGCCTGTACGCCGAGGCCATCGCGCCGAACCTGGCCGACGGCGACGTGCTGCTCTTCGCGCACGGCTTCAACATCCGCTTCGGCTACATCGAGCCGCCGGCCAGCGCCGACGTCGTCATGGTCGCCCCGAAGGGCCCGGGCCACCTCGTGCGCCGCGAGTACGTCGACGGCCGCGGCGTGCCGGTCATCGTCGCCGTGGAGCAGGACGCGAGCGGCCAGGCCTGGCCCCTCGCGCTCTCCTACGCCAAGGCCATCGGCGGCCTGCGCGCGGGCGGGATCAGGACGACCTTCACCGAGGAGACCGAGACCGACCTCTTCGGCGAGCAGGCCGTCCTGTGCGGCGGCGCCTCCGCGCTGGTCCAGGCGGGCTTCGAGACCCTCGTCGAGGCCGGCTACCAGCCCGAGGTCGCCTACTTCGAGTGCCTGCACGAGCTCAAGCTCATCGTCGACCTCATGTACGAGGGCGGCATCGCCAAGCAGCGCTGGAGCGTCTCGGACACCGCCGAGTACGGCGACTACGTCTCCGGGCCCCGGGTCATCGACGGCCGCGTGAAGGACAACATGAAGGCGGTGCTGACCGACATCCAGGACGGCACCTTCGCGAAGCGCTTCATCGCCGACCAGGACGCCGGCAAGCCGGAGTTCACGCGCCTGCGCGAGCAGGGCGAGCAGCACCCCATCGAGGCCACCGGCCGCGAGCTGCGCGGGCTCATGAGCTGGGTCAAGAGCGACGACGACTACACCGAGGGCTCCGCGGCGCGCTGATGCCGCCGACGAGCTCATCCGGCTCGCGGCCCTGACGAACGGCGTGGTCCCCCGCGGGGGGACCACGCCGTTCGTGCGTCCGGGCCGGGCGAGGAGGAAGACTGGTGCCATGGACGACGTCGACCCGCGCAGCTCCGCCACCGGCAGCGAGATCAACCGCTTCTGGGAGACCGCCCGCGGCCGGGCGGGCCTGGGCCGGCTGGCCGTCGTCACGGGCGTGAGCGCCGCGACCGCCGTGCCGCCGCCCGCCTGGGCGTTCGGCGCGACGCCGGAGCAGGCCGACGAGCTGCTCGCCCTCGTGCTCGACGGCACCAAGACGGCCACCGCCAGCGCGCACTGGGAGTACGAGGCCGAGGGCGAGGCGCTCCCGAGCCCCGGCGACCTGTCGATCGTCCTCGACGGCGCCGGGCACCCCCGTGCGCTCGTGCGGACGACGGCGGTCGCCGTCGTGCCCTTCTCGCAGGTGGGGGAGGAGCACGCCCGCGCCGAGGGCGAGGGCGACCTCTCCCTGGCGCACTGGCGCGACGTCCACCAGCGCTTCTTCACCGCGACGCTGGCCGAGGTCGGGCGCCCCTTCGACGACGCGATGCCCGTGGTGTGCGAGACGCTCGAGCTGCTCTACCCGAGGCGGCGAGGGGCGCGCGAGCGCTCCCCGGAGCTCGTGGACGCCTGAGCGGCGCTCCGCGCCGACGCGAGACGCCCGCCCCGGCAGCAGCCGGGGCGGGCGTCGTCGTCAGCGGGCGAGGGGCGTCAGTACTTGCGCTCCATCGGCTGGTAGCGCGTCTGCACGACGGGCTTGTAGTCCAGGCGCACGGCCTCGCGGCCGTCCTCGTCCACGGCCCGGTAGGCCATGGTGTGGCGCATGAAGTTCACGTCGTCGCGGGCGGTGTAGTCCTCGCGGAAGTGGCCGCCGCGCGACTCCTGGCGGGCGAGGGCCCCGACGACGATGACCTCGGACAGCTCCAGCAGGAAGCCGAGCTCGACGGCCTCGAGGAGGTCGGTGTTGAAGCGCCGGCCCTTGTCCTGCACCACGACGCGGCTGTAGCGCTCGCGCAGCCCGGCGAGGTCGGTCAGGCACTGCTTGAGCGTCGCCTCGGTGCGGAACACCTGGGCGTTCGCGTCCATGGTCTCCTGCATGGCCTGGCGGATGGTGGACACGCGCTCGCCGCTCTCGCGGCCGCGGATGGTCTCCAGCGTCGTGATGACGCCCGCCTCGGCGCCCTCGGGCATGTCCACCAGCGACGTCGTCTCCGCGGTGGCGAAGTGCGCGGCCGCGAGGCCGGCGCGCTTGCCGAAGACGTTGATGTCGAGCAGGGAGTTGGTGCCCAGGCGGTTGGAGCCGTGCACCGAGACGCAGGCCACCTCGCCCGCGGCGTACAGGCCGCGGATGACGGTCTCGTTGTCGGACAGGACCTCGGCGTCGACGTTGGTCGGCACGCCGCCCATGGCGTAGTGCGCCGTCGGGTAGACCGGCACCGGCTCGGTGTAGGGCTCGACCCCGAGGTAGGTGCGCGCGAACTCGGTGATGTCGGGGAGCTTGGCGTCGATGTGCGCCGGCTCGAGGTGGGTCAGGTCGAGCAGCACGTAGTCCTTGTTCGGGCCGGCGCCGCGGCCCTCGCGCACCTCGTTGGCCATCGAGCGGGCGACGATGTCGCGGGGCGCGAGGTCCTTGATGGTGGGGGCGTAGCGCTCCATGAAGCGCTCGCCGTCGGCGTTGCGCAGGATGCCGCCCTCGCCGCGGGCCGCCTCCGACAGGAGGATGCCGAGGCCCGCCAGGCCCGTCGGGTGGAACTGGAAGAACTCCATGTCCTCCAGCGGGATCCCGCTGCGGTAGGCGATGCCCATGCCGTCACCCGTGAGGGTGTGGGCGTTGGACGTCGTCTTGAAGACCTTGCCGACGCCGCCGGTGGCGAGGACGACGGCCTTCGCGCGGAAGATGTGGATCTCGCCGGTGGCCAGCTCGTAGGCGATGACGCCCGCGGCGCTCTGCTCGCCGAGGTCGTTGGTGCCCATGATGAGGTCGAGCACGTAGAACTCGTTGTAGAACTCCACCTCGTGCTTGACGCACTGCTGGTAGAGCGTCTGCAGGATCATGTGGCCGGTGCGGTCGGCCGCGAAGCACGAGCGGCGGACGGCGGACTCGCCGTGGTTGCGCGTGTGCCCGCCGAAGCGGCGCTGGTCGATGGTGCCCTCGGGCGTCCGGTTGAAGGGCAGGCCCATCTTCTCGAGGTCGAGGACGGCGTCGATGGCCTCGCGGCACATCACCTCGGCGGCGTCCTGGTCGACGAGGTAGTCGCCGCCCTTGACCGTGTCGAAGGTGTGCCACTCCCAGTTGTCCTCCTCGACGTTCGCGAGGGCGGCGCACATGCCGCCCTGGGCGGCGCCGGTGTGGGAGCGGGTCGGGTAGAGCTTGGTGAGCACCGCCGTGCGCGAGCGCTGGCCGGACTCGATGGCGGCGCGCATGCCGGCGCCGCCGGCACCCACGATCACCACGTCGAAGATGTGCGTCTGGACCACGGGGGCCACCTCTCGGTCGTGCGGCGGGCGGGTCTGCCACGCGGCCTGCGCGCGGGGTCCACCTCGAGTGCCCCCAGAGTAGGGCGCTACGCCCTCTCGGTCGACGATCGAGCGACTCGGTCCGATCGCGAGTGCCTATCGACGACGGCGACAGGGCTACCGTCGGCGCGTGCAGCTGCAGCAGCTCGCCTGCTTCGTCGCCGTCGTCGACGAGCGCCACTTCACGCGCGCCGCCCAGCGCCTGCACCTGGCCCAGCCGTCGCTGTCCGCGCAGGTGCGCGGCCTGGAGCGCGAGGTCGGGGGCCCGCTGCTGCACCGACAGCGCGGCGCCGTGCGGCCGACCGAGGCGGGGGAGCGCCTCCTGCCCTACGCGCGGCGGATCCTCGCCGACGCGGAGGCCGCGGCCGCCGAGATGCGCCGCGTGCGCGGCTTGGAGACCGGCGTCCTGCGGGTCGGCGCCACGCCGAGCGCCGGCACGGCGCTGCTGCCGCCGGTGCTCCGCCGCTTCCACGACGCGCACCCCGGCGTCCTGCTCCGGCTCGCCGAGGCGGGGTCGCGGGACCTCGTCGAGCAGCTGGCCGTGGGCGCCCTCGACCTCGCCGTCGTCGTCCTGCCGGTGGCCGCGCACGGCGGCGCGCTGGCGACGACGCCGCTGCTGCGGGACGCGCTCGTCCTGGCCAGCGCCGCCGGCTCGCCGGCCCCGGTGCCGGGGCCCAGCGCCGGTCCCGAGGACCTCGCCGAGGTCGGGCTCGTGCTCCCGGGGGAGGGCTACGACCTGCGCGCGACGGCGCTCGCCGCCTGCGCTGCGGCGGGGGTCGAGCCGCGGGTCGTCGCCGACGGCGGCGAGCTCGACGTCGTCGTGGCGCTGGTGCGCGCCGGGGTGGGGGCCGCGGTGCTGCCGCGCACCGTCGTCGACGGCGCGGGCGGGGCGCTGCGGTGGACGCCGCTGCGCGGGCCGTCCCTGCACCGGACCGTCGGCGTCGCCCACCGCAAGGACGTCCCGCTCGGGCGCGCCGCCGCCGAGGTGCGACGGCTGCTCATCGAGCAGACGTCCTGACCCCGGGCCTCGCCTCGACGTCGACCGCTCCACCACCTGGGTGTGGTGAGGCCCACAGGGCGCTGGTCGAGAAGTCGTGCCGCGAGGCGCTGCCCGCGCGTAGCGTCGTCCCGCAGGGCTCGACGGGGAGTCCTGCACCGATCCGGTGATGGGAAGGGACATCGGTCATGAGAGCTCCCACAGCACTCCTCGCCCTCCTCCTCGGCGCCGCGCTCCTGGCGCCGACCGCCGCCCCAGCGGCGGCAGCCCCCTCCTGCGGCATCCGCTGGGGCTCGCTCCCCGAGCAGGTCACCGAGCCGGCCACGGGCGTCGTCGAGGACGTCCGCGCCGGCCGGCACGGCTGCTTCGACCGCCTCGTCGTCGACGTCGACGGCGACGTGGAGGGCTACTTCGTGGCCTACGTCGACCAGGTGCGACGCCCCGGCAGCGGCGACGTCGTCCCGCTGCGCGGGGGCGCCGCCCTCCAGGTCGTCCCGTACGTCCCGACCTACGACGTCGAGGACGGCAGCGCCACCTACGAGCCCGCTGATCCCGACGAGCTCGTCGACGTGGCCGGGTACCGCACCTTCCGCCAGGTCGCCCTCGCGGGGAGCTTCGAGGGCACGACCGACCTCGGGCTCGGCGTCCGGGCGCGGCTGCCCTTCCGGGCCTTCGTCCTGGACGGCCCGGGCGACGGCTCCCGCCTCGTCGTCGACGTCGCGCACCGCTGGTCCTGAGCGCCACGGTCCCTGCGCAGGTGCTCCCCGCACCAGTGCTCCCTGCGCAGGGACTGGCCTCGCGGGCCCGCGTCTCACGCAGGCCGCCGGGCAGGAGGGCGGGTCAGCCGGCGCGGGACGGGCGGCGCCGGCTCGCCGCACGGGCGAGGCCCCAGCCGACGAGCGCCGAGACGCTGACGCCGACCGCCAGCCCCGCGCCCAGCAGCACGGCGCCGACGGCGAAGAGCGGGGAGCCCGACGTCGCGGCGGCCCACGTGGTCCAGGCGACCCAGGAGCCGCCGGCGAGGCCGAGCGGTGCGAGCACGGGGTGGCGTCGCGCCGCCAGCAGCGCCGCGACGACGCCGGTGGTCGCGGCGCAGCCGAGCACCTGCAGCGTGACGTAGGGGTCCTGCACCGTGCCGGTGACGACGTCGCGGGAGGGGGAGCGGTCCCAGCCGAGCCAGACCAGCCAGACGACGACGCCCGCGGCGGCCCCCACGGCCGGCTCGACGCCGGCGCGCCGCCGGCGGGGCGGCGCCCCGCCGGTGCTGCTCATGACGGCTCGGACGCCGTCCCGGCGAGGTCGACGACCTCGAACTCCAGCAGGCTCGCGCCCGTCGCCACCGGCTTCGCGCGCTCGCCGCCGTGGGCGCGCGCCGCGTCGCCGCCCTCGCTCCAGGCGCGGAAGGACGCGTCGTCCTCCCAGCGCGTGAGGACGAAGTAGCGCTCCTCGCCCGCGGTCGGGCGCAGCAGCTCGAAGCCGAGGAAGCCCGGGGTGCCGTCCACGGCGCCCAGACGGGCGGCGAAGCGGCGCTCGAGCTCGGGTCCGGCGCCCTCGGGCACCTCGATGGCGTTGATCTTCACGACGGGCATGGCGCCAGCATCGCGCGTCCGGGGGCCGAGCGGGCAGGTGCCCGCTCCGCCGAGGAGGACCCGCCCCGCCGAGGAGGAGCGCGCAGATGCCTGTCCGGCGAGATCGTGCAAGGCTCAACCATGCACCTCCACCACGAGCGCCGCGGCGCCGGCGAGCCTCTCGTCCTCGTGCACGGCCTCGGGTCCACCTGGCGCAGCTGGGACCCGGTCCTGCCCGGCCTGGCCGCCCACCGCGAGGTCGTCGCGCTCGACCTGCCCGGGTTCGGCGACACGCCGCCGCTGGAGGGCGAGGTGTCGATCGCCACCCTCGCCGACGCCCTGGTCTCCTTCCTGGAGGAGCAGGGGCTGCGCGACGCCGACCTCGTGGGCAGCTCGGTCGGCGCGCGGCTGGTGCTGGAGCTCGCCCGCCGCGGCGTGGGCGGGGACGTGGTGGCGCTCGACCCGGGCGGCTTCTGGAACCGTCGCCAGGTGGCCGTCTTCGGGGCCACCATCGGGGCGTCCATCCGGCTCGTCCGAGCGATCCGGCCGGTCCTGCCCGTGCTGCTGGGCAACCCGGTGACGCGCTCGGCGCTGCTGGCGCAGCTCAGCCCCCGCCCGTGGGCGCTGCCGCCGGACCTGGTGCTGCGCGAGCTCCGGGGCTGGGCCGCGGCACCCAGCTACGACGCGCTGCTCAGCGCCCTCGTCCACGGGCCGCCGCAGGAGGGCGCACCGGCCGGTGGGACGCCGGGGCGGGTCGTCCTCGGCTGGGGCCGCCAGGACCGCGTCGTCACCCCGAGCCAGGCGGCCGTCGCCACCGAGCGCTTCCCGGACGCGCAGCTGCACCGGTTCGACTCCTGCGGGCACTTCCCGATGTGGGACCAGCCCGCGGAGACGGTGCGCCTCGTCCTGGAGAGCACCGGCCGGGGCGTCCGCTCGCCGGGACGCGAGTCCTGAGGGGCGGGACGGCTCACTAGCCTCGCGCGCATGGCGGAGACGGTTCGGCTGGCAGTGGTGGCGGGCGACGGCATCGGCCCGGAGGTGGTCGCCGAGGGGCTGAAGGTCCTCGACGTGGTCGCCGGCGAGCTCGGGGTCTCGGTGGAGCGCACCGAGTACGACCTCGGTGCCCGGCGCTGGCACGCGACGGGGGAGACCCTGCCCGAGCGCGCCCTCGAGGAGATCCGCGGGCACGACGCGATCCTGCTGGGCGCCGTCGGTGACCCCGGCGTCCCGAGCGGCGTCCTCGAGCGCGGCCTGCTGCTGCGCCTGCGCTTCGAGCTCGACCAGTACGTGAACCTGCGCCCCAGCCGGCTGCTCCCGGGTGTGGCTTCGCCGCTCGCCGAGCCCGGGGACATCGACTTCGTCGTGGTCCGCGAGGGCACTGAGGGCCCGTACACGGGCAACGGCGGCGCCCTGCGCGTCGGGACGCCGCACGAGGTCGCCACCGAGGTCAGCGTCAACACCGCCTTCGGCGTCGAGCGCGTGGTGCGCGACGCCTTCGCCCGTGCGCAGGCCCGGCCGCGCAAGCGGCTGACCCTCCTGCACAAGCACAACGTCCTGGCCTACGCCGGCGACCTGTGGCGCCGCACGGTCGAGGCCGTCGGGGCGGACTTCCCGGAGGTCACGACCGACTACCTCCACGTCGACGCCGCGATGATCTTCCTGGTCACCGACCCGGCGCGCTTCGACGTCGTCGTGACCGACAACCTCTTCGGCGACATCGTCACCGACCTCGCCGCCGCCGTCACCGGGGGCATCGGGCTCGCGGCGTCGGGCAACGTCAACCCGACGCGCGAGGCGCCGAGCATGTTCGAGCCCGTCCACGGCTCGGCGCCCGACATCGCGGGCACGGGGAGGGCCGACCCGACGGCCGCCGTCCTGTCCGTCGCGCTGCTCCTGGAGCACCTCGGCCACCCGGGCGCCGCCGGGCGGGTCGTCGACGCGGTCGGGGCCGACCTGGCGGCGCGCGCCGGCGGTCCGACGCGGACCACGGCGCAGATCGGTGACGCGATCGCCGGCGCCCTGGCCTGAGAGCCCCTCGGCCGGGCCGGCGCTCGGCGCTACGGTGACGGCCATGGCCAGCGACACGAGCACCCCCTCCGCCACGGCCGGGGGCGGCGCGCCCTCGGCGGTGTCGGCGCCGGACGCCCCCGCCTCCTCGACCGCGGGCGTCCCCACCGCGGGCAGCCAGGACGTCCGCCTCGACTTCGCGGTCGCGACGGGCGTCCCCCGGCTGCCGGAGGCCGAGCGCGCGGAGGTGCTGGCGAACCCCGGCTTCGGCAAGCACTTCACCGACCACATGGCCCGCGCCGTGTGGACGCCCGAGGGCTGGGGCCAGGACGCCGTCCTCGCGCACGGCCCCATCACCCTCAGCCCGGCCGCCGCCGTCCTGCACTACGCGCAGGAGGTCTTCGAGGGCCTCAAGGCCTACCGGCACGCCGACGGCTCCGTGTGGGCCTTCCGCCCCGAGGCCAACGCCCGCCGCTTCGCCGCTTCCGCGCGCCGCCTCGCGCTGCCGGTACTGCCCGAGGACGCCTTCGTGCGGTCCGTCGAGCAGCTGGTCGCCGCGGACGTCGACTGGGTGCCCGCCGGCGGGGAGAACAGCCTGTACCTGCGCCCCTTCATGTTCGCCTCCGAGAGCTTCCTCGGCGTGCGGCCGGCGACCGAGGTGACCTACCTCGTCATCGCCTCGCCGGCGGGCTCCTACTTCGGCGGCGGGGAGATCACCCCGGTCTCGATCTGGCTGTCCCAGGAGTACAGCCGGGCCGCACCGGGGGGCACCGGCGCCGCCAAGTGCGGCGGCAACTACGCCGCGAGCCTGCAGGCCCAGGCCGAGGCCGCTGCGCACGGCTGCGACCAGGTCGCCTTCCTCGACGCGGTCGAGCACCGCTGGGTCGAGGAGCTCGGCGGCATGAACCTCTTCTTCGTCCTCGACGACGGCACCGTGGTGACGCCGGCGCTCACCGGCACGATCCTCGAGGGCGTCACCCGCTCGTCGGTGCTGCAGATCGCGCGTGACCTCGGGCACGACGTCGTGGAGCGCCGGATCGACGTCGCGGAGTGGCGCGAGGGCTGCGAGTCCGGGCGCATCACCGAGGTGTTCGCCTGCGGCACAGCCGCCGTCGTCACGCCCGTCGGGGCGCTCGTCGAGCCCGACCGCCGCTCGGTGCCCGGCGACGGCGGCACGGGCGAGGTCACCGCCGCGATCCGCCAGCGGCTCACCGACGTCCAGCAGGGCCGCGCCGAGGACGCCCACGGCTGGATGCACCGGCTGGTCTGAGCCTGCTCGCCCGCGGGCGCGTCTGGACGCGGGACGCGGCTGACCGCGTCCTGCGTCCACCACCTCCTCAGCCGTCGGTGACGACGGCGTCGAGCAGGGGGAGCAGGGCGTCGCGCAGCAGCTGCCCGCGGGCGGCCAGGGCGCGCTGCTCGGCGGCGTACTGCGCGCGGCCCTCGGCGGTCTCCACGCGGACCGGCTCGCGCCCGTAGCGGCTCAGGTCGTAGGGCGAGGCGCGCATGTCCAGCTCCCGGATGGCGCGCGCGTGGAGGAAGGCCTCGAGCACCAGCGACGACGGCGCCAGCGGGACGAGCAGGAACGCCGCCCGGTAGAGGTCCATCCCGGCGTGCAGGCACCCGGGCTGCTCGAGGGCCGGCTGGGTCTCCCGCGTCGGCTCCAGCGGGCTCAGCGCGACGGCGCTCGGCGGGTAGAAGCGGAACGCGTCGACGTGGGTGCAGCGCAGCCACCCCCGCCGGGCGCCCTCCTCGACGACGGCGTCGGTGCCCGCCGCGCCCAGGCGCAGGGGCTGGCGCTCGTGGCGCAGCACCGAGGGGTCGGACGCCGAGCCGTGCACCATCGCCCACTCGTGCAGGCCGAAGCAGCCGAGCTCGGGGGTGCGGCCCCGCGTGGCGGCGACGACGTCGCGCACGTGCCCCAGCCGCCGGCTCTGCGAGGCGGCGACCGCGGCCGGGTCGACGACGACGCCCTCGCGTCCGTCGTCGGCCGTCCAGGCGGCGTACCCGCGCCAGTCGAGCCGCTCGCGCGCGGCGCCGCCGAGGAGCACGACGCCGGCGCCGGGGTGCCAGCGAGCCAGCTGGCCGGGGCGGAAGCGGTAGTAGGAGAAGAGGAAGTCCTCCACGGGGTGCGGCTCGCCCGCGCTCGCCCGCTCGCGGTGGCCGGCGGTCAGCGCCTCGACGCGCTCGCGGTGGGCCTCGGCCTCCGGGAGCCACTCGTCCTCGGCCCGGACGGACGGGGCCCCGACGGTCTGGACCGGGTCGGTCGGGGCGGTGGTCGGCACGCCACCACGGTAGGTGCCCCGCCGGGCGCCCCCTGCGGCCGCGGGGCGCCCGTCGCCGTCCTCGATACGCTCGCGGGCGTGCGCATCGCGAGGTTCACCCGGGACGACGACATCAGCTACGGGTTCGTGGAGGGCGAGCCGGGGGAGGAGCGCCTGCACGTGGTCGGCGGTGATCCGCTGTACACGAAGCTGACCCCGACCGGCGCCGTGGTGGGCCTCGACGAGGTCCGCCTGCTGGCCCCGATCATCCCCCGCAGCAAGGTGGTCGGGATCGGCCGCAACTACCGCGACCACGCGCGCGAGATGGGCAACGAGCTCCCCAGCAAGCCCCTGATGTTCCTGGTGCCCAACACGGCCGTCGTCGGCCCCGACGACCCGGTGGTGCTGCCCTCGTTCTCCGAGCAGGTGTCCTACGAGGGGGAGCTGGCCGTCGTCATCGGCCGCCTCTGCAAGGACGTGCCGCGCGAGCGGGTGCGCGAGGTGGTCTACGGCTACACCTGCGCCAACGACGTGACGGCCCGCGACGCCCAGCAGAGCGACGGCCAGTGGGCCCGCGCCAAGGGCTTCGACTCCTCCTGCCCGCTCGGGCCGTGGATCAGCACCGACCTCGACCCCGCCGACCTGGCCCTGCGCACCCGGCTGGACGGCGAGCTCGTCCAGGACGGGCGCACCTCCGACATGGTCTTCGACGTCCCCGACCTCGTGGCCGCCGTCTCCGCCGCCTTCACGCTGCTGCCGGGCGACGTCATCCTCACCGGCACCCCGGCGGGCGTCGGGCTGCTCTCCGCCGGCCAGCGGGTCGACGTCGAGATCGAGGGCATCGGCACCCTGAGCAACCCGGTGGTGTCCCGATGAGCGCTACCACCGGCTCCGGCGCGTCCCCGCGCGCCGCGACGGCCACCGGCCTCGCCGAGGCGACCGGTGCCGACGTGCGCGTGCGCTTCTGCCCCTCGCCCACCGGCACCCCGCACGTCGGGGTCATGCGCGCCGCGCTCTTCAACTGGGCCTACGCGCGGCACACGGGCGGCACCTTCGTGTTCCGCGTCGAGGACACCGACGCCGCGCGGGACAGCCAGGAGTCGATGGACGCCATCGTCGAGGGCCTGGCGTGGCTGGGCCTCGACTACGACGAGGGCCCCGGCGTCGGCGGCCCGCACGCCCCCTACCGGCAGAGCGAGCGCCGCGACCTGTACGCCGACGTCGCCCGCCGCCTCCTCGAGGAGGGCTACGCCTACGAGTCGTGGTCGACGCCGGAGGAGGTCGAGGAGCGCCACCGCGCCGCCGGCCGCGACCCCAAGCTCGGCTACGACGGCTTCGACCGCGACCTCACGCCCGCCCAGGTGCAGGCCTTCCGCGACCAGGGGCGCGAGCCCGTCCTGCGCGTGCGGATGCCGGACGAGGACGTCGTCGTGAGCGACCTGGTGCGCGGCGAGGTCGTGTTCCCCGCCGGCTCGGTGCCCGACTTCGTCGTCGTGCGCGCCAACGGCCAGCCGCTGTACACGCTGGTCAACCCCGTCGACGACGGCGTCATGGGCATCACCCACGTGCTGCGCGGGGAGGACCTGCTCTCCTCGACGCCGCGCCAGGTGGTGCTGCACCGCGCTCTCGTGGAGATGGGCCTCTCCCAGCGGGTCCCGCAGTTCGGCCACCTGCCGCTCGTGCTGGGCGAGGGCAACCGCAAGCTCAGCAAGCGCGACCCGGAGTCGGACCTGTTCCTGCACCGCGAGCGGGGCCTCCTGCCGGAGGGGATGGTCAACTACCTGGCGCTGCTGGGCTGGTCCATCGCGCCGGACCGCGACGTCTTCACGCGCGAGGAGCTCGTCGAGGCCTTCGACGTCCGCGACATCGGCGCCAACCCGGCCCGGTGGGACCAGAAGAAGGCCGAGGCCCTCAACGGCGACCACCTGCGGATGCTGGCGCCGGAGGTGCTGCTCGACCGCGTCCTGCCGCACCTGCGGTCGGCCGGGCTGCTGGACGGCGACCCGACGCCGGCGCAGCGCCGCCTGCTGGAGGGGGCGGTGCCCCTGGTCCAGACGCGCATGGCCGTGCTCTCCGAGGCCCCGGGGATGCTCGGCTTCCTCCTTGTGCCCGACGAGGAGCTGGTCGTGGAGGAGGACGCCCTCGGCGCGCTGCGCCCCGAGGCGGCGGACGTGCTCGACGCCTCCGCCGCGGCGCTCGTGGACCTCGTGGACTGGGACGCGGCGGCCGTCGAGTCGGCCCTGCGCGCCGCCGTCGTCGACGGGCTGGGCGTCAAGCCGAAGTTCGCCTTCGGCCCCCTGCGCACGGCGGTGACCGGTCGGCGCATCTCGCCGCCGCTGTTCGAGTCCCTGGAGCTCCTCGGCCGGGAGAGCTCGATGCTCCGCATCGCCGCGCTGCGGCGTCGGCTGGGCTGAGCCGCAGCCCGTCGGCCGCAGCCCGCAGCCCGCCGGCCGGCGTCGCCAGCCGGCGGGCGCCCGGGCTGAGTCGGTCCGGGCCGAGGACGGGAGCCGATTTTGGCTCGGGGCTCAGCACCGGTACTGTCCTCTCTCGGTAAGGCGCTCGGCCACGCGGCCAGCGTGGTACCCCGGTGGGGTATGGTGTAATTGGCAGCACGACTGGTTCTGGTCCAGTTAGTCTAGGTTCGAGTCCTGGTACCCCAGCGCACGACCCGCACCACCTGTTCGCACCAGAGCGAACGACATGGCCCCGTTGTGTAGCGGCCTAGCACGCCGCCCTCTCAAGGCGGTAGCGCCGGTTCGAATCCGGTCGGGGCTACATCGAGCGGCCCGGTCCCCTGCGGGGGACCGGGCCGCTTCGTCGTCCAAGACGTCGTGAGCGTGCGTGCCGGATGACGCTCGTCGCTCCGGGCGGCGTCCTCCTGGAGCTGGTCGCGGGCTGTCCCAGCGTCGGGTGTCGACCCCGACGTGGCCACATCGGCGGACCACCGCGGCGACGTGCCGACACGGTGCCGAGGAAGCCCCTCGACCGCGGCAGAATGCCGACACAGTGCCGAGGAGGCCCCTCCACCACCGCAAGGTGTCGATACAGTGCCGAGGGAACCCCTCCATCGCGGCATGGTGCCGACACAGTGCCGAGGGAACCCCTCCATCGCGGCATGGTGCCGACACAGTGCCGAGGAAGCCCCTCCACCACGGCAAGGTGTCGACACAGTGCCGAGGAAGTCCGTCCATCGCGGCCGGGTGTCGACACAGTGCCAAGGGTGGCCCCTCCATCGCGGCACGGTGCCGACACAGTGCCAAGGGCGGCCCCTCCATCGCGGCACGGTGCCGACACAGTGCCGAGGAAGCCCCTCCATCGCGGCAAGGTGTCGACACAGTGCCGAGGAAGCCCCTCCTCCACCGCGAGGCCAGGCGACGGCCCGGAGGGCCGTGGCGCGCGGAGGCGCGGACGGTCGCCGCGGGACCCACCCGCGACGACCGTCGTCAGGCCTCGGCGCGCTTGAGGGCCTCGGACAGGCGCTGCGCCGTCGTGACGACGGCGGCGGCGTGCAGGCGGCCGGGCTGGCGCGTGAGGCGCTGCAGGGGCCCCGAGATCGAGACGGCGGCGACGACGCGCCCGGCGGGCCCGCGGACGGGCGCCGAGACGGAGGCGACGCCGGCCTCGCGCTCGCCGATGCTCTGCGCCCACCCGCGGCGGCGGACGCCGGAGAGCACCGTCGCGGTGAAGCGGGCGCCCTGCAGGCCGCGGTGGAGCCGGTCGGGCTCCTCCCAGGCGAGGAGGACCTGGGCCGCCGAGCCGGCGAGCATCGACAGCGTCGCGCCCACCGGCACGGAGTCGCGCAGGCCCATCGGCAGCTCGGCGGCGGCGACGCACACGCGGGCGTCGCCCTGGCGGCGGAAGAGCGACGCGCTCTCGCCGGTGTGGTCGCGCAGCGTGGCCAGGGCGGGGCCGGCGGCGGCGATCAGGCGGTCCTCGCCGGCGGCCGAGGCCAGCTCGGGGAGGCGGGGTCCGAGGACGAAGCGCCCCTGCATGTCCCGACCCACGAGGCGGTGGTGCTCGAGGGCGACGGCGAGGCGGTGCGCCGTCGGCCGCGCGAGCCCCGTGGCCGCCACGAGCTGGGCGAGGCTGGCGGGGCCGGCCTCGAGCGCGGCGAGGACGGCGGCGGCCTTGTCGAGCACGCCGACTCCGCTAGACTTGTCCATAGGACGATATTGCCGTCTCTCACTGTGAGATCGCAAGTCTCCCGCCCGGAGCGGCGGGAGGGTCGGGCGCCCCGGACCGGGGCGGTGCCGGCCGGTCCCGCGCAGGAGCTTCAGCAGCGGCGCCGAACGGCGCCCGATCGGAGGACGAGATGGGCCGGACCCTGGCCGAGAAGGTGTGGGACGAGCACGTGGTGCGCCGTGGCGGCGACGGCGAGCCCGACCTGCTGTACATCGACCTCCACCTCCTGCACGAGGTCACCTCGCCGCAGGCCTTCGAGGGCCTCCGGCTCGAGGGGCGCACCCTCCGGCGCCGCGACCTCACGATCGCCACCGAGGACCACAACACCCCGACCCTCGACATCGACAAGCCGATCGCCGACCCGACGAGCCGGACCCAGATCGAGACGCTGCGGCGCAACTGCGCCGAGTTCGGCGTCCGGCTGCACCCGCTCGGCGACGCCGAGCAGGGCATCGTCCACGTCGTCGGCCCGCAGCTGGGTCTGACCCAGCCCGGCATGACCGTGGTCTGCGGCGACTCGCACACCTCCACCCACGGCGCCTTCGGCGCGCTGGCGATGGGCATCGGCACCAGCGAGGTCGAGCACGTGCTCGCCACGCAGACGCTGCCGCTGACGCGCCCCAGGACGATGGCCGTCACCGTCGAGGGCGAGCTGCCCGAGGGCGCGACGGCCAAGGACGTCATCCTCGCCGTGATCGCCCGCATCGGGACCGGCGGCGGCCAGGGGTACGTGCTCGAGTACCGGGGCTCGGCCATCCGCGCGCTGTCGATGGAGGCGCGGATGACCATCTGCAACATGTCCATCGAGGCCGGCGCGCGCGCCGGGATGGTCGCCCCGGACGAGACGACCTTCGCCTACCTGCAGGGCCGCGACCACGCCCCGACGGGTGAGGACTGGGACGCCGCCGTCGCGCACTGGCGCACGCTCGCCACCGACGAGGACGCCGAGTTCGACGCCGAGGTCGTGGTGGACGCGGCCGAGCTGCAGCCGTTCGTCACGTGGGGCACGAACCCCGGGCAGGGCCTGCCGCTGTCCGGCGCGGTGCCCGACCCGGACTCCATGGAGGAGAGCCAGGCCGCCGCGGCGCGCCGGGCCCTGGAGTACATGGATCTCGTGCCCGGGACGCCGCTGCGCGACATCGCGGTGGACGCGGTGTTCATCGGCTCGTGCACCAACGGCCGCATCGAGGACCTGCGCGCCGCCGCGGAGGTCGTGCGCGGCCAGCGCAAGGCCGACGGGGTGCGCGTGCTCGTCGTCCCCGGCTCCGCGCGCGTGCGCCTGCAGGCCGAGGCCGAGGGCCTCGACCGGGTCTTCACGGACTTCGGCGCGGAGTGGCGCTTCGCCGGCTGCTCGATGTGCCTCGGCATGAACCCGGACCAGCTGGCGCCGGGGGAGCGGGCGGCGTCCACGTCCAACCGCAACTTCGAGGGCCGTCAGGGCAAGGGCGGGCGCACGCACCTGGTCTCCCCGCTGGTCGCCGCGGCCACGGCCGTGCGCGGCACCCTGTCGGCACCGGTCGACCTCGAGGCCCCGCAGCCGCTCGTGCCCGCCTGAGCGGGGCTCCCGCCCCCTCGCCCGTCCTGCCCTCCGGCGCCGCCCGCCCGGACCGAACCGCCCAGGAGCGACCGTGGACCCCGTCACCCGTCACACCGGCGTCGGCGTGCCGCTGCGCCGCAGCGACGTCGACACCGACCAGATCATCCCCGCCGTCTACCTCAAGCGCGTCTCGCGCACGGGCTTCGAGGACGGCCTCTTCTCCGGCTGGCGCCAGGACCCGTCCTTCGTGCTCAACCAGCCGGCGTACTCCTCCGGGAGCGTGCTGGTGGCCGGGCCCGACTTCGGGACGGGCTCCTCGCGCGAGCACGCCGTCTGGGCGCTGAAGGACTACGGCTTCCGGGCCGTGCTGTCCTCGCGCTTCGCCGACATCTTCCGCGGGAACGCCGGCAAGCAGGGCCTCGTCGCCGGCCAGCTGGCCCAGGAGGACGTGGAGCTGATCTGGAAGCAGCTGGAGGCCCGGCCCGGCACCGAGGTGACCGTGGACCTCCGGGAGCGCGTCGTGCTCTGCGCAGACCTCGTCGCCCCGCTGCAGATCGACGACTACACGCGCTGGCGCCTGCTCGAGGGCCTCGACGACGTGGGGCTGACGCTCCGGGACGTCGGCGCCATCGACGCCTTCGAGGAGCAGCGCCCCGCCTGGAAGCCGCGCACCCTCCTCGAGCGGTAGCCGGACGCCGCGCCTCACCTCTGCGCGAGGGCTGGTCACGGCGCGTCACCACTCCGGGTCCCTCGGAGCCCTCCCAGGGGCCGGATCGCCAGATCACGTGCCCCAGAACCCCTTCGGCTCTGGTGCGCCCACCCTCGCGGGCCCTAGCGTGCGGCCCGGAGGCGCACGGGCCCGACGGTCGGGTCATCCCGCGCCGCAGGAGGACTCATGAACAAGGGCGAGCTCGTCGACGTCCTCGAGGAGCGGCTGGGCAGCCGTCGTGCCGCCAGCGACGCGATGGAGGCCGTGATCGACTCCGTCGTCCGCGCCGTCGCGCGCGGCGAGCGCGTCGCCATCAGCGGCTTCGGCACCTTCGAGCGGGCTGACCGCGCCCCCCGGACCGGTCGCAACCCCCGGACCGGGGAGACGGTGCCGATCGCCGGGACCTCCGTGCCGCGGTTCAAGCCGGGCACCGCCTTCCGGGCCTACGTCTCCGACCCGGCGTCGATGCCGGAGGCCGAGCAGACCGACCCGTCCGCGGGCGGGGCCGTGCGCGCCGTGACGACGCGCCGCGGGGGCGTCGAGCTCGCCGAGGGGGCGGCCGGGCGCACGCGGCAGTCCTCCCGCTCCACCGCTGCGGCCGCGCCCGAGGAGGCGGCCCCGGTCGAGGACGCCGCCGGGGACGAGCCCTCGACCGACGCCTCGTCGTCGGCGGACGGCAGGGGGAGCAAGCCCAAGAAGGCGAAGGACGCCAAGGAGTCGAAGGACCCCAAGGACGCCGACGACGGCAAGAAGACCAAGAAGAAGGACGGCAAGAAGGGCAAGAAGAAGTCCTGACGCCGCCCCGCACCGGCCGTCGAGGCCCGGCGGGGAGCACCTCCCGGGCGCGGCGCCGCGCCCGGGAGGTGCGGTGGCACCGGGCACGTCGTCACCCGGGGCATCATGGTCGGCTGGGGCGGCGCCGCGCGGGTGCCGCCGGCAGGAGGTCTGGAGCCCATGGGCGACGTGCTGGCAGTGCGAGGCGGACGACCGGTGGACGGCCGCGTCGCCGTCCGCGGGGCGAAGAACTTCGTGTCGAAGGCCATGGTCGCGGCGCTGCTCGGCGAGACGCCGAGCGTGCTGCGCAACGTCCCCGAGATCCGCGACGTGGCGGTGGTGACGGGGCTGCTGGGCCTGCACGGCGTCGACGTGTCCCGCCCCGACGACGGCGTGCTGGTGCTCGACCCGACGGACGTCGAGTCCGCCCACGTGGCCGACATCGACGCCCACGCCGGGGCGAGCCGCATCCCGATCCTCTTCTGCGGCCCGCTCGTGCACCGTCTCGGCGAGGCGTTCATCCCCGACCTCGGCGGCTGCCGCATCGGCGACCGGCCGATCAACTACCACCTGGACGTGCTGCGCCAGTTCGGCGCCCAGGTGGACAAGCGTGAGGGCGGCATCCGCATCACGGCGCCGAACGGCCTGCGCGGCACGCGCATCGACCTGCCGTACCCGAGCGTGGGGGCCACGGAGCAGGTGCTGCTCACCGCGGTCCGCGCCGAGGGCTTCACCGAGCTGCACGGGGCGGCGACGGAGCCGGAGATCCTCGACCTCGTCGCCGTCCTCCAGAAGATGGGCGCCATCATCGGCGTCGACACCGACCGCACCATCCGCGTCGAGGGCGTGGAGCGCCTGCGGGGGTACGACCACCGGGCGCTCACCGACCGCATCGAGACCGCCTCGTGGGCCTGCGCGGCGCTGGCGACGCGCGGCCAGGTCTTCGTCGAGGGCGCCACGCAGCCCGAGATGATGACGTTCCTCAACGTCTTCCGGAAGGTGGGCGGGGAGTTCGACGTCACCGACGACGGCATCCGGTTCCTCAGCCCCGACGGCCCGCTGCGGGCCATCGCGCTGGAGACCGACGTCCACCCCGGCTTCATGACCGACTGGCAGCAGCCGCTCGTCGTGGCGCTGACGCAGGCGGACGGGCTGTCGATCGTGCACGAGACGGTGTACGAGAACCGCTTCGGCTTCACCGAGGCGCTCGGCGGGATGGGCGCCCGCATCCAGGTCTACCGGGAGTGCCTGGGCTCCACGCCGTGCCGCTTCGGCGGGGCGCAGTTCCGGCACTCGGCGGCGATCTCCGGCCCGACGCCGCTGCACGGCGCCGACATCGTGGTGCCCGACCTGCGCGGCGGCTTCAGCTACCTCGTGGCGGCGCTCGCGGCGACGGGCGTCTCCCGGGTGGCCGGCATCGAGCTCATCGACCGCGGCTACGAGCGCTTCGCCGAGAAGCTCGAGGCGATCGGCGCGGACGTGGAGTGGATCACGGACGGCTCCGGGGACTCCCGGGGCCGCGTGCCGGTGGGCGCCCACGCCTGAGGTGCCCGCGGCCCCGCGGCGCCGGGCCCCCGAGGTCCTGGCAGGTCGTCGCTCCGCGCAGGTCCCGCCCCGGTGGTGCTCAGCCGGCGACGGCGCGCGCCGGGTCGGCGAGCTCGAGCACCGCGCGCGTCCGCGGACCCACGCCCAGCGCCAGGACCGCGCGCAGGTCCGCCGGGGTGTCGACGTCGCGGCGCAGGCCGGGGAGGTCCAGCTCGAGGCGGACGGCTCCCGCGGCGGCGTGGCGCTCGGCCGAGCCCTCGCCGTACGCGACGGGCAGGTCCTGCGCCCGGGCGGCGGCGAGGAGCGCGGTGCCGCGACCGGCCGCGTCGGGGACGACGACCGCTCCCGCCCCGGCGGCCAGCTGGTCGGCTGCGGCGGCGAGCGCGGCTTCCAGCTCCTGGGGGCGCAGGGCCGGGACGTCGGCGAGCAGGACGGCCACCCCCGCGGACTCCTCGTCCTGGTGCGGGCTGCTGCCTGGCGCCGGACCGCCCGGGCGGGAGCGCTGCTGCGGGGCCGTCGCCGCGCGGGCGCCGTCGCGCACGGCGGCGTCCAGGGGGCTGCCGGAGGTCACGGGCGACGGCGTGACGACGTGCGCCCCGGCCGCGGTGGCCGCGGCCGCCGCCGCGTCGTCGTCGGTCACCACCAGGGCGCCGGCCACGGAGGGCGTGGCGAGCACGGCCTCGAGGCAGTCCAGGGCCATGGCCAGCGCCAGGCGCCCCCGGGGCGCCGGTGCGCCCCCCAGGCGGCTCTTGGCCCACGGTCCGCCCTTGACCGGGACGACCACGTACCACCGGTCGTGCCGAGGGCTGCGGCGGGCGTCAGGCTGGAGCACCCGACGATGCTGCCACCCTCGGGCGGGGCAGCGCCCGTCCGCGGCGGGTGCCGTGCCCGTTCCGCACCGCTGCCCGTCCGCACCGCACCGCTGCCCGCATCTCCCGCACCCACGACCCCCGCACCCACGACCCCCGCGCTCGAGGAGGACCCCATGGAGCCCGCCCCCCGCCGCTCGCCACGCCGCCGACCCGGGGCGCCCTCCGAGGCGGAGCCGTGGTCGCGCGCGCGAGCGGAGGGGCGCCCGTGACCCGCGTCGCCGTGCTGGGCACGGGCAGCTGGGGCACCGCCTTCGCGCTGGTCCTCGCGGACGCGGGCGCCGAGGTGCGCATGTGGGGCCGGCGCGCGGAGGTGTGCGCGGCGGTCGCGGCGGGCCGGGGCAACCCCGCCTACCTGCCGGGTGTCGCCCTCCCGGCGGCGGTCTCGGCCACCACCGACGCGCGCCGCGCGCTGCAGGGGGCGGACGTCGTGGTGCTCGCCCTGCCCTCCCAGTCCCTGCGCGGGGTGCTGGAGGGGGTGGCGGACGCCGTCCCGACGGGCGCTCCGCTGGTGAGCCTCGCCAAGGGCCTGGAGAGCGGCACGCGGCTGCGCATGAGCGAGGTGGTGGCGCAGGCCTCGGGCGCGGCCCGCGAGCGCGTGGCGGTGCTGTCGGGGCCCAACCTCGCGCGCGAGATCGCCGAGCGGCAGCCGACGGCCACCGTCGTCGCCGCGCACGACGCCGACGTCGCCGCCCAGGTGGCGGCGGCCTGCGCGACCCCCGCCTTCCGGCCCTACACCCACCACGACGTGCTGGGCGTGGAGCTCGGGGGCGTCGTCAAGAACGTCGTCGGCCTCGCGGTGGGCATGGCCGAGGGCCTGGGCTGGGGGGACAACGCCAAGGCCTCGATCATCACGCGCGGTCTCGCGCAGACCTCCCGGCTCGCCGTCGCCCTGGGCGCCGAGGCCGCGACGATGGCGGGGCTGGCCGGCATGGGGGACCTCGTGGCCACGTGCGCCTCGCCGCTCTCGCGCAACCACCAGACGGGCGTCCAGCTGGGGCGCGGCCTGAGCGTGGCGGCCGCGGCGCGCGTGGTCGAGCAGACGGCCGAGGGCGTGCGGTCGGCCCCCTCCGTCCTGGCGCTGGCGCGCGAGGCGGGCGTCGAGATGCCGATCGTGGAGCAGGTGGTCGACGTCGTCGAGGGGCGCGTGGAGGCGCGGGAGGCGGCGCGGCTGCTGCTGGCCCGGGACCTCAAGCACGAGGGCGACTGAGGGGCGGTCGGGGCCTCGTGGGGCCCCGGGGCCCGCAGGTCCGCCGCCGGGGAGGACGGAGCTCTTGCTGCGCCGCGTCACCGCAGGTGAGCGGCCTGGGAGGTCGTCGGTGGAGCACTTCGTCCTCCCCGTCTGCGGCCCCTCAGGTGCGTGGCTGCCCGTCCGGTCCGCCAGGTGCCGGGCTCGGGCATGCTGACGGTCCGGGGGAGCCGGTTCGGGAGGGGTGCTGTGGCGAGGTCGCGCAGGAGCGAGCGGGTCGAGGTCGTGCTGCCGGAGCTCGAGGAGCACGGTGGCGCCCCGGGCCCCGGAGAGGACCTCGACGGCGTGCTGCTGCGCGGGCTCGACCTGTCGCAGGCCCAGCTGGCCGACCTGCGGCTGCTCGAGAGCTCGCTCGTCGGCTGCCGGCTCGACGGGGCGTCGCTGCGCGGCGCCCGCCTGGTCTCCTGCGTGCTGGACGACGTCGCCGCCACCGAGGTGGACCTGTCGGGCTCCGCCTGGCGCGACGTCGTCCTCAGCGGCTCCCGCGCGGGGGTCCTGCGCCTCGGGGACGCCGAGCTGGTCCGCACCCGGGTGAGCGGCTGCCGGCTGCACCACCTCGACGCCCGGGGAGCCGACCTCGCCGACGTGCTCCTCGAGGACTGCGTGATCGGCGAGCTGGACCTCACCGACGCGGTGGTCGCGCGCGTGCAGCTCGTCCGCTGCCGCGTGGAGCGCCTCGTGCTCAGCGGTTCCCGCCTGGACGGCCTCGACGTCAGCCGCGCGGACGTCGTGCGCCTGACGGGGCCCGGCGACCTCGCCGGCGTCGTGCTCGGCGAGGTGCAGGCCGTCGGCTTCGCCGTCGTGCTGGCCGAGCACCTCGGCGCCCGCGTGGTGCCCGAGGAGCGCGCCGACCAGGGGTGAGCCCCGCTGGTGGCGGCGCAGTCGCGGCGGCGGTCGGGCGGCGGCGCCGCTCGCGCTACTCCAGACCGGCCAGCGCCTGCTCGAGGTCGGCCCAGAGGTCCTCGACGTCCTCGACGCCGACGGACAGCCGCAGCAGGCCCCGCGGCGTCGTCGTCGGCTCGTTGGCGTGGCGGCGCCGGCGCTCCACGAGGGACTCGACGCCGCCCAGGCTCGTCGCCGGGGTCCACAGGCGCAGGGCGTCGACGAGGGCGGACGCCCTGGCTCCGTCGTCGTCGCCCACGAGCTCGATCGAGAGCACGCTGCCGAAGCCGCGCATCTGGGCGCGAGCGCGCTCGTGGCCCGGGTCGGCGGGCAGGGAGGGGTGCCGCACGCGGTCCACGGCGGGGGAGGCGTCCAGGCGCCGCGCCAGGTCGGCGGCGGTGGCCCCGGTGCGCTCGACGCGCAGGGCGAGCGTCCGCACGCCCCGCAGGGCCAGCCAGGCCTCGAAGGGCCCGGGGATGGCGCCGTGGACCCGCCGGTGGGTCGACAGCCGCTGCAGCACAGCAGGGTCCGAGGTGGCGACAGCGCCCAGCAGGACGTCGGAGTGCCCCGACAGGAGCTTGGTCACCGAGTGCACGACGACGTCGGCGCCGAGGGCGAGCGGCTGCTGCACCAGCGGGGTGGCGAAGGTGCCGTCGACGGCGACGAGCGCCCCGGCGCGGTGGCCCGCCTCCGCGCAGGCGACCAGGTCCGCCACCTCGAGCAGGGGGTTCGTCGGCGACTCGAGCCACAGCAGGTCGGCGCCGTCCCCGAGCGCGTCCACGACCTCCTGCGTGTCGGCGACGTCGACGAAGGACACCTGCGCGCGGCCCTCGGCCTGGAGCTGCTCGAGCAGCTCCACGGAGGTGTTGTAGGACGAGCGCGGCGCCACGACGCGCCCGCCCACGGGCACGAGCGCCGCGACGGCCGAGACCGCCGCCATGCCGGAGGCGAAGGCGAGCGCGCCGCCGCCCTCGCGGGCGCCCTCGAGGGTGGCGAGGACCTCCTCCAGCGGCTCCCAGCTGGCGTTCGCCGAGCGGGCGTAGGTCCGGTCCTGCGGCCCCGGCGTGCCGGCGCCCACGAAGGTCGACGAGAAGACCAGCGGGGGGTTGACCGGAGCGTCCGGCGTGCGCGGCGGGCGCCCTGCGGCGACGACGGTGGTGGCGGGCGCCCAGGGACGCTCGGGGCGGGAGTCGGCCATGGCGGGGAGCGTAGGGCGCCCGGTGCGCCCAGCACCCGCGTGCCCGGCCCCAGTGCACCAAGCCCCGGTGCACCCAGCCCCGGCGCCGGTCCTCAGGCGCGCGCCGCCTCCTGCCCCGCGGCGAGGGAGGACAGGGGCTGCCAGGTCACCGGCACGCGGCGCATGACCAGCGCGTCGTCGAGGACCGCTGTGCCGGGCGGGTAGACGCGCGGGTCGTCGTGCAGGCTGGAGCGCACCTCCCGGGCGCGGCAGGCCTCCACGCGCCAGGCGCCGGTCTCCAGGCGCATCCCGTCGTGCCCGCAGGCCCCCGGCCCCCCGGGGCCGCCGACCAGCCGGTCGAGCCCGTCTCGACGAAGCGCGAAGCGGCGTCGAGGTCGGCGAGCAGCGCGCTGCCGACGAGCTCGGGCACCACCTCGACGTCGGCCGCCGGCGACGTCCCGCCGTCGGCCGTGACCCCGACCCGCACCCGCTGCGCCGTCTCGGCGACGTCGAAGCGCGCCCGCCCGTGGAGACCGGGGAACAGCCGGCCACCGGCGAGGGCCACGAGCCGGCTGCCGGTGTGCCGCTGGCGGACCCAGACCCCGGTGCGCTCGCCGTCCGGTCCGTCCCAGGCGACCGCGACGCGGTGGGCGGCGTTCTCGGCGCGCAGGCCCACCGCCGCGGGCAGTCCCCGCGGGCTCACGGCTCCAAGGCGGATGCAGCAGACGCCGACCACCGCGGCGCCGTCCACCAGCTGCGGCCGGAAGGGCTGCGGCAGCGGGCGGGTCACGACGTCGGGGTCGGCCCGCCAGGTGAGCAGCAGGCGCCGCTCGACCTCGGCCGACAGCACGGGTGCGCGCACGGCGACCTCCTGCCCGGGTCGGCGAGCCGGTCACCCGCCGAGGTCCCCGGCCTGGCCGCTGCTGCGGCTCGAGGGGCGGGGGTCGTCGACGACCGCACGGACGGATGAGCCCGCGCGCGGACGTCGACGGCGGGCTGCGAGCGGCTGCGCCGAGCGCGCCGGCGCAGGTGCCGCGCGTGGCGCCGCAGGCCCCGGCGGGCCCCGCCGGTAGCGTCCCGGCGGTGGAGGCGCACCCGGCAGGACCTGACCGCAGCGACGCCCAGGACGAGGGGGCTCCGGCCACGGCTCCGCCGCCGCGCCGCCGCGTGGCGGTGGTATTCGGCGGGCGCTCCAGCGAGCACGGCATCAGCTGCGTCACCGCCGCGGGCGTGCTGCGCGCGCTGGACCGCGAGCGCTGGGACGTCGTGCCCGTCGGCATCGCCCTCGACGGGCGCTGGGTCCTCGCCGCCGACGACCCCGCGCACTGGGAGCTCTCCGACGGCGTCCTGCCGGTCGTGGACGCCGACCAGGGCCCGGCCGTCCTCGCGCCCCGCTCGCCCGTCGAGCGCGGCCTCGTCGCCCTGGACGCCGGCGACGTGCCGCGCGCTCTCGGCGAGGTCGACGTCGTCCTGCCGCTGCTGCACGGCCCGTTCGGCGAGGACGGCACCCTCCAGGGGCTGCTGGAGATGTCGGACACCCGCTACGTGGGCTCGGGGGTGCTGTCGTCCGCCGTCGCGATGGACAAGCACTACGCCAAGACGGTGCTGGCGGCCGCGGGCATCCCCGTGGGCGCCTGGACCCTGGTGACCGACCGCGCCTGGCTCGCCGACCGCGAGGCGCGCCTGGACGCCGCGCTCGCCGTCGCCGAGGGAGCCGGCGCGAGCGTCGTCTTCGTCAAGCCGTGCCGGGCCGGGTCCTCGATGGGCGTCACGCGCGTGGTGCTCGGCGACGAGCCCGGCGCCCGGCGCGAGGGGGCCCGGGAGGCGCTCGCCGCGGCGGTGGAGGCCGCGCGCGAGCACGACCCCCGGGTTCTCGTCGAGGCCGGCGTGGTCGGGCGGGAGCTGGAGTGCGGCGTCCTCGACGCGCCCGGCGGCGCGGCGCCGCGGGCGTCGGTCGTGGGGGAGGTGGCCGTCACGGACGGCCGTGACTTCTACGACTTCGAGGCGAAGTACCTCGACGACGCGGCCGTGCAGCTGACCTGCCCGGCCGACGTGGACGACGAGGTCGCCGAGGCCGTGCGGGCGACGGCGCTGGCCGCCTTCGAGGCGCTCGGGTGCGAGGGCCTGGCCCGCGTCGACGTGTTCGCCACCCCGGACGGGCGGGTCGTCGTCAACGAGGTGAACACGATGCCCGGCTTCACGCCGTCGTCGATGTTCCCCCGGCTGTGGGCAGCCTCCGGCCTGGACTACCCGGCCCTCGTCGACCGCCTGCTCGAGCTGGCGCTGGAGCGGCGCACCGGCCTGCGCTGACGCCCCGAGGTCCGGCGACGTCCGCGCCGGCTCAGGAGCAGGCGCGCTGGGGCTCCAGGGCGGAGACGGCGCCGCCGAGACCGGGGAGCACGTCGGCGGCGGGGACGTCGCCGACGACGGCGACCTCCGTGGCCGGCGCGCGGCCGTACGTCGTCCAGGGCGGCCCGCCCTCGGGGTCGGAGGCCACCCAGTCGACGCCGTCCACCGACAGGCACGCGTCCGTGGTGGGCCCCGGCAGGGGGACGCCGCAGCGCAGCACCACCTGCCGGGACCGGTCCGCCGAGGCCCAGGCAGCGGTGGACTGGCCGGTCGAGGCGACCCGGGGCAGGCCCCCGAGGTCGCCGACCTCGCGCAGGAGCACCAGGACGGCGGCGCACCCCGGGTCGGTGGCGTCCTCGGCGGCGGGCGCCTCGACGGTCGACCCGCTGCACCCGACCAGGGACGCGGCGAGCAGCCCCGTCAGGAGCGGGGCCGCCGCGCGCGCGACCCCACGGGCGCCCGCGGGGCGCACGACGGCCGTGGCGCGGTGAGCTGGGGAGGGGCGCCTCACGCCACCACGGTGCAGGTGACCGTGCGCGTGATGCCCGGGACCCCCTGCACCTGGGAGGAGACCAGACGCCCGAGCTGTCCCGACGTCGGCGCCTCCACGCGGGCGATGACGTCGTAGGGACCGGTCACGTCCTCCGCGAGCACGACACCGCCGATGGCCGCGAGGGCCGCGGCGACCTCCGACGACCGGCCGACCTGGGTCTGCACGAGCACGTACGCCTGCTCCACGGGGGCACCTCTTCACTCACTGGTCGCGCCGCTGGGCGGCGCCGGGTCGGGACGTCGTCGAGCCCGCCCGGGGGTCCGGGCCTGCGCGGCGCTCCCGCACCCGCCCGGTGGGGCGGTGCGGGCGCGTCGCCGTCGCGGCCCGGTGGGGTCGCGCTCTCGACGGGACGCCGCCGCCGGCGACCGCCGGGACGGGCGCGGGCGACGCTACCGTGAGCGGACCGCCAGACCCCAGCCCGCACCCGCCGCGACCCCACGGCCCGGAGCGGCCCCACGCGGGGCGCCGTCCGAGCGCCCGCCCCGACGACCGGAGGACCCGTGCCCGGAGGAGTCGTGCCCGCAGGAGGGGCGCCCGGAGACGGCGCGCCCGGAGACGGGGCACCAGGACGCCACCGCCGACACGGGCGCGCCGACGACGGCCCGCCCGGCACCGGCGAGGACGCGCTGCTCGAGGGGCTCGTGCCCGAGCTCCCCCCAGGCGACTGGACCGAGCTCGGCCCCGGTGACGACGCCGCGGTCGTGCGCGCCGACGACGGCCGGGTCGTCGTGACGACCGACGCGCTCGTCGCGGAGCGGCACTTCCGGCCCCGCACCGCCTCGCCCGAGGACGTCGGCTGGAAGGCCGCCGCGCAGAACCTCGCGGACGTCGCGGCGATGGGCGCGGTGCCGACGGCCCTGGTCGTCGCGCTGGTCGTCCCCGAGCGCCCGCCGGAGCCCTGGGCGGAGGGGTGGACGACGTCCCTGGCGCGAGGGCTGGCCGCCGCGTGCAGGTCGCTGGACGGAGCGCAGGGCTGCGGCGTCGTCGGGGGCGACCTGACGGGTGGCGACCAGGTCGTCGTCAGCGTCACCGCCCTGGGCGACCTGCGCGGCCTCGCGCCGGTGCGCCGCGACGGCGCCCGCCCGGGCGACCTCGTCGCGCTCGCCGGGGTGCAGGGGCGCTCGGCCGCCGGCCTCGCCGTCCTCGAGCGGCGCGCCCGCCGTGCCGCGGCGGCGTGGGCGGGCAGCCGCGTCGAGTCGGCCGCCGACGAGGGGATCGCGGACCTGGTGCGCGCCCACCGCCGTCCGCGACCGCCCTGCGCGGCGGGCCCGGCGGCGGCCGAGGCCGGCGCCACGGCGATGCTCGACGTCTCCGACGGCCTCGTCCGGGACGCCGGGCGCCTGGCCCGCGCCGGCGCGGTCGTCCTGGACCTGTCGAGCGAGCTCCTCGCGCCCCACCACGAGGCCGTCCTGTCCGTCGCGGACCTGCTGGGCGTCGAGGCGTGGAGGCTCGTCCTCGAGGGGGGCGAGGACCACGGCCTGCTCGCGACCTTCCCCGCCGAGGCGGTGCTGCCCGAGGGCTTCGAGCTCGTCGGCGTCGTGCGGGCGGGCACCGCCCCCGGCGTGCTGGTCGACGGCGAGCCCTACGGCCGCACGGGCGGCTGGGACCACTTCGTCTGACGCCCGCGGGCGCGGCCGGGCGCCGGGGCGGGGGACGACGAAGGGCCGGCACCCCGTGCGGGGTGCCGGCCCTCCTCCAGAGCTCAGGTGCGGGTCAGCGCGTGACCTTGCCGGCCTTGAGGCAGGAGGTGCACACGTTGCGGCGCTTGGGGGTGCCGCCCTCGACCACGCGGACGCGCTGGATGTTCGGCACCCAGCGGCGCTTGGTGCGCCGGTGGGAGTGCGAGATGGAGTGGCCGAAGCCCGGCCCCTTGGCGCAGATGTCGCAGGTGGCAGCCACGGTCTCTCCTGGTGGTGTCTCGGTCGTGCGGGCGGCTCGCTGGTCCGGAGCCGCCCCGGCACGGGCGGGCGTGCGGGTCTGGTGGGCGGTGCTGCTGCGCGGCCCCCGGCTCGTGCCCGTGAGGGCAGCAGGGAACGCGATCGCTCCGAAGAGTAGCCGAGCCGCCCCGCACGCCCAAGTCGCCCGCAGCCGGCGGGGCTCGGGCCGCCGTCCGGGCCCGTGAGGGCTCAGCGGGGCGCGTCGTCCGGGGGCGTCGTCCGGGGCGTCGTCGGGGGCGGCCTCTACTGTGCGCCCCATGGTGGTGGCGGGGACGTCGGCCCCCGCGGCCGCGGGGGCGCCGGCGGGCGACCGGGGGCGGATGGCGGAGCCCCTCGCGCGCGCGGTCGGGGCTCCGACGGCCAAGGCGCTGTCGGCCCACCTGCACCTGGAGACGGTCGGCGACCTGCTGCGCCACTACCCCCGCGACCGCCGCCGGCGCGGGCAGCTCACCGACCTGCGCGGGCTCGAGGTCGACGAGCACGTCACCGTGCTCGCCCGCGTGGCCACGGTCTCGCACCGCCCGATGCGCCAGCGCAGCGGCTGGGTCGTCGACGTCGTCGTCACCGACGGGACGTCGCGGGTGCCCCTGACCTTCTTCCCGCGCCACAAGGGCGCGCTCGCGCACCTCCTGCGCGAGATGGTCGTCGGCCGCGAGGGCCTGTTCTCCGGCAAGGTCGGCCGGTACCGGGAGAAGCTGCAGCTGGTGCACCCCGAGCACCACATGACCGACGAGGGGGAGGGGGCGGTCGAGGGCGCGGCCATGGACGCCTTCCTGACCGGGTCCCTGCCCATCTACCCCGCGGCCCAGGGCGTCCAGAGCTGGACGGTCGCCAAGGCCGTGCAGCTGGTGCTCGAGGTGATGACGGAGGCCGACGCCCCCGACCCGCTGCCCGAGGCGGTCCGTGCGCGCCACGGGTTCCCGAGCCTGCTCGCGGCGCTGCGCTCGGCGCACCTGCCCGCGCAGCCCGAGGACGAGGAGGCGGCGCTGGAGCGGCTGCGCTACGAGGAGGCCTTCGTCCTGCAGGCCGAGCTGGCGCGCCGCCGCCTGCGGGCCGGGGCGCAGACGGCCGTGCCCCGCCCGGCGCTCGCGGAGGGCGGCCTCCTCGCCGCCTTCGACGCCCGGCTGCCCTTCGACCTCACCGACGGCCAGCGGGAGGTGGGGGAGGAGATCGCCGCCGACCTCGCGCGCCCCCACCCGATGCACCGGCTGCTGCAGGGCGAGGTCGGCTCGGGCAAGACGGTCGTCGCGCTGCGCGCCATGCTCTCCGTCGTCGACGCCGGGGGGCAGGCCGCGCTGCTGGCGCCCACCGAGGTCCTCGCCGTCCAGCACCACCGCTCGCTGACGGCCCTGCTGGGCGACCTCGCCGGCGCCGGGAGGCTGGGGGGCGCCGACGTCGCCACGCGCGTCGCGCTGCTCACCGGCAGCCAGGGCGCCCGGGCCCGCCGGGAGTCGCTGCTGGAGGCCGCGAGCGGGCAGGCCGGGATCGTCGTCGGCACCCACGCGCTGCTGCAGGACGCCGTGCAGTTCGCCGACCTCGGCCTCGTCGTCGTCGACGAGCAGCACCGCTTCGGCGTCGAGCAGCGGGACGCGCTGCGCGCCAAGGCGTCCGCCGTGCCGCACCTGCTGGTCATGACGGCGACGCCGATCCCGCGCACCGTGGCCATGACCTCCTTCGGCGACCTCGAGACCTCGGTGCTGCAGGGCCTGCCCGCGGGCCGCTCGCCCATCGCCACCCACGTCGTCCCGGCGGAGAAGGAGGCCTGGGTCGCGCGCATGTGGCAGCGCGTGCGCGAGGAGGTCGACGCCGGGCGCCAGGCCTACGTCGTCTGCCCGACGATCGGCGGCGAGGCGGCCGACGAGGGCCCGGGGGGCGAGCGGGCGCCGGGGAAGGGCTCGACGAAGGGGCCCGCGACGCAGGGCTCCGCGACGAAGGGCTCCTCGACGGAGCAGCCGACGGGCGAGGGGAGGGGCGCTGCCGACGACGAGCGCCCGCTGGTCTCGACGGCCCAGATGGAGGAGGTGCTCGCGGCCGAGCCCTCCCTCGCCGGCGTGCGCCGCGGCCTCCTCCACGGCCGGATGGCGCCCGAGGACAAGGACGCCGCCATGCGCGCCTTCGCGGCCGGCGACGTGGACGTGCTCGTGGCCACGACGGTCGTCGAGGTCGGCGTCGACGTGCCGAACGCGACCTGCATGGTCGTCATGGACGCCGACCGCTTCGGCATCTCCCAGCTGCACCAGCTGCGGGGGCGCGTGGGACGCGGCGGGCACGCGGGCCGGTGCTTCCTGGTCACCCCGCTACCGGAGTCCTCGCCGGCCGTCGGCCGGCTGAGCGCCGTGGCCGGGACGACCGACGGCTTCGAGCTCGCGCAGGTGGACCTGGAGGTGCGCGGGGAGGGCGACGTCCTCGGGGCGCGCCAGTCGGGCGTGCGCTCCTCGCTGCGCCTCCTGCGGGTCGTGCGCGACGCCGACGTCATCGCCGAGGCCCGGGCCGACGCGACCGCGGTGCTGGCCGGGGACCCGGAGCTGGCGGGCCACCCGGCGCTCGCGGGCGCCATCGGGGAGCTGCTGCGCCCGCAGCACGAGATGTTCCTGGAGCGCGGGTGAGGCCTGGAGCGCGGGTGAGCCGCCGGGACCGCGAGGCCCTCGTGCGCGCCGACGGCCTGCTGGTCGGCTACACGGGCGAGCCGGTGTCCCCGCCGACGAGCTTCCGGCTCGACCCGGGGCGCGCGCTGGCGCTCGTCGGGCTCAACGGCGCGGGCAAGACGACCGTGCTGAGGGCCGTGCTGGGCCAGCTCCTGCCGATCGGCGGGTCGCTCGAGGTGCTCGGGCGCGCCGTCGACGAGCGCTCGGTCGCCTTCCGCCGCGACGTGGCGAGCGTGCTGGACGTGGACGCCCACTTCCCCGGGCTCACGGTGCGCGAGCACCTGGACCTCGTGGCGCGCGGCCACGGCGTGCGGGACGCCGACGACGTCGTCGACCAGGTGGTCGCGGACCTCGGCCTCGCGCCGGTGGGCGAGCGGGAGCCCGCCTCGCTGTCCTCCGGCCAGCGGCGCCGCATGCTGCTCGCCGCGGCCTTCGTGCGCCCCCGCCGGCTGCTGGTCCTGGACGAGCCGGAGCAGCGCCTGGACCTCGCCGGCCGCGAGGACGTCGTCGACCGCCTGCTCGAGGAGAAGGAGGCCGGCGTCGGGGTCCTGCTGGCCACGCACGACCCGCTCCTGCTCGAGGAGGTCGCCGACCGGGTGCTCCTGCTGGCCGAGGACGGCGTGCACGCGGTCTCCGCCGCCGAGGCGACGCGGGAGCTCGGGCGATGACGGCCTCGACGGCCGGGCGCGAGACCCCTCCCCGCGACGACGGGGACGGGGGGCACCCCGAGGGCGAGGGGCACCACGGCGACGAGGGGGCAGACGTTCCCGGTCACGTCCTGCGGCCGGTCGCCGACGGACCGGGCACCTCGGCCGCGCAGCTGCGCGCCACCGTCCGCCGCGCGTCGCGACGGGCCGGCGGGGCGAGCCTCGGCGACCTCCTCGGTGACGTCTACGCCGGCGTCTTCGCCGTCGCCCTGTCGCTCCTCGTGCTCTCGGGCTCCCGCGGGCGCGTGGGCGAGCTCGGCGGGGTCACGTCGCTCGGGGCCCCGGTCTCGGGGCCGGGCCTGCCCGCCGAGGTGCTGGCCGCCGCGGCCCTCCTCCTCGTCGTCGGCGGTGTCGTCGGGCTGCTCGCGCGGCTCGGGCCCCTGTCGCTGGCGCCACCGCGGGCGGTGTGGTGGCTGCCGCTGCCCGTCGACCGAGGCCCCCTGCTGCGCCCCGTCCTGCTGCTGCGGGCCGTCGGGGTGGCGCTCGCGGTGGGTGCCGGTGCGTTCGCCGGCCTCCTCCTCGTGCTGCCCGGGTCCACGGGAGTCGGCGCGCTCCTGGGCGCCGCCGGCGCGGCGGCGAACGTCGCCGTCGCGGGGGTCGCGGTCGGCGGTCTCCTGCAGGTCGCGCGCGGGACCGCCGGGCCGCTGGTGCGGGCGGCCGACGTCCTGGTGCTGCTGGCGCCGCTGCTCGTCGTGGCCGCCGCCGTCGTGGACGCCGCGCAGGGAGGAGCCGGCGCGGGCCCCGCCTCGCCGGCGGCGGTCGGTGGCGGGGGCGGGACCCCGGCGGCGCCCGGTGCCGCGGGCGCCACCGCGGTGGTGGCGGCCGTGGTCGTCGCGGTCCTGGCGCGGCGCGCCGGGCGGGCTCCGGCGGCCTCGCTGGCGTCAGCGGGGGCGCTGAGCGCCCACGTCGCCGGCTCCGGCGCCCTGCTCGACACGCGGGCCCTGGGCCGGGTGCTGTCCGAGCCCCCGGGCGCGGTCCGGGCGCGGTCGCGACGCCGCTCGAGCCGGTGGACGCGCCGGGCGCTCGTGCGCGGACCGCGCAGCGCCCTCGTCGTGGCCGACCTGCTCGGCGTCCTGCGCACCCCGCGCCGCACCGTCACGGCGCTCGTGCTGGCGCTCGTCCCGGCGGGGGCGGCGTCCGCGGCCGGCGAGTCGCGCGCCGCCGTGCTGCTGGTGCTCCTCGCGTGCGGCTACGGCGCCGCCACGACCCTCGCCGAGCCGGTCCGCGTCCGGGTGCTGGCCCCCGCCCTGGACGGCGTCCTCCCGGTCTCGCCCGGCGCGGTCGCCGGGGCGCACCTGGGCGCGCTGGTGCTCCTGGGCACGGGCGTCTCCGCCGTCACGGCCGCGGCGCTGTGGCTGCTGGCTCCCGGGGCTCTCCCGCTGGGCCTGGTCGTCGCGACGGGCCCCGGGCTGGCCGCCGCTGCCCTCCGGGGCGCCGCGCGGCCCGAGGTCGACCCCGGCGCCGGGCTGGTGATGACGTCGGCCGGGCCCGTGCCGCTCGGGCTGGTCGCGAGCCTGGTGCGCGGGCCGGACCTCGCCGTCGTCGCGGTGCTCCCGCTCGCCGTCGGGACGCTCGCGCTCGTCGGCGGCGGCCGGCTGCTGCCGGACGCCGAGCTGGTGCTGGTCGCGGTGGCGCTGCTGCTGGCGGCCGGTCTAGGGGCGGTGGCCGCCGCGGGGTCGCGGCCCCCGCAGCCCGAGGCGCCGGACGCCGTCGCCGCGAGCGGGCCCACGAGCCCGGCGGTGCGGACGTGACCCGCCTGGTCGCCGGCTCGGCGGGCGGGCGCACCCTCGTGGTGCCGAGGAGCGGTGCCACCCGTCCGACGTCGGAGCGCGTGCGCGAGGCGCTGTTCAGCCGCTTGGAGCACGAGGGGCTGCTCGACGGCACGCGCGTGCTCGACCTCTACGCCGGCTCCGGCGCGCTCGGGCTCGAGGCGGCCAGCCGCGGGGCGGCGGCCGTCGTCCTCGTCGACGCCGGGCGCGAGGCCGCCCGCGCCTGCCGCCAGAACGTTGAGACGACGGGCCTTCCCGGCGTGGACGTCCGGGAGGCCCCCGTCGAGCGCGTGCTGGCGGCCGAGCCGGGCCCGCCGCTGGAGCAGGGGGCCGACCTCGTGCTGGTCGACCCGCCCTACGACGTGCCCGAGGACGCGCTCGGGGCCGTGCTCGCGGCGCTCGTGGAGCGTCGCTGGCTCGCCGCGGACGCCGTCGTCGTCGTCGAGCGGGCCAAGCGCTCGCCCGAGCCGACCTGGCCGGACGGCCTGTCCCGCTACGCCTCCCGCAAGTACGGGGACACCGTCGTCTGGTTCGCCGAGTACGGCGCCTGAGGCCGCCGGCCCACCTCCGGTGCCGGTGGCCCCAGCACCTCCGGCGCCGGCGCGGCACCGGGGGCGCACCGCCCCGGTCAGCTCGCCGGGTGGCCGGAGGGCTCCGCACCGGCGTCCGCGAGCTCGGCAGGACGCCCTCGGGAGAGCCCGAGCGACAGGACGAGAGCCCCGCCCCAGAGCAGGAACAGCGGGTCCCACAGGTGGGCGTGCCCCCGCATCGCCTCGGCGTCGTAGCCGCCGTCGGGGCGGATCGCGCCCAGGAGCACCGCGTTGCTGACGACCACGTTGACCCCGCCGTAGGCCACCAGCAGCAGCCCGCCCGCCCAGCTCACCGCGCGCCACGGGCGCGGGCGGGAGACCCGGCCGTAGGCCACGGCGACCGGCACGGTCGCGGCGAGCAGCTTGACCAGGGCGACGAGCCCGAGCCCCGCACCAGCCACCGCGGGCGACCGGGCGGAGGCCTCGACCGCCCACTGGCCCACCGTCGCCAGCAGCCACTGCCCTCCCAGCGCCCAGTAGAGGCTGGCCGCGGCGTGCAGGACGCCGGCCGCGGCGGCCAGCCACACCAGGGACCGGCTGAGCCGCAGCCGGCGTCGCGACGTCACCCGGCGCAGGCTAGCCAGCACCTCGCGCGCGGTGGCGACCTCGGCGACCTCGCCTCCGCTCGTCCTCCCGGGGGCGTGGGTGCGGCGAGTCGTCGCCTGCTCGCCTGTGCGGGGGCGTGGGGAGGGCGAGTCGTCGCCCGCTCGCCCCCCGCGGACCGGAGGAGCCGGTCAGACGCGCGGCGACACCGGTGCGACGGGCAGCCCCATCGCGGCGAGCTCGGCGCGCAGGGCCTCGGCGCCGGTGAAGTGCACGGCGCGCAGCCCGACCGAGGCGGCGCCGTCGACGTTGTGGCGCGCGTCGTCGACGAAGGCCGTCCGGGACGCGTCGAGGTCGAAGCGCTCCACGACGCGCCGGAAGAGCGCCGGGTCTGGCTTCGTCAGCCCCTCGACCCCGGAGACGACGACGGCCTCGAAGGCCGAGAGCCCCACGACCCCCTCCAGCAGCGGACGGGCGCGCTCGAAGAGCTCCGCCGACCAGTTGGTCAGCGCCAGCAGGCGCACCCCGGCGCGGTCGAGCTCCTCCAGGACCGCCCGGGTGCCGGGCACGGGGCCCGCGAGGGTGTCGAGGAAGCGGTCGACGTAGGTCTGCGCCACGACCTCGTGCCCGGGGGCGGCCGCCGCCACGTCCGCCACCGAGGCGGCCGTCGAGCGGCCGCCGTCCATCGCGAGGTTCCACGCCCGGAAGTCGACGCGCTCGTGGAAGGCGGCGACGCGCGCGGGGTCCAGGGCCGCCCACGCCCGCTCGGGCTCCCACCGCACGAGGACGTTCCCGAGGTCGAGGACCACGGTCGTGGGTGCCAGGGCGCCGCGGGAGCGGGCGTCGGCGGGAGAGGGCTGCCCGGGGTCGACCACGACGCGAGCGTAGGGGGGACCTCAGGAGTCCAGGCGGACCCCGGAGCCCGGCCCGAGCGGCGTGCCGGTGAGGAAGAAGACGGTCAGGACCGCCACCCACGCCAGCCAGAAGAAGACCGTGAAGGGCAGCATCCTGGAGATGATGCTGCCGAGGCCCGCCTCCGGCTCGTAGCGGCGCAGCATGGTCAGCAGCACGATCATGTAGGGGTTCAGCGGCGTGAGGATCTGCGTCGCGGCGTCGCCGATGCGGAAGGCGCCCTGCGTGAACGCGGGCTCGAACCCGAGCAGCGCGAACAGCGGGACGAACACGGCGGCCATCAGGGTCCACAGCGACGACCCCGAGATGATGAAGAGGTTGAGCACCGAGGCGAGCAGGACGAAGCACAGCACCGCCGGGTAGCCCGTGAGCCCGATCGCCTCGAGCCCGGCCGCCCCCTCCACGGCCAGCCAGGTGCCGACGCCCGACCACGTGAAGAGGGCGATGAAGTTGCCCAGCACGAAGGCCAGCGCGATGAACGGCGCCAGGTCGCGGATGGCGCCCTGCATGAACGCCGGCACGTCGGCGCCGGTGGCGAGCGAGCCCGACACCCGCCCGTAGACCAGCCCGGGCACGGCGAACATCACGAAGACGATGAAGACGATGCTGTCCAGCAGGGGGGACTCGGGCAGGTAGCCCCCGCCCTCGCCCCGCCACGGCGAGCCGGGCAGGAGGACGGCGACGAGCATGACGGCCGCGGCGAGCAGGCCCGCGGCGGCCGCGGCCCGCACCGCCCGCCGCTCGCGCGCCGTCAGGGGTGCGCTCGGGTCGCCGGGCTCCGTCCCGGGCTCCTCCTCGGCGCCCGCTGCGGCGCTGCGTCGTCCCGGCCTGCCGGCTCCCTCGCGGGCGGCGGGCGAGGGCGCGACGCCCGGCGCCGACCCGCCGGCGTCCGCCGCCGCTCCCACGGCGTCGGCCTGCTCCTCCTCGACCTGCTGGCGGGGCACGCCGATCCGCTCCAGGCGCGGCTCGAGCACCTTCGTGATGACGAGCCCGGTCACGACGGTGAGGACCACGGCGGAGACGACGTTGTAGTAGTAGTTCGAGATGGCCGTGACGGGTGCGCCCGGGTCGGGGAGGACCTGCGCGACCGCGGTCGTGATGCCGGCGAACAGAGCGTCGAGGCTGGTCACGACGAAGGACGTCGAGTAGCCGGCGCCCACGGCGGCGAAACCGCCCAGCAGTCCGGCGACGGGGTGGCGACCGGCCGCGCCGAAGACCATGGCGGCCAGCGGCGGCACGATCACGAACGCCGTGTCGGACATGACCGACGCCGTCACCCCGACCGCGCCGACCACGTAGGGCAGCGCCCAGGGCGGCGCCGAGTGGAACAGCATCCGGATGATCGCCGACAGCAGTCCCGAGCGCTCCGCCACGCCGACCGCCAGCAGGATCGTCAGGACGGTCAGCAGCGGCGGGAAGCCGATGAAGTTGGCGCCGAGGTTCGTCGTGAGCCACGTGAGGCCCTCCCCGGTGAGCAGCCCGCGCACCGGGATCGCCTCGTCGGACCCGGGGACCGTGACGCTCACGCCCAGGACGGCGCCCAGGGTCGAGACCAGGGCGATGACCACGAAGAGCCCGACGAAGAGCAGGAACGGCTCGGGCAGCTTGTTGCCCGTGCGCTCCACCCACCCGAGGAGCCGGTCGCCGCGGGTCAGGCCACCCGCGGGGGCGGCGCCCGGGGTGCTCACGCAGCGCTCCCGGCGACCGGGACGTGGTGAGCGGGGGCGTCGAAGTAGGCGGGCACGTCCACGGCGCCGCCCGCGGCCTCGAAGTCGGCGTGCACGGCGGCGCGCAGCTGCGGGTCGGCGAGGTGGTCGAGGAGGACCAGGGCGAGGCCGACGGCCCCGTCGACGACGGCGCGGTCCCCGGCGGGCCCGGCGGCGGCAGCGGCGAACTCCCGCGTGTGCAGGGACGTGCCCGGGTCGCTGACGCCGATCATCGGGTGCAGCGACGGCACGCGGAAGCTGACGTTGCCGAAGTCCGTCGAGGCGGCCAGCAGCGCCGGGACGACGCCGGAGGGCAGCACCGGGCGGCCCCGCTCGGCCATGCGGGCGCCCCAGCGCCCGGCCAGCGGGCCGTTGGCCCGCACGGGGAGCGTGGCGGGGCTCTCGTCCCACGCGAGGTCGACGCCGCACCCGGTCATCAGCGCGGCGCCCCGGCACATGGCGTCGAGCCGCTCGGAGAGGACCCGGAGGGTCTCGGGCCGCTCCGAGCGCAGGTAGAAGAGCATCTGCGCCCGTCCCGGGATGACGTTGGGGCGGTCCCCGCCCTCGGTGACGACGCAGTGCACGCGGTCCGACGGCGGCATCTGCTGCCGGTGCAGGCCCACCGCCTGGTAGGTGAGCGCCACCGCGTCGAGCGCGTTGCGGCCCATGAAGGGCTGCGCGGAGGCGTGGGCCGTCAGGCCCGCGAAGGTGGCGCGCAGCTGGCGGCGCCCCAGGAAGAGGTGGTCGGCGACGTCGTAGCCGAAGGGGTGGACCATGACGGCCGCGTCCACGCCGTCGAGGGCGCCGTGCTGCGCCATCGTCTCCTTGCCGCCGCCGCCCTCCTCGGCCGGCGTGCCCAGCCACCGGACGCCGCCGGGCAGGCGGTCGCCGAGGGCCGCGAGCCCCAGCGCCGCCCCCAGGCCCGCCGCGGCGATGACGTTGTGGCCGCAGCCGTGGCCGATGCCCGGCAGGGCGTCGTACTCGCTCATCACGGCGACGACCGGGGCGTCGGGCCCCCCGCCGCCGCGGACGTCCGCGCGCAGGGCGGTGGGCAGCCCGTGGGCGCCGCGCTCCACGTCCAGGCCGTGCTCGGTCGCGAGGTCGGCGACGACGCCGGCGCTGCGGTGCTCCTCGAAGGCGGTCTCGGGGTGCTCGGCGAGGTCGTGGGAGAGCGCGACGAGCCGGGGTCCCAGCGCCTCGACCGCCTCGACCACCGCCCGGACCAGCTCGGGCGGCGCGCCCTGCGCCGAGGACGACAGCGGCTCGGCGGCGCGGGCTGCGGCGGTCACCTGGGCCTGGACAGCCGCCAGGTAGGCGGGGTCGGGGGGCAGCGGCGCGCCGGAGGTGTCGGCGGGCGGCGTCGGGGTCGGCACGGGGCGGCCTCCGGGCTGGCGGGGGAGCGGACGCGCCACCATCCCCCCGAGCCGGGCGCACCGCAACGCTCCGCCCCAGACCGGGGCAGACGGTCTGGGGCAGGCGCAGGACCCGGCCGCGCAGCGCCGCCCACGGGCGCGCGGGAGGCACACTCGCGGCGTGACCACCGCCGCGTGCCCCGGCTCCTTCGACCCCGTGACGCACGGGCACCTGGACGTGGTCGCCCGCGCGGCGGCCCTGTTCGAGGAGGTCGTGGTGCTCGTCGTGCCGAACCCGTCCAAGCGCGGGCTCCTGGCGCCGGAGCGGCGCGCGGCGCTGCTGGAGGAGGTCCTCCCCGAGGTCCTGGGCGAGGCCGCGGGGCGCGTGCGGGTCCAGCTCGTCCCGGGAGGCCTCCTCGTCGACGCCTGCCGCGACGCCGGGGCCGCGTGCGTCGTCAAGGGCGTGCGCGGGGGAGCGGACGTCGACGCGGAGACGCCGCAGGCGCTGATGAACCGGCACCTGTCCGGCCTGGAGACCCTGCTGCTGCCCGCGGACCCGCGCTGGCAGCACGTCGCCTCCTCCCTCGTCCGTGAGATCGCCCGCCTCGGCGGGGACGTCGACGACCTCGTGCCCCCTGCGGTCGCCCGGGCGGTGCGTGAGGCGCTCGCCGCGGGATGACCGGCGGGGGAACCGCCGCGGCGGTCCCGCGCGTCCGAGCGGGCATGACCTCCCGGACGCAGCGCTGCCGCGCCGTGGCGCCGCTGCTGCTGGCCGCCGGGGCGGTGGCCCTCGCCGCGCCCCTCCTGCTCGCCGGCCCCGCGGCCGCCTCGTGCGCCGGACCGCTCACGCCCGCTGCGCTGCTCGACCGGGGCGCCGACGTCGTCCTGGGCGTGGCCGAGGAGGTGCGCGGCCATCGCGCGCTCCTCGACGTCGAGGAGGTGTGGTCCGGCGAGGACCGCGCGCCGGAGATCCGCGTCGTGACGGGGGAGACCGTGAGGAACGTGCAGAGCTCGACAGACGTGGAGCTCGTCGAGGGGGACCGCTACCTGGTGGCGCTCGACGGGAGTCGCACCTCGGTCTGCTCGGTGCTCGTCGTGGGCGACGGCAGGCCGGTCGCGGGGCAGGTGTCCGTCGCCGAGGTCGAGGCGGCCCGCCCCGCCACCGCACGCGCGCCGGTCGTCGGCGCCGACGCCGGGGACGTGCCGGGACCGCCGTGGGCGGCGGTCGCGGCGGGGGTGCTGGGGTGGGCAGCGATCACCGCCCTGGTGCTCCTCGCGGGGAGCCGGCTGCGCCGCTCCTCCCGGCGGTCGAGGGCGGACGGCGGTCGGCGACCCCTGCGGTAGCCTTGCCGGTCGGTCCGCCCGCCACCGCGGACGGCCGAGGACGACCAGGGCCCCTGACGCCCGACCGCACCGCCGCCGCACCGGCTCCGCCGGGACGTCGGCTCCCGCATCACCACCCCGGCACCGCTCGCGGCGCCGGTGGAGGAGGAACGCCGTGACCACGCTGGACCACCGCTCGCCGCTCGTGCTCGACACGCGCGAGCTCGGTCGTCGTCCCGGTTCGATGCGGCCCGTGCGTCGGACGGTGGAGGCGCCGGCCGACCTCGGCACCGTGGTGGTCGGGGTGGCCGAGGGCAGCCCCGTGGAGCTCGACCTGCGGCTCGAGGCGGTGATGGAGGGCGTGCTCGTGTCGGGGACGGCGCGGGCGACCTCCACCGGTGAGTGCGTGCGGTGCCTGGACCCGCTGGAGCGCGAGCTCGTGGTGGACCTCCAGGAGCTGTACACCTACCCGGGCCGGGCGCCGGAGGACGACGACGGCAGCCAGGAGGACCTGCACGAGCTGGACGGCGACCTCGTCGACGTCGAGCCCGTGCTCCGGGACGCGGTGGTGCTCGCACTGCCGTTCCAGCCGGTGTGCTCGCCGGACTGCCCGGGCCTGTGCGCCGACTGCGGGGTCCGCCTCGCGGACGCGGAGCCGGGGCACCAGCACGACAGCGTCGACCCGCGGTGGGCGGCGCTCCAGAGCATGGCCCTCGACCGGGGCCAGCACACGGAGGAGGACTGACATGGCCGTCCCGAAGCGGAAGATGTCGCGCAGCAACACCCGTCACCGTCGGTCGCAGTGGAAGGCCGAGGCCACGCCGCTGGTCGCCACGGTCGAGAACGGGCGCACCACCTACGCCCGCAGCCACCACGCGCGCGTGGTGACCGACTCGCAGGGCACCCCCCTGTACCTCGAGTACAAGGGCCGCAAGGTCAAGGACCTCTGAGCCTGAGCACTCGCGATCCCCTGAGCGGTACCGACGGCGCCCCCCGGGGCGCGGGCGAGCAGGACGCCTCCGCGGCGCGCCTGCTCGCGCTCGTGCCCGGGGCGCCGGAGCTGGAGGCCCGGCTCGGCCTGACGGTCGAGCCGGGCCTGCTGCTGCAGTCCCTCGTGCACCGCTCGTGGTCCTACGAGCACGACGGCGAGCCGACGAACGAGCGCCTGGAGTTCCTCGGTGACGCCGTCCTCGGCCTGGTCGTGACCGAGGCCCTCTACCGGCGCCACCCCGACCTCCCCGAGGGGCAGCTGGCCAAGCTGCGCGCCTCCGTCGTGAGCTCGCGAGCCCTCTCGGGCGTGGGGCGCGGGCTGGGCCTGGGCGACCACGTCCTCCTGGGCCGCGGCGAGCGGGCCACGGGCGGCCGGGAGAAGACGTCGATCCTGGCCGACACGGTCGAGGCCGTCATCGGCGCCGCGTACCTGTCCCACGGGCTCGACCCGGCCCGCGCCCTGGTGCACCGCCTCGTCGACCCCCTGCTGGCCTCGTCCGCGGCGCTCGGCGCCGGCCTGGACTGGAAGACGAGCCTGCAGGAGCTCTCGGCCGCCCGCGGACTCGGCGCCCCCGCGTACGAGGTGACCGGGGAGGGGCCCGACCACGCGCGCACCTTCACCGCCCACGTGCTGCTCGCGGAGGTCCTGCACGGCCAGGGCGAGGGGCGCAGCAAGAAGGAGGCCGAGCAGCGCGCCGCCGAGGCCGCGTGGCGAGCGCTCGGCGGCACCGGCGAGGACTCCCTCGCCCGGGCGGCGGGCGTCGCTCCCGACGAGGCCTGAGGCGGCGTGCCCGAGCTCCCCGAGGTCGAGGTCGTCCGCCGCGGTCTCGACGCGCACGTCGTCGGGCGCACGGTCACCGACGTCGCCGTGCTGCACCCGCGCCCGGTGCGGCGCCACGTCCTGGGCCCGCTGGACTTCGCGGGCCGCCTCGCCGGCACCCGCGTGGACGCCGCGGTGCGCCGCGGGAAGTACCTGTGGCTCCAGCTCGACTCGGGCGACGCCCTGTCGGCGCACCTGGGCATGAGCGGCCAGATGCTCGTCCAGCGCCCCGACGCCCCCGCCGAGCGGCACCTGCGCGTGCGCCTGGACCTCGACGACGGCCAGCAGCTGCGCTTCGTCGACCAGCGCATGTTCGGCGGCCTCGCGGTGGTGGGGCTGGTGCCGACGCCGGACGGGCTGCCCGCCGGGACGTCCGCGGCCGGGCCGTCGGACCCGCTGCTGCCGCCGGAGGTGGCGCACGTCGGGCGCGACCCGCTGGACCCGCACCTGGACCTCGAGCGGCTGGTCGACCGGGTCCGGGCGCGGCGCACCGGCGTCAAGCGGGCCCTGCTGGACCAGACGCTGGCCTCGGGCGTCGGCAACATCTACGCCGACGAGGCGCTCTGGCGCTCCCGCCTGCACTACGCCCGGCCCACCGACACGCTGACCCGCCCGGCGGTGCGCCGGCTCGTCGCGGACGTCGCCGCCGTGATGGCCGAGGCGCTCGAGCAGGGCGGCACGAGCTTCGACGCCCTCTACGTCAACGTCAACGGCGCCAGCGGGTACTTCGACCGCTCGCTGGCCGCCTACGGCCAGGAGGGCGAGCCGTGCCCTCGGTGCGGCGCCGCCATCACCCGGGAGGCCTTCATGAACCGCAGCTCCTACCGCTGCCCCCGCTGCCAGCCCGTCCCGCGGAACGCGCGGTGGTGACCGGCGAGGAGGCCACCGCTGACGACGGCGGCCAGGTGCGGCTGCTCGCCCACGTGCGCGGGCAGGTGCAGGGCGTCGGCTTCCGCTGGTGGACGCGCGCCCGCGCCCTGGAGCTGCGCCTGCAGGGCTCGGCCCGCAACCTGCCCGACGGCCGCGTCGAGGTGAGCGCGCAGGGCCCGCGCGCGGCGTGCGAGCAGCTGCTGGCCCTGCTCGAGGCCGCCGACGGCGACGAGGCCTCCCGCCGTCGCCCCGGGGCGGTGACCGGGGTCGCCGTCCAGTGGATGGCGCCCAAGGACGTGCCGCCCGGCTTCGTCGAGCTCTGAGGCGCTCGAGCCTCGGCACGGGCGGCGGGATCCATCCCGCCTCCCGTGCAGGGGCTCACGCCGAGAGGTGACGGCGCAGGACCGCGACGACGCGCGCGGCGTCGACGCGCAGGGCGCGGGCGGCAGGCGCAGCAGCACCTCGCCCGGGCGTGCCACCTCGGCCGCCCGCAGGAGGTCGTCGTACCAGCGCCCCTCCTCGACGTGGCCCACGCCGTCGACCTCCAGCAGGAGCCGCCGGCCGTCGGGCAGCAGCCACTCGGCGTCCAGGTAGCGGCGACGGCCGGAGGCGTCCTCGCGGACCTGCTGGCGCAGCGGCACCGGGAGTCCGGCGGTGCGGCACAGGCGGGCGAGGTCCACCTCCGCCATGGACCCGGACCCGGCCTCGACGTCGTGGAGGACGGCGCGCAGCGCGGCGCGGTGGCGGAGCGGCCCGGCGGCGAGGAGCTCGACGCGGAGGCGGGGCGCCGTCGTCAGCCGCTGCTGGACGACGGCGGCGACAAGCCCGCCCGCGCTGCGCGGACCGGCGCACGAGCCGGCGGCGTCCACGGCGGCCCGGGCGACGTCGTGCACCGGCAGCCCGCGGCGGGTCCGGACCTCCGCGCAGCGCGTCGAGGTCGACAGCCGCGCGCCCGGTGCCCGTCGTCGTCCCCGGCCGGCCGGCACGACGAGGTGGACGGCCTCGCGCTCCCAGCCCCGCAGGCCGTGGACCTCCGGCGCCGTCCAGCTGCTGAGGGCGCCGGCGGGGCTCGTCAGGACGGCGGCCCACAGGTGCTCGTCCCGACCGAGGGGCCCGGAGTGCAGCACGACGACGTCGTCCCCGACGCGCTGCCAGGCCGCGCTGCGCACCCGGAGCCGCTCCGCGTCCGCGTCGACGCCGTGCGCGCGCAGCTGGGCACGGGAGAGGCACCGCGCCTGGCGCTGCGCGAGCAGCTCCAGCGCCCGGGGCAGAGGACGACGTCGCACGGCGCGCAGCGTGCCGCGGGCCGCCGCACGGCGCCCGGGTGCCTGTGGACGACCGGGGCGCTCGGCGAGTCTCTGCACGGGCGGCGGGACCCATCCCGCCGCCCGTGCAGGGGCTCGGTCGCCGCGACTGGCCGGTAGGGTCCCCGGCGCGCAGGGACGGACCACCGGGAAGGGCGGACGTGCACCTCAAGACGCTCGTCATGAAGGGCTTCAAGTCCTTCGCCTCCACCACGACCCTGCGCCTGGAGCCGGGCATCACCTGCGTGGTGGGCCCCAACGGGTCCGGCAAGTCCAACGTCGTGGACGCCCTCGCGTGGGTCATGGGCGAGCAGGGCGCCAAGAGCCTGCGCGGCGGGTCGATGCAGGACGTCATCTTCGCGGGCACGGCGGGCAAGGACGGCGCTCCCGGGCGCCCCCCGCTGGGCCGCGCCGAGGTCTCGCTGACCATCGACAACACCGACGGCGCCCTGCCGATCGACTACACCGAGGTCACCATCTCGCGGACGATGTTCCGCAGCGGCGGCAGCGAGTACGCCGTCAACGGCAACCCGGCCCGGCTGCTGGACGTGCAGGAGCTGCTGTCGGACAGCGGCATCGGCCGGGAGATGCACGTCATCGTCGGTCAGGGGCAGCTCGACGCCGTCCTGCACGCGACGCCGGAGGACCGGCGCGGCTTCGTCGAGGAGGCCGCCGGCGTCCTCAAGCACCGGCGCCGCCGCGAGAAGGCCGTGCGCAAGCTCGACGCCATGCAGGCCAACCTGGCTCGGCTGCAGGACCTCACGGGCGAGGTGCGCCGCCAGCTCGGCCCGCTCGGCCGCCAGGCGCAGGTGGCCCGTCGCGCGCAGCTCGTGCAGCTCGAGGCGCGGGACGCGCGGGCGCGGCTGCTCGCCGACGACATCGCCCAGCTGCGCGCCCTGCTGGCCCAGGACGCCGCCGACGACTCCGCGCTGCGGGCGCGGCGCGCGGAGGTCGAGCGGGACCTCGCGGCGGTCCGCGAGGAGCTGGCGGACACCGACGCGCGGTCGGCGGCCGCGGCGCCGGCGCTGGCCGCGGCCGAGGAGGCCCCGCACCGCCTCGGGCGGGTCCGCGAGCGGCTCCGGGGCACCGCCGAGCTGGCGGAGGAGCGCCAGCGCCTGCTCGGCGTCGAGGAGGGCCCCCCGGGAGGCCCCGACCCGGCCGAGCTCGGGGCCCAGGCCGAGCGCCTGCGCGCCCAGGCGAGCGAGCTGGAGGGCGAGGTGGCGTCGGCCCGCGCGGCCCTGCAGCGGGCCGAGGGGGCGCGCGGCGCCGCCGAGGACGAGCTCGCCGAGCAGGAGCGGCGCGTGGCCGCTCTGGCGCGCGCGGCGGCGGACCGCCGGGAGGGGCTGGCCCGCCTGTCCGGGCAGGTCGCCGCCCGGCGCAGCCGCCTCGAGGCGGGCCGGGCCGAGGTCGGCCGCCTGGGCGAGGCGCTCGCCGGGGCCGCCGCCCGGGGCCGGGACGCCGAGCGCGAGCACTCGCTGCTGGAGACGCAGGTGGCCGACGTCGAGGAGGGCGAGGAGGGCCTCGACGACGCGCACGAGCAGGCCGCCGACGCGCTCGCGCGCGCGACCGAGGACCTCGAGCGGGCCCGGGAGGACGAGCGGACCGCCGAGGGGGACCGGGCGAGCGCGAGCGCGCGGGTCGAGGCGCTCGAGCTGGGCCTGGCGCGGCGCGACGGCTCCGCCGCGCTGCTCGCGGCGGGGGAGCGGCTGCCCGGCGTGCTCGGGCCGGTCACCGAGCTGCTCACCGTGCGCCCGGGCTACGAGGACGCCGTCGCCGCCGCGCTGCGGGGAGCGGCGGACGGCGTGGCCGTGGAGAGCCTCCTCGTCGCCGTGGACGCGCTGCGCCTGCTGCACGACGACGACGCCGGCACGGCCGCGCTGCTCGTCGCCGGCGGCAGCGGCAGCGGCAGCGACGACGCGTCCTCGGCGGGGGCGCTGCTGGCTGCGGTCGCGGCGCCGGAGGACGAGGCGGTCGCCGTGCTCGACGTCGTCAGCGCGCGCCCGGAGGCCGAGGCCGTCGTGGCGCGCCTGCTCGCGCGCGCCGTCGTCGTCCCCGGCCTGGCGCAGGCGCGCGCCCTCCTGGAGCGGGCGGCCGCGGCCGAGGGGACCCCGGACCTGCTCGTCGTCACGCGCGGCGGCGACTGCCTCGACCGCGACCGGGTCCGCGGGGGGTCCTCCGCGGAGGCGAGCCTGCTGGGCGTGCAGGCGGCCGCCGACGAGGCGAGGGCGGCCGTGGCGGACGCCGTCGCCCGCGGGGAGCGCGCACGCTTCGCCCTCGCCGCGGCGACGACGGCCCGCGCGGAGGCCTCCGAGGCCGTCGACGCCGCGCTCGAGCGCCTCCACGAGTCCGACGCGCGGCTGTCGGCCGTGGCGGAGCGGCTGGGCTCCCTCGGCGCCGCGGCCCGCTCGGCGGCGGCGGAGGCCGAGCGCCTCCAGCGCTCGCTCGCGACGGCGCAGGAGGCCGCGGCCGAGGACGAGCGCGCCCTGGCCGAGCTCGACGAGCGGCTGGCGCAGGCGCAGCAGCAGCCGGTCGAGGCCGACGCGGAGGACGCCGCGGCCCAGCAGTCGCGTCGCGAGGAGCTCGCCGCGGCGGCCAGGGCCGCCCGGACAGCCGAGACCGAGGCCCGTCTGGCCCTGCGCACCGGGGAGGAGCGCGCGCGGGCCCTCGCGGCGCGCGTGGAGGGTGCCGAGCGCGCCCGTCGCCGGGAGGAGGAGGCGCGCGCCCGGGCCGCCGAGCGGGCGGCGGTGCGGCGCCGCGACGCCGCCGTCGCCGCGGCCGTGGCCACCGGTGCCCGGGTCGCCCTGGAGCGCTGCGCCTCAGCGCTGGCCCGCGCGGAGGACGAGCGGGCCGCGGCGCAGGACGCCCGCCGCGAGCGGGCCGAGGCGTCCGGCGCGGCTCGCCGCCGCCAGGAGGCGCTGGCGGCCGAGCTCGCGGAGCTGACCGACGCCGTGCACCGCGACGAGGTCGCCCGCGCCCAGCAGCGGCTGCGGCTCGAGCAGCTCGAGGAGCGCAGCACCGCCGAGCTGGGCACGGACCCCGACGTCCTCGTCGAGGAGCACGGGCCGCACCAGCCCGTGCCGGTGCTCTCGGCGCCCGACGAGGCCCCCGCCCCCGAGGGCGACGCCGCGGACGGCGCCGAGGACGACGACCGGGACGACAACCGGCCGCGCACGACGCCGTACGTCCGGGCCGAGCAGGAGAAGCGGCTGCGCCGGGCGGAGCGGGCGCTGGCGCAGCTGGGCAAGGTCAACCCGCTGGCGCTGGAGGAGTTCGCGGCCCTGGAGGAGCGCCACACCTTCCTCGTCGAGCAGCTCGACGACCTCACCCGCTCGCGCCAGGACCTGCTCGGCATCGTGGCCGACGTCGACGCCCGCGTGCAGCGGGTCTTCGCCGAGGCCTACGAGGACGTCGCCGCCGCCTTCGAGCGGGTCTTCGCCCGCCTGTTCCCCGGCGGCGAGGGACGCCTGGTCCTCACCGACCCGAGCGACATGCTCACGACCGGGATCGAGGTCGAGGCCCGCCCCGCGGGCAAGCGCGTGAAGCGGCTGTCCCTGCTGTCCGGCGGCGAGCGGTCCCTGGCCGCCGTGGCCTTCCTCGTGGCCATCTTCACGGCGCGACCCAGCCCCTTCTACGTGCTCGACGAGGTCGAGGCGGCCCTGGACGACACCAACCTGGGCCGGCTCATCACGGTGATGGAGGAGCTGCGCGCCTCGAGCCAGCTGGTCGTCATCACCCACCAGAAGCGCACGATGGAGGTCGCCGACGCCCTCTACGGCGTCACCATGCGCGGGGACGGCGTCACGACCGTGGTGAGCCAGCGCCTGCGCGACGTGGCGCCGGCCTGACGTCGGGCTCGCCGGGCGCCCTCCCGCGTCAGCCCCTGCGGGTCAGGCCTCGCGGGAAGGGGACGCGTCGGGCGCCTCCGACGGCGGGCTGACGGGAGGCGCGAGGCCGACGTGGTCCGGGTCGTGCGCGGCGGCGGTGGTCCCGCGGACCACGACGTCGGCCCGCTCCCAGGTGCGCTGAGCGGCGACGAACGGGATCTCCTGCGCCAGCCACTCGTGCCAGGAGGCGGTCGCCTCCTCGGCGTCGCCGTTCTCGCCGGCGGCGACGTCGCGGGCGATGGCGCGCCGCTCGGCCTCGGCGGCGTCGGACTGCACCCGCACCACGGCGTCCAGCAGGTGCGCCAGCTCGCGCCGTCCGGCGCCCACGCCCTCCACGAGCACCAGGTCGAGCCCCGCGGGAACCACGAGCGCCCCGGGCCGGCCCCGGGCCCGCCAGCCCGGCGGGCGGTAGCGCACCGCCTCGCCGCGGCGCAGCGGCTCGAGCACGTCGCGCGCGAGCAGGCCCTCCCAGTCGAAGGACGAGTGGTGCCAGGCGACGTCGTCGGTGTGCACGACCGCCGACCGGGGGACCGCGGCGTGCCGCTGCGCCGCGAGCGTGGACTTGCCGCCGCCCCCGCGGCCGTCGACCGCGACGACGCGCGGTCGTCGCTCCACCGGGCCGGCGGCCTCGAGCAGCAGGCGCACCAGCGCGTCGACCGGCTCGACCCGCCAGGGCCCGGCGACCGGTTCTCCCTCCAGCGGACGCAGCTCCACGCCGGGCAGCCCAGGAGCGGGAGCCGTCAGGTCGGAGGCTGCGGACGCGGGCGGCGTCCCGCCGCTGCGGGCTCCGGCCAGCCGCCGAGGTGGCCGAGCCAGGCCAGCGCCAGCCAGGAGCCGGTGAGCGTGGCCTGCGCGTCCGGGCCGCGGAGCTCCAGGGTCCAGCGGGCACCGGCGCGGCGTCGACGCCGGGAGTGGTCGCGGCACGTCGCGGACGTGACGGCCAGCTGCTCGAGCGGGAGCTCGCGACGGTCGGTGCCCCACGTCGGGGCGCCCCGGGTGGGTCGCAGCCACGCCGCCCGGCTGCTCGCGCAGACCTGCTGGGGCCCCAGGGTCGGGGCGGGCAGCCACGGGGCCGTGCCGTGGACCTCGGCCGGCCCGGGGAGGTGGAGCGCCGCGTCGGGGTCGGCGGGGACCCGTGGCTGCGCGGAGGGCGACTCCGGCACCGGGTCCAGGCTGGTCGCGGAGACGGCGGCCTCGACGCCCCAGACGACCCAGCGCCCGACGGCGAGCTCGAGGGGGCGGCGCTGCACCGACCAGGCGACGACGTCGGCCACCGCGGGGGTCTCGGCGCGCTGCGCCGCGCGTCCCGGTCGGTCCACGGCGCCAGTCTCGTCGCCGTCTCGCAGCGCTGTCGAGACGGCGCGCGAGCCGACCCCGCCCCCGGCGCCGGCCGGAGCCGGCCGGGCGGGACGGTGCTCCGTCGTGCGGGCCCTCCTCCGCGGGGCGCGCCGGAGCCCGTCCCGAGGGGGAGGGGCCCGTCGCGGTCTCCTGGTGCGGGCGGGCCAGGGCGCGCAGGGCCAGCAAGCCCACGGGCTCGCAGTGGAGCCGGGCGTAGACCTCCGGGCGCAGGTCCGCGGCCTCGGCGACGGGGCGCGGCTCGACCAGCCGCTCGACGAGGAAGCCCGCCCGCCGCAGCTCGTCGCAGGTCTGCTCCAGCGACGACAGCCAGCAGCGCAGGTGCCCGCCCCGGCTCCAGGTCTCCTCGACCACCCTGGCCTCGAAGCAGCTGCCGCCGTGCCTCAGCCGGTCACCCGCCGGGTGCAGGCGCGAGAGGACGAGCGCGCCCCAGGGGCGGAGCACCCGGTGCCGCTCGCGCAGCGCCGCGACGCGGTCGTCGACGTGCTCCAGCGCCAGGGCGAGCAGGACGGCGTCCGCGGAGCCGTCGGGCATCCACGGGAGCGGGTCGGCGGGGTCGTGGACGCGGCCGTCGACCTGCGGGGCCTGGTCCCGGGTGAGCTGCACCACGGCCGGGCTCTGGTCGGAGGCGATGACCCGCGCGCCGCGCCGCGCGAGCTCCTCGGCGTTGCAGGCCCGGCCCGCGGGCGGCGTCGAGGACCCGCTGGCCGGCGACGTCGCCGAGCAGGTCCAGGCACGCCGAGCAGGTCAAGGAACGCCGGGCAGGTGGAGGCACGCCGGGCGGTCGACGCGGGCGTCGTCGAAGCCGCTCTCCGCGTGGTCCGCGAGCTCCCCGGCGAAGACGTCGTGCTGGGCGCCACGGCCCACCCGCTGCTCCACCCGGGGATGCTCGCACCTGCGTGCGCCGCGGGGGCGCCACCGGCCCGACGCCGCCGCGGTCCGCCGTCCGTGACGCACGAGGCCCTGGCCGCGGCGAGGCGACCCAGTGCTCGCCCGACCCCTACGAGGCCATCTGCGGGCGCGCGTCCCGTCGCGGCGCGGCGGGCTGGGCCTCGCCGTCCGGGCGGGTGATCTCGGCCCACACGGCGTCCAGGGAGAGGCCGACGACGCTCGCGATCGCCGCGACGGTCGGGAAGGCGGGGGTGGCGACGCGCCCGGTCTCGATCTTGCGGAGGGTCTCCGGCGAGATCCCCGCCGCCAGGGCGGTGTCGAGCATCGAGCGCTCTCCTCTGGCCCGGCGCAGGACGGCGCCGAGGCGCTCCCCGCGCTCGACCTCGGCGGGGGTGAGCGGCAGCCTGACCATGAGCCCGACTGTAGTACCGGTACAGTTCGGCCGGGATAACTGTTGGAAGCTCGAGAGGGGCTCCGGATGATCGAGATCTTGAACCGCACCGAGGTGGCCCGGGCCCGGGAGACGGGCGCCCTGGTCGGCCACGTCCTGCAGACGCTCAGGGAGCGCAGCGCGGTCGGCACGAACCTGCTGGAGATCGACGAGTGGGCTCGGGAGATGATCGTCGAGGGCGGGGCCGAGTCGTGCTACGTCGACTACGCGCCCTCCTTCGGGCGCGGGCCGTTCGGCCACTACATCTGCACGTCGGTCAACGACGCGGTCCTGCACGGGCTGCCGCACGACTACGCGCTCGCCGACGGCGACCTGGTCTCGCTCGACTTCGCCATCACCAAGGACGGGGTGGCGGCGGACTCGGCCATCAGCTTCGTCGTGGGCGAGCCGGCGCCGCCGGAGAGCGCGGCGATGATCGACGCGACCCGACGGGCGCTGAGCGCGGGCATCGCGGCGGCCGGCCCCGGGGCCCGCGTCGGGGACGTCTCCGCCGCCATCGGCGCCGTCCTCACCGAGGCGGGCTACCCGATCAACACCGACTTCGGCGGTCACGGCATCGGGTCGACGATGCACCAGGACCCCCACGTCGCCAACAACGGTCGCGCCGGCCGCGGGTACCGGCTGCGCCCCGGGCTGCTGCTGGCCCTGGAGCCGTGGGTGATGGCGGACACCGCCGAGCTCGTCACCGACGCCGACGGGTGGACCCTGCGGAGCGCGACGGGCTGCCGGACGGCCCACAGCGAGCACACCGTCGCCATCACCGACGACGGGGCCGAGATCCTCACCCTGCCGGGGCGGTCGCAGAGCTGACGTCGGACGCCGCGGGGCCGGAGGACGTCGGCGGGCGAGGCGGGCTCCGCCGACCTCGCGGCGCCCGGGGCGTGGCGGTCGCTCACGAGCGCGGGCACCGGGCGCGCAGCACGGGCGAGCCCGCGCCCGTCAGCTCGTCGCAGAAGACCTCGCGCCCGGCCATCGCCATGGTCAGCGCCAGGGTCGTCCCCGTCACGAGCGGTCCCTCGCCGGCGGTGAAGGGACCGTCGGTGGCCTCCAGCCGCAGGCCCGCGGCGGCGGTGCGGCTGCTCACGGCGAAGTCCCGGGCGGCGTAGAACCGCGCCACCTCGGTGACCACCGGGACGGGGGGCTCGCCGGGCAGCCCCAGCGGGCGGCGGACGTCCTGGGCGTGCACGACGACCTCGCCGAGCCAGGCGGCGGTGTGCCCGCTCGGCGCGGTGGTGCTGGTGACCAGGGAGCGGAAGCGCTCCAGCGTGCCGGCGGGGGTGGCGCCGCGGTGCTCGGCCAGGCGGCGGTCGTTGTGCACGTCGGCGTCGAAGCGCGCTCCCACGATGCTGGTCAGCCAGCGCACCCGCCCCGCGCTGGCGGCGGAGCTCAGGTGGGCGACGACGTCCTCGACGCTCCACCGCCCGCACAGCGAGGGCCGGGCCCACTCCGCCGCGGGCACGTCCGCCAGGTCCCCCGCGAGGGCGGCGCGCTCGGCGCGGACCGCCGCCCACAGGTCCTCGGTCGTGGTGTCGGGAACAGGGAGCCTCCGGTCTCGTGGGACGTCGTCGCAGCGCTGACCCGTCGGGGCCGCGGACGTCATCGCCGCCGAGCGCGCCGCCCTCCGACGCGCCGAGCGCCTCAGCGGCGCTCGTGGCGCGTGGCGCCGCGCTCGTGGTGCCAGCACCGGATCAGCAGGTGGTCGCCGGGGGCGCCGACGGTGGTGAGCACGACCTGCGTGATGTCGAGGACGAAGCGGTGGGCCTCGTCCGAGCGCGCGGGGTCGGTGGTCTCGACGGCGGTGCCGTCGACCTTCGCCTCCGCCCACCGGGTCGGGTCGTCCTCCGGGGTGTCGACGGTGGGGCTGTGCAGGGCCACACGAGGGTCCCGCCGCAGGTCGAGCGCCTTCCGGGCCCCCGGCATCGAGCCGAGGACGACGTCACCGGCCTCGTCGTCGAAGGCGACCTCGGTGCCGCTGAGGCGGGGGGAGCCGTCGCGCCTCAGCGTCGCCATCGTGGCGTGCCGGCGCACCGCGAAGGCGGCGCGCACGGCGGCGGCGAGCTCGGGCTCCGCGGACAGGACCTGGGACCACGACGTCATGCCCGCACCCTGGCGGTGGGGTCCGACAGCGCACCGGTCCTCCGGCGCCGCGGGCCGTGGGGCCCTCCGCCTCACAGCCCGCCGGCGACCCGCAGGACGGCGCCGGTGACGTAGGAGGCCTGGTCGCCGAGGAGCCACGCGATCGCGGGGGCGACGATCTCCTGCGGCTCGCCGGCGCGACCGGTCGGGACCCGGGAGACCACGCGCTCGAGCCGGCCGGGGTCGCCCGCCCCGGCGTGGATGCCGGTGCGCACCAGCCCGGGGGCCACGGCGTTGACCCTCACGCCCTCGGCGGCGAGCTCCTCGGCCAGGCCGACCGCCAGGGCGTCGACGCCGGCCTTCGCCGCGGCGTAGTGGACGTACTCGTGCGGCGAGCCGAGCGTGGCCGCCGACGAGGAGACCACCACGACGGCGCCCCCGGTCCCGCCCCGGCTCGTGGACATGACCTGCGCGGCGCGGCGGGCGCACAGCAGGACCCCGACGAGGTCGACGTCGACCACGCGCCGCACGACCGCGACCGGGGTGTCCGCGAGGTCGCCCAGGTGCGCCGTGACGCCGGCGCCGGCCACGAGCCCGGTGACGGGGCCGAGTCCGGCCGCCGCGGCGAAGAGCGCCTCGACGTCGTCCTCGTCGGTGACGTCGCCGCGCACCGCGACCGCCCGGGCTCCCGTGGCCCGCACCGCGGCGAGGACGTCCTGCGCGCTCGCGTCGTCGCCGAGGTAGCCCAGCGCGAGGTCGTGCCCCTCGCGCGCCAGGTGCACCGCCGTCGCGGCGCCGATGCCCCGCCCCCCACCGGTCACGACGGTCACGGGGCGCGGCGGAGGAGTCATGCACCCACCGTGCCGCCCCTGCGCCCGGCGGATCTCGATCCGCTCACGGTCGGGCGCGTCGTCGTGACTGTGCGTCGTTCATGGGTGACGCTGTGCACATGACTCTCGGGGGCGCGACCATCGTGGTCGCCTACACGCTCTTCGCCGTCCTCCTCGCCCTGGTGGTCGTGGTGGGCGCCGCCTGGACGCAGCTCGACCGGCGTCGCGGCGACGACGACCGCACCGGTCGCGCTCTGGCGGCGGCCATGCCCCGCCTCGAGGCGGCCGGGGCCCGGAGCCGCTCGCTGGCGGAGGCCGCGACCGAGCGGGCCCGCGCACGGCTCGTCCGTCGCCCGGCGGGGGAGAGCTCGCGCGGCGCTCGCCCGGCGGGGAAGAGCCTCCGAGGCGCCGCTGCCGCGGGCCTCGACGCGGTCGCCCGCGGTGCGTCCTCCCTCTCCGGGCGGCTCGCGTCCCAGCGCGCGGCGGACCCGACCGCCGCGCTCGCCGCGGCGCCGCCGGCGCGCCGCGGTGCCGGGGCGCGGGTGGAGGGCGGCCGGTCCTGGCGGGCTCCTCGCGCCGCGGACCGACCGGGCGCCGGGGCGCCCGGGGAGCGCGCCGGCGAGCGCACCGGGGAGCGGACCCCCGGCGCGCCGGTCGAGGACGGCCGCGACCGGCTGCCGGCGTCCTTCCGGGACCGCCTGGTCAGCTAGCACCTCGCGCCCCGTCGGTCTCGGCGGAGCCCCCCGCCGCGCGGACCGGGGGCCGCGGCGCTCCGCCGGGCGGGCCCACGGCGTCTGCGAGGATCGTCGCCGTGGAAGAGATCGAGCTGATCATCGGCATCGCCGTCGCCGCGCTGCTGCTCCTGACCGGCGCCGTCGTCGGGCTGGTGCGTCGCGGGCGGCACGACGTCCGTGAGCTGACGCGGGGGCGCCCCCGGCCTGGCCTGGACTACTCCCCGGGCGTCGGCGACGACGACCAGTCGCCCCGCGACAGCGCCACCCGCACCGTCGAGGAGCTGCGCCCCCTCGACGACGTGGACGCCTCGGAGAACCCGGTCGAGGTGGACCCCGGTCCGCAGCTCGACCGCCCGGACCCGGTGGCGGGGCGCCTCGTCCGCCTGCGCGAGCGCCTGTCCCGCTCCAACACCGCTCTCGGGCAGGGCCTGCTGTCCCTGCTCGCGCGCGAGCGCGTCGACGAGGCGACGTGGGAGGAGGTCGAGGACACCCTCCTGCTCGCCGACCTCGGCGCCGGTCCCACCGAGGAGCTGGTGGACCGCCTGCGCGAGCGCGTGCGGGTGCTGGGCACGCGCGACGCCGAGTCGCTGCGGGCGCTGCTCGCCGAGGAGCTGCTCGATCTCGTGGGTGAGGACGTGGACCGCTCGCTGGCCACGACCCCGCACGACGGCCGCCCGGCCGTGGTCCTCGTGGTCGGCGTCAACGGCACGGGGAAGACGACGACCGTCGGCAAGCTCGCCCGCGTCCTCGTCGCCGAGGACAAGGACGTGGTGCTCGGCGCGGCCGACACCTTCCGCGCCGCCGCGGCCGACCAGCTGCAGACCTGGGGCGAGCGGGTGGGCGTGCCGACCGTCCGCTCCTTCACCGACGGCGCCGACCCCGCGTCGGTCGCCTTCGACGCCGTCAAGGCCGGCCGCGAGGGGGAGGTCGACGTCGTCCTGCTCGACACGGCGGGCCGGCTGCAGAACAAGGTCGGGCTCATGGACGAGCTCGGCAAGGTCAAGCGCGTGGCCGAGAAGGCGCTCGAGGGGGCCGGCGGCATCGACGAGGTGCTGCTCGTCCTCGACGCGACGACCGGCCAGAACGGCCTGCAGCAGGCCAAGGTCTTCTCCGAGGCCGTGCAGGTCACGGGCATCGTCCTGACCAAGCTGGACGGGACCGCCAAGGGCGGCATCGTCGTCTCGGTGCAGCGCCAGCTCGGCGTCCCGGTCAAGCTCGTCGGGCTGGGCGAGGGGGCGGACGACCTCGCGCCGTTCGAGCCGCGCGCCTTCGTCGACGCCCTGCTGGACTGAGCAGCCGGGCTCGGGCGGACGACGGGGCGAGGGGGGCGGCGTGGGTGCTGTCGCGCCTGCGGTCGACGGGGGCTCGGGCGAGCCCGCCGACCGCGCGTGGTCGCGTCCCGCCCCCGGTCCCCGCGCCCTCGGCGCCGACGTCGCGGCCGGCCTGCTCGCCGCCGCGGTCTGCGTGCTCGAGCTGGAGCTGACCCGCGCGGTGAGCACGGTCTCCCTGCCGTCCGCGGCGGGGCGCGCGGAGCAGGTCGTCTGGACCGCCCTCGTGGCCCTCGCGCTCTGCGCGCGCCGCCGCCTGCCGGCCACCGCCATGCTCCTCAGCGCGGCGGCCTTCATCACCCTCGGCTCGCGGTCCCCCCTGTCGGCCGCGACCTTCAGCCTCAACGTGGCGCTCTTCCTGGTGCTGCTGTCGGGCACCGCCTGGGCGCGGGACCGTCGCCGCGTGGCCGTCACCTGGGTCGTGGTGCTCGCCGCGATGGTGGCCTGGTACCTCGCGAGCCTCGCGGGCGTCGTCTCGCAGGGGCTCCCGCCGTCCAGCGCGGGGCTCGTCGCTCTGACGGCGCTCATCAACGTCGTGTACTTCTCGGGCGCGCTGCTCGGCGGGCGGGCGCTGTGGCGTGCGGCCCGCGACCGCGACGCGCTGCGCCGCACGGCGGAGCAGCTGCGGGCCGAGCAGGAGGTCACGGCCCGCGCGGCGGTGGTCGCCGAGCGGCTGCGCATCGCGCGGGAGCTGCACGACGTCGTCGCCCACCACGTCAGCACGACGGGCGTCCAGGCGGCCGCGGCGCGACGGGTCCTCGAGCGCGCCCCGGACGGCGGAGCCGGGGCCGCGGCGTCGAGGACGCGGGTGGCGGACGCGCTGCGCCAGGTCGAGGCCTCCAGCCGCGCGGCGGTGGGGGAGATGCGCGGCCTGCTCGGCGTGCTGCGGGCGCCGGAGGACCAGGACGGCTCCACCGGTCGGGCGGACGCGCGGGCCCGGCTGGAGGGCCCGGGAGCACCCCGGGGGCCCGAGCCGGGGGTCGAGGACCTGCCCCGCGTCGTCGAGGAGGTGCGCGACCGCGGTCTGGACGTCTCGCTGGCCGTCGTCGGCGAGCCGCGGTCCCTGCCGGGCACCACGGCGACGTCGGTGGTCCGCCTGGTGCAGGAGGCGCTGGTCAACGTCGAGCGGCACTCCACCGCCGGCTCCGCCCGCGTGGTCCTGCGCTGGCTCGACGAGGGCGGGCGAGGCGTCGGCCCCGCGGTCGAGGCCGAGGTCGTCGACGACGGGCCGGCCCGCCGCGGGGGCGGCAGCACCGGCCTCGGGCACCGGGGCATGCGCGAGCGGGCCGCGCTGGTCGGGGGCGAGGTGGAGACGGGCGCCCGCCCGGGCGGCGGCTACCGCGTGCGCGGCCGCTACCCCGTCGACCCCGCCGCACCCGCCGACGACCACCGGCCGGTCGTGGCCCGGGACCCGGCCACGACCGCTGGGCGGAGCGCGTGACGGGCCCGGCCGGCCCGGGTGACTCCGCCGGCCCGGTGGCCCACGGCCGGCCCGTGCGGCTCCTGCTCGTCGACGACCAGGCGCTCGTGCGCAGCGGCTTCCGGATGATCCTCGAGCTCGAGCCCGACCTGGAGGTCGTCGGCGAGGCGGCCGACGGGCGGCAGGCCGTCGAGGCGGCTGCGCGCCTGCGGCCCGACGTCGTCCTCATGGACGTTCAGATGCCGGTGCTCGACGGCGTGGCGGCCACGGCGGAGGTCGTGGCCGCGGGCAGCGGCCGCGTCGTCGTGCTGACGACGTTCGACCGCGACGACCACCTCTTCGCCGCCCTGCGGGCGGGCGCGTCGGGCTTCCTGCTCAAGAACGCCGACCCGGACGAGCTCGTCGCCGCGGTGCGCGCCGTCGCCCGGGGCCACGCCCTGCTGGCCCCGGAGGTCACCCGCCGGGTGGTCGAGCGCTTCAGCGCCCCGTCCGGCGCGGCCTTCCGCCCGGAGCTGGTCGCCGGGCTCACCGACCGCGAGCGCGGCGTCCTGCGGCTCGTCGCCCGGGGCCTGTCGAACGCCGAGGTCGCGGCCGAGCTGGTCCTCGGCGAGGCCACCGTCAAGACGCACGTGTCCCGGGTGCTCCTGAAGCTCGGCGTCCGCGACCGCGTGCAGGCCGTCGTCCTCGCCTACGAGAGCGGCCTCGTGCGGCCCGGCGGCGACGACGCGGGGGAGCGCCCGCCCGGCTGAGCCCTGCGGGACGAGCCCTCTCGGGCGGGCCTCGCGGCCCACGGCAGCGCCCTCGCCTCCGCCGTGCGGGGGAGGGGCGCGTCGCCGTCGCGGGGGACGCGGCCGGTGGCCCCGGGCTCCTAGCGTCGTCGACGGACGGCGGCCGACCACGGGCCGCCCGCGACGAGGGAGGTGGTGGCCGTGCTCGCGGCCAGCGGTCTCACCCGTCGCTTCGGCGACCGGACCGTGCTCGACGGGGTGGACCTCGAGGTCCACCCCGGGCGCATGACCGGGTTCGTCGGGGCGAACGGTGCCGGCAAGACGACGACGATGCGCATCCTGCTCGGGGTGCTGGCGCCGAGCGCCGGCGAGGTCTCCTGGGACGGGCGGCCGGTGACCGCGGCCGACCGGCGGTCCTTCGGCTACATGCCCGAGGAGCGCGGGCTCTACCCGAAGCAGCGGGTGGCCGAGCAGCTCGTCCACTTCGGCCGGCTCCACGCCATGAGCCGCGCCACCGCGGAGCGCACGGTCGCCGACCTGCTCGAGCGCCTGGACCTGGCCGCCCACGCCGACGACAAGCTCGAGAGCCTGTCCCTGGGCAACCAGCAGCGGGCGCAGATCGCCGCGGCGCTCGTGCACGGGCCGACGGCGCTCGTGCTCGACGAGCCCTTCAGCGGCCTGGACCCCCTCGCGGTCGACGCGATGGCGGCGCTGCTGCGCGACGAGGTGGCCCGCGGGGTGCCCGTCCTGTTCTCCTCCCACCAGCTCGACCTCGTCGAGCGCCTGTGCGACGACGTCGTCGTCCTGGCGCACGGGCGGCGCGTGGCCGCGGGGACCGTCGAGGAGCTGCGCTCCGGCGGCCCGGCGCGCGTGCGGCTCGAGGTCGCCGCGGCGGGGACCGGCGCCGCCGACCTCGGCTGGGTCCGGGACGTGCCCGGCGTGGAGGTGGCCGACGTCGACGGCGGCGCGGCCCTGTTCTCGGTGGTCGAGCCGGGGGCCGACCAGCGGGTCCTCGCGGAGGCCCTGCGCCGCGGACCGGTGCGCTCCTTCACCCCCGTCGTCCCGCCGCTGTCCGAGGTCTTCCGGGAGGTCGTCCGATGAGCACCGCCACCATCCCCGCGCCCACCGCCGGGCCGACCGCGGGCGGCCCGGACCCCGCGGGAGGGGGGACGGCGGCCTGGCGCGTGGTCGCCGAGCGCGAGGTCCGCGTCAAGCTGCGCGACAAGCCGTTCCTCGTCTCCTTCGCCGTCCTGGTGCTCCTGGTCGTGGTCGGGATCGTGCTGTCCGCCGTCCTCGGGGGACGCCCGAGCACGTCGGAGGTCGCCGTCGTGGGGCAGGACGCGCGCGCCACGGCGGTCGTGGGGTCCGCGCGGGAGCAGCTGCCCCCGGGGGACCGGCTGGAGGTGCGCGAGGTGGCCGACGCCGCCGCGGCGGAGCAGCTCGTGGCCGCCGGCGACGTCGACGCGGCCCTGCTGGAGGGCCCTGGCGAGGGCCTCGAGCTGGTGGGCGACGAGGAGGTCGACGGGGGGCTGGCCGCCCTCCTGGCCCAGGGCGCCGAGGACGAGGCGCTCGAGCGCGGGGCCGCCGCGGCGGGCACCAGCGCGGAGGAGCTCCTCGCGGGGTCCCAGCTGGACCAGCGGCTCCTGGCGCCCTCGGACGTCGACCCGGTCCTGGCCACGCTGCTGCCCCTGGCGTTCGGCTTCCTCTTCTACCTGCTGGCGATCCAGTTCGGCCTGGCGATCGCGCAGAGCGTGGTCGAGGAGAAGCAGAGCCGCGTGGTGGAGATCCTCGCTGCGGCCGTGCCCCTGCGCTCGCTGCTCGTCGGCAAGGTCGTGGCGAACGGGGCGCTCGCCCTCGCCCAGGTGGCGGTGCTCGTCGCCGTGGGCCTCGCGGGGCTCGCGGCCACGGGCCGCGCCGACCTCCTGGGGCAGGTGGGGGCGCCGGCGCTGTGGTTCGTCGCCTTCTTCGTGCTGGGCTTCGTCGCGCTCGCCTGCATCTGGGCGGTCGCCGGGTCGGTGGCGACGCGCACCGAGGACCTGCAGTCGACGACGGCGCCGCTGCTCGTGGTGCTCGTGGCCGTCCTGTACGTCGGCGTCTACGCCGGCGGCTGGCTCCTCGTCGTCGCGTCCTACGTGCCGGTGGCCTCGACCGTCGCCATGCCCGCCCGCCTGGTCACCGGTGGCGTGGCCTGGTGGGAGCCCGTCGTCTCGGTGGCGCTGGTGCTCGTCGCGGCAGCGCTGCTCGTGCGGCTGGGAGCCGCCCTGTACGAGCGCTCGCTGCTGCGCACGGACCGCCGCACGTCGGTGCGCGAGCTGCTGCGCGAGCGGGGCTGAGCCGGGGGGTGGGGGCGCCACCCCGCCGTGGCCGCACCTCGCCGGTGACGCCGGGCCCGCGGGCCCGGCGTCAGGAGCCCACCGGCTCCCCGCCCACCGCCAGGAGCCGGCCGGCGGGCAGGACGGCGTGGACGCCCTGGACGCCGTTGACCACCTGGGTCACGCGCAGGTCCACGACGGTCGAGGCGAGGGCCAGGGCCCGGGTGCGCGGCAGCCCGTGGCGGCGCCCCAGCAGGTCGAGGACCTCCTCGAGCGCCTGCGCGGTGGCCGCGCGCAGGTCCGCGTCGACGCCGAAGCAGACCTCGCCCGCCGGCGTGCTGGCCCGCGGCATCGCGGGCGCGCCGTCGGGGTGCAGGACCACCTCGAGCTCGACCCGCTCCATCGGGCACTCGAGCGCCAGCCCGGACACCTCGCCGTCGCCCTGGCAGGCGTGGCCGTCGCCCACCGACAGCAGCCCGCCGGGCACCTCGACGGGCAGCAGGAGGCTGCTGCCCGCGACCAGCTCCCGGCAGTCGAGGTTCCCGCCGGTACGCCGCGGCGGGACGGTCGAGCGCGGCCCCGGCCCGGCGGGGCAGGTGCCGACCACCCCGAGGAAGGGCCGCAGCGCGACGACGTCGCCGTGCTGGTCGGTGGCCGTGCCGGCGCCCCGCTCGCGCGACCAGTCGACCGCCCAGCGCAGCAGCTCGGGGTCGGCGCCGGCGACGTCCAGGGCGTCGTTGCACCAGCTCGACCACCCGCCCGCCCGGGTCCACCCCCAGGAGCCGGGCACGACGTCGCGCACGCGCACCTCGAGCGCGTCACCGGGCTGCGCGCCGGCGACGGCGAACGGCCCCGTCAGCGCGTGGCCGGGGTCGCGCTCGCGGTCGCGCCCCGGCCGGAGCGCGAGCGGCGCCCCGCCGTGGACGTCGGGCTGGGAGTCGGCGTGCCACCCGGCGTCGACGGTGCGCAGCACGAGCACGTCGCCGCTGCGGACCTCGAGCCGCGGCGGCAGGTCGGGGTCGAAGCGGCCGTGGAGGAGGTCGTCGCGGTGCTCGACGACGTGGGTCTGCGCCATGGCCGCGACGCTACGACGGCGGGGGACGGCGCACCGCGAGCGTCGGTCACGCCCTGCGACCACCAGCGGTGGTGCTCGGGGCCGTTCACGCAGGTCTTACGCGCCGGGCGCGCGCGACACGTCGGCGTAACACGGGGCGCGGCGCCGCGTAACCGGCGCTCGGGAACGTCGTCCCCGCAGCGCCGGCCGGCGCCGCCCGGCCCCCGCGGGGCTCGGCCCCTTGTCTGCTGGAGGACGAGTGAACACCGGCGACACCGCCTGGATCCTCACCAGCGCCGCGCTGGTGCTGCTGATGACCCCGGGCCTCGCGCTCTTCTACGGCGGCATGGTCCGCATGAAGAGCGTCCTCAACATGATGATGATGAGCTTCGGCGCCATGGCGCTCGTGAGCGTCCTGTGGGTCCTCTACGGCTACTCGATGACCTTCGGGGACGACGTGGGTCTGGGCCTGCTCGGCGACCCGACCGAGTTCCTCGGCCTCGCGGGCCTGATGGCCGAGGACCCGGACGCAGCCTTCCCGGCGATGGCCTTCGTGGCCTTCCAGATGGTCTTCGCCATCCTGACGCTGGCCCTCATCTCCGGCGCCATCGCCGACCGCACGCGCTTCTCGACCTGGATGGTCTTCGGCGCGATCTGGGTCACCGTCGTCTACTTCCCGGTGGCGCACTGGGTCTTCGCCTTCGACGACCCGGACGCCGGCGTCACGGGCGGCTGGATCGCCAACTCCCTGGGAGCCATCGACTTCGCCGGCGGAACCGCCGTCCACATCAACGCCGGCGCGGCGGCGCTCGCCCTGGTGCTGGTGCTGGGCCGGCGCAAGGGCTTCGGCCGCGAGCCCATGCGCCCGCACAACCTGCCGCTCGTCATGCTCGGCGCGGGCCTGCTGTGGTTCGGCTGGTTCGGCTTCAACGCCGGCTCGGCGCTGGCCGCCGACAACACCGCGGCGGTCGTCTTCGTCAACACGCTGTGCGCCACCGGCGCGGCGGTCCTCGGCTGGCTCGTCGTCGAGCGCCTCCGCGACGGGCACCCGACGTCTCTCGGCGCCGCGTCCGGCGTCGTGGCGGGCCTGGTGGCCATCACCCCGGCCTGCTCCGCGGTGTCCCCGGTCGGCGCCCTCCTCATCGGCGTCGTCGCCGGCGTCCTGTGCGCTCTCGCCGTGGGCCTGAAGTACACGCTGGGCTACGACGACTCGCTCGACGTCGTGGGCGTCCACCTCGTGGGCGGCCTGGTCGGCACGATCCTCATCGGCGTCCTCGCCGACCCGGCGGCGCCCGCCGGGGCGCAGGGCCTGCTCTTCGGCGGCGGGCTGGACCTCCTGGGCATCCAGACCGTGGGCGCCCTGGCGGTGCTCGCCTACTCGTTCGTGGTCACGCTCGTCATCGGGTTCGCCCTCAAGGCCACGATGGGCTTCCGGATCGGTGCGGAGGAGGAGGACGCCGGCATCGACCAGTCCGAGCACGCGGAGGCCGGGTACGACTTCGGCACCTTCGGCTCGGGCTCCGGCGTCCGCTCCGCGCCCAGCCACCGCCGCACCACCACCGACGAGGAGGTCTCCGCGTGAAGCTCATCACCGCGGTCATCAAGCCCCACAAGCTCGACGACGTGAAGTCCGCCCTCGAGGCCTTCGGGGTGCAGGGCATGACGGTCAGCGAGGCCAGCGGCTACGGCCGCCAGCGCGGGCACACCGAGGTCTACCGGGGCGCGGAGTACACCGTGGACCTGGTGCCCAAGGTGCGCGTGGAGGTCATCGTGGACGACGTGGACGGGCAGGACGTCGTGGGCGCCGTGGTCTCCGCGGCCTCCACCGGCCGCATCGGCGACGGCAAGGTCTGGGTCGTGCCGGTCGAGGACGTCGTGCGCGTCCGCACCGGCGAGCGCGGCCTCGACGCCCTCTAGCACCCGGCACCACCGGCGGCGCGGCGCCCGCACCCGTGCGGGCGCCGCGCCGCCGGCGCGTCACCCTCCGACCACCCCGGGTGACTGATGACCACGCGCGGTCCCGACCGCGCGACGAGCGGGACGGGACGCCCTCGGCGTCCGGGAGGACGGTGCGGCCATGGGCGACAGCGGTGACGGCGCGCGGCGCCGCGACCTGCGCACGGAGCGCCTGGCGCTGGCGGTCCGGTCCGGGCTGGACGACCGCACGGCGGGACCGGCGCGCCGGGAGCGGCTGGCCGGGCTCGTCGACTCCTGGCTGGAGGACGTGTGGGCCGAGGCGACGACGGCCTGCTCCGACGCCCCGGGCACGGGCCCCCGGCCCGGGGACCGCGGAGACGCGGACCCCTGGACGGCCGAGGCCCGCCGCGGCGGCGGGTCGGCGGGCGTCGCCCTCGTGGCCGTGGGCAGCCACGCCCGCCGCGAGGCCGGGCCCGCCAGCGACCTCGACCTCGTGCTCCTGCACGACGGCCGGACCCACGAGGCCGACGCGGTCTCCGCCCTCGCCGACCAGGTCTGGTACCCGGTGTGGGACGCGGGGCTGCGGCTGGACCACTCCGTGCGCTCCGTCGCGGACTGCCGGCAGGTCGCGGCGGACGACGTGGCCGCCGCGATCGGCCTGCTCGACCTGCGTCCCGTCGCGGGGGACGCCGGCATGGCGCTGCACGCCCGCGAGGCGCTGCGCGAGGACTGGCGGCGCACGGCGCGCCGCCGCCTGCCGGAGCTGCTGGCGTCGGCGGCCGAGCGCGCGGCCGCCCACGGCGAGCTCGCCTACCTCCTCGAGGGCGACCTCAAGGAGGCCCGCGGCGGCCTCCGGGACGCCGTCGTGCTGCAGTCCCTGGTCGCGAGCTGGCTGGCCGACGCCCCGCACGGCGCGGCCGGGGAGGCCCGGCTGCGCCTGCTCGACGTGCGCGACGCCCTCCACGCGGTGACGGGGCGGCCGGGGGAGCGGCTGCTCCTGCACGAGCAGGACGCCGTGGCCGTCGCCATGGGCCTCGACGACGCGGACGCCCTGCTCGCCGACGTCGCGCTCGCCGCGCGCTCGCTGGCGTGGGCGCTGGACGTCACGGCGCGTCGGGCCACCGGCGCCGCGACGACGCGCCGCGGCTGGCGGCGCCGGCGCCCGGTGCAGCGCGCCGTCGAGAGCGACCTCGTCGAGCACGAGGGGGAGCTGTGCCTGGGCGCCGCGGCGCGGCCGTCCGCGGACCCCACCCTGGCCCTGCGCGCCGCCGCGGCGGCGGCCCGCGACGGCCTGCCGCTCTCCCCGGTGACCGCCGGCCACCTCGCCACGGGGTCCGCGCCCCTCCCCGCCCCCTGGCCGGGACCGGCGCGCACGGCCCTGATGGAGCTGCTCGGCACCGGTGAGCGGCAGGTCCCGGTCTGGGAGACGCTCGACCAGGTCGGCCTGGTGACGGCGTGGTTCCCCGAGTGGGCGGCGGTCCGCAACCGCCCCCAGCGCACCGTGGTCCACCGGCACACCGTCGACCGCCACCTCGTCGAGACGTGCGTGCAGGCGGCCGACCGGCTCGGGGACGTGGCCCGCCCGGACCTGCTGCTGCTGACCTGCCTGCTGCACGACCTCGGCAAGGTCGCCGGCGCCCGCGACCACAGCGAGGTGGGCGCACCGCTCGCCGAGGCCGTCGCCCGCCGCACCGGGCTGCCGGAGGAGGACGTCGCGGTGGTGCGCCGCCTGGTGCGCCACCACCTGGCGCTGGTCGACCTCGCGACGCGCCGGGACCCCGACGACCCGCGGACGGTCGAGGAGCTGGTGGAGGTGGTGGACGGCCGCGAGGACGTCCTGGACCTGCTGCGCGCGCTCACCGAGGCGGACGCGCGAGCGGCGGGCCCCGCGGCGTGGACGGCCTGGCGCCGGCGCCTCGTCGACGACCTCGTGGCCCGTGCGCGCTCGGCCCTGCAGGGCCGCGAGCCGCCCGGACCGGCCCCGCTGACCGCCGCCGAGCGCGGCCTGGTCGCCGCCGTGCTCGCCGACGGCGGCCCGCGCGTGGAGACCAGCCCCCTGCTCGGGCTCCACGGCGTGACCGTGGTGGCACCGGACCGGCCGGGCCTGTTCGGCGACGTCGCCGGCCTGCTCGCGGCGCACGGCGCCACCGTGCGCTCGGCGCTGGTGCGCACGGTCGACGGGGTGGCCGTGGACACCTGGTGGGTCCACACCAGCCGCGGGCTCCCGGACCCGGCGGTGCTGCGCACCGACCTGCTCCGGCTGGGCTCGGGGGACACCTCGGTGCTCGAGCGCCTCGAGCGGCGCGACGCCGGGTGGCGACCGCCGCGGCTGGCCGCGGACGCCGCCGCCCGCGTGCTCCTGGTGCCCGGCGCCTCGAGCGAGGCCACGGTCGTCGAGGTCCGGGCCCCCGACCGCCCCCGGCTCCTGCACCGCCTCGGCAGCGCGCTGCGCGACGAGGGGGTGGACGTGCGCAGCGCGCACGTCGCCACCCACTCCGCGCGGGCGGTGGACGTCCTCTACCTGTGCGAGCCCGGCGGCGGCGCCCTGAGCCCGGGGCGCACGGCGCGCGTCGTCGGCGTCCTCACCGACGCCGCCTCCGGCGAGCCGCAGGCGCCCCCCGGCCCCGGTGCGGGGCCCGCGCCCCGAGCAGGACGGGAGCGCCGGGCCGACGGGTAGCCTCGGGGCGTGTTCTCCAACCTCTCCGACCGCCTGTCGGCCACCTTCAAGGGCCTGCGCGGCAAGGGGCGCCTGTCCGAGGCCGACGTCGACGCGACCGTGCGCGAGATCCGCCGCGCGCTGCTGGACGCGGACGTCGCCCTGCCCGTCGTGCGCCGGTTCACCGCCACCGTGCGCGAGCGCGCGCTCTCCGCGGAGGTCTCCGGCGCGCTGAACCCGGCGCAGCAGGTCGTCAAGATCGTCCACGAGGAGCTCGTGGGCGTCCTCGGCGGGCAGACCCGGCGCATGCGGTTCGCCAAGAACCCGCCGACGGTCATCATGCTCGCCGGCCTCCAGGGCGCCGGGAAGACGACGCTGGCCGGCAAGCTGGGCCGCTGGCTGCACGAGCAGGGCCACGCGCCGCTGCTGGTGGCCGCCGACCTCCAGCGCCCCAACGCGGTCACCCAGCTGCAGGTCGTGGGGGAGCGGGCGGGCGTCAGCGTCTTCGCCCCCGAGCCGGGCAACGGCGTGGGCGACCCCGTGGACGTGGCCCGCCGCGGCGTGGCCGCCGCCCGCGAGCGCCACCACGACGTCGTCGTCGTCGACACCGCCGGCCGCCTCGGCGTGGACGCCGAGATGATGCAGCAGGCCGCCGACATCCGCGCCGCGGTCGACCCCGACGAGGTCCTCTTCGTCGTCGACGCGATGATCGGCCAGGACGCCGTCACCACGGCGCAGGCCTTCCTCGAGGGCGTCGAGCTGACCGGCGTCGTCCTCTCCAAGCTGGACGGCGACGCCCGCGGCGGCGCCGCGCTGTCGGTGGCCTCGGTCACCGGCCGTCCGGTGATGTTCGCGTCCACGGGCGAGGGCCTGAAGGACTTCGAGGTCTTCCACCCCGACCGGATGGCCTCGCGCATCCTCGACATGGGCGACGTCCTGACGCTCATCGAGCAGGCCGAGAAGGCCTTCGACGCCGACCAGGCGCAGGACCTCGCCTCGCGGTTCGCCAGCGGCGAGGACTTCACGCTCGACGACTTCCTCGTGCAGATGCAGGGCCTGCGCAACATGGGCTCGATCAAGAAGATGCTGGGGATGCTGCCCGGCATGGGGGAGCTCCGCGAGCAGCTGGAGAGCTTCGACGAGCGGGAGATCGACCGCATCGAGGCGATCGTGCGCTCGATGACGCCGCTGGAGCGCCGGTCGCCCAAGGTGCTCAACGGCTCCCGCCGCGCCCGCATCGCCAGGGGCTCCGGGCGCACCGTGACCGACGTCAACCAGCTGCTCGACCGGTTCGCCGACGCGCAGAAGATGATGCGCTCGATGCGCCAGGGCGGCGGCGGCATGCCGGGCACGGCGGGCCTGCCGGGCATGGGCGGCGGTCGCGGGGGCCCGGGCGGCGGCATGGGGGGGCTGCCCGGCGGCGGCAAGAAGTCGAAGGGCAGGACGGCGCCGCCGCCCAAGAAGGGCAAGGCCAAGTCGGGCAACCCGGCGAAGCGGGCCCAGCAGGAGAGGGACGCGCCCGTGCGCAGCGCGCCCGCGGCGGGGTCGGCCTTCGGCCTCACCCCCCAGCAGGCCGATCAGCTGCCCGACGACCTCGAGCTGCCCCCGGGCTTCGAGAAGTTCCTCGGCCGGTAGGACGGCCGTGGCCCAGGTGCTGCACCTGACCGGGCGGGTCCTGCGAGGCCCCGGCACCGGCGGCGACGAGGACGTCGCCTCGGGGCTGTGGGTGCTCGGCGGCCGGCTCACCTGGACCCGGCCGCCGGGCGACCACGACGTCACCGAGATCGACGGCTGGGTGGTCCCCGGCCTGGTGGACGCGCACTGCCACATCGGGCTCGGCCCCTCCGGGCAGGTCGACGCCGAGACGGCGCAGGAGCAGGCGCGCGCCGACCGGGACGCGGGCGCGCTCCTGCTGCGCGACGCGGGCTCGCCCGCCGACACCCGGTGGGTGGCCGAGCGCGACGACCTCCCCCGCCTGGTGCGCGCGGGCCGCCACGTGGCGCGCACGCGCCGCTACCTGCGCGGGTTCGCCGAGGAGGTGGAGCCGCCCCGGCTGGCCGAGGAGGTCCGGCGCCAGGCCCGCCGCGGCGACGGCTGGGTCAAGGTCGTCGGCGACTGGATCGACCGCGACGCCGGCGACCTCGCCCCCTGCTGGTCGCGGGAGGACCTCGTGGCCGCGGCGGACGCCGCCCACGCCGAGGGCGCGCGGATCACGGCGCACGTCTTCGGGGCGCAGGCGCTGGCCGACGTCCTGGCGGCCGGCTTCGACGGCGTCGAGCACGCGACGGCCATGGGGCCCGACGACGTGGCGGTCATGGCGGAGCGTGGGACCGCGGTGGTCCCGACGCTGGTCAACATCGGCACCTTCCCGGACATCGCGGCCCGGGGGGAGGCCAAGTTCCCGCGCTACGCCGAGCACATGCGGCGCCTGCACGCGCGACGGCGCGAGGCCGTGGCGCTGGCCCACGAGGCCGGGGTGCGCGTCTTCGCCGGGACCGACGCCGGGAGCACGCTGCCGCACGGGATCCTCCCCGAGGAGGTGGCCGAGCTGTCCCGCGCCGGCCTGGGCCCCGCCGCCGCCCTCGACGCCGCGTGCTGGTCGGCGCGCCGCTGGCTCGGGTTCCCCGCGCTGGAGGAGGGGGCGAGCGCGGACCTGCTCGTCCTGCCCGAGGACCCCCGGGAGGACGTCGGCGTCCTCGCCGCGCCGTCCGCCGTGGTCCTGCGGGGGCGGCAGGTCGCCCGGGCCGGGCGGCGTCTGGCAGACTGACCCGCTGTACCGGGCGCCACGGGACCCTCTCACCCGCGGCGCGCGAGTCCTGCAGCACGGACGCCCTGGCGAAACCCCACGCCGGGCGGGCGTGCTCACCCCAGACGAACCAGGAGAACCCCTCCACCGTGGCAGTCAAGATCCGTCTCAAGCGCCTGGGCAAGATCCGGGCCCCGTACTACCGCGTCGTCGTGGCCGACTCGCGCACCAAGCGCGACGGCCGGGCGATCGAGGAGATCGGGAAGTACCACCCGACCGAGGAGCCCTCGTTCATCCAGATCGACTCCGAGCGGGCGCAGCACTGGCTGTCCGTCGGCGCGCAGCCGACCGAGCAGGTGCTCGTGCTGCTCAAGATCACCGGTGACTGGCAGAAGTTCAAGGGCCTCCCCGGCGCCGAGGGCACCCTGCGCGTCGCCGAGCCGAAGGCCGACCGCCGCGTCGCCTTCGAGGCCGCGGCCCGCGAGACCGGCCCGGCCGAGCTCGCGCCGAAGAAGGACACCGCGTCGAAGGGCTCGGGCGCGAAGGCCTCCGAGTCGGCGCCGTCCGAGGACGCCCCGGTCGCGACGGCCTGACGTGCTCGCCGACGCCCTCGAGCACCTCGTCCGCGGCATCGTGGACAACCCCGACGACGTCCGCGTCGCCAGCCGCTCCATGCGGCGCGGGACGGTGCTCGAGGTGCGGGTGCACCCGGACGACCTGGGCCGCGTGATCGGCCGGGCCGGGCGCACCGCCACCTCGCTGCGCACCGTCCTGTCCGCGCTCTCGCGCGGTGAGGGCCCCGTGCGCGTCGACGTCGTGGACGTCGACCGCGCGCGCTGAGCGCGCGTCCGGCAGCAGCACCGCACGACGCAGCCCCGCCCGCACCGCGGGCGGGGCTGCGTCGTCCCCGGGAGCCCTGCACCGCTCCCGCCCCACCCCGCCCAGCACCCCCTTCCCCTCGAGGAGCAGCCGTGGAGCTCGTCGTCGCCCGCGCCGGTCGTGCGCACGGACTGCGCGGCGAGGTCGCCCTCGAGGTGCGGACCGACGCGCCCGAGCGCCGTCTGGCCGTCGGCGCCCGCCTGCGCACCGACCCCGACGTCGGCGCCCTGACCGTGGCGAGCGTGCGCGCGCACCAGGGGCGCCTGCTCGTGGCCTTCGAGGAGACGGCGGACCGCACCGCCGCGGAGGAGCTGCGCGGGGTGCTCCTGCTCGTCGACGTCGACCTCGACGACCCCGCCGAGGCCGAGGACGACGCCTGGCACCGCAGCCAGCTCGTCGGCCTGCGGGCCACCACGACCGACGGGCGCGACGTCGGCGAGGTCGTCGGCCTGGAGCACCTGCCCGCGCAGGACGCCCTGCTCGTGCGCCAGCCCTCGGGGGCCACGGTGCTCGTGCCCTTCGTGCGCGAGCTGGTGCCCGAGGTGGACGTGGCCGGCGGCCGCGTGGTGCTCGACCCGCCGGGCGGCCTCCTCGAGGGCGACGAGGTCGCCGACGGCGAGGACGACGGCGAGGACGGCTCGCCGGACGACGGGCCCGGCGCCGGGGGGCGCTGACGTGCGCGTCGACGTCGTCACGATCTTCCCCGACTACCTCGCGCCCCTGCAGCTGTCCCTGCTCGGCCGCGCGCAGCGCCTCGGGCTCCTGGACCTGCACGTGCACGACCTGCGCGGCTGGACCGAGGACCGGCACCGGACCGTCGACGACACGCCCGCGGGGGGCGGCGCCGGGATGGTGATGCTGCCCGAGCCCTGGGGCCTCGCCCTGGACGCCGTGCACCGCGGCGAGGGGGCCGGCGGGCCGGTCGGGGCCGCGCCGACGGCCGAGCCGGGGAGCGACGCCGGGGACGGCGCAGCCGTGGAGCTCGCCGCCGCCCCGGACGAGCCCGCGGACGGGCGCCCCCTGCTGCTGGTCCCCAGCCCGTCGGGGCGGCGCCTGGACCAGGCGATGGCGCACGAGCTGGCCCGCGAGCCGCGGCTCGTGGTCGCCTGCGGCCGCTACGAGGGCATCGACGAGCGGGTCCTGCTGGACGCGGCCCAGCGCTACCGCGTCGTCCCCTTCAGCCTCGGCGACTACGTCCTCAACGGCGGGGAGGTGGCGGCCCTGGCGCTCGTGGAGGCCGTCGGCCGGCTGCTGCCGGGGGTCGTGGGCAACCCGGCGTCCCTGCTGGAGGAGTCCCACGAGCAGGGGCTGCTGGAGCACCCGGTGTACACCCGCCCGCCCCGCTGGCGCGGCCTCGACGTCCCGGACGTCCTGCTCTCGGGCCACCACGGGCAGGTGGCGCGCTGGCGCCGCGACGAGGGCCTGCGGCGCACGGCGCGTCGCCGTCCCGACCTGCTCGAGGCGCTCGCGGCCGCGGACCCCGGTGCCCTCGACCGCGCGGACCTCGCCGTGCTCGCCGAGGAGGGCTGGGTCCCCGGTGGCCGGCGGCCCGCGGCGCCGTCCGGCGACTGAGCGCCCGCCGCGGGGCGCCCGCTCCGGGGCGGTCGGCCCGAGGTGCCGGCTGTGGCAGACTGGCCCGCCGAGCCGGACGACGAGCCCGCCCCTGCCGCAGGGGGCGTGCGGAGCCCGGAGGAGACCGGCGCCCAGCGCCGGTCGACGGCTCGGACGAGACCAGCGGACGGGGCCCAGCCCCGCGACGAGTGCGCGGCCGACCTGCGGCGGGCGCGCGGAGAGCAGCAGACGATGCAGACACTGGACGGGCTCGACGCCCTCTCGATGCGCGACGACATCCCCGACTTCCGGCCCGGTGACACCGTCAAGGTGCACGTGAAGGTCGTCGAGGGCACCCGCTCGCGCGTGCAGCTGTTCCAGGGCGTCGTGCTGCGCCGCCAGGGCGCGGGCGTGCGCGAGACCTTCACCGCCCGCAAGGTCAGCTTCGGCGTCGGCGTGGAGCGCACCTTCCCGGTGCACACCCCGGCCATCGACCGCATCGAGGTCGTGACCCGCGGTGACGTCCGCCGCGCGAAGCTGTACTACCTGCGCGAGCTGCGCGGCAAGGCCGCCAAGATCAAGGAGAAGCGCGAGCCCGTCTCGCGCTGAGCAGCAGGGCCCCGGCCCGCACCGCTCCGACGCCCCCGCCCGCCCCGGTCCTGCCGGGTGCGGCCGGGGGCGTCGTCGCGCCCGGGCCGGTGCGGCTCGCACGGTCGGGGGCGGACGGGGTGCGAGGCTGTCCCCGCACCGCGGGGGGTGCGCCCGAGGGGGCGGCGCAGCAGCACCGCGGTGCAGGGAACCGGGCCGCAGCGGCCACGACGGGCGGAGGACGTGCGGTGAGCAGCGCAGAGGGCGGACCCGGGGGACGGGGCGCGCCGGGGGACGAGGGCGCCCCCGCGAGGGCCGTGGCCGACGACGAGGAGCCCCGGCGCCGCGGAGGGCTCGTCGGAGCGCTCCGCGAGGTGGTCCTGGTCGTCGTGACGGCACTCGTGCTGTCGCTGCTCATCAAGACCTTCCTCGTCCAGGCCTTCTTCATCCCGTCGGAGTCCATGCAGCCGACCCTCGAGGTCGGGGACCGGGTCCTGGTCAGCCGGCTCACGCCCGGACCCTTCGACCTGGACCGCGGGGACGTGGTCGTCTTCACCGACCCGGGCGGCTGGCTGACGCCGACCGTGGAGCCGGAGCGCACCGTCGTGGGCGAGGCCCTGGTCGACGCGCTGTCGTTCGTCGGCGTGCTGCCCCAGGACTCGGGCGACCACCTGATCAAGCGCGTCGTCGGCCTGCCCGGGGACACGGTGGCGGCCGACGGCACGGGGGCGCTGGTCGTCAACGGCGAGCCCCTGGGCGAGCGCTACCTCTACCCCGGCGACCTGCCGAGCGCGGAGCCCTTCACGGTCGTCGTGCCCGAGGGGCGGCTGTGGGTCATGGGCGACCACCGCTCGGACTCCCTCGACAGCCGGGCGCACACCCAGCTCGAGGGCGGCGGCACCGTGCCGCTCGAGGACGTCGTGGGGCGCGCGGTGCTGCTCGTGTGGCCGCTGGAGCGCTGGGACTGGCTCAGCGAGGGCGAGGACGCCTTCCGCGGCGTCCCCGCGACGGCGCCCGAGGGCGCCGAGCTCCCCGGGCCCGGCAGCGCCGCCCCGCCGACCCCGGCCGGCTCGGGGTCGTGAGCGCGCGGCGGGTCGGCGGGGCCGCGCCGCGGCCGGGCGCGGGGCCGATGGCCCGGACCCCGACGCTGCGCGCGGAGCGGGCGCTGCTGCGCGAGGGGCACCTCCTCGTCGCGGGCGTGGACGAGGTGGGCCGCGGTGCGCTGGCGGGCCCCGTCTCGGTCGGCGTCGCCGTCGTCGACGCGTCCACCCGCACCGCGCCGGCGGGGCTGCGCGACTCCAAGCTGCTCGCGCCCGAGGCGCGCGAGGACCTCGCGCCGCGGCTGCGCCGCTGGGCCGTGGCGCACGCCGTGGGGCACGCCAGCGCGGGGGAGGTGGACGCCCTCGGGATCGTGCGGGCCCTGCGCCTGGCCGGCCGCCGCGCCCTGGAGGCGCTCGACGCGGTCCCCTGCGTCGTCCTGCTCGACGGCTCGCACGACTGGCTGTCGACGCCCCGCCCGCGCGGGGCGGGGCGCACCGACCCCTGGGTCGTGCGCACGCAGGTCAAGGCCGACCTGCGCTGCGCCGCCGTGGCCGCGGCGAGCGTCCTGGCCAAGACCGAGCGGGACGGCCTGCTGCGCGACCTCGCCGCCCGCGACGACAGGTACGGCTGGGCGGGCAACAAGGGGTACTCGGCGCCGGACCACCTCGCCGCCCTGCGCCGCCACGGCGCCTGCGTGCAGCACCGCCGCAGCTGGCGCCTGCCCGGGCTCGAGGAGCCGGCCGCGGCACCGTCCGCCGGGGCCGCGCCCGCCGGTGTGCCGCAGCAGGCCACGGGCCGCGAGCCCGAGCAGGCGCTGTCGGGCAGGATGGCGGACCACGAGCCGGTGGTGGTGCCGGTGCTGAGCGCGCGGAAGGGCCCATGAGCGCCGAGGACCTCGAGGACTACGAGACCGAGATGGAGCTCGCGCTGTACCGCGAGTACCGCGACGTCGTCGGTCTGTTCGCCTACGTCGTCGAGACGGAGCGGCGCTTCTACCTCGCCAACTCCGTCGACCTCGTGCCGCGGAGCACCGACGGCGAGGTGTGGTTCGAGCTCACGCTCACCGACGCCTGGGTCTGGGACGTCTACCGCTCCGCCCGGTTCGTCAAGCAGGTGCGCGTGGTGACGTTCAAGGACGTCAACGTCGAGGAGCTGGCGAAGAACGACCTCACCGTCCCCGAGACCTGAGGCCGCCCCTCGCGACGACGAGGGCGCACGACCTGCGGGCGCCGCGCACGACACGGGACGACGAGCGCCCGCCCCACCGGCGCGGCCGCCCGCTCCCCGACCTCCTCCTGCGGACCCGGCAGGACGTCAGCGCGCGTGCCGGGCGCCCGGTGTCCGCGCCGCGCGCACAGGCCGGGACCTGCGCGTCCGCGCCCACACCCCGACGACCGCGCCGTGCGCGGGCCCCGGCCGGGACCACGCTCCGGCCCGGAGGTGATCGGCGTGCGGACGACGGACGCGGTGGGGCGGTACGGCGAGCAGGTGGCGGTGGCGCACCTGGAGGGGCTCGGCATGCGCGTGGTGGCGCGCAACTGGCGGTGCACCAGCCCGGTGCGCGGGGAGATCGACGTCGTGGCCCGCGACGGCGACGCGCTCGTGGCCGTGGAGGTCAAGACGCGGCGGTGCGGGCCGTCGGGCGCGCCCGGGGCGGGGCACCCCTTCGAGGCGGTGACGCCGGTCAAGGCGGCCCGGGTGCGCCGGCTCCTGGTGGCGTTCGCCGAGGCGACCGGGGAGCGCGCGGGAGGCCTGCGCGTGGACGCGGTAGCGGTCCTGCGCCCCTCGGCCGGGCCGGCGCTCGTGGAGCACCTGCGCGGGGTGGCCTGATGGGTCTGGGCGCCACGCGCGGCGTCGCGCTGGTCGGGATGGCGGGGGCGCTCGTCGACGTCGAGGCCTTCGTGACGCCGGGGCTGCCGGCCTTCGTCGTCACAGGCCTGCCGGACACCTCCCTCGGCCAGTCCCGCGACCGGGTGCGGGCCGCCCTGGCGGGGATCGGGTGCTCGCTGCCCTCCAAGCGGGTCACGGTCAACCTCTCCCCGGCGTCGCTGCCGAAGCAGGGGGCGGGGTTCGACCTGGCGGTGGCGGTGGCCGTGCTCGCGGCCGAGGGCGTCCTGGCGCGGGAGGTGGTGCGCGGCTGGACCCACCTCGGCGAGCTGGGGCTGGACGGGCGCCTGCGGCCGGTGCGCGGGGTGCTGCCGGCCGTGGTGGCCGCGGTGCGCGCCGGCTCGCCGCGCGTCGTCGTGCCGCAGGAGAACGCGGCGGAGGCCGAGCTCGTCCCGGGCGCCGAGGTGCGCCCGGCGTCCTCGCTCGCCGCCGTCGTCCGCGGGCACGGGGGCGAGGTCGACGGCGACTGCGACCCGGACGAGGACGCCCCGGCGCGGCCCCCGGCGCCCGCCGCGGCGCCGCCCCGGCTCGACCTGGCGGACGTCGCCGGCCAGGCAGAGGCCCGGCGCGCCGTCGAGGTGGCCGCGGCGGGAGGGCACCACCTGCTGCTCGTCGGCCCACCGGGGGCGGGCAAGACCATGCTGGCGGCGCGCCTGCCCGGGCTGCTGCCGGACCTCGGCGACGAGGAGGCGGTCGAGGTGACGGCCGTGCACTCGGTCGCCGGCACCTTCGACGCCGCGGGCGGGCTCCTGCGCCGCCCGCCCTTCGAGGACCCGCACCACACGGCGACGACGCCGTCGGTGGTCGGGGGCGGCAGCGGCGTGGTGCGTCCCGGCGCGGCCTCCCGCGCCCACCGCGGCGTGCTGTTCCTGGACGAGGCGCCCGAGTTCCGCAAGGACGTCCTGGAGGCGCTGCGGCAGCCGCTCGAGCACGGGAGCCTGGTCATCGCCCGCGCGGGGGGCGCGGCGCGCTACCCCGCGCGGTTCCAGCTCGTCATGGCCGCCAACCCCTGCCCGTGCGGCCGGGCCAGCGGGCGCGGCGAGGCCTGCAGCTGCGCCCCGCTGGAGCGGCGGCGCTACCTCTCGCGCCTGTCGGGGCCGCTGCTCGACCGCGTGGACCTGCAGGTGGAGGTGACCGCGCCCTCGCGAGCCGCGCTGGCCGTGGGGGCCGAGGGCGAGACGACGGCCGTCGTCGCGGCGCGGGTGCGCTCCGCCCGGGCGGCCCAGCTGGCGCGGCTCGAGGGCTCCGGGGCCCGGTGCAACGGCGAGGCGCCGGGAGCGCTGCTGCGGGGGCCCCTGCGGCTCCCGGCGGCCGTGGTCGGCGACCTGGACGCCGCCCTCGACCGGGGCCGGCTGACCGTGCGCGGCTACGACCGCGTCCTGCGGACCGCGTGGACCCTCGCCGACCTCGACGGCGCCCGCGCGCCCGACCGCGACCACGTGGGCGCCGCCCTGCTCCTGCGCCTGCGCGGGCGGGCCGCGTGAGCGCCCGGGACGGCGGGTCCGGGCAGGGGCGGCTCCCCGGGGTGCAGCCGGCTGCGCCCGCGTGGGCGGCCGAGGACCGTTGGGCGCGCGCGGCGTGGAGCCGGCTCGCCGAGCCCGGGGACGCGGTGGCGGCGGCCCTGCGGGTCGCGCTCGGACCGGTGGCCGCGCTCGACGTCGTGCTCGGCGGCGCCTCCGACGCCCCGGAGCTGCCCGGCGAGGCGGGGACGCCGCGGGCCCGCGCGGCGCTGCGGGCGGGCCTGGAGCGGTGGAGGCCCCGGGTGCAGGGCCTGGACCCCCGGCGCGACGCCGACGCGCTCGCCCGGCTGGGCGGGCGCGTGGTCGTCCCGGGGGACGAGGAGTGGCCGCGCCGCCTCGACGACCTGGGGGAGGCCTGCCCGCCGTGCCTGTGGGTGCGGGGGACCGGCGCGCTCGGGCCCCTCGTGGAGCGCTCCGCGGCGCTGGTGGGCTCGCGGGCCTCGTCGGCCTACGGCGAGCACGTGGCCGCCGAGCTCGCCGCGGGGCTCGTCGAGCGCGGGGTCGCCGTCGTCTCCGGTGGGGCGTTCGGCATCGACGCCGCCGCCCACCGCGCCGCGCTCGCCGTCGGCGGCGCCACCGTCGCGGTGCTGGCGTGCGGGGTCGACCGCGCCTACCCGGTGGCCCACGAGGCGCTGCTCGCCCGCATCGCCGACGAGCACGTGGTCGTGGCCGAGCAGCCGCCCGGGGCGGCCCCGACGCGCTGGCGCTTCCTGGAGCGCAACCGGCTGATCGCCGCGGCGTCGTCGGCCGTCGTGGTCGTCGAGGCCGCGTGGCGCTCGGGCGCCCTGAGCACGGCGACGCGGGCGGCGGCGCTCCTGAGGCCGCTCGGGGCCGTCCCCGGGCCCGTCACCTCGAGCACCTCCGCGGGCTGCCACCGCGTCCTGCGCGAGCTCCAGGCCACCTGCGTCACGGACGCGGCCGAGGTGGTCGAGCTCGTCGACGCAGCCTCCGGCGCGGTGGTCCCCGTCCCGGTCGAGCGGGAGAGGTCCGGGCGCGGGCGGCCCCTGGAGGGGCTCGAGGGAGACGACCTGCGCGTCGCCGACGCCCTGCCGGTGCGGCGCGGCGCTCCCGTCGCGTCGGTCGCCCGCGCCGCCGGGCTGTCCGAGCGCACGGTCGTCGCCTGCCTCGGCCGGCTCTCGCTGAGCGGTCACGCGGAGGAGGTCGGCGCCGACGAGCGGGGTTCGCTGTGGCGGCGCGCCGCGAGCGGCAGGGGCGGGTGAGCGTCGGGGCCGCGCGGGGCGGCGGGGCCGTGCGGGGCCGGGCGGGGCTGAGCGGCCCGGTGGACGAGGGCTGGTCCGCGGGGCCGGCGCAGGGGGGCGGCGTGCGAGGCCGGTGTGCAGGGCGAGACGCGGGCGGGGTCCGCCCCTTGCCCCGGGCGCGGGGGTGCGTCAGCGTGGCGGGGTGAGCCCCTCCGACGCGCCGTCGAGCGCCCCGGCCCCGCGGGGACCGGTGCCCGGAGAGCCGCGCCCGGACCGGGGAGGGGAGCCGGGGGACGGGACGCCGGGGGACGGGGCGGCGCAGGACGGGGCGGCGCAGGACGGGGCGGCGCAGGACGGGGCGGCGCAGGACGGGGCGGCGCAGGACGGGACGGCGCAGGACGGGGCGCCAGGGGGCGGGCCACCGCAGGAGGGGGCACCGGACGGTGAGGGCGCCGGCGCGCTGAGCCCTGCGGCGGAGTCGCTGCTCGCGGGCTTCACCACCCACCTGGCCGTCGAGCGGGGGCGCTCGCCCCACACGGTGCGCGCCTACGCCGGTGACGTCCGCGACCTGCTCCGCGCCAGCGCGGCCCGCGGCGCCGAGGACCCGCGAGACCTGGACCTCGCCCTGCTCCGCTCGTGGCTGGCGGGTGCCGGTCCGGGCTCGCCGACCAGCAGCCGCCCGTCCGCCCGCCCGCCGGCCCGTCCGCCCGCCCGCCCGCACGCCCGGGCCACGACGGCGCGGCGCGCCGCCTCGGCCCGCGCCTTCACCGCGTGGCTCGCCCGCACCGGCGAGGTCGACGCCGACGCCGGGGCCCGACTGCGATCGCCGCGCACGGGCGGGTCGCTGCCCGGGGTGCTGGCGGCCGGGGCCGTCGCGCAGGTGCTCGCCGCCGCGGCGGAGGCGGCCGAGGACGGGGACCCGGCCGCGCTGCGGGACGCCGCGGCCCTGGAGCTGCTGTACGCCACGGGGGTCCGGGTCGGGGAGCTGGTCGGGCTCGACGTCCACGACGTGGACCGCACGCGCTGGACCGTCCGGGTGATGGGCAAGGGCGCCAAGGAGCGCGTCGTGCCCTACGGGGCGCCGGCGGACGCGGCCGTCGGGCGCTGGCTCGAGCGCGGACGGCCAGTGCTGGCGGGGCCGCGCAGCGCCGGGGCGCTCCTCCTCGGGGTCCGGGGAGGGCGCTGGGACCAGCGCGCGGCTCGAGATGTCGTCCAACGGATCAGTGCGAAAGTTGCGTCACGACACGTCACTCCACATACCCTGCGTCACAGTGCCGCGACACACCTGCTCGACGGAGGGGCTGATCTGAGGAGCGTGCAGGAGCTGCTGGGCCATGCCAGCCTCGCCACGACGCAGCTGTACACGCACGTGTCGGTGGAGCGCCTGCGATCCAGCTACCACCAGGCGCACCCCCGCGCCTGAGCCCGCCGCACCACGTCACGCACCACCCGCGAGCGCCCCGGAGCACCCGGGGTCCGAGGAACCAGAGGCCGAGGAGAGCACGTGAGCCAGCGCACGCCCTCGCCGGGACGGCGACCCGCCGCCCCGACGCAGGAGCGCCGGGGAGCCGGCGCCGGTCCGGGGACCCCTGTCGAGGACGACGACGACGTCGACCGTCCCCTGACGCCGGCGGAGGAGGCGGAGGCGGCCGTCCGAGAGCTGTGGGTGCGCTTCAAGACCACGGGGGACGCCGCGGTCCGCGAGCGCCTGATCCTCCACTACTCGCCGCTCGTGAAGTTCGTCGCCGGCCGCGTCGGGGTGGGCCTGCCGTCCAACGTGGAGCAGGCCGACCTGGTCTCCTACGGGGTCTTCGGCCTCATCGACGCGATCGAGAAGTACGACCTCGAGCGCGCGATCAAGTTCGAGACCTACGCGATCCAGCGCATCCGCGGCGCCATCATCGACGAGCTGCGCGCCCTGGACTGGATCCCGCGCTCGGTGCGCAGCAAGGCGCGCGAGGTGGAGAAGACCTACGCCGAGCTCGAGGCCCGCCTGCACCGCACGCCGACCGAGCCCGAGGTCGCGGCGCAGATGGACATCCCGCTCAAGGACCTCCACCACATCTTCAGCCAGGTCTCCTACGTGAACCTCGTCGCCCTCGACGAGCTGATGAGCGGGGGCGAGAAGGGCGACAGCCTCTCGCTGGGCGAGACGCTCGAGGACACCCGGGCCGAGGACCCGGTGCTCGCCTTCGAGGGCGAGGAGACGAAGTTCCTCCTCGCCCGGGCGATCGACCAGCTCTCCGAGCGGGAGAAGATCGTCGTGACGCTCTACTACTACGAGAACATGACGCTCGCCGAGATCGGGCGCATCCTCGGCGTGACCGAGTCGCGGATCTGCCAGATGCACTCCAAGGCGGTCCTGCAGCTGCGGACCAAGCTGGCCGACGTCAGCTGACGCCCGCCGCCGTGCAGCCCGCCGCCGCGGCGGTGCCGGGCTCCCCGCCGGTGCGCGCTCAGCGCACGGCCAGGGGCAGGAGGACGGGCGGTGCGGGCGGCCCCAGCAGGGCCAGCGGGTCGAGGTAGACGGCGTCCGTCCCCCTCCCGCGGCGCACGCCCCAGTGCAGGCAGCCGGGCGGGCAGTGCCCTCCGACCAGCCGCGCCACGGCCTCGCCGCGACGGACCGCGGCCCCGACGGGCAGCAGCGGCTGGACCGGCTCGAGCGTCGTCCGCAGGTCGCCGTCGTGCTCGAGCACGACGACGCCGCGGTCGACGACCGTGCCGGCGAAGCCGACGACGCCGTCGGACGGGGCGAGGACGAGGTCCCCCGCTCCCGCAGCCAGGTCGACGCCGCGGTGACCGGGTGACCACCGCTGCAGCGGGGCGACGAAGGGGCGCAGCACCGCGGGCTCGCCGGGCAGCGGCCACTCCCAGCCCCGCGCAGCCCGGGCGGGGACCGGGCGCGCGGCGGCGGGCGTCCCCGGGCTCGTGGCGGGGGCTGTCCCCGGGTGCGTGGCGGCGGGGGCGGCGACGGGCGCGGGGCGCTGGTGGACGGCGCCCTCGTCGGGCGCGGCGCGCGCGGCCGGCGCGGTGCCCGCGACGACCAGGAGGGCCGCGCCCGCCGCGCCCACCAGGCGACGCCGCCGGGAACGACGCCGCAGGGAGCGACGCGGCTGCGGCCCGGCGCGGCGCGCCGGTCGCCGAGGCGGGGAGGACGGGGGGCGGGAGGGCATCACCCCGGCAGCCTCTGCCGCGGACGAGCGGATCCGGTGCCGGGAGCCGCACCCTGGGGACGAGCGGGGGCTCCCGGGAGGCTGTGGGCTCCGGTCGGACAGCCGGGCTCCGGTGAGCGGTGGCCTCCGGTCCGACGGGGCCGGCGAGCTCCTGGTGCCGGCTCTGGTCGGACTCCGGTCGACGGCTCCGACCGGGCCCCTGGTCCGCAGCCCCGGTGAGCGGCTGGTCGCCGGCCCCGGTCACGGGGGCCACGCCGGCGGGCGGACGGCAGGGGCGCCGGTGATGCGGTCGCCGGTGCTGCGGGCCCCGGTGCTGCGACGGCGCGGCCGGGTCGGGGGAGGAGCTACCCTTGCCGCGGGGCCGGTCCGCGCCGGCCTACTTCGCGCGCCCGCAGACCACCGCACCTGGTGGTGGCGCACCTCCCGGTCCGGGCCGCACCGCGGCCCGGGGCAGGTGCGCCGCGGGTGCCAGGGCGGGGCCCGCACGGGGCGCCGCGACCAACCGGAGCCGCGCACCAGCGCGGCGTGAGAGGAAACACCCATGGCCGTCGTCACGATGCGCCAGCTGCTGGAGAGCGGTGTCCACTTCGGGCACCAGACCCGCCGCTGGAACCCCAAGATGAAGCGCTTCATCTTCACCGAGCGCAACGGCATCTACATCATCGACCTGCAGCAGTCGCTGACCTACATCGACCGCGCCTACGAGTTCGTGCGCGAGACCGTCGCGCACGGCGGCACGGTGCTGTTCGTCGGGACGAAGAAGCAGGCGCAGGAGCCGCTCGCCGAGCAGGCCACCCGCGTGGGCATGCCCTACGTGAACCAGCGCTGGCTGGGCGGGATGCTGACCAACTTCCAGACGGTCAGCAAGCGCCTCGCGCGCATGAAGGAGCTCGACCTCGTCGACTTCGACGACGTCGCCGCCAGCGGGCGGACGAAGAAGGAGCTCCTCATGATGCGCCGCGAGAAGGAGAAGCTCGACCGCACGCTCGGCGGCATCCGCGACATGGCCCGGACCCCCAGCGCGGTGTGGATCGTGGACACGAACAAGGAGCACCTCGCCGTCGACGAGGCGCGCAAGCTCAACATCCCGATCGTCGCGATCCTCGACACGAACTGCGACCCCGACAGCGTCGACTTCCGGATCCCCGGCAACGACGACGCCATCCGCTCCGTGACGCTGCTGACGCGCGTCGTGGCCGACGCCGTGGCCGCCGGCCTCATGGAGCGCGCGGGCGGCGGCCAGCGCGAGGGCGCCTCGGCGTCCGAGCCGCTGGCGGCGTGGGAGCAGGAGCTGCTCGCGCAGGGCCCGGACCAGTCCGGCGCCTCCGAGGGCCACGCGGCCCGTGGGACCGACGCGGAGGCCACGGCCGCCGAGGAGGTCAGCGACGTCGACGCCCAGGCGGTCGCCGAGTCGGCCGCCGAGGGCACCGAGAGCCCGCAGGCCGAGGTCGCCGAGCCCGCCCAGGACCCGCAGGCGCCCGCCGCCGAGGAGCCCGCGCAGGGCTGACCGGCCCCCGGACGGCGCCGCCCGCGCACGCCGCGGCGCTCCCGAGCTCGACCCCCGGCACCGGGGCGCCCTCCTCACGGGAGGGCGCCCCGGTGCCGCGCCACGGGCTTCCCGCCCGGGTCCACCCCGCCTCCACCAGAGGAGAGAGCACATGGCGTACACCGCCGCAGACATCAAGAAGCTCCGCGAGTCGACCGGCGCGGGCATGCTCGACTGCAAGAAGGCCCTCGAGGAGTCCGACGGCGACCTCGCCGCGGCGCAGGAGTTCCTGCGTGTCAAGGGCCTCAAGGGCGTCACCAAGCGCGAGGGCCGCACGGCCTCCAACGGCCTCGTGGCCGCGTACGTCGACGGGGGCGTCGGCACGCTGGTCGAGGTCAACTGCGAGACCGACTTCGTCGCCAAGGGCGACCGCTTCGGCGAGCTCGCCCAGCGCGTGCTCGACCAGGCCGTCGCCGTCGGCGCCACCGACGCGGCGTCGCTGCTGGCCTCCGACATGGGCGGCAAGACGGTCCAGGAGGTCCTCGACGAGGGCAACGCCTCGCTGGGCGAGAAGATCGAGGTCCAGCGCGTGGCGCGGGTCGAGGGCGACGAGGTCGTCTCCTACCTGCACCGCACGAGCCCCGACCTGCCCCCGCAGATCGGCGTCCTCGTGGCCGCCTCCGGCGAGCGCGCCGCCGAGGTCGGCCGGGACGTGGCCATGCACACCGCGGCCATGAGCCCCACCTTCCTCACCCGCGAGGAGGTCTCCGAGGAGGTCGTCGCCAGCGAGCGGCGCCTCGCCGAGGAGACGGCCCGCGAGGAGGGCCGCCCCGAGCAGGCCATGCCCAAGATCATCGAGGGCCGCGTCAACGGGTACTTCAAGGACAACGTCCTGCTCGAGCAGGGGTTCGCCAAGGAGAGCAAGAAGACCGTCGGCAAGTACGCCGAGGAGGCCGGGGTCCAGGTCACCGGCTTCGCGCGCTTCCGCGTCGGCGCCACCGCCTGACGACGCCCCGCACCGCTGCCCGACGCAGCAGGGCCCGCCGTCCCCGAGGGGATGGCGGGCCCTGCTGCGTCAGGGGCGGGTGGCGCCCGGACGCGGACGGGCGAGGCGCCGGCCGAGGGCCTCAGGCGCCCGCGCCGCCGATCCCGGCCGCGTCGAGGAGCTCGAGGAGCGCGTCGGCGACCTGCTGCGGGGCCTCCAGGGGCACGAGGTGGCCGGAGCCGGGCACGACCACGAGCTCGGCGTCCGGGCGGTCCTCGTGCATCTCGCGGCCCCGCTCCGCCGGCGGCGTCGCCCCGTCCTGCTCGCCGAAGAGCAGGAGCACGGGCCCCGGGAAGCCCACCAGCGCCGCCGTCGTGTCCTGCCGGGCGGCCAGCGCGCGGCAGGTCCAGGCGACGCCGGCCGGCCGCTGGCCCCGGATCATCGCGGTCACGCGCTCCACGAGGTCGGGCCTCTCGTCACGGGCGCGGGCGGACAGGCCCTCCTCGACCGAGCCCAGGACGGCGTCCAGCCCCTCGCTCCCCAGCACGCGCTCGGCGGTCTCGCGGCGCTCGCCGGGCTCGTCGGGAGGTCCGACGCGCGTCGTCGTGCTGAGGAGCGCCAGGCCGGCCACGCGCTCGGGCGCCCGCCCCGCCAGGGCCGTGGCCACGTACCCACCGGTCGAGATGCCCGCCACCACGGCCGACGAGGCGCCCTCGGCGTCCAGCAGCGCCAGCGCGCCGTCGACGGCCACCTCGAGCGAGGGGTCCCCGTCGGGCACCGGGGCGGCGCCGAGGCCGGGCAGGTCCGCCGCCAGCACCCGGCACCGCGACATCAGCAGGGGCACGACGTCGTCCCACGTCCTGCGGTCCAGCGGGAAGGCGTGCAGCAGGAGCACCACGGGCGCCCCGGGGCCGGGCCCCGGTGACGTCGTGCACGGCAGCGCGGCTGCCGAGGCCGCGGCGTCGGGGGGACCGGACGAGCCGACCCCGGCCTGCACGAGGGGACCGGCGGCGCCGTCCCCGGCACCCGACTCGTCCCGGGCCGGCTGGGGACCCTGCGGCTCCTGCACGGTGCGCTCCTCCCGCGGGGCGGTCCGCCCCCTGCTCGTCCCGGCTCCGCCCGCGGATCGGGCAGACTGCCCCGGAGGCCGCCCAGCCCAGCACCCCGCGTCCCGCTGCGCCAGCGGACGAGGACCAGGTCCCGCGCCCGCCCGGGTCCGGCCCCGCGCGGACGGCCCGGCCCCCGGGCCGGGCAGACCGCACCGACCACCGACCGCCGCGCCTCCGCCCTGGACGCGCACGCCCCGAGGAGCCCCTCCCGTGCCCACGACGCCCGCTCGCGCCCGCAGGGTGCTCCTCAAGCTCTCCGGCGAGACGTTCGGCGGTGGCGCCACCGGCGTCGACCCCGCCGTGGTCGACCGCGTCGCCGCGGAGGTCGCCGAGGGCGTCGCCGAGGGCGTGCAGGTGGCCGTCGTCGTCGGCGGCGGCAACTTCTTCCGCGGGGCCGAGCTCTCCGAGCGGGGGATGGACCGCTCGCGCGCCGACTACATGGGCATGCTCGGGACGGTGATGAACGCCCTGGCGCTGCAGGACTTCCTCGAGCAGCGCGGCGTGGACACCCGGGTCCAGAGCGCGATCACCATGGGGCAGGTGGCCGAGCCGTACATCCCGCGGCGCGCGATCCGCCACCTCGAGAAGGGGCGCGTGGTCATCTTCGGGGCGGGCGCCGGCCTGCCCTTCTTCTCCACGGACACCGTCGCGGCGCAGCGGGCGCTCGAGACCCACTCCGACGTCGTGCTCATGGCCAAGAACGGCGTCGACGGCGTCTACACCGCGGACCCGAAGACCGACCCCAGCGCGCAGAAGCTCGAGCACCTGACGTACGCCGACGCCCTCGCCCGGGGCCTGGAGGTGCTCGACGCCACGGCGTTCAGCCTCTGCATGGGCAACGGGCTGCCGATGGTCGTCTTCGGCATGGAGCGCGGTGACGTGGCAGCCGCCGTCCGGGGTGAGAGGATCGGCACGCTCGTCGAGGCCGGCTGAGCGACCGCGGCAGCCCGCACGCGGCGGCCCGCGGCCCCTCGCGAGCACGGACAGGCAGCGGTGAGACCCCAGCGCGCCCGCGCGGTGGTGGACGGCGACGAAGGAGCCCCAGTGATCGACGACACCCTCCTCGAGGTCGAGGAGAAGATGGACAAGGCCGTCGAGGTCGCCAAGGAGGACCTCGCCGCCATCCGCACCGGTCGGGCCAACCCCGCGATGTTCTCCAAGATCATGGTGGAGTACTACGGGTCCATGACGCCGCTGCAGCAGCTCGCGTCGGTGCAGGCCCCGGAGGCGCGCACGGTGCTCGTCAGCCCCTTCGACCGCAGCATCCTCGGGTCGGTGGAGCGGGCGCTGCGTGACTCCGACCTCGGCGTCAACCCGAGCAACGACGGCAACGTGATCCGCCTCCAGCTCCCCGAGCTCACGCAGGAGCGCCGGCGCGACTACGTGAAGCTCGCCCGCACGAAGGGCGAGGACGGCAAGATCACCGTCCGCGGGCTCCGTCGGCGCGCCAAGGAGGAGCTCGACCGCATCGGGCGCGACGGCGAGGCCGGCGAGGACGAGGTCGGGCGCGCCGAGAAGGAGCTCGAGCGCCTGACGAAGGTCCACGTGGACGCCATCGACGACATGCTCAAGCGCAAGGAGACCGACCTCCTCGACGTCTGAGCCGACCGCGCCGCCGCCCCGCCGGGCGGCGGCACCCGGACCGTCCTCCGCCGTGACGGCGACGACGGGCAGGACACCGAGGAGGAGACGTGGCGAGCGACGCCCGTCCACCGGGGCAGGCCCCGCCGGCACCGGCTGCCGGCGGCCCGCACCCCCAGGGCCCCGGCCCCGCAGCGCCGACCCGGCAGCACCTGGCCGACCCCGGGGTCGACCCCGGCACCGCACCGCGGCGCCGCAGCGCCGGCCGCGACCTGCCGGCCGCCATCGCCGTCGGGATGGGCCTGGGCCTCGTCACGCTGGCCTCGCTCCTGCTGCTCAAGGACGTCTTCGTCGTCCTCGTCGTCGCCGCGGTCGTGGTGGGCAGCGCGGAGCTCAGCGCCGCGCTGGCCCAGCGGCACCTGGCCGTGCCCCGCACGCCCGTGGTCGTCGGCGGGGTGCTGCTGGTGGTGGCCGCGCACGTCCTCGGGCCGGCCGCCGCGGTGGTGGTCCACGGGCTGACGTGCGTCGCCGTGGTCGTCTGGCGGGTCGCCGAGGGCCGCGACGGCGCCGTGCGCGACGTGGCCGCCGGGCTGCTCGTGCTCTCGTGGCTGCCGCTGCTCGCGACGTTCGCGGTGCTCATGCTCGGCGAGGCCGACGGCGCGCAGCGCGTCATCGTGTTCGTCGCCGCGGTCATCTCCAGCGACATCGGGGGGTACGCCGCCGGCGTGATGCTCGGCCGCCACCCGCTCGCCCCGTCCGTCAGCCCCAAGAAGTCGTGGGAGGGACTGGCCGGCTCGGTCCTGCTCTCGCTCGTCGTCGGCGCCGCTCTCGTCGTGCTGCTGCTCGACGGGCCGTGGTGGGCCGGCGTGCTGCTGGGCGCCCTCGTCGGGCTCACGGCCACCTTCGGCGACCTCGCGGAGTCGATGCTCAAGCGAGACCTCGGCATCAAGGACATGGGCAGCACGCTGCCCGGGCACGGCGGCCTCATGGACCGGCTCGACTCCCTGCTCGTCACCGCGCCGGTGGCGTGGCTCGTCCTGGCGCTCCTGGTGCCGGTCGCATGAGCCCGGCCGAGCCCGGCCCGGGAGCGACCCCGGACGCCGGGGCGGCGGCGGGAGGGGGCGCCGGGTCGCCGTCGCTCCCGGACGACCTCGCCGTCCACCTCGTCCGGCACGGCCGGCCCCTGGTGGACCCCTCGCGGCCGCCGTCGACGTGGAGCCTGGACCCCGAGCACCTCGACGGCGTCCGGACGCTGCGCGCCAGCGGCGCGCTGCCGCTCGGCGCGCGGTGGGTGAGCTCGGCGGAGCCGAAGGCGCGGGAGACGGCCGCCGTGCTGACGGACTCGCCCGTCGCCGTGGACGGCGCCCTGGGGGAGCAGGCGCGGCCCGCCGGCTGGCTGGACGACTACGCGGTGCGCATCCACCGCTCGCTCGTCGCGCAGGAGTCCCCGGCGGCCCCGGGGTGGGAGACCGCGGCGAGCACCCGGGCGAGGGTCGTCGACGCCGTCCACCGCCAGGCCGAGAGCGCCGCCCAGGAGGGCGCCACCGACCTCGTGCTCGTCGGGCACGGCACCGCGTGGACCCTCCTGGTGTCCGCGCTGACCGGGCGCCCCGTCGACCTCTACGCCTGGGAGCGGCTGCAGCTCCCCGACACCTGCTCGCTCGCAGGGGGCGAGCTCGTGCGGCGCTGGGGGTCCTGGCGCAGCTGAGGCGCCGCGGGCGGGCCCCAGCGGTCCGGTGCCGCCGCGCCCCCCGTCAGACCTCCCGTCCCGACGGCGTCCGGGCCGGGACCGCGGTCACACCTGGGCCAGCACGACGAGCGCCGCGAGCGCGACCGCGACGAGCGCCGAGAGGGCGCGGGTCCGGGGGCGGAGCCGTCCGCGCCGGTCGGCCGCCAGACGGGGCAGGGACGGCGCCGCGAGCACACCGCCCACGGCGACGAAGGCGGTGGCGGCGGCGGCCAGTCCCCAGAGGGCGACGGGCACGAGGTGCCACGGGGCCATGATCGCCAGGAGGGCGAGGGCGAGGACTGCGGTGGCGCCCTGCTCGAGGGCCTGCCAGCGGTCGCGCAGCAGGGGCAGCGCTCGCCTCGGCTCGGAGTCGAGCAGCGCTCGCACCGTCCCGAGCCCCGGCAGCAGGCACCAGACGACGAAGAGCCCAGCCGGGAGCGCGGCCACGAGGAGATCAGGCACGGGTCGCCCCCTGCAGGAGGAGCTCGACCGCGGCGGCGTCGACCGACCGGTCGGTCGACGCGAGGACGACGACGGCGCGCCCCCGCTGGCGGTCCAGGCCGACAAAGGTGCGGGAGCCTGCTGTCCCGCCGTTGTGCCACGTGACGACGTGCTCGCCCCCGTCGCCAGCGGTCTCGGACGAGACGATCCAGTGCAGCCCGATCTCCCGGTCCTCGCTGTGCTCGGTGACGGGCTCGAGCGCGCGTGCGCCGGGTGCGCTGGCCTCCAGCAGCGCCGTGGCCAGGCGCGCCAGGTCCTCCGCGGTGGACCACGGTCCGACGCCGGCGGGGGCCCAGCCGGCGGCCGTCCACGGCTCCACCTCCGAGCCGTTGGCCCGCACCGGCTCGGCGCCCTCGACCGGCACCTCGGCGGGGGTCGTGGCCACGGAGGTGGAGGTCATCCCCACGGGGTCCAGCACCCGCTCGGCGAGCAGGTCGGGCCACGGCCGCCCGGCGCGCTCGGCGAGGGCCTGCCCGAGCACGGCCGCGCCGAGGTTGGAGTACTCCGGCTCCGCGCCTCCCGGTGCGCCGGCGCCGGCGGCGTCCTCGAGCAGGTCGGCCGGAGCACCGGAGTAGGGGTCGCCGCCGCTGTAGCGGCTCATCAGGGCGGGGAGCAGCGCGCTGCGCGGCAGCCGAGGCAGGCCCGAGCGGTGCGTCGCCAGCTCCTGGAGCGTCGCCTCGCCGTCCGCGGCCAGCGGGGAGCCCGGCACGAGGTCGCCCACGCGCTCGTCGAGCCGCACCTCCCCGCGATCGACCATGTCGGCGAGCAGCAGTCCGTCGAGCGCCTTCGCCACGGACCCCGTCTCGAAGGGAGTGCCCGGGTCCACGGGCGGGCTGCCGGCCCCGGCCGTCGTGCCGACCGCGGCCAGGCGCACCTGCTCCGGAGGCGGCGCGGTGGTGTCGACGACGGCGACGGAGAGCGCGCGGACTCCCTCGGGCCCCAGCGCCTCCACGGCCCGGGCGGCGAGATCGGCGTCCCCGGTCACGGGGGCGTCGGCGAGCGTGGGAGGTGCCGGGCCGACGAGGGCGGTCGCGCCGACCCCCAGCAGAACGGAGACGCCCACGGCCAGGGCGAGGCGAGGACGAGGTCGCACGGTTCCTCCGGCGGTGGTGGGGACGGGGACGGCGCGGTCAGCGCCGGCCGCGCCCGAGGACGGTCGGTCGGGTGCGCGCGCGGGCGCGCTCGTGGACGGCCCCGGGCTGGACCGCTGTCGGGCGGCAGCCGGCCGAGGTCCGGGCGACGAGCCGCGCCCCGCCCGCCCGGTCACCGTCCACGGTCGTGAGCCTGTCGAGCGCAGGGCGTGACGTCCACAGGTGAGCGGGTCCGTCCTGCAGGAGAGGGCGTGGACGCCCCCCGTGCCGTGCGACCCTGGGGGGGCCATGCCTCCTGCACCTGGTCAGCTGACCTTCTCCGCCCCGCGCCGCGGCAAGCCGCCGCGCCACCTCGCCGACCTCACGACGGAGGAGCGCGCCGCCGCCGTCGCCGAGCTGGGCCTGCCCGCCTTCCGGGCGAAGCAGCTGTCGACGCACTACTTCGAGCGGCTCGTCACCGACCCCGCGCAGATGACCGACCTGCCGGCCGCGCGCCGCCAGGACGTCGTCGACGCGCTGCTGCCGACGCTGCTCACGCCGGTGCGCGAGATGAACGCCGACGGCGGCGCCACCCGCAAGATGCTCTGGCGCCTGTTCGACGGCGCGCTCGTCGAGAGCGTGCTCATGAAGTACACGGGCCGCGTGACCCTGTGCCTGTCCAGCCAGGCGGGCTGCGGCATGAACTGCCCCTTCTGCGCGACCGGCCAGGCGGGCCTCACGCGCAACCTCTCGACGGCGGAGATCGTCGAGCAGGTCGTGGCCGCGGCGCGCTCGCTCGCGGCCGAGGCCGGCGACGCCGGGCCCGACGGCGTCGAGCGGGCGCTGCGCGTCAGCAACGTCGTCTTCATGGGCATGGGCGAGGCGCTGGCCAACTACAAGGCCGCCATCGCCGCCGTCCGGCGGATGGTCTCCCCGGCGCCCGAGGGCCTGGGCATGTCCGCCCGCGGCATCACGATGTCGACGGTCGGGCTGGTCCCGGCCATCGACAAGCTCGCCGCGGAGGGCATCCCCATGACGCTGGCGCTGAGCCTGCACGCGCCGGACGACGAGCTGCGGGACGAGCTCGTGCCGATCAACACGCGCTGGAACGTCGGCGAGGCGCTGGACGCCGCCCGTCGCTACTACGAGGCCACGGGGCGCCGGGTCTCGATCGAGTACGCGCTCATCCGCGACGTCAACGACCAGGCGTGGCGCGCGGACAAGCTCGGCACCGAGCTCAACCGCCGCGGCCGGGGCTGGGTGCACGTCAACCCCATCCCGCTCAACCCCACCCCGGGCTCGCGCTGGACGGCGTCGGACCCCCAGGTGGAGCGCACCTTCGTCGAGCGCCTGCGCGCCCACGGGATCCCCACGACGGTCCGCGACACGCGCGGTCGGGACATCGACGGCGCCTGCGGGCAGCTGGCGGCCTCCGACCTGCAGCAGCCGCTGGCAGGGACCCCGTCCACCGCGACGGGCCCGGCGCCGGTCGAGCTGGGTCTGCCGGCCCCCGCCGCGGCGGACTGACCACCGGCCCACCGCGCCCGGACCACCGCAGCAGGCCTTCCGCGTCCGGCCCTCGGCGTCTGGCAGAGTCCCGGCGCGTGAGCACCTTCCCCCGGGTCGGCCGGCTGTCGCGGGGCTACGCCACCGGCCAGGTCGACACCTTCTTCGCCGAGGCGCGCCAGGCCTACGAGCGGCGCGGGGGCCGCGTGCCCGCCGGCGCCGACGGCGAGCGCGCCGGCGAGGGCCCGCCGTCGACCGGTCTGCCCGCCGCCCGGGGTGACGCGCCGCTGGACCTCACCGCCCAGGAGGTGCGCGCGGCGTCCTTCGACCTGGCGCGCCACGGCTACGCCGTCGACGCCGTCGACGGCGCGCTCGCCCGCCTGGAGGACGCCGTCGCGCGGCACGAGCGCGAGGTCGCCGTGGCGCGCGGCGGTCGCGACGCCTTCCTGGGCGACCTGGCCGCGCGCGCCGGGCTCGTCACCGGTCGGGTGCGGCGACCGGACGGCGCGCGCTTCTCCCGCGCCCGCGGGCTGCACCGCGGCTACGACGTCGGCGAGGTGGACGCCCTCTGCCACCGGCTGCGCGCGTACTTCGACGAGGGCGCGGCGCTGGCCGTCGACGACGTGCGGGGCGCGCTCTTCCGCAGCCGCCGCGGTCGCCGCGCCTACTGCGAGGCGCCCGTCGACGCCCTCCTCGCCCGCGCCGTCGAGGTGATGGTCACCGCGCCGGACTGACGTCCGCGAGACCGACCTCGTCGAGGAACTCTGCGCTCGCGCGGGAGATCTCGGCCCGGGCGGTGCTGCGGTCGACCGTCGGGACGCCGTCGCCCGGCTGGGACCCGTAGTCGCCGAAGAAGGCGTGCACGGCGCCCTCGACGACGACGAAGGAGGTCTCGGCGGGCAGGTCGTCGGCGGACGCCCGGACGTCGGCGGGCGTCGTGAGCCCGTCCTGCGACGCCGAGACCGACAGGACCGCGGCGTCGAGGGACGCGCTCACGTCGCCGGCCGGGTAGGAGCCCCACAGCAGGAGGCCGACCGTCGGGGCGCGGCCGTCCTCGTCGGGGCCGTCGCCGTCGGCCTCGAGGGCGGCGACCGTCCCGCCGAGGGAGTGCCCGCCGACGACCCACCGGGCGACGTCCGGGTGCGCGTCCTTCGCGCGGTCCAGGGCGCCGAGAGCCAGGAAGGCGATGCCGAGCGGCTGCTTCGGCACGACGACGAGGTGGCCGTCCTCGGCGAGGGGGCGCAGCACGGCGGCGTAGGCGCGCGCCTCGACCCTGGCGCCCGGCTGCAGGACCAGGCCCGTCCCGCTGGTGCCGCCGGGGTGACCGGTCGGGGCGAGCACGAGCGCGGTCGGCGTCTCGGTCACCGTCACGGCGGCGTCGGAAGCCGTGGCCGAGAGCGCCGGCTCGACGGCGGAGGAGGGGCGCAGCCACCCGAGCAGGGCGACCCAGCCCAGGGCGCCCACGACCATGACGACGCCGGCAGCCCGCCGCCACCCGCGAGGCGCTTTCGCGGGCCGCCGGCCCCCCACGGCGAGGGCGACCCGGACGAGGACCGTGCCGGCGACCAGCAGCGTGAGGGCGAGCAGCACGGCGTGCAGCGGGTGCCCGTGCACGACGGCCCCGGGCTCGGTCGCGAGCACCCAGGCGGCGACGAGGACGGCGGCGGCAGCGGTCGCCCCCGCGACCCAGCGGTGCCAGGTGGCACCGGGCCACGACGACGCGCGTTCCTGCGCCTCGTCGACCGGCCCCCGGGACGACCTCGCGGCGAGCGGCGGGCGGCTGGTCACGAGGGCTCCGGCACCCGGCCCAGGACCCGGTCGACGGCGATGGCCAGGACCACGCGGCGCGGGTTCTCCCGGGGCACCCGGTACCGCTCGGCGTAGCGCCGCTCGCCCTCGCGGACGGCGTCGGGCTCCTCGAGCACCTGCACCGGGCCCTCGAGGGTGAGCCACCGGCCGCCGTCCACCTGGCAGACCGCCGCCCGCCCGCCGCGGCGCGCCAGGCGCGCCTTCACCGAGTCCCCGGACGTGATGACGCGCGCGAGCCCCGCCCCGTCGTCCCAGGTGAAGCCGACCGGCACGACGTGGGGGCTGCCGTCGCGGCGCAGCGACGTCAGCGTCGCCAGGTGCCGCTCGGCGAGGAAGGCGAGTGCCTGCTCGGGCAGGCGGCGGGGGTCCAGGCCGGAGGGGGTGCTCACGCCCGCGAGCCTGCCACCCGGTCTGCGCGGGCCGCGCGGGTCCGGCGGCGGGCAGCCGGCCGTCTGGGCGAGGATGGCGGCCATGACGACGCAGGGGTCCGACGGCGGAGCGACGCGGGGGACGGCGCGCACCGGGGTGGCCTCGGGCGGGGCCTGGGAGGCGGCGCACCGCGAGTCGCTGGAGGACCCGGAGGCCTTCTGGATGCGGGCCGCGCGCGACGTCCGCTGGATCCGGCGCCCGACGTCCGCCCTCGACCCGGCCGCCGACGCCGCCGAGGGGTCGGCGCTGCCGCGCTGGTTCCGCGGCGCGACCCTCAGCACGGCCTTCAACTGCCTCGACCGCCACGTCATCGCGGGCCGGGGGGAGCAGCCGGCGCTCGTGCACCACTCGGCGTACACGGGGGAGCGGTTGACGCTCACCTACGCCGAGCTGCTCGACCACTCCGCCCGCCTCGCCGGGACCCTGCGGGAGCTCGGCGTCGGCAAGGGCGACCGCGTCGTCGTCTACCTGCCGATGGTCCCCGAGGCCGTCGTCGCGATGCTGGCCTGCGCCCGCATCGGCGCGGTCCACTCCGTCGTCTTCGGGGGCTTCGCGGCGGCCGAGCTCGCCGCGCGCATCGACGACGCGCAGCCGGTCGTCGTCCTCACCGCCTCGTGCGGCCTGGAGCCGACGCGCGTCGTGGAGTACATGCCGCTGCTCGAGGCGGCCCTGGCGCGCGCCGAGCACGCACCCGCCCACTGCGTCGTGCTGCAGCGGCCGCAGGCCCGGGCCGAGCTCGTGCCCGGCCGGGACCTGGACTGGCGCGAGGCCACGCGCCCGGGGGCCGCGCCGCCGGCCGAGTGCGTCGAGGTGGCCGCCACCGACCCCCTCTACGTGCTCCACACCTCGGGGACGACGGGGCGGCCCAAGGGCGTCGTGCGCGACCACGGCGGCCACGCGGTCGCGCTGACGTGGTCGGTGCCGAACCTCTTCGGCCTCGAGCCCGGGGACGTGGTCCTGACGGCCAGCGACGTCGGCTGGGTCGTCGGCCACTCCTACATCGTCTACGGACCCCTGCTCGCCGGGTGCACGACCGTCCTCTACGAGGGCAAGCCCGTGGGGACGCCCGACGCGGGGGCGCTGTGGCGCGCCGTCGCCGAGCACGGCGCCTCGGTGCTGCTCACCGCGCCGACGGCCGTCCGGGCGATCCGCGCCCAGGACCCCGACCTGGCGCTCGCCGCCGAGCACGACCTGTCCAGCCTGCAGGCGCTCTACCTGGCGGGGGAGCGGCTCGACCCGGACACCTGGGCGTGGGCGGGCGAGCACCTGGGCGTCCCGGTCGTCGACAACTGGTGGCAGACGGAGACCGGCTGGCCCATCGCCTGCTCCCCGCGCGGGCTCCAGGAGCTGCCGCTCAGGCCGGGCTCGCCGTCGGTGCCCTCGCCCGGCTACGACGTCCGCGTCCTCGACTCCGCGGGCCAGGAGGTGCCGCCCGGGGTCGAGGGGGCGCTCTGCCTCACGCTGCCGCTGCCGCCGGGGACCCTCGCCGGGGTCTGGGGCGGGGACGAGGTGCTGCGGGCCTCCTCGCTGGACGCCCACCCGGGCTACTACGTCACCGGGGACGGCGGCTTCGTCGACGACGACGGCTACGTCCACGTGCTCGGGCGCACCGACGACGTCATCAGCGTGGCCGGGCACCGGCTGTCCGCGGGCCAGCTCGAGGCCGCCGTGGTCGGGCACCCCGACGTCGCCGAGTGCGCCGTCATCGGCGTCGCAGACCCCCTCAAGGGGCAGGAGCCGCGGGCGCTCGTCGTGCTCGCGGGCGGGACGACGACCTCGCCGCAGGACGTGGCCGCGCAGGTCGTCCAGCGGGTGCGCGAGGAGGTCGGCCCGTTCGCCGCCCTGCGCAGGGTCGACGTCGTCGCCGCCCTGCCGAAGACGCGCTCCGGGAAGCTCCTGCGCAAGACGCTGCGCGAGATCGCCGACGGCGTCGACGCGGTGGTACCCAGCACCATCGAGGACCGCTCGGTGCTCGAGGACCTGCGCCCGGTGCTGCGGGGCTGAGCCCGGGGGCCTGCGGCGGTCGCCGGGGCGGGACGTCGACGGACGATGTCACCGATCTCTGTCACGGCAGACGCTGCTGGAAGGGAGCGCTCCCGCCCGCTCGGTGCCATCCTCCGAGCACGACGGGGAGCACCCCGGCAGTCGGAGACGGACAGAGCGGGGCACGACATGGCGGCAGGCGACGGCAGGGCCACCTCGGGCGCGGGGCTCGGGGGCGGGGGGACCGCGGCGGGCAGGGCCCCCGCGCGCACCCAGCGGTGGGGCGTGCTGGTCGGTGCGCTGGTGGGCCTCGTCTTCGGGCTCGTCTTCTTCAGCGGTGACGGCCGCTCGCTGCTCGTGACCGGCGCCCTCTGCGTCCTGTTCGCGATCGTCGGGGCGGCGATCGGCCACTACGCCGTGCGCGGGCGCGAGCGGTCCTAGCGGTGCGGAGCCGGCGGCCGGGACCGACCGCGGGCGCCGGCTCGCCCGAGCACGCCAGCGGCGGCGCCGGGCGGGTGGGGGCCGGAGGGCCTCCCGCAGGGTGCCGTGCTTGACGCGGTGGTCGTGGGGTCGGGTCCGAACGGGCTGGCCGCCGCGCTGGTCCTGGCCCGGGCCGGGCTCGACGTGGAGGTGCTGGAGGCCGCCCCGACGGCCGGTGGAAGCGCTCGGACCGCGGAGCTGACCCTCCCGGGCTTCCTCCACGACCGGGGCTCGGCGGTGCACCCGATGGCGCTCGCCTCGCCGTTCCTGGCGAGCGTCGACCTGGCGGGCCTGGGCGCGGAGCTGCTCCAGCCGGAGGTCGCCTACGCCCACCCCCTCGACGGGGGGAGAGCCGCACTGGCCGTGCGCGACCTCGAGTCGACCGCGGAGGGCCTGGGGACGGACGGAGCGGCGTGGCTCCGGGTGTTCCGGCCGCTCGTCGAGCGGTGGCGGGGCGTCGTCGCGCTCGCCCTGGGGGACATGCGCAGCACACCTCCTGACCTCGCCGCCGCGTGGCGCTTCGGCCTCGCGGTGCTGGAGCAGGCAGGCCCTGCGCGCGGGGTCCGGTTCCGCGGAGAGGCAGCACGGGGCCTTCTCGCCGGAGTCGCGGCGCACGCCGCCGCGAGGCCGCGCGGCGTGGGGCCCGCCGGCGTGGCCGTCCTGCTCGCCGCCCTGGCGCACGCGGTCGGGTGGCCCGTCCCGCGCGGGGGCTCCCAGACGATCTCGGACGCTCTCGTGGGAGAGCTGCTCCAGCGGGGAGGGCGACTGCTCGTCGACACCCGGGTCGAGCGCCTGGAGGAGCTGCCCGCCGCGCGCGCCGTCCTGCTCGACGTCAGCCCCCGGGGACTGCTCAGCATCGCCGGCCCGCGGCTCCCCTGGTCCTACGCCGCTTGGCTGCGCCGCTACCGGTACCGGGCGGGCGCGGCTCCCGTCCACTTCGCTCTCAGCGGGCCGGTGCCGTGGAGCGCCGCGGGCGTGGGAGCCGCGGGGACCGTCCACCTCGGAGGACCCCGCGAGCAGGTGGACGCCGCCGAGGGGGAGGTCGCGGTCGGTCGCCACGCCGACCGACCGTTCGTCCTGGTCTCCCAGCCGTCCGTGGTCGACCCCGGCCGCGCCCCCTCCGGCTCCCACGTCCTGTGGACCTACGCGCACGTCCCGCTGGGCTCTCCCGTGGACGTCTCCGCGCGGGTGCAGGCGCAGGTGGAGCGCTTCGCGCCGGGGTTCGGCGACCTGGTCCTGGCCCGCACGTCGATCTCGGCCGCGCAGCTGGAGCGCGAGAACGCCAACCTGGTCGGCGGGGACGTGACCGCGGGCGCGGCCACCCCCTGGCAGCTGCTCTTCCGCCCGGTGCCCCGCTGGGACCCCTACCGGACGCCGGTCGAGGGCGTGTACCTGTGCTCGGCCGCCACCTCGCCGGGACCGGGCGTGCACGGCATGAGCGGCGTGCACGCCGCGCGCCGGGTGCTGCGGCAGCGGTTCGGCATCCGGGTCGGGCTCGACGGCGGGCGGCGCTAGGCGTGCTGCCCGGGGACGTCGCGTCGACCTGGTGGTGGGTGGGACCCCGCCGGCGGATGGCGCAGGGGGTCGGTGGTGACCGAACCGGTGGGGGAGGCGGGCCGCGCGTCGCGTCGACCGGCGTCACCCTCGGTGTGACGGGCGGTGACCGGTCCGCCGCGATGGTGCGGTGGAGGCGATCCTCCTCGCCGTCGGTCCGCGGCCGGTCGGGGAGTCTCCTCAACCGCGATGCCGAGGTCGGCGCACGCGGCCGCCCCGGCCGGAGCCCTGCGGGCTGAGCCGTCGCCGGGCAGCACCCGCTCGACGAGGCCCCGCGGGCAGCGGACCGGGGACGCCCGCGCCGGACCCCGGCGGCGGTGAGCGCGGTCTCGCCGGCCGAGATCTCGGCGTGGGGACCCCCGGACGTGGTCGTCAGTGACGGACTGCAGGAGAGCGGTGCCCGTCCGGGCCCCGTGGTGCTCGGTCCGGACCTCGTCGGGGGTGGCGGCGCGGTCGCGGTGGCCCGGGGCGCTCAGAGGTGCTCGCCCGGTGGGCACGACGCGCTCGCACGCCCAGGTCGCGCTCACGTGACCGACGTCCCCGGGCGGTGCAGCTACCGGGGTCCGGACACCGGCCCGGCCGCGGCGCCCCGGACGCCCGCGGAGGACGGCGGGCGCGGGCCCGCCCGGCGCCGCGGAGCAGCCGTCAGCCCGTCCACGGCGTCGCCGCCGGCGAGGGGCTCGTGCGGTGCCCGCCGCCCTCCGGCCGGGAGGTGCCCCAGGCCCGGACCGCGGACCTCGGGGAGCGCGGCGACCGCTGCCCGCTGAGCGGGCGCCACCACGGCCCCACCGGCGACGACCCACGGCAGGGGCGCCACCCCGGCGAGGAGGGCCTCGTCGGACGCGTGGCGCCGGATCGCCAGGACCATGGTGGTGGCGACGACCTCCTGGACCCCGCTGCGTCGGTCACCTCCCGCCGGCACGTGGGTGTCGATCCACCCCAGCACCTCCTTGGCCAGCGGGGAGAGCCCCTCCAGCAGCCGGCACAGGACGGCGGTCGCCGTCGTCTGGTCCGCGCCCAGCTCGACGAGGCGGGAGACGGCGCGCAGGGCCTCGGGTTCGAGGACCTCCCAGCAGCCGTCGACGCCGGCCCGCAAGACGCCGATGCGCTGCAGCACGTCGACGGCCGCCGGGCTGGTCACGTCGAGGCGCTCGAGGAGCCGCTGCTCGGGGGAGGCGTCCTCCGCAACGACGTCGGCCGCCGGGTCCCCCAGCGTCACCTGGATGGCCGCGAGGTTGAACCCGCGCCGCTGCATGAGCTGGATGGCCCGGATCCGCTCGACGTGCGCGGCGCTGTACCGGGCGCACCGGTTGTGTCGGCTCGGCGGGGACAGGAGGCCGCGCGCCTGGTAGGCGCGCACGTTGCGCACCGACATGCCGACCAGCGCTGCGACCTCGGCGACCGTGTAGCCGTCGCAGCCGTCGGGGTCCAGCGGGCCGTCGACGACCGCGTCCAGCACTGGTGGCAGCCGGGTCGGGGCGTCCGGGCGGGCGGCGCGGGCCGGGGACCGGCGACCCCCGGACGACGGTGGTCCGGTCCCTCGCTCGCGACCAGCCCCGCCAGCGCCTGTCGACACGCTCACGCGTCCCCCCGCCGCCGGTCGCAGCCCGACCGGCCGTGTTCGTCAGCCGCACCCCCGGCTTCCTGTCCGCAACGTACTCAGAAGGGGACCAAACGATCAAGAGATCACGAGATGGAGGAACGGTGGCGCGGTCCGCCGTGCCGGGGGGGGGCGGTGCGACACGGCGGTGGCCGAGCGGCGGCTCCGCTCGGTGGCACACCGGCGGCCCCGGGCCCGACGGTGACACCGACCGCTGGCACGCCAGTGCCGCAACCGCCGGCTCTCGTGGCATCGCGCCCGGGCTCTGGTCACCGACTCGCGGCTGCTGTTGCGTGAGCCGGACCCGGGCACCAGCCAGGTGCGGGGTGACGGGCCGGGCGGTGGCGTCGGCGAGGGGTCCGCGCCACGGGTCGCAGGAGCAGAAGAGGAGCGCACGTGGTGGTCCAGGACCAGTCCACGCGGTACGGCGCCCAGTACGCCGGCGTCTACGACCTGATCTTCCAGCGGGACGCGGCTGCCGAGGAGACCGCGGACATGCTCTTCCGGCTCGCCGGCGGCGGTCGCCCGACGGTCGTCGAACTCGGCGTCGGCACCGGCCGGATCGCGCTCCCGCTCGCTCGTCGGGGCGCCCGGGTCATCGGCGTCGACACCTCTCGGGAGCTCCTGGGGCTGGCCCGAGAGGCCGCTGAGCTGGACCAGCTCCCCGTCCAGCTGGTGCTCGCGGACATGCGCTCGTGGACCGCGGAGGTCCGGGCCGACCTCACGTACTGCGTGTGCGCCACGATCTCCATGCTCGCGACGGCGGCCGAGCAACTGCGCACCCTCGGGCGAGCCGTGGCGTCGACGCGTCCCGGGGCCCACGTCGTCGTGGAGACGCACAACCCCGCGTACGTCGCCGCGCTCCACGCCGACCGCGAGTCGGTCGACGTCCCCGTGCCGGTGAGCGGGCTGGTCGAGGGCATGGTCATGCACAGCCGAGCCCCCTCGCCCGATGGCCTCTGGCAGGTCACGAGCTCCTGGAGCGATGGATCGGAGCGTCTCTCGGCCGAGGAGTTCAGCCGGCTCACGACCCCTGATGACCTGGAGGCCCTCGCCCTCGAGGTGGGCCTGGTGCCCGTAGCCCGGTCGGGGGACTTCCGCGGCGGGCCGGTCGAGCCGACGAGCGCCACCTACGTCAGCACCTTCCGAGTGGGAGAGGACATCCGATGAGGACCACGTCGGCGGGCGAGCGCTCGAGGACGAGCAGGCGCGCGCTGCGGCGCGCCCGCGACGGGACGGCACCGCGCACAGGTCTGCAGGCGCTGCGACAGCTGCTGGTGCACGTGCGGCCGGTGCGGGCGGTCCTGCTCGCCGGGCTCCTGCTGCTGGTCGTCTCGACGCTCGTGGCCCTGGTGCAGCCGCTGGCGGCCCAGGCGATCCTCGACGGGCTCACGGCCGGGGGGGAGCTGAGAGGGCCCGTGCTCCTCCTCGTCGCGGTGGTGCTGCTGTCCGCCGTGACGCAGGGCTTCGGGAACTACCTGGTCCTGCGCGGTGCCGAAGACGTGGTCCTCGGCTCGCGCCGGCGTCTCGTGTCCCAGATCTTCGACCTGTCCCTGGGCGGCATGCGCGGTCAGTCACCAGGGGATCTCATGTCGCGCGTGACGTCGGACACGGCGCTCATACGCCAGGTCTGCGTGTCCTCGATGGTGCAGTTCGTCACGGGGTCGGTGGCCCTGGTCGGCGCCGTCGTGCTCATGCTGACGCTCGACGTCGTGCTCCTCGCCGTGACGGTCGCCGTCGTGCTCGTCCCCGCCGGGCTGCTGGGCGTGATCATGCCGCGCGTGCGACGAGCGGCGCGCGAGACGCAGGAGGCCGTCGGGCGGATGGGCAGCGAGCTCGAGCGCGTGCTCGGGGCCTTCACGACGCTGAAGGCGTCCGCAGCCGAGGACGAGGAGGACGAGCGCTTCCGGGCGACCAGCCGGCGCGCCCGCGACGCCGGCGTGCGGTCGTCGCTGTGGACGGCGCTCGCCGCCATGACCTCGGCACTGTCCGTCCAGGCGGCCTTCCTCGTGGTGCTGGGCGTCGGCGCGCTCCGCGTCCAGTCGGGGGCCATGACCGTCCCCGTCCTCATCGCCTTCCTGCTGTACGCCATGCAGCTGTCCGCACCGGTCGTGCAGCTGACCGCGGCGGTCTCGTCCTTCCAGACGGGGCGCGCTGCGCTCGAGCGCGTCGCCGAGGTCGAGAGCATGGAGCGGGAGATGGACGTCGAGGACTTCCGCCCGGCCGACGGCGGCGCCGTCGCCGAGCTCCCCGTCGCCGAGCGCGCGCCGGGCTCGCTCGCGGCCCTCGGCCCCATCTCCTGGAGTCCCGCGGCGGAGCTGCACGACGTGACCTTCCGCTACCCGGACGCCGAGGAGCCAGCGCTGCGAGACCTGTCGGTCACCATCCCCGAGCGCGGCACGACGGGCGTCGTCGGACCCTCCGGCTCGGGGAAGTCGAGCATCCTCCGGCTGCTCAAGGGGTTCTTCCCGGTCGAGGCCGGGCAGGTCGTCGTCGGGGGCAGGGACCTCGTCGAGTGGGACCTCACGGAGCTGCGCCAGCACACCGCCTACGTCGAGCAGGAGACGCCCGTCCTCGCCGGGTCGCTGCGCGACAACCTCGAGTACGGCCTCGAGGACGTCGACGACGAGCGGCTGCGGGCCGTCCTCGTCACCGTCCGCCTCCACGAGCGGTTCGCCGCTCCGGGCGCGCTGGACGCCGAGCTCGGCCACCGCGGGGCCTCGCTGTCCGGCGGGGAGCGGCAGCGCATCGCCATCGCCCGCGCCATCCTGCGCGAGCCGAGGCTCCTCCTCCTCGACGAGGCGACGTCGCAGCTGGACGCCCGCACGGAGGCGGTGATGCGCGACGTCGTGGCCGACCTCGCCCGGCACATGTCGGTCGTCGTGGTCGCGCACCGCCTCTCGACGGTGGTCGACGCCGAGCAGATCGTCGTGCTGGAGGCCGGCCGGCAGCGAGCGGTCGGCCGCCACCAGGAGCTCGTGGAGCGCGACGAGGTCTACCGGCGGCTCGTGCAGGAGCAGACGCTCCCGGCGAGCGCGGGGCCCTCGCTCCTGGGGCCGCCCCCGCCCGCACCACCGGGTTCCACCGCCACCGCCACATCCGTCCCCTCGTCCGTGGAGGCCCCGTGATCCCTGTCCGAGCGCTGTCGTCCCTGGTGCGTGCGGCGACGGCACCCCCGGGCGCGACCCGCGGCGGCGCCCTCGCCGCGACCGAGCGCATCTCCGCCGTCACCCATCTGCTCATCAGCAGCGAGCACCTCGCCCGGCCCGGTCTGCGCCAGGCGTCCGGGCTCAACGACTGGTCGCTGTCCGGCCTCGGGCTCGAGCAGCGGTCACCGCTGCTGGCAAGGGTGATGCGCGTCGTCGCGGACGACCGGGTCACCACGCTGCTCAGCGCCGCCCGGGCCGCCTCCGCGCTCGTGCTGCTGAGCCCCGTCCGCGACCCGAGGCTGCGGTGCGGCGCGGACGCGGTCGCCGCCGGCGCAGCGGTCCTGCTCCACCCCCGTCTGCGCTACGGCACCGACGGGTCCGACCAGGTGAGCGTCCTGGTGCAGGTGGCAGCCGCGACCGCGCGCGCGGCAGGGGCTCGCACCAGGGTCGTCGACGCGGCCCTGTGGGGCGTGGCCCTGCAGGCGACCCTCTCCTACGCGGCGTCGGGCTGGGTGAAGCTGGCGGGCGCGTCGTGGCGCAGCGGCGAAGCCCTGCCGGGGGTCATGCGCACGGCGACCTACGGCAACCCGGACGTCTGGCGGCTGGCGCGGTCGTACCCCGCCGTCGCGCGCGTCCTGGGCGCCGGCATGCTCGCCCTGGAGTGCACCTTCCCCCTGGCGTACGTGGCCGGCGGGCGCCTCGCCCGCCCCTACGTGGCGTCCGCCGCGTGCTTCCACCTGACCGTCGCGCGCATCATGGGGCTCGGGCGCTTCGTCCCCTCGTTCCTGTCCATGCACCCGGCGGTCCTCTACACCGCCCGGCGCCGGTCGGGCACCGGTTCGCCGGTCGACCCCCGCCGCGACGACGCCGTCCCGGTCGCCGCGGCGGTGGCGGTGGCCGCTGTCGCCGCGCGCGGCCTGGCGGTCCGCCTCGCGGACGAGCGGCTGCTGGACCGTCCGCGTCCCGGCGAGCAGCGGTTCACCACCCGCAGCGGCAACGAGCTCCGGTACGTGGAGCAGGGGCCGACGGGGACGGAGGTCGTCTTCATCCTCGAGAACGGCATGGCGTCGACCACGGAGCACTGGTCCTGGGTGGTCGACGACCTGCGGCGCGACCACGCCGTCGTCACCTACGACCGGGCCGGTTACGGGGCCTCGTCCTGGCGCTGCGGCACCGTCCGCTCGCTGGCGGGCATCGCCGACGAGTCGCGCCAGCTGGTCGAGCACGTCGCCCGGGGCCGACGCGTCGTCCTGGTGGGCCATTCCCTCGGTGGCTACCTGATGATGCTGGCGTCCCGGGGCGTGGCCGCCGACGTCGTCGGACTGGGTCTGGTGGACACCAGCCACCCCGACGAGCTGGTGCTGTCCGAGAAGCAGGCCCGTGGCGCGCGACACCTCGACGAGGTGCTCCCGGTCATGGCGCACTCCCTGGACCTGGGATGGGGCGCACTCCTGCGACCACCGGACTTCCTTAACCGGCTCCCGGCGGCCGCGCGGCGCCGGGCCGTGGCCCAGTACCGCACCAGCCGTCTGTGGCGGGCCGGGCGCCGCGAGTGGGCGGCGACCCGGGTCGAGTTCGAGGTCTCCCCTGGCCTGCCCCCGCTGACCGCACCGGTGCAGGTGGTCAGCGCGGCGAGGACGGTCGCGACCGACGGCGTGCAGGAGGACCTCTACCGGCGCATCCTCGCTGCCGCGCCGGCCGGCGGCTTCCACGTCGTGCCCGGCTGCGACCACGACAGCATCCTCAGCGACCGCACTGCCGCGCGTCAGGTCGCGGAGGTCCTCCGGGCGTCGGTGGCGGGGCACGTGCGGGCGTGCCTCCAGGAGGTGCCGGCATGAGCGCTGCGTCGGTCCTCGGCCGGGGCGCCGAGGTCGTGGTCCCGGTGGCCGTGGCCGGGTGGTGCGCCGTCACCGTCGTCAGCCAGCACCCGAACCGGGCCTTCGACCGGTTCCGCGGTGGCGTCCTCACGAGCGCCCTGCTCCCGAACTGGCGGTTCTTCGCGCCGGAGCCCGCGATGCACGACTTCCGGCTGCTGCACCGGTGCCTCCGGGAGGACGGCACGCAGACCACGTGGGAGGACACCCACGACATCGCCCCGAGGACGTGGCAGAACGCCTTCTGGTTCCCCGAGCGCCGTCGCGACAAGGCCCTCATCGACCTGTGCAACGAGTTGCTCACGCACGTCCAGCAGATGAGCGCCGAGGACCTCCCGGGCACGATCGCCTACCAGCTGCTCCGACGTTTCGTCGCCCGCGAGGTGCGGGCGCGCGAGGCGCTGCAACCCGGCGGGGCGCCGGTCGTGGGGCTCCAGTTCCTCGTGGTCCGCGACGCCGGGCACGACGAGGAGCCCGACCCCGAGTACCTGCTGGTCTCCCGGTTCGAGGAGATCGCCGCCACCGCCCCGGGCTCCGCGGCAGCGAGGACCCGCGTCGCCGAGCGGGCGTCGTCGCCCGCCGGGCCGGTACCGCGCACGACGTCCCGACCGCGGTCCGCCGCGGCGGGGACCACCAGCTCGGCCACGGACGAGCGGCGCGCCGGTGGCGCCCGGCCGTCCCGGGTCGTCACCGCGTGAGGGGCGCCAGGGCCCACCACGAGCAGCACCCACCACAGGAGGAGAGAGCACATGGACGCACTACCCCGACGCGTCGCAGGCGCGGGCGAGATCTGCGGTGACATGACGACGGGCGCGGTCCGCGTCGTCGTCCTCGAGGCGGCACCCGTCATGGCCACGCCCGCGATCGCCGCCGGTGTGGGCGTGGTGGGCAGCGCCGCGGTCGGGTACTTCGCCGAGGAAGCGGGGGACAGCTGATGGCCCGCACGCGCGTCGAGCGGGTCTCGCTCGACGCCCGGGTGGCCGAGATCGGCGTGGACGCCGGCTCGGTCACGGTCTTCCCAGACGTGACCCCCGTGACCGCCACGCCGGGCATCGTCATCACGGGGGCCATGGTCAGCGCGGCCGTCGCCGGCTCGGAGATCGGCAAGAACGCCGACTGAGGACGTTGCGGCCCGTCCGGGTGCGACCCGACGGATGCTCGTCGGGTCGCACCCGGTCGGACTCGCCGCGGTGAGGAGGACGGGGGCCTCGGCTGCCCGTGGTGGCCCATCAGCGAGGAGGACGGGATGGAAGCGCGCGAGCGCCGCGTCCGCGGTGCGTCCGCGGTCAGCGGCGACCTGTCGGAGAAGACGTGCCACGTCGTGGTGCTGGACACGGCACCGGTCACGTCGACGCCGGCGGTCACCGTCGGCACGGTCGTCGGTGCGGTCGACGTCGTCGCCCAGGTCGGCGGCGGCTGAGCACGACGTCCGGGTGCGGCACGGCGACCGGCGGTCGTCGTGCCGCACCCGTGGCACGTCCGGCACCCGCGGCCGGTCGCCCGGCCCAGGTCAGGCGGGGGCCAGGGACGCGACGAGGAGGCCGACGATGACCGTGTTGAAGACGAGGGCGACGAGCGAGTGGGCCGTGACGACGCGGCGCAGCTGCGGGGTGACCACCGCCACGTCCGTCGTGCCGAGCGTCGTGGACACGGCGCCGGCGAAGTACACGAAGTCGGCGAAGCGCGGGGCGTCGTCCTGCGGGAAGTGCAGCCCGCCCTCGAGGTGGGTCCGGGTCGCGTAGTCGGCGGCGTACGTGAGCGTGAGGGTCACCCAGGCGAGCACGACGGCCGTGGCCGACACCGCTGTCGCCGCGGCCGAGTCCGCTGCGCCTCCCAGCGCGCGGGCCGCCGGCAGGTACACGGCGGTGGCCACGAGCACCACGGGGCAGACGAGGACGGCCATGATCGTCCCGGCCCTCGGGACGAGCACCCACCGCACGACCCAGCCCCCCCGCGCGGGCCGTGCGCGCAGGCACTCCTCCGGGAAGCGCCAGAACGCGGCACCGGTCAGGCCGACGTAGGCGAGGAGGAAGACGGAGAAGCCGGCGAGGGCGCGGGTCGCTCCCTCGGCCACCTCGTCGACCGCCAGCTCCGGCAGCCAGGAGAGGCCACCGCCGCCGTAGACGAGCGCCCAGACCAGGATCGAGAGGTAGTAGCGCCCGCTCTCGCGGCCCACCAGTCGGGGGAACCACCGCGCCCCCGCCGCTCCTGCGACCACGGCGGGGGTCAGACGGCCAGCGAGGTCACGAGCAGGGCGAGGACCACCGTGCTGAAGGTGAACGCCAGGACGCTGTGCACGAGGACGACCCCGCGGCTGCCCCGGTCGCGGACCGCGACGTCCGTGGTGCCGAGCGTGGCGGAGACGGCGACCGCCAGGTAGAGGTGGTCGGTGAACCCGGACCCGCGTCGTCCGGGCACGTCGAGCCCGCCGACGTGCTGCTCGCGACGCGCGTACACCACCGCGAAGCTGACCGTCATGGTGATCCAGGCGGCGACGACGAGGAGCACCGCGCACGCACCGCTGACCAGCTGCGCCAGCGGCGAGGGCAGCCCACCCGCGTAGGGCACGTACCAGAGGGCCACCGCGAGGGCGATCATCGCGGCCAGCGAGCCGGGGACGAGGTCGCGGCGCGTGGGGGTCCTCATCCGCCCGGTGATGTCCTTCGACGCGTTGTCCTCGCGGTGCCTGCTGAAGGCGCGCACCGTCAGCGCGCTGAAGACCAGCATGGTCACGGCGTAGCAGAGCACCCAGCGGTAGGTGACGAGCGGCACCTCCGACGCGTCGTCGCGCAGGGGCTGCAGGGCGACCGCGAGCGCGAGCCCGCTCCCCGCGGCGGCGTACCACCGGGCGACGTCGGTGTGCCACCACGTCGGCGGCTGGCGCGAGGCGACGCGCTGCGCTGCGACCACGCGGGCATGCTAGGGCGGGCCGGGGGCACCGGGGGCACCGGGGGCCGCGGGGGCCTCAGCCCGCCCGGGCGGCGTAGAACTCGGCGCCGGGGATGGCGGCGAGCAGCTCGCGCGTGTAGTCCTCCTGCGGGTCGCCCATGATCGCGTCGGTGGTCCCGTGCTCGACGAGCCGGCCGCGGCGCATCACCGCGACCGCGTGCGCCACCTGGCGCACCACGGCCAGGTCGTGGGTGATGAACAGGTAGGCGACCCCGAGCTCGCGCTGCAGCTCGTGCAGGAGCTCGAGCACCTGGTCCTGGACGAGGACGTCGAGCGCCGAGACCGCCTCGTCGAGGACCACGAGGCGGGGCTCCACCGCCAGTGCGCGGGCGATGGCGACGCGCTGGCGCTGGCCGCCCGACAGCTCGGCGGGCCGGCGCTGCGCGGCGTCGCGGGGCAGCGAGACCTGGTCCAGCAGCTCGCCCACCCGTCGCCTCCTCGACGCGCGGTCGCCCTCGTCGAAGACGCGCAGCGGCTCGTCGACCAGCCGCTCGACGCTCATCGTCGGGTCGAGGGAGGCGTACGGGTCCTGGAAGACGGGCTGCATGGCCCGGCGGACCGCCCGCCGACGGGCGCCCCGGGCCTCGCCCACGACGTCGTCGCCGACCAGCAGCCGCCCCGACGTCGGCTCCTCCAGGCCGAGGACCATGCGCGCGAGCGTGGTCTTGCCCGAGCCGGACTCGCCGACGACCGCGGTGGTCGTCCCCGCCGGCACCACGAGCGAGACGCCGTCGACGGCGGTGAGGTCGCCGTTCCCCCGGCCGCGCACCCGGTAGGTCTTGGTGACGTCCTCGACGCGGAGCACCGGCACCCCGTCGCCGCGGTCGTGCCGGCGCCCGGCCACCGGGGCCTCGCGCGCCTGCGCCCGCACCGTCGCGCGCGCCGCGCCGACGCTCGGCGCCGCGGCGACGAGGCGCCGGGTGTACTCGTGCTGGGGGTCGGTGAGCAGCTGTGCCGCCGGCCCCCTCTCCACGACGCGCCCCTTCGACATGACGACGACGGTGTCCGCGCGGTCGGCCGCCAGCCCGAGGTCGTGCGTCACGAGCAGCATCGAGGTGCCCGTCGACTCGGTCAGGTGCTCGAGGTGGTCGAGGATCTGCCGCTGCACCGTGACGTCGAGCGCGGAGGTGGGCTCGTCGGCGACGAGCAGCCGCGGCTCGCAGGCCAGCGCGATCGCGATGAGCACGCGCTGGCGCATGCCCCCGGAGAACTCGTGGGGGTAGGCCCGCGCGCGCCGGGCGGCGTCGGGGATGCCCGCGTGGCCCAGCAGCTCCACCGCGCGCTCGCGCGCCCGCCGCCCGGAGGCCAGGCCGTGCGCCCGCAGGACCTCCTCGACCTGCGCGCCCACGCGCATCACCGGGTTGAGGTTGCTCATCGGGTCCTGCGGCACGAGCCCCACCTCCCGGCCGCGCAGCTGCTGCAGCCTGGCGGGGGACGCGTGCGTGACGTCCTCGCCCGCGAACGAGATCGTCCCCGCCGCGACCCGTCCGCTGCCGGGCAGCAGGCCGATGAGCGCGGCGGCCGTGGTCGACTTCCCCGAGCCGGACTCGCCGACGACGGCCACCCGCTCGCCCTCGCGCACGAGCAGGTCCACGTCCTGCACCGCGGGCACCTCGTCCGCGCCCGTGCGGTAGGTCACCGTCAGCCCGCGGACCTCGAGCAGGGGCGGCCCGAAGACCTTCTCGGGCGCCGGCTCGACGTCGCCGTCGGTCGTGCCCGGCGACGAGCCGGCGATCCGGGCGCGCAGGGCCCGGAAGGCCTCGCCCGCGCCCTCGACGCCGCGTCCCAGGGCGTGGCCCACCGGCCCGCCCGGCCGGTCGTCCGGGCCGGCCCCGCCCGCGACGTGGCTCATCGCCCCACCGCGTAGCCCTGGTCGCCGCGGGGGTTCGCGGCCCCCTGCAGCAGCCCGGTCGCGGGGTCGCGCGTCACGACGGACAGGCGTCCGAGCGCCCAGTCCCCGGCGCGGGTGACGACGTGCCCCCGCTTCTCCAAGGAGCCGATGACCTCCTCGCCGAGGCGGTCTTCGACGACGGCGCCGCCCGGCGTCCAGGTGCGCGGCCAGAAGGAGCCGGGCATGGACGTCGTGTGCAGCGCCGGCGCGTCGACGGCCTGCTGCGGGGTGTACCCGCCGACGAGCGTGCGCAGCAGGTACAGCAGCTGCCACTGGTCCTGCTGGTCGCCGCCGGGGGAGCCCAGCCCCGCGACGCAGGAGCCGTCGCGCAGCACGAGCGTCGGCGTCAGCGTCGTCCGCGGCCGGCGGCCCGGGCGCAGCGAGGACGGCGCCCCGGGCTCGAGCCACGTCATCTGCAGGCGGGTGCCGAGGCAGAAGCCCAGCTCGGGAATGGTCGGCGAGGACTGCAGCCACCCGCCGGACGGCGTCGCCGAGACGACGGTGCCCCAGCGGTCGACGACGTCGAGGTGGCAGGTGTCCCCGCGGGTCGCGCCGGAGGCGCGCGGCACCGGCGCGCCGGAGGAGCGGACGGTCGGCTCGCCGGCCGCGGCACCGGCGGCGGCGACGTCGTAGGTCTCGCGCAGCGGCGGGAGGAAGGGCGTGCGCCCGTCCGGGGACCCGGGGCGCACCTCCCGGCTGGCGCCGGAGCCGATGAGCGCGCGCCGCTCGGCCGTGTACGCGGGGGACAGCAGGGTCCCCAGCGGGACCTGCTCCTCGTCGGGGCCGGGGTCGCCGTACCAGGCGTCCCGGTCGGCCAGCGCGAGCTTGAGCGCCTCGAGGACGACGTGCGCCCCGTCCGGCGTCGAGGGGTCGAGGTCTTCGGCGTCGAAGCCCTCGAGCAGCGCCAGGGCCTGCAGGAGCACCGGGCCCTGGCCCCAGGCGCCCGTCTTGGCGACGGTGGCGCCGAAGACGTCGAGGGTGACGGCGTCCTCGAAGCCGGCGGAGAAGGAGGCCATGTCCTGCCCGCGCAGCACCCCGGCGTGGTCGGTGCCGCTCGCGTGGCGGTGGGGCGCGCGCACGAAGGCGTCGACCGCCTCGGCGACGAAGCCCTCGCCCCAGGCCGAGCGCGCGGCCTCGATGCGGGCCTCGCGGCTCGGCCGGCCCGCGCCGGCGTCCACCAGCCGGTCGAGCACGTCGGCGTAGGCGGGGTTGGCGATGCTCGTCCCCGCGGTCGGCGCGGCGCCCGACGGCATCCACAGCGCCGCCGAGGTGGGCCAGTGCTCGGCGAACAGCTGCGCGACACCAGTGATCGTCGTCCCGACGCGGGCGAGCACCGGGTGGCCGTGCCGGGCGTAGCCGGTCGCGTAGCCGAGCACGTCGGCCAGCTCCCACGTGCCGAGGTCGCGCAGCAGCACCAGCCAGGCGTCGACCGCGCCGGGGACCGCGGCCGCGAGCGACCCCGCGCCCGGCACCAGGTCGAGCCCCTCGGCGCGGAAGTGCTCGGGCGTCGCCCCGGCCGGCGCCGGGCCCTGGCCCATCAGCACCCGCGGCGGCGCGCCGTCGGCGGTCGCCACCAGCCCGGTGACGTCGCCGCCGGGTCCGTTGAGGTGCGGCTCGACGACGTGCAGCACGAACGCCGCGGCGCAGGCCGCGTCGACCGCCGTGCCCCCGCGCTCGAGGACGGACATGGCGGTCCCGGAGGCGATCCAGTGCGTCGTCGCGGCCATGCCGAAGGTGCCCTGCAGGGTCGGCCGCGTGGGCTGGACGTCGGCGGAGGGGGGCGTCGTGAAGAGCGGTGGCGTCATCGGGCTGCCTTCCCCCGGCTGCGGCGCCGGGCGGTCACGGTCATCGGGTCGAGGGCGTCGCGCAGGGCGTCGCCGAAGAGGTTGAAGCCCAGGCAGATCACGGCGATGGCCAGACCCGGCAGGACGGCGGCGGAGGGCGAGCGCAGGAGGTACTGCTGGGCGTCGGAGAGCATGATCCCGAGGCTCGGCGTCGGGGGCTGGATGCCCAGCCCCAGGAAGGACAGCAGGGCCTCGCCGATCACCGCCGTCGGCATGATGATCGTGGCCTGCACGATGATCGCCGACGCGGCGTTGGGCAGGACGTGCTGCACGAGGATGCGCGGGCCGGAGGCGTCCATGGCCCGCGCGGCGTCGACGAAGGGCTTCCCGCGCGTGCGCAGCGTCTCGGCGCGGACCACGCGCACCATCGTCGGGATCGCGGCGACGCCGAGCGCGATCGCCGCGTTCCCCAGGCTCGCGCCGCCGATGGCGGCCAGGCCCACGGCGATGATGAGGAACGGGAAGGCCAGCAGCAGGTCGGTGAGCCGCGACACGACGGCGTCCACGCCCCGCCACCAGCCCGCCACCAGGCCGAGCGGCACCCCCACGAGGACGGCGAGCCCGACGGCCAGGGCGCCCACCTGCAGGGAGGCGCGCAGGCCGAAGAGGATGCGCGAGAGCACGTCCCGGCCCAGGTCGTCGGTGCCCAGCAGGAAGCCGACGGTGAGCGGGCGCTGGAACGGCGTCTCGAAGTGCACCTGCGTGGGCGAGTACGGGGCCAGCAGCGGCGCGAGGAGCGCCGCGAGCACCACGACCGCCAGCAGCACGAGCCCCACGACGCCCTTGGGGTCGTGGACCAGCCGGCGCAGGACCCGACCCCGGCCGCCGCCCAGGCCGTCACCGGAGTACCCGCTGCCGGCGGGGACGGCGGCGGTCGCCTCGGCGGCCATCAGGCCTCCACCCGCACGCGGGGGTCGAGCAGGGAGTAGAGCGCGTCGACCGCCAGGTTGATGACGACGTAGAACGCCGTCACGAGCACGACCACCGCCTGGATCACCGCGTAGTCCCGCGTGAAGACGGCGTCCAGCGTGAGCCGCCCGAGGCCGGGGAGCCCGAAGATGCGCTCCGTGACCACGGCCCCGGAGATCAGGCCGCCCAGCTGGAGCCCGATGACGGTGACCACGACGACCAGGCTGTTGCGCAGCGCGTAGCGCCCCAGCACCCGCCGCGGCGACAGGCCCTTGGCGCGGGCCGTGCGGACGTAGTCGGCCGACAGGGTCTCGAGCATCGAGGCGCGCGTCTGGCGCATGACGACGGCGGAGATCGCGGTCCCGAGGACGAAGGCCGGCATGGTCAGGTGCCAGAGCGCGCGCAGGGGGTCCTCCAGGGGGGAGACGTAGCCGGAGGCGGGGAAGAGCCCGAGCCAGACCGCGAGCACGAGCACGGCGAGGATGCCGATCCAGAAGCTCGGCACCGACAGCAGCAGCACCGACGTCGAGGAGACGGCCCACTCCTGCCAGCGCCCGCGCCGGACGGCGGCCACCACGCCGGCGCCCACGCCGAGGACGACGGCGACGACCATCGCGTACAGCGACAGCCACGCGGTCACGGGCAGGGTCGTCGCCACGAGGTCGGCCACCGGCTGGCCGGTGCGCACCGACTCCCCGAGGTCTCCCCGGAGGAGGTTCCCGACGTAGCGCCCGTACTGGACCGGCAGCGACTGGTCGAGGCCCAGGTCGGCCCGCACCGCGGCGAGCTGCTCGGGGGTCGCCTCCTCCCCGGCGAGCGCGAGGGCCGGGTCGCCGGGCAGCGCGCGGACGCCGAGGAACACGACGACCGACGCGAGCACGAGCGTCACGAGCGACTGCCAGGTGCGGTGGAAGAGGTAGCGCCCCATCAGCCCTCCCCGGGGTCGACGAAGGCCGCGCGGGACAGGCGCACGACGCCGTCGGCGAAGGTCTGCACGCCGGCGAGCTCGTCGGTGTGCGCCGTGAGGTTGCGCTGGCGGTAGAGGTACACGATCGGGTTGTCCTCCTGGACCTTCGTCACGACCTCGCCGTAGGTCGCGGCCCGCGCCGCCATGTCGGTGCCCGAGGCCGCGTCGACGAGGAGGGCGTCCATCTCGGCGTCGGAGTACCCCGAGTAGTTGTTGCCCGCCCCGGTGGACAGGAAGTTCTGGGTGTTGGCCGCGGGGTCGACGCGTCCGGACCAGCCGAGCTGGAGCATCCGGAAGTCGCCGCGGCTCTGGACGTCGAGCAGCGTCGAGTACTCGACGGGGGAGATGTCGAGGGCGAAGCCGCCCTCGGCGACCGACGCCTGCAGGGCCTGGCCCAGGCGCAGGGAGTCGGGGGTGTTGGTGATCTCCATCTCGATCTCCAGCGGCGGCTCCACGCCGGCCTCGCGCAGCAGCTCCAGCGAGCGCTGCGGGTCGTGCTCGGGGCAGGTCTCGCTCGCGGGCGTGCTGAAGGGGCTGTCGGGGCTGATCGGCGAGCACGCCGGGTCGAACCAGCCGTTGAAGACGGACCCGACGAGCGTCTCCCGGTCCACGGCGTGGGAGAACGCGAGGCGGACCCGCGGGTCCTGCGCCTCGGGGGTGTCGACCTCGCCGGGGGGCTCACCCGCGCCGTCCACGTTCCCCACGTTGAAGGTGACGGCCTGGTAGCCCAGCGACCCGGTCTGCAGCAGCTCGACCCCGGACTCGCGGGAGAGCGCCTCGGCGTCCTGGGTGGAGACGGTGTCGACGACCTGGACGTCGCCCGAGCGGAGGTTGGCGGCGCGGATGGCGGCGTCCGTCATGATCCGGTAGGTGATCGAGTCGAGGTGCACCTCCTCGGCCGCGTAGTACTCCGGGTCACGCTCGACGACGATCTCGGTCTGGGGGACCCGCTCGACGAAGCGGAAGGGGCCCACGCACACCGGTGAGCTGCCGAAGTCCTCGCCGAGCTCCTCGAGCGCCGTCGGCGACATCACCATGCCGGCGCGGTCGGCCAGGGCGGCCGTGATCGGGGCGAAGGGCGTCTCGTAGGTGAGGCGGACGTGCGTCGGGTCCACGGCCGTGATGTCGGCGACCGGCCCCAGCTCGCTGCGCCGCGAGGAGTCGGGCAGGTCGAGGTGGCGCTGCAGCGTCGTGGCCACGGCGTCGGCGTCGAACGGCGTGCCGTCCGCGAAGACGGCGTCCTCGCGGACGGGGACGACGACCTCGAGCCCGTCCTCGGACACCTCGGGCAGCGCCGTGGCGAGCTGCGGGACCAGCTCGCCGTCGGCGTCGATGTCGTAGAGCTTCTCGCACATCGAGGCCATGACGTAGCGCGTGTAGAGCGACGACGACGTCGTCGGGTCGAGCACGTCGGGCTCGGCCGACAGCCCCATCACGAGGTCGCCGCCCTCGCGGACGGGCGCGTCGCCGACCGGCGTCCCCACGACGTCCGCGCGCTCCACCGCCGACCTGGTGTCCTGGACGGCGTAGCAGGAGGTGAGCCCGAGCAGGAGCGCGGCCGCCCCCGGGACCGCCGACCACCGCGGGAGGCGGCGCGGCGGACCGCCCTCTCGTCTGCGAGCTGCTGCCACGGGAGCCTCCTCGTGCGCTGACGTCCTGCGGCACCGGGGGACCGGTGCCGAGCCCCCCGGCTGGGGCAGACCGTACGGACCCGGGCGCCCGGAGGGAACGGTCCGCGCCGAAGTGGTCACGCCGGCCTCGACCGGCCCGGGTGCCCCCGGAGGACGGCCAGCGGGCGCTCGCGGCGGCCGCCGCGGCGCAGGGGGGGTGGGGGGTCTGAGCGCCGGCCCACCGGGGGAGGTCCCGGCCTCGGGCGCTGCGTCGCGGCAGCGAGATGGAGGTCTGGGTCGAGGACGAGGTGGATCCGTGACGCAGACCTCCATCTCGCCGCGGGACGGTGGTGGTGCGCCCGGTGGTGGGCGCCCGGCGCAGCGCGCGGGGCGGTCCAGGAGGTCTCCAGGCAGCGGTGGCACGATCCCGGTGTGACCCCACCGACGTCGCCGAGCACCCCCGACCAGCGCCGCGTCGTCGTCCTCGGCTCCACCGGCTCGATCGGCGTGCAGGCGCTCGCCGTCGTCGCCGCCGCGCCCGAGCGCTTCCGCGTCACCGCGCTGGCGGCGGGCGGCTCGGACCCGTCCCTGCTCGCGCGCCAGGCCGTGGCGACCGGCGCCGAGCACGTCGCCGTCGCCGACGAGAGGGCCGTGCCGGCGCTGCGCGAGCACCTCGCCGAGGCGGCCCGCGCCGCCGGCCGCGCCGGGTGGGCGCCGGTCGTGGAGGCCGGTGCCGACGCCGTGGTGCGGGCGGCCGCGCTGCCCGCCGACGTCGTCCTGAACGGCATCACCGGCTCGGTCGGCCTCGCGCCCACGCTGGCGGCGCTGGAGGCCGCGGCGCCCGGGGGCGCCGCCGAGGGGGCGCTCCTCGCGCTCGCGAACAAGGAGTCGCTGGTCGTCGGGGGCCCGCTCGTGCTGGCCGCCGCCGAGCGCGCGGGCGGCATGGACCGCGCCGTGGTCCCGGTGGACTCCGAGCACTCGGCGATCGCCCAGTGCCTGCGCGGCGGGCGCGCCGAGGAGGTGCGCCGCCTCGTGCTCACCGCCAGCGGCGGTCCCTTCCGCGGCTGGAGCCGCGAGCGCCTGGAGGGCGTGACCCGCGAGCAGGCGCTCGCGCACCCCAACTTCGCCATGGGGCCGGTGATCTCCACCAACTCCGCGACGCTGGTCAACAAGGGCCTGGAGGTGATCGAGGCGCACCTGCTCTTCGGGCTGCCGATGGACCGGGTGGACGTCGTCGTCCACCCGCAGCAGGTCGTGCACTCGATGGTCGAGTTCTGCGACGGCGCCACGATGGCCCAGGCCTCGCCGCCGAGCATGCTCATCCCCGTCGCGCTCGGCCTGGGGTGGCCCGACCGGGTCCCGGAGGCCGGGCCGGGCTGCGACTGGAGCACCGCGCAGACGTGGGAGTTCGCGCCCCTGGACGACGAGGCCTTCCCCGCCGTCCGCCTCGCCCGTCAGGTGGGGGCCGCCGGGGGCACCGCGCCGGGCGTCTTCAACGCCGCCAACGAGGAGTGCGTGGAGGCCTTCCTGGCCGGGCGGACGTCCTTCACGAGCATCGTCGACACCGTCGCCCGCGTGGTCGAGGAGTCGGCGTCCGCGCCCGACGTCGCGAGCGGGACGACCGCGCAGGAGCTCACGCTGGACGACGTGCTCGCCGCCGAGCGCTGGGCGCGGGCCCGGGCGCGCGAGGTGCTGGGCGCGCGCGAGGGGGCCGCGCGATGACGATCACGTGGGGTCCCGAGGCGGTCCTGCTCGTCGTCCTGGGCGTCCTCGTCTTCGCGCTCGGCCTGGCCGCCTCCATCGCCCTTCACGAGGTCGGGCACCTGCTGCCCGCCAAGCGGTTCGGCGTCAAGGTGACGCAGTACATGGTCGGCTTCGGGCCGACCCTGTGGTCGCGCCGGCGCGGGGAGACCGAGTACGGCGTCAAGGCGGTCCCGCTCGGCGGCTACATCCGCATGGTGGGCATGTTCCCGCCGCGGCGGGGGGAGGACCCGGCCGTCATCCGGGAGTCCTCGACGGGCGTCTTCCAGACGATGGCCGACGACGCCCGCCGGCTGTCCGCCGAGGAGGTCGGTCCCGAGGACGCGGGCCGCGTGTTCTGGCGCCTGCCGGTCTGGAAGCGCGTCGTCGTGATGCTCGGCGGCCCGGCGATGAACCTGCTCATCGCCGTGGTCCTGCTGGGTGTCCTGACCACGACGATCGGCACCCGGGCCGTCTCGACCACCACGGTCGGCGCCGTCAGCGAGTGCGTGCTGCCGGCGTCCTCGACCGCCAGCGCGTGCCCGGCCGACGCACCGCCCACACCCGCCGCGGCGGCGGGCGTCCTCCCCGGCGACCGCGTCACCGCCTTCGACGGCGAGCCCGTGAGCGACTGGGAGGCCCTGCGCCAGGACATCCGCGACGCCGCGGGTCGCGAGGTGCCGCTCGTCGTGGACCGGGGCGGCGAAGCGGTCGAGCTGTCCATCACCCCCATCGCCACCGAGGTGCCGCAGCTCGACGACGAGGGCGCCGCCGTCCTCGGCGCCGACGACGCCCTGCTGACGACGCAGGCGGGCTTCATCGGCGTCACGCCCGTCCAGGAGCGCGCGGCCGACCCGGTGACGGCGGTCCCCGGCGTCGTCGTCGACCAGGTGGTCGCGGTCGCGGGCGTGGTCCTCACCCTGCCGCTGCGCATGGTCGACGTCGCCCGGGCGGCCTTCGGCGACGCCCCGCGCGACCCCGAGGGCCCCATCGGCATCGTCGGGGTCGGCCGCCTCTCGGGCGAGATCGCCGCCATCGACCAGTTCGAGCTGTCCGACCGCGTGGCCGGCCTCCTCGGCGTGCTCGGCGGCCTCAACGTCGCCCTCTTCGTCTTCAACCTGATCCCGCTGCTGCCGCTGGACGGCGGGCACGTCGCGGGAGCCCTCTACGAGGGCCTGCGCCGCCAGGTCGCCCGCCTGCGCCGCCGCCCGGACCCCGGGCCGGTCGACGTCGCCCGCGCTATGCCGGTGGTCTACGTCGTCACGGGGCTGCTCCTGGTGATGTCGCTGATGCTGCTCTACGCCGACATCGTCCGACCGGTGACGCTGCTGGGCTGAGCTCCCACGGGTCCGCGCGGGGTCGGGTGGGTCCGGGCCGGGTGCCTCCCCGGGCACTGGCTGCGCGCCCGGTCGGGGCTGCCGCCCCAGCCCGGACGCTCGCCTCACGTGCCCGGGGAGCCACCCGGCCCGGACCCGCGGGCGGGTGGCGCTCGGTCACGGATCCCGAGCCCTCGGCCCAGTCCCGCGCGCGGGAAGCGCTCGACCGCGGGTCCGGGGCGGTGGCCTCACCGGGCACGTCAGGCGAGCGCCCCGACCCCAGCGCTCGTCTCCACCGCGCGCGCTGCCAGTGCCCTGGGAGGCCGCCGCGCCGGGCCACGCGGCCACACCGGAGCTGCCCCAGCGCACGCCGTCGCCGTCGCCGCGAGCTCATCGAGACCAGGGGGGATACTGCAGGGCATGAGCCCCTCGGTGCCCGTGTCCCTCGGCATGCCCGCCGCGCCGCCGCCGGTGCTGGCGCCGCGCCGGCAGTCCCGCAAGATCAAGGTCGGCACCGTGGACGTCGGCGGGGACGCGCCCGTCAGCGTCCAGTCGATGACGACGACGCCGACGACGGACATCAACGGGACGCTGCAGCAGATCGCCGAGCTGACGGCGACCGGCTGCGACATCGTCCGCGTGGCGTGCCCCAGCCAGGACGACGCCGACGCGCTGCCGGCCATCGCGCAGAAGTCGCAGATCCCGGTGATCGCCGACATCCACTTCCAGCCGAAGTACGTCTTCGCGGCCATCGACGCCGGCTGCGCGGCGGTCCGGGTCAACCCGGGCAACATCCGCAAGTTCGACGACCAGGTGGCCTCGATCGCCAAGGCGGCCAAGGACGCCGGGGTGAGCGTGCGGATCGGCGTCAACGCCGGCTCCCTCGACCGCCGCGTCATGGAGAAGTACGGCAAGGCCACGCCCGAGGCGCTGGTGGAGTCGGCCGTGTGGGAGGCGTCGCTGTTCGAGGAGCACGACTTCCACGACTTCAAGATCTCCGTCAAGCACAACGACCCCGTCGTCATGGTGCGCGCCTACCAGCTGCTCGCCGAGCGGGGGGACTGGCCGCTGCACCTCGGCGTCACCGAGGCCGGGCCGGCGTTCCAGGGCACCATCAAGTCGGCCACCGCCTTCGGGGCGCTGCTCTCGCAGGGCATCGGCGACACGATCCGGGTGTCGCTGTCGGCGCCGCCGGCGGAGGAGGTCAAGGTCGGCAACCAGATCCTGGAGTCGCTGAACCTGCGCCCCCGCAAGCTCGAGATCGTGTCCTGCCCCTCGTGCGGGCGCGCGCAGGTGGACGTCTACACCCTCGCCGACCAGGTGACGGCGGGCCTGGAGGGCATGACCGTGCCGCTGCGCGTGGCCGTCATGGGTTGCGTCGTCAACGGCCCGGGGGAGGCCCGCGAGGCCGACCTCGGGGTGGCGTCCGGCAACGGCAAGGGGCAGATCTTCGTCAAGGGCGAGGTCATCAAGACCGTGCCCGAGGACCAGATCGTCGAGACCCTCATCGCCGAGGCCGAGCGCCTGGCCGAGCAGATGGGCCTCGACGCGGAGGCGGCCGAGGCCGCCGCCGGGGCGCCGACCGTCAGCGTGGGCTGAGGGTGCCGCTGCGCTCGTCCACCCGCGTCCTGCTGCGGGGCCTCGCCGTCACCGACCACGTCGTCGACGTCCCGCTGCGGTGGGACGTCGGCCACGGGCGCCCCGTGCCCGCCGCCGGTCCCGTCGCCGCGGCGGACCCCGGCGCGACGCTGCAGGTCCTGGCCCGCGAGGTCGTCGACGTCCGGCGCGAGCACGAGGACCTCCCGCTGCTGCTGTTCCTGCAGGGCGGGCCCGGGGGCAAGTCGCCGCGGCCGGTGCCCGGGCAGGGGTGGCTCGCCCGCGCGACGAGGACGCACCGCGTCGTGCTGCTCGACCAGCGCGGCACGGGGCGCAGCAGCCGCGTGGACGCCTCCCGGGTCGCCGAGCTCGGCGGCGACGAGGCGGTGGCCGAGCACCTGCGCCACCACCGCGCCGACGCCGTCGTGGCGGACGCCGAGCACGTGCGGCACGCCGTCTACGGAGGCCGCCGGTGGGAGAGCCTCGGCCAGAGCTACGGCGGCTTCCTCACGCTGACGTACCTCTCGCGCGCCCCGCACGGCCTGGCCGCCTGCTACGTGACCGGCGGCCTCGCCGGGCTCGAGGCGAGCGCCGAGGAGGTCTACCGGCGCTGCTACGCGCGCGTCCTCGACCGGAACCGGCGCCACCGCGCCCGGTTCCCCGGCGACCAGGCGCTGCTCGACGCCCTGGCCGACCGGCTCGACGCCGAGGACGTCCGCCTGCCCTCGGGCGACCGGCTCACGACGCGCCGCCTGCAGTCCCTCGGCATCGCCCTCGGGCGCGAGGACGGCTCGGACGACCTGCACTGGCTGCTCGACGAGGCGTTCCGCGACGGCCCGGGTGCGGCGCCGGACGGGCCGCTCGCGCCGTCCTTCCTCGCGGAGGTCGAGGAGCGGACCGGCCACGCGGACGGGCCGCTCTACGTCGTCCTGCACGAGTCCATCTACGCGCAGGGGCCGGCGCGGGGCCAGGGGCCGACCGCCTGGGCGGCCCAGCGCACCCTGCCGCCGGAGCTCGCGCCGTCCGCGCGCCCGCTCGGGCTGGTCGGGGAGATGACGTACCCCTGGCAGCTCGAGGAGACGGCGGCTCTGCGGCCCTTCCGCGGCGCCGCCGAGCTGCTGCACGCGGTCGACGACTGGGAGCCGCTCTACGACCTCGACGTGCTCGCCGCCAACGAGGTGCCGCTGGCGGCGCTGGCCTACCACGACGACCTCTACGTCGACGTGGACCTCTCGCTCGCCACGGCGCGCGCCGTCGGGTCCGCGGAGGTCTGGGTCACCAACGAGTGGCAGCACGACGGCCTGCGCGCGAGCGGCGGGGCGGTGCTGGACCGGCTCCTGGGGTCCGTCGGCGACCGGGGCGGCCCTCTGCCCTGAGCCGAGCCGCCGGCCCGCGGGCGATCCGGCGGGGCGATGGCTGCGGCCGCGGCGGCGAGGTGGTGGGATGGCGGCGTGCTGCGATCCGGGGCGAGGGTGCTCGACGACGCCGACCGGGAGGAGCTCCTCGAGCTCTGCGCCCGCGACGCGGTGACCAACGTCTTCGTGGCCGGCCGGGTCGAGGCCCTCGGCGCGTCGCCGCGCCGGCTCGGCGGCGAGGTCTGGGGCTTCGGCGCCCCCGGCCGCCTCGAGTCCGCGTGCTGGTCCGGGGCCAACCTCGTGCCCGTCGAGGCGCACGACCGGGCCCTCGACGCCTTCGCGTCGCGCGCCCGGTCCCAGGGCCGGCGCTGCTCCTCGGTCGTCGGCCCGGCCGACGCCGCCCTCGGCCTGTGGGAGCGCCTCGCGCCGGCGTGGGGCCGGGCGCGCGAGGTGCGCCCCCGCCAGCCGCTCCTCGTGCTGGACGGCCCCGCCGCCGTCGAGCCCGACCCCTTCGTGCGGCGGGCGCGGCCGGACGACCTCGACCTGCTCGTGCCCGCGTGCGTGGCCATGTTCACCGAGGAGGTCGGCTACTCGCCGGTCGCCTGGGACGGCGGTCGCGCCTACCGCGCGCGGGTGGGCGAGCTGGTGGCGGGCGGCCGCTCGTTCCTGCGCCTCGACGCGGGGGAGGGGGCCGAGGCCCAGCCCCTGCTGCCCGGGCGGGGCGCCCGACGGGTCGCCTTCAAGGCCGAGCTGGGTGCCGTCTCGTCGGCGGCCGTCCAGGTGCAGGGCGTCTTCGTCGACCCGGAGCTGCGCGGTCAGGGGCTCTCGGCCCCCGGCATGGCCGCGGTGGCCCAGCTGGCCCGCGAGCGGTCCGACGTCGCGGTGAGCCTGTACGTCAACGACTTCAACGTCCCGGCCGTCGCCTCCTACCGCCGGGCGGGCTTCCGCGAGGCCGGCGTGCTCGCGACCGTGCTCTTCTGAGGGGCCCTGCCCACGGTGTCCTGGGCACCACGTTCGGGTGGATCGACCGCAGGACCGGCCCCGCCGTGCGACGATCGGTCGTCCGGCAGTCCCGAGGTGCGCCGCTGGAGTCGCTCCTGACGAAATCGACGGTCCACCCCAGGGAGAGCGACATCCCATGGCCGAAGCCCCCAGCGCCGCCCATGACGCCCGCTCGGTGACCACGTCGGCCGGCGGGGAGTCCCGAGCGCACGCCGCCGGCACCCCGAGCCTGGACGCCGTGCCCGGACCGCGGAGCCGCGCCGCCTCGCGGCTGGCCGCGGTGGCGGAGCGGACGGCGACCGGGCCCAACCCGGCCCTCCTGGGCTCCGGCGACGCGGAGGGGCTGCTGGCCGCCGCCGCGGCCACGGGCGCGAACCGGCGCCGCGAGGTGGACGTCCACGTCGTGCTCCTCCTCGCGGTCGACCTGCTGGTGGTCGTGCTGGCGGCGGTGGCCGTCGAGCTGCAGCCCCTCATGGCCGTGCTCACCACGCTGCTGCTCACCTTCAGCCGCGCGTCGCTCGACCTCTACCGGCGGCGGCTGGGCCTCAGCGTCCTCGACGAGATGCCGCGGGCCGTGCAGAGCACCGTGCTGACCCTCGGCGTGGCCAGCATCTCGGTGGTGCTGTGGGGGGCGACGTACCTGCTGGCGCCCACGACGCGCTTCCTCGCCGCCTTCCTCGTGCTCAGCGTGCTCGGGCGGCTCGTCGTCTACGCCGCGATGCGGCGTCGGATGCGGCGCCACCCGGAGGCGCGCCGCCGCACGCTGGTGCTCGGCGCGGGCGCCGTCGGGACGGAGCTGGCGGCCGCCATGCAGCGCCACCCCGAGCAGGGGCTGGAGCCGGTCGGCTTCGTGGACGGCCACAGCCGCCACCGGGGCGCCGCCCCCGACGTCGCCGTGCCGGTGCTCTCCCAGGACGAGACCCGGCTGCACGAGGCGCTGGAGCGCCACGGGGTCGAGACGGTCGTCGTCGCCTACAGCTCCCAGCCGGAGGCGGAGGTGGTCAACAGCGTCATCGTGGCCGCCTCGCACGGATGCGAGGTCCTCGTCGTCCCGCGCCTGTTCGAGCTGCAGCACGACGGCCCGGACGTGGAGAGCCTGCGCGGGACGCCCCTGGTCCGGCTGCGGACCGACGTCACGACCTCGCCCGCGTGGCTGGCGAAGACCCTGGTGGACCGGGTGGTGGCCGGGGTGGCCGTCGTCCTGCTGGCCCCGGTGCTCCTGGCCGTGTCGGTCGCCGTCGTCATGGACTCGGGGTTCCCCGTCCTCTTCCGCCAGGAGCGCGTCGGGCTGTGGTCGCGGCCGATCACCCTGCTGAAGTTCCGCTCGATGCGGCCGGCCACCGAGGAGGAGAGCCGGACCAACTGGAACATCGCCGGTGATGCGCGGGTCAGCCCCATCGGGCGTTTCCTGCGCAAGACGTCCCTCGACGAGCTGCCGCAGCTCTTCAACATCCTGCGCGGCGACATGAGCCTGGTGGGGCCCCGGCCCGAGCGGCCCGCGTTCGTCCAGCAGTTCTCCCGTGACCACGACCGCTACTGGGCCCGCCACCGGGTGCCCGTGGGCCTCACCGGCTGGTCGCAGGTCAACGGCCTGCGTGGTGACACGTCCATCCAGGACCGCTCCCGGTACGACAACTACTACATCGCCAACTGGTCGCTGTGGCTCGACGCCAAGATCATCCTGCTGACGCTGCGCGAGGTGCTGCGGGGCAGCGGCGGCTGACCGGGGCGCCGGGCCGCTGCAGCTCTCGGTTCCGCGCAGTCGGGGCGGAGGACGACGGCACGCCCGCGTCGGGGGGTGCCGCCGTCCGCGGTGCGGCCTCGGTCAGCCGGCGTCGGCCCGACGCCGGCGGGCGCTGGTGACCGTCCCGGCCGAGCCGCCGATCACGAGGAGGGCTCCTCCGGTGAGGAGGAGCGCGTCCGAGAGCCCGCTGCTCGCGCCGCCGACCCCGGTGTCAGCGCCCCCCGACGGGACGACCGCCATCCCCGCCGCACCCTCGGCGGCCGTCGAGCCGTCCCCGTCGCCCGGGACAGGGGTGCTGGTCGCACCTGCCCCTTCGGCGGGAGCTGCCACGCCGACCGCGGGGGCCACCCCGGTCGTGCCCGTGGCGTCGACGACGGGGAGCAGCGACGGCGCGTCGCCGTCCTGACCGAGGAGGAAGACGGTGTAGACGGTTTCGGCGTCCAGCGTCGCGGTCGCGGCGCTCACCGCCCCACCGGCGTTCACGCGCAGGTCCCAGTCGCCCGCGGGGACGTCGGAGTAGGCGGTCGCCTGCCCGAAGACCGCGCCCTGGGCGATGACGGGCCCGTCCACGGCTGCGACGTCGACCAGGGGCGTGCCCTGCGCCGCGTTGACGAGGCGGACGCGGGCGGAACCGTCCTCGGGCGCCGTCCGCTCGTCCGCCAGGGTGGCCAGGCGCGGTTGGTCGAGCGTCCCGAGCCCGGCCAGCGTCGTCGCGGCACCCGGCGCGAGGTCGAAGGTCCCCGACAGCGCGGGCGCGTCCGCCTCGTCGCTGCCCGTCGGGCGGACGTCGACGCGGTACTCGCCCGCGGGGACGTCCTCGTAGCCCCCCACGGTCCCGTAGCCGGCGGCGTCGGCCAGCTCGACGGGCTCGCCGCCGTCGAGGGGCGTCGCGACGAAGTCCATCCCCTCGAGACCCGGCACGAGGTGGGCCGCCCGGACGGACGTCTCGGCCGCGGGGGCGCCTGAGGCCAGCGCCGGGGAGGAGCCGAGCCCGATCGCCCCGGCGAGGAGGGGCAGGACCACGACGCCGCGTCGCGCGGGCCGCCCGACGCGACCCGTGGCGCCGTGTCGGGATGGGGTGCTCATGCGCTCGTCCATGGTGTCCCTCCGTGACCGACGGGCAGCGCGACCACGCAGCCCGGTTGCCACAGCATGCTGCACCGTGACCGTGCGCGAGCACCGGTGCGGCGAAGAGGGTGCGCCCGAGCCCGCGGCCCGGCGCCCCACCAGAGCGCCGGGGCGGCGTCAGCGTCGCGGGCTCGTCATCGCTGTCGCGCTCCTGCGCAGGAGTCGGTCGACGACCGCGGACCGCCGCGCGGAGGGCCCGTAGGAGGGGCAGGTCCGGGCGCCGCAGGCGCCGCAGTCCGACCCGCGGCGGAAGTGCTCGTGGGTGTCACGGTCGTGCCCGCACCGGCATGCGGTCGCGGTGCGGCGGGCGGCGGATCGCATGTCGTCCTCACACATCGTCGGGGTTGCTCACTCAGCGTAGATCCGACCCGCCGCTGGACGCGACGTCCGGTGAAGTTGACCCATCCGGGTCAGCGCGAGCGCCGAACAGGGGCGACTGCACGCCACTACTCTCGGTCCCGGAGTCGTCGCCTGCCGCGCCGCCTCCTTCGCGATCCCGACGGCGTGTGAGCGAAGGCTCTGCCCTCCTCGCCGAAAGGTGCCACTCATGAGCACGCTCCGTCATGTCAGGTCGCAGTGGGTTCGACCGGAGCGGACGGCCACCCCGAGCGTGACCATCGTCGTCCCGGCCCGCAACGAGGCCCGCAATCTCGAGGTCGTCCTCCCGCAGCTCCCTGCCGTGCACGAGATCCTCGTCGTCGACGGCCACTCCTCGGACGACACCGCGGACGTGGTCCGGCGCGTGCGACCGGACGCGCGCCTCCTCCAGCAGACGCGTCGGGGCAAGGGCAACGCCCTCGCCGTCGGCTTCGAGAACGCGACGGGCGACGTCGTCGTGATGTTCGACGCGGACGGCTCCGCCGACGCCGACGAGATCCCCGCGTACGTGGCGGCTCTCGAGGCGGGCGCCGACTTCGCGAAGGGGAGCCGTGTGCTCGCCGCGGGGGGCAGCGAGGACATCACCGTCCTCCGCGACGCGGGCAACCGGGGACTGACCCTGGTCGTCAACACGCTGTTCCGCACCCGCTACACCGACCTCTGCTACGGGTACAACGCCTTCTGGCGCGACATCCTCCCCGTCGTCTCCGTCCCCGCCTCGGCCGGGGCTGACCCCGTGTGGGGCGACGGCTTCGAGATCGAGACGCTCATCAACTGCCGCATCGCCGCGGCCGGTCTCGTCATCCACGAGGTGCCGAGCGTGGAGAAGGAACGGATCCACGGCGAGAGCAACCTCAACACCTTCCGCGACGGCTTCCGGGTGCTGAGGACCATCCTGCGCGAGCGCCTCCGCCGAGGTGGCGCGTCGCCGCGGGGGATCGAGCCGCCGGTGGTGGAGGTCCCCGCGGCCGAGGTCCTGCCCCAGGGCCTGCGCACCGACCACGTCGACCTCACCGTCGCCTCAGCGGCCGCCGAGGACCCGACCGAGCGTGAGCGCCAGCACCGGGCGGACGACGCCCAGCGCGAGCGGCACGCCGTGGCCCCGGAGCCCCGCCGGCTGGCCCCCACCAGCCAGGAGGCCCGGTGACGGGGACGGCCCCCGCGCCCCGGGCGCCTGGTGAGGCCCCCGGCCCCCCGTCCGTGCTCGTCGTCGGGGCGGGGTGGATGTTCACCTCGGGCATCAGCTACTACACCTGTCGCCTCGCGAACGCCCTGTCCACGCGGGCCACCACGAGCGCCCTCCTCATGCGCCGCCTCGTCCCACGCGCGCTGTACCCGGGCAGGGCGCGCGTCGGGACGCGCGTCAACGACCTGGACTACGTGCCCGAGGTCGACGTGCTCGACGGCCTCGACTGGTTCTGGGGCGCGTCGGCCCTCCGTGCCGCGAGGTTCGTCGGCCGCCGCTCGCCGGACGTCGTGGTGCTGCAGTGGTGGACCGGTGCCGTCCTCCACAGCTACGTGATGCTCGCCCTGCTCGCTCGACGGCGCGGCGCCCGGGTCGTCATGGAGTGGCACGAGGTCCAGGACACGGGGGAGGCGCGCATCCCCGGGGTGGCCCGGTACGTGAGGTTCGCGATGAAGGCGCTCCTGCGGATGGTCGACGCCCACGTCGTCCACTCCGAGTACGACCTCGACCTCCTCGTGCGCGCCTACCACCTCGACCGCGCGGACGCCACGCTCGTGGCTCACGGGCCGTACGACCACGTGGGCACCGGACCGGCGGCGCCGGCGGGCGAGATCCCCTCGCCGGGGGAGGGGAGTCGCACCAGCACGGTCGAGGACCCCTTCACCCTCCTGTACTTCGGCGTCATCCGTCCGTACAAGGGGGTCGAGGACCTCGTCGCGGCGTTCGAGGGGCTTCCCGACGAGGTCGGCCGCCGCGTCCGCCTCCTCGTCGTCGGCGAGACGTGGGAGGGGTGGACCGCCCCTCTCGAGGCCATCGGCCGCAGCCCGGTCCGCGACCGCATCGACGTCGTCAACCGCTACGTCACCGATGCCGAGGTGTCGGAGGTCTTCGCCCGGGCCGACGGCGTCGTCCTCCCGTACCGCCGCTCCTCGTCCTCCGGACCGCTGCACATCGCCATGAGCTCCGGGCTCCCCGTCGTGGTGAGCGCCGTCGGCGGGCTCGTCGAGGCGGCCGGGGACTACGAGGGCGTCCGCTTCGCGCCCCCCGGGGACGTCGATGCCCTGCGCTCCGCCCTGGTCGAGCTGGTCGACCGGCGCGGCGAGCGGTACGCGGACCCGCACAGCTGGTCCAGGACGGTGGAGCGCTACGGGCGGGTCCTGACCTCTGTGGGCGTCTCGTCGTGGGACCAGGGGCCCGCCTAGGCCGGCTCCTCGTCGCGCTCCTGCGGCGGCAGGCCGCCGCCCGGTGCCGGCCCTCCCGACGCCGGCACCGGGCCGACGGGTTCGGCTCGTGAGGGCTACGAAGACGGGTCCGAGGCCTCCTCGGCGGTGCGGGCCAGCTCGCCGAGCACGTCGAGCGCCGGGTCGCCGGGACCGATGTCGTAGCCGTCGGTGTCCTCACGGCTCCAGTGCCACAGCAGGTATCCGGAGGCCCCGGCGTCCAGCGCCGCACGGCCCTTGTCTGCCAGGAGCCGGGCGCGGCGCTCGCGACCGCGCTCGTCCTGCGCCGTGATGCCCACCTCGCCGACGACCAGGGGCTTCCCGAGCTCGGCGGCGATCGCGAAGGCGCATCCGACGGGGGCGTCCGTGCGCCGGCACCGGGCGTCGTCGACGGACGGCGGCCGGCCGGCCTCCCCGCCGGGCATCGCGGACTCGTCGTCGCCGTAGAAGGCCCAGTCGTGGACCTCGACGAAGTCCATCTCCGGCAGCTCGTACACCTCGCGCAGGTCGGTGCCGCTGCCGCCGGGGGCGCCGTTGCCCTGGGTGCCCAGAGTCACGAGGTGGTGCGGCGCAGCCTCGTGCACCACGGCCCCCACGTCCTGGGCGAAGGACACGAGGACGCTCCGGTCCTCGCTCGTCCGCCGAGGGGTCTCGGCCTCGTTGACGAGGGTCCAGGCGGCCACCACCGGCTCGTCCGCGTAGCGCTCGGCCACCAGGGCGGCGTAGTCCCGGAACGAGAGCCGCGCCGTGCCCAGGGGCTCCCGGTACCCCTCGGTGTACCAGCTGTCGCTCTCGACCTGGTCGAGCGGGACGTCCTCCTCTCCCGTCGAGCAGTCGCCCGGCCCGTCCTCGAGGACCGGCATGACGCGGAGCCCTGCGTCCTCGGCGGCCCGCAGCACGCGGTCGACGCCCGAGAAGTCCCGCCCGCCCTCGGTGTAGCTCTGGAAGGCCCAGAAGCGGACCACGCCCGCACCCTTCTCGCGCAGCTGCTCGAAGGTCGCGGCGAGCTCGACGTCGGTGAGCCGTCCCGCGGGGTTGCAGCTGTAGACGTCCGAGGCGGCGGCGTCGTAGAGGTTCACGCCCACGAAGCGGTACGGCTCGCCCCCGGCGACGAACCGGTCCCCGTCCCGCTCGACGAACGACTCGTCCGGGCCGGCGCAGGCGACCGCCGAGGTCAGGACGAGGGCGACCGCCGCGACGACTCCCCCAGCGCGAGGTCGAGAGCGGGCGCCATGCGCTCGACGACCCGGTCCCATGTGAGCTCCTCGACGACCCGCCGGCGACCGGCCCTGCCCGCGGCCGCTGCGGCGGCCGGGTCCGCCAACGTTCTCACGAGCGCGTCGGTGAGCGCGTCGACGTCGCCGCGGGGCCCGATCCGCCCCTCGACGCCGTCGGTGAGCATGTCCGGGATGCCGCAGCTGTCGCTCGTGACCACGGGGAGGCCGTGCGCCATGGCCTCGATGAGCACGAGGGGGAACGGGTCGAACAGGGACGGCAGGACGAAGAGGTCGGCCTCCTCGTACAGCCGGTGGACGACGGCGCGCTCGTGCACCCGCCCGAGCACCTCGACGCCCGGGGGGACGTCTAGGTGGGACGGGCGCGTCCCGACCAGCTGCAGGCGCGCGCCCGGGTGCACCTCGCGGACCCGCTCGAAGGCCTGCAGGAGCAGGTGCCCGCCCTTGCGCTCGAAGTCGTTGCCGATGAAGAGGAGGACGGGGCCCCTGCTGCCCGGGGCGCGCCGGGCGGCCGGTGCGGGCAGCTCGTGCGCGTTGACGCCGGCGCCCACGACGGAGACGCGCGCGGGATCGACCCCGTAGTCCTCGACCAGCGAGGTGCGGGTGGCCCGGCTGAAGGCGAACAGGTGCTCGGCGCCGCGGTAGGCGGCGCGCTCGCGGGCGTACCAGGCCTCCAGGTCCGCGCCCGCCAGCGGGTTCCAGGGCGCCCACCCCTCGGCGGACTGGCGGTGCGTGCAGTCCACGTAGAGCAGGGTCGGCGCGCCGGCCACCTCGAAGAGCGCGTGGACCTGCAGGACCGGGGTGCTGGGCGCCGCGAGGCGCTCCAGGCGTCGGACGGCGTTCGACGAGCGGAGCGCGTACGCCCAGCTGCTCTTGTAGAAGCGCTCGGCCCAGTCCTCCCGCCGGGGCCGGAAGGTGGTGGCGGCGACCGCGAGCCGCTGGATCCGCGTGAGCTCCGGGCTCAGGTGGGCGGCGACGTCGTACCGGCGGCCGACCGCCGCGAAGAGGTAGGGGGTCAGGGCGTCCCCCCGCGAGGCCAGGACGAGCCCTCCCGGTGGGCCGTCTCCCTCGCGCGCGGACCGCCCCGCCGCTCGGTCCGTCCCCTGGTCCACCGCCACGTCGTGCACTCCTCCTCCTCAGCCGCCGGCGGCGGCCCTGCTCATCGTGTCCCCCGTGCTGCCGCGAGGGTCGTCGTCCGGGCGGGCGTCACCGAGACGGAGGAACGAGCTCCTCGAGCGGCTCCGGGTGAGGGCGTCCGACCGGGGCGCGCCGACCGTCGCGGAGCGGGTCAGCCCCGCGCCGCCCGCCGACCACCGCGCGCAGACCGCCGCGGGCCCCGGACGCGCTCGGCCAGCAGCCGTGCGTAGAGGGCGTCGACCGCTGCCGCCGCGGAGTCGGCGCCGTAGCGCTCGACCAGGCGGTCCGGAGCCGGGCGGCGGGGGGCGGCCGCGTCGACGACCGCACCCTCCAGCGCCTCGGCGAGCTCCTCCACGTGCTGCTCGGCCGTGCTCATCGCCCCGTTGCTGCGCACCTGGTGAGCAGCGGGCGCGCCGCCGACCTCGTCCACCGCCGGGCACTGGGCGTAGGCCACCGGCAGCCCGCTGCCGAGGGCTTCGACGACCGCCATGCCGAAGGTCTCGTCCCTCGAGGCGCTGACGAGGACGTCCATCGCCGCGAGCACGTCCGGCACATCACCCCGAGCGCCGAGGAATCGGACGCTGCCCCCGACGCCCAGGTCGCCCGCCAGCGCCTCGAGCCGGTTCCTCAGCGGTCCGGTCCCGACGACGACCATCACCGCACCTCCCGCACGCAGGCGCGGGGCCGTGGCGCGCAGCGCCTCGTCCACGCGCTTGACCGGGTCCAGGCGCCCCACGAGGCCGAGGACGAGGTCATCGGTCGCCACCCCGAGCTCGGCGCGCACACGCTGCCGGGCCTCGGCGCCGGGGCGCAGCGCGGCGAAGTCGATGCCGTTCTCGACCACCACGACGCGGTCGGGCGGGACGCCCCACCCCTCCAGCCGCTCGGCGGTGGTCGCGGAGACGGCCACGGTCACCGAGGTGCCGCGCTCGAGCAGGCGGTACAGCGCTCCCAGCCACCACGAGCGAGGGCGGCCCTCGATCGTGCCGTCCATGAGGGAGTGCTCCGTCGAGACGACGACCGGCACGCCCGCGAGCCGCGCCGCCGGGATGCCCCAGAGCTGCCCGGAGAGCAGGTGCACGTGCACGACGTCCGGGCGCAGCCGGCGGAGGCGGACGGCCAGGCGGGGGACGGCGAGGGCCTTGCGCCACCCGTCCATGCCGAGCACGTCCACCACCCCGCCGTCGCGCCGGATGCTGTCCGCGACGGGCCCGCCGCCGTACAGGGCGACGGTGCGCGTCGAGGCCCCCGAGCGCGCCACGAGGGTCTCGAGCTGGCGCTCGGCGCCGCCGGTGACCAGCGTCGTGATGACGTGCACCACGCGCAGCGGGCGCGCGGGCGTCACGGCCGTCCCCGACGGGCGAGCACGTCGCGGTACACCTGCGCCAGCGCCTCGGCGCTCGTCTCCCAGGTGGGCAGCTCCACGGGCAGGGGGGTGTGCGGCACCGGGCCGCGGGCGGCCGTGGCCCGCAGGGCCGTGACGAGCGCTGCCGCGACCGCGTCGTCGTCGGCGTCCTCGGGCACCCCGGCGACGAGCCCGTCCTCCACGAGGTCGCCGATGCCGGCGACGTCCAGCCCGACGACCGGGAGCCCGAGGGTGACCCCCTCCATGACGGCCACGGGGTGGGCCTCGTAGCTCGACATCGCCGCCATCACCGAGGCGGACGCCAGCTCGCGGGCCATCGCCGACCGGTCGGCGGGTGGCAGGGAGCGGATCTCCACGGCATCGGCGACGCCCGCGCGGTCGGCCAGGCGCCGCAGCTCGCCCTCGAACTCCCCGCTGCCGAGGACCACGAGGTGCGCGCCCGGCACCTGGCGTCGCACGGCGGGCAGGGCGGCGACGGCCCGGTGGTGCCCCTTGTAGCGCTCGAGGCGCCCGCTGGACACGATGCGCCCCGGCACGGGGACGACGTCGCCCGGCACGGGTGGCAGGGCGCCGCCGTTGGGGATCACCGTGAAGCGCCCGGGGTCGATGCCGGCGGCCTGGGAGAAGCGGCTGCGCTCGAAGCGGCTGACCGCGACGAGGCGGTCGGCGCGGCGCAGCAGCGGTGTCAGCGCGGCCCACTGCGCGCCGCGGACCGCCGTGCGCGAGGGCGAGGAGTGGCCGCCGCTGTGGAAGGTGAGGACGTACGGCGTGCGGGACAGCGCAGCCGCGAGCATGCCGAGGGGCGGTACGAGGGTGTGGACGCCCTGGAAGTGGACGAGGTCCCACCCCCCGCGGGCGATGACGGGCACGATGCCCGGGCTCAGGTAGAGGTCGGCCTCCCGGGGCCAGGAGCGGCGACGGACCACGGGGACGCCGCCCACGACCTCCTGCCGCGGCAGGCGCCCGCTGCGGTCCGTGGCGAGGACCGTGACGTCGAGCTCGCCGGAGCGCACCAGGCGCCCGGCCACCTCGGCGACGTGCGTCTCCGTCCCGCCCAGCTCCGGGAAGAAGCGCTGCACGACCTGCAGCACCCGGGGCGCGCGCGCGCTCACCGGTCCACCACCAGCGTGCGCAGCGGCTGCGCCCTCCCCGGGTCGCTGACCGTGATGGTCGTGCGGCCCCGCTCGGGCACGAGCACCTCGGTCGTCGTGCTGCCGCCCGCGGGGACCTCGAGCACGGGGTAGCTGAGCGTCGACCCGGTGCCGGGGTCGGAGCGGATCTCGAGGGGACCGGTGCCGGCCTCGGAGGAGATGAGGACCCGGGCGCTGACGCCCTCGACCGAGACCAGAGAGGCCTCGAAGGAGGGGCCCTCGAGGGAGGAGAGAGAGCGGACGGAGGCGTGGACGGACACGGCGACGACGACGGCGACCAGGGCGCCCCAGACCGCCAGCCGCCCGCCGGCGCGGGTCGCGGCCGGCGACCCGCCGACCGGGGTCGCACGAGGCTCCACCTCGACCGGCGGGCGCGCGACGTCGGCGACGAGGACGGCGAGGCCCACGACGGCGAGCGACAGCGTCCACGACGTCTCGCCCAGCGGGATGCGCAGCAGATCCAGGACCACGCCCGTCAGGACGGTGGCGACGACCGCGCCCCCGACCGCCAGGAGCACGGCGTCGGCGCGCCCGCGCCCGCGCCCGCGCCGTCGGGCGCCCACCCGGGCCACCACGGCGACAGCCGCCGCCACGAGCAGCGCTCTCACGGGGGTCGGGGCGTGCAGCAGCACGGCCAGGACCGCGGCGAGGACGAGCGCGCCGGCGACGCCCGCGGCCCTCGGTCGGCGCGCACCGCGCCTTCCGGCGGCCCGGTGCCCACCGGCGTCCGCCCGGTCCTCGGCCATCGTCTCAGCGGTCACTGTCGAGCGCCTCCAGGTCGTAGATGCTGATCGCGCCGTTGTCGTAGATGCGGTCGACACCGGGGACGTCGTCGAACTTCGTGAGCGCCGCGAGCGGCACCGGCTCGGTGCGGCCCGCCTGGCCGAACTCGCCGTTCTCCACGTAGACCTGCTGGTTGGGCAGGCCGTTGGCGTCCCGGCGGTCGACGACCAGGTAGCGGATGCCCGCCCGCTGGACCAGCTCGGCGTCGCCGGGCGTCACCTGGGGGTCGAGGAGCAGGCGCGAGGCGTCCACCTCCGTGCTGATGTTGCGCACGGTGTACATCCCGCCGTCGGAGGCGGCGAGCAGGCCGTTGACGCGGTTGGCGTAGACGCGCGTGCCGGGCGGCAGGTTCTCCGCCATCCACTCGGCGGCCGCGACGCTGGTCTCGTCGACGCTGCGCGCGTCCGCGGAGATGCGGAACGGACCCGGCAGCTGCCCGGTGACGGGTCCCGCACCCAGGACCACGCCCCCGAGGAACGCCACGACCACGCCCGCGGCGCCGAGGGGGACGACCCAGAGCGGGCGCCGCCGCCGCAGCGCCCACCACGCCACGAGGAAGGCGGCCCCGACGTAGACGAAGCCCGCGGCCCGGTCGCCGACCTCAGCCGTCGCGTGGGTCAGGTGCCCGCCCGGCACGACGGGCCACAGGAGGGTGACGAGCACCAGCAGCACCGCGAGCGTGACGCGTCGGCGCACCCACGTGCGGGCGGCCAGGACGGCGGGGACGAGGACAGCCGCCGTCAGGAGGACGGCGGCGACGAGGAGGACCTGCTCCCAGGGCTGGCTGGTGGAGCCGGCGGAGTTCGCGAAGAGGGCCTCGCGCGTGCGCTCGCCCCGGCTGAGCGCGCTCAGGCTCTCGCCGGAGCTGGTGGCGATGGCCCCGAGGTAGCTCGCGAGGGTGTTGCCGGGCCGGGCCAGGGAGAGGGCGAAGAGACCGGCGCCGACCACCGCGGTCCCGGCCAGCAGGAGCGCCTCCCGGTGACCCTCCCGTCGCCGCAGCACGAGGGCCGTCGCGGACCACGCCGCGAGGGCGAGGACCACGAGCACCGTGGTGACGTGGTGGGTGGCGACGACGGCCGCCAGCGCCAGGAGCGCCGGCACGATGGCGGACCAGGAGTCCCGCCGGCGCGTCGCGAGCAGGTGGACCACCAGCACGGCCAGCGGCAGGGCGAGGGTCTGGTAGGAGAACTGGGAGTTGAAGAAGAGCATCTGCGGGTTGCAGGCGTACAGGACGACGGCCCCGGCGGCCACGCGCGTGGAGCCGGTGAGGTGCCGCACCACCCCGAGGAGGGCGAGGGTCAGGACGAGCCGGGCGGCCAGCAGCACCACGACGGACGCGAGGTGGTCGCCGACGCCGGTCAGGGAGGTCACCGCGTGGGTGGCGATGCCCAGACCGGGGTAGAAGCCGGTGATGGGCAGCAGCGGGTTGTCCGAGCCCAGACGGCCCGTGTCGTCGATCTGGCGCAGGACGGTCGCGTGGATGAGCTCGTCGTGGAACATGAAGCGGGTCGGGTACAGCACGAGCCGGCTCACCTGCAGGGTGAGGGCCATGGCGAGCGCGACCGCCACGAGCGTCGACCGGCGCACGCCGGGCAGGAGGACGACGACGGCGGCCGGGGCCACCATCAGGACCAGCCCGAGGACCCAGGCCGCGCTCGCGGTGGCGGTGTCGCCCTGACCCCGCGCCTCGGTGACGGCCAGCGCGGTCGCCAGGAGGCCGAGGGCGGTGGCGAAGACCCAGGCCCCAGGACCCGTGGCGGCGGCGCGCGCCGCGACCCGACGGGCGGCAGCGGCGCCGCCCTGCCGCGAAGATCGGTCCGCCGGGCCGGCCGCGACCTCGGTCGCCACCGGTGGGGCCTCGCCGGTCGCGGGCTCCGGCGTCGTCCCGGCGGGAGGTGCGACTGCTTCCCGGGAGGTCACCGCGTCGAGCAGGAGAGCGGCGCCGGCGCTCTCCGAGCCGCCCACGACGGCTGCGGCGGAGGGGTCGCCGGCGGGCGCGTCCCGACCGCCCGCGCGCGCGCGCCGCGCGGCGGACCACAGCGGCAGCACCAGCACGACGGCCTGGACGTAGACGACGACGAGCCAGGCGACCACGAGACCCTCGAGCCCGCCGGCCCGGGCGCCGGCGGCGGCCGCCAGGAGCTCGACGGCGCTGAAGGCGAGCAGGACACCGGTGGCGCCCAGCGTCCGCCCCTGGGTGCGGCGCAGCGCGACGAAGTGGTCCTTGACGACGAAGGGCATCCCGGCCAGGACGAGCAGCCGCAGCACGTCTGCGCCCTCGTCCGCGTACACCTCCCCGAAGAGCGACAGCACCAGCGGGGCGAGCGGGAGGAGCGCCAGGACGGCCAGCGCGCTGACCCCCAGCCCCAGGGGGATCGTCACCCGCATCTTGCTCAGCACCTGGCGCGGGTCGTTCTCGGCTGCGGCGAACAGCCCGACGGCGAGGGCGTACGGCAGGGCGAAGACGAAGCCCGTCAGCTGCAGGGCCGTGGAGAACAGGCCGTTGTCGCCCGTCGACAGCAGCACGACGACGAGGACGGGCAGCAGCTGGAGCGGTGCCTGCAGGGTCGTGTTGAGGGCGTGGTGGCCGGCCGCCGCTCGTCCCAGGCCGCGCAGGGACGACGGGTCGAGGAGCCGCCGCCCCGACTCCAGGGCTCGACCGCCCCGGGTGCGCCACGCCACCACGGGGAGGGAGACGAGGGTCCCCACCGCCCAGGCGGCGAAGACGGCCATGCCGTCCTGGGCGCCGAGCGCGGCCAGCGCCAGCAGCGCGAGGACCTTGACCGCGCTCGCGACGGCGTTGCGCTGCAGCTGGATGGCGCCGGACCCGAGGACGAGCACCGCCTGGTCGACCACGATCGCCACCGCCATCAGGCCGGTGCCGACCGCGAAGAGGGCTGCGCGCCCGGGGCCTCCGGCGACCTGCTCCAGCGCCTGCGCGCCGACGACGTGGATGGCCACCAGCGGCACCACCACGGCGAGCAGCGTGGCGGCACCACCCGCCACCGCGAGCGCGGTGCGCACCAGGACGCGACGCGAGCCCTGGTCGGTCTGCGGGATGCGGCTGATCAGCAGCGTCCCCAGCCCGACGGTGCCGAGGGCGCCGATGAGGCTCATCGCCGCCACGGACGCACCGGCCACCCCGACGGCCTCGACCGTGAAGGACCGTGCGGCGAGCGCCCAGAAGAGGAGGCCGAGGACGCTCGTGACCGCCTGCGTCGACACGAGGGACGCGCTGATCGTGACGATCCTGCGCAGACCGGACGGAGATGTCGAAGGCTGCGGCCCGGTCGCGGGTGGCGCGGCGGTCGGGCTCACGGAGCGGGCCTCCAGGTGGCGTGGGCGCGTGGGTCGAGGCGCCGTCGGCTCGACCGCACATGGTACGGACGGCGGGAGCCCGCCCGGTCTCTTCGGGGCCGCTGCCGCCCCGGTCTGGTCCTCCCTCCGGGTGACGCCGGGCGATGCAGGGTCAGGCCCGGCAGAGGGCGGCCATCCGCGCCGCGTGCGAGGTCAGCACCTCCTGGACGGCGGCCATCGCCGTCGTCGTCGCGGGCCAGTACATGGCGAAGCCGTCGTCGTGCGGGACGGGGACGCCGTCCTCCGCGTACGGGATGAGCGACCAGTAGAGGGTTCCCGCCATCCCCTCCTGCTCCGCCGCGGCCAGGAGCGAGCGCGTCGCCGACGCGTCGGTCCAGTCGAACTCGCCGACCACGTAGGCCTTGCCGTGCGCTCTCGCGGTGCGGGCGTCCCGGACCGCCCAGGCGACGTCGACGGGGTAGAAGTGCCCGCCGACGACGTCCACGTGCGGCGAGTCCAGCGCCGCGCGGGCGACCGTCATGCCGTCCGCAGCCGACCCGTCGGCGACCAGCTGCCGCACCCCGAGGTCGACCTTGAGGTACCGGGCGAGATCACCCGTCCAGGAGGTCGGGGCGGTCCACAGCTCGTTGCCCGTCTCCCAGGCGAGGAAGACGGGGTCGTCCTTCCACCGCAGGCCCGTGTGCGGGTTGACGTGCTCCAGCAGGCGGGCGACGTACTCCCGGAAGTCGGCGCGGGTGGCCGGGTCGCTGTAGAAGTGGGACTCGGCGGCGCGCTGCTCCGGGTCGTTCGCCGCCGTCCGCGAGCGGTCGGGGACGGACGGGAAGCCGTTGCGGGCCGTGAACTCGCCCATCCCGCCGTGGTACCAGCGCCACTGGTCGACGAGGGGCACGACCAGCCGCAGGCCGCGCTGCTTCGCCGCGGCCGCCGCGTAGTCCGCGGCCGCGAGCGCCGACTCCCGGTACACGCCGCGGCTGGGCGAGAAGCACTCCGCACAGCCGACCGAGATGCCCAGGGTGTGCGAGCGGACCACCGTGGCGCCGGAGGCCCTCGCGGCGTCGAGCGCCCGGTCGATGCGCCAGCGCGACGGCTGGGTGGGGCGGCCGCCGGCGTCACGGATGTTGTCGTCGAGGCCCAGCCAGTAGACGTTGGCGCCGGCGAAGCGGAAGGGCGAGCCGTCGAGGACGAGGTCGGCCCCCGATCGCGTGACGAAGGTGGTGGACGGGGTCGGCGCGGCCGGGAGGGGCGTCGTCGTCGCGGACGCCGCGTGGCCCAGCACCCGGACCGAGTCGAGCGACGCCCGCCGGCCGGTGGAGGCGGGGGCCCGGTCGGCCGTCAGCTGCAGCGTGACCTGGTGCCGTCCGTGCGGCAGCCCCTCGACGCGAGTGAGGGGGCGGTCGTCCTGGCGGGTGGGGGAGTACAGGTCGACGACGTCGTGCCGGCCGCCGTCGACCTGGACCCGCGCGCGGCCGCGGTCCGGTCCGGTCGCCCCCCGCAGCTCGACGCCCGTGCCCACGAAGGTGATCGTGGCCACGTCGTGGATCGAGGCGCTCGTGCGGTCGGTGCCGCCGACCCGACCCGGTCCGCGGCTGGTCCACCAGCCCGACGTGAAGGCGAAGGCGGCCGCCCCGGAGCGGCTCGTGTCGTCCACCACGAGATCCTCGGACGAGGCGGCCGACGCCGTGCCGCCGGGGGCGACCCCCTCCACCGCGACGAGGCCGGCCACCGCGACGAGCACGGCGGTCACGGCCGCGGCGGCGCGCAGGCGGCCCCGCCCGGCGGCGGCGTAGCGCGCCCGGGCGGGGGGGCGGTGGTCCTCGGTCGTGCTCACGTCGTCCTCCGCGGTCGCTGGCGCTCGTCGTTGCGGCCAGGAGCGGCCTCCGTCTCGAGGGCCTGATCGGCAGCCCGGCGCGGCGCCCCCCGGACCGGGCGCGAGGTCACCCGGACGGGTCAGCCGTCGACCCCGGGGCCCGGAGCCGGACGGGGAGCGGTCGAGCCGCCGCGCGCGGGCGCCCTCCGCGGGCCGGGCGCCGGGCGCCGGGCGTCCCGGGGCGCAGTAGCCTCGCCGACGTGCTGCTGCGGATGTCGTCCCTGTTCGTGCGAACGCTGCGGGACGACCCCGCCGAGGCGGAGGTCACGAGCCACAAGCTCCTGGTGCGGGCGGGCTACATCCGCCGCGCCGCGCCGGGCATCTACACGTGGCTGCCGCTCGGGCTGCGCGTGCTGCGCAACGTCGAGCGCGTCGTCCGCGAGGAGATGGACGGCATCGGCGGCCAGGAGGTGCTCTTCCCGGCGCTGCTGCCGCGCGAGCCCTACGAGGCCACCGGCCGCTGGACCGATTACGGCGACGGCATCTTCCGCCTCCAGGACCGCAGGGGCGGGGACTACCTGCTGGCGCCGACGCACGAGGAGGTCTTCACGCTCCTGGTGAAGGACCTGTACTCCTCGTACAAGGACCTGCCGCTCATCGCCTACCAGGTGCAGACGAAGTACCGCGACGAGGCGCGCCCGCGCGCCGGCCTCCTGCGCGGGCGCGAGTTCGTCATGAAGGACGCCTACTCCTTCGACGTCGACGACGCCGGCCTCGAGCGCAGCTACGCGCTCCACCGCGACGCCTACCTGCGCGTCTTCGCGCGCCTCGGGCTCGAGGTGGTCGCGGTCAAGGCCATGTCGGGGGCCATGGGCGGCTCGATGTCGGAGGAGTTCCTGCACCCCACCCCGGTCGGGGAGGACACCTTCGTGCGCTCGGCGGGCGGGTACGCCGCCAACGTCGAGGCGGTCACGACGACGGCGCCCGGGCCCGTGCCGTTCGACGGGCTCCCCGCCAGCCACGTCGAGGACACGCCGGGGACGCCGACGATCGACACGCTCGTCGCGCACCTGCAGCAGGCCCACCCCCGCGACGACCGCCCGTGGACGGCGGCCGACACGCTGAAGAACGTGCTCGTCGTGCTCGTCCACCCGGACGGGCGCCGCGAGCCCCTCGCCGTCGGCCTGCCCGGCGACCGCGAGGTCGACACGACGCGCCTGGAGGCCGTGCTCGCCCCGGCGACCGTCGCGCCGTTCGAGGCCGCCGACTTCGCCGCGCACCCCGAGGTGGTCAAGGGCTACCTCGGCCCCGGCGTCCTCGGCCCCAACGCGCCCCTCGGCGAGGACGGCGAGCGCGCCGCCTCGACGGTCCGCTACCTGCTCGACCCGCGCGTCGTCGACGGCACGCGCTGGGTCACCGGCGCCGACGCCGACGGCCGGCATGTCCTCGACCTCGTCGCCGGGCGCGACTTCACCGCGGACGGCGTCGTCGAGGCCGCCGAGGTGCGCGCGGGCGACCCGGCGCCGGACGGCTCCGGCCCGCTGGAGCTGGCCCGCGGCATGGAGATGGGCCACATCTTCGCCCTCGGCCGCCGGTACGCCGAGGCCCTCGGGCTCACGGTGCTGGACCAGAACGGCAAGCAGGTCACCGTGACCATGGGCTCCTACGGCATCGGGGTGAGCCGGGCGCTGGCCGCCGTCGCCGAGGCCGGCGCCGACGAGAAGGGCCTCGTCTGGCCCGCCGCGATCGCCCCGGCGCAGGTGCACGTCGTCGCGGCCGGCAAGGGCGAGGACGTCGTCGCCTACGCCGAGCAGCTGAGCAGCGACCTCGTCGCCGCCGGGCTCGACGTGCTGCTCGACGACCGGCCGAAGGTCTCCCCGGGCGTGAAGTTCAAGGACGCCGAGCTGCTCGGCATGCCCTTCGTCGTGCGCGTCGGCAAGCGGCTCGCGGACGGCGTCGTCGAGCTCGAGGACCGCCGCACGGGCGAGGTCGCCGAGGTCGCCGTCGGCGGCTCCACGACCGGCGCCGTCCTGGCCGCCGTGCGCGGCGAGCACGTGGGCGAGCACGGCAGCGACGTCCCCGACGGGTCGTCCGGCGGCCCCTCCTGAGCGGGGTCGTCCCCGTGCTGGCCGGCGCCCTCGCGGGGACGGCGAGCACCGGTGCCGGACCGGGTCTGCTCCCCGCGGACCTCGCTCTCGGCACGGTGCTCCTGCTCGTCCTCGCCGCGGCGACCGCCGGCTGGGTCGACGCGGTGGTCGGCGGCGGCGGGCTGGTCCAGCTCCCCGCGCTGCTGCTCGTCCCGGGCATCGCGCCGGTGCAGGCGCTGGCGACCAACAAGCTCGCGGGCATCGCCGGGACGAGCGTGAGCGCCGCCACGTACCTGCGGCGCGTCCCCGAGGAGTCGCGGCCGTCGGCGCGCACCGCCGTCCCGATGGCGCTGCTCGCCCTCGCCGGGGCGGCCGGCGGTGCCGCGCTGGCGTCCTCGCTGCCCGGGGAGGCGCTGACGCCCCTGGTGCTGGTTGCGCTCGTCGTCGTCCTCGTCGTCGTGGTGGCCAAGCCGAAGCTCGGGGAGATCACTACCCAGCGCCTGGCCGGTGCCCGGGAGGTCGCCGCGGCGGCGCTCCTGGGCGCGGCGATCGGCGCCTACGACGGCCTGCTGGGGCCGGGCACCGGCACCTTCCTCGTCTTCGGTCTGGTCGGGGTGCTGGGTCTGGCGTTCCTGCGCGCGACCGCCACGGCCAAGGTCGTCAACGTGGCCACGAACCTGGGGGCCCTGATCGTCTTCGTCCCGCAGGGCCACGTCGTCTGGGGCCTCGGCGTCCTCATGGCGCTCGCCAACGTCGCCGGCGGCTACGTGGGCGCCCGCACCGCCGTCGCCCGGGGCAGCCGGTTCGTGCGCGTCGTCTTCCTCGTGGTCGTCAGCGCGCTCGTGGTGCGCCTGACCGCCGACGTGCTCGGCCTGGCGTAGCCCGACGGGCGCGCGAGCCGACGGCCCGTCCCGCCCGGTGCGCTACGGCGCGGCGGTGCCCGGCAGCGCGAGGGTCGCCGCGTCGGCCGGGCGCGGCCGCCACGCGGCCGCCGTGACGGAGGTGCGGGCGAGCACGTCGGCGGCGAGCAGGCGCTCCTCGCCGTCGAGCGCGGGCACGGCCTCGAGGGCGGTCGCGGCGAGGCGCTCCAGCACGACGACGACGAGGCCCACCGCGTCCTCGGGACCCGTGACCGGACCGGGAAGCGCGTACCCCGGCGCGGGGACCGGGGTCGGCCCGCCGGCGACCGCGCCGGCGAGGGCCTGCGCCTCCAGCACGAGGGCGTCGCGCAGCGCCAGCGCCCGCGCGCGGTCGTCGTCCCCCAGCGCCGCCGCCGCGACCTCGGCGGCCCGCGAGGCGGCGAGCTGCCCGTCGACGACGTCGAGCAGCGCAGCGGCACCGCGCGGGACGGGTGCGCCGGTCGCCCCGGGCTCGCCCGAGCCGACGGCGTCGCCGTCCGCGGGCGCGGGGAGCGGGGGCGCGGCGGGTGCCGGCAGGGCGGCGGCCGCGGCGAGCGATTCCGCCAGCAGCGCGCGCGAGGCCGCCACGGAGGTCAGCAGGCGCGCCAGGCCGGGCGACGTGCCCGGCACGGCCGCGCGCGCCGACCCCGCCGCGGCGACGAGCTCGGCCAGCAGCGCCTCCGCCGACGGCGCCTCCGCCACCAGCGCCTCCGCGGACGGCGCCGGGGCCGACGGCGCACCCGTGGCGGTCGCCGTCGGTGCGGCGGCGTCCACGGGCTCGCCCAGCTGCTCCCGGTGGACGGCGCAGACGTCCACCACCAGGGCGAGCGCGGGAGCGAGCGCCGCGGGATCGGGCTCGAGCAGCGCCGCGGACGCGCGCAGCGCGCCGGCGGCGCCGGCGGCCTCCCGGCGCGCCAGCTCGTCCGCGTCGGGCACGGGCGGGGCGGGCGCGCCCGGCCAGTCGGGGTCGACCCGCACCTCGTCGAGGGCGGGCAGGCGGGAGCAGCCGGCGAGCGGTGCGCCGAGCGCCGCGAGCGCGAGCAGCCCCAGCGCCCGCCGCCGGGTCGGCGACCCGGGGAGTGGTCGGCTCGGCACGCCGCGATGCTGCCACGTCCGGCGCGCCGGCCGAGGAGGGCAGCGGGCGCCCGCCCCGGGGGGCCACCGCCGAGGGCGGGGTCGGGGCCCCGGTGACGGCGGTGCGGCGCGCGGCCCCGCCGGCGGCCGTGTGCCACCGTGCGCGCATGCCCGTCCCGGACCGCGCCGGCAGCCCGGGGAGCCTGGACGGCCCGCTCCACGACGCGACCACCGCTCGGTTGGGCCTGCGCGCGCCGGTCGCCGAGGACGCCGGGGTGCTGCACGAGCGGGTCATGACCGACCCGCGCACGTGGGAGCTCGACGCGGCCCTGCGCCCCGGCGCGGCCGTCGAGGTGGCCGAGCAGCTGCGCACGCAGGTCGAGCGGTGGCGCCGGCACGGGCTCGGCTCGTGGGTGGTGCGGGAGCTCGCGGGGCCGGGAGCCGGAGCGCCGGTCGGCATCGGCGGGTGCTCCCTGCCGACCGACCGCGCCTGGAACCTCGCCTTCCGCCTCCGGCCCGCCGTCTGGGGCCGCGGGTACGGCGTCGAGCTCGCCGTCGCCGCGCTCACCGCGGCGCACCGGGTGCGCCCCGACCTGCCCGTGACGGCCGTCGCCGTCGAGGCGAACGCGCCGTCGCGCCGGGTGCTCGAGCGCTCGGGCCTGGTGGAGGTCGCCAGGGCCCCGGACCCGCGGGGGCTCTCGCCGTCACCGGTGTGCCTCCACGCGGACCGGCCGCTGCCGCAGGAGCTCGTGCAGGCCCTGCTCGCGTGGCGACCGCGGCGACCCCCCGTCGTGCCGGACGGGGCAGCCCCGGGCGCCGGATAGTCTCCTCGTCCCGGCCGTCCGGCCGGCGGGGCGCGAGAGCGCGCCCCCACCGCACGACCGCCCCGGCAGCGCGCCGGGCGGAGCAGGACACAACTGGACACGGGAGGACGTCGTGGCGAGCAGCGCCCCGAGCAGGCCGGCGGAGCTCACGGAGCTCCTGGACCCCGTGGTCTCCGCCGCGGGTCTCGTGCTGGAGTCCGTCACCGTGACCCCCGCGGGGCGCCGCCGCGTGGTGCGGGTCACCGTGGACCTCCCGGAGGACGCCGTCGGCTCCATGTCCCTCGACCAGGCCGCCGAGGCGACCCGCGCGGTCTCCACCGCGCTGGACGACGCCGGCGCGTTCGGCGAGCAGCCGTACCTCCTGGAGGTCGGCAGCCCCGGCGTGGACCGGCCGCTGACCGAGCCGCGCCACTGGCGCCGCGCCCGCACCCGCCTCGTGGCGGTCGACGTCCGCGACGAGGGCGGCACCGTGCGCCGGGTCACCGGGCGCGTCGTCGAGGCCGGCGACGACGGCGTCGTCCTCCTCGAGGGCGAGACGCGCGTGGAGGCCGCCTGGGAGCAGCTCGGGCGCGGTGCGGTGCAGGTGGAGTTCCGCCGCCACGACGACGACGCGGACGACCAGGACGACGACGCGGACGACCAGGACGACGACGCGGACGAGCACGACGAGGACGAGGACGAGGTCTGATGGACATCGACATGGCGGCGCTGCGAGCGCTCGAGCGCGAGAAGGAGATCCCGCTCGACGTGCTCGTGGACGCGATCGAGGGCGCGCTGCTGCTGGCCTACCAGCGCACGGAGGGCGGGGCGGCGCGCGCTCGCGTCGAGCTCGACCGCAAGAGCGGCCGGGTCACCGTCTGGGCGCGCGAGCAGCAGCCCCCGGCGCCCGAGGCAGCCGAGGGTGACGAGCCGCCGCAGCCCCCGCCGGCGGCCCGCGAGTACGACGACACGCCGAGCGACTTCGGCCGCGTGGCCGCCTCGACGATGCGCCAGGTGATCTTCCAGCGGATGCGCGAGGCCGAGGACGCGGCCGTGCTGGGGGAGTTCCAGGGCCGCGAGGGCGACGTCATCTCCGGCGTCGTGCAGCAGGGACGCGACCGCTCGATGGTCCACGTCGACCTCGGGAGCGTCGAGGGCGTCATGCCGCCGGCGGAGCAGGTGCCGGGGGAGACCTACCCGCACGGCTCGCGCGTCCGGGCGATCGTGGTGTCCGTGCGACGGGGGATGCGCGGGCCCTCGATCACGCTGTCGCGCACCCACCCCGACCTCGTGCGGGAGCTCTTCGCGCTCGAGGTGCCGGAGATCGCCGACGGCGCGGTGGAGATCGTCGCCCTGGCCCGCGAGGCCGGGCACCGCACCAAGGTCGCGGTCCGCACGGACGTCGCCGGGCTCAACCCCAAGGGCGCGTGCATCGGCCCCATGGGCCAGCGCGTGCGCGCGGTCATGGCCGAGCTGCGCGAGGAGAAGATCGACATCGTCGACTGGGACGACGACCCGGCCCGCTTCGTCGCCGCGGCCCTCTCGCCCGCCCGCGTCTCGAGCGTCGAGGTCGTCGACGCGGAGGCCCGCTCCTGCCGCGTCGTCGTGCCCGACTACCAGCTCTCGCTCGCCATCGGCAAGGAGGGCCAGAACGCCCGGCTCGCCGCGCGGCTCACCGGCTGGCGCATCGACATCCGCAGCGACACCGCTCCCGAGCCGCCGCCGCTCGACCCGTCCGCCCCGCGCCGCGAGCCCCTGCGGGGGGGCCCGCGCACGGGTGAGGCCGGCGGCCGCGGCGGTCCGCGTGACGGCGGCCCCCGGACCGGCGGGCCCCGGACGGGTGGACCCCGCGCGGGTGCCCCCCGCACGGGCGGCCCTCGCGGCGGGGCCGCGGGTCCGCCGCGCCGCGACCCCCGCGGGTGAGGCCCGCGGGGGGCGCCGCGGGGGAGCGGCACCGCCCTCGTCGCACCTGCGTGGGCTGCCGCGCCACGACGACGGCCGACGAGCTGCTGCGCCTGGCCCTGCCCGGCTCGGCTCCCTCGGGCTCGGCTCCTCCGGGCACGGCTCTACCGGGCACGGCGCCGTCGGTCCCGGCGCCGGACCTCCCCGCGCCGGAGGGCGGCGGCTCGACGCCCGCGGTGGTGCCGGACGTGCGGCGGCGCCTCGGCGGGCGCGGGGCCTGGCTGCACCCCGACCCCGCGTGCCTGGCCCTCGCCGTCCGCCGACGAGCGCTGCCGCGCGCCCTGCGGGTGCCGCCGCCGGTCGACGTCAGCGCCGTCGAGGCGCTGCTGGCACCGCGCGGCGACGCGGGCTGAGCCGCGCTCGGCGCACCCCGGGAGGACGGCGCTCCTGGGCGGCGCCGCACCCGGTGGCAGCCGCGGCTCCCGACCCCCGGCGAGCACTCCCGGTGCGCCGTCCGGACGCCGCGACCGGTCCGAGCGGGCCCCGTGGTGACGCGCAGTGGCGCGGAGGGGGCACAATGGTCTGCGGTGCGTCGGTCTCCCGGTCGACGCCCGCTCCCGCCGACGCCCTCGGGCGGGCGGGTCCGCTCCACGGCACCACCCCGGGACGACGGTCGATATCGAGAGCGGGTCGGCATCTGATGGGCACCCGATGAGCTCCCAGCGATGAGCACCCCCCAGCATTGATCGGCTCGTGCCTGCCATGGCCCGGGCCAGGACAGGAGAGATGTGGCAAAGCCCCGGGTCCACGAGATCGCCAAGGATCTCGGCGTCGAGAGCAAGGTCGTGCTGGCCAAGCTCCAGGAGATGGGGGAGTTCGTCCGGTCGGCATCGTCGACCGTCGAGGCTCCCGTCGTCCGACGCCTGAAGGACGCGTTCCCCGCCGCTGACGGCGCGGGCGCCTCCACCAGCACCCCCCCGAGCTCCGGCGGCAGCCGGAGCAGCGCGGCCCGTCCGGGCCCCGCGCGCCCCGCAGCCCCGACGTCGGCCGCGGCCGGCTCCGGCGCCCCCGCGCAGCCGCGCCCCGCCGGCCCGGCGCCCACGCCGGGTCCCCAGGCGCAGCGTCCCGCCCCGGCCCCCGAGGTCCCCGCGGCGCCCGCCCCGGCACCGCAGGCCCCGGCGCCCCAGAGCCCGGCCCCCCAGGTCCCGCAGGCGCCGGCCGCCCGTGCCGACCAGGGCGCCCCCGGCGGCGCGCCGAGCCCCGGCGCCCGGCCCGGGCCCGCGCGTCCCGCCCCGCAGGCGCCCCAGGCGCCGGCGGCCCGCTCGAGCGAGCGGCCCGCCCCCGGCGGTCGTCCCTCGTCCGGCGAGCGCGGCGGCCGCCCCGGCGGCCCCACGCGCCCGGGCAACAACCCCTTCGCGACGAGCCAGGGCATGCCCCGGCCCGGCGCGCGCCCCGGTCCCGCGGACCGCGGCGACGCCCCCGCCCGTCCCGGCGGCGACCGTCCCGCGGGCGAGCGCCCCGCCGGCGACCGTCCGACCGGGGACCGTCCCGGCGGCGAGCGCAGCGGCGCGGCCGCCGGTGGCGGCCCCCGCCCCGGCGCCCCGCGCCCGGGCAACAACCCCTTCGCCACGAGCCAGGGCATGCCCCGCGGCGGCGGTCCCCGTCCCGGGGGTCCGGCCGGTGCGGGCGCGGGTGCCGCGGCCGGCGCCGGCGACCGTCCGGGCGGACCTCGCCCGGCGCCCCGTCCCGGTGGTGCGGCGGGCCCCGGTGGCCCCCGCCCGAACCCGGGCATGATGCCCGGCCGCTCCACGGTCGGTCGTCCGGGCGCCCCGGCGCGCGGCGGTCGCCCGGGTGCGCCCGGACGCCCCGGTGCGGGCGGTCGTCCCGGCGGCGGCGGCCCCGGCGGTCCCCCCGGTGCGGGCGGCGGCGGCTTCCGCGGCCGCGGCGGCGGCGGTCGCGGTGCGACCGCCGGCGCGTTCGGCCGCAGCGGCGGTCGTCCGGTCCGCGGGCGCAAGAGCAAGCGCGCGAAGCGCCAGGAGTACGAGGCGATGCAGGCGCCGTCGGTCGGCGGCGTCACCGTCCCCCGCGGCGACGGCTCGACCGTCATCCGCATCCGCCAGGGCGCGTCCCTGACGGACTTCGCGGAGCGGATCGAGGCGAACCCGGCGAGCCTGGTCACCGTGCTGTTCCACCTCGGTGAGATGGCCACGGCGACGCAGTCCCTCGACGAGGACACCTTCAAGCTGCTCGGCACCGAGCTCGGCTACGACATCTCCCTCGTGTCGCCGGAGGAGGAGGAGCGCGAGCTCTTCGCGTCCTTCGACATCGACCTCGAGGGCGAGCTCGAGGGCGAGGGCGACGACGTCCTGGAGCAGCGGCCGCCGGTCGTCACGGTCATGGGCCACGTCGACCACGGCAAGACGCGCCTGCTGGACGCCATCCGCTCCGCGGACGTCGTCTCCGGCGAGGCCGGTGGCATCACGCAGGCCATCGGCGCCTACCAGGTGCTGACCCAGCACGAGGGCGCCGACCGCGCCATCACGTTCATCGACACCCCGGGTCACGAGGCCTTCACGGCCATGCGAGCCCGCGGTGCCGACGTCACCGACATCGTGGTGCTCGTGGTCGCGGCCGACGACGGCGTGATGCCCCAGACGATCGAGGCGCTGAACCACGCCCAGGCGGCCGGCGTGCCGATCGTCGTGGCCGTCAACAAGATCGACAAGGACGGCGCCAACCCGGACAAGGTCAAGCAGCAGCTGACCGAGTACAACCTGGTCGCCGAGGAGTACGGCGGCGACACGATGTTCGTCGAGGTCTCCGCGCGGGAGAACGTGAACATCGACGGGCTGCTCGACGCCGTCCTGCTCACCGCGGACGCGGCGCTCGACCTGCGCGCCAACCCCGACAAGGACGCGCGCGGCGTCGCCATCGAGGCCCACCTCGACAAGGGCCGCGGCTCCGTCGCCACGGTGCTCGTGCAGTCGGGGACGCTGCGGGTCGGCGACGCGATCGTCGCCGGCGGCGCCCACGGCCGCGTGCGCGCCATGCTCGACGAGCGCGGCGGCACCGTCACCGAGGCGGGGCCCTCCCGCCCCGTGCAGGTGCTCGGCCTCACCCAGGTCCCGGGCGCCGGCGACACGTTCCTCGTGGCGTCCGACGACCGCACGGCCCGGCAGATCGCCGAGCGCCGCGAGGCGAGCGAGCGCGCCGCCCTCCTGGCCAAGCGCCGCAAGCGCATCAGCCTCGAGGACCTCACCGCCGCCCTGGCCGAGGGGAAGGTCGACAACCTCAACCTCATCCTCAAGGGCGACGGGTCCGGCTCGGTCGAGGCGCTGGAGGAGGCGCTGCTCAAGATCGACGTCGGCGAGGAGGTCGCGCTGCGGATCATCCACCGCGGCGTGGGCGCCATCACCCAGAACGACGTCAACCTCGCCACGGTCGACAACGCGATCATCATCGGCTACAACGTGCGCCCCGCCCCGCGGGTCGCCGAGCTGGCCGAGCGCGAGGGCGTGGACCTGCGGTTCTACTCGGTCATCTACGCGGTGATCGACGAGGTCGAGGCGTCGCTCAAGGGCATGCTCAAGCCCGAGTTCGAGGAGGCCCAGCTCGGCACCGCCGAGGTGCGCGAGGTCTTCCGGTCCTCCAAGTTCGGCAACATCGCCGGCTGCCTGGTCCGGACCGGCCTCATCCGCCGCAACTCGAAGGCGCGTCTGCTCCGCGACGGCGTCGTGGTCGGGAACGACCTCACGCTCTCCTCGCTGCGCCGCTTCAAGGACGACGCCACCGAGGTCCGCGAGGGCTACGAGTGCGGCATCGGGCTCGGGACGTTCAACGACATCAAGCCGGACGACGTCATCGAGACCTACGAGATGCGCGAGAAGCCGCGCGCCTGAGGCGCACGGCACTCCTGACGGGCGCCCCCGCACTGCGGGGGCGCCCGTCGGGCGCGTGCGGCCCCCGCACGGGGGAGAGGAGGAGGACGCGTGTTCGTCGGCGCCCTGGTGTGCGACCTCCTGCTGCCGCCCGAGGTCGGCTCCCTCAAGGGCAAGCGGTCCGTCGTGCGCCCGCTGCTGGCGGACCTGCGCCGCCTGGAGGTCGCGGTGGCCGAGACCGGCTCCCTCGACCTGCACCGCCGGGCCGAGGTCTCGGTCGCCGTCGTCGCGGCGACGGCCGACCGGTGCCGCGAGGTGCTCGCCCGCTGCGAGCGGCTGGTGGCCGACCGCCCCGAGGTGCAGCTGCTCTCCGCGCACGAGCTGCTGCGCTCCGACACCGACGAGTGAACGGCACCGACGAGTGACCTGCACGGGCGGGTGAGCCGCACCGCCCCGGACCACGCACGACCGGACCCGCACGACCGGGCCGCACCACAGGGGCCCGCACCAGCCGAGGAGGACCGATGGCCGACCCCGCGAGGGCCCGCAAGCTCGCCGACCGCATCAAGGTGGTGGTGGCCGAGACGCTGGAGCGCCGCATCAAGGACCCGCGCCTGGGCTTCACCACGATCACCGCGGCGCGCGTGACCGGGGACCTCCAGCACGCGACCGTCTTCTACACGGTCTTCGGCGACTCGGCGGAGAAGCGCGAGACCGCCAACGCGCTGGCCAGCGCCCGCGGCGTGCTGCGCGCCGAGGTCGGCCGGCGCACCGGGGTGCGGCTCACCCCGACGCTGGAGTTCGTCGAGGACGCCGTGCCCGAGAACGCCCAGGCCATCGAGGACCTCCTGCGCGCGGCCCGCGAGCAGGACGAGGCGGTGGCCGCGCTGGCGGCCTCCGCGCAGCCCGCCGGCGAGGCCGACCCCTACCGCCACGACCCGGTGGCCCTCGACGACGAGGACGACGAGGACGACCTCGAGGACGACGAGGTCGAGGACGTCGCGCACGACCCGGACGCCCGCCCCGGGGCGGACGTGCTGGACCCGGACGTCCGGGACCGCCGCCGGTGAGCCGTCCGCCGGCGGGCGCGTCGCCGGGGGAGCCGGCGCCGGGGGGCTCCGCATGAGCCGCCGTGAGGCGGGCCCCGCGCCCGCGGGCGGCCTCGTCGTGGTCGACAAGCCGGCGGGCTGGACGAGCCACGACGTCGTCGCCCGCACCCGGCGGCTCGCGGGCACCCGGCGCGTCGGGCACGCCGGCACGCTGGACCCGATGGCGACGGGCGTCCTGGTGCTGGGGGTCGGGCGGACGACGAAGCTGCTGACGCACCTCGTGCGCGCGGACAAGGAGTACCTCGCGACCGTGCGCCTCGGGGAGTCCACGACGACGGACGACGCCGAGGGCGAGACCACGACCGCCGCCGGGGCTCCGCGCCTCGACCGCGCCGCGCTGGAGGCCGCCGCCCTGCCGCTGACCGGCAGCATCGAGCAGGTGCCCAGCTCGGTGAGCGCCATCAAGGTCGACGGACGCCGGGCCTACGCGCTCGTGCGCGGCGGCGAGGAGGTGGCGCTGCGGGCCCGACCCGTGCAGGTCGACGTCTTCGAGCTCGGCGAGCCCCGGGCCGCCACCGGAGCCTCGGGCGTCCCCGTCGTCGACGTCGACGTGCGCGTCGTCGTCAGCTCCGGCACCTACGTGCGCGCCCTCGCGCGCGACCTCGGCGCCGCGCTGGAGGTCGGCGGCCACCTGGTAGCCCTGCGGCGCACGCGCGTCGGGCCCTACGCGCTCGAGGGCGCCCGCACGCTGGAGCAGCTCGAGGAGGCCTTCGCCGTGCTGCCCCTGGCCGACGCCGCGCGCGCCGCGTTCCCGGTGCGCGAGCTGACCGAGGCCGAGGCCCTCGACCTGCGGCACGGCCGGTCGGTCGCCCCCGCCGACGGCGCCGCCGGCACCCGGGAGGCTCCCGTCGCGGCCTTCGCGCCCGACGGCGCCCTCGTGGCCCTCGTCCACGACGAGCGCGGCGCCACGCGGCCCTCCCTCGTCCTGCAGCCGGCGTGAGCGCCCCCGCGAGCGGTCCGACGACGCCCACGGCCAGGTCCTACGCCGTCCTCGTGACCCCGGTGGCCAACCGCGCCTTCGCGGGCGCCGCGCCGCGCCTGCTGGCGGCCGAGGTCGCCGCCGTGGGGCGCGGCCCCCTCGGCGGGCGCCTGCGCGACGTCGCGGTGCTGGAGCTCGCGGGCGTCGCCTACGTCGGCCTCACCAGCGAGGGGCCCCTCGAGGGCGACGACCTGCGCGCCGTCGCCGCCCTCTCGACGGCGCACGCGCTGTTCGAGCGCCGCGGGCGGCCGGGGGAGGACGAGGCGCTGGTGCCCGTGCGCCTGCCCGCCCGGGACCGCTACGACGACGACCTCGTCACCATCCCGAAGTACGTCGGCAAGACGAACGAGCACGTCACGCGTCTGCTGCTCAACCTCACGACGGCCGCCCTCGAGGCGCCGGTGGGCGCCCCCGGGCGCGTCCCGGCGCGCCGCCTGCGGCTGCTGGACCCGCTGGCGGGGCGAGGCACCACCCTGAGCCTGGGGCTCCTGGCCGACATGGACGTGACGGGGGTCGAGGTCGACGCCGGCGAGGTGGACGCCCATCGGGCCTTCCTCACGCGGTGGCTGCGCACCAAGCGCCTCAAGCACTCCGTGCAGGCCGAGCGCCTGCGCGTGGCGGGGAGGACGCTGGGGACCCGTCTGCGGGTGAGCCTCTCGCCGACCAAGGAGGCGGCTCGGGCCGGTGACGTGCAGACCCTCGAGCTCCTGGGCGCCGACACCGCAGCGGTCGGCCCGGTCCTCGCCGCGGGCTCCTTCGACCTCCTGGTCACCGACGCGCCCTACGGCGTCCAGCACGGCAGCAGCCGGGCCGGGGGCGGCCTCGCGCGCAGCCCGCGCGAGCTGCTGGAGCGGGCGCTGCCCGTGTGGGTGCCCCTCCTGCGCCGCGGCGGGGCGCTGGGCATCGCCTGGAACACCCACGTGCTCCCGCGCGCCGAGCTCCGCGCGCTGCTGGAGGCGAACGGCCTCGAGGTGCTCCCGGCGGGGGAGGACGGCGAGCTCGCCCACCGCGTCGACCAGGCCGTCCACCGCGACCTGCTCGTCGCCCGCCGCCCCCGGCGAGGCGCCGGCAGCGGAGCCGCACCCGCGTCCGACGGGAGCCCGCCGCGCCGCGCCGGGTGATCGTGCTGGTGGCGCGGGGCCCCGACGGGGCGTACAACGGTCCGGCGGCGCCGCACCTCGCGGGTCGCGCGCGCAGCGACGGGAGCCCGGCATGAGCAGCAGCGACGAGGACGGCGGCGGCGGGACGGCGCCACCGGCCCAGCGGGACAGCAACCGCAAGGCGGTGGCCCTGGCCCTGGCGGCGGCGGTCGGCGGCTTCCTGTTCGGCTTCGACTCCTCGGTCATCAACGGGGCGGTCTCGGCGATCCAGGGGCAGTACGAGCTGACCTCCTTCGTCATCGGCTTCGTCGTCGCGATCGCCCTGCTGGGGTCCGCGGTCGGCGCGTGGTTCGCCGGGTCGATGGCCGACCGCATCGGCCGCACGCGGGTCATGCTCGTGGCGTCGGTCCTCTTCCTGGCCTCGGCGCTGGGCTCGGGCTTCGCCTTCACCCCCTGGGACCTGACCTTCTGGCGCGTGGTCGGCGGCTTCGCCATCGGCATCGCCTCCGTCATCGCGCCCGCCTACATCGCGGAGATCTCGCCCAGCAAGATCCGCGGTCGGCTCGCCTCGTTCCAGCAGCTCGCCATCACGCTCGGCATCTTCGCCGCCCTGCTCTCCAGCGCCTTCTTCGCGGGCGCGGCGGACGGCGGCGCGTCCGGCACCTTCGCGGGCCTCGACACCTGGCGCTGGATGCTCCTGGCCGAGGCCGTCCCGGCGGTCGTGTTCGGCATCCTGGCCCTGCTCATCCCGGAGTCGCCCCGCTACCTCGTGGCCAAGGGGCAGACGCAGAAGGCCATCCACGTCCTGCGCGACTCCCTGCACGCCCGCAACCCGGAGAAGCTGGTCGCCGCGGTCAAGAAGAGCCTCCAGCGCGAGGACGAGCCGTCCATGAAGGACCTGCGCGGGCCGAAGCTCGGCCTCCAGCCGATCGTCTGGACCGGCATCACGCTCTCGGTGCTGCAGCAGTTCGTCGGGATCAACGTGATCTTCTACTACTCGACGACGCTGTGGCAGTCCGTCGGCTTCGACGAGTCGGACTCCTTCACCATCTCGGTCGCCACCGCCGTGCTCAACGTCCTGGTGACCTTCATCGCCGTCGCCTTCGTCGACAAGGTGGGCCGGCGCAAGCTGCTCATGGCGGGCTCGGCGGGCATGGTGCTCGGCCTGGGGGCCGTGACGGCCGCCTTCACCCAGGGCGTGGCCGTCCCCGGCTCCGACGACGTCTCCCTCCCGGCCGGCTGGGGCACGGTCGCCCTCGTCGGCGCCAACCTCTTCGTCATCGCCTTCGGCGCCTCGTGGGGCCCGGTCGTCTGGGTCCTGCTCGGCGAGATGTTCCCCAACCGGATCCGCGCCGCCGCCCTCGCCGTCGCCGCGGCGGCCCAGTGGGTGGCCAACTTCATCGTCACGGTGACCTTCCCGGTGCTCTCCCAGGACGTCTCCCTGTGGGCGACCTACCTCATCTACACGATCTTCGCGGCGCTCTCCTTCGTCTTCGTCAAGACCAAGGTGCAGGAGACGAACGGCGTCGAGCTCGAGGACATGGGCACGGACGCCCAGCCGGCCGCGAGGGCCGGGAAGGGCGCCTGACCCGCGCACCGCTGCCGCCGGCGTCCGGCGGCAGCGGTGCGGGGCCGGGGCGGTCGCCGCCCGGTCCTCCTGGCACAGTGGGCCCGACCGGGACCGGCCCGGACCGAGAGGGGCGGCCCCGCCGTGGAGCGCTGGTTCGGAGCGGACGAGGTGCCCGTGGCACCGCAGGGCTCCGTCGTCGCCGTCGGGAACTTCGACGGCGTCCACCGCGGCCACCGGGTCCTGCTCGACGAGGTGGTCCGCGTCGCCGGCGAGCGCGGGCTGCGCTCGCTGGCCGTCACCTTCGACCCCCACCCCCTCCACGTCTTGCACCCCGACCGGGCGCCCGGGCTGCTCACCGGCCTGGAGGAGCGGCTGGAGCTGCTGGCGGGCACGGGCCTGGACGGCGTCGTGGTCCTGCCCTTCACCCCCGCGCTGGCGGCGCGCACGCCCCGCGAGTGGGTGGCGGAGGACCTCGTCCGCGATCTGGGCATGCGGGTGCACGTCGTGGGCCACGACGTCCGCTTCGGAGCGGGCAACAGCGGTGACCTCGGCGTCCTGCGGGCCATGGCCCCCGACCTGGGCCTGGAGGTCGTCGTCCTGGACGACGCCCGCTCGGCCGGCCGCCGCTGGTCCTCGTCGTGGGTGCGCGAGCTCCTGGCCGCGGGCGACGCCGTCGGCGCGGCGGAGCTGCTCGGCCGGCCGCACCGCGTCGTCGGCGAGGTCGTGCACGGCGACCACCGCGGCCGAGAGCTGGGCTACCCCACCGCCAACCTGTCGCCCGAGGCGCAGGGCCTGGTCCCCGCGGACGGGGTCTACGCCGGGTGGCTCACCGCGCTCGCGGACGGCGCGCCCGGCAGCGGCGTGCGCGCGGGGGAGCGACGCCCGGCGGCCGTCTCGATCGGCACCAACCCGACCTTCGACGGCCTCGAGCGCCGCGTGGAGTCCTTCGTGCTCGACGTGCCGCCCGGGGCGCCGCTGGACCTCTACGGGACCCGCGTGCGCGTCGAGCTCGTCGAGAGGCTCCGCGAGACGCTGCGCTTCGACGGCGTCGAGGCCCTCTGCGCGCAGATGGCGCGCGACGTGGCCACGGCCGGCGACGTCCTGGACGCCTCCCGCTGAGCGGACCGCGGGACCGGGATCGGTGCGCAGCCCTTGACCGCCGCGGGAGCGGCTGGTCTGGTGTGCATGTCCGCTTCGTCCTCCCGGTCCTGCGCGTCCGCCCGACGGCAGGGCTCCCACGCCTGGAGCCGTCCGTGCGCCGTCGCCACCCCGCCCGCGTCACCGTCCGACCGGCCGCCGCCGCGCGTCCCGCCGCCCGCCGGAGCATGGTCGCCGTCGGCCTGGCCGCCGCGCTGGCCCTGACGGGCGCGCCGGGAGCCGCAGGCTCGGCGGCCGCACCCGCGCCCGACCCGGCGGCGACCGCCGCCGGCGACCCCGTGCTGCCGGCCGACGCCCCGCGCACGGCCTTCGAGGAGTCCGGCGGCGCCGCCTGGACGAGCCTGGAGGAGGAGCAGGACTTCCTCGCGGCCGTCGACGCCGCCAGCGACCGCGTGGGCCTGCGCACGCTCGCCACGACGGCCGCGGGCCGCCCGCTGCAGCTCGTGCAGGTCGGCTCCCGGCAGCTGTCGCCGCGCGAGGTGGCCCTGCGCCCGAGCATCCTCATCACCTGCCTGCAGCACGGCAACGAGCCCGCCGCCCGCGAGGGGTGCCTGCAGGTGGTGCGCGACCTCGCCCTCGACGACAGCGCCCGGACCCGCGGCCTGCTCTCCCGGGCGACCGTCCTCGTCGTCCCCACGGTCAACCCGGACGGGCGGGCGGCGAACACCCGCGCCAACGCCGACGGGGTGGACGTCAACCGCGACCACCTGGCGCTCGAGACGCTCGAGGCGCAGACCGTCGCCGCCCTCGTGCGCGACTACGACCCCGAGCTCGTCGTCGACGTGCACGAGTACGGCGGCCGGGCCGACGTCTACGACCGCGACCTCATCCGCCTGTGGCCCCGCAACCTCAACGTCGACGAGGGCCTGCGCGCCCGCGCCGTCGAGCTGGCGGAGGACTTCGTCGACCCGGTGGTGGAGGCGGGCGGCTGGAGCACCGGCGTCTACGGCATCTGGAACGGCCCCGGCGGGGAGCCGATCGCCCAGGTCGCCGGCGACGGGGACGAGCGGATCATGCGCAACGCCGTCGGGCTCAAGCACACGGTCGGCCAGCTCACCGAGTCGCAGGTGCGGGCGCTGGCGCCCGACGAGCAGGCCGACCCGCGGGTGAACGCGAACCGGCGCGTCGAGACGAACGTGCTCGCGCTGCGGGGCTCGCTCGACATGCTCCGCACCCGCGGAGGCGAGCTGCGCCGCGAGACCGACGCGGCCGAGCGCGAGGCCACCCGCCTCGGGGCGGCGGGCGAAGGCCGGATCGCCCTCGGCGGGGCCGACAACGAGCCGCCCGCAGCCGACCGGCTGCTGCTCGAGCCGCCGTGCGCGTACGTGCTGACGGCCGAGCAGCACGAGGCGGTCGCGCAGACCCTGGCGCTGCACGACGTCGCGACGACGCCCACGGGGGAGGCCGACGGCTCCGTCGAGGTGCCGATGGGCCAGCCCGCCCGCGGCGTCATCCCGCTGCTGCTCGACGAGCGGGCCACCTACGCGCTCGTGCCGGCCGCGCCCGTCGCCTGCGGCTGAGGACCGGGGGCCGACGGCGGGCGGCCGCGGCGCCGGGCATGCCGGCGGGGGCCCCGCTGCTAGTCTGGGCGAGCCGTACGACCGGCCGCGGAGCCAGAGAGCCCGGGTGGACCAGCCCCGGAGCACCGCGCAACGAACCCCAAGGAGAGCAGTGCCCCTCGACGCCGCCACGAAGCAGCAGATCATGACCGAGTACGCGACGCACGAGGGCGACACCGGCTCGCCCGAGGTGCAGATCGCGATGCTCACCAAGCGCATCACGGACCTGACCGAGCACCTCAAGGAGCACAAGCACGACCACCACAGCCGCCGCGGGCTGCTGCTGCTGGTCGGCCAGCGCCGCCGGCTCCTGAAGTACGTCGCCAAGAGCGACGTCAACCGCTACCGCGACCTCATCGGTCGCCTCGGCATCCGCCGCTGAGCCCCTGACGCCGCCCCCTCCACGAGGGGGCGGCGTCGGTGCGTCCCGGCCCGTCGAGCCGACGGCCCCGCGGCGCCGCACCACCCGCACGACGCACCAGCACGACCGCACCAGCACGACGCAGACCCGTCGCGACCCGGCCCGAGGCCGGGCGCCGCGACCACGGGTGCCGACGAGCCGGAGAGCCGGTCCTCGGTGGTGGCCCCCGGGAGGCGCGCGAGCAGCGCGCCGGCCCGTGGGCCTCGATCGGGAACTGGCCCCGCACCGGCCGTCGTCGCCCCGGTGCGCACCGGGACCCCGGTGCGCCGGACCGACGAACGGAGACCTCCTCGTGGAGACCACCCCCACCGCCGTCGAGACCGTGATCGACAACGGCTCCCACGGCACCCGCACCATCCGCTTCGAGACCGGCCGCCTCGCCAAGCAGGCCGCCGGCTCGGTCGCCGCCTACCTCGACGGCGAGTCGATGCTCCTGTCGGCGACGACGGCGGGCAAGCACCCCAAGGACCACCTCGACTTCTTCCCCCTCACGGTGGACGTCGAGGAGCGCATGTACGCCGCCGGGCGCATCCCGGGGTCGTTCTTCCGCCGCGAGGGCCGCCCCAGCACCGACGCGATCCTCACCTGCCGCCTCATCGACCGGCCGCTGCGCCCGTCCTTCACCTCGGGCCTGCGCAACGAGGTCCAGGTCGTCATCACGGTGATGGCCCTGCACCCCGACGACGGCTACGACGTCCTGGCGATCAACGCCGCGTCGCTGTCCACGCAGCTGTCCGGCCTGCCCTTCTCCGGCCCGATCGGCGGCGTCCGCGTGGCGCTGGTCGACGGCCAGTGGGTGGCCTTCCCCAAGCACAGCCAGATGGAGCGCGCCGTCTTCGACATGGTCGTCGCCGGCCGCGTCGTCGGCTCCGGGGACGACGCCGACGTCGCGATCATGATGGTCGAGGCCGAGGCCACCGAGGGCTCCTGGGCGCTGGTCTCCGAGGGCGCGCAGAAGCCGACCGAGGAGGTCGTGGCCGCGGGCCTCGACGCCGCCAAGCCCTTCATCGCGCAGCTCTGCGCCGCGCAGCAGCAGGTGGCCGACGCCGCCGCCAAGGAGACGCAGGAGTTCCCGCGCTTCCTCGACTACCAGGACGACGCCTACGCGGCGGTGGAGCAGGCCGGGGCCGAGCGCCTCACCCAGGCCCTGACCATCGCGGGCAAGCAGGAGCGCGAGGCCGCGATCGACGAGGTCAAGGACGCCGTCCGCGGCGACCTGGCCGACGCCTTCGCCGGCCGCGAGAAGGAGGTCTCGGCGGCCTTCCGCTCGCTGACCAAGCAGCTCGTGCGCCAGCGCGTCCTGCGCGACGGCGTGCGCATCGACGGCCGCGGCCCGGCCGACATCCGCACGCTGGGCGCCGAGGTCGAGGTCCTGCCGCGCGTCCACGGCTCGGCGCTGTTCGAGCGCGGCGAGACCCAGATCCTCGGCGTCACGACGCTGAACATGCTCCGCCTCGAGCAGCAGATCGACTCGCTCGGCCCGGAGACGCGCAAGCGCTACATGCACAACTACAACTTCCCGCCGTACTCCACCGGCGAGACCGGCCGCGTGGGCTCGCCCAAGCGCCGCGAGATCGGCCACGGCGCGCTGGCGGAGCGGGCGCTCATGCCCGTGCTGCCCAGCCGCGAGGAGTTCCCCTACGCGATCCGCCAGGTCTCCGAGGCGCTGGGCTCCAACGGGTCGACCTCCATGGGCTCGGTCTGCGCCTCGACCCTGTCCCTGCTGAACGCCGGTGTGCCGCTGCGCGCCCCGGTGGCCGGCATCGCCATGGGCCTGATCACCGACACGGTGGACGGCGAGACCCGCTACGCGGCGCTCACCGACATCCTCGGTGCCGAGGACGCCTTCGGGGACATGGACTTCAAGGTCGCCGGCACGAAGGAGTTCGTCACGGCGATCCAGCTCGACACCAAGCTCGACGGCATCCCCGCCTCGGTCCTGGCCGGCGCCCTGACGCAGGCTCGCGACGCGCGCCTGCACATCCTCGACGTCATGGCCGAGGCCATCGACGCGCCCGACGAGATGAGCCCGCACGCGCCGCGCGTCATCGCCGTCCAGGTGCCGGTCGACAAGATCGGCGAGGTCATCGGGCCGAAGGGCAAGATGATCAACCAGATCCAGGACGAGACCGGCGCCGACATCTCCATCGAGGACGACGGCACGGTCTACATCGGCGCGACGGACGGCCCGTCCGCCGAGGCGGCGCGGACGATGATCAACGCCATCGCCAACCCGCAGATGCCGGAGGTCGGCGAGCGCTTCGTCGGCACCGTCGTCAAGACGACGACGTTCGGCGCCTTCATCAGCCTCTCGCCGGGCAAGGACGGCCTGCTGCACATCTCCCAGATCCGGAAGATGGTGGGCGGCAAGCGGATCGACTCCGTCGACGACGTCCTCGGCATCGGCCAGAAGGTCCAGGTCCAGATCGCCGAGATCGACCCGCGCGGCAAGCTCTCCCTCGAGCCGGTCCTGGCCGAGGGTGCCGACGGCTCGGGCGACGCCCAGGGCCAGCAGGCGGAGGCCGCCAACATCTGATGCCGGTCGACCTGACCTCGCTCGAGGGCCCCACGGGGTGGCTCGAGCGCGACGCCGCCGGGCAGGCGGGTGGGCGCGTGCGCCGCACCCGCCTGCCCGGCGGCGTCCGGGTGCTCACCGAGCAGGTGCCGGGCATGCGCTCGGCCACGCTCGGCGCGTGGGTGGGCGTCGGCAGCCGCGACGAGGCCGACGACCAGCGCGGCTCGACGCACTTCCTCGAGCACCTGCTCTTCAAGGGCACGCGCCGGCGCTCGGCGATGGACATCGCCGTCGCCCTCGACGAGGTCGGCGGCGACGCGAACGCCGCCACCGGCAAGGAGTCGACCTCCTACTACGCGCGCGTGCTGGACGCCGACCTGCCCGTCGCGGTGGACGTGGTCTGCGACATGGTCACCTCCGCCGTCCTGCGGCCCGAGGACGTCGACAGCGAGCGCGGGGTCATCCTCGAGGAGCTGGCGGCCGCCGAGGACGACGACGACGACGTCGCGCACGAGCGCTTCTCCGAGCTCGTGCACGGCGACACCCCGCTGGGCCGCCCGATCGGCGGGACGCCCGCCGACATCGAGGCCGCGACCCGCGAGGCGATCGAGGCGCACTACCGCCGCCACTACGTGCCCGAGGGCCTCGTGGTCACGGCCGCCGGCGGGCTCGAGCACGACGCCGTCTGCGACCTCGTGAGCGGCGCCCTGGCCGAGGCGGGCTGGCCCGTCGGGGACGGCGCGCCGCCGCTGCCGCGGCGGACGAGGACGGTGGGGGAGCCGGTGCCCAGCACGCGCCGCCCCGGCGGTGTGCTGACGGTGGAGCGCGACACCGAGCAGGCCCACGTCCTGCTGGGCGGACCGGGCCTGACCGCCACCGACGAGCGCCGCTGGGTCCTCGGCGTGCTGACCGCCGTGCTGGGCGGAGGCATGAGCTCTCGGCTGTTCCAGGAGATCCGGGAGAAGCGCGGCCTCGCCTACTCCACGTACGCCTTCGACGCCGGGTACGCCGACGACGGCCTCTTCGGGCTCTACGCCGGGTGCACGCCCCAGCGCGTGCCCCAGGTCGTCGAGCTGCTCGCCGAGCAGTGGGCCCTGCTGGCCCGCGACGGGCTCGGCGAGGACGAGATCCGCCGGGGCCGCGGGCAGCTGTCCGGCGGCCTCGTGCTCGGCATGGAGGACTCCGGCGCCCGCATGACGCGCCTCAGCCGCGCCGAGCTGGTCCACGGCCAGCACACCGGCGTCGACGAGGCCCTCGCCCGCATCGCGGCGGTGACCGCCGACGACGTCGTCGCGCTCGCGCAGGAGCTGCACGACGCGCCGCGCTCGCTGGTCGTCGTCGGCCCCTTCGAGGACGACCCGGTGCCCGTCGCCCCCTGAGCCGCTCCCTCCCCGCACCCTGTCGGCAGTTCGCCGTCTTGGGGTGCCTCTTCCCGCACTCTGTCGGCAGTTCGCCGTCTTGGGGTGCCTCTTCCCGCACTCTGTCGGCAGTTCGCCGTCCTGGGGCGCCCCTTCTCGCACTCTGTCGGCAGTTCGCCGTCTTGGGGCGCCTCTTCCCGCACTCTGTCGGCAGTTCGCCGTCGGGGAGGCGTCGGACGGGCGCTCTGCCGGCAGATCGCCGTGGGGACAGACGCTCGTGGGGCACGTCGTCGGCGGGCGCCGCGCCCATGGCCCGCCGCCGCCTGCGCCGTCGGAGGGAGCCTCGGTGCGCGGGTGCGCCCCGCAGTGGCACCATGGGGGTGCTCGACGTGGCCAGCGCCCCGTCCAGCGCGTGCTCCCGGGGTCGGTGAGATTCCGAACCGGCGGTGACAGTCCGCGAACCGCGGGGACGTCCGCACCTCCCAGGTGCGCTGCGCCCCGCGGCCGACCCGGTGGAACTCCGGGACCGACGGTGACAGTCCGGAGGGGAGGCAGCACGCGGTGGCCCGGTGGTGCGCTGCGCCGTCGACCCGCCGCGGGCGCGTCCCCCGGTGCGTCGTCGGCGTGCGCGCACGACCGCTCCGCCGACCGCCGCACACCGGCGGTGCTGCCCCCTGCACGCCCTCCCCGGCGGCCGCTCTGGCGCGGTCGTCCGGCCCGCGAGCTGCGGAGCGGAGGAGGAGCGGATGTTCACGGGGATCGTGGAGGAGCGCGGCGAGGTCGTCGCGCTCGAGGCCAGGGGCGACGACGACGCGCGGCTGCACGTGCGCGGGCCGCTGGTCGTGTCGGACGCGCGCGAGGGCGACTCGATCGCCGTCGACGGCGTGTGCCTGACGGTGACCGGGCGGCCGGTGGACGGCGTCTTCGCCGTGGACGTCATGGGGGAGACCCTGCGGCGCTCCAGCCTGGGCGCGCGCAGCCCCGGGGACCCGGTGAACCTCGAGCGGGCCCTGCGCGCCGACTCCCGGCTCGGCGGCCACGTCGTGCAGGGGCACGTCGACGGCGTGGGCCACGTGCTCGCGCGGACGCCGTCCGAGCGCTGGGAGATGGTGCGGTTCTCCGTGCCCTCCGCGCTCGCCCGGTACGTCGCCGAGAAGGGCTCCATCACCGTCGACGGCGTCTCGCTGACGGTCACCGGGGTCGGCGACGACGGCCCGGAGGTCGGCCCCGGCGGGCTGGACCTCACCGGCGAGCGGTCGTGGCTGGAGGTCGGGCTCATCCCGACGACGCTCGCCGCGACGACGCTCGGCGCCCGGCAGCCGGGTGACGCCGTCAACCTGGAGGTCGACGTCCTCGCCAAGCACGTGGAGCGGCTGCTGCAGGCGCGCGGCGGCTCGGCGGGGGACGCCCGGTGAGCGCCCCGGCGAGCGCCGCCGCCGTCGTCCCCCCGCGCGACGGCGAGGGCGTCGTGGCGCTGTCCGCGGACGCCCCGGCGGTCGACGGGGACTCCGGCGTGCGGCTGGACCCGCTCGAGGACGCGCTCGCGGCGCTGGCCGCGGGCCGTCCCGTGGTCGTGCTCGACGGGGCGGACCGCGAGGACGAGGGCGACCTCGTGGTCGCGGCGCAGCTGGCGACGCCGGCGTCCGTCGCCTTCGTCGTGCGCTGGACCAGCGGGCTGCTCTGCGCGCCGCTGGCGCCCGAGGTCGCCGACCGGCTGGACCTGCCCCTCATGGCCGCGCCCTTCGCGCGCGCCGGCGGGGACGCCCACGGCACCGCCTACACGATCACCGTCGACGCCGTCGCGAGCACCACGACGGGCATCAGCGCCGCCGACCGCGCCCGCACCCTGCGCGTGCTCGCCGACCCCGCCTCCGCGCCCGCCGACCTGCGCCGCCCGGGGCACGTGCTGCCGCTGCGGGCCCGCGCGGGCGGCGTCCGGGAGCGGCCGGGGCACACCGAGGCGTCGGTGGACCTGTGCCGCCTCGCGGGGCTGGCGCCGGCCGCGCTCATCGCCGAGCTCGTCGACGACGCCGACCCCGAGGGCGGGATGCTGCGCCGCGACGGCTGTCGCGCCTTCGCCGACGCCCACGGCCTGCCGCTGGTCTCCATCGCCCAGCTGGCGGCGCACCTGGACGCCGCGGGCGTCCCGCAGGCGCCGCCGGCGGAGCAGGGCCTCGTCGTGGCGGGGGCGGTCGCGAGCCTGCCGACGGCGTCCGGCGCCTTCACCGTCCACGCCTTCACCGAGCCCGCCACCGGGACCGAGCACCTCGCGCTCGTCCCCGCGGGCGCCGCGCTGCCCGCCGACGGAGCGCTCGTGCGCGTGCACTCCGAGTGCCTGACCGGTGACGCCCTCGGCTCGCTGCGCTGCGACTGCGGCCCCCAGCTGCGGGCCGCCCTGGGGGCCGTCTCCGCCGAGGGCGCCGGGGTGGTCGTCTACCTCCGCGGCCACGAGGGCCGCGGCATCGGGCTGGGGGCCAAGGTGGCCGCCTACGCCGAGCAGGACCTCGGCGCCGACACCGTCGAGGCCAACCTGCGCCTGGGCCTGCCCGTGGACGCCCGCCAGTACGGGGCGGCGGCCGGCGTGCTGCGGGCCCTGGGCGTCCGCAGCGCGCGGCTGCTCACGAACAACCCGGAGAAGGAGGAGGGCGTGGCCGAGCACGGCGTCGCCGTCAGCGACAGGGTGCCCCTGGTGGTCGCCGCGGGGCCGGAGTCCCGCCGCTACCTGGAGGTCAAGCGCGACCGGATGGGGCACCTGCTGCCGCTGTCCGCACCCGACGGGGCCACCGCCGACGGGACCGGCGACCACCAGACCAGCGACCACCAGGGAGGTGCCGCGTGAGCGGTGAGGGATCGCCGACGCCGGCGCTGGACGGGGCGGCGCGCCTGCGCGTCGCCGTCGTCGCGGCGTCCTGGCACGAGCAGGTCATGGGCGGGCTGGTCGCGGGCGCGCGGGCGGCGCTCGCCGACGCGGGCGTGCGCGACGTGCTCGAGGTCCGCGTGCCGGGGACGGTCGAGCTCGGCGTGGCCGCCGCGCGGCTGGCCCCGCGCGTCGACGCCGTCGTGGCGCTCGGCGTTGTCGTCCGCGGCGGGACGCCGCACTTCGAGTACGTGTGCCAGTCCGCCACCCAGGCGCTGACGGAGGTGGCCGTCCGCACGGGGATCCCCGTGGGCTTCGGCGTGCTGACCGTCGACACGGTGGAGCAGGCGCTCGACCGCGCGGGCCTGGAGGGCAGCCGCGAGGACAAGGGCCGCGAGGCCGTGGAGGCCGCGCTGGCGACGGCGCTGGTGCTCGACGACGTCGCCCCCCGCAGCGGCGCGGCCCTGGCGCACCGCAGCACCCTGCCCGGCGACGTCGCGGGAGCGCGCGCGTGAGCGCTCCGCGCAGGGTCGCCGTCGTCGGCGCGGGCGGGCGCATGGGCACCGCGGCGTGCGCCGCGGTGGAGGCCGCCGAGGACCTCGAGCTCGTGGCCCGCGTGCACCGGGGCGACTCCATGGACCTCGCGGCGGGCGCCGACGTCGCCGTCGTCCTGTCCGTGCCCGACGCCGCGCCGGCGCAGGTGGACTGGTGCGTGCGGCACGGCGTGCACGCCGTCGTCGGCACGACCGGGTGGACCGACGAGCGCCTCGACGCCGTCCGCGGGGCCCTCGGCCCGGAGCCGGCCACCGGGGTGCTCGTGGCGCCGAACTTCGCCGTCGGCGCCGTGCTGGCGATGCGCTTCGCCGCGCAGGCCGCGCGCTTCTACGAGTCCGTCGAGGTCGTCGAGCTGCACCACCCGGACAAGGTGGACGCGCCGTCCGGCACGGCGGTGCGCACCGCGCGCGTCGTCGCGCAGGCGCGCCGGGACGCGGGCCTGCCCGCCTCGCCGGACGCCACGACCAGCGCCCTGGAGGGCGCCCGGGGGGCCGACGTCGACGGCGTGCGGGTGCACAGCGTCCGGCTCCGGGGCCTCGTCGCGCACGAGGAGGTCCTCCTCGGGAGCCCGGGGGAGCAGCTGACCATCCGCCACGACTCCTTCGACCGGGAGTCCTTCATGCCCGGGGTGCTGCTCGCCGTCCGCCGCGTCGCCGACCACCCCGGCCTGCTCGTGGGGCTCGAGCACCTGATGGACCTGGACGGCTGATGCCCGGCTCGAGCGCCGTCCCCGACCGCCCGGACGAGGAGCCCGTCGACCCCCGCGGGGACGCCGGGCCGGCGCCCCGGCGCGGCGTGCCGACCAAGGCGGTGCTGGCCGTCCTCCTGGTGCTGTCGGCGCTCTACCTGGGGCTGCTGGTGCAGCAGGGCGTGCGGCTGGTCGCCACGGGCGAGGTGGTGGGCGTGCTGCTGGGCGTGGCCGTGCTGCTCGTCCCGCTGCTGTGCGGCTGGGCGGTGGTGCGCGAGCTGGCGTTCGGCCGCTCCACCGAGCGCCTGGCGGACGAGCTGGCCGCCGTCGGGGGGCTCCCGGTGGACGACCTGGAGCGCCGTCCGTCCGGCCGCGTCGTGCGGGCCGACGCCGAGCGCCTCTTCACGCGCTACCGGGCCGAGGTGGAGGCCGAGCCGCAGGACTGGGCCGCGTGGTTCCGCTTGTCCCTGGCCTACGACGCCGCGGGGGACCGCCGCCGCGCCCGCGCCGCCGCCCGCCACGCGATCGAGCTGCACGGGTAGGGCAGCACCCCACCTGCTCGACGGACGTGACCGTGCACGGTCACCTCCGCCGAACAGGTCCTCGGGGAGGGGCGCTCAGCGCGCGGACCCCCGCGCGGCGGCCGAGGCGGAGGCGGCGAGGCCCTCGAGCGGGCCGCGGAGGCCGGTGAGCTGCCAGAGGCCGCCGACGAGGAGGAGCCCGGCGACCTGGGCGGCGTACAGGGGCGCCTCGGGCACCGTGGCCCCGGTCGCGAGCTCGCGGGCGGAGAGCACGGCGAGGGAGAGGACGTGGAGGGAGTAGAGCGTCAGCGTCATCGCCCCCATGGCGGCGAACGGCCACACGAGCGGCCGGGCGACGCGCGCCAGGAGCAGGGCGGCGCCCAGCACGACCAGCGCGCTGCCGGCGACGCCGACCAGGTCGGGGGGCGTGCCGGAGTGCGGGGCGTCCACGACCAGCCACCACCAGGACGTCGTGGGGGTGGTCCCGTAGAGGCCGGTCTGCAGCGTCGTGGCCAGGGAGTCGCCCGACCCGGGGAAGCCGGACGGGACCTCCAGGGAGGGGGCCGCCCGAGGGGTGAGCGCGGCGGAGACCGCCCAGGCGCCGAGGGCGGCGGCGAGGCCCGCCAGGGCCACGGCGACCACCGTCGACGCGCGGCGCAGGTCGAGGCGTCCGACGCCGAGGCCCAGGAGCACCAGGCCCGTCCACGAGAGCACGGGGTAGTACCCGGTCAGGAGGAGCTGGCCGAGCAGGACGCCCGGCTCGGCCAGCGACAGCAGGGACGGGCTGCTCCCCGGGCTGACCGGGAGGACCCCGCCGCCGACGAGCGCGTCGCGCACCGGGTGCAGCAGCACCGGCACCACGAGGAGCCACAGCGCTCCGAGCGGCAGCAGCCGCCGCGGCCCCCACCCGAGGAAGGGCAGCACGACGAGGAAGAGCAGCCCGTAGTTCACGAGGATCACCGCCACCGGCGCGCCGAGGGCGCCCACCAGCAGGCCGATCACGGCGACGACGCCCGCCCGGGCCGCGACGCCCCGGCGCGCCCGGGCGAGCGAGGTGCCGGTCGGCGGCTGCGCGCCGCCGTTCGCCAGCGCCAGCGAGACGCCGGCCAGCACGGCGAACAGGGCCGACGCCCGACCCGCCGCGACGAGCGCCGTGGCGCTGGGGCCGGTCTCGAAGCCGTCGGCGTCGTAGAGGACGAGCGACAGGACGTGCGTGGCCACCATCCCCAGCAGCGCGAGGCCGCGCGCGGCGTCGACGCCCACGAGCCGGGACGGTGAGCGCAGCCCCGCCCCGCGGGACGGCGGGGCGGACGGGGCGGTCACGGCGCGGTCACGGGGCGATGCTCGCACGGGCCCCGCGCGCCGTCGCGGCTCCCGGCTCGACCCGCGCGTCCCGGTCGTCGGCACCGACGCGGCGACCTCCGGGGCGGGCGTCCCCGCAGCGCGCCGAGCCGCCCGGTGACCGCCCGTAGGGTTCCGGCCATGTCCAGCGACACCGCGCCGACGGCCCCGACCGCCCCGCGCCCCGACGGGACCCCCCTCCACCCCGGACGCTCGCCCTTCGCCGCCGTGCTGTTCGACATGGACGGCACGCTGATCGACTCCACCCCGTCGGTCGAGCGCTGCTGGGCGCGCTGGGCGGAGGAGATGGGCATCGACCTCCAGCAGCTGCTCGGCTGGCACGGCGTGCCGGCGCGCGCCATCGCCGAGGCGCTGCTGCCGCCCGAGCGGGTCGAGGCCGGCGTCGCGCGCATCGACCAGCTGGAGGTCGAGGACACCGACGGCATCCGCCCGCTGCCCGGCGCCGCCGAGGCGCTCGCGCTGCTGCCCGCGGGCCGGGCCGCCATCGCCACCTCGTGCACCCGCACCCTCGCGGCCGCGCGGATCGCGGCGGCGGGGCTGGTGGTGCCCGAGGTGGTCGTGACGGCCAGCGACGTGGCGCGCGGCAAGCCCGACCCCGAGCCCTTCCGGCTCGCGGCGCAGCGCCTCGGCGTCGACCCGGCGCGCTGCCTGGTCGTCGAGGACGCTCCCGCGGGCCTGGCCGCCGCCCGCGCGGCCGGCTGCGCCACGCTCGGCGTGACCACCACCACCCCGGCCGAGGGCCTGGACGCCGACGTCGTCGTCCGCGACCTGTCGCAGGTGCGGGTCGTGGTCGACGACGACGGCGTGCACGTCCTCGCCGCGGGCGGCCCGGCGTGAGCGGCGGCGAGCAGGACCCCCGCGTGGGCGCCGAGGAGCAGGGCCCCGGCGTCGACGGCGGTGTCGGCGGGGGGAGCCCCGCCCAGGAGGTCGCCCGCCAGGAGCAGGTGCAGGGCGCCGCGCCGGCCGGGAGCGGCGCGGGCGGCAGCGGGGCCGGGGGGGAGCCGGTGCCCGAGCCGGTGTTCCGCAGCGACGTGGTCGTCGAGCTCGTCCGCGCCAGCGCGAGCGACGCCGACGTCCTCTTCGCGGCGCGGGTGTCCACGCGCGGGGAGGCCAGCCGCGAGGACGTCGACGCGGACGAGCAGGCGCAGGCCCGCTCGGCCGGGCTCGTCAACTACCTGATGCGGGACCGGCACGGCAGCCCCTTCGAGCACACGTCGATGACCTTCTACGTGCAGGCGCCGATCTTCGTCTTCCGCGAGTTCATGCGGCACCGGATCGCCTCCTACAACGAGGAGAGCGGGCGCTACCGCGAGCTGCGGCCCGTCTTCTACGTCCCCGGGCCGGAGCGGCGGCTGGTGCAGGAGGGCAAGCCCGGCGCCTACCGGTTCACCGCGGGCACGCCGGACCAGCACGCGCTCGTCGACGCCGAGGTCCGCGCCGCGAGCACCCGCGCCTACGAGGCCTACCGCGCGATGCTCGACGCCGGGATCGCCCGCGAGGTCGCCCGGGTGGTGCTGCCGGTCACGACCTACTCGTCCATGTACGTGACGATGAACGCCCGCGCCCTGATGAACTTCCTGTCGCTGCGCACGCAGCGCGAGGGCTCGACGTTCCCCTCCTACCCCCAGCGCGAGATCGAGATGTGCGCCGAGGTGATGGAGGAGGTCTGGCGCGGGCTCATGCCGCTCACCGCCGCCGCCTTCGAGCGCAACGGGCGCGTCGCGCCGTAGACGTGCACGAGCCGGGCGGGGGCCCGCACCCGACCGGGCGTCGCCCCGGGCGCGCAGCGCCCGGTGCCCGCGCTGCGGACGCCGGGACCGGGCTGTCGGCGGCGGCGCCTACCCTGGCGCGCGTGAGCACCGCACCCGTCACTCCCCGTGACCACTCTGGCGTCCTCGACGGGGCGGTGGACGACGTCCCCGGCCCCGCGCCGCTCGCCCCCGGCGGCCTCGACGCCCACCGCGACCTGCCCCGGGTGCAGCAGCCCAGCTGGCCGGACCCGGTGGCGCTCGACCGGGCGACCGCGGAGCTGTCGGCCCTGCCCCCGCTCGTGTTCGCGGGCGAGGTCGACCGCCTGCGCTCGCGCCTCGCGGAGGCGGCCCAGGGCCGGGCGTTCCTGCTCCAGGGCGGGGACTGCGCGGAGACCTTCGCCGACGCCACGGCCGACGCCATCCGCCGCCGCGTCAAGACGGTGCTGCAGATGGCCGTCGTCCTCACCTACGGCGCCAGCCTGCCGGTCGTGAAGATGGGGCGGATGGCGGGCCAGTTCGCCAAGCCCCGCAGCAGCGACAGCGAGACCCGCGAGGGCGTCACGCTGCCGGCCTACCGCGGCGACGCGGTCAACGGCTTCGCGTTCACCGAGGAGGCGCGCACCCCGGACCCGCAGCGGCTCGTGAAGGCCTACCACACGGCCGCGAGCACGCTGAACCTCATCCGCGCCTTCACCTCCGGCGGCTTCGCCGACCTGCGCCAGGTGCACGAGTGGAACCGCGGCTTCGTCGGGAACACGGCGACCTCCCGGTACGGGGAGCTGGCGGGCGAGATCGACCGGGCCATGGCCTTCATGGCCGCCTGCGGCGCCGACTTCGACGCGCTGCGCTCGGTGGAGATGTTCTCCAGCCACGAGGCGCTCCTGCTCGACTACGAGCGCGCGCTGACCCGCATCGACTCGCGCACGCAGCTGCCCTACGACGTCTCGGCGCACTTCCTGTGGATCGGGGAGCGCACGCGCCAGGTCGACGGCGCGCACGTCGACCTGCTGTCGCGGGTGCGCAACCCCGTCGGCGTGAAGCTCGGCCCCACGACGACGCCCGAGGACGCCCTCGCGCTCGCCGACAAGCTCGACCCCGAGCGCGAGCCGGGCCGCCTGACCTTCGTCACGCGCATGGGCGCCGGGAAGATCCGGGAGGCGCTGCCGGCGCTCGTGCGCGCCGTCGCCGACGCGGGCCGGACGCCGCTGTGGATCTGCGACCCCATGCACGGCAACACGTTCACGACGCCGTCCGGGGTCAAGACCCGCCACTTCGACGAGGTGGTCGACGAGGTCCGCGGCTTCTTCGAGGTCCACCGCGCCGCCGGCACGGTGCCGGGCGGCCTGCACATCGAGCTCACCGGGGACGACGTCACCGAGGTGCTCGGCGGCGTCGAGGACATCGACGACGCGGCCCTGTCCACGCGGTACGAGTCGCTGTGCGACCCGCGGCTGAACCACCAGCAGTCGCTCGAGCTCGCCTTCCTCGCCGCGGACATGCTGCGGGGGCGCTGAGGGTGGCGGCCCCCGCGGCGTCCGCCGCCGTCGCCGACCCGGCGGCGGCTCCCGCCCCGTCGACCTCCGGCGCCGGGCCGGACGGCGGCGACCAGCCGGTGGACCTGCGCTCGGACACGGTCACCCGGCCCACCGCCGCCATGCGCCGGGCCATGGCCGAGGCGCTGGTCGGCGACGACGTGTACGGCGAGGACCCCACCACCTCGGCGCTGGAGGAGCGGGTGGCCGCCCTGCTCGGCCACGAGGCGGGCCTCTTCACGCCCACCGGGTCGATGGCCAACGTCCTCGGCGTCCGGCTGCTCGTCGAGCCTGGCCAGGAGCTGCTGTGCGACAGCCTCGCCCACGTCGTGCGGGCGGAGATGGGCGCGCACGGGGCGCTGGGCGGCATCACGACCCGGACCTGGCCCTGCGTGCCGGGGCCGGGCGCGCCGGCGGGGCTGGTCGACGCCGGCGTCGTCGAGGCGATGATGACGCCCGACGCGGGCCCGTACCTCGTCTCGACCGCGGCGGTGGCGGTGGAGAACACCCACAACTTCGGCGGCGGCACCATCACCCCGCTGCCCGTGCTGGAGGACCTGCGCGAGCGCACCCGCGCCGCCGGGGTGGCGGTCCACCTGGACGGCGCGCGGCTGTGGAACGCGGCCGTCGCCGACGGCGTGGAGCTCGCCGCCTACGGGGCCTGCGCGGACACGGTCTCGGTCTGCCTGTCCAAGGGCCTCGGCGCACCCGTCGGCTCGGTCCTCGTCGGCAGCGCCGAGCGCATCGCCCGCGCCCGGGTGCTCCGCAAGCGGTTCGGCGGGGGCATGCGCCAGACCGGCGTGCTCGCGGCCGCGGGGCTGCACGCGCTCGACCACCACGTCGACCGCCTGGCCGAGGACCACCGGCGCGCCGCCGACCTCGCGGCCGCGTGCGCGGCTGCGCTGCCCGGCTGCGTCGACCCCGCCGCGGTGCGCAGCAACATCGTCGTGCTCGACGTCCCCGGGGCGGCCGCGCTCGCCGCCGCGGCCGCCGAGCGCGGGGTGCGCACCTCCGCGCTGGGCCCGCGCATGCTCCGGCTGGTCACGCACCTGGACGTCGACGAGGCGGGTGCGCGCCGGGCCGCGGAGGTGCTCGCGGAGGTGCTGCACGGCGCCGCGGAGACCGGCGGCGGCGCCGCGAGCGGGTCACCGGGACGCCGGCAGCCGTGAACCGGGGAACGGGGGGACCGACCGGGGGCGACGGGGAGGACGACGGTGCGGGGGCGCCGCTGGGCGCCTACGTCGCGCCGCGCGTCCTGCCGCCCGGCCAGCAGGCGCTGCCGGACCTGCCGGTCATGCACTACGGGCGCGTGCCGCGCTTCCGCCCCGAGCGGTGGAACCTCGTCGTCGAGGGCGCCACCCGGGACAGCCAGCGCCACACCGTGGACTACGAGGCCTTCAGCGCCATGCCCCGTGCCCGGGTCCGGGCCGACCTGCACTGCGCGGCCCGGTGGAGCGTCCTCGACAACGAGTGGGAGGGCGTCCCCGCCCGCGAGCTGGTCGAGCAGCACCCGCCGTCCGACGACGTCGTCGGCGCCCTCGTCTACGCCGAGTACGGCTACTCGGCCACCGTGCGCCTGGAGGACCTCACCTCGCCCCGGACCCTGCTGGCCACCCACCGCGGCGGGGAGCCGCTGACGCCCGAGCACGGCTTCCCGGTGCGCCTGGTCCTGCCGCACCTGTACTCCTGGAAGGGTCCCAAGTGGTTCCGCGGCTGGGAGTACCTCACCGAGGTCAAGCGCGGCTTCTGGGAGGACCGCGGCTACCACGCCGTCGGGGACTGCTGGCGCCAGGAGCGGTACGCCTACCAGGAGGACGAGGCGCCCGGTCGGGGCTGACCGGCACCCGCGGCCCGGCGGACGGCGCGCCGACGGCCGTCAGACGACGGTGAGGGTGACCGTGCTCCCGGGCTCGGCCTCGCTGCCGCCGTCGACGCTCTGGTCGCGGACGGTGCCGAAGAACCCGCCGAGGACGCTCTCCTCCTCCACGACGAACCCGGCGTCCTCGAGGGCCGTGCGCGCCGCCTCCAGCTGCAGGCCGACGACGTCGGGGACGGGCACGAGCTCGGGGCCGAGGGAGACCACGAGCGCGACGTCGTCGCCGGCGAAGAGGGTGCCGTCCTCGGGGCTCTGCCGGACGACCTCGCCCTCGGGCACCTCGTCGCTGTTCTCCTCGGTGACGACGGCCTCGAGGCCGGCCTCCGAGACGGCGTCGACGGCGTCGCCCCGGGGGCGTCCGACGACGTCGGGGACGTCGAGGGGCTCGCGGCCCCGGGAGGCCACCACCTCGACCCCCTCGCCGCGGCGCAGCTCCTCGCCGTCCTCGGGCTCCTGGCTCACCACGTCGCCCTCGGGGACCTGCTCGTCGTAGACGGGCTCGCCCTCCTCCAGCACCAGCCCGAGGCCCTCGACCTCGCGGCGGGCGTCGCCGAGGTCGTCGCCGACGAGGTCGGGCACGGCGGCGAACTCCGACCCGCGGGAGACGAAGAGCCGCACGACCTCGCCCGGGCCGACGTCCTGGCCCGCGCCGGGGCTGCTGTCGATCACGGTGCCCGCCGGGACCCCGTCGTCGAAGCGCTCGGAGACCTCCGAGGCGAGACCCGCGTCGGCGAGGACGTCCTGGGCCACCTCGGCGGGCAGCCCGGCCGTCGGGGGCGCGGCCACGTCCGCGCCGGGGCCGAGGAGGACCCACCACGCGGCGCCGCCGACGAGCACCGCGGTGAGCACGAGCGCCAGGAGGGCGCCGAGCGCGCGGCGCCGGCGCCGGGGCCGACGGCCCGGTGCTCCTGCGGGCGCGGGCGCGGGCACGGCGGCGGCTGCGGACCGGCTCCCGCGGCGCCCGCCGGTGCCGTCGGGCAGCGCCGTCGTGGGGGAGGTGGTGCCGGGGGACGAGGCGTCGTGCCCGGACGCGCGCGTGCCCGCGCCGACCGCTCCGCCCTCCACGGCCGCGGGCTCTCCGACCGGGAGGGGTCCCACGTGCTCGCGGTGGCCGGGCAGCGCGGCCGTCGCCAGCGCGGGAGTCGCCGCGCCCGCCCCGCGCTCGGGTGCGCGACCGGTGGGGCGGGGCGCGGCGTCCGCGGCCGTGACGGGCAGGTCGCGGCGCAGGGCCCGCACCTCGTGCACGAGCTCGCGCGCGTCGGCCGGGCGCTCGTCGGGGTCCCGGGCGGTCATCCACAGCACGAGGTCGTCCAGCTCGGCGGGGACGCCGTCCACGAGCTCGCTGGGGGCGGGCACGTCGCGCGTCACGTGCTGGTGCGCCACCTGGATCGGCACCTCGCCGGTGAACGGCTGCGTGCCGGTGAGCATCTCGAACAGCGTGATCCCGGCGGCGTAGACGTCGGTGCGGGCGTCGGCGGTGCCGTGCAGGACGAGCTCGGGGGAGAGGTAGGCCACGGTGCCCATGAGCACGCCCGTGGCGGTGGACGTCTGCGTGCTGGCCGCCCGCGCGAGCCCGAAGTCGGCGACCTTGACCCGCCCGTCGTCGGTGAGCAGCACGTTCTCCGGCTTGACGTCGCGGTGCACGACCCCGGCCCGGTGAGCGGCGGCGAGCGCCTCCAGGACGGGCTCGAGCACCGCCAGCGCCGTGCCGGCGCGCAGCGGGCCCTCGGCGGCCAGCAGGTCCCGCAGGGTGCTGCCCGGGACGAGCTCGAGGACGAGGTAGACCACGCCGTGGCCGAGGGCGTCGTCGCGTCCCTGGTCGAAGACGCCGACGACGCTGGGGGACGACACGCGCGCCGCGGCGACGGCCTCGCGGTGGAACCTCGCGACGAAGTCCGGGTCCTGGGCGAGGTGGGGGTGCATCACCTTGAGCGCGACGTCGCGGTCCAGCCGCGTGTCGGTGGCGCGGTAGACGGTGGCCATCCCGCCCCGCGCGATCCGGCTCACCACGGTGTAGCGACCGTCGACGGAGGCGCCGACGAGGGGGTCCGCGACGCCGTCCGCCAGACCTCCCGCCATGGGCCGAGTCTAGGGAGGGCCGTGCGCCGGCCCGGTCAGCCCCGCCGGGGCGGACCGGGCCGACCGGTCAGCGGTACTGGCGCATCAGGGTCTGGATGCCGGCGACGTACCGGCGCGTGTCGGCGTACATGCCGCGGCTGCGGACCGAGCCGAGCCCCTGGTAGTACCCGGCGATGGCGGTGGCCTGGTCCGGGGCGCTGCGCGTCAGCGAGCGCAGGATCACGACGCCCGCCGTGACGTTGTCCTGCGGGTCGAGCAGGTCGATCCGCTGGCCGGAGAGCTGCGAGGCCCACTCCCCGGACGACGGGACGACCTGCATGACGCCGACGGCGTTGGCCGGGGAGACGGAGCGCATGTTGAAGCCCGACTCCTGGAAGGCCACCGCCTGCGCGAGGGCCGGGTCGACGCCCCAGCGCCGGGCCGTGTCGCGGACCATCTGCCGCATCTGGTCGCGGCTCGGCACCGAGCGGGCGGCGAGCGCGTCGCGGTTCGCCGTCGCCGCCCGCGTCGTCGAGGACGGGTACGAGCGCCCCAGGAACGTGGAGGGCACCGGTGCGCTGCTGCTGGGGGCGGGGGAGGCGGAGCTCCCCGGGACCGAGAGCCGCTGGCCCACCCTGATCAGCCCGTCGGCGCCCACGCCCGGGTTCACCTGGCGCAGCGCGGACACCGTGGTGCCCTGCCGGCGGGCGATGGTGCTGAGGCTGTCGCCGGGGCGCACGGTGTAGGTGCCGGACGCGCGGGGAGCGGCCGGCGCGGGTGCGGCCGCGCCCTTCCCGCCGGACAGGCGCAGGACCTGGCCGGCGCGGATGGAGGCGCGGGAGTCGAGGCCGTTGGCCTCGATGATCGCGCGCTGGGAGGTGCCGGTGCGGGCGGCGATGGCGCCGACGGTGTCGCCGGGGCGCACGGTGTAGGTGCCGCCGGCGGGCGCCGCGCTGCGGCCGGGGGCGGCCGGCGCCGCAGCGCCCTTCCCGCCGGACAGGCGCAGCTCCTGCCCGGCGCGCAGGGACCCGCGGGAGTCGAGGCCGTTGGCCTCGATGATCGCGCGCTGGGAGGTGCCGGTGCGGGCGGCGATGCCGCTGACCGTGTCCCCGGGCTGCACGACGTACGTGCCGCCACCGGGCGCCGCGGCCGCGGCGGCGCGGTCGAGGCGCAGGACCTGGCCGACGCGGATCGAGCCGCGGTCGTCGAGGCCGTTGGCGGCGACGACCTCCTGCTGGGACAGGCCGCTGCGCCGGGCGATGCCGCTGACGGTGTCCCCACGCTGCACGACGTAGGTGCGCCCCGTGGCCGCAGCCACCACCGCCACCGGGGCGGCGAGCTGGACCTCCTCGCGCGGCGCCTCGGGGCGCGGGGCGGCCGCGGTCCCGCCCGCCGGGCGTCCGCGCTCGTCCGCGCGGGGAGCCTCCTCGGCCGAGGCCGCCGCCGCCGCGGGCAGGAGACCGCCCGCGCCGAGCGCGGCCGCGACGACGAGGGAGAGATGGCGGCCGCGTCGGCGGCGGGGGGTCCCGTGAGCGCTCGCAGTGGCCGTGGTCGGGGCGGTGGCGTGGGGGGCGTCGGTGCCGGCCGGGGCCAGCGCGGGGGGCGTCGTCATGGCGTCCTTCGCGGTTCTCGTCTCGATCGGGCGGACCCGGTCGCCCCGGCGGGGCGGGCCCCGCAGCAGCTCGTCGACGGGCGACGTCGCGGGACGTGTGACTCGTGTGACTGGCGTGGTTCGGGAGGTTCAGGTGGTTCGTGATGCTGCTGTGACGAAACGTACCTCAGTGACGAACGGCTGCGGAGAGTCACAACGGTGCAACTCCTCCTGGCGGGTGACGGACGCCGCGCCGCCGTCGGGACGGGGCGTGTCGGGCGGTCCCGCCGCGGTTCTCGTGCTGCGGCGGCGACGCGGGGCCGAGCCGTCCGGCCGCGGTGCCGGTGGGCGTGGGAGGGCGGCCGTCGGGGGCGGCACGGAGGCCGGAGCGGGACGCGAGCGGCGGTGCGTGGTCCGGCGGAGCCGTCCGTGGCAGGCTCGGGGCGTGAGCACGGCACCCGCGAGCCCCCGAGGCGACGACCACCAGCAGGAGCGGTCCGCCGCCGCCGAGCTCGAGGAGCTCGTGGAGGAGTGGTGGACGCTGGCCGAGGTGGCCGAGCACCTCGACCTGTCGCTGAACCAGGTGCGGCGACTGGTCGCCGACCGCGACCTGGTCGCCGTCCGCCGGGGGAAGCCGCGCGCCGACTGCGTGCCCCGGGCGCTGGTGGACCCGGAGCCGCTCCGGCGGCTGCGGGGCACGGCGGTGGTGCTCCACGACGCCGGCTACTCCGACGCCGAGGCCCTGCGGTGGCTCTTCACGCCGGACCCCTCGCTGCCCGGGACGCCCGTGGAGGCCCTGCGCGCCGAGCACCGCACCACCGAGGTCCGCCGGAGGGCGCAGGCGCTCGCGTTCTGAGGCGCCGCCCCTGACCCCACCCCCGCGGCGGTCCGGGCGGGGTCAGGCGCTGCGCCAGGCCCGCTCGTCGCGCCGCGCGCGCCGCGCGCGGGCCAGCGCGGGCAGCGCCACGCGCAGTCGCCGGGGCGTCGGCACGGAGACGCGCCGGTGCAGCACCCGCAGGTCGGCGTCCTCGACGGCGCCGAGGATCCCGCCGTAGAGCTCCTCGGCGCAGGCGATGGCGTCGCGGGTCGTGGGGTCGAGCATCCCCACGCCCGGCGCGGCGCGCGCGTACAGCTCGCGCGTGCGGGCCACCTCGAGCTGCAGCAGCGTGCGCACGCCGGGCGTCAGCGACGCCGACCGGCGGCAGTGCCACAGCTCGTCGCGGTCGACGCCGCAGGCGTCGAGGTCCTCCTGCGGCAGGTACACGCGGCCGCGCTCGAGGTCCTCGCCGACGTCGCGGATGAAGTTCGACATCTGGAAGGCCTCGCCGAGGGTGCGCGCGCACCGGGCCGCCGGCTCCTCCAGCCCGGGCAGCGGCTCCAGGACCGGCAGCATCTGCAGCCCGATGACGGCCGCGGACCCGTGCATGTACTCCACGAGGTCGGCCCACGTCGCGTAGCCGGTCTCGGTGATGTCCATGCGCATCGAGGCGAGGAACGCGCGCACGTGCACCCGGGGGATGTCCCAGCGCTCCATGGTCAGCGCCATGGCCCGGCTCACGGCGTCCGGCGCCGTGCCGCCGGCGCGCGCGCCGTCCAGGCCGAGCCAGAACTCCTCCTCGAAGCGCACGAGCGCGTCGGGGTCGGGGGAGGTGAGGCTGTCGACGAACTCGTCGGCGTAGCGCGCGAAGCCGTACAGCGCCCACACCCAGGGGCGCTTGGCCGGCGGCAGCAGCGTCGTCGCGAGGTAGTACGTGCGCCCGTGCTCGGCGTGCAGCCGGCGGCACTCCTGGAAGTCGGCGCGCAGGCCGGCGTCGGAGATGCCGGCCGCGTCGAGCGAGCGCTCCCCGACCCGGTAGCGGCCGTGCGCGGGCGCCCGCACGCCGACGGTCGTCGTCGCCCCGCTCACCGGTAGGCCCGCGAGCGGTAGCCGGGCACCTTGCCGGTGATGCGCTCGGCGGCCAGCCGGCCCGAGACGAGCACCATGGGCACGCCCACGCCGGGCTGGGTGCCCGAGCCGGTGAAGACGACGTTCTCGCCCCACATGTTGCCCGGCCGGAAGGGCCCGGTCTGGCTGAAGGCGTGCGAGGCCGCGAACGGCGCCCCCGCCTCCATGCCGCGGCGCTGCCAGTCCAGCGGCGTCGTGACGTCCTCGACCTCGATGCCGTCCCCGAAGCCCGGGAAGCCCCGCGACTCCATGGTCCGCAGCACGTGCTCGCGGTAGTGCGGGCCGATGCGCTCCCAGTCCAGGTCGGGGGCGCTCTGGAGGTTGGGCGTCGGGAAGAGCACGTAGTAGGTGTGCCGCCCCTCCGGCGCCGCGGTCGGGTCCGAGACCGAGGGGGTGGAGATCAGGACGCTGGGGTCGCTCATGAGCCGGCCGCCGGTCAGCTCGGCGAACACCTCCTCCCAGGCGTGCCCGAAGGAGATCGTGTGGTGGGCGGCGTCCGGGTAGTGCGCCGTCGAGCCGGCGAGCATGAGGTAGCAGGACGGCGAGTACGTCATCCGCTTCGACGTGCGGCTCTCGACGCCCAGCAGGTCGCGGTAGGCGACCGGGAGGTCGGGGTTGAGGACGACGGCGTCGCAGGGGATGCGCTCGCCGCCCTCGGTGATGACGGCGCTCGCCCGACCGCCGCTGTGCTCCACCGAGGCCACCGGGGTGCTGTACCGGATGTCGACGCCGTGGGCCTCCAGCGCCCCGGCCATGGCCTCGGGGACGGCGGCCACGCCGCCGCGGGGGAAGTACACGCCCGCGACCGAGTCCATGTAGGCGATGACGGCGTACAGGGCGAGGGCGTCGTAGGGCGACAGGCCCGCGTAGAGCGCCTGGAAGGAGAACGCCCGCTGGGTCCGGGTGTCCTTGAGGTAGCGCTCGACCCGCGGCGCGAGCTTGCCGAAGCCGCCGAGGGCGGCGAGGCGCGCGAGGTCGGGCGTGACCAGGTCGAGCGGGGTGTCGATGTTCGTGTCGATGAAGTCGCGCATCTCCGCGCGGTAGAGCTTGGAGACGTAGTCGACGTAGCGCAGGTAGCCCTTCGCCTCGTCGGGACCGACGACGCGCTCGATCTCGGCGGCCATGTCGCCGGCGTCGGAGTGCACGTCCATCGAGGAGCCGTCCGCGAACTGGGCGCGGTACAGCGGGGAGACAGGGTCGAGGGTGAGCCAGTCCTCCATCGACTCCCCGAGCGCGTCGAAGCAGTCGGCGATGAGGTCGGGCATCGTCAGGACGGTGGGGCCCGGGTCGAACCGGTAGGTGCCCGTGGGGCCCTGCAGCTCCAGGCGGCCGGCGCGGCCGCCCGGGACGGCCTCGCGCTCGAGCAGGGTCACGCGCCGCCCGGACCCGGCCAGGCGCATGGCAGCGGACAGGCCGGCCAGGCCGGCGCCGACGACGACGACGTGGTCGCTGGGGCCCGACGTCGTGCGCAGCCGGCCGGGGACGGCGGCCTGGGCGGCCCAGCGGGCCCAGCGGCGGGAGCTGCCGGAGCCCTGGCCGAGGCCGGTGAGGAGCGGGCTCACGGGGCGTCCTCGCGCAGGCGGCTCGTGCGGTCCTCGGGGTGCTGGCTCATGGGGTGTCCTCGCGTGGGAGCGGCTGGTGCCGGGGGGATGTCGGCGGGGTCGGGGCCGGCACGGTGAGGCGGTGGGGCGCGGGGCGGGGCGCCCCGCGCGGTCAGGCGGTGCGGGCGGTGGCGATGGACACGAGCTCTCCCAGCGCCGCGCGGGCCTCCTCGGTGACGGGAGCGCCGGACAGCGCCGCTCGGGAGCGGGCGACGAGGTCGTCGATGAGCTGCTCGACGGCCGCCAGCGAGCCCGTCCGCTCGATGAGGTCCTGCAGCGAGGCCACGCCGTCGTCGTCGAGGTCGGGGGCGCCGAGCAGCGAGGCGAGCAGCGCGGCGTCCCCCGCGCTGCCGCGCTGGGCGGCGAGGGCGACGAGCATCGTGCGCTTGCCCTCGCGCAGGTCGTCGCCCGCGGGCTTGCCGGTGACGGCGGGGTCGCCGTACACGCCGAGGACGTCGTCGCGGAGCTGGAACGCCTCGCCGAGGGGGAGCCCGTAGGCCGACAGGGCGGCGCGCTGGGCCGCGTCGGCGCCCGCGAGGGCGGCGCCGATCAGCAGCGGGTGCTCCACGGTGTACTTGGCGCTCTTCCACCGCAGCACGCGCAGGGCGCGGTCGTCGGCGCCCTCGGGGGCGCCGCCGGAGGCCTGCTCGAGGACGTCGAGGTACTGCCCCGCCATGAGCTGGGTGCGCATGCGGTCGAAGACGAGCCGGGCCGCCACCAGGCGCTCGGGGTCGGCGCCGCAGGACGTGAGGGTCTCGTCGCTCCAGGCCAGGCAGAGGTCCCCGGCCAGGATGGCCGCCGCCTCCCCGAACCGCTCGCACGACCCGCTCCAGCCCTCGGCCGCGTGGGCGTTCGCGAAGCGGCGGTGCAGCGCGGGCATGCCCCGGCGGGTGTCGGAGCCGTCCATGACGTCGTCGTGGATGAGCGCGGCCGCCTGGAACAGCTCCAGGGCTGCGCCGACGCGGGCCTCCACGGCGCCGTCCTGCCCGCCCGCGGCCCGGTATCCCCAGGCGCAGAAGGACGGTCTCAGCCGCTTCCCCCCGGCCACGAGGTCGGCCACCGCGTCGACCAGGGGCTCCGTCTCGGGGGCCACCTCGGCGAGCACGCCCCGCTGACGGGCGAGCACGGCGTCGAGCTCGGCCTGGACGCCGCGCCGCAGCGCCTGGGCCCTCGCCGCGTGCGCGTCCACGTCCGACCTCCTGCCGTCGTGCCCGCTGCTGGACCCGATCGCCTGCCGCCGCCCGGAGGGGCGCCGTCCGGGAAGCGTAGGCGCCAGGGCCACAGCTGTGGGGGTCGGGCGCCGCGGGCGGCTCGGCGCGTCCACGGGCCGGAGCACCTCGGGGCGCCCGGACGGGCGCGGCTAGCCTCAGGCCATGGTGACCGGCGGGGCCCCCTTGCAGGACGTGCTGGCGGACCTGCGCGCCAGCGGCAGGCCGTCGCTGTCCTTCGAGTTCTTCCCCCCGCGCGACGACGCCGGGGAGGGCGTGCTCTGGGAGTCGCTGCGGCGCGTGGAGGCCCTCGAGCCCACGTTCGTCTCCGTGACCTACGGCGCCGGCGGGTCGACGCGGGACCGCACCGTGCGCGCCACGCGCGCGGTCGCGCGCGAGACCACCATGTCGCCGGTCGCCCACCTCACGTGCGTCTCGGCCTCGCGGGCCGAGCTGCGCAGGGTCGTCGGCGAGTACGCCGACGCGGGCGTGTCGTCGGTGCTGGCGCTGCGCGGGGACCCGCCAGGCGGCCCCGGGACTCCGTGGGAGCGGCACCCGCAGGGGCTCGGGACGGCGCTGGAGCTCGTGGAGCTGCTGCGCTCCCTGGGGGGCTTCACCGTGGGCGTCGCGGCCTTCCCGCACCGGCACCCGGAGTCCGCCGACGCCGAGCAGGACGCCCGCGTGCTGGCGCTGAAGGCCCGCGCGGGCGCCTCCTTCGCGGTGACCCAGCTGTTCTACGAGGCCCGGCTGTGGACCGAGCTCGTGGACCGCGCCGCCGGCCACGGCTGCGACATCCCGGTGCTGCCCGGGCTCATGGCGATCACCTCGCTCAAGCAGGTCCCCGTCTTCGCGAAGCTCTCGGGGGCCCCGGTGCCGCCGCCGCTCGTCGCGCGGCTCGAGGCGGCGCAGCGCAGCGGCGGGGACGCGGAGGTGCGCCGGGTCGGCGTCGAGGCGACGGCCGAGCTCGGCGCCGAGCTCCTCGAGGCGGGCGCCCCGGGGCTGCACCTGTACACGCTCAACCGCTCGTCCGCGTCGCTGGAGGTCGTCCGCGCCCTCGGCCTGCGCGACGAGGACCGCACCGCCGCAGCCGTCCGAGCCGTCCCGGCCCAGGCGGGCGCGAGCCAGGCGGGGGCGAGCCAGACGGGTGCGACCCCGGCGGGCACCGCGCACCCCGTGCCCGCGGCGCCCTGAGCCGGGTGCGCGCCCGCGACCTGCCCGACCGGGAGGAGCACCTGCGCCGCTGGGCCGCGCTGCACGGCGCGCCGGTGCCCACGGGCCTCGTGCGCTGGTGGCTGTCGGTCGTCCACGCGCTCTCGCTCCCGCTGGCGCGCGCCGGCGTCGCGCCGACGGCGCTGACGGCCGCGGGCCTCCTGCTGCCGCTGGCCGCGCTCCCCGCCGCGGCCGCCGGCGGGCGCTGGGCGCTGCTCGTGCCCGCCCTCGTGCTCGTCTCGGGCGTCGTCGACAGCCTGGACGGCGGTGTCGCGGTGCTGCGGGGGGCCACGAGCTCCTGGGGGGCGGTGGCCGACGCGCTCGCCGACCGGCTCGCCGACGCGCTCGCCCTGGCCGCGCTGTGGCTGCTCGGCGCGCCCGGGCCGGTGCTCGTGGCCGCGGGGGCGCTCGCCGCGCTCGCCGAGTACGCCCGCGCGCGCGGCGGGGCGGCCGGCGTCCAGGACGTCGGCGTGGTCACGGTGGGGGAGCGGCCCACGCGCGTGCTGGTCGTGTCCGCGGCCGCGCTCGTCGCCGGCTCGCGTCCCGAGCAGGCGGGGACGTGGGCCGCGGTGGGGGCGTGGGCCGCTCTCGGCGTGGCCGTCGTCGCGCTGGCGCAGCTGCTCCCCGTCCTGCGGCGCCAGCTCCGGGACCTCGACCGGGACAGCGAGCGGGACGCCGGCCGGGAGACCTCCGGCGGCGGGGGAGGGTCGGCGTGAGCCTCCTCGACCGCGTGCCCGAGCGGGCGCCCCGCCCGACCGGCACCCGCTGGATGGACGGCGCCCGCGTCGTCGCCATCGTGGCCGTCGTCCTGATCCACCTGCTGGCCCCCGTCGTGGAGGGACGCGGCGTGCCGACCGGGAGCGCCGGCTGGTGGGTGGCCAACGCCCTCGACGCCGGGACCCGCTGGTGCGTCCCGGTCTTCGTGATGATCTCCGGCGCGCTGGCGCTCGACCCCGCGCGCACGAGCCGCCCGCGCGACTACTTCCGCCGTCGCCTCGCCCGCATCGGCGTGCCGCTCGCGGTGTGGACGGTCGTCTACCTGCTCTTCCGCGCCGTCGTGCTCGGCGCCGACCTGACGCCGGCCGACGCCGCCGTCGACGTGGCCCGCGGGGCGCCGTTCCTGCAGCTGTACTTCCTCTACGTCCTCGCCGGCCTGGTCCTCGCCACGCCGTTCCTCAAGGTCGTGACGCGCCACGCCACGTGGCGGATGTCCCTGGGGCTCGCGGTGGTGCTCCTGGCGCTGGGCGTGCTCGACCAGGTCCTGGCCTTCGCGGGCGGGGTGGGGGAGGCCAACGCCGCCACGCAGTTCCTGCCCTTCGCGGGCTACTACGTCCTCGGCTGGTGCCTGCGCGACGTCCTCGTCCGGGGCCGGGGGCTCGCCCTCGCCCGGGCCGGCCTCTACGGGTCGATCGCGCTCACGGCTCTGGCCGCGGGGGTCGCCGGCTACGGGAGCCTCGGGCGCTACGCCTACGACTTCCTCTCCCCGACCGTCGTCGTCGGCTCGGCCTGCGCCTACCTGCTGCTGCACCGCGGCCTCGACCGCCTGCCGGAGCGGGTCGCGCGCGCCGTGGACCGGTGGGCGCCCTACGCGTTCGGCGTCTTCCTCGTGCACGGCGCGCTCGTCTACGGGCTGCGCTCCCTGACCGGCCCCCCGGACTCGCTCGCCGAGGTGCTCGCGACGGTGCTGCTGCTCCTGCCCGCGCACCTGGTCGCCGCCACAGCGCTGACCTGGGTGCTGCTGCAGGTCCCCTACCTGCGCGCCGTGCTCGGCGAGCCCGCCCGACGCCCTCCCCGGCGCGCCGCCGGAGCCCGGACGGGCTGACGAGACGGGGCGATGGTCCCGGATGAGGCACACTGGGAGTTCCGCGGCGCCTCCGGCGCCCCGCCGAGCCGCCCCCGCAGCTCTCCGGCAGCGGCTCGGCAGCACTCCGCCGAGCCCGCCGGCCCCCGCGGGAGGAGCCCCTCGGCGCCCGCACCTCCGGCCCGAGAGGCACCTGTGCCCGAGTCCCGTCCGTCCCGTCCCTCCTCCTCCTCCCGCGGCGGCTCGCCCCGCCGCGGCGGCGGTGCCCCGCGCAGCGGCGGTGCACCGCGCAGCGGTGGTGCCCCGCGCGGCGGTGGCCGCCCGGCCCCCGCCCCGTCGGCGCCCGCCGACGACCTCGCCGGCGCCGTGCTCGTCTCCGAGGACGCCCTCGTCGAGCAGTCCTTCGCCGAGCTGGGCGTCCCGCAGCCGCTGGCGACCTCGCTGTCCGGTCGCGGCTTCGAGAAGCCCTTCCCCATCCAGGCCGTCACGCTGCCCCACACCCTCGCCGGCCGCGACGTCCTCGGCCGCGGGCGCACGGGGTCGGGCAAGACGCTCGCCTTCGCGCTGCCGCTGGCCGCCCGACTGGCCGGCACCGCCGGCGGACGCCGCAGCCCCGGGCGTCCCCGCGGTCTCGTGCTGGCGCCGACGCGCGAGCTCGCCACGCAGATCACCGCGACGCTCGAGCCCCTCGCCACCGCGGTCGGCCTGAAGGTCACGACCATCTTCGGCGGGGTGCCCCAGGGCCGTCAGGTCACCGCGCTGTCGGCCGGGGTCGACGTCGTCGTCGCCTGCCCGGGCCGCCTGGAGGACCTCATCGGCCAGGGCCACCTGCGCCTGGACGAGGTCGAGGTCACCGTGCTGGACGAGGCCGACCACATGGCCGACCTCGGCTTCCTGCCCGGCGTCAAGCGCCTGCTCGACCGCACGCCCGAGGTCGGCCAGCGCATGCTCTTCTCGGCGACGCTCGACAACGGCGTGGACGTGCTCGTGCGCCGCTACCTCACCGAGCCCCTCACCTTCGCCATCGACCCGGCGACCTCGCCGGTCGTGGAGATGACCCACCACTGGCTCTCGGTGCGCGACGCCGACACCAAGGCCGAGGTCGTGCGCACGCTCGCCTCCGGCACCGGCCGCCGGATGATGTTCCTGCGCACCAAGCACCAGGCGAAGAAGCTGGCCCGCCAGCTGACGGCCTCCGGCATCCCGGCGGTCGACCTGCAGGGCAACCTGTCCCAGAACAAGCGCCAGGAGAACCTGGCCGCCTTCTCCACCGGTGACGTCAAGGTGCTCGTGGCCACCGACATCGCGGCGCGGGGCATCCACGTCGACGACGTCGAGCTCGTCGTCCACGTCGACCCGCCCACGGAGCACAAGGCCTACCTGCACCGCTCCGGGCGCACCGCCCGCGCCGGCTCGGGCGGCGACGTCGTGACCCTCGTGCTGCCCGAGCAGAACGGCGACGTGCGCACGCTCGTGCGCCTGGCCGGCATCGCGCCCGCCAAGCACGACGTCGACGCCTCCTCCCCGGTCGTCGCCGAGCTCACCGGCTCGGTGGCCCCCCACGTCGAGCCGGCGCCCCCGGCGCCGGTCCAGCAGCCCTCCGCCGGGACCGGTCGACGCGGCCGCGGTCGCGGCGCGGGCGGCGGCCCCACCTCGGGCGGCGCGGCCTCCGGCGGCGGTGCTCGCGGCGCGGGCGGCGGCTCGCGCGGCGGCGGCGGCGGTCGTCGACCCAGCGGTGGCGGTGCGGGCGGCGGTGGCCGCGGCGGCGGCGCGCCCAAGACCTGGTCGTCGTCGTCCGACGGCTGGGGCGGCGGCTCCTCCTCCGGCCAGTCCTCCTCCGGCGCAGGCTCGTCCGGCGGCGGGTCGGCGGCTCGTCCGCCGGCGCAGCGCCGCTCGGTCGTCGACGTCTCCCGCGCGAGCGGCGGACGCCGCGGCGGTCGCTGACCGCACCGCAGCCCCGGCGCCGAGGACACCCGGCCACGACGACGTCGTGGCCGGGTGTCCTCGTCTGCGGGGGCGTCCGTCCCCGCACGGCGGGGCGGGCGGCCGGGGCGGCGTCGTGCCCCGCCCGTCGGTGGCCGGACGCCGGGCGGCGCGCCCGGTCTCGCCCGTCGGTGCCACGTGGTGTCCGGGGCGCCGGTCCCGCGGCACGTCGGTCCCGCCTCGCCGTCCGGGGGCTGTGGCGGTCGCGGCGTCAGGCGCGGCCGACCAGCCCCGCGACGATCTCGGCGGACAGGCCCACCAGGGGCAGGCCGCCTCCGGGGTGGCTGGACCCGCCGACGCAGTACAGGCCCGCCAGCTCGGTCTCGTTCGAGGGGCGCAGGAAGGCGGCGCGCGCGCCGTTGCTGGAGCTGCCGTAGATGGACCCGCCCACGCTGCCGGTGAGCCGCTCGAGGTCGGCCGGCGTGCGGACGCCCCGCCAGCGCACCCGGTCCCGGACGTCGAGGCCGCGCGCGGCCATCACGTCGAGCACGTGGTCGGCGTACCGCTCGGCCAGCGGGGTGCCGTCGTCCTCGACGGCGTCCCAGTCCACGCCCTCGCGAGGTGCACCGGGGCGGTGGCGCGGGGCGTTGACCAGGACGAACCAGGCCTCGGAGTCCTCGTCGGGCCGGGTGGCGGGGTCGTCCGGCGCGCTGATGTAGACCGTCGGGTCCTCGACCGGTGCCGGCGCCCCGCGGGAGCGGCCGGTGCCCGACAGCGCGTCGAACTCGGCGTCGTAGTCGGCGGGGAACAGCACGGTGTGGTGCTGGAGGTCCGGCGTCCTGCCCTCCAGGGCGAGCAGGAGCACGAAGCCGCTGGCGCTCGGCTCGGTGCGTCGCAGGCGGGCCGCGCCGCGCCGCCGCGCCCGGCCGGGCGGCAGGAGGGCCCGCCCCCCGGTGCCGACGCCGTAGAGCGCGGCGGCGTCGCCGGCCATGACGACGACGTCCGCCGCCACCTCCTCGCCGTCGGTGAGGCGGACGCCGGCCGCACGGCCGCCGCGGACGAGGACCTCCTCGACCGGTGCGCCGCAGCGGATCTCGCCACCGAGCGCCTCGACCCGCTCGGCCATGGCCACCACGAGCCGCCGCAGGCCACCGCGGACGTACCAGGAGCCGAAGGCGTGCTCGACGAAGGCCGTGGACGCGAGAGCGGCCGGCGCCCGGCGCGGGTCGGAGCCCGAGTAGGTGGCGTAGCGGTCGAGGACCATCCGCAGGGAGGGGTGCTCGAGCAGCTGCTCGCCGAGGCCGCGCAGCGACGTGAGCGGCGCGATGGTGCGCAGGTCCTCGCGGCGCCGCGCGAGGGGCAGCAGGGTGCGCAGACCCCGCAGCGGGGAGGTGAGGAACGGCCCGCGCGAGAGGTCCCAGATGCGCGACCCGCGCTCCAGCAGAGCCAGCCACTGGGCGCCCGCGCCCTCGCCGAGCGCCTCGTCGAGGGCGCGCCGCAGCGCGCCGCGCGAGCCCGTGGGCACGTCGACCCGGGTGCCGTCGGCGAAGCGGTAGCGGCACGCGACGTCGAGCGGGACGAGGTCGACGCAGGCCTCGAGCTTCTTCCCGGTCTTGAGGAACAGGTCCCGGTACACGGCGGGCAGCGTCACCAGGCTGGGGCCCGTGTCGAAGCCGAAGCCGTCGTGCTCGACCCAGCCGAGCTTGCCGCCCACCTCCTCGGCCGCCTCGAGGACGAGGACCTCGTGCCTCTGGCGGGCCAGGCGCATGGCGACGGCGAGACCGGCCGCCCCGGCGCCGACGACGACGACGCGGGCCATCAGGCGAGCTGGCCGCCGATCGAGAAGTCCTGCAGCCCGCCGGAGGAGGTGACCGAGAGCGTGAGCAGGTCCGCGGCGGCCGCGCGCGAGAACGTGGTGACGACGGCGCCCTCCACACCGGGCGGCGTCGTGGCCGTGAAGCCCTGGTCCGTGAGGGCCCCGGTGTAGAAGGCGACGACCTCCTCGGCGCTGCGCGACGTGCGACCGGCCAGCGCCACGGTGCGCCCGCCGCCCTCCTGCACCACGGCGTTGGACAGGGTCAGCTCGGCCTCGGGCAGCAGGGGCACCACGTCGAGGGGGAAGCCCTCCGCCACCTCACCGACCGCCACGCCGGTCGGGGACCCGGTCGGGACGTCGGAGGGGGACGGCGAGGCCGAGGGGTCGGGGCTCGCCGCGGGGTCGGACCCGCTCGGGGAGGGGACCTCCACGGGGGTGGGCACGGGCTCCGCGACGGTGCCGGGGTCTGCCTCGGACGTGCAGCCGGACAGGCCCAGGGCCGCGGCGACGACGAGCGCGGCGGCGGCCCGGGCCGGGCCCGGGGACGAGGAGGTGACCACCTGCTCACGGTAGCCCAGTGCGCCCCGGCTCCTCCCGGCGCGCGCCGGCGCGCGGGAGAGGCCCCCGGGGCCCCGCCGCGGCGGGGTGCCGGGGGCCTCAGCGCCCCTCAGGGGCGGGTGGCGATCCGGAGGAACGTCACCGAGCTCGGCTCGAAGTCGTAGGTGAGCCGGTCACCGCGGATGCCGAGCAGCCGCTCCTCCGGCCCGATGGGCGAGCTGTCCGAGGAGTGCTCGGCGCCGGGGTCGCCCGTCAGCGTCGTGACGGTCGAGGTGCGGCCCCAGTCGAAGCCGTCCCCGAGGTCGATGTCGGCCCGCGCGGGGACGTCCTGGGCGTTGACCACCTTGAGGATGACGTCGCCGGTCTCCTCGTCGTAGGTGGTCACGTGGCGGAAGGGCTCGGCGACCGCGTCGTCGGTGAAGCTGCCCCACTCCTGGCCGTCGACGTACATCGTCACCGTCCGCCCGCGCACGGAGACCTTGAGGTCGTAGTCGCGCCCGGCCTCGATGGTGCGCACGGTGTCGCCCTCGAAGACCGTGGACTTGCCGCCGCCCTCCGCCTTCTCCACGAGCGAGCGCGTGTTGCCGAAGCCGCCCAGGTTCCACCAGTAGTAGTCGCCGGTGCCCTGGACGCCGAAGGCCACGAGGAAGCCCTCCGCGCCGGCGGTCTTGCGCGCCGTCAGCTCGAGGTCGTAGTCGGTCCACGACTCGTCCCCGGCGCTCACCAGCCCGCCCTCGCTCGTCAGGCTGCTCTGCACGTACTCGCCGTCCTGCACCGACCAGGCGCCCGTGCCGCCGAGCACCGACCAGGCGCCGGCGCCGTCGGCGAAGTCGTCGTCCAGCAGCACCTCGCCGTCGGCGGAGGTGACCCGGACGTCGTCGTAGGCCGCGCTCGTCAGCCACGTCGACAGGCCGACGGCGCCCCGGACGGGGCGGGTGACGACCTCGCTGCTGGAGGCCGTGCTGGGGACGACGCGGTCGCCGACGTTGGTCATGAACAGCTTCTGGTTCTCGTAGCTGGGGGTGCCCCAGACGCTGTCGTCGTCGAACCAGATCAGGTTGGGGAACCACTGGTCGTGGCCCTCCGAGGCGAGCAGCGGGGCGTAGGACGCCAGCTTGACGACGTCCGCGTTGCGCTCCAGGCCGGTCATGAACGAGGCCTCGGCCAGGGCGTTGCGCCACTGCTGGCCCTGGGAGGCGTACTCGCCGAGGAAGACGTCCGGGCCCTCGCGGTCGTAGGCGTCGTAGCGCTCGTTGTTCTGGAGGAACCAGGAGGGGCTGTTGTAGTAGTGCTCGTCGACCATCTCGGTGCCGGCGTCGCGGTTGAGCTGCCAGAGCCGGTCGAAGTTGCGCCCCTCGTCGTCCGGCCCGCTGTTGCCCACGACGACGATCTCGGGGTGGGCCGCCTCGATGGCCTCGCGGAAGGCGAGGAAGTTGGCGAAGTAGGCGTCCGCGAGGTTCTCCTCGTTGCCGACGCCGATGTGCGTGAGGCCGAAGGGCTCCGGGTGGCCCATCTCCGCGCGCAGGCCGCCCCACTCGGTGGAGGCGTCGCCGTTCGCGAACTCGATGAGGTCGAGGGTGTCCTGGATGTGGCGCGCCAGGAGCTCGGGGTCGTCGGTGGCGCGGTTCTGGCCGCAGCCCGTGACGAGCGCGGGCACGACCGGCAGCGGCATCGCGCCGAGGTCCTCGGCGAACTGGAAGTACTCGAAGTAGCCCAGGCCGTAGGTCTGGTTGTAGCCCCAGAAGTTGGCGTTGGTGGCCCGCTCCTCGACCGGCCCGACGGTGTCCTTCCACTGGTAGGAGCGCTGGCGCTCGTACCCGGACGCCTCGTCGTAGCCCTCCATGCTGCCGGTGTTGACCAGGCAGCCCCCGGGGAAGCGCAGGAAGCCGGGCTCGAGCGCGGCGATCTTCTCGGCGAGGTCCTTGCGCAGGCCGTTCTGGCGGCCCTTGAAGGTGTCCTGCGGCATGAGGGAGACCATGTCCAGGCGGACGGTGCCGCCCCCGCCGGCCAGCACCTGGAGCCGGGCGTCGTTCGTCGTGCTGCGGGCCCGCACCTCGCCGGTGTACTTCGCCCAGCCGTCCCCGGTGACCTGCAGATGCAGGGGCTTGGACAGGGCGGTGAGCCCGGAGGCGCTGCGCAGGGTGACCGTCAGCGGGGTGCCGCCCGCGGCGTCGGTGCGCGCCCACACCGAGAAGGTGTAGCGCTCGCCCTTCACGACCGGCATGCCCTCGGTGAAGCCCTCGTTGCGCACCCCCGTCTGCCCGCGGCCCTCGCCGAGGTCGAGCTGCAGGTAGGTGCGGTTGCGCTCGTTGAGCCGCTGGTCGTCGTCGACGACCTGGACGGTGCCGCGGCTGCCCCCGGTGCGGACCTCGCGGTAGCCCGTCAGAGGGCCGTAGGCGGCGTTGTCCTCGGGGGAGAACTCGAAGGAGCGGTTGCGGACGAGCTCGGCGTACAGCCCGCCGTCCGCGGCCCAGTTGATGTCCTCGTAGAAGATCCCGTACATCGAGTCGGAGATCTCGGGGCCGTCCGCCCCGCCGGTGAGCGAGATGTCGTACTCGGCCGGCTCGACGGGCGCCGCCGTGGAGGCGGGGAGGGGCAGCAGGACCCCGCCGAGCAGCAGGGCGGCCACGGCGGTGGCCCGGGTGCGCCCTCCGGTGCGCCCTGCGCCGCTCGGGCGCGCGGGGCGGGGTGCGGGCAGGTCGTGGGACGTCATCGTCGCTCTCCTGGGTGGTCGTCCGGACCCCCCGGTGGACTCATGTGAGCGCTCACCTTCGCCGCACTGCGGTGTGCCGCGGTCAGAGGGGGATAGACCGATTGATAGCCGACGAGAAGGACATCGGTCAACGGGTGCCGCGCGCGCGGCCGATCCACCGGTGCGGGCGTCGCGTCGTCGTCGGCGCGGGTCTCGGCCGCGCCGGTCCCCCGGTCAGCGCCCGCGGCCGTGCGGCGGTGAGGGGAGGCGGCGGCCCTTCCACTCCAGGTCGCCGCGGCGGTGCCCGCGGACGGAGCGCACGACGAGCGCGGCCAGCACGACGAGCGACGCCGGGTGCGCGGCGGCGTCCGGCCAGGCCCGGCCGCCGGTCCGGCGCGCGGCGACCACCCGCGAGGCGACGCCGGCGGCGAGGCCCAGTGCGCCCGCCCGCGAGCCCGCCAGCGCCCCCGCGAGCGGGGCGACCCCGAGCGCTGCCAGGCCCGCGGCGAGGACGAGCGAGCGCCCGGGGGAGCCGCCCGCGCTCCACAGCGACTTGGCGTAGCCGTCGCGCACCGCGGGCCAGCCGTCGTACATGCGGCACGTGGCGAGCGCCGTCCCGTCGGTCACGCCGCCGCGCCCGCCCGCGGCCTTCACGGCGCGGACGAGCGCGACGTCGTCGAGGACGTCGCCGCGCACCGCCGCGTGCCCGCCCGCCGCCCGGTAGCGGGCGGCGTCGACGACGAGCAGCTGGCCGTTGGCGGCCGACAGCGAGGGGCGCGGCGAGCGCTCGGCCAGGCGCAGCGGCAGGGTCGCGAGCCACGACCACTGCAGCAAGGGCTGGACCAGGCGCTCGCCGGGCGTGACGGCGACCTGGCGGGGGTAGGGGGAGACCAGGTCGAGCCCGCTGCGGCGCAGCTGGTCCACGGCGGCCGCGACCGCGCCGATCGCCAGGCGGACGTCGGCGTCCACGAAGACCAGGACGTCCCCGCCGGCGGCCTCGGCGAGCTGGGCGCACGCCCACGTCTTGCCGAGCCACCCGGCCGGGGCGGGGCGACCGGCCAGGACGCGGACCCGCGGGTCGCCGTCCGCCGCGGCGCGGGCGGCCTCCGCGGTGCCGTCGCCGCTGGCGTCGTCGAGGACCAGCACCTCCAGGTCCGGGACGCCGCGCTGGGCCCGCACGGCGGCCAGGCACGCGGCGACCTGGTGCGCCTCGTCGCGCACCGGCAGCAGGACGCTCACGGCCCCGCGGACCGGCGGCGGGTCGGCGGCGGGTCGGCGCAGCAGCAGCGCGTTGGCGCACGTGTGCGCCAGCAGCGCCGTCGAGACGGCCGACGTCGCGGCGACGAGCCCGCGCCCGGCCCGGGGGAGCACGCCGAGCGAGCGCGTGCCGCGGACGCGGCTCACGAGCGGGCGATCACGGACGGGCGCTCACGGACGGGCGATCACGGACGGGGGCGCGCTCATCGCCGGCGGCGCATCGGGCCGGCGGCCCACAGCCAGTGCGCGAGGGTCGGCGCGACGACGGCGCCCATGACGACGAAGCCCCACAGCCCCGCCCACGGCCGGCCGGAGAAGACCACCGCGTCGACCGTCGAGCCGAGCCAGGTCCAGCCGAGCAGGAGGCTGGGGACGGCCAGCTCGGCCGAGCCGCGCGCGCGCTCGGTGCCCGGGGCCGCGTGGCGCACCAGCCGGCGCGGGGCCGCCGGCTGCTCGCGCCGGCGGGGGGTCCGCCGCGGGTCCGGGACGACGCGGTGCAGCACGGCGCTGATGACGAGCGCGACGAGCAGCCAGCCGAGGTAGTTCGTCAGCGGGATCCCGGGGACGCCGGGGAGGGCGGGGGTCGGGTCGGCCCAGGCCCAGTGGCCCTCGGCGACCATCATCGGGTCGAGGAAGAGGTCCCAGGAGGCGAGCCCGACCGCGGCGACGGGGACGGCGGTCCAGCTGCCCGGAGGGGCGAGCGTGCGCCCGGCGAGCAGCATCGGGTAGGCCATCATCGTCCAGGCCAGCGGCACGACGACGGGGACGTCGAGCACCTGGGGCCCCAGCGTCCCGGCGTAGGAGTACTCCCCGAACGGCCACCCGGTCGCCGTCCCGACCGCCTCGGCCACGAGCCCGAGGCCGCCGGCGACCACGAGCACGGCGGCCGCGGCGGGGACGCCGAAGCGCCGGGCGGCGTCGGCGAGGACGGCGGCGGCGAACAGCGCGACGGCCGCCATCGTGGTGGTGTGCAGCGCGGTGCCGGACAGCAGCGGGTGGGCCACCTGGGCCAGCACCGCGGCGCCGGCGAGGACGAGGGAGACCACGCCGAGGCGCGAGCGCGGGCGCCTGCCCGTCGCCGTCGGGCGCTCCGAGGACTTCGTCGTGACCACCAGCCGAAGAGTAGGCGGCTCGGTCAGGGCTCGCGCCCGGCGAGCGTGCCCTCGAGCGACGTCACGGCGAAGCGGGCGAAGAGCTCCTCGGCGTACCAGTCCTCCCGCGGCGTCCGCTCGACGACGGCGCGGTGGGGCGCTCGGCCGTGCGCGAAGGCCGTCAGCGCGGCGCTGTCGCGCCACAGGCTCACGGTGCCCTGCAGGCCCACGGGCGCCTCGCCGACGCCGATCGCCATCCGCAGGCCGTCCACCGCCGAGAGGTCGTCCGAGACCGGTGGCACGGCGCGGGTGAAGGTGCGCCACGAGCCCAGCCGCACGCGGGCCCGGGTGATGCTCACGACGGGCGCGTCCGCCGGGGGACGGCGCGGGGGCGGGTCGCCGAAGGGCGCGAGGCCGCCCCAGCGCCCGCGGCTGGCGACCGGCGTCATGGCCAGGCGGAGCCGCTCCTGCGCCAGGCGGCCCCACGCGCGGGCGGTCGCCGAGCGCTCGAACCAGGCGGCGTCGCCGGGGGAGTCCCAGGCGGCCAGGAGCCCCCAGTGCAGGGGGTCGGCGTCGCGCGCGGTGAAGGTGCGCCCCGACCCGGTGCCGAGCAGCTTCGTCCACCGGGCGCCGCTGCGGCGCAGCAGGGCGCGGTCCAGCGCCATCCGCCCGAGCGCGGCGGGGACCGCGGCCGGGCCCACCCCCCAGACGTGGAGCGTGACGAGCGCCGGGACGTCGTCCCGCGCTCCCGCTGCTCCGCCCACGGGGCGAGGGTAGGCGGACACCCCTCCCGCCCCTCAGCGGGCCGGGGCCCCAGCGGGCGGGGACCTCAGCGGGCGGGGACCTCAGCGAGCGGGCCCCTCGGCGGGTGCGCCCGCCCCGTGGAGGACGACGGTGCCGCCGCTCGCCTCGACGGCCTGCAGCGTCCGCAGCTCCAGCAGCCCCGGGGAGCCGGCGACCAGCCGGGCCGCGTTGGCGAGCGCCCGCGTGGCGGCCACCTCCGCGCGCGCCCGCTCGAGGGAGGCCAGGCCGAGCGCGCGCGCGGTCACCGCCTCGGCGGCCGCCTGGCGGACCTCCGCCGGCGCCGAGAGGTCGCGCAGGGCCGCCCGCCGGCAGACGGCGCCGACCTCGGCCAGGGGGTCGGCGACGAGGGCGCGGACCTCCTCCCCGAGACCGGCGCGCGCGGCGAGGAGGTCGTCGTACCCGCGGCTCGTCACGGCGTCCCGCAGGCCGAGCTGGAGGGTCACGTGGACGAGGTCGTCGGCGTCCTGGACCGCCTCGATCCAGCGCTGGGGGTCGACCACGGCGACGTCGGCCACGAGGGAGCAGCGCACCGACAGCCCCTCGGCGGTGGCGACCTCCTGCGCGGAGAGCACGACGGAGCGGGGCCGGGTGTCCACGCGCTCCCACCGCGTGCGCCACCGGGGCCGCCGGTGCGCGCCGGGGCCGAGCACCTCGACGAGGGCGCCGTCGCGGTAGCGCAGCACCCGCTCCCAGCCGTGCACGACGACCCGCACGTCCTCGCCCTCCGCTCCTCCGGCGCCCCGGGGACGCGCAGGAGCCGGGCTCGGCCCGGGGTGCGACCGGTGCGGCGCGCCGGCGCGGGGGGCGCCCCTCGACGGGGACGCCGCTGACCGCGCCGCCGGGGGTGCCGCGCCGGCCGCACCGGTGGGAGTCGAACCCGTGCGTCCGTGAGCGCATCGCCTGGTGGCGGTCCGGGCCGACCTGCAGGACCCGCGGCGGCGACGCCGCCCGGCTGCTGCCCGGACGCGCCGGACGCTACGACCCCTCGCGCGGGTCGCGCACCGCCTTTCCCGGTCCGGCCGGGGGCCCGCCGTCCGACGTCCCCCGGACGGCGCAGGCGGCGAGGGCGCTCAGACGAGCGTGTCGAGCAGCGCGCGGCACGCCCGGGCGCACGCCCCGCACGCCTCGGCGCACAGCCGGCAGTGCCCGTGGTGGCCGGCGTGGGAGGCGCACTCCTCGCCGCAGGTGGTGGCGGCGGCGACGGTGGCCAGGAGCAGTGAGCGCACACCTCCGTGACGCGGGTGCTCTGGCGCGAGAGCACGCGGGCGGTCGCCGCGCAGACGTCGGCGCAGCCCAGGTCCGTGCTGACGCACCGTCTTCTGGGGCGTCGTCGGCCTCGGACAGGCAGGCGACGGCGCCCGCGGTGCAGGCCTGCGAGCAGTCGAGCACGGCCTGGACGGCGGCCGCGAGCAGGTCCAGCTGCGGTGAGGGGCTGGGGTGGGCGGCCAGGGCGGCGGCGACGGTCACGGGCCCCCGGGCGTCGGGGCGCTCCGGCGGTGCGCCGGAGCCCGGCCAGGCCGGGGCGCGGGCGCCGGCGCGCACCCGCGGCCCGCGCCCGCGCGGGCGGGGTGTCGGCGCCGGCTGCCAGGATGCCGTCATGACAGCCACCACGAGCGCCCTGGGCCGCGCGCAGATCGCCGCGATGGTCGACCACACGCTCCTCAAGCCCGAGGCCGCGCCCGCGGACGTCGCGGCGCTCGTCGCCGAGGCCCGCGCGCTCGGCGTCCTGGCCGTGTGCGTCTCGCCGTCCGCGCTGCCGCTGGAGGAGACCGGCGACCTCGTCGTCGCCACCGTCTGCGGCTTCCCCTCGGGCAAGCACGCCAGCGAGGTCAAGGCCGCCGAGGCGGCCCGCGCCGTCGCCGACGGCGCGCACGAGGTCGACATGGTCATCGACGTGGGCGCGGCCCGCGCGGGGCTGTGGGACGCCGTGCGCGCCGACATCGCTGCGGTGCGCGCCGCGGTGCCGGCGCCGGGCGTCCTCAAGGTCATCATCGAGTCCGCGGCGCTCGAGGACGACGCCGTCGTCGCGGCCTGCCGGGCGGCGGAGGAGGCGGGCGCCGACTTCGTGAAGACCTCCACCGGCTTCCACCCGAGCGGCGGGGCCAGCGAGCACGCCGTGCGGCTCATGGCCGAGACGGTCGGCGGGCGCCTCGGCGTCAAGGCCAGCGGCGGCATCCGCACGGCGGAGCAGGCGGCCGCGATGGTCGCCGCCGGCGCCACGCGGCTCGGGCTCTCGGCCAGCGCCGCGGTGCTCGACGGGACCCCGGCGTGAGCGCCGGGCCGTCCCGGGGCGGGCGGGAGCGGGGCCGCAGCGGCCAGGGCGTCGACGAGCGGGCGCTGCGGGCGATCCCGTCGCTGCCCAAGGTGGTCCTGCACGACCACCTCGACGGGGGCCTGCGGCCGCAGACGGTCCTGGACCTCGCCGCGGAGGTGGGCCACGAGCTCCCCGCCGCCACGGCCGACGCCCTCGGGCGCTGGTTCGAGGAGTCGGCGAGCTCGGGCACGCTCGTGCGCTACCTCGAGACCTTCGACCACACCACGGCGGTCATGCAGAGCGCCGACGCGCTGCGGCGGGTGGCGCGCGAGAGCGCGCTCGACCTGGCGGCGGACGGCGTCGTCTACGCCGAGCAGCGGTACGCCCCCGAGCAGCACCTCGCCGGCGGGCTCTCCCTCGACGAGGTCGTCGTCGCGGTGCAGGAGGGCTTCGCCGAGGGGGAGCGGGAGGCCGCCGAGCGGGGCACGCCCATCCGCACCGGCACCCTGCTGACGGCGATGCGGCACGCCGACCGCGGCGTCGAGATCGCCGAGCTCACGGTGCGCCACCTCGGCTCGGCGTCCGGCGGGTCGGTCGTCGGCTTCGACATCGCCGGCGCCGAGGACGGCTTCCCGCCGGAGCGCCACCGCGAGGCGTTCGACCTGCTCCACGCCGCCGGGGTGCCCGTGACCATCCACGCGGGCGAGGCCGCCGGGCTCGACTCGATCCACGGCGCGGTGCACGCGTGCTCGGCCCAGCGCATCGGCCACGGCGTGCGGCTGCTCGAGGACGTCGAGGGCGCCGGCACCCCGCAGGCCTCCCCGGGCCCGCTCGCGGCGTGGGTGCGCGACCGGCGCCTCCCGCTGGAGCTGTGCCCCAGCTCCAACGTGCAGACGGGTGCGGCCACGTCGGTCGCCGAGCACGGCATCAGCGCGCTGCGCGACCTCGGGGTCGTCGTCACCGTGAACACCGACAACCGGCTGATGTCGGCCACGACGATGAGCCGGGAGATGGAGCTGCTGGTCCGCGAGGCCGGCTGGACGCTCGAGGACCTGGAGGCGGCCACCGTCGCGGCGGCGCGGACGGCCTTCCTCCCGCACCCCGTGCGGGAGGTGCTCGTCGAGGAGCTCGTGCGCCCCGGCTTCGCCGCCGCCCGCGGCTGAGCGACGGCGCGCGGGGGCTCGTGGACGTCCCGGACGCCGCGGCGGTGGCTGGACCGGCCGCTGCCGCGGCGGTGCACCTGGCCGCCGCCGCGGCGTACGCCGGCTTCCAGTGGACCGTGCGCGTCGTGGTCTACCCGCAGCTGGCCACCGCGGCCCTCGCCCCGGGGGGCGAGGCGCCCTTCCCGGCGCTCGAGGCCGCGCACAGCCGCCGGGTCTCCCGGCTCGTCGGCCCGCTCTTCCTGCTGCTCGTGGGCTCGACGGGCTGGCTCGTCGTGGCGGGGCACGGCTCGGCGGACGCGCCGCTCGCCGTCACCGCGGCGGGCTGCACCGCCGTCGTGCTCGCCGCCACCGCGCTCGGCGCCGTCCCGCAGCACCGCGTCCTCGGGAGCCGCTGGGACCCCGCCGCGCACCGGCGCCTGGTGCGCTGGGACGGCGTCCGCGTCGCGGCGGCCACGCTGCAGCTGGGCCTCGCGCTCGTCCTCGTCCTGCGCTGACCGCAGCGCCGGCCCGGCCCGCCCGCTCCGGCGGGAGGCGGCCCTACCGTCGGACCGTGCTGCGCAGACACCCCCAGCTCACGTCGTTCGCGGTGGTCGTCCTCACCGTCTTCGGGGTCCGCACCGTCCTCGACGCGGTGGCCCCCGACCTCCCCTGGTTCGCCGCGTCCGCGATCGCCGTGCTCACGGCCGCCGTGCTCGGCAGCGTCGTCGCGCGGCGGCTCGGAGCCGGCTCCGGCGACGACTGACCCCGCCCCCCTCCGACCCGACCGCCGAGCTCGCGCCCGGCGTCAGAGGAGGGAGCGGACGGCGGCCTCGGCGTCGGCGACGGGCAGCGGGCGGCAGCCGAGGTCGGTCCACCGGCGCACCAGGGCCGGCTCGGCGCGCGCCAGCGCCAGTCCGCGGCGCACCAGGACGTGCGGCGGCTTGCGGCTCTCGGCGACGTCGCGCAGGAGGCGGAAGGTGAAGCTGACCGCGACCGGCCGCTGCAGGCAGATGGCGTCGGCCAGCAGGGCGCGCTCGCGGCAGGCCGCCACCAGGTCGGCGGCGAAGATGCCCTCGGCGACGACGACGGGGGAGGTCCCGACGGACAGGTGGACGGTCCCGGTCCGCCTGCTGGAGGGGATGTCGTAGACGGGGACCTCGGCCTCGCCCTCGCGGCAGAGCCGCTCCAGCGCGGCGAGCGCGCGCCCGGCGTCCCAGCTGCCCGGGTCGTCCCAGTCGACGATGCCGAAGCGGTGCGGCAGCCCCGGCTCGTCGCCGTCCCGGTAGAAGTCGTCCAGGGCGAGCACCGGCAGGCCCAGCCGCCGCACCATCGACGTCTTGCCCGAGCCGCTGGGCCCCGTCAGGAGGACGACGCGGCGACCCGGCGGACGCCGGGCCCCCGCGGGCTCGGCGAAGAGGGCGTCCTGGGCGGCGCCGAGGGGGGCGCCGGTCGCGTCGACAGCTCGGCCGTGCCGCCCGCCGGGGGTCGTGGGCTCGCTCACGCGGGGAGGGCGATGGCGCGACGCAGGTCGGACCGGACGGCGTCCAGGCGCAGCGCCGCCTCGCGCCGGGCCGCCGCCACGGCGAGGGCGTCCGCCCCGCGCTCCACGGGCACCACGACCTCGCAGTAGCACTTGAGCTTCGGCTCGGTCCCCGACGGCCGGACGACCACCCGGGCGCCGTCGGCGGTGCGGTACACGAGGCCGTCGGTGGGCGGCAGCTCCTCGTCGCCGGCGGACAGGTCGGTGACGGCGACGACCTCGCTGCCGGCCAGCGACGCGGGCGGCTCGGCGCGCAGGCGGGCCATCGCGTCGGAGATCAGGACGAGGTCGTCCACGCGCAGCGTCAGGGGCGCCGTCGCGTGCAAGCCGTGGGCGCGCGCGAGGTCGTCGAGGACGTCGAGCAGCCCTCTGCCCCGGGCCCTCTCGGCCGCCGCCAGCTCGGCGACGAGCACGGCGGCGCTGATCCCGTCCTTGTCGCGCACCGCGGCCGGGTCGACGCAGTAGCCGAGGGCCTCCTCGTACCCGTAGGCCAGGCCCGGCACGCGGCTGATCCACTTGAAGCCGGTCAGGGCGACGGCGCTCTCCAGCCCGTGGGCCTCGGCGACGCGCGCCAGCAGGTCCGAGGAGACCACCGAGCGGGCCAGGACGGAGCCCGGCGGCAGGCCCCGCTCGGCCAGGTGGTGGCCCAGCAGGGCACCCACCTCGTCGCCGGTGAGCTGGCGCCAGCCCCCGTCGCCGGAGCCGTCGGCCCCGTCGTCGACGCCCGGGCGCAGCGGCACGGCCACGGCGCAGCGGTCGGCGTCGGGGTCGTTCGCGATGACGACGTCGGCGCCGCTCTCGCGCGCCAGCGCCAGCGCGAGGTCGAGCGCGCCGGCCTCCTCGGGGTTCGGGAACGCCGTGGTGGGGAAGTCGGGGTCGGGCTCGGCCTGCTCGGCGACGGTCGTGAGGTCCTCGAAGCCGGCGGCGCGCAGCGCCCGCTCGACCAGGACGCCGCCGACGCCGTGCAGCGGCGTCAGGACCACGCGGAGGTCGCGCGGCCCGGTGCGCCCGGCGACGGCCGCGGCGCCGTCCACGTAGGCCTCGACGACGTCGTCGCCGAGCACGTCCCAGCCGCCGGCGGCCAGGGGCACCTGCGCCGGGTCGGTGACGTCGCCGACCGCGGCGATGCGCGCGGCGATCTCGGCGTCCGCGGGGGGCACGATCTGCGCGCCCTCCTCGCCGGGCCCGCCGAGGTAGACCTTGTAGCCGTTGTCCTGCGGCGGGTTGTGGCTGGCCGTGACCATGACGCCCGCGTCGGCGCCGAGGTGGCGGACGGCGGAGGCGAGCACGGGCGTGGGCAGCGGGCCCGGCAGCAGGGAGGCGCGCAGCCCGGCGCCCACGACGACGGCGACGGTGTCGAGCGCGAAGGGGCGCGAGCCGTGGCGGGCGTCGTACCCGACGACGACGTGCGGGGGGGACTCCGGCCCGCCCTCGCGGTCGACCAGGTAGCGGGCCAGGCCCGCGGCGGCCCGGCGCACGACGACGCGGTTCATCCGGTTCGGCCCGGGGCCGAGCCGGCCGCGCAGACCGGCCGTCCCGAAGGCCAGCGTCCCGGCGAAGGCGTCGTCCAGCTCGGCGACCGCCCCGGCGTCGCCCTCGTCGGCGCGCTGCACCAGCGCGCGGAGCTCGGCGGCGGTCGCCTCGTCCGGGTCGGCCGCGGCCCACGCGAGGGCCTCCTCGTGCCGGCCGGCCCGGGCGCGGTCCAGGGCGCGCTCGCGGTCCGCGCCGTCGGGCACCCGCTCCTGCTGCTCGTCCGGGCCGCTCACAGCCGCTCCACCACCTGGGCGAGCAGGGCGCCGATGCGGGGACCGGCGGCCCGGCCGGCCTCGACCACCTCCGCGTGGCTGAGGGCCTCGTCGCTGATCCCGGCCGCCAGGTTGGTCACCAGCGACAGCCCGAGGACCTCGAGCCCGGCCGCGCGGGCGGCGATGGCCTCGAGCGCGGTGGACATGCCGACGAGGGAGGCGCCGAGGACGCCGGCCATCCGCACCTCCGCGGGGGTCTCGTAGTGCGGGCCGGGGAACTGGGCGTAGACGCCCTCGGCCAGCGACGGGTCCACCTCGCGGGCGACGTCCCGCCAGCGGCTGCTGTAGAGGTCCGTCAGGTCGACGAAGGTCGCGCCCTCGAGCGGCGAGCGACCGGTGAGGTTCAGGTGGTCGCTGATGAGGACGGGCTGGCCGGGCGAGTAGGCGGGGTCCAGGCCGCCGCAGCCGTTGGTGAGCACGACGCCGCGGCACCCGGCCGCGGCGGCCGTGCGGGCGCCGTGGGCGACGGCGCGCACGCCGCGGCCCTCGTACAGGTGGGTGCGGCTGCCCAGGACGAGCGCCCGGCGGTCGCTGCTGCCGATGCGCACCGAGCGGAAGACGGGCACGTGCCCGGCCACGGCCGGCGCGGTGAAGCCCGGGACCTCGTCGGCCGGGACCTCGGCCAGCACCTCGCCGAGGGCCTCGACCGCCGTGCCCCAGCCGGAGCCGAGCACCAGTGCGAGGTCGTGGCGCTCGGCGCCCGTGCGCTCGGCGAGGACCCGCGCCGCGCGCGCGGCGGCGTCGTGGGGGTCGGCGAGCACGTCGTCCGGAGCACTGGTGGGGGCGCTGGTCGGAGCGCTGGTCGGGGCACTGGGTGGGGTGCTGGCCATGGGCGCACGGTACCGGCGGCCCGCCGCCGTCCCGGGCACCCCGGCCCCGGGGTCCCGGTGCTGACCCGCCGTCCTGAGCGGCCGGGCGCCGGGCTCCGGCGCGCTCCTGCCGGACCTCGAGCGCCCGCTCGGGACGCCGCCGCGCCGCCGGTGCCCCAGGTCCCTCGGGCGTCGACGAACGCTCCGGCGCAGCCGGAGCCCTCAGGCGCGGCTGTCTCCCTCAGGCGCCGCCGACGAGCCCGGTGGGCGGCGGGCCGCCGGCGGGGGAGGGGCGGCAGGGCCGGGCCCGCAGCGCCGTGACGTAGTCGCCGGGCGCACCGGCGGCCTCGGCCGCGTCCGCGACCATGCCGAGGTAGCGCGCGGCCGGCAGCCCGCCCTCGTAGGCGTCCAGGACGTAGACCCACGCGACGACCTGCCCGGAGAGGGTGTCCACGCGCACCCGCACCTTCCGGTAGAGACCCATCCCGGCGCCCTCGAGGTCGTCGAGCGCGCGGGCGTCGGGCTCGGTGAGGTCGTAGAGGCCGACGTAGACGGCGGCGTCGGCGGCGTCGTCCTGGACGACGGTGGCCAGGGCGCCCTCCCAGCCGCGGTCCTCGCCGCCGAAGGTCAGGCGCCAGCCGCGCAGCCACCCCGTCTCGGCGAGCGGGGAGTGCGGGGCCCGCTCGGCCATGCGCGCCGGGTGCAGGTTGCTGCCGTAGGCGGCGTACTGGGGCATGATCGCGACTGTATCCAGCCCGGGGGCCGCGCCCCCAGCGGCGGCAGCCGGTGGCGCGCCGACCCGCCCGAGCCGCGCGTGCGCGGGCGCGGCGGACGGCGGCGCAGCCGGCCCTCACCGCGGGCTGCCCGCGAGGCAGAATGGCGCGCGATGCCTCCCTCCGCGCGCGACCCGCAGACCCCCGTCCCCGACGAGACCGCCGGCAGCGACGGCGCGTCCGCCTCCGTCGAGCCCTCGCCGGAGGAGGGCGCCGCCGGCGCGGAGGGCATGGGCGCCCCCGCCGAGCGCGCCCCGGAGGGCAGCGACGCGGACGGCGCCCCGGCACCGCCGCCCGGTGTGGCCGGTGACGCCGAGCGACGCGCCGCCGAGACCCCGCTGCCCCTGAGGTCGGCGGTCACCGACGTCGCCGGCACGCGCGTCGTCGTCGTCGGCGGGGGCCCGGGCGGCTACGAGGCGGCGCTCGTCGCCGCGCAGCTCGGGGCCTCGGTCACCGTCGTCGAGCGCGACGGGCTGGGCGGCTCGACGGTGCTGACCGACGTCGTCCCCTCCAAGACGCTCATCGCCACGGCCGAGGTGATGGCGACGGTCACCGAGTCGACCGAGCTCGGCCTGCGCTTCCCCGGCGGCGGGCAGGGCGGGACGGACGCCCAGAGCGCCGTCACCGTGGACCTCGACCGGGTGAACACCCGCGTGCGGGGGCTGGCCCGGGCGCAGTCGGAGGACATCCGGGAGCGGCTCGAGCGCGAGGGCGTCGACGTGCTCGTGGGCCGCGGCACCGTGGTCGCCCCCGACCGGGTGCGCGTCGAGCTGGCGGGCGGCGAGACGCGCGACCTGCGCGCCGACGTCCTGCTGCTGGCCACGGGCTCCCACCCCCGCGAGCTGCCCGACGCGATGCCCGACGGCGAGCGCATCCTCACGTGGAAGCAGCTGTACGACCTCACCGAGCTGCCCGAGCGGATCATCGTCGTCGGGTCGGGCGTGACAGGGGCCGAGTTCGCCAACGCCTACGAGGCCCTCGGGTCCGACGTCGTCCTGGTCTCCAGCCGGGACCGCGTGCTGCCGGGCGAGGACGCGGACGCGGCGCAGGTCATCGACGACGTCTTCCGCCGCCGCGGCATGACCGTCATGGCCCGCTCGCGGGCGCAGTCGGTCGTGCGCGACGGCGACGGCGTCCTCGTGACCCTCTCCGACGGGCGCGAGGTGCGCGGCTCGCACTGCCTGATGGCCGTGGGCTCCATCCCCAACACCGAGGGCCTCGGGCTCGAGGAGGCCGGGATCAGGACGTCGGAGTCCGGTCACGTCGTGGTGGACCGCGTCTCGCGCACGTCCATCCGCGGGGTCTACGCGGCGGGCGACTGCACCGGCGTCCTGCCGCTGGCCTCAGTGGCCGCCATGCAGGGCCGGATCGCCATGTGGCACGCCCTCGGTGACGCCGTCTCGCCCCTGAAGCTGCGCACCGTGGCGGCCAACGTCTTCACGGCGCCGGAGATCGCCACGGTGGGCTGGACGCAGGCGCAGATCGAGTCGGGCGAGGCGCAGGGCCAGGTGGTCAAGCTCCCCCTCGCCGGCAACGCGCGCGCCAAGATGCTGGGGATCCACGACGGCTTCGTGAAGCTGTTCTGCCGCACCGGCTCCGGCACGGTGATCGGCGGCGTCGTCGTCAGCCCGCGAGCCAGCGAGCTGGTCTTCCCGCTGACCCTCGCCGTCGAGCACCGCCTCACCGTCGACCAGGTGGCCCACGCCTTCAGCGTCTACCCCTCGCTGTCCGGCTCCCTCGCCGAGGCCGCCCGGCGCCTGCACACCGCGCCCGAGGTCGACTGACCCCTCGCCGGGAGCGCCTCTGAGGCGCACTGTGTCGACACCCTGTCGCCGAAGGCGCCCCTGAGGCGCACTGTGTCGCCACCCTGCCGCCGAAGGCGCCCCTGAGGCGCACTGTGTCGCCACCTTGCCGTTGTGGGTGCCACTGGAGCGCACTGCGTCGGCACCTTGCCGCCGAGGTGGCCCCTGGGGCGCACTGTGTCGGCACTCTGCCGCCGAGGCTGCCCCTGGGGCGCACTGTGTCGGCACTTCGTCGCTCAGGGCGCCTGTGCGACGCACTGTGTCGCCACCTTGCCGCTGTGGGGGCCACTGGAGCGCACTGCGTCGTCATCGTGCCGGTGGCGCTGCCGCTGCTGGGCGGCGCCGGCACTGCGACGTCCCCGGCGTCTCCTGCGTCCGAGGCGGTGTCACCGACGCGCCATCGCCGCGCGGACGAGCGCTACGGCACGGCCGGGCTCGGCCATGTCGGCGGCGGTGACGTGGACGACGATCCAGCCGGCCTCGCGCAGCCGGTTGAGCCGGGCCCGGTCCTCCTCGAACTGGTCGGGCGCCCCGTGCCAGCGCCCGTCGTACTCGACGGCGATCCGCAGGTCCGGCAGGGCGAGGTCGACGCGGGCCACGGCGCGGCCGCGGTCCCGGACGACGACCTGGGGGACGACGTCGATGCCGGCCCGGCGCAGGTGGACCCGCAGCGCCGACTCCGGGAGCGACTCGGCCAGCGGGTCGACCTCCTGCAGCGCCGTACGGACGCCCACGACGTCGTTGTCGTGCCGGCCCTCGAGCCAGGTGGCGAGGCGCTCCTGGGAGATGTCACCTCGGCGGAGCAGCTGGTCGAGGCGACCGACGGCGACCACGAGGGGCACGCGAGCGGCGGCGTCGAAGGCCATCCGCTCTGGGGCGGCGAGCGACGTCGTGCGCCAGGGCGTGCCGGGGGGCAGGGGGGCCGCCGCTCGCCGGGCCGTGACGCCGCGGATGGACGGATGGGGACCACCGGAGGGCAGCACGACCTCCACCGGGTCGCGAGGCCGGAGCCAGTCAGCACCCAGGACGGCAGCGGCGGACGCCCCCGTGATCTGCGCCGAGCCCGGGAGCAGCAGGCCGGCCGCCTCGCACATCAGCGCGTGCGTCACCTCGACGTCGCGTCGTGTGTACACGCCGTGCAGGAGCCGCACCCACGGCCCGTCCCTCAGCTGCCTCGGCGTCAGCGCTTCGGCGGCGATCGCGTCGCGGCCGCGGAAGACGAGGGGCAGGTCGACGTCCGGCGAGCTCCGCATGGCGGGACGCTGCCGTCTCCACGCGGGCGCCCGCTGGCGTCGTCCACAGGGGCGCGTGCTGCGGGACGGCGCCTCGTCGAGGTCGTGGCGCCGCACGACCGGCTCCGCCGGCGAAGTGCCGACACAGTGCCGTCTGAACAGCGCCCTGACCGTCAGATTGTCGACAGAGTGCGCTGGGACGGGGCGCCGGACGTCAGAGTGCCGACAGAGTGCGGTGGAGGGGCGCCCCGGGCGCCCCGGGCGCCGTCGAGGTGCGGGGAGGGCGCCGTCCAGGTCAGGCGGGGTCGACGATCTCGCAGAGGACGGCGCCGGAGGCGACGGACTGGCCCACCTCGGCCGCGAGGCCCCGGACGACGCCGGCGCGGTGGGCGGTCAGCGGCTGCTCCATCTTCATCGCCTCGAGGACGACGACGGTGTCCCCGGCCTCGACCGCGTCGCCGTCGGCCACCGAGACCGCGACGACGGTGGCCTGCATCGGCGAGGTGAGCGACTCGCTGCTGCTCGTCGCCTTCTGCGCCCGCCCGCGGCGGGTCTTCGCCCGCGCCGGTGCGCCGGTGGGAGCACCGCCGCCGCCGAGCCCGGCGGGCAGCACGACCTCGAGGCGCCGTCCGCCCACCTCGACGACGACGCCCTCGCGCTCGCCCGCCTCCGGCGCGTCGGCCGCGGGGCCCGCGAAGGGCTCCACCTGGTTGTCGTACTCGGTCTCGATCCAGCGCGTGTGCACCGTGAAGGGGCCCTGCCCGCCCGAGACCTCGGGGGCGAAGGCCGGGTCGACGACGACGGCCCGGTGGAAGGGCAGGACCGTCGGCATGCCGTCGACGACGAACTCCGCCAGGGCGCGACGGGCGCGCTCCAGCGCCTGTCGGCGGGTGGCGCCGGTGACGACGAGCTTGGCGAGCATCGAGTCGAAGGCCCCGGCCACCGCGTCCCCGGCGACGACGCCGGAGTCCACGCGCACGCCCGGCCCGCTGGGGGCCTCGAAGCGCGTGGCCGTGCCGGGGGCGGGCAGGAAGCCGCGCCCGGCGTCCTCGGCGTTGACGCGGAACTCCAGCGAGTGCCCGCGCACGGGCGGGTCGTCGTAGCCGAGCGCCTCCCCGGCGGCGATGCGCAGCTGCTCGCGCACGAGGTCGAGGCCGGTGACCTCCTCGGAGACCGGGTGCTCGACCTGCAGGCGGGTGTTCACCTCGAGGAAGGAGATGGTGCCGTCCTGGGCGACGAGGTACTCGCAGGTGCCCGCCCCCACGTAGCCCGCGGCGCGCAGGATCTCCTTGGACGCCCGGTAGAGCTCGGCCTCCTGCGCCGGCGTCAGGTAGGGCGCCGGCGCCTCCTCGACGAGCTTCTGGTTGCGGCGCTGCAGGGAGCAGTCGCGGGTCGAGACCACGACGACGCCGCCGTGGGCGTCCGCCAGGCACTGGGTCTCGACGTGGCGGGGGCGGTCGAGGAAGCGCTCGACGAAGCACTCGCCGCGGCCGAAGGCGGTCACGGCCTCGCGGACGGCGGAGTCGTAGGCGGCCACGACCTCCTCGCGCTCGCGCACGACCTTCAGCCCGCGCCCGCCGCCGCCGTGCGCGGCCTTGATGGCCACCGGCAGGCCGTGCTCGTCGACGAACGCGAGCACCTCGTCCGCGCCCGACACCGGGTCCTCGGTGCCGGCCACGAGCGGTGCTCCGGCGCGCTCGGCGATCTTGCGGGCGGCGACCTTGTCGCCGAGGGACCGGATCGCCGACGGCGGCGGGCCGACCCACACCAGGCCGGCGTCCAGCACGGCCTGGGCGAACTCGGCGTTCTCCGACAGGAAGCCGTAGCCCGGGTGGACGGCGTCGGCGCCCGAGCGCTGCGCGACGCCGAGCAGCAGGTCCTGGCGCAGGTAGGACTCGCCCGGCGTCGTCCCTCCCAGGGCGAAGGCCTCGTCCGCGGTGCGCACGTGCAGCGCGTCGCGGTCGGGCTCGGCGTAGACGGCCACCGAGGCGATCCCCGCGTCGGCGCAGGCCCGGGCCACGCGCACGGCGATCTCCCCGCGGTTCGCGATGAGGACCTTGGAGATCGTGCGCCTGCCGTCGTCCGCCGTCGCCATGCCGCGTCCCGCCTCCTGGTGCTCAGCTGCCGTCCGCGTCGCGCCCCAGCGCACCGCGGGTCCGCCTGACGGCGGGCCGCCGGGAGCCTAGTCCCGCACCGGAGGGGTGCCCCGGCGACGGGCCGCGGCAGCGACGGCCGCACGGGGGCGCCGGGAGGGCCCCCGACGTACCGGGGGAGAGGGGCCCGGACGGCGAAGTGGCGACCAGGTGCCCCGAGAGGGGGCGTGCGGACGGCGAAGTGGCGACGAAGTGCCGGGAGAGCGGATGTGCAGACGGCGAAGTGGCGACCGAGTGCGGAAGGAGGGGCGGGTGCGGACGGCGGGTCGGCGACGACGCGCGGGCCTTCAGGCCGGGCGGCGCAGGTCCGACCAGCGGACACCGGCGTCGTCGAGCAGGGAGCGCAGCGTGGCGAGGCCGAGCCCGACGACGGCCGAGGGCTCGCCGTCCACGGACTCGACGTAGGGGGCGCCCAGGCCGTCGAGGGTGAAGGCCCCCGCCACGCGCAGGGGCTCGCCGGTGGCGACGTAGGCCGCCACCTCCTCGTCGTCGAGGTCGGCGAAGCTCACCGTCGTGGAGGAGACGGCGCCGAGCGTCGCCCCGGAGCCGCCGTCCTCGCGGGCGTCGACGAGCCAGTGGCCCGTGTGCAGGACGCCGGAGCGGCCCCGCATCCGGCGCCAGCGCGCCGCGGCCTCGTCGGCGTCGGCGGGCTTGCCGTGGACCTCGCCGTCGAGCTCGAGGACGGAGTCGCAGCCCACGACGAGCGCGCCCTCGTCGGCGACGGCGTCGAGCTCCTCGAGGCGGCCCGCGACGTCCTCGGCCTTGGCGCGGGCCAGGACGAGGCAGACGTCGAGGGGGTCGGTGACGCCGTAGCGCTCGACGACGGCGGGCTCGTCGACACCGCTGACGAGCACCAGCGGGTCGACGCCGGCCGAGCGCAGCAGCGCGAGGCGGGCGGGGGAGGCGGAGGCGAGGACGAGGCGCACGCCGCGACCGTAGTCCGCCGCGCGCGACGCCAGCACGACGCAGGGCCCGCCCCCGGGTGGGGGCGGGCCCTGCGTCGTGCAGCGGGTGGAGCAGGTGCGGAGCGGTCAGACGGCGGCGGTGACCCGGGTGCCGTCGTGGCTGCCCTCGCGGGCGTCGTCGGCCTCGCCGGGGCGGACCCCGGCGTCGCCGCGCTCGTCCTCGCGGAAGGAGAGCGGGTCGCGCCCGCGGGGGGCGTGGTAGGCCTCGACGTCGAGGATGCCCTCGCGCTTGGCGACGATCGCCGGCACGAGCGCCTGCCCGGCGACGTTGGTCGCCGTGCGGATCATGTCGAGGATCGGGTCGATGGCCAGGAGCAGGCCGACGCCCTCGAGGGGCAGGCCCAGCGTGGACAGCGTCAGCGTGAGCATGACGACGGCGCCGGTCAGGCCCGCGGTCGCCGCCGAGCCGACGACGGACACGAAGGCGATGAGCAGGTAGTCGGTGATGCCGAGCTGGATGCCGAAGAGCTGCGCCACGGTGATGGCGGCGAGCGCCGGGTAGATCGCGGCGCAGGAGTCCATCTTCGTCGTCGCGCCCAGCGGCACGGCGAAGGAGGCGTAGGAGGACGGCACGCCGAGGTTGCGCTCGGCCACCCGCTGGGTGACGGGCAGGGTGCCGACGGAGCTGCGCGAGACGAAGGCCAGCGTGATGGCCGGCCAGGCGCCGGAGAGGTACTTGCGGGCCGAGAGGCCGTGGGCCTTCGCCAGCAGCGGGTAGACGCCGAGCATGACGATCAGCGAGCCGATGTAGACGTCGGCGGTGAAGACGGCGAGCGGGGCCACCAGGTCCCAGCCGTAGCTGGCCACGGCGTTGCCGAGCAGGCCGGCGGTGCCGATCGGGGTGAGGCGGATGACCCACCACAGGACGGTCTGCGTGACGGCGAGCGCCGAGCGGACGAAGGCGAGGAAGGGCTCGGCCTTCTCGCCCGTCTTGAGCACCGCGGTGCCGATGGCGAGCGCGAGGACGACGAGCGAGAGCACGCCGAAGGAGAGGCTGGTCGAGGCGGTGTCGCCGTCGACGCTGGTGCTCGCGTTGAGCGACAGGATGTTCGAGGGCACCAGCTGGTCGAGGAAGTCGAGCCAGCCGCCCTGCGTGCCGGAGGCCTCGGCCCCCTCGGTGCTGATGTCGGCGTTGGCGCCCGGGTTGGTGAGCAGGCCGAGCGTGATGCCGATGGTCACCGCGATGAGCGAGGTGATGGCGAACCACAGCAGCGTCTGGCCGGCGAGGCGGGCCGCGTTCGTCACCTCCCGCAGGTTCGCGATGGAGACGATGATCGCCGTCACCACGAGCGGCGGGACGACGACGCGCAGCAGCTGGACGAAGGTGCCGCCGATGGTGGCGAGCACGGTGGTCAGCGCGTTGGGGTCGTCGGCCGTCCCGCCGAGGGAGCGGGCCAGGATTCCCAGTCCGACGCCGGCCACGAGGCCGACGAGGATCTGGGCGCCGAAGGGGATGCGCGCGGCGCGCCGGAGGAGTCTCACGGACCAGGCAACCACCACCGTTGCCCGAGGCATTCCCCGCTATCCCGACTCCATCGGTCGGGAATGCCCCGGGCGGCCGTGACCTGGTGCGGCGGCGCCGGTTCGGCAGCCAGACCGACGCGCGCGGCCGTCAGCGAGCCGGGACCAGCGCCTCGCGCAGCACGTCCAGGCCCACCGCGCCGAGGTCGAGCGCGCGCCGGTGGAAGTCGCGCAGGACGAAGTCGTCGCCCTCGCGGGCGCGGACCTCCTCGCGCAGCGCCAGCCACAGGCGCTCGCCGACCTTGTACGACGGCGCCTGGCCCGGCCAGCCCAGGTAGCGCAGGTGCTCGAAGCGGCGCACCGGCTCGTCCTGGCGGGCGTGGGCGGTGAGGTAGTCCCAGACCCCGTCGGCGTCCCAGGTGCCGCCGCCGACCTCCGCGGGTGCCTCCAGGCGGCAGTGCAGGCCGATGTCGACGACGACGCGCACGGCCCGCAGCACCGAGCCCACGAGCATGCCCATCCGGTCGCCCGGGTCGTCCAGGTGCCCCAGGTCGGCCATGAGGCGCTCGGCGTAGAGCGCCCAGCCCTCGCCGTACCCGCTGCTCCAGGCCATGGTCCGGCGCCAGCGGTTCAGGACGTCGGAGCGCAGCAGGGCGTGGCCCACCTGCAGGTGGTGGCCCGGGACGCCCTCGTGGTAGACGGTCGTCGTGTCCAGCCAGGTGGCGAAGGTGGTCTGCCCCGGCGGCACCGAGAACCACATGCGTCCAGGACGGGAGAGGTCCTCGCTGGGGCCCGTGTAGTAGATGGCCCCGGACGAGCTGGGCGCGATGCGGCACTCCAGCCGGCGCAGCGGCTCGGGGACGTCGAAGTGCGCAGCCCCCATCTCCTCCACGGCGCGGTCGGAGAGGTCCTGCATCCACGCGGTGAAGGCGGCGCTGTCGGGCAGGCGTCGCGCCGGGTCGGCGTCCAGCACCGCGATGGCCTCGTCGGGGGTGGCGCCGGGGCGGATGCGCTGGGCGACGTCGGCCATCTCGGCCTCGATGCGCGCGACCTCCTCCAGGCCCCAGGCGTAGGTCTCCTCGAGGTCGACCTCCGCCCCGAGGAAGAGCCGGCTGCGCAGCGCGTACTCCTGCCGGCCGCAGGCGTCGTCCTCCCGGGCGCGGGGGAGGACGTCCTCGGTCAGCACGCGCGCCAGGTCGGCGTAGGCCGACCGCGCCGCCTCGGCGCCGCGCGCCAGGTCGGCGGCCAGGCCCGCGGCCGGGGCGGTGCCGTCCGGACGGGCGCCGGCCGCGAGGCCCGGGAAGAAGCCGTCCGCGGCGGCGAACTCGAGGGCCTGCTCGGCCCCGGCCGCGACCTGCCGGGCGGCCGGGGGACGGCCCCGGTCGCACGCGGTGCGCAGCGACTCGGCGTAGCCCTCCAGCGCCCGCGGCACGAGGGCCAGGCGGCGGGCGATCGTCGCCCAGTCCCGCGCGGTGCCCGTCGCCATGAGGTCGAACACCTCGCGCACGTCCTGCAGCGGGGTGGCGAGCACCGTGATCTCGCCGGAGTCGAGGCCCGCGTCGGCCATCTCGACCTCGAGCGAGAGCCGCTCGCGCATCGCGGCGAGCGTGACGACGTCGACGTCGTCGGTGACCGACCCCGGCCCGAGGTCCTCGAGACCCGCCAGCGTGCGGCGGGCGAGGTCCGCGCGGCGCGCCGCGCCGGCGGGGCTGTAGTCGGTCATCTCGTCGTCGTGCCCGGGCAGGCCCATCGACGTCGCGGCGACCGGGTCGAGGGCGGCGTAGGCCGCCACGTGGGCGTCCGCCAGGTCGTCGAGCGCCGAGCGGGCGCGGCGGGCGTCGGGGGCGGCGGTCGTCACGGGCACCCGCACCACCCTAGGAGGACGTCGCCCTCCCGCACCGGCCTTCCACGACCCCGACCGCGGGGGGCGGGGAGGGGCGGTAGCCGCCACCCCTCCCCGCGCGGCTCAGACGCCGCCGGCCTTCAGCGCGGCCAGGCGGGCCTCGACCTCGAGGGAGTCGGAGTCGGCGTCGAGCTCCTCGAACTGGGCGTCGATCGAGGACGCCGCCAGCTCGGCCCGGCCGGCGGCGCGAGCCTCCTCGCGGCGGACCTTCTCCTCGAAGCGGGAGACCTCGCTGGTCGGGTCCATGAGGTCGATGCCCCTGACCGCCTCGTGCATGCGGTTCTGCGCCTCGGCGACCTTGGCGCGCGAGGCGAGCTGGTCGCGCTTGGTGCGCAGGTCGGAGAGCTTGCCGCGCATGCCCTCCAGGCCCTTCTTCAGCTTGGCCACGACCTCGGTCTGGGCCGCGATCTGCGGCTCGAAGCCGCGCAGCTCGGCCTCGGCGGCGATCTGGCGCTGCAGCGCGACCTTCGCGAGGTTGTCGAAGCGGTCGGCCTCGGCGGGGGTGCCGGCCGAGCGCAGGTCGTCGGCGCGGCGGCTGGCGGCGAGCGCCTTGCCGCCCCACTCCGACGCCGTCTGCCGGGCCTCCGCGGCGTCGGCCTCGAGCAGGCGCAGGTTGCCGATCGTCTGGGCGACCGCCTCCTCGGCCTCGCGGATGCTGCTCGTGTAGTCGCGGACCATCTGGTCGAGCATCAGCTCGGGGTCCTCCGCGGCGTCGATCGCCGCGTTGAGGTTGGCCCGGACCAGCTGCCCGACCCGTCCGAGCAGGGACTGCTGCGCCATGGTCGTCTGTCCTTCCGTCGTTCTCCGGTGGTCGCGGCCGCGCGCGATGGCGCCCGCCGCTCGCCCGCGAGCCTCCCACGACGGCGCCCGCCGGGCCCGGTCCGACCGCCGCGCTCGACGTCCCGTCCAGGGACCTCGCCGACGACCGCCTGGAAAGGGGACCCCACGACGGCACTGCGCCGTCGAAGTGCTGGGGAGAGCGCCTCACGGCGGCACTGTGCCGACACAGTGCGGGGAAGGGCGGCTTCCCGCGGCACTGTGCCGACACAGTGCGGGGAAGGGCGGCTCCCGGCGGCACTGTGTCGACAGAGTGCGGGGAAGGGCGGCTCCCCGCGGCACTGTGTCGACAGAGTGCGGGGAGGGGCGGCGACGGGCGGCACGGGTCGCCGCAGTGCGCCGGGGGTGGGCTAGAAGCGCCCGCCGCCGCCGGAGCCGCCGAAGCCGCCGCCCCCGAATCCGCCGCCGCCACCGCCGCCCCCGAAGCCGCCCCCGAACCCGCCGCCGCCACCGCCTCCGCCGAACCCGCCGCCGAACCCGCCCCCGCCGCGGGAACCGCCCCCGCCGGTCAGGACGGCGCCGAGGATGCCGCCGATGACGGCGGCCTCCATCGACCCGCCCTGGCGACCGCGGTAGCCGCCGCCGTAGCCCCCGCCGTCCCAGGGGCCGCGGCGGTCGAGGTCGTCCTGGACGCGCTGCTGGACGCGCTCGGCGAGGGCGTCGGCGCGGCGGGCCTCGGCCAGCGCCGTCACCGGGTCGGCGTCGGCCGAGCGCTCGGCCCGGTCCAGCGCCTGCTCCGCCTCGCGCAGCAGCGCGCGGGCCTCCTGGCCGACGCCGCCGCGGCGGACGGCGACGACCTGGCGCGCCATGTCGACCTCCGCGCGCGCGGCCACGAGGGCGTGGTCGACGCCGGCCCGGGCGCGGGAGGCGCGCTGGCGCTGCTCGCGCACCGAGGCCAGGGCGCCGTCGAGGGCCTCGTCGGCCTCCTCCAGGCGGCGCAGGGCGGTGAGCGGGTCCTGGCGGCCGGGCTCGCTGGCGGCCTCGGCCTCGGCCACCGCCGTCCGGGCGCGCGCCAGCAGGGGCGCCAGGTCGCGCACGGCGGCGTCGCCCCGGCTGCCCTCGAGCAGGGCCTGGGCCTCGGAGAGGTCCTGCTCGGTCTCCGCGCGGGCGTCGGAGAGGTGGCGCTCGGCCTCCTCCAGCTCCTGCTCGCGCGTGCCGACGGCGTCGAGCAGCTGCCGCGCCCGAGCGGCGGCCTGGTCGGCGCCGCGGGCGGCGAGCGCCGCGCGCCCGGTGTCCCCGGCCTCGACGGCGGCGCGTCCCTCGGCGATCTCCTCCTCGGCCAGGTCGAGCGACGCCTCCGCGTCGTCCGGCGCGCTGCGCACGGCGGTGACGGCCGAGTCGGCGTACTCGCGGTGCATCGCCACCAGGCGCGAGCGCTCCTGCGCCACGCGGGGGCGCAGCGCGGCGACGTCGTCCGCGCGCGCCGTCAGGACGCCGGGGGCCCGGCGTCCCAGGTCGCGCAGCTCGTCGAAGGCGTCGGACTGCTCGTCCAAGGCCGTGTCGGCGCGGCCGCAGCGGTCCACGACCTCCTGCAGGGCGGCCCGGCGCGCCGTCTCGTCGATCTCGAGGCGGTCGCCGTCGGGACCCTCGCCGTCCGCGCGCCGGCGGGCGGCGAAGGCGGCCGCGAGGTCCTGCCGGGCCGCGGCCAGGGTCTGCTCGAAGCGCACCACGGCCTCGTCGCCGAACTCGGCGCGCGCGAACTCGACCTCGGTGGCCGAGGACATGACCGCGTCGTCGACGGCGACCAGGGCCGAGCTGGCCCGGCGCTCCAGCTCCGGCAGCGGCTCGAGCGGCGCCGGAGCGGGTCCGCGGCGGCGCCGGGCGTCCGCGCGCTGCTCGCCCCGGCCCCGCACGAGGGCCACGACGACCGCGACGCCGACCCCGAGGAGCAGCAGGAGGACCAGGAGGCCCAGCCCCGAGCCGCCGGAGCTCGTGCTCGCCCCCGCACCCGGGTCGGTGCTGCTGCTCCCGCCGGCGGCGGCGCCGGCCGACGAGCCGGCCAGGGCGTCGGCGTACGCCTCGACGGCGCCCGCCCAGTCGTCGTCGGCGAGCTCGGTCTCGGCGGCGCTGTTGGCCGCGGCGACGTCGACGTCGGCGTCCACCTGGCTGCCGTACGCGCGGTCGCCCACCGCCACGGCGAGGACGCCGTCGCCGTCGCCGAGCTGGGAGAGCGTGCCCGTCTGCTGCGCCCACTGCTGGCCGCCGAGCCCGTCGAAGCTGTCGACGAAGACGACGAAGAGCTGGACGCCGGTCTCGGCGCGCAGGTCCGCCAGCGCGGCCTCGACCTGCGCCTCCTCGCCGGTGAGCGCGCCGACCTGGTCGGTGACCTGGTCGTCCAGGCGCAGGGGCTCGACCGCCGAGGCGGCCGGGGCCAGGAGCAGCAGCGGTGCGAGCGCCAGCGCGAGAGCGGTGGACGTCGCGGCGGTGGCCCGCCGGCGGCTCACCGGTGTCCCCAGCCGCGCGTGCGCCACGCGTCCGGGCCGAGCGCCGCGACTCCGAGCCGGTGCGCGGGGTCGCCCCACGCCGGGACGACCTCCGGCGCGGGCTCCGGCAGCGAGGAGCCCTGCCGCGCGGCGACGACGGCCACCAGCGCCGCCAGCTCGGCGTCGTCGGGGCGCCCGCGCAGCACGCGCAGCAGCGGGGGAGCGCCCTCCGTCCCGGTCGCCGTCGTCGCCCCGGTGGTCGTCGCCCCGGTGGTCGTCGCCCAGGTGGTCGTCGCCTCGGTGGTCGTCGCCTCGGTGGTCGTCACAGGGGGATGTTCCCGTGCTTCTTCGCGGGGAGCTGCTCGCGCTTGCCGCGCAGCGCCCGCAGGGCCTTGACGACCTCGGCGCGCGTGCGCGAGGGCGCGATGACGGCGTCCACGTAGCCCCGCTCGGCGGCGATGTAGGGGTTGGCCAGGGTGTCCTCGTACTCGGCGACGAGGTCGGCCCGCAGCGCCTCGACGTCCTCGCCGGCCTCGGCGGCGGCCCCGAGGCGGCCCCGGTGGAGGATGTTGGCCGCGCCCTGCGCGCCCATGACGGCGATCTGGGCGGTCGGCCAGGCGAGGTTCACGTCGGCCCCGAGGTGCTTGGAGGCCATGACGAGGTAGGCGCCCCCGTAGGCCTTGCGCGTGATGACGGTGACCATCGGCACGGTCGCCTCGGCGTAGGCGTAGATGAGCTTGGCGCCGCGGCGGATGATGCCGTTCCACTCCTGGTCCGTGCCCGGCAGGAAGCCCGGCACGTCGACCAGGGTCAGCACGGGCACGTTGAAGGCGTCGCAGGTGCGGACGAAGCGGGCGGCCTTCTCGCCGGCGTCGATGTCCAGGCAGCCGGCCAGCTGCATCGGCTGGTTGGCCACGACCCCGACCGCGTGGCCCTCGACCCGCCCGAACCCGCAGATGACGTTGGGGGCGAACAGCTCGGCGACCTCGAGGAAGTCGCCGTCGTCGAGCAGGTGCTCCACCACGCGGTGCATGTCGTAGGGCTCGGACGCCGCGTCGGGAACGAGGACGTCGAGCTCGAGGTCCTCCTCGGTGGTCCGCAGGCCCCGGACGTCCTCCGGCGGCACGACCGGCGCCTCGGCGAGGTTGTTGCTCGGCAGGTGCGCCAGGAGGTCCTTGGCGTACTCGATCGCCGCGTCCTCGTCCGCCGCCAGGTGGTGGGCCGCGCCGCTGCGGGTGTTGTGCGTGAGCGCCCCGCCGAGCTCCTCCATCGTCACGTCCTCGCCCGTGACGGCGCGGATGACGTCGGGGCCCGTGATGAACATCTGCGACGTGCCCTCGACCATCACCGTGAAGTCGGTGAGCGCGGGGGAGTAGACGTGCCCCCCGGCCGCGGCGCCCATGATGAGCGAGACCTGGGGCACGACGCCGGACAGGCGCGTGTTGCGGCGGAAGATCTCCCCGTAGAGGCCGAGCGAGACCACGCCCTCCTGGATGCGCGCGCCGCCGCCCTCGACGATGCCGACGACCGGGCAGCCCGTCTTGAGCGCGTGGTCGAGGACCTTGACGATCTTCTCGCCGTAGACCTCCCCGAGGGAGCCGCCGAAGACCGTCACGTCCTGGCTGAACACGGCCACGGGGCGCCCGTCGACCGTCCCGTAGCCGGTGACGACGCCGTCGCCGGGCGGGCGGCGGCGCTCCTGCCCGAACTGGGTGGAGCGGTGGCGGGCCAGCGCGTCGAGCTCGGTGAAGGAGTCCTCGTCGAGCAGCGCCTCGAGGCGCTCGCGCGCCGTCTTCTTGCCGCGGGCGTGCTGCCGCTCGACCATCCGGGCCGAGCCGGCGTGGACGGCCTCGTCGGAGCGGGCCTCGAGGTCGGCGAGCTTGGCGGCCGTGCCGTGCGGCGCCTCGTCCGGAGGTGGCGCGCTGCTCGTCTCGGCGGCTGCTGCGGACCCTGCTGCGGGCAAAGGAGGCCTCCAGGGGGCGGGCGCGGTGCCGCGGCCGCCCCGGGGGCGGCCGCGACCGGCGGGCGGTGCGCTCCGGGGCTGGTGCGCCTCGAGCACGACGGTCCGCGACTCTAGTGCGCCTACGCTGGACGGGTGAGCAGCGCCGGGCCGTGGGCCGACCTCGCGCGCCCGCCGCTGCGAGCCGGTGCGCTCCGCGCGGCCCTCGAGAGCCCCTCCGGCCCGCTCGGCCGGCTCGTCGTCGAGCCGGAGCTGGCCTCCACGAGCACCGCGCTGGCCGAGCGCGCCCGTGCGCAGCCGCACCGCTGGCCGGACCTGTCGGTGCTCGTCGCCGAGCACCAGACGCAGGGCCGGGGTCGCCGCGGCCGGACCTTCACGACGGCGCCGCGGGCGGCGCTGACCGCCTCCGTCCTGCTGCGAACCCCCGCCGGGTCCGCGCGCCACCTGCCCTGGCTGCCCCTGCTGGCCGGGCTGGCCGTCGTCGAGGAGGTCCGGCGTCGCGCGGGGCTGCAGGCCGTCCTGAAGTGGCCGAACGACGTCCTGGTCCCGCCGCCCTCGGGAGGGGAGTCGCGGCCGGCCAAGGTCTGCGGCGTCCTGGCCGAGGTGCTGCCCCCCGAGCCCGGTGCCGCGGGAGGCGCCGACGAGGGTCCGGTCGTCGTGGTCGGCCTCGGCCTCAACGTCGACGCCCGCGCGCAGGAGCTGCCCGCGGCCGGTGCGACGTCGCTGCGGCTGGCCGGGTCGGCGACGACCGACCGCGACGTCCTGCTGCGCGCGGTCCTGCGCCGCCTCGCCGACCTCTACGGGCGCTGGCGCGAGCTGGGCGGCGCCGGGGACGACGCCGCGGTCGCGCGCGCCCTGGCCGCGCTCACCGACCCCGTCCGCGAGGTCTGCTCGACGCTGGGCGAGCACGTGCGCGTGGAGCTGCCCGGGGGGAGCGCGCTGGAGGGCGTGGCCGAGTCGCTCGACGCCTCCGGGGCGCTCGTCGTGCGCACGCCCGCGGGAGCTCGCGCGGTGACCGCGGGCGACGTCGTGCACCTGCGTCCGCTGACCGCGGCGCCCCCCGCCGGCGAGCGGCGGTGAGCGAGCCCGCGCGCGCGCCCGGCGCGCCGGACCCCGACGGGGTGGACGGCGCGCCCGCTGCCCTGCCGGAGCGGGCCGAGAGGCTCGCCAGGCCCTCCGAGGACGTCGTCGGCCCTCCTGACGACGCCGCCGGCGCGCCGCAGCGGGACGCGCTCGGCAGCGCCGCGCTGGCGGCCGAGCGGGCCCTCCTGGGCGGTGAGCCCACCCTGTCCCGGCGCGAGGTGGCCACCGCGGCGGACGTGCGCCTGCGCGACGCCCGGGCCCTGTGGCGGGCGCTGGGCCTGCCGAACGTCGAGTCCTCCGTGCCGGCCTTCACCCAGCTCGACGTCGACGCCCTCGCGCAGGTGACGCACCTGGTGGAGGAGGTCCGGCTCGGCGAGGAGGTGGCGCTCGAGCTCGCCCGCGCCATCGGCCGGACCATGGACCGGCTCGCGTCCTGGCAGGTGCAGCTGCTGCTGGAGGAGACGGGCCGCGCCGAGGACGTGCCGCCGCTCCTGGTCGCGCTGGTGGAGGACCTGCGCCCGCTGCTCGACTACACCTGGCGGCGGCACCTCGCCTCGGCGCTGGACCAGCTCGCCGCCGACCGCCTCGCGCTCGACACCGCCACCACCGTGCAGCGGACGGTCGGCTTCGCCGACATCGTCGCCTTCACCTCGGTCGCCCGGCGGGTCTCCGAGGCCGAGCTGGCCCGGCTCGTGCAGCGCTTCGAGACCACGGCGGCGGACGTCGTCGCCCGCCACGGCGGCCGCGTCATCACGATGATCGGCGACGAGGTGCTCTTCGCCTGCGCCCCCGGGCGGCCGGCGGCCGGCATCGCCCTCGACCTGGCCGAGGCCATGAGCGACGACGAGCTCCTGCCGCCCGTGCGGGTCGGCGTCGCGACCGGCAAGGTCGTCGCCCGCCTCGGCGACGTCTTCGGCACGCCCGTCAACCGCGCGTCGCGGCTGACGGCCATCGCGCGGCCGGGCACGGTGCTCCTCGACGGCGCCACCGCGCACCCGCTCGTCGGGACGCCGGGGCTCGACCTGCAGCCCCTGCGCGAGCGCGAGCTGCGCGGCCTCGGGCCGGTGCGTCCCTGGCTGCTGCGGCGCGCGGGTCCTGACGGCGAGGCCGGCCCCCTCGAGACCGAGGACCTCGAGGGCGTCGCGGCGCTGAGCGACGACGCAGACCTCGTGCGCCTGGACGGTCTGGGCGACCGGTCGCGCCCCTGAGGCCTGCGCCGCCGGGCGGGTGGGCACGTCCCGCGCGTCGCGCAGGCCCGTCTCGGGCGTGCCGCGAGTGCGACGGAGCTGCCTGAGTGCGACGAGGTCGGCCGCACGCGTCGGCGCACGGCTGCCGCGACGGGTGGTGACGGCACCCACCAGCGCGGGGGCGGGCGTCCTCCGGGGGCACGTGAGGCGAGCGTCTCGAGCGGGGCGCAGGCCCCGCTCGAGCGCGTAGCCAGTGCCCCCGGAGGGCGCCCGGCTCCGCGCACTCGTCCCCGCGGGACGACACCCGCCCCGCTGGCGGGTGACGTCACCACTCGTCGCGGGGCGATGGGCAGCCGCTCGGGCCCGCGTCCCGGGAGCGACTCAGGCCCTCGCCGCGAGGCGCCGCCGCAGGTCCAGCAGCGCCCACCACGTGACGCGCACGACCGCCTCGCCGACGATGGCGGGCCCCATCTTGGAGCGGCCGGCCGCGCGCTCGACGAACGTGATGGGCACCTCGACCACGCGCGCGCCGGCGGTGACGGCGCGCAGCGTGGTCTCCACCTGGAAGCAGTAGCCCGTCGAGCGCATCCGGGCGACGCCGATGCGCGCGAGCAGCGGGGCGCGGAAGGCGCGGAAGCCCGCCGTCGCGTCGCGGACGCCGAGGCGCAGCGCCGCGCCGATGTAGGCGTTGCCGCCCCGGGAGAGCAGGCGCCGGTGCAGGGGCCACCCGCGCGTGCCGCCGCCCTCGACGTAGCGCGAGCCGATGGCGAGGTCGGCGCCGCCCGGGCCGACGGCGCGGAGCAGGGCCGGCAGGCGGTCGGCGGGGTGGGAGAGGTCCGCGTCCATCTCCACGACGACGTCGTAGCGCCGCTCGCGGGCCCACGCGAAGCCGGCGCGGTAGGCGGCGCCGAGGCCGTCCTTGGTCGCCCGTCGCAGCAGGTGGACGCGCGGCTCGGGCCGGGCCGCGACGAGGTCGCCGGTGCCGTCCGGGCTGCCGTCGTCGACGACGAGGACGTCGACGTCCTCGTCGGCGGCCAGCACCCCGTCCAGGAGCGCGCCGATGGTGGCGGCCTCGTCGTAGACGGGGACGACGACGAGCGCCCTCACGCGCCGCGCTCCCGCGCGTCGGGAGCCCCGCCCGTGACGAGCACGCCGCCGTCCGCGGGCGGGCGCGGGGCGTCGCGGAACACGACCGTGCGGTAGGCCACGAAGCGGAACGCGGTGCCGAGCACCAGGCCGACCCCGTTGGCGGCGACGTTGTCCGCCAGCAGGCTGGTGAAGCCCAGGACGTAGTGCGAGACCGCCAGGCACCCGACCGCGATGCCCATCCCCACGACGTTCATGGCGACGAAGAGCACGAGCTCGCGGCGGGTGGACGCGGTGGTGCGGTGCCCCCAGGTCCACCACCTGTTGCCCTGCCACGTCACCGCCGTGGCCACCGCGGTCGAGGCGACCTTGGCCGTCAGGGGGTGGTCGTCGAGCAGGCCGAGCGCCTCGCTGCGCAGCGCGGTGAAGACGGCGACGTCGGTGACGAACCCCGCCCCGCCCACGAGCAGGAACCGCCACAGCTCCTCGGTGAGGCCGCGCGGGTGCCGGCGCAGGACCTCTGGCCAGCTGCGTCGTGCCCGCCTGGGTCCTGGCACGGGGTCCTCCTCCCGCTCGCTCCGGTGCGCGCGGTCGGTCCACGCCGGGCTGCCGACCTCGGCAATCTAGCCGGGGCCGCTGCGCCGTCCCGACCACCCCGTCCTGCGTCGGCACCCGGGGGCCGGGGCTGGAGCCGTCGGCGCGGCGACGACGGCGCGGCCCGGCTCCGCGGCCCGCGACGGGTGCGGGAGGAGCCTCGTCGCGTCGGTAGCCTCCCCGCGTGCACCTCCTCGAGCTGTTCCCGGTGCGGCCGGGCCGCGCCGCTGTCGTGGCCCCGGCAGGCCTCGTGGCCGTGGTGAGCGCCCCGGGCGCGGAGCCGGGGGGTGCGGCGTGAGCCCGTCGGCGCCCGGCGAGCGCACGGGGGCCGGCCCCGGCTTCCCCGTCGTCGCCGTCGTCGGCGGGGGGCAGCTCGCCCGCATGATGCAGCCGGCCGCCGTCGAGCTCGGGGTCGGCCTGCGGGTGCTGGCGACCGCCCTCGACGAGAGCGCGGCGCTCGCGGTGCCGGACGTGCGCCTGGGCGCGCACACCGACCTGGGCGCGCTGCGGTCGGTGGCCGAGGGGGCGGCGGCCCTGACCTTCGACCACGAGCACGTGCCGACCGAGCACCTGCGGGCCCTCGAGGCCGAGGGCGTCCCGGTCCGCCCGGGGCCGGCCGCGCTGGTGCACGCGCAGGACAAGGTCGTGATGCGCCGCCGGCTCACCGACCTCGGCGTGCCGTGCCCGCGCTGGGCCGCGGTGGACGACGTCGAGGCCCTGGTCGCCTTCGGCGAGGACGCCGGCTGGCCGGTCGTGCTCAAGACCCCGCGCGGGGGCTACGACGGCAAGGGCGTCCGCGTCCTGGCCGACCCCGGGGCCGCCCGCGGGGCGCAGGACTGGTTCGACGCCGCCGACGGGCCGCTGCTCGCCGAGGAGCGCGTCGACTTCGCCCGCGAGCTCGCCGTGCTCGTGGCGCGCAGCCCGAGCGGGCAGGTCGCCGCGTGGCCCGTGGTGGAGACGGTCCAGGTCGACGGGGTCTGCAGCCGGGTCACCGCTCCCGCGCCGGGCCTGGACGAGGACCTGGCCGCCGAGGCGACCGGCGCGGCGCTGCGGGTGGCGGGCGAGCTGGGCGTGACCGGCGTCCTCGCGGTCGAGTGCTTCGAGACGGCCGACGGGCGGGTCCTGGTCAACGAGCTGGCCATGCGCCCGCACAACTCCGGCCACTGGACCCAGGACGGCGCGGCCACCTCGCAGTTCGAGCAGCACCTGCGCGCCGTCCTGGACCTGCCGCTGGGGTCCCCGCGGGCGCGGGCGCCGTGGACGGTCATGGTCAACGTGCTCGGCTCGTCCCGACCGGACCGCGCCGCGGAGGACCCGGCGCAGATGTACCGCTCCTACCTGCACGTGATGGCGCGCGACCCGGAGGTCAAGGTGCACCTGTACGGCAAGGGCGTCCGCACCGGGCGCAAGCTCGGCCACGTGACCGCCTGGGGCGAGGACCTCGACGACGTGCGCGCCCGCGCCCAGCACGCCGCCGACTTCGTGGCGGGGGACATCGATGAGTGAGGCGCCCGCGGGGCCCGGACCTCTGGGCGCGGTCGTCGGGGACGGCGACCCCGTCGTCGGCGTCGTCATGGGCTCGGACTCCGACTGGCGCGTCATGGAGGCCGTCTCCACGGCGCTGCGCGAGTTCGACGTCCCCCACGCGGTGGACGTCGTCTCGGCGCACCGGATGCCCGAGCGGATGGTCGACTACGGCCGCGCGGCCGCCGCCCGTGGGCTGCGGGTCGTCGTCGCGGGCGCCGGGGGAGCGGCGCACCTGCCGGGCATGCTCGCGGCGCTGACGCCGCTGCCGGTGATCGGCGTGCCCGTGCCCCTGGCGCACCTGGACGGGATGGACTCGCTGCTCTCGATCGTGCAGATGCCGGCCGGCGTGCCGGTGGCCACGGTGTCGGTCGGCGGGGCGCGCAACGCGGGGCTGCTCGCGGTCCGCGTGCTGGCGGCCGGCGACGACGCCCGCGGGGTGGACCTGCGCGCGCGGATGGCTCGCTTCCAGGACGACCTGCGGGTCGCCGCCGAGGCGAAGGGCGCCGCCCTGCGCGAGGGGCTCGCCGGGGCCTGAGCCCCGGCGGCCGGGCGGCGTCCCGACGGCCCCGGGCGGTCGGGACGCCGCCGGGCGGTCAGACGATGCCGAGCCGCGGCGCCTCGATCGCGGGGCAGGCGTCCATGACGACGTCGAGCCCGGCCTCCCGCGCTCGGGCGGCCGCCGCCTCGTCGACGACGCCCAGCTGCATCCACACCGCCTTCGCGCCGATCGCGATCGCCTGGTCGACGACGGCACCCACGCGCTCGCTGTTGACGAAGCAGTCCACGACGTCGATCGGGCCGTGCTCGTCGGCGGCGGCGAGGTCGGGGAAGCCCCGCTCGCCGTGCACGTCCACGGCGCGCGGGTGGACGGGGACGACCTCGACGCCCAGCTGCTCCTGCAGGAAGCGCGCCACCCCGTAGGCGGGGCGGTCGGTGTTGTCCGACAGCCCGACGACGGCCCAGCGGCCGGGCTCGGTGAGCAGGCGGCGCACGACCTCGGGGTCGTCGGCGGAGGAGGTGGTCGGCTCGGGGCTCATGGGCCCACGGTGCCCGGCAGGGCGGGCCTCGCGCCAGGCGGAGCGCCCCGCACGGGCGGGACCGGTTCCACAACTCTTCGATCACGACGCCTGCGGCGCCGCGCGCGACGTGCTCGGCTCGCCGAGGGGGCAGGGCGCTCCCCAGGAGGAGGTCATCCATGTCCCGCACCACGCGAGCCGTCACCACCGCCGTCGCTGCGCTGGCGCTCTCGGCGGGCGTCGTCCCCGCCGCCCAGGCGGCGGAGACCCCGGCGAACCCGCTGACCGCGACGATCTACTTCCGCGACGGCAAGGTCGCCGACGTCTTCCGGCCCTTCGACCGCGCCTTCTTCGCGGACACGGGAGAGGGCGTCGAGCTCCTCACCTTCCGCGGGGGCCGCTGGACCACGGCGGGCAACCTGCTCCAGAAGTCCTTCGACTTCGGGAGGGCCGGCGACGTCCCCGTCGTCGGTGACTGGGACGGAGACGGACTGGACGAGCCCGGGGTCGTCCGCGGCAACCGCTACTTCCTGGCCTCGGAGGCCGTGGACGGCGGAGGCGCGGTGCGCACCTTCAGCTTCGGCAGCTCGCGGATGCTCCACGGCGTGGCCGGTGACTGGGACGGCGACGGGGTGGAGGAGCCGGTCGCGGTGACGAGTGCGGGCAGGACCGGCCGCTTCTGGTTCGCCACCGAGCAGGTGGACGGCGGGGGGACCCCCTACGCGCGCGACTGGGGGCGGGCCCAGGGGGACGTCGTCGCCGCGGGGGACCTCGACGGCGACGGCGTGGACTCCGTCGTGCTCCAGCGGGCGTCGCAGGACGGGGGCGCGCCGACCTTCTTCGTCTCCGACGGGCCGCCCGCGGCGGGGCTGCGCGCCGACGAGGTGCTGCGCTACGGACGCAGCGGTGACCTGCCCCTGGTCGCGGAGAGCGGTCGCGCCGGCGGCGCCGACCTGCTCGGCGTCGTGCGCGAGCGCTGGTGACCGGCACCCGCTGAGCCCAGCACGTCCGGAGGCCCCTGCGCGGTCGGCCCCGGGGGGGCCTGCGCACCAGCGCTCCCACCCGGTGGCCGGTCGGGCTCCGCGGGCGGGGCGGCCCCGCCCGCGCGGAGCCGTTCCCACAACGTTCTGATCACTTCTCCTGCAGCGCCTCCCGCGACGTGCTTAGTTCGCCGAGGGGGGCAGGGCGCTCCCCAGGAGGAGGTCATCCATGTCCCGCACCACGCGAGCCCTCACCACCGCGGTCGCCGCTGCGCTGGCGCTCTCGGCGGGCGTCGTCCCCGCCGCGCAGGCGGCGGACGAGTCGCTGACGGCGCAGCTGTTCTTCCGCGACGGCACCGTCGTCGACGTCTTCCGGCCGTACGAGCGCCTCTTCATGGCGGACACCGGGCAGGGCGAGGAGCTCCTCACGTTCTACCGGGGTCGGTGGACGGCGGCGGGCGGTGCCTGGGAGCGGTCCTTCAGCTTCGGGCGGCCGGGCGACGTCGCGGTCGTCGGGGACTGGGACGGCGACGGCGTCGACGAGCCGGGCGTCGTGAGGGGCAACCGGTACCACCTGGCCTCGGAGGCCGTGGACGGCGGAGGAGGGGTGCGCAGCTTCACCTTCGGCAGTCCCTCGATGTACCACGGTGCGGTCGGCGACTGGGACGGCGACGGGGTGGACGAGCCGATGGCCGTGACCGGCGCGGGACGGTCGATCCGCTTCTGGTTCGCCACGGAGCAGGCAGACGGCGGTGGGACGCCCTACGCCCGTGACTGGGGGCGGAACCTGGGCGACGGCTTCGCCGTCGGCGACGTCGACGGCGACGGCACGGACTCGATCACGCTCCAGCGGCCCAACCTCAGCGGAGGAGCTCCGACCTTCTACATCTCGACCACCTCACCCCGGGACGGCCTGCGCGCCGACGTGATCCTGAGCTACGGGCGCAACATCGACGCTCCCGTCCTCGCCGACGTCTCCGGCGACGAGAGGGACGAGGTGGGGGTGCTGCGCGAGTACCTCTGGTGAGCCCTTCCGGGACACCGGCCGTGACACGCCGGGCCCCGGTGGGCGGAGGTCGCCCTGACGTCTCCGCGCCTCCGAGCGAGGTCCGCTCGGGGGCGCGGAGAGCGCCGGGCGCGCCCGCCGGTGAACTCTCAGCTCGTCGCGGTGGCCTGCGCCTCCGCGATCGCCCGGACGGCCTCGGTGTCGTCCTGCCGCAGGGCCGACCACAGGGCCTCGGACTGCTCGGGGTCCCAGTCGACGACCTGCCCGGAGTTGGTCATGCGGTCGGTCCCGGCCACGGGCACCGCCATGGACACCCCGCCGGAGGACGAGGCGCTCCTCATGCCGCGGGCGAAGGTCACCAGGTCCCCCAGGCCGGTGGACTCGTCGACCGTCAGGGCCGAGCCCCCGGCGCGTGCGGTGGGGAAGGCGCGGAAGGGGTTGAGCAGCAGGGCGGGCGAGGCGCCCTCGTCGGCGATGGCGGCCATCAGCTCGCGCTGGCGGTCGGCGCGCCCCAGGTCCCCGCGGGGGTCCTCGTAGCGGGTGCGCGCGTAGCCGAGCGCCGTGTCGCCGTCCATCTCCTGGCAGCCGGCCTCGATGTCCAGGCGGGCCTTCGGGTCCTCGATCGCCGACGGCGGGCACATCTCGACCCCGCCGACGGCGTCGACGATCTCGGCGAAGCCGGTGAAGCCGGTCTCGACGTAGTCGTCGACGCGCAGGCCGGTCGCCTGCTCGACCGTGTCGACGAGCAGCGGCGCGCCGCCGAGGGCGAAGGCGGCGTTCACCTTCGTCTCGTAGTAGCCCGGCACCTCGAGGTAGGAGTCGCGGGGGATGCTCACCAGGACGCTCGGGCCCCCGCCGCGGGGGACGTGCAGCAGCAGGATCGAGTCGGTGCGCGCTCCCTCGGCGTCCCCGCCGATGGTGGTGCCCTCGCGGCTGTCCGAGCCGACCAGCAGGTAGGTGCTCCCCGGGGTGTTCTCGACGGTCGACGCGCCGAGGGCGTCGACGCGCTCGAGCGCGCCCAGCGCCGTCAGCCCCAGGGCGACGGGGTAGACGACGAGCGCCGCGACGAGCAGCGCCACGAGGACCGCGGCCGTCCGGCGGCGGCGCACGCGGGTCGAGCGCCTCCGGGGGCGGCCGTAGGTCGTCCCCGGTGCACCGGCGGGGGTCGCCGCCGGCCGCGCTGCGGAGGCGTTCGCGGGCGTCGCCGCCGGCCGCACCGCGGGGGCGACCGGGCCGGGCGCGGGCCGGCTCGGCGCCTCCGCGCGCGTCCCGGCGGGTCGGGAGGAGGACGGCGGCCGCTGCGGGCGCCGCCCGTCCTCGTCCGGGCGGCGCAGGCGGGGGCGCGGGCGGGCGCGGTAGGTCGTCGACGGTCCCCAGCGGGGGTCCTCGGTCCCCTCGGCGGACGTCTCCCGCCGGGGGTCGGGCTGGCTGGGCATGCCGGTGAGGATACGGGCGGGGGCTGGGCGCCCCCTGGGGCAGCGCGGCGCGTCGCGCCGGCCGTTCACCCCGTCGCGGCTCGCCCGTCACCCGTCGTGACCAGCGCGGACACCCCGTGGCCAGAGCCCCGCGAGGTGACGAGGATCAGGGCCGGCGCAGCGAGGCGAGGTGCTCGGCGACCTGGTCGACCGTCGGCAGCAGGCCCTGCTCGCGGGCCTGCGCCAGGGTCGGTGCCGCCGTGTCCTTCTCGCTCAGCAGCGGCTCGAGCGGCTTCCCGTCGCGGTCCTGCGTCGGCCAGTCGACCGCGAGGTCGCCGTCTCGCGGGTCGATGCCGTGCTCGCGGCCGGGGGAGTAGCCCTCCGAGCACAGGTACACGACCGTGCTGCCCTCCGCGAGGGACATGAAGGCGTGGCCCAGGCCCTCGGCGAGGTAGACGGCGCAGCGGTCCACGTCGTCGAGGAGCACCGAGCGCCACTGCCCGAACGTCGGGGAGCCGACGCGGATGTCGACGACGACGTCGAGCACGGCGCCCGCGGGGCAGAACACGTACTTGGCCTGGCCCGGCGGGACGTCGGCGAAGTGGATGCCGCGGACGACGCCGGCCGCCGAGACGCTGCAGTTCGCCTGCGCCAGCCGCAGGGGGTGCCCCGTCTGCTCGGCGAAGGCGCCCTCGGTGAACCACTCCATGAAGACGCCACGGGCGTCGCGGTGCTGGGTCGGGCGCACGACGAACGCGCCCTCGATGTCCAGGGGCTCGACAGGCATGGGGGAACCCTAGGAGCGCCGGCTCGTCGGCGCCGTCCCGCCGCGCTGAGAGCATGGGGCCATGACGACGCGACGGTGGGCCGTGGTGGGCGCGGGCGGGATGCTCGGGCGCGAGGTGGTGGACGTGCTGCGGCAGGCGGGCGAGGACGTCACGGGGCTGGCGCGGGCGGACCTGGACGCCACCGACGCCGCGGCCTGCCGTGATCGGCTCGCGGGCGCTGACGTGGTGGTCAACGCCGCGGCGTGGACGGCTGTCGACGACGCCGAGCAGCACGAGGGCGCGGCCTTCGCGGCCAACGCCCTCGCGCCGGCCAACCTCGGCCGGGCCGCGGCGGCGACCGGTGCGCGCCTCGTGCACGTCTCGACCGACTACGTCTTCGACGGCCGCGCGAGCGAGCCCTACGCGGAGGACGCCGTGACGGCGCCGCGGTCGGCCTACGGGCGCACGAAGCTGGCCGGGGAGTGGGCCGCCGCGGCCACCTGCCCCGACCACCTCCTCGTCCGCACGGCGTGGCTGTACGGCGACGGGAAGTGCTTCCCGCGCACCATCGCCCGGCTCCTGGGCCAGCGGGACACGGTCTCCGTCGTGGACGACCAGCTGGGGCAGCCGACGTGGACGAGGGACGTCGCCGACCTCGTCCTGCGGCTGGTGCGGGCCGAGGTGCCCACCGGGACCCACCACGCGACGTCCTCGGGACGCGCGAGCTGGCACGACCTGGCCCGTGCCGTGGCGACGTCCCTCGGGACGGACCCCGAGCGGGTCCGCCCCACGACGTCGGCGGACTTCCCGACGCCGGCCGAGCGGCCGGCGTGGAGCGTCCTCGGCCACGAGGGCCTGCGTGCCGCGGGCGTCGAGCCCGTCGGCGACTGGGCGGACCGGTGGACGGCGGCCGCTCCGCACGTCCTCGCGGAGACGGGGTCGGCCGGCGCCTGACGGTGGCGCGGCGGGCTGAGCGCCCGCGGACGACGCGACGGGCGCGGCCCGCTCAGCCCCGAGGCCCGCGTGGTCTCCGTCGCCCGCCTCGACGCCGGCGCGTGAGCCCTCGAGGACGACGACGCCCCCGCTCGCCGTCGGGCGCTGGCGTCCGGGCGGCACAGGCGGCCTCGACCGGCCCCGGCAGCACGAGCCAGCCCGGAGGGCCACCGCTCACGACGGCCACGGCGCAGGACGAGCGGCGTCCTAGAGTCCTCCCTCGTGAGCGGAGCCGGTCCCGAGGTCGGCCGGGGAGCGCCCCCGGCGGACGACGTCGACGTCCTCCGCGTCCTCGCCCCGGACGAGGACGCGGCGGTGGTGGCCGAGGAGCTGTCGCTGGTCGCGGAGACCGGCTCGCGCGGCGCCGTGCTGGCGTCGTCGCCGGGGCTGCCCGAGGAGGTCCTCGCCCTCGTCCGGCGAGGGGTCACGCGGGTCCTGCGTCCTGGGGAGCCGGTCCGAGCCGGTGCGGTCGTGGTCGGGACGCCCCGACCGGAGCACGACCTCCTGGCCGCGGTGGAGTCCCCCGTGGTCCTGGGCCGGGCGGAGCTCCCGGCGGGCGCCGCGGCCCTCCTCCGGGCTCTGGACGGGCGGCTGCCCGGGGGGCGCGGGAACGGTCCCGAGGGGCCGGACCCGGTCGGGCCCGGGCCGGTGGCCGCCGGGTCGTCGGGCCGGCGGCGGGTCCTGCTCGTGAGCTCCAACGGCTCGGGCCTCGGGCACCTCACCCGCCTGGTCGCCATGGGACGCCGCGCGTCGGCGGGCACGGACGTCCACGTCCTGTCGATGTCCTCGGCCGTCCCCCTGGCCGCCGAGGGCCTCCTCCCGTACGAGTACGTCCCCTCGGCGGGGGACCTCGGCATCTCCGCGCGCCGGTGGAACGTGCTGCTGCACCGCCGCCTCGGCGAGGCCGTGCGCAGGTTCCGTCCCGACGTCCTCGTGTTCGACGGCACCTACCCCTACCGCGCCGTGGCCGAGCTGGGGGACCGGTTCCCCGGCGTCCGCCTCGTCTGGTCCCGCCGGCCGATGTGGAAGCCCCGCATGGGCGCCGTCCAGCTCGGGCTCGTGCCGCGGTTCGACCTCGTGCTCGAACCGGGGGAGCTGGCGGCCGACCTCGACCGGGGCCTCACCGTCGGTCGAGGTGACGCGCTGCCGGTCCGCCCCATCACGCTGCTCGACCAGCACGAGCTCGTCGGCGCCGCGCAGGCCCGGACCGCCCTGGGCCTGGAGCAGGACGTGCCGACCGCCCTCGTGACGCTGGGAGCGGGCGCCTGGCACGACGTCGACTCCCAGCTCGGGGCCGTCGTGGCGGGGCTGCGGCGCGTGACCCCGGACGCCCAGATCTGCCTCGTGCGCCCGTCGATCGCCCGGTCCGGGGCCGACCCGGGCCACGGGGTCCGCACGGTGAGCGCCTACCCGCTGAGCCGGTACCTGCGCGCGTTCGACGTCGTGGTCACCGCCGCCGGGTACAACACCTTCCACGAGGCCGTGGCCTTCGGGCGCGCCAGCGGCTTCGTCGGGGTGACGGCCCAGCTCGACGACCAGCCGCAGCGCGCGCGGTGGGCGCAGCGGGAGGGCGTGGGGGTGGACCTGGACCCGCTCGACCCCTCCTCCGTCGCGCGGGTGGCGGAGCTCCTCGTCGACGAGCGCGCCCGCGAGCGCTGCACCGCCCGCTGCGCGCAGGTGTGGCCCGGCAACGGCGCCGCGGAGGCCATGGCGGCCGTCGAGGCCGTGGCGGACGGGGCGAGCGGTCGTGAGCTGCTCGGGCGCGCCGGCGCCTCCGAGGGGCGCGGCGGCCGCGAGCGGGAGGCGTCGCGGTGATCCGCCGGCAGCCGCCCGCGCTCGTGCGCCGCGCCGCCGGGCCCGTCCTGTACCGCCTGGCGCGCCTGGCCGGGGGGCCGCCCCCGGGGCTCCGGCGCGGGCGGGACTTCGCGCCCGCGGACCTCCCCACGGTCGTGGTCGTGGTGGCCGGGGCGGACGAGGGCTCCTGCGCCGAGGTGCTCGACGCCGTGTCCCGGGCGCAGTGGGCGTCCGACGCCTTCACCCCCGTCTTCGTCGTCGACGCCCCGGTGCTCTCCCCGTTCCGGCGCGCGGGCTACGTCGTCGAGCTGGCGGGGCCGGGGGGGCTGGGCGCGGCGGTCGCCGAGGCGCGTCGCAGCTACGCCGCCGACCTCGTGGTCGTCGCGGGCGGGAGGGGCCCCGAGGCCGCGGACGCCCTGACCGGCCTCCTGCTGGCCCAGCGACCCCCGATCGAGGGACCGGTGGGGCGCTCGCGCCGGTTCCTGCGCGCGGCGGAGGCGCGACTCCGCTAGGGCGCCGCTCCCATATGGGTGAGATGCGAGGTTCACCTGCGGAGACGGCCCACGATGGTGGAGCCTGGCGCGGCAGCTCGTCCGGGTTGCGCCACGCCCCCGAAGGGACACCCATGCACCGCACCGCACCTCGTGTCGTCGTCGCCGCCACCGCAGCGGCCGTGGCGGCCGTCGTCACAGCGGGACCGGCCCTGGCCGCCCCTGGTGACCTCGACGTCTACCTCGCCGACCCCCAGGACCGCGGCCGCTCGGTCTCCGAGCTGGACGTCGGCAACGTCTACGAGGGTGACGTCCCCCTGGTGTGCGACGCGATCGACGCCCCGGACGGCGCCGTGACGTTCATCTTCTCCGGCGGCTTCTGGTACGCGCCGTCGGCCGACGGCGAGGTCTCCTTCGGTCGACCGGGCGACGTCCCGCTCTGCGGCGCCTGGGGCTTCGCCGAGGACGGCGCCCCGGCCCAGGACACGTTCGCCGTGCGCCGGGGGAACCGGTACCTGCTGTCGGCGGAGCCGGCGGTCTTCACCGGCGGTCGGGCCGCCCAGAGCTTCGTCTTCGGCCAGCCGAGCGACCAGGCGCTGGTCGGGGACTGGGACGGCGACGGGATCGACACGATCGCCGTGCGCCGGGGCAACACGACCTACTACGCCAACGACAACGTCGACGGCGGTGGCGGCGTCCGGGCCTCGTCCTTCGGCCGCGCGACCGACATCGCCGTGGCGGGTGACTTCGACGGGGACGGCCGCGACACGATCGCCGTGCGCCGCGGGAGCACCTTCTTCGTGAGCGCGGGCGAGCCCGGCGGGCGCCTGACCAACCCGCTGGCCTTCCAGTACGGGCGCTCGACGGACGTCCCCGTCGCCGGGTCGGTCCTCCGGGACGAGGGCGACTTCCTCGGCGTCGTCCGGATCGAGGGCTGAGGCGCCTCGAGCGCTGAGGTGAGGGGCGGGCCGGCGCGAGCCGGCCCGCCCCGCACCTGCCGGGTGCTGACGCCCGCGGACGACGCCGGAGACGCCCCGCGGACCCCACCCCGGCGAGACCACCGGAGAGCTCCGGGGCCGGCGCGCGGCGCAGGCCCGGACCACGAGGACGACCCACGTCTCCTCGGCGGGGTGCGAGTTCGCCGGTGAGCACCGACCGAGGTCGTGCATGCTGGCGCAGCGGCCCGTCCGGGCTGCGGCGAACCCAGGAAGGGACACCCATGCACCGCACCGCACCCCGCGTCGTCGTCGCGGCCACCACGGCGGCCGTGGCGGCCGTCGTCTCCGCGGGACCGGCCCTCGCCGCCCCCGGTTCCTACGACGTCTACCTGGCAGATCCCCAGGACCGCAGCCGGTCCGTCTTCGAGAACGACGTCGGCACCATCGACGATGACGCGGTGCCGCTCTTGTGCGACATCAGCGACCTGGACGACGGTGCGATCGTCTACGGCTTCTCGGAAGGCCGCTGGTTCGTCGCGTCCACCGACGGGGAGGTGTCCTTCGGCCGCGCGGGCGACGAGCCGCTCTGCGGCAGCTGGGGTCTCGCCGAGGACGGCGCCCCGGCCCAGGACACGTTCGCCGTGCGCCGGGGGAACCGGTTCTTCCTGTCCGCGGAGCCGTTCGCCGACACCCGGGGCCGCGCGGCCACGTCCTTCGCCTTCGGCCGGGCGAGCGACCAGGCGCTGGTCGGCGACTGGGACGGGGACGGGGTCGACACGATCGCCCTGCGCCGGGGGAACGAGATCCACTTCGCCTCCGACAACGTCGACGGCGGAGGTGGGGTCAGCGTCTCGAGCTTCGGTCGGGCGTCGGACGTCGCCGTGGCGGGTGACTTCACCGAGGCGGGCCGCGACACCGTCGCCGTGCGCCGGAGCAGCACCTTCTTCGTCAGTGCCGGCGAGCCGGGTGGGCGCCTGAGCAGCTCGCTCACCTTCCAGTACGGGCGCTCGACCGACATCCCCGTCGCCGGGGGCCCCTTCCGGGACGAGGGCGACTTCCTCGGCGTGGTCCGGGTCGAGAGATGAGGTGCAGGGGCGGGGCCGGCAGGAGCCGGCCCGCCCCTCACCGTCCGGCGACGACGCCCAGCAGGTACTCGCCGTACCCGCTCTTGCGCAGGGGCTCGGCGAGCGCCGTCAGCTGGGCGTCGTCGATCCACCCCTCGCGCCAGGCGATCTCCTCGATGCAGCCGATCTTGTAGCCCTGCCGGGCCTCGACCACCTGGACGAACTCCGAGGCCGACATCATGTCGGCCACCGTGCCCGTGTCGAGCCAGGCCGTCCCGCGCTCGAGCACCGACACCGTGAGGTCCCCGCGCTGCAGGTAGGCGTCGTTGACGGCGGTGATCTCGAGCTCGCCGCGGGCGCTGGGGCGGATGCCGCGGGCGATGTCGACGACGTCGGCGTCGTAGAAGTAGAGGCCGGGGACGGCGAAGGAGCTCTTGGGCTCCGAGGGCTTCTCCTCCAGGGACAGCACACGTCCGTCGTCGGCGAACTCGACGACGCCGTAGGCCCGCGGGTTGCTCACGTGGTAGGCGAAGACGTGCCCGCCGCGGACGTCCGTGAGCCGCTTGAGGGCGGTGCCCAGGCCGGTGCCGTAGAAGATGTTGTCGCCGAGGACGAGGGCGACGGGCTGGTCGCCGATGAAGTCCGCCCCGATGAGGAACGCCTGGGCCAGGCCCTCGGGCTTCGGCTGCACGGCGTAGGAGATCTCCATGCCGAGCTCGGAGCCGTCGCCGAGGAGCCGGCGGAAGGCGTCGGAGTCCTCCGGTGTGGTGATGACCAGCACCTCGCGGATCCCCGCCATCATCAGCGTGGACAGCGGGTAGTAGATCATCGGCTTGTCGAACACGGGCATCAGCTGCTTGCTGATCGCACGGGTGATGGGCCACAGGCGCGTGCCGGTGCCACCGGCCAGGATGATCCCTCGCATGGGCTCGGACGCTACCGTGAGCGCCGCCATGGACCCCGCTGACACCGCCGAGCACCGCACCCGTCCTCGGGCCGCTGCGGCCCCCGCCGTCTCCGTCGTGATGACGGTGCTGGACGAGGCGCGCCACCTCGAGGAGAGCGTCGGCAGGGCGCTGGCCCAGGACTACGACGGCGACCTCGAGGTCGTGGTCGCCGTCGGCCGCAGCTCCGACGGCACCCGCGAGGTCGCCGACCGCCTGGCCGCGGTCGGGGGAGGACGCGTCGTCGTCGTCGAGAACCCCGACCCCCGCGGCGCCACGCCGGCGGGGCTGAACGCCGCGGTCGCGCGCGCCCGCCACGACGTGCTCGTGCGCGTGGACGGCCACTCGATGCTCCCCCCGGGGTACGTGGCCTCCGCGGTCGAGTCGCTCCTCGCGACGGGCGCGGACAACGTCGGGGGGGTGATGGCGGCCGAGGGCAGCACGTGGTTCGAGGCCGTCGTCGCGCGCGCCATGACGACCAAGCTCGGCGTGGGCAGCGCGCCCTTCCACACCGGCGGGTCCGCCGGGCCGGCGGAGTCGGTCTACCTCGGCGTCTTCCGCCGGAGCGCGCTGGAGCGGGTGGGCGGCTACGACGAGCACTACCTGCGCGCGCAGGACTGGGAGCTCAACCACCGGCTGCGCAGCACCGGCGGGCTCGTGTGGTTCGACCCGCGGCTGCGCGTGTCCTACCGGCCCCGCTCGACGCCGCAGGCGCTGGCGCGGCAGTACTTCCACTACGGGCGCTGGCGCCGGGCCATCGTGCGGCGGGACGCGACCACCGTCTCGCCGCGGTACCTGGCGCCGCCGGTCGCCGTCCTCGGGGCGCTGGCCGGTGCGGTCGTGGGCGTGCGCTGGCGGCCCGCCCTGCTGCTCCCCGGCGGCTACGCGGCGCTGCTCGTGGGCGGCGGCGCGCTCCTCGGCGGCGGCCTCGGGGTGCGCGGGCGGCTCGCGCTCGCCGGGGTGTACGGCCTCATGCACGTGTCCTGGGGGACGGGCTTCCTCACGAGCCCGCGGCGGCTCGCGCGCGCCCCCGAGCCGGGGACCCGCACCGGCTGAGGCCGCCGCCCGGCGGACCCGCCGCCGCGCCCCGTCCTACCTGGCGTCGGCCCAGCGCCGGAGCTGGTCGACGAAGCGCGCGCCGTCCAGGCGCCAGTCGAGCTCGGCGAGGGCGTGCGCGCGCCCGGCCTGCGCCAGGGCGCTGCGCCGCACCGCGTCCCGCCGCAGGTCGCGCACCACCGCGGCCGCCGCGGCCGGGTCCTCGAAGGGGACGACGACGCCGCAGCCGGCGCGCTCGACGAGCTCCACGGCGGCGCGCGTCGGCGTCGTCACCACGGGCAGGCCGTGCGCCATGTACTCCATGACCTTCGTCGGTCGCGAGTGCGCGTAGTTGGGCTCGTCGTGGAGCAGCGACAGGCCCGCGAGCGCCCCGGGCAGCCCGGCCAGCGCCTCGTCGTTGGGGACGAAGCCCCGCCACCGGACGTGCCCGGCGTCGTGGGCCCGCTGCAGGTGCTCGCGCACGTCGCCGTCCGCCGGGCCCACGACCTCGACCTCGACCTCGCCCGCGAGCAGGCGCCCGAGCTCCACCAGGTCGAGCCCTCCCCGGGCCCCGGTGACGCGGCCCAGGTAGACCACCCGGTCCGCCCCCGGCGCGGGGAGGTCCTCGTGCGGCACGAGCACGCTGTTGGGCACCACCGGGTGCTCGCGCCCGAAGCGCTCCCGGTAGCCGGTCTCGGCGAGCGTCAGCCGCACGCCGCGCTCGGCCAGGCGCTCGGCGCCGCGGACGACCGCCGGCAGCAGCCGGCGCAGCGGCGCCGGCAGCCAGGCCTTCATCGACAGGGCGGCGGCCGTGTCCTCGTGCACGTCCCAGACGACGACCGTGCCCCGCGGCCGCGGGAGGACCGCGAGGAGGAGCTCGGGGTCGTGCAGGAGCACGACGTCGTGGTGCGGCCCCCGCTCGCGCAGGACGCGGCGGGCGGCCAGGGCGGCACGGGCGCGCCGACGCCCGACGGCCCGCGGCAGGTCCACGGGCTCGACCCCGGGTGGCGGGGTGCGCCCGTACGCGGTGAAGGGGGCTGCGTAGGTGACCTCGCAGCCGCCCTCGAGCAGGGACACCAGCTGGCGGTGCCGGACCCGCGCGTCCTCCGGGTCGTGCACCACCGTGACGACGAGGACCCGCAGCGCCCGGGCGGCGGTCGTCACCGGGTCGAGTCCTTGTACGCGGGCAGCACCTCGTCGACGGGGCCGTCGGCCCGCAGCTGCCCGTGGTCGATCCACAGGGCCCGGTCGCACGTCTGCTGGATGGAGCCCATCGAGTGGCTGACGAGGAAGACGGTGCCCGCGCGCTCGCGGAGCTCGCGGATGCGCTGCTCGCTCCGCCGGCGGAACTCGGCGTCCCCCACGGCCAGCGCCTCGTCGACGAGGAGGACGCGGTGCTCCGCGGAGGCGGCGATCGCGAAGCGGAGCCTCGCGCCCATCCCGGACGAGTAGGTCGCCATCGGCAGGTCGATGGCCTCGCCGACGCCCGAGAACTCGACGATGTCGTCGTAGCGCTCGCGCACCTCGTCGGGGTCCATCCCGAGCGCGAGACCGCCCAGGATGACGTTCCGCTCGCCGGAGAGGTCGTTGATCAGGGCCGCGTTCACGCCGAGCAGGGTGGGCTGCCCGTCCGCGTAGACGGCGCCGCGGGTCGGCGTCGCGAGCCCGGCGACCGCCCGCAGCAGCGTGCTCTTGCCCGATCCGTTGTGGCCGACCACCCCGATGCTCTCGCCCTCGTGGGCGGTGAAGCTCACCCCGCGCAGGGCGTGGACGACGCGGGATCGGCGCAGCGCGCCGCGGCGCTGCGCGACCCCCCTCGCCCGGTCGGCGCGCCGGCCGCCCGCCAGGACGGTGTAGTCGACGTGCAGGTCGTCCACGACCACGGTCGGTCGCCGGCCGGCGACCTCCGGGGCCGGTGCCGTCGGCTCACTCACGGCCGTACCTCTCCTCGGCGCGCCAGAAGAACAGGTACCCGAGGACCAGGACGACGAGGGCCCAGCCGACCCCCAGCCACCACGTCGACCCGTCGACGGCCTGGCCCTCGACCAGAGCCCCTCTGGACAGCGCGATGTAGACGTGCACCGGGTTGAGCAGCGCCACCACCTCGACGGCACGGGGGAGGCCGACGCGGTCGACGGCGTAGAAGATCCCGCTCGTGTAGAAGAGCAGCCGGGTGACGAAGGGCAGCAGCTGGGTGATGTCGCGGATGTGCAGCGTCGCCCGCGCCGCGATCATCGCGACGCCCGCGCTGAAGGTGGCCAGCAGCAGCAGCGCCGGCAGCAGACCGAGCCAGCGCAGCCCCACCGGCTCGCCGAAGACGACGCAGATGACGGCGGCGACCACCATCATCGGCCCGAGGGCGAGCAGCTGCTGGAGCACCGAGGCCAGGGGCAGGAGCGCCCTCGGGAACCGCAGGGTCCGCACGAGGCCGAGGTTGCCGGTGATCGCCTTGGCCCCGTCGTTGAGGCACCCGCTGAAGAACTGGAAGACGAAGATGCCCACGACGAGGAACGGCACGAAGTTGTCCGGCCGCGTGCCGGCCGGGAGCAGCAGGCCGAAGACCAGCCCGTAGACGGCGGCGTTGAGCAGGGGCCGGATGACGACCCAGGCCATGCCGAGCCGGGTGCCCTCGTTCGTCGCGCGGAAGCGCGACCGCGCGAGCTCCACGAGCAGCGCCCGCCGCTCCCACAGGTCCCGCGAGTAGTCGACGAGCGGGGGGCGACCGCCCAGGCGCGGCAGGCCCGCGCGCCGGGCGACCTCCGCGGCCGGGACCTGCTCACCCGTCACAGGCGCACCACCGACGCCGCGGCGGGGGCCCTGCCGCTCGTGTCCAGCACGGTCCGCGCCGCGCGGCACAGCGCCGGCAGGTCCAGGCGGGAGTGCGGCTGCAGCAGGACGACGACGTCCGCGCTCGAGGCGGCCTCGAGGAGGTCGTCGTGGTGGGGGACGACGACGTCGCGCACCCGCAGGGTCGGGACCAGCGGGTCGTGGTGGGCCACGTCCGCGCCGAGCGCGAGCAGCGCAGCCGCCAGCCCGAGGGCCGGCGACTCGCGCTGGTCGGCGACGTCCGCCTTGTACGTGGTCCCCACGAGCAGGACCTTCGCGCCGCGCGCTGCTCGCGACCGGTCGTTGAGCAGGTCCTGGACCCGCCGGGCGACGTAGCCCGGCATCGACTGGTTGATCTCCTGCGCGAGCTCGACGGAGCGGAAGGGGTAGCCCAGCTGGGCGCGCACCGCGGACGACAGGTACGTGGGGTCGATCGGGATGCAGTGACCGCCGACGCCCGGGCCCGGGCGGAAGGCCTGGAAGCCGAACGGCTTGGTCGAGGCGCAGCGGACGACGTCCCAGATGTCGATGCCGAGCTCGTGGCAGAACTTGGCCGTCTCGTTGACCAGGGCGATGTTGACGTGCCGGTAGGTGTTCTCGAGCAGCTTGGACATCTCCGCCTCGCGGGTCGACCGCGCCACCACCACCTCGTCCACGAGACGGCCGTACAGGGCCTGCGCCCGCTCGGCGCAGGCGGGGGTGGACCCGCCGACGACCTTGGGGGTGTTGCGGAAGCGGTGGACGGCGTTGCCCGGGTCGATGCGCTCGGGCGAGAACGCCAGGTGGACGTCCTCGCCGACCACGAGGCCGGTCGCCTCGAGCCTGCTGCGCACCAGGGTGTCCGTCGTCCCGGGCGCGGTGGTCGACTCCAGCACCACGAGCTGGCCGCGGTGCAGGTGCTGCGCGACCGCGTCCACCGCGGCCTCGACGGCCCGCAGGTCCGGCCCGCCCTCCTCCGACAGCGGCGTCGGCACGCAGATCACGACGGCAGCGGCCCCGGACAGGACGGAGGCGTCCGACGTGGCGCGGAAGCCGCCCCGGAGCATCTCGGCGAGGTCGGCGTCGCTGAGGTCGTCGACGTGGGAGCGGCCGGCGGTGAGGCCCTCGACGACGGCCGGCGACGTGTCGAGCCCGACGACGCCGAGGCCGGCCCGCACCGCCTCCTGGGCGAGGGGCATCCCCACGTAGCCGAGGCCGATGACGGCCAGGTCGTCGCTCACTCGCTTCCTCTCCGCCGGGTCCCGGCGCCCGGGGACGCTCGTCGCATGGTGCTGGGGCGGTCCGCCCACGGCAGTGCGGGAGTCTGCCACCACGCCGCCACCACGAGGCGCACCGCCACCCGCGGCGACCTCGCCTACGATGCGTGGCCTCCCCTCACCCAGGTGGTGCTCCTCCATGCCCTCAGCCGCGCTCCTCGCCCACAGCGACCCCCACGGCCTGGTCGCCCCCCACGTCCTGCGCCACCTGAGCGCGCTGGCGGAGGTGGTCGACCGCGTCGTCGTCGTCAGCTCCTCGCCGCTGCGCCCGGAGGCGGAGCGCGAGCTGGCGCTCCACGGCGAGCTCGTGCGGGACGTCGACGCCCTCGGGGAGTGGTCGCTGTGGCGCACCGGGATCGAGCACCTGGGCGACCAGCGCGCCCTGGACCGCGTCGTCCTCGCCGACGAGGGGCTGGTGGGCCCGCTGCGCCCCCTCCCGGACGTGCTCGGCCCCCCGCGCCCGGGGGCGCTGCGCGGGGTCACGGCGTCGGGCCCGCACCTGTCGCGCCACCTGCTCGACGTCGGCGGCGACGTCCTGCGCTCGGGGCCCCTCCGCGCGTTCTGGACCGGGGTCGGGAGCGGGCTGCGGGCCGCCGCGGCGCCGCAGCTGCTCGAGCGCAACCTCAGCCGCGCCGCAGCGGCGTCCGGCTGGCAGGTGGAGCCCCTGTTCCTCCCGAGCGGGCGGGACCGGCTGCGGACGCGGGGGCGCGCGCTGCGCCGCGAGCTGGGGCGCGCCGTCACCAGGACCGGCGAGAGGCGGGCCGAGGCCCTGAGGTCGGTGCGGCACCCGCCGGTGCGGCTGCTCGACCCGGCCGCGGTGTGCTGGTACCGAGCGCTGGACGGCGCGCTGCCCTACGTGCGGCTGGACGTCCTGGTCGAGGACCCCGAGGGGGTGGGGCGGCGGCGCATGCTGTCGGCCCTGGAGCAGGCCCAGCCCGGGGCCATGGCGGGAGTCCGCGCCCACCTGGCGCGCGTCGCGCCGGAGGACCCCGCGCGCCGGGGCGCACGCCGGGGGGTCGCGGCGTGATCGACCTGCGCACCGTCCTGCGACGGGCCGCCGCGGCGTCGGGCTCGGCGCGGCCCGCGGTCAAGGGCGCCTACCGCGCGAGCTCCGCCGCGGACGTCCTCCGCAGCGGCCTCGTCGACCGCGCCTGGTACCAGCTCCAGGCGGGCAGGACCTTCGACTCCGACGCCTCCGCCGCGGCGCACTACGTCCTGCGCGGGCGCTTCGCGGGGCTGAGCCCCTGCCCGCTGTTCGAGCCGGAGTGGTACCTGCCGCAGACCTGGCGGGAGGCGGACCGCGACCCGCTGGCCACCTACCTGCGGCACGGGGCCGGGGCGCGCGTGTCGCCGCACCCCCTGTTCGAGCCGGACGCCTGGCTCGCGGAGCACCCGGAGGCCGCGGAGCACCCGGTCGGGGCCCTGGGCCACTTCCTCGCGGTGGCCGACCGCGGGACCGAGCTGCCGGTGCCGGCCGAGGTGCGGCGCTCGCGCGAGCGCGCGGGCCTGCCGCCGCTGCGGTACGGCGACCTGCTGGACCGCGTCGCGGGGGCGATGAGGGAGCGCGCCGCCGGGGAGCGGGTGCGCACGGCGCCGCGCGTCAGCTCCTCGCACGACTGGGCCGCGGACGCGGCGCACGTGGCCGCGGCCGCGGCCGCCCCGCTGCCGAGCGCCCCTCCGGGCTCGCCGCTCGTGAGCGTGGTGATGCCGGTCTACGACCGGGCGACCACGGTGGTCGCCGCGATCGCCTCGCTGCAGGCGCAGACGACGGACGACTGGGAGCTCGTGGTCGTCGACGACGGCTCGACGGACGGCACCGGCGCCGTGCTCGCCGAGCTCGCCGCCGAGGACCCGCGGATCGTCGTCGTGCCGGGCGAGCACGTCGGGATCTCGGTGTCCCGCAACCTGGCCGCGTCCCGGGCCCGGGGCCGCTACCTCGCCTTCCTGGACTCCGACAACACCTGGACCCCGCACTTCCTGCGCACGGCCCTGGCCGACCTCGCCGCCGCCGGGGGCGCCGTCGGCTACGCGACGTCGGAGCTGCGCTCGGCGCGCGGCTCCACCTTCCGCGCCCTGGACGCGCAGGTCGACCACTTCGCGGTCCGCAACCACGTGGACCTCAACGTCCTCGTCGTGGAGCGCGCGCTCTTCGAGGAGGTCGGCGGGTTCGACGCCTCGCTGCGCCGCACGGTCGACTACGACCTCGTCTGGCGGCTCGGGAAGCGCTCACGCCTGCACCACCTCCCCTTCGTCGGGGTGGTCTACGACGACGACGCCCAAGGAGCGGACCGGGTCACGGTGCGGGAGCTGCACTCGTGGAAGGACGTCGTGCGCAGCAAGCACCTGGTCGACTGGGAGGCGCTGTCGGCGGCCGACCGGGTCGCCGACCGGGTGTCCGCCGTCGTGGTCGTCAGCGGTGACTGGCTGGAGCCGCTCACCGCCGCGCGCAGCCTGCTCGCCGCGGCCGACGCCGCGGCCGAGGCCGCTGGTCCCCGGGCCGGGGCCGAGGACGTCGCCGGGCGCCCGTGGCGCGGTGACGCCGAGGTCGTCCTGGTCGAGTGGTCGACCCGGCCGTCGGTCGCCAGGCTGCTCGCCGCGGCCTCCCTGGCCGACCCGCGGATCGTCGTCGAGCCGGCGCCGGACGACGTCCACAGCGCCCTCGGCACCAACCTCGGCCTCGCGCGGGCCACCGGCGACCACGTGCTGCTCCTCGCCCCCGACGCCGTGGTGCCCCCGGGGGCCGTCGAGGACCTCCTCGGCGTGCTGGCGCAGCCGGGAGTGGCGGCCGCGCAGGCGCTGCTGCTGGAGTGGACCGAGGTGGTGCGCAGCGCGGGGTGGGTCTTCCCCGAGCGCGGCGTGCTGCCGTCCCCGCTGCTCCACGGGCACCCCCGCGAGGACGCCCGACGGCTCGGGCCCGTGCGGGAGGTGCCGTCCGTCGACGGCGGCGCCCTGATGGCCCGGACCGCCGACCTCGTCGCCGTGCGCGGCGCGGACGCCCTCCTCGTCGACGTCCTCTGGGACGCCGACCTCGGGCTCCGGCTCGCCGCGAGCACGGGCGGGCGGACCGTCGTGGTCACCACCGCGGAGGTGGTCCGGCAGGTGCCGGCGAAGGTGGCGACGCCGGCCCGGCTCGCCGCGGGGCGGCGGGCCTTCCTCGACCGCTGGTCGGGCCGCGAGCCCGCGGACGGCCGGCCGCTGTGGGAGGCCGCGGGGCTGCGCGTCACCCACTACGCCCCCCGGTGGGTCAAGGGCGTGCCGCTCCCGCTGCGCGTCCCCGAGCCCGTGGTCAGCCGTCCTCGTGCGCTGGTGGGGTCGGTGCGGGAGGCGGCGCCCCGGCTGCGCTGGGCCGTGCGCACGGCCACGCCGCCGGGCGTCGAGGGCCTGCACTGGGGGGACCTGCACTTCGCCGAGGCCCTCCAGTCGGCGCTCACCGCCCTCGGCCAGGAGGTGGTGCTCGACGGGCGCGCCTCGCTGTGGCGCCCCAGCACGCCCCTGGACGACGTCACGCTCTCCATCCGGGGCAAGCTGCCGCTGCCCGCCCAGCCGGGCGCCGTCAACCTGCTGTGGGTGATCAGCCACCCCGAGATGGTCACCGCCGAGGACGTGGACGGCGTCGACGCCGCCTTCGCCGCCAGCGCCGTCTGGGCCCGGACGGCCACCGCGGCGTGGGGCCGCGAGGTGCTCCCGCTGCTGCAGGCCACCGACCCGAGCCGCTTCACCCCCGACGCCGCCGAGCCGGACACGGGCCACCCCGTGCTCTTCGTGGGCAACTCGCGGGGCGTGCACCGGCCGGTGGTCCGCCACCTCGTGGAGGCCGGCGAGGAGCTCGCCGTCTACGGCGGGGGATGGGAGGGGCGCGTGCCCGCCGGGTTCGTGCGCGGGCTCCGGGTGGCCAACGCCGAGGTACCGGCCTTCTACCGGTCGGCGGGGGTCGTCCTCAACGACCACTGGGACGACATGCGGCGCCTCGGCTTCGTCTCGAACCGCCTCTTCGACGCCGCCGCAGCGGGCGCGCGCGTCGTCAGCGACCACGTCGAGGGCGTCGAGGAGCTGTTCGGCGGCCTGGTGCGCACCTACCGCGAGCCCGCCGAGCTCGTGTCGCTCGTCCGGCAGGGGGCCTCCGCCTTCCCCGGCGAGGACGAGCGCGTGCGCGTCGCCCGCGGGGTCGCGCGGGACCACTCCTTCCTGGCGCGGGCCGAGGTCCTCCTCGACGCCGCGGTCAGGGCGCACCGCCGACGCGCCCAGCCCTAGCCCCCCCAGAGGCTCAGCTCCCCTGAGTCCTAGCCCTAGCACCGCCGGCCTCCCCGCCCGCCGGCAGCTTCGCGTGGGCTCGGCGCCTGCGCCGTCCCGGTCTCTCGCGGGAGGCGCCGTCCAGGCCGCCCCCTGATCTGCCGAACCAGCGCCATGCCCAGCGCGAAGCTCACCGGCCACCGTCCCCCCGTCCGCAGCGAGCGACCGGCCCGGGGCCGCGGCCCGGGGCCCCGCCGGGGAGCGGGGCGCTGGGGCGGCGTCCTGCTGGCGGTGCTGCTGGCCGTCCCCCTGGCGACGGCTGCCGGGAGCGGGACGGCCGAGGCCGCCTCGGGGTGCCCGGCCCCGGGCGGGACCCCGGCCGCCGACGCCGCCGGCTCGCCGGGCGCAGACCTGGTCGTCCACGGCCACGGGTACGGCCACGGCATGGGCATGAGCCAGTACGGGGCCCGCGGGGCGGCTCTGCTCGGGTGCTCCGCCGGCACCATCCTCCGGACGTACTACCCGGGCCTCGAGCCGCGCAGCAAGGCCCTCGCGGGTCGCGTGCAGGTCCAGATGCTCACCGGTGGCAGCCGCGCGGAGGTCCGGGCCGAGTCGGGAGCGGTCACCTGGAGGTCCGGCAGCTCCGCGGTGGTGCAGCCGGCGGGCTCGACGTGGACGGTGGCCCGCCAGGGGAGCGGCCTCCTCGTCCGCGCGGGGACGGGCGCCTCGGCGCCGGCGGTGCCGGCTCTGGCCGCGGCGGCGGGGGCGGCACTGGTGGCTGACCACCGCGGCGTGGTCACCCGCACGAGCACCTGGGCCGCGAGCGGCGCCGCGGGACTCGTCCGGCGCAGCAGCGGGGACACCACCCGCTTCACCGGCAGCTCCTCCGGCCTGGCCGTGGCGGAGCTGATGGTGGACGACGCCCGCGGCGCCGCCGTCCAGAAGTACCTGCGGGGCCTCGGGGAGATGCCCGTCTCCTGGCCCGTCGCGGCGCAGGCGGCGCAGGTGGTCGCCGCCCGCAGCTACCTGGTGGGCACGTGGCGCCCGGCGGAGGGGGCGTACGTCGTCCAGCCCACGACCACCGACCAGGTGTGGCTCGGGGCCGACCAGGAGGAGACCGACGCCCGCCACGGCGGGAACCTGGCCCGAGCCGTCGCGGAGACCTCGACGGGGACGTCGGGCACCGTCATGACCACGGCCTCCGGCGCCGTCGCGCGCGACCTCCTCTACGCCTCCTCCCACGGCGGGTGGTCGGAGGGCAACGCCTACGTCTGGGGCTCGTCCCCGGTGCCCCACCTGCGGCCCGTCGACGACAGCAGGTGGGACGCGGCCTCGAGCAACCCCTACCGGAGCTGGACCGTCGAGCTCAGCTGGGACCAGGTCGCCCGCGCCTTCGGCTTCACGGCCGTCGACGCGGTCGCGGTGGCGCCGCGCGGGAGCGCCGACCGGGCGCAGGGGGTCGTCGTCACCGGCGTGCGGGGCGGGGTGCGCACGCGCGCCGCCTTCACCGGGCAGCAGGCCAGGGACCGGCTCGCGACCGTCGCGCCGGCGGTCCGCTCGAGCGGGTTCACCGTGAGCACCACGTCCCTCGAGCAGGGCGTCGCGCTCGCGGGCGACTGGGACGGCGACGGGCTCGACGAGGTCGGGTGGTGGCGCGACGGCGTGTTCACCCTGCGCGGGCGCGACGGCGACCTGCGGCGCGTCCGCTTCGGGCCGAGCGCCGGGGTGCCGGTGGTCGGGGACTGGGACGGCGACGGGCGGGACAGCATCGGCGTCGTCGCGTCCGGTCGCTGGTACCTGGGCGACGCCGGGTCGACGGGCGCGCTGCTGCGGACCTTCACCTACGGCAGCCCCGGGGACCGGCCGGTGGTCGGCCGGTGGGCCGGTGGGCCGGCGGACGGCATCGGCGTGGTCCAGGGCAGCCGCTGGCTGCTGCGGTCCGCGGCGTCGCCCGGGAGCCCGACCGCGAGCGCGGTCTTCGGGCGGGCCACGGACGTCCCCGCACCGGGTGACTGGGACGGCGACGGCACCGACGAGCCGGGGGTGCGCCGCGGGCGCACGGCGCACCTGTCGGGCGCCGGCTCCGTGGTGCTCGGGAGGGACTCGGACAGCCCCGTCTCGGGCGCCTGGGTCGCACCCGGTCGCGACCTGCCGGGCGTGGGCCGGCAGGGCGTCGTGCACGTCGCCACGGCCGGTGGCGGGCGTGCGGTGCAGGCCTGGGGGCTGTCCCGGTGACGCGCCTCAAGGGGCTCTCGGGGCGTGACGACATGTCGGAGGACGGACGAGCCCCCCTCCACGTGACAGGAGCACCACCCATGCATCCCACCTTCTCCCGCCGGCTGGTCGCGACCGCCGGGTGCGCCGCGGTCGCCCTGCCGATGGTCGTCCTGGCCGGCCCCGCGGTCGCCGCGGCACCGACCGCCGCGCCCACCACCGTGGAGACCGCCGCGGGCCGGGTCGCCGTCGAGACGGCTCCTGTGGAGACCACCGAGAGCACGGTCGACGTCGCCGGCGTGGACCGCGACGCGCTCGCCGAGCTGCGGGCCGCCGAGGGAGCCGCAGCGGCGCCCGAGCTGCTGACCGCCCCCACCCCCGTCGACGAGTTCAACCTCGTCGGCGTCACCTGGGACCCGGCGACCTCCGGCGACGTCCAGGTCGAGGTGCGCGTGCGCGAGGCCGGCGGCTGGAGCGCGTGGGAGACCCTCGCGGTCGAGGACGGCGGCCCGACCCCGGGCACGGAGGAGTACGAGCGGTCCGCGAAGATCGCGGGCACCGAGCCCCTGCTCACCGACGGCGCCGACGCCGTGCAGGTCCGCATCGACTCGCCCACCGGGCGGGCTCCCGAGGACGTCCGCGTGGCGCTCGTCGACGGCGGCACCGGGGCGGCGGCCTCCGCGCGCGCCGGCTCCCTCTCCGCCGCGTCCGCCGGTACGGTCACGGCGGCCTCCGCCCGGCCCGCGGTCATCACGCGCGCGCAGTGGGGCGCCGACGAGTCCTACGCGCGGACGGCCTCGCAGAACAGCCGGGTCACGGCGATGACCGTGCACCACACCGCGTCGTCGAACTCCTACAGCACCGCCGCGGGGGCCATGGCCCAGCTGCGGTCGATCTACGCCTACCACACGAAGACCCAGGGCTGGTCCGACATCGGCTACCACTTCGTCGTCGACAAGTTCGGCAACGTCTACGAGGGCCGTCGCGGCAGCATCACGTCCATGCCGGTGGGCGCGCACGCGTCCGGCTTCAACACCAGCACGATGGGCGTCTCCGCCCTCGGCAACTACGAGACCGAGCGCCCGAGCTCGGCCATGGTCAAGAGCATCGCCTCCGTCGTCGCCTGGAAGCTCGGCGAGCGCGGGCTCGACCCCGAGGGCACGACGACGCTGACGTCGGCCGGGGGGACGGCGAAGTACGCCAGCGGGCGCAGCGTGACGCTGCCGCGGGTCTTCCGCCATCTCGACGTCGGGTACACCTCCTGCCCCGGCATCTACCTCAGCTCGCAGATGGCCACGATCCGGTCGACCGCTGCCGGCCTGATCGAGGCGTCGTCGACCCCGACGCCGACCCCGACTCCCACGCCGACGCCGACGCCGACCCCGACTCCCACGCCGACCCCGACGCCGACGCCGACCCCGACCCCCAAGCCGACGCCGACGCCGACGCCGGTCGTGGCGGTGCCGACGACCGGTGTGCCGCTGGTGGGGGACTGGGACGGCAGTGGTGGGGACAAGGTGGGGTGGTACCGCGACGGGGTGGTCTCGCTGCGGATGGGTCCGACGACCGCGGTGACGTACCGCTTCGGCAAGGCGGGGGACCTGCCGGTGGTGGGGGACTTCGACGGTGACGGCAAGGACTCGGTGGGGATCTACCGGGCGGGTCAGTGGCACCTGCGGAACAGCCACTCCAGCGGTGGTGCGGACCACTACTTCGTGTTCGGCAACGCGAGCCAGGTCCCGGTGGTCGGTCGCTGGGGCGGCGGGCAGCTGGGTGTGGGCGTGGTGTCCGGGCGCCGGTGGCTGCTGCGGGGCTCCCTGAGCGGTGGGGGCTACGAGAAGGAGGTCAACTTCGGGGCTCCGGGGGACGTGCCCATGGCGGGGGACTGGGACGGTGACGGCAAGGACAGCCCGGGTGTGCGCCGCGAGCGGATGCGGTACCTGCTGAACGGGCAGGACCCGAGCGGTCCGGTGACGGCCGTCTCGTTCGGGAGCCCGTCGGACCGGGGCATCAGCGGGGACTTCAACCGTGACGGCTCCGACACGGTGGGGATCGAGCGCACCGGTCTGTTCGCCTGGCGCGACGACCTGCGCGGCGGCGGCGCCACCGCCTCCATCCGGTACGCCGGATGACCGCGCGGGGACGTCGCGGCCGCCGGCATCGCGTCGCCGCGGCGATGGCGACCCTCGTCGCCGCGTCGGTCGTCGCCCCCGCGGCGGCGTCCGCCGAGCCGCCGTCCGCGCCCCTGCCCGCGGTGGAGGTCGGGCAGCTCGAGGCGTCCACCACGGCGGCGGCCGCGGCTGCGGTCGTCCCCGCCCCGGTCTCGACGTACACCGCGGCGCCGGAGGAGCTGGGCCGCTACGTGCCGCAGGTCTCCTGCGACCCCGTGGAGCGCCCGGGGGCGCAGGCGTTCCGCGCGCTGCTCGACCGCACCTACGGGGCCAACGCGGGCGGCATCACGCGAGCCTGCTCCTCGTCCAGGACGGAGCACTCCGAGGGGCGCGCCTACGACTGGATGCGGGATGCGGGCGAGCCCGCCGAGGCGGCGCAGGTCGAGGCCTTCCTGGGGTGGCTGATCGGCCCGGACGCCGAGGGGGTCCCCGCCGGGAACGCGCGCCGGCTCGGGGTCATGTACGTGATCTGGGACCGCAAGATCTGGGGCAGCTACAACCAGACGTGGAAGGCGTACACGGGAGCCAGCCCCCACCGCGACCACGTGCACGTCTCGTTCACCTGGGACGGCGCCATGGGGCGCACCTCCTTCTGGAGGGGCAGGACGGCGACCGGGCAGGACTACGGGCCCTGCCAGGTCTACGTGGGGGAGGCGGCGCCGGCCTACTCGGGGCGCAACACCTCGCCGTGCCCGCCGGCCGTCCCGCGCACCCCGACGCCGACGCCGACGCCGACGCCGGTCGTGGCGGTGCCGACGACCGGTGTGCCGCTGGTGGGGGACTGGGACGGCAGTGGTGGGGACAAGGTGGGGTGGTACCGCGACGGGGTGGTCTCGCTGCGGATGGGTCCGACGACCGCGGTGACGTACCGCTTCGGCAAGGCGGGGGACCTGCCGGTGGTGGGGGACTTCGACGGTGACGGCAAGGACTCGGTGGGGATCTACCGGGCGGGTCAGTGGCACCTGCGGAACAGCCACTCCAGCGGTGGTGCGGACCACTACTTCGTGTTCGGCAACGCGAGCCAGGTCCCGGTGGTCGGTCGCTGGGGCGGCGGGCAGCTGGGTGTGGGCGTGGTGTCCGGGCGCCGGTGGCTGCTGCGGGGCTCCCTGAGCGGTGGGGGCTACGAGAAGGAGGTCAACTTCGGGGCTCCGGGGGACGTGCCCATGGCGGGGGACTGGGACGGTGACGGCAAGGACAGCCCGGGTGTGCGCCGCGAGCGGATGCGGTACCTGCTGAACGGGCAGGACCCGAGCGGTCCGGTGACGGCCGTCTCGTTCGGGAGCCCGTCGGACCGGGGCATCAGCGGGGACTTCAACCGTGACGGCTCCGACACGGTGGGGATCGAGCGCACCGGTCTGTTCGCCTGGCGCGACGACCTGCGCGGCGGCGGCGCCACCGCCTCCATCCGGTACGCCGGCCCGAGCTGAGGCGAGCCCTCCGCAGGCGTGCGGGACGCCGCGCGACGGAGCCCGGGACGACCGCCCGACTATGCTCGAGCGGTGCTGATCCGCCCGGACCACCAGAGCAGCGGTGCCGCCCTCGCAGGCCTCTGCTCCACCACCTCGGACCCGCACCGGGGCTCGAGGTGAGGGGCGTCCGGGGGGTTTGGCAGCTGGCGGCGGCCGGGCGGCGCGCCACCTCGGGCCGGGGCGCGGCGGTGGTGACGAAGACGCCGGCGACGCCGCCGCCGCCCAGTGCGGCCGAGCGCCTGGTGGCTTCCCCGTTCTTCGACCACGACTGGTACAACGCCATCACGGGCGGGACGCGCTCCCGCGCCGCCGCGGCCCGGCACTACGTGCGACGCAGCGAGGACCTCCAGCACTCGCCGCACCCGCTGTTCGACGTCGGGCACGTGCGCGACCGGCTCGCCGAGCTCGCCGAGCTGGCCCGGCTCGCCGAGCTCGAGCGGCTCGCCGAGCTCGAGCGGCTCGCCGAGCTCGACCAGCCCGCCCCTCCGCTCGTGGCGGCGGCGGGGGAGCCCGAGGAGGCGGAGGAGACCCCGGCGGAGCTCTTCCTGCGGCTCGTCTCCGACGAGCTGCCGCGCGAGCTCTCCCCGCACCCGCTGCTGGACGCCGAGCTCTACGTCGCCGAGCACCCCGAGGCGCTGTCCCACCGGGCCGGCGTCTTCGGCCACTACGTCCAGGTGGGCGCCTCCGCCGGGCACCGCCCGAGCTCGTGGTTCTCCCCGGCCGAGCACGGCGACCTCGTGACCTGGCTCGGCGCGCAGGGCGCTCGGTGGGCGCACCGGCAGTCGCTGCGCCCGCAGCAGGACAGGGCCCCCCGTCCCGCCGTCGAGATCCCGGACCCGCCCCCGCGCACGGCGGCCCACCCGGCGGTCAGCGTCGTCGTGGTCGCCGACGGGGTCCTGCCCGAGCTGCTGCTCGACTCGCTCCGGTCCCTCGCGGCCCAGGTGGACCGCGACTTCGAGGTGGTGCTCGTCCACCACGACGACCTCCCCGAGGCGGTGGTGGAGGAGCTGGCGCCGGCGGCGGGGCGGGGCGGTCACCGGGTGGTCCGCTCGAGCCGGCCCGGCGCCGCCCGGCTCCGCAACCTCGGCCTCGCCGTGGCGACGGCGGACGCGGTGGCCTGGCTCGTCGACGGGGCGGCCTGGGGCCCCGACCACCTGCGCACCTGCCGGTCCGTGCTCTCGACCGCGGTCGGGCCCGCCGTCCACGACGTGAGCGAGGTGCACCTGGGCCCGACGCCGAAGGCGGTCGCGGACCCGCCGACGCGCGCGACGCGGTACACGACCGGTCGCCTGACGCCCGAGGCCCTGGTGCAGGGGGCGACGGCCCCGCTGTCGAGCGTCCTCGTGCGGCGGTCGGCGGCCGTCGAGGCGGGCGCCTTCGACGAGGAGCTGCCCCTCGCCGCCGCTGCCGACGCCGACTGGCTCCTGCGCGTGGCCCTGGAGACGGGTGTGGAGCCGGTGCCGGCGGTCGGGACGCACGTCTGGTCCCCCCCGACGCCGCGCGGGCCGTACCGCGGCCGGACCCGGGAGGCCTCCGTGCGCGACCCGGGGGCGCTGAGCACCTGGGGCGACGTGGTCCTCAACCGCCGGGTGCTCGACTGGGACGAGCAGGTGACCCGCCCGCGGGCACCGGGCAGCGTCAGCGTCGTCATCCCGACGCACGACGACGTCGTCCTCACCGCGCGAGCCGTCGAGCGGGTCGTCGAGACGACGCGCGGCGGGGGCCGGGACGTCGAGGTGGTGGTCGTGGACAACGGCACCCCCCTGTCGGTGGCCGTGCAGCTGGACGCCCTCCCGCTGCGCCACCCCGGCGCCGTGGTGCGCGTGGTGGCGCTGGCCACGAACCACGGCTTCGCGCTCGGCAACAACTTCGGCCTCGCGGCGGCCACCGGCGAGCACGTCGTCCTGCTCAACAACGACACCGAGGTCCTCGACGGCTGGCTCGACCCCCTGGTCGAGGCCCTGCGGGACCCGCAGGTGCTCGGGGCCCAGTCCCTCCTGCTCTACCCGACCGGGAGCATCCAGTCCGCGGGCGTCGCCTTCCCGGCCGTGGGCGGCGTCCCGCACGCCTTCCTGCAGGGCTTCCCCGCAGAGGACGGCGTCCGCGCCCTGCCCGGCGCCACCTTCTCGGCGCTGACGGCCGCCGCGATGGCGGTCCGGGCCGTCGACGTCGCGCGCGTGCAGGGCCTCGACCCCGTCTTCCGCAACGGGATGGAGGACGTCGACCTCGGACTGCGCCTGCAGCGCGCGTCCGGCGGCCACTTCGTGGTGCGCCCGGACTCCCGGGTGGTCCACTACGAGTCGCGGGCGACGGGCAGGTACGCCAAGGCCGTGCAGAACCGGCGCGTCTACCTCGAGCGGTGGCGCGACCAGGCCCCGCGGGACGACGTCGACCTCTGGGCCCGAGCAGGTCTGGAGGTCGCGGGGCACGCCGTGCGCCACCGCATGGGGGCGGACGGCCCCGCCTCGCTCCCCGAGCCCCGCCTGTGGCGCAGGCCGAGGGTGGACGAGCCCGCGCCCCGCCTGCGCTGGGCCCTGAAGAACCCGGCGCCCGCGGGCGAGGAGGCCGAGCGCTGGGGCGACACCCACTTCCTGCGTGCGCTGGGAGCAGCTCTCGAGCGCCACGGGCAGGAGGTCGTCCACGACCACCGGGCCGAGTTCAACCGGGCCACGGGCGTCCACGACGACGTCGTGCTCGTGGTGCGGGGGCTGGCGCCGGAGTACGTGCCCGTCCCGGGCCAGGTGAACCTCCTCTGGCTCATCTCGCACCCGGAGATGGTCGGGCGCAGCGAGCTCGAGCAGTACGACGCCGTCTTCGCCGCGAGCGAGACCTGGGCGCAGCGCACGCGGCAGGGCTGGGGCGTCGACGTCGAGGCGCTCCTGCAGGCGTGCGACCCCAGCCGCTTCCACCCGGACGCCGGGGTGCCCGACACCGGCCACCCCGTGCTCTTCGTGGGCAACTCGCGGCTGCAGCGCCGGCTCATGGTGGGCCTGGCCGCCGACAGCGGCCTGCCGCTGTCGGTCTACGGGCCCGGGTGGGAGGGGCTCATCCCCGAGCGGTTCGTCAAGGGCGCGTACGTGCCCAACGAGGCCCTCGCCGCCGCCTACCGCTCCGCCGGTGTCGTCCTGAACGACCACTGGGAGGACATGCGCGCCGAGGGGTTCGTCTCCAACCGCCTCTTCGACGCCGTGGCCGCCGGCGCGCGCGTGGTCAGCGACGACGTCGCCGGGCTGCCGGCGGACTTCGGCCGCTCGGTCCGGGTCGCCCGCACCGCGGAGGAGCTGGGCGACCTGCTCCGCGGCGACCCCGACGAGGTGTTCGGCGACGACGCCGCGCGCCGTCGCGTCGCCGCGGCGGTGGCCGAGAGACACTCCTTCGACGCCCGCGCGGCGCGGCTGCTGGAGCGAGCGGTCCCGCTCTGGCGCGCCACGCACGCGCACACCCGCTCTGACACGGACACGCCCAGGAGGCAGCTGACATGAGGATCGTCGCCACGCTCATGGTGCGTGACGAGGTCGACGTCGTCGCCGCCGTGGTGGAGCACCACCTCGGCCAGGGGATCGACGCGCTGGTCGTCACCGACAACGGCTCCGTCGACGGGACGGCCGAGGTGCTGCAGTCCTACGCCGACCGCGGCCTCGTCGAGCTGCACCGCGACCCGGTCCACCGCAAGCAGCAGAGCGAGGTCGTGACCCGCATGGCCCGGCGGGCGCGCACCCGCTTCGCCGCGGACTGGGTGCTCAACATCGACGCCGACGAGTTCTGGGTCCCGGTCGACCGGAGCCTGGACCTGCGCCAGGCCCTCGAGCGGACCCCGCTGTCCCTCAACGCGTTCACCGTGCCGGTGACCAACCTCGTCGGGAGCGCCTCGCAGCCGGGGTCCTGGGCGAAGCGCCTGCTCTACCGCGACCAGCGGTCGGCCGAGGAGCTGCTGGGCGTGGGCGTCCACGCCCACCCGACGCCCGACGCGGTGCACCGCGGCGAGTCCGACGTCGTCGTCGCGCAGGGCAACCACTTCGTCAGCCTCGCGAGCAACGGGCAGCCGGACCCGGCCGTCGCGATCGAGGTGCTGCACGTCCCGTGGCGCTCCTGGGCGCAGGTGGAGCGCAAGGTGGTGCACGCGGGTCGGGCGTACGAGTCCAACCCCGACCTGCGGCCGAGCCCGCGGCACCACGGCATGGCCGACTACCGGCGCCACGCGGCGGGTCGCCTCCTCCACCTCTACGCGCTGCGCCTGCCGCCGCAGGAGAGCCTCGAGGAGGGCGTCGCGCGCGGCTCCTTCGTGGAGGACACCTGGCTGCGGGACCACCTCCGCGCGCTGGTCGAGGAGGGTCGCGCGCACCAGCCGGAGCTGCTGGCCCCTCTGCTCGCCGACGTCCCGGCGGACCTCGAGCCCGAGCGGCACGCCGACCTGGTGGAGACGGGCGCGCTGCTGACGGCCCTGGAGCGCGAGACCGCGGACGCGCTGGAGCAGTCGCGGGAGACCATGCGGCTGGCCCGGCGGCTGGGCTCGGAGCGGGACAGCGCCCGGCGCGCCCTCGAGGAGGCCCGGTCGGAGCGCCGCGAGCTGGCGAGGCGCCTCGCGCGCCAGGAGAAGGCGTCCCCGCCGCCCGTCGCCGACGACGTCCGGAGGGTGGGGGCGCGGGTGCTCACGGGGGTCAGGCGGCGGGCGGGTCGCCTGCGGCGCGTCGTGCGCGCTCGAGCACGAGCAGCGACTGGCCGTCCGTCTCGCCCCCGCGGCTGAGGTCGACCACGGCCAGGCCGCTCGCCGCCACGAGGTCGGCGAAGAAGTCCTCGTCGTAGCGGACGCAGTGCAGCGGGCCCTCCCAGGCGAGCGGCCCGTAGCCGGGGGGGTTCACCGACCAGGAGGGGACGCCGCGCTCCACGAAGGCCGTGACGACAGCCCGTCCGGCCGGCGCCAGCACCCGGCAGACGCCCTCGAGGTACCGGGCGGTGTCGTCGGCCGTCATGTGGGAGAAGACGGAGTAGGCGTGCAGGACGTCGACGGAGGCGTCCTCGGCGGGCAGGTCGCGCACCGCCGTGCCCCCGGGGTTGTAGCGGGCGTTGGGGTCGTCGACCCGCACGAAGGAGATGCGGTCGGTCGCGAGGTTCGCCTGCGCCCAGGCGACGTGGTCCGCCTGGACGTCCACCCCCAGGTAGGACCCGAACTCCGCCCCGGTGGCCCGCAGGCCCACGGCCAGACGTCCTGCGCCGCAGCCCCAGTCCAGGAGCCTGCTGGCGGCGCCGAGGCCCGCGCGCTCCTGCAGCCCCCGCACGTCGCGGGCGGCGAGCCGCCGGTAGTCCTGGTCGTCCGTGAAGTGCGCACCACCGGTGCGCAGCTCCAGCGGGGGCAGGGGCACCTCGCCGGCGGGCGGTGCGGACGGGGGCCGGGCGTCGTCGTCCAAGTCCTGCATGTCCCGATCCTAGGCGCCTCGCCCCCTCGGCCACCGGGACGGACCACCGGTGGTGGGCCCGGCGCGGGAGCGACCCCGGTGCGCTCCCCAGGCCGGGCGTTGACGGCGGCTCGGCCATCGAGGATGGTCGCGGTCCGACGGACAGCAGCGCTCTCGAGGAGGTCGACGTGCACAGCAGAGCCGGACGCGCGCTGCGGCGCCTCCTGCCCACACCGGTGCGGCGGCGGCTCTGGCGGGTGCGGCGCGATCTCGACCGGCGGGGGTGGCTGCCGCCAGTCCTGGTGCCACCACCCACCGGCGCGCCGGCTCGGCGGCGGCACCCCTCGCGGCCGCCGGGGGCGGACCCCGCAGGACGGGGAGGGCCTCCGGGACCTGCGGGCCCCTCAGGACGTGCGGGGCCTCGGGGACCGGCCGGACCTCCCGGACCTCCCGGCCCTCCGGGGCCTCCGGGGCCGCCGGGGCCTGCGGGACCTCCGGTGCAACCCGCGATGCCGGCGGGAGTCGCCTCGCCCGCGCCGTCCCGGACCCGGCAGGAGCTCCGGCGAGATGCGGCGTTCGCGGGGGCTCCTCGCGACGGTCTGGTGCTGGAGATCGGCCCCGCGCACAACGCGGTCCTCCCGAAGCGCGAGGGCTTCCGCACGAGGACCGTCGACTACCTCGACCGCGCAAGACTCGTCGAGAAGTACCAGAGCTTCTCGCAGTACTCGCCGGACGACATCGAGGACGTCGACTACGTCCTGGCACCGGGCGCCCGCATGAGCGAGGTGATCACCGAGCGCTTCGACCTCGTCATGGCCTCGCACGTGCTCGAGCACACGACCTCGCTCGTGCACTTCGTCGAGGAGTGCACGAGCCTCCTGGCACCGAACGGCGTCTTGTGCCTCGTGGTGCCCGACAGCCGGTACTGCTTCGACAGGTTCCGGGAGCGGAGCTCTCTCGCCAGGGTGATCGACGCCGCGCTCAACCCCCCGGCGGTGCACACCCGGGGGACGCTCACCGAGTTCGGCATGAAGGCCGTCCGCCACCGCGGCACCACGTCCTGGGCGCCGCTCCACCGCGGGACGTACGAGTTCGTGCACGACATGTCCGCGGTGCACGAGCTGGCGGACGAAGCGGCGTCGGGGCAGTACGTCGACGTCCACAACTGGGTCTTCACGCCGAACCACCTCCGGCTGCTGCTCGCAGACCTCGCCGACCTCGGGTACGTGCAGGTCCGCGAGTCCTGGTTCCACCCCACCGTGGGCCACGAGTTCTTCCTCAACCTCAGACCGGGTGCCGACGTCACCACGAGCAAGCGGGAGCTGCTCGGTCTCGCGACCGAGGAGCTGCGCACCCTCGACGCGGCGGTGTTCTCCGGCGAGGACGGCGCGGAGGGCTGACGCCGTCCTCGCCGGCGGCGGTGCCGGCCGGCCCGAGACGGCTGCTCGGCGACGTCGCCGTCGCCTGCGTCGTCGTCGACGAGATGCCCGACGCGCTGGTCCCGTCCGTCCGGACGACGCGCACGACCGAGGTCGCGGGCTCCCGTGTTGAAGGCCACCGGGACCTCTTCGACGGCGACGACGCGCGACGCCGGGTGGCGCGCGACGTCTGCGACGAGCACGTGCGGAGGAGGCTCGCGCCTCCCGGCTGGTGGGGATGACGATCGCCCTCTGGCGTCGACGCCCGGGCCGCCGCAGACCAGCGCAGGGGGCTCAGCGCGGGATGAAGGAGACGACGATCCCGGCGGCGGTCGTGCCACTGCTCGCCGGCCAGGTGGTGAGGTCGAGGTCGACCGACCGCCATCCGGAGGTGGACACGCCGCCGGCGGGCGCGGCCGGCGCCGCCCGGACGCGGAAGGCGCCGGGCGTGGAGCTGCCGAGGCGGACCTCCAGGGACTGCCCGTCGATCGTGAGGACGGCGGAGCGCCCGCCGCGCTCGAGGCGCACGGCCGCCTGCGTCTGGATCTTCCAGCGCAAGGACGTCCGCTTCGCGAAGCGCGACGTGTCCTTGACCGTCACCACCTCGCCCTGCATCGTCACCTCGCGCCGCGCGGACATGGCCTGCAGCGCGGAGGTCGTGTCGACGCCGACCATCGCCCGCCCGCCGGAGAGCGCCTGGGGGGCGGTCACGGCCGCTGCGGCCCCCGCCGGCTGGTTGACGCCCGCCCGGGCGAGCGTCGAGTGGCCAGCGGTGGACCGGCGCCAGTACCCGAAGCGGTTCGCGCCCGAGAGGTAGCCGGGGAGGGAGTAGGAGTCCTGGCCCGGGTCGTCGACGAAGCGTCGGCCGTTCGCGTCGAGGACCAGGCTCCCGAGGTCGAGGTGGCTGTGGTTCGCGCTGTTCCACCCGCCCTTGACGCCGACCCACGTCGCGTCCTTCGCCCAGCTGCTGCGCAGGGTCGCCACCCCGGAGCGGGGGAAGGTGCGGCGCGGGGCCTCCGCCGCCGCAGGGGTGGTCGTCGCGGGTCGGGTCCAGAGCAGCAGCAGCGTGTCGGGGTGGCTCTGGGCCAGGCGCTGCTGGCCCAGCCAGTCGCCGAGGGGGTCCCCGCCGTGCCGGGCGTTCCACAGGGGCAGCCAGGGCATCATCAGCGCGCCGTCGGAGTCGCTGTAGGTGAACGGCCGCCCTGAGGGGCCCGTCGAGTGGAGGTAGTACCTCGCCGCGTCGGGCACCGCCTGCACGAGCCGCCGGCCGCCCTCGCCGTAGGAGAGCGTCATGGAGGCCGAGAGGTAGGCGAGGTAGCGGTGGGACAGGACCGCGTAGTTCGGCCCCTCGAAGCTGCCGCCGTCGCCGCCGCTCACGGACGTGGCGCGGTTGGCCCGCGGCAGCGCCTGCTTGACCACCGCGCCGGCGAGCGCCTCGTCCCGCTCGGCGACGACCATCGCGGCCATCACGGCACCGCTGTTGACGATGACGCCCCAGTTGTGGCGCGACTCCGTCATCCAGATGCCGCGGTTCCAGCCGGCGCAGGCCGGTGCCAGCAGGTTGCGGGTGAGGGCGTCGAGGACCTGCGCGCGCTGCGCGCCGCTCAGGCGGTCGGCGACGAGGCTGTAGCCGAGCGCCACGGTGGTGCCCACCTCGGCCGCCTCCAGGAGGGAGTCGTCGGCGGTCAGGGCCGTGGAGGCGCCCCAGGACGGCATCTTCGACCAGGCGAGCACCTCGTCGGCGACCCGGCGGGCGTACGTGGCGGACGACGTGGGGGTCGTGCCCTCGGCGAGGGCCGGGGAGCGGCCGTCCGCCACGACCTCCTGGGCGTAGCGCAGCCGGAGCATCCGCTCGGCCGACGCCCGCGCGCCGAGGGAGAGGTTCTTCGCCGTCGGCAGGGGCGCCGACAGCGCGGCGTCGGCGAACTTCAGCTGCTGGCGCGTGCGCACGCCCTCGGGGCTCGAGGCGGTCGTCGTGGCCCTGGCCTCGACCGTCCTCGCCCACGCCATGTCCTCGGGGCCGATGACGAGCGCGGCACGCCCCTCGCCCGAGGCGACCAGCTTCTGCATCGAGGCGTCGGCGGGCAGGGAGCAGGAGCCGACGCGGACCGTCGCGGCGGCGTCGGCCGAGGCGGGCGTCAGCACCACGGCCCCGACGACCAGGGCCAGCACCGCGCGCAGCACCGTGCGCGGGGCGGGACGCTCGCGCGCCGTCCGAGGAGTGCGGTCGAGGTGCGGTGCGGTCTCCATCACCCCAGGGTCGTCGGCACGCCGCGGCCCCCTCCCACCGGCGGGGGCGAGATGTCACCCGATCGCCGCAGCGCCCGGTGCCGGGACACCGGGCGCGCCGGGGCTCGTAGGGTGAGGCGCCAGACCGCCACGACCGAGGGAGAACGATGCGCCTGCTCGTCACCGGGGGTGCCGGCTTCATCGGCGCCAACTTCGTCCACCAGACGGTGCGCGAGCGCCCGGGCGTCGACGTGACCGTCCTCGACGCGCTCACGTACGCGGGGGACCGCGCGTCCCTGGCCGACGTCGCCGAGCGCATCTCCTTCGTCGAGGGCGACGTCGCCGACGCCGACCTCGTCGCGCGCCTCGTCGCGGGCAGCGACGCCGTCGTCCACTTCGCCGCCGAGAGCCACAACGACAACTCGCTCTCGGACCCGAGCCCGTTCGTGCGCACGAACCTGCTGGGCACCTACGCGCTGCTGGAGGCCGTGCGGGCCCACGACGTCCGCTACCACCACATCTCGACCGACGAGGTGTACGGCGACCTGGAGCTCGACGACCCGCAGCGCTTCACCGAGCAGACGCCCTACAACCCCTCGAGCCCGTACAGCTCCACGAAGGCCGGCAGCGACCTGCTCGTGCGGGCGTGGGCGCGCTCCTTCGGGGTGCGCGCCACGATCTCGAACTGCTCGAACAACTACGGGCCCTACCAGCACGTCGAGAAGTTCATCCCCCGGCAGATCACCAACCTCGTCGACGGCGTGCGCCCGAAGCTGTACGGGGCGGGGGAGAACGTGCGGGACTGGATCCACGTCGAGGACCACAACAGCGCGGTGTGGGAGGTCCTCGAGCACGGCCGCCTGGGCGAGACCTACCTCATCGGCGCGGACGGCGAGCTGAGCAACAAGCGCGTCGTGGAGCTCGTGCTCGAGGCCTTCGGCCGCGACGCGGGCGACTACGACCACGTCACGGACCGACCGGGCCACGACCTGCGCTACGCCATCGACTCGTCGAAGCTGCGCACCGAGCTCGGGTGGACGCCCCGGTACACCACCTTCGAGGAGGGCCTCGCGGCGACCGTCGACTGGTACCGCGCCCACGAGGAGTGGTGGCGCCCGCGCAAGGCGGCGACCGAGGCCCGGTACGCGGCCAGCGGGCAGCGCGTGGTGACGCGCGCCTGACGCCGGTGGGGCGCGCGTCCGGCCCGGGCAGCGGGCGGTGACCGAGCGTCGCCGACCGGAGCGCTGCGCGAGCAGCCCTGTCGTCGAGGGCCCCGTGCGGACCAGTACGTTCGGGACGTGAGCGTCCAAGCACCCCCGCGACCGGAGGCCGTGCGCGCGACGACGTCGACCCGCTGGAACCTCGTCGTCCTGCTCGCCGTGACGGGCGCCTTCGCGGCCCTCGCCTGGACCCGCCGGTGGGTCAGCGACGACGGCCTCATCGTCACCCGCACCGTGCGCCAGCTGCTCGCGGGCGACGGACCGGTCTTCAACGCCGGCGAGCGGGTGGAGGCCAACACCTCGACGCTCTGGACCTACCTGCTCGCGCTGGTCGGGGCGGTCGTCGACGTCGACCTCGTCCGCCTGTCGGTCTGGGTCGGCCTGGTGCTCTCCGTCGTGGCCGTGGCCGTGGCCGTCGACGCCTCCCGGCGCCTGCACGCGGGCGCCCCGGGCTCCGAGCGACTCCTCCCGCTGGGCGCCCTCGTCGTGCTCGGGCTGCCGCCCTTCTGGGACTTCGCGACGTCGGGACTGGAGACGGGCCTGGTCTTCGCCTGGCTCAGCACGGCCTACTGGAGCCTCGTGGTCAGCTCTCGCGCAGGGGCGGCGGGCTCCCGGCGCGGCCCGCTGGTCGCGGTGCTGCTCGGACTGGGGCCCCTCGTGCGCCCGGAGCTCGCCGTGGCGAGCGCCGTGCTGCTGCTCGCGCTCTGGTGGCGACGGGGAGCCGGGCTCCGCGCCGGCGTGCTCCTGCTCGCCGCCGGCATCGCACTCCCCGTGGCCTACCAGGTCTTCCGGATGGGCTACTACGGCGTCCTGGTGCCGCAGACGGCGATCGCCAAGAGCGCCGGAGCGGCGCTGTGGGACCGCGGTCTCGTCTACCTCCTCGACCTGGTGGCGCCCTACGCGCTGGTGGTGCCCCTCGTCCTCGTGGGTGCGGCCACGGTGCTCCTCCTCGCCCGCGGAGCGCGCTCGCGCGACCGCGCCGACCTGGTCCTCGTGGCGGCCCCCCTCGTCGTCGCGCTGGTCCTGGCGACCTACGTCCTGCGGGTCGGCGGTGACTTCATGCACGCGCGGATGCTGCTGCCGCCGCTGCTCCTCGTGCTGCTCCCCGTCTTCGTCGTCCCCCTCTCGCGGCTGCGCCTGGCACTGGTCATCGGCGCAGCGGTCTGGGCGCTGGTCAGCGCCGTCGCGCTGCGGCCGGACTACGCGAGTGCGGACCCCCCGCTCGACCTCGGGTCCGGCATCGCCGACGAGCGCGCCTTCTGGGCGTCCTCGGTGGGCGAGGCGAACCCCACGACCGCCGCTCCCTTCGTGGCGTCGTTCCACGCGCTGGCGACGGAGGTGGCCGAGGCGAGGCCGCAGGGCCTCGTGTGGCGCAACCGCTCCGCCCAGCTGCCGGTGGCGGAGCAGCTCCCGTGGGACGTGGCCGTCGTCACGAGCATCGCCGGCACCGGCGGGAGCATGACCCAGCTGGACGAGGCGGTCCTGGACCCGTTGGGCCTCACCTACCCGCTGGCCGCCCACATCGAGCTCGGTGCCCGGGACCGGCCCGGTCACGAGAAGGTGCTGCCCGACAGCTGGATCGCCGCCGACGCCGTGCAGCCCGGCGCCGCCCTGTTCCCCGACGGGCCCTCGCCGCAGGAGGTCGCCGCGGCGCGGGAGGCCCTCGGGTGCGGCGACCTCGCGGAGATGCAGGACTCCGTCCGGGCGCCGCTGACGCCCGAGCGGTTCGTGGCCAACCTCCTCGGGGCCCCGCACCGGACCTCGCTCACCATCCCGAGGGACCCCGCGCAGGCGGTGGCCGAGCTCTGCCCGTGAGACCGGTCCGGCTCGCGGCGGGCGCGGTCAGCGCAACGAGGTGCAGGGCAGGTCGACGACCCAGTTCGGCCGGTCGGGCGCGATCTGGACGCGCGCGCTGACGAGCGACGGATCGGCTCGGCACTCCTGCGCGGCGGCCAGGACACCGGCGTCCCACAGCGGGCCGACCCGGGTCGCCGCCTCCGGGCGGAAGCTGGGGAGGACGGTCACGGCGCCGAGCACGAGGACGAGGGCCAGCAGCGCCCCGGCGAGCGGCCGCGGGAAGCGGTCCAGCGCCGCCTGGAGACCCGCGGCCGCCACCGCGAGCAGCAGCAGCATCGGGACGACGGAGTACCGGCTCGAGGGGTTGGGGTCGACCCCGAAGGCGAACGGGTCGAAGCGGTCGCTCCACGAGACGGCTGCGGGCACGACGAAGAAGACGACGGAGGCGGGCGCCGCGGTCAGGGCGACCCACCTCGTCCGCGCGTCCACCAGCAGGGCCAGGGCCCCGGCGACGCCGAAGGGGACCAGCGCGGCCACCACGACGAGCCAGCCGTGCTGCTCGAAGAGGGACGCAGCTCGGCCCAGCCCGGTCATGAGCGTGTAGGGGACGCGGGTGAGGTAGGCCGCGAGCACCTCGCCGGTCGCGGGCGTCGGGTCGCCCGGCCCGCGGTCGGTGCCCAGGACGACGAGGGCCTGCACCGCGCTGGACAGGACGAACGCCGCGGTGACGACGTGGTCCCGCAGGCCGCGCAGCAGGACGACGCGAGCCAGGACCAGGGGGGCCAGGATCGCCGTCAGCGGGTCGCTGCCCATGGCGAGCACCACCACGCCCGCGGCGAGGGCCGCACCCGACCGGCTCGTCGGCCGGCTGGTCAGGGCCCAGAAGGCCGTCGCCATGAGGAACCAGTGGCTGTTCGCGGTGTTGCCGGCCGCCTCGAGCCCGGCGGTCGGCAGCAGCACCACCATGCTCGCGAGCAGCCCCCGGACCACCGGCGAGGGCAGGTGGCCGCGAGCGAGGGCGAACGTCGCGGCGGCGCAGACCCCGACCACGAGGGAGGCGAGGACGGCGAACACGTCGTCGGCCCACCTCGGCGGGACCTCGCCCGCGACGAGAGCGGCCAGCCGCGGCACCAGGTGCATGTAGCCGGCGTAGGGCTCGGTCGTGCTCGCCGGCCAGCCGATCACCAGCTGGTCCGTGAGGAAGCGGGTGCCGTCCTCCGCCCAGATGGACCCGGCCGCGCCGGGCGGCAGCCGCAGGTAGGCGGCGATCGAGGCCAGGAGCGCGCCGAGGAGGTACCACCGGCGCGCGGACGGCGACGAGCGGTCGAGGAGCGGGAGAGCCGCCCCGGCCAGCGGGGCGCTCCGTGCGCGCAGCGCGTCGACCCGCCGCCCGCGGGCCGCGGTGGTGGTGCTGCCCGCGGTCGACGACGCCATGGACGTGGACAGTAGAGGACGCGTCCGGCGGGGCCGGTTCGCGCGGGCCCGCGCGGCGCCTAGCCTGGGGGCGTGCCTGACGTCCTCGCGAGCCCTCCTCACGTCGACGTCGCCGTCCTGCGCGGGGTGCGGCGCGCCCTGGACCGCCCGGTGCCCGTGGGTGCGGCGCGCGCGCTCTCGACCGTGGGCGAGCACGCCGCCGGCTGGACGCTGGTCGCGCTCAGCGGTGCGCTGCTGCGGCCCGCCGAGCGCCGGCCCTGGCTCGAGGCCGGCGCCGTCGTCCTGGCGTCCCACGCGACGAGCGTCGTCCTCAAGCGGGTCGTGCGCCGGCCCCGGCCGGACCTCGCGGACGCCCCTCCGCTCGTGGGCACCCCCAGCCGCCTGAGCTTCCCGAGCTCGCACGCCACGAGCACCACGGCCGCCGCCGTCGTCCTGACCCCCTTGCTCGGTCGGTCCCCGGCGGCGAGGGCTGTGGCGGTGGCGCTCGTCGCGGCCATGGGGACCTCCCGGGTCCTGCTGGGCGTGCACTACCCGAGCGACGTCCTCGCCGGCTCCGCCCTCGGCGGCGCCACCGCGCTCGGCGCGCGCCGGCTGCTGCGCGGGCACCGGTGATGGCGGCCCCGAGCCGCACCACCACGGTGACCGACCGCCGCACGGGCGACCCGGAGCGCGGCGCGAGCCCGCTCGGCGTGCTGGTCGGCCTCGTCCGCACCGCCCGCCCGCGGCAGTGGGTCAAGAACGTCCTCGTGCTGGCCGCGCCCCTGGCCGCCGGGGTGCTGCTGCAGCCCTCGGTGCTGGTGGCGACCGCGCTCGCCTTCGTCGTCTTCTGCCTGGCCGCCTCGGGCATCTACCTCGTCAACGACGCTCGTGACGTCGAGGCCGACCGCGCCCACCCGGTCAAGCGGCACCGCCCCATCGCCGCGGGCGTCGTGCCCCCGGGCCTGGCCGTCGGGGTCGGAGCCCTCCTGCTCGCCGCGGCTGTCGCCCTGGCCGCGCTGACGAGCTCCGCGGGGCTCGTCGCGGTGATCAGCACGTACGTCGTGGTCCAGCTGGCCTACTGCTTCTTCCTCAAGCACCAGGCGGTCATCGACCTCGCGGTGGTCGCCTCCGGCTTCCTGCTGCGGGCCATGGCGGGCGGCGTCGCCGCGGGCATCGCCCTCTCGCAGTGGTTCCTGCTCGTCGCCGCCTTCGGCTCCCTGTTCATGGTGGCGGGCAAGCGGTACTCCGAGCACCGGCTCGTCGGCCCGGACGAGGCGGCGACGCGCTCGGCGCTCAAGGAGTACTCCGAGAGCTACCTGCGCTTCGTGTGGAGCCTGTCGGCCGCCGTGGCGGTGACCGCCTACAGCCTGTGGGCCTTCGAGCTGACGACGCCGGAGTCCGGCAACCCGTGGCCGGCCCTGTCCATCGCCCCCTTCGTCCTGGCTCTGCTCCGCTACGCGGTGGACATCGACCGGGGGAGCGCCGGGGCGCCGGAGGACATCGTGCTCGGCGACCGGACCCTGCAGGTCCTCGGCGTCGCCTGGGTCGTCATCATCGTCATCGGCGTCAGCGTCGCGTGAGCGACCCCGCCGCCCCCCGAGGCAGATCGAGAGGCCGCTCGTGAGCACCACATCGAACGCTCCCCGCACCGCGCTCAGCGGCTGGGGGCGCACCGCGCCGTCCGTCGCGACGCTGGTGCCCGCCGGCACCGACGAGGACGTCCGCCGCGCCGTGCTGGGCGCCGGGGACCGGGGCGTCCTGGCCCGCGGGCTCGCGCGCAGCTACGGCGACTCGGCCCAGAACGGCGGCGGCACGGTCCTGGACATGACGGCCGCCGCGCGCGTGCTGTCCATCGACACGACGACGGGCCTGGTGTCCGCCGAGGCGGGGGTCTCCCTCGACACCCTGGTGCGGGTGCTCCTGCCGCTCGGGCTCTTCGTCCCGGTGCTGCCGGGGACGCGGCAGGTGACGCTCGGGGGAGCGATCGCCGCTGACATCCACGGCAAGAACCACCACGTGAAGGGGAGCTTCGGCAACCACGTCGTCTCCCTGGACCTCATGACCGCCGACGGCCAGGTGCGGACCCTCACGCCCGAGGGCGCGCCGCGCCTGTTCTGGGCCACGGTCGGCGGCATGGGGCTGACGGGCGTGGTCCTGCGGGCGACCGTCCGGGCCGTGCCCGTGGAGACGGCCTACTTCTCCGTCGACACCGAGCGGGCCACGGACCTCGACGACCTCATGGCGCGGCTCCAGGCGGACGACGACCAGTACACGTACTCGGTGGCGTGGATCGACCTCGTCGCCAAGGGCAGCTCGACGGGGCGCGCGGTGCTGACGCGCGGCTGGTCGGCGCGCCGGGACCAGCTGCCGAAGAAGCTGGTCGACAAGCCCTACCACTTCGCGCCGCGCTCCCTGTTCACGGCGCCGGACGTCTTCCCCTCGGGCCTGCTCAACCGGGCGACGATCACGGCCTTCAACGAGGCCTACTACCGCCGCGCCCCGAAGGAGCAGCGGGGAGCGATCCAGTCGATCGGCCAGTTCTTCCACCCGCTCGACATCGCCAAGGACTGGAACCGCGTCTACGGGCGGCGGGGGTTCCTGCAGTACCAGTTCGTCGTCCCCTTCGGGCAGGAGGACGCGATGCGGCGGGCGGTCGCCCGGCTCTCCCAGGCGGGCACCGCGTCGTTCCTGGCCGTCCTGAAGCGCTTCGGGCCGGGCAACGAGGGCTTCCTGTCGTTCCCCACGCCGGGGTGGACGCTCGCGCTCGACATCCCCGTGGGGGCGGGGCTCGGCAAGCTGCTCGACGAGCTCGACGAGCTCGTGGTCGAGGCCGGCGGCCGGCTGTACCTCGCGAAGGACTCGCGCGCCACCGCGGCGACCCTGCACCAGATGTACCCGCGCGTCGACGAGTGGCGCGCGGTCCGCGATGAGGTGGACCCGCAGCGGGTCTTCACCTCCGACCAGGCGAAGAGGTTGGACCTGTGATGGACGCCGTCGGTGACGTGCAGCGCGTGCTGCTGCTCGGTGGGACCTCCGAGATCGGGCTCGCCGTGGTGCGCCGGCTCGCGGGGGAGCGGAAGGTCGCGGTCGTCCTCGCCGGCCGCCCGACGCCGCGCCTGGACGAGACGGCGCAGGAGCTGCGGGGCGAGGGCCACGCCGTGGAGGTCGTCGGCTTCGACGGGACGGACCGCGCCAGCTGGGCCCCGGCCGTCGAGTCCTCCTTCTCCGGCGGGGACGTGGACGTCGCCGTCGTGGCCTTCGGCGCCCTCGGGGACGCCGAGCGCGACTGGCAGGACGCCGCCGCCGCCGCGGACCTCGTCACGGTCAACACGACGGCGCCCGTGGCGCTCGGCGTCGACGTGGCCGCCCGCTTCCGCCGGCAGGGCCACGGCGCCTTCGTCGTGCTCTCGAGCGTGGCGGGGGAGCGGCCCCGGCGCTCGAACTTCGCCTACGGGGCCACGAAGGCCGGTCTGGACGCGTTCTTCACCGGTCTGCGGGAGGCGCTGCGCCCGGAGGGCATCCGGGTGCTCGTGGTCCGCCCCGGGTTCGTGCGCACCAAGATGACGGAGGGCCTGTCGGCGGCGCCCCTGGCCGTGGACGCGGCCGCGGTCGCCGAGGCGGCCGTCACCGGTCTGCGCGGGGGACGGGAGACCGTGTGGGTGCCGGGGGCGATGCGGTACGTCATGTCGATCCTGAGGCACGTGCCCTCCGCGATCTTCCGCCGCCTCCCGATCTGAGCGAGGCCCGGGACGCCCCGGTCGGGACCTCTCGCGGGTCTCGGCCGGGGCGTCCTGCTGCGCCTGGTGCCGACGGGCGCAGGAGCCGCTAGACCCGCGGCGGAGCGCTCGTCGGCGGGAAGACGTAGGTGCGGAACGTCCAGAACCGGAACGCCATGGCGAGCGCCATGCCGACGACGTTGGCGGACAGGTTGTCCACGAGCGGGCTCGTCCACCCGAGCACCTCGTGCGTCAGCACGAGGCAGAGGTACTGGATGCCGGCGGCCAGCACGCTGAAGACGACGAACAGCACGTACTCCCGCACCACCCGGTCGCTGCGCCGGTCGCGCCAGGTGAACCAGCGGCTCCCCGCGAACGCCACGGCGATGGCGAAGACGCTCGAGACGACCTTGGCCGTGAGCGAGCCGACGTCCGCGAGCAGGATGAGCGCGTTGAAGACGGCGAGGTCCACGGCGTAGGCGGCGCCGCCCGTGAGCAGGAAGCGGGCGATCTCGGCGTGGCCGGGGGCGAGGCGGTCGAGCCCGCGACGGCGCGTCGTGGGTTCGGACGTCATGGGGATCCTCCGCGCACCGGGCGGCCCGGCGCCACCGTCGCCGCCGAGGATACGGATCCGTCCTGCGGGGCCCGCCCCCGCGGAGCCGGACCGGCGCTCGGGCGACGTCCGCCGGCGCGGGCCGGGCGGCGCTCAAGGGCCCGCAGCACCACGACGATGTCGTGGTCATGGCTCTCCCCACCCGCGGCGTCCTGCGCGCGCAGCGCGTCCCGGAGCCCCGCCCCGCCACGGCGGCGGTGGTCCCGGCCGTCGTCGACGAGGCTGTGTGCCGGCCGGCGCCCGACCCGGCGGCGGAGGCGGCGGCCGACCTGCACCTGCTGCGCCGGGCGACCTGGGGCCCGACCCCGGAGCTCGTCCAGGAGGTGTCCGCCGTCGGCCGCGAGGCCTGGGTGGACCGCCAGCTGGCGCCCCGGCACGTGGAGGACGCCGCGTGCGACGCCGTCCTCGCGCGCCTGCCGCAGGCGGCGCTGAGCAGCGCGGCGGCGTGGGGCGGGGGCGTCGAGAGGTACGCCTGGACGGGGATGTTCGCCCTCGGGCAGGCCACCCTCGTGCGCCAGGCGTGGAGCCGGCGGCAGCTGCTCGAGGTGGTCGTCGACGTCCTGTCCGACCACCTCCACGTCGCCAGCCCCTCGGACGACGTCTGGTACTGCCGGATGGACTACGACACCACCGTCCTGCGCCGCCACGCCCTCGGCCGCTTCGAGGACGCGCTGGTCGCCTCGGCGCAGCACCCGGCGATGCTCTGGTTCCTGGACAACGCCCGCAGCACCAAGCGCGCCCCGAACGAGAACTACGGCCGGGAGCTGCTCGAGCTGCACACCGTCGGCGTGGACGCCGGCTACACCGAGGCCGACGTCGTCGCGTGCGCGCGGCTGCTCACGGGCATGACCGTGGACCGCGCGAGCGGGCTGCACGTCTTCCGCCCGACCCAGCACGACACCTCCGCGGTCCGCGTCATGGACTGGAGCGCCCCGGCGCACGCGGCGGCGGACGGCGCCGCGCTGCAGGTCTCGCTGCTGCGCCACCTGGCCCGTCATCCGGCCACCGCCCGCCACCTCGTCACCAAGCTGGCCCGCCGCCTCGTCGCGGACGACCCGCCCGCGGCGCTCGTCGACCGCCTGGCGCGCGTCTACCTCGACGGCGGCACGGCGATCGCGCCGGTGGTGCGCGAGCTGCTGCTCGCCCCGGACGCCCTGGCGGCGTCGACGCCGAAGACCAAGCGCCCGCGCGAGGACCTGGTCTCCGCGCTGCGCGCGCTCGGTCACCGCCCCGACGCCACGGGCACGCAGGGTGTGGCGTCCCTCTACTGGATGGTGCGCAGCCGGGGCCACGCGCCGGCCGACTGGGCGCCGCCCAACGGGTTCCCCGACGTCGCGGGCGCCTGGGCCTCGGCGTCGGGGTCCCTCGCCGCCTGGGACCACCACCTGGAGCTCTCCTCCGCCTGGTGGCCCAAGGGCCTGGGCTTCACCGCCGCCCGCGACCTCCTGCCCGCGGCACCGCCGGCGACCGTCGGGGCGCTCGTCGACGCCCTGGCGCTGCGCCTGCTGCACGAGCCGCTGGCGCCGACCGAGCGCGCCGCCGTCGTGGCCTTCACCGGCCGCGCGGCGCTCTCCCCGCTGCGCGGCGACGACGAGTGGCTCGGCTGGCGCCTGGCCTCGCTCGCCTGCCTCGTCCTCGACAGCCCCTCCTTCGCGACCCGGTGAGGTCCCCCGTGAGCCCCTCGGACATGAAGCCCCTGGACATGAGCTCCCCGCGCACCAGCTCGCCGGTCCCGCGGCAGCGCCGGGCCGGTGGTGCGCCGGAGACCACCTCGGCCGCCCCCTCCTCGGCCGCCCTGTCCTCGGCGGGGTCGTCCCCGGCGTGCGGCTGCGACGAGGGCCGGCGGGCCGGCGTGAGGCGCCGCTCGGTGCTGGCGGGCGCGCTGGCGGGCGCTCTCGCGCTCACCGTGGGCGACGCGTCCACCCAGGTGGCGCTGGCCGAGCCCGGCTACGACGGCGACGCCCTCGTCGTCCTGTCCCTGCGCGGCGGGCTCGACGGCCTGTCCGCCGTCGCGCCGGTCGGCGACCCCGCCTACGCCGGACTGCGCCCGGACATCGCCGTGCCCGCCTCGGTCGCGCACCGCCTGGACGGGGTCTTCGGGCTGCACCCCGCGCTGGGGCCGCTCCTGCCGCTGTGGCGGGCGGGCTCGCTGGCCGTGCTCCACGCCGTCGGCATGGGGCAGGCCAACCGCTCGCACTTCTCGGCCATGGAGGAGATGGAGCGGGCGGCACCGGGCACGACCCTGCGCACGGGCTGGCTCGACCGGATGGTCGGGGGGACGGGGAGCGGGTCGGTCTTCTCGGCGGTGCAGGCCGGTCGCTCGATGCCCTCGGCCAGCCTGCGGGGGCCGACGGGCGAGGTCGCCTTCCCCGCGCTCGCCGACCTGCGGCTCCGCTCGCCGGGCCGGGGCGAGGAGGGGCGCAGGGCCGCGGCCCTGCGGGCGATGCACGCCGGGGCCCGGGACGTCGTCGCCGCCCCCGCGACGGCCGCGCTCGACGCGACGACCCGCGCCGCCGCCCTGCTGGCCGGCCGGCCGGCGCCGCCCGTCGCCTACCCCGCCTCCGACCTCGGGCGCTCGCTGCAGGACGTCGCCACGCTCGTGCGCGGAGGCGCCGGCCTGCGCGCCGCCGCCGTGGACGTCGGGGACTGGGACATGCACGTCGGCATGGGAGCCCCGACCGACCCGGCGGGGTGGATGCACGGCAAGCTCACCGATCTCGCCGCCTCGCTCGTGGCCTTCGCCGCCGACCTGGGGCCCGACCTGCAGCGGGTCGTCCTCGTCACGCTCTCGGAGTTCGGCCGCACCGCCGAGCAGAACGGCTCGGGGGGCACCGACCACGGCTACGGCAACGCGGTCCTGGTGCTCGGCGGGGGCGTCGTGGGCGGGCGGGTGCACGGGCGCTGGCCCGGCCTGGCCCCCGAGGCGAGGGTGGGCGGCGACCTCGCCGTCACCACGGACTACCGCTCGCTGCTGGCCGAGGCCCTCGTGACCCGGTGCGGCCTGTCGCCGTCCACGGTCTTCCCGGGCCAGGTGACGCCCACGCGAGGCGTCTTCCGCGCCCGCTGAGCGCGGAGGCGCCCGCCCGCGCTGCTGCGCAGCCCCCCTGCTCGAGCCCGCCCCGTAGCCTCGCGCGGGTGGAGCTGATGACGGGCGTCGTCCGGGACTACGCGTGGGGGTCGCGCACGGCCCTCCCCGAGCTGCTGGGGCTGGCCGCCGACGGCGGCCCGCAGGCCGAGCTGTGGCTGGGCGCCCACCCCGGCGCCCCGGCCACCGCGGGGGAGGAGCCGCTCGACGCGCTGGTCGCCCGCGACGCCGGCGGGGTGCTCGGGGCGCGCGTGCGCGAGCGCTTCGGCGACCGCCTCCCCTTCCTGCTCAAGGTGCTCGCCGCCGAGGCGCCGCTGTCGCTGCAGGTGCACCCGGACGAGCAGCAGGCCCGCGAGGGCTTCGCGCGCGAGGAGGACGGCGGCGTCCCCCTCGACGCGCCGCACCGCAGGTACAAGGACAGCCACCACAAGCCGGAGATGCTCGTCGCGCTGACGCCCTTCGAGGCGCTGTGCGGCTTCCGCGACCCGTCGGTCGCCGCCGCGGCGCTGCGCCGGATGGACGTGCCGTCAGCCGGCCGCCTGCTCGAGCTGCTCGAGGGGGAGGACCCCGAGCGCTCCCTGCGCGAGGTGGTGTCCTACCTGCTCTCCGGGTCCGACGAGGTCGCCGCCCTCGTGGAGGACGTCTCCGCCGCGTGCGCCGACGACGTCGCGACCGACGTCGAGGAGGACGGGGACCCCGACGGGGCGCACGGCGGCCCCGCCCCGCTGCCGGACGAGATGGGCCCGGGGGAGGACGGAACGGGCCCCGGGGACGGCGGGACCGCGCCCGAGCCGATGGCCGAGGCGGCGCCCGGGTCCGTCGACGGCGCCGTCGACCCCGACCGCCGCACCGTCGCCGAGCTGTCCGCCCACCACCCCGGCGACCCCGGGGTCCTCGTCGCGCTGCTGCTGCACCGCGTCCGGCTGGAGCCGGGGGAGGCCGTGTGGCTGCCGGCGGGCAACGTCCACGCCTACCTCAGCGGCACGGGCGTGGAGCTGATGGCGGCCTCCGACAACGTGCTGCGCGGCGGCCTGACCGCCAAGCACGTGGACGTCGAGGAGCTGCAGCGGGTCCTGGACCCGCGCCCGGCGCCGGTGCCCCGGGTCGAGCCCTCGGGCGGCGACGGGGTGCTCACCTGGCGCCCGGGGCCCGACGAGGTCGAGCTGTGGCGCCTCGCGCCCGAGGGCGGGCGCACGCTCGAGGGTCCGCCCGACGGCCCGCGCGTGGTGCTGTGCACCCAGGGGCGCGTGGAGCTCGCGGGCCGGGACGGGTCCCTGCGCCTCCAGCGGGGAGGCAGCGCGCTCGTCCGCGACGACGACGGGCCGTTGCGGGTCTCGGGCGACGGCGTCGCCTGGGTCGCCGCCGTCCCGGCCTGAGGCCGGGACGGCGCAGCTCCCTCAGGCGCGGGCGGTCGCCTGCTCCTGGGCCGCCAGGTCGTCCAGGTCCAGGCCGGCCTCGCCCGCGACCGCGACGACCGAGCCGTCGCGGCGCAGCGCACCGAGGACGAGGTCGGGGCCGAGGTCCTCGGCCAGGCCGAGGACGCGCTCGCCCGGTCGCCACTCGCAGATGCGGGCGAGGTCGTCCGCGAGCTCGAGGACGCGCCGGTCCTGGGCCTGCTCGTCGACCGCCAGGACGTCGTCGCGTCCCGTGACCTCGGCGTTGTAGTCCAGCGCTCCGGGCGGGCCGCCCTCGGTGCGGCGCGAGAGCGCCGGGGTGTCGACCACGACGACGCGGGCGGCCGGGCCGACGGGGCCGTCGGCCGTCGTCACCAGGACGGCCGGCGGCTGGGGCTCCAGGTCGTCGAGCATCTCGCCCTCGTCGCCGTCCCACGACGGCTCCGCCCCGAGGCACCACGTGGCCAGCGCGATGACGGCGGTCCGCCAGCCGGCGGGGAGGGCGAGCTCGACGACGTCGCCGGGCTCGACGTCGCACTCGTTCGCCAGCAGGTCGGCCGTCTTGGCCACCCAGTTCACCAGCACCCGCGCTGAGAGCTCGACGCGCTCCCCGTCGAGGCCGTACCAGGTCAGGCGGGGGCGGCCCGGGTCGGCCTCGACCAGCGCCTCCAGCAGCGACGGGACGTCGCGCGCCCGGGCGACGCCGGGCGGGACGGCGGCGGTCGACGGGTCGTCCTGCGGGGGCTGGGGCACGGCGGAGCTCCTCGGGCGGGTCGGTCGTCTCGCGGCGGGGCTCGCGGGGAGGCCCGCCGGCTCGTCCGCGACCCTACGGGCGCCGCACCCGCCCCGCCGGGTCCGGGCCCCGACGGGGCGCTCGTGCCGCTGCGCCCGCGGCCGGTCAGCGAAGACGCTCCAGCGACAGCTCCTTGCCGCGGACGGTGTCGATGATGGCCTGCAGGCTGCCCGAGGTGTGCTTGGCGGTCCCGTGCATGAGGACGACGCCGCCCGCCTCGACGGGGGCGGTGGAGGCGTTGCCGTACCTGAGGGCCTCGACCATCTGGGCCCCGGTCCTGCCCGCCCAGTCGCTGGTGTCGTGGGTCCAGCGGCAGACCGTGCAGCCCTGGGCCCTGGCCAGGGCGGTCAGGCGGGTGTTGTAGGACCCGGCGCCGTAGGGCGGGCGCAGGAGGGCGGGCTTGGTCGTCGCCTTCACGCCCTTGTCGATCTGGCGCCGCAGCTCCGCGTCGCCGACGCCCTCCAGGGACGGGTGGTCGTAGGTGTGGTTGCCGAGGAGGTGCCCGGCGGAGGTGATCTCCCGCATGAGCGTGGGGTTCTTGTCGCGCCAGGTGCCGTTCATGAAGAAGCGGCCCTTGACGTCGTTCTTCTTCAGGGTGGCGAGGATGGAGCGGATCTGGGCGGCGGAGCCGCCGTCGTCGAACGTGAGCCACACGTCCTTGCTGGTGTTGCCGCACCTGGCGATCGTGGTGATCTCGGCCTGGCTCATGGCCCGGGGGGTCCTGTAGCCCTTGGACACGATGGCGCGGGAGTGGCTGCCCTGGACGGTGAGGTCCCTGGCTCCCGGCTTCGAGAGCACCGCGGTGCCCGTCATCGTGTAGTCGCCCGCCGGACCCAGGCGCAGGTAGCAGCTGCGGGACGTCGTGCCCTGCACGGGGTTGTGCCACGTGCCGCTGTCGCAGCTGACGACGCTGCGGTGCTCGTTGGTGGTGGCCGGCGCGCCGGACATGCTCTTGACCGTGTAGCCGGGGGGGACGTCCTTGACGGTCACGACGGCGGGGACGGTGCCACCGGGGGCTTCGCGGGTCGCGGCGCTGACGCTCACCGTGGGTGCGGGGCGTGCGGCGGTGGCCGGCGCCAGCGGCGCCGCGGCGAGAGCCAGCGCGGTCAGCGCGGCGGCGGTGAGCGGGACGAGGCGCGTCCGCCGGAGCGGGGAGGTGGTCACGAGGTCGCCTTCCGTGGCGCTGGTCTGGGGTGCGTGGTGCGTGCTCCGAGGGGGATCGGTCTCGGGACCGCCGACCTGACGGTCCTGACCGGGTCGCCCTCGGGTGGACCAGCGTCAGCGGTCGGGCGCTCCCGGCGCCGTCGGTGGCCCGAGGCAGACTGGTGGGGTGACCGAGGCCGCCCGCTCCCTGCCGCCCGCCGCGCGCGGGCTGGTCGGCGGACGCGGCGCGGTCCGGCTCCCCCTGGAGCCGACCTCGGCGGCGTCGGGTGGAGGCCGGGCACAGGGCTCGGCGGGCGGCAGCGCTCCGCGCGAGCGCACGTGGCGGCCCGGCCGCGAGCTCGACGTCACGGCGGTGCTGGCGCCCCTGCGGCGCGGGGCCGGCGACCCGGCGGTGCGCCGCGGGCCGGGGGGCGAGCACTGGTGGGCCACCCGCACCCCGACGGGCACCGGGCTGCTGCACCTGGTCCCCGTGCCGGCGGAGGGGGTCGTGCGGGCGCGCGCCTGGGGGGACGGCGCCGACCACCTGCTGGAGCGGGTGCCCGTGCTCCTCGGCGACGGCGACGACGACGCGGGCTTCGCGCCGCGGGCGGGCCACCACCGCCTGGTGGAGGCCCACCGCCGGCACCGCGGCTGGCGCGTCCCGCGCACGGGCGCCGTGCTCGAGGCGCTGGCCGGGGCGGCCGTGGAGCAGGTGGTCACCGGGGTGGAGGCCCACCGCGGGTGGCGACGGCTGCTCGAGCGCTTCGGCGACCCGGCCCCGGGCGCCCCCGCCGCGGACGGCGGGCCGGCCGCCGGCATGCGCGTCCCGCCGTCCGCCACCGCCTGGCGGTCCGTCCCCAGCTGGGAGTGGCTGCGCGCGGGCGTCCAGCAGCGGCGCAGCCGCGTCGTGCAGGTGGCCGCGCGCTCGGCGGGCGGGCTCGAGCGCACGCTGGCGCTCCCCGCCGAGCAGGTCGAGGCGGCGTTGCGCAGCCTGCCCGGCGTCGGCGTGTGGACGGCGGCCGAGGTGCGCCAGCGCGCCCACGGCGACGCCGACGCCTTCTCCTTCGCCGACTACCACGTGGCCAAGGACGTCACCTGGGCGCTCACGGGCGAGGTCCTCGACGACGACGCCTGCGCCGAGCTGCTCGAGCCCTACCGGGGCCACCGCCACCGCGTGCAGCGGCTGCTGTCCCTGGCCGGCCACCGGCGGCCTCGGCGCGGGCCGAGGATGACGCTCCCCACCCACACGCCCGCGAGTGCCGGGGGGCGCTGACGCCGTCGCCGGACCGGTCCTGCCGGGCCCCGGCGAGGCCGCCCGCCCTCAGGCGGTCGCGCCCCCCGGCCCCAGGACCACGACCAGCACCCGGGCGGAGGCAGCGCCCGCCGTCGCCGCCGCGCTGCCCGCGTGGCCGGGGGCGGCCGCCGGGCCGACGTGGACGGACGCCGCCAGGCCCTCCGCCCACAGCGCCACGCGCACCCGCTCGGCGAGCGCGCCCACCGCGACGGCGTCACCCACCACCTCGACAGCGGCGCCCGCGGCCTCGGCCACGGCCTCGGCCGGGCGCACCGCGTGCGCCGCGGCGCCGTCGGGCGCCCCCGCACCCGTCGCCACGGCGAGCGCGCGGCGCACCCGGGCGGGCTCGGAGTCCGTCGTCGGGTCCACCGGCGGGGCCTCGACGGCTCCCGGGGGCGAGCCGAGGGCCGCGCGGACGGCCTCCACGTGGCCGTGGGCGAACCAGTCGCCGGCCCCCGTGCGCGTGCACCCGGCCGCGCCCTCGCCGTCCGGACCGCCGACGGGCGAGGGGGCCGCGGGCCCCGACCCTCGCCCTGAGGTCGAGGGCCCGGTGCTGCCGAGCCCGCGCACCAGGGCGACCGGCGTCCCGGCGGCCTTGCCCTTGACGAGGTCTCCCAGGGCGGCCACCTCGTCCGCGACCGCGCGCACGGTCACCTCCAGCGGGCGCCCGAAGCGGTCGACCTCGCCGCGGACGTCGTCGAGGGCGCGCAGGCCCGCGGCGCCGAGTGCCACGTCCGCGACGCCCACGCGCCACGGCCGGCCCGTGGTGTCGGACACGACCACGGCCGGGGTCCGCCCCGTGAGCTCGGCGACGCGGGCGCGTAGCGCGCGCGCCGAGGCATCCGGGTCCGCCGGCAGGAGCAGGACGGTGCCCGGCTCCACGTCCGAGGCGTCGACGCCGGCCGCCGCCAGGACCGGGCCGCTGCGCGACTGCACGACCCGCGTCGTCGAGCCGCCCGCCATGGTCCGCTCGGCGACCACGCGCACGGTCTCGGCGTCCACGGCGGCGGCGCGGCCCCGGGCGCGGACGGAGCGGCCCTCGGCCTTGGCGACCACCTTGCTGGCCACCACGAGCACGTCGTCGTCGCGCAGCGCGAGACCGGCGCGGGCCACCGCGTCGACGAGCACGGCGCCGAGGTCGTGCCCCGCGCGCACCTCCGGGATGCCGGGCAGCGCCACGGCGCGGACGGAGAAGCCGTCGACGGGCTGCGGCGGGGTCGGCGCGGGGCGCCCGGCGGGGGAGCCGGGGACGGCGGGGCGAGCGGCCGGGTCGGGAGCGCCCTGTCCCTGAGCGCCGGGTCCCTGAGCGCCCTGTCCCTGAGCGCCCTGTCCCCGAGCGCCCTGTCCCTGAGCGCCTCCGTCGGGGGCGCTCACGCCGCGAGGCCCGCGTGCGCGATCGGCACCGAGCCCGAGCTCGACCTCGGCCTCACGTCGAGGTCCGCCAGCTCGGCGGCGAGGTCGAGCGCCGCCCCGGCGATGCGCGCGGCGTCGGCCGGGGTGGTCATCAGCAGGGGCTCTGCCCGGACCCGGAGGTCGTCCGCGGACCGCCCCGCGAGCGCCCGGTCGTCGCGGCCGGGCGCGTCGGCCGGGTCCACCAGCCAGGCGTCGAGCACGTCGGCGTACAGGCCCGCGACCGCCGCCGCGGTCGTCGGGACGCCGACCGCCCGCAGGCACGCGTCCGCCATGCCGCGCACGGGCGCCCCACCGACGACGGGGGAGACCCCGACGACGGGCGCGCGGGTGGCGCGCAGGGCCTCGCGCACGCCCGGCACCGCGAGGACGGCGCCGAGGGAGACCACCGGGTTGCTCGGCGGCAGCAGGACGACGTCGGCGTCGCGCAGGGCCTCCAGGACGCCGGGTCCCGGCCGCGCCGCCCGGGCCCCGGCCACGGCGATGCGGCGCGCGGGCGGGACGGCGTGGTGGCGCACCCACCACTCCTGGAAGTGCAGCGCCCGCTCGCCCGGGCCCGCCAGGCCGCCCGCGAGGGGGGAGACGACCGAGCCGCCCCGGTCGGGGGCGTCCGCGGCGTCGACGACGACGTGCGTCTCGACCGGGTCGTCCGTCATCGGCAGGAGGCGGACGCCGGGGCGCCAGCGCTCGCACAGCCGGGCGGTCGCCGCCGACAGCGGCACCCCCTCCGCGAGGAGCCGGGTGCGCAGGACGTGGGTCGCGAGGTCCTTGTCGCCGAGGGAGAACCAGTCCGGCGGGTCGCCGTGCGCGGCCAGCTCGCCCGCCACCGCGAAGGTCTCCCCGGCGCGGCCCCAGCCGCGCTCGTCGTCCGCGCCGCCGCCGAGGGTGTACATGACGCTGTCGAGGTCCGGGCACACCCGCAGGCCGTGCAGCGTCACGTCGTCCGCGGTGTTGCCGATGACGACGACGTCGTGCTCCGCGGCCTCGCCGCGGTGGTCCTGGGTATCGGGGTCCTGGGTGCCGGGGTCCCGGGTGCCGGGGTCCTGGGCGCGGCGGGAGTCGAGCTCCGCGAGGAGGCCCCGCAGGAACCGGGCCCCGCCCACGCCGCCGGACAGGGCTGTGATGCGCATGCGCCCATCCTGGCGCCCGCGCCGGGCCGCTCGCGCCGCGGTCCGGTCCCGCCCCGCGGGGCTCGGGCCCGCGCCGGCGTCAGCTCGGCGGGGCGACGCGGGCCGGTGACGGGGCGTCGGGAACGACCACTCGCGGTGACGCCACGAGCACCCGACGGGACGGTGCGCCTACACCGAGCGGGCTTGACGGCGCGCGCACGACACGCGTGTAATTCAGTCACGCGCCGCGGCTCCGCCGGGCAGCCCTGGAGCCCCGCTCCGCCCGCACTGCAGAGGAGAGGCCTCCGTGCCCCACAGGACGCACGCACCGCACCGCGACGACGAGGACCTTCTCGGCGCGCCGGACCTGCTGGGCGCCCGGGCCGCGGAGCTGGACGTCGTCGTCGGTCCCTGGCCGGCCGCCGCCCCGGACGAGGGCGGGCTCGGCGGTGGCGAGGAGCGCTGGTCCTCCGCCCCCGTCGGCCGTCAGCATCCCGGCCCCCGCGGCGCGTCCCCGCTGGAGGCGCTCGCCGGTCTGGCCGACGACGGCGACGAGGGCGTCCTGGGGTGGCAGGAGCGCGCCCTGTGCGCCCAGACCGACCCGGAGGCGTTCTTCCCCGAGAAGGGCGGCTCCACCCGCGAGGCCAAGCGCGTCTGCGTCTCCTGCGACGTGCGCGCCGAGTGCCTGGAGTACGCGCTCCTGCACGACGAGCGCTTCGGCATCTGGGGCGGCCTCTCCGAGCGCGAGCGCCGCAAGCTCAAGCGGCGCGCGGTCTGACCTCGGCTCCGGCGCCGGTCGGGCGCGCCCCCGGCGGCGAGGAGCGCCCCGGCGCTCGCGCCGGGGCACCCCCCGCGCTCCCGTACCGTTGCCCGGCGTGAAGCCCCTGCCCGAGCCCGGACCGTCGAGCTCGACGACGCCCGGCGCGACGGCCCCCGGCGGCGCGGCAGCCTCCCGCGACGGGTCCGTCGGCAGGAGCGCTGCGGTGCCGGGTGCGGTCGCCGTCACGGCCCTGCTGCTCGTCACCGACCCGTCCGAGGAGGGGGCCGAGCGGCTGCGCCGGACCCTCCGCGCCCTCGAGGCGCAGGCGCTGCCGGCCGACGCCGTCGTCGCCGTGGCGGCGGGCTGCTCGCCCGAGTCCCTCGCCGTCCTGCGCGAGCACGGGCTGGAGCCCTACCTGCGCCGGCGCTCCACCCCCGCCGAGCTGATCCGGGTCCTGCCCGGCGCCCCGCCGTCCGGCCGCCGTCGGCCCCGCGAGGCCGACGGCCGGGCGCGTCCCACGGGCACCACGCGGGGGACGACCACCACGGGCGCCGCCGAGGGCGCCGTCGCGCCGGACCCGGACGCCCCGGTCCCGTGGCTGTGGCTGCTCACCGACGACGTCGAGCCCGCCCCGGACGCCCTGCAGCGCCTGCTCGAGGCGGTGGAGCTGCGCCCGGGCATCGCCGTGGCCGGCCCGAAGGTGCGCGACGCCGACCGCCCGGGCCGCCTCCTGCAGGTCGGCTTCACGACCAGCCGCCGGGGCACCGCCCTGACGCGCGTGGGCGCCGACGAGCTCGACCAGGGCCAGGCGGACGACCGCGAGGACGTCCTCGCGGTCAGCGTGCCGGGCATGCTCGTGCGCCGCGACGTCCTCGACGAGGTCGGCGGGTTCGACCCCGGCCTGCCCGCCGACGGCGCGGACCTGGACCTGTGCCGCCGCGTGCGGATGGCCGGGCACAGCGTCGTCGTCGTGCCCGCGTCGGTGGTGGAGCGGCCCGGACGGCGCGCCGAGCGCGTCGGCGGGTCCCCGCGCGCGGCCGCGTACACGCGGCTCGTGTCCGCCTCCCCGCTCGGCCTGCCGTTCGCCCTGGTCGGGGTCCTGGTCGGCGGCGTGCTGCGCGCGCTCTGGCGGTTCCTGGTCAAGGACCCCGGGCACGCGCCCGCCGAGCTGGGGCGCGTCGTCGGCGTGGTGCTGCGCCCGGACCGGGTCGTGGCGGCGCGGCGTCGCGCGGGGACCGCCCAGGTGCGCGGGCGCTCGTCCCTCGCGCCGCTGCTGGCCACGCGCGCCGAGGTGCTGCGCCACCACCGGGACCGCTGGTCCCTGCGCCGCGCGGCCGCCGACGCCGAGGCCGAGGACGCCGCCGAGGCGGCGCGCCACGCCCGCCCGCAGGCCCCGGGCGGGCTCCCGCCGCGGCGCGACCCGCTGCCCGCGCTGGTGCTCGGCGCCGTGCTGCTCGGCGTCTCGGCGCTGGCCCTGCACCGCGTCGTCGGCGCGGGTGCGGTCCAGGCGCCCGCGCTGCCGGCGGCGCCCGCGAGCTGGGCGGACCTGCGGGAGGCGGCGACGTCGTCGTGGGCCGCGGTGGCGACCGGCTCGGCGACGCCGCCGGACCCCTTCGTCGCCGTCCTCGCCGCGGCGAGCCTCGTGCTCGCCGGGTCCCCTGCCGTGCTCGTGCCGGTCCTGCTGCTGCTGGCCCTGCCGGTCTCGGCGGTGTCGGCGTGGTGGGGCGCCGGGGTCCTCGTCCGCGGCCGGGTGGTGCGCCTCGCGGCGGCGCTCGCCTGGGCGGCGGGGGCGCCGCTGCTGACCGGCGCCGCCACGGGGCGGCTCGGACCGGTGGTGGCCCACGCGGCCCTGCCGTGGCTCGCCCGCGGTCTCGTCTCGGGCTGGCGCGCCCGCTCGGCGCGCCGGGCCTGGGCCGTCACCGGGTCGGTGGCCCTGGCCCTGGTCGTCGTCGGCACCGGCGCGCCGGTGCTGCTCGTGCCGGCGCTGCTCGCCGTGCTCGTCGTCGCCGCCAGCGCCCGTCGGCGCCTGCCGCTGCTCGCCTCGGTGGTGCCCGTCGCGGCGGTCGTCGGCCCCTGGGCGCGCGGCGTCGTCTCGAGCGTGGTGGACGGCGACGCGGGGCTCGCCCTCGGTGCGCTGCTGGGGAGCCCGCTGCCCCCGGTCGCGACGGTCGCCGCCCCGGTCTGGCAGCAGGCGCTCGGGCAGCCGCTGGACGCCTCGGCGTGGGCCGTGCGGGGTCTCGGTCTCCCGGAGTCCTGGCCCGCGGAGGTCCTCACCGCGCTGCCCCTGGCCGCACCCGTCGTGCTCGCCGTGGTGGCCCTGGTCGCGGTGGTCCTGCGCCCCCGTGCCGTGGGCGGGTGGGCCCTGGTCCTGCTCGGGACCGCGCTCGCCCTCACCGCCGCGCTCGTGGGCACGGGGGTCACGCGCTCCGGGGGCGAGGCCGTCGTGGCGGCGGCCTGGTCCGGCCCCGGAGCCAGCACCGCCCTCCTCGGCCTGCTGGTCGCGGCCCTGCCGCTGCTCGCCGGGCCGCTGGGGGCGACGGGCCCGCGCGCCCCCGCTCCGGACCGTCCGCGCCGGCGCGCCGCCCGCCTGGTGGCGGCGGGGCTCGTCGCCCTGCTCGCCGGCGCCACGACGGGCGCGTGGGCGCTCGCCCAGGCGGCCACGTCCTCGCAGGAGGCAGCGGCCTCCGGCCTCGTGGCGCGCGGCGCCGGACCGCTGCTGCCCGAGGTCTCCGCGAGCAGCGCCACCACGCCGCAGGCCCTGCGGACCCTGGTGCTGCGACCCTCCGCGGCCCCGACCGCGGACGGCCTGGCGGCGGCGGGCCCCGGCGACGAGGAGTCCGCGCCCGCCGACGGCTCCGCCGGGGCGGGCTCGGCGCCGGCGCCGGTCACGGCCTCGCTGGTGCGCGGCGGCGTCGACCTGTCGGACCTGCTCTCGCTCGCGGCCGCAGCCTCCGCCGCGCCGGGCGAGCAGGAGCCCGACGCCGCGGTCCGGCCCGTGGCCGACGCGGCGGCCGCGCTCGTGGCCAGCGAGGCGCGGGCGCGGGACCGCCTGGCCGCGCTCGGCGTCGGCTTCGTCGTCCTCCTGCCGCCGCCGGGGGCCAGCACGGCGGCCGGCACCGACGCCGCGTCCGCCGTCGACGCCCTCGGCGGGCTCGAGCAGGCCGCCGAGGTCGAGGGCGCGCTGCTGTGGCGGGTCGCGCCGCGAGCCGCCGCGGCCGCCGCGCAGGACCCGTCCACGGCGGGTGACCTCGGGGTCGTCCGCCTGCTGGCGGACGACGGCGCCGTCCAGGGCGTCGTCGGGGCCGACGCCCTCACCGGCTCGACGCCCGTCCCCGAGGGCGTCGAGGGCCGCGCCGTGGTCCTGGCCGAGCAGGCGGACCCGGGCTGGACGGCGACCGTGGACGGCGTCCCGCTCGTCCCCGTGGCCAGCCCGGACCCCTCCGCGCCGTGGGCCCAGGCCTTCGCCCTGCCCGTCGGGGGCGGCGACCTCGCGGTGCGCCACGACGGCGGCTGGGCGTCGCCGAGCGGTCCCTGGCCGTGGGTCGCCGGCGCGAGCCTGCTGCTCGCGGTGCTGCTGGCCGTCCCGCTGCCCGGGCGGAGGAGCCTGTGAGCCCCCGCTGGCGCGGCCGCCCCCTCTCGGGCGAGCCGGGCCCCGCGGAGGGGGCGGCTGCCGACGCGACGACGACGGACGAGACGACGGGAGCCGTGGTGGACGACGACGGGCGCGCAGCGGACGGCGCGGCGCGGCGCGGGTGGACCCCCGCCCCGCCCAGCAGCTCCGCGGCCAGCAGCTCCGCGGCCGGCACCTCCGCGGCCGACAGCTCCACGGCCGGCAGCGCCGCGGACGGCCCCTCGGCGGGCAGCCCGTCGACCGACCGCGCCGCGGGCGCCGGCACGAGCGCCGCGGGCGCCTCGTCGGCCGGGACCTCCGCTGCGCCGCGCGACCCCGCGGCGGCCGGGGACGTGCGGGGCGGGCCGTGGCGCACGCCCCGCGTCCTGGCGGCGGTGGCCTCGGGCCTGCTGGTCCTCGGGGTGGCGGGGACGGCCGTGGCCGGCGCGTCGCTGCGCCCCGTGGACGGGCGCGAGCAGGTGCCCGACGGCGGCGTCGTGCAGGTGGGCAGCGGCCCCGGCACCTCGACGCTCGGCTGCCCGGGCGGCCCCGTCGCGCCGGTCGCGCCGGTCGAGACGGACAGCGACTTCGCGGTCGTGCAGACGCCGCCGGACCAGCGCCTGGGCCTCCTGGCCGCCGGGGCCCAGGGCCCCGTCACGACGGCTCCCGCGCTGGTGGCGGGCTCCTCGACCACCACGGGCGCCGAGCCCGCGGCGGCCGGGGAGGTCCAGCCCGTCGACGGCACCGCCGTCGGCGGCGGCGCGGCCGGCACCGGGGGCGCGGCGGTGCTCTCCGCCACGGGCGCGGACGACGAGCCGGCGCCCTCGCTGTCGGCGCTCGCGACCACGGCGACGCCGGACGGCGACCTGCAGGGCCTCGCCGCAGCCGCGTGCCCGTCCCCGACGTCCGACGCGTGGCTCGTCGGCGGCTCCACGTCCGCGGGCAGCAGCAGCCGTCTCGTCCTGGTCAACCCCGGGGCCACGGCCGCCGAGGTCGACGTCGAGCTGCTGACGCCCGACGGCCTGCAGCAGCCGCCCGCGGGCCAGGGCGTCGTGGTCCCGGCGGGCCAGCGCGCCGAGCTGCTGGTCGAGGGGCTCGTCGGCGGCGTCGAGGCGCTCGCCGTCCACGTCACGAGCACGGGCGGGGCGGTCGCGCCGTCGCTGGTCGTCACGCGCCTGGAGGGGCTGGTGCCCCGGGGCGTCGAGGTCGTCGTGCCGTCGGCGCCCCCGGCGCAGGAGCAGGTGGTCCCCGGCGTGGCCACCGCGGGGAGCAGCACCGCGGTGCTGCGCCTGGCCGTCCCCGGCCCCGAGCCCGCCGGCGTCCGCTGGGACGTCCTGGCGGACGAGGCCGGCGCCGAGGCGGCCGGGGCGCTGTCGTCGGAGGCGACCGTGCCCGCGAGCAGCACGGTCGACGTGCCCCTCGGCGGGGTGCCCGCCGGCTCGGCGGGCGTCGCCGTCACCTCGGACGCGCCCGTCGTGGCCTCCGTCGTCCTCGAGCGCCTGTCCACCGCCGCCGAGGCGGGTCCCGCCGACCTGGCCGTCGCCCCCGCCACGGCGCCGGTGGCGCCCGGTGCGGGCCTCGCGCTGCCCGCGGCGGACGCGGGGCTGACGGCGTCGCTGCTGCTGACCAACGCCACCGACGAGCCCGCGACGGCCGAGCTCGTGGGCGTCTCGGCCACCGCCGAGCAGGGGGAGCCCGTGGCGGTCCAGGTGCCGGCCCGCTCGACGACGGCGGTGGACCCGGCCTCGCTGGGGGCGGTCGCCGGCGTCCTCGTCGTCGGCGCGGACGTCCCCGGCGCGCGGGCCGCTGCGTCCGCGGGCGCCGGGGCCGAGCGCAGCAGCGGCCTGCACGCCGCCCTGGTGCTCACGGCCCCCGCCCCGGCCGGCGCCGTGGCCGTCGCCGTCCCCTCCTCGGTGCCGGCCGCGGCGGGCAGCACCCCGGTGCTCGTGACCGCCCCGGGCCGCTGGCCGTGACCGGGCCCTGACCCACCGCTGACCGCCCGGCCCAGCTCCCGCGTCGGCAGCTCGACCTGCCCCGCCGCGTCGCCGGGACCGGTCGGGCCGGGGGCACCAGGCAGGCCGGGGGGCGGGGGTCAGCCCTCGCGGTAGTGCGGGTCGAGGCGCTCGGGCTCGGTGCCCAGGGCGTGGGCGATCTGCTCCACCACCACGTGGTGGACGAGGTCCTCGAGGTCGCCGGCGCCGCTCGCGCGCGTCTCCACCGGGCGGCGGTAGACGACGACGCGGGCCGGCTGCCCGCGGTGGGCGGCCGAGAAGCGCCCCAGCGGGACGGCCTCGTCGGCGCCGGGGGAGGGGTCCGACGGCGGCACGTCCTCGACCGCGAACTCCAGGTGCGACAGGGGCTCGTCGAGGACCTGCTCGACCTCCTCCACGGCGTCCAGGACGAGGTCGTCGAAGCGCTCGCCCCGGGTGCGCGAGGCCGGCAGCGCGGCGGGGAGCAGGGGACCGCGCAGCCCGCGGCCGCGGCGGTCCCGGCGGGTGCGGTGCGGGCGTCCGGCCCGGGGCTGCCTCGTCGACGACCGCTCGGTCGGGGTCGGCGGGGTGGACGGCTGCGGGTCCGGCACGCGCCCAGGCTACGGCGCGCACGGCCGGCGCCGGCGTCGTCCCCGTGCTCCCGGCGACGACGCCCCGGACGGCCCCCGGCCCCCGGCCCGGCGGCGTGGTGGCGCGGGCCCCCCGTGCTCGGCGGGTAGCGTCCCCGCCTGTGACGTCCTCCCCGCTCACCGGCCGCCCCCCGGCCGCGCCGGTCCCCGCCGCGGGCCGCCGGTCGGCGCGCCCGGCCGGGCCCGGGGCGCCCGAGCCCCGCGGGAGCCGGCCGTGAGCCCGGGGTCGCAGGGGCCCGGCCCTCGACCGGGTGCCCGGCGGTGCTGCCGCAGCGCCTGCCAGCACCCCGCCGTCGCCACGCTGACGTACGTCTACGCCGACTCGACCGCGGTCCTGGGCTCGCTGTCGGCCAGCCCGGAGCCGCACACCTACGACCTCTGCGCCCCCCACGCCGAGCGGCTGACGGCGCCCCGCGGCTGGGAGGTCGTGCGGCTGGCGCCCGACGTCCCCCAGGAGCGGCGCAGCGACGACGACCTGCTGGCCCTCGCCGACGCCGTGCGCGACGCCGCCCGCCCGCGTCCTGCGCCGCCCGCCCCGCCGGAGCCCGCGCAGGAGACCGCCCGGCGGGGCCACCTGCGCGTGCTGCGCGACGCCGGCGGCCGCCCGCCCCGCTGACCGGCCCGCCCGCCGGACCGCCCGGGCGGTCGGACCGCGCGGCAGGGTCGGCGGCGACCTGAGGGTTCCGCTGCTCCGGACGGGTGAGGCGCTCAAGGGCGTCACCCCCTCGGCCGATGCAGGCGGGGTCACGCCGCCACCGGCGGCCCCCGCACCGCGAGGAGCTCCCCGTGCCCAGCCGCCGCGCCGCCACCTCCGCCCCCCGTCAGCGCCGTCGCCCCGAGCCGGTGCCGCCGCTGGGCTCGCTGACCCAGAGCGAGGCCGTCACCACCTCCTGCGTCGCGTGCGGCGCCGAGCGCGTCACCCGCCTGGCGATGACCCTGACCGACGGCACCCCCGCCGTCTTCACCTCCTGCACCCGCTGCGAGCACCGGGGCTGGGAGACCGAGGGCGCGACCCTCTCGATCGACGACGTCGTCGACCGCACGCGCCGTCCCGTCTGAGCCGTCCCGTCCGGCCCACCCCGTCCGGCCGTCCGGCGCCGCCCGCCCCGGTAGCCTCCGGCGGCGTGAGCACCTCCGACCTGTCGGCGATCGTCAAGGCCTACGACGTGCGCGGCGTCGTCCCCGACCAGTGGGACGAGCGCGCGGCGCGCGCGCTCGGCGCCGCGGTGGCCGACGTGCTCGTCCTCGAGGCGGCGCACCCGGCCGGGGGCTCCCCGGACCGCGGCTCCGGCGCCGGCGGCGCGCGACGCCTGGTCGTCGGCCACGACATGCGCCCCAGCTCCCCGGGCCTCGTCGACGCGTTCGCGGCGGGCGCCCAGGACCGCGGCGTCGACGTCGTCGTCATCGGCCTGTGCTCGACCGACGGCCTCTACTACGCCAGCGGCGTCATGGACGCCCCGGGCGCGATGTTCACAGCCAGCCACAACCCGGCGCAGTACAACGGCATCAAGCTGTGCCGGGCCGGCGCGCGCCCCGTCAGCCTCGACTCCGGCCTCGCGGCCGTCCGCGACCACGCGAGCGCGTCGCTGGCCGAGGGCGGCCCCCAGGTCGTCGACGACCGCGGGGCCCGCACCGACACCGACGTGCTGCGCGGCTACGGCGAGCACCTGCGGGGGCTCGTCGACCTCTCAGGCTCGCGGCCGCTGCGCGTCGTCGTCGACGCCGGCAACGGCATGGCCGGGCTCACGGTCCCCGCCGTCCTCGGCGACGCGGCGGGCCTGCCCGCCCTCCCGCTCGACGTGCGCCCGCTGTACTTCGAGCTCGACGGCACCTTCCCGAACCACGAGGCCAACCCGCTGGAGCCGGCCAACCTCGTGGACCTGCAGCGCGCCGTCGTCGAGCAGGGAGCCGACCTCGGGCTGGCCTTCGACGGCGACGCCGACCGCGTGTTCGTCGTCGACGAGCGGGGCGGGGCCGTGAGCCCCAGCGCCGTCACGGCTCTCGTGGCGCTGCGCGAGGTGGCCCGCGCGCGGGAGGCCGACCCCGAGGCGCCCGTGACGGTCATCCACAACCTCATCACCTCCGCCGTGGTCCCCGACGTCGTCAGCGCCGCCGGCGCCACGCCCGTCCGCACCCGGGTGGGCCACAGCTACATCAAGGAGGAGATGGCGCGCACGGGCGCCGTCTTCGGCGGCGAGCACTCGGCGCACTACTACTTCAGCGACTTCTGGGGCGCCGACACCGGCATGCTCGCGGCGATGCACGTGCTCGCGGCGCTGGGGGAGGACGACCGCCCGCTGTCCGCCCTCGTCGCCGACTACGCGCCCTACGCGGCGAGCGGCGAGGTCAACAGCGTCGTGGCGGACGTCCCGGCCGCGGTGGCGCGGGTCCGCGACGTGTTCTCGGCCCGCGGCGCGGGCTTCGACGACCTCGACGGGATGACCGTCACCGCCCCCGTCGGCAGCGGCGACGAGGCCGAGGAGGCCCCGCCCTCCGCCGGTCCGGGGGGACCGGGCGGTCGGGCGTGGTGGTTCAACCTGCGCGCCAGCAACACCGAGCCGCTGCTGCGGCTCAACGTCGAGGGCGTCGACGCGGCGACCACCGACGCCGTCCGCGACGAGGTCCTCGCGCTCGTGCGGGCCGACGCGTGAGCGCGGCGAGCGGCGCGTCCGCCGGCCCGGACCTGCCCGTCTGGCTGCGGGAGGTCCTGCGCTGCCCGGCGACGCGGGGCCCGCTGCAGGACGTGCGCGACGACGACGGGCGCCTGGTCGGGCTGCTCAGCACGTCCGCCGACCCGCCGCTGCTCTACCCCGTGGTGGACGGCATCCCCGTGCTGCTCGTCGACGAGGGCGTGCCGCAGGCGCCCGCCGCGGGCGGGGACGCCGGGCCCGGAGCCGTCGGTGCCTGAGCTGGACGAGGGCCTCCTCGACGACGCCGACCGCCTGGCCGCGGCCGACCCCTCCTCGGTGCTGCGGGCGCTGGCGGGCGCCGGCGCGCAGGTGCGCCGGGCCCGCGAGCTGGTGGAGGACTCCCCGGCCTCCCGGTGGGACGCCGCCGACCGCCCGCGCGCCGTCGTCGTGGCCGCGCGCGGCGGCGCGACCGTCGTCGCGGGGGCGCTGGAGGCCCTCGCCGGCCAGCGCGCCGCCGTGCCGGTGGTCGCGCGCACGGGCGCCGCGCTCCCGGCGTGGGTCGGCGCCCTCGACCTCGTGGTCGCCGTCTCGCTGTCCGGCCGCGCGGAGGCGACGGTCGCCCTGGCCGCCGAGGCCGGGCGCCGCGGGGCCCGGCTGCTGACCGTCGGCGCCGCCGGCTCGCCGCTCGAGACGGTCTGCGCGATCGCCCGCGGGGTGCACGTGCCGCTGCCGGAGCCCGGCCGCGAGGCGACGTCCGCGCCGACGTCGCGCACCGCGCTGTGGTCGCTGCTGACCCCGGCGCTGTGCGTGACCTCCGCGCTGGGGGTGCTCGCCCCGCTGGGGGAGGGCTCGCCGGCCGAGGCGCTCGACGAGGTCGCCGCGGCCCTCGACGCGGAGGCCGAGGCCTGCCGCCCGGGCTCGGAGTCCTTCGTCAACCCCGCCAAGGCGCTGGCGCTCGACCTCGCCGCGGACCTGCCCGTCGTCCTGGGCGACGGCGACCTCGCCGGCGTCGCCGCGCGCCGCGCCGCGTCGGTGCTCGCGCGCACCGCCCGCATCCCCGCCGTCCACGGGCGCCTGCCCGACGACGCGGGCGACCTGGTGGCCACCTTCGGCGGGCCCTTCGCGGCCGCGGCCGAGGACGAGCTGTTCGAGGACCCCTTCCTCGACGGCCCGTCCCGCAGCCGCCTGCGGCTGGTCATGCTCCGCGAGGCCACCACGGGCCCCTCCTCGGCCGTGCTGCGCCTCGCCGAGCGCTCCGGCGTGCGCACCACCGACGTCGTGGCCGACGCGCCGGGTCCGCTGGCCCGCTTCGCCCAGCTCGTCGCCCGCACCGACTTCGCCGCGGCCTACCTCGCCCTGGCCACGGGCCTGGACCCGGGCACCTCGCCCCACGTCGCCGAGCTGCGGGACGTCCTGGGCTGACGTCGCGGAACCGGGACCCGCGCCGCCCGCGGGCGCCCGTCGAGGCCCGGTGACGCCCGGACGGAGCAGCGCGCTCGGCCGAGGGGGTGAGCGGCGGGCGGGACCCCTCAGTCGCCGCTCCAGGCCCGGCGTCCGCCTGCCGACACCCCCGTCATGGCGACGAGCGACGTGACCGAGTTCCCGACGGCCCCCTCTGCGGCGGCGACCACCACGCTGGCGGCGCGCACGGCCACGACGCCCCCGGGCCAGGCGCGCCCGGCGCACGACGACCTCGCGCACGACGACCTCGCGCCCGCGCAGCCGACGGCGGCCGTGCCGGGGCAGCGGACCGTCCTCGACCAGGGCCTGGTCGAGGAGCTGGGGGCCGCGCCGGCGGGTGCACCGGACTTCGAGCGGCCCTCCGTCGCCGGCCACGGCGCCCTTCCCGAGACGGCCGACGAAGCCGACCCGGGCCGCGGCACGCCGCTGCAGGCGCTGGCCGGCTGGGGCGGCGCGCTGGTGCTGGGGGCCACCTGCTGGGCCGGGGCCCTCGCCGTCATCGGCCGCTTCGTCTGACGAGCCCGCCCCCGGGGAGGGGCGGACCGGTGCGAACCGGCCCGCTCCCGGCCCCGGAGGTAGGGTCGACGTGCCCGGCGTCGGTGATGCCGCAGGCCCAGAGGGGCTGCGCCGGTGACCCGACCGCCCCTCCCGCGAAGGAGTCCACCGTGACCCTCACCGCCCCCGCCGCTCCCGACACGACCGCCCCCGCCGGCTCCACGGCGCCGCAGGACCTGCCGACGGCCGTCGTCGTCGGCGACGTCGAGCACCTCGTCGCCGACCTCGGCCTCGCCGAGGCCGGACGCCACCAGATCCGCCTCGCCGAGCACGAGATGCCCGGCCTCATGGCGCTGCGCGAGGAGATGGGCCCGACCCAGCCGCTGCGCGGGGCCCGCATCACCGGCTCGCTGCACATGACCGTGCAGACGGCCGTGCTCATCGAGACCCTCACGGCGCTCGGCGCCGAGGTCCGCTGGGCCAGCTGCAACATCTTCTCCACCCAGGACGAGGCCGCCGCGGCGATCGTCGTCGGCACGGGGACCCCCGAGGCGCCCGCCGGCGTGCCCGTCTTCGCCTGGAAGGGCGAGACCCTCGCCGAGTACTGGTGGTGCACCGACCGCGCCCTGGACTGGACGCGCGAGGGCTTCGGCGGCCCCAACATGCTGCTCGACGACGGCGGCGACGCCACCCTGCTCGTGCACGACGGCGTCCTGGCCGAGGAGGCCGGCGAGGTCCCCGGTGCCGAGACGGCCGAGAACGCCGAGCACGCCGTCGTCCTGGAGACCCTGCGCCGCAGCCTCGCGGCCGACTCCCAGCGCTTCACCAAGCTGGTGGCCGAGCTCAAGGGCGTCACCGAGGAGACCACGACCGGCGTCCACCGCCTCGTGGAGATGTCGCGCGAGGGCCGCCTGCTGTTCCCGGCGATCAACGTCAACGACGCCGTCACCAAGTCCAAGTTCGACAACACCTACGGCTGCCGCCACAGCCTCGTCGACGGCCTCAACCGGGCCACCGACATCCTCATCGGCGGCAAGGTCGCGGTCGTCTGCGGCTACGGCGACGTCGGCAAGGGCTGCGCCGAGTCGCTGCGCGGCCAGGGCGCGCGCGTCATCGTCACCGAGGTCGACCCCATCTGCGCGCTCCAGGCCGCGATGGAGGGCTACCAGGTGACGACGCTCGACGAGGTGCTGCCGGTCGCCGACATCGTCGTCACCACGACGGGCTGCAAGGACGTCGTGACCGCCGACCAGATGCAGCGGATGAAGGACAAGGCCGTGGTGGCGAACATCGGCCACTTCGACAACGAGATCGACATGGCCGGCCTCGCGGCGCTGCCCGGCGTCGTGCGCACCGAGATCAAGCCCCAGGTGCACGAGTGGGTCTTCCCCGCCGGCGAGGCGGGCGAGCACAGCATCATCGTGCTGTCCGAGGGGCGGCTCATGAACCTCGGCAACGCGACCGGCCACCCGTCCTTCGTCATGAGCTGCTCGTTCTCCAACCAGGTCATCGCCCAGGTGGAGCTGTTCACGCGCACCGACGAGTACTCCACCGCGGTGCACGTGCTGCCCAAGCACCTCGACGAGAAGGTCGCCCGCCTGCACCTCGGCGCCCTCGGCGTCCGGCTCACCGAGCTGAGCTCCGCGCAGGCGTCCTACCTCGGCGTCCCCGTCGAGGGGCCGTTCAAGCCCGAGGCCTACCGCTACTGATCAACCGCCGACCGGCTCCGCCGGTGCTGCCGTGACGGGCGGCCGTCCCCTCCGGGGACGGCCGCCCGTCCGCGTCCCTGACCTCCGACCCCCGGCGCACCCTGTCGACTCCCCGCCGTGGTGGGGCCTCTAAACCTGCACCCTGTCGACTCTCTGCCGTCATGGCGGCACCTAGGGCGGCACTGTGTCGGCTCTCTGCCGTGGTGAGGCCCTCTGAAGGGCACTCTGTCGGCTGTCTGGCAGTCAGCCGCCGAAGGGCAGGCGCTGCAGCTCGTCGGCGTCGCGACGTCGGCGCTCCTCCTGGCCGCGCAGGCGCTCGAGGTCGCGGCGGCGCCGCTCCGCCAGGACCGCCGACAGCACGCGCTCGGGCGTCGCCGAGGACGGCGGGGGCGGGAAGACGCGGGCCACGACGTCCGCGCGCAGCTGGGCGCCGAGGCGCTCGCGGGACGTGGGGTTGAGCTTGTCGGTGCGCGCCAGGAGCTGCCGGCACGCGAGCGCCAGCCCGGCGGGCAGCACGCCGACGTCGGCGCTGGCGGCCCAGCGGGCGAGCTCCGGCGGCATCACGACCTCGCGCACCTCCTGCTGCGCCGCCCGCTCGCGGATGACGACGGTGCCCGCGAGGAGGTCGCCGAGGCGCTTGCCGCGCCGGTTGGACAGCGCCGTGATCAGCGCGGGAGCGCCCGTCAGCAGCCACAGCTCGCCGACGCCCGTCAGCGCCCGGACCACCGCGTGGCGGAAGCGCACGGGGCCGCCGTCGTCGCGCACGACGCGCGTGCCGACGACCAGCCGCCCGACGGAGCGGCCGCGGGTGAGCGTCTCCACGGTCGTCGGGATGCCGACGACGACCAGCGCGCTCAGCACGGCGACGACGGTCGCGAGGGTGGACGTGTTCGTCTCCGCCAGCCGCGGGACCGCGACGACGAGCACGAGGGCCGCGACCGCGAGGACGACGAGCGCGTCCAGCAGGGCCGCGAGGATGCGCAGGGCGGCCGAGGCGCGCGGCAGCTCCAGCACGACGGCGTCCCCCGTGACGACGCCCGTCCCCAGGGCGGAGGCCAGCGCCTCGTCCTCCCAGTGCGCCGAGCGCCCGTCCTCCGCGGTGGTCACGGACCCCATGCTGGCAGGCGGCCCGGCTCGGTAGCGTGAGCCCGTGCGCTGCCCGGGCGCCGCGGACCGCAGGGGAGCACCGGTGGACGTCGACGCCTTCGTGCAGGTGCACGAGCCCACCTGGCTGCGCCTGGAGGAGGTGCTCCGCCGGGGCCGGCTGCAGGGCGCCGACGCCGACGAGCTGCTGCGCCTGTACCAGCGCACGGCCACGCACCTGTCGGTGCTGCAGGCGAGCAGCCCCGACCCCGTGCTCGTCTCCCGGCTCTCGCGGCTCGTGGCGCGCGCCCGCAGCCGCATCGGCGGGGTGCGCGAGCCCGTGTGGCGCGAGGCGGCTCGCTTCCTGCTGGTCTCCTTCCCGGTGGCCGTCTACCGCATCCGCTGGGTGGTGGTGGGCGTCGCCGCGGTGTTCCTGGCGCTCGCGACGGCCGTGGCGGTCTGGACGGCGTCCGACCCCGCCGTCATCGCCTCGATCGGCAGCGAGCAGGAGCTCCGCCAGCTCGTCGACCGCGACTTCGTCGACTACTACTCCCAGAACACCCCGGCGTCCTTCGCCGGGCAGGTGTGGACGAACAACGCGCGCATCGCCGCGCTGTGCGTGGCCTTCGGCATCACGGGCGTCTTCGTGCTCTACATCATCGCGGCGAACGCGCTGGGCGTGGGCTCGACGGCGGGGGTGATGTTCGCCTACGGCCGCGGCGACGTCTTCTTCGCCTTCATCCTCCCGCACGGACTGATGGAGCTCACGGCCGTCTTCGTCGCCGCCGCGGCCGGCCTCGCCCTGTTCTGGGCCTGGGTCGCCCCCGGGGCGCGCACGCGCGCGGACGCGCTGGCCGCCGAGGGCAGGGCGCTGTTCACCGTCGCGCTGGGGCTCGTCGGCGTCCTCGCGATCAGCGGCGTCGTCGAGGGCTTCGTGACGCCTGCGCCGTGGCCGACCGCGGTCCGCATCGGCATCGGCGCGCTGGTGCTCCTGGCCTTCTGCGCCTACGTCGGGGTCCTGGGACGTCGGGGCGTGGCGGCGGGGGAGACCGGCGACCTGCGCGCCGGCGACGTCGGCGACGTCGCTCCCGTGCGCGGCTGAGCCCGCGCCGTCCTCGCCGGGCACCCGGGTGACCGGGAGGCCCCTACGCTCCACAGCCGTGAGCGCACCCCGCAGACGGTTCTCCGGCTGGACCCTCCACGGCGACGGGCGCACCGTCGGCCCCGGCGAGGTGGTCGCCCCGGGGGAGCGCCTGGTCTGGTCGCGGACGGTGCTGATCGGCGTCCAGCACGTCGTCGCCATGTTCGGGGCGACCTTCCTGGTGCCGCTCATCACCGGGCTGCCGCCGTCGACCACCCTGTTCTTCTCGGCGGTCGGCACGCTGCTGTTCCTGCTGGTCACCGGCGGCCGGCTGCCCAGCTACCTCGGCTCGAGCTTCGCCTTCATCGCGCCCATCGCCGCCGCGACGGCGCAGGGCGGCGTGGCGACGGCCCTCGGCGGCGTCCTGGTGACGGGCCTGGCGCTCGCGCTCGTCGGCGTCGTCGTGCACGTCGCCGGGCCCCGCTGGATCGCGCTGCTCATGCCCCCCGTGGTCACCGGCACGATCGTCGCACTCATCGGCCTCAACCTGGCCCCGAGCGCGCGGGCCAACGTCGAGGCCGGCCCGGTCACCGCGGTGGTCACCCTCGTCGTGATCATCCTCGCGACGGTGCTCTTCACGGGCCTGCTCGGCCGGCTCGGGATCCTGGTCGGCGTCGCCGCGGGGTACGTCGTCGCGCTGGTGCGCGGCGAGGTCGACCTCGCCCCCGTGGGGGAGGCCGCCTGGGTAGGCCTGCCGCCCTTCACCGCGCCCGTGCTGGACGTCGCCGTGCTCGGGCTCTTCCTGCCGGTCGTGCTGGTGCTCGTCGCCGAGAACGTCGGCCACGTCACCTCGGTCGCCGCCATGACGGGCTCGGACGTCGAGCGCCTCACCGGTCGGGCGGTCTTCGCCGACGGCGCCGCCACCGCGCTCGCGGGGCTCGGCGGCGGCTCGGGGACGACGACGTACGCGGAGAACATCGGCGTCATGGCCGCCACCCGCGTGTACTCGACGGCCGCCTACCTCGTCGCGGCGCTCGCCGCCCTCGGGCTGAGCCTCTCGCCCAAGGTGGGCGCTCTCATCGCCTCGGTGCCCGCCGGCGTCCTCGGCGGCGCGGCCACGGTGCTGTACGGGCTCATCGGCGTCCTCGGAGCCCGCATCTGGGTGCAGCGCCGGGTCGACTTCTCCGACCCGGTGAACCTCATGACCGCCGGCGCGGCGCTGGTCATCGGCATCGCCGACTACACGCTGGTCCTCGGCGACCTCGTCTTCGGCGGCATCGCGCTCGGCTCGGGCGCGGCGATCGGCGTCTACCACGGCATGCGCGGCGTCCAGCGGCTGCGCGGGACCCGCCCCGAGGACCAGCGGGCCGACCTCGTGGACGCCGCCGACGCCCCCTGAGGTCGTCGAGCGGGCGGCTCCGGGGCCCGCAGGCCGCCGACTCCTCCGGGGGCGGACGCTCTGCCGGGCGGGGGGTCGCTGCCGTCCTCGGGTGGGGGCGCCGCCGGCAGGGCCCCTCAGAGCCGGCCGGCGGCCTTGAGCGCAAGGTAGGCGTCGGCCAGCCGCGGCGGCAGCTCCTCGGGCGTCCCGCGGACGACGTGCACCCCGGTGCGCCCGAGGCGCTCGACGAGCCGGTCGGTCTCCAGCAGCACGCGCTCGGCGGCCGCGGCGTCGTAGACCTCCACGGCGTCGCCGCGCCGCGCGCGCATCTCCTCGACGCGCGGGTCGGTCACCGAGGCGACGACCACCTGGTGGCGGCCCGTGAGCTGGCCGAGGACGGGCAGCAGGCCCTCCTCGACGGCGGCCGGCTCCAGCGGCGTGAGCAGCACCACCAGGGCGCGGCGGGTGAGGGCCGTGCGGACCGTGCGGGCCACGAGCGTCCAGTCGGCCTCGACCAGGCGCGCCTCCAGGGGCGCCATGGCCTGCACGAGCGCCGGGAGGAGAGCCGCTCCCGTGGTCTTCTGCACGCGGGCCCGCACGCGCCGGTCGACCGCCACGAGGTCCACCCGGTCACCGGCCCGCGAGGCCAGGGCGGCCAGCAGGAGCGCGGCGTCCATCGCCGCGTCCAGGCGCGGCGCGTCGCCCACGCGCCCGGCGGCGGTCCGGGAGGTGTCCAGGACGAGCAGCACCCGGCGGTCGCGCTCGGGCCGCCAGGTGCGCACGACGAGCTCCTGCCGGCGCGCGGTGGCGCGCCAGTCGATGGAGCGGACGTCGTCGCCCTCGACGTAGTCGCGCAGGCTGTCGAACTCCGTGCCCTGCCCGCGGACCTGGGTCGCCGAGCGGCCCTCGAGGTCGCGCAGGCGCGCCAGGCGGCTGGGCAGGTGCCGGCGGGAGCGGAAGTGCGGCAGCACGCGCAGCGACGCCGGCACCTCCCGCGAGCGCTGCCGGGCCACCAGCCCGAGCGGCCCCAGGGCGCGCACGGTCACGCGGTCGCCCTCGCGGTCCCCGCGCCGGGTCGGGAGCAGGGGCGTCAGGAACCGCCGGCGCTCGCCGGCGGGCACGTCGAGGCGGTGCCGGTCCCCGGAGGGGCCCGCCGAGGGGCCCCACGCGTCGCGCACCAGCCCGCGCAGCCGCCGCGGCCCGGGGTTGGTCACCACGAGCGCGCTCGTCGCCGGCTCGCCCAGGCGCACGCCCGACGGGACGTCGCGCGCGAGCCCCAGCCGCTTCGGGGACGCCGCCAGCGCGAGGTCCACGACGACGGCGAGCAGCACGAGCACCGCCCACGTCAGCGCGGGCGCCCAGCCGGGCAGGAGCCCGATCGGGACGGCGCCGAGGGCGACCAGCAGGACGAGGCGTCCGGTGACGGCCACGGGCGGGATCAGCGGGGGACGGCGACGCCGGCGAGCACGCTCGCCAGGACGGCGTCCACGGTCACGCCCTCGAGCTCGGCCTCCGGGCGCAGCTGGACGCGGTGCCCCAGCGTCGCCGGCGCGAGCGCCTTGACGTCGTCGGGCGTCACGTAGTCGCGGCCCTGCAGCCACGCCCAGGCGCGGCTGGTGGCCAGCAGCATCGTGGCGCCGCGGGGCGAGACGCCGAGGGAGAGCGACGGCGCCTCGCGCGTCGCCCGGACGACGTCGACGACGTAGCCGAGCACCTCGGGCGCCACGCGCACCTGCCCGACGGCGCGGGCGCCGGCGGCCAGGTGCTCCGGACCGGCGACCGGGCGCAGGCCCGCGGCGGCGAGGTCGCGGGGGTCGAAGCCCCCCGCGTGGCGCTGCAGCACCTCCAGCTCGACGTCGCGCGGCGGCAGCGGCAGCCGCAGCTTGAGCAGGAAGCGGTCGAGCTGGGCCTCGGGCAGGGGGTAGGTGCCCTCCTGCTCGACGGGGTTCTGCGTCGCGGCGACGACGAAGGGCCGCGGCAGCAGCCGGGGACGCCCGTCCACGGTGACCTGCCGCTCCTCCATGGCCTCGAGCAGGGAGGCCTGCGTCTTCGGCGGGGTGCGGTTGATCTCGTCGGCCAGCAGCAGGTTGGTGAAGACGGGGCCCTCGCGGAAGACGAGGTCGGAGACCCCGGCGTCGTAGACGAGGGAGCCCGTGACGTCGCCCGGCATCAGGTCGGGCGTGAACTGCACGCGGGCCGTGCCCAGGCGCAGCGAGGCGGCGAGGGAGCGGACGAGGAGGGTCTTGGCCGTCCCGGGCACCCCCTCGAGCAGGACGTGCCCGCGGCTGAGGAGGGCGACGACGAGGCCGGTGACGGCGACGTCCTGGCCCACCACGGCCTTGGCGACCTCGGCGCGGACGGCCGTGAGGGCCTCGCGGGCCTCGTCGGCCGAGGGCAGCGCGAGCCCGTCGGCGGGCAGGTCGGCCGGGGAGCTGCCGGCGGGCGCGTCGGGGACGGGGGCGGGCGGGCTGTCGGGCTGGTGCGTCGGCTCGGTCACGAGCTGCGGACCTCCTTCTCCAGGGAGTCGAGGGCGTCGGCGAGGACCACGAGGGCGGCGTCGTCGCGCGGGGCGGGGGAGCGGTAGAGGGCGTCCACCTCGGCGGCCGGCCGGCCGGTGGCGGACGCGGTCGCGTCGACGACGGCGGTGGTGCCGGCGGAGACGGGGACGCCGAGCCGCCCGGCCAGCCGGCCCAGCGAGGCCGACCTCAGCACGGCGGCGGCGTGCGCGCGGTCGCCGGCCGCGCGGTAGAGCCGTCCGCGCCCCTCGACGGCCTCCGAGGCGCGGACGACGACGGGCAGCTGCTCGGGCACGAGGCGTCCCAGGCGCCGTCCGCGCCACAGGAGCAGCAGGAGCGCGGCGACGACGAGCACCTGCGCGGCGCGCACCAGGCCCGGGGGCACGAGGGCGGACAGGGGGAGGGGCTCGTCGGACAGCGCGGGGTCGAGCGGGTCGGGCAGGTACCAGACCAGGGCGTCCCGCGCGCCGAGCGTGCGCAGGGCGAGGGCGGCGTTGCCCTCGTCGGCGACCGCCTCGTTGGTCAGGACCTCGGGCTGGCCGAGCACGACGACCCGCGAGCCGTCGCCGTCGACGACGGCGTAGGGGGCGCCGCCGAACGGCAGGCCGTAGCAGAGCGAGACGGAGGGGTCCTCGTCGTCGCGCGGCTCGACGAGCGCCCCGCCGCCGGTGGCGGGTCCGGCCGCCCGGGCGGCCGGCACGTCGCACTGGGGCGGGACGGCGGGAGCCGCCTCGATCTCCTCGGCGGTGCGCAGCGCCGGGGCCAGCACCTCGAGGTCGTCCGCCGGGGGCGCCAGCAGCACGAGGTCCGCGCCCGAGCCCGCCAGGTCCTCCAGCTGGGCCCGCCCGAGGGGCGCGGTCGGCACGACCAGGACGGCGGCCCCGCCCGGACCGGCGGCGCGCACGGCCTCCAGGGTCGCCTCGGTGCTCGTCGTGCGCGTGACCGGGACGCCGAGGTCCTCGAGCACCTGGGCCACGGCGCGACCGCCCTCGGGCGCCGGGCTCGTGGGGTCCAGGTCGCCCTGCCCCGTGCCGCGCGAGGCGAGCGCGAGGGCCACGAGCACGAGCACCGCCAGCCCGGCGAGGGCGAGAGGGCCCCGGCCCGGACGGCGGCGGCGCGCCGGGTCCGGTGCCGTCTCCCCGTGCCCGGCCCCGCCGGCGCTCGCGGGACGGACGGCGGCCGGGGCGCTCACGGCGCGGCTCCGGACGGCAGCTGCGCATCGGCGGGGCGCTCGGCGCGCACGCGCTCGTCCAGGCGGCGCAGCCGGGCGTCGTCCTGCTCGCTGCCGGGCGCCGACCCGTAGACGACGTCGTCGAAGACGCGGGCGCCGGCGCGCAGGTCGTCGGCGACGGCGGGCAGCGCGGCCCCCATCTCCGCGGCGGCCTCGGTGGCGGTGCGGCCGGGGCGCTCGTCGAGCAGCACCCGCTCCTCCGCCCCGCGGACGACGGCGCGGAAGCGCTCCGCGACGGCGCCGGGCCAGTCGCCCTCGGCGGCCAGCGCGTCCGCGCGGGCGCGGTGGGCGTCGGCGCTGCGCCGGGCGTCGTCGGCGAAGACGTCGTCGGGCGCGCCGGCCCCGCCCCGCCCGCGCCGCACCACCTGACCCGCGACCCGCAGGGCCACGAGCACGAGGACGAGGAGCGCGGCCACGACGAGGGCGTCCACCACGGGGCCGCCGTCGAGGTCGTCGGGGAGCAGCTCGGCGACGCGGTCGCGCAGCCAGCGCAGGGCCTGCTGGAGCGGCCCGGGGCGGGCCTCGGCGTAGACCGTGCCGCTCAGCTCGCGCACGAGGGCGTCCTGCGCCTCGTCGCGGCCGACGTCGCCGGCGCCCAGCCGCGACAGGGCTCCGGCGCTCGGGGCGGTGGTCAGGGCGCTGCCTCGCCGGCGGCCCGGGCGAGCTCCACGTCCAGGCCCTCCTGGCGGATGCGCAGGTCGGTGTACAGCAGCGCGACGACGGCCGACGCGAACGGCTGCACGAGGATGCTCGCGACCGTCCCGAACAGCAGGGTCACGAAGGCGGCCAGCGCGCTGCCCGCGGTGCTGCCCACGACGACGTCGATGACGCCGCTGACGACCCCGGCCGGGACCACGAGGACGGCGGTGGCGATGGACACGAGCACGTAGGTGAGCAGGAGGACGCCGAAGACGCGCCACCACGTGCCGCGCACGAGCCCGGCGCTGCGACCGAGCGCCGAGAAGACTCCGCGCCCCTCGAGCAGGAGCGCCACCGCGGCGAAGGCCCACCGCGTCCCCAGCCAGACCGCGACGGCGACGCCCGCGAGCAGACCCAGGACCAGGCCGCCGACGCCGGCGCCCGTGCCGGCGAAGAACCCGAGGGCGCCGATCCCGGCTCCGAGGAGGACCACCGCGAAGTAGACGAGACCGGTGAGCAGCGCCAGCCCGACCAGGGCCAGCACGCGCCCTCGCACCCGCTGCCAGAGCTCGCCCGCGGGGACGGTGCGGCCGATCACCGAGCCGCTGACCGACAGGACGAGCAGCCCCGTCAGGACGGTGGTGGCCACGAGGGAGACGACGGTCGTGACGGGGTCGGTGCCGGCGAGGTCGAGGGCGGAGAACTCGCTCCCGGCGCCCGCCGCGGGCAGCGACTCGTTGAGCACCGCGGCGAAGGCGCTCCCGAACAGGGGCGCCAGCAGCAGCGAGAGGACCGCCACGGCCCCGAAGACCGCCGCGCTGGTGCCGAGCATCACGCGGGGGTTGGCGCTGATGGCCCGGAAGCCGCCCTCGAGGAGCTCCAGCGCGCCGAGCGGGCGCAGCGGCACGATGCCGGGCCGCTGGGGGGAGGACCACGCGGGTCCTGCGCCGGGCGGCGGTCCCCACCCCGGGGCGGTCGAGGGCGGCTGCCCGGGCGCCCCGGCGTCCCCGTCCCGCGGTGCTCCGCTCCCGACGGACCAGCCCGTCGCGGGGGCCTCGTCGGCACCCGCCCCCGCGGGCGTGCGCTCGTCGTCGCCGGGGCGCCCCCAGCCCTGGTGCTCGGTCATCCTCGCCTCGTCCTCCTCGTGCCGGTCGCGGGCCGCGTCGTCCGGGGCCGGGGCGACCCTTCACCGGCGCGCTCGAGCGCCCGACCGCCCCTCGCGCGATCTTGTCACGCGGGGCCTGCGCGCGAGGAGGTGCGCGCACCGGTGACAGCGGGTTCACCCGGCTGCGACGCCGGGCGCCCGGACGCGCAGTGCGAGGCACGCTCCGTGAGCGGAAGACGACGAAGAAGTCCCCCGGACCAGGAGTTCCGCTTCCACCGTGACGAACGCGTCGTCTGCCCGTAACCTGGCGACTTCAGCGAGACACCGGCGTCCGCACCTGAACGTGATCTCGAGATGCGCTCCCCGAGCGCCGGTGATGGAGGACGCAGCCCATGGACGCACGTCAGGGAGCTCCTGCGCTCGAACGGGTGCCGCGCCCCTCGCGACCCACCACCCCGCCCGGCGCGTCGGGCGCCGCACCGCTCGACCCCGCGCCGGCCGGGACGCGGACGGCCCCGGGCGCGAGCGCCGCGGGCGCCTCGCCCGTCGCCGCCGCGCTGCGGTCCCAGGACCCGCGCGACGCCGGATGGGTGCGCCGCTACACGCGCAGCCTGCCCCTCGTCGACGGCGGCGCCGCTCTGGTGGCGGCGCTCGTGGGCTACGCCGTGCGCTTCGGGCAGCCCGACTCGGCGAGCTGGTGGTGGGCCATCACGCACCAGCCGGCCTGGTCGGTGCTGCTGCTGCCGCTCCTGTGGGTCGCCGCCGTCGCGGTGATGCGGGGCTACGAGTCCCGCTTCCTGTTCAGCGGCCCCGAGGAGGTGCGCCGCGTCGGCTTCGCCGGGGTGAGCGTGGTCGCGGCCGTGTCCACGACCGCCTTCGCCTTCGACCTCCAGGTCGCCCGCGGCTACGTCGTCGTCGCCCTGCCGCTGGCGCTGCTGCTCACGCTCCTGGCCCGGCTGGCGATGCGCCGCCGCGTGCACCAGCTGCGCAGGGCCGGTCGCCGCACGGCGACCACGCTGGTGGTGGGGCGGGCCGAGAGCGTCCGCGACCTCGTCGCCCAGCTGGAGCGCGCCCCCCAGCAGGGCATGCAGGTCGTCGGCTGCTGCACCACCGCGTCCGCGGACGTCGACGGCCTCTCGGTGCCGGTGCTCGGCGGGTTCGACGACGTCGTGGACGTCGTGCGCCGCGACGGCATCCAGACCGTGGCCGTGCTGCCCTGCGCCGAGATGGACACCCGGCGGCTGCGCCGGCTCGGCTGGCGCCTGGAGGAGACGACGGCCGAGCTGGTCGTCGCCCCCGGCATCGCGGAGGTCGCCGGACCCCGCGTGGCCATCCGCCCCGTGGCCGGGCTGCCGCTGCTCCACCTCGAGCGCCCCGAGCTGCGCGGCGTCCGCGCGCTCGTGAAGAACGTCATCGACCGCGTGGGTGCGGCGCTGGGCGTCGCGGTGCTCGGACCCGTGCTGGTCGCCCTCGCCGTGCTGGTGAAGCGCTCGGGCCCCGGGCCCGTCTTCTTCCGCCAGGAGCGCGTGGGCGAGGACGGCCAGCACTTCGACATGCTGAAGTTCCGCAGCATGGTGGACAGGGCCGACGAGAAGCTGCCCGAGCTCATGGTGGCCAACGAGGGCAACGGCGTCCTGTTCAAGATGAAGGGCGACCCGCGCATCACGCCGATCGGTCGCGTGCTGCGCCGCTACTCCCTCGACGAGCTGCCCCAGCTCTTCAACGTGCTGAAGGGCGAGATGTCGCTCGTCGGGCCGCGTCCGCCGCTGCGCTCGGAGGTCGACCGCTACCGCCCCGACATGCACCGCCGCTTCGCCGTCAAGCCGGGGATCACCGGCCTGTGGCAGGTCAGCGGCCGCTCGAACCTCTCCGCCGAGGAGTCCGAGCGCCTCGACGTGCGCTACGTCGAGAGCTGGTCGCCCGCGACCGACGCGATGATCCTGTGGAAGACGGTCGGCTCCGTCGTCAAGGGGCGCGGGGCGTACTGACCGGCCCCTCGACGCGCACGTCGGGGCTCGGTCCAGAGACGAGACCGGCCGGCGAGGACCCGAGGTCCTCGCCGGCCGGTCTCGTCTCTCGCCGAGCGCGAGCTCGCTGGCCGACCGAGGAGAGCCGGTCGGCCAGCGGCGTCCTCAGCGCGCCGCGCCGAGCCCGCGGTAGGTCCAGCCGGCCTCGCGCCAGGCGTCGACCGGCAGGCAGTTGCGGGCGTCGATGACGGTCGCGCCCGGCTTGGTCAGCTCCAGCAGGGCCGACGGGTCGGCGGTGCGGAACTCGGGCCACTCGGTGAGCACGAGCACGACGTCGGCGCCGGTGACGGCCTCCTCGGTGCTGGCGCCGTAGGTCAGCGACGGGAAGATCCGCTTGCCGGTGTCGCCCGCCTTGGGGTCGAAGACGACGACCTGGGCCCCGCGCAGGTGCAGCCCCGCGGCGACGTTGAGGGCGGGGGAGTCGCGCACGTCGTCGGTGTCGGGCTTGAACGCCGCCCCGAGGACGCCGATGCGCCGGTTGAGCACGCTGCCGCCGCAGGCCTGCACGGCCATGTCGATGACGCGCTGGCGCTGCCACATGTTGATCTCGTCGACGTCCTGCATGAGGTCGACGAGGGAGTCGGCGCCGAGCTCGCCGGCGCGGTGCATGAGGGCGCGGATGTCCTTGGGCAGGCAGCCGCCGCCGAAGCCGAGGCCGGCGTTGAGGAACTGCCGGCCGATCCGCACGTCGTGGCCCAGGGCGTCGGCGAGGACGGTGACGTCGGCGCCGGCCTTGTCGCACACCTGCGAGATGGCGTTGATGAAGCTGATCTTCGTGGCGAGGAAGGCGTTGGCCGACACCTTGACCAGCTCGGCGGTGGGCAGGTCGGTGGCGATGAAGGGGGTGCCGTCGGCGACCGCCCGCGCGTACACCTGGCGCAGCAGGTCGTCACCCCACTCCGAGGCGCCGCCGACGACGACGCGGTCGGGGGTGAGCGTGTCCTGGACGGCCTTGCCCTCGCGGAGGAACTCGGGGTTCCAGGCGAGCTCGACGCGCAGGCCGGCGGGGGCGATCTCGCGGACGCGGGCGGCCAGCCGGGCGCCGGTGCCGACCGGCACGGTCGACTTGCCCACCAGGAGGGCGTCGTGGGTCAGGTGCTGGGCGAGCCCCTCGAAGGCCGCCTCGACGTAGCGCAGGTCGGCGCCGTTGGAGCCCGGGCGCTGCGGGGTGCCGACGCACACGAAGTGGACGTCGGCGAAGGCGGCCGCCTCCGCGAGGTCGGTCGTGAAGCGCAGCCGGCCCGAGTCCACCCCGCGCACGAGCAGCTCGGGCAGCCCGGGCTCGTAGAAGGGCACCTCGCCGGCGGACAGCGCCGCGACCTTGGCGGGGTCGACGTCCACGCCGACGACGTCGAAGCCGAGCTCGGCCATCGCCGCGGCGTGCGTGGCGCCGAGGTAGCCGGTGCCGATGACGCTGAGGCGGAGGCGCCGTCCGGTGGCCGGCTCGACGGTCTCGTCGGTGGTCGGGGCGTCGGTCTGCTCGGTCATGGTCTCTGCTGTCCTCCGGGGTGGGCTGGGCGCGCGGGCGGTTCGGCGCACCGTCGCGCCCGCGGCAGCATGTCACCCGGGCTCGCCGCACCGCGCGTCCGCAGCGGGTCGGCGGGCCCTCACCGGCCCGATCTCCGCACATCGGGTGACGCGCGGCCGAGCGGGCGCGACGGCGGCGGAGGAGCAGCGGGGACGGGCGCTGGTCGCCGGCCTCCGCGCACCGGCTCGGGGGTGGTCCGCGCCGGGGATGACAGCATGGCCCCATGACCCCTCGCGTCCTCGTGGTCGACGACGACACAGCGCTCGCGGAGATGATCGGCATCGTGCTGCGCGGTGAGGGCATCACCCCCACCTTCTGCGCCGACGGGTCCGGGGCCCTCGCGGCCTTCCGCGAGGACAAGCCGGACCTCGTCCTGCTCGACCTCATGCTGCCGGGCGTCGACGGCATCGAGGTCTGCCGCCGCATCCGGGCGGAGTCCGACGTGCCGATCGTCATGCTCACGGCGCGCAGCGACACCACCGACGTCGTCGCCGGCCTGGAGTCCGGGGCCGACGACTACGTGCCCAAGCCGTTCAAGCCCAAGGAGCTCGTCGCGCGGGTGCGGGCGCGCCTGCGCCGCACCGAGGACGAGGTCCCCGAGACGCTCCGCGCCGGCGACCTCGTCATCGACGTCGCCGGGCACTCGGTCTCGCGCGGGGACCAGCAGATCGCCCTGACCCCGCTGGAGTTCGACCTCCTCGCGGCCCTGGCGCGCAAGCCCTGGCAGGTCTTCACCCGCGAGGTGCTGCTCGAGCAGGTGTGGGGGTACCGGCACCAGGCCGACACCCGCCTCGTCAACGTCCACGTGCAGCGGCTGCGGAGCAAGATCGAGCACGACCCCGAGCACCCCCAGGTCGTGCTCACCGTCCGGGGCGTCGGCTACCGCGCCGGCGCCGGCGCGGTGAGGGCCGAGGACGCCGCGGCCCCGTCGGCCCCGTCGGCCGGCGCGGGGGCGGCGGACGCGGGCTGAGCGCGTGGCGGGGCGCGTAGCGCGGCGTCTGAGCGCGGCGGGCACCGGGGCGGCGCAGCGGTGGCGCCGCTCCCTGCAGGTGCGCGTGGTGGGCCTGACCGTCGCCCTGTCCGCCCTGACCATGGCGGTGGTCGGCGGCTTCCTCGCCGACGCCATCAGCGAGCGCCTGTTCGACGCGCGCCGGACCCAGGCGTTCGAGGAGGCCGCGGTGGGAGCGCGCGCCTTCCAGGAGCGGCTGGACCAGGCGGACGTGCCCACGTCCGTGGAGCTGCAGCAGTTCCTGGCCGACAACCGCGAGCAGCTGGAGTCCGTCGGGGGCGAGGGAGCGGCGGGCATCCTCCTGCTGCGGGTCCCGGAGAGCCGGGCGTCGGTCACCGTCACCGGCATCGCCAGCGACGGCCTGACCCCCGGCCTGCTGCCCGACGCCCTGCGCGACGCGGTGCAGACCAAGGACGCGCAGCAGGCGGCGCCGGTCCCGCTGCCGAGGGGCGAGGGCAGCGTCCCCGCCCTCGCGGTGGGCCAGCGGGTCGACCTCGCCCTGGCCGGCGAGCACGAGCTCTACTTCGTCATCGACCTGTCGCGGGAGCAGGCGACGCTCGACGCCGTCCAGCGCGTCCTCGTCGTCGGCGGGCTCCTGCTCGTGCTGCTGCTGGGCGGCGTCGTCTCCGTGGTCACCCGTCTCGTCGTGCGGCCCGTGCGGGAGGCGGCGGAGGCCGCCGCGCGGATGTCGGCCGGCGACCTCGACCAGCGCGTCGACGTCCGGGGCGAGGACGACCTCGCCGCCCTGGGGCGCTCCTTCAACGAGATGGCCGGGTCCCTGCAGCGGCAGATCACCCGGCTGGCGGCGCTCTCGCACCTGCAGCAGCGCTTCGTCTCCGACGTCTCCCACGAGCTGCGCACGCCGCTGACGACGATGCGGATGGCGGGGGAGGTGCTGCACGAGGCCCGCGGCGACCTCGAGCCCGCGGCCTCCCGGTCGGCGGAGCTGCTGATGACGCAGCTCGACCGCTTCGAGGCGCTGCTGGCCGACCTGCTCGAGATGAGCCGCTTCGACGCCGGTGCCGCGGCCCTGGACGCCGAGCCGGTGGACCTCCGGGCGCTCGTCGTCCGCGTCGTCGAGCACGCCGAGCCGGTGGCCACGGCCCAGTCGGTGGCCGTGGAGGTCTCGGTGCCGGCGGAGCCGGTGACGGCGGAGGTCGAGGCCCGCCGCGTCGAACGGGTCCTGCGCAACCTCGTCCTCAACGCCGTCGAGCACGCCGAGGGGCGCCCCGTCGAGGTCGAGCTGGCCGCCGACGAGACCGCGGTGGCCGTGCTCGTGCGCGACCACGGCATCGGGCTGCGGCCCGAGGACGCCGAGCGGGTCTTCGACCGCTTCTGGCGTGCCGACCCGGCCCGGGCCCGCACGACGGGGGGCAGCGGGCTCGGGCTGGCCATCGCGACGGAGGACGCCGTCCTGCACGGCGGCCGCCTCGAGGTCGTCGGCCAGCTCGGGCTCGGGGCCGCCTTCCGCCTCCTGCTGCCGCGGACGGCGGAGGGCGACGTGGGCATGTCCCCCCTGCCGATGCCGCTCGACCTGGCCCCCGCGGCCCCTCCGGACCACCCCTCGGCCCCCAGCGTCCTCGTCGAGACCCTGCCGGGCGTGGTGCTCGTCCCCAGCGCCGCGGGCTCGCCCGGCGCGTGGGGGGACGCCGGCACGGAGGCGGCCGCCGACGCCATCGCGACGGCGTCCCTGCCCGTCGTCCCGCCCCCGGCCGGGCGTCGTGGCTGACCGCGGGACGGGCGCCGGGCGCGCGGGTCGCCGCGCCGCGGGCGGGGGGAGCGCCCGGTCCGGCGCGCGGGCGCCGCGCGCGGCGGCCGCCCTCCTCGCCGTCCTGCTGCTCGTCACCGGCTGCGTCGACCTGCCCCGCGACGGGGCGGTCTTCGAGGGCCCGGCCCAGCTGGCGCCGAACCCCGTCCCCCGCCTCCTGGCGGACCCCCCGCGCGAGGGGTCCTCGCCGGAGGGCGTCGTGGAGGGCTTCCTGCGCGCGTCGGCCGCCTTCGACGACGACTACTCGATCGCCCGCCTGTTCCTCACGCCGACCTCGGTGAAGTCCTGGCGCCCCACCGAGGGGGTCGTCGTCGTCGGCGCCGGCGGCCTCGTCGTGGGCGACGTCGACTCGCCGGTCCCGTCCTCCGACGCGGGCGGCCCGGAGCCCACGGCCACGCAGGGCTCTGTGCGCACGGTGCGGGTGACGGCGCCGCTCGTCGGCGAGGTCGACCGCGACGGCCGGTGGACCACGGCGCCGCCCCGCAGCTCCTACGCCGTCGAGCTCGAGGTCGTGCGCGTCGACGGGGCCTGGCGGGTCAGCGACCCGCCGGACGAGGTGGTCCTGGACTCGAACGTGTTCCGGCAGATCTACCGCGCCTACCCGCTGCAGTTCCTCGACCCCTCCCGGTCGGCGCTGGTCCCGGAGGTGCGCTGGTTCCCGGGGCGCTCGCCGAGCGCGACGCGCCTCGTCGCGGAGCTGCTCGAGGGGCCCTCGCCCTGGCTCGCGGACGCCGTGACCACGGCCTTCCCGCCCGGCGCGGTCCTGCTGAGCTCCCCGGCGGCGGTGCCGCTGGACCCCGCGGGGACGGCGGTCGTCGACCTGTCGGTGCAGGCGCGGGACGCGGACCCGCAGCAGCGGGCGCTCATGCGGGCCCAGCTGCGCGCCACCCTGCGGTCCGTGCCGGGCGTGCGGGACGTCCAGCTCTCCGCCGAGGGCAGCGCCCTGCAGGTGCCGACCGCCGACCCGGGCCTCGTGGACGGCACCGCGCTCGCGTCGGCGCCGGTGGTCCTCTCCGGCGGGCGGCTCGCCCGTCTCGACGGCGACGGCGCGCAGGTGGTCCCGGACCTCCTGGACGTCTCCGCCCTGCTGCCGAGCGACCCCGCCGCGGGGGTCGGCGGGCTCTTCGCGGTGCTCGTGCAGCAGCGCAGCCAGCTGCTCGTGGGCCTGCCCGAGGAGCCCGGCGGCGCCGGTGACCCGGGGCTGCGGACCGTGCTGACCGGGGACTCCCTCGTGCCGCCCAGCGTCGACCCGAGCGGCTGGGTGTGGACCACGCCGGCAGCCGTGGAGGGCGGCCGGCTGCTGGCCGTGGACGCCAGCGGCGAGGTCGTGCGCGTGCGGGCCCCGTGGCTCGCGGGGCGCCGCGTCCTCGCGCTGCAGGTCTCGCGCGACGGCGCCCGCGTCGTGGTGGCCTCGCTCGAGGACGGCGCCGCGCACCTGGACGTGGCCGCGGTCGTGCGCGCCGGGGACGGCGCGCCCGAGCGCCTCGAGGTGCCCGAGCGCTCACCGCTGCCCGGTCTCGCGTCCGTCACCGACGTGGGCTGGGCGGACCCCGTCACGGTCGTCGCGCTGGGAGCCCTCGCGGAGGGCTCCCAGCAGCTGCTGCGGGTGGTGGTCGACGGCTCCTCCATCAGGACCTCCGACGTGCCGGAGGGGGTCGAGCGCCTGACCACCGCCGAGGGCGCCGTGCGGGTCCTGCTCGACGCGCCGGACGGCGGGGTCCTGGAGCCGGCTGGGCAGGCCTGGGTCGTGCGGCCCGGCTCCGAGACCTCGACCGACCCGTCCTACCCGGGCTGACGCCTCCGCGCACCGGCTCCCACCTCCGCGCCCCCTCCTCCGCGCACCGACCCCGCGCCTCGTCCGGCCCCCGGGCACGCCGGGGCCGTGCGCTCTCCCTGTGGACGGCGCCCGTCGTCCCCAGTCCCGCCGCCGCGAGCCGGCGCCGGGGCCGGGGCGACCACGCTGGCGCCCGTGAGCACCACCGCCCGCCACGCCCCGCCGCCCGGGCCGGCGCGCGCCGCGCTGACCGCCCTCGGCCGGCTGGTGTGGCCGGTGGACTGCCCGGGCTGCGAGCGCGAGGACGTGGCCCTCTGCCCGACCTGCCGGTGGTCCCTCGCCGCCCCGCCCCTGGGCCGGGTCGAGCACACCGCGCCGGGCGCGCCGCCCGTGCGCGCGGCGGCCCGCTACGACGGTGCGCCGCGCCGGCTGCTGCTGGCGTGGAAGGAGCGGGGGCGCCACGACCTGTCGCCGGTGCTCGCCGACGCGCTGCGACGCGCGGGGGAGGGCGCGGTCCTCGCCGCCGTGCGCGACGGCGACGGGGCCGAGACCCTCGCGCTCGTGCCGGTGCCCTCCACCCGGGCGGCCGTCCGGGCCCGGGGCGACGACCTCGTGGCCGACCTCGCCCGGCGGTGGGCCCGCTCGCTGCGGCACCGGGGCGTGCGCGTGCGGGTCGAGCCCGTGCTGGCGCTGCGGGCCGGCGCGGGGGACCAGGTGGGGCGCACGGCGACCGAGCGCGCGGCGGCCCGCCGCGGAGCGCTGCACCTGCGCGGGCGCCCCCCGGCCCGGTGCCTCCTCGTCGACGACGTCGTCACCACGGGCTCGACGCTCGCCGAGGCCGCCCGGGTCCTGTCCGGCGTCGGCACCCGCGTCCTGGGCGGTGCCGTGGTCCTCGCGGCACCGCCTCCCGGCACCGCCCGGCGGGGCGGGAGCGGGCCAGGCCCCGACCTGTCGAGACACCTCCGGCGACGGTTGGTGACCGATCGTCACGAGCCCCGGTCGGCGGCCGCGAGGCGACCGTCGGCGCGCGAGGTGCTCCGGCGCGCCGAGACCGTCTGCGGCTCAGGGCCGGCCGCGCCAGGTCACGCGCCGTGACCGGGACGGGGACGGTCCCGTCCTCGCCCCTCCCCGTGCGCACCCGGCGGCTCGTGGGCGGAGGGCACCCGGACGGCGGGCCGGGGTGTCGCCGCCGCCGGATGGCCGCTAGCGTCCCGACATGGAGCTCCACCGGCGGTCGTCCCCGGGCTCGGCGCGCGCCCGCGACACCCGCCGGGCGACGTCGGCCGTGCGGCGCCCCGGGCACCTCGTCGCGCGGGTCCTCCGCCCTGAGCCCCTCCGCCGCGAGCGCTCCGGCGGCGGGGACCCCCGCGCCCACGCACCCGGTGCCGAGGCTCCTCGCGATGACGCCCGGCGCCCCGACGCGACGCCGGCGCGGCCGCTCGCCCCCCTGCTCCCCGGGCGCCTGTCGTCCGGGGCTCGCTCCCTTCCCGCACCGTCGCGGGGAGGTGGTGCCTGAGCACCGAGCGACCGCCGCCACGGCCAGGACGCCGACGGCGGCGGGGCGAGTCCCACCCCCCACGCAGGAGGACCGATGGAGATCACGCTCACCAGCCGCCACACGACCGTGCCGGAGAGGTTCCGCCGTCACCTCGAGGAGAAGCTCGCGAAGGTCGAGCAGATCGCTCCCCGCGCCGACCGCCTCGACGTCGTGGTCAGCCACGAGCCCAACCAGCGCCAGCCGCAGAGCTGCGAGCGCGTCGAGCTGACGCTGCGCCACCGCCGCGAGGTCGTGCGGGCCGAGGCGTGCGCGGACGACGTGCACGGCGCCCTGGACCTGGCCGAGGAGAAGCTGCTCGAGCGGCTGCGGCGCCTGCGCGACCGCCGCAAGGTCCACCACGGCCGCCAGACGCCGCCGTCGGTGCGGCGCGGCGTCCCGGTCGACGGCGCCGACCTCCCGCCGCTGGCGGCCGTCCCCGAGGGGGCTGCGAGCTCCGAGGTGCCGGACGCCGCCCCGCCGGAGCCCGACGACGCGGCGGCGGCGGACGTCGCCACCGTCGTCGGCACGCTGGGGGCGGGCGAGGAGGACGAGCACGGCCTCGCCGACGCGGTCGGCGCCTCCCCGGTGCGCATCCGGGAGAAGACCCACCTCGCGCACCCGATGAGCGTCGACGAGGCGCTCGCACAGATGGAGGCGCTCGGCCACGACTTCTACCTGTTCCTCTGCCGCAGCACGGGAGCCGTGAGCCTGGTGTACCGCCGTCGCGGCTGGAGCTACGGCGTCATCCGGCTCGAGGAGGCGCCCGAGGAGGCGGCTCCCGACCCGGCGGACCAGGAGCTCGTGGCACCGGAGCGCCTCGGCGCCTGAACCTCCTCGGCCCCCAGGAGGGAGCGCCGGACGCACGAGACCGCGGGCCCGCGGTGCGGTCGCAGCGACCGCACCGCGGGCCTCGGTGCGATCCGGACCGAACCCCACCCAACCGCCCGGCTCGCGGCGGCGAAGAAGTCGGACACCGGTCCTTCGCGGCCCCGGGGCTGGGCGCGCTCAGGCCGTGGCTCGATCGTGACGATCCGGTGGAGACGGGTGGGGGCGTGCGCTGGCATGCTCCTGCGGGCCACCGGCGCGCGACGAGCGGGCCGGCACGGACGGGAGGACCATGGACGTCGCCAGCCGGAACACGGAGGTGGCCGGGGGCTCGGACGCCAGGAGCCGAGTCGACGGCCGACGCGCCTGGGAGGACGGCGGCCGGAGCTCCTCGGCGGTGGTCGCGCGCGTGGAGCCCTCCGCCGCCGACCCGATCAGGGTGCTCGTGGTCGACGACCACGTCCTGTACCGCCGCGGCCTGGAGCGCGTCCTCGAGCTCGACGACGACATCGTCATCGTCGGGGAGGCCAGCGACGGCAGCGAGGCCATCGCCCGCGCCGAGGAGCTGCTCCCGGACGTCGTGCTGATGGACGTGCGCATGCCCCGGCGCAGCGGGATCGAGGCCTGCGCGGCCATCCGCGAGGTGGCGCCCAGCACCCGGATCGTGATGCTGACCATGAGCGAGGACGAGGCCGACCTCTTCAGCGCCGTGCAGGCGGGGGCCAACGGCTACCTGCTCAAGGACGTGCCGCCCGAGGAGGTCGCGGCGAGCCTGCGCGCCGTCCACGGCGGGCAGTCCCTCATCAGCCCCTCGATGGCCAGCCACCTCCTCGCCGAGTTCGCCGCGCTGAGCCGTCGCGGCCCGGTGACGCCGGACGCCCCCGCCGTCCCCGCACCCCGGCTGACGGCCCGGGAGCTCGAGGTCCTGCGCCTGGTGGCTCGCGGCCGGTCGAACCGCGACATCGCCGGAGAGCTGTGGATCTCCGAGAACACGGTGAAGAACCACGTGCGGAACCTGCTCGAGAAGCTGCAGCTGCACTCGCGCATGGAGGCGGCCATGTACGCGGTCAAGGAGAAGCTGCTCGAGCCCGAGGCCTGAGCGGGTTCGGGGTCTGCGCCAGCCCCGAGGTCCGGGCCAGCCCCGAGGTCCGGGCCAGCCCCGGGGGCTAGGGGCCGGGCGCCACGGGCACCCGGGCCGGGGTCGGGCGGGGGCGCGGACCGCAGGGGCGTGGCAGCATCCCCGCCGTGGTGAGCAGCGCACGGGCGGCGTCGTCGCCGGGCGGTCGCCGGCGCGAGGTCCTCACCGCGGCCCAGGCCCGCCGGACGGCGCTGGCCGCGCAGGGGTTCACCGACCCGCGACCGGCTGGTCCTGCGACCGTGCGGCACCTGCAGCGGGTGCTCGACCGGGTCGGGCTCCTGCAGATCGACTCGGTCAACGTGGTCGCCCGCAGCCACCGCCTGCCGGTCTTCAGCCGGTTGGGCCCCTACGACGACGACCTGCTGCGCCGCGCCGCCGAGCGCCCGCCGCGGCGGCTCGTCGAGTACTGGGCCCACGAGGCCAGCCTCGTGCCGCCCCGCACCCACCGGCTGCTGCGCTGGCGGATGGCGCGCGCCGCCGAGGAGGCGTGGGGCCGCTACCGGCGCATCCTCGCCGAGCGCCCGCGGCTGCTGCAGGACGTGCTCGACGTCGTGGGTGACGGCGGGGCGATGACCGCCGCGCAGGTGACGGCGCGGCTGCACCCGGGGGCGCCGCGCAGCTCGGCCGGCTCGTGGATGGTCCCGCCCACGGACGCCGTCCTGGCCGGTCCCGCACGGGACGTGAAAGCCGCCGCGGAGCAGCTGTTCTGGTCCGGCGAGCTCTCGGCCGCCGGGCGGACGCCGCAATTCGAGCGGCGCTACGACCTCCCCGAGCGGGTCCTGCCGCCGGAGGTCTCGTCGGCTCCCGACCTGCCGGAGGCCGACGCCGTGCGGGAGCTCGTGGCCCTCTCGGCGCGCAGCCTGGGCGTGGCCACCGAGGCGCACCTGCGCGACTACTTCCGGCTGCGGCCCGCCCAGAGCCGCCGCGCCGTCGAGGAGCTGGTCGAGGACGGCGTCCTCGCCCCCGTCGCCGTCCGGGGCTGGGCGCGCCCGGCGCTGCTGCACCGCGACGCGGCCTTCCCCCGGCGCGTGAGCGGTCGGGCGCTGCTGTCCCCCTTCGACTCCCTCGTCTTCGAGCGCTCCCGGACGCAGGCGCTCTTCGGCGTCCGGCTGCGCCTGGAGATCTACGTGCCCGCGGCCCAGCGCGTGCACGGGTACTACGTGCTGCCGCTCCTCCTCGACGGCGAGCTCGTCGCGCGGGTCGACCTCAAGGCCGACCGGTCGGCGGGCGTCCTGCGCGTGCAAGCCGCGTGGGCCGAGCCGCACGCGCCCGAGCACGTCGCCGACGAGCTGGCCGGCGAGCTCCGCTCCACGGCGAGCTGGCTCGGCCTGGACGACGTCGCCGTCGCCGGCCCCGGTGACCTGGCTCCGCGCCTGGCCGAGGCCCTCGCGCGCACCTGAGCCCGGCACCTCGTCGCCTCTCTGCCGTCGGGTGCGCCCCCGGACGGCGGAGTGACGACGAGGTGCCGGGAGAGGCGGCCCTCGGACGGCACAGTGACGACGAAGTGCCGGGAGTGGCGCCCCCGGAGGGCACAGTGACGACGAAGTGCCGGGAGTGGCGGCCCCCAGACGGCAGAGAGGCGACGAGGTGCCGGGAGGGGCGCTCTCGGACGGCGAAGTGACGACGAAGTGCCAGCAGAGGCGCGTCAGGCGGGCGGCAGGTCCTGGGCGCGCAGGACGAAGCGGTCCAGCGTCGTCGGGCCCTGCTCGGGGAGCCCCGGCGCCAGGTCCCAGCCGGCGCTCGCGAAGCCCGCGCGCTGCGCGACGGCGCGGCTGGGCGCGTTGCCGGGCTCGGCGCGCAGGAGGACGGCGGGCAGGCCCAGTCCGCCGACGTCCGCCGGCAGCAGGGCGTGGCGCGCGGCTGCCCGCACCCCGCTCGTGACGACGCCTCGCCCGCGGGCGTCCGGGTGCGCCCAGTACCCCAGCTCCGCGGGGCGCCCGCCCTGGCCCAGGCCGAAGAGGGTCACGGAGGCCAGCGCCAGGTCGGTGCGCGCGTCCGCCGCGCACCAGCCGACCGCGTGCCCCTCGGCGGCGCCCAGGCGCGTGCTCTCGACGAAGCCGGCGGCCTGCTCCGGCTCGTAGGGGTCCGGCAGGTGGGGCAGCCACTGCCGGGTGAGCGGGTCGGTGCACGCCTCCACGACGCGGGGGACGTCCTCGTCGGCCCACGGGCGCAGGACGACGTCGCCGAGGTCGACGCGCGGCACGTCGAGCCAGGTGGTCGCGGGGGTGGTCGGGTCCCCGGCGCACCAGGTGCCCGTCCAGCAGTCGCGCAGCTGCCCGCGCTGGGCCTCCGCCCGGCGGACGGTGCCCTCCACGCGGAAGCCCGTCGCCCACGCGACGCGCCGGCTCGCCCAGTTGCCGACGTGGGCGCTCCAGCGCACCGCCTCGCACCCGTGCTCGGCCGCCCACGGCAGCAGGGTGCGCAGCGCCGCCGAGAGGACGCCGCGACCGCGGTGGCCGGCGTCCAGGCCGAAGCCCACGGAGAGCACGCCCGGGGTCGCGGTGGTGCGCAGGCCCACGTTCCCGGCGTGCGCGCCGTCCACCTCGAGCGCCCACGTCAGGACGTCACCGCTCGCCCAGCCCGCCGGGACGACCTCGAGGACGAAGCGCTCGGCGTCGGCGCGCCGGCTCGGCACCGGCACGGTCGTCCACCGCGCGAAGGTCTCGTCGGTGGCCGTGGCCAGGACGGCGTCGACGTCGTCCGGCCGGTACGCGCGCAGGAGGACGCCTCCCGCCGCGAGCAGCTCGGGCGGTCGGTCGGGCGTCGCCCGGGCGCTCGGGGTGGTCACCGGGCGACCCTGCCGCGCCCTGCGCCCCTCGGGCAACGAGGTTCCCGTCGGTCGCCCCCTGACCGGGTCGGCTCGGGGCGGGCGTCGCCAGGGAGAGCGCCCGAGCGGGCGCGCGGGGCCCGCCGGAGGCAGGGTGGCGCGCATGGCGACGCAGACGACCGTGGACCGGCGCGAGGACAGCTACGTCCTGCTGGACGGCGACGAGGAGGTGGTGGTGCTGGCGTTCGAGCCCGCGGGCGAGGGCGTGGTGGCGCTGACGCACACGGTCACCCGCGAGGACCGCCAGGGCGAGGGGCTGGCGGGCCGGCTCGTCGGCGCGGTGCTCGACGACCTGCGCGGGCGCGGGCTGCACCTGCGCCCCGACTGCGCGTACGTCGCCTCCTACCTCGAGGACCACCCCGACCAGCAGGACCTCGTCGCCGGCTGACGCGCGCCCCAGCGCCTCCCGAGCTCGTCCCGCGACTGCGAGGCGTGACCGTCGGCACGCCCTGCGTGCGTAGCATGACGGCCGACCTGACCAGCGCCGCGGGAGCCCGACAGGGCGCTCCGCGCGCGCGGACGACGAGGGAGCGCGCGACGTGGGGATGCTCGAGAAGCTGCTGAGGGCCGGCGAGGGCCGCTCGGTCAAGCGGCTGCAGGGCCTGGCCGACCAGGTCAACGCCCTCGAGGAGGACTTCGAGAAGCTCACCGACGCCGAGATGCGCGAGGAGACCGAGCGCTTCCGCGAGCGCATCGCCGACGGCGAGTCCCTCGACCACCTGCTCCCGGAGGCCTTCGCCAACTGCCGCGAGGCGGCCCGCCGCAGCCTCGGCCAGCGCCACTTCGACGTCCAGGTGATGGGCGGTGCCGCGCTGCACCTCGGCAACATCGCCGAGATGAAGACGGGCGAGGGCAAGACGCTCGTCGCGACGCTGCCGGCCTACCTGAACGCCCTCACCGGGCGGGGCGTCCACGTCATCACGGTGAACGACTTCCTCGCGTCCTACCAGAGCGAGCTGATGGGGCGCGTCTTCCGCTTCCTCGGCGTCAGCTCGGGCTGCATCACCGACGGCATGCGGCCGGAGCAGCGGCGCGAGCAGTACGCGCTGGACATCACCTACGGCACGAACACCCAGTTCGGCTTCGACTACCTGCGCGACAACATGGCGTGGCAGACGAGCGAGATGGTCCAGCGCGGCCACGCGTTCGCGATCGTCGACGAGGTGGACTCGATCCTCATCGACGAGGCGCGCACGCCGCTCATCATCTCCGGCCCGGCGCAGGGTGATGCCACGCGCTGGTACGCCGAGTTCGCCAAGGTCGCCCGCGGTCTCACGATCGAGCAGGACTACGAGGTCGACGAGAAGAAGCGCACCGTCGGCGTGCTCGAGAGCGGCATCGAGAAGGTCGAGGACCGGCTCGGCATCGACAACCTCTACGACTCGGTGAACACGCCCTACGTCGGCTACCTCAACAACGCGGTGAAGGCCAAGGAGCTGTTCACGCGCGACAAGGACTACGTCGTGCAGGACGGCGAGGTCCTCATCGTCGACGAGCACACCGGGCGCATCCTGTCGGGCCGCCGCTACAACGAGGGCATGCACCAGGCCATCGAGGCCAAGGAGGGCGTGGAGGTCAAGGCGGAGAACCAGACGCTGGCGACCATCACGCTGCAGAACTACTTCCGCATGTACGACAAGCTCGGCGGGATGACGGGCACCGCCACGACGGAGGCGGCCGAGTTCCAGGGCACCTACAAGCTCGGCGTCATCCCGATCCCCACCAACCGCGACATGCAGCGCATCGACCAGGCCGACCTCGTCTTCAAGACCGAGGAGGCCAAGCTCGACGCCGTCGTGGAGGACATCGCCGAGCGCCACGAGGCGGGCCAGCCCGTCCTGGTCGGCACGACCAGCGTGAGCAAGAGCGAGCGGCTCAGCGCCCAGCTGGCCAAGCGCGGCGTGCGCCACGAGGTGCTCAACGCCAAGCACCACGCCCGGGAGGCGGCCATCGTCGCCATGGCGGGCCGCAAGGGCTCCGTGACCGTCGCCACCAACATGGCCGGCCGCGGCACCGACATCATGCTCGGCGGCAACGCCGAGTTCCTGGCGGTCAGCCGCATGCACGAGCAGGGCCTGGACCCGGCCGAGAAGCCCGAGGAGTACGAGGCCCTGTGGCCGCAGGTGCTCGCCGAGGCCGAGGACGCCGTGCGGTCCGGTCACGACGAGGTCGTCGAGCTCGGCGGGCTCTACGTGCTGGGCACCGAGCGCCACGAGTCGCGGCGCATCGACAACCAGCTGCGCGGGCGCTCGGGCCGCCAGGGCGACCCGGGGGAGTCGCGCTTCTACCTCTCCCTGCGCGACGACCTGATGCGCCTGTTCAACTCCGGCGCCGCCGAGTCGCTGATGTCGCGCACCGGCTTCCCCGACGACATGCCGCTGGAGTCCAAGGTGGTCAGCCGGGCGATCCAGAGCGCCCAGGGCCAGGTCGAGGCCCGCAACTTCGAGATCCGCAAGAACGTCCTGAAGTACGACGACGTCCTCAACCGCCAGCGCCAGGTCATCTACGACGAGCGCCGTCGCGTGCTCGAGGGCGAGGACCTGCAGCAGCAGGTCGCCCACTTCGTCGAGGACGTGGTGACCGGCTACATCACCGCCGCGACGGCGGACGGCTTCGCCGAGGACTGGGACCTCGACCAGCTCGTGACCGCCCTGGGGACGCTGTACCCGATCAGCCTGTCGGTGGCCGACCTCGAGGAGGAGGCCGGCGGCCGCAACCAGATCACGCGCGAGCTGCTCCTCGAGGAGGTGCTGAGCGACGTCAAGCTGGCCTACGAGCGCCGCGAGGAGCAGCTGGGCGAGGCGGCGACCCGCCAGCTGGAGCGCCGCGTCGTCCTGTCGGTGCTGGACCGCAAGTGGCGCGAGCACCTCTACGAGATGGACTACCTGCAGGAGGGCATCTCGCTGCGCTCCATGGCCCAGCGCGACCCGCTCGTGGAGTACCAGCGCGAGGGCTACCTGCTCTTCACGGCGATGATGGACGCCATCAAGGAGGAGTCCGTCGGCTACCTCTTCAACCTCGACGTGCAGGTGCAGCCCCCCGCCCCGGAGGCCGCGGCGCCGACCGGCGCCCTGGGCGCCGGCATCGCGGCGGCCGCTCCCCAGCTGAGGGCGAAGGGGCTCGACACCCCGCAGACGCCGCAGCGCCTGGCCTACAGCGCCGGGTCGGTGGACACCGAGGACGGCGTGGAGCAGAAGATCGAGAACGCCGACGGGACGCGCGTCTCGGGCGACGGCAACCGGGCTCAGCGCCGGCAGGGGCGCCGCCAGGGCTGAGCCGCCGGCGCGTCCGCGCCCGGCTCAGCCGACCTCGACCGCCGTGGCCCGCCAGCGGCGGTCCCAGCCCTCGAGGCGCATCGCCACGGCGCGCACCCGCTCGCCGTCGACGACGACGGCGGAGGCCTCGACCACGCCCTCGGCCGGGCGGCAGACGCGCACGCGCCGCACGACGGCGGGGCGCCCGGTGCGGGCGGGGCCGCGGGTGCCGGCGCGCGGCCGGCGCAGGCGGGCCGCCAGGGCCGCCCGGCGGACGAGGCCCTCGTGCACCTCCAGCGTCGTCCAGCGGACCAGCTGGGCCGCCGGGCGGTGCCCGGAGAGCACCTCCACCACGGCGCCCGCGAGGGCCGCGCACGTGGCCGTGGGGTCGGAGAGCTCCTCGTCCGCGCTGGGGCGCGCCGCGACGACCGGGTCGACGTCGCAGGCGCCGGGGCGCGCGGAGCGCCCGGAGGTCAGGACGAGGACCTGCTGACCGGCCGGCTGGGACGCGTCGGCCAGACCGGGCCGGCCCACTCCCGCCAGCGGCGCGGGCTCGGTGCTCGGGACGGGGGCCAGGCGCACCCGCGGGGCGCCGGTGGCGTCCGGCACGGCCGTCGGGGTCGCGGCGCAGCCCGCCGGTCGCGCCCGCCGCGGGCGGGGAGGAGCGGCGGCGGTGCTCACCGGCGCGCTCACGGGAGGTCTCCTGCGGCCGGCGCGGTCCGCCCCGGGGGCACGAGCCGCTGGCCGGGCAGGAGGTGGTCGGGGTCGTCGCCGACGACCGACCGGTTGGCCTCGTGCCAGGCCGGCCACGCCGCGGCCACCTCGGCGTCGTCCGCGCCGGCGGGCAGGGCGCGGCGGGCGATGTCCCAGAGGGTGTCGCCGCGGACGACGACCACCTCGCCGGGGCGCTCGCGGCCGTCGTCGGCGGCCCGGGGCTGCGGCACGACCAGGGAGGCCGCGGCGTCGACCGCCGCGCTGGTCGGGCGCGGCGGCGGCGAGGGGCGCCACGTGACGTCCGGCACGCCCTCCGGGGCCTCCGCGGTCCCGGACGCCGCGGCGACGACCGAGGTCGGGTGCTCGGGCGACGTCGCGCCGGCTCCCGCGGCCGGGTCTCCTCCGGCCGGGTCTCCTCCGGCCGGGACGCCGGCGACGGCGGAGCTGACGGAGACGGCGGGGGTGGCCGCCAGGGCGGGGCCGGCCGCAGCCACCGGTCCGGCGCCGAGCGCGATCACGAGCAGCCCGCGCAGGACAGACGGCAGGAGCCGCTGGGCGACCCGGGCGAGCGCGGAGGCCGCTCCGGCGCGCGGGGCCAGCCGCGCGAGCGCCACCAGGGCCGCCGCGAGCGCCCAGGTCGCCGCCAGCGCGCCACCGGCTCCGGCGGCGAGGCCCACGAGCAGGTCCTCCGCCGTGGTGGCGGGGGAGGACGCCGACGCGAGGGCGGGCAGGGCCGTCACGAGAGCGCCGGCTCCGAGGGCGCCGAGGACCGCGGCGACGGCGAGGACGCCCAGGGCCCTGCCGCGGCCCGCGCCGCAGCGCGAGCTCTCCTCGGGCGGTGCGGGGGGAGCGGGGTCCTGCGGGACGGCGGTGGAGGGCACGGCGTCTCCTCGGGTCGGCACGCCTGCGGCGTGCGTGGTCCAGCTGCTGGGGCTGTTGTAGACCGCGGACGGTGTTGCTGGCCATCGTTTGACGCCGTTTGCTGTCGATCACCACTCGTCAGTGTCCGTCCGTCCCCCCTGCGGGTAGCGTGCGGCCGTGCGCTGGGAGCGGCTCTTCGCAGACCTCGAGGCCCAGCTGGACGAGACGACGGCGGTGGACCTGCGGGCCGAGGTGGCGGACCGCACCCGCGCCGAGCAGGCCGACGTCTGGCTGGCGGACCGCCTGCGCGCCGCGGCAGGGGGCGAGGTGGTCGTGCACCTGCGCGACGGCGCTGTCGTCGCGGGCCGCGTCGAGGACGTCGGCCCCGAGTGGGTGGTGCTCTCGAGCGCGCGGGGCCAGGCGCTCGTGCCGCTGGGGGCGGTGGGCTCGGTCGCCGGTCTGCCGCGGCGCGTCGCGGTGCCGGCGGGGGAGGTGCTGCGCCGGCTGACCCTCCGCTCGGCCCTGCGGGCGCTCGTGCGCGACCGCGCGCCCGTGCGCGTGTCGGTGCCCGGGGCCGAGCTCGCGGGGACGCTCGACCGCGTCGCCGGCGACCACGTCGACCTCGCGCTGCACCCGGTCGGGGAGGCGCGGCGCCCCGGCGCCGTCCTGGAGGTGCGCGCCGTCCCGCTCGCGGCGGTCCTCGTCGTCCGCAGCGCCTGAGGCGCGGTGCCCGGGACGGAGCGCCCGGGACGGAGCGGCGGGGACGGAGCGGCGGGGACGGAGCGGCGGGGATGGGTCGGCGGGGACGGGGCGGCCCGGGACTCAGCGCTCGGGACTCAGCGGAGGGAGCGCGGGGGCGGGGTCAGCGCCCGGCGCGCTCCCCGGGAGCGCCCGACCGGGTCGCCTCGTCGGCGTCCTCCAGGCCGCCCCGCTCGACGAGCGCGCGGGTCTGGGAGTACATGCGCTGGATGTAGTCCTCGAGCTCGGTCGTCTCCACGCGCCACTGGCCGCGCCCACCGACCTTGATGGCGGGCAGGTCGCCGGAGCGCACGAGGGCGTAGGCCTGCGCGGAGGAGATGCTGAGGATCTCCGCGACGTCCGCCAGCGGCAGGAATCGGGCGGGCACGTCCCCTCCTCGGGTCGGGCCTGCCGGCCCGGGGCCCTGTGCCCCGCCGGCGGCTGCGGCGCGGAGTCTGGCACGCGGTCGGAGGACTCCGCGGCTCGGTCGGGTGAGCCTGTGGACGACGCGCCGGCAGCGGGCGCGGGCGCTGGCAGCATCGCGCCGTCGCACCTCGGCGCCGGTGCCGGGTGCGCAGGACGCGATGCAGCGGCACCGACGGCGCGGAGGAGGACGACGTGGCGGACCTACCGGGGGCGGCGAGGGCGGGCTCAGCGCCCGCACGGAGGGTCGCGATGCCGTCCTGGAGGGACCCGCGGCTGCTCGTCGGCGTCCTGCTCGTGCTGGCGGCCGTCGTCGCCGGCGCCCGGCTGGTCGCCGCGGCCGACCGCACGGTGCCGGTCTACGCGGCGGTGGAGGCGCTGACGCCGGGCGAGGCGGTGGGCGCCCCGCAGCTCGACGTCGTGCGGCTGCGCCTCGACGGCGGGGCCGGGGCCGGGGCCTACGTCTCCGCCGAGGAGCCGCCCGCGGACGGCCTCGTCGCCCTCCGGGGCGTGGGGGCGGGCGAGCTCGTGCCCGCGGTCGCCCTCGGCTCGGCCGACTCCCTCGACGTGCGCCCGGTGGGCGTGCCCGTCCAGGGCGCGCTCCCGAGCGGGCTCGTCCCGGGCGCCCTCGTGGACGTCTGGGTGACGGCGGTCGACCTGGCGACGCCGGGCGCGCTGCTCGAGCCGCGCCGCGTCGTCGCGGCCGCCCCCGTCGCCGAGGTCGACGCCGACAGCGGCGCCCTGGGCTCCGCGGCCACCACGACCGTCCAGGTCCTCGTCGGCACGCAGGCCCTGCCCGACGTCCTCGCCGCCCTCGCCGCCGACGCCCGCGTCCACCTGGTGCTCACGCCCGGGGGCGGCTCGGCGGACGACCCGGGCCCGGCGCCGGCGACCGGCGGGGCGACGGGCGGCGGCGACGCCGCACTCCCACCGCCGGCGACCCCGGCCCCCTCCGCGAGCGCGGTTCCGAGCGCTCCGGCCGCCACCGCGCTGCCGGACGGCGGAACGGCCGTCCCGGACGACGCGCCGTCGGCCCCGGCCCCGGCCCCGGCCCCGGCCCCGGCCCCGGCGCCACCGGCCGGCGGGCCGGTCGTCGAGGGCGCCCCGCCCGCCGTGACCGCCCCGCCCGCTGCCGCCACGGCTCCGGAGACCCCCGCCCCGGCGGGGGCGGCGCCAGCGGCTCCCGGTGGGGACCCGGCCGTCGCGGGGAGCAGCGGTGGGTGAGACGGGGGTGCTCGTCGCGGTCACCGGGGCGTGGGAGGCCCCCCTGGTCAGCGCGCTGGAGCGCTCGCGCTCGCTGGTCGTCCTGCGCCGCTGCGCGGACCTCGCCGAGCTGCTGGCCGTGGCCGCGACCGGGCGCGCCGGCGCCGCGCTCGTGTCGGCCGACCTGCACCGGCTGGACCGGGCCTCGGTCGCGCGGCTGACCTCCGCCGGCGTGGTGGTCGTCGGTCTCGCCGCACCCGCGGCCCTGCGCGAGCAGGAGCCCCGGCTGCGGGCGCTCGGGGTCTCCGCCGTCGCACCGGTCGACGCGTCCGCGGGCCAGCTGGAGGAGCTGGTCCTCGCGGCGCAGCGCGAGCCCACCCCGTCCGGGGCCGCCGACGCCCTCGCCCGCACGGGCTCCTCGCAGGAGCAGGACCGCCGTGCCCGCGCGGGCACGGCCGACCCCGCCGACGCCCTCGAGGCCGTCGGCCCCGAGGAGCCGCACCCGGTCGAGGACCCGCTGGGCCTCCCGGAGCCGCCGGTGCCCGGCGCGGCGCCCGGCCGCCTCGTCGCCGTCTGGGGACCTCCGGGCGCACCCGGGCGCACCACCGTGGCGACCGGCCTCGCCGCGGAGCTGGCCGCCGCGGGCGAGGAGGTCCTGCTCGCGGACGCCGACACGCACGCCGCCAGCGCGGCGCAGGTGCTGGGGGTGCTCGACGAGTCACCGGGGCTCGCGTCCGCCTGCCGCTCGGCGGGGTCGGGCGTCCTGGACGCCCGGGCGCTGGCGCGCGCCGCGGTGCAGGTGGCGCCGCGCCTGCGGCTGCTCACGGGCGTCACGCGCAGCGCGCGGTGGCCCGAGCTCGCCCCCGCCTCCCTCGAGCGCGTGTGGGAGGTCGCGCGGGAGCAGGCTCGCTGGGTCGTCGTCGACCTCGGCTCGCCCCTGGAGGCCGACGAGGAGCTGACCTACGACACCGCGGCCCCGCGGCGCAACGGGGCGGCGCTGAGCGCGCTGGCGGCGGCCGACGAGGTCGTCGTCGTCGGGGCCGCCGACGCGGTGGGCCTCCAGCGGCTCGTGCGCGGCCTCGCCGAGCTGGCCGAGGCGGTGCCCTCGGCCGCACCACCGTTGGTCGTGGTGACCCGCGTGCGCGCCTCCGCGGTCGGCTCCCCGCCGGAGGCGCGGGTGCGCGACGCCCTGCAGCGCTTCGCCGGCCGGCAGGACGTGGTGCTCGTGCCCGACGACCGGCCGGCGCTCGACGCCGCGCTGCTCGCGGGGCGGACGCTGGTGGAGAGCGCGCCGCGCTCGCCGGCCCGCCTCGCGCTGGCGGGGCTCGCCGCGCAGCTGCGGCGCGCCGGCCCCGGGGGGCGCGAGGGCGCCGAGGTCGCCGCGGCGCGCGCGTCCTCCCGGCGCCGGCGCGGGCGGCGTCGGGCCGGCTGAGCGGCGCGGCGCGGCGCGGCGCGCGGGTGGTGGACCACCGCGCCGCGTCCCGCGGGGTGTGGGGCACCCTGGCCGGGCGGACCGGCACCACCGGTCCGCACCCGGGGGACCGGACCCGGACGACGAGACACGACGACGAGACACGACGACGAGACACGACGACGAGACCCGGACGACGAGACCCGAGGGGGTGCGGTGCCCGACCGGCTGAGCGCGCTGGACGCGTCCTACCTGTACCTGGAGGACGGCGCCACCGTCATGCACGTCGGCTCGGTGATGGTGCTGGAGGCGCCGCCCGAGGGCTTCGACGTCGAGGACCTCGCCCGCTCCGTCGAGGCCCGCATCGCCTACATCCCGCGCTACCGGCAGCGCGTGCGCAGCGTGCCCGGCCACCTGGCCAACCCCGTCTGGGTCGACGACGAGCGCTTCGACCTGGCCCACCACGTGCGCCGCACGGCCCTGCCCCGCCCGGGCTCGCGCGCCCAGCTGACCGAGCTCGTCGCACGGGTCCAGCCCCGGCGGCTGGACCGCACGCGCCCCCTGTGGGAGGTCTACCTCGTCGAGGGCCTGGAGGACGGCGGCCTGGCCATCATCACCAAGACCCACCAGGCGATGGTCGACGGCGAGGCGGCCGTCGACCTCGGCCAGGTCCTGTGGGACGACGCCCCGAGCGCCGCGGCCCCGCCGGGGACGACGTGGCGCCCCTCGCGCGAGCCCTCGCTGGTCGAGCTCGTGACCGGTGCCGTCGTCGACGCCGTCCGCCGCCCCCCGCAGGTGCTCGACACGCTGCGCTCCGGCGCGGGGGACGTCCGGGCGACCCTGCGCCGGGCCGCGGGCACGGCCACCGGCCTGGCGCGGGCCGCCAGCTCGGCCACGGGGCCGCAGGGCAGCCCCCTCGACGTCGTCGTCGGCGAGCAGCGCCGCTTCGCGGTCGTGGACACCGACCTGGAGGACTACCGGGCCGTCCGGCGGGCCCTGGACGACGGGCCGCGCCGACGCCGCCCCGCGGCCCAGCCCCGGGCGGCCGGGGAGCCGGCGCAGCTGTGGCCCCGCACGGACCTGCACGACGTGGTCCTCGCCGTCCTGACCGGCGCCCTGCGCGCCTGGATGCTGGCGCGGGGGCTCGGCGTCGGCCCCTCGACGGTGGTGCGCACGCTCGTCCCGCTGAGCGTCGAGGCCCCGGAGGAGGAGCCCGGTCTCGGGTCGGTGCTGCCGGCCACGCACGTCGTCGGCCACCTCGTCGACCTGCCCGTCGGCGAGCCGGACCCGGTCGTGCGCCTGCAGCAGGTCTCCTTCGCCATGCGCCGCGGCTCGGGCGGCCGCCGCGTCAGCGCGCGCGAGCTCGCCGGGGTCGCCGGCTTCGCCCCGCCCACGCTGCACTCCCTGGGGGTGCGGGTCGCCGGCTCGCTGAGCCACCGCGTGTTCAACCTCGTCGTCACCGACGTGCCGGGCCCGCAGCATCCGCTCTACGTCGGGCCGGTGCGCCTGCGGGCGGCCTACCCCGTGATCCCGCTCGCCGCGGGGCAGGGCCTGGCGGTGGGCGTCAACAGCTACGACGGGGCGGTGACGTTCGGGCTCAACGCCGACCGGGACGGCGTCCCCGACCTCGACGTGCTGGCGGGGTGCGTCGCAGACGCCCTGGCGGAGCTCGTCGAGGTGACCGGCGCGGTCCCCGGCGCCCGCTCGCGCTGACGCCGACTGCGCCGGGCCGACCCGGGCGGGGGCAGGATGGGCCCGTGCGCGTCTACGTCCCGGCCACCCTGCCGCTGCTCGCCGCCTGGCTCGACGCCGGTTCCGCCACGGCGCCGCGCGCGCGGGCGGTGACGCCGGCGGTGCGGGAGTGGTACTCCGGCGGCGACGAGGAGGAGCTGGAGTTCTCGGCGCTGCTCGACGCCGCTACGGACTCCCTGGCCCTGCTGGCCGAGGACGGCACCGCCCCGCGCCGCCGGCTCGTGCTGGCGGCGGACGTGCCCGACGGGGACGTCCGCGCCCTCGGCGGCCCGCTCGACGACGAGCCCCCCACCGCGGTCGAGCTGGCCCGGCCCCTGCCGCTGAGCGCGGTGGTCAGCGCCCACTGCGACGAGCCGGACGCGCAGGAGGCCGTCCGTGCTGCCGCGCAGGCGCTCCCGGCAGCGCGGGCGGGCGACGAGGACGCGGCCTTCGTCGTGGACGGCGCCGAGGACGGCGACCTGCTCTGGTACGACGCCCGCGAGCTGGGCGCGCTCCTGGGCGACGGCTGAGCCCGGCGCTCGTCCGGGCGGGCCGGTCGCGGGCGCCGAGCGGCGTCGCCACCGCGCCGTCCCGGGGCTGGGGAGGGTCCGGCGACGGGGCCTCAGCCCGCGTGCTCGGCCAGCCAGCGCCGGCCGAGGGCCTCCTCGCTGCGGATGGCGTCCTGCACGAAGGGTGCGGCCGCCTTCTCGAGCGAGCCGCCGATGAGCGGCACGGAGGCCTTGAGCTCGCCCTCCATGGTCTCGGTGCAGGCGTCCGGGCCGTCGGCCCGCAGGCGCAGCGACGTGCGCACGGTGAGGGGGGCGCCGACGAGGTCCATCGTGGTGGTCCCGGTCCGGGAGCCGTCGGCCGCCGGGGCCTCCCAGGAGTCGACCTGGACCATCTCGACGGTCTCGCCGACGAAGCGGCGGGCCGCCTGCGGGAAGTCCGTGGTGGGCATCGTGCGCGTGCTGCGGACGACGAAGGCGCCCTCGGGAGACCCCTCGACCTCCGCGCTGTGCGCCACCGGGTGGGTGGCCTCGTCACGGGCGTCGACGAAGCCGGGGTCGGCGAGCATCCGCGCCACCTCGGCGGCGCTGGCGGGGTAGCTGACGTCGGCGGAGAGGCGCATGCCTCGGACGGTACCTGCGGGACCGCCCGGCCGCAGTCGGCAGCCGGGAGCCCCGGGACCGGGTGCGACACCGCGCGCGAGACCGGCCGCGACACCGGGCGCGGGAGGCCCGGCTCGGTAGTGTCGCGAGCATGCTGCGCGGCGGGGTGGACGGGCGGGTCGAGGAGCTGCTGACCCGGGTGGCTGCGGCGGAGGGGGCCTCCGGCGCGAGGCTCCCCGACGGGCTCCCGGGCGGCGAGGACCTCGGCGACCTCCTGCGGGAGTACTGGGGCCGCGTCCCGCTGGCCGAGCTCGCCGAGCGCTCCGGGGAGCAGCTCGTCGGTGCGGCCCTCAGCCACGCGGCCCTCGCGGCGGGGCGCGAGCCGGGCAGCACCCGGGTGCGCGTCCTGGAGGCCGGCGCCGCGTGGCGCGGCCTGCACTCGGTCGTGGAGGTCGTCACCGACGACGTGCCCCACCTGGTCGACTCGGTCCTGTCCGAGATGGCGCGCCAGGGCCTGGGCGTGCACGTCGTCGTCCACCCCGTGGTGCGGCCGGCCCCGGGGGCGGCCCCCGTCTCCTGGATCCACGTCGAGGTGGACCGCGTGGCGCCCTCCCGGCTCGAGGAGGTCGCCCGCGGCGTGCAGGGCGTCGTCGCGGACGTGCGCGCCGCCGCCGCCGACGGCCCCGAGGTGCTCGACCTCCTGCGGCGGGCGGCGGGGGCCATGCCGACCACGTCCGAGGGCCAGGAGGCGGCGCGCTACCTGCGCTGGGTCGCCGACGGCAACCTCGTGGTGCTCGGCGCGCGCGTCGTGCGCGCCGGGGAGGACGAGGCGGAGCTCGACGAGCGCGGGCTGGGCCTGCTGCGCCCGGGCCGCGACGTCGACGACCCGCGGCAGGCGCCGGCGGCCCCCGTCGACGCGCTGCCCGCGGAGCTGGCGGCGCCGCTGCGCCCCGACGAGCTGCTGCGGCTGGCCCTCGGGGACGTCCGCTCGCGCGTGGCGCGGCGCGAGCACGTCGACCACGTGGTCGCGGCCCTGCACGACGACGCGGGGCGGCGCACGGGCGAGCTGCGCGTCGTCGGCCTGTACACGGCCAGCTCGGCCTCGCAGTCCGTGCTCACGGTCCCGCTCCTCGAGCGGCGCGTCGCGGAGGTCCTGCGCCTGGCCGACGTGCCGGCCGACAGCCACTCCGGGCGCGACCTGCTCGCGATCCTGGAGACCTTCCCGCGCGAGGAGCTGCGGCTGTCAGAGGTCGAGCAGGTGGCGCGGACGGCGCTGGCCGTGCTGGGGCTGCAGAACCGCCGCGGCCCGAGCGCGTTCCTGCGACCCGACCCCTGGGGCCGCTACGTCTCCGTCCTCGTCTACATGCCCCGCGACCGGTACACCACCGCGGTGCGGCTGAGGATCTCGGAGCTGCTGCGGCGCGCGTTCCGCGCGGACTCCGTCGAGTACAACGTCTGGGTCGCCAGCTCGGTGCTCTCCCGCATCCACTTCGTCGTCCGCGCCCCCGAGGGCCGCGGCGACCTCGCGGTGGTGGACGAGGGCCAGCTCGTCGACGAGCTCGCGCGCGTCGTGCGCACCTGGGAGGACGACCTCGGGGTGGCGCTGGCGGCCGAGGTGGGCCAGGAGGAGGCCGGGCGGCGCCTGCGGCGCTGGGGCGGGGCCTTCCCCGAGGCGTACAAGGAGGACTTCTCCGCGGCGGACGCCGTCGACGACCTCGAGCGGCTGCAGCGGGTCGAGGCCGGTGAGGCCGACACGGTGCTGCACCTGCGCACGCCCGCGGGCGCGGCCCCCGACGAGCACCGGCTCGCCCTGCTGCGCCGCGCGCCCCTGCCCCTGACCAGCGTGCTCCCGGTGCTCGCCAACCTCGGCGTGGAGGTCGTCGACGAGCGCCCGTACCGCCTCGAGCCCGTCGTCGACGACGTCCCCGGCGCGGGGAGCGGCGACGACGAGGCCACGCCCGCGGTCGCCGGGGCCCTGCGCGAGGCGCACCTGCTCGACTTCGGGCTCCGGTACACCGCGGGCGCCTGGGCGGGCGGGGCGCCGCAGGGGCGGCCGGACGAGCTGCTCGAGGACGCCTTCTGGCAGGCCTGGCGCGGGCGCACCGAGTCCGACGGCCTGGACCGGCTCGTCCTCGCCGCCGGTCTGACGTGGCGCCAGGTCAGCGTCCTGCGGGCCTACGTGAAGTACCTGCGCCAGGCCGGGCTGCCCTTCAGCCAGACCTACGTCGAGCGGACGCTGCTGGCGCACACCGGCATCGTGCGCGGGCTGCTGGACCTGTTCGCCGCGCGCTTCGACCCCGACCTGCCCGAGGCGGCCGCACCGCCCCCCGGCACCGAGGAGCTGCAGGAGCTCGGCGTCGACCCCGGGTCGCTCGCCGCGGACGTGAGCCCCGCCCGCGCGGCCGCGGCCGCGCGCCTGGCGGCCGGGGTGCGCGAGGCGCTGGGCGAGGTCGAGGGGCTCGACGCCGACCGGACGCTGCGCGCCGTCCTGTCCCTGGTGCTCGCGACCACGCGCACCAACGCCTACCAGCGGGACGGCGACGCCTCCGACGGCGACGACCCGGGCGCCCGCGGGGGCCGGCGCGGGGGCGGCGGGGCGCTGTCGTTCAAGCTCGACCCGCACCTGGTCCCCGAGCTCCCCGCGCCGCGCCCCGCCCACGAGATCTGGGTGTGCTCCCCGCGCGTGGAGGGGGTGCACCTGCGCTTCGGCGACGTCGCGCGGGGCGGCCTGCGCTGGAGCGACCGGCGGGAGGACTTCCGCACCGAGGTGCTGGGGCTCGTGCGGGCGCAGGTGGTCAAGAACGCCGTCATCGTCCCCACGGGCGCGAAGGGCGGTTTCGTCGCCAAGTCGCTGCTCGCCTCGTCGACGACGGGGGCGCCCGCGCCCGAGGTCGGGCGCGAGGAGCGGGCGGCGGAGGGACGCGCCTGCTACGCCGCCTTCGTCCACGGGATGCTCGACGTCACCGACGACCTCGCGCCGGCCGAGGGCGGCCGCCGCGCCGTGCGGCCCCCGGAGCGGGTCGTGCGCCACGACGCCGACGACCCCTACCTCGTCGTCGCCGCCGACAAGGGCACCGCGACCTTCTCCGACCTCGCCAACGAGGTCGCCGCCGAGCACGACTTCTGGCTCGGCGACGCCTTCGCCTCGGGCGGCTCGGTGGGCTACGACCACAAGGCCATGGGCATCACCGCGCGCGGCGCGTGGGTGAGCGTCCGGCGCCACTTCCGCGAGCTGGGCCGCGACGTGCAGGCCGAGCCGTTCACGTGCGCCGGCGTCGGGGACATGAGCGGGGACGTCTTCGGCAACGGCATGCTGCTGTCGGCGCAGACCCGCCTCGTGGCGGCCTTCGACCACCGCCACGTCTTCCTCGACCCCGACCCCGACCCCGAGACCTCCTGGGCCGAGCGGGCGCGCCTGTTCGCGCTGCCGCGCTCGTCGTGGGAGGACTACGACCGCTCGCTGCTGTCCGCGGGGGGGATGGTGGTGCCGCGCACCGCCAAGTCGGTGGCGATCACGCCGCAGGTGCGCGAGGTGCTCGACCTCCCGGCCGGCACGACGTCGCTGACGCCGCCGGAGCTCATCCGCGCCGTCCTCCAGGCGCCGGTCGACCTGCTGTGGAACGGGGGCATCGGCACCTACGTCAAGGCCTCGACCGAGACCCACGCCGCGGCGGGCGACAAGGCCAACGACGGCATCCGCGTCAACGGCGCCGACCTGCGCTGCGCCGTCGTGGGCGAGGGCGGCAACCTGGGGCTGACCCAGCGCGGGCGCATCGAGGCGGCGCTGCACGGCGTCGCGCTGAACACCGACGCCATCGACAACTCGGCCGGCGTGGACTGCTCCGACCACGAGGTCAACATCAAGGTGCTCCTCGACCAGGTGGTCGCCACCGGCGACCTCGACCGCGCCGAGCGGGACGAGCTGCTGCTGTCGATGACCGAGGACGTGGGGCGCCTCGTGCTCACCGACAACGACGAGCAGAACGCCCTGCTCGGCGACGTCCGCGCGCAGGCGCCGGTGCTCCTGCCCGTCCACCAGCGGCTCGTGCAGCGGCTCGAGCGGGAGGGCCACCTCGACCGGGCGCTGGAGGCGATCCCCGACGACGCGGGCTTCACCGCGCGGGCCGAGGACGGCCTCGGCCTCACGACGCCCGAGGCCAGCGTCCTGCTCGCCCTGGCGAAGACCACCCTGTCGGCCGACGTGCTCGCCTCGGACGTGCCCGACGAGGCCTGGGCGCAGGAGATGCTGCGCGACTACTTCCCCCGCGCGCTGGTCGAGCGCTTCGGCGACCGCCTCGTCGAGCACCCGCTGCGGCGCCAGGTCGTCACGACGTGCCTGGTCAACGACCTCGTCAACCGCGGCGGCATCACCTTCGCCTTCCGCTCGACCGAGGAGACTGGCGCGTCGTCGGCGACGGTCGTGCGCGCCTACGCGGTCGCCCGCGCGGTCTTCGACGCCCCGGGCGTGCACGCGGCCGTGCGGGCGCTGGACGGGCGCGTCTCGACGGCCGCCCAGACGCGCGCGACCCAGGAGCTGCGCCGGCTGCTGGACCGCGCCGTGCGCTGGTTCGTGCACAACCGCTCGGGCACCCTCGACGTCGCCGCCGAGATCGCCTCCGTCGAGCCCGTGGTGGCGCGGCACCGCGGGGTCGTGGGCGACCTGCTGCGCGGGCGGGAGCGCTCGCGCTTCGAGCGGCAGGCGGCCTCCTTCGTCGAGGACGGCTTCCCCGAGCCCCTCGCACGGCACCTGGCGGGCCTGCTCGACGAGTACGACCTGCTCGACGTCGCCCGCACGGCCGCCGGCACCGGAGTCCCCGTCGACGACGTCGCCGCCGTCCACTTCGCCCTCTCCGAGCGCTACGGCGTCGACGACCTGCTCGGGCAGATCGCCCTGCTGCCGCGCGAGGACCGCTGGCAGACGCTCGCCCGCGGCGCGCTGCGCGACGACCTCTACGCCGCGCTGGACACGCTCGTGCACGGCGTGCTGGCGCACCCGGCGGCGGGCGACGGGGTCGTCGCCGGCGGTGCGGCGGACGGCGCCCCGGCGCAGGAGCGCGCCGACGCCGCGGTCGAGGCCTGGGAGGCCGCGAACTCCGACCCGCTCACCCGGGCGCGGCGCGTGCTGGACGAGGTCCGACGGCTCGAGCGGGGGGACATCGCCCCGCTGTCGGTGGCGCTGCGCCTGCTGCGCGGCGCCGTCCGGGCCGGCTCGCGCTAGCCCGCCCGGCGGCCCCGCGGCGGAGGCCGGGCGGGGTCGTCGCGGCCGGAGCGCCGCGCCGTAGGGTCGGCCCGTGCCGACCATGAGCGACCTGATCCGCGACGCCACCGACCTCGACCCGGTCGACGCGGAGTGGCTGAGGCTGCTCGTGGGGGACTGGCAGATGGTCTCCGACCTGGCCTTCGCCGACCTCGTCCTGTGGGTGCCGGCCTCGGGGGGCGAGGACTGGGTCGCGGTGGCCCACTGCCGTCCGTCCACGGGCCCCACGGCCTACCACGACGACCAGGTCGGGCGGCGGGTGCCGCGGGGCCGTCGCCCCCTGGTCGACGAGGCCTGGGCGACGCGGGGGCTGGTCAGCGAGGGCGAGCCCGAGCACGACGAGGACTCCGCCGTCCGCACGACGACGGCGCCGGTCCAGCGGGCCGGCCGGCGGATCGCCGTCCTCTCGCGGCACACGACGGCGGTCTCCCTGCGCATGCCCAGCCGCCTGGAGCTGACCTACATGGCCTGCGCGGACGTCCTCATGGGCATGGTGGTCGAGGGCCGCTTCCCCAACCAGGACGCCCCGAGCACCCACCGGCGGGGGTCCCCCCGTGTGGGCGACGGGCTGGTGCGCCTGGACGCGGACGGCGTCGTCCTCTACGCCAGCCCGAACGCCCAGGCGGTCTTCCACCGCCTGGGCCTCATCGGGGAGCTCGCGGGGCGCCTGCTCCCGGAGGTGACGAGCGAGCTCATCGACACGAGCGGCCCGGTCGACGAGTCGCTGCCGATCGTGCTGCTCGGGAAGGCGCCCTGGCGGGCGGACGTCGAGACCCGCGGGGCGGCGCTGTCGCTGCGGGCGGTCCCGCTCGTCGAGGACGGGGTCCGCGTCGGCGGGCTCGTCCTGTGCCGCGACGTCACGGAGCTGCGCGGCCGCGAGCTCGAGCTGATCTCCAAGGACGCGACGATCCGCGAGATCCACCACCGCGTGAAGAACAACCTGCAGACCGTGGCGGCGCTGCTGCGGCTGCAGTCGCGCCGCATCGAGTCGCCCGACGCGAAGGCCGCGCTCGGCGAGGCGATGCGGCGGGTGTCCACGATCGCCCTCGTGCACGACACGCTGTCGCAGACCTACGACGCCTCGGTCGACTTCGACGCCCTCGTCGACACCGGCCTCCTGCTGGCCGCGGAGGTCGCGACGTCCTCGGCGCGGGCGCGGGCGCGCCGCACGGGCTCCTTCGGCCTCGTCGACCCCAACGACGCGACGCCGCTCGCGCTCGTCATCACCGAGCTGGTGACCAACGCGGTCGAGCACGGGCTGGCCGACCGCGACGGGACCGTGGAGGTCCGCGCCGAGCGCGACGGCGCGCGGCTCGACCTGCAGGTCGTCGACGACGGTGCGGGGCTGCCGGCCGACTTCGTCGTGGGCGCCCGGGCGCCCGGCGGGGGAGGCCTGGGCAGCCGCATCGTGCAGACGCTCGTCCGCGGTGAGCTGCGGGGGGACATCAGCTGGGAGAACCGCGAGCCGGGCCCGGGGACGGTCGTGCGGGTGCGCTGCCGCCTCGGCGACGTGGCCGTGCGCTGACCGGCGCGCTCGGCAGCCGGGCACGGGCGGCGACGAGCGGCCCCGGGCACGACGAAGGGCCCCGGTCTGTCGACCGGGGCCCTTCGTCGTGCCGCGACCCGGAGGTCGCGCCGGGGAGTGCTGGACCCGGAGGGTCAGCTGGCGCGGCGGGCCCGAGCGGCACGGCGCTTGAGGGCGCGGCGCTCGTCCTCGGACATGCCGCCCCACACGCCGGCGTCCTGGCCGTTCTCGATGGCCCACTGCAGGCACGTGTCGATCACCGGGCAGCGCTTGCAGATCGCCTTGGCCTCCTCGATCTGCAGCAGGGCGGGGCCCGTGTTGCCGATGGGGAAGAAGAGCTCGGGGTCCTCGTCGAGGCAGGCGGACTTGTCGCGCCAGTCCATGGGTGGTCCTCCAGATCGGTCGTGCGTCAGTGGGTCGTCGTGGTGTCGGGGACCGGCCCGGCGATCACACGCTTGTGAAGGTGTTCACGAGCTGGTCCCACGAAAAGGGGCGCCGCCGAAGCGGTGCCCCTCGTCCTGCGTCGAGCATCACAGAGGGGCGGCCGTTCCTCAAGGGTTCACACGCTGGGAACTTCCTGCGTGTAGACCGTGGTGCGGGTGAGAGGGGCCGTCCCTGTGGGGGAGCACCGCTCACCGAGATGTCGCTGTGCCCCCACTGTCCCTTTCGTGGGGAACGACGGCCACCCGAGACGGATTCCCGCGTCACCCGTGCGGCGGTAGCGCCGTCGTCGCTGCTCTGCTCCGCGGAGGAGGGGGCCACCACCCGGGCGGCCGGAGGTGCTGCGGCGCAGGAGTCCTGCGTGTCGCCGCCGGACCCGGCGTCCACCGGGCCGGCCGACCTGCTGGCTACCGTGAGGGGCGTGGTCGAGCGCAGCGGTGGCGGGGGCGCGGGACGCCCGGGGGAGGACGAGCACGGGCAGCCCGCTCCCGTGGCGCAGGGCCCGGTCGGCGTCGCGGCCCCCGTCGTGGGCCTCGTCGTGGCGGGCCTGGCCGTGGAGGTGCTGGCGCTCGCCGCCGTGGCGCTGCTGTACGCGCTGGGCACGGGGAGCGGGGCGGCCACCTCGACCGGGCTCGCGCTCGGCTCGGCCGTGCTCGCCCTCGCCCTGGCCACCCTCCTGGGCGGCAGTGCCGTCGGGATGGCCCGCGGGCGCCGCCGCGGGCGGGTGCCGGCCCTCGTCTGGCAGGTGCTGCAGCTGCTCGTCGCCGCGCAGGTCGTCGTCGAGGAGACCAGCGGCTCCACGACCTGGTGGGCGGCGCTCGGCGTCGCTGCGCTGGCGGGCGTCGTGGGCGTCGCGCTGGCCACCGGTGCGGTGACCCGGGCGCTGCCGGTGGGACCGGACGGGGACGACCGCCTCCTCTGAGCCGTACCGCCGGCTGCGGCCGCCGGGATCCGACGCCGGGCTCCGACGCCGGGCTCCGACGCCGGGCTCCGACGCCGGGCTGGGGGCGCCCGGTGGCGGCGGGACGACCCGCCGCGGAAGCCGGGCCTCAGTCCGCCAGGTGCTCCCGGAGCTGGGCGAGGGTGCGCGTCAGCAGCCGCGAGACGTGCATCTGCGAGATGCCGACCTCGGCGGCGATCTCGCTCTGGGACATCCCGCGGACGAAGCGCAGCGCGAGGATGCGGCGCTCGCGGCCGGGCAGGGCGTCGAGCAGCGGACGCAGGACGGCCCTGTCCTCGACCCCCGCGAGCGCCGTGTCCTCGGTCGCCGCCCAGCGGGCCGTCGTCCGGTCGGGCTGGTCGTCCAGCGGGACGGTCGCGTAGGCCCCCGCCGACTCCAGCGCCGCGAGGACGACCTCATCGTCGAGGCTGCACTCCCGGCCGATCTCGGCCACCGTCGGCGCCCGGCCGAGGCGCTGGACGAGGGCGGCGCGGGCGTCCGCGACCGTGCGGCCGTGCTCCTGCAGGCGCCGGGGCACCCGCACCGCCCAGCCCCGGTCGCGGAAGTGCCGGCGGATCTCCCCGAGGACGTGGGGGACGGCGTAGGCGCCGAGGGGGACGCCCCGGGCGGGGTCGAAGCGGTCGACGGCGGTCAGCAGGCCGATCGTGCCCACCTGGACGAGGTCGTCGTAGGGCTCGCCCCGACCGGTGTAGCGGCGGGCGAGGCCCTCCACGAGCGGCAGGTGCGCCGCCACGACGCGGTCGCGCGCGGCGGGTCGGGCGGGGTCGTCGGGGGCGAGCGCCACGAGCTCGTCCACGGCCGCGCGCAGGGGGCAGGGGGCCGCCGGCGTCGCCTCGATGAGGGGCGGCGGCGCGGGCGCCGGCACGCGGGCACCGCCCTCGACGCCCCCGGAGGGGCTCGACGACGACACCGGGCCCGGCTGCTCGGGGACGGCGCCGGACGCGGGCGTCGTGGGGAGCCCGGCGGCGTCCTCGCGCAGGCCGACACCGCCCCCCGGGCGCGGACCGGCGCCGCGCGCCCCGGTGCTGCGCCGGGGCCCCACCGGGCCGGTCACAGGGCGCCCCGCAGCTCGAGCACCAGGCGGATCCGGCTGCCGCCGGGTGCGGGCGAGACCAGCACCTCGCCGACGAGCGCGTCGAGGACCGCCCAGGCGACGCCGCCCCGCTCGGGGAGGGTCCGCGCCGGCCCGGTCACCTCGACGACGAGCCGGTCGGGCGAGAGCTCGAAGGACGCCTCCAGCGCCGCGACGTCGCCGCCACCGGTGCAGGCCCCCGCGCTCTGCAGGAGCATCGAGGCGGCCTCGTCCACCGCGATCCGCACGTCGTCGACCTCGTCGACGGTGACGTCGAGCCGCACCGCCAGCGTCGCGGCTGTGGTCCGCAGGACCGACAGGTAGGCCGCGTCGGCGGGCAGCCGCAGCAGGACGCGAGCCGGCGTCGTCGCGGAGCCGTGCGCCTCGTGCGGGCCCTCGCCCACCCGGGGCGCACCGGAGAGGTCTACGGAGGGCACCAGGGGACGACCGGTGCCGGTGCCCTCGTGCTCAGCCCTCGCCATGGCCCTCGCCCCCGCCACCTCGCCCGTGAGGGGGGACGGTGCCGCCTCCCCGCGCCCATCATCCACGCCCGCGGCCCGCTCGACCAGGGACGGTCGGCGCGATCCGCGCCACGTCGAGAGGTCGGCGCGCCGCACCCGTCACGGCCCCGAGGGCGGTGGCGGGGCGGCGCTCCCGAGGGCGTCCAGCGCCCCGCCGTCCAGCCGCCACGTCGTCCACTCCTCCTGGGGCGCCGCGCCGAGGGCGGCGTAGAAGCCGCGGGCGGGTGCGTTCCAGTCCAGCACCGACCACTCCAGCCTGGCCAGGCCGCGGGAGGTGCACTCCGCGGCCAGGGCCGCCAGCAGCGCCCGCCCCAGCCCGCTGCCGCGGTGGTCCGCGTGCACGACGAGGTCCTCCAGCCAGATGCCGTGCCGGCCGCGCCAGGTCGAGTAGGTGAGGAACCACAGCGCCATCCCGGCCACCTCGCCGTCCACCTCGGCGACCAGGCAGTGCACGCGGGGGGCGGGGCCGAAGAGCGCGCGCCGCAGGTCGTCCGGCGTCGCCTCGACGGCCTCGGGCTCGCGCTCGTACGCGGCGAGGTGGTGCACCAGCGCGTCCAGCGCGGGGACGTCCTCGACCCGGGCCGGGCGGACCGCAGAGCTCGTCGGCCGGTCGGGGTCGACCGGGTCAGCGGGGTGCGGGGTGGTGCTCACGACGACCTCCGTGCGGGCGGGTGCTCGGGCGGGGGCGCCGCGGTCCGCGTCGTCCGCGGCGGGCTGCGGCAGCGGCTGCCCCGGCGGGCAGGAGACCACGGGGCGCGCCGGTCGGTCGGTCGGCGCGCCGCGTCCCCGCCGGACGTGCGGGCTGGTCGATGCGGGGGTGGCGCACCGCGCACGGGCTCCTCGGCCTGGTGCTCGTCCGGCGCGCCTTCTGGTGCCCCGCCTGGTGCCCCGCCTGGTGCCCCGCCTGGTGCCCCGCCTGGTGCCCCGCCTGGTGCCCCGCCTGGTGCCCCGCCTGGT
>NZ_CANMAA010000002.1 GCF_947495735.1 uncultured Pseudokineococcus sp.
CACGTCTTCGAGGACCTGGCGAAGGCCCGCACGAAGCGACAGCAGCGGCCCTTCGACCGGCGTTCAGATGGGAATCGGTTTTTGGGATGCTTGAAGGCAAGAGGCGGGGGCTCCTGCACAGCGACTGCAGCCCCGACTCCCGGGCCGGGCGCGAGCGGGCCGGGCTCGAGCGGTCGGGGACTGGTGCCCGTCACCACCACGACACCCCACGTCTGGCGCCGCGGCGCGCCCTCCGGTGAGTGAGTCGACGACCACGTCCTCGGGCTGCTGACGCGGCGGGGCCGCCCGGTCCGCCCCCGGGAGGGGCGGACCGGGCGGCCCCGGGTGGTGCTGCCGGGTGGACCGGCGGCCGGCGTCAGGCGATGGGGCCCGCGGCGGCCGCGGCGGCCTCGGCGTCGGCGGTGCGCTGCTCGACGGCGGCGCGGCGGCCGTCCTCGCGCTCGAGCACGGACTCGACCGTCGGGGCCTCGACGGCCGTGCGCGCCATGGGCGACGCAGCGGCCTTCTGCACGGAGCGGGCGAGCTCCTGCGGCGCGACCATGGCCTCGGCCTCGGCCTCGGCCTCGGACTGCGGTATGCCGTTGACGGTGCCGCGGACGCGGTTGTCCGGCCCGACGGTCGGCATCGGGTCGTTGCCGGTGAGGGTCACGTCGCCGCGGACGATGTTCTGGTCGAGGACGATCTCTGCCTCGTTGTCGACGACCGTGACGTCGCCGCCCCAGACGCTCATCTGCTCGCAGACCTCGACCGGCCCGTCGGCGCCGAGCTGGAGCACCGACATGTTGCCGGCGTAGGTCGCGTCGCCGTAGACCTCGCTCTCGCAGAAGACGCCGCCCTCGACGTTGTCGCGCACCTCGAGGGTGCCGTCGACGACGGAGTCGACGACGTCGGTGTAGAGCGTCCCGAGGCCGCGCACGTTCCCGGTGACGACCGAGGAGGACAGGAGCAGCTCGCCCGCCCGGGCGTCCACGGCACCGCTGACGGTGCTGCCGGCCTCGACCCACGTGACGGTCTCGACCTGGGAGCCCTCGACGGCGCGCGTGACGAGCGACTGGGCGCTGCTGCCCTCGAGGGTCACGCCGAAGCCCTGGCGGGAGGTGACGCGGCCGGCGACGCTGGAGTCGACCAGGCCGACGTAGCCGTCCTCGGCGACGGTGACGGCGCCCTGGAAGGTGGTGCCCTCGGCGACGAGGTCGCCGCCCGCGGCGACGCGGGTCGTGCCCGTGACCGTGACGCCGGTGAGGTCGCACGAGGCGTCGCGGGGGACGACGAGGTCGCCGGGGATGGTCACGCCGTCGGCGGTGCCGTTGCAGCGCGTCGTGAGGCCCGAGGAGCTCATGGCGGGGCCCGCCACGGCCACGACGCCGCCGGCAGCGATGAGGGTGCCGGCGGTGAGGGCGCTGATCAGCTTCATGGAGGCTCCTTCGACGGCCCCGCGAGGGGCCCTTCGTCGCTCGGGAAGTTGGGGTGACGTGACGACCAGTGCGAGGTCGGTGGCCCTTGCGCTGGGAGATCGCTTGGCGGGAGGGGCGTGAGTCTGGTCCCGCCAGGGCTCGGGACCGGCCGTGCCGGTCCCGAGCCCTGGCGGTGATCAGCGGACGAGTCGTGGCCGCCGCGCGTTCACTGGAAGATGTCGGTGGTGCGGGCCTCCTGGACGATCTGGTCGGCGTCGAAGGAGGTGAGGAAGCCTGCGCGCTCGAGCTGGCGGGCGCTGCGGCGGACCTGGAGGGCGTAGTCGAAGCTGCGGCCCCGACGGACGTCGTAGAGCTCGGCCAGCCGGTCCTGGTCGAAGGGGTCCTCCCAGCCGGCGATGCGGCAGAACGAGGCGCCGGTCGCGTTGCCGTACCAGGTGCTGGTGGGCACCTCGAGGTAGGGCGACCGGATGCCGCCCTGGACGTTGCCGAACTCGTCGAGCACGGGCTGGCCGTACTTGACGACGATCGGGTCGGCGTGCGGGGGCGGGACGTCCTCGCGGACCCACCGGTCGAGGTTGCGCAGGGCGGCGTTGAAGAAGATGTCGCTGGGGAAGCGGCTACGCGGTCCCTGGTCACAGCCCTGCGGGGGCACGTCGCGGTCGGCGGCGACGATGTCCTGCGAGCGGGCGGAGTAGTAGAGCTCGTCGGGGGTGGCGTGCCCGGCGCCGGCCATCTCGTAGTGGCGGAACTGGTCGGGGGCGGTGTCGCTGTCCGGGCGGCGCGAGCCGATGCCGGTGAGGTAGTCCGACTGGGACATCAGCTGGGTGACGGGGACCCCGACGCCGTAGATGGTGCGGCGGGAGTCGCCCGCGGGCGGGGCGGGCTCGCACTGGTTCATCGGGTAGGCGCCGGCGAAGGCGCCACCGGCGACGCCGACGAGGTAGGCGTCGTAGGTGGGTCGGCCCTGGGACTGCACGACGAGGGGGTGGATAGCCTTCATGTAGTTGATGAGGTAGCCGCCGGTCTGGGAGTAGCCCAGGCCGTAGGCCTTGCTGACCTCGGTGGCGCCGGTGCCGTAGGTCAGCGGGTTGGTGGCGTCGTCACTGCGCAGCCAGTTGCCGACCTGGGTGTAGATGTCCCACACCAGCCCGTTCTCGGTGTCCCGAGAGCTGTCGGCCGCGACGGTCTCGCAGTTGGCGGGGTCGTCCAGCGGGAGTGGGTTGGCGAAGGACAGGTCGCCGTAGCGGTCGGCGTCGAAGCTCTTCAGGGCGTCCACGGCGATGGGCTTGGCGGTGATGCCGACCCAGGTGTCGCCGTTGGCGATCATCTGCTCGTGGGCGAGGGCCCACCCGATGTTGAGGTCGAAGAGGTTCGAGGGGTTGAGCATCTCGACGACGATGTTGCCGCTGAAGTCGTCGGCGTCCGCGGGACGGCGCACCAGCACGCGCGTCGTGTACGGCGCGTCCTGGGTGCGGACGACGGCGGGGGCGTCGGCGGGCCAGGAGTAGACGTCCGACTCGCCGCTGGCGAGGTACTCCTCCTCGACGTAGCCGACCTCGGACAGGTCCTGGGGGACCTCCTGGTAGGCGGCTCCACCGAAGGGGTGGGAGGCCTCCGAGGAGGGCAGGGGGCCGGTGACCTGGGCCCGCTCGCCGTCGATGGCCTGCGCCGGCTCGGTGGGGCCCTTCCCCTTGTTGGTCGACGCCGTGCTCGAGGCGGTGTCGGAAGCCCCCTTCTCGGGAGCTGCGGTGGGGGGCGCCGCGGTGGCGGGCAGGACGGTGGCGGCGGCCAGGGCGGTGACCATGCCGGTGGCCAGGGCCGCCCTGCGGGCGGCCTTCATGCTGGTGTGCATCAGCGTGCTTCTCCTCGTCGCTGAGGTGGGCGTGCGGGCAACGCGCGCTGGGGGCGCGTCGCCGGGGTGGCGCTGGTTGTGGTGATCACCTCCCGCTGGTGCCGGACGTGGGTGGTTCCGGCGCCGGCGTGAGTGCCGGCGCCCGGGTCGTCGCTGGGGTGGGTCAGAGGACGTCGTCGTCGACCCAGTCGAAGGTCCGGGTCACGGCCTTCTTCCACAGACGCAGGACGCGCTCGCGCTCGGCCTCCTCCATCTGGGGCTCCCAGCGCTTGTCCTCGGCCCAGTTGGCGCGGACCTCGTCGAGGTCGGACCAGAAGCCGACGGCGAGGCCGGCCGCGTAGGCGGCGCCGAGCGCCGTCGTCTCGGCGACGACGGGGCGCACGACGGGGACGCCGAGGACGTCGGCCTGGAACTGCATGAGCGTGTCGTTGACGACCATGCCGCCGTCGACGCGCAGCTCCTCGAGCGGGACGCCCGAGTCGGCGTTCGCGGCGTCGAGCACCTCGCGGGTCTGGAAGGCGGTGGCTTCCAGGGCCGCGCGGGCGATGTGCGCCTTCGTCACGTACCGCGTGAGGCCGACGATCGCCCCGCGCGCGTCGCCGCGCCAGTACGGCGCGAAGAGGCCCGAGAAGGCGGGCACGACGTACACGCCGCCGTTGTCCTCGACGGTCGCGGCGAGGGTCTCGACCTCGGGCGCCGAGGAGATGAGCCCGAGGTTGTCGCGCAGCCACTGCACGAGCGAGCCCGTGACGGCGATGGCGCCCTCGAGCGCGTACACCGGCTTCTCGTCGCCGAGGCGGTAGGCCATCGTCGTCAGCAGGCCGTTGTCGCTGAAGACGAGGTCCTCACCGGTGTTGACGATGAGGAAGTTGCCCGTGCCGTAGGTGTTCTTGGCGCCGCCGGGGCTGAACGCCGTCTGGCCGAAGGTGGCGGCCTGCTGGTCGCCGAGGATGCCCGCGATCGGCGTCTCGCGCAGCAGGTTCGAGGCCTCGACGGTGCCGTAGACCTCGGAGGAGGAGCGGATCTCCGGGAGCATCGCCTTGGGGATGTCCATGGCGGCGAGCACGTCGTCGTCCCACTGCAGCGTCCTCAGGTCCATGAAGAGCGTCCGCGAGGCGTTGGTGACGTCGGTGAGGTGCTTGCCGCCGTCCGTGCCGCCGGTGAGGTTCCACACGACCCACGAGTCGGTCGTGCCGAAGAGCAGGTCGCCCGCCTCGGCGCGCTCGCGGGCCCCCTCGACGTTCTCGAGGATCCACATGATCTTCGTGCCGGCGAAGTAGGGGTTGAGCGGCAGCCCGCAGACCTGGCGGAAGCGGTCGACGCCGCCGTCGGCCGCGAGCCGGTCGACGATGGGCTGGGTGCGCACGTCCTGCCAGACGATGGCGTTGTAGACGGGCTCGCCGGTGTTCTTGTCCCACACGACGGTGGTCTCGCGCTGGTTGGTGATGCCGACGGCGGCGACGTCGTGGCGGGTGACGTCGGCGCGCGAGAGGGCCTGGCCGATGACCTCGCGGGTGTTGCGCCAGATCTCCTTCGGGTCGTGCTCGACCCAGCCGGCGCGGGGGAAGATCTGCTCGTGCTCCAGCTGGCCGGTGGAGACGATCGTCCCCGCGTGGTCGAAGACGATGGCGCGGGTGCTCGTCGTGCCCTGGTCGATGGCGACGACGTAGCGGGCGCTGCTGGAACCGGTGCCGCTCGCCGCGGTGGTGGTCTCACTCATGGGACGTCAGTGTCCTTCTCCGGAAGGTGGGTGGATGGCAAACAGGAAGTCGAGCTGGGGTAGGTGCAGGGCCGCTTCAGGTGGTCTGCGCAATCGGCATCACGTAGTAGACGAGCGCAGCCAGCACCCCCCCGATGACAGGGCCGACGACGGGGACCCACGCGTAGGCCCAGTCGGAGGAGCCCTTGCCGCGGATGGGCAGCAGGGCGTGGGCGATGCGGGGGCCGAGGTCGCGGGCCGGGTTGATCGCGTAGCCGGTCGGCCCGCCGAGCGAGGCGCCGATGCCGACGACGAGCAGGGCGACGGCGAGGGGGCCGAGCCCGGCGGGCGTGTTGCCGAACAGGAGGATGACGAAGACGAGGACGAAGGTCCCGATGACCTCGGTGACGACGTTCCAGCCGTAGCGGCGGATCTCCGGGCCGGTGGAGAACACGGCCAGCTTGAGGGCCGGCTCGTCCGTGGCGTCGAAGTGGTTCTTGTACGCAAGGTAGACGACGACGGCGCCGAGCGCGCCGCCGACGAACTCGGAGGCGAAGTACACGAGGGTGTTCGCCAGGTCGGGCGAGACGCCGGGGGCGTAGTCGTTGCCGGAGACGAGCAGGCCGATGGTCACGGCCGGGTTGAGGTGGGCGCCGGAGGCGTAGGCCACGTAGACGCCGGCGAAGACCGCGAGGCCCCAACCGAAGTTGATGAAGAGCGGACCGCCGGCGAAGCCCTTGGTCTTCGCGAGCAGCGCGTTGGCCACGACGCCGCAGCCGAGCAGCGTGAGGGTGGCGGTGCCGAGAACCTCGGAGAGGGCGATCTGGGCAAGTGTGGGCATACGTGACTCCTTCGTCAGGGGTGTGCCGGCCCCAAGGGCAGGCGTTCGCACGCCGAGCGGGGGGAGCTGCTCGGCGTCTCCTCGCTCGGGTCAGGCGGCGGTGACCGTGAGCGGTTGACTGTCGCGTCCCGGCGGCGCGGTAGGCAGGACCGGGCGGATGTCGGGCGCCTCGAGGCGACGGCGCTCGGCGGCCTCGTCGTCGGTCTCGACCTCGGCGGCGCGCTCGGCCTCGACGCGGGCGAGGTAGGAGGAGACCTCCTCCTCGACGCGGGCGTCGTCCCACCCGAGGGCGCCGGCCATGAGGCCGGCGACGGCCCGGGCGCTCGCGGTGCCGCGGTCGGCCTGCTCGTAGGACAGGCGCGTGCGGCGCGTCAGGACGTCCTCGAGGTGCAGCGCGCCCTCGTGCGTGGCGGCGTAGAGCGCCTCCGCGCGCAGGTAGTGGGGCGCGCCCTCGAGGGGCTCGCCGAGCGAGGGGTCGACGTCGACCAGCTCGAGCACCTCGTCGACGTCGCCGCCGTAGCGGTGGAGCAGGTGCTCGACCCGCTCGAGGGACCAGCCGCGCTCCTCGGCGATGCGGTGCCGCTGGGCCCAGCGCACGGGGTAGCCCTCGGCGCCGGCGAGCGGGAGGTCGGCCGTGAGCGAGGGCCCGGCGGTGCGGTCGCCCGGGGCGGCGTCGGCGAGGGCGGCGTCGACGACGTCGCGCGCCATGACGCGGTACGTCGTGTACTTGCCGCCGGCGACCACGGTGAGGCCAGGGCGCAGCGTCGCGACGGTGTGCTCCCGCGAGACCTTCGTCGTGGTCGTCGGGTCGCCGCCGCCCTTGCCGCCCTTCTCGCCGCCCTCGCCGGGGAGCGAGCCCTTGGCGGTCGGCTGCAGCAGCGGGCGCAGGCCCGTGTAGACGCCCATGACGTCGTCGCGGGCGAGGGGCCGGGTCAGCACGGCGTTCGCGTGCTCGAGGAGGTACTCGATGTCCTCGCTCGTGGCCACGGGGTGGTCCTTGTCGAGGTCCCACGGGGTGTCGGTGGTGCCGATGACCCAGTGCGTCTCCCAGGGGATGACGAACAGGACGCTCTTCTCGGTGCGGAGGATGAGGCCCGAGTCGCCGTCCACGGCGTCCTTCGGGACGACGATGTGGACGCCCTTGGAGGCCTTGACCTCGAGGCCGCGGGTGCGGAAGAGCTCCTGGATCTCGTCGGTCCACACGCCCGTGGCGCCGATGACGTGGCGGGCGCGGACCTGGAGCTCGCGACCGGTCTCGAGGTCGACGGCGCGGACGCCGACGACGCGGCCGCCCTCCTCGAGGTAGCCGGTGACCTGGGTGCGGGCGGCGGCGAGCGCGCCGTGGCCGACCGCGGTGCGGACGAGGACGTGGACGAGGCGGGCGTCGTCGACCTTGGCGTCCCAGTACTGGATGCCGCCCACCGCGGCGTCGCGGCGGAAGCCGCGGAAGCGGCGCTGGATGCCGGCGCGGGTGAGGTGGCGGTGCAGGGGGACGGTGCGCTTCCCGCTGCCGCCGCCGCGGCCGAAGACGCCGGCCATGCCGTCGTAGAGCGCGATGCCGGAGCCGATGTAGCCGCGCTGCCAGTGCTTCTCGAGCGGGAAGATGAACGGCACGGGGTGCACGAGGTGCGGCGCCAGGCGGTCCACGAGCAGGCCGCGCTCGCGCAGGGCCTCGTGGACGAGGTGGAAGTCGAGCATCTCCAGGTAGCGCAGGCCGCCGTGGATGAGCTTGCTGGCCCGGCTGGAGGTGCCCGCGGCCCAGTCGCGGCGCTCGAGGACGCCGACCGTCAGGCCGCGGCTGGCGGCGTCGAGGGCGGCGCCGGCGCCGGTGACGCCCCCGCCGACGACGAGGACGTCCAGCTGCTCGGTGCTCATCCGCTCGAGCGCCTCGGCGCGCGAGGCGCCGGACAAGACTGCTCCTGTCATGAAGACCTCCTCGTCTACGGCGGCCGACGATTGCCCGGCGACACGGGAGGTGTCTACGACCCGCCCATGAAACAAGGTGCGTTTGTGCACGAACGTGCACTAGGAAGGTTCGTGAGAGGACCTGTCGTCGTCAGGGACCCGCTTTCAACGCCCGAGGCGTGAGGCGTCGTGCACGTTCGTGCGTCAACGACGGTGCTCAGCGTCCACGGGTTGGCTTCGGGTGGGCGCGCGCTCAGATCGGCGGCTTGGTTTACGGGTGCGGCCGTCGCTCGCGCCCACGTCTGCAACGAGCGCGCGCCTTCGCGGCTCCGAGGTTGACTGCGACTGCGCCGACATCTGTCGGGGTTGGCCGACCTAGCTCGCCTCGCATGCCAACTGTGCCGATAACCGACGTTATGACACCTCGGCGCTGAGCGGTGCCCCTACTTCAGTCCTCGCAGCCCTCTCCCCGACCCGCTCCTGCAGCGTCGCCAAGGCATCGGAGCGCCCGGGCGCCGCTCGCGAGACGTCACCGAGGCGTCGCAGCCGAAGCTGCATGGGTCGACACCGCGCGCGACTGGCGTCAGGTCTCGCGCCCGACCGCCCGGTCCGTGGCGCGACCAACGAGCAGAGCCACCGGAGCCGCGACGATGACGCACATCACCAGCCACGCCGAGTCCGGTCAGCGCACGCAGAGATGAGGGCCGCCGGCCTCAGAGCGCCCTTTCGCACCTCGCTAGCCTGGCGACGGTGGTCGAGAACAGACGCTTCAGCAACATGCCTGAGTGCGGTTGTGGTCACTCGCGCAACATGCACTGCCGTGTGGACCTCGCCGACCCCCTCCACTGCAGGAAGAGAGAGCTCGGCCCCTGCACGTCGGGTGACGGCTGCGCGGAGTACGCCCCTCGGGGCGTGATCAACAGGCTGTGGGCATGGAGCGGCCCGTCGGGATGAGGGGTAGCGACTCCCCCGCGCCCCCGCTCGAGCTCCCCGGGAGCCTGCCCCCGAGATGTGCCGGCTGACCGGGCCGCGGACGCCTCGAGGAGACGGTCTGTACACGCTCAGGGACGGCATGGCCGCCAGCACGCGATCTCCCGCCTCGGTGCACGTCGCCAGCCCAGGACCGAGGGCGTCCGCCGCCAGCGATCCACGAATCCGACGTCGACCCCGCATCGCCCCGTGGCGCGGGTGGACCGGGTCTGCAGGGTGCAGCTCAGCAGGGCTCCACCCTCCCGGCTGCGGTGTCGGTCGTCGGCGACCTGCCGGCCCGGGGTTTGATCGCAGTCACGGAAAGGCGGGGAACCGGACTGTCGCAGCTCCGGCTCCCCTCACCTCGCTCTGCGTGCGCTCAGTCCTGAGCGCCGTTCCCGGGCAGCTTCTGCGCCACGGCATCCTTCGCGCGGTCACCGGCCTGCTTGACCTCAGGTCGCTGCAGGAGCTTGGTGGCCTGCTCCTTCAGCTGCTCGTAGCGCGGCCGGCCGGCCTGAGCACCCAGGACGTACCCGACCCCCAGGATCAGGGTGTTCTTGACGAGCTTCATGATCTTCCTCCCCACGCAACGGTTCGTGCACCGACCTCGGGTGACCCGTCGACTGTGGGCGCAAGCGGGTGGTTCCACAACACGGGCGAGGTCTCGGACCGGCCGCTGCGAGAGACCGGCCCAGCTGCGCGGCCACTCCGCCAGACGCGCGACGCCGCCGCACCCAGCGGGTGCGGCGGCGTCGTCAGCGGGTCCGGCAGGCCGGACCCGGCATCAGCGGCGGAAGGCGCGGTCCACCAGCTGCGTGGCGCGGTTCGGCGGGCGCTGCTGCTCACCGGCCAGCGAGCTCAGCCACACCAGCGTCCCCGTGAGGGACGGGATGAGCCACTGCAGCGCGTCGAGCTGGCGCTGCGCGTCGGCGACGTCCGGGGGCGTCTGCGCCGACGGCGTCGTGCCACCGCTCACCGGGACGTCGGAGTGCTCGGAGACCTTCTTGCCCAGCACGCGGCTGTAGGCCGTGACGCCGAGGGCGGCCACCGTGACGGCGGTCTTGCCGATGCTCAGCGCGCCGACCGAGGGCTGCTCGGAGATGCGCTTCCGGTTGCCGGCGACCTGGCCGACGCTCCCGAGGAGGTGGGCGCCGATCGCGACGGCGTTGACGGGCGTCCAGCGGTCCCAGCCGGCGTTGGCGACCTTGCCGGACTCCTGGGGGCTGCCGGCCTGGGCGGCGGCGGCGTTGAGGGCGACGGCGTTGGCGAGCGTGCCGCCGAACCAGGCGGCGAGGCCGACGTCGTGCAGGGTGCGGGAGACGGTGTTGGAGACCACGGGTTTCCTCCGAGAGATGCGTTTCGACCGGTGCGTGCGGGCTGTGACCCCAGCCTGGACGCCACCGGCCCGAACCGCACGGCGGGACCTGCCCCGGTCCCGCCCCGTCGTCAGCCCTTGGAGCGCAGGCTGGTGCGCCGCAGCACCAGGCCGTCACCGGTCTGCTGCTTGCGCCGGGCGGTGAGCGTCACCAGGACGAGCCCGAAGGCCGTCCACACCCAGCCGAGGTAGTCGGTGGGCTCCAGGGCGGCGAAGACGACGCCCGCGATGAGCGCGAGGACGCCGAGGACCGCGACGACGCGGCGCACGATGAGGGTCGCGGGCGACTGGTGGATCTCGTGGCTGCTCACGCGAGCGAGGGTAGGGCCCGCCACGGCCGGACGCCGGTCCCGCCCCGCCGGACGAGCCCGACGTGGCGTCGGCGCACCGGCCACCGGCCGCCGTGCGACGGGTCCGCCAGCGGCTTAGCGTTCCGGCATGGCCGTGAAGCTGACCGTCGTCTACGACAACCCGAAGGACCCGGACGCGTTCGAGGAGCACTACGGGAGCACGCACGCCGAGCTCGCCGCGAAGCTGCCGGACGTGCAGCGCGTGGAGACCGGGAAGGTCTTCCCGAAGGAGGACGGCTCCCCCACGCCGGCGTACCGCACCGCCGACATCTACTTCGTCGACTACGCCACGGCCGTCGCCGCCCTCGCCACCCCCGAGGGGCAGGCGCTCGCGCAGGACGTGGACACCATGTCCACCGGCGGCTACCGGATGCTCCTGCAGCAGGTCGGCCTCTGACCGCTCGTCCGACGAGGGCCCGGGGCGTGGTGACCACCACCACTCCCCGGGCCCTCGTGCGTCGTCCCCCGCCGGTCGTGCCCGCACCGGCACGGCGGGGGCCGGGGACTCCCCCGCGCCGCCGCCGGAGGGCCACCCGGGTGCTCGGCGACGGGAGCCGCGCTGGGGGCGTCGCGCACCTGGCAGGGTGAGCTCTCGTGTCGAGCGCACCCGAGCAGCACGTCGTCGTGACCGCCGCGCTGCGCCGCGGCGACAGGGTCCTGCTCGCGCACCGCTCTCCCGGCCGGGAGTTCTACCCGGACGTCTGGGACCTGCCCGGCGGTCATGTGGAGCCCGGCGAGGACCCGCGGGAGGCGCTGGCCCGCGAGCTCGGCGAGGAGCTGGGCATCAACGCGAGCGTCTTCGGTGAGCCGGTGGGTCGCCTCCTGGCCGACGACCTGGTGATGGACGTGTGGGTCGTCGAGGAGTGGCGCGGCGGCGTGACCAACCGCGCACCGGACGAGCACGACGACCTGGCCTGGTGCGGCGCAGCGGATCTCGACGGCAGGGCCCTCGCCCACCCCGACCTGGGGGCGCTGCTGCGCCGGGTCCTCGCCCGCTGATCCGCGGCGCTCAGCGGGGGGCGCGCGGCCGCTGGGACCGCAGCCACCACAGGCCGAGCACGGGCAGGACCAGCGGCACGTAGCCGTAGCCGGCCCCGAAGCCGGACCACACCGTCGCCTCGGGGAAGGCCACGGGGTCCTCGACGCTGAGCAGCCCCACGGCGAGCACGCCGACGAGCTCGACCGCCACCGAGACGAGCGCCACGCGGCGCGAGCGCTCGCTGGAGCGGACGAGGGCCACCGTGGCGACGACGTAGACGGCCGCCGCGAGCGCCGAGAGGAGGTAGGCCACGGGTGCCGCGGAGAAGTCGGTGGCGATCTGCACCAGCGCCCGCGCGCTCGCGGACAGCGCGAACACGGCGTAGACGGCGACCAGCAGCCGCCCCGGGCCGGAGTGCAGGGCGGGGCGCCCGGCCGGTGCGGGGTGCGCAGCGGCTCGTCGACCACCGGGGGGCGGAGAGGGCGTCGAGGTCACGGGTCACCCGTTCCAGATCTGCTCGAGCCGCAGCACGAGGACCGCGGTCGTGGCGGCGGTGATGGCGAGCACGCCGTTGCCCCACCGGCTGCGGTCGGCCAGCCCCCAGAAGACCCCCGCGGGGAGCAGCACGACGATCGTCAGCAGGTAGCCGACGAAGGTCACCACCGACACGGGCCGCGTCCCGGTGGCCACGAGCACGACGGCGATGACGGCCTGCACGAGGATCGCGAGCTCGAGCGCCGCGGCGAGCAGGAGCTGCCCGCCCGAGGGCCGGGCCGCGCGCAGCGCGCCCACGATCGACCACACGGCGAGCGCGACCGACATGGCGCCGAGCACCACGGCGAGGGGGGCGATCACGGGGGCCAGCGTAGGAGGGCGCAGAGCGGCCACCGGGCGCGCCCGGTGGCCCCGGAGTCGGCCGGCGCGGGGACCTCCGGCGCGGGGGCGCCCGGCGACGGTCCTCCCTAGGGTCGGCGCATGAGCTCCGCAGACCAGCCCCAGGACGCCGCCGCCGCGGACGACGCGAGCGGGACGGCGCAGTTCACCGCCCCCGCGGACGGCCGGTCGAGGTCCACCGTCGAGGGGGTCATCGGTCCCCTGTCCGCCGGCGCGCACGCCTACAGCACCGGCCCGGGCAGCCACCCGCTGATCCTGGTCCGCCACGGCCAGACGGAGTGGTCCCTGGACGGCCGGCACACCGGGCGCACCGACATCCCGCTCACCGAGGAGGGCGAGCGCCAGGCGCGGGCCCTCCGAGGGCTGCTGTCGGAGTGGGACGTCCGCGCCGTCCGCGTCAGCCCGCTGCAGCGCGCGCGCCGGACGGCCGAGCTGGCGGGTCTCGGCGACTCCCTCGAGCTGGTCGAGGACCCCGACCTGGTCGAGTGGGACTACGGCAGCGTCGAGGGGAAGTCGACGCCGCAGGTGCGCGAGGAGCTCGGCTACGAGTGGAAGATCTTCGACCACGGCGTGGCCCCCGGGCGCACGCCCGGCGAGCTGGTGCAGGACGTCGCGGCCCGCACCGCGCACGCCCTCGCCCGGGTGCGGCCGCTGCTGGACGAGGGCCCGGTCTGCCTGGTGGCGCACGGCCACTCGCTGCGCATCCTGGCGGCCACCTACCTGGGCCTGCCGCCGAGCACCGCCGCGGCGCTGGAGCTGAGCGCCGGCTCCCTGAGCGTGCTCGGCGAGAACCACCGGGTGCCGACCGTCCGCCGCTGGAACCTCAGCCCCCTGTGAACCGGTCTGCCCGGGCTCGTCCCCGTCCCTGACCGCACCCCGGTGACGGCCGGGTGACCGGGGGGCGACGGGCGTCCTGCGGGGGGCGCCCGCGCCGGGGGGCGCATCGCCCCAGCAGTGGCAGACTCCTCGATCGTGCGCCGGGGCGCGGCCCCGGCCGCGCTCCGCAGGGCGCGCACTCCTCGACCAGGACGGACGATGCGCGTGTCGGGCAACACCTCCTTCCACCACGAGGGCACCGCTCTCCTCGGGACGAGCGCGGTGGAGGCTCCCGTGGTGGTCACCTCCGCCTCCATGGAGGAGCGCCTCGCGCCCACCCTGGAGCGCCTCAGGATGCGCCCCGGCACCCTGTCCTCCCTGGCGGGCATCGAGGAGCGCCGGTGGTGGGACGAGGACGAGGGCGCCGCCCAGGGCGCCGCGCGGGCCGGGCGCCAGGCCCTCGAGGCCGCCGGTGTCGAGCCCGACCAGGTGGGGCTGCTGGTCAACACCTCGGTGTTCCGCGCGCACCTGGAGCCGTCGGTCGCCGTCGGCATCCACCACGAGCTGGGCCTGCCGACCTCCGCGCTGAACTTCGACATCACGAACGCCTGCCTCGGCTTCGTCAACGCGCTGACCCTCGCGGCGACCATGATCGACGCCGGCCACATCCGCTACGCGCTGGTGGTCGACGGCGAGGACGCCCGTCCGGTGCACGAGTCGACGCTGACGCGCCTGTCGGCGGACGGCGCCACCCGGCGCGACTACATGGACGCCTTCGCCACCCTGACCCTCGGCTCGGGCGCCGCCGCCGCCGTGCTCGGCCCGGCCACCGAGCACCCGGACGCCCCGCGCGTCCTGGGCGGCATCTCGCGCGCCCGCAGCTCGGCGCACGGGCTGTGCGTGGGCAGCAACGACGGCATGGTCACCGACGCGCGGGGCCTGCTCGAGGAGGGCATGCAGCTCATCGGCGACGCCTGGGACGACGCGCAGGCGGACGGCTGGGAGTGGAAGGACATGGACCGCTACGTCCTGCACCAGGTCAGCACGGTCCACACGCGCGCCCTCGTCGAGCGCATCGGCATCGACCCCGAGCGCGTCCCGCTGACGTTCCCCCGCTGGGGCAACGTCGGCCCGGCCGCCCTGCCGATGACGCTCGCCGCCGAGGCGCCGTCGCTGCGCCCCGGCGACCGCGTGCTGTGCATGGGCGTGGGCTCGGGGCTCAACACGGCGATGACGGAGATCCGCTGGTGAGGGGCGCCCCCCTCCCGCCCCGCTCCCCCGCCCCCTCGGCACCCGACGTCGACCTCTCGGCCCTGCCGGGGGTGGACCCGCGCTGGTCCCGGACCCTGGAGGCGCCCGCGTCCGACGGCACCCGCCGCACCTGGCACCTGCTGGACGGCGCGGGCTCGCTGGACGGGCAGGAGCCCGTCGGGACGGTCCTCGCCGTCCACGGCAACCCCACGTGGTCCTACCTGTGGCGCGACGTCGTCGCGGCCGGGGTCGCGGGCGACGCCGACGGGCGCCGCTGGCGGGTCGTGGCCGTCGACCAGCTGGGCATGGGGCTGTCCGACCGCCGCCCGAAGGAGGGTGGCGACCTCTGGCGCCTCGCGGACCGGGTCGCCGACCTCGGCGCCCTCGTGGACGCCCTGCGGGCGGAGCAGCCGGACGGGTGGCCACCCGTCACGGGTCCCCTCGTCGCCCTCGGCCACGACTGGGGCGGCGTCGTCGTCAGCGGCTGGGCCGGTGAGCACCCCGACCAGGTGGCGGCGCTCGCGCTGACCAACACCGCCGTCCACGCACCAGCGGACGCCGCGCTGCCGGCCGCCCTCCAGGTCGTCAGCGCCCCGGCGGCGCACGAGCTGCTGACGCGGCGCACGGACGCCTTCGTCCGCGCGGCCGTCTCCCAGGTGCGCCCGCGCCCTCCCGCCGACGTGCGCCGCGCCTACGGGGCGCCCTACCGCACGACGGCGCAGCGCCGCGGCGTCGCCGACTTCGTCACCGACATCCCCTGGCGAGCGGGCTCCCCGAGCAGGCCCGCGCTCGAGCGCGTCGCCGCGGGGGTCAGCGCCCTGGGCCGCGGCGAGGACGCCTCGCCCGCGCTGCTCGTGTGGGGCACCGAGGACCCCGTGTTCGGCGAGCGGTACCTGCGCGACCTGCGCGAGCGCCTGCCGCGGGCGGACGTCCACCGCGTGGAGGGCACGGGCCACCTCGTCCCGGAGGACGTCGACCTGGGACCGCTGCTCCTGCACTGGCTCTCGGTCCGCGGCGTCGGCGACGGCGCTGCTGCCGGACCGGCGCCGGCCGCGCCCGTCGAGGGACGACCTCGTGCGCTGTGGGCCGAGCTAGAGGCCCGCTCCGAGGACGACTCCCCCGCCGTCGTCGAGATGGGCGGCACCGCGGGGGCGGCGCCGGCCGTGCTCTCGTGGCGTGAGCTGGGGCACCGCGTCGCCGAGGTGGCCGTGGGGCTGCACGAGCGCGGTGTGCGCCCCGGTGACCGAGTCAGCCTGCTGGTGCCCCCCGGGGCGGACCTCACCACCGCCCTGTACGCCTGCCTGCGCCTGGGCGCCGTCGTCGTGGTCGCCGACCAGGGGCTGGGTCTGCGCGGCCTGACCCGCGCCGTCCGCGGCGCGGGCCCGCGCCACCTCGTCGCCGTCGAGAAGGGCCTCGTCGCGGCCGCCGCCCTGGGATGGCCCGGCCAGCGCATCGGCACGGGTCGCCTCGGGGCGCTGGGAGCCCGCCTGTGCGCCACCACGCTGCCCGAGGTGGCGGCCGCCGGGCGCCGCAGCGCGCTGGGCGGCGTCGACGGCGGTCCCGCGGCGGGGCGGCCCACGCTCGCGACGCTGCGCCTGCCCGAGCCCGACGCCCGGGCCGACGCCGCCGTGCTGTTCACCTCTGGCTCCACCGGTCCGGCGAAGGGAGCCGTCTACACCGCTGAGCGGCTCGCCGGCATGCGCGACGCCGTCGCGGCCGCCTACGACGTCGACCGCGGCACCGCGCTCGTCGCGGCCTTCGCCCCCTTCGCCCTCCTCGGACCGGCCCTCGGCGCCGTCTCGGCGAGCCCGGCCATGGACGTCACCGCGCCGGCCACGCTCACGGCGACCGCGCTCGCCGACGCCGTCGCCGCCGTGGACGCGACGGTCGTCTTCGCCTCTCCCGCAGCGCTGGCCAACGTCGTGGCGACCGGAGGCGTCCTCGACGCGCGGGCGCGCACCGCGCTGTCCGGGGTCACCCGCCTGCTCTCGGCGGGCGCTCCGGTGCCCACCGCCCTGCTGCGCCGGGTGGGCGAGCTGCTGCCCTCGGCGTCGCTGCACACGCCGTACGGCATGACCGAGGTCCTGCCCGTCACCGACGTCGAGCTCGCCGAGCTGGCCGAGGCCGCCGACGAGGTCGAGGACGGCGTCCTCGTCGGTCGACCCCTCGCGGGGGTCGACGTGGCCGTCGCACCGCTCGACGCGAGCGGCGGTGCCACGCAGCAGGTCTCGCGCGAGCCCGGCGTGGTCGGCGAGCTGCTGGTGCGGGCGCCGCACCTGAAGGCGCGCTACGACCAGCTGTGGGTCACCGAGGACGCGAGCCGCCTCGTCGAGACCGACGGGGACCGGACGGTCGTCTGGCACCGCACGGGCGACGTCGGGCACCTCGACGCGCGGGGGCGCCTGCGCGTGCAGGGGCGCACGGCGCACCTCGTGCGCACGGCGGCCGGTGTGGTCACCCCCGTGGGTGTCGAGCTGGCGGCGCAGTCGGTGCCGCCGGTGGAGGGCGTCGGCGTCGCCCGGGCGGCGGCGACCGGGGTGGGGCCGGCCGGCACGCAGGCGCTGGTCGTCGTCGTCGAGACCGACCCGCCGACCCGCCGCGCCGCCGGAGCCCCGGCCGAGCTCGTGGAGGCCGTCCGCGACGCCGTCCGGTCGGTGCCGGGGCGGCCCGAGGTCGCCGCGGTCCTGCTCGTGCCCTCGCTGCCCACGGACGTGCGCCACGACTCCAAGGTCGACCGCGCGCTCGTGGGCGCCTGGGCGGGCGAGCGCCTCGCCGGGCGCCCCGTGCCGCCGCCCTGGACGCCGGGGGGCCGCCTGCGCGGGCTCCTCCCCCGCGGACGCCGGTGATCGCCCGCCGCGGGGTCGTCGTCACCGGGGCCAGCGGGATGCTCGGACGGGCGGTGGCCCGAGCCCTGGCGGCCGGCGGCACCCCGGTCCGCACGCTCCAGCGCAGCCCCAGCGGCTTGGTCGGCTCTGGTGCCGGTGACGTCGAGGACGTCCGCCTGGACCTCGCGGCCGGCAGCCCGTCGGCGCTGGTGCAGGCGCTCGAGGGCGCCGAGGCTGTCGTGCACCTCGCCGCCAAGGTGTCGGTCTCCGGGCCCTGGCTCGAGTACCGGCGCACGAACGTCGACGGGACCGAGCGCCTGCTCGAGGCGGCCCGCGCCGCCGGGGTCCGGCGGTTCGTGCAGGTCTCCTCCCCCTCCGTGGCCCACGCCGGGGACTCGCTCGTCGGGGCGCCCGCCGGTCCGGCCGACCCGGCCGGCGCCCGCGGGCGCTACGCCCGCAGCAAGGCGCTGGCCGAGCGGGCGGCGCTCGCCGCCGACTCCCCCGAGCTCGCCGTCGTCGCCGTGCGCCCGCACCTCGTCTGGGGTCCCGGGGACGCCCAGCTGGTCGCCCGGGTGGTCGAGCGCTCGCGCTCCGGCCGCCTGCCGCTGCTCGGCGGCGGGACGGCCCTGGTGGACTCCACCTACGTCGACGACGCAGCCGACGCCCTCGTCGCGGCCTGCGCGCGCGCCGACCGGGACGACGTCCACGGGCGCGCCCTCGTGGTGAGCAGCGGCGAGCCGCGCACGGTGGCGGAGCTCCTGGCGTCGCTGTGCCGCGCGCACGGCGCGCCCGCGCCGACCCGCTCGGTGCCGGCCGGCGCGGCACGGGCGCTCGGCGCGCTCGTGGAGGCGGCCTGGGCCGTCCGTCCCGGTCTCGGCGGCGGCGACGAGCCGCCCATGACGCGCTTCCTCGCCGAGCAGCTGTCCACGGCCCACTGGTTCGACCAGCGCGAGACGCGACGCCTCCTCGGCTGGGCACCGCGGGTGGGCCTCGACGAGGGCTTCGCCCGCCTGGCCGCCGCAGCGCGGGGCTGAGCGCTCGTGGAGCGGTGACGACATGAGCGGTGACGACGCGAGCGCGTCTCGGGCGTCCCCCGCGGGCGCGGGGGACGCCCGTCCGCCCGCAGCCTCCGGGCGCCCGCCCGTCGCCGCGGTCCCCCGCGGTCCCGTGGCCGTCCCCGCCCTGGTCCGCCGCACCCTTCCGGGCCGCGAGCTCGTGCCCGTCTGGGTCAACCAGGTGGGCGGCACGACGTGGCGCGCCGAGGACGCCGCGGGCCCCGGCCTGCACGCGAAGTGGGCCCCCGCCGGCAGCGGCCTCGACCTGGATGCCGAGGCGGAGCGGCTCGGCTGGCTCGCGGGCCGCACGCCCGTCCCCGCCGTCGAGGCCCTCGTGCGGGACGACGCGGGCGCGCTCCTGGTCACCCGGACCCTTCCCGGTCGCAGCGCCGTCGACCCGCGCTGGCTGGCCGACCCGGTGCGGGCCGTGACGGCCGTGGGTGCAGGGCTGCGCGCCCTGCACGACGCCCTGCCCGTCGACGCGTGCCCGTGGACCTGGTCGGCGCAGGACCGGCTCGCGCGCGTGCGGCCCGACGTCGACGACGACGTCCGCGCGGAGCTCGCACGGACGCCGGACGTCGACCGGCTCGTCGTCTGCCACGGGGACGCCTGCATGCCCAACACGCTGCTGGCCGAGGACGGCACCTGTTCCGCGCACGTGGACGTGGGCGCCCTGGGCGTCGGGGACCGCTGGGCCGACCTCGCCGTCGCGTCCTGGAGCACGGCCTGGAACGTCGGCCCCGGCTACGAGGACCTGCTCCTGGAGGCCTACGGCGTCGAGCGGGACGCCGTGCGCGTCGCCTACTACCGGGCGCTGTGGGACGCGGGGCCCTGACCGCGCCGCGGGCAGGGACCGGTCCCGAGGTCACGCAGCGCGCCGTCGGCCCTGGGTAGCGTGCGACCCATGCCGCAGACCGCCACGTCGACGACCGTCTCGCGCGAGGAGATGCTCGCCTTCGCCCGCACCCGCCACCACGCCGTCCTCATCACGCACCGGCGCTCGGACGGCGGCCCGCAGGCCTCCCCCGTGGCGTGCGGCGTCGACGAGCAGGGGCGCTTCGTCGTCTCGACGTACCCCGAGCGCGCCAAGGCCGGCAACGTGCGCGCGGACGGCCGGGCGAGCCTCGTCGTCCTCTCCGACGACTGGGACGGCCCCTGGCTGCAGGTCGACGGCGACGCCGAGCTGCTCGAGCTGCCCGAGGCGCTCGAGCCGCTCGTGGACTACTTCCGGTCCATCTCCGGCGAGCACCCGGACTGGGACGAGTACCGCGAGGCCATGACCCGCCAGGGCAAGGCGCTCGTCCGCATCACGCCCACCCGCTGGAGCCCGGTCGCCACCGGCGGCTTCCCCGCGCGCCTGGCCTGACGCCCGCGCCTCCCCCAGCACGTCGTCGCCGACGGCGCTCGACACTGGCACTTCGTCGCCGCAGTGCCACGAATCGCCGGTGAAGAAGGGCGTTCTGTCGCCGAAGTGCGCTGAGGGGCGCGCGAGAAGGGCACTTCGTCGCCGAAGTGCCGTGAATCGCCGTTGAAGAAGGGCGTTGTGTCGCCGAAGTGCGCTGAGGGACGCGCGAGAAGGGCACTTCGTCGCCGAAGTGCGCGGGCGACGGCGGAGCGGAGCGGTCGTCAGCCGGCGGGCCAGGTGGCGACGGGGGCGCCGTCGCGCATGAGCTCGGCGTAGCGGATGAGCATCCCGTGCAGCGCCTCGTGGCGGTCCGCACCGCGCCCCTCGGCGGCGGCGACGGCGTCGTGCTGCCACTGGGCACCGGTCTGGCGGGTACGGGCGCGCTCCTCGAGCACCCCGAGGTAGCGGTCGCACGCGTCCTGGCCCACGCCCCAGCTGGTCAGCCCCTCGTGCACCAGCGGCAGGAGGGTCCGCAGCACCAGGTCGGGCACCTCGCGCTCCTCGGGCCGCCCGGTCCGGGCGTCCGGCCACGGCACGACGGCGCGCAGGCCCCGCCGCGCCCCGGCGTCCAGCGACGCCTGCGCGGCGGAGAACGGGAGCGCGTCGCCGTCCCACGGGTGGCGGTCCTGCGCGACGAGCCCGCGCACGGCGCCGAACCAGAACGCCGCGTTGGCGACCATGTCGACCACCGTCGGCCCCGACGGCAGCACCCGGTTCTCCACGCGCAGGTGCGGGGCGCCGCCGGCGACGTCGTAGACGGGCCGGTTCCAGCGCCACACCGTGCCGTTCTGCATCTTCAGCTCCGCGAGCGCCGGGACCCCGCCGCGCGCCAGCGTCCGCAGCGCGTCCTCCTCCGCCAGCTCGGGCAGCAGCGGCGGGTAGTGCAGCACGGCGTCCTCGAAGAGCGCGTGCGCCGACGTCGTCCACCGGTCCCCGAGGAGCACGCGCTCGCGCACGCCCTGCGCGGCGAGCTCGGGCGGGCGGGAGTCGGTGGACTGGGCGAAGACGGGCAGCCGGGACTCGTCCCACAGCCTGCGCCCGGCGTAGAACGGCGAGTTGGCCGCGAGCGCGACCTGCGGTCCCGCGAGCAGCTGGGCGGCGTTGTGGACGGCCGCGAACTGCTCGGGCGCGACCTGCAGGTGCAGCTGCACCGACGTGCACGCCGCCTCCGGGGCGATGGACGGCGAGTGCTCCAGCAGCCGCTCGTGCTCGCCCCGGATGTCCAGCAGGAGGTCCTCCCCGCGCTGCGCGCGCACGGCCTCGTCGAGGGCGCGGTACCGGGGCGAGCGGGTCATCCACCCGTCGGTCTGGTCGTCCGGCAGGAGCGTCGGGACGATGCCGATCATGACGACCCGGGCGTCGTGGGCGCGGGCGGCGGCGTCCGCCGCCTCCATCCGGGCGCGCAGGTCGTCCTCGAGCGCCCGCGCCCCGTCGCCCTGCAGGCGCGCGGGCGGCACGTTGAGCTCGATGGTGTGCGAGCCCAGCTCGGTGGTGACGTCCGGGTCGCCCAGGGTGGCGAGCACGTCGCGGTTGGCGCGCGAGGGCCGGGCGCCGGGGTCGACGAGGGCGAGCTCGACCTCCATCCCCGTCATCGTGTCGTCGGCGGTGAACGCGCCCTCGTCCAGCAGCCGGCGCAGCACGTCGAGCTGGCTGCGCAGGCGCTCGCGGTAGCGCCGTCGACCTTCCGGCGTCGCGACCGTGCCCGAGACGTCATCTCCCACGAGGGGATCCGACCATCCCGGGGCGGCCACCGCCACCGGCGGTCACCGAGGAGCCGCGTCAGCCGCGCAGCCGTTGCGTGCTCGCCCCGGCGACGAGGCGGTAGCGCTCGGGGACGCACGTCAGCACGACGACCTGGCAGGACTCCCCCGCCGCGGCGAGCGCCCGCGCCATGCCGTCGAGCCGACGGGGGTCGGAGTAGCCGAGCGCGTCGTCCAGCAGGACGGGCACGCCGGCGCCCCCGCTGACGAGCATCGCGCAGGCCAGGCGCCCGAGGACGGCGAGCTGCTCGCGGGCGCCGCTCGAGAGCTGCTCGAACGGCACGGTGACGCCCCCCAGCGTCCGCGAGGTGATCCGCAGGTCCGGACCCACGTCCACCCGCACGTCGGCCCCGAAGACGTGCGCGGCGAGCCGCTGCAGCTGGGCCCGCAGCGGCTCGACGTAGGCCAGGTGCGCCTCGCGGCGCGCGGCGTCCAGCGCGTCGCGCAGGGTCCGCGCCGCGGCGGCCCGGCGCTCCCAGGAGGTCAGGGCCCGGCGCGCGCGCTCGTGCGCGGCCCGCGCCGCGGCGAGGTCCTCGACGAGCCCCTCACCACCGCGCGCCTCGAGGACGGCGGCGAGCGCCCCGGCCTCGTCCTCGAGCGAGCGCAGGCGCTTGCGGCCGTCGTCGCGGCGCTGGCGGGCGACCTCGGCCTCGGCCTCGGCCCCCTCCACCCCGGCCTCGCGCACGGCCTCCGCCGCGAGCTCCCTGCGCTGCCGGGCCGCAGCGAGCTCCTCCGCCGCCGCGGTGACGCCGCCGAGGAGCGCCTCGTCGCCGACCTCCTCGCGCTCGCGCTGCAGGTCCTCCTCCACCAGCTCGCGTCGGGCGGCCGCGGCGTCGACGGCGGCCCGGGCCTCCGCGAGCCGGCGCTCCGCCAGGTCGAGCGCGGCGCGGGCGCCCTCGTGGCGGGAGGTGGCCGTGGCGACGCGCTCGCCCGCGGCGGACGCGCCCTCGTCCGCCTCCCGCAGCGCCCGGGCGGCCGTGACGGCCCGCGCGGACCAGGCGTCGTCCCCCGACCCGCTCGGCAGCCCGCCGGCACCGTCCCCCTCGTCCTCGGAGGCGCGGGCCTCGTCCCAGCGGGCGACCCGACGCCGGGCCGTCTCCGGGTCCGAGCCCGCGACGAGGTCCCGGAGCGCGGCGCGCGCCCGGTCCTGCTCGCCCTGCGCGGCGCGCCGCGCGTGGGCCGCCGCCATGGCTCCTTCGAGTCCTTCGACCCCGAGGTCGCGGCAGGCGCCGGCGAGGGCAGCGGCGCTGCGGCGCTCGTCCGCCTCGGCGCGCTCCTGGTCGGGCGTGGGCCGCCCCTCGACGCGGACGCCGCCCACCTCGAACCAGGTGCCCCCTCCGAGGCGCAGCTCGAGCGGGTCCTCCCCCACGACGTGCTCGCCGTCGGAGGTGACGACGCGCTCGCCCGCGCCGCGCAGGAGGACGACGGGGGCCGCCGACCCGGCGCGCGCCGAGGCCGCCGCCCACGTGCGGTGGAGGGACTCGACCTCCGCGAGCCCCTCGTCGTCGACGCGGTGCCCGGCCAGCACCGCCTCGGCGGTGGTGACGGCGGCGAGGGCCGTCTCGTGCCGGTCCACGAGGCCGCGCAGGCGCTCGACCTCGGCCGCCTCGCGGGCCCGCTCCTCGGCACGGGCCGCCCGGAGGCGCGTCTCGCGCCACCCGGCCTGCTCCTCCAGCGCCGCGTCCAGCACCGCGCCGGCCGCCGCGAGGCGCTCCCGGGCCTCGCGCTCGTCCTCCCCGGCCACCTCGGCGGCGCCCGTCCGCTCCCCGACCTCCGCCGCGAGCTCGACGGCGCGAGCGGCTGCGGACGCCCGCGCCGCGGCCCGCTGCTCGGCGAGCGCGTGCGCGGAGGAGGCGGCGTGCAGGCCCGCGCGGGCGCGCTCGGCGTCGCGCACGACCTCGTGCAGCGCCTCGACCCGGGCGTCCGCCTGCGCGAGGGCTGCGGCGTCCCGCTCCCCCGCCGCCCTCTCGGCGACCGCGTCGGCGCGGACCCGCCCGAGGGCGTCGACGACGCGCTCGACCTCGGCGACCGCCGCCTCCAGGGCGCCCACGCGGCGCGCCCCCTCCTCGACCTCGCCCGCCAGCGCCCTGCCCTCGGTGCGGACGGCTCCCGTCGGCGTCCAGTACCGCCCGAACTCCTCCTCGGCGCGGGCGACCAGCGTCTCCTCCCGCTCACCGCCCACCGACTCGGCGACTGTGGCGTCGAGCGCCGAGGCCAGCGACGTCCGCGCCTCCAGGTCGGCCTGGTCGAGCGGGACGCCCTGCTGCAGCCGCAGCGCCCGCCACAGGGGCAGGTCGACCTCCTCGCCCAGGATCGCCAGCGCGCGGTCGTGCGCCTCGCGCCCGGCGAGCTGCTCGGGCGCCGGCTCGTGGACGACCAGGCGCGTCGAGGGCTGGCGGTGGAACTGCTTGCGGTAGGTGAAGCGGTACCGCCCCGCCCGCACCTCGGCCTCGACGAGGGTCGGCACGTCCTGCCCCACGGGCTGGGTGGCCGCCACCCACTTCCGCTTCGAGGAGTCGTACTGGTCCAGGAGCATGTCCAGGGCGTCGACCAGGCTCGTCTTGCCGATCTCGTTGTCCCCGACGACGACCGTCACGCCCGTCGGCGAGAGCTCGACCTCGTGCTCGGCGATCCCGCGGAAGGACTCCAGGCGCAGGCGCAGCAGCCTCATCCGGTCGCCGCCAGCCGGTGCAGGAGGGACAGCGCGTCCTGGGCCGCCACCGCGTCGGCCGTGACCGGCAGCCGACCGCGCTCGCCGCCGGTCCCGCCCGCGGCCAGGTCCGCCGCCGCCGGCGCCTGCGCGCGGACCGCCAGGCGCTCGGCCGCCTCGAGGGCGAAGCCGGTGAGCCCGAGGGCGTCCAGGTCGACGGCGTCGGGGCGGACCACGAGCTCGCTGCGGCGCTCCCAGACCTGCAGGGCGCCGAGGAGGTCGGCGGAGTGCTCCAGCAGCGCGTCCACGCGGGCCTTCTGCGCCAGCGACAGGGTGCCCACGACGCTCAGCTTGAGCGCCGTGCGGGACTTGTCCGGCAGGGAGGCGAGCATCTCCTCGAGCAGGTCGACGTCCTCGTCGGAGGCCACCTCCAGGTGCGTGCGCCGGAAGCTCCAGCGCCCGACGCGCACGCGGGTCACCCCCAGGTCGGGGCGGGGCGCCCCCGCCGACGGCTCCCCGAGGTCGACGACGAGCACGTTGCCCGGGTCGAGCTCGTCGTGGTCGGTCGGCTCGGGCGCCCCCGCGTACCAGACCCGCCCGGTGCGCCCGACGTCCGTCGTGGAGTGCCGGTCCCCCAGGCAGACGGCGTCGAGCGCACCGGCCTCCAGCAGCCCCTCGAGGGTCGCCAGGTCGATCGTGGACGCGCTGGGCTCCGACGCGCCGAAGGCCTGCACGGCGCCGTGCGCCACGAGCACGCGGCGCACCCCCGGCTGCGGCGCGAGACCCGCGCACGCGCGGGCGGCCAGGTCCTCGACCGGGCGCTTGCTGCGCCAGGGCGCGGACAGGACCTGGACGCCGGCGACCTCGACCGGCTCGCCGTCGAGGACCTGCACGTGCGACGGGGCCAGCCGTCGGAAGCGCTCGGAGGACAGCACGCTGCCGGCGTCGAGGGGGTCGTGGTTGCCCGGCAGCAGCAGGACGGGCACCGGCACCTCCGCCAGCGCCTCGCAGGCGCGGGCGACGACGTCGCGCCCCACCTGGTTGGTCTCGAAGACGTCGCCCGCGACGACGACGAAGGCGCACCCGTGCTCGCGCGCGACGCGGCCCAGCGCCCTGACCGCCTCGAAGCGCGCCTCGGTGGAGCGCGCCTGGGCCTCCGGCGAGAGGTAGTGCCGCGTCATCCCCAGCTGCCAGTCGGCCGTGTGCAGGAACCGCACGCGCGCGCCCTCCCTCGTGGACACCGGGCTCACCCCCCGGCTCGCCGGGCCCTCGCCCGACCGGGCCGACGGTAGCCGCGGGGTCGGACGACCCCGGTCAGCACGCGCGGGCGCCCGCACCGCGCCGGGCCTCCGCGCTCGAGCGCGGGGCCCGGGCGTCTCACCCGGACGGGTGGTCCCGGTGCCCGAGGACCCGGCGTCCAATCCCGGAGGGCGCCCGGGGGCGAACCCCCGGCGTCGGAGCGGTCCACCACGGGCCGACCGGGGCGGCGCTGCCGCTGGTCGCGTCGGGAGGGTGGCAGAGTGCGCGAGGTGTCCTTCCTGAGGCCGGAGCGCCGTCGCTCCCGCGAGCCGGAGCCGGAGACGGCGGCCGACGCGCTCGGCGCCCTCCTGCGCCGCGTCGCGCGCGGCGACGAGCAGGCGTTCGAGGCGCTCTACGACGCGGTCGTCGGGCCCGTCTACGGCGTCGTCCTGCGGGTCCTGCGCGACCCCGCGCAGTCCGAGGAGGTCACCCAGGAGGTCATGGTGGAGATCTGGAAGCAGGCGCCCCGCTACGACGCCTCCCGCGGGAGCGCCCGCGGCTGGGTGCTGACGGTCGCGCACCGCCGGGCCGTCGACCGCGTGCGCTCCGCCCAGGCCAGCACGGACCGCGAGGACCGCGTCGCGGCCCGCGACACCGCCCGCGCCTTCGACGTCGTCTCCGAGGAGGTCGAGCACCGCCTCGAGGCGGAGCAGGTGCGCCGCTCCCTCGACGTCCTCACCGACCTCCAGCGGGAGTCGGTCGAGCTCGCCTACTACGGCGGGTACACCCACCGGCAGGTGTCGGAGATCCTCGGGATCCCCCTCGGCACGGTCAAGACGCGTCTGCGGGACGGCCTCATCCGCCTCCGCGACGAGATGGGCGTGGTGGCGTGATGACGATCATCCCGCCCTCGGGGGCCCGCCGGTCCGGCGAGGACCCCGGCACCCGCGACCTCCTCGCCGCGTACGCCCTCGACGCCGTCGACGACGTGGAGCGGGCCCGCGTGGAGCGCCTGCTGCGCACGGACGCCGACGCTGCGGCCGAGCACGTCACCTTCGCCGAGACGGCCTCCCGGCTGGCCGTGGCCGCCGCCGCCCCGGCGCCGACGGCCCTGCGGGCTCGCGTGCTCGACGAGGTCTCCCGGACCCGGCAGGCGGCCCCCGCGGCGGCCTCGGGCGGGCCGGCGCGCCACCAGCGGCCGGCGAGCCGCGGCGCGGTCCGCCTCCTCGCCGCCGCCTGCGGCGTGCTCCTCGCCGGGTGCATCGGCCTCGGTGCGCTCGTCCTGGGGGGCGAGGACGCGCGGCCCGCGCTGGTGGCCGCGGGCGACTTCGCCGGCGGCACCGCGGCGCTGCTCGAGGTCGACGGCGAGTACGTCGTCGTGGGCGAGGGCGTCCCCGAGCCGGCGGAGGACCGCGTGTACCAGCTCTGGTCGGTGGAGGGCTCCGCCGACCCCGTGCCGGCCGGCTTCCTGGAGCAGGGACCCGACGGCAGCTTCGTCGGCGAGGTCGGCGACTGGGAGCCCGGCGCCGTGCTGGGCATCAGCGAGGAGCCCGTCGGCGGCTCCGAGCAGCCCACCAGCGAGGTCCTCGCCCACGTCGAGACCTGACCCGCCGCCCCGCCACCGAGACCGCCGCACCCCCGCCCGGGGTGCGGCGGTCTCATGCGTCCGGCTCGAGATCCGGCCGCGACGTCCCCGCCGCCCCTTGACGCGCGCCCACCGTGCTGGTTCATGAGTCGAGTAGCGAACCAAGGAGCCAGATGCTCGACGACGGCAGACCCCTCTTCCAGCAGATCGCCCAGCAGGTGGCCGACGGCGTGGTCGCCGGCACCTTCCCGGAGGGCGCGCAGGTGCCCTCCACCACCGAGCTGGCCGTGCTGCACCGCATCAACCCCGCGACGGTCGGCAAGGGCCTGGCCCTGCTCGTGGCCGACGACGTCCTCCACAAGCGCCGCGGGCTCGGCATGTTCGTCAGCGAGGGGGCGCGCGAGCGCCTCGTCGCCCGACGGCGCACCGAGCTCGCCGCCACGTACGTGCGCCCCCTCGTCGAGGAGGCCCGGTCGCTCGGGCTGGAGCTCGACGACGTGCACCGCCTCATCGACCAGCTCGACCAGGAGGGACTCCGATGAGCACGACCACCGCCGCCCGGAGCGGCCCGGCCGTCCGGGTCCGCGGCGCCTCCCGGCGCTTCGCCGGCACCGCCGCCCTCGACGACGTCACCCTCGACGTCCCCCGGGACCGCGTGTGCGGCCTGCTCGGGCGCAACGGGGCGGGCAAGACCACGCTCCTGTCGCTGCTCGCCGGGCACGACCGCCCCGACGCCGGGACGGTGGAGGTGCTGGGCGAGCAGCCCTTCGAGAACCCGCGCGCCGCGGGCACCTCCCTGCTCGTGCGCGACGACCAGCGCTACCCCGACGACTTCCACCTCGCGCACGTGCTGCGCGTCGGCCCCCTCTTCCACCCGGCCTGGGACGCAGCGCTCGCCGCGGAGGTGGTCGAGCGCTTCCGGATCCCGGCCAAGCCCCCGGTGAAGAAGTTCTCCCGCGGGCAGCGCTCCGCCCTCGGCGTCCTGCTCGGCCTCGCGGCCCGCGCCCCCGTGACGATCCTGGACGAGCCGACGCTCGGCCTGGACGCCACCGCGCGGGCCCACTTCCGCGAGCTCCTCGTGCGCGAGATGTCCGAGCACCCCCGGACGGTCGTCCTGTCCACGCACCTCGTCGACGAGATGGAGGGCGCCCTCGACCGCGTCCTCGTCCTGGACCGCGGGCGGCTGGTCCTCGACGCCGACGTCGACGAGGCCCGCGAGCGCGCGCACGTGGTGCTCGGGCCCGCGGAGGCCGTCGAGCGCGCGACGGCGGGCTCCCGGACGCTCGCCTCGCGCCGCGTGGGGGGCTTCGCCGAGGTCGTGCTGGAGGGCCCGGCCACCGCGGCCGCGACCCGGTCGGCGGGCGCCGCCGGGCTCCAGGTCCGCCCCGCCGGCCTGCAGGAGCTCGTCGCCGCCCTCGGCGCGGGGGACCCGCCGTCCCCCGAGGCCGCCGTCACCGCCCCCGCCCCGTCCGCGACCACCGTCTCCGGAGCGTCTCGATGACCACCGCCACCGCCCCCCGCGCCGGTCGCGCGACGCACGGCCCCGGGGCCTCCGCCCTCGCCGTCCTGCGCCTGCAGACGACCAAGCGCTTCGAGACCTTCGGCTCCCCGCTGGTGGTCCTGGCGACCGCGCTCCTCGTCACCGCGCTCGTCGCGCTCGTCGTCTGGCGCGCGACACCCGAGGGCTCCGGCACGTGGGTCGAGGTCAGCCGGGGCCTGCAGCTCGTGCTGTGGTGGCTGGTCGGGTACATGGTCTACAACGGCGTCCAGTCCGTGGCCACGACGTTCCCGCTGGCCCTGACGCTCGGGAGCACCCGGGCCGCCTTCACGGCGGGCACCGCGGCCCACCACGTGCTGGTGTCGGCGCACGTCACGCTGGTGGCCCTGGCGCTGCTCGGCCTGGAGCACCTGACCGACCGGTGGTTCACGGGCCTGCACCTGCTCGACAGCCTCTTCCTCGGCGGCGGTGACCCGGTGCGGCTCGTGGCGATCCTGTTCCTCGGCCAGCTGGTCGCGCTGTCGGTCGGGGGCGCCTTCGCGGCCGTGTGGGTGCGCCACGGCCCGCGGGTGACCTTCGCCGCCGGAGTCGGGGTCGTGCTCGTCCTCGCCCTCGCGGCCGCCCTCGTCGTCCCGGAGGTGGTCGAGGCCGCGGACGCGTTCCGGCTGTGGTGGCTCGCCGTGCTCGCCGTCGGGGTCATCGCCCTGTGCGCGCTCGTGCAGACCCTGGCCCTGCGCCGCGCCGCGGTGCGCTGACCACCGCGACGAGCCAGCGCGACCGCACCAGGACGACGACGGGGACCGGCCGGCGCCGGTCCCCGTCGTCGTGGTCGCCCGCGTCAGAGCCCGGCGAGCTCCTCGACCGGCGGGCAGGAGCAGACGAGGTTGCGGTCGCCGTAGGCGCCGTCGATGCGGCGCACCGGCGGCCAGTACTTGCGCTGCGGCGTGACGCCGGCGGGGTAGACGGCGGTCGCCCGGTCGTAGGCGCGGTCCCACTCCCCCACGAGCATGGCCGCGGTGTGCGGCGCGCCCCGCAGCGGCGAGTCCTCCACCGACCAGCGCCCCTCCTCGACCTCCTCCACCTCGCGGCGGATCGCGATCATCGCGTCGCAGAAGCGGTCGAGCTCGGCGAGGTCCTCGCTCTCCGTCGGCTCGACCATCAGGGTCCCGGCGACGGGGAACGACATCGTCGGCGCGTGGAAGCCGTGGTCGACGAGGCGCTTGGCGACGTCGTCCACCGTGACGCCGGTGGCGGCGGTCAGGGGCCGCAGGTCGAGGATGCACTCGTGGGCCACGAGGCCGCTGCCGCCCGTGTAGAGCACGGGGTAGTGCTCGCGCAGCCGGGCCGCGACGTAGTTGGCCGTCAGCAGCGCCGCCTGGGTGGCGCGCACGAGCCCGTCGGGCCCCATGAGGGCCAGGTACGTCCACGAGATCGGCAGGATGCCCGCGGACCCGAACGGCGCCCCCGAGACGGGACCGACGCCCCCGGGACCGGTGCCCCCGGCGTCCGTCGTGCCCGCGCTGACCCCGCCGGCGACCTCGGCCGACGGCAGGAACGGCGCCAGGTGCGCGCGCGCCGCCACCGGGCCGACGCCCGGACCGCCGCCGCCGTGCGGGATGCAGAAGGTCTTGTGCAGGTTGAGGTGGGAGACGTCGGCGCCGAACTCCCCCGGGCGCGCGACGCCGACGAGCGCGTTGAGGTTGGCGCCGTCGACGTACACCTGGCCCCCCGCGGCGTGCACGACCTCGCACAGCCGCGTGATGCCGTCCTCGAAGACCCCGTGCGTGGACGGGTAGGTCACCATCACCGCGGCCAGCTGCTCGCCGTGCTGGGCGACCTTGGCCTCGAGGTCGTCCAGGTCCACGTCACCGCTCGGCGCCGTGGCCACCGTCACCACGCGCAGCCCGGCCATGACGGCGCTGGCGGCGTTCGTGCCGTGCGCCGACGTCGGGATGAGGCAGACCGTGCGGGCCTCGTCCCCCCGGCTGCGGTGGTAGGCGCGGATGGCCAGCAGGCCGGCCAGCTCGCCCTGGCTGCCGGCGTTGGGCTGCAGGCTCACGGCGTCGTACCCGGTGATCTCGGCCAGCTGCGCCTCCAGCTCGGCCACGAGCTGGGCGGTGCCGGCGAGGTCCTCGGCCGGCGCGAAGGGGTGGGTGTCGGCGAAGGCCGGCCAGCTGATGGGCTCCATCTCGGCGGTCGCGTTGAGCTTCATGGTGCAGGAGCCCAGCGGGATCATCCCGCGGTCCAGCGCGTAGTCGGCGTCGGAGAGGCGCTTGAGGTAGCGCAGCATCGCCGTCTCGCTGCGGTGCAGCGCGAAGACCGGGTGCGTCAGGTACCCGCTGGTGCGGCGCAGCGCCGCCGGCAGCGACACCTCGGCGCCGTCGACCGCCTCCCCCGCCGACGGGAAGCAGGCGATCACGGCCTCGACGTCCGCGGGCGTCGTCGTCTCGTCGCAGGACAGGCCGACCACGTCGCCGTCGACGCGGCGCAGCCAGTAGCCGGCCTCCCGCGCCCGGGCGACCACGGCGTCGGCCTCGCCCGGCACCCGCACGAGGACGGTGTCGAACACGTCGGCGTGCACCACCTCGAGCCCGCGGGCGCGCACCTGCCGGCCCACCTCGACGGCCCGCTCGTGCACCGCGGTGGCGATCCGCCGCAGGCCGTCGGGGCCGTGGTGGACGGCGTACATGCTCGCGATCACGGCCAGCAGCACCTGCGCGGTGCAGATGTTGCTCGTCGCCTTCTCCCGGCGGATGTGCTGCTCGCGGGTCTGCAGCGCCAACCGGTACGCGGGGTTGCCGTCGGCGTCCTTGCTGACGCCGACGAGGCGCCCGGGCAGGGTGCGCTGCAGGCCCTCGCGGACCGCGATGTAGCCCGCGTGCGGCCCCCCGCCGCCCATGGGGACGCCGAAGCGCTGGCTGGTGCCGACGGCGACGTCGGCGCCGATCTCACCCGGGGGGCGCAGCAGGGTCAGCGCCAGCAGGTCCGCCGCGACGGCGACGAGCGCACCACGGGCGTGGGCCTCCTCGACGAGCGCCGCGTCGTCGCGCACGACGCCGGAGGCGCCGGGGTGCTGCAGCAGCAGGCCGAAGAGGTTTCCCTCGGGCAGACCCTCGCGGGTGTCGTGGACCACCACGGGCATCCCGATGGCCTCGGCCCGGGTGCGCAGGACGGCGAGCGTCTGCGGCAGCACGTCGGCGTCGACGACGAACGCCGCGTCCTTCGGCGCCCGGCTGCTGCGGCGCAGGAGCGTCATCGCCTCCGCGGCGGCCGTGGACTCGTCGAGCATCGAGGCGTTGGCCAGCGCCAGGCCGGTGAGGTCGGCGACGACGGTCTGGAAGTTGAGGAGGGCCTCGAGCCGGCCCTGGGAGATCTCCGGCTGGTAGGGCGTGTACGCCGTGTACCAGGACGGGTCCTCGAGCACGTTGCGGCGGATCACCGGCGGCGTGACGGTGCCCGAGTACCCCAGGCCGATCATCGAGCGCCGCACGGTGTTGCGGTCGGCGACGGCCCGCAGCCGTGCGGTGACCTCGGGCTCGCTGCCGGCCGCCGGCAGGTCCAGCGGCCGGTCGCTGCGGATGGACGCCGGCACGGCGGCGTCCACGAGCGCCTCCAGCGACGGCTGGCCGACGACGGCGAGCATCTGGCGCACCTCGTCCGCCGAGGGGCCGACGTGCCGGTCGGCGAAGGCCGCCGCACCGGAGGTGCCGGTGCGCAGGAGCTCGCCGGGCCCGTCGGGGGCGTCCTCGAGAGGACTGGTGGCGGGCGTTCGGTCGACGGGCGTGGTCATCGACGGCTCCGGGGGTGTCGGCGCGCGCGGCGCGGACGGCGTCCCCGCCGGTGGGCGGGGCTCCCCCTCTGTCGCCCTCGGCTCCAGAGATGCCTGCCCGCGCGGTCCTGGCGCCTGAGAGGTTCCGGGGAGGTTGCCCCTTCGGCGCCCCACTCCCCGCGCCGGTGGGCGGCGGGTGCGGGGACTCTCCCGCGCGGGGTCGATCAGCGCGGCCAGGCTACCCCGGCAGCACCGGTCGGTCGGCCCGCGCTGCGCGGCGCCGGCGGCTCAGCCCGTGCGACGGGCGGCCCGGCGCGCGGACAGCTCGTCCGCGGGCTCGACGGCCGCCTCCGCGCCCTCGTCGGCGCGCTCGCCCGGCAGCGAGGCGAGGGTGCCCTCGACCTCGCGCCAGACCCGGCCGACGGCGATGCCGAACACGCCCTGGCCGCCCTGGACGAGGTCGATGACCTCGTCGGCGGAGGTGCACTCGTAGACGCTGGCCCCGTCGCTCATGAGCGTGATCTGCGCGAGGTCCTCGACCCCGCGCTCGCGGAGCGCGCCGACGGCCGCCCTGATCTGCTGCAGCGAGACGCCGGTGTCCAGCAGCCGCTTGACCACCTTGAGGACGAGGATGTCGCGGAAGCCGTAGAGGCGCTGGGTGCCCGAGCCGGTGGCCGGGCGCACGCCCGGCTCGACGAGGCCGGTGCGGGCCCAGTAGTCGAGCTGGCGGTAGGTGATGCCGGCGGCGCGGCACGCCGTGACGCCGCGGTAGCCGACCTCGTCGTCGAGGACGGGGAGGTCCTCCGAGAAGAGGACGCCCTGCGCCGCCCGGGGCGCGGGACGGCGAGGCGCCGCTCCGCTCGCGTCACCCGTGGTGCTCACACCGGCCTCCATCGCGGGTCCTGCGGCGCGGGGCCGGCTGCTCGAGGCTCGAGCGTCGGGGCTCGGGGCCCGCCGCGGACGTCGTGTGCGACCGAACGTACGCAGGGCCCCCACCCGGGTCAACGACCGGGCGCCCGGGCGCCCCGGCGTGTCGCGGGAGCGAACCCTCCACCTGAGGTCGACGGTCCGCCGCGGACGTGGGGACCCTCACGGTCGGGCGCCGCCGGGACCGCTCGGGTCGTCCGGGTCGTCGCCCTCGGAGGACTCGAAGTCCTCGGCGCTGACCTGGTCGAGGAACTCGCGGAACCGCTCGACCTCGTCCTCGGCCTCGCCCTCCTCCTCGGGCACGCCCACGGCGCTGGACTCGAGGACCTCGTCGGCGCCGAGGATGGAGCAGCCCGCCCGCAGGGCCAGGGCGATGGCGTCGGAGGAGCGGGCGCTCACCACGACACCGCCGGAGAGCACGAGCTCGGCGTAGAAGACGTTGTCGCGCACGGCCACGATGCGGACCTGCTCGAGCTCGCGGCCCAGGGCGCCGATGACGTCGTTGAGGAGGTCGTGCGTCAGCGGGCGGGGCGGCACCACGCCCTGCTGGGCGAAGGCGATGGCGCTCGCCTCGGGCGCGCCGATCCAGATCGGCAGGTACCGCTCCCCCTCCGCCTCCCGCAGCAGGACGATCGGCTGGTTGGACGGCATCTCGACCCGGACTCCGACGACCTCGAGCTCGCGCACGAGCGCCACGGTAGCCCCGTCCGCGACGGGCGGCGGATCGGGGACCCGTCTCGCGCGGGGTGGGACGACGCGCGCTCAGGTGAGGCGGTCGAGCCCGGCCCGCACGAGCGAGGTGTGCAGGCGCAGGCACAGCGCGGCGAGCTCGGACGCGGCGTCGGCCGCGCGGCCCGCAGCACCCGGGGAGGGGTGGCGGCGCAGCGGGACGACCACCTGCTCGACGAGGCCGAGCTCGCGCTCCGCGGCCGTCCGGAAGGCCCGCAGGTGCCGGGCCTCGATCCCGAAGGCGGCCAGCTCGCCGGCCGCTCGCGCGACCTCCAGGTCGTCGGCGCCGAAGTGGCCGTCCTCGGCCACGACGAGGCCGTAGCCCTCGAGGTCGGCCAGCAGCTGCTCGCCGACCCCGGCCGCCTCGCGCAGCTCCGAGCGCCGCAGCCGCAGCCGCGGCGACGGGGCGAGCCGCGACGGGGCCGGGTCCGCGACCGCCTGGGGCGCCATGAGCGGCGCCCCCGCCGGCGCGGGCGGCTGCAGGCCGCGGTCCAGGGCGTCGAGGTGCTCGGCGATGGCCTTCAGCGGCATGTACCGGTCGCGCTGGAGCTCCAGCACCAGGCGCAGCCGCTCGACGTCCGCGGTGGAGAACTTCCGGTAGCCGGACGCCGTGCGCTGGGGCTCCACGAGCCCCCGCTCCTCGAGGAAGCGGATCTTGGAGTGGGAGATCTCGGGGAAGTCGCCGACCAGCTCGCCGAGGACCTCGCCGATGCTGAGCAGCCGCCCGGGCCGACCGCCGCCGACGGCGGCGCTGGGGCGGGGGGAGGTCGCGCTCACGCCCCCGCACCCGCGTCGTCGCCCGCGGAGGGGTGGAAGACCAGGCGGTACTTGCCCACCTGGACCTCGTCCCCGGCCGACAGCCCCACCTCGTCGACCCGCTCGCGGTTGACGTAGGTGCCGTTGAGGCTGCTGGCGTCGCGCACGAGGAAGCGCGTGGCCGGCCCGGAGCCCTCGCGGAGGAACTCCGCGTGCCGCCGGGAGACCGTCACGTCGTCGAGGAAGATGTCGCTGTCCGGGTTGCGACCGGCCGTCGTGCGGCCCGCGTCGAGGAGGAAGCGGGCGCCCTGGTTCGGGCCCCGCTGGACCACGAGGAGGGCCGAGCCCGGCGGCAGGGCCGCGACGGCGGACTGCTCGTCCGTGGTCAGGCCGACCACGGGGGCGTCGTCGTGGGCCGCCGTGTCGCGGTCCGCGACGCCCTCCGGCGCCCCGCCGAGGTCGGGGAGCACGTGGCTCGACGTGGTGTCGTGGGAGCCGGCGGACCGGGTGGTGCCCTCCCGCGGGCCGTCCGCGTCCTGCGGCCCGACGTCCTGCGTGCTCATCGCCTCTCCTCTGCGTGCTCGACGGAGCGCTCGCTGCGCGTCACGACCCGCTCCGGGATGGCCGACCCTACTGGTGGCCGCCGCCGCGGGCGCCCGCTCAGGAGGTGATCGACCGGTACGCCCGGGCGTCGAGCAGGGCGTCGACCGCCGCCGCGTCCACGCCCTCCAGCTCGAACATCCAGCCCTCGCCGTAGGGGGCGCTGTTGACGAGCTCGGGGTTGGCCTCCAGGGCCTCGTTCACGGCGCGGACGACGCCCGTCAGTGGGGCGTAGACCTCGCTGACGCTCTTGGTGGACTCGACCTCGCCGATGCTCGCGCCGGCCTCGACGGAGGACCCCGCGTCCGGCAGCTGGACGAAGACCACGTCGCCCAGGGCGTCCTGGGCGTAGGCGGTGATGCCGACCCGCACGACGCCGTCGGCGTCCGGCGGGCGGACCCACTCGTGCTCGGCCGTGTAGCGCAGCGCGGAGGGGAGCTCGGAGGTGCCCTCCGAGGGGGTGTCGTCGGCCACGGTGCTCCTGGGGTCGGCGCGCTGGTGCGCGGGACGGCGCGCGGCGGCGGGCGCCGCGGCGTGCGGGTCGGGCGGTGCCGATCATGCCAGCCGAGCGGGGCGGCGGGGGCCGCGCCCGGCGACCCGCGCGCCGCGGCCGGAGCGCTCGGCCGCCGCGGGCTCAGCCTCCGTCGCCCGCGGCCTCCGGATCGGGGTCGAGCTCGGCCACCCGCGCCTGCGGGGCCTCGGCGACGGCGGTGATGCGGACCTCGTCCTGGCGCTGCACCAGCACCGTCGCGCCCTGGTTCTCCAGCAGGTCCAGGACGCCGCCGGGGATGCCGATCGTCGCCTCGAGCCGCGCCGGGTCGCCGATCGCGCGGATGGTGAAGGGCGACGTGACCGGGGTGCCGTCCACCTCGAGACCGCCCGCGGCGTCGGTGAACGCGGTCGAGGCCACCACGCGGGCGTCCCCGACCGACAGGACCTCGGCGCCGGCGTCGCGCAGCTCCTGGACCGTCCCGAGCACGCGGATGGCGGTGAGGCGGGCGTCCGGGTCCAGCACGCTGACCGTGACGCCCGGGCCGACCGCCGGCGCCGTGCCGGCCAGGAGCACCTGGGCGTCCCGGGCCTGCTCCGCCGACCGCAGGGCCTCCTGGCGCTGGTCCCCCTCGGCCTCCAGGGCCTGCTGGGTCGCGAGGAGCTCGCCGTACTCGGTGGTCAGGCGCTGGCGCTGGTCGCCCAGGTCGTCGACCGCGCGCACGAGGTCGGGCTCGCGCAGCTGCGTGAGCCCGCTCTCCTGCGTCGCCTGCAGCTGGACCACCAGCGCGAAGCCGAGGGCGGCGCACAGCGCCCCGGCCAAGAGCTGGCCGCGCGTCGCCCGCGGCCGCAGGGCCGCCGCGAGCCGACGGCGGACGTCCTGGGCCGACGCGACGCCGGCGGGCGCCCACGCCCGGTCCTCGGCGCCTCGCCCGCCCGGCCCGTCGGCGCGCGCCCCGTCCGGCTCGTCCGCACGGGACGTCTCGGCCGCCGGCGCGTCGCGACCGGGCTCCTCGGGAGAGCTCATGCGCGGAACAGGTGCCGCCGGATGGCGGCGGCGTTGGAGAAGATGCGGATCCCGAGCACGACGACGACGCCCGTGGACAGCTGGGCGCCGACGCCGAGCTGGTCGCCGAGGTAGACCACCAGCGCGGCCACGACGACGTTGGACAGGAAGGAGACGACGAAGACCCGGTCGTCGAAGACACCGTCCAGGACGGCGCGCAGGCCGCCGAAGACGGCGTCCAGCGCCGCCACCACGGCGATCGGCAGGTACGGCTGGACGACGGCGGGCACGGTCGGCTGCAGCACCAGGCCCAGCACGACGCCGACGACGAGCCCCAGGACGGCGATCACGACCCCTCCTCCTCCTCGAGGACCCGGGCGGTCTCCGGGCGCACGCCCGGCGCCGCGGGCAGGTGCAGCTCCTCGGCCTCGTCGACCTCCACGGAGATGCCGTAGTCCGCGAGGCCCGCGGCGTACCGGCCGCCGGCCGAGCGGGCGAAGCCCGTCGCCAGGTCGTCCGGGTCCCCCACGGCCTCGACCGCGTACGGCGGGGCGAGGGGCTGGTAGCCCACGAGCACGGCCTCCCCCGCCCCCCGGACGGCCGTCCTCGCCGTGAGGCGCTGGCCCCCGACGGCCACCGCCTCGGCCCCGGCCTCCCACAGGCCGTTCACGACGACCTGGAGGTCCCGGTCGCGCACGCGGCCGGCGTCGGCAGCCGCGTCCGTGCGCGGCGAGCCGGACGCGTCCGCACCGGTCGACGGCGCGTCGTCCACGACCACCCGCAGCCCCGGGCCCCTCACGGGCGCGCTGCCCGTGAGCACGCCCAGGCTCTCGGCCGTCTCGCCCAGCTCGGCCCCGACGGGGCCGAGCACGGCGTCCTGCGCGCTGACGACCCGGCCGCGCACGACCTCGACCGACGCGGCGAGGGCGTCGACCTCCTCCTGGCGCTGCTCGACCTCCTCGCGCAGGGCGACCGTGGTGCGCTCGGCGCCGGGCGCCCGCAGGTGCACGACGCCCACGACGGCCACGAGCCCGGCCAGCAGGCCCAGCGCCACCGTGGTCGTCCGCCGCGACCAGGTGGGCGCGGAGGAGAGCCCGGCGCGACGGGCGGCGGTCGCCGCGGCGTAGCTGGGGTCCAGCGGCCGCTCCATCACCTCCCGCAGGAGGGTCATCGAGGCGTCCGGGCGTCCGGACGGCCGGGGGGAGGTCGGGCGGGGCGAGGCCGCCGGGCCGGAGGGGCTCACGCGTCCGCCCGCGCTGTCGACGAGCTCTCGCCCGAGGACGGGCCGGAGGCGGCGGTCGGGAGACCGGCCCGCGCCCGGGCTGCGTCGTCGCGGACCAGGAGGCGGACCTGGTGGACGTAGAGGAGGCCGGCCCACCAGTACAGGCCCGTCCCCCACCACGCGAAGGCCCACCCCAGCGGCTCCGCCACCGCCCCGACGCCCGCGGCCACCTGGCCCAGCAGGATGAGGGGGAAGGCGTAGAGGAGGCAGAAGGTCGCCGCCTTGCCGAGGTAGTGGACCTCGAGCGTGCCGTACCCGTGCCGGGACAGGACGGGGACCGTCAGGCCCAGGACGACGTCGCGCAGCGCGATGAGCGCGACGAGCCACCACGGGACGATGTCGCGCCAGGCGAGGCCCACCAGCGTCACCGCGATGTACAGGCGGTCGGCCGCCGGGTCGAGCACGCGCCCGAGCCGCGAGGTCTGGTGCCACCGGCGCGCCAGGTAGCCGTCGAGGTAGTCCGAGGCGCCCGACACGAAGAGCACCGCCAGCGCCCAGCCGTCGCGCTCGGTCGCGATGAGGACGGCGAAGACGGGCACGAGGAGCAGTCGCGCGAAGGAGATCGCGTTGGGGATCGTGAAGACCTCGTCGGTGTCCATCTCGTCCGACGTGGATCCCCTGAGGGCCGGCGAGCCGCCGCCGCTGCTGCGCCGTGGGTCGCTCGTGCCCGCCACGCGCACCTCCCCTGCCGACCGCTCGGGACGACGTCCCGCTGCCACGGGCCAGCCTACGGGGGCTCAGCGCCCCCGGGTCCTGCCCCGCCAGGGCCCCTGCTCCGGAGACGACGAAGGCCCTGGTGGGAGTCGCGCTCCCACCAGGGCCCCTGCTCCGGAGACGACGAAGGCCCTGGTGGGATTCGTGCTCCCACCAGGGCCTGTGCGTCGGGATGACAGGATTTGAACCTGCGACCCCTTGACCCCCAGTCAAGTGCGCTACCAAGCTGCGCCACATCCCGAGCTGCCGACGGCTCCCCGTCCGGCGCCCGCGGACGGGCGCCACCGGACTGCCGCGGCGCCGCAGACACTACCGCACCGCAGGCGCTGCCCTCCGCCCCCGCGAGGCGGGACGACGGGTGCCCGGGGCCGCGCCCCGTCGGCGCGGCCGGGCTGCTGCGTCAGCGGCGGCGGCGCTCCCGCACGCGGACGCTCAGCTCGATCGGGGAGCCCTCGAAGCCGAACTCCTCGCGCAGCCGGCGCTCGAGGAAGCGGCGGTAGCCGGCCTCGAGGAAGCCGGAGGCGAAGATGACGAAGCGCGGCGGCTGGGTCGAGGGCTGCGTGCCGAAGAGGATCCGCGGCTGCTTGCCCCCGCGCACCGGGTGCGGGTGCTCGGCGACGACCTGGCCCAGGAAGCTGTTGAGCCTGCCCGTGGGCACGCGCGTGTCCCAGGAGTCGAGCGCGACGTCGATCGCGGGGACGAGGCGGTCGAGGTGGCGGCCGGTGCGCGCCGACACGTTGGCGCGCGGGGCCCACTGGACCTGCACGAGGTCGCGCTCGAGCTCGCGCTCGAGGTAGTGGCGGCGCTCCTCGTCGAGCAGGTCCCACTTGTTGACCGCCAGCACGAGCGCCCGGCCGGCCTCGACCACCATCGAGATGATGCGCGTGTCCTGCTCGGTGAGCGTCTCCGACCCGTCCACCAGGACGACGGCGACCTCGGCCTTCTCCAGCGCGGCCTGCGTGCGCAGGGACGCGTAGAAGTCGGCGCCGCTGGACTGGTGGACGCGGCGGCGGATGCCGGCCGTGTCGACGAACTGCCACTCGCGGCCGCCGAGGTCGACCACCTCGTCGACGGGGTCGCGCGTCGTGCCCGCCGTCGCGTCGACGACGACGCGGTCGCTGCCCGTCAGCTTGTTGAGCATGCTCGACTTGCCGACGTTGGGACGCCCGAGCAGGGCGACGCGGCGCAGGCCGGACGGGCGCTGGCGCGCCGCCAGCACCTCCTCGGGGACGGCGTCGAGGATGGCGTCGAGCAGGTCGCCGGAGCCGCGGCCGTGCACCGAGGACACCGGGTACGGCTCGCCGAGCCCGAGCGACCACAGGAGGGCGGCGTCGGCCTCGCCGCGCTGGTCGTCGACCTTGTTGGCCGCCAGGACGACCGGCTTGCCGGAGCGCCGCAGCAGCCGCACCACGGCCTCGTCGGTGCCGGTCGCGCCGACCGTGGCGTCGACGACGAAGACGACGACGTCGGCCAGCTCGATCGCCACCTCCGCCTGGGCCGCCACCCGGGCGTCCAGCCCGGTCGCGTCCTTCTCCCAGCCGCCGGTGTCCACGAGCATGAAGCGGCGCCCCGTCCACTCCGCGGGGTAGCTGACGCGGTCGCGCGTGATGCCGGGCACGTCCTGCACCACGGCCTCGCGCCGACCGAGGATGCGGTTGACGAGGCTGGACTTGCCGACGTTGGGGCGCCCCACGACGGCGACGACGGGCAGCAGCTCCGGCGGCTCCGCGGGTGCGTCGCCGGCCTCGACGCCGAGGAGGGCGTAGTCCTCCTCGGAGAGGTCGTAGTCCTCCAGGCCCGCGCGCAGGGCCGTGGTGCGCTCGACGCCGTCGACGACCTCCGGCCCCGGCTCGGCCGGGTCCTGCGGGTCGACCTCGGCGGAGCCGTCCTGGGTCGGGGCGTCCTGGGTCACGTCGTCCTGGAGGGCGTCGTCCTGGAGGGCGTCGTCCTCCACGACGTCGTCCTCGGGTGCGTCGTCCTGGGGCTGCTGGGGCACGGTCACGGCCTCCCGGGCCCGGTGGGCCGCTCGGTGTCGCCCGGCCGCGCGGTGTCGCCGGGGCGGTCGGTGTCGTCGGGTCGCTCGGTGTCGTCGGGTCGCTCGGTGTCGTCGGGCAGCGGCATGCCCGTCAGGTCCACCGCTGCGTGGACGTTCGCGGTCATCGCGCTCTGCAGGTCCGAGGTGGCCTGCTTGAGGGCGTGGCGGCGGGGCACGCCCGCCCGCGCCCGCAGCTCCAGCGGCTCGCCGAAGACGACGTGCACGGGCTGCCGCGGCCGCGGCAGGTCCGAGCCGGACCGGCCCGCCCCCCGGGTGCCGAGCAGCGCGACGGGCACGACGGGGGCGCCGGTCTGCAGGGCCAGCCAGGTCACGCCGGACTGCATCGCCCGCACGTCGCCGCGCCCCCGGGTGCCCTCGGGGAAGACGCCGACGGCACCGCCGCGGCGCAGCACGGCGACGGCCGTCACGAGCGCCCCGCGGTCGCCGGTGCGGTCCACCGGGATCTGCCCGCAGCCGCGCAGGACGGCGCCCAGCGGCCCGGTGAACATCTCCTGCTTCACGAGGAAGTGGGTCCCCCGGGGGGACATGCCCATGAGGAGCGGTCCGTCGAGGAAGCCGAGGTGGTTGCTCGCGAGCAGCACGGGCCCGTCGGCGGGGACGTTGCCCAGGCCGTGCCGGGTCACGCTCCACAGCGTCCGGGACAGCACCCAGCCGACCGGCTTCCCCCACTTGGGGCCGAACGTCCCGGGCACCTCCCGCTGGGAGGACGTCGGCCGCCGGGCCGGAGCGGGGGCGCCGCTCATCGAGCTCCCGCCCGGGCGGCCCGCTCGACGACCCGCTCGGGCGCCAGGCCCGCCGGCACGGCCCCGGGGACGGCGCGGGCGACCAGGGCCAGCACGGCCTCGACCGTCTCCTCCAGGGTGAGCTCGGAGGAGTCGACGGTCACGACGCCGTCCGCGGCCACGGAGAACTCCGAGACCGTGGAGTCGTCCCGGTCGCGGCGCAGGACCTCGTCGCGGGTGCGCTCGCGCGCCGCGTCGTCGTCGGAGCCGTGGACGTCCCGGGCCCGGCGGCGCAGGCGCGCCTCCTCGTCGGCGACGAGGAGCACGCGCACGTCGGCGTCGGGGACGACGACGGTCGTGGTGTCGCGCCCCTCCGCGACGACGCCCCGCTCCTGCCGGGCCCGGTCCACGACCTCGCGCTGGCGGCGGCGCAGCTCGGCCCGGACGTCGAGGTTGGTCGCGACGGCGCTGACGGCGGACGACACGCGGCTCGCGCGCAGGTCGTCGGTGACGAGCCGGCCCTCGACGTGCACGCTCGGGTCCGCGGGGTCGGTGCCGAGCTGCAGGTCGAGCTGGCGGGCGGCCTCGGCGACGGCGACGCGGTCGTCCAGGTCGACGTCGTGCTCGAGGCACCACCAGCAGACGGCGCGGTAGGTGGCCCCGGTGTCGAGGTAGGCGGTGCCGAGGCGGGCCGCGACGGCGCGGCTGACGCTCGACTTGCCCGAGCCCGACGGTCCGTCCACGGCCACCACGACGGGGACGACCGCGGCGGGGTCGACGGCGGCTGGGCGAGGAGCGGGCATGCGGGTCCTGACGTCGGCGCGGGCGGGGGGACCGGCCCGCCCGCGCTCGGGCGCGCAGCGGCTCTGGTCCCCCTCAGGGTAGTGGCTGGCCGCGGGCCGCCCTCCCGTCACCCGGCGACGCGCCAGCCCCGGCGCGGCAGCTCGGCCTCCAGGCGCGGCCGACCGGCCGGCAGGACGGACACCTCGGCCAGGCCGACGAGGCGACCGGGCGCGTGCTCGAGCCGGAAGTCCTCGACGTTGACGCCGATGTCGCCGACGTCGGCGAACAGGCGCGCGAGGCTGCCGGCCTCGTCCGGCACGAGGACGGAGACCACCTCGAACGGCACCGGCGCCGTCCCGTGCTTGCCCGGCACGCGCGCCACCCCGGCGCCGCCCTCGTCGATGGCGCGGGCGACGCGCGCCCGGGCCCCCACCGCGGCCCCGTCGGCGGCGAGCGCGTCGAGCGCTCCCAGGAGGTCGTCGAGGTCGGCGCGCAGGGCGTGGAGCGCCCGCGCGACCGGGAGGGCGTTGGCCCCGAGGATCTGGACCCACAGCGCGGGGTCGCTCGCGGCGATGCGCGTGACGTCGCGCAGCCCCTGCCCGGAGAGGGCGACGGCCTCGTCGCGGGCGTCGAGGAGGCGCGCCGCCACGAGGCTGGCCGCCACCTGCGGGACGTGGGAGACCAGGGCCACGGCCTCGTCGTGGGCGGCGGCGCCCATCATGACCGGCACGCCGCGGCAGTCCGAGACCAGGGCGAGGACCCGCTGCAGCGCCTCCTCGGCCCGGACTCCCCCCTCCTGCCCGCGCCCGTCGGCGTCGTCGACGACCGGGGGCGGCACCAGCACCCAGGGGCGCCCGGTGAACAGGTCCGAGCGCGCGCTGGTGGCCCCCGAGCGCTCGCGCCCGGCCATCGGGTGGCCCCCGACGTAGCGCGCCGCGGCCCCCGCGGCGCCCTCGCGCGCCAGCGCCGCGGCCACGCCGTCGAGCACGGCCCCCTTGACGCTGGCGACGTCGGTGACGACGGCGCCCGGGTGCGCCCGCAGCTGGTCGGCGACGACCTGCGCCGTGACGTCGGGCGGGGCTGCCACGAGGACGAGGGACGGCTCCTCGTCCGGGCCCGCGAGGCGGCCGGCGCCCACGTCGCGGGCGAGCGCGCGCGCCGTCGGCGAGGGGTCGTCCAGGGCGACGTCGACGCCGCACGCGCGCAGCCGCAGCCCCGCGCTCGCCCCGAGCAGCCCGGTGCCGACCACGAGCACGGTCCCCTCGGTGTGCGCCGGGCCCTCGTCGTGCGCCGGCTCCCGGGGGATCACTGGGCGATGTCCCGCCGCAGCGCGACGGTCCCCCGCAGGTAGACGTGGCGCACCTCGGCGCGGGGCGCGTCCAGGTCGGCGTGGGCCATGAGCCGGACCACGCGCGGCATGGCCCCGGGGACGTCGATCTCCGTGCAGCACAGCAGCGGGACGTCGCCGAGGCCCAGCTCGCGGGCCGCCACCGCCGGGAACTCCGAGCGCAGGTCCGGCGTCACCGTGAAGACCACCGAGATCAGGGCCTCGGGACCCATCGGGTTCGCCGCCAGCACCGCGGTCAGGAGCTCGCGCGTCGACGCCAGCAGGTGCTCGCGCTCGTCGACGTCCAGCTGCGTCGCGCCCCGCACCGCCCGCACCGCCACCGCGCACCCCTCTCGTCGCCCGTCCGGGGCGGGGACCCGCACCGTCCGCCGCCCGGGCCCGTGGAGGACCCCGGGCGGCACGGCGAGGCTAGCCAGGCCCCTGCGGTCCCGGCCTCCCCCGACCGCTGGGCGGACGGGGGACGCCGCGGCGACCCGGCCCGGGTCAGAGGCCGACGTCCGCCATGAGCCTGCCCAGCTCGGGGCGGGCCAGGGGGCGAGAGCGCCCCGGGAGCATGTCGCCGAGCACGACCGGGCCGATCCGCGTCCGGACCAGCTGCTCCACGGGGTGGCCGACCTCGGCCAGGAGGCGGCGCACGATGTGGTTGCGCCCCTCGTGCAGGACGAGCTCGACGAGCGCGCGGCCGGGCTGGGAGTCCACGAGCCGGAAGGAGTCGACCTTCACGGGCCCGTCCTCCAGCTCGACGCCCTCGCGCAGCCGGCGCCCGAGCTCGCGCGGGATGGGCCCGGGCACCTGCGCCATGTAGGTCTTGGGGATCTCCCACGAGGGGTGCTGCAGGCGGTTGGCGAGCTCGCCGTCGTTCGTGACGAGGATCAGGCCCTCGGTGTCCACGTCGAGCCGGCCGACGTGGAAGAGGCGCTGCTCCCGCTGCTCGAGCAGGTCGCCGATGCAGGGGCGACCCTCGGGGTCCGACATCGTGGAGACGACGCCGAGCGGCTTGTTCAGCGCCAGGTAGACCTTGGTGTCGTCCAGGACGACGCGCAGCCCGTCGACGTGGATGGCCTGGCGCTCGGGGTCGACCCGCAGCCCGAGCTCGCTCACCACGACGCCGTCGATGCTCACGCGCCCGGCGGCGATCAGGTCCTCGCACGTGCGGCGCGAGCCGACACCCGCCTGGGCGAGCACCTTCTGCAGGCGCACGCCGTCGGCGACGTGGACGTCGGCCGAGGCGCCCGGCGCGGGCCGGGTGCCACCGCTCCGGGCGGCCCAGTCCCGACCGCCGCGCGCGGCACGACCGGTGCCCGCGGGGCCCCGCGACGACGCCCCGCGCGCCGCGACGCCGCGCCCGCTCGTGCCCTGCTGGCCGCGGCCGATGCCCGGCCCGCGGTGGTTGCGGCGCCGCTCCTCGGCGATCTCCTCGGGCGTGCGCTGGCGGTCGGCCGTGCGGCGCGGCGCGGCGTCGCGCTCGCCCCAGCGCTCGTCGCGCCGGTCGCCCCCGCGCCCGCTCCCGCGCCCGTCACGGCCGCCGTCACGGGCCGGGGCACCGCGACCGGGGGCCCCGGTGCGCCCGGCGCCGTCACGGCTCGCGCCGGGCCGTCCGCCCTCGTCACGCCGAGCCCCGGGACGACCGCCGGCGTCGCGGCGGCTGTCCGGCCGCCCGGCGCCGTCACGGCTCGCGCCGGGCCGACCGCCGTCGCGTCCCCCACCGGGGCGTCCGCCGCCGCTCGCCGGCCCGCGGCCACCGGACGCGCCGCGCCCGGTGCCCCCGCCGTCGCCGGGGGCTCCCCGGCCGCCGCCGGAGGCGCTCCTGCCGGCTCCCCCGGACGACGGGCGTCCGCCGCCCGCTCCCCGGGCACCTCCGGGGCGGCCTCCTCGGCCCCCGGCTCCGCGCCCGCGTCCGTCGTCGCTCACAGCAGTCCTTCCGTCAGGTCTTCGAGGTCCGCGCCCTCAGGCAGGAACGGGGCCAGGGGCGGCAGCTCGTCGAGGCTGCGCAGCCCCATCCGCTCGAGGAAGGAGGGCGTCGTGCCGTAGAGCATCGCACCCGTGGCGGGGTCCTTGCCCTGCTCGACCACGAGGCCGCGGGCCACGAGGGTCCGCACGACCCCGTCGACGTCCACCCCGCGGACCGCGGAGACCCGCGCGCGGCTCACCGGCTGCCGGTAGGCGACGATCGCCAGCGTCTCCAGGGCCGCCTGCGTCAGGCGGGCGGTCTGCCCGTCGCGCACGAAGCGGGCGACGACCTCCGCGAGGTCCGCCCGGCTGTACACGCGCCAGCCCGCCCCGGCGCGGCGCAGCTCGAACCCCCTCGCCTGCTCGGCGTACTCGCGCTCGAGCTCGGCGAGCAGCTCCTGCACGCGCTCGACCGGCAGCCGCACGGCCGCCGCGAGCGCGGCCTCCTCCACGGGCTCGTCGACGACCATGAGGACCGCCTCGACCGCCGCCCGCGCCCCGCCGGGCAGCTCCTCGAGGTCGGGCTGCTCGACCTGCTCCTGCTCGCTCACGAGGAGGAATCCTCCCGCGCCCCGTCACCGGCCGGGGCCGCAGCGCCGGCGTCGTCCCCTTCGCCGGCGTCGTCCCGGTCGTCGTCCTCGCCGACGTCCGGGAGGTCGCCGTCCTGCGGCCCGGCCCAGCGCACGGAGAGCTCGCCGAGCGCGTCCGCCTGCTCGAGCGCGACGGCGCCGTCGCGGTAGAGCTCGAGCAGCGCGAGGAAGCGGGCGACGACGACGAGGACGGAGCCGGCGTCCCGCACCAGGTCGCGGAAGCTGGCGCTGCCCTCCCGGCGCAGGCGGCCGGCCACGACGCGGGCCTCGTCGCGCACGCTGACGGGCGAGCCGTGGAGGTGGTCCACCCCCACGCCGGGCGGCTGCGGCCTCGGACGGGACGCCGCGGCGGCCAGCGCGGCCAGCTGCTCCGGCGTGGTCGAGAGCACGAGCTCGGGCAGCAGGCCCGCGAGCGCCGGCTCGAGCGGGGCCGAGCGGGGGACGCTGCCGCCGAAGCGGGCCAGGCGCTCGGCGAGGACGGCCGAGACGTCCTTGTAGGCGCGGTACTGCAGGAGCCGGGCGAAGAGGAGGTCGCGGGCCTCCAGCAGCGCCAGGTCCTCGGCGTCCTCGACGTCGCCGCTGGGCAGCAGGCGCGCGGCCTTGAGGTCGAGCAGCGTGGCGGCCACGACGAGGAACTCGCTCGCCTGGCCGAGGTCCCACTCCTCCCCCGCGCCCGCCGTCCCGGGCTCGCCCGAGCGCGCGCGCAGGTGGGCCACGAACTCGTCCGTGACGGCCGCCAGCGCCACCTCGGTGACGTCGAGGCGGTGCTTGGAGATGAGCTGGAGCAGCAGGTCGAACGGGCCGGTGAAGACCTCGAGGTGCACCTCGAAGGGCGTCCGGTGCCCGCCCGGACGGCGGCGCCCGAGCACGGCACCGTCGGCCGGGGGCGCCACCGCAGGAGGTGCCGGAGCCTCCCCGGCGGTCGGCTCCGCACCCGCGTCCCCGCTCGGGCCGGCGTCCGGGGCTGGGCGTCCGTCAGGAGCTGGGCGCGCGTCCGGGGTCAGGCGGACGTCCCGGCTCAGGCGGCGTCGCCGCGGGCGACGAGCTCGCGGGCGAGCTGGCGGTAGGAGGCCGCCGCCGGGTGGTTGCTCGCGTAGGTGGTGATCGGCTCGGCCGCCACCGTCGCGTCGGGGAACTTCACCGTCCGCGCGACGACGGTGTGGAAGACGTCGTCCCCGAAGGCGTCCACGACCCGGGCGACGACCTCGCGGCTGTGCAGCGTCCGGGAGTCGTACATCGTGGCGAGGATGCCGTCCACCTCCAGCCGCGGGTTGAGGCGGTCCTGGACCTTGTCGATGGTCTCGACGAGCAGGGCCACGCCTCGCAGCGCGAAGTACTCGCACTCGAGCGGGATGACGACCCCGTGCGCCGCCGTCAGCGCGTTGACGGTGAGCAGGCCCAGCGAGGGCTGGCAGTCGATGAGGACGACGTCGTAGTCGTCGAGCACGGGGCGCAGGGCCCGCGCGAGCAGGTTCTCGCGGGCGACCTCGGAGACGAGCTGCACCTCCGCGGCGGACAGGTCGATGTTGGCCGGGATGACGTCCATGCCCTCGACCCGGGTCGGGACGATGGCGGCACGGGTGTCCGCGTGCCGGTCGACGAGCAGCGTGTACACGGTCGTCTCGCGGTCGTGCGCCGAGACGCCGACGCCGGCGCTGAGCGCGCCCTGCGGGTCGAAGTCGACGAGCAGCACCCGGCGGCCCAGCTCGGCCAGCGCCGCACCGAGGTTGATGGTCGTCGTCGTCTTGCCGACGCCGCCCTTCTGGTTGCACAGGGCGATGACGCGGGCCGGTCCGTGGGAGGACAGCGGGGCCGGCACCGGGAAGTCGGGCATCGGCCGGCCGGTGGGGCCCAGCATCGTGCTGGGCACGTCCAGCTCCGTCTGCCCGGGGACCCCGTCGGCGCCCGAGCCCGCGCGGACCTCGGCCGGGGCCGTCCGCGAGCCGGGGGCCGAGGGGGCCCCGGTGGTCGGCGGGGCGCTCGGGTCGGTGCTCACGGCGGTCTCTCCCGTGCTCGGGGCTTCGGCGCGGGCGCGCCCTGCGGCGGCCCGCGCCCGGTGCGGGCGGTGCGGTGGTCGGACGCCCCGGGCAGGTGCGGACCTCGTCCGCGGGGACCGCGGTCGCGTCGGCGCACCTCCTGGGCGCGACGACCCTAGCCGTGCCGCCGAGCGGCCGTCGAGGCGGCGACGGCGGCCCTCGGCAGCGTCCACCGCTCCCCGAGCTCGCGGTCCAGCCAGGCGTCCTGGCGGAAGTCGGTGATGCCGCTGCCGGGGTAGACGGTCAGCTCGCCGAACCGCACGCCCTCGGGCTCGTCGTAGAGGTCGACGCGCGCGTAGTCCCAGCCGGCCCCCAGGCGGGAGGCGGCCTCCAGCACCTCGTCCAGGTGCTCCGGCGGCGGCACGAGGTCCGCCTCGCCGACCGAGTGCAGGTTCACGGCGACCGGCGTCCAGTCCGGCCGGTAGTAGTGCACGCGGTGGTCCTCGAAGCGGTCGTGGTGGGTCTGCACCAGGACGGGCTCGCCGTCGAAGACGTGCACCTTCAGGTCGACGAGGTCCTCACCGGGGGTGCCGAGGCGCTCCTCGGCGACCAGGAGGCGCCGCACGCGCCCGTACGCCCACTCGCCCCGGCGCAGCTCCTCGGCGCCCACGTCGAGCCAGCCCCGCACCACGGGCGCCAGGGCGTCGGGATCCGCGCGGCCCGAGCCGAAGTGGACGATCCCCCCGCTGCGGTGGTTGGGCTTGAGCACCCAGCGCTCGCCGAGGTCGACGCTCGCGAGCTCGGCGAGGTCGGTGCCCGACCACAGGGTGCGAGCCGGCTCCACCCCCGCGGCCGTCGCGACCTCCTTGGAGGCGAGCTTGTCGCAGGCCTCGACCAGCTGGGGGCGCCGGTCCCGCAGGACGCGCCAGTTGAGCTTCTCGCTGAAGGTCCGCGGCAGGCGCACGCGGGGGAAGGAGCCGTACGCGCGCTGGTACAGCAGCGCGCGGCGGGCTTCCACGGGCAGGACGTCGAAGACGCGTCGACGCAGGGGGGCGGGGAGGAGCTTGGACGCGCGCACGGGGGTCTCCGAGGTCGGGGGTGGCAGCGCCGAGCTCTCGACACCGGACGGCGAGTCAACACCCCGTGCGCGGGCGCAGCGCGGCGGAGATCTGGGGGGACGGGTCCTCGTAGGCTCGCGGCGTGACCTCTCCCGGCACCGCTGCGCGCCCCGGCCTCGGCCGCTCGGACGTCGTGTCCCTCGCCGGCCCGGTCGCCGTGGTGGTCGTGCTCAACCTCCTCGGGTGGGGCGTGCTGCTGCTGGCCGTCGTCCCCGCGCAGCTCGACCTCGGCGGGCAGGGCGTCTTCGGCGTGGGGCTCGGCGTCACCGCCTTCCTCCTCGGCGTGCGCCACGCCTTCGACGCCGACCACATCGCCGTCATCGACAACGCCACCCGCAAGCTCGTCGGCGAGGGGCGCCGGGCGCTCGGCGTCGGGTTCTGGTTCTCCCTGGGGCACTCCAGCGTGGTGTTCGCGCTGGCGCTGCTGCTCGCCGTCGGCGTCCGCGCCCTCGCCGGCCCCGTCCAGGACCAGGACTCGGCCCTGCAGCAGACGCTGGGCACCGTCGGCGCGCTCGCAGCGGGCGTCTTCCTGCTGCTGCTGGGCCTGGCGAACGTCGGCTCGCTCGTCGGCATCGCCCGCGTCCTGCGGCGGCTGAGGTCCCACCCGATGGACGCCGACGGCGAGGCAGCGCTCGAGCGGCACCTGGCCTCGCGGGGGCTGGCGGCGCGCGCCCTGGGCGGGCTGACCCGGCGGGTACGCCGTCCCGCGCACATCTACCCGGTGGGCCTGCTCATGGGGCTGGGCTTCGACACGGCCACGCAGGTGGCCCTGCTCGTGCTCGCCGCCGGCTCGGCGGCCGCGGTGCTGCCCTGGTACGCCGTCCTGGTGCTGCCCGTCCTCTTCGCCGCGGGGATGACCCTGTTCGACACCGCCGACGGCGTCCTGATGGCCCGGGCCTACGGGTGGGCGCTGGTGCGCCCCGTCCGCAAGGTCTTCTACAACCTCGCGACGACGGCGCTGTCGGTCGTGGTGGCCCTCGGCGTGGGCGTCGTCGTGCTGGCCGGGCTGGCCGTGGACCGCCTCGGCGTCACGAGCGGACCGCTCGCCGCCCTGGGGACGCTGGACCTCGACGCCGTGGGCTACGTCGTCGTCGGCACGTCGCTGGGGCTGTGGCTGGTCGCCGTGGCGGTCTGGCGGCTCGGGCGCTTCGAGGAGCGCTGGTCCGCCGCCCGCTGACCCGCCGCAGGTCGGCTCCCAGCTCCTGGAGCCGCCCGCAGCACGTCCGCGCGTCGCGGCCGTCGCGACGGGTGGGACGTCTCCTCGAGCGCGAGACCCACGACGTGCAGCACACCCGCGCCGACCCCGCCCGCCGCCACGGCCGCGCCGTCCCCTCACCGGCACCCTCGGACGCAGCACCGACCCCGTCGAACGCCGTGACGACGGCGGGGCACTGGCTCGCCGACACGCTCGACGGCCCGGCGAGGCCCGCCGGGAAGGTGGTCCTCTTCGCCCCACCCGCCGGTGCGCCGTCGACGGAGGCCCCGGCGGCAACCTTCGTCGTCCATCTCTCGGCCGGCACGCCGACCACCACCGTCCGCTCCCCCGAGGGCGTGCCCGTCCTGGCCCGAGTGGTCCTGACCGGCACGGCGCAGGACTCCTACGACTCCCTGGACCTGCTCGCCCGCGACCTGCACACCCGTGCCCCAGGCCATCCCGCCCTGGCCGGGCTGACCGGGATGGCAGCCCTGGCCGGCACCGACACCGACACCGAGCCCCTGGACGACAGGGGTGGCGAAGACGGCGACGGCGGGGTGATCACCGACGCCGACGAGCTCTTCGAGACCCTCTCCGACGCCCTGCCCCCACCCGGCCTGGCCGGACGGGTCGGCGGCTGGCCCGACCCCACCAGCTCCCGCCCCCACCAGGACCTGCTCGAGTCCGACCCGGCCACCGCATCCCCCTCGACGCTGCTGCTCCAGCTCGGACCCGGCACCACCACGACCGGCACCGACGACGTCCACTACTGGCTCACCCCCACCTCACCCACCGGCGACAGGGGCGACAGCAGCAGCGGGCTGGTCGTGCACCACATCACCCAGCACTGAACCCGGGTGGGAGCACCGCTCCGACCGGTGGGCGGCGACGTGGCGCAGCTCCCCGTGCGCCAAGGGGACCGACGTGGCGCCCCGCCCGCCGTCCGGGCCCGGGGGACGGCGGGGGCTCCTGGCGTCGCTCCCGTCGTGCCTGATGGCGCAAGGGGCGCGACCGCATCGCCGTGGACGCCTCAGCGCGCTCGCGGGTGGGCAGCGGCGAACACCTCGCGCAGCGCGTCGGCCGTGACCAGCGTGTAGGCCTGCGTCGTCGTCACCGAGGCGTGCCCGAGCAGCTCCTGGACGACCCGCACGTCGGCGCCGCCCTCGAGCAGGTGGGTGGCGAAGGAGTGCCGCAGGGTGTGCGGGGAGACCGCGCTCGGCAGCTGCGCCCGCTCCCCCGCGGCGTGGAGTACCGCCCAGGCGCTCTGCCGCGAGAACCGCTGCCCGCGCGCACCGAGGAAGAGGGCCGGGCCGCCGCGCCCGCCCGCCGCCAGAGCGGGCCGCCCCCGCACGAGGTAGGCGTCCAGCGCCGCCCGGGCGTAGCGCCCGAGCGGGACGACGCGCTCCTTGTCGCCCTTGCCCCGAAGCCTCAGGAGGCCCTCGGGCGGTGGGCCGTCGGCGTCCGCCGTCCCGTTCTCCCCGAGGACGTCCACGAGGTCGTCGACGTCCAGGGCCACCACCTCGGAGATGCGCGCGCCCGAGCCGTAGAGCAGCTCGAGCAGCGCGCGGTCGCGCAGGGCCGTCGGGCCGTCGCCCACCGCGGCGGCGTCCAGGAGCCGCCCGACCTCGGCGACGCCGATCGCCTTGGGCAGCCGGCGGGGCTCGGCCGGGGGCCGCACCTCGCGCGAGGGGTCCGCGGGCGTGAGCCCCTCCTCGGCGAGGAAGCGGTGCAGCCCGCGGACGGCCACGACCGCCCGCTTGCTGGAGCTGGCCGTCAGGACCGCGCGCCCGTCCCCGCCCGTGCCCAGCGCGACGGCGAAGGCGCTGATGTCGCCGGGCTCGACGGCCTCGGGGCGCCTACGCCCGTGCCCGGCGAGGAAGTCCGCGTACCGGGCGAGGTCGCGGCGGTAGGCGGCGAGGGTGTTGTCGGACAGGCCCCGCTCGACGCGCAGGTGCTGCAGGTAGGTCTCGACGGCGTCGTCGACCGCGCTGGGAGGCCGAGGCGGCACGGCGGGCACGGCGGGCACGGCGGGCACGGCGGGCACGGCGGGCGACGGGTCTGCGCCGTCCGCCGGTGCCTGCACGGCGCCCACGGTACGGCTCGCGCCCGGCGCGCCCCGGGACGCGAGCGGCGAGGTGCGGTCGGGCAGGGCTCTGCGGCTCGCCCGGGTGACGGGCATCCTGTGCCGGTGCCCGAGCCCACCGCCCCGGCCCTCGCGGGGGGCTCCGGCGGTGACCCCGCCGGCGACCTGCGCGTCACGCGCGGCGTGGTGCTGCCGTCCGCGGAGCTGGGCTGGCGGTTCAGCCGGGCCGGTGGGCCCGGCGGGCAGGGCGTGAACACCACGGACTCGGCCGTGGAGCTGCGGTGGTCCCCCGAGCGCTCCCGGGCGCTGTCGGCGCCCCAGCGCGAGCGGGTCCTGGAGCGTCTGGGATCCCGGCTGGTCGACGGAGCCCTGGTGGTCCGGGCCTCCGAGCACCGCGAGCAGCGGCGCAACCGCTCGAGCGCCCGGGAGCGTCTGAGGGCCCTCGTCGCCGAGGGGCTGCGGCCGCCGCCCCCGCCCCGCCGCGAGAAGACGCCGTCCCGGCGCGCGCGGGCACGTCGCACGGACGCCAAGACCGCCCGCGGACGGACGAAGGCGCTGCGCCGCAGGCCCGACGACGGGTGAGGCGCTAGCGGACCTCCGCGTCCCCGTCGTCGTCCCCGCCGCCGCGCCGGTCACCGTCCTGGTCGTCGCCGCCGAGGTAGTCGGCGTAGAGGCGGCCCCGTCCGCCACCGCCGGCCACCCACGCGAACGACTCCTCCGGTGCGTGGAGCTCGGGCGGCGCGGTCTGGTCCGCCGGCACGCCGAGCAGGGCGCGGGTGACCGACTGGGTGCTGTCGAGCAGGTCGTCGAGGGCCCGCTGCAGGTGGGCACCGGTGACCTCGCGCACCGCGCCGGGTGTCTCCTCGAGCGCCTCGAGCACCGCGCGGCGCAGCAGCTCCTTGACGAAGGACGCGGTGACCCCTTCCATCCGCGCGACAGCGCCCGCGAGGTCGCCCTCGGTGAACGACGTCGGGACGCCCGCGGCGTAGAGGTCCAGCAGGCGACGACGCCCCTCGGCGTCGGGGAGGCCGACCTCGACCGCCACGTCCACGCGACCGGGGCGCGCCGCCAGCGCCGGCTCGAGGAGGTCGGCGCGGTTGGTGGTCAGCAGGAAGAGCAGGTCGGCGTCGGCGGCGGCCCCGTCCATCGCGTCGAGCAGCTCGAAGAGCACCGGACCGCTCCCGCCGTGGCTGCGCTCCTCCGCCACGAGGTCGACGTCCTCCAGGACCACCACGGAGGGCGCGAGGTCTCGCGCGAGCGAGGACACCTCGCCGACGAGGCCGAGGGCGCGCCCCGCGAGCAGGAGGACCGTGGCGTCCGGCACGTGCTGGACGACGTACCGGGTCGTGTGGGTCTTCCCCGTCCCGGGCGGCCCGTGCAGCAGGAGGCCCCGCTTGAGGTGCTGACCGGCCTCCCGCAGCGCCGTCCGGTGGCGCGCCACCTCGATGCTGTGCCGCTCGATGCGCCGCAGCACCTCCTCGGGGAGCACGACGTCCTCCCGTCGGGTCGGCGGGAGGTCGGCGAAGCGGAGCTCGGCGCCGCCCATGTCGCCCGGCACCAGCTCGACGACCTGGCCCCGGTAGACGTCGAGCCGCGAGCGCAGCGCCTCCACCTCGTCGAGGACCGCCTGCGCCGCCGCGGTCTCGAGGCCGGCGACCTCGAGCTGCAGCGACGGCGGCTCGTGCGCCTCGGGCCCGCGGACGCGCAGGACCCAGCGGCCCCGGGCGTCGGTGACCAGCAGCAGCGCGCCGCGCCAGCACGCGGTCGTGCGCCCGCCCGGCCCCGAGGGCAGGTCCACCAGGTCGGGTGCCACGAGCCGCAGCGGCGGCAGGTCGTCCCCGTGCAGCATCTGGTGCAGGTCCACGCCGCTGTAGTGCGGTGGCGTCGCGACGCCCTCCACGACCACGTCGCGCCCCGGCTCGACGCGCCAGGCGTCGAGGGCGACCTGGACGTTGACGTGCTGGAAGACGGGCAGCTGGCGGCTGACGACGGACCGGGCCCTGTCCTGCGGCGCCACGTGCGCCCGCAGCCGCTCGGTCACCGGGCTCGTCCTGGCCGCCTGCTGGCGCGCTCCGGCCCAGTCGGCGAGGCGGTCGAACGCCCGCGCGAGGGCCCTGGCCTCCTCCCGCTCCTGCTCGGACAGGCGCCCACCGTCGGACGTGGAGCTCGGGGAGTCGTCCTCGCGCAGGTCGTCAGGCCCGGGCGCAGCGCTGGAGGAGGTCACGGCGTGACGCTAGAGCGGAGGCCGGTGGGGTGTCCCGAGCTTTCCCGCCGTCCACCCGCCCGTGCTCGCGCCGTCGCCTCGCCCCCGGGGCGCTCGCGCGGGCCGCCGCGCGGCCCGGGACCCGCTCGGCCAGGGTGGTCCGGTGCCCCGCGACCGCCAGCCCCGCCGTCCCGAGCCCGGGACCTGGTCCACCGCCAGCGGAGTCGTCGAGCTGGCCCGCAGCGGCAGCGACGAGGACGCCTGGACCGTGTTCGTCAACGGGGTGGCCAGCTCCTCGGTCCACACGGGCGACCCGACCGTCCTGGAGTTCGAGTACCTGCGGTGGATGGCCGACGTCCTCGACGAGCGCGACCCCGCGGGCGCGCCGCTCGACGTCGTCCACCTCGGCGCCGCCGGCTGCGCGCTCGCCCGCTACGTCGACGCCACGCGCCCGGGGTCGCGGCAGATCGCCGTGGAGGTGGACGAGGACCTCGCCCGCCTGGTGCGCGAGTGGTTCGACCTGCCGCGCTCCCCCGCGCTGCGCCTGCAGGTGGGCGACGCCCGCGAGCGGCTGGCGACACGGCGCGACGCGAGCGCCGACTCGGTCGTCCGCGACGTCTTCGCGAAGGACGTCACCCCGCGGCACGTCCGCACGACCGAGTTCGTGCGCGACGCGGCGCGCGTGCTGAGGTCCGACGGCACGTACCTGGCCAACGTCGCCGACCGTCCGCCGCTGGCGAAGCTGCGCCGCGAGATCGCCACGACGGCAGGGGTCTTCGAGCACGTCGGCCTGCTCGCCGAGACGGGCCTGCTGCGCGGGCGGCGCTACGCGAACGCGGTCGTCGTCGCCTCCCCGGCGCCCCTGCCCGCCGACCGGCTGGTGCGCCGCGCGGCCCGCGCGCCCGTCCCCACGCGCTGGGTGGACGGCGACGCGCTCGTCGACCTCGTCGCCGGCGCCCGGCCGGAGCACGACCCGGCACCCGCGGACGACGAGGCACCCGCCGGGGCCTGACCCGCGCCAGCGGCGCACCTCGGCGGCTGCTCGCCGTCCGGCAGCGCCTCCAGGCGCATCGGCAGGCTTCCACCCGCACGCCTCGGCGAGGAGCCCGTGGCCGTCCTCAGCGCCGAGAGGTCCTCAGCGCCAGGGCTCCACGACGAGGACACCCGCACCCGCCCGCGTGGGCAGGTCGACGAGCGCCCGGCCGGCCTCGGCCAGCGGGAGCACCTCGCCCACGAGCTCCGCGGGGCGCAGGGCGCCGGAGGCCACGAGGGCCAGCAGGCCGGGGTAGTCCGCAGCGGCCATGCCGTGGCTGCCCAGGACGTCCAGCTCGTGGCTGATGACGCGCTCCATCGCCACCCGCGGACGCCCCGTGCCGTCCGGCCCCGGGGGCAGCAGGCCCACCTGGACCAGCCGTCCCCGCCGCTCCAGCGACCAGAGGCCCTGCGCGAGAGTCCTCGTCGACCCGAGGGCCTCGACGGCGACCGCAGCGCCCCCGCCGGTCGCCTCGTGCACCGCGGCGACGACGGGGTCTCCCTCCGCGCCACCGGGTCGGGCTCCGCCGTCGTCGAGGCCCGCCTGCACGACCACGTCGGCGCCCAGCTCGCGCGCCCGCTCCAGGGCCGCGCCGGAGACGTCGACCGCCACGACGACGCCCGCCCCCAGCGCCCTCGCGAGCGCGACGGCGGACAGGCCGACGCCCCCGCAGCCGAGCACCACGACGCTCTCGCCGGGGCGCAGGGCGGCACGCTGCGCCAGGGCCCGGTGCGCCGTCGCGGTGCGGCAGCCGAGAGCGGCTGCGGCGACGTCGGTCGGCCCGCCGTCCTCCACCGGGGGCAGGGCGACGAGGTTGGCGTCGGCGTGGTGCAGGGCGACCAGCTCGGCCAGCGACCCGTCGTCGGTGAACCCGGGCTGGCGCTGGTGGGGGCAGACCTGCGGGTTCCCGCCGCGACAGGTGTCGCAGCGCCCGCAGCCGCAGACGAACGGCGTCGTGACCCGGTCACCGGGGCGCCAGCGGGTGACGTCGGGGCCGACGCGCTCGACGACGCCGGCGAGCTCGTGGCCGAGCACCTGCGGGAGGACGACGTCGGGGTCGTGGCCCGCGTAGGCGTGCCAGTCGCTGCGGCACAGGCCGCTCGCGCCGACCCTCAGCACGACGCCGTCGTCCGGGGGCCGGGGGGCGGGCACCTCCTCCACGGCCGGCTCGACCCCGAACTGCCGCAGCACCAGAGCTCGCACGACCTGCACGCTACAAGTCGGCACCGGGGCCGGACGCTCGTCGCCGGCGTCCTGCTGGCGGCCCTCCCCCGGGGCCGGACCGCAGCACCGCGACGGCCGACGAGCCCCTCGGCGAGGTCGTCGGCAGGTGGTGGTCGGTCAGGTCCGGGGGGCGAGGGTGATGCGCGGGTCCAGGGCCGCGGCGGCGACGTCCGCGACGGCGTTGGCGACGATGACGGTGGCCATGACGACGGTGACCAGGCCCACGAGCAGGCTGCGGTCGCGGTCGCGGATGGCCTCGAACAGGGTCCCGCCCAGGCCGGGCATCCCGAAGATCCCCTCGACGACGAGCAGGCCGACGAACAGCTGGCTGACGTTCGCGGCCACGAAGGTCACCACCGGGATCAGCGCGGGCTTGAGGGCGTGGACGGCCACGATCCGCCGGGTCCGCAGCCCTCGGGCGCGGGCGGCGTGGACGAACGGGGAGGCGAGGGTCTCGGTGAGCTCGGCGCGCGTCAGCAGCGCGACGTACCCGGTCGACAGCGCCGCCAGCGCCAGCACCGGCAGCACGTACGTCAGCGGCCCACCGCCGGCCCCGGTCAGCGGGAACCAGCCGAGCTCGACGCCGAGCACGGTGCGCAGCAGGTACGCCGCCACCAGCACCGGGGTGGAGACCAGCAGCAGCGAGACGGTGTAGACGCCGGCGCCGAGCTGGCGCCCCGAGGTGGCCAGCGCCCCGGCGACGACGCCCACCACCGACTGCACGAGCAGGGCGCCGAGGACGATGACCGCGCTGACCGGGGCGGTGGCCAGGACCGTCTCGGAGACCAGCGGTCCGGCGCCGGCGTCGCCGTAGGGGTCCAGCGGGAACGCCCGGCCGAGGTCGCCGGTGACCACGTCGCCCAGGTACAGCAGGTACTGGACCAGCAGGGGCTCGTCCAGGTGGAACTGGGCCTCGATGGCCGCGTAGATCTCCGGTGGTGGCGGGGTGAACCCGAACAGCGCCCGCACGGGGTCGCCGGGCAGCTGCGTGACGGCGACGAAGACCAGGGTCAGCGCCGCCCACAGGCTGAGCAGCATCTGCACGCCCCGGCGCACGAGGAAGGCCACCACGGGGCCACTGTGCCCCGCCGATCCGCGTGGAGGGGTCGACACGGCGCATCCGGTGAGACAGGTTCTGCCGGGTGACCGCAGGCACCGCCCCGCTGGCCCTCCCCGAGACCGAGGCGCCGACGCCGCGGCGGCGGGGCCGCCCCAGCGCCCAGCTCGTCGTGGCGGTGGTGCTGCTGAGCGCGCTGACCGCCGTCGCCGTCGCACCGGGCGCCTTCGCCGGCGCCGACCCCGAGGACTGCGACCTGTCGCGGTCCGTCCAGGCCCCGTCCTGGGCGCACCCGTTCGGCTTCGACGTCTTCGGCTGCGACTACGCCGCCCAGGTGGTCCACGGCACCCGCGCCTCCCTGGTGCTGGCCGTGGTGGTCGTGCTCGGCACGGGCCTGATCGCCCTGGTCGTCGGGACGGTCGCCGGCTTCGCGGGCGGGCCGCTCGACGCCGTCCTGTCCCGGCTGACCGACGTCTGGTCCGGCATCCCGCTCATCCTCGGCGGGATCGTCCTGCTCAGCGCCTCCGACGCCCGGGGCCTGCCCCAGGTCGCCCTCGTCCTGGTCGCCTTCTCCTGGCCCCCGATGGTCCGCGTCATGCGGGCCTCGGTCCAGCAGACCCGGGAGCGCGACCACGTCGCCGCCGCCCGCGCCCTGGGAGCTGGGCCCTGGCACCTGGTCACCCGCCACGTCGTGCCCAACGCCGTGCGGCCGCTCGTCGTCTTCGCGAGCGCCTACGCCGGCGTCGTCATCGCCGCCGAGGCGATCCTCACCTTCGCCGGCGTCGGCCTCGCCCGCCCCACCCAGTCGTGGGGGATCCTGCTCCTCCAGGCCCAGGACCGGCTCGCCCAGGCCCCGCACCTGCTGGTCTTCCCTGGCCTGTTCCTCGTCGCCGCCGTCCTGGGCTTCGTCCTCCTCGGCGAGGGCCTGCGCCGGTCACCGCACGGCTGAGGCCGTGCTGCGGGCGCGACCGTCCGGAGGTCGACGCGGCGAGCTCCCCCACGGCAGGAGGCTCTCCTGCCTGATGCCGGGCGTGGCCGATCCCCTCCGAGACGCGCCCTCCGACGCCCGGCAGATCGCCGAGGTCCACGTCGCCAGGTGGCGGGCCGCCTACCGGCACCTGGTCCCGCAGGCCCTTCTCGACGTGCTGTCGGCGGACGACCGCGAGGAGCGGTGGCGCGAGGCCGCGGCGCACAGGAGCGGGGTGCTCGTCCACGACGCCGCCGCCGGCCGCGTCGACGGCTCCTGCGCCTTCGGGCCCTGCTCGGACGAGGACGCCGCCGACGCGGTCGGCGCCGTCCACCCCCTCTCCGTGCTGCCGAGCGCGTGGGGTGCGGGCCTCCGCCGCCGCCTCCTGGACGCTGCGCTGTCCCACCTCCGAGCCGGAGCCGGAACCGGTGCCGGAGCGCCCGTCCTGCGGACCCTGGAGGGCGACGCGCGAGCGCGGGGCCTCTCCGAGCGGCAGGGCTGGCGGCCCGACGGACGACGACGCACGCAGCGCCGGCCGGGCATCGGCGCGGTGCCCGAGAACGCCGTCGACGAGGTCCGGTACCGCCTGCCGGGCTGACCGCCGGCCTCGGACGTGGGAGGTCGGACCAGGGACGGGCTCCCGGTCGACGCACCACGCTCCGACTCGGGGGCGGTGCCCTGCGCAGGCCCGCCCTCCGTGAGGGTGAGGCAGCGTGGTCGACGGCTTCCGCGCCCACCGGCGAGGCCGTCCCGCAGGGGTCCGTCCAGCGAGCGGCCGCCCGAGACCGCCGCGCCACTCGACCTCGCCGTCGAGGAGGACCGGGGTCGGGGTCATGCCGAGGCGGTGAGCGGTGACGGCTGAGGTGACGTCACCCGGGTGGACGTGGGCGACCAGCGCCGTGGCGCCCGCCGATGTGACGGTGCAGCACGGGGTCGGCGAAGGCGAGGGCCGCCTCCTCGGCGTGCGCCACCCCCAGCGGCTCGAGGCGGAGCCGAGCGGTCTGGAGGCCCGGTGCCGAGAGCCTGACGGGGCCGCTCACCGGGACAGCAGGGAGGGGCGCACCCGTGCGCGTCCCCGTCGAGGTCGCTCGTCGGCGTCCCCGCGGCCACCGACGGCGGCTACCTCGCCTCCGCAGGCCCGTCCGGCATCGAGTAGATGCTGAGCCGGTTGCCGTCCGGGTCGGAGAAGGTGAAGTAGTCCACCACTCCCTCGACGTGCTCCAGCGGTCCGGCGGCGATGCCGAGCCCGAGGAGGCGCTCACGCTCGCCGGCCGCGTCCGGCACCCCGAGCCGCACGACGACCTCAGCACCGGAGCGGGCCGTCGGCTCCTGCCCCAGCTGCAGCCACGACGGCCCCACCTGGAGCTCGACCACGTCGTCAGCGGGCTCGAGGTCGGGACCACCCAGCTCCAGTGCGCGCTCGTACCAGCCGATCGCTCGGACGAGGTCGCTCACCGGCAGGCCGACGGTCACGCTGGAGACGTCCACGGCCGCAGGATCGCAGGGACGTGCGCCTTCTGCGGAGCTCGCGCCCTGAGCCACGGGCGACGAGAGCGCCCCCGCCGACCACGTCGCTGGGGCGCCGACCCTCACGGCGGGGAGGCGAGCCCGGGGAGGGAGAACGTCAGGTGCGGGCCGTGCTCGTCGTCGGCCCTCCGGACGCGCATCCGGTAGACGTCCTCCAGCACCTCGGGGACGAGGACGTCCGACGCCCCTCCGACGGCGGCGACGCGCCCCTGGTGGAGCAGCAGGGCGTCGTCGCAGTAGCGAGCGGCCAGGGCGAGGTCGTGCAGGACGACGACCACCGTCGCCCCCAGGCCGCGGAGCAGGTGGAGCAGCTCGTGCTGGTACCTGACGTCGAGGTGGTTCGTGGGCTCGTCGAGCAGGAGGTGCGGCGTGGCCTGCGCCAGCGCACGGGCGATGAGCACCCGCTGCCGCTCCCCGCCGGACAGGTCCCCGACGCGGCGGCCGGCCAGGTGCAGCGCGCCGACGCGCTCCAGGGCCTCGGTGACGGCCTCGACGTCGGCCTCGGTGCGTCCCCCCAGGCCCCGGTGGTGGGGCGTGCGCCCGAGCAGGACGGCGTCGGCGACCAGCATGGGCACGTGGTCCCCGTGCTCCTGGACGACGACGGCCATGCGCCGGGCGACCTGCCGGGCGGACAGCGCAGACAGGTCCTCGCCGTCGACCCGCACGCTGCCGCGGTCGGGGACCAGGGCTCCGTACAGGGCGCGCAGCAGGGTCGTCTTGCCGCTGCCGTTCGGACCGAGCAGGCCCAGGACCCGCCCGTCGGCGGCGTGCAGGTCGACGCCGCGGAGCACGGGGTCCGCCCCGTAGCCGACGTGCAGGTCGCGGGCGCTGATCACCTCCGGCCCTGCGCCGGGGCGCCGAACCGGTCGACGATGCGATCGAGCCCCTCCAGCGCCAGCGGGGTGGGGGGCTCGGTGAAGTTGAACAGCTGGACGAGCACCTCGTCCTCGCGCACGGCGGTGATGGCCGAGGCGCCCGGCAGCTGCTGCACGGCCTCGGCGACCGGGCCGGGGGCGCCGTCGGAGTGCAGCAGGACGAGCACGTCGGGGTCGCGCGCGACGAGCTCCTCGGGGCTGACCTCGAAGACCCGCTCGGGGACGTCGGCGAAGACGTTGCGCAGGCCCGCGCCCTCCAGCTGCGGGTGGGCCATGCTCGCGGTGCCGTAGGCGTAGGTCGTCCCGCCCCCGACGGTCGGGTAGAGCACGGCCGCCGTCCGGGGCTCGGCCGAGCCCTGCTGCGCCGCCGCGGTGGTGATCTCCTCCAGCCGTCGCTCCAGCGCCGCGCCGGCCTCCTCGGCGACCTCCGGCGTCCCGAGGACGTCGCCGTAGCGGGGCAGCTGGTCGGTGATGTCGGCGAAGGAGGCCTCCCGGGGCGCGGTCGCGCACCGCGTCGGCTCCTCCAGCATCGGGATGCCGGCGCCGGCCAGGGAGGCCCGGTCGACGGTGTCGGCGTCGCCGAGGACGAGGTCGGGGGCCTGGGCGATGACGGCCTCGCGGGAGATGTGCAGGTGCCCGCCGCTGTCGAGGTCGTCGCCGAGCAGCGGGACGTCCTCGAGGGCGGCGAGGACGTCCTCGTCGTAGTACGCCGGCGGGAAGGCGCCCGCTCGGGCGACGGCGCGGTCCAGGGCGCCGAGCTCGGCGAGGTAGGGCACCCAGGAGCTGCCCAGGAGCACCATCCGCTCGGGCGGCGCCTCCAGCTCCACCTCGACACCGCAGTTCTCGACGACGAGCGGGAAGCCCGGCGCCGCGGCCGTCGCAGACGCGCCGGTGCCCGGTCCCGCGGCGGTGGGCGCGCAGGCGGTCAGGACGAGCAGCGCCGTCGCCGAGGCGACGACGGGCGAGACCGGGGAGCGTCGGGCGGGCGCACGCCGAGCAGGGGCGCGTCGAGCAGGAGCGGGCACGTGGGTCCTCCGTGGGGAGCGCGGCGGCTCGGGGTCAGGTGGTGGCGTGGTGGCGGCGCACCAGGTGCAGCAGGAAGGGGGCGCCGACCAGGGCCGTGACGATGCCGATGGGCAGCTCCTGCGGCGCCAGGACGGTGCGGGCCGCCAGGTCCGACCAGATCAGCAGCACGGCCCCGAGGAGCGCCGACGCGGGCACGAGCCGGCGGTGCGCGGCTCCCACCAGGCGCCGCGCGAGGTGGGGCACCACGAGCCCGACGAAGCCGATGGACCCCGAGGACGCCACGAGGACGCCCACGCACAGCGACACGAGGACGACGAGCTGGACCCTCAGGACGGCCGGCACCACGCCCAGGGCCTGCGCCGTCTCGTCCCCGATGGCCAGGGCGTCCAGCCTCGGCCCGAGCAGGAGCAGCACCGCCGCGGTGAGGGCGCTGACGACCAGCACGACCGCCAGCGGCAGGCCCCAGCCCGCGAGGGCCAGCGAGCCCAGCAGCCAGAACATCACCGAGCGGGCGCCCTCGGCCGAGCCGGAGGCGAAGACCAGGAAGCTGGTCGCCGCCGACAGCGCGTACCCGACCCCGACGCCGGCCAGGAGCAGCCGCAGGGACGTCACCACCCCTGATCCGCGCGCCACCACCAGCACCAGCACCGACGCGCCCAGAGCACCGGCGAACGCAGCGGCGGGCAGGGCGAGCTGTCCGGCTCCGGCCAGCGCGCCGAGCAGGATCGCGGCTGCAGCGCCCAGGCTCGCGCCCGAGTTCACGCCCAGGACGTAGGGGTCGGCGAGCACGTTGCGGACCATCGCCTGCAGGGCCGTCCCGCAGACCGCGAGACCGGCGCCGACCGCAGCCGCCAGCAGCACCCGGGGAGCCCGGACGTCCCAGACCACGGCCTGCTCCTGCACCGACCAGGTGGGTTCGACCGGCCACCCGAGCAGCTGGTGGCCCACCACCGCGGCCGTCGTGGCCGGGGGCACGGCCACCGCGCCCAGCCCGGCCGCGACGAGCGCGCTGAGCAGCAGCAGGACGGCGAGACCCCACAGGACCAGCGCGTGCCGCCGCTGACGAGCCCGCAGCCCGAGCGGGTCGCCTCCCCGGCTGCGACGGCGCGGCACGGGGCGCGCCGGGTGGTCCCCGAGCGGACCTGCCGCGGAGGGGACGTCGAGCGACAGGTCGTGGGCCGGCGCCGGCGCGCTCACGAGGGGGTGGTCGCGCGCGTCGACGCAACGGGCTCGACGAGGGACCCGGCGGGCCTCTCGCGGTCGCGCGGGGTCGTCGGGCGTCCATCCATGCCCGGACCGTATGCCGCCGAGCCCGGCGCGACCGACACCACGAGGGACCGCGAGGTGAACCGCCCGTGAAGGGGCGGTGACGAGGACGCGGGAGGGCGGCCACCGGGCGGGCCCGCGTCGCGGACGGCCGGTGGCGCCCGGAGCTCGTGCCGCGGACGGTGTTCACCGGAGTTCTGCGCCCTCGTCACCCGCCCGCTCCAGAGTGGTCGCGGCACTCGTTCCGGGAGGAGCACCGATGCCGCCGACCCCCGGCCCCAGGCCGCCTGGACCTGGGCCGTCGCACGAACGGAGACCCCGATGACCGGTGCACACCACGGCGCTCACGGCCACACGCACGGCCACGACCACCTTGCTGAGAACCATACTCACCCGCACACGCACGAGGCAACGGCTGTGGAGGGCGGGATCCTCGGCGAGGCCGTGGACCTGTCCGTCCCCGACGCCGAGCTGAGCCCCGGTGCGCTGAGCCGTCGCGGGGTCCTGCGCGGCGCGGGCCTCCTGGGCGCCGGGCTGTCGGCGTTCGGCGCGGCCGCCGGCGCGAGCCCGGCCGCGGCGGCCGGCGCCCCCGCCGGCGACCGCCGGGGCACCCGGTACCAGTGGCTCGCCGGCGACCACCACATCCACACCCAGTACAGCCCCGACGGGATGTACCGGGTCAGCGACCAGGTCCGCGCCGCCGGCCAGTACGGCCTGGACTGGATGGTCATCACCGACCACGGCGGCGAGACGCACTCCCGGATCGGCGTCGAGAAGACCAACCCCGACGTGCGCGAGGCCCGCCAGGACAACCCCGACATGCTCGTGTTCCAGGGCCTGGAGTGGAACATCCCCGCCGCCGAGCACGGCACCGTCTTCGTCGCCCCCGGGCCGCACGAGGTCTCCGTCCTGCAGCAGTTCGAGCAGGGCTACGACGGCGTCGTGCAGCGGGCGAGCGCGGACGAGGCCCTCGCCGTCGCCGGGCTGACCTTCCTCGCCCGCCAGGTCAGCGACGGGCGCACCCCGGACGCGCTGATGCTGGCCAACCACCCGGCCCGCAACGGCATCGACTCCCCCCACGAGATCCGGGGCTGGCGCGACGCCCCCGGGCGCATCGCCATCGGCATGGAGGGCGCCCCCGGGCACCAGGCCGCCGGCATCCCCACCGACTCCCTCGGGCCCGGCTCGGCGCGCGGCTACTACGGCAACTCCCCCCGCGCGGACTCCTTCGCCGGCTACCCCCTGGAGAGCTACCGCACCTGGGGCGGCTTCGACTGGATGACCTCCACCGTCGGCGGCCTGTGGGACAGCCTGCTGGCCGAGGGCCTGCCCTGGTGGGTCACCGCCAACTCCGACAGCCACTCCAACTACGGCGACTGGTCGGTCAACCCGACCGGCAACGACCGGAACGCCACCGGCCCGGACGGGCGCGTCTTCGAGGTCGACGGCCTCTACAGCGACCCCGTCTACGGCGGCCAGATCCAGACCGGCCGCGGTGACTTCTGGCCCGGCTACTACAGCCGCACCCACGTCGGCGTCGCGCGCGGCGGCTACCGGCAGGTGATGTCGGCCATGCGCGACGGCCGCGTGTGGGTCGACCACGGCGGCCTCGTCGACGGCGTCGACGTGCGCGTGCGCGCGCTGTCGGCGACCTCGCGCGAGTCCACGCTCGGCGGCTCGCTGCGCGTGCGGCAGGGCGACGACGTCGAGGTGAGCATCACGGTCGCCCTCGCCTCGGGGCCCAACTACGCGACCTTCCGCCCCGAGCTCGCCCGGGTGGACCTGGTCCTCGGGCAGGTCACCGGCGCGGTCACCGACCGGGACGTCTTCACCACGCCCAGCACCCGCGTCGTCGAGTCCTTCGACACCACCGGCGTGCGGGCCCGGGGCGGCACGGCCACCTTCACGCACACCGTGCGCGACGTCGGCGGCCCGTTCTACGTCCGCTTCCGCGGCACCGACGGCAAGCGCTCCCAGGTCGGCATCTACGGGGCCTCGATCGACCCGCAGGGCCCCGCCCTGGACGTCGAGGGCGACGCCGACCCGTGGGAGGACCTGTGGTTCTACACGAACCCGGTCTTCGTGGTGCCCGAGGGCCGCACGCGCGGCAGCCGATGACCACGACCCCCACCACCGCGGCGGCGGCCTCCACCTCGACGGGGGCCGCCGCCGCGGTCGCGCCCGCGACGCCAGGTCCGCGCCACGTCCTGGGTCTGGCCACGCCGCACCTGCGCACCCCGGCCGAGGTCGACCACGCCGCCGCCCGCGTGGCGCAGGTGGCGGGCTTCCCCGTGGGCGCCCTCGTGGCGAGCACCCTCGTCCCCGGGCCGCCCCAGCACCTCGGGCTCGTCGTGCTCACCGCCGAACCGCTGCCCGAGCAGGTCGCCGCAGCGGTGGCGGCGGCCGCCGGCGCGACCGGTCCCGGCGAGGAGGTCGCCCGCCGGGCCGCGGCCGGGGACGCGGACCGGGTGGCGCGCTACCCGGGCCTCGACGTCCTCCTCGGCGTCCTGCCCGTCGCCGAGGTCCTGCGCTCCGGCGCCGTCGAGGCGCTCGTGGGCCTCGGGGGCCTGGTCGTCCCCGACGACGCCGAGCTGGACACCCGCGACCACGTCCGGCCGCGCCTGGCCGGCGGGCGGATGGTCCTCGACGTCCAGCCCTCCCGCGGGGGGCGCTGGGTGCCGTTCGAGCCCCCCGTCCAGCACGCCTGCTGCAGCAACCACTGACCACGGCGCCCGCGTGCGCACGCCGCAGCGCCTCGGGGTTGAGCACCGAGACCCTCAGCCGCGGAGCAGGTCGCGCTCGATCCCCCCGGGCAGGCCGTGGGTGGCGCGGTCCGGGCGCTGCGGCGGCAGCGGCTCCTCCTGCATCCACGCCCAGGTGTCGGCGACGGTGTCCTCGACGGGGCGGCACACCAGGCCGGAGCGAGCGGCGCGGGTGGTGTCGGCCTCCAGGAAGCCCGCGAAGTCGCCGCGCTCGGGCACCCAGCACGGCAGGTGCGTCCACGGCTCGGCGCCGGCGGCCGCGAGGTCCTCCTCGCCGACCCACACCAGCTCGGCGTCGGACCCGGTGGCCTCGACGCAGGCCTGCAGGAGACCGGCTGTCGTGGTGTGGCCAGACCGGCTGATGACGTCGACCGGACCGCGGACCCCCTCGACCAGGCCGGTGAGCAGGAAGGCGGCGAGGTCGCGGGCGTCGACGTGCTGCAGGGGTCGTCCCGGGCGTCCCGGCGCCACGACCCGCCCGCCCCGAGCGATGCGGCTCAGCCACCACGGCAGGCGCCCGATGTCCTCGTGCGGCCCCAGGACCAGACCCGCGCGGGCGAGCAGCGCCTCGGGGAACACCTGCCGGACACCGAGCTCGGCGCCTCGCTCGAGCGCCGGGTAGTCACCCGTCTCGGCGCGGGGGTCGCCGTCGACGAGCGGCGAGGTCTCGTCGACGTGCTGGCCCCACCGGTACACCGACCCGCTGGAGACGTAGGCGCACCGCTCCACCCGCCCGGCGAGCAGCCGAGCGGCGTCGGTGGCGACCCTCGGTGCGCCGGACCAGGTGTCGACCACGCCGTCCCATCGCGCGCCGGCCAGCGCGGCCTCGAGCGCCGCGCCGTCGGTGCGGTCGGCGTGCAGCACCGTGACCTCCGGCGGCAGCTGCCCGGTCACGCCGCGGTGCAGGGCCGTGACGTCCCAGCCCCGCGCGAGCGCGTCGGCCACCACGGCGCGGCCGACGAAGCGCGTCCCACCCAGCACCAGGAGCCTCATGCGCCGACCCTGCCCCCTCCGGGCCGGGTCCTCCCGCTCGTCCGCGCTCGGCGAACGCCCCGGCAGCCGTGCCCGCGGGACGGTCGCCGCACCTCTCGCCCGCCGCGCGGCGGGTCACGTCCGAGGGCTGCCCGTGCCGTCGGAGCGGCACGACGGCCGCCTGGGGACGAGCGCAGCGGGCCGTCGGCGGCGGCCCGTAGCGTCGCCGTCGTGGACACCCCCGTCGTCGCCCCCTCCCCCAGCACCGCCAGCACGGCCGACGCCGCGGCCGAGGTCCTGCGGCGCCTCGTCGGCCGCGACGACGCCGTCCTGCGGGACGGCCAGGGCGAGGCGGTCGAGGCGCTGGTCGACCGGCGGGCGCGCGCTCTCGTCGTCCAGCGCACCGGCTGGGGCAAGTCGGCCGTCTACTTCGTCTCCACCGCGCTGCTGCGCGCCCGCGGTGCCGGTCCGACGCTGCTGGTCTCCCCGCTGCTGGCCCTGATGCGCGACCAGGTCGCCGCGGCCGCCCGCGCGGGCGTCCGGGCGGTGGAGATCAGCTCCGCCACGGCGCACGAGAACGACCTGGCGCTGCAGGCGCTCGCAGCCGACGAGGTCGACGTCCTGCTCATCTCCCCCGAGCGGCTGGTGAACCCGGCCTTCGCCGAGCAGGTGCTGCCGGACCTCCTGGCGCGCACGGGCCTGCTCGTCGTCGACGAGGCGCACTGCATCTCCGACTGGGGCCACGACTTCCGCCCCGACTACCGGCGCATCCGTGACCTGCTCGGCCGTCTGCCCGAGGGCACCCCGGTGCTCGCCACCACCGCGACCGCCAACGAGCGGGTCGTGGCCGACGTCGCCGAGCAGCTGTCCGCGCCGGCGCCGGGCAGCTCCCAGCCGGTGGAGGTGCTCACCGTCCGCGGCCCGCTCGCCCGCGACTCGCTGCGCCTGGGCGTGCTCGACCTGCCCGACGACGCCGCGCGGCTGGCCTGGCTGGCCGCGCACCTGCCCGACCTGCCGGGCTCCGGCATCGTCTACACGCTCACGGTGGCCGCGGCCGAGGACACCGCCGCGGCCCTGCGCGCGTCCGGCCACGAGGTCCTCGCCTACACCGGGCGCACCGACGACGCCGACCGCCGCGAGGCGGAGGCGGCGCTGCGGGAGAACCGCGTCAAGGCCCTCGTCGCCACGTCGGCGCTCGGCATGGGCTTCGACAAGCCCGACCTGGGCTTCGTCGTCCACCTCGGGGCGCCGTCCTCGCCGGTGAGCTACTACCAGCAGGTGGGCCGTGCGGGGCGCGCGGTCGAGCGGGCCGACGTCCTCCTGCTGCCGGGGCGCGAGGACCGCGCGGTGTGGTCGTACTTCGCCACGGCCAGCATGCCGCGGCAGGAGGACGCCACCGCGGTGCTCGACGCCCTGGAGGGTGCCCAGCGCCCCGTCAGCGCGGCCGCGCTCGAGGCCGTCGCCGACGTCCGGCGCACCCGCCTGGAGCTGCTGCTGAAGGTGCTGGCCGTCGACGGCGCCGTCGAGCGCGTGCGCGGCGGGTGGACGGCCACCGGGCGGCCGTGGGTCTACGACGCCGACCGCTACGCCCAGGTGGCGGCGACGCGCACCGCCGAGCAGGAGTCGATGGTCGCCTACGAGCGCACCCCCGAGTGCCGCATGGCCTTCCTCCAGGAGGCCCTCGACGACGCCACGGCGGCGCCCTGCGGCCGGTGCGACCGCTGCGCCGGTCCCTGGTACCCCGTCGACCTGCCTGACGACGCCCGTGAGGCGGCCTCCGCCGCCCTGCGGAAGGCGGGCACCACCCTCGACGCACGCGCCCAGTGGCCCACCGGGGCAGACCGGCTCGGCGTGCCCGTCAAGGGGAAGATCTCCGCGGACGAGCAGGTCGGGACGGGCCGAGCACTCGCCCGCACCAGCGACCTCGGCTGGGGCTCGCGCCTGCGCGACCTGCTCGGGGACGTCTCGGGCGACCCCGAGCGGGTGCGCGACGTCGCCGTCCCCCCGGACGTGCTGCAGGCGTGCATCCCCGTCCTCGCCGCCTGGGACTGGGCGCGGCGTCCGGTCGCGGTGGTGGCGATGCCCTCGCAGAAGCGCCCGACGCTCGTGCAGAGCCTGGCCACGGGTCTCGCCGAGCTGGGGCGGCTGCCCTACCTCGGTGTGCTGCCGGCGACGCCGGGGCACCCGCCGGCGCGGGCGGGCTCGGGCAACAGCGCCTTCCGGCTGGCCGGCGTGTGGGGCGCCTTCGGCGAGGCCGACGAGCTCGTGGCCCAGCTGCCCGCGGGCAGCGACGGACCGGTCCTGCTCGTCGACGACGTCGTGGACACGCGCTGGACGATGACCGTCGCCGGCCGCCAGCTCCGACGGGCCGGCGTCCAGGTGCTGCCGTTCGCCCTGGCGGTCGTGGGGTGAGCCGTCCCGCACCGGCCGCGGCAGCTCGCGAGGGCTGCGCCGCGCCGGTCGAGACCTCACCCCCCGCCGAGGGACCCCTCGCTGGGGGGCTTGCGGGCGCTGAGCAGCCCGCGCGGTCGCAGCGGCGGCGTCGCCGCGCCGTGCCCGCGGCCCAGGGCGTCGACGAGCTCGACGAGCGCCTCCTGGGAGGGCACGCGCGGCTCCCACCCGAGCTCGTGCCGGGCGAGCGCCGAGGAGAGCAGGGGCACCTGGGTGAGCAGGTCGACCCAGCCCGCCTCGGTCGGCTGCAGCCGGGCGCGCCAGGTCGCCGCCGCGAGGGCGCGCAGGACGCCCACCGGCAGGCGGGGCACGCGCTGCACGCGCAGGGCCGCCGCGACGTCCATGCGGTCGACGACCGGCGAGGTCACGAGGTTGAAGGGTCCCTGCGCCCGCGTGCGGAGCATGCGGAGCACCGCCTCGGCGACGTCGTCGGCGTGCACGACCTGGAAGACGATCTCCTCCGGCAGCGGCAGCACGGGCAGGACCACGCGCCGCACGAGCGAGAGCGGCAGGAGCGCCCCGATGAAGTAGCGCCCGATCTCGGACCCGGCGTCGGCCTGGAGCACCAGGCCGGGACGCATCCGGGCGATGCGCGCGTCGGGGTGCGCGCGCTGGACCTCGTCGAGCACCCGCTCCGCGGCCACCTTGTGCCGGCTGTAGGAGGAGGACTCGATGCCGGTGGTCGGCCAGTCCTCGCCGACGGCGTCGCGCGGGTCCGCCCCCTCCCCCGCGGCGCCGTCGGGCACGGGTGTCGCCCGGGGCGCGTAGGTGCCCACCGACGAGGCGTGCACGAGGTGGACGCCCGCCGCGGCGGCGGCCGTGGCCACGCGCCGCGTGCCGTCGACGTTGGCGGCGCGCAGCACCGCCTCGTCGTGGCTGGGCTGCAGCAGCCACGCGAGGTGCACCACGGCGTCGGCGTCGGCGAGCTCGCGCTCCAGCACCGGCACGGACGCCGGCGAGGCGAGGTCGGCCTCCACCCACCGCACGCCACCGGCCTGCCGGGGTGGACGGCGCACCAGGCCGACGACCTCGACGTCCTCCTCGCGCTCCAGCCGGCGCCGGAGCGCGGTCCCGAGGTTGCCGCTGGCGCCTGTGACGAGGACCTTCATGACCCCACCCTGCGGGCTCCGGCGCCGCGGGACCACCAGGACACGCACGACGGGGACCCCCGGCGGCGCGGGGACGGCCACCCGTCCGGGCGCCCGCGCCGCACCGGCACGGGCACCAGCACGGGCACCAGCACGGGTCGGGGCCCCGGATAGCGTGCACGGCGGCGGTCGCGCGCCCCCGGGCGCCCGACCACCGCACACGCAGCGACCCGCGACGGAGCAGGGAGAGGTCATGGCAGGCGTGCAGGACAGGGTGGCGGTCGTCACCGGCGGCGGTCGCGGCATCGGCGCGGCCATCGGGGCGCGGCTGGCCGCCGGCGGGGCGGCGGTCGCGCTGCTGGACCTCGACGGGGAGCGCGCCGAGGCGACGGCGGCCGACCTCCGCAGCACCGGGGCGCGCGCCCTGGGGCTGGCGGTCGACGTCACCGACGCCGACGCCGTGGCCCGCGGCGTCCAGCGCGTGGTCGACGAGCTCGGCGGCGTGGACGTCGCCGTCAACAACGCGGGCGTGACGCGCGACAACCTGCTGTTCAAGATGAGCGAGCAGGACTGGGACGTGGTGATGGCCGTGCACCTGCGCGGCGCGTTCCTCGTCTCCCGCGCCGTGCAGGCGCCGATGGTCGCCCAGGGGAGAGGCCGGATCATCAGCCTCTCGAGCGTCAGCGCCCTGGGCAGCCGGGGCCAGGCCAACTACTCGGCCGCCAAGATGGGCCTGCAGGGCTTCACGCGCACGCTCGCCGTCGAGCTCGGGCGCTTCGGCGTCACCGCCAACGCCGTGGCCCCCGGCTTCGTCCAGAGCGACATGACCGACGCCACCGCCCGGCGGCTCGGGATGACGCCGGAGGCCTACCGCGAGGCGGTCGCCGAGCGCACGCCCGCGGGGCGCATCGGCCAGCCGGAGGACATCGCGGAGGCCGTGGCGTTCCTCGCCTCCGACGAGGCCTCCTTCGTCACCGGCCAGACGCTCTACGTGGACGGGGGCCAGACCCTGTGAGCCAGGACGCCGCGGAGTCGACCGGGGGCGCGGCCGACCCGGCGGCCGCCCCCCTCAGCGCCACCGGACCCACCGCCCGGGGCCCGGTGGACCCGGCGGCCGCCCCGCTGAGCGCCACCGCGACGACCTCGCGCGGGGCGGTGGACCCGGCCGCCGCGCCGCTCGTGGCCACCTCCGGCGACGAGCGGACGCCGGCCTCGGCCTCGGCGAGGGCGCTGCTCCCGGACGCCCTGCGCGGCTTCACCGCGGCCGTGGACGCCGCGGCCCGGCACGACGGGTGGGGCCTGCCCACGCCGTCGAGCGGCTGGGACGTCCGCGCCGTCGTCGGGCACGTCGCGGCGCAGCACGGGCGCGTGCCGGCCCTGCTCGGCCGCGGGCCGTCCCGGCTCGCCCCGGACGGCGACCCGCTCGGGCCGGACCCGCGGCCGACCTGGCGCGCGCTCGTCGCGGCCTCGACCGTCGCCTGGGCCACGGCGCCCGAGGACGCGCGGGTGGTGATCGCCGGGGAGGACGCCCCGGCGTCCGAGCTGGCCGAGCGCCTGCTCCTCGACCTCGTGGTGCACGCCTGGGACGTCCGCCGCGCCCTCGCGGTGGCGGGCGCCGACGTCGACGAGCGCCTGGACACCGCGTGCGCGGAGCACTGCCTGGGCTGGGTGCGCAGCCACCAGCGGCTGCTCGCCGACTCCGGGCGCTTCGGCACGCCGCAGGACACCGAGTCCGCCGACCCGCAGGCCCAGCTCCTGGGCCTCGTCGGCCGTCGGGCGTGACCGCCCTGGACGACCGCGGCGCGGCGGAGGTGGCCCTGCGCCTCGTCGCGCCGGAGGACGCCGCGGTGCTGACCGCGCTGGCGGTGTCCAACCGCGACTTCCTGGCGCCGTACGAGCCGGAGCGCGACGAGGACTTCTACACCGTGGACGTGCAGCGCCGTGCGCTCGAGGGAGCCCTGGAGCGGCACGCCGCGGGCCGCACCGTGCCCCTCGTCGTCCTGAAGCACGGCGAGGTCGTCGGCCGGCTGACCGTCAACGACGTGGTGCAGGGCGCCCTCCAGTCCGCCTCCCTCGGCTACTGGGTCTCCGAGCACGCCGGCGGCCGGGGCGTCGCGACCGCCGCCGTCGCGCTGGCTGTGCGCCTGGCCGGCGAGGAGCTCGGTCTGCACCGCCTCGAGGCGAGCACCCTGCCGGACAACGCGCGCTCCCAGGCGGTGCTGGCCCGCAACGGCTTCGAGCGCATCGGCCACGCCCCGCGCTACCTGCGCATCGCCGGTCGCTGGCGCGACCACGACCTCTTCCAGCGGGTCCTCGACGACTGACCACTCCCGAGGACCTCCCCGCCGAGCCGGGCGGGGCGGCTCGTGCGCAGGGGTCGTCAGCGGGTCGGCGCGCCCGCGCCGGCGGCCTCGAGCGCGGCCTCGACGTGCAGCCGCGCGGACGGCAGCAGGGGCACGGCGGCGTCCTGCGGCCGCAGCAGCAGCTCGAGCTCGGTGCAGCACAGCGCCAGCGCCTGCGCCCCGGTGCCGACCAGGCCGGCGGCGACCCGGCGCAGGTCCTCGCGCGTCGCCTCGGAGAAGACGCCGCGGCAGAGCTCGCCGAAGACCGCCCCGTCCACCCGGGAGACGTCCTCGGCTCCCGGGACCACGACGCGCAGCCCCGAGCGGCGGAGCCGGTCGACGTAGAAGTCCTCCGTCATCGTCGCCCCGGTCCCGAGCAGGCCGACCACCTCCACCCCCCGGCGCCGGGCCGCCGCGGCCACGACGTCGGCGAGGTGCAGGAACGGCACGTCGAGCGCCGCCTCGAGCGGTCCGGCCGCCTTGTGCATGTAGTTGGTCGCGAGGACGACGAGCCCCGCCCCGGCTGCCTGCAGCGCCAGCCCCTCTCGCTGCAGCAGGGCCCCGGCCTCGTCCCACCGGCCGTCCAGCTGCAGCTCGCGCACGGCGGCGAAGTCGACGCTGCGCACGAGCAGGTCGGCGCTCGCCAGCCCGCCGCGCCGCTCGCGGACCAGCTCGTTCGCCAGTCGGTAGTACAGGGCGGTGGACTCCCAGCTCATGCCGCCGAGGACACCGATCGTGGTCATGGGGCCACCCTGCCCGACCGAGGGCGCCCGGCGGTCGGGTCGAGTCCGCTCCGGCCCCGGACGCACGTCGGCCCCGCCCCCGGGAGGGACGGGGCCGACGAGGCGGACGGCTCTCAGGCGAGAGCGGCCACGGCCTGCTCGACGGGGACGTCGCCGGAGACGAGCTCGAGGGTCTGCCCCGCGGTGCCCGGCGCCTGCAGCAGCGCCACCAGGACGGCCGCGACGTCGGCGCGCGGGACGCCACCGACCTCGAGCGTGCTGCGCGACAGGGTGACCGAGCCGGTGCCCTCGTCGTCGAGCAGATGGCCGGGGCGCAGGACCGTCAGGTCGAGCTCGGGGCGCGAGCGCAGGGCGTCCTCGGCCTCGAGCTTGGCGCGCAGGTACTCCACGAAGCCGGGCTCGACGCCGTCCGGGGTGGCGCCGTCGACGACCGCCTGCAGGCCCATGGCGGAGACGAGCAGGTAGCGGCGCACGCCGGCGACCGAGGCGGCGTCGGCGAGCTTGAGCGCCCCGTCGCGGTCGACGTGCTGCTTGCGCTCGGAGCCGCCCTTGCCACCGGCGCCGGCGGCGAAGACGACCGCGTCGGCCCCGCGGACGTGCGGGGAGAGGTCCGCCGAGGTGGCGGTCTCGATGTCGAGCACGACGGGGGCGGCGCCGTCGGACTCGAGGTCCGCGACGTGGTCGGGGTTGCGCACGAGCCCGACGACCTCGTGCCCGCCCTCGACGAGACGGGGGGTGAGGTGGCGGGCGACCTTGCCGTGGGCTCCGACGATGAGGACCTTCACGGGACTACCTCCAGGGGTGGGGCGTGAGCTGCGATGGCGCGCCGGGTGGGGCGCGGGTGCGTCGTCGTCGCGAGGACGACCTACGGGGCCCAGCGGTCCGCACCGGCCATCTGTTCCATCGCCTCCCGGCCGCACGAGAGTCGTCGCGGGACGACGGCTGTGCGACGAGCAGCCGTGCGAGACGCCCGTCGGGCGCGGGCGCCTGACCGACCGCGCGAGACGAGCGCCCGACGGGCCGACCCCACGCCGGTCGAGCGGTCGGGCGGTCAGCGGACGAGCACCTCGGCGGCCCCGCCGCGGCGGGGCACGAGCTCGCCGACGACCGGCGCGCCGGGCACCTCGCCGACGACGAGCAGGCCGCCGGAGGTCTGGGCGTCGGCGAGCAGCAGCAGCTCCTCCTCCGCGCCCGCGGCGAGGTCGCAGCGCAGGTGGGGGCGCACCCAGTCGAGGTTGCGGCGCGTCCCGCCGGAGACGTAGCCGTCGCGCAGCGCCTCGCGGGCGCCGTCGAGGTAGGGCACGGCGGCGGCGTCGACCACGGCGTCGACGCCGCTGGCGCGCGCCATCTTGAACAGGTGGCCGAGCAGGCCGAAGCCGGTGACGTCGGTGGCCGCCCGCGCCCCGGCGGCGACCGCGGCGCGGGAGGCCTCCGCGTTGAGGGTCGTCATCGCGTCGACGGCCTGGGGGAAGACCTCGCCGGTCGCCTTGTGCCGGCTGTTGAGCACCCCGACGCCGAGGGGCTTGGTGAGCGAGAGCGGCAGCCCGGCCGCGCCCGCGTCGTTGCGCAGCAGCCGGTCGACCTCCACGAGGCCCGTCACGGCCATGCCGTACTTCGGCTCGGGGTCGTCCACGCTGTGGCCGCCGGCCACGTGGCACCCGGCCAGGCGGCCGACGTCCGCGCCGCCGCGCAGCACCTCGGCCGCGAGCTCCATCGGCAGGAGGTCGCGCGGCCAGCACAGCAGGTTCACGGCCACCAGCGGCGTCCCGCCCATGGCGTAGACGTCCGAGAGCGCGTTGGCGGCGGCGATGCGGCCCCAGTCGTAGGGGTCGTCGACGACGGGCGTGAAGAAGTCCGCGGTCACCACGACGCCGTGCCCCGGGGTGGCCGGCGACGTGACGACCGCGGCGTCGTCGCCGTCGTCGAGCCCGACCAGGAGCGTCCCGGCGCCGTCCACGGCCTCCCCGCGGCCGGGCAGACCGGCGAGGACGGCCTCCAGCTCACCGGGCGGGATCTTGCAGGCGCACCCGCCCCCGTGGGCGTAGCTCGTCAGGCGTCCCGGCGCAGCCGCGCCGTTCCCCGTCGTGCCGTCCGGAGCCCGCGTCGTCGTCACGCGCGGGAGTCTGCCTCGTGGGTGCGGCGAGCGCCGCCCCGCCCGGGGCCCGGCGGGACCGCCGGCTCGCCATGGGGCATGCTGGCCGCGCGCGTGGAGGCGTCTGGGTTCCTGGTGGGCCCCGCGGTCTTCAACACCGACGAGGCCGAGCACCTCGGTCTGGCGGGTTCGATTCCCGTCCGCCTCCGCCACGCGCCCTCCCGCAGCGGCCCCTGCTGGGACCGGGTCCCGACGGCGCCCTCGCGGGCCCCGCCCGCCCCGGCGCCGGCCGCGCACGGCGACCTACAGTCGGGGCGTGAGCACCCCGGGCCGGTCCGACCAGCGCTCCCCCGCCCGCCGGGTGCCGAGGACCGACGCCGTCCTCGCCGCCGAGGAGCTGGCCGGCCCGCAGCAGCGGCTGGGGAGCCCCCTGGTCAAGGAGGCCGTCGTCGCCGCGCAGCAGCGCGTGCGCGCCGGCGAGGTGGCGCCCGAGGACGTCGTCGCCGAGGTGCTGGCCGCGCTGCCCGGCAGCGCGTCCAGCCTGCGCCCCGTCCTCAACGCCACCGGGGTCCTGCTCCACACGAACCTCGGACGGGCCGCGCTGTCCCGCGCCGCCGTCGAGGCGCTCGCCGCGGCCGCCGGCACGACCGACGTGGAGCTCGACCTCTCCACGGGCGCGCGCGGACGGCGGGGCCGCGACGCGATGGCGGCGCTCGCGGCGGCGGTGCCCGACGCCGGCGGCGTGCACGTCGTCAACAACGGCGCGGCGGCGCTCGCGCTGGCCGCCACCGCGCTGGCCGCCGGGCGCGAGGTCGTCGTGAGCCGGGGCGAGATGGTGGAGATCGGCGACGGCTTCCGGCTGCCCGACCTCATCACCTCGACCGGCGCCCGGCTGCGCGAGGTCGGCACCACCAACCGGACGGCGCCGGCCGACTACGCCGACGCGCTCGGCCCCGAGACCGGCATGGTGCTCAAGGTCCACCCCTCCAACTTCGTCGTGCAGGGCTTCACCGCGGACGTCGACGTCGCGGGCCTGTCCCGCGTCGTCGACGACGCCGCGGAGCGCCTCGGCCGGCGCGTGCCCGTCGTCGTCGACACCGGCTCGGGGCTGCTCGCCCCCCACCCGCTGCTGCCGGGCGAGCCCGACGCCGCGAGCGCCCTGCGCGCCGGCGCCGACCTCGTGACCTCCAGCGGCGACAAGCTGCTCGGCGGCCCGCAGGCCGGTCTGCTGCTGGGGCGCGCCGAGCTGGTCGGGCAGCTGCGCCGCCACCCGCTCGCCCGGGCGATGCGCGTGGACAAGCTCGTGCTCGCCGCGCTCGAGGCCACGCTGCGCGGGCCCGCCGCCCCGGTGCGCGCCGCCCTCGAGACCCCCGTCGAGCAGGTGCGCGCCCGCGCCGAGGCGGTGGCCGCCGCGCTGGTGGCCGAGGGCCACGACGCGCGGGTCGTCGCGAGCGACGCCGCCGTCGGCGGGGGCGGCGCCCCCGGGCTCGCCCTGCCGAGCGCCGCCGTGAGCCTGCCCGCGGGCGCCGCCGCGGCGCTGCGGGCGGGCTCACCGCCCGTCGTGGCGCGCGTGGAGGCGGGCCGGTGCCTGCTCGACCTGCGCTCCCTGGCCCCCGAGGACGACGACGCGCTGCGGGCCGCCGTCCTGCGCGCGCTGCGCGCGGGGGCGCCGTCCCCCGGCGCGGAGGGCTGAGCGGTGCACGTCCTCGCCACCGCCGGCCACGTCGACCACGGCAAGTCCGCTCTCGTCCGCGCGCTGACCGGTCGCGAGCCCGACCGCTGGGCGGAGGAGCAGCGCCGCGGCCTCACCCTCGACCTCGGCTTCGCGTGGACCGACGTGGCCGACGGCGAGGGGGGCTCCGAGCGCGTCGCCCTCGTCGACGTCCCGGGCCACGAGCGCTTCGTGCCGACCATGCTGGCCGGCGTGGGCTCGGTGCCCGCCGTCCTGCTGGTGGTGGCCGCGGACGGCGGGTGGATGCCGCAGTCCCAGGAGCACCTGGACGCCCTGGACGCGCTCGGCGTCCGGGCCGGCCTCGTCGTCGTCACCCGGGCCGACCTCGTCGACGACGCCGCCGCCGCGGCCACCGCGCGGGACGTGGCGGAGCGCCTGCGCGGCACCACGCTGGAGGGGTCGCCGTCGGTCGTCGTGAGCGCCCGCACCGGGGCGGGGATGGACGCGCTGCGGGCGGGCGTCGTCCGCCTGGTGCGCGGGCTGCCGCCGGCCGACCCGCGGGCGCCGGTGCGGCTGTGGCTCGACCGCTCCTTCTCCATCCGCGGCGCGGGCACGGTCGTCACCGGCACGCTCCCCGACGGCGCGGTGCGCGCCGGGGACGAGCTGGAGGCCTTCACGCCCGACGGCGAGCGCCGGTCGGCGCGCGTGCGCGGGCTGCAGTCGCTCGAGGAGCCGCAGCCGGAGGTCAGCGGCCCGGCGCGCGTCGCGGTGAACCTGCGCGGCGTCGCCGCCGAGGACGTGCCCCGGGGCAGCGCGCTCGTCGCGCCGGGCACGGCGCGCCTCACCGACGAGGTGGACGTCGTCCTCACCGGCGCCGTGCGGGCGCGCGCGCTCGCCGACGACAGCGCCTCTGCGGCAGTCAGGTCCGCCGACCGCAGCGCTCTGCCCGGCGAGGCGCTGCTGCACGTCGGGGCGGCGCAGGTCAGCGCGCGCCCCCGCGCGCTGGGACGCGCAGGGCGCGAGGACGGCCCCGAGGTGGTCCGCCTGCGCCTGCGGACGCCGCTCCCCCTGCGCGTCGGCGACCTCGCCCTGCTGCGCGACCCGGGGCGCCGGGCCGTCCTGGCCGGCGTGCGGGTCCTCGACGTCGACCCGCCGGCGCTCGAGCGGCGCGGCGCCGCCCGCGCCCGGGCGCTCGACCTCGGCACCGCCGCGGACCTCGTGCTCGAGAGCGCTCCCACCGCAGCGCCTCTCGGTGAGGTCCGGGGACCGGTCGCCGCGGGCGCGGCGGGCGGCGCGAGCGCCGCGCGCCTGCTCGACGACGAGGTGCGCCGTCGCGGCGTGGTGGCCGCCGCGGCGCTCGTGAGCGCCGGCCATCCCACCGCCCTCGTGCGGGAGCGACTGCGCGGCAGCGGGACCGGCTCCTGGCTGCTCGACGCGACCCGCGCCCGCGCACTGCGCGAGGAGCTCGTCGCGCTCGTCGCCGAGGACGCCGTCCGGGACCCGCTCGCCGGCGGGACGCCGCTGGAGTCCGCCCGGCACCGGCTCGCCCTGCCGGACGCCGACGTCGTCCGGCACCTGGCCGCGGGGGTGCTCGCCGAGCGCGACGGGCGCCTGCGCGCCGTCCCGGCTCTTTCGGCGCCCCCGGCCCCGGCCCCCCCTCCGGCCCGGGTGCCCGGGCGTCCCGGCCCGGCCGCCGCACGCCCCGGCCCCGCCGCCGCACGCCCCGGCCCCGCCGCCGCACGCCCCGGCCCCGCCGCCGCACGCCCCGGCCCGGCGCCCGCGCGTCCGGGGGCTCCAGAGGCTCCGGCCCCGGCTGCTCGACCCGTCTCGCCCGCCACCGCCGCGGCACCCGGGCCCGTCGACCAGCTCCCGCCGCCGGTGGCCGCCGCGGTGCGCCAGGTGCTGGCGGACCTGCGGGCCGAGCCGTTCCGCGCGCCGGACGCCGAGCGCCTGCGCGGTCTCGGGCTCGGCCCGCGCGAGCTGGGCGCAGCGGTCCGCGTCGGCGCGCTGGTCCGCGTCGGCGACGTCGTGCTGGCGCCGGGCGCCCTGGAGGCCGCGGCTGCAGCCCTGGCACCCCTGCCGTCGCCGTTCACGACCAGCGAGGCGCGCCAGGCGTGGGGCACGAGCCGCCGCGTGGCCCTGCCCCTGCTCGAGGCGCTGGACGCGAGCGGGCGGACCGCGCGCCAGCCGGACGACCGGCGCCGCCTGCGCTGACGACCGCCGACCCCTCGGGCGCCCGCGGCGTCAGCGCACGACGTCGCGGGCGCGGTCGCTGACGAGGTCGACGGCGAGGGTCAGGAGCACCAGCACCACGAGGGTGGTGGTCACCGCGGGCCAGTCGAAGACCTGCAGCGAGGTGGCGAGCAGGGCGCCCAGCCCGCCGGCGCCGAGGAGGCCGACCATGACCGTGTCGCGGATCGCGACCTCCCAGCGGTAGAGGGCGTAGGCCAGCACCGGGCCCACCGCGCGGGGGGCCACCCCGTACAGCCAGGTGGCCGCCGGTCGGGCGCCGAGCGCCGTGAGCGCCTGCGCGGGACGAGGCTCCAGCTCCTCGAGGGCCTCGGCGGTCAGCCGGCCGAGCACCCCGAGGGTGTAGACGCCCAGCGCCAGGGCGCCCGGCAGGATCCCGGGCCGCAGGACGAACAGGAGCACCAGCGCCCACACGGGCGGGGGCACGGCCCGCAGCAGGAGCAGGCCGAGCCGCACGACGACGCCGGCCGCCCACGGCACCGGCCGGGCACGGCGCGCCGGGCGGGCGGCCACCGGCGCGAGCAGCACCGCCCCGGCCGTCGCGACGGCGACGGCGATGACCGACATCTGCACGGTGTCGACCGCGGCGGCGCCCAGCGAGACCAGCAGGGAGCCGGACAGCTCGGGCGGCAGGGCCTCCGCGAGCAGGTAGGACAGCTGCTGCCGGGTGCGCTCGGCCAGCAGCGCGGCGGGGGTGACCGCCAGGTACCACCACGACCAGACGACGAGGGCGGCGGTCGTCAGCCCCGCTCCCGTGAGGACGAGGTCGCGGCGCGGCCGGTCGCCCGCGGCGGCGGGCGGGTCGGCGAGGCGGCGGCGCACCGCGCGCCCGGCCACGACCGCGGCCACGCACAGCAGCGTCAGGGCGTAGACGCAGCTCCACACCTGCTCCCAGCGCAGGGAGGTGAACGACAGCGACAGCTCGTACCCCAGCCCGCCGGCGCCGATGAGCCCCAGGACCACCGCGGAGCGCACGGCGCACTCCAGGCGGTAGGCGGAGTAGGCGAGCAGCCCCCCGGCGGCCGGCGGCAGCAGCCCGTAGAGGGCCGCGGCGCCCCGGCCGGCGCCCGCGGCCAGCAGCGCGTCGTGGGCGCCGCGCGGCACCTCGTCGAGCAGGTCGGCGAAGACCTTCGCCGTCACCGCCCCGTAGGGGATGCCGATGGCCAGCACCCCCACCCACGGGTCGAGCCCGAGGACGTTGAGCAGCAGCAGCCCCCACACCACCTCGTGCAGCCCCCGGGGCACGGCGACCACGCCCCGGGCCACCAGCCAGCCGCCCCGGCGCCGTCCCCACGTCGTGCGGGCCAGGGCGACCGCGCCGACCGCGCCCAGGAGCACCGCGAGGGCGGTGCCGAGCGCGGCGTAGGCGACGGTCACCAGCGCGCCCCTCAGGAGCACCTGCCGGAAGTCGCCGGACAGGTCGGGCGCGAGCGCACCGGCGGCGAACCGGGAGAGCTGCCGGGCGCCGGCGGGGTTGAGCACCTCCCCGGAGAAGAGGCCGGCGCCGGCCAGGGACCACAGGACGACGACGGAGGCGCCGAGACCCCACGCCCACCGGGCGCGCGAGCGGCGCAGCACCGGCGTCGCGGGCCGGTCGACGACGGCGCTCACGCCTCACCCGCGTAGAAGGCCGTCAGGTCCGCGACGGACAGCGACCCCGCGGGGGCGTCCAGCGCCACCCGCCCGTCGACGAGGCCGACCACCCGGCTGCAGTGCCGCAGGGCCAGCGCCGGGTCGTGCAGCGAGGCGACCAGCGCCCCGCCCCGCTCGGCGGCGACGCCGGTGAGCAGCGCCATCGTGCGGTCGGTCAGCACCGGGTCCAGCGCCGACGCCGGCTCGTCGGCGAGGACGAGCTCGGGGCGCTGCACCAGCACGCGAGCCACCGCGACCCGCTGCTGCTGGCCGCCGGACAGGCGCTCGGTGCGCTCGTGCAGCCGCGTCTCCAGGCCGACCTCGGCCAGCGCCGCGGCCGCCTCCGGCACCCCCTGCGGCCGCAGCAGCGACCAGGCCGACCGCCACGCCGGCCACGTCCCGAGCCGGCCGGCGTTGACGTTGTGGACCACGCGCAGGGGCCCGACGAGCTCCAGGTGCTGGTGGACGGTGCCCACCCGCGCGCGCAGGCGCCGCGCCCGTCCGGGAGGCAGGGCGGCGAGGTCGTGGCCGAGCACCTCGACCGACCCGGCGGTCGGCGCCACCGAGCCGTTGGCGAGGCCGAGGAGGGTCGACTTGCCCGCGCCGGAGGGCCCGACCAGCCCGACACGCTCGCCGGCCCCGACCACGAGGTCGAGGCCGGCGAGCGCCCGGGTGCCGCCGAAGCGGACCTCGACGCCGGACAGCCGCAGGACCGCGGTCAGCTGAGCACGCCCAGCTGCTCGCCGATCTGCTCGATCTGGTCGTGGTCGCCGGGCTCCGCGGCGACGAAGCTCCCGGCCCCGAAGAGCTCCAGCACCTGCGCGTCGTCGGGGTCGTCGGCCGACAGCCCCAGGAGGTAGTCCGTCATCCGGTCGGGCAGGTCCTCGCCCAGCCGCTCCACGGCCGCGGGCCCGAGGAGCCAGTGGTAGTCGTGGTAGGCCGGGGTGCGGGAGTGCAGCTGCACGGCGGGGTCCACCTCCCCGGCCTCGGTGCGGGCGAGGCACACCTGCTCGTTGAGCACGCCCGCCTCGTAGGTGCCGGAGGCGACCAGCTGCAGGGTGGCGTCGTGCGAGCCGCTGAAGCCCGGGTCGCCGGGGAACCCGCGCGGGTCCACCCCCTGCTCGGCGAGGAAGTAGGCCGGCATGAGGAAGCCGGACGTGGACGTCTGGCTCCCGTAGGTGAACCGCAGCCCGGCGAGCTCCGTGAGGTCCTCGGACGGCGCGAGCCCGGTGGCGGCGTTCACCACGAACACCGAGCGGAAGTCCTCGTCGATGTCCCGCTGGGCGATGACGCGGGCACCGGGGGTCTGGCGCCGGGCCTGGACGCCGGTGAGCCCGCCGAACCAGACCATGTCCAGGTCCCCGGTGCGGAAGAGGGAGACGGCGGCGCCGTAGTCGGTGACGGGGCGGTAGGTGACCTCGAGGCCCGTGGCCTCGGCCATCGACCCGGCGAGGACGCCGTAGAGGCGCTGCAGGACCTCGGGGTCCTGGTCGGGGATGGCGCCGATGGTCAGCGACCCGCCGGCGCCCCCGCCCGCGGACGACGACCCGGAGGGCTCGGCGGCCGGGGAGACCGGCGAGGGGCGACCGCTGCAGGCGGCGAGCCCGGCGGCCGCGGCGGCGGTGGCGGCCGCGCTCAGGAAGCCGCGCCGGCCGAGGTGGCGCGTCGGTGCTGCGGAGCCGCCCGACCGGACGGCGGAGGGGCGCCTCATGTCGTGGCGCCGGAGTCGAGGACGAGGACGAGGACGGGCACGGTGGCCTCCTGGGACGGTGGGATCGGACGCCGCCATCGTGTCCTACGGCCCGGCCCCCGCCGCTCCTACGCGTCGGTGCGGGCCGCCGCCCGGGCCACCGACTGGCCGAGCCACCGCGCGCGGCTGCCGGCTGCCCGCCGGGCCAGCGGCCGCAGCACCCTCCCGCGGAGCGTGCGCGAGGACGTGGCCGTGTCCACCCGCAGCCGGCTGCCCGCGCCGGCCGGGACCACGGCCAGGTGCAGGACGGCGGTGACGTGCTCGTCGTCGTGCCACATCTCGCGCCACAGCACGCTGCGCGGCCCCGTGCGCTCGGTCAGCACCCGCACCGAGCGAGTCGTGCGGCCGCTGTCGTAGACCAGGCGCAGGACGCCGTCGTCGTCGCTCAGGCCGGTGACGGCGGGGTCCCACTCCGGTCGGCGCCGCACGTCGCCGACCAGCGCCCACACCGCGTCCGCGGCCACCGGCACCTCGTGCGTCGTCGAGGCCGAGGTCCGCCGGTGCGCCGGTCCGAGCGCGGCCAGCGCGGCGGTCACCTCGACCGGCAGGTCCGGGTCTCCCGCGGCCGTCGTGGTCGCCAGCGAGGCGCGCAGGTCCTCGACGTCGACGCCGGCCCCCGCCAGCACCCGCTCGACACGACGCCCCTCGTCGTCCAGCAGCGCCCGCAGCAGGGCGCGGTCGTCCTGGCCGTGGTCGGCCGAGCGCATCACGGCCAGCGCCCTGCTGCCCCAGGGGACGCCGGCGCTCGTCCGGGCAGTCCGGTCCGGTGACACCGCGGGAGGTGCCGGCGCGTGCACGCCGAGGGCTCGGGCGTCGGTCTCCTGCAGCCGCTGGACGGCCCCGCGCAGCGACGGCAGGTCCGCGCCCGCCGCCACGAGGCAGGACGCGCTCGGGCCCCCCGTGACCAGCAGACCGACGAGCAGGTGGTCGACGTCGAGCTCGGGGTGACCCAGCTCGGCGACCTCCTCCATCGCCGCCGCGCTGATGTACCGCGACTGGCGCAGCAGCGAGCGCCCTCCACGGCGCCGCGCCCGGCCCTGCCCCTGACTCGTCATGACCGCTCCCCCTGGTCCGCACCGACGTCCCGCAACCGCTTGGCGTACTTCTTGTGGACGGCCTGACGGGTGACCCCGAGGTCGGCGGCGATCTCCGACCACGACGCCCCCGACCGCAGCGCCGCCTCGACCTGGCGCAGCTCGAGCGTCTCCAGCAGTCGTCGCAGCGCCGCCACGGCCCGCAGACCGCGGGAGTGGTCAGCGGTGTCGGCGGCTGCGCCGGCGAGCTGGGTCGCGTCCACAGATGTCAACGTAGGTTGCTAGAGCGAGCGACGTCAACCTCAGTTGCGCACCTGGGCTCGCCCCACGGGTGACCCGAAGGCCTCCGCCCTCCCGAGACCCGCTGACCGGCGGGCCGATCCGCGCTCCCCACGTCCACCGACCGGACCCGTGGTCCGCGCTGCGCGCCGCCTCGGCGATGATCGCCGCATGGCTCGCGCGCTCCTGCTGGAGAACCTCCACCCCCAGGCCTCGACGATCCTCGCCGGCTCCGGGGTGACGCCCGTCGAGCACAGCGGGGCCATGGACGAGGACGAGCTGATCGCCGCGCTCCAGGGCGTCTCGGTGCTCGGCATCCGCTCCAAGACCACCGTGACCGAGCGGGTGCTCGAGGCCGTCCCCGACCTCCAGGCCATCGGCGCCTTCTGCATCGGCACCAACCAGATCGACCTCGACGCCGCGGCGGCCCGCGGCGTCGTCGTCTTCAACGCGCCCTTCTCCAACACGCGCAGCGTCGTCGAGCTCGCGATCGCGGAGATCATCGCCCTCACGCGCCGCCTGACCGTCAAGGACTCCACGCTGCACGCCGGCGTGTGGGACAAGTCCGCCGAGGGCAGCCACGAGGTGCGCGGGCGCACCCTCGGGATCGTCGGCTACGGCAACATCGGCAGCCAGCTGTCCGTGGTCGCCGAGGCGCTCGGCATGTCGGTCCTGTACTACGACACCGCCGAGAAGCTCGCCCTGGGCAACGCGCGCCGCTCCCCCGACCTGGAGAGCCTGCTGCGCCACAGCGACGTCGTGACGCTGCACGTGGACGGCCGCTCGGGCAACGCCGGCTTCTTCGGCCGCGAGCAGCTGGCCCAGATGCGCGAGGGCTCCGTCTTCCTCAACCTCTCGCGGGGCTTCGTCCTCGACCACGACGCGCTCGCCGACGCCATCACGAGCGGCCACCTCTCCGGCGCGGCGATCGACGTCTTCCCCGAGGAGCCGAAGAAGCGCGGCGACGCCTTCGCCTCGCCGCTGCGCGGCCTGCCCAACGTCATCCTCACGCCGCACATCGGCGGGTCCACCGAGGAGGCGCAGGAGGACATCGGCCGATTCGTCGCCACCAAGCTGCGCGACTACCTGCGCACCGGCAGCACCAGCCTGTCCGTCAACGTCCCCGCCGTCGCCCTCGAGCGGGTGCCCGGGTCGGCGCGGCTGGCGCACCTGCACCAGAACGTCCCCGGCGTCCTCGCCACCGTGAACCGGGTGCTCGCCGAGCACGGGGTCAACGTCGACGCGCAGCACCTGACGACCCGCGGCTCCTTCGGCTACTCCGTCACCGACGTCTCCGAGGGCGTGGGGACGGAGGTCGTCGAGGCGCTGCGTGCGATGCCCGAGACGGTGCGCCTGCTCGTCGTGTGAGTCCGTGCGGGGCACGGACGGCGGCTGCAGCGCCTGGGGGCTGCAGCCGCCGCGCCGGTCAGGGCGGGCAGGACCCCTCGTAGGCGGAGCTGGTGTCGACCGCCGTGCAGCGGAACGCCGACGGGTTGACCTCGGTGGGCGGCAGCCACGCGTCCGCAGCCTCCTCGTAGTCGGACGCCAGCCCGATGAGCGGGGCCTCCTCCCACGCGGCACCCAGGAAGACGAGGCCCACGGGGTCGCGGCCGACGTCCTCGGTGTAGCCCGCCGGGACGATGACGGACGGGTACCCGGCGCGGGCGCCCACCCCGGTCGTGCGCGACGCGGAGACGACGGCGTCCAGGTCGTCCGCCGGGTCGGCGTCGGTGCGCCGCAGGGCCGTGTCGATGGCGGCCCGGGTCTCCTGGAGCCCCTGGTCGCGCGCCGCCTCGTAGGCGGCCGCCGTCGCCGGGTCGGAGAGGTCCACCTCGGCGGACGCCTCGAGCAGCCGCTGGCCGAACTTCAGCGCCTCCCGGGGGTGCGCCTCGTCGTACGCGATGACGTCCTCCAGCGAGCGGACAGGCCCGTCGGGCAGCCGGGAGAAGTAGGCGTCGAGGTCGCGCTCGAACTCGTACGTGAGGATGCTCGGCGCGCTGGTGCCGCCGACCTCCACCTCGACCAGCTCGGCCCCCTCCGCCCGGAGCACGTCGAGGGCGTCGAGGTAGACCTGGTCCGCCGCGCTCGGAGGGGTCGTGGTGACGGGCACGTACCCCAGGCGCGCACCGTCCAGCGCGTCCGTGGACAGGGCGTCGGCGTAGTCCGTGCCCGCGTACGGCCGGCTGGCCGTGGTCGCGGGGTCCTCCGGGTCGACCCCCGTCATGCCGGTGAGCAGGGCCGCGGCGTCCGCGACCGAGCGCGCCATCGGGCCGGCGGTGTCCTGCGACGCGGAGATCGGCACGATGCCGCTGCGGCTGACCAGCCCGACGGTCGGCTTGATCCCGACGACGCTGCTCGCCCGCGCCGGGGACAGGATCGACCCGGACGTCTCCGTGCCCACGGTCGCGGCGGCCAGCCCGGCGCCCGCGGCGCTGCCCGAGCCGGCGCTGGAGCCGCTCGGGGTGTCCGCGAGGTCGTAGGGGTTGAGCACCTGGCCGCCGAGCGAGCTGTACCCGCCCGGCATCCCGGTGGTCATGAAGTTGGCGAGCTCCGTGAGGTTCGTCTTCCCCAGGACGATCGCGCCCGCGGCCTCGAGCTGCGCGGTCACGAACGCGTCCCGGTCGGGCGTGCTCCCGGCCAGCGCGACGGAGCCGGCCGTCGTCGGGATCCCCGCCACGTCGATGTTGTCCTTCAGCAGCACCGGGACGCCGTGCAGGGGGCCGCGCGCTCCTCCGGTGCGGCGCTCCCGGTCCAGGTCGCGGGCCTGCGCCAGGGCGTCGGGGTTGAGCGAGCGCACGGCGTTCAGGCCCGGGCCGCGGCTGTTGAGCGCGTCGATGCGCAGCAGGTAGGCCCGCACCAGACGGGCGGACGTCGTCCGGCCGCCGTCCAGCGCGGCGCTGACCTCGGTGAGCCCCGCGGTGTCGAGGTCGAGACCGCCCAGCGCCGGCGGTCGGGCGGGCGCCGAGGACTCCGCGGGGGCTGCGAGCGTCGCCGCCCCCGCGACGAGGACGGCGGCGACGGCGAGCGCGGCACCCGCACGGCGGACGCCGGGCGATCCGGGGCCGAGGGCACCGGCGGGTGGGACGGCGGTGGGCGATGGACGGGGCACGGGTCCTCCTCGAGGGCGTCACGCGGTCGGGCGACACGCGGTTCGCCCGACATGGTGCGTCTGCCCGGTCGTGTGCGGGAGGGCTGAGCGCGAAGTGGGGCACGACTCGCGTCCGGACGTGGGAGACCGGTCACCACCGCGCGTCCCGGAGGTAGCGTGCGGGCACCCGCGACGGTGCGGGCTGCAGGAGGTGCGCTGGTGGCGACGGTGCAGGACGCCCGCGAGCGCCGGGCCGCGCTCGTGCGGGCCCGCCAGCGCGCGCTCGTGGAGGCCGCCCCCGGCGAGGCCGGGTCGATCCCCGTGCGCGACGTCATCCGCGCCAGCTGGCGCCGCAGCCTGCGCTCGGTCGACGACGACCTGGCCTCGGCGCCGCTGGCGGACGAGTCGGCGACCGCCGAGGCCTGGCGCGCCTCGCCCCTGCAGCGGGCGGTCGGCGCGCTGGAGGAGGAGCTGCGCCACGTCGCCGACGACGGCGACCTCGTCGTCGCGGTGACCGACCCCAGCGCCCGCATCCTGTGGACGTGCGGCGGGCGCGTGATGCGCGAGCGGGCCGAGCGCGTCAACTTCGTGGCCGGAGGACGCTGGGACGAGGCCAGCGTCGGCACCAACGCCCTCGACCTCGCGCTGCGCACCGCCGGACCGGCGACCGTCTGGTCGGCCGAGCACTTCGCGCCCGCGGTCCAGGGGTGGGTGTGCTGGGCCGCTCCCGTGCGCGACCCCCGCGGCGTCCCGCTCGGGGTGCTGGACCTGTCGACGACGTGGGAGCGCTCGCACCCCCTGGGCCTGACGACGGCGAGGGCGCTGGCGGCCCTGCTCGCGCACGAGGTCGCAGCGGCGGCCCGCGAGGGACGGACGCCCGGGCCGGCGGCGCCCGGTGCCCTGCACCTGCGGCTGCTGGGCGCCTGCTCGGCCGAGCTCGACGGGGAGGAGCTGCGCCTCACCCGGCGCCAGCTCGAGCTGCTCGCGGTGCTGTCGCTCTCCCCCGCCGGGCTCGCGGCCGACGCCCTCCACGACGCCGTCTACGGCGACGCGCCGGTGACGCGCTCGACGCTCAAGGCGGAGGTGAGCCACCTGCGGACCCTGCTCGGCGGCGGCATCGGCTCTCGCCCGTACCGGCTGCTCCTGCCCTGCACGACCGACGTGGACGTCGTGCGCCGGCGGCTGCGCGCCGGGGACGCGGCGGGGGCCGCCGAGGCCTGGGGCGGTGAGGTGCTCGCCGGCGCGGGCGGGACCGACTCCCCCGTGCTGCGCCGGGTCGACGCGGAGCTCTCGGCGGGGCTGCGCGACGCCGTCCTCGCGACCGGCGACCGCGCCGTCGCCCTGACCTACGCCGCCACCTCGGGCGCCGACCCGCACGTCGTGCGCCGCGTCCTGGGCGCGACGCGCTGAGGCGGCCCCGCTCTCGGACGGGGACCAACCTCCGGCCAACCTCGCCCTCCTAGCGTCGGGGCACGGCGCTCGTCACCGACGACGGGCGCGCACGACGCTGGAGGGCGAACGTCATGGCCTACACCCGTCCCGGAGCCGAGGGCTCGCTCGTCTCGGTCCCCGAGGTCTACGAGAACTTCATCGGCGGCAAGTGGACGCCGCCCGTGCACGGCGAGTACTTCGACGACATCTCCCCGGTCGACGGGAAGCCCTTCGTCAAGGTCGCCCGGGGCACGTCCGCGGACGTCGACCTGGCCGTCTCGGCCGCGCACGGCGCCGCGCAGGTCTGGGGCCGCACCTCGGTGACCGAGCGCTCCAACGTCCTGCTGGCGATCGCCGCGCGGATCGAGGAGCACCTCGAGGAGCTCGCCGTCCTGGAGTGCTGGGAGAACGGCAAGCCGGTCCGCGAGACGCTCGCGGCGGACCTGCCGCTGGCCGTCGACCACTTCCGCTACTTCGCGGGGGCCGTCCGCGCGCAGGAGGGCTCGATCGGCGAGATCGACCACGACACCGTCGCCTACCACTACCACGAGCCCCTCGGCGTGGTCGGCCAGATCATCCCGTGGAACTTCCCGATCCTCATGGCCGCGTGGAAGCTCGCCCCCGCGCTCGCGGCCGGCAACTGCGTCGTCCTCAAGCCCGCCGAGCAGACGCCCGCGTCGATCCTCAAGGTGATGGAGCTCATCGCCGACCTGCTGCCCGACGGCGTGCTCAACATCGTCAACGGCTTCGGCGTGGAGGCCGGCAAGCCGCTGGCCTCGCACTCCGGCATCGCCAAGATCGCCTTCACGGGCGAGACGACGACGGGCCGGCTGATCATGCAGTACGCCAGCCAGAACATCATCCCGGTGACGCTCGAGCTCGGCGGCAAGAGCCCGAACGTCTTCCGCGCCGACGTCATGGCCGAGGACGACGCGTTCCTCGACAAGGCGCTCGAGGGCTTCGCCATGTTCGCCCTCAACCAGGGCGAGGTCTGCACGTGCCCCTCGCGCGCGCTGGTCCACGAGTCGATCTACGACGAGTTCATGGAGAAGGCCATCGCGCGGGTCGAGGCCATCGTCACCGGCGACCCGCTCGACCCGGCGACGATGATCGGCGCGCAGGCCAGCAACGACCAGCTCGAGAAGATCCTCAGCTACCTCCAGATCGGCCGGGAGGAGGGCGCGAGCGTCCGCACCGGCGGCGGCCAGCGCACGGTGGAGGGCTACGAGGGCGGCTACTACGTCGAGCCGACGGTCTTCGAGGGCAGCAACTCGATGCGCGTCTTCCAGGAGGAGATCTTCGGACCGGTGCTGTCGGTCACCCGCTTCAGCGACGACGCCGACGCGCTGCGCCTGGCCAACGACACCCTCTACGGCCTCGGCGCGGGCGTGTGGAGCCGCGACACCAACGCGGCCTACCGGCTCGGGCGCGGCATCGAGGCGGGCCGGGTGTGGGTGAACAACTACCACTCCTACCCCGCGGGAGCGGCCTTCGGCGGGTACAAGGCCTCCGGCATCGGCCGCGAGAACCACAAGATGATGCTCGACCACTACCAGCAGACGAAGAACCTGCTCGTCTCCTACTCCCCCGACAAGCTCGGCTTCTTCTGATGCCGGCCGGGGACGGCCGCGGGGGCGCCGGCGCTGCCGTCGCCCCCGCGGGGGGCGGCGCGGCGGTCCCGGACGAGGTGCAGGTGCTGGACGCCGCCGAGCTCGAGGGGCGCACGGCGTCGCGGGTGGACATCACCCCCGGGGCGGCGGCACTGCTCGAGCGGCTGAGGAGCCGGCACGGGCCGCTGATGTTCCACCAGTCCGGCGGCTGCTGCGACGGCAGCTCGCCCATGTGCTTCCCGCAGGGGGACTTCCTCACCGGCACCGGTGACGTCCTGCTCGGCGAGGTGGCCGGCGCCCCGTTCTGGATGTCGGCGTCCCAGTACGGCTACTGGCGGCACACGCACCTGACCGTCGACGTCGTCCCGGGCCGCGGCTCGGGTTTCAGCGTCGAGGCCCCCGAGGGCGTGCGCTTCCTGATCCGCTCCCGCCTGCTCACCGAGGCCGAGCAGGCGCTCCCCGAGGTGGTCGCGGGCGGCTGACCCGGGGGCCGGCCAGCGGGAGGTCGTGCAGGACGACGTCCTCGAGACGGCCGCCGTCGGCCGTCGCCGTCAGGTACGTGCAGCGGGGCTGGCGGCGGCGGTCGGTGGGCGAGCCGGGGTTGAGCAGGCGCAGACCCCGTGGCGTGCTCGTGTCCCAGGGGATGTGGCTGTGGCCGAAGAGCAGCACGTCGGCGTCGGGGTGTGCTGCCTCGCAGCGCCTCTCGCGCCCGTCCTTGCCGCCGGTCTCGTGGACGACCTCCACCCGCAGGCCCGCCAGCCGTGCGCGGGCGACCTCGGGGAGGCGGGCTCGCAGGCCGTCCCCGTCGTTGTTGCCCCAGCAGGCCAGCAGGAGCGCGCTGCGCTCCAGGAGGTGGTCGAGCGTCGCCTCGTCCACCCAGTCGCCGGCGTGGACGACGACGTCGGCGGCGGCCAGCGCCTCCTCCACCTGCTCGGGGAGCTGCTTCGCGCGCACGGGCAGGTGGGTGTCGGCGAGGGCCACCAGGCGCACCGGGCCCGGCAGGACCTCGCCCTGGTCGAGGAGCCGCCCCACGCCTCAGGCGCTCCCGTGCGAGGCGTCGGGCGCGGCCGCCCGAGCCCGCGGTGCGCCGGTGCGTCCGGATCGCCTCGTCATGCCCCGACGCTAGGTCAGACACCGACGGCCGGCACCCCCCCGGAGGGGCACCGGCCGTCGACAGACGCGCTGGTCGCGCGAGAGCCGCTGCGTCAGAGCGCAGTCGGCGTGATGAGCCCCGAGGTCTGCGTGCGGGCGCGCGAGAAGCGCTCGGTGACGTCGGCCCAGTTGGCGACGCCCCACCAGGCCTTGACGTAGTCGGCCTTGACGTTGCGGTACTGCAGGTAGAAGGCGTGCTCCCACATGTCGAGCATCAGCAGCGGCACGATGCCGACCGGCACGTTGCCCTGCTGGTCGTACAGCTGGACGATGATCAGCTTCTGGCCGATCGAGTCCCACGCGAGGATCGACCAGCCCGAGCCCTGGATGCCCATCGCGTTGGCCGTGAAGTGCGCGCGGAAGCCGTCGAAGGAGCCGAAGTCCGCGTCGATGGCGGCCGCGAGCTCGCCCTCCGGCTTGTCGCCGCCGTCCGGGCTCATGTTGTTCCAGAAGACCGAGTGGTTCGTGTGGCCGCCGAGGTTGAACGCGAGGTTCTTCTCGTAGAGGTTCACGGCGCCGAGCGAGTCCGTGGAGCGGGCCTCGGCCATCTGCTCGAGCGCGGTGTTGGCGCCGGTGACGTACGTCTGGTGGTGCTTGGAGTGGTGCAGCTCCATGATCTCGCCGCTGATGGCGGGCTCGAGCGCGGAGTAGTCGTACGGAAGGTCGGGCAGGGTGTACTCGGCCATGGGTCCTCCTCAGGGGCTCCGGGCGTGCGTCCTGCCGGCGCTGGGGCCGACGAAGATCACCCTGCTCCCTCGTCCCGGGGGCTGCAAGCGCTCCGCCGTCGGCTCGACGGGCGCGCGGGCCCTCCGCCCGCTGCTGCGGGGAGCGCGACGCCCGCCCAGGATGGGCCTCCCGCCGCAGCGCCGAGCCGCGGCCCCGCCCCGGGAGCACCGATGGCCGCGAAGGACCCCGGCGACGTCCCCGACGTCGACCTGCCCAGCACGCTCGAGCGCTCGGGCGCCAAGGCGCAGCGCACCTACGCCAGGGCGAAGGCCTCGGCCGAGGAGTCCTACGGCGACGGCGAGCGCGCGAACCGCGTCGCGTGGTCGGCGCTCAAGCACACGCACGAGAAGGTCGGCGACCACTGGGAGCCCAAGGAGGAGAAGGGGCCCTCGGACGCCCAGGCGGAGGGCGGCGCGCAGACGGACCGGGGCACCGCGGGCGGCGTCGACGCGAACGCCAGCAAGGAGCACCTGCTGGACCTGGCGCGGCGCCTCGACGTGCACGGCCGCTCGTCGATGAGCAAGGACGAGCTGGTCGAGGCGCTGCAGAGGGCCAACGACGCCAGCACGCGGCGCAGCCGCGGCTGACCCCGGGGCGGGCGGGCCCGACGGGGTCGACGCGCCGCTGTCGCACCCCCCGCCTACGCTCGAACACATGACCGAGCAGAGCAGCCAGCAGCCCCCCGCCGACGACGCGGACCAGGCCCTCCGAGACGCGCAGGACGCCGAGGACACCCGCGGCGCCCACGGCGACGGCCGCCCCGAGGGCCAGGAGCCCGGGTCGACGACGGCCGACGCCGAGAAGGACCCGGAGACCTGGGTCACCGGTGACCAGCCCGCCACCGGCCCGCAGCGCAGCTACCTGAGCACGCTGGCCCAGGAGGCCGGGGAGCAGGTGCCGGACGACCTCACCAAGGCCCACGCGTCCGAGGAGATCGACCGCCTGCAGGACAAGACGGGTCGCGGCTGAACCGTCCCCTGCACCACCCGCTGCGCCCCGGGACCCCACGTCCCGGGGCGCAGCACGTCGTGGGGGCGCAGCACCGCTCGGGCCGCAGCGCCTCGACGTCGCCGGAGGCGGAGGCGCCGGGTGGCGAGGACGCCCCGGGGAGCGTGGACTCCTCGGGGGCAGCGGCGCACGCCGCGCTCCCGACGGTCGCGCCCGCAGGGGCGCGCCACCACGGCCTCGACGGCCCGACCGGAGGAGCACCCATGAGCCCCGCACCCCAGACCCCCGACCAGCCGCGCGACGAGGGCGTCGCCAAGGTCGCCGAGCTGATCGCCGGCACGAAGATCTGCATGCTCACGACGACCGACGACGACGGTCGCCTCGTCAGCCGCCCGATGGCCGTGCAGGAGGTCGAGTTCGACGGCGACCTGTGGTTCTTCTCCGACGGGGACTCCCGCAAGGTCGACCAGGTGCGCCACGGCGCCCACGTCAACGTCGCGTTCGCCTCCGGCGACTCCTGGGTCTCCGTCGCAGGGGACGCGGAGGTCGTGCGCGACGTGGACAAGGCGAAGGAGCTCTGGAACGAGGGCGTGAAGGCCTGGTTCCCCGACGGCCCGGAGGCCCCGGGGCTCGTGCTCGTGAAGGTCCACGCGGACAGCGCCGAGTACTGGGACACGCCCGGGGGACGCGCGGCGACCCTCCTCTCCTACGTCAAGGCGCGGGCCACCGGCGAGCGCTACAGCGGTGGCGAGAACGAGACCGTCAGCCTCTGAGGTGCTCCGGCGCAGGGGCGGCCGCCGCGCGAGGCCCGGGAGCCGCCCCTAGCGTCGGAGGATGAGCACCTCCACCTCCGCCGGCCCCCCGGCGTCCTCCGCCCCCCGGCCCTCTCCGCGCTCCGGTGACGCCCCTGCCTGGGACGCCGGCGCCGTCGTCGTCGTGGGGGCGGGCATCGCCGGGCTGGCGTGCGCGCGCTCCCTCCGGGACGGGGGCCTCGACGTCGTCGTGCTGGACCGGGGCCGCAGCCCCGGCGGCCGGCTCGGGCTGCGCCGCACGGGGAAGGGCACCGACGCCGAGCGCGTCGTGGACGTCGGGGCCTCTTACGCCGTCCCGCGGGCCACGTCCTTCACCGCCCTGGCGGAGTCCTGGCGCGCCCGGGGCGTCACGGGCCCCTGGACGGACACGCTCCTCGCCGTCAGCCGCGACGACGGCGGCCGGGTCACCAGCACCCCGAAGCCGGGCCCGGTGCGCTGGTCGGCGCCGGGTGGCCTCCGGTCCCTGACCGACGACCTCGCCGAGGCGCTCGCCGGCGACGGCGTCCCCGTGCGCGAGCACGACGTGCGCCGGGTCGACCGCGACGCCGCGGGCGCGCTCTCGGTCGACGGCCACCCCTGCCGCGCCGTGGTGCTCGCGATGCCCGAGCCCCAGGCCGTGCGCCTCGTGGGTCCCGGCCTCTCCGAGGAGACGGCCGACCTCCGGGACCGCGCGTGGACGCCCGTCATCACCGTGTGGGCCCGCTGGGACGAGGCCTGGTGGCCGGCGATGGACGGCGCTTTCGTGAGCGGCTCCCCCGCCGTCGAGTTCGTCGCCGACGACGGCCGCCGGCGCGGCGACGGCGCCCCCGTGCTCGTCGCGCACTCCACCCCGCAGCTGGCCCGCGACCACCTCGGCGACCCGCCGGCGGCCGTCGCGCCGGTCCTCGCCGAGCTGGGTGCGCTGCTCGGCCGCGGGGAGGCCCCCGCCCCGGTCGAGACGGGCGCGCAGCGGTGGACCTTCGCCCGCCCCGACGGCGGCCGGCCGGAGACCTCCCGACTCTCACGCGGCCTCGGCGTGTGCGGCGACGGGTGGGGCGAGCGCCCCGGTGTCGAGCAGGCCTGGCTGTCCGGCACCGAGCTCGGCGGTCGCCTCGCGGCCGAGGTCGCAGGTGCCTCCCCCCGGACGTAGCGTCCCGGCCATGGAGACGCGACGGCTGGCCGGGCTCGAGGTCAGCGCCCTCGGGCTGGGCTGCATGGGGATGAGCGAGTTCTACGGCACGTCGGGCGACGACGACGCGGCCGTCGGGGTGATCCGGCGGGCGCTGGACCTCGGCGTCACGCTGCTCGACACGGCCGACATGTACGGCCCCTTCACCAACGAGCGCCTCGTCGGCCGGGCGCTGGCCGGGCGCCGCGACCAGGTGGTCGTGGCGACCAAGTTCGGCAACGAGCGCGGCCCGGGCGGCGAGCGGCTCGGCGTCAACGGCCGGCCCGAGTACGTGCGCTCGGCCTGCGACGCCTCGCTGGAGCGCCTCGGCGTCGACGTCATCGACCTCTACTACCAGCACCGCGTGGACCCCGACGTCGCCGTCGAGGAGACCTGGGGCGCCATCGCCGAGCTCGTGGAGGCCGGGAAGGTCCGCTGCGCCGGTATCTCCGAGGCCGCTCCGGAGACCATCCGACGGGCGCACGCCGTGCACCCGGTCGCCGCGGTGCAGACCGAGCTCTCCCTGTGGACCCGGGACCCGCAGGAGAACGGGGTGCTGGACGCCGTCCGCGAGGTCGGTGCCGGGTTCGTGGCCTACTCCCCGCTCGGGCGCGGCTTCCTCACCGGCGCGATCCGCAGCGAGGAGGACTTCGGCGAGGACGACTTCCGCCGGAAGAACCCCCGCTTCCAGGGCGAGAACCTCCGGCGCAACCTCGAGCTGGTCGACCGCGTCCGCGAGATCGCCGACCGCAAGGGCGTGACGTCGGCCCAGCTGGCGCTGGCCTGGGTGCTGTCGGTCGGCGCCGAGCGCGGCGACGTCGTCGCCATCCCCGGCACGACGAAGGTCTCGCGGCTGGAGGAGGACGTCGGCGGGGCGGACGTCGAGCTCGACGACGAGGACCTCGCCGCGATCGACGCCGCCGCCCCGGCCCTGGCCACGGCCGGGGACCGCTACCCGGACATGAGCCCCGTCCACCGCTGAGCCCCGTCCACCGCTGAGCCCCGTCCACCGCTGACCGACCTCGGGCCCGGACCCTGCCCGCCGCTCCCACCGCAGGCACCTCACGCACGAGACCACTGGAGGAGAACGATGGCTGACGAGTACAAGAAGGGTGACGACGTCACCTGGTCCTCGCACGGGAACACCGTCCACGGCACGGTCGAGAAGAAGATCACCGAGGACACCGAGGAGGCCGGCCGCACGGTCCGAGCCAGCAAGGACGAGCCGCAGTACCTCGTCGAGAGCGACAAGACCGGCAAGGAAGCCGTCCACAAGGGCACGGCGCTCGACGCGGACTGACGCAGTCCCCGGCCGAGGGCCGGACGAGCGGAGGAGCGGCGGACCGGTGGTCCGCCGCTCCCTCTGCACTCCCCCGGTGCGCTGCGCGGGTGGCGCGTCAGCGAGCGGAAGAGCCCGCCGTGGCCCGTCCGACGCCGGGCTCCTGCGCCACCGGGACCCGCTCGTCCCCGGCCCCGCCGGCCCGCCCGGCGCCTGGCCGCCCGGGCGCACGGGTGCTCGCGCCGGAGCGCCGCTCGGCGCGCACGGCCAGGGCGAGCACGACCAGTCCCAGCGCCGACGCACCGACGCCCACCCACATGGGGGCCGTGAGCCCGAGGCCGGCCGCCAGCACCGCGGCCCCCGCGGAGGCGCCCAGGGCGTTGGCCAGGTTGAAGGCGCTCTGGTTGGCCGCGGCGACCATGCTCCCGCCGGCACCTCCGGCGCGGATGATCCTGTCCTGCAGGCCCGGTGACGCGCCGAAGGTGACGACGCCGAGGAGGAACAGGGTCGCCACCGCAGCCGGGCGCGACTGCGAGGTCACGGTGAAGACGGCGAGCAGGAGCGCCGTCGAGGTCATGCCGCCCACGAGCACGCCCGTGGGCGCCCGGTCGGCGAGCGGGCCCCCCAGGAGGGTCCCCACGACGGAGCCGACGCCGAAGACGGCGAGCACGACCGACATCTGCCCCGGGGTGAAGCCGGCCCGCTCCGTGAGCACGGGGGCGATGAACGAGTAGACGGCGAACAGGGCGCTGAAGCCCGTCAGGGTGACGCCGAGCAGCAGCCACACGGCCGGGACGCGGAAGGACGCCAGCTCGGCGCGCAGGCTCCCGCGGTCGACGCCGGTGCGCGGCACCAGGGCCAGCACCGCGACGGCCGTGACGACGCCGAGCGCAGCCACCACCGCCATCGGCAGCCGCCAGCCGAGCGCCTGGCCGAGCGCCGTCGCGGACGGCACGCCCACGACGTTGGCCACGGCGAGGCCCGCGAGGACGAGGCCGATGGACTGGGCGGCGCGCCGCGGCGGCACCACCGCGCGGGCCACGACGGCGGCCAGCCCGAAGAAGGCGCCGTGCACGAGCGCGGTGACGAAGCGGGCCACGACCAGCGCCCGGGCGTCCGGGGCCAGGGCGCACGCCAGGTTCCCGAGCACGAAGACGGCCATGAGCACGACCAGCGCGGTGCGCGGCGGGACCCGGGTGCCGGCCGCCGTGAGCAGGGGCGCGCCCACGACCACCCCGACGGCGTAGGCGGTGATGGTGGCGCTCGCCGCCGGCAGGGAGATCCCGAGGTCCGCGGCCACGAGCGGCAGCAGGCCCATCATCATGAACTCCGCGGTGCCGACGGCGAAGGCGCCGACGGCCAGCGCCACGAGCGTGTGGCGGGCGCGCAGCGGTCGGCGGCCCCGTCGTGGACGCAGGCGGGGCGGACCGACGCGGGTCGGGGTGGGCGGCGGGGGCACGGGGCGGCTCCGGTGTCGGGGCCGGACGGTCCCCTGCGGGCGTCCGGGGGACGGGTCTCGCCGACCCCGTCGTCGCCGTCCCGGCGCGGGCCGGGAGCGCCAGTCCACCACGGGCGGCGCCCGCGCGTCACGCCGCTCGGCGCGCTCCGACGACGTGGGGCACCATCGCGCGCGTGGCGCAGACGGCGGAGCTCCTGCTCGACGCGGCGACCGAGGACGCCGTGCTGGCCCAGTGGCGGGCCCTGGTCGAGGCGGACCTGCCGAGCCAGGCCCGGCACACCGGGGAGACGAACCGCCCCCACGTCACGCTCGCCGTCGCCGGCGCCCTGCCGGACGACCTCGACGAGCCGCTGCGCCACGCCGCGGGAGACCTGCCCCTGCCGGTCCGGCTGGGCCCGCTCGTCGTCCTCGGCGGCCGCCGGCACGTGCTGGCCCGGCTGCTCGTCGCGACCCCCGACCTGCTCGCCCTGCACGCCCGCACCGCCGAGGTCGTGCGCGGGTGCCCCGACCGCAGCGAGCTCGTGGAGCCCGGAGCGTGGACGCCGCACGTGACGCTGGCGCGCGGGCTGAGCGGCGAGCAGGTGGCCGCGGCCCTGGCCGCCCTCGGCCGCCCCGCCGACCTGACCGCGAGCGTGACGGGGGTGCGGCGCTTCGACGGCGACGCCCGGGCCGTGCGCCTCGTGGCCGGGCGGGACGAGCGCGGGCTCAGCCCAGGCGGGTGACCAACGAGGTGAGGACCGGCGTCAGGGGTGCGTCGAGGCGCAGGGTCGCGGTGGCGTCCGCGCGCGAGGGCCCCTGCGTCAGGACGGCGACCGGGATGCCGGCGCGCCGGGCGTGCAGCACGAAGCGGTAGCCCGACATCACCGTGAGGGACGAGCCCAGGACGACGAGGCTGCGGGCGGCGTCGACCCGCGCGAAGCAGTCGTCCACCCGGGCCCGCGGCACGGTCTCGCCGAAGAAGACGACGTCCGGCTTCAGCGGACCGGCCCCGCAGCGCTCGCAGGGCACGACGACGAAGCGGCCGACCGCGGCCTCGGGCAGGTCGACGTCGCCGTCCGGGTTGACCTCGCCCGCCGGCGGCTCGGGCGCGAAGCCCGGGTTGGCCTCGCGCAGGCGCCGGTCGAGCCGCTCGCGCGGCGAGACGTCGCGGCAGGAGAGGCAGACGACGCGGTCGAGGCTGCCGTGCAGCTCCACGACGTCGCGCGCGCCGCCGGCCTGGTGCAGGCCGTCGACGTTCTGGGTGATCGTGCCCCGCACGAGCCCGAGCGCCTCCAGCGCCGCCACGGCGCGGTGGCCCTCGTTCGGCCGCGAGCGCGCGATGACGCGCCAGCCGACGTGGCTGCGCGCCCAGTAGCGCTGCCGGGCCGTCGGGCCGTCCTCGCTGGCCCCGGTGAAGGCCTGGTAGGTCATCGGGGTGTGCCGCCGCAGGGAGCCCTGCGGGCCGCGGTAGTCGGGGATGCCGGAGTCGGTGGACAGCCCCGCCCCGGAGAGCACGAGCGCTCCCCCGCGACCGACGACCTCGGCCAGCTGCCGCGCCGACTCCTCGACGTCGCGGACCACCGGGGGCGCCTGCTCGCCCGGCAGCGGCCGAGCCGGACGCAGCGCCAGCGACGGGCGCACGAGCGGCTGCGCGGGCGGCGGCGTCGGCACGCCACCACGGTACGTCCGGGCCCGGCCGGCGGACTCTCCGGCCGGGCCCTCCGGCTGGTCGGGGGCGGGCTGGTCAGGGGCGGGGGTCGTCCGGATCGGAGTCGGCGAAGGTCTCGTGGCGCGCGGCCACCGCGACGTCGGGGTTGTCGCTGAAGACGGCGTCGACCCCGGCCTCGTAGAAGGCGCGGTGCTCCTTCGCCGACTCCCCGGTCGCCCGCGCGTAGAGAGGGCTCGCCGGGTCCCCGCCGCGCAGGTCGGTCGGCAGGAAGGCGTTCTCGCGGCGCAGCGTGTAGACGGCCACCTCCAGGCCGGCGCGGTGCGCCCGCGCCACGAGGTCGGTCGGCTCGCCGAGGGACCCGTCCGCCTCGCGGGGGATCACGTACCCCTTCTCCGCGCCGATGACGTCGACGAAGCGGGACAGGCGGCGGAGCTGGCCCGAGCCGGTGAGGTCGCCGTAGGTCGTCCGGCGCCCCTGCGCCGCGTAGTCCGGCGGCACCGACGTCGGGCCGGCGAGGTTGAGCGAGGTGCGCACGTCGCTGACCGCGTCGACCTCCTGGAGCGGGGTGACGTCGAAGGACTGCACCACGACGGGGTCGTCCTCGTCGTCGAGCCCGTAGGAGGCCAGCTCGTCCACGAGCCGCTGCGGCATGGGCAGCCCGATGCTCGCGAAGTACGTGGGGTGCTTCATCTCCGGGATGACGCCGACGCCCGCGGCCTGGGCGAGCTCGACGACCTCGGCCAGGGTCGGGACGGGCTCGACGCCGTCGTAGGCCGTGTTCTCCGGGCGCAGCTCGGGCAGCCGCTCGCGGGCGCGCAGGGTCCGGAGCTCCGCGGCGGTGAAGTCCTCGGTGAACCACCCGGTCAGCTCGACCCCGTCGACCGTCTTGGTCGTGCGCCGGTCGGCGAACTCGGGCCGGTCGGCCACGTCCGTGGTGCCGGAGATCTCGTTCTCGTGCCGCACGAAGAAGACGCCGTCCTGGCTCAGCACGAGGTCGGGCTCGATGTAGTCGGCGCCCATGGAGATCGCCATCTCGTAGGCGGCCCCGGTGTGCTCGGGCGCGTAGCCGCTGGCGCCGCGGTGGGCCAGCACGAGCGGGACGTCGCGGCCCTCGCCGCGACCGGTGGCCGTCCCGACGGCGGGACGGGTCTCGTCCACCGCCGCGTCGACGGCCACGCGCTGCAGCGCGGGTGTGCTCGCGCCGGCCAGCGCGACGACGGTGGCGGCGCTGACGACCAGGCGGTTCCAGGACATGCGTGCTCCTCAGGGGCGTACCGGTGCAGACGCTCCTCATCATGGCGCTCGCCCGTCCCGCGGCGCGGGACTTCTCGGCGACGGCAGACCCACGAGCCCGCGACGGCTCGGTGACGGGCCGGGGAGCGCGGATGCCACCGCGACGCGGCCCGCACCGGCGCGCCCGTCGTCCAGGTGACCGCGGAGCGCCTCCGGCGCCTAGGCTGCACCGGTGAGCGAGGCGAGCAGCACCCCGACCGGTGCCCCGAGCGTCCCGGCCCCCGCCGGCACGACCGAGGAGCTGCGCCTGGAGCCGCACCCGCGGGGCGCCTCGGCGGCCCGCGCCCTCGTCGCGCAGCTGCTGTCGCCGGTGGCCCCGCCGTCGGTGGTGGAGACCGCCGTCCTGCTCACCAGCGAGCTGACCACCAACGCCGTCCTGCACGCGCGGGGCGAGGTGGTGGTCCGCGTCGAGATCGAGGGTCGGCTCGTGCGCGTCGAGGTGACCGACCACTCCTCGCAGACCCCGGCCCTGCGCGTGCCCCGGCTCGACGCGTCCGGGGGGCGCGGGCTCGTCCTCGTCGAGGCGCTGAGCTCGCGGTGGGGCAGCAGGCTCGTGCGGGGCGGCAAGGCCGTGTGGTTCGAGCTCGCCCTCAGCGCGCCCTGACGCCCCTCCCCTGGCGCGCCTGCCGGGCGCACCTCCCGGGCGCCCGTCCCGCGGACGCGCCCGGCGCGGCGTCCCGGCCCAGACGCACGAGACCCCCGGCACCTCGTGCCGGGGGTCTCGTGCGTCTGGGCGGGTGGGGGCCGGGGTCAGCCCGCGGTGTAGGTGAGGCAGTTGGCCTGGAGGTCGTGCCCGGGGCCGACCCGGACCGACTGCGCGGTGCAGGTGAGGTCCTTGTTGAAGGAGCAGTCGGTGCGCTCGCACGCGCCCACTTGACCGACGACGCGGTCCAGACCGCCCTTCGTCGAGATGTCGAAGAAGGTTCCGCAGCCCGCGGTGCCCTGCTCGCTGCGGACGGTGATGGCGGGCGCGTGGCACCCGTCGTGGTTGAACGCGCAGCCGTCGACCGCGCACTCGCTGACCTGGGGCATCTCGAGCAGGGACATGGGGGGTCTCCTCGGGGTCGGCCACCTCGGCGGCAGCGCTCTGCAGTGGGGCGACCGTAGCCCTCAGAATGCCGGGCGCGCACCGAAGGGAAGCCTTTCTTGAGCGCTTCTCGGGGCTTTGTCGACAGGCGAAGCAGGAAAGGCATCCCTCACCTCGCGCGATGTCCTGAGGAAAGGCGTTCCTACCTGACAGGCCGTTCTGGGGGCGCCGCCACCTGGCTCGGCCCCGCGCGGCGCCGCGTCAGCGCCCGAGCGCCACCTCGTCCAGCGACCCCAGCTCGCGCCACCGGCCGCGCCGCCCCGGCGCGGGATCCCCCGCCGGCAGGACCAGCACGTCCGCGGCGACGAGCGGGCCGAGGTCGAGCCCGGTCAGCCCGGCGACGTCCTCGACCGGCACCGCGAAGGTGCGGAAGGGCCCCAGCGGCGGCGGCTCGTCGACCAGCGCGGCGCGGGCAGCGGCGACCTGCAGGTCCACGGAGCCCAGCTGCGGCGCCTGGTCGAGGACGTGCGCGACAGCGGCCAGGTGCAGCCCGTCGGGGCCGGCCGCCGCCACGCGACGACCTTCCAGAAGAGCCAGGGCACCTGGACGCCCCGGTAGGACGGGTCGTCCGCCGCGAGGACGGGACCCGTGAGCACGGCCATCCGCAGGTCGAGCACCTCGGCGCGGGACAGGACGTGGTCCTCCAGACCGAGCCACAGCTCGCGCGACTGGTTGAACGCCGAGGCCTGGGGCGCCGCGTTGGGGTAGGTGGAGGTGTCGGCCTCCGCCCGGGCGGCCTCCTCGGCAGAGCCCCACACCGGGTCGCTCCGGCGCACGAGGTGCCCCCGGTCCAGGTCGTTGCGGGCGTACAGCTCCGGGCCCGCCTGCGCCTCCTCGGGCACGCGCGGGTCGAGCCGCCAGTCGCCCGAGCGCCGCAGGTCGCGCAGCTGCGCCCCGTCGACGACCACGGCCGTCGCCGCGGCGAGCCGTCGCCGCGGGTCCAGGAGCACGGTGAAGTGCGTGCTGGGCAGCTCCACGAGGCGCTCGCGCGCAACCGGCTCCTCCGGTCGTGGCAGCGGCACGGCCACCCCGAGGAAGGCGGGGTCGTAGCCGTCGGGCTGCGGCGGCCGCCGGCCCGGCTCGCCGGCGCCGCGGGAGGTCGCCTCGCTCTCGTCGTCCACGCCGCGAGCACAGCACGGACCACCGACGGCCGGGGTGGACGAGCGCCGGGGGCCGGCCCTCGACGCGCGCGTCCACGGCGGCGCGCCGCTCTCGTCGGCGGTCGGGTCCAGACTTCCGACGTCGACCAGTGACGAGCACAGACGCACCGTCACCACCCCTGAGGGTGGCGCGGTGCACGAGGAGGGTCCGTGGACATCCAGGCAGCGCGGGAGAGCAAGCGGGAGCTGCTGCGGACGGCAGCCACCGCCCAGGCCGCGGCCGCCGCGCCGGCGGGCGGCCTCGTCGTGGGGGTGCGCGTGTACGGCGGCGGTCGGTACGGGCTCGCCGTGCGCCACGACGGCAGCGCGGGCGCCGAGCTGGGCGCCCGGGCGCGCGAGCTGGCGGGCGAGGACGCCGACGTGCTGGACGTCGGTGCCGTCCGCGCCCTGGTCGGCCGGGCCCAGCGGCTCGACCCCGGCGCGCCGCCCGCGGTCGAGCGCGCGCTCGCCGGCACCCCCACCCCGGAGGAGCCCGGTCGCTGGGCGGCCGAGGTGCTCCAGCAGCGCGAGCGGCCGCTGCGTCCCGGCCTCTCGGTGGCCCAGCGCGCCGTCACGGCCGGCACGATCGGCGCCTTCGTGGTGCTCGCGGGCGACGAGCGGCGGTACGTGCTGTCGAACAACCACGTGCTGGCCGACTCCGACCGCGCTGCGCCCGGCTCGGAGGTGCTGCAGCCCGGCAGCGCCGACGGCGGCACGGCGGCCGACGTGGTCGGCGACCTCGCCGTGGCGCTCCCCCTGCAGCTGGCGACGCCGAACGTCGCCGACGCCGCCCTCGCGCGGCTGGCCGACGACGTCGACGTCGAGGCGCTGTACCCGGTCGGGGCCATCGCCACGACCGCTCCCGCCGACGACGACCTGGTCGTCGAGAAGGTCGGGCGCACGACCGGTCTCACGCGCGGCGTCGTCACCGCCGTCGAGCTCGACGGCGTGGCGGTCGGCTACCCCGGCGGCGCCGTCGTGTTCGACGACCAGATCGAGGTGACGGGCTCCGCGGGGGCCTTCTCGGCCGGCGGTGACAGCGGCTCGCTCGTCTACGACCCGGTCGCCCGCGCCGCGGTGGGCCTGCTCTTCGCCGGCAGCGAGCGCGGCGGACCGGCCGGCACCGGGCTCACCTTCTGCAACCCGGTGGACCGCGTGCTGGAGGCGCTGGGGGCGCGCCTGCTCGGCTGAGACCGCCTCCGGTCCGCGCCCGTGGTGCGGGGGCGTGCGGCGGTGCACACTGCCCGGATGAGCCAGACGCCCCCCGACGGCGGGCCCGGCGCCAGCCGGGACGCCGCTCGCGCCGCCAAGACCCGCCTCGCCTCGAGCCTGGCCGGTGACCGGCGCGTCAACGGGGTCGGGGTGGTCCGGCGGGCGCAGGCCTACGCGGTGCGCGTCAACGTCGTCGCCGACGACGACCGGCCCGAGCTGCCCGCCGAGGTGGACGGCGTGCCCGTGCAGGTGGACGTCGTGGGAGCCATCACCGCGACGCGAGCCGCGCGATGAGCGACGGCGCGTCCCCGCGCGACGGGGCCTCCGACGGGGTGCGGGACCTCGACGTGCTGGTGCTCGGGGCCACCGGCTTCACCGGGCGCCTGGTGGCCCAGCAGCTGGCCGAGCGCGCCGCCCTCACCGGCGTCCGCTGGGCCGTCGCGGGGCGCAGCCCGGACAAGCTCGCGATGCTGCTCACCCAGCTCGGGGTGCCGCACGTGCCCTCGGTCGTCGTCGACCTCCAGGACGGCGCGGCGCTCGAGCGCGCCGCTCGTCGCACGCGCGTGCTGCTCGACCTCGCCGGGCCCTACTCGACCACGGCGGACGCCGTCATCGAGGCGTGCGTGCGGGGCGGCGCCTCCTACGTCGACCTCAGCGGTGAGATCCCGGCCGTCGCCCGCTCGGTGCGGGCCTGGCACGAGCCGGCACGGCGCGCGGGCGTCCGCGTCGTGCAGGTCAGCGGCTACGAGGCGCTCCCCGCCGACCTCGCGGTCCTGGTCGCCTGCTCCCGGGCCGCCCGGACCGACGCCTCCGCCGCCTCCGACGGCACCGCGGGCGCGCTCGGGGACGGACCGGGCGCCGGCGGGCCGGTCGTGGCCGTCTCGGTCACCACGACGGCCAGGCCGCCGCGCCGGCGGATGGGTCTGTCCGACGCCGTCTCGGGAGGCACGCTGCAGAGCATCGCGGAGGTCCTCGCCGACGACGACGCGCGCGCCGCCGGCGACCCGGCCGCGCTCGTCCCGGACGAGCGCGCCGCCCGGCGGGTGCGGCGGACGAGCCCGCTGTCGCTGCGGCCGCGCGTGGTCCGCGGTCGCGTGCTCGGCCCCCTCGTGCCCGCGGGGTTCATCGACCCCCCCGTCCTGCACCGCACCGCAGCGCTGCTGGCCGCCGAGCGGGGGGTGCCGCACTCCCCCGCCGCGCTGGCCGAGGGCATGGACATTGGTCCCGCGCGCCTGCCGGTGGGCGCGCTGGCCCTCCTGGCGGCGACCGCGTCCGCCGCGCTCCAGCGGGCCGTGCTGGGCCTGACCCGGCTGCCGTCCCCCGTCCGGGCGCGGGTCGCGAGCGCGCTGGCGAGGGTGCTCCCAGGCTCGGGCACCGGCCCGCGGGGCGAGGTCCTCGACGGGTGGACGTGGAGCGTGCGCGCCGACGCCCTGACCCGCTCCGGCGCCCGGGCGTCGGCCGTCCTGGACGGCGTGGGTCACCCCGGGTACCGGGCGACGGCGCGGATGGTGGCCGAGGTCGGGCTGCTGCTGGCCGCCAGCGCCGACGACCCGCCCCGCACGGGGCACCTGACGCCCGCGCTCGCGGTGGGCCTGGAGGGCCTGCCCGCGCTCGCCGCCGCCGGGCTCGTGCTGCGCGAGGACTGAGCCGGGTCGTCGGCCGCTACCGTGCCGGGCGTGGGGGCTGGAGTGCGCGCGGGCGGTGCCGGACGTCCGGAGGCCGACCTGGCCCTCAGGACGGCGACCGCTGAGGACTGGCCGGCGATCGAGCCGATCTTCCGGGCCGTCGTGGAGGCCGGGGAGACCTACGCCTACCCGGACGAGCTGACCTCGACCGAGGCGCAGGGCCTGTGGCTCGAGCCGGCCCCGGGGTGGGCGCTCGTCGCGCTGTTGGACGGGAAGGTGGTGGGGACGGCCAAGGCCGGCCCCAACCGGCCGGGACGCGGCGCGCACGTCGGCACGGCGAGTTTCATGGTGGCGCCGGGCTCCTCCGGCCGCGGGGTCGGTCGGGCGCTCGGGGAGCAGGTGCTCGCCCGGCTCGCCGCCGAGGACTACCGCGCCGTGCAGTTCAACGCCGTCGTCGAGACCAACGTGCGGGCGGTCGCGCTGTGGCGCTCCCTGGGCTTCGACGTCGTCGGCACCGTGCCGGAGGCGTTCGACTCCCGCGCGCACGGGCTCGTCGGCCTGCACGTGATGCACCGCCCGCTCTGACGCGCCCCGGCGCCTCGGGCGCCCCCCTCGCGCCGCCGGCTCACTCTTCCAGCGGCCGCCGACGCAGCACCAGCAGTGCGGCCACGGCGAGCAGGCCGACCGCGGCGCCGAGCACCTCGGCGGCGGTGCTGAGGTCGGTGGCCAGCGCGAGGGCGCCCACCGCCACGACGGGCAGCGAGATGGCCACGTAGAGGACGACGAACAGGGTGGACACCACCTCCCCGGTCTGGCCCGGCGGGGCGGCCGCGCGCACGGACGCGACGCCGGCCCGGAAGGCGGTGCCGTGCCCGAGCCCGAGCAGGACCGCCGCCGTGACGAACACGGCGAGGTGCTCGGTCGCCAGGCCGGCGACGAGCAGCGCGGCGCCGACGGCCAGCACCGCGCTGCCGGAGGGCAGCGCCCGGCGCGCGGAGACGGGCCCGGTGGCCACCTGCGCCACGACGGACGCCAGGAAGGGCAGGCCCACGAGCGCGTTGGCGACGACGACGTCCCGGACGCCGAGCCCCTCGACGACCAGCCGCGGCGCGACCGCCGTGAAGAGACCGAAGACGGCGAAGCCGGCGAACCCGGCCGTGGCCGCGGGGACGAAGGCCCGGCGGACGGGCGGCGGCACCGACGGCCGCAGCAGGTGCGGCCGCCACGCCGCCACGGGGGCACGGCCCCGCGCGCTGCCCGCCGGGCGCTGCGACCCGGCGGTCTCCGGCTGCCACCACGTCACCAGGGCCGCGGGGACGAGCAGCAGGAGGTGCACGAGGTACGGCGCCCGCAGCGGTGCCAGCGAGGCCTCGGCGACCACGGCGGAGGCCACCGGCCCCAGACCGAGGCCGAGCACGTTGACGGCGGTGGCGGCCGACGTCGCCGCTCGCGACCAGGGGCGAGGGGCGACCTCGACGACCGCGGCCGTGGCCGTCCCCGTGAAGATCCCCGCGGACAGGCCCGAGAGGAGCCGCCCGGCGAACAGCAGCGCCAGGCCGTCGGCGACCAGGAAGCAGACGCCGCTGAGCGCGGCCGCCCCGATGCCGAGGAGCAGGAGCGGTCGGCGCCCCACCCGGTCGGACAGCTCGCCGAGGACGACCAGCGCCACCAGGACGCCGACGGCGTAGGAGGCGAAGAGCGTCGTCTGCACGAGGGGGCCGAAGCCGAGCTCCTCCTGGTAGCGCCCGTAGAGCGCCGTCGGCAGGGTCGCCCCCGCCATCACCAGCCCGAACACCAGCGCGGCGCCGACCAGCCGGGCGACCTGCGCGGGGGCCACGGCGTCCGTCGTCCCGCTGGTGCGCCCCGGGCTGCCGCTCGTCACGGGTCCACTGTGCGGCACGGGGCCGCCCCGGACGCACGGAGCCGGGCGCAGGCCGCCTCCAGCGGACCGGTGCGCCCGCTCGCCTCGCGGTGCCGCAGCACCGCGAGCACGCGGGCGGCGGCGACCTGCGCAGGCTCGTGCTCCCAGACGCGCAGCGGCAGCCAGCCCGCGGCCTGGAGGCCGAGGTCGGTGTCGCGGTCGCGCGCCACCACGCTCGCCAGCTTCTGCCGCCACCACTCACGGTTCGCGCGCGGCAGGTGGAGGTGCTGGGGGCAGGAGTGCCAGAAGCACCCGTCGACGAAGAGGGCGACGCGCTCGCCGCGCAGCAGGACGTCGGCCCGACGCCGGCGGTTGGTGCCCGGCGGGGCGGCGTCCACGACGAAGCGCAGACCGCGCCGGTGCAGCTCGCGCCGCAGCGCCACCTCGCAGCGGGTGTCGCGCCGCCGGTTCGCCCGCATCGTGCGCCGCGCCGCGGGGCTGGAGGGCGGCGGCGCCGCCGGGAGGACCTGCGTGCGGTACCCGACCGGTCGGGCGGCGGCGGCGTCCACGGCGGTCATCCGAGCACCGACCACCGACAGCGCGTGGAGCGTCGCCCCGGGGCAGGCATCCCGGGGCAGGCATCGCGGGGCAGGCGCCCGGGGAGCAGGCCGGGCGGACCGTCTACGGTCGCCGCCGTGGAGCGCTCCCCGACGACAGCGCAGCGGCGGCGCGCCGCCGCTGCGGCCGCCGCCCTGGCCGCCTCGGCCGCCGGTCGCGCGACGTGGGAGCAGGCCCGTGCGCTCCGCGACGTGCCCCCGGAGCTGCGGCGCGCGGCGATGCTCGTGTCGTTCGTCCTGCCCCCTCCCCCGCTGCTGGCGCTGGTCTCCTCCCTCCCGGTGCCCGCGGCGCCGGTGGTGGACGGCGTCGTCGTCGAGCGCCGGTCCGTGCCGGGCGCCGGCGGTCGGGACCCGGTCGAGGTCTGGGTCTACGAGCCCGTCGGGCGGACCCGGCCCTCGGGGGCCCTGCTCTGGATGCACGGCGGCGGCTACGTGCTCGGCCATCCGGTGATGGACCACGGCACCTGCAGCCGCGTCGCCCGCGACCTCGGCGTCCTCGTGGTGAGCGTGCGGTACTCCCTCGCCCCGGCGCGCCCCTTCCCCGCCGGGCTGGACGACGCCCGGGGGGTCCTGCGCTGGCTGCAGGAGAGGTCCGGCGACCTGGGCGTGGACCCCCGCCGCGTGGCGGTCGGCGGGGAGAGCGCCGGCGGGGGCCTCGCGGCCGCGCTGGCGCAGCAGGCCCGCGACACCGGCTCGCCGGTGGCGTTCCAGCTCCTCGTCTACCCCATGCTCGACGACCGCACCGCCCTCGACCGCGGGCGCTCGCGCACGCTCGTGTGGACGCCGCAGAGCAACCGCGTCGCCTGGGGCGCCTACCTCGGGCACCCGGTGGAGGACGGCGAGGACCGCCCGTACGCGGTAGCCGCCCGGCGCGAGGACCTCTCCGGTCTCCCGCCGGCGTGGATCGGCGTCGGGACGCCCGACCTCTTCCGCGACGAGGACGTCGCCTACGCCCACCGCCTGGAGGCAGCGGGGGTGCCGTGCCGGCTCGAGGTCGTGCCGGGCATGTACCACGGCGCCTGGTCCCTCGCCGCGGACGCCCCGCCGGTCGCCGCGCTGCGCGAGAGCGCGACCCGGGCCCTCGGACGCGCCCTGGGCGCACCGACGAGCGCCGGCTGAGCCACCGCGGACCGTCCGAGCCGCCCTGAGGACGCACGTCGCCCCGGCCCCCTCGGGGACCGGGGCGACCTGTCGGGCGGCCTCAGCTGCAGCCGGAGGTGCTGCCGCAGCCCTCGCAGACGTAGCAGCTGCCGGCGGGACGCATCTTCGTGCCGCAGGTGAAGCACATCGGCGCGTCCGTGGCCGTCCCCAGGGACTCCATCAGCTCGCTCGAGGAGTGGACCTCCACGGGCGCCTTCCGGGCCGAGGCCGCACCCGCCCCGGACTCGGTGATCTCCGGCGGCGCAGAGGCCACCGGGGCGGGCGACGACGAGCTCGCCGCGCGCGTGGTGTCCACCGAGTGCGAGACGGCGTCGAAGTCGTCCTGGTCGTCGGTGGGCGTGTACGAGCCCGTCTCCAGGTGGCGGGCCCGCTCGTCCGCCGTGTGGATGCCGAGGCCCGCGCGCGTCTCGAACGGCAGGTGGTCCAGGGCCAGGCGCCGGAACATGTAGTCCATGACCGACTGGCTCATGCGCACGTCCGGGTCGTCGGTCAGGCCGGCGGGCTCGAAGCGCATGTTCGTGAACTTCTCGACGTAGGTCTCCAGCGGCACCCCGTACTGCAGCGCCACCGAGATGGCGATGGAGAAGGCGTCCATGACCCCGGCGAGCGTCGACCCCTGCTTGCCGAGCTTGAGGAAGACCTCACCGAGGCCGGCGTCGGGGTAGGAGCCCGCCGTCAGGTAGCCCTCGGCGCCGCCCACGGAGAAGGACGTCGTGATGGACGGTCGCGACTTGGGCAGGCGGCGGCGCGTCGGGCGGTACTCGACGACCGGAGCCGCGACCTCGACGACCTCGTCCGCCTTGGCCGCCTTGCCGTCCCCGAGGGGCTGGCCGACCTTGCAGTTGTCGCGGTAGAGCGCGACCGCCTTGAGGCCGAGCTTCCACGACTGGAAGTAGGCGTCCTGGACCTCCTCCACCGTCGCGGTCTCCGGCAGGTTCACGGTCTTGGAGATGGCGCCGGACAGGAACGGCTGGCAGGCCGCCATCATCCGGATGTGCCCCATCGGGCGGATGGCCCGGGTGCCGATGGCGCAGTCGAAGACCTCGTAGTGCTCCGGGCGCAGGCCCGGGGCGTCGATCACGTGCCCGTTCTGGGCGATGTGCTCGACGATCGCCTCGACGGTCTCCTCGGCGTAGCCGAAGGCGAGCAGGGCGCGCGGGATCGTCTGGTTGACGATCTGCATGGACCCGCCGCCGACGAGCTTCTTGAACTTCACGAGGGAGAAGTCGGGCTCGATACCGGTCGTGTCGCAGTCCATCATGAAGCCGATGGTCCCGGTGGGCGCCAGGACGCTGGCCTGGCTGTTGCGCCAGCCGTTGGCCGCGCCGATCTCGTTGCCCTCGGCCCAGGTGCGCGTGGCGAGGCGGTGCACGTCGGCGTCGGTGCCGTGCAGCGTCCGGATCTCGTCGTTGGCCGCGGCGTGCTTGCGCATGATGCGCTGGTGGCCCTCGGCGTTGCGGGCGTACCCCTCGTAGGGGCCGACCACGCCGGCGAGCTCGGCGGAGCGCTTGTACGCCGCCCCCGTCATCAGCGAGGTGATGGACGCCGCCAGCGCCCGCCCGCCGTCGGAGTCGTACGCCAGGCCCGAGGCCATCAGCAGGGCGCCCAGGTTGGCGTAGCCGATGCCGAGCTGGCGGTAGGCGCGGGTCGTCTCGCCGATGGCCTCGGTGGGGAAGTCGGCGAAGCAGATGGAGATGTCCATCGCGGTGATGACCAGCTCGACCGAGCGGGCGAAGCGCTCGGCGTCGAAGGAGCCGTCCTCGCGCAGGAAGACCAGCAGGTTGAGGCTGGCCAGGTTGCAGCTGGAGTTGTCCAGGTGCATGTACTCCGAGCACGGGTTCGAGGCGTTGATGCGCCCGGACTCCGGGGAGGTGTGCCAGTCGTTGATGGTGTCGTCGTACTGCAGGCCCGGGTCGGCGCACGCCCAGGCGGCCTCGGCGATGGAGGACCACAGCTCGCGCGCGTCCACCTCCTCGACGACCTCGCCCGTGGTGCGCGCGCGCAGCCCGAAGGGCCGGCCCTCCTCGACGGCGCGCATGAACTCGTCGCTCACGCGGACCGAGTTGTTGGCGTTCTGGTACTGCACCGAGGTGATGTCCTCGCCGCCGAGGTCCATGTCGAAGCCGGCGTCGCGCAGCGCGCGGATCTTGTCCTCCTCGCGCGCCTTCGTCTGGACGAACTCGGCGATGTCGGGGTGGTCGACGTCGAGGACGACCATCTTCGCGGCCCGGCGCGTGGCGCCGCCGGACTTGATGGTCCCGGCCGAGGCGTCGGCGCCGCGCATGAAGGAGACGGGCCCGGAGGCCGTGCCGCCGGAGCCGCGCAGCAGCTCCTTGGACGAGCGGATGCGGGAGAGGTTCAGGCCCGCACCGGACCCGCCCTTGAAGATCATCCCCTCCTCGCGGTACCAGTTGAGGATCGAGTCCATCGAGTCGTCGACCGAGAGGATGAAGCAGGCCGAGACCTGCTGCGGGCTCGAGGTGCCGACGTTGAACCACACGGGGCTGTTGAACGAGAACACCTGGTGCAGCAGCATCCACGTGAGCTCGTGCTCGAAGACCTCGGCGTCGGCCTCGCTCGCGAAGTAGCCGTTCTCGCGACCTGCGCGGCCGTAGGTGAGCACGACCCGGTCGATGAGCTGGCGCAGCGACGTCTCGCGGTCGTCGCTGCCGACGGCGCCGCGGAAGTACTTCGTCGTGACGATGGTGGAGGCGTTCGCGCTCCAGGTGGCGGGGTACTCCACGCCGCGCTGCTCGAAGATCGTGGCGCCGGTCCTCCAGTTGGTCTGGACGACGTCGCGGCGCTCCCACTCCACCTCGTCGTAGGGGTGGCTCCCGGCGGTCGTGAACAGCCGCTCGACCGTCAGGCCCTTGCCCCGGCCTCCGCCCTTGCGGGCGGAGCGGGGGCGCGGCGTCGTCTCGGTCATGGGTCCTTCTTCCATCGCTGGGGCTCGTCGGTCGGGGCTCCTCGGGGGAGCCCGGGTGCATCGAGTTCTGGGAGGGCTGCGGGGCCTGGTGGGGGCGCCGCGCTTCCGTGGCGGTCAGGTCGCCTGGTCGGCTGTCGGCCGGTCGGGCACCTCGGGGGCGTGGTCGTCCGGGGCGGCCCCGGCGGCGTCGCGCTCGGCGCGCAGCACCGCGATGGCGGCCGCGAAGTCGTCCAGGGTGTCGAAGGCCTGGTAGACGGACGCGAAGCGCAGGTAGGCGACCTCGTCGAGCTGGCGGAGCGGCTCGAGCACCGCCACCCCCACCTCGTGGGCCTCGACCTCCGCCGCCCCGGCGGTCCGGATCGACTCCTCGACCTGCTGCGCCAGCAGCGCCAGGCGGTCCTCGGTCACCGGTCGGCCCTGGCAGGCCTTGCGGACCCCGGAGAGGACCTTCTCGCGGCTGAACGGCTCGGTGGTGCCCGACCGCTTGACGACGGTGAGGCTGGCGGCCTCCATGGTGGTGAAGCGACGCCCGCACTGCGGGCACTGGCGACGCCGACGGATGGCCGTGCCGTCGTCGGTGGCACGCGAGTCGACGACCCGCGAGTCGGGGTGCCGGCAGAAGGGGCAGTGCACGACGCGCCTCCTCCCGCGCCCGGCGCACCGGGGCGGACCTGCGCACGCGCGCGGGCACCGCGGCCCGGCCTCTCCAGCACGGGAGACCGTCGACCTCGGCACCCACAACCTGTGGACGAACCACAGCCGTGCGACCACCAGATGTTGGGGTTAACGCTATGTCGACGCGGACGCGCACGCAACCACCGGGCGTGTCGGCGTGGCACACCGGACCAGCCGGCCGCGCGGTCGCAGCTCGAGGCACGAGAGGTCGAGGGAGCACGTGCCCGAGCCTGGCGCCGACCACCGACAGCGGTGCCGACGAGCCGCGGTCGACGGGCCGGGGCCGACCCGCGTCGGACCCCGGCGCTGCAGCACGGGGGTCCGCACGCGGGGATCCGACGCGGGGGGTGCCTCAGCCGGTCAGCGCGTCCTGGACGGGGCCGATGGTGAAGTACAGGACGAAGGCTGCAGCCACCACCCACAGCAGCGGGTGGACGGTGCGCGCCCGCCCGCGGGCGACGGCGAGGAGCACGTAGGTGAGGAAGCCGGCCCCGATGCCCACCGTGATCGAGTAGCTGAACGGCATGAGCACGATGGTGAGGAAGGCGGGCAGGGCGATGCCGATGTCGTCCCACCGGATGCCCGTCACCTGGCTCATCATGAGGAAGCCGACGACGACGAGCGCCGGGCTGGCGGCCTCGTAGGGCACCAGGGAGACGAGCGGCGACGCCACCACGGCGACGAGGAAGGCAGCCCCCGTCACGACGCTGGCCAGCCCGGTGCGGGCGCCGTCCCCGACGCCCGCCGCCGACTCGACGAAGCTCGTGGCGCTCGAGGCGCTCGCCGCGCCGCCCGCGACCGCCGCCAGGGAGTCCACCAGCAGGATCCGCTGGCTGCCGACCGGGTTGCCCTCCTCGTCGAGCAGCCCGCCCTCGGCGCCGACGGCGACCATCGTGCCCATCGTGTCGAAGAAGTCGGCGACCACGAGCGTGAAGACGACCAGCACGGCCGTCACGACGCCCACCGCCGCGAAGGCGCCCAGGGGGTTCACCTGCCCCAGGAGGCTCAGGTCGGGCAGCCCCAGCCACTGCGCGGGCACCTGGGGCACCGAGAGCCCGAAGCCCGTGGGGTTGGGCTCGTCGCCGCCCGACTGGCCCCCGATGTCGAAGGCCGCCTGGAGGGCGAGGGCGAGCGCCGTGGCGACGACCACGCCGACGAGCAGGGCGCCGGGCACCCCGCGCGCCACGAGGACGATCGTGAGGAGGAGGCCGACGACGAAGACCACCGTCGGCCAGCCCCGCAGCGAGCCGCCGATGCCCAGCTCCAGGGGCGTGCCCCCGCCGACCGGGGAGCGGACGAAGCCGGCGTTGACGAGCCCGACGAGGGTAAGGAACAGGCCGATGCCGACGCTGGTGGCGATCTTCAGCTGGGCCGGCACCGCGCGCAGCACAGCGCGTCGGAAGCCCGTCAGGACGAGGACCAGGATGACGAGCCCCTCGAGCACCACCAGGCCCATGGCCATCGGCCACGTCATCCCGGGCAGGCTCGCGACCCCGTAGGCGATGAACGCGTTGAGGCCGAGCCCGGCCGCCAGCCCGAGCGGGAAGCGCGCGACGACGCCCATGAGGGCCGTCATGACGGCGGCGACGAGCGCGGTGACGGCCGCGACCGCCGGCAGGTTCGGCGCGTCGCCCCCACCGAGGTAGGTGCCGGTGGAGTCGGGCACCGTCCCGATGATGAGGGGGTTCAGCACGACGATGTAGGCCATCGCGACGAACGTCACGAGGCCACCGCGCACCTCGCGGGGCACCGTCGAGCCGCGTGCCGTGATCTCGAAGTACCGGTCGACCCGACCGAGGGGTCGCCCCGGTCCTCCGTCACGGTCGGTCGCGGCGTGCGGGTCGGTGCGGCTCATGCGTCCTCCGCGGGACGGGCCCGGGCCGCAGCGGAGCCGCGACCCGCGGCGGTGCTGGCGCTGGGCGGCGCTCACCTTGGCAGACGCCTGCCGCGTTCGGTCGCCCTGCCCGCCAGGTGGCGCGCGCCCCGCCGTCCGAGCTGCCCGTCACCGGCGTCGACACCTCCCGCGGGAGGAGGAGACGTCTCAGGCGGGGACGAGCAGCGAGTCCCCCACCGAGACCGCCGCCGACGACATCTCGTTCATCTCCTGGATGACCAGGACGACGTCGCGGACGTCCTCCCCGGGCACGGCCACCTCGTCCGCGATGGACCACAGCGTGTCGCCCGGGAGGACGACGACCTCGGCCTGCGTGGACACCGCCACCGCGGGAGCCCCGGAGGTGACGGGCGCCCCGGACGCGGCGGGCGCGGCGAGCGCCGCGGCGAGCAAGACCGTGGCCCCGACGAGCAGGAGCGTCGACACACCAAGGGTGGCGGCCAGCCGACCGCGCCGGGTCACGTGCAGCGGCCCCGGCACGGCCCTCTGCCGGCGGGCGGGGCGGGCACGACGCTCGGGAGCGGCCACGCGGGCGGGGGGCACCAGGACGAGATGCCGACGCCGGGTCGGTGCGCTCAGCGGCGGCAGCAGGACGAGTGCGCTCATGGAGACCTCCGGTGTGACCGCGGGCGGCGCCCGGCGGACGTGCGGGTCGAGGACGAGCCCGGCCGACAGGCGGGCGAGGAGCCCCGCTCTGTCGAACGTGCTTTCGATCGAACGTCTGTGCGATGTCTACCAGGGTGCCGGGCCGCCGTCCAGGTCGACGGCGCCGTCGGCCGTGCTCCCCGGGCGGCAGCACCTGCTCCTGCCCGACGTGCACACGCAAGCAGCGACCACCGACGACGACCGCTCTCCGGGCTCCTCGACCCGCCGCCCCTGGACCTGGAGGTCGCGGGCAGCCCCCCGCGACGCGTCACCCGCACGGCCGCGACACGCTCGAACAGGTGTTTGATCACGGTGGTGTCCGTCCCTAGGCTCGACGGGCACGGCGCGCGCAGGAGGGTGCACGCCGGCGCAGAGCTCAGGAGGCCACGTGGCGCGGCGCAGGGACGACGAGGACCAGGACCGCTCGCAGGCCCGGGGCGGGAGCGCTCCGGGCGGGGACGGCGGGAGCGCCGACGCGGCCGACGAGCGCGGCGGTGAGGTGGTCGAGCTGCCGGACGCCCCGGCGGTGGACGGGCTGACGCCGCGCCAGCGCAAGGTCCTGGAGTGCATCAGCGAGGCCGTGAGCCGTCGCGGCTACCCGCCGAGCATGCGCGAGATCGGCGAGGCGGTGGGCCTGACCAGCCCCTCGAGCGTCTCCCACCAGCTGGCGACGCTGCAGCGCAAGGGCTTCCTGCGCCGCGACCCGCGCAGGCCCCGGGCGATCGAGGTCGTCGTGCCGGGCACGCCGGCGGAGGTCTCCCCCGGCCCCTCCGACGGGCCCGGTCTGCACGTGGTCGGCAGCGCCGGGGTGGACGAGACGGGGTCGGGCGACGCGCGGCCCGCGGCGACGTACGTCCCCGTCGTCGGACGGATCGCCGCCGGCGGGCCGATCCTGGCCGAGCAGGCCGTCGAGGACGTCTTCCCCCTCCCCCGCCAGCTCGTCGGCGACGGCCAGCTCTTCCTCCTCAAGGTGGCCGGCGACTCGATGGTGGACGCCGCGATCTGCGACGGGGACTGGGTCGTCATCCGCCAGCAGCCGGTCGCCGAGAACGGCGAGGTCGTGGCCGCCATGATCGACGGCGAGGCCACGGTGAAGGTCTTCCAGCGCCGGGACGGCCACGTCCGGCTCCTCCCCCGCAACGACGCCTACGAGCCCATCCCGGGTGACGAGGCCGTGGTCCTGGGCCGCGTGGTGGCGGTCCTCCGCAGCGTCTGAGGAGGTCCCTCCACCGGATCGCGCGACGGGCGCCGAGCCGACGGTCGTCACCGACGACCGGGTGACGACCGCTCAGGGGGGTCGTGCGCGCCAGGGGCACGTCAGGCCCGTCGGCGCCGCGGGGCGTGAGCCCCGCGCGTCGACGGAGCCAGCGGCCCCGGCGCACGCGACCCACCCGTCCCAGCCGGAGCCCCGGCCCGAGCTGCCGCCCGATCGGCGAGGACTACGCGGCGCCCAGCGCCTCAGCCGCGACCTGGAGGTCTGCCACGAGGCCGGCGCGGGCCTCCTCGCGCTGGTCGTCCGGCGTCCGCAGGACGGCCGAGGGGTGGACGGTCGCGACGAAGCGCTTGAGCCCCCGGGAGGTCTCGCGCTCGAGGACGCGGCCCCGCTCCTTGGTCACGCGGAAGGCCGGGCCGAGCAGCGCTCGGCCGGCGGTGGCGCCGAGCACGACGACCACGTCGGGGTCGACGGCCGCCAGCTCGGCGGTCAGCCACGGCCGGCAGGCGGTCACGTGCCCCGCGTCCGGCGTGGCGTGGATGCGGCGGTTGCCCGGCGCCGTCTGGGTGAAGCGGAAGTGCTTCACGGCGTTGGTGACGTAGACGTCCTCGCGGGCGATGCCCGCCTCCTCCACCGCAGCCTGCAGCAGCCGCCCCGCGGGTCCGACGAAGGGGACGCCGCGCCGGTCCTCCTGGTCCCCGGGCTGCTCGCCGACGAGCGCCATGCGCCCGGTGGTCGCGCCGGCGGAGAACACGACCTGCGTGGCCGGCTCCCACAGCTCGCAGCCGCGGCACTCGCGGGCGGCCGAGCGCAGGTGCTCGACGTCGCGCTGCGCCGGGTCGTCGGGCACCCACTGGGCGGCGCCGGGGCGGTCGGGACGGGCGGCTGCGGGCATGTCGGCACGCTAGGTCCGGCCCCGCCCTCGCGCGCGTCGCCGGCCCGCGCCGTGCGCCGGCCCCCGTCCCTGCCACGGGCGGTCCCTCCCACGGGCGGTCTCAGCGCAGGGAGCCCGGCGCGCTCGACGTCCGCCTCGTCGTCCCGCAGGTGGGAGGGGCGCCGCACGGCTCCGGCGTGGCCGACGGCGGTCACCCCGGCTGCGCCAGGGCGGTGCCGTGGGGTCGGGCACCGTGGCGGCGGCCCGCCCGGCCGGCGGGAGTCCCAGTCCCTCGAGCACCGCGTCGGCGAGCACGGCGTCGTGGTCGTCGCGGACCTCCGCCACGTCGAGACCCTCGGAGAGCTCCGGCGCCGGCACGGCCCCGGCCCACGCCAGCCAGGTCGGCGAGACGTCGGGGCGCCGCGCGTCCCCGGCGAGGTGCGTGCCCGGCCCGCGGCAGGACGACGCGCGCTCCGTGGGGCGGCGACGCCGTCCCGGCTCCGACCGTCAGCGACCCCTGGGACCCGACCGCGACGCGCCCGACGGGGACGCCCACGAGGTCGGCGAACAGCGCCCGTGCCCGCGCCACGACGGCGTCCTACCCCGGCGCGCTCGCGCGACCGGCGACCCGGTCGTCGGGCGACGCCGCGAGCGCCGCGGGGACGGCGCGGCTGGGCAGTCCCGCGGTGGCGGCGTCGCAGCAGCCGGGGACGAAGGCGGCGCCTGCGGTGGCGAGGTGCGCGCGGCGATGCTGCCGCGCGCGCACCGGGCCGGGCTCACGGGCGGGGAGCCGCGCCGGCACGGGGCCGGCTCCCGCGGAGCGGGTCGCCGGACGTGGACGATGACCCCCGTGTCGACCGACCTGCGCACCTCACGCCTGCTCCTGCGGCGGTGGGCGCCCGCGGACCGGGCGCCCTTCGCGGCGCTGAACGCCGACGCCCGCGCCATGGAGCACTTCCCGGCTCCGCTGGACCGGACGGCCAGCGACGCGCTGGCCGACCGCGCTGACGCGCACCTCGCGGAGCACGGGTGGGGCCTGTGGGCCGTCGAGGTCGCCGACGGCGAGGACGCCGGGCGCTTCGCCGGCTTCACCGGCCTCGCGGTGCCGCGGTTCGAGGCCGCCTTCACCCCGTGCGTCGAGATCGGCTGGAGACTCACGCCCTGGTCCTGGGGCCGCGGCTACGCGACCGAGGCGGCACGCGCGGCCCTGGGCGTCGCGTTCGAGGACGTGGCGCTCGAGGAGGTCGTGTCCTTCACCGCGGCGACCAACACCCGCTCCCGCGCGGTCATGGAGCGGCTCGGCATGCGCCGGGACCCCGACGACGACTTCGACCACCCGAACCTGCCGCCCGGGCACCGGCTGCGCCGACACGTCCTCCACCGTCTGCCCGCCGGGGCCTGGCGCGCCCAGCAGCCGGGCCCCGCCCGCTGACGGGACGCCCGAGGCCGCCAGGGACCCGCGAGGCCTCGCCGGCTCCCGCGAGGGCACGGCCCTGGCGCCGGGACGGTGCAGGATCCCGGGTCAGGAGTCGCCGTCCTCCGCCTCCCGTGCGGCGGCGTCCAGGCGCCGCAGCGCGCCGAGGACGACCTCCTTGTCGCTCGTCGCCCACAGCGGCGGCAGGCTCGCCCGCAGGAAGCCCGCGTACCGCGCGGTCGCCAGCCGCGGGTCGAGCACCGCCACGACGCCCCGGTCGGCGGTCGAGCGCACGAGCCGGCCCGCGCCCTGGGCCAGCCGCAGGGCCGCGTGCTGCGCGGACACGGCGAGGAAGCCGTTGCCGCCGGCGCGAGCGACCGCCTCGGCGCGCGCCGAGAGCAGGGGGTCGTCCGGGCGCGGGAAGGGGATCCGGTCGATGGTGACGAGCTGGCACGACGGGCCCGGCACGTCGACGCCCTGCCACAGCGAGAGCGTGCCGACGAGGACGCTGCTCGGGTCGGCCGCGAACTCGCGCACCAGCGTGGGCGTGACGTCGTCCCCCTGGCACAGGACCGGCACGTCGAGGCGCTCGCGGAGCACCTCGGCGGCGGCCTCGGCAGCGCGGCGCGAGGAGAAGAGCCCGAGCGTGCGGCCGCCGGCGGCCCGGACCAGCTCGGTGACCTCGTCGACGACGGGTGTGCCCGCCCCCTCGCGCCCGGGCGCGGGCAGGTGCTTCGCGAGGTAGAGGATCCCCTGCCGGGGGTAGTCGAAGGGGCTGCCGACGTCGAGGCCGTCCCAGCTCGGGCCGGGCCCGGCCGCCTCCCCGTCGGCGGGCGGCTTCCCCAGGCCCACCGACTGGGCCGCTCCCGTGAACGTGCCGCCCGTGGTGAGGGTCGCCGAGGTGAGCACGACGGTCCGCTCGGCGAACAGCGCCTCGCGCAGCAGGCCGGCCACCTGCAGCGGTGCGACCTGCAGCATCCGCCGCCCCGCGGACGGCGTCGAGGACAGGTCCGAGACCGAGAGCCAGAGCACGTCGTGCTCGGAGCCCGCGGTCATGCGCTCGGCGACCTCGTGCACCTCGCCCACGGCCGCCTTGGCGACGGCGAGGGCTCCGGCGAGCGCCTCGGTCGGTCGCTCCCCCGGGGGCGGCTTGAGCTGCCCGACGAGCTCGCGGGCGGCGTCGCGCACGGAGCCGACCGCCAGGTGGACGAGCTCGGGCAGGCCGCGGGGGAAGCGCCCCTCCGGCACCTCGGCGAGCGCGACCCCCAGGTCCTCCCCCGCCGCGTCCAGGCGCGCGGTGTCGGACCCGGCCTGGCGCGCCCGGGTGGCCGCCGCCGCCACCGACGCCGCGGTCAGCTGGGCGGAGACCACGGAGGTCACCCGGTCGGCCAGCTCGTGCGCCTCGTCGACGACCAGCACCTCGTGCTCGGGCAGGATCGAGCGCCCCTCGAAGGCGTCGATGGCCAGCAGCGCGTGGTTGGTGACGACGACGTCGACCTCCCGGGCGCGCTCCCGGGCCCTCTCGCTGAAGCAGTCCTCCGCCTGCGGGCACCGGCTGGCGCCCAGGCACTCCCGCGCCGTGACGGCCAGCTGGCGCCAGGCGGTCTCGCTGACGCCGGGCACGAGGTCGTCGCGGTCGCCGGTCTTCGTGGTCGTGGCCCACTCGCGCAGCCGGACCACCTCGCGGCCGAGCCGGCTGGAGGCGCCTCCCGCGTTCACCGAGCGGCCGGGCAGGGGGGCGGGGGCGTCGAAGAGCGCGTCGTCCTCGGGGAAGCCCCCGTCGAGCTTGTGCACGCACAGGTGGTTGCCGCGGCCCTTGACGACCTGCCAGGTCAGGCGCCGCCCCAGCAGCGGCTCGAGGGCGTCCGCCAGGCGGGGGAGGTCGCGCGCCGCGACCTGGTTCTGCAGCGCCAGCGTGGCCGTCGAGACGACGACCGGCCGACGCGACTCGACCGCCCGCCGGGCCAGCGGCACGAGGTAGGCCAGGGACTTGCCGGTGCCGGTGCCGGCCTGGACGAGCAGGTGCTCCTTCGTGCGCAGCGCGGCGTCGACCGCGCGGGCCATCACGTGCTGGCCCTCCCGACGGCTGCCCCCCAGCGCCGCCACCGCCGAGGACAGGAGCGCGTCGACCTCGGCGGGCCCCGTGCCCTCCGACCCGCGAGCGCCCTCCGACCCGCGAGCGCCCTCCGACCCGCGAGCGCCCTCCGACCCGCGAGCGCCCTCCGACCCGCGAGAGACGCCCGTCCCCGCGGCGGCGGGCGCTGACGTCGGGGCCGACGGAGGTGCGCTGCTCACCGGTCGAGGGTAGGCGTCCGGCGAGCGCGACGACGCCCGCTCTCCACAGGGGGGAGCGGGCGTCGTCAGCCGCGGTCGGGCCGCGGTGCGGTGAGCCTCAGACGGCCGCGCCGTGCAGCTCGGCCGCCAGGTGCTCACCGACGCGGGCGCGCAGGTGCGTGCCCTCCCCGGTGTGCTCCTCGACGAGCACCTCGCCCGCGCTGTGCACCCTCGAGACGAGGTCTCCGCGCGTGTACGGGACGACGACGTCGACGTCGACGTCGGGGCGGGGCAGCCGCTCGGCGACCACGTCGAGGAGCGCGGTCAGCCCCTCCCCGGTGCGCGCGGACACCACCACGGCGCCCGGGAAGCGCGAGCGCAGGCGCGCGATCGCCTCGGGCGTCGCCGCGTCGCACTTGTTGAGCACGACGAGCTCGGGCACGTCGAGCGCGTCCACGTCCGCGAGCACCGTCCGCACCGCGGCGATCTGCCCCTCGGGGTCGACGTCGGAGGCGTCGACGACGTGGAGCACGAGGTCGGCGCCCCCGACCTCCTCCAGCGTCGAGCGGAAGGCCTCGACGAGCTGGGTGGGCAGGTGCCGGACGAACCCGACCGTGTCGGCGAGGACGTAGTCGCGCCCGTCCGGGGTCTGCGCCCGGCGCACGGCCGGGTCCAGGGTGGCGAACAGCGCGTCCTCGACGAGCACCCCGGCACCGGTGAGCCGGTTCAGCAGGCTGGACTTGCCGGCGTTGGTGTACCCGGCGATGGCGACCGACGGCACGCCGCCGGCCAGGCGCCGCGAGCGCTTGGTCTCCCGCGCGGGCGCCATCTCGCGGATCTGGCGGCGCAGGCGGGCCATCCGGGTGCGGATGCGCCGGCGGTCCAGCTCGATCTTCGTCTCACCGGGGCCGCGGGAGCCGATGCCGGCACCGGCGGCCACGCGGCCACCCGCCTGGCGGGACATCGACTCGCCCCAGCCGCGCAGGCGCGGCAGCAGGTACTCCAGCTGCGCCAGCTCGACCTGGGCCTTGCCCTCCTTGGACTTCGCGTGCTGGGCGAAGATGTCGAGGATCAGCGCGGTCCGGTCGATGACCTTGACCCCGACGATGTCCTCGAGCCCGCGCCGCTGGGACGGGGAGAGCTCGCCGTCGCAGATGACGGTGTCGGCCTCGGTCGCCGCGACGATGCCCTTGAGCTCGCCCGCCTTGCCCGAGCCCAGGAAGGTCGCGGGGTCGGGCGTCGGGCGACGCTGCAGGACGCCGTCGAGGACGGCCGAGCCAGCGGTCTCGGCCAGCGCCGCCAGCTCGCGCAAGGAGGCCTCGGCCTCCTCCGCGCTGGCCGACGTCCACAGGCCGGCGAGGACGACGCGCTCGAGGCGCAGCTGCCGGTACTCGACCTCGGTGACGTCCTGGAGCTCGGAGGAGTGGCTGCCGAGCCCGCCGACGCGGCGCAGGGCCTGGCGCTCGGCGAGGTCCAGCTGGTCGCCGTCGAAGGTCGACTCGGTCGGCGCCGAGGACGAGCCGTGGCGCGAGAGGATCCGCGTGACGGCGTCGGCGCGGGAGGTCGGCGACCCCTCGGCGCCGCCCTCGACCGCCGGCGGGAGCTCGCGCTCGCGCTCGACGGCGGCCTCGCTGCGGACGTCGGTGTCGGTGGCGGGTCGGGCGGGCGTGGTCGACGTGGTGGGGGTCATGGTCTCCTGCGGAGGGGTCGGGCGGCTCGGAGGACACCGGGCCGGAGCGGCACGAGGGCCACTGTCGCAGTCAACGGCGGCGCCGACGAGGGGATTCCGCGCGGTACGGGCGCAGGCGCGCCCGCCGGGTAGCGTCCGGCGGGTGAGCGGCGCCCAGCAGGACCCGGACGACCAGGAGCCGACCCCGGCGGAGTCGGCCCAGCACTACTTCACCGGCCGGCTGGCGAGCCGGCCCGCCGGCGAGGACGAGCGGGAGCTGCGCGAGGTCCGCCTGCGCGGTCGCGAGGTGGAGGTCGAGACCGCGCCGGGGGTCTTCAGCGCCGGTCGCCTCGACCTCGGCACCCGCGTCCTGCTGCGGGAGGCGCCCACCCCGCCCGCCTCGGGGGACCTGCTGGACCTGGGCTGCGGCTGGGGCGCCCTGTCCCTGGCGATGGCGACCGAGGCGCCGGACGCCGTGGTCTGGGCGGTGGACGTCAGCGCCCGGGCCCTGGACCTGACCCGCCGCAACGCCGAGCGCCTCGGGCTCCCGGGGGTGCGGGCGGTCCTGCCCGAGGACGTCCCCGACGACGTCGTCCTCGCGGCGCTGTGGTCGAACCCGCCGATCCGCGTGGGCAAGGACGCGCTCCACGAGCTGCTGTCGACCTGGCTGCCCCGCCTCGCGCCGGGCGCCGACGCCCACCTGGTCGTCCAGCGCAACCTCGGCGCCGACTCACTCCAGGCGTGGATGTCCGCCCACCTCGGCTCGGTCGTGACCACGTCCCGCGCGGGCAGCGCCAAGGGCTTCCGCGTGCTGCGCTCCCACCGGCTCCCCGGCGCGGCGACGGACGGCGCGCCCGTCGGCTGACCGGCTCCCCCGTCGGCCGGGGCCCGAGCCCTGCGGAGAGGTGGCCGCGTCGTCAGCGCCCGACGACGCGGCGCCGCCGGCGCGAGAGCTCCAGCGCGTGCAGCAGGGCGTCGCGGCGAGCAGCCCGGTCGCTGCCGTCGCGCGGTGCCGGGACCTCCGCAGTGACGGTCCGCACGAGCTCGCGACGGACCACCTGGGTGCTGCGCCCGGGAGCGACGACGCGGCGTCCCACCGGCGGAGCCGGCGGCGCCAGGACCGGCCCGCCTCCCGCGACCCCGACCGCGCGAGACCTCTCCTGCACCACGCCGACCACGCCCCCTCTGCTGCTCGCACCGGCCCCCCCGGTGCGGCGACGCCCTGCGCCTGGAGACACCTCAGCACCTCTGGGTGACGTTCCGTGGCAGATCGTCATCACGATCTGGTCACTCCCCGGAGACGTGCCGCGGTCGTCGCCCGTTCGGGTGACCGGGGGCAGGACGGGCCGGCGTGCGCCGGGTGGACGCGCCGTCCCGGGGGCGACCGACGGGGCGGGTGCGGCGGTGGCGGGGTCTGCTCAGGCGAGGACGCCGTCGGCGACGAGCTCCGCCGGCCCCGCCAGCTCGACGCGCCCGCCGGGCAGCGCCCGCACGCGCAGGCGCCCACCGGGCACGGCCACCTGCCACACGTCCGGGGAGTCGGCCCCGGCCCAGAGGCGGACGGCGAGCGCGGCGGCGCACGCGCCCGTCCCGCAGGAGCGGGTCTCGCCGACGCCGCGCTCGGAGACGCGCATCAGCAGGGCCCCGACGCCCGGCTCGGGCGCGTCGAGGGGGACGACGATCTCGACGTTGGCGCCCTGCTCGGGCACCGGCTCCACGACGGGCGCCTCGACCAGGTCGGCGGCCTCCAGCTCGGCGCGCCCGGTCAGCGCGACGACGACGTGGGGGTTGCCGAGGTCCATCGACAGGCCGGGCCGCGGCACGCCGTCCAGGCCGCGCACCCCCACGGTCGTGTCGAAGCCGTCGGCGACCGCGGCGTCCCCGCCGGGCACCGTCCACGGGCCCATGTCGACCGCGAACCAGCCGGGCCGGCCCTCGTCGTCGAGGGCGGCGCTCACGCGCTTGACGCCGGAGCGGGTGCCCACGGCGAGCTCGCGCCCGTCGGCGAGCTCGGCCGCGTCCACGAGCCCCTCGCGCAGCAGGTGCGCCACGAGGACGCGGACGCCGTTGCCGCACATCTGGGCCGCGGTGCCGTCGGCGTTGCGGTAGTCCATGAACCACGTGGCCGCCGGGTCCTCCGCGAGCGCCGCCGCCCCCTCGGGCAGGGCGTCGCTGCGCACAGCGCGGATCAGCCCGTCGCCGCCGACGCCGGCCCGGCGGTCGCAGAGCCGGCGGACGTCGGCGTCGGAGAGCGCCAGGGCGCCGTCGGGGTCCGTGACGAGGACGAAGTCGTTCTCCGTGCCGTGGCCCGTGGTGAAGCGCAGGCCCGCCAGGCGTCCTGCGCCCGGCGCCTCGGGACCCCGCGCAGGGGGCTGCGGGGCGCTGCGGGACGTGGCCTGGGGGTCCGCCGGGGTGCTCACGGGCCCGAGGCTACGCACCGCGGGGCACCCGGCGAGCCGGCCGCAGGACTCCCGCCGTCTCCGGTCAGGCGCGCTGGTGCACGACCGCCAGCGCGCGGGCGAGCAGGTCCGCCGCGGCGGCGCCGGCGGGCGCGTCGGGGTCGACGTCCAGCCAGTGCAGGCGCGGGTCGCGGCGGAACCAGCTCTCCTGGCGGCGGGCGAACCGGCGCGTGGCCGCCGCCGTGGCCACCAGCGCGTCCTCCAGCGAGCACTCCCCCGCCAGGTGGTCGAGCACCTGCGCGTAGCCGAGCGCGCGCGAGGCCGTCCGCCCCTCGCGCAGCCCCTGCTGCTCGAGCGCGCGCACCTCCTCGACCAGGCCGGCGTCCGCCATCCGGCGCACCCGCAGGTCCACGCGCGAGTACAGCGCGGCCCGCGGCAGGCGCAGCCCCAGCTGGACGACGGGCTCGACGCCCGGCGGGTGCTCGTACCGCGGCATCGTGGCGCTGAAGGGACGACCCGTCACCTCGACGGCCTCCAGCGCCCGCACGACGCGCCGCTCGTTGGCCGCCGGGATGGACGCCGCGGCCGCCGGGTCGAGCGCGGCCAGACGGGCGTGCAGGGCGGCGCTGCCGACGCGGGCGGCCTCGGCCTCCCACCGCGCCCGCACCACCGGGTCCGTCCCGGGGAAGTCCAGGGCGTCCAGGACGGCGCGCACGTACAGGCCGCTGCCGCCGACCAGCACCGGCACGAGCCCGCGGGCGCGCACGTCGGCGACGGCCGCGCGCGCCGCGCCCTGGTAGGCGAAGACGCTCGCGTCGTCGCGCAGGTCGAGGACGTCGAGCAGGTGGTGCGGGACGCCCCGCCGCTCGGCGACGGACAGCTTCGCCGTGCCCACGTCCATGCCGCGGTAGAGCTGCGAGGCGTCGGCGTTGACGACCTCGCCCCCCAGGGCCAGCGCGAGCGCTGTCCCCAGGTCGGACTTGCCCGTCGCGGTCGGCCCCACGACCGCCACGAGCGGCGGCTGGGCGCCCCCCGGGACCTCCGCGCTCACCGCAGGACCCTCCCACAGGGACCCGACGGCGCACCGGGGCCGCCCCGTGGCCGGTCGCCCGCCGGGCCCGGGTCACCGACGGCATCCCCGCAGGTGCGGGCGGTGCGCCGGGGCGGTGGTTGGATCGACGGCGATGAGTCCCCTCGAGTTCGCCCTGCTGGTGCTCGCGGGCGTCGGGGGCGGGCTCGTCGGCTCGGTCGTCGGCCTCGCCTCGCTCGTCACCTACCCCGCGCTGCTGGCCGCCGGTCTCGCGCCGGTCACCGCCAACGTCACGAACACCGTGGCCCTGGTCGCCTCGGGCGTCGGCTCGGCGCTCAGCTCCCGTCCCGAGCTCAGCGGCCAGCGGGCGCGGCTGGTGCGGCTCGCGCCCGTCTTCGCCGTGGGCGGTCTGGCGGGTGCGGTGCTGCTCGTGACGACGCCGGGCGAGGTCTTCGAGCGCGTCGTGCCGTTCCTCGTCGGCGGGGCGTCGGTGCTCATGCTGCTCCAGCCCCGCCTGCGGGCCCTGATGCGCCGCCCCGCCGCCCCCGACGACGCGCCCGAGTCACGGCTCGCCCTGGGCGGCCTGTTCCTCGTCGCGGTCTACGGCGGCTACTTCGGCGCCGCGGCCGGCGTGATCATCCCGGTGCTGCTGGGCTTCGTCCTCGACACGACGATCCAGCGCCTGGTGGCGCTGAAGAACATCCTGCTGATGGTCAGCAACCTCGTCGCGGCGGCGCTCTTCCTCGCCCTCGGGATGGTCGACCTGCTCGCGGCCCTGCCGCTCGCCCTGGGGATCCTCGTCGGCGGCTGGGTCGGGCCGATCGTCGCCCGGCACCTGCCGCAGACGCTGCTTCGGGCCGTCATCGGCGTCGCCGGCCTCGGCCTCGCCGTGCGGCTGTGGGTGACCGCCGGCTGACGGCGCGTCCCGCTTGCGGCAGGACGGCGCCAGCGGCGCCGGGGCGTCAGTGCCGCAGACCGGGCAGGCCGAGGGCGACGGGCGCCCCGGCCGCTCGCGGGGCCGCACCGGCCGGCGCGGGCACGCCGCACGAGGCCGCCTGGCGCCGGTCCCAGGCGTCCCCGGCGCGGGTGCGCCGCAGCGAGTGCACCGGGGGCGCGCCCTGGGCGGCCAGCTCCGGCCCGACGCCCACGGACGGGTCGGCGACGAGGTGGTGCGGGGCCGCGTAGGTCACGCGCGCCGTCACCATGTCGCCGGGTCGCGGGACCTCGGCCCCCTCGGGCAGCGCGACGTGCACGAGCCGGTTGTCGGGCGCGCGGCCCGAGATCCGCGCCGTCGCGCCGTCCTTGCGCCCCTCGCCGACCGAGACCATCACCTCGACCTCGCGGCCCACCTGGGTCCTGCTCTCGTCCCAGCTGATCTGCTCCTGCAGCGCGACGAGGCGCTCGAAGCGCTCCTGGACCACGGCCTTGGGCACCTGGTCCTCCATCGTCGCGGCGGGCGTGCCCGGGCGCGGGGAGTACTGGAACGTGAAGGCCTGGGCGAAGCGGGACGCCGCGACGACGTCGAGCGTGGCCTGGAAGTCCTCCTCCGTCTCCCCCGGGAAGCCGACGATGAGGTCGGTGGAGATGGCCGCGTCCGGCATCGCGGCGCGCACGCGGTCGAGGATCCCCAGGAAGCGGCTGCTGCGGTAGGAGCGGCGCATCGCGCGCAGCACGCGGTCCGAGCCCGCCTGCAGCGGCATGTGCAGCTGCGGCATCACGTTCGGCGTCTCGGCCATCGCGGCGATGACGTCGTCGGTGAAGGACGCCGGGTGCGGGCTCGTGAAGCGCACGCGCTCGAGGCCCTCGACGTCCCCGCAGGCGCGCAGCAGCTTGGCGAAGGCGCCGCGGTCCCCCAGCTCGATGCCGTAGGTGTTGACGTTCTGGCCCAGCAGCGTGACCTCGACGGCGCCGTCGTCCACGAGCGCCTGCACCTCGGCGAGGACGTCCCCGGGGCGGCGGTCCTTCTCGGTGCCGCGCAGCGCGGGGACGATGCAGAAGGTGCACGTGTTGGTGCAGCCGACGCTGATGGACACCCACCCCGAGGCCGCGGAGTCCCGCTTGGTCGGCAGCGTGGAGGGGAAGACCTCGAGCGACTCGAGGATCTCGACCTCGGCGCGGCGGTTGTGCGCGGCGCGCTCGAGCAGCGCCGGCAGCGACCCGATGTTGTGGGTGCCGAAGACGACGTCCACCCAGGGGGCCTTGGCGACGATCGTCGAGCGGTCCTTCTGCGCCAGGCACCCGCCGACGGCGATCTGCATGCCCGGGCGCGAGGCCTTGACCGGCGCGAGCTGGCCGAGGTTGCCGTAGAGCTTGTTGTCCGCGTTCTCGCGCACCGCGCACGTGTTGAACACCACGACGTCCGCCGCCTCGGGGCGCTCCCCCGCCGGCAGCGGCGCGTAGCCGGCCGCCTCGAGCGAGCCGGCCAGGCGCTCGGAGTCGTGGACGTTCATCTGGCAGCCGAAGGTGCGCACCGCGTACGTGCGGCCCGCGGGGGCGGTCGTGGCCTCCGACGCGGCGGGGGCGGCGGTGGGGGCGTCAGCGGTGGCAGTCATGGCGGCACCAGGGTACGGCGGCTCGTCACGATGCCGTCACGACGCCTCCGCCTCGCGCGCCGCTGCCCTGCGGCCGCGGCGGCGCGGTTATGTTGCGCCGCGTGACCACTCCCGAGGGCGGGGCGACCGGCCGGACGCCCACCAGCCGCGAGCCTCTCGTCGTCATGTCCGGCGTCGACAAGCACTTCGGCGACCTGCACGTGCTGAAGGGCGTCGACCTCGTCGTCGGCCGCGGCGAGGTGCTCGTCGTGATCGGCCCCTCCGGGTCCGGCAAGTCGACGCTGTGCCGCACGATCAACCGCCTCGAGAGCATCGACGGCGGGTCGATCACCATCGACGGCGCCGAGCTGCCCGCCGAGGGCAAGGAGCTCGCCCGGCTGCGTTCCGACGTCGGCATGGTCTTCCAGTCGTTCAACCTCTTCGCGCACAAGACGGTCCTCGAGAACGTCACCCTGGGCCCGACGAAGGTGCGCGGGGTCAAGAAGGCGGACGCGGACCGGCGCGGGCGCGAGCTGCTGGAGCGGGTCGGCGTCGGCCACCAGGCCGACAAGTACCCGGCGCAGCTGTCCGGGGGCCAGCAGCAGCGCGTCGCCATCGCGCGGGCCCTGGCCATGGAGCCGAAGGTCATCCTCTTCGACGAGCCGACGTCGGCCCTCGACCCGGAGATGATCAGCGAGGTCCTCGACGTCATGACCGACCTGGCGACGAGCGGCATGACGATGGTCGTCGTGACCCACGAGATGGGGTTCGCCCGCAAGGCCGCCGACCGGGTCGTGTTCATGGCCGACGGCGAGCTCGTGGAGCAGGCCGACCCCGAGACGTTCTTCACCGCGCCGAGGTCGCCGCGGGCCCAGGACTTCCTCTCGAAGATCTTCACCCACTGACCAGCCCCACCAGCACGTCCCGGGACCCGCGACCAGCGGGGCCGGCCACCGACCGGAGGAGACCCCCCGTGCGCACCCGATCCCTGACCCTCGCCGCCGGCCTCGCGACCGGCGCCCTCGTCCTCGCCGGCTGCGGCGGCGACGACTCCGGCTCCGGCGGCTCGGAGACCGAGCCCACCGTGGCGGAGGCCCCGGAGTTCGCCGAGGGCACGACCATGGCCGAGATCGCCGAGGCCGGGTCCATGACCATCGGGACGAAGTTCGACCAGCCGGGCTTCGGCCTCCAGGGCCTCGACGAGACGCCGGACGGCTTCGACGTCCGCATCGCCGAGTACATCGCCGGCCAGATGGGCATCGCCCCCGAGGACATCACCTGGACGGAGGCCCCCAGCGCGCAGCGCGAGGAGCTCCTCGAGAACGGCGACGTCGAGATGGTCGTGGCGACGTACACGATCAACGACGAGCGCCGCGAGCGCATCACCTTCGCCGGGCCCTACTACGTGGCCGGCCAGCAGATCCTCGTGGCCTCGGACAACGACGTCATCGCCGGCCCCGAGGACCTGGCGGACAACCCCGACCAGGTCGTGTGCTCGGTCACCGGCTCGACCCCCGCGGAGAACATCCGCGAGTACCTGGCGAGCCCCGGCCAGCTCGTCGAGTTCGGCATCTACGACGACTGCATCTCCGCGCTCGACAACGGGCAGGTGCAGGCCGTCACCACGGACAACGTCATCCTCACGGGCTTCGTCGCGGGCTCCGAGGGCGCCTACAAGCTCGTCGGCGAGCAGTTCACCGAGGAGCCGTACGGCATCGGGATCGAGAAGGGCGACGTCGAGTTCTGCGAGTTCGTCAACGAGGCGCTCCAGGAGGCTGCGGACTCCGGGTACTACGAGGAGGCCTGGACGGCGACGGCGGGCCAGTTCGAGGGCACCGAGGTCCCCGACCTGCCCGAGCCCGACGAGTGCGTGTGACGGACGACCGCCTGACGGCCTGAGGGCCCGCGACGGCGGAGCCGTCCTCGGGGCGGACGGGGATCCCGTCCTCGTCCGCCCCGCTGCTGTGCCTGGACAACGACCTCGGAGGTGGGCGTGGAGCCCGTGCTCGACAACCTCGACCTGTACGTCTCGGGGTTCTGGCGGTCCCTGGAGATCGTCCTGTGGGCCGCTGCCGGCTCGCTCGCGCTGGGGATCCTGCTGGCGGCCTTCCGGGTCTCGCCCGTCCCGGTGCTCCAGCGGCTCGGGGCCCTCTACGTCGCGACCATCCGCAACACGCCCCTGACGATCGTGCTGTTCTTCTTCGCGTTCGGGGTGCCCGCGGCCTTCGGCGTGACCTGGGACTTCTTCGCGCTCGGGACCGTCGGCCTCGTGGTGTACACGGCGGCCTTCGTGTGCGAGAGCGTGCGCAGCGGCGTCAACGCCGTGGACGCGGGGCAGGCGGAGGCGGCGCGAGCTCTCGGGCTGACCTTCCGGCAGAACCTCTCCCTCGTCGTCCTCCCGCAGGCGCTGCGGACCGTGGTACCGCCGACCGGGAGCGTCATCATCGCCATGATCAAGAACAGCGCGGTCGTCGGCGCCATCGGGGTGTCGGGCGACCTCTTCAGCGCCTACCGCCGCATGGCGAGCGCCTTGGGCTACGAGCGGCTGCCCTCCATCGCCGGGACGGCGGTCGGCTTCCTCGTCATGACCCTGACCGCGGGCGCGATCCTCATGGTCGTCGAGCGCCGGATGGCGGTGTCGCGGTGAGCGCCCCCACGCCCGTCCTCTTCGACGAGCTCGGCCCCCGGGGGCGTCGCCGCGTCCGGGTGGCGACCGGCGTCGCCGCCGTCCTCATCGCAGCCGTCGTGGTCGCCGCCGTCCTCCGCCTCCACGAGCGCGGGCAGTTCGACGCCGCCCTGTGGGCCCCGTTGCTGGACCCCAGGACGGAGGAGTTCCCCCTGGTCTGGCAGCGGCTCGGGCGCGGAGCCGCCTGGACCGTCGTCCTCGGCGCGGCCGCCATGGTGCTCTCCCTCGTGATCGGCGTCGTCATCGCCGTCGCGCGCCTCAGCCTGCCGACGGCCGGACGCATCCCGCTCATCGGCGTCGTCGAGCTGCTCCGGGGCCTGCCCGTCGTCGTGACGATCCTGCTGGTCTCCGTGGCCCTGCCCGCCGTGGGCTGGGACTCCGGGCCGCAGTGGGCCCTCGTCATCGGGCTGACGCTCTACAACTGCGTGATCATCAGCGAGATCTTGCGCGCCGGCGTCCTGGCCGTGCCGCGCGGGCAGGTGGAGGCCGGCAGCGCTGTCGGCCTCACGCGAGGTCAGGTCATGCGCGGCATCCAGCTGCCCCAGGCCTTCCGCTCGATGCTGCCGGCGCTCATCAGCCAGCTCGTCGTCATCCTCAAGGACACCGCCCTGGGAGCGGTGGTCCTGACCGGGCTCGACGACCTCGCACGGCAGGGGCTGCAGCTGCGCACCGTGCTCAACAACGGCCTGCAGACGCTCCTCGTGGTCGCCGTGATCTACATCGCCATCAACCTCGTGATCGGACGGCTGGCCGTGGTCCTCGAGCGTCGCCTCAGCCGCAGCCGGTCGACATCACCTGAGGTGGAGGAAGCCGAGCAGGCCGTCCGCGCCTGACCGACGAGGACCGAGGCCCCGCCGTCCCACGGCGGCGGAGATCCCCGGAGGCCGACAGAGACCCTTCGTCCGCCCTCGGCGCGGTCAGCCTCCGGCGCCCTGCCCCTCCTCGGCCTCCAGTGCCGCACGCACCACCGCGAAGGCGACGCCACCCGGGTAGCCCTTGCGCGCCAGGACGCCGACGAGGCGGCGCTCGCGCACCGCGCGGTCGAGGCCGCGCGTGGCCCGCAGCTTGCGGGCGACGACGCGCTCCGCGCTCTCCCGCTCGTCCTCGTCGCTGACGTCCTCGAGGGCGTCGCGGGCGACGTCGTCGTCCACGCCCTTCTGCCGCAGCTCGTGGAGCAGCGCGCGTCGGGCGAGACCCCGGCCCTCCTGCTGGGAGCGGACGAGCATCCCGGCGTAGGCGACGTCGTCGACGAGCCCGACCTCGGTGAGGCGGTCGAGCACCTGCTCTGCGACGGCGTCCTCGACGCCCTTGGCCGCCATCTTCGTCGCGAGCTCGGCACGGCTGCGCGGCGCCATGGTCAACTGCCGCAGCGCGATGTTCCGCGCGACGGCCACCGGGTCCGCGTCGGGATCACCGGCCTGGGAGGGCGGCGGCTCCGCGGCTGCTCCGGGGGCAGCGCCGCCGTGGGCGCCTCGCTGGCCCCGCGCGCGCCGGCCGGAGGACCTCCGGCCGGCGCCGCCCTCGGGGGGCTCCTGGCCGCTCAGAACGCGACCTCGGCCTCCACCGGCTCGGCCGGGGCGTCCACGCGGGGCCCGACGCCGAGCTTCTCCTTGATCTTCTTCTCGAGCTCGTCGGCGAGGTCGGGGTTGTCGCGCATGAAGGCGCGCGCGTTCTCCTTGCCCTGCCCCAGCTGGTCGCCGTCGTACGTGTACCAGGCGCCCGACTTCCGGACGAAGCCCTGCTCGACCCCCATGTCGATGAGGCCGCCCTCCCGGGAGATGCCCAGCCCGTAGAGGATGTCGAACTCCGCCTGCTTGAACGGCGGGCTCACCTTGTTCTTGACGACCTTGACCCGGGTGCGGTTGCCGACCGGCTCGGTGCCGTCCTTCAGCGTCTCGATCCGGCGCACGTCCAGGCGCACCGAGGAGTAGAACTTCAGCGCCTTGCCGCCGGTCGTGGTCTCGGGCGAGCCGAACATCACGCCGATCTTCTCGCGCAGCTGGTTGATGAAGATGGCGGTGGTGCCCGAGGTGCTGAGCGCCCCCGTGATCTTCCGGAGCGCCTGGGACATCAGGCGGGCCTGCAGGCCGACGTGGCTGTCGCCCATCTCGCCCTCGATCTCCGCGCGGGGCACCAGGGCCGCCACCGAGTCGATGACGATGATGTCGAGGGCGCCGGACCGGATGAGCATGTCGGCGATCTCGAGCGCCTGCTCCCCCGTGTCGGGCTGGCTGACCAGCAGCGCGTCGGTGTCGACGCCGAGCTTCTGGGCGTAGTCCGGGTCGAGCGCGTGCTCGGCGTCGATGAACGCCGCGATGCCGCCGGCCTTCTGCGCGTTCGCGACGGCGTGCAGCGCCACGGTCGTCTTGCCGCTGGACTCCGGGCCGTAGATCTCCACGACGCGGCCGCGGGGCAGCCCCCCGATGCCGAGGGCGACGTCGAGGGCGATGGAGCCCGTGGGGATGGTGGCGATGGGCGCGCGGACCTCGTCCCCGAGCCGCATGACCGAGCCCTTGCCGAACTGGCGGTCGATCTGCGCCAGCGCCGTCTCGAGCGCCTTGCCGCGGTCTGCCGTTGCCGTTCCGGCCATGTTCTTCACCTCAGGGTCTGCGCCGGCCGGTGGCCGGGGTGGCTTCTCATCCGTCGGGGCGACGCTAGGAGCACCCACCGACAGCGGGCCTCCTGCGCCCGTGAGCTGTGGACGGACGACCGGTGGGGCCGTCCTGTGCGCACAGCGTAGGCGAACAGGCGTTCGATGAGGTGGTCCTCGCCCGGCGCGTCGCCGGGCGAGGAGGAGCGCCGCGCTCGTCAGGGGCGACGAGCCGGCTCGTCGCGCCCGAGCCTGCGCTCGGGCGGCACGTCCATGGCGTCGCACACGGCGGCCCAGACCTCGCGCGGCGGGGTCCCGGCCTCGAGGGCCTGGTCGGGGGTCCGTCCGTCCAGCGCCCCGATGACCTGGGTGGAGGCGACCGACCGCGCGTAGGCGGCGCCCAGCTCGTCCGCCATCAGCCGCCAGAACTCGCTCAACCGCACGGGACCAGGGTGCCACCCGGCGGCGCGGACGGGCGGCAGCCCCCGTGGACCGCCCCGGCGCACGGCTGTCGGGGGTCCGGGGCAGGATCCACGTCGTGGCGGCAGCGAGGGGCACGACGGCAGGGGCGCGCGGGAGCGCGGCCGTCGACCCGCGCCCCGGCGCCGCGGCCGGGGAGCCGGCGGACCGCTCGGTCGTCCTCGAGCGCTTCTCCGAGGCGACCCGCCGCTGGTTCACCGGGGCCTTCGCCGCCCCGACGTCCGCCCAGGCCGGAGCGTGGGAGGCCATCAGCAGCGGGGACCACACGCTCGTCGTCGCGCCCACGGGCTCGGGCAAGACGCTGTCGGCCTTCCTGTGGTCCATCGACCGGCTCGTCAGCGAGCCCGTCCCGGAGCCCGCCCAGCGCTGCCGGGTGCTGTACGTCTCGCCGCTCAAGGCCCTGGCCAGCGACGTCCAGCGCAACCTGCGCGCACCGCTCACGGGCATCAGCCACGAGCGCGTGCGCCTCGGCCTCCCGGAGCCGGACGTGCAGGTCGGCATCCGCTCGGGCGACACCTCCCAGGCCGACCGCCGCCTCCAGGCCCGCCGCCCGCCGGACGTGCTCATCACGACGCCCGAGTCGCTGTTCCTCGTGCTCACCTCGAAGGCGCGCGAGTCCCTCGCCGGGGTCACCACGGTGGTGCTCGACGAGGTGCACGCCGTCGCCGGCACCAAGAGGGGCGCGCACCTGGCCCTCTCCCTCGAGCGCCTCGACGCCATGCTGCCGCGCCCCGCCCAGCGCATCGGCCTGTCCGCCACGGTGCGCCCGCCCGAGGCCGTCGCCCGCTTCCTCGCCGGGGCTCGGGCGCCGGGCGAGGACGGCGGGCGCGCGGTGACGATCGTGCAGCCGCCGTCGGAGAAGCAGTTCGACCTGTCGGTGGTCGTCCCCGTCGAGGACATGTCGCGCCTCGGCGAGACCACGGACGACCTGACCGGCGCCGCCGCCGGGGCGCAGCGCACCACGTCGATCTGGCCCTCCGTCGAGGAGCGCATCGTCGACCTCGTCGCCCCGGTCGAGGGCGAGCAGCGCTCCACCATCGTCTTCGCCAACTCCCGCCGCCTGGCCGAGCGCCTCACCGCCCGCCTCAACGAGACGTGGACCGAGCGGCTGGAGGCGGCCGAGGGCGTCGTCGACCTCGAGCAGGAGGCCCCGGGCGGCGGCGAGCCCCGCCGGCTGTCCCCGGGCGACGCCCCCGAGCTCTTCGGCGCGGGCGACGACGACGGCGACCCGACCGACGGCGCGGACGGCGACGACGCCGAGGACGGCGACGAGGGGCCGCAGTGGGCGGCGTCGGCGGGCACGCGGCGCGCCGAGCGCCCGCGGCGCCCCCCGGCCGAGGTGATGGCGCAGGCCGGGACGTCCGCGGGCGCCCCGGCGGTGCTGGCACGGGCCCACCACGGCTCGGTGAGCAAGGAGCAGCGCGCGCTCATCGAGGACGACCTCAAGAGCGGTCGCCTGCCCGCCGTGGTGGCCACCTCCAGCCTCGAGCTGGGCATCGACATGGGCGCGGTCGACCTGGTGGTCCAGGTGGAGTCCCCGCCGAGCGTGGCCAGCGGGCTCCAGCGCGTGGGCCGCGCCGGCCACCAGGTCGGGGCGGTCAGCCGCGGCGTCCTGTTCCCCAAGTTCCGCAGCGACCTCGTGCAGACGGCCGTCGTCACCGAGCGGATGCGCGCGGGCCGCATCGAGGAGCTGCGCATCCCCTCCTCGCCGCTGGACGTTCTCGCCCAGCAGGTCGTGGCGATGACGGCCATGGACGACTGGTCGGTCGACGACCTCGAGGCGCTCGTGCGGCGGGCGGCCTCCTTCGAGAACCTCTCCCGCGGCGTGCTCGAGGCCGTCCTCGACATGCTCTCGGGGCGCTACCCCAGCGAGGAGTTCGCCGAGCTGCGCCCGCGCGTGGTCTGGGACCGCGTCACCGGCGTGCTGAGCGGGCGCCCGGGGGCGCAGCGCCTGGCGGTCACCAGCGGCGGCACCATCCCCGACCGCGGTCTGTACGGGGTCTTCCTCGCCTCCGGCGAGGGCCCGGGCCGGCGCGTCGGGGAGCTCGACGAGGAGATGGTCTACGAGTCCCGGGTGGGGGACGTGTTCACCCTCGGCGCCTCCACCTGGCGCATCGAGGACATCACCCGCGACCAGGTGCTCGTGACCCCCGCGCCCGGCCAGCCCGGCAAGCTGCCCTTCTGGCACGGCGACTCCCTCGGCCGCCCCGCCGAGCTGGGGCGCGCGCTCGGGGCCTTCGTGCGCGAGCTGGCCGCCGCGCCCGGCGGCTGGGACGGCGACGTGGCCCGCGACCGCGCCCGCGCCGCGGGCCTGGACGCCTGGGCCGTCGACAACCTGCTCGGCTACCTGCGCGAGCAGCAGGAGGCCACGGGCCACCTGCCCGACGACCGCACGATCGTGGTGGAGCGCTTCCGCGACGAGCTCGGGGACTGGCGCGTCGTCGTCCACTCCCCGTTCGGCCAGCAGCTGCACGCCCCCTGGGCGCTGGCGGTGGCGGCCCGCATGCGCGAGCGGTTCGGCGTGGACGTGCAGGCCATGCCCGCCGACGACGGCCTCGTGCTCCGCCTGCCGGACGTCGGTTACGACGGGGGCGGCCTCGGCGGGGCGGACGACGACGGCGGCGAGGACGGCGGCGGAGCGGGGCTGCCCGACCTGGCCGACGTGCTGCTCATGGACCCCGACGACGTCTCGCACGTCGTGACCGACGAGCTCGGCGGCTCGGCGCTCTTCGCGGCCCGCTTCCGAGAGTGCGCCGGCCGGGCCCTGCTGCTGCCCCGGCGGAGCCCCGACCGGCGCCAGCCGCTGTGGCAGCAGCGCCAGCGCGCCGCCCAGCTGCTCGAGGTGGCCAGCCGCTACCCGTCGTTCCCGATCGTCCTCGAGACGGTCCGCGAGTGCCTGCAGGACGTCTTCGACGTACCGGCGCTCGAGCAGCTGCTGCGCGAGCTGCGCTCGCGCGCCGTGCGGGTCGTCGAGGTCACGACGCAGCAGCCGTCGCCCTTCGCCCGCAGCCTGATGTTCGGCTACGTCGCCCAGTTCCTCTACGAGGGCGACTCCCCCCTCGCCGAGCGCCGCGCGGCCGCCCTGTCCCTCGACCCGGGCCTGCTGGCCGAGCTGCTCGGGCGCGGCGAGGGCGCGGCGCTGGCCGACCTCCTGGACCCCGAGGCGGTGCTGCGCACCCACGCCGAGCTGCAGCGGCTCGCGCCCGGGCGGGGGGCGCGCGGGCGCGAGGACGTCGCCGACCTGCTGCGCGTCCTGGGCCCGCTGAGCTCCCTGGAGGTGGCCCGCCGCACCCGGCCGGACGCCGGCAGCGCGGCCGCGGCCACGCAGCCCAGCGCAGGGGCGAGCCCCTCCCCCGTCCCGGACGAGGACACCGGCGCGGAGGACGCCGTCGACGACGGGCCCGGCCCCGACGCCGCGGCGGCGGAGGCGGCCGCCGCAGCGCGCCTGCCGGCGGTCGAGGGATGGCTGGCCGAGCTCGAGCGCACCCGCCGCGTCATCGCCGTGCGCGTCGCGGGCGAGGAGCGGTGGGCGGCGATCGAGGACGCCGGGCGCCTGCGCGACGCCCTCGGCACCCCGCTGCCCGTGGGCGTGCCCGAGGCGTTCACCGCCCCGGTGCCGGACCCGGTCGGCGAGCTCGTCTCGCGCTACGCACGCACGCACGTGCCCTTCGCACCCGCTGCGCTGGCCCGGAGGCTGGGCCTCGGGACCGCCGTGGTCGACGCGGCCCTGCGCCGCCTGGAGCAGCGCGGGCGCCTCGTGCGGGGCGACCTGCTGCCCGACGGCGTCCGCGGGCGGCTCGACGAGGGCGACCCGGTGCTCGAGCAGGCCCCCTCGGACGCCGACCACGCCGAGCACGCGTGCGACGCCGAGGTGCTGCGCGTGCTCCGCCGCCGATCCCTGGCGGCGCTGCGCGCGGAGGTCGAGCCGGTGCCGCCCGAGGACCTGGCCGCGTTCGTCCCCCGCTGGCAGGGCGTGGGAGCGCGCCTGCGCGGCGCCGAGGGGCTCGTGCGCGTCGTCGAGCAGCTCGCCGGTGCCGTGCTCCCCGCCAGCGCCCTGGAGTCGCTCGTCCTCCCCGCGCGCCTGCAGCGCTACACGCCGGCGCTCCTGGACGAGCTCACCGCGTCGGGCGAGGTGGTGTGGTGCGGCCACGGCGCGCTGCCCGGCGACGACGGGTGGGTCTCGCTGCACCTGGCGGACTCCGCGCACCTGACGCTGCGGCCCCGCCCGGCGTGGGACCTGCCCGACGGGGCTCGCGCCCCCGCGCCCCCCGCCGGGCGCGACGACGACGCGCTCGAGCTCACCGACGACCACCGCGCCGTGCTGGACGCCCTCGACGGAGGGGGCGCCTACTTCTTCCGGGCGCTCGCCGACGCGGTCGGATCGAGCGACGACGAAGCTCTCGCCGACGTGCTGTGGGACCTCGTCTGGGACGGCCGCCTGACGAACGACACCCTCAGCCCGCTGCGAGCCCGCCTGCGGGGCGGTCGCACGCGCCACCGCACCGCGCCCGCGCCGCCGCGCTCGCGCTACGCCAGCAGCCGCCGCGGCTGGGCGGCGGGCCGGTCGCGGCCCGGCCGCCCGAGCGTCCCGGTCCGGGGCGGCCCCCCGCACGCGGCGGGGCGGTGGTCGCTCCTGCCTGCGGCCGAGGAGGACGCCACGGTGCGCGCCGCGGCGCTCGCCGAGGTCCTCCTGGACCGCTACGGCGTCGTGACGCGGGGCTCGGTGGCGGCCGAGCGCGTCGCCGGCGGCTTCGCGGGCGTGTACCGGGTGCTCGCCGCGATGGAGGACGCCGGGCGCGTGCGCCGCGGCTACTTCGTGGAGGGCCTGGGGGCGTCGCAGTTCGCCGGTCCCGGGGCCGTCGACCGCCTGCGGGCGGTGGCCCGGCCGCTCGGGGAGGCGCCGGGGGGTCCGCCCGCCGACGGCGCAGCGCGTCGTCCCGCGGCGGACGTCCTGTCCGCGTGCGACCCCGCCAACCCCTTCGGAGCGGCTCTGCCGTGGCCGGAGCGCGGCTCCTCCGGCGGTGCGCCGACCTCGTCGGGCGCGGACGCCGAGGACCCCGGCGCCCCGGACGAGCGCGAACCGGCCACCGGCGACGGCGAGAGCGGTGGTGGGCGCGCGCACCGGCCGGCGCGCGCCGCGGGGGCGCTCGTCGTCGTGCGCGAGGGGCAGCTGCTGCTCTACGTCGAGCGCGGGGGGCGGTCGGTGCGGACCTGGTCCGCCCATCCCGAGGACCTGCGCGCCGCGGCCGAGGCGCTCGTCGCCGCCGTCCGCGACGGCGGGCTCGGCCAGCTGCTCGTGCAGCGCGCCGACGGCGCCTCCGTGCTCACCGAGACCGGCGGGGTCGCGGCCGCCCTCGAGGAGGCGGGCTTCGTCCCCACGCCGCGCGGCCTGCGGCTGCGGCCGTGAGCGCCACGGCGCGCGGAGGCGCTGCGGCGGCCGGGTCGGCGGCCGGGTCGGCGGCCGGGTGGGCGGAGGCCAGGCGGTCGGCGACCAGGCGGGCGAGCGCCGGACGGGCGGAGGCCGGGCGGGGCCTCGGCGGGGCGGCGTCGGAGGAGGTCGGCCGTGCCCGAGGGTGACACCGTCCTGCGCTCGGCCCGCCGCCTGGACGCGGCCCTGGCCGGGCGCGTGCTGCGCCGCAGCGACCTGCGCTGGCCGACCCTGGCGGGCGCCGACCTGTCCGGGCAGGTCGTCGTCGAGGTCGTCGCGCGTGGGAAGCACCTGCTCGTGCGCACCGACGCCGGCGCGAGCCTGCACAGCCACCTGCGGATGGACGGCTCGTGGCACGTCCAGCGCACCGCCCCCGAGGACGAGCGCCGGAGCGGTGCCTCGCGGGTGCGGCCGCTGCGCGGCGGGGCCCCGGACGGCGTGCGGGCCGTCCTGGTGACCGACGAGTGGACCGCCGTCGGCCACCGGCTGGGCATGCTCGACCTCGTCCCGACGGCCGAGGAGGACCAGCTCGTCGGTCACCTCGGTCCTGACCTGCTCGCCGACGGCTGGGACGCCGGCGGTGCTCAGGACGCCGCCGCGGCGGTCCTCGCCGGCGGCGACCGGGAGGTCGGCTGGGCGCTCCTCGACCAGCGGCTCGTGGCCGGCATCGGGACCTTCTGGATGAGCGAGGCGCTGTTCCTGCGCGGCACGAGCCCGTGGACGCCCGTGCGCGACGTGCGCGACGTGCCGGGTCTCCTGGCCCGCACGCGACGGATGATGCGCGCGGCCGCCGACGCCCGCGACCCGGTCCAGACCACCACGGGGGACGCGCGGCCCGGGCGCAACCGCTACGTGCACGCCCGGTCGGGCCTGCCCTGCCTGCGCTGCGGGACCACCGTGCGCGTGGCGCCGATCGGCTCGGGGCCCACCGCGCGCAGCGCCTTCTCCTGCCCGACGTGCCAGCCGGGCCCGCGGCCCACGGACGACGGGCGCCCGCAGGCGCCGCTGGGCCACGACCGCCGGGGCGGGACGGCCCCGCGCCGTCGGGGCACGTCGCCCCGAGCCTGAGCCCGGACCCCGGGCTGGAGGTCCCTCCACGCCGCTCGCACGGCGTCGCGCGGCCGCTCGCACGGCCGAGGTCTCAGGCCCGCCTCCGCGCCCGCTCGGGGTCGCAGGCCCGCGCTCGGTCGAGTCCTCGGGCCCGCGCGCGGTCCTCGAGCCCCGACTGCGCCGAGGGGCCCAGGTCGGCGCCGAGCGCCCCCCGGACGCAGGAGGACCCGCACGGCACGAGCCGTGCGGGTCCTCCTGGGAGCGGGACGCGGTGCGCCTCAGGCGGCGCTGACCAGGCCCTCGGGGCCGCGGACGTCCTCGCCCACGAGGTCGGCCGGCACCACGTCGGGGACCCTGAGGTCCTCGGCGAGGGCCACCCGGTCGCTGACCTCGCTGAGGACGACGGACAGCGGGGTGCCGAGGGCGCCGCAGATCGAGGACAGCAGCTCGGAGGACGCCTCCTTCTGCCCGCGCTCGACCTCCGAGAGGTAGCCGAGGCTGACGCGGGCCGTCCCGGAGACCTCGCGGAGCGTGCGCCCCTGCTTCTGGCGCAGGTCGCGGAGGGCGTCACCGAGCTCGCGGCGCAGGAGGATCACCGGATGTCCCCCTCTCGTGCTCGGGTCGTGCGTCTGCTGCGGTGCGGACGTCGCCCGGGCGGGTGCAGGGCCCGTGTGGCGGGTGCCGGTGGCCCGGGGGCCGGCGGCGTGGGCCGGGCGGGTCGGCGGTGACGGTCGACGGGGCGGTGCGGTGCGGTCGGAACCACGGTACCCGGACGAGGGCCGGGAGGGCGCGGGGACCCGGGAGACGTGCATGCCTCGTCCAACGGGCGGCCGCTGGACGGTGTTCCGCCCGGACGCCCGCGCTCGCTCACCGAGACCGCGGGTCGGCCGTGCCCGGGGCCGGGGCGTCGGTGGGCGGGGAGCCGCCAGGGGGGGCGTCGTCGGGGGCCTCGAGGACCTCGGCCAGCAGCGCCAGCGCGGCGTGCGCCGTCGCGGCACGCACGGCGGCCCGGTCGCCCGGCAGGTGCAGCGGGAGGACCCGGCCTCCGCCGGGCCCCACCACCGCCGCGTAGGCGGTGCCGGCGGAGCGACCGTCCGAGGGCCCCGGTCCGGCGACGCCCGTGGTCGCGACGCCGACGTCGGCGCCCAGCCGGCGGCGCACGCCGGCGGCCATGGCCAGGGCCACGTCGGGGTGCACGGGCCCCTCGCGCGCGAGCAGGTCAGCGGGGACGTCGAGCAGATCCCGCTTGAGCTCGGTGGCGTACGCGACGACGCCGCCGCGCAGCGCGCCCGAGGCGCCCGGCACGTCCGCCAGCCCGGCGCAGACCAGCCCGGCGGTCAGGGACTCCGCGGTCGCGAGGCTCAGGCCCCGCTCCAGCGCTCGCCGCACGCAGCGGGTCCTGACGTCGCCGTGCGCCCCGGCGGTGGCCGGCTCGCCCGCGTCGGATCCGTCAGCGGCCCGGGCCACCGCGCTCCCCCGGCCCGTGGCGCACCGGTCCGCCGTCCCCCGCGCTCGGGACCGAGGGGTCCTGCGCACCCCGGCCCCGCGCGTCCCGGCCGCGAGCGGCCCTCGCGCGGCGACCCTCGCGACGCAGGCGCAGCGCCGAGACGACGTAGTCGAGGCCGGTCACGACCGTCACCAGCACCGCGAGGAGCATGACGCCGAGGGCGAGCGCCGGTTTCACGCCGGCGAGCACCTCGGGCGTCGGCAGCAGGTACAGCATGATCGCCAGGCTCTGGAGCACCGTCTTCAGCTTGCCGCCGCGCGAGGCGGGGATGACCCCGTGGCGGATGACCACGAAGCGCAGCGCCGTGATCCCGAGCTCGCGGCCGAGCACGACCACGGTGATCCACCACGGCAGCTCGCCCAGCAGCGAGAGCAGCACCAGCGCCGTGCCGATGAGGGCCTTGTCGGCGATGGGGTCGACGAGCTTGCCGAAGTCCGTGACGAGGTCGTGGCGCCGGGCGAGGTCGCCGTCCACCTTGTCGGTGGCGATGGCCACGCCGAAGGCGGCGGCGGCGGCGAGGCGCCACCACGGGTCCTGCCCCTCCTCCACGAGGAGCAGGACCGCCATGAGCGGCACCAGGAAGATGCGCAGGACCGTCAGGGCGTTGGCGATGTTCCAGGCGCTCGCGGTGCCGTCGGCGTGCCGCCGGGCCACGAGCCAGGAGCTCACCGGACCGGCTCCGCGACGAGGTCGACACCGGCCGAGCCCGTGACGACGGCCTCGACCAGGTCGCCGACGCGCGGCCGCGGAGCGCCTTGGGGCAGGACGACGTCGACGGACCCGTCGACCTCGGGGCCCTGGTGCTCGGCCCGGCCCACGACGACGTCGGCGCCCGACTCGTCCGGCTCGTCGGAGAGCTCCTCGACGAGGACGCGCACGCGCTCGCCCACCCGCTCGCCGGCGCGCTCGTCGACGAGGGCCTCGACCAGCTGCTCGACGCGCTCGCGGCGCTCCTCGACGACCTCGGGCGCCAGGTGGCCGTCGAGGCCCACCGCCTCGGTGCCGTCCTCGTCGGAGTAGCCGAAGACCCCGGTGACGTCCATGCGCGCCGCCTCGAGGAAGCCCATGAGCTCCTCGACGTCAGCCTCGGTCTCCCCGGGGAAGCCCACGATGACGTTGGAGCGGACCCCGGCGAGCGGGGCCAGCGCCCGCACGCGCTCCAGGAGGGCCAGGAAGTCGTCCGTGCCGCCGAACCGGCGCATGCGGCGCAGCAGGGCGGGCGCGGAGTGCTGGAAGGACAGGTCGAAGTAGTCGGCCACGCCGTCGGTGCCGGCGACGGCCTCGAGCAGGCCGGGGCGGACCTCGGCGGGCTGCAGGTAGGTGACCCGCACGCGCTCGACTCCGTCGACGGCGGCCAGGCGCGGCAGCAGCTGCTCGAGGGCGCGCAGGTCGCCCAGGTCCTTGCCGTAGGACGTCGAGTTCTCGCTCACGAGGAGGAGCTCGCGCACCCCCTGCTCCCCCAGCCAGCGCGCCTCGGCGAGCACGTCCTCCGGCGGGCGCGAGAGGTAGGCGCCGCGGAAGGCCGGGATGGCGCAGAAGGTGCAGCGGCGGTCGCACCCCGACGCCAGCTTCAGCGGCGCCCACGGGCGCCCGGGCTCGAGCAGGCGCCGCAGCACCGGCGGGCCCGACGCCGGTGCGAGGTCGGCCGCGCGCGCGTCCGCCGCAGCCTCCTCGCCCGGCGAGCTGCCGTGGCCGGGGGTCGCCACCGTGGTGCCGCGACGGGCGGTCGGCGACAGCGGCAGCAGCCTGCGCCGGTCGCGCGGCACGTGGCTGGCCGGCCGCTCCCCGGCGAGGATCGCGTCGAGGTGGCCCGAGAGGTCGGCGTAGGAGTCGAAGCCGAGGACGGCGTCCGCCTCGGGCAGCTGCTCCGCGAGCTCGGTGCCGTACCGCTCGGCCATGCAGCCCACGGCGACGACGGCCTGCGTGCGCCCCGTCTCCTTGAGGTCGTTGGCCTCGAGCAGGGCGTCGACCGAGTCCTTCTTCGCGGACTCGATGAAGCCGCACGTGTTGACCACGGCGACGTCGGCGTCGGCGGCGTCCTCGACGAGGTCCCAGCCGGCGGAGGACAGCCGCCCCGCGAGCTCGGAGGAGTCCACCTCGTTGCGCACGCACCCGAGGGTCACGAGCGCGACCGACCGCCGTGCGGGCGGGGCGGGGGGGCTCGGCGGGGTCGACGTGCTCACCCCCGCCACTGTAGGCGCCACCGCCGCTCCGCCCGGACGGGAGCGGGCCGCGCTCAGCTCGGCTCGAGCACCTGGGAGTGCACGACGGCGCCGCGCGAGGTGCGCAACGAGACCGTCATCGCGCCGGTGGCCCCCTCGACCGCGACGTGGCCGAAGAACTGGTGGTCCCCCGCCGGGCTCTCGTTCGGCCCCGAGGGCCCCGACGCGAAGACCCGCTGCGGCCCGAAGGTGCCGTCCAGCGCCCCGACCGGGAAGGCCCCGGCGTGGATCGGCCCGGCGACGAACTCCCAGAAGGGGTCGAAGTCCGAGAAGCCCGCGGCGGCGGGGTCGTAGCGGTGGGCCGCCGACCAGTGGACGTCGGCCGTCAGCCACACCAGGCCCCCGACGCGGGCCCGCTTGAGGCGGGACAGCAGCGAGGCGATCTCCAGCTCGCGCCCCAGCGGCGGTCCGTCGACGCCGTTGGCCACGGCCTCGAAGAGCGAGCCGTCGGGCACCACCACGCCGAGCGGCATGTCGGCCAGCACGACCTTCCACGTGGCCCGGCTGCGGCGCGTCTCCCGGACGAGCCAGTCGGCCTGCTCGCGCCCCAGGAAGGGCGTCTCCGGGCCGGCGGCCGGCTGGGTGTTCGCGGTGTTGACCCCGCGGTAGGTGCGCATGTCCAGCATGAAGAGGTCGAGGTGCGGGCCGCGCGCGAAGCGGCCGTAGACCTTGCCCTCGGAGTCCCGGCGCCGTCCGTCGAGGGGGTGGTACTCGACGAAGGCCCGCCGCCCCCGCTGCGCGAGGACGTCGGTGCGGCGCTCGCGCGTGTACCGCGGGTCGGTGAGCACCTCGCCGGGGTACCAGTTGTTCGTCACCTCGTGGTCGTCCCACTGGGCGTAGAGCGGCACGGCGGAGGTGAGCGCCCGCACGTGGTGGTCGCCGCGGTTGTACCGGTGGCGGCCGCGGAACTGGTCCAGGTCCTGCGCGACCTCCTCGACGCCGTCGCTGACGACGTTGCGCCACGTCGTCCCGTCCGGGAGCAGCACCTCCGGGGCGATCGGCCCGTCGGCGTAGACCGTGTCCCCGGAGTGCACGACGAAGTCCGGGTCGGTGGCGAGCATGGCGCCGAACCCCGGCAGGCCCTCCTCGAGCCGCCGGCCCCAGCCCTGCCCGGCGGTGTCGCCCGTCCACGTGAAGCTCACGTCCGAGCGCGCGCGCGGAGCCGTCCGCAGGCGCCCGGCCTCGGAGGGCCCGGCGCCGTCCGCCGTCTCGACGGCGAGCCGGTACTCGTAGAGCTCGCCGGGGAGCAGCCCCTCGAGCCGGATCGTGCCCGTGAGGTCGGAGGCCTCCGTCACCACCGGACCGGGGACCGTCCGCCACCCGCCTCCGCGCCCGGGGAGCCGCACCTCCGCCACGAGCCGCCCCGGCGCGTCGGCCCGGGCCCAGAGCACCGCGGACGAGCGGGTCACGTCGCCCGACGCCACGCCGTGGCTCAGCCCCGCCCGCCCGCCGCGCAGCAGCGCGGGCGCCGCGGCGGCGCTCGTCGGCGCCAGGCCCGCACCGAGGAGAGCCGCCCCGCCGAGGGCGGCGCCGCCGTGCAGGACGGCGCGTCGGGACGGTGCACCGGCCTCCGGAGCCGCCTCCGGTCCGGAGATCGGGCGGGAGCGGCCGTGGTCGCGCTGCGTCATGAGCCGATGAGACCCCGCGCGAGGTGGACGCCGGGCCGCCCCGGCGCGTCGTCGCCGTGACGCCTCGGCGAACACCGCCCCGGTGCCGGGGCGACGCCTCAGCCGACCGCCTCCACCAGGGACCGCATCGAGCGCGTCGGCCGCAGCCAGGCCCCCTCGGGCGGGAGGTTGTCGAGGCGGATGCGCGGCAGCGGCGTCGTGAAGGCGCCGGGCACGTCCTCGAGGTCGATGAAGGTGATGAGGTCGGATTCCTGGGCGTAGCCCGCGACCTCCGAGAACGCGATGACGACGCACTCGACACCCGTGCGGGCGAGCTCCTCCAGGGGCTCGCGGAAGTTCCGCCCGTCCGCGCTGGCCACCACCACGCGGGACAGGCCGCCCTCGGCCGCCCGCCGCGCGATGTGCTCGAGCATCGCCTCGTCGACGTCGTCCTCGGGGTGCACCTTGGGCCGGGCGAAGACCGCGAACCCGAAGGAGCGGACGGCCTCCACCCAGCCGCGCATGTTCGGCGCGGCCGACGGCGCGATGTTCGTGAAGACGCAGCCCTCGACGTCGCGGTCGGCCGCCGAGCCGACGAGCCAGCGCGCGATCGCGTCGAAGCGCGGCCGCGACGTCGGGGAGGGGCGCTCGCCGATGACGTTGGCCAGCGTCATGTCGATGTTCGGCGCGTCCCAGACCAGCAGGTCCAGGCCCTCGCCGAGGGCCTCGTCCTCGACCGTCCCGACCTCGTCCACCACCGCGGTCATGCCCCGCTCACCGTCCCGTCAGCTGCCACGCGTCGCTGTCCTCCTCGTCGTCCCCGTCCGCGCCGTCGTCGTACCGCTGCGGCGCCGGGGGGAGGCCGGCGTCCCAGTCGTCCTCCGCAGGGGCCCCGTAGCCGCCGCGCGCAGGGCGCGAGCCGCCCGTCTGCTGCGGCGCGGTCGGCTCCACCGCGACGGCCTGGTCGTAGGCGTCGTCGCCGCCGGGCGGCGGCTCGCCGCGCAGGCCCGCGAGCGTCCCGGGGAGGTCGTCGGGCCGCACGAGCACGTCGCGCGCCTTGGACCCCTCGCTGGGGCCCACGACGCCGCGCGACTCCAGCAGGTCCATGAGCCGACCGGCCTTGGCGAAGCCCACCCGCAGCTTGCGCTGGAGCATCGACGTCGAGCCGAACTGGGTCGTGACGACGAGCTCGGTGGCCTGCAGCAGCAGCTCCAGGTCGTCGCCGATCTCCTCGTCGACCTGGGCCGCCGGGGCCGCGACGACGACGTCCTCCCGGTAGTCCGGCGCCAGCTGCTCCTTGACGTGCCGGACGACGGCGCCGATCTCGGCCTCGGTGACCCACGCCCCCTGCACGCGCATGGTCTTGGAGCTGCCCATGGGCAGGAAGAGCGCGTCGCCCTGGCCGATGAGCTTCTCCGCGCCCGGCTGGTCGAGCACGACGCGGGAGTCGGCCAGCGAGCTGGTGGCGAAGGCGAGCCGCGAGGGCACGTTGGCCTTGATGATGCCGGTGACGACGTCCACGCTCGGGCGCTGCGTCGCCAGCACGAGGTGGATGCCGGCGGCGCGCGCGAGCTGGGTGATCCGCTGGATCGAGGCCTCGACGTCGCGCGGCGCCACCATCATCAGGTCCGCGAGCTCGTCGACGACGACCAGCAGGTACGGGTAGGGCTGGAGCACGCGCTCGCTGCCGGGCACCGGGGTCACCCGGCCGGCGCGGACGGCGGCGTTGAAGTCGTCGACGTGCTTGAAGCCGTAGGTGGCCAGGTCGTCGTAGCGCGCGTCCATCTCGCGCACCACCCACTCGAGGGCCTCGGCGGCCTTCTTGGGGTTGGTGATGATCGGCGTGATGAGGTGCGGGATCCCCTCGTAGATCGTCAGCTCGACCCGCTTGGGGTCGACGAGGACGAGCCGGACCTCGTCGGGCGTGGCCCGCATGAGGATCGAGGTGATCATCGCGTTGACGAAGCCCGACTTGCCGGCGCCCGTGGCTCCCGCGACGAGCAGGTGCGGCGTCTTGGCGAGGTTCGCGACGACGTAGCCGCCCTCGACGTCCTTGCCGACGCCCATGACCAGGGGGTGGGCCTGGTTGCGCGCCGCCTGGCTGCGCAGCACGTCGCCCAGCGAGACGGTCTCGCGGTCGGCGTTGGGGATCTCGATGCCGATCGCGGACTTGCCGGGGATCGGGGACAGGATCCGGACGTCGGCGCTGGCCACCGCGTAGGCGATGTTCTTGCTCAGCGCCGTGACGCGCTCGACCTTGGTGCCGGTGCCGAGCTCGACCTCGTACCGGGTCACCGTCGGGCCGCGGCTGAAGCCGGTGACGGCGGCGTTGATGTCGAAGCTGTCGAAGACGGTCGTCAGCGCCTCGACGACGCGGTCGTTGGCGGCGCTGCGCGCCTTGTGCGGCGAGCCCGGCGTCAGCACGTCGGACGGCGGCAGGCTGTAGGTGACGTCGCCGCCCAGCAGGAGCTGCTCGACGCGCTGCGGCAGCTGGCTCAGCGGCGGCGCCTCCATCTCCTCCGCCGGGGGCTCCGCGGCGGCCGCCTGCCTCCGCGCCCCTCCGGAGGGGACGGCCGGTGCGGGGGGCGCGGCGTCGGCGGACGGGCTCGCCGGAGCAGCGGCCTCGGCCCCGTCCGCGGTCGGGGCGGGAGCCGGCGACGACCCCGCCCCACCACGGCGGCGGCGCCCCGCGGGCGCCGTCTCGACGTCGACCGCGGCGTCGTAGGGCTCGGCGCCGGAGCCGCGGGACCAGCCCGCGGGCTCGGCCTCCTCGCCCGAGGGCTCCTCGGCGGAGCCGCTGCGGCGGGCGCGCAGCCGCTCGGCCGCCCGGCGGGCGCGGCTGGCGCCGCCCGCGCCCTCGGCCTCGGCCGGTGCGTCGTCCGCGGCGTCGGCGGGGGCCTCGCCCCGCGCCCGCCGGGGGCGGGGCACGGACTCCTCCGCGGTGCCGCCGGCGGACCCGCGGTCGTCGTCGCGCTCGTCGTCGTCGGAGCGACGGCCCGGCAGGAGGTCCCCCAGCGCGCGCAGGCGGTCCGGCACGGCGTGCACGGGGGTGGAGGTCAGGACGAGCACGCCGAAGAGGCCGAGCAGGACGAGCAGGGGGACGGCCACCACCGACGAGGCCCCGGCCGCCAGCGGCACGGCGGCGGCGTACCCGACGACCCCTCCCCCGGCGCGGAGGAGCTCGGTCGTGGCGGGCGCGTCGGCGCCGACGGCGGCCAGGTGCACGAGGCCGCAGGCGGCCAGCAGCAGCGCCGCGACGCCGATCCAGGAGCGCCCCTTCGCGGCCGGGCTGTCGGGGTGGCGCATGAGCCGCACCGCGGTGACCAGCAGCAGGACCGGCACGAGCAGGCCCACCAGGCCGAGCAGGCCCGCCACGACGGCGTGCACCCCGTCGCCCAGCGTGCCCGTGATGCCCCACCACTCACGGGCCGCGACCAGGATGCCCAGGCCGAGGAGGAAGAAGGCCAGGCCGTCGCGGCGGTGGGCCGGGTCCAGGTCGCGCGCGCCGTCCCCCACGCGGCGGACGGCGCCGCCGACCACGGAGGCGGTGCCCGTCCAGGCCCCGCGCGCCGCGCGTCCGGCGATCGAGGCTCCCGAGCGCGGCGCCGGGGACGACCCCGCCGCGCGGCCCCCCTTCGCCGGGCTCCCGGACCGGGAGGAGCCGTCTCGGGTGCCGCCGGCGCTGGAGCGCGCAGAGCCCGAGCGGCGCGCCGAGGTCGTGCTGCGCGTCGCCATGGCGGCACCGTAGCCCGGCGCGGCACCCCAGGGCCCCAGCCCGGGCGGCGCGGCGCCGCCTCCGGCGGCCCCCGCGGCGCCGTCCGGGCGCTCCGGTCACCGCGGGTGACCGGAGCGCACCGGCGGTCAGGCGCTGACGACCACCGGGACGATCATGGGGCGCCGGCGGAGCCGGCCGGAGGCGAAGCGGCCGACGACGCGACGGACCACCTGCTGCAGCTGGTGGACGTCGGTGGTGCCCCCGGCCACGGCCTGCTCGAGGGCCTGGACCACCTGGGTGCGCACCTGCTCGAAGACGGCGGACTCCTCCGCGACGCCGCGGGCGTGGATCTCCGGCCCGGCGACCACGGCTCCGGAGGAGGAGTCGACGGCGACGAAGACGGAGATGAAGCCCTCGTCCCCGAGGACGCGGCGGTCCTTGAGGTCGGCGTCGGTGATGGCGCCCACCGAGGAGCCGTCGACGTAGACGTACCCGCACGGCACGGCGCCGGAGACGCGGGCGACGCCGTCCTGGAGGTCCACCGTCACGCCGTCCTCGGCGATGACGACGCGCTCGCGCGGGACGCCCGTGAGCACCGCCAGGTCGGCGTTGGCGTGCAGGTGGCGGTGCTCGCCGTGGACCGGCATCACGTTCTTCGGCCGGACGATGTTGTAGCAGTACAGGAGCTCGCCGGCGCTGGCGTGGCCCGAGACGTGGACGCGGGCGTTGCCGGAGTGCACGACCTTGGCGCCCAGGTGGGTGAGCCCGTTGATGACCCGGTAGACGGCGTTCTCGTTGCCGGGGATGAGCGAGGACGCCAGCACCACGGTGTCCCCGCGCCCGACGCGGACCTGGTGGTCGTTGTTGGCCATCCGGGACAGGGCGGCCATGGGCTCGCCCTGGCTGCCGGTGCACATGAGGACGACCTTGGCGTCCGGCAGGTTGTCGATCTCCTTGACGTCCGCCAGGACGCCGTCCGGCACCGTGAGGTAGCCGAGCTCGGCCGCGATGCCCATGTTGCGGACCATGGAGCGCCCGACGAAGGCCACCCGGCGGCCCACGCGCGCCGCGGCGTCGAGCACCATCTGCACCCGGTGCACGTGGGAGGCGAACGACGCCACGATGATCCGGCGCTCGGCCGTGCGGAACACCCGGTCCAGCGAGGGCTCGATCTCCCGCTCGGACATCGTGAAGCCGGGCACCTCGGCGTTGGTGGAGTCCACGCAGAAGAGGTCGACGCCCTCCTCGCCCAGGCGGGCGAAGGCCCGCAGGTCCGTGATGCGCCCGTCCAGCGGGAGCTGGTCCATCTTGAAGTCGCCGGTGAGCAGCACCGACCCCGCGTCGGTGCGCACCATGACCGCGAGCGCGTCGGGGATCGAGTGGTTGACGGCCACGAACTCGGCGGAGAAGGGCCCCAGGGCCTCGGTCTGCCCCTCGCGCACCGTGAGCGTGTACGGCCGGATCCGGTGCTCCTTGAGCTTCGCCTCGATGAGCGCGAGCGTCAGCGTGGAGCCGATGAGCGGGATGTCGGGGCGCAGGCGCAGCAGGTAGGGCACCGCGCCGATGTGGTCCTCGTGCCCGTGCGTGAGGACGACGGCGATGATGTCGTCCAGGCGGTCGGCGATGGAGGAGAAGTCCGGGAGGATCAGGTCGACGCCGGGCTGGTGGTCCTCGGGGAAGAGGACGCCGCAGTCGACGACGAGCAGCTTGCCGCGCGTCTCGAGCACGGTCATGTTCCGGCCGACCTCGCCGAGCCCGCCCAGCGGGGTCAGGCGCAGCGCGCCGTCGGCGAGCGGGGGCGGCGGGGAGAGCTCGGGGTGGGGGTGGGTCACAGGAGTCCTGCTTCCGTCAGGGCCCCGCGCAGCTGCTCGACCTGGTCGCCCGTGAGGGCGAGCAGCGGCAGGCGCACGGTGCGGTGGGTGGTGGCACCGAGCAGCTGCACGACGGCCGAGGCCGAGGCGGCGCCCTGGGTGCGGTTCATGATCACGTCCACGACCGGCAGGAGCCGGGCGTGCAGCGCCCGCGCGGTCGTGAGGTCCCCGGCGTCGACGGCGTCGACCATCTGCCGGTAGGCGCCCGCCGCGGCGTGGGCGACCACGCTCACGACGCCGGCGGCGCCCTGCGCGAGGTGCGCGAGGTTGAGGGCGTCCTCGCCGGAGTACCAGGCGAGGTCGGTGCTCGCCATGACCTGGGAGGCGGCGAACAGGTCGTTCTTGGAGTCCTTGACCGCGACGACGCGCGGGTGCTCGGCGAGCGCCTGCAGCGTCGGGACGGCCAGCGGCGTGGCCGTGCGCCCGGGGATGTCGTAGACCATCACCGGCAGGCCGCAGGCGTCGGCGACGGCGCGGAAGTGCGCGAGCACGCCCTCCTGCGGGGGCTTGGAGTAGTACGGGGTCACGACGAGGAGCCCGTGGGCGCCGGCGGCCTCGGCGGCGCGGGCCGCCTCGACGCTGCCGGCGGTGTCGTTGGAGCCGGCGCCGGTGAGCACGTGCGCCCGGTCGCCGACGGCCTCGAGGACGGCGCGCAGGACGCGCGCCTTCTCCTCGGGGCTCGTCGTCGGCGACTCACCGGTCGTGCCGTTGACGACCAGGCCGTCGCAGCCGGCGTCCACGAGGGCGACCGCGGTGCTCGCCGCCCCGTCGGGGTCGAGGGCGCCGTCGGCGTCGAAGGGCGTGACCATGGCGGCCAGCACGGCGCCGAAGGGTCGCGAGGGAGCCCTCGGGGCGTCGGGCTGGGTGGTCACGGGCACGGGGGCACGCTACCGATCGCGAGGGCCCGCCCCGCGCACCGGCGGCGCCGCGCGCCGCAGGCGCCGGCGCACCCCGCCCTCCGGGGCGACCGGAGGCGCACCGGCGGGGCCGCCGGCCCCGCCCCCGGCGCCCGGGCCGCTGCCGTCCGCCGGGCCGGCGTCCGCCGGGCCGTCGTCCGCCGGGGACGTCTCGGCGTCCGACGCCACGGGTGCGTCCGGCGCCGGGGGCTCGTCGTCCAGCCGAGGCCGCTCGGGACCGGCCTCGCCGGGCGCGAGACCGCCCGGGGCGGGCGCCCCCGTCGGCAGGTCGAGGGCGACGCCGTGCTCGGCCGCCTCGCGCTGGCGGGCGAGGGCCTCCTTGGTGACGGTGGCGTAGACGTCGACGTACTCCTGCCCGGAGAGGGCCATCAGCGCGCGCATGATGTCGTCGGTCGCCGCCCGCAGCACGAAGCGGTCGTCGCCCCGGCCGGCGTACCGCGCGACGTCCACCGGCGGGCCGAAGCGGATGCCGACGCGACGGACCGCGGGCAGGAGCTTCCCGACGGGCTGGACGGCGTCCGTGCCGATCATCGCCACCGGCACCACCGGGACGCCGCTCTCCAGCGCGAGGCGGGCGGCGCCCGTCCGGCCGCGGTGCAGGCGCCCGTCCGGGCTGCGCGTGCCCTCGGGGTAGATGCCCAGCAGGTCCCCGCGCCCCAGGACGCCCAGGCCCGTGCGCAGCGAGGCGAGCCCCGCGGCGCCGCCGGAGCGGTCCACGGGGAGCTGCCCGACGCCGCGGAAGAAGCCGGCGGTCAGCCGGCCGCGCACCCCGCTGCCCGTGAAGTACTCGTCCTTGGCGAGGAAGGTGACCCGTCGGTCCAGGACCAGGGGGAGGAAGATGGAGTCGCTGAACGACAGGTGGTTGCTCACGATCAGCGCACCCCCGTGGTCGGGCACGTGCTCGCGGCCCTCCACCCACGGGCGGTAGAGCGTCAGCAGGAGCGGCCCGAGGACCATCCGCTTGAGCAGCCAGTAGAGCAACGCACCGCTCCTCACCGTCCGGGGCGCCGGGCGGACCACCTCAGCGCCCCAGGACTCTAGGTGCAGCGCCCCCGCCGCGCGGCCCGGCACCGGACCGCGGCCGACCGGTGGACGGCCGTGCGCGTGCTCGCGGGGGGACGGCGCTGCGTGCGACCATCGGGGCGTGCCCACGCGCGACCCACGGACCGGACGCCGCCGAGGGCAGCGCTCCGCCCCCGAGCCCCTCGTGGCCCGCGGCGCGGAGGCGTGGTCGGACGGACCTGCGGAGGGCGACGGCGCCCCGGGTGGCGCGCGGGTGGGCGCCCTGCTGCTGCACGGCTTCACCGGGAGCCCGGCGTCCGTGCGGCCGTGGGGGCGGGCCCTGGCCGCCGCGGGCCTGCACGTCGCCGTCCCCCGCCTGCCCGGGCACGGCACCTCTCCGGCAGACCTCGACCGCTCGTCGTGGCGCGACTGGTACTCCCTCGCCCGCGCCGACCTCCTCTCCCTGCGCGAGCGCTGCGACGTCGTCGTCGTGGGCGGGCTGTCGATGGGCGGCGCCCTGGCGCTGAGGCTGGCGGTGCACGAGCGCGCAGCCGTCGACGCCCTGGCCCTCGTCAACCCCGCCGTGCTGCTGGGCGACCCCCGCCTCGCCGCGCTGCCCCTCGTGCGGCGGGTCCGGCGGGACATCCCCGGCGTCGTCGACGACATCGCCGCCGAGGGGGTCACCGAGGTGGGCTACGACCGGGTGCCCCTGCGGGCCCTGTCCTCCTTCGTCGCCCTGATGGCCGGCGTCCGGGGCGAGCTCGACCGGGTGGAGCAGCCGCTCCTGGTGGCCAGCTCGCCCCAGGACCACGTGGTCCCGCCCAGCAGCGCGGCCCTCGTGCGCGAGCGCGTGAGCTCCCGCGACGTCCGCGACGTCCGCCTCGAGCGGAGCTTCCACGTCGCCACGCTCGACCACGACGCGCCCGTCGTGGTCGAGGAGACGCTCCGCCTGGCGCGCGACGCCGCCGCCCGGGTGCCGGCGTGAGCCCGCAGCGGCCGGGCGGCGGGGACGACGGTCCCGACCGCCCCGGCGACCCTCCCGTCGGCAGCGGTGAGGACCCGGTCGACGTCGATGCGGCGTGGGCCGACATCGTCGCCCGCTGGGGCGAGCCCGCCGCCGACCGCGGCACCTCCCCGCACGACCGCGGCCCAGGGCGCGAGCCGGGAGCCGGAGCCGTCGGTCCGGGCGAGCCGCGGGCCCCCCGGAGACCCGACGCGGACGACGCGACCGGTGCGGACGCCGCGGATCCCGACGCCCCCGAGGCCCCCGGCACGGGAGGGCCCTCGGGTCGGCGCGTCCTGCGCGCCCGCGGCGACGGGGGGCGACCCGACCAGCCCTCGGGCGCCTCCGACGACGCGGCCGACGGGCGGGGCGGCCCCGCCGGGTGGGCCGAGGACGACGCGCGGGCCCCGAGCTCGTGGCGCGGCGGAGCAGGGGACCCGGATCCTGACCCGGACGACGACCACTACGTCCCGCCCGAGCCCTCGCGCCCGCTGCCCGCCGACACCGTCACGCGGCTCGCGTGGGCGGGGGTCCTGGCTGGGCCGGCGCTCCTGCTGGTGTGCGCCCTGGTCTGGCGCGACGCGCCGACGCTCGTGGTGGCCGCGGCCGTGGCCGCCTTCGTCGCCGGCTTCGGCGTCCTCGTCGCCCGCCTCCCCCGCTCGCGGGACGACGACGACGGCGCGGTGGTCTGACGCCCCCGGACGGCACCCGGAGCCCGCCGCCCGGTGCGGACGGCGGGCCGGAGGCCTCCTAGAGCCCGGGGACGGCCAGCTCGGCGAGCAGCGCCCGGTGGTCGCTGGCCCGCCCGACGTCCAGCACCTGCGTGGAGACGACGTCGAGGCCGCGCACGAGGAGGCCGTCGATGCGGGCGCGCGGGGAGTCCGCGGGGAAGGTCGCCCCCGCCCCGGACCCCGCGACCGCCCACGCGTCGCGGCCCCCGGGCAGGAGGCCGACCCAGGAGGCTCCCCCCGGGTGCTCGTTGAGGTCGGCCCCCACCACGACGGGGTCCGGCGGGCCGCCGTCCCCTCGCGCGCCCTGCTCGTCCCGGTCCCCGGGCGCCGCGGCGAGGCGTGCGACGTGGTCGGCGCGCTCGTCCTCGCCGAGCCCGAGGTGCGCCGCCGCGACGAGGACCCGGCGGCCCCCGGGCGCGCTGACGACGGCGCGCGCGCTCCCGCGGATCGGCGTCGTCAGCCCGCGCACGGGCAGCGCCTCCACGGCCGCGGCGGAGACGTGCAGCCGCGCCGCGACGAGGACCAGAGCCCCCGCCGCGGGGCGGCCCGCCGCCGCCACGAGCAGGCCGCTGCGGCGGGCGAGGGCGGCGGCGCGGGGCACCGAGCGCAGCCCCCGCGGCGCCTCCTGCAGCAGCGCGACGTCGCAGCGGGCCTCGCGCAGGACGTCGCCGACCGCCGGGGCGCCGGCGCGCAGGCCGTGCACGTTCCACGTCAGCACCCGCAGGGTCCCGGGACCCCCGCGGACGGCGGCGCTCATCCCCAGCCCCGCGACAGGTCGGCGGCGCCGACGAGCCCCGCGTCCGGGCCCAGCTGCGCCCGCACGATCTCCGCCTCCGGCCGGTAGCCGCGACCGGTCAGCGTGCGGCGGAACTCCTCGCGCGCCGGGCCGAGCAGCAGGTCGCCGGCGTCGGAGACGCCACCGCCGATGACGAAGGTGCCGGGGTCCAGCGCCGCGGCGAGGTTGGCGATGCCGGTGCCGAGCCAGCGGCCGGTGTCCTGGACGATCTCCACCGCCGCCGGGTCCCCCGTGCGCGCGGCGTCGGTCACGACCTGCCCCCGCACGGCCTCGGGGTCCCCGCCGGCCCCGGCCAGCAGCGCGTGCCCGAAGGGCGACCGCCCGCGGGCGAGCTCGCGGCCGTCGCGGCCGAGGGAGTTGCCCGAGGCGTACTGCTCCCAGCACCCCCGGTTGCCGCACTCGCAGCGGTGGCCGCCCGGGACGACGACCATGTGGCCGAACTCGCCGGCGATGCCGTGCCGCCCGCGCTGCAGCCGCCCCTCGGTGACCATCGCGCCGCCGATGCCCGTGCCGAGGGTGATGCACACCAGCCGGGGCTCGCCCCGCCCGGCGCCGAAGCGGTACTCCGCCCACGCCGCGGCGTTGGCGTCGTTCTCCACGAGCGTGCGGCGGCCGACGCGGCGGCCGAGCCGCTCGCGCACGCGCAGCTCGACCGCCTCGCGCAGCGGCTCGTCGCGCCAGGCCAGGTGCGGGGAGAAGACGACGGTCGAGCGCGTCACGTCGACGAAGCCGGCGGCCCCGATGCCGACGGAGACGATCTCGTGGCGGGCGGACAGCTCCGCGACGAGCTCGGCGATGAGGTCCTCCACCGCCTGCGGGCTGCGGGTGGGGGTGTCGCGCCGAGCGCGCGCGACCACGCGGCCCTGGGCGTCGACCACCCCCGCGGCGACCTTGGTGCCGCCGATGTCGATGCCGATGGCGAGCCCGTCGCCGATCATCGCCCGTCGCGCCTGCAGGCGCAGGCGCTCCCCGGCCTGCAGGCGTCGCAGCCGGCGGACCTCGTCCACCTCGGCGCGGGCGAAGAGCGGCTCCCGGGACCGGGCGGCCCGACGGCGCTCCGCCGGGGTCGCGGCGGCCTCGCCGCGGGCCCGCCGGGCGGCTCGCGCCCGCCTCGCGCGCTCACCCGCGGGGAGAGCCTCCCCGCCCGGTCCGTCGACCTCGCTCACGAGCGCGCCGCGAGGTGGGCCACGCCCACCATGCCGGCGTCGTTGCCGAGCTCGGCGCGCTCGATGCGCGCGAGGTCCCGGTGCTGGGACGCGGTCAGGCCGCCGGCGAAGGCGCGCCGCATCGGCGCGAGGAGGAGGTCCCCGGCGGAGCTGACGCCGCCGCCGACGAGGATCGTCCCGGGGTCGAGCACCGCGGCCAGGCTCGCCGCGCCCTCGCCCAGCCAGCGCCCCAGGGTCGCCACCAGCTCGACGGAGGCCTCGTCCCCCTCCTCGGCCGCTGTCGTGACGTGCGGGCCGCTCACCTGGTCGGGGTCGCCGCCGGCCAGCTCGAGCAGGCGGGCGGCCCGGCCGGGGTCGGTGCCCGCGAGGGCGCGGGCCCAGCGCACGAGGGCCTGGCCTGAGCCGTACTGCTCCCAGCACCCGGTGCGGCCGCAGCCGCACTGCTGGCCGTCGGGCACGACCCGCAGGTGCCCCACCTCCGCGGCCATCCCCCCGGTGCCGCGCACGAGCTCGCCGTCGAGCACGATCCCGCCGCCGAGGCCGGTGCCGACCGTCAGCAGCAGCATGTCGCGGGCGCTGCGACCACCGCCGTGGACGAACTCGCCCCAGGCCGCCGCGTTGGCGTCGTTCTCGACGACGACGGGGAGCTCCACGCGCTTCTCGACCTCCTCGCGCAGCGGCTCGTGCCGCCAGGCCAGGTTGGGCGCGAAGACCACCGTCGAGCGCGAGGCGTCGATGTAGCCGGCGGCCGCGACGCCCACCCCCGTCACGTCGTGCTCGGCGCGCAGCTCCGCCACCGCGTCCGCCACCGCGTCCTCGATGGCCTCGGGGTCCGTCGCGGGGGTCGAGCGCCGCGTCCTCGCCACGATCGTGCCGTCCTCGTCGACGACCCCGGCCGCGATCTTGGTGCCGCCGATGTCCACGCCGATCGTGCTCATGGTTCTCCTGTCTGGCAGGGGTGGGCGCGACCGCACGCGGCCGCGGGGTCGCTCAGCCTCGCGGGACGCCGCTCGTCGGTGTCGAGGGGCCTGCAGCCGCAGCCGTCGAGGAGCGCTCGGCCGCGGAGGGCTGGGTGCGCACGGCCATGGCCCGAGGCTATCCGCCGACCGGGCGCCGTCGGCCCGGGAGCGCGCGCGGCCAGCTCCCCGAACGGGCGACGAGGCGCGCCGCCGCGCCCAGGACCGCCCGCTGGCCCTAGGCTCAGGGCCTCGGCCCAGGGCGGTGCCGGGGCCCGGTGACGCCGGTCCCGCGCCCGGGACCACCAGCCTCGAGGGAGCAGTCCGTGCGCGAGTCCAGCCGCCCCCCGCTCGTCGAGGTCGACCCCGCCCGGCACCTGGCGCAGCTGGTGGTCGACAACGCCCGCGAGGAGCCCGACGCGGTGTCCTTCCGCCGCCCGGACGGCAGCGGCGGGTGGAGCGACGTCACGGCCGCCGCCTTCCGCGAGGACGTCGAGGCCCTGGCCCGCGGTCTCGTCGCGGCGGGCGTCGAGCCGGGCGACCGCGTGGCGCTGCTCTCGCGCACCCGCTACGAGTGGACGCTCGTCGACTTCGCCATCTGGACCGCGGGCGCGGTGACGGTGCCCGTGTACGAGTCCTCCTCCCGCGACCAGGTCGCCTGGGTCCTGGAGGACTCCGGCGCTCGCTGCGTCGTGGTGGAGACGGAGGCGCACGCCGGGCTGCTGTCCCGGGCCCGCGCCGAGGGCGACGACGGCCCCACCTGGGCCATCGAGGGCGGCGGGCTCCAGGAGCTGCGCGAGCTCGGGAGCCGGGTGGAGGTCGCCGAGCTCGACCGGCGCCGCGCGGCCCTGTCCGGCGAGTCGCCGGCCACCCTCATCTACACGTCCGGCACGACGGGTCACCCCCGGGGCTGCATCCTCACCCACGGCAACTTCCTGGTCCTCGCCGAGAACGTCGCCGCCATCCTGCGCGACCTGGTCTCGGGCGAGGAGAGCGCGACCCTCCTGTTCCTGCCCCTGGCGCACGTGCTCGCCCGCTTCATCCAGGTCCTCGCGGTCGTCTCGCGGACGCCGATGGGCCACACCACGGACCCGAAGCACCTCGCCGAGGACCTGGCGTCGTTCCAGCCGACCTTCGTCCTGTCCGTGCCCCGGGTCTTCGAGAAGATCTACAACGGCGCGGAGGCCAAGGCCGACGCCGCCGGGCGCGGGGATCTCTTCCGCCGGGCCGCGTCGGTCGCCGAGCGCTGGAGCCGGGCCCAGGACTCCGGCGGCCCCGGCCTCGCCCTGCGCGCCCAGCACGCCCTCTTCGACCGCCTCGTGTACCGGCGCGTGCGCGCCGCCATGGGCGGTCGGCTCGAGTTCGCCGTCTCGGGGGGCGCCCCGCTCGGCGAGCGGCTCGGCCACTTCTTCCGGGGCGTGGGCGTGACGATCCTCGAGGGGTACGGCCTGACCGAGTCCACCGCCCCCACCGCCTGCGGCGTCCCCTCGGAGCTGCGCATCGGCACGGTCGGCCGGCCCCTGCCCGGGACGGCCGCCCGCGTCGCCGACGACGGCGAGATCCAGCTGCGCGGCCCGCACATCACGGCCGGGTACTGGCGCGACGACGCGGCCACGCGCGCGGCCTTCGAGGACGGCTGGTTCCGCACCGGCGACCTCGGCCACCTGGACGACGACGGCTACCTGAGGATCACCGGCCGCTCGAAGGAGATCATCGTCACGGCGTCCGGCAAGAACGTCGCCCCCGCCGTGCTCGAGGACAAGCTGCGCGCCTCCCCGCTCGTCGGCCAGTGCATGGTCGTCGGGGACGGGCGCCCCTTCGTCGGTGCGCTCGTGACGCTGGACCCGGACATGCTGCCGATCTGGCTGAAGAACCACGACCTGCCCGAGATGGCCCCGTCCGAGGCCGCCGAGCTGCCCGAGGTGCTCGCCGAGGTGCAGCGCGCCGTCGACAGCGCCAACGAGGCCGTCTCGCGCGCCGAGTCGATCCGCCGCTTCGTGGTGCTGCCCGCCGACCTCACCGAGGAGAGCGGGCACCTCACGCCGTCGCTGAAGCTCAAGCGCGCCGTCGTCCTGCGCGACCACGCCGACCGGGTCGGGCAGCTCTACTCCTCCTGACCGACCGCCGGGGCGACCGCGCCCGTCACCGCGCCCTCGTCAGCGCGCCGGGAGGTGCAGCGCCGGGTCTGCGCCGGGCGGCAGCGGGACCGACGGGTCCAGGAGCTCGCGCAGTCGCTCCACCTGCCCGTCCCAGGACCAGGCCCCGGTCACCCAGCGCCGGCCCTCGGCGCCCCAGGCGCGGGCCCGCTCGGGGTCGCGCAGCAGCCCCGCCACGGCGCCGGCCACGGCCGCGACGTCGCGGCCGTCCACGACGACGCCCGTCCGGCCGGGCCGGACCGCGTCGGGGGCGCCGCCGGAGTCGCCCCCGACGACGGGCAGCCCGGTGGCGGCGGCCTCGAGGTAGCAGATGCCGAGGGCCTCGGGCTCGAGCCCGAGCAGCCGCGTGCGGGTCGGCATCGCGAAGACGTCACCGGCGGCGTAGTGCTCGGCGGTCCGCTCCCACGGCACGCGCCCGGTGAGGACGACGGAGCCCTCCAGGCGCAGGCGCCGCACGAGGCGCTCGACGCGGCGGCGCGCGGGACCGTCCCCGACCACGAGGAGCACCGCGTCCGGCACCTGGGCGAGCACCGCCGGCATGGCGCGCACGAGCACGTCCTGGCCCTTGCGCGCCACCAGCCGGGAGACGCAGACGACCACGGGACGGCCCTCGAGCCCCAGCTCGCGCCGGACCGCGCCCCCGCCCGCGCCCGGGCGGAACACCGAGGCGTCGACGCCCGGCACGAGGCGCTGGAGCCGGGCCCGTCCGCGCGGCCCGAGCGGGCGGGCGATGCGCCCGGCGCACCACGGCCCCAGCGCCGTGAGGACGTCGACGCGCTCGCCGATGGCGCGCAGCGCCGAGCGCGCCAGGGGCAGGCTCGACCACCAGGTCTCGTGGCCGTGGGTCGTCGCGACGACGCGGCGCGCCCCGGCCCGCCGCAGGGCCGGCGCCATCAGCGCCAGCGGCGCCGCGGCGCCGAACCACACGCGGTCGCAGCCGTGGGCGCGGGCCGTGGCCGCGACCCGTCGCACCACCGCGGGCGTGGGGACCAGCAGGCGCGCCGGGTCGCGCACCACGGGGAAGGACAGCCGGGCGTCGTGCTCGGCGTCACCCTCCTGGCGGGCCGTGTGCACGACGACCTCGTCGGCGGGCAGCCGGGAGGCGACGGCGAGCACGAAGGACTCGATGCCCCCGGTGCGCGGGGGGAAGTCGTTGGTGACGACCAGGACCCTGCCCACGTCAGCCGGCCTCGCCCGCGAGCACCGCGAGGTCCTCGAGCCACTGCTGCTCCAGCACGGCCAGGTCGACGCCCAGGACCTGCGGCACGGCCTGCGCCAGGGGCACCGGGGCCGCGCCGGGCTCGGCTCCCCGGTCGCTGCCGCCCTCGACGGGCGTGCGCCCGCTGGTCGTGCGCACGAGCTCGAGCAGCGCGGGCCGGCCGTACCGCTGCTCGACGGTGCGCGCCGCGAGCCAGGCGGAGGAGTACGCCGGGGCGATGTCCTCTCGCGCGGCGTCGAAGGCGGTCTCGTCCGGCAGGCCGCTGGGGCCGCGACCGGCGCGGACGTCCGCGAGCAGGTCCTGCGCCACGACGCGCGGCGGCAGGTCGGCCTCGCCGGAGTAGGCGACGAGGTCGGCGAAGCCCTCGGAGAGCCACAGGGGCGGGTCCGCGGCAGCCCCCGCGCGCACGGCGACGTGGGTGGTCTCGTGGGTGAGGACGACCGCCCGCCCGAGGTCGCCGAGCACCTCCAGCCCCGCGGGGTTGACGAGCACGCGGTCCACCGCGCCGGCGGCGCCCGGGGCGCCGGACGAGCGGTCGACGCCCGTGGTCAGGGCCGCCACCTGCGCCAGTCCCGTCTCGTCGTCCCGGCCGAGCAGCCGCGCCAGCTGGGACTGGTCGGCCGGCACGAGCACGACCGTGCGGCGGGGCCAGCCGGTGCCCCACACGGCGTCGACCCGCTCCGCGGCGGCGTCCCCGAGCGCCGCCTGCTGCTCGAGGACGGCGCGCTCCGCCGTCCCGACGACCAGCGTGCGGCGTCCCTCGACGACGTCGACCGGCCCGAGGTCCCACACGTCCGGGCGCCCGGGGCCGTCGGCGTCGCCGGCCAGCAGCCAGCGCCCGTCGCGCCGGACGACCGTGAGCGACTGCTGGCGCCGCTGGTCGACCGGGTCGACCCCCGCGACGCGGTAGGACAGCACCACGTCGGCCACCCAGGCGTCCGGGCCCAGCTCGGCGCGGCGCCCGTCCCCGAGCCCGGGGCCCTCGCCCTGCACCTCGTAGGACCACGACCCCAGGGGCACGCGCGCGAGGCCCCGGGCCGTGTCCGCCTGCCGCTCGCGGAAGGCGGTGGCGGCGGGGTCGGTCGTCGCGAGCACGCCCTCGACGTCCCCGGCCAGCACCGCGGAGGCCCGCTCGTCCAGGAGCTGCCGCAGGGCGTCCTCGCGCTCCGCGGTCGTCGCGGCCGCCGCCCGCGCGGTCGACGTCGGGGCGGTCGCCGTGGAAGCCGTCGCGGAGGCCTCCAGGACGGCCCCGCCCTGGCACCCGCTCGCGCCGAGCACGGCGGCGAGCACGAGACCGGCGAGGCGCGTCCGCCCCCGGGGTCGCCCGGGCGCGTCCGCCGGAGGGCCGAGGGCCTCAGCCGGCCCGCGTCGCTCCGCCACGGCGGGCATCGTAGGCGCCGTCGGCCGGAGGCCCCACGGGCACCAGGCGCAGCGGTGGCACCAGCCCCGACCCAGCCAGGACGCCGAGCGCAGCGCGCTCGGCCTCGTCCAGGTCACCGGCCGCCCCGGGGACCGCACCCGGCCGGGCCCCACCGGGGGCGCGAGCCGGCTCCTCGCGCACCGACGGCATCCCGAGCAGCACGCTGACGACGCAGTCCGAGCACGCGGGTCCGCGCACCGCGCAGCCGTCGCAGTCGACGATCATGGGGACTCCCTCCCTCAGGCGACGGTCGAGGACCTCCCCGACCGGCGCTGCGGACGCTAGGGACGACCACCGACAACGCCGGCGTCGCCGCCGCCCCGCTCGCGCCCGGCGCACCGGCGTCCGCGCCCGTCCGCACCCGGACGGCCCCGCGCGGCGCGGCGCTGTCGGGGGGCGCCCCTACCGTCCGCCCCATGCACGCCGCACCCCTCCTCCCGGCCCCTCCGGCGCCCGCGCCGGGCGGCGGCCCGACGGCCCCGACCCCGGGCGCCGCGCGCCCGGTCCGCGCGCCCGTGCAGACCTCCCTGGACGACCTGGGCACCCCGCTGCAGGACGTCACCTTCGTCGTGGTCGACCTGGAGACCACGGGGGGCTCGGCGCGCACGTGCGCCATCACCGAGATCGGTGCGGTGAAGGTGCGCGGCGGCGAGGTGCTGGGCGAGATGTCGACCCTCGTCGACCCGGGCGGCCCGGTCCCGCCGCTCATCACGGTGCTCACGGGCATCACCGACGCGATGCTCGCGGCGGCCCCGACGGTCGAGCAGGTCCTGCCTGCGTTCTGGGAGTTCGTCGGCGACGCCGTGCTCGTCGCCCACAACGCCCCCTTCGACACCGGCTTCCTGCGCGCCGCCGGCGCCCGCACGGGGCGCGCCTGGCCGGGCAACGAGGTCGTCGACACGGTCACCCTGTCGCGCGCCGTGCTGGGCCGCGACGAGGTGCGCAACCACAAGCTCGCCACGCTCGCGGCGCACCTCGGCTCGGCCACGACGCCCACGCACCGGGCGCTCGACGACGCGCGCGCCACGGTCGACGTGCTGCACGCGCTCCTGGGGCGCCTCGGCGGGGTGGGGGTGCGCACCCTGGAGGACCTGCGCGACCAGCTGCGCGCGGGCTCCCGGCTGCAGCCCCGGCGGAGGGCCCAGCGGCACCTGGCCGAGGGGCTCCCCTCCGCCCCGGGGGTCTACCTCTTCCTCGACGGCCTCGGCGAGGTCCTCTACGTGGGCACCTCGCGCGACATCCGCCGCCGGGTCCGCTCGTACTTCACGGCCGGGGAGACCCGCGCCCGGATGGACCAGATGGTCACCCGCGCGGCGCGCGTCGTGCCCGTGGTGTGCCCCACGCCCCTCGAGGCGGCGGTGCGCGAGCTGCGCCTGATCGCCGAGCACCGCCCCGCGTACAACCGGCGCTCCACGCGACCCGACCGCGGCCGGTGGCTGAAGCTGACGGACGAGGCCTTCCCGCGGGTCTCGGTCGTGCGACGGGTCGCCGACGACGGCGCTACCTACCTCGGGCCGGTGCGCAGCGCCCGCACCGCCGAGCTCGCGGTCGAGGCCCTCCACGAGGCGCACCCGCTGCGCCGCTGCACCGGGCGCCTGCCCGTGCGCCCCGCCCCGGGCGCCAGCGCCTGCGCCCTCGCCGAGCTGGGTCGCTGCGGCGCCCCCTGCACCGGCGCCCAGAGCCGCGAGGACTACGGGCTCGTCGTCTCCGAGGTCCGCACCGCCCTGGGCGGCGACCCGCGCTCCGTCGTCGAGGCCGGGCTGCGGCGCGCCGGGGAGGCTGCGGCCGCCGAGCGGTTCGAGGAGGCCGCGGCGCACCGCGACCGCCTGCTCGCCTACCTCGGCGCCGCGGGAGCCCACTCGCGGCTGGCCCCCCTGGCCGCGGCGGCCGAGCTCGTCGCGGCCCGACGCCGCCCCTCCGACGCCGGAGGGGGCTGGGAGCTCGTGCTGGTGCGCCACGGTCGCCTGGCCGGGACGGCCGTGGCCGCGGCGGGCACCGACCCGCTCCCCGTCGTCGCCTCGCTGCGGGCCACCGGGGAGGCCGTCGTCGCGGCGGCCGCACCGGCACCGGCCGCCCTCGTCGGCGAGACCGAGCTCGTCGCCCGCTGGCTGGAGCAGGACGGCGTGCGCCTCGTCGAGCTCGACGGCATCTGGGCCAGCCCGCTGCACGGCGCCGTCGGCCAGGCGCAGCGCCTGCGGCTGCCCCTGCCGGCGGACGACCTCGACGACCTCCTCGACCAGACGACCTGACGACGCAGCAGCCCGCCACCGTCGGCCTCGACCTCAGGTAGAGGGTGACGTGAGGAGCTCGTGACGTGGCCCTGCCCAGCCGAGCCCGCTCGACGCACCGCCGTCGACGGGGCCACGCTGGGCCGGTCTCGACGCAGTCGAGACGCTCCCCACCCCCAGCACCCGGAGACGCCGCCGTGATCACCGCCATCGTGCTCGTCGACACCGCCGCCGACCGCATCCCCGAGGCAGCCGCCGAGATCGCCGACCTCCCCGGCGTCACCGAGGTGTACTCGGTCACCGGGGACGTCGACCTGGTGGCGGTCGTCCGGGCGCACCGCCACGAGGACCTCGCGGACGCGATCGCCGACCGCCTCAGCAAGGTGCCCGGCGTGGTGCGCACCCGCACGCACCTGGCCTTCCGCACCTACTCCCGCCACGACCTGGACCAGGCCTTCGACCTCGGCCTCGAGGGCTGACGCCGCAGCCTCGTCGGCGGCCCCCGTGCGTCGAGGGGCGACCGGCGGGGTCAGGCCCGCGAGGCGACGACCCAGCGGTCCAGGACGTCGGCGGCCGCGCCGGAGTCCACGGCGGTGGCGGCCCGGGCGAGCCCGGCCCCCATGCGCTCGAGCAGGTCGCCGCCCCCGCCCTCGGCGGCGACCAGCGCGGCCGCGGCGTTGAGCAGCACGGCGTCGCGCACCGGGCCGCGGCCGCCGGCCAGGACGTCGCGCACGACGGCGGCGTTCTCGCGCGGACCGCCGCCGCGCAGGTCCTGCGGCCGGGCCCTCGGCAGGCCGAGGTCGACGGCGTCGAGGCGCCCCTCGTGCACGCTCGAGCCCTCCCCCGCGTCCTGCCGGACCCACCAGACGGTCGAGGGCGCGGTGGTCGTGAGCTCGTCCAGCCCGTCGCCGCCGCGCACGACGAGGGCGTCCCGCCCGCGGGCGGCGAGGACGCCGGCGACGAGGGGGGCCATCCGGGCGTCCGCCACGCCGATGGCGCTGGCGGCGGGCTGCGCCGGGTTCGTCAGCGGCCCCAGCAGGTTGAAGGCCGTCGGCACGCCCAGCTCGCGCCGCACGGGGGCGGCGTGGCGCATCGAGGGGTGGAAGACCGGCGCGAAGCAGAAGGTGATGCCCACCTCCGTCGCGATCTCGCCGACCCGCGCCGGGGGCGCGTCCAGGCGCACGCCCAGCTCCTCGAGGACGTCGGCCGTGCCGCACGCCGACGAGGCCGCCCGGTTGCCGTGCTTGACGACCCGCTCCCCCGCCCCGGCGGACACGATCGCGGCCATGGTCGACAGGTTGACCGTGCTGGCCAGGTCCCCCCCGGTCCCGACGACGTCCAGGCAGCGGCCGGGCACGGCCAGGGGCACGGCGGCCCGCAGCATGGCGTCGGCGAGGCCCGTCACCTCGGCCACCGACTCGCCCTTGGCGCGCAGGGCCACGAGCAGGCCCGCCAGGGGGACCGCCGGGGCGGAGCCGGCCATCACCTCGCCCATCGCCCAGGCCGTCTCGTGCGCGGCGAGGTCCTCGCCGGCGAGCAGCCGGGCGGTCAGGTCACGCCACGAGGGGGTGCTGGTGGTGCGCTCCACGTCGCTCCTCAACGTCGCCGCCCGGCCCCGCAGGGGGAGCAGCGGCTCGGTCCGGGGTCGGCCCCGGAGGGGGTGGGCCGGGCCACCGGCCCGGTGCGGGCGCGCTCCGCGAGGGCCTGCGCCGCACGGGCGAGCGTAACGATCGGGGCGCGGCGGACGACACGCGCGCACCCCCCGCATGCCGCGCGGCGTCGTCGTCCATACTCCTCTCGTGACCTCCGAGACCGCAGTCCCCACGGCCGTCGGCCACGCCACGGTCAACCGACCGAACATGGTCTCGGTCGGCACCATCGTGTGGCTGTCCAGCGAGCTGATGTTCTTCGCCGGGCTCTTCGCGATGTACTTCACGATCCGCGCGGCGGCCCCCGGCCTCTGGGCCGAGGGCGCACCGCTGCTGGACCAGCAGTTCGCGGCCATCAACACGGGCATCCTCGTGTCGAGCTCGATCACGTGCCAGCTCGGCGTCTTCGCCGCGGAGCGCTTCCAGCCTTACCGCCTCGGCGGCCACCTGAGCCTCGCCCGCTGGGGCATGGTCGAGTGGTTCGTCGTCACGTTCGTGATGGGCTCGATCTTCATCGCCGGCCAGGTGTGGGAGTACGCCACGCTCGTCAGCGAGGGCCTGACCATCTCCAGCACCGCGTACGGCTCGGTCTTCTACCTGGCGACCGGCTTCCACGGGCTGCACGTCGTGGGCGGGCTCCTCGCCTTCTGCGTCGTCATCGCCCGCGCCTTCGCCGCCCGCCGCTTCGGGCACCACGAGGCCACCGCCGCCATCGTGACGTCGTACTACTGGCACTTCGTCGACGTCGTCTGGGTCGGGCTCTTCTTCGTCATCTACGTCATCCGGTGACCGCCGTGCCGCCGAAGAGCCCCTCGAGGACCCCGAGCACGAACCACCGCCCGGCCGCCGCACCCCCGGCCCGGCACCGCACCCCGAGCGTGAGGAAGCCCAGGACGTGAGAACCCTCGCCGCGCGCCGGCGCCACCCCGCCGCCACAGCGCTGCTGCTGCTGATGGCCCTGCTGGTGACGGGCGCCGCCTACACGGCCCTGGCACCGAGCCGGGCCGACGCGACCATCGCGCCGACCGTCGAGGGCGCCGTCGGCGACGTCGACCGCGGCCAGGAGCTCTTCCTGGCCAACTGCGCCACCTGCCACGGCCTGCAGGCGCAGGGCGGCAGCGCCGGACCCAGCCTCATCGGCGTCGGCGCCGCCTCGGTCGACTTCCAGGTCGCCACCGGTCGCATGCCGCTCGCGCAGCAGGCCCCGCAGGCGCCCCAGAAGCCCGTCGTCTTCGACGACCAGGACGTCGCCGACCTCGCCGCCTACGTCGCCTCCCTCGCACCGGGCCCGGCCATCCCCGAGCCCGGCGAGGTAGAGGCCACCGACGACGTCGAGGCCATCGCCGCCGGTGGAGAGCTCTTCCGCATCAACTGCGCCATGTGCCACAACGTGGTCGGCTCGGGCGGCGCCCTCACCCAGGGCAAGTACGCACCGCCCCTCGACGACGTCGAGAACCGCCACATCTACGAGGCCATGCAGACCGGCCCGCAGTCGATGCCCGTCTTCAACGACGACAACATCTCGCCCGAGGAGAAGCAGCAGATCATCAGCTACCTCGACCACGTCAACACCACCCCCTCCCCCGGCGGCTGGTCGCTCGGCAGCATCGGCCCGGTGACCGAGGGCCTGTTCGTCTGGGTGGGCGCGATGGTCCTGCTCCTCGGCTGCGCCGTCTGGCTGGGGGCGAAGTCCTCGTGAGCGACGTCCAGCTCCCCAACTCGGGGCAGACGGCGGCGGACGAGCCGGACGGCGGACGCACCCCGGTCCGCTTCCGCAACCCCGGCCTGCCGGCGCACCGCCACCGCATGGCGGACTTCGACCCCCGGGCGGCCAAGCGCGCCGAGCGCCAGGTGCTCGTCATGCTGGGCCTGTCCGCGCTCGGGACGATCTTCTTCATCGTCGCCTACTTCGCTGTGCCGCTCGACGGCACCTTCGCGACGCTGCAGGTCAGCAACATCACCCTCGGCCTCGGCCTGGGCTTCGGGATCTTCTTCATCGGCACCGCTGCGGTGCACCTGGCGAAGACCCTCATGCCGGACACCGAGATGTTCGACGAGCGCCACCCCCAGCGCGGGACCAAGGAGGAGCGCGACGACGCCGCCGCGATCATGGTCCAGAGCGGGCAGGAGTCCGGTCTCGGTCGGCGTCCGTTCATCCTCGGCGGCCTCGTCGGCGCCGCGGCGCTGGCCCCGCTGCCGGCGGTGGTGCTGCTCCGCGACCTCGGCCCCCTGCCCGGGGACGCGCTCGCCGAGACGCTCTGGGACGAGGGCGTCCGCCTGGCGCTCGACCCCTCCGCGGAGCCGATCCTGGCCTCGGACGTCACCCTCGGGTCGGTCTTCCACGTGATCCCGGAGAACCTCTACGAGAGCGACCACTTCCTCGACGAGAAGGCCAAGGCGGCCGTGCTCATCATGCGCGTCGACCCCGACGTGGTGGAGTACGACGAGGACCGCGTGGGCTGGGACGTGGACGGCATCTACGCCTTCTCGAAGATCTGCACGCACGTCGGGTGCCCGGTGGCGCTCTACGAGCAGCAGACGCACCACCTCCTGTGCCCCTGCCACCAGTCCACGTTCGACCTGACGCAGCACTGCAAGGTCATCTTCGGACCGGCCAAGCGCGCCCTCCCCCAGCTGCCCATCTCGGTGGACGACGAGGGGTACCTCGTGGCGCAGAGCGACTTCCTCGAACCGCCCGGACCGAGCTACTGGGAGCGCGGATGAGCACCCCCGCCGGCAGCACCGCTGCCTTCACACCCACCAGCCGCACCGCCCGCCTGTCCGCCGGCGCGGCCGACTACCTCGACGAGCGCATCGGCGCCGCGCGCCTCGTCAAGGGCTTCGCGCGCAAGGTCTTCCCCGACCACTGGTCGTTCATGCTCGGGGAGATCGCGCTCTACAGCTTCGTCATCCTGCTGATCTCCGGCACGTTCCTCGCGCTGTTCTACGTGCCGAGCATGACGCTGGTGGAGTACGAGGGCTCGTACGCGCCGATGTACGGCGTGACGATGTCCGAGGCCTACGCCTCGTCGCTGAACCTGTCGTTCGACATCCGCGGCGGCCTGCTGATGCGGCAGGTGCACCACTGGTCGGCCCTGATCTTCGTCGCCGCCATCGTCGTGCACATGCTCCGCGTGTTCTTCACGGGCGCCTTCCGCAAGCCCCGCGAGTTCAACTGGGTGCTGGGCGTCGTCCTCGCCGTCCTGGCGCTGGCCGAGGGCTTCACCGGCTACTCGCTCCCCGACGACCTGCTCTCCGGCAACGGCCTGCGGATCATCGAGGGCGTCATCCTCGCCATCCCGGTCGTCGGCACGTACATCACGTTCTTCCTCTTCGGGGGCGAGTTCCCCGGCGAGACGATCATCCCGCGGCTGTACATCCTCCACGTCTTCGTGCTGCCGGGGATCATCCTCGCGGTCATCGCGCTGCACCTGGCGCTGGTCGTGGCCCACAAGCACACGCAGTACCCCGGGCCCGGGCGGACGAACGACAACGTCGTGGGCTTCCCGCTCATGCCGGTGTACGCCGCGAAGGCCGGCGGCTTCTTCTTCATCGTGTTCGGCGTCATCATCCTGATCTCGGGGCTGGTGTCGATCAACGCGATCTGGGTCTACGGGCCCTACGACCCCTCCCCCGTCTCGGCCGGCACCCAGCCGGACTGGTACATCGGGTTCGTCGACGGGCTGCTGCGCCTGATGCCGGGTCAGCCCGAGTTCACGCTGGCCGGGTTCACGCTCTCGCTGAACGTGTTCCTGCCCTCGCTCGTGGTGCCGGGCCTGATGGTCATGGCGCTGCTCGCCTACCCGTTCCTCGAGCAGTGGGTGACCGGCGACAACCGCGAGCACCACCTGCTCGACCGCCCGCGCAACGCCCCGGTCCGCACCGGCATCGGCGTCATGGCCATCACCTCCTACTGCGTCATGTGGGCGGCGGCCGGCAACGACCTGATGGCTCTCGCCTTCCGGATGTCGATCAACGACCTCACGTGGTTCCTGCGCTTCATGTTCTTCGTGCTCCCGCCCGTGGCGTTCGTCGTCACGAAGCGGATCTGCCTGTCGCTGCAGCGCAAGGACCGCGAGCTGGCCCTGCACGGCCACGAGACGGGCCGCGTGGTGCGGACCGCCGACGGCGAGTACTTCGAGGTGCACGAGCCGCTGTCGGACACCGAGCGCTGGCTCCTCGTGCAGCACGAGACGTACCGGCCGATGGCGATCCCGCCGAAGGCGCACGAGGACGGCCGCAAGCCGTCGGTCGTCGAGCGCGTCCGCGCCAACCTCTCGGGGTTCTTCTTCGAGGACCGCGTGGAGCCCGTGACGCCCCGCGAGCTCGCTGCCGCGCAGCACCACGGCGAGCACGAGGCCATCGAGCAGCCCACGGGCGACGAGGCCGCGCGCCGCGAGCTGACCTCGGGCACGCCCGACTGACGGACCGGGTCGCCCCGCGGCGCCCCAGGTCCACCGACGACGCCCCTCCCGCGATCTGCGAGAGGGGCGTCGTCGTGCGTGCGGGCCTCGTCGTCCGGCGGGCGCACCGCCGCACGGGCGCAGACGTCGCGGGCGATCGGCGTCTGGAGGACGGAGGAGCCGGTGCGCCGCGTCCGGCGTCGTCTCAGGGGCGACCTCGCCAGGCGCAGCCGACCAGCGGGGCTGCCGCCGAGGGTGACGAGGTCCAGAGCCGGCCTCCACCCTCCGCAGGGCCCGTGGCCCGCTCTCAACCTGTCCCCGTCGACCTGGCTCTCCGTCGACCTGGCTCTCCGCCGACCTGGCTCTCCGCCCGCTCGAGCCCTCCCTCGACCTCGGCCCTCCGGGACCCGGTCAGGGGACGGAGCTCCCGGGACGGGGGTCGGCAGCGGGCGAGGAGCGGCTCGGGCCGTCGCAGCCGCCAGATCGGCGCCCCAGACCCGTCCCAGGGGGGGTGTCGACAGGCACCTCGAGGCCGGCCCGGCCACCACGCGAGCAGCAGCTCGACGCGGGCTCGTGCCAGCAGCGCACCGGCCCGACCGGCTCGGCTCAGGACTGCTGCCCGGCTTCCCCGCGTGGCACCGAGGCGGCACGCGCAGAACGGACTGGTTCTCCTGGCATGGGCGCCGGACGAGGTGCTGGGACTTGCACCTTCCGTAGCGTCATGTGGTCCGGTGAGCACGTCCCGCCCCGTCGAGGAAGGCCCGCTCATGTCTCTGTCCTCCACCCCGCCGCGTCAGGTGCAGATCGGTGACGCGGCGTCGTTCGTCGGCACCACGCCTCGGGCGATCCGCCACTACCACCAGATCGGCCTGCTCCCCGAGCCTGAGCGGGGCAGCGACGGGCGCCGCCGCTACGGCTACGAGGACATGATCCGGCTGCTGTGGATCCGCAAGATGGCCGACGCCGGGATCGCCCTGGACGACATCCGTGCCGCTTTCGACGGCACAGCACCTGCTGGGGCCGGTGCCGATCACGACATCGCGGGCGTCCTGGGACGGCTGGAGAAGACCCTGGGCGCCCGGGAAGCAGAGCTGCAGCTCCAGCAGGCTGCCGTGCAGCGCATGCGCACCCGAGGCAGCAGGGCGGGTCTGCTCTCCGACCTCGTCACCGACCGCCTCGCGACCCTGCCCGAGGGCTTCCTCCGTCAGTCAGACCTGGACAGCCTCCTGGTCATCGAGCGGATCTTCGGCCCGCTCGGTGCGGCCATCAACGTCACCCGTCACCTCGCCATGGCCACCCACCCGAGCCTGCGGGAGGAATCCGACCGCGTCGAAGCCGCCGAGGAGGCCCTCGACGACACGGTCGCCGTCGACGACCCCCGGGTGGCACAGGTGGCTGCCGAACGACACGCCTTCGACCTGGCGCTGGACGCCGTCATCGAGAGCTCCGGCCTGGCGCAGGACGACGAAGCGCTCTGCGACTCCTGGGAAGCCCTGCACCCTGACCCCGCAGATGAGGGTCAGGACGAGGCCGCCCGCGGCCTCGGCGAGGGGGCGAGGGTCATGAGCGCCGTCGAAGCCGTGGGGAAGATGCCCTACGACTTCTCCCCCGCCCGCGTGCGGTGCATGGAGCTGGCCGTGGAGCTCGCCGCCCACGAGCCACCCGCCCCTTGAGCCCGCAGATGCCGGCAGCAGTGAGCGCACGCCCGAGGGACTACCGCCGTCCGGTGCGGCGCTGACGTCGACGGCTCGACGAGCCGACACGCGCAGGAGCCGACAGCTGCACCTCGATGGTCGTCCGTTGCTCCATCGCTCCGAAGACCTCTGGCGTCGTGGCACCAACCTCCAGACAGCCCCAGCGGCACCCATCGGTGGTGTGTCGAGAACCATCAGACCGGATCGGGGACGCCGAGCAGGAGGCTCCCCACGACGACGGCGTCCGCGGCGCCGCCACGGCCACGGGGCGTGGCGCGCGACACCCGTCGTCGCAGCCGTCCTGGTCGCCGATCGTCAGCGGGGCGACGCTTCGGTGGCATGGCCGGGTGCTGTCCCAGCCACCCGCGACCGGGGGCGGCGCTGTTACCTTCCACGTCGTGCGGAGTCGTGTGATGGGTCGTCTTCGCGGGCTGGCTGGCCTGTCGGTCGTGGCAGCAGCTCTGGTGACTGGGTGTTCCGGCGGCAACGAGGTCTCCCAGGTCGCGAGAGGCGACGTCTACAACCCGGAGCCGGCCGCAGAGGACGTCGCAGTCCCGGACGCGGACGCTGTTCTCGATGGTGTGGAGGCTGTTCGCCGGGACTACCCGGGGGCGGACTTCCTCGTCGCCCCCACCCTCGGCCGTGCAGACCAGCCGCTCGCTCCCTTTCGCGCTCCCGACGGGTACGCCGTGGTGGTGCGCTGCCTGACGGCGGGTCTGGTCGAGGCGGAGGTCTCCGACCCCGAGGCCGAGGACGCGGGCCTGTCGGACGTGGGCGACATCTCGCAGCCTCAGGAGTGCGAGGGTGCTTGGGGATGGAGCGAGGCCCGCGCCAGCACCGGTGGGACTGTTGAGGTCACCATCACTGCGCCCGAGGACACCTACTGGGTGGCCGGGGTCGCCGGGCCTCAGCCCGCGCCCACCGACGGGCAGACGACGGGTTAGCTCCTCGCGCCACGCCGCATCGGGGCGGGCCGCCGACGCGGTGACGTCGGCAGATCCGCCCCGCAGACCAGGGGGCGCGGTCGTCGTCGACCCGGGTCCGGTCCTCACGTGGAGCAGCGGTGAGCCGCGAGAGGGCGACGCGCGACACGCGCAGGAGTCGACAGCTGTCCCCCCTCAATGGGTGCCCCTTGGTCTGGTGCTCGGGGCACCGGAAGGTGTGGCACACGCCTCCTGACGCCTGGCGCGACCCCGCCGAGCGCCTGTGTCAAGACGATCGCATCACGCCGCGGACACCCCACGCCGGCAGTGGCTGCCCCAGCGCCGGTGAGCGCCACGGCAGCGACCGACGGCCAGAGGCTCCTAGCCGCCTCTGCCCTCTCCCCCGGGCTCGACTCGAAGACCATCGGCAGCGTCAGAACGGCGCCGAGGACCAGCAGGAGAACAGCCACCACCCACAGCCACGAAGCGCGCCACGACCACGCGCTCGACTAGCTGCTCTCGTCAGCCATGCCGCGAAGGTAGAACCTCCACCGACTCCTCGTCCGGACGTCCCGCGCACGATCCTCGACCGGGCGGCCCGCGCCCGGTACGAGTCCGGCTCCAGTGGTTCTCTGCAGCAGCGCCTCGACACTTCCACGTCTTCACCCCGCTGCACTCCCGTCGCTGAAGAGCCGACGACCAGCGGTCACCCGCCCGTAGTCTCCGCTCGTGAGCACGATGACGGGCAGTCACAGGTCCGACCGCGCGCGTCACAGCCCTACGTCCCGCACGCGGTGGGGCCTGCGGACGCGACTGGCGATCGCCGCGATCGGCCTGCTCGTCGCCGTCCTGACCACCGTGGTCGGGGTGCACCCCTCCTCCCCCGAGCGGCTGCGCGCAGACGTCGCCGCCGGCGACGCCACGACCGTCCAAGCCTTCGGGTACCGCGTGCCCGGCGTCGAGGGCGTCGAGACGTACGCGACCCAGGAGATCCGCTGGCGCACCGGACTCATCACGCGGTCGGCCCAGGTGGACCGCCAGACCCCGGACGGGATCGGGAGCGACGCCACCACCGAGCTGCGCCAGATCGCCCCCGACCTCGAGGTCGAGCGCCGAGAGCCCGTCACGAGCGCCGCACTCCTCTACGACGTCGTCGTCCCCTGGTGGCTCCCGCTGCTCGCCGTCGGCGGATGGCTCAGCGCCCTCATCGCCCTGGTCAGCGGCACCGAGCCCTGGCGCCTGACGCGCTGGGGCTGGGCCTGGTCCTTCTTCCTGGTGCCACCCGTGGGCGTCCTGCTCTTCTGCCTGCTCTCGGGGCCCACGCCGCTCGTCCCGCGACCGCGCCGCGCCCGTCGGATCGGGGGCCTCGGCGGCTTCCTCCTCGCCGTGGTGCTGCTCGTCGTGATCCCCGGGCGCTGAGCGCGAAGGGCGTCCCACAGCTGGTCCTCAACTGAGCACCGCGCTCCGACAACGCCGCTGGGGCCGCCTGCCTGGGCGACGTCGCGTGTTCCCCGTCCTCGCCCCTGCCTACGCCGGCACCATGTCCCACGCCGTGGACCCAGTGGCGGCGCGGCCACACAGCCTGCCGACTCGCAGCGACAGTCGCATCGACCAGGGAGACGTCATGAGCATGAGCGAGCGTGGAGCCCTGCGCGGCGCGCTGGGCGGCGCGGCCGTCATCTTCGCCGTCGTGACGCTCCCCATCCTGCTGACGTCAGACGCAGCGTTCGCGCCCCCGACCCTCATCCTCGCCGCCTACGCCTGCCTGCCGGGCGCCGCGTGCGGAGCTCTGGCCGGGGCCCTCCTGACCCGAGGACGCTCCTGGATCGTCGCCGCCGCCGCCTCCAGCGCCATGGCGATCCTCGCGGTCATCGCCGCGCTGCTGCTGTTCACCGACGGCCAGCTCACCAACGACGTGCCGGGCTCACTCGGACTGGCGGGCGCCCTCTGCGGGGCAGCCACCCTCGTCGCCGTGTGGCAGTCCTGGGCGATGGCACGCCGCCGCGACCGCGCACCCCTCCGAGGACTCCTCACCAGGGCGTGACTGCATCCGCGTGTCGACGTCCTCAGGGAGGACGTCGAGCCGGTTCCGCCGACGATGGTTGACCGGACACCCCACGTCGCCGGCGGGTGCCCCGATCAGGCACAGCAGGTGCGGGGTGCTGACAGCGTGAGCCCCGACGAACGCTCGAGAGCCACGCCAGACGACGTCGACTCGAGGACCACGGACGACCAGACGCAGACCAGCTCCGGTCCTCCCGACCACGACGCCCGCAAGCCCTAGCCGATCGTCGTGGACGTCCTGAGACCGCCATCTCCTCTGTCGGGACGACCGACCGGTTGGCGCGGCGATCACCGCGCCGACGCCTGACACCCGGCCGCGGACGGCCCCCCGATGATGCGTCCATGACCACCCCGTCCCACCGCCCGCACCGACGAAGCCGGCACCGGTGAAGCGTCGGAAGAAGCGAGAGCTCGACGAGCTCCGCGCGGTCATCGACCGCTACGGGCACGCCGTGCGATGCGTCCTGGACGACGACGAGGGCGAAGCCCAGGTCGTCGCCTACACCGTCGGGCTCTCCGCCCGCGAGCACCCCGAGCTGATCTGCACCGGCCTGCCCTCCTCGTCCGCCATCTGGCTGCTCAACCAGCTCGGCAACCGCGTGCACACCGGCGAGGTCCTCCGCGCGGGCAGCCTCCTCGACGCCGGCGAAGCGGACGACCCGCACCCCGTCGTCCTCATCGACGCCGACGACGACCACGAGCTCGGCGTCGTCGAGACCCTCTACGGCGACCGCCCCACCCTCCAGGTGGTCTGGACCGATTCCACCGGCCGCTTCCCCTGGCACCCCGGCTACGCCAACCCGCCCGACGTGCAGGACCTGCGCGGCGAGGTGCCGGTGCCCTTGCTCGCGCTGCCGTGCCCGCAGGTGCCGCCCTCCCCGGCGGCCGCAGACCGCGAGCACGACCTCGTCTTCTCGACCCAGGCAGTGCTCGACGGCGCAGCAGTCACCAAGGTCTGGCACGAGGCCGACGGCGAATGGCAGCTCCTGGACGACGACGTCACCGACGACTCCGTACCCGTCCTCGTCCACCGCGAGCACCTGGTCGAGGCCGACCACACCGTCGCCGACGTCCTCGACATCCCCGCTGGCAGCTGCGCCACGCGCGACAGTCCGACGGCGCCCTGGGTGCGCTGGCCCCTCGGCTCAGCCTGACCGCAGGGGACCCATGACGGGTGCGCTGCTGACGAGAGCGTCGTGACGGGCCTGACGCCGGTCAGCGAGCCACTGCCTCTTCGCGCCGCTGCGCCACCGCCCCCGCCGCGAAGGCAGCAGCGAAACACAGCCAGCCCACGAGAACGGCGATGACGAGCGTGATGCGCCACCCCGAGGAGCCACCCTCGAGGATCAGCGGCGCGATGACCACCAGCCACGCAATACCCATGACCACGGAGAACACGGACTGGCCGATGGACCCTCGCCGCGTCGGCATCCGCCGCTGCCATCGCGGAGTGCCGCGCGCGCCCTTGCGCTGCTCAACAGTCATGTGTCTACCCATACCAGCCACAGGTGACTGCTGCCGGAGTGCGCGGCGACCAAGGTGCTGTGCCTTGGCCGTGCCCCGGCAGCCGGCCGGCGTCAGCGACAGCCCGTGCCAGCTCCTAGCGACAGCGCTCCTGGCGGCCGAGGAGCGGCCGGCGGCGCTCCAGGTGTCCGTCCAGGATCTTGAACCGGTCACACCGTCCGGTACCACCTGACCGAGCAGCAGCCCCGGCTCGTCGACGAGCACGAGGTCCCGCAGTCCTGACCCGTCCGAGGACGTCGCTGACAGCCTGGCCCCGCGCGGGCGACACTGCGCCATGCCCCGAGCAGCCGGCGACCGTGCGTCGTCCCCGCGACGCCTGGCCCTCCCCCTCACCAGCGGCCTCGCGCTGTGGGCGTTCGCGCACTATGTCCTGTCCCTGCCCGGGGCCTTCGACAGCGACAACGGCACCTTCCACACGTGGGCCCTGGCCACTAGCTGGGTCATCACGAGCTGCGGGGCCGTCCTCGCGCTCGTGTGCGCCTACCGGCTCGCGCGCCGCGTCGAGGCCCACCTGCTCACCCGCAACCACACGCCCGAGACGCCGGAAACGCAGCCGTCAGCCTCGACCGGGGGCTGGCGCAGTTCGCCGGCCACCGTGCTGATCGCCGGGAGCGTCCTGCTCACCGCCGCCTCTGAGCTGTTGTGGGTCTTCGTCAGCCCAGGCCTGGGCATGAGCTCGTGGGCCATCGGCATCTTCACCGTCGTCGGCAGCGTCGTGGCTCCCGCCGCGCTGACCGCGGGCGTCTACCTGGCCCTGCGCCGGCTCGAGGACCACCTCGCCGGCCACCGACGCGACAAGGCCCCGACCGCTGCCGGAGGACCCCACGCATCTGGCCTGACCAGCCCTTACGTCAGGACCTAGACCCGCTGCCGGAGCAGTTGGCCGCTCAACAACAATTCCCACTCCCCCTCGTGAGGCTGTGTCACCGAGGATCGGCTCACGGACAGGCAGGACGGACCTCGTCAGCGTTCCCGAGCTGGCGTCTACCGTCCTCGCATGGGCGACAGGCTGAGTCGGTACGAAGGGCACCCATCCGATGAGCCCCGGATGAGCTACCTCACCAACCTGATGTGGGGGCTCCCTTCGGCGTTGGCCACCGTGGCGCTGATCAACATCCTCCGGCGACTGATGCCGGACGACCGGCTGCTGCCCTTCTTGCTCGCACCCACCATCGTCATCGTCATCGTGCTCCTACTGCGTCGCCTTCTTCCTCGACGTGTGACGGGGAACCGCTAAGGCGTCGCAGCTGGCGAAGCGGTCCCAGGTGGTGTTGCGACCACCCCTCTGCCCCCCATCTGCTGCGGGCATGCCCCGCGTCACGATCCCCGTCCGGTCACGATTCGCCGCGGGTCCGCCGTCACCGGCTCGTGCAGCACTCCCGAAGTGCGACCGCACGGGTGACAGACGGCCGGGCCCAGGTCGGCGCTTCGACGCCACCTCTAGCCTCCCCCCATGGTCTGGCCGCGGATGGTGAGCTCGTCCGACCGGCGCTGCCGTCCGACGCTCCTCGCGGCGACAGCGCTGCTCCTCCTGCCGTCGTGCGCACCGGGAGCGACGGAGACCTCGAACCCACCCGCGACGACGGCGCCGTGCACGGGGACCACCGAGGCTGAGGACGACACGGAGATGGCAGCAGACGGAGCTCCCACCCGCTTCACCATCGCCCCCGACGACTACCACGTCCCCTACGCGGGTACCGCCGAGGACGGGCGCAAGTTCTTCCTGAGCCAGGAGCTGTTCGACGAGGACTCCTACGTCGGCCTCTTCCTCTGGCACCCCGACGGAACCTTCGACGAGGTGTGCGTGGACGCTGTCGCACGCCCCGACGGCCTGCCCCCGGGGCAGGCCGCCCCTGCCGGTGCAGACGACCTGGTCCAGGCCCGTCTGGCACAGCTGGGCGACTACGCCCTCGAGGACATCGAGGTCGAGCCCTTCATCGCCTCCGTGGACGGCGTCGACTTCGGGTGGCGCGTCGGGCAGTACGACGACGGCGAGCACTTCATCAACATCGAGCCCGGCAACTTCATCGCCTACTACGCCCCCTGGGACGGCTTCGACTACGACACATAGGCGCGCGGTCCTCCTGAGCCGCCAGCCCCACCGCGGGAGGGGCCCCGCGGACGTCGGGTGGACGCGAGCTCGCCTCCGGACACGGATCCTCAACCGGTCACGTCGCCTGGACGTCAGGGGCCTGCTGTCGCCTGTTCGTGCAGCGGCCCGAAGCTCACGTCGAGGCCTTAGACGGCGGCGCCGCGCGTGGGGAGGTCGCGGCGTCCTCGCAGCGGCCCGAGCAGAAGGATCAGTCCGGTGGCGGCGTAGGCGACGGTGAGGGCCCAGAGGGCGGATCGGGTGCCGATGGCGGTGGCAAGGGCGCCGGCGAGGACGGCACCGAGGGGGATGCCGGCGTAGTTGAGGGTCTGGATGCTGGTGGTGACGCGGCCGAGGATCTCGCCGGGGACGTAGCGCTGGCGGAAGCTGCCGGAGATGACGTTGCCGGCGGTGATGCCGAGGACGACGAGGGTGCTGGCGGCGACGAACAGCACCAGCCGCCAGCCCTGCTCGGTCAGGGGCACGGCGAGGGCGAAGGGACCGGCGAGGGACTTGGTCAGCACCAGGGTTCGGGCTTCTCCCAGCCATCGCATCAGGGGCTGGGCGAGCATGGCGCCGGCGATGCCGCCCAGGGCGGTGAGGGTCAGCAGGAGCCCGACGGTGGCCTCGGTCAGGCCGACCTGGCGGATGAGGAAGACGACGAGCAGGGCCTGGTAGCCGGTGAGGAAGAGGTTGCTGACGGCCCCGTGGCTGGCGAGGTTGAGCAGGACCCGGTCGCCGGCGACGAAGCGGATGCCCTCGGCGATCTCGCGGCGCAGGTGCCGCTTCGGAGGCGGCGGCGGGCGCCGCTCGGGGGTGCGGACCAGGGCCAGGCAGGTCGCCGACACGAGGAAGGTGACCGCCTGCAGGGCGTACCCGGCGACCGCGCCGACGGCGCCGGCGAGCAGCCCGGCCAGGCCGGGACCGGCGACGCGGGCGGCGGACTCGCTGCCGTAGAGCAGGGCGTTGGCGGGGACCAGCTGTCGGGAGTCGAGCACCGCGGGCAGGTAGCCGGCCCAGGCGGTCTGGAAGAGCACTGTGGTCGTGCCGATGGCCAGGGCTGCGGCCAGCAGGTGCGGAATGGTCAGCGCCCCTGTCGCTGCGGCGATGGGCACGGAGGCCACGACGGCGACCGAGACGAGGTCGCAGCCGATCATCATCGGGCGCCGCGGAAGCCGGTCGACCCAGGCGCCGGCGGGTAGGCCGACGAGCAGCCAGGGCAGCCACGCGGCGGCGGTGAGAAGGGTGACGACGAAGGCACTGGCGTCCAGCACGGTGACCGCGACGAGAGGGGCGGCGAAGGAGGCCACCGAGTCACCGAGACGACCAGCCGAGGTGCCGGCCCAGACCAGCCGGAAGTCCCGCGACGACGCCGGGGCGACCGCTGACCCCTCCTGCTCAGTGGTGCCGCCTGGGGCGGCCATCAGGGCTGGGCGGGAAAGGCGTGGGCGAAGGCGAACACCGGCCGCCGGCCGGCGGGGTCGTCTTCGCGGGCGCGGCCCGCCCACCACTGCAGCACCGCGGTCAGCTCTTCGGACAGCTCGCCGAGCTCGTCTGGGGTCAGGTGCAGCCAGACGTCGGTGCTCGTTGCCGCGTCCTGCCACTCCCCCGAAGCCGAGGACCGTTCGGCGCGCCAGGTCTGCCACCGCTCGAGCTGCAGCCGGGCGCTGAGGTCATCGGCCGCGCTCGAGGCGGCCGCGCCCGCCGGGTCATCGGCGAAGGCCTGCGTCGACCAGCTGATCCGTGCGTCCCCCAGGCGCCACCACCTCTCCCGCCGGTCCCTGGCCAGCTCCGGGGCCGGGACGACCAGCCCGTGCTCGGCGAGGACCTTCGCGTGGTGGCTGGCGCTGCCGACCGCCACCCCGAGCCGGTCGGCCAACGCCGAGGCGGTCATCGCCCGCTCCACCCGCAGCACGTCGAGCAGGCGGCGGCGCACCGGGTGGGCCACCGCGGCGAGCACGCGGTAGTCATCGACAGGCTCAGCAGGCATGCCGCGACCATAGATGCTCAACGGCTCTTGCTCAACGGTCCTTGAGCGTCTCTCTGACAGTGCGCATCGCCGGGTCACACACGGCGCGGCCCAGCAGCCGACCGCCTGCTGGCGCAGCTGCAGCGACGACGACGCCCTCGGCGAGGGCGCTGCGCCCATCCCGCAGGGGGTCGCTCAGCGGGGTGCGCGTCGCACGCACCCCGCGCCGGCGGCGGCTGCCCAAGCCCCGGTGAGCGCCACAGCCAAGACCGACGGCCAGAGGCGTCTCACGGCCTCCGCCCTCTCCCCCGGGCTCGACTCGAAGACCATCGGCAGAGCCAGCAGGGCGGCGAAGACCAGCAGGAGAACAGCCGCCACCCAGAGCCACAAGGCGCCCCACGACCACGGGCTCGACGGACTCCTCACCTCAGCCATGGCCCGAAGGTAGGACCTCGACCGACCCCTCGTCCGGACGTCCCGCGCACGATCGTTCACTGGAGTGGGGCGGGCTCCGGTTCGGGCTGCGGCCAGTCACGAGCCGGCAAGAGGTCTTGCAGCGTCGTGGTCCGTCCTCCGCTGAGCACGATTTCCGCTGTGGCGTTGGCCGGGTCCATCTGGTTGATGAACTCCCTGCAACGACCGCAGGGAGGGAGGACGTACAGGCGACCCTGGTCGTCCCGCCACACGGCCGCGATAGCGGCGATGCGGTACTGGCCGGCCGTGACCATCGCGGCGATGGCGGAGGCCTCCGCGCAGAAGCCGGTTCCACTGCCGGTATCGATGCAGACGCCGGTGAAGTGATCTCCCTGGTCGGTGACCAAGGTCGCGGCGACGTCGCCGAAGAGGCGATCGCCGACCCTGAGAGGTCGCAGCGCCATGGCTGCGGAGGCGACGAGCTGCGTCCTGTCGATCTCCTCCATGCCTCAACCTTGACAGCCCCAGCAGTCGAAGCGGGCCTGGGCTCGATGCCCGGGCAGGTGAGTCAAACCGCGGTGATCGAGCGGGTCCCAGCAACCGACCCCCTGCCGGGGAGCCTCGGCCAGCGCGAGGACGTCGGCGGCGACGCCTGGCCGTCCCGCTTGTTCAGGTCCGCCAGGCCGTCGGCCAGGTCGTCCCCACGCGACGCGCCGGCGGGCAAGGCGCGGGTGCGCACCAGTCGTTGCCGTAGGCGTAGCGCGACGTCGAGCGGCAGCTGACCTGCACGGGCCTCGCCCTCCAAGACGGCGAGGAGACCGAGCAGCGATGAGCTGAGCTGCGAGTCCACGTGCTCGTCGGTCATCGCGCGAGCATGACGCTGGCTGACTCCCTGCGGAAGCCCCTGCGGTCTTCGACAGTCGCAGCATCTACAACGAGCTCCATGGCGGGCCAATCGCCGTCCGGCAGTCGATCCCTGACCGGGAACGACAGTCCGTGGGAGCGTCCCGGCGTGGAGCCGGACGCCAAGGACCTCGTCCTCGCCGAAGAGGATCGCCGAGAGCTGGTCCGGTGGTCAGTGGCCTGCGTCGAACGACTGCTCCCCCTCTTCGCGGCGGAACGACCCCACGACCGACGGCTGAGCGAAGCCCTCCAGGGAGCCCTGGCCTTCGCCGACTCCCAGCTCACCGTCGGACCGGTGCGCCAGCTTGCCTTCGGCTGCCACGCCGCAGCCCGCGATGCCTCCAGCCCTTCAGCGACCGCAGCGGCGCGAGCCTGCGGTCAGGCTGTCGCGATCGCCCACATGGCCGGCCACAGCCGCCAGGTGGCTCCCTACACCGCCAAGGCACTCACCGGCCCGGCGCGCGACCTCGAGCTCGACTGGCAGCGCGCGCACCTGCCGACCCGCTTCCTCGTCTACGTCTACGGCCAGACCGGCTGACGATCGTCTTGCAAGACGGCGGAACGACTGGGCCGTGGCATCAGTCGCGCCAGACTGAAACGGTGGCGACGGCAGCGGGTCATCTCGAGCTGACCATGGACGAGATTCGCGTGGTGGCCCGTTTTGCCGCAGAGAGCGCTGAGGTAGTGCTCCCCGTCTTCGAGGACGCGAGGCCTGACGATTTCCGGCCGCGGGCGGCCGTCGATGCCGCCTGGGCATTCGCCCGCGGCGCAGCACGATCGAACGTGCAACGCGTCACTGCCGTAGACGCACACCGCGCCGCCAAGGACACGTCGGTCGCGGCCGCGCAGCACGCTGCCCTCGCCGCCGGCGATGCGGCAGCCGCTGCCTACCTCCACCCTCTTGCCCAGGCCACCCAGGTCGGCCACATCTTGGGGGCCGCAGCCCACGCAGCCCGGGTGTCCGAGCTACGCGGCGGCGGTGACCCGGACGTCGGAGCTGCGTCGATCCGGCTGGCTCGGGACCGCGCGGTGCCCACGCTCGTTGAGGTGCTCCGCCGGTACCCCGTCGCGCCGGCCGGTCGCGGACGGGTCGCGCAGCTAATGCAGGCCCTTGACGCCTCCCTGCGTCGGTAGACGACCGTCTACCGGGGACGCCGCAGGTCAGGGGCCTGACGAGACGGCGCCTCGGTCGAGACGTCCCGATAGCCCTGTCCGGTTTGCATGCCCGCGCAGGGGCGTTGAACGGACACCTAGTGAGCAGCCGCGACCCTTCCCCTCCCCAGGTCACTGTGCGTCACCGCTGAGTGGGCGAGCCGTCAGCCGCCTCGTCGCTGCTCCTGCCGAAGACGGCGTTCACGGCCAGGCCGAGCGTCAGCGCCTCGCGGGCGAGCAGGCCCCCCTCGGCGCCGGGCGTCGCCCGCTCGAAGGACAGCCCACCGACGACGGTGAGCAGGAAGTGGGCGCGCACCTCGTTGTTCCCCGGCGGCAGCGCACCCTCGTCGGCGAGCACCCGCAGCCACCGGGCGACCCGGCGTGAGCTCTGCGTCCCCATCTCCTCGTACGCCGCCTGCACCTGCGCCGTCGGCGGCTCTGCGGCCAGCAGCTGCTTGAGGAGGCGGCGCCACGCCTCTCGCGCCTGCGGGCCGGTGCCGACCGGGGCGAGCAGGTTCCGCAGGCATGTGAGGAGACGCTCTCGCGGGGGTCGCGAGACGTCGGTGATGACGTCGTCGGGGAAGGAGTGGTCGTAGATGGCGGCCAGCAGGGTCTCGCGCAGGGCGGCCTGTGTCGGGAAGTGGAAGCGCAACGATCCGGTGCTCACCCCCGCTCGTGCCGCGACCGCCCGCACGCTCAACGTCGCCGTCGGGTCCTCCGCGTACATCGCCGCCGCTGCGGCGAGGACCTTCTCCCGCGAGCCGGCCTGCTCGGTACCCTCTTCCACCAATCCTCCTATTACGCCGTACTATTACGTCGTGCTACCGTCTCTCGCTATCACAGTGTGACATCCAAGGAGGAGAAGTGACCGCAGGAGGGCGACGCCGCCTCGCGGGCCGGCGCCTGAGGCCGGGCGACGGCCGACCGCTGCCACCTTTCCGTTGGTGGCAGGTGCTGGGCCGCTCGGTGATGCACCTCGACCTGTCCGGCCCAGGGCAGCGTGGTCCGCGGTACGCCGTGGACGTCCGCCACGGCGGCGACGGCAGTGATGGTGAGGTGCGGGCCCGCCTGTACCGCGACGGCCGCCAGGAGCAGGTGTCGAAGGTGCCGGCGGTCTTCCCCGTCGCGGGCGGAGTCGTCGAGGTGGCGGTGAGCGCGGCCGGCCTGCGCCGCTGCCACCACGTCACCGACGACGGCACCGAGCACCCGCTCGTACCCGACTCCCGGTCGGCCGCCGGCCACCGGGCGCGCCTCGACCGCCACCACCCCGCGCTGGGCCGCTCGGTCGGCGTGGTGTCCGTGCTCCTGCTGATCCTCGGGCTGGGCCTCAACCTCCTCCAGCTCGTCGAGCCGCTGTCGGAGATCCCTCCGGTCGCCGAGGCCCTGGGCGCCACCTTCGACTCCCCCGTCGACCTGCCGGTCTGGCTCAACGTCGCCCTCGGCCTCGGCGCAGGCCTCGGCAGCGCCGAGCGCGCCCTACGGCTGCGCTATCGCAGCTGGCTGGACGGCGCCGGGACCTGATCTCCCGCTCCGCCCACTGCGACGGCGGCGGGACGCACGACGACCCGTGCCCACCCGGTGAGCACCCCATGACGACGACGCACCCGCCGTCCCTGCCCACGGCGCCGGCGCCGCGCTCGAGCGCACCCGCCGCCCCGCCCGGCGTCGAGCACCACCGCGCCCTCTCGGGCGACCGGCGCCGCATCGGCCGCGGCGTCCCGGCCATCGCCCACGTGCTCGCCGGGCTCGTCGCCCTCCCCACCGCCATGGGACTCGCCGGCGCCGCCCTCGACGCTCGATGGGGCAACAGACGCCGATCGTCGGCGGAACCGACTGCACCTGGCTCGACGACGCGACGTCCATGGCTTCCCTGGCCCTGCTCGTGCCCTGGAGCATGCTCGTGCAGCGCTAGCTCTACGGCGTCCCCGGCGCGTCCCCGAGCTCGGTCGCCTCCGGCTTCCGGCCCGCGCTCGTCGGCCGCACCCTGCTCCTCGTCGGCCCGCTGTGGGTCGCCGCCGTCGACGTCACCTACCTCGTGCCCGGCGAGGAGTCGCCCCGGTCCTTCGCAGACATCGTCGGCGTCGTGCTCATCACGGTCCCGCTGACGCCGCTGCAGGCCGCGGGCGAGGAGCACGGCCTCCGCGGCCTGATCATCCGCGTCACCGGCGGCTGGACCCGCGGCAGCCGAGCCGGCCTCGTCCTCGGATCCGTGGTCTCCAGCGTCGTCTTCACCGCAGCCCACGGCTCGGCCGACCCCTACGTGCTCGCCCGGCACCTCAGCCTCGCCGAGTCGTTCGCCGTGCTGACCTGGCGGACGGGAGGCCTCGAGATGGCTGTCGTCCTGCACGCCGTGCTCAACGTCATGGCCTTCCTCATGTCGACGGCCCTGCGAGTCGACGTCGCCGGCGCCTTCGCGGACCGGTCGGTGGCGGGGACCCGCTCCAGCTCGTGCCCGCCGTCGTCGTCGCGCTGGTCGCCGCGGTGGTCTGGTGGCGCAGCCGGTCGCCAGGTCCGGCGCTCACGCCGAGCTGACCCACCCACCCGTCGGGTAGCTGTCTGTCGGCGAACTCCTCGCCGACGACCTCGACGACCCGGTCGCCGCCGAGGCCGCCTACCGCGCAGGCATCGACGCCGGCGACGCGAGCTGACACCACGACTTCGCCCTGCTCCTGCGGGAGGACGACCGCACCGAGCAAGCCCTCGAGCTCCTGCGCGCGGGCGCCGACGCGGCGACGTCCTCGCCGCCCACACCCTGCGCGAGGTCCTCGACCACCGCGACGACACCTAGCGCGCGGGCGGTCCTCGTCGGTGGCCGAGCGCCCGCGGAGCTGCCCCCGCCAGCTCCGCGACGACCCCCGTCACCTGGTGCACGACTCGAGCTCCGCGAGCTCAGTCACCGCCGGTCTCGTCCCTCGAAGGCGAACCCGGCCCCGGCGAGCCGCTCGTCCTCCGCGATGGCCTCCGCCTCCCCCTGCGGGTCCCCCACGTCCCCCGCGGTCAGCCGCCGCGGCACGCGCGTGCTGCCGCACGTGCTCATCGGCGTCATCGACCAGCGCCAGTGCGACAGACCTCGGCGCCCCGACGCGGAAGGCCACCGTCCACCGGGACCAGCGATGACCGGTCGCGGGTGGCCCGCAGCATCTGCTCCTCGTCCGGGAAGGTGACGCCACCCTCGACGGCCATGGCCCGGACCTCAGCCCTTCGGTCCCCCAGCAGGTGTTGAACGTCCGCCCGAGCGGCCCGGGGGTTGGCGGCACACGCCCCGCGGACGCGCCCGTCGGGGTCAGCGAGCAGCCGCTCGTACCGTCACGATGTGCGGTGGTCTCGGCGATCCGCTGGCGGACCTCCCGGTCGACGTCGCTGGCGAGCACCTCCTGCGTAGCGCGGAGCAGCTGCTGCGGCTGGCGGGCGTAGGCGTGAGCCACGCTGGCGCGCACCCACCTGTCCGGGGAGGCAGCCAGGTCGGCCTCGACCGAGGGCCGGCCGGTGACGTCGCCCGCGGCGGACAGCCGCACCAGCTCCTTGACGTCCCCAGCGAGCAGGAGCACGGTCGCGTCGTCGCAGCCACGGTTGTCGGCGACGGCCACCCGGACGGTCGCTGAGCTGTGCTGGGCCGGCTCCCGCAGCCGTGAGGCAAAGGTCGAGGGGCTCTCGGCCTCGGCGACCGCATCGACGACGGGCCGGCGGCGAGGAGCCTTCCCGGACCTCGCTGCGGTCATCGAGGGCACGAGGAACCGACAGGCAGCTCGAGCCGACGCCGACCTCGAGGACGGCGAAGCCCTCTCCCGACGGCGGGTCGACCAGGGGGGCGTCGAGCATCATCAGCGCTGCACCGCAGCATCCTCGAGGACTGGTCGGAGGCACGTCCCGCAGCTGGCCGCACCTCACCCCGGCGATGGAGTCACCTCCCCCGTGCCGGTGGTCGGCACCGCACGACCGGAGCGGGACGCCGCCGTGGGACCTACTTCGCCGAGGCGTCGAGGAAGGCGCGCACCGCTGCTCGGAGGCCGGCGTCGTCAGCGCGCAGCGAGTGGTCCCCCCGGACGCCCGCCACGGCCACGTTGGACCGCACGACGGCCGCCACGTCAGCGGGGCCACCGAAGCGGTCCCGCTCCCCCTGGACGACGAGCGTCGGCAGGTCCTGCGGCAGCTCCGCGGCGCGGCTCTTCTCGGGACGCCCGGCCGGGACGAGCGGGAAGGCCAGGCAGAGGACGGCCGAGGCGCCCGTGGCCGCCGCCGTGCGGCACGCCACGCGCGCCCCCGCGCTGCGGCCGCCCACGACCAGGGGCGGGCCGTCCGCCGTCTCGGGCACGGCGTCGCGCAGGTGCCCCACGACAGCCACCCACGCCTCGTCCAGGCGCGGCGGGGCGACGGCCACGCGACGACCGGCGACCTTCCACGGCTGGTCCACGAGGACGGCCACCCACCCCTGCGCCACCGCGCTCGACGCCGCGACCAGCAGGTCGTGCGCGACGGCGTCCGAGCCGCCACCGGCCCCGTGGCCCAGCAGCAGCCGCCCTCGCACCGGACCCGACGGCCGGTAGAGAGTGGCACGCGCCGCACCGACCGGCGTGTCGACCTCGACGGCGCGCCCGCTCGTCAGGAGAGGCGTCTCCGCCGTCACGCGCCCGTCCTCACGCGCCGGCTCCGAGCAGCACGACGCCCCGCCGCTGCAGGCAGCGACGGGGCGTCAGGAGTGCGGGCACGGCGCTCAGTGCGCGAAACGGCCCCGGTAGTGCTCGAAGGCGAAGCCCACGAGGGACAGCGCGGCCATCGCCGCACCGATGTAGGTGACCCACCAGGCCACGGCCAGGCCGAAGAAGAAGACCAGGGCCGACAGGGCCAGCGGCAGCGGCCACCACGACCACGGGCTGAAGAAGCCCTGGTCGCCCGCGGCCTCGCTGATGTGCGCCTGCGGGTCGTCCTCCGGGCGCGGGTCGATGCGCCGCGCCGTCAGCCACAGGTACCCGCCGACCATGGCGGCGAGGCCACCGGTCAGCAGGAGTCCCGTGGTGCCCACGGCCTCGCCGCCGGACAGCCACGCGTAGATGCCGCCGATGGGGAAGAAGACGAAGACGCCGCTGAAGAAGAGCTTGGTCTCGATGCTCATGCGTCGTTCTTGCCCTTCGGCTCGCCCGCCAGGTCAGCCTCGCCGTAGAGGCGGTCGAGGGTGGTGCGGTCGGGGGTCGTCGCGGTCGCGGCCGCCACCTCGGGGTGGTGGAGGTCGAAGGCGGGCGACTCCGAGCGGATGCGCGGGATCGCGATGAAGTTGTGCCGCGGCGGGGGGCAGGACGTGGCCCACTCGAGCGAGCGGGAGTAGCCCCACGGGTCGTCCACGACGACGCGCGGCGCAGTGCGCCAGGTCTTGTAGACGTTGTAGAGGAACGGCAGGATCGAGAAGCCCAGCAGGAACGAGAAGACCGTCGACACCTGGTTCATGCCCGTGAAGCCGTCGGTGGCCAGGTAGTCGGCGTAGCGCCGCGGCATGCCGACCACGCCGAGCCAGTGCTGGATGAGGAACGTGCCGTGGAAGCCCACGAACAGCAGCCAGAAGTGGATCTTGCCGAGCTTCTCGTCGAGCATCGTGCCCGTGAACTTGGGCCACCAGAAGTAGAACCCGGCGAACATCGCGAACACCACGGTGCCGAACACGACGTAGTGGAAGTGCGCCACCACGAAGTAGGAGTCGGACAGGTGGAAGTCCAGGGGCGGGCTGGAGAGGATGACGCCGGTCAGGCCGCCGAAGAGGAAGGTGACCAGGAAGCCGATCGACCAGAGCATCGGCGTCTCGAACGTGATCGAGCCCCGCCAGAGCGTGCCGATCCAGTTGAAGAACTTCACCCCGGTGGGCACCGCGATCAACATCGTCATGAAGGCGAAGAAGGGCAGCAGCACCGCGCCGGTGACGTACATGTGGTGCGCCCAGACGGTCACCGAGAGGCCGGCGATCGAGATGGTGGCGAAGACCAGGCCCTTGTAGCCGAAGATCGGCTTGCGGCTGAAGACCGGGAAGATCTCGGTCACGATGCCGAAGAACGGCAGGGCGATGATGTAGACCTCGGGGTGGCCGAAGAACCAGAACAGGTGCTGCCAGAGGATGGCGCCGCCGTTCTCGGCCTCGAAGACCTGCGCGCCGAGACGGCGGTCCGCGCCAAGGGCCAGGAGCGCCGCCGCCAGGGGCGGGAAGGCCATGATGACCAGCACCGAGGTCAGCAGGATGTTCCAGGTGAACAGCGCCATCCGGAACATGGTCATGCCGGGGGCGCGCATGCAGATGATGGTGGTGATGAAGTTGACGGCACCGAGGATCGTGCCGAAGCCCTGCATCGCCAGGCCGAACACCCACAGGTCACCGCCGACGCCCGGCGAGTACACCTGGCTGCTCAGCGGCGCGTAGGCGAACCAGCCGAAGGAGGCGGCGCCGCCGGGCACGAAGAAGCCCATGAAGACCATGAGCCCGCCGAAGGCGAACAGCCAGTACGAGAACATGTTCAGCCGGGGGAAGGCCACGTCCGGCGAGCCGATCTGCAGCGGCATGATGATGTTCGCGAAGCCGACGAACAGCGGCGTCGCGAACATCAGCAGCATGATCGTGCCGTGCATCGTGAAGAGCTGGTTGTACTGCTCCTTGTTCTGCACGATCTGGATGCCGGGCTCGAAGAGCTCCGCCCGGATGATCAGCGCCATCACGCCGGCTACCAGGAACCAGAAGAACGAGGTGAGCAGGTACATGTAGCCGATGGTCTTGTGGTCGGTGGAGGTGATCCACGACACGACCGCCCGCCCGAGCGTGCGCTCGGACGTCCGCCCCACCGACTGGCGCGTGCTGGAGGTCGTGGCCTCGCTCGCGCCGGCGGCCTCGTAGTAGGTCGTCATCCCTCGCCCTCCGGTGCGCCGTCAGCAGCGGTGACGCTGCCGTCCGACGTCGTCTTGTCCAGGTCGCTGCCCAGCTCGCCGGTCTGGCCGGCGGCTCGCAGCGCGTCCATCTGCGCGTCGTACTCGTCCTGCTCGACCACGGCGACCCGGAACAGCATCTCCGAGTGGTACTGGCCGCAGAGCTCGGCGCACTTGCCCTCGAACAGCCCCGTCTGCAGCGGCGTCAGGCTGATGACGTTCTCCCGGCCCGGGATCATGTCCTTCTTGTACAGGAAGCCCGGGACCCAGAAGGAGTGGATGACGTCGCGCGAGGTGAGGGTGAAGTTCACCGTCTCCCCGACCGGCAGGTACAGGACCGGGATCTCGGTGATGGGGTTGCCCTCGTCGTCGAGGTCCACCTGCGTCGAGGTCTCGTAGACGTCGTCGGTGAGGTAGTTGAAGTCCCAGGCCCACTGCTTGCCGACCACCCCGATCTCGATGTCGGGGTCGTCCGCGATGCTCTCGATCTCCACCTGGTCGCGGAAGGTGTAGAAGAACAGGACGCCCACCATCATCAGCGGGACGACCGTGTAGAGGATCTCCAGCGGGACGTTGTAGCGGAGCTGAGCGGGCAGCCCCACCTCGTCCTTGCGGCGGCGGTAGGCCACCACGCACCAGAGCGTCAGGCCCCAGACGAGGACGCCGACGGCGAGCGCGGCGATCCAGGAGCCGTTCCACAGCGTGATGATCCGGCCGGTGTGGTCGGTGGTCTCGCGCGTGCTCGGCAGCCACCCGGTGGAGAGCTCCTGCGCGGAGCACCCCGCCGTGAGCAGGGCCGTCGCAGCGAGCCCGCAGAGGGCTGCGGCCCTGCGGCGGGAGCTTTTCGTGGCGGTCGGGCGCACCATCGGCCTTCCGGGTCCGTCGTGTGCCGCAGCCCTCGTGGGCCGAGCACCGAGCAGTGGGGACATGACTCGCGGAAGGCTACCCCCCGCCCCTCCGACGGGTGAGGCGGGCCGGGCGCCCGGCGCGCCCCGCGGGGACGCCGCTCCTCGGGCGCCGGGATCAGCCGCGCCGGGGCCCGCCCAGCCCGGGCGGCGCCGGCAGCTCGAGGGCTGCGCCCAGGCGCCGCAGGTACTCCGCGCGCGGGATCTCGACGACGCCGAGGGAGGCGAGGTGCTCGGTGCGCCACTGGACGTCGAGCAGGCGCCCCGCGCCGTCCGCCCCGTCGTCGCGCAGGAGGTCCACCAGGGCCGCCAGCGCCGCCTTCGAGGCGTCCGGGGCCCGCGAGAACATCGACTCCCCCGCGAAGAGGCCGCCCAGCAGGACCCCGTAGAGGCCGCCGACGAGCGCCCCCGAGGCGTCGCGGACCTCGACGCTGCGGGCGTGCCCCCGCTCGTGCAGCCGCAGGTAGGCCCCGCGCACCTCCGGGGTGATCCACCGGCCCGAGCGGCCCGGGTCCGCGCACCCGTCGACCACGTCGGCGAAGGCCTCGTCCACCGTCGCGGTGAGCGCGCGCCGCGAGCGGCGCAGCGAGCGGGACTCGTGGAAGCCGTCGAGCGGGAGGACCCCGCGCGGGTCCGGCGACCACCAGCCCAGCGGCGGACGACCCTCGCCGCCGAGCCCCATGGGGAACAGGCCCAGGGCGTAGGCGTCCAGGAGCGTCTCGGGCTCCAGGTCCGCGCCGGTGGCCACGAGGTCCTCGCCGGGGTCCGCGCCGGCCAGCGCGGCGGCGAACGGCTGCGCCCAGCCCGAGCGGCCGCGCGCCGCCCGCTCCCCCGGGGCGCCCGCGGGCTGGCGCTCGCGCGAGCGCCGGCCCGCGGGGCGCCTCGCGGGGCTCACGCCCTCCCCCGCGGACGACGAGAGCCGCCGCCCCCGGGGGGGACGGCGGCTCTCGTGGTGCCGGCGCCGCGGCCCGCCTGCGCGGTGACCACGACGACCAGCCGGCGGATCAGCTGAAGGAGTCGCCGCAGGCGCAGGAGCTGCCGGCGTTGGGGTTGTCGATCGTGAAGCCCTGCTTCTCGATCGTGTCCGCGAAGTCGATCGTGGCCCCGTCGAGGTAGGGGACGCTCATCTTGTCCACCACGACCTCGACGCCGTCGTAGTCGCGCAGGGCGTCGCCGTCCAGCGTGCGCTCGTCGAAGTAGAGCTGGTAGATCAGGCCGGAGCAGCCACCGGGCTGGACGGCGACGCGCAGGCGCAGGTCCACGCGGCCCTCCTGGTCGAGCAGGCTGCGCACCTTCTCGATCGCCGGCGTGCTCATCTCCACGCCGTGGGTCTTCGCGGGCGCCGCGGCGGGCTCGGCCGACGTCGTGGTGGCATCCGAGGTCTGCGTGCTCATGTGTGCCTCCGCACTGCGGGCGCCGGGGCGCCGTGGTCTCGAGCTGACGGTGGGACTTCTCCCGCCGGGACGAACCGCACCGGCCGCCGGTCTGTTCCGACGGGACGAGCGTACGTCGCCCGGGGGGCGCGCACTCACGTGACCGACGTCCCCGGCCGCCGGGCTAGAGGTCCCCGGCCAGCCGGGCGAGCAGGAGCGCCTCCGCGGTGCAGGCGCCCTCGAGCACCCGCAGGGAGAGGGACTCGTCGACGCCGTGGGCGCGGGTGTCGGGGTCCTCCACGCCCGTGACCAGGACGGTCGCGCCGGGCAGGACGTCGAGGAGCTCGGCCACGACCGGGATGGACCCGCCCATGCCCTGGTGGGCGACGGGCGACCCGTCCCAGGCGGTCGAAAGCGCCCAGTCCGCCGCCTCGAGGACGGCGGCGGAGCCGCCGGGGCCCGCGGCGCCGTCGAACGGCCGCCCGGACCCGAGGCGGCTGACCTCGAGGTGGGCGCCGAAGGGGACGGTCGCCCGCAGGTGCTCGGTGACGAGGCGCTCGGCGTCCTCGACGTCCTGGCCCGGCGCGAGGCGCACCGAGAGCTTGGCCCGCGCGGAGGCGGCGAGGGTGTTGCTGGCGTCGGCCATCGGCACCGCGTCGGTCGCGACGACGGTCGCCGACGGACGCGTCCAGGTGCGCGAGAGCAGCGAGCCGCGCCCGACCAGCTGCACGCCGTCGAGGAGGCCCGCGTCGGCCCGCAGCTCCTCCTCCGTGCGGGGCAGCTCCGCCGCCTCGGAGCGCACCAGCCCCGCGACGGCGAGGTCGCCCGCGTCGTCCCACAAGCGGGCGAGCAGGACCGTGAGGGCGGTCGTGGCGTCGGGGACGACGCCCCCGTAGATCCCGGAGTGCAGCGGGTGGTCGAGCGTGCGGACACCCACCTCCAGCTCGAGGAGCCCTCGCAGGCTCGTGGTGAGCGACGGGTGGTCCACCGACCAGTTGTCGGAGTCCGCGACGACGACGACGTCCGCGGCGAGCCGGTCGCCGGTGGTGGCCAGCAGGTCGGGCAGCGAGGGCGAGCCGGACTCCTCCTCCCCCTCGACGAGCACGGTGACGCCGACGCCGCCGGTGGGTCCCCACGCCGGCAGGAGGGCCCTCAGCGCCGTGACGTGGGCCATCACCCCGGCCTTGTCGTCCGCGGTCCCGCGGCCGAACAGGCGCCCGTCCCGCTCGACGGGCTCGAAGGCCGGCGAGGTCCACTCCTGCGCGCGCCCCGGCGGCTGCACGTCGTGGTGGGCGTAGAGGAGCACGGTCGGGGCGCCCTCGGGCGCGGGACGACGGGCCAGCACGGCGGGAGCCCCGGGCGAGCCGTCGGCGCAGCGCGCCCGCAGCACCTCGACCTCGGGCATCCCCGCCTCGCGCAGCAGGTCCGCGACCGCTCGCGCGCTGTCCTCCAGCGCCCCGGCGGCCTCCGGCGAGGCGGAGACGCCGGGGATCCGCACGAGGGCCTCGAGGTCGGCGCGCGCCGCGGGCAGCAGCGCCCGCACCCGCTCGCGCAGGACCCGCACCTGCGGGTGGTCGTCGGGCGCGGGGACGTCGGGGGCGGCCATGCGCCGGACGCTACCGAGGGCCGGGGCCCGGACGGCGGCGGCCCGGGGCGACGTGACGACGCCGTGCGTCGCAGGAGCGCCCCCGACGGCAGCGGGCGCCCGCGAGGCCCGGGGCGGGCGGCGCCGGGCGCGCGGCCCCGCCGTCCGCAGCGGTCGGGGGCGGAGGGCCGCAGCCGGGTGCGCCTATCCTCGACCTCGTGCTCGGACGCAAGAAGGCCCCGCTGCCCCCGCTCGAGGAGGTCGCCCCCCTGGTGGTCGGCAAGGGGCGCCCGACGCCGCGCCGCAGCCAGGCGCAGGCGGCTCGCAAGCGCCCCCTGGTGGTCACCGACCGCAAGGCCGCGGCGAAGGCGTCCCGCGAGCGCCTGCGCGAGGAGCGGATGCGCACCCGCGTCGCCATGGACTCCGGGGACGAGCGCTACCTCCCGGCCCGCGACAAGGGCCCCGCGAAGCGCTACGTCCGCGACCTCGTCGACGCCCGGCGCAACGTGGGCGAGTACCTGCTCTTCGCCGCGCTGGCCCTCGTGCTGGTGACCTTCGTCCTGCCGCCGCAGCTGGGCCTCTACGCGACCCTCTCGCTGTGGTTCGTCGTGCTCGCCGTCGTCATCGACAGCTTCGTGCTCAACCGGCACCTGAAGAAGCGCCTCGCGGCGCGCTTCGGCGACGACGTCCCGCACGGCTCGGTGCGCTACGGCGTCATGCGGGCGCTGCAGATCCGGCGCAGCCGCCTGCCCAAGCCCCAGGTGGGTCACGGCCAGTCGCCGCGCTGAGCGCCGGGCGGGTCGTCCGCGCCGTCCCGTAGCGTCCGCGGCATGTCCCTCACCCTCGGCGGCGGTCCCCTCTCCCGCCCGACACCGGGCACGGGCGGCGCCCCGGGTCAGCTGAACGTCCCGCTGCCCGCGTCGCCGGCGCACCTGCTCTTCCTGCACGACGCGCCGCTGCGCGTGCGCGGCCTCCTCGCCGGCGAGGTGGTGCTGGACACGCGGCGCGCGCGCCTGCTCCACGAGACCGGTCTGCTGCCGCAGTGGTACGTGCCGGCGCAGGACGTGCGCACCGACCTGCTGCAGCGGACCGCCACGACGACGACGTGCCCCTTCAAGGGCGAGGCCTCCTACTGGACGGCCCGGGTGGGCGACCGCGTGGAGGAGGACCTCGTCTGGGGCTACGAGGACCCGCACCCGGAGATCTCGGGCCTGCGGGGCCTGCTCGCGGTCCCCTTCGAGCGCCTCGACGCCTGGTACGAGGAGGACGAGGAGCTGCTCGGCCACCCCCGCGACCCGTTCCACCGCGTCGACACCCGCCGCAGCACCGCCTCGGTCGAGGTGCGGCTGGCCCGGGAGGGGGCCGAGCCGCTCGTCCTGGCCCGCACGAGCCGCGCGGTGGCGCTGGCCGAGACGGGCCTGCCCGTGCGCTGGTACGTGCCGGAGGCCGACGTCGCCACCGACGCGCTCGAGCCCTCCGCCACGACGACGCAGTGCCCCTACAAGGGCGTGGCGAGCTACCGCACGGCCGTCGTCGAGGCCCCCGCCGACCAGGAGGGAGCCGGCGCCCGCCGGGTCGAGGACGTGGCCTGGACCTACCCGGAGCCGCTCGACGGCGCCCGGGCGGTCGCCGGGCACCTGTGCTTCGCCGGGGACGGCGTCGAGGTGCTGCTCGACGGGACGCCCGCGCCGTCGTGAGCCGCTCCTCCGCGCGCCGGCGCGCGGCCCGGGCGGCCGTCACGGGCGCCGCCGCGCTGTACGCGGCCAACTGCGCCCTGGGGACGGCCGTCGGGCTGCGCCTGGTCGACACCTCGCGCGCCCACTGGGTGCACCACGCGCTCTACGGGGCCGTGGTGGTCGGGGCCGTGGGCGCGGTCGCCGCCGGGGCGGCCTCCGGCAGCCGCGCGGCCCTGGCCCTCGCCCCGGCCCTGCTGCCGCTGGCCGTCCTGCCGCGCGTGCGGGCCCCCTCCCGGGCGCACGTCGCGCTGGCCGCCGCGGCCGCCCCCGGCTACGTCCTCGCGGTGCGCGCGGTCGCCCGCGAGCGCGCCGCCGAGCGCTGACCCCTCCTCCCACCACCCGAGCACGGAAGGCCCTGACCCGTGGAGTTCCTGGACGTCGTCCGCAACCGCCGCACGACCAACGGCCACTTCCTGCCCGACCCGGTCTCCCCGGAGCACCAGCGGCTGCTGATGACCGTCGCGGGCGCGGCCCCGTCGCACTTCAACAGCCAGCCGTGGCGCTTCGTCCTGGTCGAGGAGCGCCCGGTGATCGAGCGGGTGGCGGAGATCAGCGCGAGCTCGATGGCGCTGATGCTCTCCAACGGCACGTTCTTCGAGCGGTACAAGCCGTACTTCCGCTTCTCCGAGGAGGAGATGGAGCGCCGGCGCGACGGCATGCTCATCGACCAGCTGCCGGCCGTGCTGCGGCCCTTCACCCGGGCCGTCTTCACGAGCAGCGGCCAGTCGATGATGAACCGCCTGCGCGTGCCGCAGACCCTGTCCGAGCAGAACCGCCAGCTCGTGGCCGGCTCGCCGCTGCTCCTGGCCGTGCTGCTGGACAAGACGGAGTACCGCCCCGGCGAGCTCTCGGGCTTCTACTCGACGTTCGGCATGGGCGCGGCCGTGGAGAACATCTGGCTGACCACGGTGGAGCTGGGCATGGGCATCCAGTTCGTCTCCTTCCCCATGGAGGTGCCCGAGGCCTGGGCGGAGATCCAGCAGATGCTCGAGGTGCCCGACGACCTCGAGCTGATGGCGGTCTACCGCCTCGGCTACGTGCCGGAGGAGGCGCGGCGACCGAAGATCGACTGGTCCAGCCGGCAGCGCAAGCGGCTGTCGCAGTACGTCTACCGGGGCACCTGCGCCACGCCGCTCAGCGACGAGCCCGAGGCCTGAGCGCGGGCGCCCTGAGCGCGGGGGCCGCCTGCTCCGCGGAGCGCAGGCGCAGGACGGCGCTCGAGCGCACCGCGCGGTCCTCGAGCCCGCCGACCACCGGCACCTCGTGGCGGGCGACCTCCTCGAGCGCGGCCACCGGCAGGTGCGCCCGACCGGGGTCGCCCACGAGGACCGCGGCCCCCCGCCCGGCGAGCAGCTGCAGCAGGGGCAGCACCCGCTCCGCCGTCGCCCGCTCGTAGAAGAGGTCGCCGACGAGGACGACGTCGGCCCCCGCGAGGGCGGCCGGCACCGCGCCGGCGGGGCCCTCGAGCACGTCGACCGCGCGGACGTCGAGGTCGACGCCGTTGAGGTCCGCCGACCACCGTGCGGCCGCCACGGCGAGCGGGTCCAGGTCCAGGGCCCGCACGTGCGCGGCGCCCGCGAGGGCCGCGGCGACGGCGACCAGGCCCGAGCCGCAGGCGACGTCGACGACGCGGCGTCCCCGCACGAGGGCCGGCTCGTCGAGGACGGTGCGGGCGAGGGCCTGCCCGCCGGCCCACGGCGAGCCCCAGAACGGCGGCTGCTGCGGGGCGCCCGCCCGCTCCTCGGTGCGCTCCCACAGGGCCATGACGTCCGCGACCACGGGCAGCACGACCTCGGGGACCAGCGGGACGGGCGCCGGGCGGGCCTCCGCGCGCACGAGCTCCTCCGGCGTCACCACCCCATCGTGGTCGCCGCGGGCGCCCCCTGCGCGCCGCGGCCCCCCGAGCGGGTGCTCCTCGCGGGCTCGTGGCGGGAGAGCACCGCGAGTGCTGCCAGGCTCCCGCGCATGAGCACCGCCACGCACGTGCCCGAGACCTCGCTGCAGGAGGGCGACGAGCCCGAGGCCGACGACGCGTGGCGGACCCTGCGCGGCTGCGGCCTCGCGTTCCCGGTCGAGGCGTTCCGCCGCTTCCGGTACGCCGACGGCTTCTCCCACTCCCGCGCCCTCGGGCTGCAGATCTGCCTGGCGGCCGTGCCGCTCGTCGTCGCCCTCGTCGGGCTCGCCGGCTCGATCCCCGGGGAGGACGTCGGCGAGGTGCTGCAGGCCGTGGTGGTGGGCCTGACCCCGGGCGTCTCCCAGGAGCTGGTCACCGCCACGCTCGACATGCCGCCCACCAGCGGCGCCCGCGTCGCGCTGTGGATCGGCCTCGCGTCCGCCCTCGTCGTCCTCGCCACGGCCATGGCGCAGGTCGAGCGCGGCGCCAACCGCATCTACGGCATCGAGCGCGACAGGCCCTTCCTCCAGCGCTACGCGCGCGCCTCGGTGATGGCGGTCGCGGCGGGCCTGCCCACCCTCGCCGGCTTCCTCCTGCTCGTCGGGTCGTCCCCGGCCGGGGACGCCGTCGAGGACGTCTACGGCCTGCCCGACGAGGTCGTCGCGGCCGTGGCCGTGCCGGTGGGCGCGCTCCTGCTCGTGGCCTCGGTGACGGCGATGCTGCGGCACGCCCCGCGGCGCGTGCAGCCCGGGTGGTCGTGGCTGGCGCTCGGGGGCCTGCTCGTCCTCGTCCTGTGGTCGGCCCTGACCGCGGGCGTCGTCGAGTACGTGGAGGCGTCCTCGAGCTTCACGACCGTGTACGGGCCCCTGGCCGTGGTCGTCGCCCTGCTGCTGTGGGGTCAGCTGACCTCCGTGGCCATCTACCTCGGCATCGCCGTCGCCGCCCAGCTCGAGGCGGTGCGCGCGGGCGTCGAGCACGGGGCCCGCTCGGACGTCGCCTGAGGGCCGACGCCTACCGTGGGGCCCGACCCGGACCGCCCCGACCCCGGACGACGCCGACCCGGACGACGCCCGCACCACCGGCCCACGAGGAGCGCTGAGGACCCTGGCCAGCCGCGACGCGACGAGCGACCGCCGACGCCGAGACGACCGACGGCGCGCGGGCGAGCAGGGGCCGCGGCACCGGGCTCGACGGCGGCGCGCGTGGGTGGGGGCGGCCGGTGCGCTGGGGCTCCTCCTGCCCGCGGCGTCCGGCGCCCCGGCGGCAGCCGTCGCCGCTGCGACCACGACCGCGACGGCAGCTCCCGAGGCGGTGGCGTACTGGGGCTCCTTCCTCGCCGAGGACGGCGCGTGGTCCTTCGCCCCGGTGGGGCCCAGTGCCCGGACGGCCGAGGACGGGTCCGTCGAGGGCTGGCGCTTCGCGACCGCGGCCGCGGGCGCCCGACCGCGGCCGCCGCGCGGGCTGGCCTCCTTCGAGGACCTGTGCGGCGAGGTGCCCGCCGCGGACGGCCGGGTGCGCGTGGGCGTCGTGCTCGACTACGGCCGCCCCGTCGACGCCCCTCCCGGTGCGCAGGGGGAGCCCCCGGCGCCGCGCGGCGCCTGCGCGCAGGTGCCCGAGGGCTCCTCCGGCGAGGTGGTGCTCGACGAGGTCGCGACGCTGCGCGCCGAGGCGGGGGTGCTCTGCGCCGTCGACGGCTACCCGGCGGAGGTCTGCCAGCCCGAGGTGCCCCTGCCCGACGCCGCCCGGGCGGCGGACCAGCCCGTCGAGATCGCCGTGGGGGCACCTGCGCCCGCGAGCGCCGGACCCGTCCAGGACGCCCCGGCCGCCGAGGCCGGCGAGGACCTCCTCGCCGGGCCTGTCGGCCTGGTGGGCGCGCTGGTCGTCGCCCTCGCGCTCGCGGCCGGGCTCGCCGCCGGGGGCCTGGCGCTCCTGCGGCGCGTGCGGGGTCGTCCCCGCTGATCCCCGCGGGCACGCAGCAGAGGCTCACCTCGGCTGCGGCGGGGCCCCGGGGCGCGTCAGCATGAGCAGGTGGCACGGGCCGGGGCGCAGGGCGAGGACGAGCGGGACAGCAGCGCGGAGCCGTCGGGGGCACCGCCCGCGGGGGCGGCGCCGCGCGCCGCGCTGCACGAGGGCGAGCCGCACGGGCGGGGCCCCGGGCGCCTGGGCTGGCTGCGCGCGGGCGTCCTCGGGGCGAACGACGGCATCGTCTCGACGGCGGGGCTGGTCGTGGGCGTCGCGGGCGCCACGGTCGAGCAGGGGCCGCTGCTGACCGCCGGCGTCGCCGGGCTGGTGGCCGGCGCCGTCTCCATGGCCCTGGGCGAGTACGTCTCGGTGAGCACCCAGCGCGACGGCGAGGCGGCGCTGCTGGCGACGGAGCGACGCGAGCTCGAGGCCGACCCCGAGGCGGAGCTCGCCGAGCTCGCCGCCCTCTACGAGGGCAAGGGCCTGAGCCCCGCGACGGCTCGCCGGGTGGCCGCCGAGCTCACCGAGCACGACGCGTTCGCCGCCCACGTCGACGCCGAGCTGGGCCTCGACCCGGACGAGCTGAGCCGCCCGTGGCAGGCCGCCGGCGCCTCCGCCCTCGCCTTCACGGCGGGAGCCCTGCTGCCCCTGGTCTCCGTGCTCCTCCCGCCGCCGGACGCGCGCGTGCCGGTGACGGTCGTCGCGGTCCTGCTCGCCCTGGCCCTCACGGGCGCCGTCAGCGCCCGGCTCGGCCGGTCGGCGGTGCTCCCGGCGGTCGTGCGCCTGGTCGTCGGAGGGGCCCTCGCGATGGCCGCGACCCACGCGATCGGCAGTCTCGTGGGCAGCGCGGCGGGCCTCTGAGCCCGCCGGCGGATGGTTCCCCGGCGAAGACGGGCCCCTCCCCCGCGAAGGAGACGCCTCCTCCACCTCGCGGGCGCCTCTCCACGCGAAGCAGACGCCTCCTTCACGCCCCCGGCGCCCCTCCCCGCGAAGCAGACGCCTCCTTCACCTCCCCGGCGGCGCCCCCGGGTGGACCGGGCGCCTCGGCGCCGGCTCCCGCCGCGGGGCTCAGGCCCGCGTGCGGTCGGGCACGAACGGCGGGCGGACGACCCGGCAGCGCAGGCTGCGGCCGCGCACGTCGACCGCGACCACGTCGTCGCGCTCCACCGAGGCGTCCAGCAGGGCCAGGGCGATGCCGGCGCCCAGCGTCGGCGAGAAGGTGCCCGAGGTCGTGGAGCCCAGCGCATCGCCGTCGGCCGACAGCACGGGCAGGCCCGCGCGCAGCACGCCCCGGCCCTCGGCCAGCAGCCCCCAGGCGCGCCGCGCGGGGCCGCTCTCCCGCTCGGCCAGCAGGGCCTCGCGCCCCCAGAACTCCGGCTTGCCCCACCCGACGGCCCAGCCGACGCGCGCCTGCACCGGGGTGATGTCGGGGGTGAGCTCGTGGCCGTGCAAGGCGTAGCCCATCTCCGTGCGCAGGGTGTCTCGCGCCCCGAGGCCGCAGGCGCGCCCGTCCCGGGCCCGCACCTGCTCGAGCGCCGCGTCCCACAGGTCGCCCGCGTCCTCCCAGCGGGGCAGGAGCTCGTAGCCGCGCTCCCCCGTGTAGCCCGTGCGGCAGACGACGACGGGCCGGCCGCGCCAGGAGGCGTCGACCCAGCCCATGTAGTCGGCGCCCACCGGCAGGCCGAGCGCGTGGAGCACGCCGTCCGCCTCGGGCCCCTGGACGGCGAGGACCGCGTGCTCGCGGTGCTCGTCGAGCACCTCGACGCCGGCGGGCGCGGCCTCGCGCAGCCGGGAGGCGACCTCGCCGGCGTTGGCGGCGTTGGGGACGGTGAAGACCTCGTCGTCACCGCGCAGGTAGGCGATGAGGTCGTCCACGACGCCGCCGCCGGAGTCGCAGCACAGCGTGTACTGCGCGCGACCGGGAGCGATGCGCCCCAGGTCGTTGGTCAGGCACCGGTCCACGAGGGCCGCCGCCCCCGGCCCGCGGACGCGCACCTTCCCGAGGTGGCTGACGTCGAAGAGCCCCACGGCGTCGCGCACGGCGCGGTGCTCGGCGACCACTCCCCCGCCGGCGTGCTCGAGCGGCATGGACCAGCCGCCGAAGTCGGCCATCTTCGCCCCGGCGGCCACGTGCCGGTCGTGCAGCGGCCCGCGGGCGGCCCCCGGTGCGACGACGAGCTCGTCGGCCGCCTCGGCGCGCACGGCGCCGGCCTCCGCGACCGCCCGCTCGCCCGCGCGGTCCGCCGCCGCCCCGTGCTCCGCGGTGCGCGGGTCCTCGACCCGGGCGCGCGCGGGGTCCCCCGAGGGCGAGCCCGGGGAGACGGGGTCGTGGGCGGTCGGGCCGGTTCCGGTGCTCACGGCCCGTGACCCTAGCGAGCGGCTCGGACGCCGCGGGCCGCCCGCCGCCGCGGGGCGACGCCGGTCGCGGGCCGCCGGCGCGTCGGTAGCCTGCCCAGATGACCACCGTGAACCTCCAGAACAAGGACGTGGCGTCGGTGACGGCGGACGCCGTCGTCCTCGCCGTCGCCTCCACCGACGACGGCCCCCGCCTGCTCGCCGACCTCCCCCGGGCCCTGCGGTGGCTGCCCGCCGCCCTGTCCTCCCTGGGCGTCTCCGGCGCGGCGGACGAGGTCGTGAAGGTCGCCTCCGCGGGCGGCGCCTCGGCGGACGTCCTGGTCCTGACGGGCGTCGGCCGCGTGGACGGCGACCGTCCCGCGCCCGAGGCGCTGCGGCGCGCCGCCGGCGCGGCGGCCCGCTCGTGCGCGGGGCTGCCCGTGCTCGCCCTCGGCCTGCCCGCGGCCGACCTCGACGACGCCGTCGCCGCGGTGGAGGGCGCCCTGCTCGGCGCCTACGCCTACTCGACCTACAAGCAGCGCACCTCGGCGGCGCAGAAGGCCCCCGTCGGGGAGGTCGTGCTGCTGACCGCCTCGCCCCGCGACAAGGAGCTGCGGGCCGGCGTCGAGCGCGCCCGCGTCGTCGCCGACGCGGTGGCCGCGACCAGGGACCTCGTCAACGCGCCGCCGGTGGACCTCTACCCCGAGTCCTTCGCCGACATCGCCGTCGCCGCGGGCAAGGAGCACGGCCTGAAGGTCAAGGTCCTCGACGACGTCGCGCTCGCCAAGGGCGGCTACGGCGGCCTGACGGGCGTCGGCAAGGGCTCGACGCGCGGCCCCCGCCTGGTGAGCGTCACGTGGTCGCCTCGGGGCGCCGCCGCCAAGGTCGCGCTCGTCGGCAAGGGCATCACCTTCGACTCCGGCGGCCTGTCCATCAAGCCCGCCGCCTCGATGGAGACCATGAAGTGCGACATGGGCGGCGCCGCCGCCGTGCTGCAGACCGTCGTCGCCGCCGCGCGCCTGAAGCTCCCCGTCGAGGTCACCGGCTGGCTGTGCCTGGCGGAGAACATGCCCTCCGGCGGCGCGATGCGCCCCTCCGACGTCATCACCACCTACGGCGGGCGGACCGTGGAGGTCCTCAACACCGACGCCGAGGGCCGCCTGGTCCTCGCCGACGGCATCGTCGCGGCGTGCGAGGCCCAGCCCGACCTGCTGCTCGACGTCGCGACCCTGACGGGCGCCCAGATGGTCGCCCTGGGCTCGCGCGTCTCGGCCGTCATGGCTGACGACCTCCAGGTCGGCCAGCGCGTCGTCGCGGCCGCCGAGCGCTCCGGCGAGCAGTTCTGGCCGATGCCGCTGCCCGAGGAGCTGCGCGCCAGCATGGACTCCCCCGTCGCCGACATCGCCAACATGGGCGAGCGCTTCGGCGGGATGCTCGTCGCCGGCCTCTTCCTGCGCGAGTTCGTGGGCCGCACCGGCGGCGAGGGCAGCCCCCGGATCCCGTGGGCGCACCTGGACATCGCCGGCCCGGCCTTCAACGAGGGCAAGCCGTGGGGCTACACGGGCAAGGGCGGCACGGGCGTCGCCGTCCGCACGCTCCTCCAGGTGCTCGAGGACGCCGGCAAGCGCTGAGCGACCACCAGGACCGAGCCCCGGCCCCCGCTGCAGCACCGGTGCCGAGGGGCTCGAGACCGACGAACGGCGCGCTCCCACCGCGGGGAGCGCGCCGTTCGTCGGTCTCGGCCGCAGGAGACGCCGTGCGGCGGTGTCGGCGGCGCAGGCGCGCCGCCGTCCTCACCCCCCGGCGAGCGCCGCCCGCACCAGCGCCAGCGCCCGCTCGCCGTCCAGCCCCAGGCGCCGGACGCGGTCGGCGTAGGCGCTGGCGGCGGCGACCGCCTCGGCCTCCGCGCTGGTCCCCGCCGCGATGACCGTGCCGCCTCGGCCGCGCGTCTCGACGACGCCGTCCTGCTCGAGCTCCTTGTAGGCCCGCGCGACCGTCCCCGGGGCGATGCCGAGGTCGCCGGCCAGCCGCCGCACGGGGGGCAGCCGCTCCCCGGGCGCCAGCTCACCGGCCTCCACGGCCGCGACCACCTGGGCGCGCAGCTGCTCGAACGGCGGGACGGGCGAGTCGCCGTCGACGACGAGGAGGCTCACGGCGCCACCGAGGTGGCCATGGCCGGGTCGGCTCCCGCGGGGTCGGCCGGCAGCGGCCACAGCCGGGCGCGCACGTAGCGCTCCGAGGGCTGCACCACCAGGGAGACGAGCAGGGTCAGGAGCAGACCCAGGAGCACGAGGACGGTGCCGAACGCCGCCCCGGCGGCCAGGAGACCCCGCCCGGGCTCGCCCCCGAGCACGGCGAACGGGGTGAGGCCGCACGCGAACGCGGCGAGCATCAGGGGCAGCGGCACGAGGTCGCGCAGCGCCCTCGCCCGCAGGACGTCGTCCCAGGCGAGCTCGAGCGAGCTCCCCGCGGGCTGGCGCCGGGCCAGCACGCGCCGGCAGAGCCACTCGGTGACCAGCCACGCGGCCGCGGCCACGCCGGCGAACACCACCAGGGTGGCGTACCCGCGCGGAAGGACCCGCGGCAGCGCGAGGGAGGCGGCCCCCAGTGCGAGCACCACCACGAGCGGCGCCAGGCTCAGCAGTCGGACGACGGCGGTGTCCAGACGCGGGACGTAGTCGGCCAGCACGGGCGACGTCGGGCGCGCCAGGCGTCGCGCCCCCTCGACCGGCGGGGCCAGCGCCTCCCGGGCCACGACGACCAGGGCGCCCGCGGCCTGCCCGACCAGCACGAGGAAGACCCCCAGCAGCGGCAGGAGCGAGAGGTCGACCGCGAACTCGGGGAAGGTGGACGCCGAGCCCTCCACGACGGCTCCGCGCCGGTCGAGGTCACTCCCCCGCGCGAGGAGCACCAGCGTCAGGAGCGCGCCGACGAGGGCGCCGGCGCTCGCCCCCGCCTGCCGGCGGGCCAGCCGCAGCCCCACTCGCTCGACCAGCGCGTCCGGGAGGAGCCCGCCCGCGGACGCCGCCGTGCCGGGCAGGCGCGCCACCAGGCCCAGCCGCTCGACCCTGCGACGGCGCCAGCCCGGTCGGCGGCCGGCGAGGAGGTGGTGCACGAGCGTCGCGCCCAGGGCGACGACGACGACGGACCAGACGACGAGCACGGAGACCCCCGGGGCCGTGGTGGACGGGACCCGACGAACGTAACGAGATCTGTACCAGGGGTCAAGCACAATATCTGGTACGAACTGCTGCTCGAGCACGAGCGCGCGTCAGGGCCGGCGGCGTCGCGCCTTCTCGGCCGCGCGCTGGCGGGCGTTGTAGTCGCGCATGCGCTGGGGGTAGCCGGTGAAGTTGACGTCGTAGAACGGCATGGCCAGGTCCTGGGCGAAGCGCCTCGCCGTCGCCGCGTCGGGGACGCGGCGCCGCGTCCACTCGCCGTCGGTGGTGATGAGCAGGAGCGTCAGGCCGGTGTCGTTCGTCGCGGGCTCGAGGTAGGCCTCGACGCCGACCTTCGTGCGGGCGAACTCCGCCAGGTGGGCGGACGACTCGCCGCGCTCCGCGCGGGGGGAGGGGTCGCTGGAGCCGGCGCGCGGAGCGCTCCCCCGACGACCGAGGAGCCGCGACCACCACGCCATGCCGACCTCCGTCCGCGCGCGGGTGGGCACCCGCCGCGGGGCCACGGTAGCCGCGCCCCGCGCGGGCAGACCTCGAGCACGGGCAGGAGGCCGGGGCGAGGTCCCGCCCGGCGCGGCGCCGCGCGCTCCCGGACGCGGGGCGCGCGCCGTCCCGGCCGCGTCCGGTTGCCGCGCGCGCCCGGGGTAGTGCCAGGATGGGCGCAGCCCCGGTGCCGCGGACGGACCGTCCGGCGGGACGGGGGCGGACAGACGTCCCGCGACCCCAGGAGCCACGCGTGCCCGAGTCCCCCGCAGACACCGTCTACGACGTCGTCGTGCTCGGGGGTGGGAGCGGCGGCTACTCCGTGGCGTTCCGCGCTGCCGAGCTGGGCCTGTCGGTCTGCCTGGTCGAGAAGGCCGAGCTGGGCGGCACGTGCCTGCACCGCGGCTGCATCCCCACCAAGGCCCTCCTGCACGCGGCCGAGGTCGCCGACTCCGCCCGCCACGCCGAGACCTTCGGCGTGAAGGCCGAGCTCCAGGGCATCGACATGGCCGGGGTCAACAAGTACAAGGACGGCATCGTCAGCCGCCTGCACAAGGGCCTCCAGGGCCTGGTGAAGGCCCACGAGGTCACGATGGTCGAGGGCGAGGGCCGCCTCGTGGCCCCCGACGCCGTCGAGGTCGACGGCACCCGCTACCGCGGCAAGAACGTCGTGCTCGCCACCGGCTCCTACTCCAAGAGCCTCCCGGGCCTCGAGATCGGCGGCCGGGTCATCACCAGCGAGCAGGCCATCCGCCTCGACTCGGTGCCCGAGAAGGCGATCGTGCTCGGCGGCGGCGTCATCGGCTGCGAGTTCGCGAGCGTCTGGAAGTCCTTCGGGGTCGACGTGACGATCGTCGAGGCCCTCCCCCGGCTGGTCGCCGCCGAGGACGAGGCCGCGTCGAAGGCCCTCGAGCGCGCCTTCCGCAAGCGCAAGATCGGCTTCTCCACCGGTGTCCGCTTCAAGGGCGTGACCCAGGACGACAGCGGCGTGCACGTCGAGCTCGAGGACGGCAAGACCTTCGACGCCGACCTCATGCTGGTCGCCGTCGGCCGCGGCCCGTCCACCGACGGACTGGGCTTCGCGGAGGCCGGCGTCACCCTCGACCGCGGCTTCGTCATCACCGACGAGCGGCTGCGCACGGGCCTCGAGACGGGCCAGGGCGGGAACGTCTACGCGGTGGGCGACATCGTCCCCGGGCTGCAGCTGGCGCACCGGGGCTTCGCGCAGGGCATCTTCGTCGCCGAGGAGATCGCGGGCCAGCAGCCGGCCCCGGTCGTGGACGCGATGATCCCGCGCGTGACGTACTCCACCCCCGAGATCGCCTCCGTGGGCCTCACCGAGCGCCAGGCTCGCGAGCTCTACGGCGACGACGCGGTCGAGGTCCTCGAGTACAACCTCGGCGGCAACGGCAAGAGCCAGATCCTCGGCACCGCGGGCTTCGTCAAGCTCGTGCGCGAGAAGGACGGCCCCGTCGTCGGGTTCGTCGCCGTCGGGGACCGCATGGGCGAGCAGGTCGGCGAGGCCCAGCTCATCGTGAACTGGGAGGCCTTCCCCGAGGAGGTCGCCTCCCTCGTGCACGCGCACCCGACCCAGAACGAGTCGCTCGGCGAGGCGCACCTGGCCCTCGCCGGGAAGCCGCTGCACAGCCACAGCTGAGGGCCGGGCAGCCCTCCGGGGCATGCCCGCCGCGCCCGCCCGACCCCAGAGGAACGAGGAGACCCCATGTCCCAGTCCGTGCAGATGCCCGCCCTCGGCGAGAGCGTCACGGAGGGCACCGTCACGCGCTGGCTCAAGTCGGTCGGCGACGCCGTCGAGGTCGACGAGCCCCTGCTCGAGGTGTCCACCGACAAGGTCGACACCGAGGTGCCGTCCCCCTTCGCCGGCACCCTGCAGAAGATCCTCGTCGAGGAGGACGAGACCGTGGAGGTCGGCGCCGACCTCGCGGTCATCGGCGACGGCGAGGGCGGCGGCGACGAGGGCGGGGACCAGGAGGAGTCCGGCGGGAAGGCCGAGGCCGAGCCGGAGCCGGAGCCGGAGCCCCAGCAGGACCAGGAGGAGGAGCCCTCTTCGGGCGGCGAGTCCTCCGCGCCGGCGCAGAGCGGCGGCGGGAGCGACGACGAGGGCCAGGGCACGCCCGTCGTGATGCCCGCCCTCGGCGAGAGCGTCACCGAGGGCACCGTCACGCGCTGGCTCAAGAGCGAGGGCGACACCATCGAGGTCGACGAGCCCCTGCTCGAGGTCTCCACCGACAAGGTCGACACCGAGGTCCCCTCGCCCGTGGCGGGCACCATCACCAAGATCCTCGTGGGCGAGGACGAGACGGTCGAGGTCGGCGCCGAGCTGGCGATCGTCGGCGGCTCCTCCCAGGGCGGTTCCGGGGCCACCGCGGACCAGGGCGCCGACGAGGGCGCGGGCAGCGCTCCCGAGGCCGCCTCGCCGCCGCCCGGCGACGCCGACGACGCGGGCGACCTGGGCGACGAGGCCGACTCCCGCGAGGCGGCCGTCGAGGACGCCGAGCGCAAGACGGCCTCCCGCGGCTCCGGCGCCGACGACAGCGGCGACGCCGAGGCCCCGCCGGCCGGGGAGACCGAGCCCGAGCAGGACACGGACTCCTACACCTCGCCGGAGCCGCAGGTGCCCACCGGCACGGCGCAGCCCCAGAAGGCGACGACGTCGTCGGCCGGTGACACCACCGGCGGCTCCAGCGGCAGCGGCTACGTCACGCCGCTGGTGCGCAAGCTGGCCCAGCAGCACGGCGTCGACGTCTCGACCCTCACGGGCACCGGTGTCGGCGGGCGCCTGCGCAAGCAGGACGTCCTCGACGCCGCCGAGAAGGCGCAGCAGCCGCAGGACGAGCCGCAGGAGACCTCCGCGCCAGAGGCCGCGCCCGCCGCGACGGCCCCGCCGCAGTCGTCCGCCGGCTCCGGCTCGGCGGGATCCTCGGTCAAGGGCAAGACCGAGGAGACGGCGAAGGCGGTCGCCTCCAAGCGCGGCACGACCGAGAAGATGTCGCGGCTGCGCAAGGTCATCGCGCAGCGCATGGTCGAGTCCCTGCAGGTCTCGGCCCAGCTCACGAGCGTGGTCGAGGTGGACGTCACCCGCATCGCGCGGCTGCGCTCGCGGGCGAAGTCCTCGTTCGAGCAGCGCGAGGGCGGCCGGCTGTCCTTCATGCCGTTCTTCGCCCTGGCGGTCTGCGAGGCCCTCAAGGCCTACCCGCAGGTCAACGCCAGCGTCGACGGCGACTCGGTCGTCTACCACGCGCAGGAGAACCTCGGCATCGCCGTGGACACCGAGCGCGGTCTGCTCGTGCCCGTCATCAAGGAGGCCGGTGACCTCAACCTCGCGGGCCTCAACCGGCGGATCGCCGACCTGGCCGAGCGCACCCGCACGAACAAGGTGACGCCGGACGACCTGGCGGGCGGCACGTTCACCATCACGAACACGGGCAGCCGCGGCGCCCTGTTCGACACGCCGATCATCAACCAGCCGCAGGTGGCCATCCTCGGCACGGGCGCGATCGTCAAGCGCCCCGTCGTGGTGGCGGACGGCGACGGCGGCGAGTCGATCGCCGTGCGCTCGATGATGTACCTGGCCCTGTCCTACGACCACCGGATCGTCGACGGCGCCGACGCGGCGCGCTTCCTGTCGACGCTGAAGGCTCGTCTGGAGGAGGGCGACTTCGAGTCCGAGGTCGGCCTGTAGCCACCCAGGAGGCCGGGGGCGGCCGCCGCGTCGTGCGCGCGGCGACCGCCCCCGGCCCCACCACCTCCTCGTCCGGCACGAGGTCGACGCACCACGACGAGAGAGGCGGGCCCGCATGAAGGTCGTCGTGTGCGGCGCCTCCGGGCTGATCGGCACCGCGCTGCGCGAGCGGCTCGAGGCCCTCGGCCACGAGGTCGTCCAGCTCGTCCGCCGCGAGCCCTCCGGACCCGGCGAGGTGCGCTGGGACCCCGCGCGCCGCGAGCTCGACGTCGCCGCGCTGGACGGCGTCGACGCCGCGGTCAACCTCTCCGGTGCCGGGGTGGGCGACCGGCGGTGGTCCCCCGCCTACCAGCAGGAGATCCTCTCCTCGCGCACCGAGCCGACGCGCACGCTGGCCGAGGCGCTGGCCCGGCTCAGCCCGCGCCCCCGGGTGCTCGTGCAGGGCTCGGCGATCGGCGTCTACGGGCACCGCGGCGAGGAGGTCCTCACCGAGGAGTCGTCCCCGGGGTCGACCTTCCTCGCCGACGTCGTGGTCGACTGGGAGGCCGCCGCCCGACCGGCGCAGGACGCCGGCATCCGCACCGCCTTCGCGCGGACGGGCCTCGTGATGGCTCCCGGCGCCGGGGCGTTCGGCAAGCTCCTCCCCCTGCTGCGCCTCGGCCTCGGCGGTCCCCTCGGGGACGGGCGGCAGTGGTGGAGCTGGATCACCCTGGAGGACGAGGTGTCCGCCCTCGTCCACCTGCTCACGGCGGACGTCGAAGGACCCGTGGACCTGACCGGGCCCGCCCCCGTGCGCAACGCCGAGCTCACCCGGGCCCTGGGGCGCGCGTTCGGACGCCCCACGCTGCTGCCCGTGCCGCGAGCCGCCCTGCGGGTCGCGGTGGGCGCCTTCGCCGACGAGATCCTCGCCAGCCAGCGGGTGCTGCCGGCCGTCCTGCAGCAGAGCGGCTTCCGCTTCGCGCACGCCGACGCGGACGCCGCGGCCGGCTGGCTCGCCGCCGCCTGACACCGCGGCACGAGCACCTCCGGAGCGCCAGAAGAATTGTCCGTTTCGCCGAGTGATACGTCCGTGATGTCCCGATTAACGGTCCGGTGAAGACTGGATAAGGTCGGACATCAGGCATCACGGGTTGATAACGGCTTCCGCCCCTGCTGGCGTCGTACGTCGGATCATGATGGTGTCCGCTCGGCGGAGGTCTCTCCGCTCCCTGCTCCGCGACGTCATCCACGTCGTCGGGACGACTCGGAGGACACCCACTTGACCGCAGTGAAGAAGACGCTGGCGCTCTCGGCGGCTCTCGCCCTGACCGCTCTGCCCCTCGCCGGACCGGCCATGGCGGCGAGCAGCAGCTCGACCGAGCTGACCGGCACCCTGACCCAGCTCAACGACAGCGGTGCCACCGCCGACGTCAGCGGCACCGTCTCGGACGGCGAGCTGACCCTCACGATCACCCCGAGCGGCCTGCTCGAGAACGCGCCCCACGCGCAGCACCTCCACCTCGGCGCGGCGAGCACGTGCCCCTCCAACGACACCGAGGGCTCGGGCGCCGACGGCGCCCTGCAGACCACGGACTCGTTCGGCGACTACGGCCCCATCGGCATCTCGCTGACCACCGAGGGCGACTACTCCTCCGACAGCGGCCTCGCCGTCGACCGGTTCCCCCTCGGCAACGCCGAGTACGACCGGACCTTCGAGATCTCCGACGAGGTCGCCCAGCAGATCCTCGACGGCGAGGGCGTCGTCGTGATCCACGGCGTGGACCAGAACGGCAGCGGGACCTACGACGGCGACGTCATGTCCGACCTGGACCCGACGCTGCCCGAGGAGGCCACCAACCTGGCCGCCTGCGGCACGCTCGACGTCGTGACGGCCGTCGCCGCCGAGTCCGAGTCCGGTTCCGAGGACGCTCCCGAGATGACCATGCCGCAGGGCGGCGCGGACACCGGCGTCGGCGGGACCGCTGGTGGCGACAGCCTCCTGGTCGCGGGCGGCGCAGCCGTCGTCGCCGCTGGTGCGGCGGGCCTCGTGTGGAGCCGTCGTCGCGCGGGCGAGCGCGGCTGACCCCAGCTCCACCTCGATGTGACGACCTCGGCGGCCGCACCGTCCGTCCCAGGACGGTCCGGCCGCCGGGGTCGTGCATCCCCGGCTGCGGGCGCCGTGGTCGTGGGCGCCTTCGTCATGGGCGCTGCCCTCAGGCGCGACTGACGGACGAGCGGCCCGGCGAGCCCACCGCACCCGGCCCCCGCCGCCGCCCGCGCAGCACCGGTCCTCCCCGGCGCCGGCCGTCAGGGCACCGGGAGCACCTCGTGAACCCGCCACGTGCCCTCCTCCTGGACGAGCCGCAGCCGCGCTGCGACCTCCTCGCCCCGGGGCACGCGGGCCAGGACCTGGCCGCCGTCGGAGACGAGCTCGTGCGCAGAGGTGCGCACGACGACGTCGACCGCGGCCGCACCGGGCCCCGGAGCCGGGGCGGGTGAGGCCCGGAGGACCTCCGTCTGTAGGCCCGCAAGCCTCGCTCCCCGGCGGGTGAGCTCCGCCAGCCCGGCCAGGTCCTCCTCGAGCGCCGGCGACCCCGACGCCGAGGCGCGCGCGAGCGGCGCCGCGTCCCGGGTCGCGAAAGCCCGGCTGCGCAGCCCCGCGAGCACCCGGACGGCAGCCACCGGGTCGGAACCGGCCAGCACCGCCTCGTCCTCGGCGGTCCCGGCGTCCGAGGCCTCGGGCCCCGACGCCCCGGGCCCCGACGCCCCGGGCCCCGACGCCTCGGGCCCCGACGCCTCGAAGCCCGAGGCAGCGGGCTCCGGCGCCGTGCGCAGGCCGCCGTCCTCGGCGGACACCGGGCTCGCCGGGTCCTGCGGGGCTCCCCCCTCCCCCGCGGTGCCCGCGCCCGTGGAGCCGTCGGCGGTGCCGGCCGCGCCCCGCCGTGGGGCGTCGGCATCCGGCACGGGCCGCTCCTGCGCCGCCGGTGCCGCAGCGCCCGGCCGCAGGCCCGGGTCCAGGAGCGGGAGGACCAGCACGAGGAGCACCGCAGCGGCGAGGGCGCCCACGACCGCCAGCACCGAGGTGCCCGCGGCGAGCCGGCGACCGCCCTCGCCGCGCACGCGGCGCCGCGCCCCCGAGGCCTCCGGCTCGTGCCCCGCGCCGTCGTCCAGCACGGTGCCGGCCCACGCGCCCGACCCGGCCCGCGACTGCTCTCCGGCCTCAGCACCGGCCTCGTCCCCGCGGCGCCCCGACCGCGGGACCCCCGACCGGCGGACCAGGCCCAGGCGCCGGCGCGCCCGCGAGATGGGCGGGTGCTCGTCGAGGGAGGTGCGCCAGGCCTCCGGCTGCTGCGCGGCCGCGCGGACGCGGTGGGTGATGACCTCGTCCGGCGGGGCGGAGGGGTCGGTCGGCACCAGCCGCACCGGCTCCGCCTCGGCGCTCTCCCACGCCCGGCGGGCCAGGTCCCGCGCGTCCGGACGACGGGAGGGGTCCGGCTCGAGGCAGTCCTCGACGAGGTCGACGAGGTCGCGCGGGACGTCGGGCCGCAGCGTGACGAGCGGCGGGCGCTGCGAGGACGGCCCCGGCACCAGCGCGGTGAGCGCGTGCCAGGCGCAGGCGCCGAGGGCGTGCACGTCCCCCTCCGCGGTGGCGGGGCCGCCGGCGGCCCGCAGCTCGTCGGCGTAGCCGGGCGTGAGCTCGAGCAGGACCTCCGGGACCGGGCTGGGGGGTTCGCCCGCCGTCCCGCAGGCGACCAGTCCGGCGGTGCCGAGGTCCGCCAGGAGGGGACGGCCGTCCTCGGCGAACAGGACGTTCCCCGGTGAGACGTCGCCGTGGACCACCCCGGTGGCGTGCAGGCCCGCGAGCACGCCCGCCAGGGGCACGAGCACGGTGACCACCTCCCCGGGGTCGAGAGCCCCGCGCTCCGCCACGAGGGCGGCGAGGCTGGCGCCCGGGGCGTGGTCGAGGACCAGGACCGGGCGAGGGCGGGCCTCGTCGGTCTGGGCCAGGCCGCGCAGGCGCACGAGGTGGGGGTCGTCGAGCGCCGCCAGCAGCGCGGCCTCCCCCTCCAGGCGCTGGCGGGCGGCCGCGTCCGCGGCCACCGACCCCCGCAGCACCTTGAGCGCTGCGGCGTCGCCGGAGGCCACCTCGCGCGCCCGCCACACCTCTCCCGACCCGCCGCGCCCGAGGAAGCGCTCGACCTCCCAGCCGGGCACCCGCGGCGGCTCCCCGCGCAGGCCCTGCGCCGAGACGCCCTCCGCCGCGACGGCCCCGGCGACGGCCCCGGCCCCGGCCCCGGCCCCGGCCCCGGCCCCGGCCCCGGCCCCAAGGCTCCCTCGCGCGAGGTCCGGCGCCCCCGGCGCCGCGAGCGGCCACGAGGAGGGCAGCGCGCTGCCGACGTCCTCGAGCGCCTCCCACCAGGGCGCGCCCGACGCCCCGCCCGACCCTCCGCCGTCGCCCGACCGACCTCCCTCCCCCGACCGGCCTCCCTCGCCCGACCGGCCTCCCTCGCCCGACCGGGCGCCACCCGCTGCATGTCGTCCCGCCACCCCGGCAGTGCAGCGCGGACGGGGGTGGTCCCGCAGGGGTCGTCCACAGGCCCCGTCGGGTCCACCGGCCGCGCAGGTCAGCGCGCCCCCGCGAGAGTCCCGCGAGTCCCGCCTGCACGCCGTCGGCCGGGCGGCCCGCGGCTGCGCCACGATGCTCCCCATGACTGCTGACGCCCCGACGATCGTCGCCACCTCCGGGGGCCTGCGCCCCGGGAGCCGCACCCGCCTGGAGTGGTCCGGGCTCGTCCACCACGCCGTCGACCTGGCCGGCGTGAGCGGCCGGGCGCCGCGCCTCGTGCACGTCGGCACCGCCGGCGGCGACCAGCGGTGGTTCCAGGCCGAGCTGTCCGAGGCCGCGCGCGTCGCGGGCTTCGACCTCACCCACCTCAACCTCTTCCCCATGCCCTCGGTCGCCGACCCCGCCGAGCTGCTGGCCTCGGCCGACGTCGTCTGGGTCGGCGGCGGGAGCGTCGCCGGGCTGCTGGCGATGTGGCGCCTGCACGAGCTCGCCGGCGCCTTCCGCGCCGCGTGGGAGGCCGGCGTCGTCCTCGCGGGGGTGAGCGCCGGGTCCCTGTGCTGGCACGTCGGCGGGCCGACCGACTCCTTCGGGCCCGACCTGCGGCTCGTCACCGACGGGCTGGCGCTGCTGCCCTACGGCAACGGCGTCCACTACGACTCCGAGGCCGGGCGCCGGCCGCTGGTGCAGCGGTCCGTGGCCGCCGGGGACCTGCCCCTGACCTACTGCACCGACGACGGCGTCGGGCTCGTCTACCGCGGCACCGAGCTCGTGGAGGCCGTCACCGACGTCGCCGGCAAGGGCGCCTACCGCGTCGAGCGCGACGCCACCGGCGCGGTGCCCCGGGCGGTGGAGACGCGCCTCGACCCGCGGCTGCTCGGCTGACGGAGGCCGGAAGAGCGTCGTCCAGCGACCCTGCTGACCGCGAGCCCGGGGGACGCGCTCCCCGGGGGGAGGGCTCAGACGGCGGGCGTCTCCACGGCGACCACGCGGCCCTCCTCGGCGCTGACCCGCGCCGCGTCCACCACCGCGAGCACGTGCACGGCGTCGACCGGGTCGACCGGGACCGGCCCCTCGCCGCGCACCGCCTGGGCGACGGCCCGGTAGTAGTCGGCGTGGCCACCCGGCGCGGTGGCGACGCGCTCGCGCTCGGGGGCCCGGACCAGCCACCCGGTGTGCCCCGCGTCGTCGTCGAGGTCCCCGGCGAAGCCGGACGCCTCCCCCTCGAAGGAGACGACGACGTACGCGCCGCGGGTGCCGAGCACGCGGGTCCGCGGGCCGGGGGCGCCGGCGGCGCTGACGGCCGAGAGGTGGCTGCGCACCCCGCCGGCGTGGCGCAGCGCGAGGAAGGTCGTGTCCTCCGCCGGGGTGAGCTGGGCCGACACCTCGGCGTAGACCGACTCGACGGGCCCGAGGAGCTGGACGGCCGAGTCGACGAGGTGGGTCTGCAGGTCCAGCAGCAGACCCCCGCCCTCGGCGGGCGGGGCGCTCTCGCGCCAGCGGTCCTTGGGCACGGGGCGCCAGCGCTCCCAGCGCCGCTCGAGGCGCACCACGTCGCCGAGCTCGCCCGAGGCCAGGAGCGCGGCCAGGGTGCGCTGCTCGTCGTCCCAGCGCCGGTTCTGGAACACCGTGAGCAGCGCCCCGGCGTCGCGCGCCGCCCGCACCACCCGCGCGGCGCCGGCGGCGTCGACCGCCAGCGGCTTGTCGACGACCACGGGTCGCCCGGCCTCGACGCAGGCGAGCGCCTGCTCCTCGTGGACCCCCGAGGGGGAGGCCAGGACGACGACGTCGACTCCGTCAGGACCGGTCCCGGCCTCCAGCACCGCCGCGAGGTCGTCCACGACGCGGGCGCCGGGGAGCTCCTCGGCCACCGCCGCCCGACGCTCGGGGCTCCCCGTCGCCACGAGCGCCACCTCGAGACCCGCCTCGCGCAGCAGCGGGGCGTGGATGCCCCGGCCCGCGCTGCCGTAGCCCACGAGGGCGACGCGCACCGGCGCCCCGGCGCTCACAGCCTGTCCTCCGCGCGGGCTGCGCGCCGGCGGGGAGGCGGGGCGAGGTGGGTCGTCACGGTGGCGATCCTGCCGGGATCGCGCCCGTCCGCACCACTCCGGGAGGCCCTCCCGACCCCCGCGCTGACCACGGCGGGCGACCCCGCTGAGCCACCGGGAGGCCGTCGGCCCCACGGCAGCAGCGGCGAGCGCTCACCGGTGGTCGTCGAGGGCGCTCCCGGGTCAGCCGCGCTCGAGCAGCGACCTCAGGGACTCCAGGTCGGCCAGGACCGCCCGGCAGTCCCGGTCGTGCTCCTCCTCGCTCGTCCCCGCGCGGTGGCGGACGGTGAAGACCACCTCGCAGTGCTGCCCGTCGGGGATGACGCGCAGCGGGTTGAGGACCCGCTCACCGCTGGGGAGCGTGACGGTGTGGTCGAGGACGCCGAGGTCGTTGGGAGGAGTCGGGTCCACGCGCACACGGCCCATGGGGGAGTCGGCGAACCAGTGGTCGCCGTCCTGCACGACGGTGCTCCGGGCCAGGCCCGCCGCCCAGGCCGGGAGGTGGGTGAGGTCGGCGGCGTAGGCGTACACCGCCTCCGCAGGGGCGGCGATGACGACGCTGAGGTGGCGCGACGGCCTCATGGCCGGGGACCGTAGCCCCGACCGGCCCGGACCGGGGCGACTCGGTGCTCCGGTGCGAGGACCGCTGGTCGCCCCCGGGCGAGCCGCGAGCCCCGAGCACGCGCCGAGGCCCGGCACCGGTGGCGCCGACCGGGCGTACCGTCGCGCCATGCGCTTCGAGCACGTGGGGTTCGGGTCCGACGCCGTGGAGTACCGCCGGGGGTGGGAGCTGCAGCGCGCGGCCCACGTCGAGGTCGTGGCGGGTGCCGAGGACGTCGTGCTGCTGCTGGAGCACGAGGCCGTCTACACCGCCGGCAAGCGGACCCTGGACTCCGAGCGGCCCTTCGACGGCACGCCCGTCGTCGACGTCGACCGCGGAGGCAAGATCACCTGGCACGGGCCGGGGCAGCTGGTCGGCTACCCGATCACCCGCCTGCCGGACCCGGTCGACGTCGTCGCCTACGTGCGGCGCCTGGAGCAGGTGCTCATCGACGCCTGCGCCGACCTCGGCCTGGCCACCGAGCGCGTCGAGGGCCGCAGCGGCGTGTGGGTGCGCGGGGACGGCTCGGGACTGCCGGGCCGGCGCGACCGGAAGGTCGGGGCCATCGGCATCCGCGTGGCGCAGGGCGTGACCATGCACGGCTTCGCGCTCAACTGCGACAACGTCCTCGACGGCTTCGGCGGGATCGTGCCCTGCGGCATCCCGGACGCCGACGTCACGACGCTGTCGGGCGAGCTGGGCCGACCGCTGGCCGTGGCCGACGCCCTGCCCGTCGTCGAGCGGCACCTGGCACGCACCCTGCCCGTGCCGCCCCGCGAGCGCGCCGAGCGCCCCCAGCCCGCCGCCGCCGGCGTCTGACCGCAGCGGCGGGCCGGACCGGCGTCAGAGCGCGGCGACCTGCGGCAGGACCTGCTCGGCGACCAGTTCGAGGTGGTCGAGGTCGGACAGGTCGAGGAACTGGACGTACGTGCGCTGGGAGCCCACGGCGGCGTAGCGGCCGAGCTTCTCGACGACCTCGTCGGGCGTTCCGGCCAGGCCGTTCGCGCGCAGCTCCTCGACGTCGCGGCCGACGGCGGCGGCGCGGCGGGCGACCTCGGCGTCGTCGCGTCCCACGCACGCCACCAGGGCGCTGGACCACGTGAGCTCGCCGGAGTCCCGGCCCGCCTCGGCGCAGGCGTCGCGCACGCGCCCGAACTGGGTGCGCACGTCCTCCACCGAGCCGAAGGGCAGGTTGAACTCGGTGGCGTGGCGGGCGGCGAGCGCGGGGGTGCGCTTCTTGCCGCCGCCGCCGACGACGACGGGCACGCGCTCCTGGGCGGGCTTGGGCAGCGCCGGGGAGTCGACCAGCTCGTAGTGCTCCCCGCTGAAGGAGAACGTCTCTCCCGCAGGGGTCCCGAGCAGACCCGTGACGACGGCCAGCTGCTCGGCGTAGCGGTCGAAGCGCCCGCGCACGTCGGGGAACGGGATGCCGTAGGCCCGGTGCTCCTCGGCGTACCAGCCGGCCCCGAGGCCGAGCTCGACCCGACCGCCGGACATCTGGTCGACCTGGGCCACCTGGATGGCCAGCACGCCCGGGTGCCGGAAGGTGGCCGAGGACACGAGCGTGCCGAGGCGGATGGTGGAGGTCTCCCGGGCCAGGCCGGCCAGCGTCGTCCAGGCGTCGGTGGGCCCGGGCAGCCCGTCGCCGTCGCCCATCACGAGGTAGTGGTCGGAGCGGAAGAAGGCGTCGTAGCCGGCCGCCTCGGCGGTGCGGGCGACGGCGAGGAGGTCGTCGTAGGTGGCGCCCTGCTGGGGCTCGGTGAACACGCGGAGATCCATGGGCGCCATCCTGGCGCCTGTGACGGACTCATCGCAGACCACCTCCCCCGCCGCACCGACCGCTGCCGCAGCGCCGCCCGCGCTGAGGGACGCCACCGCCGACCGGCTGCTCCACCTGCTGGCGCGCGAGCAGGTGGAGCGGCGCCTGCCGTCGGTCGTGGCCGGGCTCGTGCGCGACGGGCAGCTGCTCTGGTGGGGAGCCCGCGGCAGCGCCGCCGAGCCGGGCGCCGCGCCGGCGCCCCCGGCGCCCACCACGCGCTACCGCATCGGCTCCATCACCAAGAGCCTCGTGGCGACGGCCGTGATGCGCGCCCACGACGACGGCCTCGTAGGCCTCGAGGACCCGGTGGGGCAGCACCTGCCCGAGCTCGGTGACGGGCGCGGCGACGTCGGCGCGCTGACCGTCGGCCAGCTGCTGGGCCAGGCCTCCGGCCTGCAGGCCGAGAACGACGGCGCCGGGCCCTGGTGGGAGCGCAGCCCCGGCGGCGACTGGGCCGCCCTGGCCCCGGCCCTGACCGCCGACGCCCGCCGGCACCGCCCCGGGCACCGCTTCCACTACTCCAACACCGGCTTCGCCGTCCTCGGCGAGCTGCTCGCCCGGCTGCGCGGCCGTCCCTGGCACGAGGTCGTGCGCGGCGACGTCCTCGAGCCGCTCGGCATGTCGCGCGCGGGCCTGCGCCGCGACGCCGACTCGGCGCCCGGCCTGGCCGTCCACCCCTGGGCGGACGTCGTCCTGCCCGAGCCCGAGCACGACGCCGGGGCGATGGCCCCGGCCGGCCAGGTGTGGGCCACGGTGCCCGACCTCGCCCGCTTCGCCGCCCTGCTCGCCGGCACGGCCGGCGTCGACGTCGTCCGCCCGGAGACGCTGGCGCTCATGCGCGAGGCCCAGGTCGTCGACGATCCGCGCACCGGGGCCTGGGCCAGCGGCTACGGCCTCGGCCTGCAGCTGTGGAACGCCGGCGGTCGTCGCCTGGTCGGCCACAGCGGCTCCATGCCCGGCTTCGTCGCGATGCTCCAGGTGGACGCCGCCTCCGGGGACGGCGTCGTCGCGATGACCAACTCCACGACGGGCTTCGGCGACCTCGCCACCCGCCTTCTCGACGTCCTCGCCGAGGCCGAGCCGCGGCTGCCGGCGGCGTGGGCGCCCCGCGCCGTCCCTCCGGAGGTGCTCGAGCTCGTCGGCCCCTGGTACTGGGGGCCCTCGCCGCTCGTGGTGCGCGCCGAGGAGGGCGGGTTCCTCCTCGAGGGCCTCGGGCGCCCCTCCCGCTCGTCCCGCTTCCGCCCCTCCCCCGCCGGTGACGGCACCTGGGTGGGCCTGGACGCCTACTACGCCGGGGAGCGGCTGCGCGTGCTCCGCGGCGCCGACGGCGCGCCGTCGCACCTGGACCTCGCGAGCTTCCGCCTCACGCGCACGCCCTACGACCCGGCCGCCGACGTCCCCGGCGGCGTGGACGAGGGCGGCTGGCGCGCCTGACCGGCGCCGCACCCGGCGTCGTGCCCGGCGTCGGGTGCCTGGGGCCGTGCGGTGCCTCCGGCGCGTGGGCTCGCTCGCTCTTCGAAGTAGTCGACAACTTCGCCCCTCTGGGCGCCCGATCACCGAAGTCATCGACAACTCTGGCCCGCAGGGCGCCCGACCACTGAAGTAGTCGACAACTCCGGCCCGCAGGGCGCCCGACCACTGAAGTAGTCGACAACTCCGGCCCCTGGGCGCCCGGCACCTGAAGTAGTCGACAACTCCGGCCCGCAGGGCGCCCGACCACTGAAGTAGTCGACAAGTCCGGCCCCTGGGGCGCCCGGCACCCGAAGTAGTCGACAACTCCGGCCCCGGCCACCCACCCCGCCCTGCGCGACCCGGCCGCCCCCCTCGCCCCCGCCCCCGCCCCCGCGCCACCGGACGGCGGCGCGGTCGCGCGTACGCTGCTGCGGTGACGGTCGCACCCGAGGGACGCAAGATGCTCCGCGTCGAGGCGCGCAACGCCGAGACGCCCATCGAGAAGAAGCCCAGCTGGATCAAGACCCGGGCGAAGATGGGCCCCGAGTACAGCGAGCTCAAGAGCCTGGTCAAGCGCGAGGGCCTCCACACGGTGTGCGAGGAGGCGGGCTGCCCCAACATCTTCGAGTGCTGGGAGGACCGCGAGGCCACCTTCCTCATCGGCGGCGAGCAGTGCAGCCGCCGGTGCGACTTCTGCCAGATCGACACGGGCAAGCCCTCCCCGCTGGACCGGGACGAGCCGCGCCGCGTCGCCGAGAGCGTCCAGGCCATGGGCCTGCGCTACGCCACGGTCACCGGCGTCGCCCGCGACGACCTCCCGGACGGCGGCGCCTGGCTGTACGCCGAGACCATCCGCGCGATCCGCGCCCTCAACCCGGGCACCGGCGTCGAGATCCTCGTGCCCGACTTCAACGGCGTCCCCGAGCTCGTCGGCCAGGTGCTCGACGCCGGCCCGCAGGTCTTCGCGCACAACGTGGAGACGGTGCCGCGCATCTTCAAGAGCATCCGTCCGGCCTTCCGGTACGAGCGCTCGCTCGACGTCATCTCCCAGGGCCGCGCCGCCGGTCACGTCACCAAGTCGAACCTCATCCTCGGCATGGGCGAGACGACCGAGGAGGTCGTGGAGGCGCTGCGCGACCTGCACGAGGCCGGCTGCGACCTCGTGACGATCACCCAGTACCTGCGCCCCAGCCCTCGCCACCACCCGGTGGACCGCTGGGTCAAGCCCGAGGAGTTCGTCGAGCTGCGCGACGCCGCCGACGAGATGGGCTTCGCCGGCGTCATGAGCGGCCCGCTCGTGCGCTCGTCCTACCGGGCGGGACGCCTGTGGGCCGGGGCCATGAAGCGCCGCGGCCAGACCATCCCCGCCGAGCTGTCGCACCTGGACGTCGAGCAGCCCGCGCGCCAGGAGGCCTCGAGCCTGCTCTCCCGCTCCTGACGTCGCCCGGCCCGCCCCCCGCGCGCTGCCCACCGGGGGGCGAGGTGCGGCCGTGACGCCGCCCCTGCGTTCCGGGACGGATCTCACGGCGGCACGGCGCCCGCGAGCTGGGCCGCGCGGGACGGCGAGGGGGGCGAGCCGGCGGCCCGTATCCTGACCGGCATGGCACGCCGCGCACCCCGCCCCCCCGCCGGAGCCTCCCCCGCCGGAGCCTCCCCCGCCGGGAGCTCTCCGGCAGGAGCCTCTCCGGCTGGAGCGACGGGTGCGGCGTCCGGTCGGGGCCCCTTGGCGGCCCTGCGCCGCCGGCGCGACCGCCCGAAGTTCGGCCCCGACGGCCGCCCGACCGGCCGAGTCGCGCAGATGCGCCAGGTCTACGGGATGACGAAGACGGCCGACCCGTCCGTCACCTGGTGGATGCTGGGCGTCTTCGTCGGCGTGCTCGCCGTCGCCCTGCTGATCGGCGTCCTCACCGGGCACCCCATCTACCTCACAGTGATCGGCCTCCCGATCGCCGTGCTCGGTGCGCTCGTGGTCCTCGCGCGCAAGGCCGAGGCCGCCGCCTACAGCCAGATCGAGGGGCGCCCCGGTGCGGCAGGGGCCGCGCTGCGCTCGATCCGCCGCGGCTGGGACATCGACGAGCAGCCCGTCGCCGTCGACGCGCGCACCCAGGACTCCGTCTTCCGCGGCGTCGGCCGCGCCGGCGTCGTGCTCGTGGGGGACGGCGCCCCGCACCGCATCGGCAAGCTGCTCGAGGCCGAGCGCCGCAAGGTCGCGCGGGTGCTGCCGAGCGTGCCGGTCCACGTGATGCAGGCCGGCTCCGGCGAGGGGCAGGTCCCGCTGAAGAGCCTGGGCCGCCGCGTCCAGCGCCTGAAGCCCGTGATGACCAAGGACGAGATGTCCCAGGTCCAGCGCCGGCTCAAGGCCATCGGCGGCATCCGGATGCCCGTGCCCAAGGGCGTCGACCCGCTGCGCGCGCGCCCCGACCGCAAGGCCTCGCGCGGCCGCTGAGCCGACCCGCCCCGTCGCGGCGCCGCTCCCTCAGCCCGGCGGCAGGTGCTCGGCGAGCCACTCCCCCAGCGCCTGCGCACTGGCGCCGACGGCGTCCGCCCAGTCCCACGCGCTGTCGTCGGCCCCGTCGCTGACGTGCTTGGCGAGCACCACCCGCGCGCCGAGCGACCGGCTCGCCCACGCGACGGCGAAGCCCTCCATGTCCACCAGGTGCGCCCGCTGCGCCAAGCGGTCGCGGACCACCGCGTCGGAGACGAACACGTCCCCGGCGGCGAGCACGACGTCGCCCGCCGGCGCGCCGGGCAGCCCGTCAAGCTCGAGCTCGGTCCTCGTGGGCGCACCCACCTGCGCGAGCGCGGCGGCGGAGATGTCGTGGTGCAGCACCCGCCCGGGCACGTGCAGGCCGCCCACGCCCTCGCGGAGCGCCCCGGCCGTGCCGACGCCGACCACGAGCGGCCTGCGATCCGGCGCTCGTGCGGCGAGGACCGCGGCCACCGCGGTCGCCGCCGCGGTCTTGCCCGGCCCCGTCAGCAGCAGCGGGAGGTGCGCGGGCACGGACACCGCCTCCACGGCCAGGGCAGCGACGACGAGGACGTCGTCCCGGGCCCCGGGGCCTCGAGCGGCGCGCAGCCGCGGCGCCGAGGGGGAGGACGGGGACGGGGAGGGCGCCTGGCTCATGGCGGTCACCGTCCCAGAGGAGCCCGGCCGACGGGCACGCCGACGCCGGACGGCGAGCCGCACGACGACCGCGTCGCGCCCAGCACCACGACCCCGGCTGCTGCGCGAGGCGCGGCGGTGCGGACCCCGGTCGGGCGAGGAGCTCAGCGGCGCAGCAGCACGGTGCCGGCGAAGCGGTCGTGCAGCCCGCGCTGGTCGGCGTCCCAGATCGCGGCGGGGATGACCAGGCAGAGCAGGACCGTCCGGACGAGGGCGCGCAGCGGGCCGGGCCAGGCGCCCGCCACGCCCAGCACGCGCATCCGCAGCAGCAGGTGCCCCGGGCTCCCGCCCACGGTGCCGACGCCCACCGCGTGCAGCACGGCGAAGACGCCGAGCGTGGCCCAGGGGTCGCCGTCGAGCAGAGCGGTCGAGACGAGCAGCGCGAGCAGCCAGTCCACGAGCACCCCGAGCAGCCGTCGCCCCGTGGTCGCCACCGAGCGCGCGCCCGAGCGCGGCAGTCCCAGGCGCCGGCCGGGCCACGCCTGCTCGACGCCGCCAGGTCCGGTCATCGGGCTCGCCACACGGCCACGCTAGACGGAGATCTCGACCTGTCCGCCGTGCGGCCGGGCCGGCTCGGCTACCGTCGGTCGCGTCGAGCGCCGCCACCCCTGCGGCGCAACACATCGGAAACACCGGCGACACGAGCGGGCAACGGCGCGCTCCTAGCGTCATGACCCACGATCGATGCCCGAGGTCGACGTCACCGCGCGTGACGACGGCGCCCCCGGGCCGACGGCTCCCGCCGCCACCCGACGAACCCCGACCCCGCCAGGAGAGTGGATGTTCACCAACGCCGACGAGGTGCTCGCCTACATCGCCGAGAACGACGTCAAGATGATCGACGTCCGCTTCTGCGACCTCCCCGGGGTGATGCAGCACTTCACGGTGCCGGCCGCCTCGGTCGACGCCGACTTCTTCACGACCGGCCAGATGTTCGACGGCTCCTCGATCCGCGGCTTCCAGGCCATCCACGAGTCCGACATGAAGCTCGTGCCGGACGTCGAGACGGCCTTCGTGGACCCCTTCCGGCCCGTGAAGACGCTGGTCATCAACTTCGGGATCGTCGACCCGTTCACCGACGAGGCCTACACCCGCGACCCGCGCCAGATCGCCCGTCGCGCCGAGGAGTACCTGCGCTCGACCGGCATCGCCGACACCGCGTTCTTCGCCCCCGAGGCCGAGTTCTACGTCTTCGACGACGTGCGGTTCGAGACGAACCAGCACGAGAGCTACTACCACATCGACTCCATCGAGGGCGCCTGGAACACCGGGCGCAAGGAGGAGGGTGGCAACCTCGGGCACAAGACGCCCTACAAGGGCGGCTACTTCCCCGTGCCGCCGGTGGACCACTTCGCCGACCTGCGCGACCAGATGGTCCTCGCCCTGGACGCCCTCGGCCTCGAGGTCGAGCGCGCCCACCACGAGGTCGGCACGGCCGGCCAGGCCGAGATCAACTACAAGTTCGACGAGCTGTTCAAGTCGGCCGACAAGGTCATGCTGTTCAAGTACGTCATCAAGAACGTGGCGCACGCCAACGGCAAGACGGCGACCTTCATGCCCAAGCCGCTGTTCGGCGACAACGGCTCGGGCATGCACGTGCACCAGTCGCTGTGGAAGGACGGCACGCCGCTGTTCTTCGACGAGCGCGGCTACGGCGGCCTCTCCGACGTCGCCCGCTGGTACATCGGCGGCCTGCTCAAGCACGCACCCTCGCTGCTGGCCTTCACCAACCCCACGGTGAACAGCTACCACCGCCTGGTGCCGGGCTACGAGGCGCCGGTCAACCTCGTGTACTCGGCGCGCAACCGCTCGGCGTGCGTGCGCATCCCGATCACGGGCAGCAACCCCAAGGCCAAGCGCATCGAGTTCCGCGTGCCGGACCCGTCGAGCAACCCGTACCTGGCCTTCGCGGCCATGCTGATGGCGGGCCTGGACGGGATCCAGAACCGCATCGAGCCGCCCGCGCCGGTCGACAAGGACCTCTACGAGCTCCCGCCCGAGGAGCACGCGGCCATCGACCAGGTCCCCGGCTCGCTCGGCGCCGTCCTCGACGCCCTCGAGGCCGACCACGAGTACCTCACCCGTGGCGGGGTCTTCACCGAGGACCTCATCGAGACCTGGATCGACTACAAGCGGACCAACGAGATCGACCCGATCCGCTTCCGCCCGCACCCCCACGAGTTCGAGATGTACTTCGACATCTGAGCCCCACGGACCGCTGGTGCTGCGGCGACGCAGCCAGCCGGTCTTCGACGAGTCCGCACGAACCGCCAGCGCCCGCGGCGGGTCGTGCGGACTCGTCGTCGTCGGGGCGCGCCGGGGGTCGTCGCGTGGGAGGGCCCCCAGGCACGCCCGCCCTGCGCGGTCCCCCGGTCGCACGTCCACCCGACGGGCGGTCCAGTGCCTCCGGACCCCTGGAGCTGCTCTCGCCTCACGCGCGGGCGCTGAGCGCCCTGCGAGCCACTGCCAGGTCCTGCCACCCCGCTCCCACGGTCTTGACCACCGAGGGGCCGCGCCGGTCGGGGGCTGGGCACCTCACGAGGTCCTCCAGCTCGACCAGGTCCTCGACCGCCAGTGCGCCGCCCGCGATGGCCATCACGACGTCACCAGCCTCCCGCAGCGCGACGTCGCGGCTCTCGACCACGACGACCGACGCCCGTGCGAGCAGGCCGTCGTCGAGCTCGCGGGCGTCCGGCGAGTGCGAGCCGACGGCGACGACGCAGGCGTGGTCGGCCACGAGCGACCCGTCGAGGACGGGCGCGACCGCGGTGGTCGCGCACGCCACGACGTCGGCGCCCGGCAGGTCGCGCAGCGAGCCGGCTCGTGCGGGCACGCCCTCCGCCACCAGTCGCCCGACCAGAGCCGCAGCCGTCGACCGAGACACGACCACCACGTCCTCGAAGGTCCGGACCGCCGAGAGGGCGTGCACGTGCCCCCAGGCCTGGGGGCCCGCGCCGACGACGAGGAGCCGCCGCGCCGCCGGCAGGGCCAGCCGCCGAACCGCCACGGCCGACACCGCCGGCGTCCGCAGCGTCGTCAGCGCCGTCCCGTCGACCAGCGCGCGCGGCGTCAGCGTGGCGGCGTCCATCAGCACGTAGGCCGCCTGGACCCGGGGCGCGCCCACGGCCGGGTTCCCCGGGGCCACGCTCGTCACCTTGACCCCGACCACGTCAGCGGCCTCCGCCGGCATCAGCAGCAGCTCGCCCCCGGTGACCGGGACGGCTGTCCGGGGCGGCGCGCTCGCGACCCCCGACAGCAGCGCCGCCTCGACGGCGTCGATCGCGTCCACCCAGGGCACCCGGGCGAACAGCGCTGCGGCGTCCACGACCTCCATCAGTCGTAGAGGTCGGACTGCAGCAGCAGCACGTCGGTGACCGTGCCCCGGGGCAGGCCCACCACCGCGTGGACGAGGTCGGCCACCGACTCCGGCGCGATCACCACCTGCTCGTCCATGTCCGGGGTCGAGCGCCAGCGCATCGGGGTGTCGGTGGGTCCCGGGCAGAGGGGGACGACGCGGATGTGCTCGGGTGCGAGCTCGACGGCCAGCGCCCGCGCCATGCCCACGACACCCGCCTTGGCCGCGCTGTACGCGACCACCGGGTAGCCCTTCAGCGCGGTCTTCGACGCCAGCAGGACGAGGCTGGGGTTCTCGCTGGCGCGCAGGTGCGGCAGGAAGGCCGAGGCCACGAGGAAGGCCGAGGTGAGGTTCGCGTCCAGGACCCGGTGCCACTCAGCCGGCGTGAGGTCGACGAAGGCGCCCATCGAGCTGTCACCGACGGTGTGCACGACGACGTCCGCCCGCTCGACAGCACCGGCCACGGCCCGCACGGCCGCTGGGTCGGTCGCGTCGGCGGCGTGCACGACGGCGCCCGCGCCCACCATCGCAGCGGTCTCCTCGAGCGCGGGACGGGTCCGCCCGACCAGGTGCACCGTCCCGCCGTCTGCGGCCATCCTGACCGCGACAGCCCTGCCGATGCCCTGGCCCGCGCCGACCACGACGCTGGTCCTGCTCATCGGTCTCCCCCCTCGGCGAGGGCCTCCACCAGGCGCACGAGCGTGCGGACGCCGAAGCCGGTCGGGACGGCGTCCACCCCTGAGCCGCGTTCGGACGGCCCCGAGATGTCGAGGTGCGCCCACGGCACATCGCCGACGAACTCCGCGAGGAAGAGCGCCGCGGTGATCGCCCGCCCGACGTCGCTCCCCGGGTGGTTGCGCAGGTCTGCCCGCTCCGAGGCCGATCGGACCTGGTCGCGGTACCGAGCGGCCAGGGGCAGCGGCCACAGCTCCTCACCGGCGTCGCGCCCGGCGGCCAGGACGGCGCTGACCAGCGCGTCGTCCGAGCCCACGACCCCGGCGATGCCCGGGCCGAGCGCGGTCACCACCTGGTAGGTCAGCGTCGCGACGTCCAGCAGGGCGCGGGGCTCGTCGCGGACGGCGAGGGTGAGCGCGTCGGCCATGAGCACTCGGCCCTCGAAGTCGGTGTCGAGCACCTCGATCCGCGTGCCGGACAGCGACGTCACGATGTCGCCGGGGCGGGTGGCGTCCGGGCCGGGCAGGTTCTCCGCCAGTGGCAGGTACGCCCTCACCGGCACCTGCAGCCCCAGGTCGGCGACTGCGCACACGACCGCCGCGACCACCGCCGCGCCCGTCTTGTCGCGGTGCATGCCGACCATGGCCGCAGGGCTCTTGAGCGACAGCCCACCGCTGTCGAAGGTCACGCCCTTCCCGACCATCGCCACCGGCGGCCCGGCGGCGCCCCTCGGCTCGTGCGACAGCGTCACCAGGCGCGGCGGGTTGGGCGAGCCGGCGCCCACAGACAGCACCGCGCCGAAGCCCTCGGCGCGCAGCGCGCCCTCGTCCCGCACCGACACGCGCACGCCGTGGTCCGCGGCCAGCGCGGCCAACCGGTCGGCGAACGTCGCCGGCGTGGCCTCGTTCGCCCGCAGGTCGACCAGCTCGCAGGCCGTGGCCACCGCGGTGTCGAGCACGGCAGTCCGTCGGGCGCTCGTCGTCGTCGGCTCCGCACGGGTGGGTATCGAGATCACGCGGAGCAGCCTCCCGCGCACCGCCGCGAGCGCCCGTGCGTCTCGCCCACCCGGTCGGGCACCCGGTGGTCATCGCGCACGGTCGGCGCCCGACCGCGGTTCCTACGGTTCGGCGCACTCCCATCCGGCGTCGTCCCGAGGCAGGTCTGATGAGCAGGTACCGCGTTTCCATGGACATCGGTGGCACGTTCACCGATGTCATCTCCTACGACGAGGACACGGGCGAGTACCGCGCTGGCAAGTCCTCCACGACACCCACGGACCTCACCTCAGGGGTGTTCGCGGCGCTGGACTCCCTCGTCGACGACACCCGCGACATCTCGTTCCTGGTGCACGGCACCACCCAGGGGCTGAACGCCCTGCTGACCCGGCGCGGCGAGCGGGTGCTCGTGCTCGCCACGGAGGGCGCGAGCCACCAGCTGCACATCGCCCGCGGCCCACGCTGGCGCCTGTACGACCTGCACTACCGCAAGCCCGAGCCCCTGGCCCCGCTGCAGGACATCCTCGCGGTGGCCGGGCGGTTCTCCAGCGAGGGAGCGGAGCTGACGCCGCTCGACGAGGACGCCGTGCGCGCCGCCGCCGCGAGGGGCCGCGCCGAGGGCATCACCGCCTACGCCGTCTGCTTCCTGTTCAGCTTCCGCGCTCCCGAGCACGAGCTCCGGGCCGAGCAGATCCTGCGGGAGGAGCTCGGCGACGACGTCACGATCTCGCTGTCCCACCGCGCGGCCAAGGAGTGGCGCGAGTACGAGCGGTCGTCGTCTGCCGTCGTCGAGGCCTACACGGGCCCGGTCGTGCGCCGGTACCTCACGAAGCTGGAGAGGTCGCTGACCGAGCGTCGCCTGCCCGTCCCGCTGCACGTCATGCAGTCCTCCGGGGGCATCCTCACCGCCGAGTCCGCCCGACGGCGTCCGCTCCAGACCCTCCTCTCCGGCCCCGTCGGCGGCGCGATGGGCGGCGCGGCGCTCGCCGCCAGCCTGGGGCGGCCCAACCTCATCTGCGTCGACATGGGCGGGACCTCCTTCGACGTCTCGCTCATCGTCGACGGCGAGCCCGACGTCTCCCCCGAGACGACGCTCGAGGGCCTGCCGATGCTCATGCCGGTGGTCAACATCCACACCGTCGGCGCCGGTGGCGGCTCCGTCGCCCACCTGGAGTCCGGCGGCCTGCGGGTCGGCCCGCGCTCTGCCGGCGCCAACCCCGGTCCGGCCTGCTACGGACGCGGCGGGACCGAGCCGACCGTCACCGACGCCAACCTGGTGCTCGGCCGCGTCGACCCGTCGTGGTTCGCGGGCGGCCAGATGCACCTGGACGTCGAGGCGGCGCGCACCGCCGTCGCGACGGTCGCCGAGCCGCTGGGCCTGGGGGTCGAGGCGATGGCCGAGGGCATCTGCGACGTGGCGAACGCGAAGATGGCCCAGGCGATCAGGACCATCACGGTGGCCCGAGGCATCGAGCCGCGTGCCTTCAGCCTCGTCGCCTTCGGGGGAGCCGGTCCGATGCACGCCGTGTTCCTGGCCCAGGAGCTGGGCATCCGCGAGGTCGTCGTGCCGCGCTTCCCCGGCGCGTTCTCGGCCTGGGGGATGCTGCAGACATCGATCCGCCACGACGAGTCCGACCCGTACTACTTCCGCGACGAGGACGTCGACACGGCGGACATGACCGCTCGCCTCCGGCGCATGGGCGCGTCCGCCGCGGAGTTCATCCGGTCCGAGGGCGTCAGCGAAGAGCGCGGGCGCACCACCTTCTCGGTCGACGTCCGCTACGTCGCGCAGGAGTACACGCTGACCGTGCCCCTGCTGGGCGCGGACGAGCCGCTCGAGCCGGACTTCCTCACCTCGCTGTCCGCCCGTTTCGGCGAGCAGCACAAGGCGAGGTTCGGGCACGCGAACGACGGCGCCCCGATCGAGGTCGTCGCCCTCCGCGCCACCGGGCTCGGCGACCTGATGCGCGCCGCGCCCGGTGCGTTCAGCCCCGGCCCCACGGCGACCGAGGCACCGGTCGCCGACGTCTGGTTCGCCGGCGCCCCCACCCCGACGACGCTGCACCGCCGGTCGGACCTCGGCCTCGAGCCGTTCACCTCACCCACCGTCGTCGTGGAGGAGACGGCGACCACCGTCGTCCCGCCCGGCTACACCGTCACCGTCGACGAGCGAGGAACACTCGTCATCACCGCCGAGGAGCCCGCATGAGCACCAGCGTCGACCCCGTCGTCGTCGAGATCATCCGCAACGCGCTGACCTCGGCCGCGGACGACATGAACGCGTCGCTGATCCGGTCGGCCTACACGCCGATCATCTACGAGGGCGGCGACTGCGTCGTGGCGCTCCTGGACGACCAGCACCACGTGCTCGGGCAGTCGGCGGGGCTCCCGATCTTCCTGGGCAACCTGGAGATGTGCACGCTCGCCACCGAGGAGACGTTCGGCCGCGACGTGTGGCAGCCCGGCGACGTGTGGATCCTCAACGACAGCTACATCGGGGGCACCCACCTCAACGACGTGACCATCTTCGGTCCCGTCTTCGTCGAGGAGAGCCTGGTCGGCTTCACGGCCTCGCGCGCCCACTGGATCGACGTCGGCTCCAAGGACCCGGGCGGACCGATGGACTCCACCTCGATCTTCCAGGAGGGTCTGCGCCTCGGGCCGCAGAAGCTCGTCGAGGGCGGGCAGCCGGTTCGGGCGATCATCGACACGATCAGCCGCAACGTCCGGTTCCCCTACCCGACCACCGGCGACATGCACGCGATGATCGCCTGCATCGAGATGGGCCAGGTGCGCCTGGCCGAGATCGTCCGCCGGTTCGGGCTGGAGACGCTGCGGGCGGCCCGCGACGAGATCTTCGCCCAGACCGAGCGGTTCGAGCGGGAGGTCGTCGCGGGGATCCCGGACGGCCTCTACGAGGCCGAGGGCGTGCTCGACAACGACGGGCTCGCCCTCGACGAGCCGATCCCCGTCAAGCTGAAGATCACCATCGCGGGTGACTCGATCGACTTCGACGTGCGCGAGTCCGCCGACCAGGCTCACGGCCCCGTGAACTGCGGCGTGGCGCAAGCCGTCTCGGCGTGCCGGGTCGGCTACAAGTTGCTGGTCAGCCCCGATGTGCCGGGCAACGGGGGGTCGTTCCGGCCGATGACCACGCAGGTGCGCGAGGGCTCGGTCTTCGGCGCCGTCGCCCCCGCTGCCTGCCAGTGGTACTTCTCCCACCTCGGCCTGCTCATCGACCTCGTCGCCAAGGCGATGGCCCCGGCGATGCCCGGGGCCGTGGCGGCTGCCAGCCACGGCGACTCGATGCTCGTGCAGGTGGCTGGTCACGACAGCCGAGTGGGCCGCGACTACGTCTCGCTCGAGGCCACCCTCGGCGGCTGGGGCGCCTGGGACGGCAGCGACGGCGAGAGCGCGCTGATCAACAACGTCAACGGCTCGCTCAAGGACCTGCCGATCGAGGTCTTCGAGACCCGGTACCCGTTCCGCATCAGCGACTACCGCCTGCGCCCGGACAGCGCGGGCGACGGCCGCTGGCGCGGTGGCGTCGGGGTGGTCCGCGAGTACACCGTGCTCGAGGACTGCACCGTCTCGCTGTGGTTCGAGCGCTCGCGCACCAAGCCGTGGGGGATCTTCGGCGGCGGTGAGGGCGTCGGCCCCCGTGTCGTGATCAACCCCGGGCGGGAGGACGAGCGCGAGGTGCTGAAGTCCAACGGCACCCCGCTCAGGGCCGGTGACGTCATCCGGTGCGAGACCAGCGGTGGTGGCGGCTTCGGCGACCCGCGCGAGCGCGACCGCGCGGCGGTGGAGTCGGACGTCCTGACCGGGCTCGTGTCGCCCGAGAGGGCGGCAGCGGTCTACGGCCGCTGACCGGTCGGGCGGCGCCCCGCTCCCGGAGGCCGGGAGCAGGGCGCCGTCCGGTCAGCCGGTCAGACCGCTCGAGAGCGCGACGTGGCACAGCAGGTGCAGCTCGAGCGACCGATCGGGGTCGTCGACCGGCACGCCGAGGCGGCGGACGCGGTCGAGCCGGCCCGTCACGGTGTTGCGGTGCACGGCCAGCCGCTCAGCGGCCCGGCTGGTCGAGCCCGCGCAGTCGAGGTAGGCCAGGAGCGTGCGCACCAGGTCGTCGCGGTCGTCGACGCCGAGGAGCGCCGCCAGGGTCTCGCGGGCCACCCGACGCAGGTGCGGGGCGTCGGTCGCCGTGACGAGCTCGCGAGAGCCGAGGGTGGAGAACCGCTCGATGCCGCGGACCGAGCCGGTCGCGGTCGCGGCGCGCGCCGCGATCATCGCCTGCTCGAGCGTGGCCGCCAGGGAGCCGGGCAGCCCGACGCCGATCCGGAGGTCCACCCCGAGTCCGGCACGGCGCACGAGCCTCTCCGCGCGGGCGGCGAGCGCGCGCTCGGCCCGCCCGTGGTCCTCGGCCGGGTCGGCGCCCGGCTCCTCGAGCTGGGCCCACAGGGCCCACCCGTCCAGGTAGGGGGCGGGGGGCGCCCCGACCGGCTCTGCGGCCCACGCGGCGCGCAGCGACAGCCCGACGGCGGGCTGGGCCCGCACCGCCTCTTCCAGCGGGAGGACGACGGCACCGGTCAGCGGTCCCTGGAGCGGCCAGCCGAGCGCGGTGGCCGGACCGCTGTCGGGCGGTGCAGCCAGCACCCGGGCGAGCGCGAAGCCCTCGCGCTCGTGCTGCACGCTCGCCGCCACCCGACCGGACGCCTCGCAGGCGACGACCTGCGCCCGCGCGATCTGCAGCACTCGTGTCACGGTCTGGTTCCACGCCACCGACCGGTGCGACAGCGCTGCGGTCAGCGACCGCCCGGCCTCGACGTCGAGGGGGGCGAGGGGCACCCGCAGCACGTCGGGCGGCAGCTCGTCGCCGCACCCGGCGAGGAGCCGGTCCCCCGGTCCCCGCAGGCTCGTCGCGGTGCGGGGGAGCTCCTGCGCGAGGACGGTCATCACCTCCTCGACAGAGGTGGCCTCGCTGATGAGCACCGCGCACCGCGCCAGAAGGCCCGAGCGGACGGCGCCGGGACGGGCCACCAGCGCGGACAGGTCCAGCGCCAGCTCGGTCGGGTCGCCGTCGTGGAAGCCGACGGAGACGGACAGCCGCTCGGCCAGGCGCGTGACGGCCTCGGCAGCGGACCCCGTGACCTGGGCGACGACGGCACGTGCGCTGCGCTCCCAGGCGTAGCGGACGGCGATCTCGATGGCCCAGGCCGCAGAGGCGAGCGGTGGCTGCAGCACCGCGACCGTGCCGGGCCGACAGGCCTGCATGTCGTCGAGGTCGCTGATCAGGCGGACCTTCGTGACGTCCCGGTCGAGGTCCACCCGCACGGGCACGACGACCTGCTCCATGGGCTTGGAGCGCAGCAGCTCGCCCCAGGTGACCGCCTCGGGGCGCCCCTCCGGACGCGACGCCCTCGTCGGGGTCCTCTCGTCGGGGCTCATGCCGGCTGAGCCGGCCACGACAGGCCGAAGGCGCCCGGTCCAGCCATCGCCCGACCACTCGGGGTCCGCCACGCCTCAGCAGCCGGCAGCACGAGCACCTCCATCACCTGGCCGACCCGCAGGTCGCTCAGCTCGACCGACCGCCGCCTCAGGGGGTCGATGAGGCAGATCATGTCGGGGACGGCGCCGACGACGGCCCCGTCGACCGTCGCGACGACGATCTCGTTGCGCACCTCCAGGCGGATGAGGGGCTCGGTCGAGGACAGCCCGCGCAGCAGGATGCTGTAGGGGCTCGCCGGCTGGCGGGTGCGCAGGCCCGTGTGCTGGTGCCCGGACAGCTCGACCACGCGGGCCCGCGCGACGAGCCGCCCTCCCAGGTGACGGGCGAGGCGCTCGCCGAGGTCGCTGCGCGCGGTCTGCATCAGCGCGCCGCTGGCGATCCGCTGGGACAGCGAGCGCTGGATGCCCGTCTCGACGAGGCGGTGCACCGGCGCCGGGTAGGTGGCGCAGAGCATCCAGCCGCCGGCCCCGCTGACGGCGGCCCGCACGATCTCCTCGGCGCGGTCGCCCGGGGAGTCGACCGTGATGACGTCACCCCAGGGGCCCACGCCGGCGAGCGGGCTGGCGCGCAGGCCGCCGAGCGCGAACGTCGTCTGGTCGATGAGCGGGAGGATCCGGCCCTGGCCGTCGCAGTCGACCAGCGGCAGACCCAGCAGCGAGGCGGCACCGACGGCGACGAGCGCGTTCGGCCCGGAGCAGTTGAAGGGGCACATCGCGGCGAAGCGGACGCCGAGCGTGCGTTCCAGGCGCCGCACCGCGACGACCGCCTCGTCACCGCGGAAGGGGTACTCCAGCAGGCTGAGCATCGCGCCGACCATGAGGACCGCCAGGCCCATCTCCTCCTCCCCGAAGCGCTCGCGCGCCTCCGCCGGGTCGACCAGCTCGACCGGTCGCTCCTGCAGGAGGGCGTGGACCCAGGTCTCCAGCGACCCCCGGTAGGTGCTCGCCGCCGACAGGACGCCCAGCTGGCTGCCGAGGAAGAGGTCGTCGAAGTGGTCGGCGGTGATGGACCGGACCTCAGGCACGGACCAGCTCCTGCTCCGCCACCACGTAGCACCGCACCTGGACCACGCCGGTGGACAGGTACGAGAGCGGGATGACCTGGTCGGCGACCGTGCGCAGACGGGCCCGCGGGTCGGCCGCCAGCACCTGCGCCTGCGCCTGGTGGCGGGCGACGTCGCGCGCGCGCTGCCAGGCCGCCGGCCCGTCGACCGCGGCGTAGGTGACCACCTCGCACTGCGGGACAGCGGCGCACAGCCCGCGGGCGAGCAGGACGTCGGGCGCCGCGGCCACCTGCCGCACCTCGAGACCCGCCGCGACGAGCCGCTGCGGGACCTCCCCCTCGTCCGCCCGGGGCTCGAGGTCCACCAGCACGACGGGGCGGCCGAGCAGCGCGGCGGGAGACAGGCCCGACGCGTCCCCGGGGCCGACCGGCAGCACGCTCGCGTGCCGCTGGTTGGCGTGGACCCCGGGCAGCCAGGGCGCGAGGTCGCGCACGGGGTCGGCGCGGACGCAGCCGTCGTCGACCGCCGTGGCGCGCAGCCCGCGACGGTCGCGCAGCAGCACGTGGGCCGAGGGCGTCCCGGCGGTGGCCGCCGCCCCCTGCACGAGCAGCGCCTCGCGGGTGCCGAGCAGACGGAGCGCGTGCGCCCTGGCCTGCTCGCGGCCGAGCCAGGACCCGTCCGCCGCAGCGAAGCCGGGGCGCGCGCCGGGGGCGACGTGGTCGACCACGTCGTAGAGTTCGTCCAGGAGCGCGCCCACCTCCCCGCGCAGCGCACCGTCGAGCACCGTGGTCGTCTCGCGCTCCAGGTGCCGCACGCCGCCGGCTCCGTGGGACATCACGACGTGGCGGCCGGTGGCCCGGCTGAGCCGGGCGGCGACCTCGAGCTCCAGGCTGCTGTCGATCATCGCGCCGACGGCCGAGACGGCCATCACGTCCGCACCGCGCTGGACCGCCAGGCGGCCGGCGGCCGCGATCGCCTCCTCGTCGACGTCCCCGACGCGGCGCCCGTGGAAGTCGTGCCCACCGCTGACGTGCAGGCGGCCGGCGTCCACCTGCTCCACGACGGCCGGTGGCCAGCCCCCGTAGAGGACACCGATCGCGCGGTCGGACGGCGCGATCCGCACCGTCGTGACCGCTGCGAGGCGGCCGCCCTCGAGGACGTCGGCGACCAGCGGCGCCAGGTCCAGCAGGACTCTGCTGCAGCGCTCGGGGGCGAGCTCGGCCAGCACGGCGGCCAGCGACGTCGCCGGGGAGCCCGCAGCGGCGGCCGTCCTGGACGAGCCGTCGCCGGCGCGGACCCCGACGGCCCGGTCGCGACGGAGGTGCACGCCGACGACCGGGCCGACCTCGCCGTCTGCCGCCACCGGAGCAGTATCCGCGAGGACGGGGGCGCAGACGGTCGCGCTCACCGACGGCGCCGCCGCAGCACCTGGTCGACGCTCACGGCCAGCAGGATCAGGCAACCGGTGAGCACCTGCTGGTAGGTGGTGTCCCAGCCGAGCAGGTTGAAGCCGTTGCTGAAGAGCTGGAGGATCAGGACCCCGGCGATCGCCCGCCAGACGGCGCCCTCACCGCCGAGGATGCTCGTCCCGCCGACGACGGTCGCGGCGATCGCGGCCAGCTCGAGGCCCTCGGCCAGGCTCGCCTGGGCCGACCCGGCCCGCGAGGACAGCACCACGCCGGCCAGCCCGGCGCAGGTGCCGCTGATGACCAGGGCGAGCACCCGCACCCGCTCGACGCGGATGCCGGACAGCCGGGCGGCCTCGGCGTTGCCGCCGACGGCGTACAGCGAGCGCCCGTAGGTGGTCGAGGACAGCAGGAACCACGTCGTTGCCACGACCGCGAGCAGCACGAAGGTCGAGACCGTGACCCCGAGCGGGCGAGTCGTGTAGGTCATCACCCGGTAGGCGGTGAGCTGGTCGGCGAGCGGGTAGACGATCGACCCGCCCGTCAGCAGGATCGCGACGCCGCGGAAGACGATGCTCGAGGCCAGCGTCGCGATGAAGCTGTTGACGCCGACGCCGGTGATGACCAGACCGTTGAGCAGGCCGAGCGCCGCGCCGGCGAGCACCGCGGCGAGCATCCCGGCGGCGACTCCGGCGCTCTGCGTGACCGTGATGCCGAGGATCGCGCTGACGGCCAGGATCGCGCTGGTCGACAGGTCGAAGACGCCGGCGATGATGCAGAGCGTCACGCCGCAGGCGATGATCCCCACGACGACCATCTGGTCGAGCAGGTTCCGCAGGTTGCCCGCGGTCAGGAACGTGTCGGTCGTGAGCGTCAGCCCGACGACCAGCAGCGCGATGACGAGGAGGATCCCGTAGTCGCGCGCGAGCGCGACGGGGGCCCGTCGCCCCCGGACGGGGGCCCTGGCTCCGCTGCCCGTGCTCGTGGCGGTGGTGGTGTCGGTCATCGGAGCTCCTCTCGGTCGGCGAAGGCGGCGTTCAGCACCCGCTCGTGGTCGGCCTCCGCGGCCGTCAGCTCGGCGGTGATCCGGCCCTGGCGCATGACCAGGACCCGGTGGGACAGGCCGAGCACCTCCTCGACCTCCGAGGAGACGAGCAGGACGCCCGTGCCCGACGCGGCGACGTCGGCGATCAGGCGGTGGATGCGGACCTTGGCGCTGACGTCGACGCCGCGGGTCGGTTCGTCGACGAGGAGCACCGCGGGGCGCCGCGCGAGCCACTTGGCGAACAGCACCTTCTGCTGGTTGCCGCCCGAGAGCGTCCACACGGGGCCGTCCGCCGACGCAGCCCTCACGTCGAGGCGCTCGACGCTCTCGTCGGCCAGCCGCCGCTCGCGCGCCGGCCGACGCAGACCGAGGACCGACGTCCGCTCGGGGCTGGCGATCGTCACGTTGTCGCGGGCGGTCTGCGACAACAGCAGCCCCTGGTCCTTGCGCGACTCAGGAACCATGGCCAGGCCGGCCCGCATCGCCTCGCGCGGCGAGCCCATCCGGATCTCGCGGCCCGCCACCCGCACCTCGCCGGCGTCGGCGCGGTCAGCCCCGAACACGAGCCGGAGCGCCTCCGAGCGGCCGGACCCGACGAGGCCGGCGATGCCGACGACCTCTCCCGCGCGCACGGTGATGTCCACACCGCGCACCGCCGTGCCGCGGCTCAGGCCGGTCGCCTCCAGCAGCAGCGGCGCGTCGTCGGCGACCGGTGGCAGGTCCGGGTAGAGGACGTCCACCTCGCGGCCGACCATCGCCCGCACGAGCGTGGCGGGGGTTTGCTCAGCCGTCGGGGCCGTCATCACGTGCCGGCCGTCCCTGAGCGCGGTGACGGTGTCGCACGCGCCCAGCACCTCCTCGAGGAAGTGCGAGACCAGGACGACGCACGCACCCGTGTCCGCGATCCGCCGGGTCAGAGCGAGCAGGGCGGCGGTCTCGGACTCGGTCAGCACCGCGGTGGGCTCGTCCATGACGACGACGCGGGGGCCGCGGTCGACGGCGCGCAGGATCTCGACCTGCTGCTGGGAGGCGATGGGCAGGGTGCCGACCACCGCGTCCGGGTCGACGTGGAAGCCGGTGCGCTCGCAGAGCCGCTCGAAGCGCTCGCGGTCGCGTCGCCGGGTGACAACGCCGCAGCGCGCGGCCCAGGAGCCGAGGTAGACGTTCTCCAGGACGGTCCGCGCCGGCACCGTGGCCAGCTCCTGGGAGATGACGCTGATCCCGTGGGCGAGCGCGTCCTTCGGCGAGCGGATCGCCACGGCCTGCCCACCGATGCGCACCGTGCCCGCGTCCGCGCGCTCCAGCCCGGTGAGGACCTTCATCAGCGTGGACTTGCCCGCGCCGTTCTCGCCGACGAGCCCGTGGACCGTCCCGGGCACCAGCTCGAGGTCGACGCCGTGGAGGACCCGGGTGCCGCCGAAGGACTTCACGACGCCCTCGAGCCGGACCGGTGCGCGCGGGCCGGGCGGTCGGGTCCCCCGGCGCTCCTGCGCTGCGGCGCTCATTCGTCGTACTGGCCCTCGACACCGTCCACGGTGTCAGCCGTGCACAGCATGCCCTCGGGCCAGGTGGCCCCCGTCGGGGTGAGCCCGTCGTAGGAGTTCGAGGACGGGACCGACTCCCCGCGGGCGGCAGCCAGCCCGAGCGCGGCGGCCGTCTCGCCGGCCGTCACCTCCGGCGTGCAGTACGCCCCGAACCAGCGGCCCTCGCGCACGGCGTCGACGGCCTGGCGCGAGCCGCCGTTGCCGATCAGGCGGACGCCGTCGCCGACGACGCCCTCTGCGCCCGCGACCGCCTGCGTGGACCCGATCACGACGTCGACGTCCGGGTTCGACTGCAGCACGTCCTGCATCGCCTGCCGCCCGCTGTCGTTCGTGTACCCGCCCTCGACCGAGGCGACGACCTGGGCACCGCCCTCCTCGAGCGCCGCACGGGCGGCCTCGGTGCGGGCGTTGTCCAGCGGGAGCGTCTTGAAGCCCTCGAGGTAGGCGACCTGGCAGGGGTCGGTCCCGGCGTCCTCGCAGGCCTCCAGGCCGAGCTGCCCGAGCGCCTCCCCGTTGAGCGTCGGCACGTCGATCAAGGTGATCACGCCGTCCACCTGGGGGTCGGCCGTGTCGTAGCTCGTGCCGACGGGCGTGAACTCCACGACGACCGTGATGCCCGCGGCGACGGCGCTCTGCACGGCGGGGATCACGGCCTGGCCGTCGTTGGCCTGCACCACGAAGACGTCGAAGCGATCCGTCGTGACGGCGTCCTGGATCTGGCTGACCTGGGTCTGCGCGTCGAAGTTGGGGTCGAAGAACTCGGCCGTCGCGCCGTGCGCCTCGGCGTACTGCTGGACGCCGGTCCAGGTGGCGCTCGCGAAGGAGTTGGCTCGGGCGAACCCGAAGAAGGCGACGGCGAGCTCCTCGCTCTCGTCGGCCTCGGGGACCGAGTCCGGGCCGGTGACGACCACGTCGCTCGAGGCCCCGCCGGTCGAGCCTCCGGCGGCGCCGCCGGAGGGGGCCGTGCCCGGTGCGTCGACACCGCAGCCGGTGAGCGCCAGGGAGGCGAGAGCCAGTGCGCCGACGGTGGTCCGGCGGGAGGGACGAGCAGTCATCGGGGTCTCCTCGAGGTGAGCCGTGAGGTCGGCCGGAAACCTAGGGACGGCGCGCAGACCCGCTTGTGCGGTGCGCACGGCCGCCCTGGAGCCAGCTGTGCGCGGCGCCACCCGTGCCGTCGCGCCGGGGGGGACGGCCGTGTGCGGACCGCCCAGTCCGGTCGTGCACCGGTGTGCGCCACGTCCACGGCGGGGCGCGAGGAGGTGCCAGGGTTGCGCCGCCAGCCGCCCGCTGCCCCGTGGAGACCAGCATGCCGACGCCCGACCGCCCTGCCGACCTCGCCGTGCGGGACGTCCGCGTCTTCGACGGCCTCTCGCCCGAGCTGCACGAGGGCGCCGTCCTGGTCAGCGGCGGCCGGATCACCGCGGTCGGCCCGGACGTCGACACCACGGGCGCCCGCCGCGTGCTGGACGGGGCCGGCGGCACACTGGTGCCCGGGCTCATCGACGCCCACTTCCACGCGTACGGGCTGAGCCTCAGCCTGCTGGAGACCGAGTCGCTCCCGTTGAGCTACGTCGCCCTGGCCGGTGCCCGGCGGCTGCGCCGTGCGCTGGCGCGCGGCTTCACCACCGTCCGCGACGTCGCCGGCGGGGACGCCGGGCTCGCGCGCGCGGTGGAGCGAGGACTGGTGCCCTCGCCCCGGTACCTGTGGACGGGACCCGCGCTGTCGCAGACCGGCGGGCACGGTGACGTGCGGGCGGGGCACCTGGAGCAGGCGGTGTGCTGCACCCACTCCAGCGAGGTCGTCGACGGCGTGGACGACCTGCGCGTCGCGGTCCGCGACCGCCTGCGCCGCGGCGCCCACGCCATCAAGGTGATGACGTCGGGCGGGGTCACGTCGTTGACCGACCCGATCCGGGTGCCGCAGTACTCCGCCGAGGAGCTGCAGGCGGTGGTCGGCGAGGCCACGCGGCGCGGGGCGTACGTCACCGCCCACTCCTACTCCCCGGAGTCCATCGCGCACTCCGTCGAGAACGGCATCACCTGCATCGAGCACGGCAACCTGCTCGACGCGCCCACCGCCCGCCTGATGGCCGACCGCGGTGTGTGGATGGTCCCGACGCTGGCCACCTACGACGCGATGGGGCGCCGCGGCGACGAGCTGGGCATGCCGTCGGTCTCGCAGGCCAAGAACCAGGAGGTCCTGGACTCCGGTCGCCGCGCGGTCGAGCTCGCCGTCGAGGCGGGCGTGCGCGTGGGGTTCGGCACGGACCTCATGGGGGACCTCGAGGAGGAGCAGCTCACCGGCCTGCGGCTGCAGGCGGAGGTGCTCGGCCCGTTCGAGGCGCTGCGCTCGGCGACGTCGACGAACGCCGACCTCATCGGCCGCCCGGACCTCGGGCGCGTGGTCGAGGGCGCCGTCGCCGACCTGCTGCTCCTGGACGGTGACCCGCTGGAGGACGCGTCGGTGCTCTGGGACGGAGCGCGGACCGTCGTCCAGGCGGGCCTCGTCGTGGGGTGAGGAGCCGGGCGGCACGGCCGTCCTCGCTCTCGGGGGTGCACCGCGCAGGAGCGCCCCTGAGCGCCTCCCCGGGCTCTGCGCCGCCCAGGGCCGCGCCCCGCGGACGACCGCGGCCTGCACGGGCGCGCGCCCCGGGGCGGTGGTCCTGGGGCGGTGGTCCTGGGGTCGGAGACCGCCGCCACCGGCGGTCTGGGCCTGCGGGTGCGGGTGCGGCCGCGGCTCAGGAGACCCGCGCGCTGCGCCAGGATCGGGCCGGATCACCCCCGCCCGGGTGACCCCGGCGCACGGCGCCGGCCCCAGGCCCGAGGACGGAGGCAGGCGCGCGCGATGACGTCCCCCGACCCCATCGGCCGCCGGAGTCGTCCAGCGGGCGCCGGAACCGCCCTCGCCGTGCTCGCGCTGGCCACGGCCCTGGCGATGGGCGTGTGGTTCTCCGCCGCGGCCGTGGTGCCGCAGCTGACCGCGGCGTGGTCGCTGTCCCCGGCCGGGGCCGCGCTGCTCACCGTGGCCGTGCAGCTCGGCTTCGTCGTCGGCGCGCTGGTCTCCGCCGGCACCGGGCTCGCGGACGCCGTGCCCGCGCGGCGGCTGCTCGCCGCCGGCGCCGCGGGTGCCGCCGTCGCCAACGCGGGGCTGCTGCTCGCCGACGGGCCGGTGCTCGCCGTCGTCTCCCGGCTGCTCACGGGGGCGGCGCTGGCGCTCGTCTACCCGTCGGCGCTCAAGGAGGTCTCCACCTGGTTCCGCCGAGGGCGCGGCACAGCGCTCGGCGCGATGGTGGGCGCCCTGACCCTGGGCACCGCGCTGCCGCACGTCGTCGCCGCGGCCGGGGCGGGGGCGAGCGCGGGCGGCGCGCCCTGGCGGGTCGTCGTCACAGCGACGAGCGTCTGCGCCCTGCTGGGCGCGCTGCTCGCCCTGCTCCTGCGGCGCTCCGGGCCGCACGGGCGCGCGCCCGCCGCGTTCGACCGCCGGGCCGCGCTCGCGGCGCTGCGGCGGCGGCCCGTCGTCCTGGCCGTCCTCGGGTACGTCGGCCACATGTGGGAGCTGTACGCCATGTGGGCCTGGACCGGCGCGCTCCTCGCCGGGCTCGGCGCCGTCGCGGCGCTGCCCGACCCGGCGGCCGCGGCGTCGGCGCTGACGGCGCTGTGCGTGGGGGTCGGCGCCCTGGGCTGCCTCGCCGCCGGCGTCCTGGGCGACCGGGTCGGGCGTCCCCTCGCCGTCCTGGTCTGCGTGGTCGGCTCGAGCACCGCGGCGCTGGCGCTGGCCGTGCTGCGCGGGGGGCCGCTGCCGCTCGTCGTCGCCCTCGTCGCCCTGTGGGGCTTCTGGGTCGTCGCCGACTCCGCCCAGCTCTCCGCGCTCGTCGCCGAGCACGCCGATCCCGACCTCGTCGGCGGCGCCGTCGCCGTGCAGATGGCGGCGGGCTACCTCACGACGGCGGTCACCGTCTGGCTCGTGCCCGTCGTCGTCGAGGCGGCGTCCTGGTCGGCGGCGCTCGTGCTGCTCGCCGCGGGATCTCTCGCGGGCGGCGTCGCCGTCCTCGCGCTGTGGCGCGACGAGCGCGCGGCCGCCGCGCCCGGCCGCGCCACGGCGGATCGACGCCGGGCGCGTCCGGGTCCATGATCGCGGCACCGCGCCGACGGACCCGGCGGTGCGGCGCCCGCACCACCGAGGACCCCGAGGAGCCCGGCATGAGCGCCGCCGTCGACACCGCCGCAGACACCCTGCAGAAAGCGCTGCGGATCAACCTCGAGCCGCGCTGGTACGGGACGATCGCCGAGATCGGCGCCGGCCAGGAGGTGGCGCGCTGGTTCTTCCGGGCCGGCGGGGCCGCGGGCACCGTCGCGAAGTCGATGTCGGCGTACGACATGGCCGTCAGCGACGCCGTCTACGGGCACTCGGACCGCTACGTCTCCCGCGGGCGCCTGGAGGCGATGCTCGACCACGAGCTGGACCTCAACGTCGAGCGGCTGGGGCCCTCGCGCGGGGACGACACGTGCTTCTTCGCCTTCGCCGACACGGTGGTCGCGCGCAGCTACCGCGGCGGCAACGAGTGCCACGGCTGGATGGGCGTGCGCTTCCAGGCCCACCCCGGCGACGAGCCGAGCCAGATCGTGCTGCACGTGCGGATGCTCGACGACGAGGCGGGCCTGCAGCAGGAGGCCCTGGGCATCGTCGGCGTCAACCTCCTGCACGCCGCCTTCTTCGAGCGCTACGAGCCCGACCGGCTCGTCGAGAGCCTGCTCGACCGCCTGTCCACCGGCCGGATCGAGATCGACATGGTCTCCTTCCACGGCATCGAGTTCCGCCACGTCGACAACCGCCTGATGGCGCTGCGCCTGGTGCAGCTGGGGCTGTCCGGCGTCGCGATGTTCGGGCCGGACGGCGACGTGCTGCAGCCCAGCGAGGTGCTGCGCAAGCGCCCCGTGCTCGTCGAGCGCGGCAGCTTCCGCCCGCCGACCGTGGTCAACATCGACATGCTGCGGTGCGCGCAGGAGAAGTTCGAGGCCGACCCCGCCGTCGCCGGGAAGCCGGTGCTGCAGCTGACCGAGCTGACGATGCGCAACCTGCTCGCCGGCGGCTCGGACGTCGACCGCCGGGACTTCCTCGCCCGGGCCGACCTGCTGGGCGCCTGCGGCATGACCACGCTGATCTCCGACTACGCCGACTACCACCGGCTGGCGGCCTACCTGGCCGAGCGCACGCGCGAGCGCATCGGGATCGTCATGGGCGTCCCGAGCCTGGTGGACCTCTTCGACGAGGGCACCCACGCCCACCTGCCCGGCGGGCTGCTGGAGAGCTTCGGCCGCCTGCTGAAGAACGACCTCAAGCTCTTCGTCTACCCGATGCTCGACCTCACCACCTCGCAGGTGCGCCGGGTCGGGGAGCTGAGCGTCGGCCCCGAGCTGCAGCCGCTGTTCGACTACCTGGCCGGGCGCGGCAGCTTCGTGGACCTCGACAACTTCCGCGAGGACTTCCTGCCCATCCTCAGCCGCGACGTCCTGCGCCGGATCGCCGAGGGCGACGACAGCTGGGAGCCGATGGTGCCGCCCGCGGTGGCGGAGATGGTGCGCCGGCGGGGCTTCTTCGGCCACGCGCGCGAGGGCGCCTGACGGGACCCGGTGCCGCGGCCGTCCGCGGCCGTGACCTCAGGCGACGCCGGCCAGGTAGGCCAGGGGCAGGAGGACGAGGGCGCCGACGACGACCGCCCCGAGCGCGAGGACGCCGAGGAGCGTCCAGCCCAGGACCTCGGCGGTGATCGCCACCTCGCGGCCCGGCAGCCCCTCGGCGTCGCAGCGGCGGCGGGCTGAGCGGCCCAGGACGACGCCGAGCACGGGGCCGACGACCGGGACGGCCAGCACCAGCACGATCGCGGCGACGGCCTCGGGCGGCGTCCCGGCGGGCGCGCGGGAGGCCAGCAGCGCGGCGGCCGGCGCCCGCAGCACCAGGGGGCTCAGCGGCGTCACGCCCCAGGGTGCACCCGCCCCGCGCGCCACCACCGCTGCTGCTGGGGTGCGCCGGCGCCGCTCACCCGTCCGGCCCAGCCCCGCCCCCACCGGGCGGTCCTCGTGCGGTGGACGGGAGGATGGACGGCGTGACCGACCCGTCCGGGGCGAGCAGCGCCCCCGCCACCACGACCAGCCGACCGGGAGCAGCCCCGCTGCCGCCGAGCGCGGAGACCGCGCGCCTGGAGCGGGCCCGCGGGCCGGTGCCGGGTCGCGGGGGCGAGCCGGCGGCGTCCATGCGCTGGGGCGCCGCGGAGGCCACGGCGAGCGAGCCCGTCGAGCGGGACGATGACGGCTACATCGACCTGCGCAGCTACGCCGCCATCGGCGACGGGCGCACCGTGGCCCTGGTGGCGCGGGACGGGCGGATCGACTGGCTGCCGCTGCCGGACATGGACTCCGAGCCCGTCTTCGCGGCGCTGCTCGACGCCCGCAACGGCGGGCACGTCTCCCTGGCGCCGACCGAGCCGTTCACGGTCTCGCGCTCCTACGTCGAGCACACCAACGTGCTCGCCACCACGTTCACCACGGCGAGCGGCTCCGCGCGCGTGACCGACGCCCTCAACACCGGCATCGCCGGGCGCCTGCCGTGGGCCGAGCTCGCGCGCCGGGTGGAGGGCCTCGAGGGCGAGGTGCGCCTGCGCGCCGAGATCAGCCCGGGCACGTGCCTGGGCACGGCCTCCCCGTGGGTGCAGCGCTCGGCGCACGCCTCCGTCCTGCGCGTGGACGGCCTGACGATGTCGGTCATCTCCTCCGGAGAGGTCCGCCGCGAGGACCACGACCAGCACGTCGAGGTCGAGTACGTGACCTCCCCCGGGTCGCGCCACCTGCTCGGCCTGGTCGCCACCGAGCGCGAGCCGCTGTTCGTCCCGACCGCCGACGACCTGGACGCCGGGCTGGACCGGACGATCGAGAACTGGTCCCGCTGGACGACGGACTTCTACTGGGACGGGCCGTGGGACGAGGCCGTCCGCCGCAGCGCCCTGGCCCTGAAGCTGCTGCTGCACTCCCCCAGCGGCGCCATCGTCGCCGCGCCCACGATGGCGCTGCCCGAGAGCCCCGCGGGCGGCAAGAACTGGGACTACCGCTTCGCGTGGGTGCGCGACACGGCGTACACGCTGCGGTCCCTGTTCCGCTTCGGGCTCCGGGAGGAGACGCACGGCGCCATCAGCTGGCTGCTGGCCACCGTCCGCGAGCACGGGCCCGAGCCGCAGATCTTCTACACGCTCTCCGGCGACCTGCCCCCGGGCGAGGCGGAGCGGGACGTCCCCGGCTGGCGGGGCGTCGGCCCCGTCACCAGCGGCAACGGGGCCGCCGACCAGCTGCAGCTCGGGGTGTTCGGGGACCTGTTCACCGTCGTGCGGCTCTACGTCGACCACGGCAACGTCCTCGACGCCGACACGGGGCGGATGCTGGCGAGCGTCGCCGACCTGGCCTGCGACCGCTGGCAGCAGCGCGACGCCGGCATGTGGGAGCTGGGCGAGGAGCGGCACTACACCTCGAGCAAGCTGGGCTGCTGGGAGGCGCTCACGGGCGCCGTCCACCTCGCGGAGATCGGCCAGATCCCCGGCGACCCGGCGCGCTGGCGGGCCGAGGCCGAGCGGATCCGCACCTGGGTCGAGCAGGAGGCCTGGTCGGAGGAGGTCGGCGCCTACACCTGGTACCCGGGGACCGACCAGCTCGACGCCTCGATCCTGCTGCACGCCCTCAGCGGCTTCGACCGCGGCGAGCGCATGAGCCGGACCATCGACGCCCTGCGCGAGCAGCTCGGGCACGGGCCGCACCTGTACCGGTACTCCGGCGTGGCCGCGGAGGAGGGCACCTTCGTCGCCTGCTCGTTCTGGTCCGTCGCGGCGCTGCACTGCGTGGGCCGCCGCGCCGAGGCGCGCGAGCTGATGGACCAGCTCGTGGCCGAGGTGCCCAACGACGTCGGCCTCATGGCCGAGATGGTCGACCCCGCCAGCGGCGACTTCCTCGGCAACCTGCCGCAGGGCCTGAGCCACCTCGCCCTCCTCGGGACGGCGATCATGATCGCCGACGGGGACGCGGACGGCGCCGGCGGCTGAGCCGGGGCGCGCCCGCCGGGGAGCGCGGCCTCAGCCCACCAGGCCCGCCGCCGCGACGCCGGCGACGAGGCCGCCGAGCACGACGAGCAGCACGCCGACGGCCGCGGGCCCGGCCGTGGAGGTGCTCACCCGCACCCCGGGCACGGGCTCCAGGACCTCGGCGTGCTCGGGGTCGGCCGGGTCGTGCAGGACGACGACGGGCGTGCGCTCGAGCCACGACGCCGTGGCCGAGGGGCCCGCGACCGTCGTCACCTCCTGCGCGCCCGCCGTCGTGAAGCGGACGACGGGGCGGTAGCTCGTGGCGGCGTCGCGCCCGCGGCCGCGCTGGTTGATCTGCACGTCGACGACGGCGCCGCGCACCCGCTCGCCCCGCGCGCGCAGCGCCGACCCCCGCCGGCGGACCCGGGCGGCGCGGACCAGGCCCAGGACTCCGAGCGCCGCCAGGGCGAGCCCGAGGACCAGGAAGACGACCGCCACGGTGACCGCGAGCCAGCCGCCCCCGGCGGCGGGGGCGGCAGCGGGGACGACGGGAGCACCGAGGACCTGGACCACCCGGTCACTGTGGCACGCACCGTCCGGGTGACCTCCCTCAGTCGCCCGCCCCGAGCTGCCGATGGACGGTGGTGGAGTCCTGGACGCGCGTGCCGGAGGTGGCCACACCGCGCGCGGTGGGCAGCGCCTTCGGCGTCCTCTACGTCGCGGGGGGCCTCGCCGCGCTGGTCGTCGCCGCCGGGGTCGACGGCGTCGGGGCCGGCGTCGGGCCCGCCCGCGCGCTGATCGCGGCGATCGGCGTCCTCGCGGTCGTGATCGGCACGGCCGCGGCCGTGCTGCGCGAGCACCTCCCGGCCGGCGTGGCGCACCTGCTCGTCACCGGCGGGACCGTCCTCATCACGACGGCCGTCCTGGTCTCCCCGGACCCCGGGACCGCGCTCGCGCTGTCCGCCGTCTACACGTTCATCGCCGTCGACATCTTCGTGTTCTTCTCCCTCCGGTCGGCCTTCCTCCACCTGAGCGTCTGCCTGGTGACCGCGACCGCCGCCCTCGCGGCACGGGACGCCCTCCACCACGCGGTCGCCCTCGACGTGGTGCTCGTGGCCATCGCCGTCGTCGTCGGGCTGCTCGCGAAGAAGGCCTCCGACGCCAGCCTCGACAGCCTCACGGGCCTGCCGAACCGCCGCGGACTCGACGAGGCGCTCGACCGGACGACGCGCACCGCCGAGCGGACCGGCGAGCCGCTGTCGGTCGCCCTGCTGGACCTCGACGGCTTCAAGGAGGTCAACGACGCCGGCGGGCACGCCGCGGGCGACGAGCTGCTGCGCACGACCGCGACGCGCTGGCGCGCGGCGCTGCCGGACCACGCGGTGCTGGCCCGGCTCGGCGGGGACGAGTTCGCCGTCCTCCTGCCCGGCGCCGGCTCGGCCGCGCTCGCCGAGCTCCTGGACCCGCTCGTGCGCGACCGGCGCGCGCCCGCCTCGGCCGGCGTCGCCGACGCCCCGGCCGAGCAGACGCCCACGGAGGTGCTGCGACGAGCCGACGCGGCCCTCTACGACGCCAAGCGCAGCGGTCGCGGGCGCTGCGCCGTGGCCGGCGAGGACCCGGTGGCCGAGGGCGAGGCCTCGCTCGTCGAGGACCTGGCCCGCGCGCTGCGGACCGGCGGCCTCGACGTGCACTACCAGGCGGTGTTCGAGAGCACGCCGGGCGACGGCGGCGGCCCCCTGCGCGCCGTGGAGGCGCTCGCGCGCTGGGACCACCCGGAGCGCGGCCCGGTCTCGCCGGCCGTCTTCGTGGCCCTCGCCGAGGCGCACGGCCTCGTCACCGACCTGGGCGCCCTCGTGCTCGAGCGCGCCTGCCGCGAGCTGATGTCCCTCCCGCCGCAGGTCCGCGGCGACCTCTACCTCGGCGTCAACGTCTCGGGGCTCGAGCTGGTCCGGCCGGGGTACGTCCGCCGCGTCGCCGAGGTCCTCGAGCGCACCGGCTGGCCGGTCGAGCGGCTGGTCCTGGAGATCACCGAGTCCGTCGTCGAGGCCGACGGGCCGCGGGCGCTGGCCGCGGTGCGCGAGGCGAGCGCCCTCGGCCTGCTGATCTCCGTCGACGACTTCGGCACGGGGTACTCCGCGCTCAGCCGCCTCGACGAGGTGCCCGCGAGCTACCTCAAGCTCGACAGCTCCTTCACCGCCACGGTGCACACGTCCCCGCGGCGGGCCCGGCTGGTGGGCGCGGTCACCGCCCTCAGCCAGACCCTCGACCTCACCGTCGTGGCCGAGGGCGTGGAGACCGCCGAGCAGGCGGACGTGCTCCTCGGCCTCGGGTGCACGCTGCTGCAGGGCTACCACCTCGGCCGGCCCGAGCCGCTGGCGGCGCTCGCCGACAGGCTGCGCGAGGCGTCCGCCCGGGCGGCGACTCCCCCGCCCGCCCTCCCGGCAGTGCCCGTCCCCCGTCGGGGGACCCCCGCGGCCGCCGCCGTGCTGCCGTCGGAGGACGCGGACGTCTGAGCCCGGCGGGGCGACGGTGGGCCGTCGGCGTCGGATCGGGCGGGCCGGCTCAGGCGAGCCGCCCGCCCCTCCGATGCGCAGGGGGTGGAGGCGTGGACGCGGGTGCCCGAGGTGGCGACGCCCCGGCTGATGGGCGCCGTGTTCGGGGTCTTCTACGCCCTCGGCGGGGTGGCCGGTCTCTGCGTCGTCCAGGCCGCCGGAGGAGCGGCCGCGGGTGGCGTCCTGACCACCCTCGCGCTGATCTGCCTGGGGGCGGTGGTGGCGGGCCTCGCGACCGTCGCCCTGCGCGACCGGCTCACGACGAGGACGCTGCACGCCGTGGTCGCCTCCGGGACGGCCACGATCACCACCGGCGTGCTGCTCGCCCCCGACGCCACCAGCGCCCTGCTCTTCGCGGCCCTGCTCACCTTCATCGCCGTCGACTGCGCCGTCTTCTTCTCCACGGCCGCGGGCCTCGTCCACTTCGGGACCTCCGTGGTCGCGGGCACCGCCGCGCTCAGCGCGCGCGGCGACCTCGACGGCTGGGAGGCGGCCGCCCTGGGGGTGGTGCTCGCCGGCGTGGCCGGCGTCGTCGCCGTGGTCGCCAAGCGCGCCTCCAGCGCGAGCCGCGACAGCCTCACCGGCCTGCCGAACCGGCGCGGCCTGGACGCCGCGCTGGAGCGGTCCGTGCGCACCGCCGAGAGGACCGGTGAGCCGCTGTCGGTGGCGCTGCTGGACCTGGACGGCTTCAAGGCGGTCAACGACGCGAGCGGGCACGCCGCCGGGGACGAGCTCCTGCGGACCACCGCCGCCACCTGGCGCGCGGCGCTGCCGGAGGAGGCGGTGCTGGCCCGGCTCGGCGGGGACGAGTTCGCGGTCGTCCTGCCCGGCGGCAGCTCGGGAGCGCTCGTCGAGCTCCTGGCCCCCCTCGTCGGCGACCGACGCGCGCCCGCCTCGGCCGGCGTCGCCGAGACCAGGTGGCTCGAGGGCCCCGCGGACGTGCTCCGGCGCGCCGACATGGCGCTCTACGAGGTCAAGCGCAGCGGTCGCGGGCGCTGCGCCGTGGCCGGCGAGGACGCCGCGACCGAGGGCGAGGCCGCGCTGGTGGAGGACCTCGCCCGGGCGCTGCGGGCCGGTGGGCTCGAGGTGCACTACCAGCCCCTCTACGACGCCGCCCCGGCCGGCGCCGCCGGCGTCCCGCGGGCCGTCGAGGCCCTCGTCCGCTGGCACCACCCCCAGCACGGCCCCGTCTCCCCCACCGTCTTCGTGCCCCTCGCGGAGTCCCGCGGCCTCGTCACCGAGCTCGGCGCCCTCGTGCTCGAGCGCGCCTGCCGCGAGCTGATGTCCCTGCCGCCGGAGCTGCGGAGCGACCTCCGCCTCAGCGTCAACGTCTCGGGGCTGGAGCTCGTCCGGCCCGGCTACCTGCGGGGCGTCAGCGACGTCCTCGAGCGCACCGGCTGGCCCGTGAGCAGGCTCGTCCTGGAGGTCACCGAGTCCGTCGTCGAGGCCGACGCTCCGCAGGCGCTGGCGACCCTGCGGGAGGCCCGGGCCCTCGGTCTGCTGATCTCGGTCGACGACTTCGGCACCGGCTACTCGGCCCTCAGCCGCCTCGACGAGGTGCCCGCCACCTACCTCAAGCTGGACTGCTCCTTCACCGCGACCGTGCACACCTCGCCGCAGCGCGCCCGGCTCGTGCGCGCCGTCACCGCCCTGAGCCGCACCCTCGACCTCGCCGTCGTCGCCGAGGGCGTGGAGAGCGCCGAGCAGGCCCAGGTCCTCGTCGAGCTCGGCTGCACGCTGCTGCAGGGCTACCACCTCGGCCGCCCCGAGCCGCTGGAGGCGCTCGCGCGACGGCTCGTCGCGGGCACGGCCGCACCCGCCACGGCACCCCGCCAGGGGGACCCGGCCACCGCCGGGTCGCCGGTCGAGGCCGCCGACGTCTAGCCTTCGCGCTGCGGACGAGTCGGTCGGGCGGCCGCGTCGTCGTCCCCCTCGGGGGGGCGACGCCGAGGAACGTCCGGGCTCCGCAGGGCAGGGTGGTGGGTAACGCCCACCCGGGGTGACCCGCGGGACAGTGCCACAGAGAGGAGACCGCCGCGGACCGTCCTCGGACGGACCGCGGTAAGGGTGAAAGGGTGGCGTAAGAGACCACCAGCACCCCCGGTGACGGGGGTGGCTCGGCAAACCCCACCCGGAGCAAGACCAGACAGGCAGCGCTCGAGGGCGGCCCGCCCGAGCTGCCGGGTAGGTCGCTGGAGGCGTGCGGCGACGCACGTCGTAGATGGATGGTCGCCACCCCACCAGCGCCGGCGACGGCGGTGGGGCACAGAACCCGGCGTACAGACCGACTCGTCCGCACACCTAGCCTCGCCGTCCATGAGCCCCCTCCAGGACGACCGCCGACGTCAGCGGTGGGAGGAGCGCGCCGAGTGGCCGCTCACGGTGGCGGCGGTGCTCTTCCTCGTCTCCTACGCCGTGCCGATCCTGGTGCCGGAGCTCACGCGCACGTGGGCCGTGGCCGCCGAGGTCACCGGCTGGCTGCTGTGGGGCCTGTTCGCCGTGGACCTCCTCGTGCGGGTCGTGCTCAGCGAGCGCCGCGGGCACTTCCTGTGGACGCACCCGCTCGACGTCGCGATCGTCGTGCTGCCCCTGCTGCGCCCGCTGCGGCTGCTGCGCCTGGTGACGCTCCTGTCGGTGCTCAACCGCCACGCCGCGGACAGCCTGCGGGGGCAGGTCGCCGTCTACGTCGGGGGCGCCACGACGCTCGTGGTCTTCGTGGCCGCGCTCGCCGTCCTCGACGCCGAGCGGGGGGCGGAGGACGCCCTCATCACCACCTTCCCCGACGCCCTGTGGTGGGCGGTCACCACGGTCTCGACCGTCGGCTACGGGGACCTCTACCCCGTGACGGGCACCGGGCGCGGCGTCGCGGTCGGGCTGATGGTCACCGGCGTCGCGCTGCTGGGGACGGTGACCGCCTCGCTCGCGTCGTGGCTGATCGACCGCGTGCAGGACGTCGAGGAGGAGCAGCAGACGGCCCGGCGCGAGGACGTGCGCGAGCTGCGCGGTCAGGTCGCCGCCCTGCAGGCGGTCCTCGCCGAGCGCGGAGAGGTGCCGGCCGACGCGGCGCCCCTCGGCCCGGGGACCGAGGCGTCCGGCCGTCCCGGCGGTACGGCCTCCGAGAACGGCGGGCACGGGCCCGAGAGCGGTCGGCGCGACCGCTGACCAGCTGTCCCGCGAGGCCGTCCGGCCGCGCGGGCCCCCCGTCGGGCCCCTCGCGGCCGGGAGGTGACGGCTTCGGCGCCGTCGCACCGGCGGGTGGCCGGCAGGTCGCCCGGGCACCCGTCCGGACGAGCGGCCCCACCTGCGCGGAGGAAGCGGGCTCCGAGAGCCCCTCCACCCTCCCGATGGTTGAGAGGTGAACGACGACGAGCGGGGCTGCCGGTGCGCGCACGACTACGCCGCGCGCTGGCCGGAGATGCCGGAGAGCGAGCTGGCGCTGGTGCACCACCCGGTGTGCCCGGTGCGGATGGAGCGCCTGGCCGCCGAGCGGCGGCGAGCGGTCCGCGGCTCGCGGCGCTGACCACCGGCGGCCCGCCGCGCCCGTCCCGTCCGCCTCGTGGACGATGAGCGAGCCGCCGCGAGGGCGGCGGGGACAGGAGGTGGCGTGGAGGTCGTCGTCGTGGGTGCCGGCATCGGCGGGCTCACCGCCGCGCGGGCGCTGCGCGCGGACGACCACGCCGTCGTCGTGCTCGAGGAGGCCCCTCGGCTGCGCGCCACCGGCGGCGCCGTGACGCTCTGGCCCGGGGCGACGTCGGTGCTCCGCGACCTCGGCGTCGACGCGACCGGGCTCGGCCGCCCCCTGGGCCGCATGGAGCGGCGCTCGCCCGGGGGGCGGCGCCTGCTCTCGCTCGACCTGGACGCCGCCGGGCGGTCGGCCGGCAGCCCCGTCGTGACCGTGCCGCGCGGGCGCCTCGTCGAGGCGCTCGCCGCCGGGGGCGCGGACCGCCACGTGCGCACGGACGCGCGCTGCGCCGACGTCGTGCAGCGCGCGGGTGGCGCCGGCGTCGTGCTCGAGGGCGGCGGGAGCGCGGACGCCGACGTGGTCGTGGGCGCCGACGGCGCGCGCAGCGCCGTGCGCGCCGCCCTGCACGGGGACGCCCTGCGCCCGACGGGCCAGACGACCTGGCAGCTGCCGCCGCGGCCCACCGGGACCGTGCTCGACGACGGCGACGTGTGCGCGCTGCTCGTGGGGCGGGCGGGGATGCTCGGCCTCAACCCGTGCGGCGACGGGCTGGTGCAGGTCTGGTGGGACGTGCGCACGAGCCCGCACCTCGGCGAGCACCCCCGGCAGATGCTGCGCCGGCTCTTCGGCGGGTGGACCGCCCCGGAGTCGCGGGCGGCGCTGGCGCTGCTCGACGACCCGGTCGCTCCCCTGGTGCCCTACGAGCGGGGCACCTACCGCGTGCACCGGCCGTGGGGGCGCGGGCGCGTCACGCTGCTCGGCGACGCCGCCCACGCCGTCCCGCCGTCGCTGGCGCAGGGCACCAACCAGGCGGTCGAGGACGCGGCCGCGCTGGCCCGGGCGCTGCGCCGTCCGACCGCGGCCGCCGACCCGGCGGCCGCGCTGCGCGCCTACGAGCGGGCGAGCCGGCCGCGCACGACGATCGTCTCGGAGGCCTCCCGCCGCGAGCCCACGGGCCGTGTGCTCCCGGAGGCGCTGCTGCGCGCCGTCCCCGACCGCGCCGCCACCGCCGTGCTGCGCGGCTGGCTCCACGCGACGACCGACCGCGCCGCCTGACGCCGCGCCCCGGGCCGCCCCCGCACGGACCTCGTCGCCTCGCGACGCCGTGGCGACGCCGGCAGGCCTCAGCGCGTCGGGACGAGCGAGGCCGTCTCCCCGCGCTGGACGACGCGCAGCTCGCCGGGCAGACGGCGCAGGCGCCACTCGTCGACGAAGTGGCCGAGGGAGGACCTGAACACCGTGTAGTCGTCGTAGTGCACGGGCACGGTGACGCCGGGCTCGAGCATCGCGACGACGTCGGCGCCCTGGCGGGCGTCCATGGTCACGAGCAGGCCCAGCACGCGCGTGCCGCCCAGGTGCAGGACGGCGGCGTCCGGCGGCCCGTGGCGCTCGACCACCTCGCGCAGGAACGGACGCCGCAGCGTGTCGCCGCTCACCCAGAGCCGGTGCACCAGGGAGCTCTCGGAGGCGACGTCGCCTCGGAACAGCTCGTAGACGCTGCCCATGACGTCGGGCAGCACCCGCGCCACCGGCCCGGGCCCGTGCGTGCCGGGCGTCGCGGTGACCCGCAGCGTCCACCCGTCGCGGCGCATCTCGGTGGACTCCCACGTGCCCAGCGCGGCGGCGCCGCCGAAGCCCCACTTCTGCAGGCGGTCCGCCGCCTCGCCGGTCGTCACGACGGGCAGGTCGCGCGCCAGCCCGCGGCGGGCGACGCGGTCGAAGTGGTCGCCGTGCAGGTGGCTCAGCACCACGCCGTCCAGGGCGGGGAGCTGGTCGACCCGCATCGAGGGCTCGGACAGGCGCTTGGACACCAGCCCGTAGCCGAGCCACGCCCGCTGGCCGCGGTGCAGGAAGTTGGGGTCCGTCAGCAGCGTGAAGGGCCCCAGCCGCAGCAGGGTGGTCGCGGTGCCGATGAACTCGACCGTCGCGACCGGCGCCCCCACGGGGTCGCCGCCGAGGCCGTGCAGGACGGATGGCTCCATGGCGGTGCTCCTCGCGTGGTCGGGCGCGCGGAGGCGTCGTGGTCCGCAGCGCTGCCCGGGTCGGGCGCCACGCTCGTCCCGCCCGGCGGGTCCGGCAACCCGGGGACGCCGCGACCTCGCCGGGTCGCGGCGCCCCCCGCTCAGCCGAGCAGCCCCGCCCGCCGCCAGTGGGCGAGGTGCTCGGCGGTCGACCAGGCGTCCACGGCGGCGACGTCGACGCGCTCGGGCAGCGGGCTGCGTCCGCTCGCGAGCAGGTCCTCGAGGCGCCGCGCATGGAGGTCGACGAGGTCGAGCGCCTGCTCGCGCGAGCGCTCCCCCCGCTTGACCGACAGCACGACCTCGCGCTCCTCGGCCGGCATGGGCAGGGTCAGCCGCCCGTGCCCGACCACCTCCAGGCCCTGGAGAGCCAGACGCAGGGCGTGCGAGGCGTACTTGGTGTCGTAGCCGTGCGCGGCCACGAGCTCCGGACGGTTCGGGACCCCGCGTCCCGCAGCCCCCGCCACCCGGTCGCGCTGGCTCCGCAGGTAGCCGAGGAACCGGTGACCAGACTCCTGGCTCAGCAGCGAGGGCCCGAGCTCCCGGAGCCGGCGGCCGGTCTCGCGCAGCACCACGACGTCGTCCTCCCCCGCGAAGAGCGGGAGCAGGACGGTGGGGTGGCCCTTGACCGCCAGGCGCAGGAACTTGCGCAAGGAGTACAGGACGAGGTCGGTGTCCCCCGGCCCGGACCGGGCGCCCTCGGGCTGGGTGCGCGCCACGTAGTGCTCGCTGGTCCGCCGGACGCCGAGCCGCTGCTCGGGCGTCTCGACGTGGACGCCCATCTCGTCGTGGTCGTCGGTGCCCTCGACGGCGATGCCGTGCAGGCCGGACCCGACGACGGTGCGCAGCACCTCGTGCTCGCGGGCGCGGCGGTGCCCGTGCTCGAGGACGAAGTCGGGGTCAGCCGGCGAGCCGGCGTCGGGTGCGGTGGTCACCCGCAGAGGGTGGGACGGCGGAGGGCTCCCGCGCACGGGATTTCACCTCGTGCCCGGGAGCCCTCACCGCATCGGGTCAGCGGGCGCCGGCGAGCACCGCCACCCGCTCGAGGACCTCCTGCTCCTCCGCCCCGCCGAGCCGGGCGGTCGCAGGAGGCTCGCCCGCGGCGGGAGCGGGCACCGCGAAGGGCGCGACGTCCTGCGCGCAGGTGGCCCCGCTGGCCGGCGCCTCGACGTCGACGAGGTAGCGCGTGACCAGCGCGTCGGCGCAGGTGCTGACGCCGATCGTCGTGTGACCCACGCCCTCCACCGTCAGCAGGCGCCCGTCGGGGAAGGACGCCGCGTAGGGGGCGGTGAAGTCGTACGGCGTCGCCGGGTCGAAGCGCGTGCCGGCCACGAGCACCGGGATCTCGGTCTCCTGGTCCCAGGGCCCGAGGAAGGCGTCCGGGTCGTCCGCGCCGAGGCCCTCGCACTGGACGCCGACCCAGGCGCGGTAGCGCCCGAAGTGCGGGGCCACGGCGTCGTCGGCGTCAGCGATCGCCGCGTAGGCCGACCGCGAGCCCGGGCGGGCCGTCTCGGCGCACAGGCTGGCGAGGTTGCCGCCGACGGACGGGTACTCCTCGCCCACGCGCCCGCCGAGCGTCGGTGCCACGCCGCCGGTGCGCAGGAGATCGGCGTCCACCAGCGCGGCGGCCACGGTGCTGAGCTCGGCGGTCGCGCGGGCGCGCTCGGCGGGCGAGGCCCCCACCTGCTGCAGCACGGCCAGCTCGGCCAGCAGCTGGTCCACCAGCGGGAAGGTGGCGGGGCTGTAGAGCAGCGGGAAGAGCGTCGCGACGGCGGTGCCGTAGTCGACGACGACGGGCGCGGCGCCCTCGACCGGGATGACCACGGGGTCCTCGCGCAGGCGCTCGAGCACGCCCTCGGCGACCTCGGCCGGGTCGCCCAGGTTCGCGAGCAGGCAGGTCTGCGGGCCCGCGGCGGCGCACCGGCGCAGCAGCTCGGCGAAGGTCCGGCTGGCCGCCGGGCCCTGGCCCGTGCGGGAGCCGACGGACCGCGGGTCCGTGCCGCTGGGGTCCCCGACGTAGGCGGCCGGGTCGAGCGTCCCGTCGATGAACAGCGCCCGCGCCCGCGTCGGGAAGAGCTTCGCGTAGGTGGCGCCGAGGAAGGAGCCGTAGCTGTACCCGGCGTACGTCAGGCCCTCGTCGCCGACCGCCTGGCGCAGCAGGTCCATGTCGCGCGCCACGTTGGCGGTCGAGCTCGAGTCGAAGCGCTCGGCCGCGGTGACGCCGCACCGCGTGGCCAGGCGCGCGCTCGAGCCGAGGTAGGGCGCGACCTCCGCCCGGGTGGCCGGGAAGGCGATGGGCGGCTGCGCGAGCGTCCAGTCGACCTCGGCCTGCGCCGTGCGGAAGCACGTGGCGGGCGTCGAGCGGCCGACGCCGCGGGGGTCGAAGCCGAGCACGTCGAAGCGCGCGCGGACCTCGGGCGTGTAGGCGACGGCGGCGGCCTGCTGCACGAAGTCGACGCCGGACCCGCCCGGGCCGCCGGGGTTGGTGAAGAGGGTGCCGATGCGCTGCTCGGGGTCGGACGCCGGCAGCTTGGTCAGCGCGATCGTGCTCGTCATCCCCTGCGGGCGGTCGTAGTCCTCGGGCACCTCGGCGGTGGCGCACAGGAAGGCCTCGAGGCCCTGCCCGCACGGCTGCCAGTCGAGCGCGGGCACCGGGGCGCTGACGCCGCCGGTGGCCAGGTCGTCGGCGGGCGCCGCAGCAGCGGCGCGCGGGGCCGCCGGGGGCGGAGCTGCCGGGAGCGCGGTCGCGGCAGCGCTCGTCGGCAGGGTCGTGGCGAGCAGGGCGGCGACCAGGCCCGTGGCGGCGGTGCCACGGCGGCGGGTGGGGGTCACGCGTCGACTCCTCAGCGGTGGGGGCGCCGAGGGGATGCCCGGCGCGTCGACGCTAGGGCGCCGGACTCGCCCGGAGCGTCCCCCTGGAGGAGGAGGTGCGAGGTCCCCAGCGCGGCCGAGGCGCGTGGGCGACCCGGAGGCCGTCGCGACGGTCCGTAGGCTCCCGGCGTGCTCGTGCTGCTCCCGCCGTCCCAGGGCAAGACCGGCGCCGAGGAGGGCGAGCCGGTCGACCTGCGCGCCCTGTCCTCCTCCGGCCTGACGTCGACGCGCCGTCGGGTGCTCGTCGCGACCGCGAGGCTGAGCCGGACCCGCACCGGCAGAGCGGCTCTCGGCGCGGACAGCGAGCAGCTGCGCCCCGAGGCCGAGCGGAACACCCGCTGGCGCACCGAGCCCGCCGTCGCCGTCGCCGACCTCTACACCGGGGTCCTCTACGACGCGCTCGACCTGGGCTCGCTCGACGAGAACGCCTGCGCCCGTGCGACCGAGCGCCTGCTCGTCTCCTCCGCGGCCTGGGGGGCGCTGCGCCTGGACGACCGCGTGCCGGCCTACCGGCTGTCGATGGGCACGGCGCTGCCCGACCTCGGCGGCCTCGCGGCGCTGTGGCGCGAGCCGCTGCGCGCAGCGCTGGACCCGGTCGCCGCCGGTCGCCTCGTCGTGGACTGCCGTTCGGCCGACTACGCCGCGGCGTGGACGCCCCGCGGCGAGACGGCGTCCCGGACGGCGGCGGTGCGGGTGCTGCGCGAGGTGGCGGGCGAGCGTTCCGTGGTGTCGCACATGGCGAAGCACACGCGCGGGCTCGTGGCGCGGGCGCTGGCGCTCGAGCCGTCGGAGCCCACGACGCCCGAGGAGCTGCGCGACCTCCTGAGCACCGCGCTGCCGCCCCTGGTGCAAGAGGCGACCGCCGCGTCCGTCCGCGGCACGGACGACGTCGCCGTCGAGCTCGGCGCCCCGGCGAAGGACGGCCGCCGGGTGCTCGACGTCGTCCTGCGCTGAGGCCAGCTCCTCGAGGACCTGGTCGACGGAGGTGACCGTGCGCGGTCACCTCCGTCGAGCAGGTCGGGCGCCGTCCCTCAGGCTCCCCCACCGGGAGCGGCGACGGAGGCCTCGTACAGCGCCTCGAAGCGCTCCCGGACGGCGGCGTAGTGCGCCGCCCGCTCCGCCTGCGGCTCGTAGACGGCCGCCAGGGGCACCTCCGCGCGCGCGACGTCGGGCGCCAGGGCCTCCAGCGCCAGCAGCGCGGTGCCGCGCAGCGTCACGCGCTTGAGGTCCACCCGCTGCACGGGGGTTCCGGTGGCGTCCGCGACGAGCTGCAGCAGGTGCGGCAGGTGCTGGGTGATGCGGCCGGAGGCGATGACGCGGGCCGGCTGCCCCGCCACCTCCACGAGCTGCTCCACCACGCGCGCGTAGGTGGTCGCGACGCCCTCCGCGCTCCCGCGGAAGACCGCCTCCGGGCTCGTGCCCGCCGAGAGGTCGGCGATCACAGCGCGAGCGCTGGCCGCCCAGCCGGTGCTGCGCTCGCCGCTGAGGAAGGGGACGATGGCGGGCGCGCGCGGGTCGGGCTCCGCGGCGAGGAGGGCGTCCAGCGCGTCGTCGTCCTCGGGCAGGCGCAGCGTCGCCTGCAGCCACGCGACGAGACGCCCGACGTCGTTGACCGCGCCGCCGAGGAGGCTGCGCCGGGCGTCGACCCGGTAGCACCACAGGCCCGACGGGATGCGCTCGGGGATCCCGGGCACGAGCACCCGGACGGCTCCGCTCGTCGCCGCGGAGGCGGCCATGGCGGAGGCGTCGCCCGCGCCGGCACCCAGGTTGCTCGCCAGGCCGTCGGCGATCGCGGGGAACCACGCGGCGTCGGCCAGGGCCGGCCACCGCTCGGCGACCCGTGCGGCGTCCACGCCCTCGATCGGGAGCCCCGGGTCCTGCACCGGGGAGAGCTGGTCGGCCGTGGTGCGGCACGCGGCGAGCATCTCCTCGTCCCAGGTGCCGGTGCGGCGGTCGAGCAGTCCGCTCCACGCGGCGATCGGGGTGCTGGCGGCCGTGGCCCCGGCCAGTCGCTGCTGGACGTGCTCCCCCAGCGACAGCCACCGCGACACCCGGCCGACCAGCTCCGGCTGGGTCTCCTGCAGCCACAGCAGCCGCGGCGCGACGTAGCTCGTGTGCAGGCGCGTCCCGGTGCGCTGCTGGACGACCGCCTCGTCGAGGCGCTCGCGCAGCTGCCCCACCTGGGCCGCGCTGCGGGAGTCGGCGTAGGTGAAGCAGGGGGTGAGCGCGCGCCCGTCGGCGTCGACGCCGACCAGGGAGGAGGCGAAGGTGTCCATCGCCACCCCCGCGATGGGCGCGTCGTACTCGCGCTCCGCGAGGCGGGTGATGACCTCGGCCACCTCGTCGGCCACCTGGTCGGCGTCGATGACCGACGTCCCGTCGGCCCCGGTGGTGAAGAAGTGCTCCACCTTGACCCGACGCCCCACCGGACGGCCGGTCGCGTCGTAGACCGCGCCCCGCGTGGCCGTCGAGCCGACGTCGACGGCCAGGACGAGCGGCCCCCGGGCGTCCTCGGGCTCCACCTCGAACGTCTCGTGCTTCGTCATCGCGACTCCCGCGTCCTCATGGCGGCGAGTCTCCTGCACCGCGGCGCGGGCGGCAGGGCGGCGACGTCAGTGCTGGGCCGCGTGCTCCCCGTCGTGCCGGCCCCGCGCGGCGTGCACGGCGGCGACGACCAGCGCTCCGACGAGCAGGCCCAGCAGCGCGCTCGCGAGGGTGTTCACGAGCCAGCCCGCGAGGGCGCCGATCGAGCCGGTCGCCGCAGCCACCGCCTCCTCGGCGTGGTGGACGAGCTCGTAGGGCGCGGTGAGCCCCAGCTCGTCGGCCCCGACGAGGATGATGTGGCCGCCGACCCAGAGCATGGCGGCCGTGCCGATGAGGGTCAGCGCCGTCAGCACCTTCGGCAGCGCCGCGACCATGCCGCGGCCGAAGCGGGCGACGGCCCCGGACGAGGTCTCGGCCAGGTGCAGGCCGACGTCGTCGACCTTGACCAGCACGGCGACCGCGCCGTAGACGACCAGGGTGACGGCCAGGCCGACGACCGCGAGGCTGACCGCCCGCGAGAGGAAGGGCTCGTCCACCACCTCGTTGAGCGCGATCACCATGATCTCGGCCGAGAGGATGAGGTCGGTGCGCACGGCCCCGCGGACGATGACGTCCTCGTCGGGCATGTCGGTCGACGCCGCCGCCGACGGCCCGTGGCCGCGCGCCTTGGCCCAGACCTTCTCCGCACCCTCGAAGCAGAGGTAGGCGCCGCCGATCATCAGCAGCGGCGTCAGCAGGACCGGCAGGAACTGGCTGAGCAGCAGGACCACCGGCAGGATGATCAGCAGCTTGTTGCGCAGCGACCCCACGGCGATCCGCTTGATGATCGGCAGCTCTCGCGCCGCGGCGAGGCCGCGCACGTACTGGGGGGTGACGGCCGCGTCGTCGACGATGACGCCGGCGGCCTTGGTGCCCGCCCTCGCCGCCGCGATGCCGACGTCGTCCACGGAGGCCGCAGCGGCCCGCGCGATCACCGCCACGTCGTCCAGCAGTGCCACGAGCCCACCGCTCATCGCCGGTCCTCCTGTCGGTCCGCGGCGTCCCGACCGGGTCGCTGCAGGACCCGCGCACGCAGGCCCCGGCAGATAGTGGCCCCTGCCGGGGCGGACCGCTCGTCGCACGCGCGGGGTCCACCCCGACGGGGGCGCACGACGTCAGCGCCCGGGAGCGCGCGGGCGCGGTGGTGCGCGCCCCGCCGGTCCGGGGCAGCCGGTGGTCGGCGCCGCGGACCGGCGACAGCGGTCAGCTGGGCGGCGCGGCCGCTGCGGGCTGGACGTCGCTGCGGTCGGCGCGGGCCAGGAGGTCCCGGACGACGTCGGCGCCGGCGGGCGACGGGGCGGTCACGTCGCCGTCGGTCGCGTACTGCATGACGTAGGCGGGACGGCCGTTCTCGGCGCGCCAGCTCTCCGCCAGCGTCCCGGCGTCGAGGGCGTCGTAGCCGATCGCGTCGAGGAAGGCGGTCACCTCGCCCTTGGCGCTCTCGTCGTCGCCGAAGACCGACAGCGTGCTCCGGCCCTCCCCCTGCGGGCGCGCGAGCGCGGCGAGGGCCACGAAGAAGATGTTGTTGAAGGCCTTGACGACCCTCGCGTCCGCCAGGTGCTCCTGCAGCAGGCCGCTGGTGGTGGCGCTGCCGTCGTCGAGGGCGGCGACGCGCCCGTCGCGGTCGGGGTAGTAGTTGTTCGTGTCGATGACCGTCTTCCCGGCGAGCGGGGCGACCGGCACGTCGCGGTAGGCGTGCAGCGGGACGGTGACGACGACGAGGTCGCCGGCCTCCGCCGCTTCCGCCGCGGTCGCGGCGCGCGCCCGCGGGCCGAGGTCGCGGACCAGGTCCTGCAGCGTCTCGGGGCCGCGCGAGTTGGACAGGACGACGTCGTACCCGGCGTCGACCGCGAGCTTCGCGACCGTGCTGCCGATGTTGCCGCTGCCGATGAGTCCGATGGTGGTCATGCCGGTCGAACACCTGTGCCGGTGAGGCTCTTCCACCGGCCGACGACGCCGCCGTCGGACCGGGGCGCGGTGGGGAGACCTGTTCGACGGAGGTGACCGCGCACGGTCACCTCCGTCGAACGAGTCCGTGCACTACGGGACGACGCGCAGCCCGGCTGCGCGTGCGCCGACTGCCAGCCGGGCGTCCCACACGGCGACGACGAGCTCCGGCGAGGCGACGACCAGGGCGCTCGCGAGGTGGACCGCGTCGGCGCCGCGGAGCCCGTGCTCCACCGCGAGGTCGCCGGCGTGCTCGGCGACCTCCGACGTCAGCTCCACCATCCGCAGCCCTCCGGCCAGCCGCGCCCACTCACCGGCGGCCGACGTCCAGCCGGCGTCGTCCAGGCGGTGGCCTCGGTGCGCCGCGGCCAGCGCCGCGCGGACCTCCGGACCGGCCAGCCGGCTGGACACGACGGCGTCCGCCCCGTCCCAGACGGCGGCGGCCAGGTCGCTCCCGTCCTCGTCCACGACGAGCTTCACCAGGGCGCTGCTGTCGAGGTAGACGACGGCCACGGCTCAGCGGCGCTGCTCGCCGACGAGGCCGGACACGTCCCCCTCGGCGCGCACCCTCGCCACCTCGGAGGCCCGCGGTCGCTGCTCACCGGCGGGGCGGCTGAGCAGGCCCTCCCGCGTGAGCCGCTCGAGCAGCGGCGCCGCGGCGATCCCGCTCAGGCGCACGACCGGGCTCCCCCGATCGGTGACGACGACGTCCTCACCGGCGCGGGCGCGGCCGATCCACGCCGCGAGGTCGGCGCGCAGGTCCGTGACGGAGACGTCCACGACGTCGAACGTACATCGCCGGGGGGCCACGACGTACAGGTCCCAGCCGTGCGCGGTCTCCACCCCGGGGTGAGATCGACCGATCGGCGCCCGGGCCCCCCAGGTGGCAGCCCTCGACGGCGTCCAGCGCGTCGAGGGGCTGCCACCCGCCATCAGTCGAGGGGCAGCAGAGCCGGCTCGGCGACCGGCGCCGTCGAGACCCGCTCCCGCATGGCGGGCACCTGGGTGAGCGCGGGAGCCACCAGGGCCCCGTACAGGTCCGGACGGCGGTCGCCCCACAGGTGCCCGGCCCTCCCGAGCCGGCGGTCGCGGGAGGCGCGCACGTCGACGTCGGCCCAGGCGACGCCCTCGCCGACCACGGCGTCGCTGACGACCCATCCCTCGGCGCTGACGACCGCCGAGCCCTCCGTCCACTCCACGCCGCGCTCGGTGCCGGTGCGGTCGGCGCAGACCACGGCGACGTGGTTGGCCCGCGCCGCTCCCATGGCCGCGACCTGCCCGATCGGCCGCTCCCCCGGCGGCCGGTACCCGAGGGCCCAGTTGGTCGGGACGGCGATGAGGTCAGCGCCGGCCAGGGCTGCGGCGCGCGGCCACTCGGGGAAGCCGAGGTCGTAGCAGATCAGCGCGGCGAGGCGGCCGTGCGCCGTCTCGACCACCGTCGGAGCGGCGTCCCCGGGCGAGAAGAGGTGCCGCTCGGCGTCCCACAGGTGGACCTTGCGGTAGACGGCGCGCACGCCGCTCGCGTCCACGACGGCGGCGCTGTTGAACAGGCGGCCGTCCTCGCCCAGCTCGCAGAAGCCCCCCACGAGGACGGCTCCCGCCCGCGCCCGGCAGGCCTCGGCCCAGCCCGCGAGCACGGACGAGCTCGCCGGGACGGCCACGGCCCGGGCCTCGTGGACGTCGGCGAGGACGTAGCCGCTGGTGGCCAGCTCGGGCAGGACGACGACGTCCGCGCCGCCCGCCAGAGCGGCGGAGATCGCCGCGGTCGACCGAGCGGCGTTGCCCGCGAGGTCCATCAGCACGGGGGCGAGCTGGAGCGCGGCCACCCGGGCGGGGCGACGGGAGAAGTCGTCGACGCCCACGTCGAACCAGGAGCCGGACGTGTCGTGCGAGGCGGTGTCGTGGCTCATGGAGGGCTCCTTCGGCTCAGGGCTCGGCCACCGGTCGGGACCGGCGCTGACGACGCCCGCGACGCGGTGGTCGGCGGACCGTAGAGCCCTGGATCGGCAGCCGTGCGGCCTCCTGCGCACGTCCGCCGCGAAGTTCACATGACCGTCACCGGCGGTACTCCGTCTGTGTCCGGCGCGTCATCGCTGCGCCTCGGTCACAGCGTCCAGGTGGGGCGACGCACCCGTCCGGGACAGGTATTCACACCGCGTATACGTCGCGTGTACTGTCGCGCGCATGAGCGTCGGACACACCCTCCTGGGCCTGCTGGAGTCGGGGCCGCGGCACGGCTACGACCTGAAGCGCGACTACGACGAGCGCTTCGGGCAGGACCGCCCGCTGGCCTACGGGCAGGTCTACTCGACGCTCGCGCGGCTGCTGAAGAACGGCCTCGTCGAGGTCGGCTCCGAGCCGGGCGCCGGCCCCGACCGCAAGCGCTACGCCATCACCGACGCCGGCGTGACGGACGTCGCCGGCTGGCTCAGCGAGCCCGAGCGGCCGGAGCCCTACCTGCAGAGCACGCTCTACACGAAGGTCGTCCTCGCGCTGCTGACGGGCCGCGACGGCGCCGACGTGCTCGACACCCAGCGCGCCGAGCACCTGCGCCTCATGCGCGACCTGACCCGCCGCAAGACCGGCGGCGACCTCGCCGACCAGCTGGTCTGCGACCACGCGCTCTTCCACCTCGAGGCCGACCTCCGCTGGCTCGAGCTGACCGCCGCCCGCCTCGACCAGCTCGCCGTCCGGGTCCGCGCATGAGCCCTCGCGCCGACAGGCGTCTGGCGCGCCGGCGGCGCGACACCACTCCCCTCCCACCCCAGGAGCCCTCGATGCTCGACAGCCCCCTGCTGGTCGCCGACGACCTGGCCCTGTCCTTCGGCGAGACCCGTGCGCTCACCTCCGCGTCCGTCCAGGTGCGCGCCGGGGAGGTGCTGGCGCTCCTGGGCCCGTCCGGCTCCGGCAAGTCCACGCTCATGCACTGCCTCGCGGGGATCCTGGCGCCCGACTCCGGCTCCGTCACCTACGACGGCCGCGACGTCACCGCGATGTCCGACGTCGAGCGCAGCGCCCTGCGCCGCACCGAGTTCGGCTTCGTCTTCCAGTTCGGGCAGCTCGTCCCCGAGCTCACGTGCCTGGAGAACGTCGCGCTCCCCCTGCGGATGACGGGCGCGCGCCGCCGGGAGGCCGAGCGCGTCGCCACCGCCTGGCTCGAGCGGCTCGAGGTCGCCGACGTCGCCGCCAAGCGCCCCGGTGAGGCCTCGGGCGGGCAGGGGCAGCGGGTCGCGGTCGCCCGCGCGCTCGTCACGCGACCCCGCGTCGTCTTCGCCGACGAGCCCACCGGGGCGCTGGACTCCCTCAACGGGGAGCGCGTCATGGAGCTGCTGGTCGCCGCGGCCCGCGACACGGGCGCCGCCGTCGTCCTCGTGACGCACGAGGCGCGCGTCGCCGCCTACTCCGACCGCGAGGCCGTCGTCCGCGACGGACGCGTCCGCCAGGTGGAGCTCGCGCGATGACCGCGACCGCGCTCGCCCGCACCGGCGCCGGCCCGACGCCGCCGCCACGCCGCCCGCGACGTGCGCTCGCGCAGTGGGCCGCCGACCTCGCCCTGGGCGTGCGGCTCAGCGTGAGCGGCGGACGAGCGGGGTGGGTCCGCCTCGCGCTGATCGCCGTCGGCATCGGGCTCGGCGTCACCATGCTGCTCGGGGCCGCCACCGCACCCGCCGTCGTGGCCGCGCAGGAGGCGCGGTCGAACGACCGGAGCACCCCGATGTGGGAACCGCCGGAGGACGCCGTCGCCGCGGGCCCGGGCACGATCCTCACGATCGCCGCCCGGTCGCAGTTCCGGGACACCGACGTCGAGGGCGTCCTCGTGCAGGCCGAGGGAGACGCGCCGCCCGTCCCGCCGGGCGTCGCGCGCCTCCCCGGCCCCGGCGAGGTCGTCCTCTCCCCCGCGCTCGCGGACCTCATGGCCACGGACGGCGCCGAGGCGCTGCGCGGGCGCTGGGGCGAGGCGGTCGGGACGATCGGCCCCGAGGGGCTCCGCGGACCGGACGAGCTCACCTTCTACGCGGGCAGCGACCAGCTCTCCGTGGAGGAGTTCGCGAGCCGCACCGACAGGTTCGGCGGCGTCGAGCGCGCCGACCCCGACCCGGACCCGACTCTCCTGGTGCTCGCCATGGTGGCGACGACCGTCCTGCTGCTGCCCGTCGCCATCTTCGTGACGAGCGCGGTCCGCTTCGGGAGCGAGGCCCGCGACCGCCGGCTGGCGGCCCTGCGGCTCGTGGGGGCCGACGCGCGCATGGCGCGCCGGGTCGCGGCCGGCGAGACGCTCACCGGAGCGGTGCTCGGGCTCGCCCTCGGCGGCGTGCTCTTCGCCGCGCTGCTGCTGGCCCTGCCCGACGCCCTGGGCGTCTTCGCCGGTGACCTCCGGCCGGTGCCCGCCCTCGTCGCCCTCGTCGTGGTCCTCGTCCCGGTGGCCGCCGTGGTCGTCACCGTGGCCGCCATGCAGCGCGTCGTCGTGGAGCCGCTCGGCGTCGTGCGCCGCAGCGGGGACCGTCGTCGCCGGCTGTGGTGGCGTCTGGTGCTGCCCGTGATCGGGCTCGTGCTGGTCGCGCCGCTCCTCGCGGGGCGTGGCATCGACACCTTCTCGGACACCGAGCAGCTGAGCGTCCCGGTCGGACTGGGGCTCCTGCTCCTGGGCGTGGCGCTGCTGCTGCCGTGGCTCGTCGAGGCGTCGGTCCGTCACCTCGGCGGGAGCGGGGGCGGCGTCGCCTGGCAGCTCTCGGTCCGCCGGCTCCAGCTCGACAGCGGGACGTCGGTGCGGGCCGTCTCCGGCATCGCCGTGTCGGTCGCCGGCCTCCTCGTCATCAACGGCATCGTCGCCGGTCTGGAGTCCGGCGAGACCGAGGTCCCGCAGCGCGACGCGGCCGACTTCCAGGCGGTGGTGTACGACAACAGCGGCGCCGAGCCGCGCTGGGGCCCGCTCGAGGGCAGCCGCGGCATCCGTGAGATCTCGACGCTCTCGTCGGTGGTGACGACCGACCCCGCGACGGGCGCCGACGTGTGGATCGACATCGGTGAGTGCGCGGCGCTCGCCGTCGACACGGAGGTCGGGGACTGCGCCGACGGCGACGTGTTCGCCGCCGCCCCCACGAACGGGACGGTGCCGACGGCAGGGACGACCCTGGACCTCGGCGAGCCCGGCTCGTCGGAGGCGGCGTCGACCTGGACGGTGCCGGAGACGCTCACGACCGTGCCGACGGTGACCGGCATGATGTCCTCTCCGGAGGGTGAGCCCGCACGGTTCCTCATCACCCCGGGCGCCCTCGAGGGCGTCGAGCCGCTGGCGTCGAGCTCCAGCGTGCTCATCGCCCTCGACCCCGCCGTCCCCGACGCCATGGACCACGCCCGCACCGCCGTCGCGCAGGTCGACGCGAGCATGCACGTCGACCCGGTCGTGATCGAGGGCCTCGCGCCCGTCCTCGCGGACATCCGGCAGGCGCTCCTCGCCGGCACCGCGGCCCTGCTCCTCCTCATCGGGGCGAGCCTGCTCGTCAACGTCGTGGAGCAGATGCGCGAGCGACGCCGGCTGCTGGCCGCGCTCCTCGCCTTCGGGGTGCGACGCCGGACGCTCAGCGCGTCCGTGCTCCTGCAGCTCGCCGTCCCCGTGGTGCTCGGGCTGGCGCTCGCCGCCGTCACCGGCACCGGCCTGTCCACCCTCCTGCAGATCGGCATGGAGGTGCCGGTCCGGCTCGACTGGGCGGGCATCGGGACGACGTCGGGCGTGGCCGCGCTCGTGGTGCTGGTCACGACGGCCGCGAGCCTGCCGCTGCTGTGGCGGCTCATGCGGCCGGAGGGGCTGCGCGCCGAGTGAGCAGGGCCGCACCTTCGTGAGCACCGGTGGACGTCGCCGCCGCAGGCGAGCGCGGTGGTGGCGAGGCGCCGCGGGCCGACTCACATGGGGTGATGGAGCCGCACCACTCGGCCCGCCCGCAGGTCAGGCCCGTCGTCGACCTCGAGGGGGCACGTCGACGACGGCCACGTCGCTGCAGACCACGCCGCTGGACGGGTGCGACGTCATCACCCTGACGGCGACGCGTGACGCCACCGACCATCTCGCGGCATGAGCTCGGCTGCCTGACGCTGATCGTGGTCCGGGACGACCAGCCGACCCGCGTCGCGGTCTGCCTCCCTACCCTGGTCGGCATGGACCGCCCCGGGGACCGCTGGTCGCCGAGCCCGACGGCCCTCAGCGCCGCGTGCATCGCCGGCCTAGCACTGAGCGCCGGCGTCCTCGTCCTGCTCCTCCCGGCGGTGTTCCAGTCCGGGGCGCAGATCCACCCGCTGGCCCTCGTGGGCCTCGTCGTGCTCTCCGCCGCCTTCGCTGCTGGTGCCCGGTACTGGCGTCCGCGGGCGCCAGGGCAGATCTCGGCTGACGCTGACTGAGGGCCCGAGGACGAGGAGCACCTGCACCGCGGCGACCGAGGCTGACCGCCAGCCCGAACGGCAGCCGCCCTTGGTCGACCGGAGCCGGTACGGGCGTCCGCGAGCGAGACTGCCGCACGGGCGGCCTCTCCCGTGCGGAGCCGATGACTTCTGCGGCCGTCCGTGATCCCCTGGGACATGGCGCTCCTCCGCTACTGGATCAACACCTCGCTCGACGGCTGCATCGCCGACTCGGCCGGCAGCTTCGACTGGAGCGAGCCGGACACCGAGCTCCACGCCTTCTTCAACGACGAGGAGCGCCAGATCGGGACGCACCTCTACGGCAGGCGCCTGTACGAGACGATGCGCTACTGGGAGAGCGCGCACGAGCAGCCCGACCAGCCTCCGGTCGGCCTCGACTACGCGCGCATCTGGCAGGCCGCCGACAAGGTCGTCTACTCCCGGACGCTCGCGGAGGTGGACACCCGGCGGACCGAGCTCGTCCGCGCCTTCGACGCCGACGACGTCGCGCAGCGCAAGGCCTCAGCCGACCAGGACCTGAGCATCGGTGGCGCCGGACTCGCCGCCGCCGCTCTGCGCGCCGGGCTGGTCGACGAGATCGGGCTCGTGGTCCACCCGGTGGTCGTGGGCGGTGGGACTGCCGCCCTCCCGCTCGGTGTGCGCCTGGACCTCGACCTGGTCGAGGAGCGCCGGTTCTCCGGCGGCGTGGTGCACCTGCGCTACCGCGTGCGCAGCTAGTCGACGCCGGCCGGTGCACCGCCGCCCCGGGCCAGGAGAGCCGCTGGCAGGTGCCCGAGGCGGCCCCCCGCACGCGAGTGCTCGACGGCTGTGCCCGAAAAGGCGTCTCGCAGACGCGCGTCGGGCAGACGCCTCGCGGGCGCCCCGCACGAGCACGAGCACGAGCTGACCTGCTGAGCCGCGTGCTGGGCGCACTGCGCCGACGGGCAGGCGCCGGGTGCACGGCTCCGGGAGGAGAGCCGGACGGGTGACGGTCATCGGCACCGCCCCGGGGCGCCGGGGCCGGTCCGGGCCCGACGGGTGTCACCGCGCGTCGAGGACCTCGCCGCCGCGCCGACCCGGTCGGCGCAGACACACCCACCCACCGTCACAGGCTCACGCTCCCGGTCACCCGGGCGGCCCGCACGCGCGCCAGGTCGGGTGAGGACGTCGGAGGCGCCACCCAAGCCCCCACCGGCTGCGGCCGGAAACACCCCCCACCACAGGGCGGTTGTTCAACTATCAACGACTGCCCGCCTCGTCGGGGACGCCCCCCGAGCCTCGGGGGTCGCCAGCACCAGCTCCGGCCGCGAGAGCGCCCCGGGGGGAGAAGGAGGACACCGTGCTCTCCACCACCGAGCCGGCCACCGGCACGCACGCGATCTCGCACCCGCGGACCCCCGGGCGTGCTCGTCGTCTCCTGAGCACCGCGGTCCTCACGGTCGCCGGTCTGGGCCTGACCGCGACCGGGGCATTCGCCAGCTGGCAGGCAGTCACCACCCAGAGCCCCCTGCAGATCAGCGCAGCCACCTCCGCCGCGACCGGCACCGACGCCGCTACCGCCGCACTCGTGGACGCCGGTGGTGGCTCCTTCGCCACCGGCGTCGCGGACCTGGCGCCCGGTGACTACTTCTACCGCTACGTGGACGTGCGCAACGACGGCCGTGCGCCGGCCACCTTCACGGGCACGGTCAGCGCCGACGGCGCGCTGGCCGGCCACCTCGCCGTCGAGGCCACCTCCTGCACCCTGCCCTGGGACACCACCGGCGGCGCCAGCACCTGCGCCGACCCCGCACCCATCGGCTCAGGGGTCCCCACCGCCGGCGCGCCGGTCCCGGTCACCCACGGCGACATCGCCACCGGCGACGCCCAGGTCCAGCACGTGCGCTACCGCTTCACCTTCTCCCCCACCGCACCCGACCGCCTCCAGGGGCAGACCGGATCCGTCTCCTTCGCAGTCGGGCCCGCCACGGACCGCTGACGCCCGAGCTCGGGTGGGTGCGCCCTGAGGACTGCGGGCGGTGCTCCAGGAGCTCGGGGACGGTGACACCGTCGAGAGCCGAGGGACCCGACCCGAGAACAGGGTGATCCCCGGTCGGCGCCGGCCCCGCTCCTCACCGCCCACCGCCCACCGCCCACCGCCCACCGCCCACCGCCCACCGCCCACCGTGCCTGCGGGGCGCACCGGGCGTTCCAGAGTCCCGGGTGCGACGGGTCGGGTGGTAGCGGCCTCCGGCGCGCCAACCCTCGGCGTACCGGCTCATCAGGACTGCACCATCGCCACGAGGTGCACCCGCCCCTCGCAGCCGAACCCCACGCGTCCCCCCACCGCCGCTCTTCAGCCCGGTAGTGCCTGCCCCAGGTCCTCGAGCAGGTCCTCGACGTCCTCCAGTCCCACCGACAGCCGCACGAGCCCGTCGGTGATCCCGACACGGGCACGTCCCTCCGGCCCCAACCGGCGGTGCGTCGTCGTCGCGGGGTGGGTGATGAGCGACTTCGAGTCACCGAGGTTGTTCGAGATGTCGACGACGCGCAGCCCGTCGAGCAGCCGGAACGCCGCGTCCTTGCCGCCGTCCAGCGTCAGCGTGACGACCGTTCCGCCCCCGTTCATCTGCGAGCGGGCGAGGTCGGCCTGCGGGTGGCTGTCGAGGAACGGGTAGACGACCGACTGCACGCCCGGCTGACCCTCCAGCCACGTCGCGATCCGCTCGGCGGAGGCGACCTGGTGGCGCACCCGCATCGAGAGCGTCTCCAGGCCCTTGGTCAGCACCCACGCGTTGAACGGCGACAGCGACGGGCCGGTGTGCCGGATCAGCGTCTCCACGCCGCCGGTCAGCAGCTCCGTCGGCCCCAGGATCGCCCCGCCGAGGGTGCGGCCCTGGCCGTCGATGTGCTTGGTCGTCGAGTACACGACGACGTCGGCGCCCATCTCCATCGGCCGCTGCAGCACCGGGGTGGCGAAGACGTTGTCGACGACGACCGTCGCGCCGGCCGCGTGCGCCATCTCGCAGACGCGGCGCACATCGACGATCTCCTGCATCGGGTTCGACGGCGTCTCGAAGAACACCGCCGTCGTCGGCTGGGCGAGCGCGGCCTCCCACTGCTCGAGGTCGGAGCCGTCGACGAAGATCGTCTCCACGCCCCAGCGCGGGAGGATCTCGTCGAGGATCACGAAGCACGAGCCGAAGAGGCTGCGCGCCGCGACGACGCGGTCGCCCTGGCCCAGCAGCGCCGCCAGCGCGGTGAAGACCGCGGACATGCCGGACGCCGTCGCCACGCACGCGGGCGCACCCTCGATCAGGCGCAGCCGCTCCTCGAACGTCGCGACGGTCGGGTTGCCGTAGCGGGAGTAGACGAACCGGTCGACCTCACCGGTGAAGGCCTTCTCCGCCTCCGCGGCCGAGCTGTAGACGTACCCCGACGTCAGGTACAGCGCCTCGGCGGTCTCCTCGAAGCCCGAGCGCGCGAGACCGCCGCGCACCGCGAGGGTGTCGGAGCGCAGCGGCCGGCCGGCCGGGGCGGCGGGCGTCTCGGCCATCGCCGCGGGGTCGAGCGGGTAGACGGCGTCGTCGGCGCCCGGCGCCTGATCCCCCGGCGTGCTCACCCCTGCCGCCAGGGCAGGCCGTCGGCGCGCCAGCCGCGGACGCCGCGGTGGCCCTCGTCGTCCGTCGGGCCCTCGAAGCCGTCGAGGACGTTGTACGCCGGGCCCAGCCCGGCGGTCGTCGCCGCCTGCGCGGCACCGACCGAGCGCACGCCCGAGCGGCACAGGAAGACGACCGGCGTCCCCTCCCCCAGCCCGGCGTCGGCGAGCTCGGCGAGGAAGCGGTGGTTGCGCTGCCCCGTCGGGAAGTGCTGCCACTGCACGCCCAGCACGTCGCGCCCCACGGCGGACACGTCGGGCACACCCACGTACGCCCACTCGGCGTCGGTGCGGACGTCGACGAGGACGGCGCGCTCGTCGCTCGCCAGCAGGTCCCACGCCTCGCGCGGCGTGACGTCGCCCGCGTACGACCCGTCGGCCGGCGGGCGCCCCACCGGGCCCGGGGCCGCGGCGTCCGGCGACGCCTCGGGCGCGACCTCGCCGCGGCCCGCGGCGTCGGGAGCCTCCGCCGAGCTCGTCATCGCTGGTCCTGCGGCAGGACGACGGCCTGGGCGCAGTGCAGGTCCGTGCCCACGGCCGTGATGACGACCGACCCGTAGAGCTCGTACCCCTGGTCCAGGTGGTCGGAGACCTTCTGGCAGAAGTCGGGGGTGTCCGGGCCGGTGAGCAGCTTGTACGACTTGCGCTTCGCGGGGTCGCTCGTCGAGGCGGGGGCTGCGGTCGTCGCGGTCATGACGTCCTCCTCCAGCCCCGCGGGCGAGGCGTCGTCGTTCCCGGTGCGGTCCAGGTCGTGCTCGGCGAAGACCTCGGCCGCCGAGCGGGACGGCGGGGCGTCGTCCACCGTGCCGGACAGGTCGAGCAGCAGGTCGTCCGCGTCCTCGCGCTCGGCGGTGCGCTGTCCCGTGGCCACGCCGGAGGCGATGCGCTTGGGCGCCCACGAGCGGCCCTGCGCCGCAGCGTCCATGGCCTCGTTGGCGAGGCGGTCGGCGTGGCTGTTCTGCGCGCGGGGGATCCACTCGAAGCGGACCTGCTCGCGCGGCCACACCTCGCGGGCCTCCTGCCACAGCCGCTGCATGTCGGGGTGCTTGACCTTCCAGCGCCCCGACATCTGCTCGACGACGAGCTTGGAGTCCATCCGCACCAGCACGCTGGCGTCCGGGTCGATCTCGCGGGCGGCGCGCAGCCCGGCGAGCAGGCCGCCGTACTCGGCCACGTTGTTCGACGCCTTGCCGATGGCCTCGGCGACCTCCGCCAGCACCGGGCCGCCGGGCGCGCCGTCCTTGACGACGGCGCCGTAGCCGGCCGGGCCGGGGTTGCCGCGCGATCCGCCGTCGGCCTCGATCACGAGGCGGCGCCCGCCGCTCGCGGGGCTCACAGGCCCGACTCCGGCGTGCGCACGAGGATCCGCTCGCACTCCTCGCAGCGCATCACGGCGTCCTCGGGGGCGGCGCGCAGGCGGCCGATGGCCACGGTGTTCTGCTCCATGCGGCAGCCCTCGCAGCGGCGGGCGCGCAGCGGCGCCGCGCCCATGCCGCCGGCCTGCTCGGACCGGACCTGCTCGTAGAGCCTCACGAGGTCGGCGTCGACGCCGGCGACGACGCGCTCGCGGTCGGCGCGCACCGAGGCGACGTCGGCGTCCAGCTCCCGCAGCGCGGTGTCGCGGGCCTCGCGGGCCTGCTCGACCTCGGCGCCGACGTCGGCGAGCAGCTGCTCGAGCCCCACCAGCGCCGCCTGCGCGGCCTCCTGGCGCTCCATGACCTCGAGCTCGAGGTCCTCCAGCTCGGACTGGCGACGGGCGAGGGACTCCAGCTCGGACACCAGCGCCTGCGCGTCCTTGGCGCTCACCGCGCCGGAGTCCAGGCGGGTCTGGTTGCGGGTGGCGCGCTGGCGCACCAGGTCCACGTCGGCCTCGGCGCGGGAGGCCTCGCGGCCGACGTCGCTGGCGACGGTCCGTGCGCGCACGACCTCGTCGCGGAGCTGGGCGTACCGCTGCTCGCGCTCGGCGAGGGCGGCCTTCTCGGGCAGCACGTTGCGGCGGTGGGCCAGCTGGGCGAGCCGGGTGTCGAGGGCCTGGACGTCGAGCAGCCGGAGCTGGTCGCGGGCAGGTGCGGTGGTGGTCAGGGGACCTGTCCTCCCGGTCGTCGGCGCCGTCGCCCGGGAGGCGGAGGACGCCGGAGGTGGTGCGTGCGGTGCCGCAGCGGGTCGCCCCGCCGCCGGCGGTCCGCGGCCGGCCGGACGGCCGGTGCGCGAGCCCCGCCACGCTACCTCCGACCGTCCGACGGGCGTGCGCGCAGTCACGGGGCGACACGCCCTCTCGAGGCAGGCAGCGCGGACGTCGGGCCGCACCCCGTCGCAGCACCGGGTTCGACGGCGCCCACGCGCTCGACGTCCAGGCTGAGGCGTCCCGGTGCACCGGCGGGTCCGGGGCACCCGCCGCCGCCCTGGGCACCTGCCGCCGGGGAGGACGAGCTCCGGCTCGCGCCCGGCTCGCCCGGCGTCGCCCCAGGTCAGGGCGCTGGAGGCGCGGCGCCCACGGACATCGTCCTCCCCGTCGGCGGCCGTCGCCGCGCGGCGACCTGCAGAAGTCCCCTGGGCCGGCGCGTCGTCGCAGGTCACGGGGTCGACGGGTGAGACGAGGTCGACCTCTGCAGGTCGCTGCGCGCGGGACCTCGGCGGACGCGGTCCGGCAGCACGCTCCGGCAGACGGGGAGGACGACGTCCACCCCGCGACCGTGTCATCCGGCTCCGTGCCTGATCAGGGGCCCGGAGGCGCGGCACCGACGGACGTCGTCAGCCAAGTCCACGGCCGTTGCCGCGCGGCGGCCTGAACAAGACCTCACGCCCGCGCGTCTCGCAGGTCAGCAGGCGACGGGTGAGGACAGGACCACGTCGGCGCAGCGGGCGCGCAGGAGGCCCGTCAGCCGGCGAGCCCGACGAGCCGCAGGACCAGGGACACCTGCCCGGTCGGCCGGTCCCGTCGACCGCCGCGCCGAGGGAGCCGGTCCGCGACGGCCTCCACCGCGGAGATGACGCGGTAGCCGACGGGGTGCTTGCGGCGCAGCAGCTCGGACGTCCGGCGCAGGACCGCAGGGTCCTCGGACACCTCGACCGCGACGGCGTGCGTCGGCGCCTCCGGCCGCGTCCGCCCGCGGGAGTCGCAGGGCGTCACGGTGCCGCGGGGGTCGCGACGGGCGCGGCGCACCTTGGCGGTGCCGGCCGCGGTCGTGACCAGGAGGCGGCCGCCGTCGCGGACGACCCACACCGGCGTCGCCCGCTCGCTGCCGTCCTGCGGTACGTCACGAGGCTGAGGTACGTCTCGCGCCCGAGGGCCTCCAGGACGTCGCCGGAGTCGCCGCTGGTCGCCCCACCGCTGCTCATGGGCGGACGCTAGCCGCGCCTCGGCCGCTGCGGGAGGCGGCGCCCCGGGCTCCTCGGACCTGCTCCGAGAGGCGACCTCTCGGCACGTCGCCCCGTCAGGGACCGCGCTCATGCGTCCTGTCCGCAGTCGCCCTGACCAGGGGCCGGAGTCGGCGTCCTGTCGGCACGTCGCCCCGGAGGGGCGGGCGCCGCCGTCGCCCAGCACGGCCGGGCCCCCACCGGAGGCGCAGGTCCCGCCGGGCTCCGCGGGCCGCGGCGCGGCGGTGGGCGGCGCCTCAGCGGACGGGACCGCCGGGGCTGGCGAGGCGGGACGTCCACGGGTCGGTGCGCCGCGTGCTGATGGTCACCTCGACGGAGCCGCCGACCTGCTCGAGGTCCGCGCGCAGCCGGTCCCCCGCGCCCTGCAGCCACAGCCACTCGCTGGCCCAGTGGGAGACGTCGAGCAGGTGCGGGGCACCGCCGCGGGCGCGCTCGCGCAGCTCCGAGACGGGGTGGTGGCGCAGGTCGGCGGTCACGTAGGCGTCGGCGCCGCTCGCGACGACGGCGTCCAGGAGGCTGTCCCCGCTGCCGCCGCAGACGGCGACGCGCTGCACCGGCGCGGACAGGTCCCCGGCCACGCGCACGCCGTGGTGGGTGAAGGGCAGCGCCTGGGCCACGATGCCGGCGAGCGCCTCGACGGTGACGGGCTTGGGCAGCGAGCCCACGCGGCCCAGCCCGCGCGGGGAGGACCACGACGCCATCTCGAGGACGTCCACCGCCGGCTCCTCGTACGGGTGCACGGCCCGGACGGCGGCGAGCACGCGCTCGCGCAGCCGGCGCGGCGCGACCATCTCGACACGGGCCTCGGGACCGGTGTGCCGCTCCCCCGGCGTCCCGACGGCCGGGTGCGCCCGCTCACCGGGCGTGAACGTCTGGACGCCCTCCCCCGTGAAGGCGCAGCGGGAGTACTCGCCGAGCGCACCCGCCCCCGCGGCCGCCATGGCGTCGACCACCCGCTCGGCGTCCTCGCGCGGCACGAAGACGACGTGCTTGTCGACCGGGTCGCTGGGCGCGGCGGACAGCGGCTGCAGGTCGTCGAGGCCGAGGGCGCGAGCCAGGGCGTCCGAGACGCCGGGGCGCGCCGAGTCGGCGTTCGTGTGCAGCACGTGCAGCGCGACGCCGGCGCGCACGAGCCGGTGGACCACAGCGCCCTTGGGCTCGTCGGCCCGCACCGATCGCACCGGCCGCAGGAGCAGCGGGTGGTGGACGAGCAGCAGGTCGACGCCGAGCTCGACGGCCTCGTCGACGACCTCGGCCACCGGGTCCACCGCGAGCAGCACCCGGCGCACGCGCTGCGTCGGGTCGCCGCAGACGAGGCCGACCGAGTCCCAGTCCTCCGCGGTGGCGGCCGGGTAGCGCCGCTCGAGGAGCTGCAGGAGGTCGCTGAGGGCGACGCCCTCGCTCACGGTGTCCATCACGCCGGTACCGTAGCCGCCGACGACGCAGAGTCACAGATTGTCCGGGACTCGACCCGAGTCGTGTCGAACCTGTGACGAACCGGACCCGGCCAGCAGTGCGCTGCCCCGAGCCCCGGTCGCGTCGCCGGCCGCTGCGGCGACCGGGGCCTCAGATGGTCTGGACCGACCCCGCGTCCACCCGCAGCGTCGCGCCGTTGATGAAGCCGGCGCGCTCGGAGCACAGGAAGACGATCGCCGAGGCGACCTCCTCGGGCTCGCCGCGGCGCCCGAGCTGCATGCCGGGGCGCTCCTCGGCGAGGAAGCTCGAGATGGCCTCCTCGACGTCGGTGCCCCGCTCGTCGGCGCGCTTGCTCATCATCGCGTCGGTCATCGGCGTCGCGATGAAGGCCGGTGCCACGGAGTTCACCAGGATGCCCTCGGACGCGTAGGTCTTCGACAGGCCCTTCATGAGCGCCAGCGAGCCGGCCTTGGCGGCGCAGTAGGGGATCTCGTCGGCGTAGGGCTGGAACGCGTCCTCGCTCGTGAGCAGGACGATCCGGCCCCAGCCCTTGGGGCGCATGCCGTCGATGAAGGCCTTGACGGTGCGGACCTGCGACATGAGGTCGGTCTCGAGGGTCTTCGTCCAGCCCTCGTCGTCGATCTCGTGGAAGAGGCCCTGGGCGCCGGTGATGCCCGCCGCCGCGACGATGATGTCGGGGGCGCCGCCCAGGCCGGACTCGACCTCGCTCTTCAGGCGGGCGACGTCGTCGCGGGACGTGAGGTCCGCGGTCACGCGCACGACGTCGCCGGGCAGCTTCGCGGCCGACGCCGCCAGGGCGTCGCCGTCGAGGTCAGTGACGGCCACGCGCACGCCCTCCTCGAGCAGCATGCGGGCGGTGTGCCAGCCGATGCCGGAGTCGGCGCCGGTGACGAGGGCGGTCTTGCCGGTCAGGGACAGGTCCATGGGTCCTCCTGGGTGCGGGATCGCTCGTGCGGGTGCGCCGGGTGCTGGTGCTGGTGCGCGGCGGGACGCGCCCGGCCCGGGCGGCCGGCGGTGACCCGCTGCTGCGCGGTGGCTCGGTGGTGCGGTGGCTCGGTGGTGCGGTCGCATGGTCGTGCGGTGGCCCGGTGGTGTCGTGGCCCGGTGGGGCCGTCGCGGGCGGCGGGAGCAGGGCCGGCCCGGGGTCGCCCGCGACGCTAGGCGGCTGCCGGCCGCCCCGCCCGCCGTGAGGTGCTGCGCCGTGGGCGTTCGGGTTTTCCCGACCCGAGGTCTCGGGCTGGCTCGGCAGACCGGAGCCCCCGGGCGCTCGTACGTTCTCGGCATGACCTCGACCACCGCTCCCGCCCCCGCCGCCCGGAGCGCCCCCGACGCCCGCGCGGACCGCCGACGGGAGGGCCGCTCGCGGTGGCGCTCCGCCGCCCAGGTCGCGGGCGCCGTCGCCCACCTCGCCGCGATGTTCGTCATCGGGATCACCGTCCTGACGGTGCTCGTCACGCTGCTCGGCCTCGGCATCGGGCTGCTGCCCCTGATGGGTCTCGGAGCGCTGGTCCTGCTCGCGCTGCCCTACGTCCTGCTCGCCGTGGCGTGGTTCGAGACCGCCCGGGTCGACGGGCTGTACGGGCTCGACATCCCGCCGCTGCGCCCGCGCCGGCGCGCCGGCCCCGGCGTCGGCGGCCTCCTGCGCACCGTCTGGCGCCAGGCGGCCGACCCGCTGGTGTGGCGGGCGGTCACCAGCCTCGCCGTGGCCACCCTCCTCGGCGTCCTGCTGCTCCCCGTCGTGAGCGTCGGGGCCTCCGGAGCCGCCCTCGCCCTCGCCCCCCTCTACGCCGAGGGCGAGGAGGTCTCCCTCGGCGTCTTCGACGTCGCCGTGGAGCGCGCCCCGCTCGTCGGGGCGCTCGTGGTGCTCGTGGCGCTCGCCGCCGTCGTCGGCCTGGCGCTGCTGCACGGCGTCGTCACCAGGGCCCTGCTGCGGGCCTCCCGCGAGGCGGAGCTCGTCGAGCAGGCGCAGACCTCGGACCACCGGCGCGCCGGCGCCGTCCGCGCGGCGGAGGTGGAGCGCACGCGCATCGAGCGGGACCTGCACGACGGCGTCCAGCCGCGGCTCGTCTCGGTCGGCATGACCCTGGGGATGGCGCGCCAGAAGCTGGACCAGCCGGAGCCCGACGCCGGCGCCGCCCGGGCGCTGCTCGACGAGGCGCACACCGGCACGAAGGCCGCCATCACCGAGCTGCGGCAGCTGGCCCGCGGCATCCACGCCTCCGTGCTGGACGACCGCGGCCTCGACGCCGCGCTGTCGGCGCTCGCGGCGCGCTCCCCCGTGCCCGTCGACCTCGACGTGCGCGTGGACGGTCGCTGCGGGCGCACCGCCGAGGCAGCGGTCTACTTCGCCGTCGCCGAGTCCCTCACCAACGCCGCCAAGCACGCCCGGGCCTCCCGGTGCCGCGTCGTCGTGCGGCACCGCGACGGCGGCGTGCTGTGGGCGCGCGTCGAGGACGACGGCGTCGGCGGGGCGCGCGTGCTGCCCGGCGGCGGTCTCGACGGCATCGCCAACCGGCTGGCCGCCGCGGGCGGCAGCAGCCACCTCGACAGCCCCCGCGGCGGCCCGACGGCGCTGGAGGTGGGCGTCCCGTGCGCGTCCTGATCTGCGAGGACTCCGTCCTCCTGCGCGAGGGCCTCGTCCGCCTGCTCGAGGACGCCGGCCACGAGGTCGTCGCCGCCCTGGCGGACGCCCGCGAGCTGGACGCCGCCGTGGACGCTCACGCGCCGGACCTGTGCGTCCTCGACGTGCGCCTGCCGCCGACGTGGACCGACGAGGGCGTGCGCGCCGCCGTCGCCCTGCGCTCGCGGCGGCCCGACCAGCCCGTGCTCGTGCTCTCCCAGTACGTCGAGGAGCGCTACGCCAGCGAGCTGTTCAGCGCCCAGGGCGCCGCGCTGGGCTACCTGCTGAAGGACCGGGTCGTCGACGTCGCCGACTTCCTCGACGCGGTCCGCCGCATCGCCGAGGGCGCCACCGTCCTGGACCCCGAGGTGGTCGCCCAGCTCCTGAGCCGCCGGGCGCGGGACGACCGCCTGAGCTCGCTCACCGACCGCGAGCGCACCGTCCTCGCGCTCGTCGCCGAGGGCCGCTCCAACCAGGCCATCGCGGCCCTGCTCGTCCTCTCCGAGGCGAGCGTCGAGAAGAACATCACCGCGATCTTCACCAAGCTCGGGCTCGAGCGCGACGAGTCGGGCAACCGGCGGGTGCTGGCAGCGCTCGCCCACCACCAGAGCAGCGTCCCGCCCACGACAGGAGCCCCCCGATGAGCACCCCCGCCGCGCCCCCCGCCCCGCCGCAGTCGCCTGCTCCCCCGCCGCCCGGTGGCCAGACGCCCGGCGGCCGGCCTCCCGGGCGGGGCGTCGCCCGCGCGGTCTCCGCGGTCGCCGTCGTCCTCGGCGCCGTCGTGCTGGTCACGGGCGTGGTGGGCGCCGCCAGCTCCACCGTGCGGGACGCCTCGCGCGTCGACGACGACCTCGCCGTGAGCACCGAGGGCGTGAGCCGCCTCGACGTCGAGGCCGCCGCCACGCGCGTGGACGTGGCGTTCGGCGACGTGGAGCAGGCGGAGCTCGCCGTGCGGGGCAGCCGCGGCCAGTGGCAGCTCGAGCGCGACGGCGACCTCCTGCGGGTCACCTCGCCGGACGGCTCCTTCGGCGGGTGGGCGCTCGGGTGGTCGGGCGACCAGGGCCGGGCGACGCTCACGCTGCCCGCCGAGCTCGGCGACGGGGCGCTCGACGCGAGCTTCGACGTCGGGGGCGGGGAGCTGCGGGCCACCGGCGCCTACGGCGCCGTCCAGGTCGACGTGGGCGCCGGCGGGGTCGTCCTGGACGGGGCGGCGACGTCCCTGGACGTCGACGTCGCGGCCGGGGAGCTGGAGGTGGACGTCACCGGCGTCGAGGAGGCGGGCTTCGACGTCGCCGCCGGCAGCGTCGTCGCCGCCCTGGGCGGGACGACGGCGCCGAGGTCGGTCGCCGTCGACGTCAGCGCCGGCTCGCTGGAGCTGGCCCTGCCGGCCCAGACCTACGCCCTGGAGTCCGACGTCGCGGCCGGGACGCTCGAGGAGAGCCTGGACACCTCGCCCGCGGCGGCCTCGCAGATCGAGGTCTCCCTCGCCGCGGGGACCGTGGTGCTGCGCGAGAACGGCTGAGCGGTTCCGACGCTCGTCCCCGGTGCCGGACGGGGGCGCGCGGCCCTCAGGCCTCCGGGAGGAGTCGGCGCGCGGCGTCCAGCGCGTCGTCGAGCGACCGGGCTCGGCCCGGGGGCGCCTCGTCCCGCCACAGGACCCGGCCGTCGCAGACGAGGAAGGTCACCCGCCGGGGCGCGCCGCTGGCGGGGTCGAGGACGCCCCAGGCGCCGGCCGCCGCGCCGTGGGGCCAGAAGTCCGACAGCACCGGGAACGGCAGGCGCTCCGCACGCACCCAGGCGGCCAGGGCCGGGACGGCGTCGCACGTCAGGGCCACGACGTCCAGCCCCGCGGCAGCGAGGTCGGCGGCGCGGTCGCGCAGCTCACCGACCTCGCCCGTGCACACCGGCGAGGAGGCGAAGGGCAGGAAGACGACGAGCCGGCCGCGCACGCCCTCGGGCAGGTCGTGCCCGAGGGCCACCACGGACCCGTCCGCGGCGGTGTGCACCGTGCTGGCCGGGACCCGGCCACCCACCCGCGCGGCCGAGGTCCCGCGGTCGCCTGACCGCCTGCGCCGCGCGGGCAGCGGGCCCAGCAGCGCCCGCGACCGGGAGGGCGTCGTCAGGCCTTGCGGCTGCGGGCGACCAGGCGCGTGCCCGACCAGTCCGCCGTGACGGCGATCGTCGACGTCGCGTGCAGGCCCGCCGTGGGCGCCGCGTCGTCGATGTCGGCCGGCTCGACGTGGCCCGGCCGGCCGCTCTTGGGGCTCAGGAGCCACACGATCCCGCTCTCGCCGAGCGAGGTGAGGGAGTCGACGAGGGCGTCCACGAGGTCGCCGTCGCCCTCGCGCCACCACAGCAGGACGACGTCGACCGCCTCGACGGCGTCCTCGTCCAGCATCTCGGAGCCGATGACGTCCTCGACGTCGTCGCGCAGGTCGTGGTCGACGTCCGCGTCGTACCCGAGCTCCTGCACCACCTGCCCGGCCGTGACGGACAGCCGCTGCGCAGCCCCACCACCTGCCGCGGCGTCCGCGGTCGCACCCACCGTCGTGTCCTCTTCTCCGTCGTCGTCCGTGGTCCCGTGCCCGTTCTCGGTCGCGACGACCGTAGTGCACGCCTCCGGGCGGAGTCCCCTGCTGCCCCGAAGGACGCCCGGACGCGTGCGCGGGCCGCTGGGCGCCGCGCCGCCTACAGTCGCGCGGTGGGGAGCGCAGGCCGCTGGGTCGGCCCGGTGGGCAGCACGTCCGGCTCCGCCGTCGGCACGGGCACCGTCGAGGTGCTGAAGGTCCGCGTGGACGGCGAGGAGCCCGCCGCGCAGGAGCAGCTCGACGCCGTCGCCGTCGAGGAGCCGCTCGAGGTCCGCGTCGCCGGCGCGCCGGTCGTCGTGACGATGCGCACGCCGGGCGACGACGAGGACCTCGCCCTCGGCTTCCTGCTCACCGAGGGCCTGCTGCCGGGGCCGGGCGCCGTCGCGCGCGCCGTCGCCTGCGTGGACGTCGACGCCGCCGGCGAGCCCGTGGTCGGCTCCCTCGAGCTCACCCTGGCGCCGGGGGTGCCGGTGCCCGACCTGGAGGGCCGGCGCACCTTCGGCATGACCTCGGCGTGCGGCGTGTGCGGCTCCGCGAGCGTCGACGCCGTGCGGGCGCGCACCGGCACGAACCTGTGGCGCGACGACGTCGTCGTCGACGCGTCGGTCCTGGCCTCGCTGCCCGGGCGGCTGCGGGTGGCCCAGCGGGTCTTCGAGCGCACCGGCGGGCTGCACGCCGCGGGCCTGGCGACCGCCGACGGCGAGCTGCTCGTGGTGCGCGAGGACGTCGGCCGGCACAACGCCGTCGACAAGGTGCTGGGGCGCGCCGCCCGCGACCTCGGCTGGCCGCTGCGGGGCCACGTGCTCGTCGTCAGCGGGCGCGCGTCGTTCGAGCTGGCGCAGAAGGCGTGGATGGCGGGCGTGCCGGTGCTGGCCGCCGTCTCCGCGCCGTCCTCGCTGGCCGTGCAGCTGGCCCGGGAGGCGGGCATGACGCTCGCCGGCTTCGTGCGCCCCCCGACGCTCAACGTCTACACCGGCGCCCAGCGCGTGCGGACGGGCGCCTGACCCCTCCCCACCGGCGGACGACGGCGACGAAGTCCGCCCCCGGCGCCCCCATGGCGGAGAAGGGCTACGAGGTCCGCCCCGGACGCCGCTACGAGGCCCCGGGTCAGCCGCGGACGAAGGACAGGCGGACGGTGCGGTCGGCGTTGTCCCGGTTGGTGTCCACGAGGCAGACGCTCTGCCAGGTGCCGAGCGCCGGGCGCCCCTCGAGCACGGGGACGACCATCGAGGGGCTGACGATCGCGGGGAGCACGTGGTCGCGCCCGTGGCCGGGCGAGCCGTGGGCGTGGTGCCAGCCGCGGCCCTGCGGCCCGGCGGCCGGGAGGATGTCGCCGAGCGCCCGCAGCAGGTCCTCGTCGGAGCCGGCGCCGGTCTCCAGCACGGCGACCCCCGCGGTCGCGTGCGGCACGAACACCGACAGCAGCCCCTCGACCGCGCCCCAGGCGTCGAGCGCGTCCCCGACCTGCGCGGTGAGGTCCACCACGCGCTCGTCGCCGCCCGTGCGCACTGCCAGCGTCGTCGTCTCCATGCGCCGATCCCACCGCACCGGCGTCCCCCGCGCACCCGGCGCCGACGCTCTCGGCGAACCCGTGCGCACCTGATGTGACGCGGCGACCCGCGGCGCGCGAGGATGGACGCGCCGCGGTCGACCCCTGCACCGCGGTGTGCGGCCGAGCCGGCCGCGGTCGACGTGCTGGCGCCCGGCGCCGGCGAGCGAGACGGAGATGCTCAGTGGCAGGACGCGACGACGCCGGTCCGACCCGGAGCGGCATGCCCTCCCAGGTGCCGGACATCGACCCGGAGGAGACCCAGGAGTGGCTCGACTCCCTCGACGGGGCGGTGGACGAGCGCGGACGCACCCGTGCCCGGTACCTGATGCTCTCGATGCTGCAGCGCGCGCGGGAGCGCGGCGTCGGCGTCCCCAGCCCGGTGACGACCGACTACGTCAACACCATCGGCCCGGAGCAGGAGCCGTGGTTCCCGGGTGACGAGGAGGTCGAGCGCCGCTACCGCGCGTGGCTGCGCTGGAACGCCGCCATCACGGTGCACCGCGCCCAGCGCCCCGACATCGCCGTCGGCGGGCACATCTCCAGCTACGCCTCCTCGGCGACGCTGTACGAGGTCGGCTTCAACCACTTCTTCAAGGGCCACGACGGCGGCACGCCCGACCAGGTCTACATCCAGGGCCACGCCTCCCCCGGCGTCTACGCCCGGGCCTTCCTCGAGGGCCGGCTCTCCGAGACCGACCTCGACGGCTTCCGCCAGGAGCTGACGGCGAAGGGCCGCGGGCTGCCGAGCTACCCGCACCCGCGCCTGATGAAGGACTTCTGGGAGTTCCCCACGGTGTCCATGGGCCTCGGCCCGATGAACGCCATCTACCAGGCGCAGTCGAACAAGTACCTCGCCGCGCGCGGGATCAAGGACGTCTCCGACAGCCACGTCTGGGCGTTCCTCGGCGACGGCGAGATGGACGAGCCCGAGAGCCGCGGCCTGCTGCAGGTCGCCGCCAACGACAACCTCGACAACCTGACCTTCGTCGTGAACTGCAACCTGCAGCGGCTCGACGGCCCGGTGCGCGGCAACGGCAAGATCGTCCAGGAGCTCGAGTCCTTCTTCCGCGGCGCCGGCTGGAACGTCATCAAGGTGCTGTGGGGCCGCGAGTGGGACCCGCTGCTGGCGGCCGACCGCGACGGCGCGCTCGTCAACGTCATGAACCAGACGCTCGACGGGGACTACCAGACCTTCAAGGCCGAGTCCGGCGCCTACGTCCGCGAGAACTTCTTCGGGCAGGACCCGCGCACGCGCAAGCTCGTCGAGGGCTACAGCGACGACCAGCTGTGGGGCCTCAAGCGCGGCGGCCACGACTACCGCAAGGTCTACGCGGCCTACAAGGCGGCGGTGGAGCACACCGGCCAGCCCACGGTCATCCTGGCGAAGACGGTCAAGGGCTACGGCCTCGGCTCGCACTTCGAGGGCCGCAACGCGACCCACCAGATGAAGAAGCTGACCATGGAGGACCTCAAGGAGTTCCGCGACAGCCTCCGCATCCCCATCACCGACAAGGTGCTGGAGGAGGACCTCTACCGCCCGCCCTACTACCACCCGGGCGAGGACGCGGAGGAGATCAAGTACCTGCGCGAGCGGCGCCAGAAGCTCGGCGGCCCGCTGCCGTCGCGGCGCACCACGCCGCACACCAAGCTCGAGCTGCCCGGGGACGACGCCTACAAGGTGCTCAAGCGCGGGTCCGGCAAGCAGACGATCGCCACCACGATGGCCTTCGTCCGCCTGCTCAAGGACCTCATGCGCGACAAGGAGCTCGGCCGGCGCGTCGTGCCGATCATCCCGGACGAGGCCCGCACGTTCGGCATGGACTCGTTCTTCCCGACGGCGAAGATCTACAACCCGAACGGGCAGAACTACCAGTCCGTGGACCGCGAGCTGATGCTCGCCTACAAGGAGTCCGAGTCCGGGCAGATCGTGCACGCCGGCATCAACGAGGCCGGCTCGATGGGGGCGTTCACCGCCGCCGGCACCGCCTACGCCACCCACGGCGAGGCGCTGATCCCGGTCTACGTCTTCTACTCGATGTTCGGCTTCCAGCGCACGGGCGACAGCCTGTGGGCGGCGGGCGACCAGATGGCGCGCGGCTTCCTCCTCGGCGCCACCGCGGGGCGCACGACGCTCACCGGTGAGGGCCTGCAGCACGCCGACGGGCACTCGCCGCTGCTCGCCTCGACGAACCCCGCCGTCGTCTCCTACGACCCGGCGTACGGCTACGAGATCGGCCACATCGTGCGCTCCGGCCTGGAGCGCATGTACGGCGAGGGCCCGAAGGGCACCGACGCGGCCGGGCACGACGTCGACCCGAACGTCATGTACTACATCACCGTGTACAACGAGCCGATGGTGCAGCCGGCCGAGCCCGAGGGCGTGGACGCCGAGGGCATCGTCCGCGGCATGCACCTCGTCAGCCGGGGTCACGAGGGCGACCGCCCCCGCGTCCAGCTGCTCGCCTCCGGCGTCGGCGTGCCGTGGGCCCTGGAGGCCCAGGAGCTCCTCGGCTCGGAGTTCGGCGTGGACGCCGACGTCTGGTCGGTCACGTCGTGGGGCGAGCTCCGCCGCGACGGGCTCGCCTGCGACGCCTGGGCCTTCGAGCGCCCGGGCACCGACGAGGAGGCGCCCGTCCCCTACGTCACGCAGAAGCTGTCGGGCCAGCGCGGACCGGTCGTCGCGGTCAGCGACTACATGCGCTCGGTGCAGGAGCAGATCCGCCCGTGGGTCCCGGCGGACTACACCGTCCTGGGCGCCGACGGCTTCGGCCTGTCGGACACGCGCCAGGCGACGCGGCGCCACTTCCGCATCGACGGCCCGTCGATGGCCTACCAGGCGCTCGTGCGCCTGGCCGCCCAGGGCGAGGTCGACAAGGGCGCGCCGGCGAAGGCCTACAAGGCCTGGAAGCTGGACGACGTCCGCGCCGGCACCTCCGGCAACGCGGGCGGCGACTCCTGATCGCCTGACCGCACCCGACCGCGGCCGTCCCCTCGTCGAGGGGGCGGCCGCGCTGTCGTCCGGGGTCGGCCCGCTCCGGCCATCACGTCGACGCCCCGCCACTGAGGAGAGCCATCCATGGCCCTCGTCGGCTCTCTGCCCCAGGAAGGGCCGACTCAGAGCACCTCGTCGGCTCTCTGCCCCAGGAAGGGCCGACTCAGAGCACCTCGTCGGCTCTCTGCCCCAGGGAGGGCCGACTCAGGGCACCTCGTCGACTCTCTGCCAGGGAGGGGGCTGTTTCAGGGCACCTTGTCGACTCTCTGCCACGGAAGCGGCGGGCTGAGGGCACTTCGTCGGCGAGCTGCCGCAGACGAGGTCGATCAGAGGGCGAGACGTCGTCCGTTCGCCCCTCAGAGGGGCTGCCGGGAGCGGTCGACGCCTCCGACGACGAGAGGCCGCCACCCCGGGGGGTGACGGCCTCTCGTGGCGATGACGAGATCAGGTGCCGGGGCGACCCTCGGCGCCGGCGATGACGCGCTCGAGCTCGGCGCGGACGACCTCCACGCGGGCGGAGTCAGGGTGGGCGGAGAGCGCCTCGAGGTGACGACGCGCCTCGCCGACGCGACCGGCCTCGACCGCGGCGTGGACGAGCTGGCTGCCCGCGTCGATGCGGTGCTCGCGCGGGCGCCAGTGCCCCACGCCGAGACCCAGGGCGTCGCCCGGCAGGCCCTCCTCGCGGAGGATCTGCAGCGCGTGGGCCAGGGCCCCGCCGGAGGGGTCGCGCTCGGCCGCGGTCGACAGGCGCCGCATGGCCCCCTCGCGGTCGTCGTGGATCGACAGGCGCCCGAGCTCGAGCAGCGGGTACCAGGCCTTGCTGCTGCCCGCCATCTCCTCGGCGAGCGCCCACACGGCGTCGTCCTCGGCGCGGCGGGGGTCGTCCTCGGCGTGGTTCTCGGCGGCGCGGCGGCGCACGATCCCGGCGAGCTCGCTGAAGGCGCTCTCGTCGTTGGGGTCCTCGTGCAGGCGTGAGCGGAGCGCGTCCTCGCGGCGGTCGTCCGAGTGGCTGTGGCCGCTGGAGCGCTTGGCCGCCGGGTCGACGCGACGCATCGCCGGCTTGAGGCGCTCCGGTGCGCTGCCGGCGACACGTGCGCGGAGCTTGTCGAGCAGGCTCATGCGGTCCTTCCGTCGGTGTGGCGGACCGCGCGTCGAGCTGTGCGCCGGACCTCCGGACGGCCCGACCATATCGTCCGACCCCTCTCGCGGCACGCCGCCGCGCTGTCCGGGACGTCCGTACGATCCGGTGCGTGGACGAGGGGGCGCCGGCACGGGCGCGCAGCCGGCGCACGGAGCCCTCGGCCGACGACGTCGCGCGGCTCCGCGCCGCCACCGGGGTGCTCTCCACGGCGGCGCTGCGCCACCTGGACGAGACCCTGCCCTGGTACGGCGCGATGCCCGCGCAGGACCGCTCCTGGGTCGGGCTCGTCGCCCAGGCCGGGATCGGCGCCTTCACCACCTGGTACAGCGACCCGGACTCGCCGCTCGCCATCACCGCCGACGTGTTCGGCAGCGCGCCGCGCGAGCTGACCCGCGCCGTCACGCTCGCCCAGACCCTCGAGCTGCTGCGCGCCGCCGTGGACGTGGTCGAGGACCACGTCGACGTCGTCGCGGCGCCGGGCCGCGAGCAGCACCTGCGCGAGGCCGTGCTGCGGTACTCGCGGGAGGTCGCCTTCGCGGCCGCGCGCCTCTACGCCGGCGCCGCGGAGGCGCGCGGCGCGTGGGACGCCCGCCTGGAGGCCCTCGTGGTGGACGCCGTCGTGCGCGGCGACGTCGACGACGCCGTGCGCTCGCGCCTGTCGGCGCTGGGGTGGGGGCGGCCCGCCGTCGTGACCGTCGTGGTGGGCTCGACGCCGGCCGGCTCCCCCGAGGACGTCGTCGCCCGGCTGCGACGAGCGGCCCGCGCGACGGCGGACGACGCGCTCGTGGGCCTGCAGGGCGAGCGGCTCGTGCTGCTGCTCGGGCTCTCCGCCCGCCGGCGGCGCACCGTCGACGACGCCCCCCAGCCCTCCGCGGGCGGTGGCGGCCCGACACTCGAGCGGGCACCCGCGCAGGGGCTCGCCACCGTGGACCTGCGCGAGGCGACCTCGGCGCTCGCGCCGCTCTTCGGCCCCGGTCCCGTCGTCGTGGGTCCGGCGGTGCCGGACCTCGCCTCGGCGGGGGTCTCGACCCGGGCCGCGCTGTCCGGGCTCGCGTCGGCCCGCGCCTGGCCCGGCGTCCCGCGACCGGTCCTGGCCGACGAGCTGTGGCCCGAGCGCGTGCTGTCCGGCGACGTCCGGGCCCGCCGGGCCCTCCTCGACGCCGTCTACCGCCCTCTCGTGGGCGCGGGAGGCGCGCTGGCGCAGACCGTCTCGACGTACCTGGAGAGCGGGCGCTCCCTCGAGGCGACGGCGCGGCTGATGTTCGTGCACCCCAACACGGTCCGGTACCGCCTGCGCAAGGCCGTCGACGTCACCGGGTGGGACGCGACCTCCGCCCGCGACGCGCTCGTGCTCCAGGTGGCGCTCGTCGTCGGCGCCCTGGCCGACGGCCCGCCGCAGCGCGCCGGGGAGCAGCACGACGGCGAGCGGCGCGACGGCGACCAGCGCTAGCGAGCCGGCTCCCGTGAGTCACCTCAGTCACACGCGTCACGCCAGGTCACCCTGCGCACACACCGGACGACGGCGCGTCACCGGATGGCCATGCCCGCGTCACCGGCTGTTGTAGGAGTCCTACAAGGTCGCCGCGGGCGTCCTGTGGACGCCCGCACCCGCACGCCGGGTGGCCGCCCCCCAGAGTCGACACGTGCTCGTCATCGCGTGCCCCGGCCAGGGGTCTCAGACGCCAGGCTTCCTCACCCCGTGGCTGGAGGTCCCCGGCTTCGCCGACCGCCTCCACTGGCTGTCGGCCGTCTCCGGCCTCGACCTCGAGGCCCACGGAACCACCTCGGACGCCGAGACCATCCGCGACACCGCGGTGGCCCAGCCCCTCATCGTGGCCAGCGGCCTCGTCTCGCTCCTGGCCCTGTTCCCCCAGCCGGCCGACGCCTTCGCGGTCGTCGGGGCGGGCGCCGGCCACAGCGTCGGCGAGATCACCGCCGCGGCCGCCTCGGGCGTGCTGTCGGCCGAGCAGGCCATGGTGCTCGTCCGCGAGCGCGGCCGGGCGATGGCCAGGGCCAGCGCGCAGGCGCCGACGGGCATGAGCGCGGTCGTCGGCGGCGAGGCGGACGACGTGGCCGCGGCCCTCGAGCGCCACGGGCTGGTCGCCGCCAACGCCAACGGCGCCGGGCAGGTCGTGGCCGCGGGGACCCACCCGCAGCTGGAGGCCCTGCGCGCCGACGCGCCCGCGAGGGCCCGGGTCATCCCGCTCCAGGTGGCCGGCGCCTTCCACACCGAGCACATGGCCCCCGCGGTGCCCGTGCTGGAGCGCCTCGCCCGCGCCGTCACCACGCGCGACCCGCGGGTGCTGCTGGCCTCCAACGCCGACGGCACCGTGGTGCACGACGGCCGCGAGGTGCTCGCGCGCCTCGTCGCCCAGGTCGCGCGCCCGGTGCGCTGGGACCTGTGCATGCAGACCTTCGCCGACCTCGGCGTCACGGGCGTGCTGGAGGTGCCGCCCGCGGGCACGCTGGCGAACCTCGCCAAGCGGGCGCTGCCCGGGGTGGAGACCTTCGCGCTCAAGACGCCGGACCAGCTCGACGCCGCCCGCGAGTTCGTGGCCCGCCACGGCGAGCGCAGCACGGTGACGACCTCGCCGACCTGGCGCCTCGTCGTCGCCCCCGCCAAGGGCGTCGTGCGCGTCCAGGGACCGCAGGAGGAGGGCGCCGCGGTCGAGACGGGCGCTGTCGTCGCCCGGGTCGAGGGCCTGCGCGACGGCGTCGACGCCACCGCGCCCCACGGCGGGCGCGTCGTGGAGTGGCTGGTGGAGGACGGCGACCCGGTCTCCACGGGGCAACCCCTCCTGCGCCTGCACCCCGCGGGCGGTGCGGCGTGAGCGCCCCGAGCACGCCCCCGGTCCTGGCCACGCGCCGCGGCCCCGAGCACGCCCGCATCCTCGGCGTGGGCGCCTGGCGACCCGAGCGGGTGGTCACCAACGAGGAGATCTGCCAGCACATCGACTCCACCGACGAGTGGATCCGCCAGCGCACCGGCATCGAGAGCCGGGGCTGGGCGGACGCCGACACCTCGGTCGTCGACATGTCGGTGCACGCCGGCGCCGAGGCGCTGGCCGCCGCGGGCGTGGACCCCTCCGCGGTGGGCGCCGTCATAGTCGCCACCGTCTCCCACCCGTACCAGACGCCGGCTGCCGCCACCCAGGTCGCCGACCGGCTCGGGGCGACACCCGCTGCAGCGTGGGACATCTCGGCCGGGTGCGCGGCGTTCTGCCACGCCGTCGCCCAGGCCGCCGACCTCGTGCGCGGCGGCACCTCCGAGCACGTCCTGGTCATCGGCGTCGACAAGCTGTCGGACTGGACCGACCTCACGGACCGCTCGACCGCCTTCCTGTTCGCGGACGGCGCCGGCGCCGTGGTGGTGGGCCCCTCGGACACCCCGGGCATCGGCCCGACGGTGTGGGGCTCCGACGGCTCGATGTGGGACGTCATCCGCAGCCGCACCTCGTGGCTGGAGCACCGCGGCGTCGACGCGGGCGCCATCGCGTGGCCGGCGCTCGCGCAGGAGGGCCAGAAGGTCTTCCGCTGGGCCGTCTTCGCCATGGCCCCGCTCGCGCAGCAGGCCATCGACGCCGCCGGCATCAGCGCCGGGGACCTCGCGGCGTTCATCCCGCACCAGGCCAACGTGCGCATCATCGACAAGCTGGCCAGCCAGATCGGGCTGCCGGAGAGCGTCGCGATCGCCCGGGACATCCGGACGACGGGCAACACCTCCGCCGCCTCCGTGCCGCTGGCCATGCACCGGATGCTCGCCGAGGGGCAGGCGCCCTCCGGCGGCCTCGCCCTGCTCGTCGGCTTCGGCGCCGGCCTCTCCTACGCCGCGCAGGTCGTCGTCCTGCCGTAGCCCCGCGCCGGCTCCCGCCGGCCGCACAGTCCCCCCGCCCCGGCGGGTGCACCACCAGCACCACCGAGACCCGCACGACCCCACGGCGCGCACCCGGCGCGCCCGAGACGAGGAGCACGCCCCCATGGCTCAGTCCGAGAACGAGATCCTCGACGGCATCGCCGAGCTCGTGAACGAGGAGACCGGCCTCCCCAAGGAGTCGGTCGAGATGGACAAGTCCTTCACCGACGACCTCGACATCGACTCGCTGTCGATGACCTCGATCGTCGTGCACGCCGAGGAGAAGTTCGGCGTGACGATCCCCGACGAGGACAGCAAGAACCTCCGCACGGTGCGCGACGTCGTCGCCTACATCCAGCAGGCCCAGGGCTGACCAGGCCCTGAGCACGACCCGCCCGGCCGGTTCCCACCGGCTCGGCGGGTCGCCCTCCCCGGCCGGCCGCGCGCCGGCCGGGCGGGGGCCTCGCCCGACGAGGCCCCGTCCCGACACCACGACCTCGGCCGCCCAGCGCGGCAGGACCACGACCTGGAGGGCACGCCATGTCCGAGCAGACGCCCCGCAGCGCACCCGCGAGCACCGCCGTCGTCGTGACCGGGATGGGCGCCACCACGCCGCTCGGCGGCGACGTCCCGAGCACCTGGGAGGCGGCCCTGGCCGGCCGCTCCGGCGCCCGGCCCCTGACCATGCCGTTCGTCGAGGAGCTGGGCCTGCCGGTGACCTTCGGCGGCACCCTGGCCGTCCCCGCCACCGACGTCCTGCCCAAGCACGAGAGCAAGAAGCTCGACCCCTCGGCGCAGTACGCCCTCATCGCCGGCCGCGAGGCCTGGGCCCAGGCCGGCGCCCCCGAGGTCGAGGGCGAGCGCCTCGGCGTCGTCGTCGCCACCGGCATCGGCGGCGTGACCACGCTCATCAGCGCCTACGACGTGCTGAGGGAGAAGGGCCCCCGCCGCGTCCTGCCGCTGACGGTGCCGATGCTCATGCCGAACGGCGCCGCCGGCGCCCTCGCCATCGAGTTCGGCGCGCAGGCCGGCGCCCACAGCCCCGCCTCCGCGTGCGCCTCCGGCGCCGAGGCCATCGCCTACGGCGCGGAGATGATCCGCACCGGACGCGCGGACGTCGTCATCGCGGGCGGCACCGAGGCCGCCATCCTCGCGCTGCCCATCGCCGCCTTCGCGTCCATGCACGCGCTCTCGCTGCGCAACGACACCCCCGAGACCGCCTCCCGCCCCTACGACGTCACGCGCGACGGCTTCGTCCTCGCCGAGGGCGCGGGCGTCGTCGTCCTGGAGTCCGAGGCGCACGCGACCGCTCGCGGCGCGCGGGTCCTGGGGACGATCGCCGGGGCGGGCATCACCTCCGACGCCCACCACATCGCCGCCCCCGACCCCGCGGGGCTGGGTGCGACGCGCGCCATGCGCGCCGCGCTGCAGCAGGCCGGGGCGCAGCCGTCCGACGTCGTCCACGTCAACGCGCACGCCACCTCGACCCCGGTCGGGGACCTCGCCGAGGTCGCCGCGCTGCGCTCGGCCCTGGGCGGCGCCCTCGACGGCGTGGCCGTCTCGGCCACGAAGTCGATGACCGGCCACCTGCTCGGCGGCGCCGGCTCCCTCGAGGCGATCTTCTGCCTCAAGGCGCTGGAGGAGGGTCTCGCCCCCCCGACCATCAACGTCACCGAGCTGGACCCCCAGGTCGACCTGGACGTCGTCCTCGACGAGCCCCGCAAGATCAGCACCGGGTCCGGCGCCCTGGCGCTGAACAACTCCTTCGGCTTCGGCGGCCACAACGCCGCGCTGGCGATCGCGGGACCGACCGGCAGCGCGGCATGAGCGCGGTGGCGGCCCCCGAGGCCGTCAGGTCGGCGGACGTCGACCCCAAGGACCCGATGCACCGGCTGCGCACCCTCTTCGACGAGGGGACGGCCGAGGCCATCACCCCCGCCGACGACTCGGGGATGCTCGCGGCCACGGGCCTCGTCGAGGGCGCGCCCGCCGTCGCGTTCGCCTGCGACGCCCGGGTGCAGGGCGGCGCCATGGGCGCCGCCGGCAGCCGCGTGATCCTCGCCGCGTACGAGCGCGCCCTCGCCGACGACGTGCCCGTCGTCGGCGTGTGGCACTCCGGCGGGGCGCGGCTGCGCGAGGGCGTCGTCTCCCTCGACGCCTTCGGCGCCGTGTTCGCCGTGATGACGCGCGCCTCCGGCGTCGTCCCGCAGATCTCCGTCGTCGTCGGCCCCGCCGCGGGCGGCGCCGCCTACGGCCCCGCGCTGACCGACGTCGTCGTCCTGGCGCCCGAGGGCCGCGTGTTCGTCACCGGGCCGGACGTCGTCCGCTCGGTGACCGGAGAGGACGTCGACGCCGCCCGCCTCGGGGGCCCCGAGCCCCACGGGCGCCGCTCCGGCGTCGTCCACGTGGTGGCCGAGTCCCAGCGCGGCGCCTACGCGCAGGCCCGCAAGCTCGTCCACCTGCTCGGCGCCCAGGGCTCCCTGGACGTCGCCGCCGTGGCCGAGCGCGACCTGTCGGCCCACCTGCCGGAGAACGTCAAGCGGGCCTACGACGTGCACCCGCTCGTCGACGGCCTGCTCGACTCCCCCGCCGGCCACGGCGAGGACCAGGGCTCGCTCGAGCTCCACCCGCGCTGGGCCCCCAACGTCGTCACCGCCCTGGGGCGCATGGGCGGGCGCACGGTCGGCGTCGTCGCCAACAACCCGCTGCGCCTCGGCGGCTGCCTGGACTCCTCCTCGGCGGAGAAGGCCGCTCGCTTCGTCCGGATGTGCGACTCCCTCGGCGTGCCCCTCGTCGTGGTCGTGGACGTGCCGGGCTACCTGCCCGGCGTCGGCCAGGAGTGGGACGGCGTCGTGCGCCGCGGCGCGAAGCTGCTGCACGCCTTCGCCGAGTCGGTGGTCCCGCGCGTGACCCTGGTGACGCGCAAGACCTACGGCGGCGCCTACATCGCCATGAACTCGCGCTCGCTCGGCGCCACCCGCGTCTTCGCCTGGCCGACGTCCGAGGTCGCCGTCATGGGGGCCGTCGCCGCCATCCGCGTCCTGCACCGCCGTCGGCTGGCCGAGGTGCCGGAGGACGCGCGGGCCCAGGTCGAGGCCGAGCTGGCCGCCGAGCACGAGCAGCTCTCCGGCGGGCTGGCGCGCGCCGTCGAGATCGGCGTCGTGGACGAGGTCGTCGAGCCCGCGGCCACCCGCACCGCCCTGGCCCGGGCCCTCGCCGAGGCGCCCCAGCGCCGCGGCCGCCACGGCAACATCCCGCTCTAGGCCAGCGCACCTCGCCCGCGAGCCGCGCCGGCGGGCCCAGCCCCGGACGGGCTGGCGCGCACGGCCGGCCAGAGGCGCAGCCGGGCGAGAGGTACGGTGCGGACGTTGCGCGGGAGCCCGGGACCAGCGGGCTGAGAGGACGGCCGAGCCGTCGACCGCTGGACCTGTCCGGATCATGCCGGCGTAGGGAGCACTCGTGGTCGCTGCAGCACCGCCCGTCCCAGGCCGGGCCGGACCTCTCGGCCCGGCTCGCTCCTCGGGCTCAGCCGCGCTCGCGGAGCCGGCGCGCGAGGTCCGCGGCCGCCGCGCCGGGGTCGTCGGCCTCGGTGAGCGCGCGCACGACGACGACGCGCCGCGCGCCGGCGTCCAGCACCTCGTCCAGGGTCGTGGCGTCCACGCCACCGATCGCGAACCACGGGCGCTCCCCCGCCGTCGCGGCCGCGTGCCGCACGAGGTCCAGCCCGGCCGCCGGGCGCCCGGGCTTGGTCGGGGTCGCCCAGGTCGGCCCGGTGCAGGCGTAGTCGACGTCCGGGTCCGCCAGGGCGGCGTCCCACTGGTCCGGGCCGTGGGTCGAGCGCCCGAGGACGACGTCGTCGCCCACCAGCCGCCGCGCCTGCACGGGCGCGAGGTCGCGCTGGCCGACGTGCAGGACGTCGGCGCCCGCCGTCGCCGCGACGTCGGCCCGGTCGTTGACCGCCAGCAGGGCGCCGTGGCGGCGCGCCGCGTCGGCGAAGACCTCGAGGAGGTCGAGCTCGTCGGCCGCCTCGAGGCCCTTCTCGCGCAGCTGGACGACGTCCACGCCGCCGGCGAGGACGGCGTCGAGGAAGTCGGGCAGGTCGCCGCGCTCCCGCCGGCCGTCCGTGCACAGGTAGAGGCGCGCGCCCGCCAGGCGGCCGAGACGGGTGCGGCGGTCCACGGGTGCGCTCATGCGGGCGAGTCTGCCGCGCGCGCAGGGGGTCAGCCGTGACCGCGCTCGGCGGACGCCCCTCCGCGACGCCCCCGCCCGAGGCGACGGGAGGCGCCGAGGCGCCCCGGGAGGTCGACGTCGTCGTCCTGGGCGGCGGCGTCGTGGGCTCCTCCTGCGCGTGGCAGCTGGCCCGCCGCGGGCGGTCCGTGGCGGTCTGCGACGGCGACCCGACCCGCGGGGCCTGGGCCGTCGCGGCCGGGATGCTCGCGCCGGGCTCGGAGCTGCGGCACGGCGGCGAGGACGTCCACGCGCTCTCGCTGGCCGCGGCGCGGGGGTTCGAGCAGTACGTCGCCGCCGTGCTCGAGGACTCCGGGGCGTCCGCCCGGACCGACCTCGGGCACCGCCGCACGGGCTCCCTCGCGCTGGCGGGCGACGTCGACGACCGCGCCGTCCTCGACGACGTCCTGGAGCTGCAGCGCGCCCTCGGGCTGTCGGCCGAGCGGCTGGGCGCCCGCGCGTGCCGCCGGCTCGAGCCGCACCTCGACCCCGGCATCGCCGGCGGCGTCCTCGTGGAGGACGACCACCAGGTGGACCCGCGCCGCCTCGTCGCGGCCCTGCGCACCGCGGCGGGGCGCCGGGGCGCCGTCGCCGTGCGCCAGGACGCGTCCGTGCTCGTCGAGGACGGGCGCGCGGTGGGCGTCCGGCTGCCCGGCGGCCGCGAGATCCGCTCCGGCGTCGTGGTGCTCGCGACCGGGGCGTGGTCCGGGCTCGTCGACGGCGTCCCGGACGACGCGCTGCCGCCCGTCCACCCCGTCAAGGGCCAGATCATGCGCCTGGCCATGCCGGCCGGCGACCCGCTGCTGACCCGCGTCGTGCGGGCCACCGTCCGCGGGCGCCCCGTCTACCTCGTGCCGCGCGAGGACGGCGAGCTCGTCCTCGGCGCGACCACGGAGGACGCAGGCTTCGACCGCACCGTCACCGCCGGGGCCGTGCACGACCTCCTGCGGGACGCGGCCGCCGTCCTGCCCGGGACGAGCGAGTGCGAGCTCGTGGAGGTCCAGGCCCGTCCCCGCCCCGGGTCGCCCGACGACCTGCCGCTCGTCGGCGCCACCGGCGTCCCCGGCCTGCTCCTGGCCACCGGCCACGCCCGCAACGGCGTCCTCCTGTCCGGTCTCACCGGCCAGGTCGTCGCCGGGCTCGTCACCGGCGACGGCGTCCCCGACGTCGCCGCGCTCGCCGACCCCACCCGCTTCCGGAAGGACTCCCCGTGACCAGCACGGACAGCACGTCCAGCACCGCCGAGGAGACGGTCGAGGTGCTCGCCAACGGCGAGGCGCTCGCCGTCCCGCAGGGCGCCACCGTCGCCGACGTCGCCGACCGGCTCCTCGAGGGGGCGGGCGGCGCCGAGCGGGCGCGCGGCGTCGCCGTCGCCGTCGACGACGAGGTCGTGCCGCGGGGCGCGTGGTCGTCCACGCCGGTCGCCGCCGGCGCCCGCGTCGAGGTGCTCCACGTCGTGGCGGGGGGCTGACCGGTGACGACCGACTCCCCCACCGACCTGCGCCGGGAGACCGCCGGCCCGGAGACGCCGGAGCGGACCAGCCCGTCCGCGGCCGCGAGCGCCCTCGTCCCGGACGACCTCGCCGACGACCTCGTCATCGCCGGCGAGCGCTTCGGCTCCCGGCTCGTCACGGGCACGGGCGGCTTCCCCGACCTCGACGTCCTCGAGCGCGCGCTGCGCGAGTCCGGCACGGAGATGACGACCGTGGCCATGCGCCGCGTCGCCCCGGGCTCTCGCGGCTCGCTCGTCGACGTCCTCACCCGGCTGGGCGTGCGGGTCCTGCCGAACACCGCGGGCTGCCGGACCGCGCGCGAGGCCGTGACGACGGCGCGGCTGGCGCGCGAGGCCCTCGGCACCGACTGGGTGAAGCTCGAGGTCGTGGCGGACGACGACACGCTGCTGCCCGACCCGCTCGAGCTGCTGGAGGCCGCCGAGGCGCTCGTCGACGACGGCGCCACCGTCCTCGCCTACACCAACGACGACCCGGTGCTCGCCCAGCGCCTGGAGCAGGCGGGCTGCGCCGCGGTGATGCCCCTGGGCGCGCCGATCGGCAGCGGCCTGGGGATCCTCAACCCGCACAACATCGCGCTGATCACCTCGCGGGCGCGCGTGCCGGTCCTCCTCGACGCCGGGATCGGGACCGCGTCCGACGCGGCGCTGGCCATGGAGCTGGGCTGCGACGGCGTGCTGCTCGCCACGGCGGTGACCCGCGCGCGCCGTCCCGAGCTGATGGCGCGGGCCATGCGCCTGGCGGTCGAGAGCGGCCGCGCGGCCCGGCTCGCCGGTCGGGTGCCGAAGCGGCAGCGGGCGCTCGCGTCGTCGCCGGTGGAGGGCCTGGCCGAGCTGGCCCAGCACGACGGGTCCCAGCTCGACGGGTCCCCGGATGACGACGCCCCGGCCCGGGGGGACTGGTGAGCTCGCCCTCCCAGCGGGTCCCGCCGCTCGTGGAGCCGGGACCGCCGCTGACCGACGACGAGCGGCGCCGCTACGCGCGCCAGACCGTCCTCCCCGAGGTCGGCGAGGAGGGCCAGCGCAGGCTGCGCGCCGCCCGGGTGCTCGTCGTCGGGGCCGGTGGCCTCGGCTCGCCCGTCCTGCTGTACCTGGCCGCGGCCGGGGTGGGGACGCTGGGCGTGGTGGACGACGACGTCGTCGACGTCTCCAACCTGCACCGGCAGGTGCTCCACGGCGTCGCCGACGTCGAGCGCCCCAAGACCGAGAGCGCCGCGGACGCCCTCGCGCGCCTGGACCCCGGCGTGCAGGTCGTCCAGCACGCCGAGCGGCTCACGGCCGGCAACGCGCTCGAGCTGCTGGCCGGCTACGACCTCGTCGTCGACGCGAGCGACGGCACGGCCACCCGGTACCTGCTCGACGACGCCTGCGGCCTGGCCGGCGTCCCGTGCGTCTGGGGGTCTGTGCTGGGCCTGGCCGGGCAGGTGTCGACGTCGTGGGTGCCCTACGCGCCGGAGGACACGGACGGCCTCGCCGGGCACGACGGCGCGCACGGCCCCGGGGCCGCCGGGGTGCACGGCCCCTGCTACCGCGACGTCTTCCCCGAGCCCCCCGAGAGCGCGCCGAGCTGCGCGGAGGCCGGGGTGCTGGGCAGCGTCTGCGCGGTGGTCGGCTCCGTGATGGCCACCGAGGCGCTGAAGCTGCTCACCGGCACCGGGGACCCGCTCGTCGGTCGGGTGCTGCTCGTCGACGCCGGGGGCGCGATGTGGCGCACGCTGCGCGTGGTGCGCGACCCCAGCCGGCTGCCGCCGATGGACCTCGCCGAGCACGAGGACGCGGCGCCCGGCGCCGAGGTCGACGTCGCGGGGCTGCGGGCCGCTCTCGCCGAGGACCCCGCCGGCACGCTCGTCCTCGACGTGCGGGAGCCGAGCGAGCACGCGGCCGGCGTCGTCCCCGGGTCGGTCCTGCTGCCGCTGGGGCGCGTCCTCGCGGGCGAGCGGCCCGACCTCGCCGGGCGCGAGCAGGTCGTCGTCGTGTGCGCCGCCGGAGCCAGGTCGGCGCAGGCGGCGCAGGCGCTGCGGGAGGACGGGAGCGCCGCGGTGAGCCTGCGCGGGGGCCTGCAGCGCTGGGACGGCGAGCTGGTGCCCCCGTCCCCCGAGGACCGCTGACTCCGGCGCGTCCGCGGCGCATCGGCGCCCACGCCCGCAGCCGGCGACCGGCGGGGTCAGCCGACGCGGTGCAGCCAGCGGACGGGCGCGCCGTCGCCGGCGTAGCGGAAGGGCTCCAGCTCGTCGTCCCAGGCCGTGCCGAGCGCGAGCTCGAGCTCCGCGCGGACGTCGGCGGCCGAGTCGACGGACGCCTCGAGCGCCGCGCGCACCCTGTTCTCCGGCACGAGCACGTTGCCGTGGACGTCGGTGACGGCGTGGAAGATGCCGAGCTCGGGGGTGTGGCTCCACCGGCCCCCGTCGACGCCCTGGCTCGGCTCCTCGGTGACCTCGTAGCGCAGGTGCGCCCACCCCCGCAGTGCCGACGCCAGCCGGGCACCGGTGCCCTGCTCCGCCTGCCAGGACAGCTCGGTGCGGTAGGCGCCGGGGGCGACCGGCTGCTCGATCCAGTCCAGGGTCGCGGACACGCCGAGGACCCCGCTGGCCGCCCACTCGACGTGGGGCAGCAGCGCGCGGGGCGAGGAGTGCACGAAGAGAACTCCGCGCGTCAGTGCTCCGGGCATGTCAGACCCTCCTGTGTCGGTGCTGCGAGGTGCGTCTTCCCCAACGTCCTCGAGAACCGGCCAGGCGGTCATGCATGTGCTCGTGCGGTGCCGACGGCACTGCCGTCGCGCGCATGGTGTCAGACGCAGGGTCGGCGTGCCAGCAGCGGGGGTCACCCGCACCCCGGCCGTCCGCGGCTGGGGACCGCGCGGGGCAGCTCCGGCCGGCGGGGCGCACGATGGGACGCGTGAGCCCCAGCCAGCACCCGCGCCGTCCGACGTTCCTCGGGCCGCGCGCGATGGACAGCCTCGAGAGCCCCGGGGACGCCACCGGCCGCGAGGCCGCCGCGCACGCGACCGCCCGCCTGCTCGTCGAGGGGGCGCAGAGCTCCGGGGACGCCGAGGTGGCCGGCCGGCTGGTGGGCCTGGCCGACGAGCACGGGCTCGAGCTGCTGGCCCAGCTGTGGGCCGACGCCTCGCCGGAGTCGCTGCCCGGGGCGCTGTGGCGGCTGTACGTCCTGCGCCAGTGGGTGCACGCGGCTCCCGCCGAGGCCTCGCGGCAGTTCGACGAGGGACGCCGCCGCGCGCCGGTCCTGGAGGCCGTCGCCGGCGTCGCCGACCCGCCCGGCCCCGACGAGGTGCGCCAGCAGGTCGACGCCGTGCTCGCCGGGGTCGCCACGGGCGACTTCGCCGTCACCCTCGAGCGGGCGGGGGCCTTCGCCCGCGTCGTCGCGGTGGGTCGGGCCGACCTCGCGGACAGCGACGTCTGGCCCGCCGGCGACAGCGAGGACGGCCTGACGACGTCGGCAGCGCGCCTCGTGCGCACCGCCGAGCACCTCGAGGCCTGCGCCGGCCGCTGGCGCTCGGGCTCGCTGCTCTGACGCACCCGTCCGTCTCGTCCGGCGCTCGCGTCGTCCTCGGAGGTCGTCGAGCTCCTCGCCCCAGAGGGACCTCTCTGCACGACGGCGGGACCCGGCCACCGAGTGGGCCGTCCGAGAATCGTCCACAACCCCCGCGCCCCGGCGCGACGGGTGCACGGATCCGGAGCTACAGTTGGCGACGCGTCGGGCCGCGGTAGCCCCGGGCTCCACATGTAGCCGCTTCGAGCGGCCCCGCGCCGAGAGGCGCTCCCGGCCCGACGCACTACTTCCCGCTCTGCACGGCGACGCGGCCGGTCCTGTTCCCTGCGTCGCCCGTCGCTCGAGACTCAGCGCTCGTCGAGCAGGTCTCGCAGCCACCCCGGTCCCCAGCTCCGCGCGCTCAGGCGAGCGCGCAGCCCCCGGTCCGCGGTCACGGCGACGACCTCGGCGTCGCCCTCCCCCAGCTCGTCCTGCAGGTGCTCGACGAGCGCCACGACCGCGTCGTCGCCGCTCCCCTCGGCGAGGAGGACGTGCACCCCGGGCGCCGGCACCCGGTCGTCCTGGCCCGCTGCCCGAGCCCGTCCCTCCAGCACGACGGCGACCGCGACGACCCGCACGTCGGCGCCCTCGGCGCCCCGGGCGGTGCGGCCCGGCAGTCGCTCGAGCTGGTCCAGCAGACGGCGCGCCGCTCCGGCGCGGTCGCGCCACCAGCCGTCCGGGCGCGCCCCGACGACGTTGGCGGCGTCGACGACGAGCACCACGTCCTCGACGGCCGCCCCCGCTCCGCGGACCAGGGGCACCACCGCCTGGGCATCCTGCGCGCCCTCGTCCACCACGGGCGCAGCATGGCGCACGCCCGGGGACGGAGACGGGGCTGGACACGGCGCTCGTGAGCCCCACCTCGCCCTGACGGATCGGTCCGCCCATGCTGGCGGCATGCCTGAGCAGACCGAGGACGAGCAGACCACCGACTCCCACGACGCGACGGGCGCGTCGTCGGACGACCCGGGCACGTCCTCGCGGGGCCCGGCCTTCCCGACGGTCATGGTCAACGCCGCGGAGCAGGACCCGAACCCCGCCGAGGCGACCAGCGACTCCACCGCGCCGCAGAAGTCCTCGGACTACGACAACGACCGCGAGGACCTGCCGCCGGGCCCGACGTCGGACGGCTGACCTCGGAGGGATCTCGACGCCGGTCGAGCTCCGGTCCGGCGCTCAGTCCCACCCCGCAGCACGCCGAGCCGCCGCGTCGAGCCGGTCCAGGACCGGGCGCAGCTGCGCCTCCGTGAGGTAGGACGGGTTGCTGCCGGCCGGCATCCGCATCACCTCGGCGGACGCGAAGTCGGGCAGGAGGGCGAGCTCGGCCCGCTCGACCGGCGACTCGAGCAGGTGCAGCCCGACCTCGACAGCGGGCTCCGCGTCGGGCTCCGCCGTCAGCACGCCGACGGCGTGGACGCCCGGGTCGACGCGCCCGCTGAGCCACAGCAGGCACCGCTGCCCGGGCGCCATGAGGTCCAGGCGGTAGGAGCGGCGCACGCAGCGACGCAGCGCCTGCGTCTGAGCGCGCTGCCACCCCGGGGCCAGGGCCTCCGGGGGGCGGCTCGTCTTGATCACCCAGCACGCGACGTCGCCCGGCTCGAGCCTCACGCAGTGCCCCTCTCCCTCGACGCCGCGACGGCGGCCACCGGCTGCCTCTGCGACTCCTCGGAGCACCACCGAGACGCCAGCCTCTCCGTGCTCGCCTGATGGCGCCACATGCAGGAGCTCCCGGTCGCTCCCAGCGCGCCGACTCCGGACGCCGTGCGTGGTGGCACTGCGGGCGAAGGCGCGCAGAGCCCTCTCGATGTCGCAGGGCGTGACCTGGCGTCGACGGCGCACAGGCAGACGACGACGTCTCACCACCGGGAGCACCCACCATGCGCACCAGCCGCCTCGCCATGACCACCGCCCTCGCCGCCGGCCTCGTCGGCCTGGCGGGTGCACCGGCCCTCGCCTCGAGCGCGAGCGACCCCCACAACTGCCCCGACTTCAACAGCCAGGCCGAGGGGCAGGCGGAGCTCGACCGCGTCAGCGGATACCCGTCCGGCCTGGACCGCGATGAGGACGGGCAGGCCTGCGAGAACACGGACTGCTCCTCGAGCGACGGCGACTCGTCGGGCGACGACGGCGAGAACTCGAGCAGCTCGGACGACGACGGGATGGCCATGCCGTCCGGTGGCGTCGTCACCGGCGCCGGCGGGACCGCCGGTGACGTGAGCGGCCTGCTCGCCACGGGCGGCCTGCTCGCCGCAGCCGGTGCCGGGGGCCTCGTGCTGCTGCGTCGTCGCGCGGAAGCCTGCCCCCTGCGGTGGGCACCGGCGCCCGACGACGGGAGACCACCGCCGCGGGAGGCGGGCACGCCGGGAGGCGTAGGGCAGGTGGGGCTTGAACCCACGACCGACGGATTATGAGTCCGCTGCTCTGACCGGCTGAGCTACTGCCCCGGGTGCGAGAACCCTACCCAGCGGTCGCGGCGCAGGGGTGGCGACGCCGGTACCGCTCGACCGCCGGTGGCTGCACGAGGACGGGCTCTACGCCGTCCTCGTGCAGCCAGCGCGCGAGCTAGCGACGACTGGGGGCGCGCAGGAGCAGCGCCTCGCCCTGGCCGCCACCACCGCACAGCGCCGCGACGCCGGTGCCGCCCCCTCGGTGCTGCAGGGCGAGCGCGAGGGTGAGCGCCAGGCGGGCGCCCGAGGCGCCGATCGGGTGCCCCAGCGCGATGGCGCCGCCGCGCGAGTTCACGCGGTCCGGGTCCACGCCGAGCTCGCGGACCGAGGCGAGCACCACGGCGGCGAAGGCCTCGTTGACCTCCAGGAGGTCGAGGTCGGTCGGCGCGAGACCGGCGCGGGCGCACGCGCGCTCGACCGCCCGCGCCGGCTGGCTCTGCAGGGTCGAGTCCGGGCCGGCCACGAGTCCGTGGGCGCCGACCTCCGCGAGCCACGGCAGACCCGCCGCCTCGGCGCGCTCGCGGCGCATGACGACCACCGCAGCCGCCCCGTCGGAGACCGGGGAGGCCGAGCCCGCCGTGATGGTGCCGTCGGGCCGGAACGCCGGGCGCAGCGCGGCGAGGGCCTCCGCGGTGGTGCCGGCCCGCACCCCCTCGTCCGCCGAGACCTCGAGCGGCTCCCCGCGGCGCTGCGGCACCACGACAGGGGTGATCTCGTCGGCGAAGCGGCCGTCGGCCTGCGCCGCCGCCGCCAGGCGGTGGCTGCGGGCGGCGAAGGCGTCCTGCTCCTGCCGCGAGGAGGCACCGCGGGCGTCCGCCGCGCGGGCGGCCTCCTCGAGCTCGGTGAGGGCCCCCATCGAGACGTCGGCGAAGGCGTCCCACAGCCCGTCGCGGGCGGTGGCGTCCTGCACGACGCCGTCGCCGAACCGGTAGCCGCCGCGCGCCCCCGGGAGCAGGTGCGGCGCACCGCTCATGGACTCCATGCCCCCGGCCACGACGACGTCGGCCTCACCCGCCCGGACGAGCTGGTCGGCCAGCGCGACGGCGCGCAGGCCCGAGAGGCACACGGCGTTGAGGGTGAGCGCCGGCACGGACATCGGGACGCCGGCCGCCGCGGCGGCCTGGCGGGCCGGGTTCTGCCCCTGCCCCGCCTGCAGGACCTGGCCCATGAGCACCTGGTCGACGTCTGTCGCGGGCACCCCGGCCCGCTCGAGCGCCGCGGCGATCGCGCGGGCGCCGAGGTCGACGGCGCGCACGGAGGACAGCGAGCCCTGGAGGCGGCCCATCGGGGTGCGCGCGCCCGCCACGAGCACGGACGCGGGAGTCGTCACGGAGGTGGCCTCCCGGGGTCGAGCGGCGCCCGCCCGCGACGCTGCGGAGGGGCCGACCGCACTGCTCCCGCGGCTGGATTCGAACCAGCAACCGTTCGATTAACAGTCGAATGCTCTGCCGTTGAGCTACGCGGGACGGTGCCTGGACGCAGGGCGTCCGAGCGCGACGAGAGTACCAGGACGAGTCGGGCGGCTCTGTCGCCTCCCCCGGGCGAGGGCGTCACGGCCACCGCGAGAGGTCACCGCCGAGGCACGCCGAGATCGAGGAGGCCCGTCGGGCTCAGGCGCTCTCGGCGCGCAGCCGCTGCAGCTCGGCGGTCAGCGCGGCGGCGCGCGCCCAGAGCTCGCCCGCGCGCTCGACGTCGCCGGCCGCCTCGGCGCGCTGGGCGCGACCGGTGACCTCACCGGCCTCGCGCAGCAGCACGCGGTGCTCCAGCTCGCGCAGCGCCGCCGTGGCGAGGCGCCCGACGCCCTCGCCGGGGCGGATCATCATGGGCGCCACGGCGAGCTCCTCGACGTAGGGCCGCAGGGACTCCCCCGCCGTCTCGCGCACGCGCCCGGTCCAGCCGGTGCCGTCCCCCGCGGCGGCCACGCCGCCCAGCGCGCGCAGCACCTCGTGGACGGCGCGGTGCGCGGGGACGGCGAAGGCCTCCTCCGCCAGCGCGTCGAAGCGCGCGCCGTCGACCTCCGCCGGCGCCTGCAGGACCGCCTGCAGCAGCTCGCGCTCGAGCCGGACGACGGGGTCCCGCGGGTCGGGCGTCGGGACGCGCACCTCCGACGGCGCCGCCTCGCGCCCGCCGTCCCCGCGCTCGTCCCGGCCCCGCTCGTCCCGCCCGCGCTCGTCCCGCCCGCGCCCGCGCTCGTCCCCGGCCGGGGACGACCGCCCGCCCCGGTCGCCGCCACGCCCACCGGCCCCCGACGCGCTCCCGCGCCCGGCGCCGGCGACGGCGCGCCGGACGTCCTCGACGTCCATGCCGAGCCAGCCGGAGAGCTGGCGCGCGTACTCCGGCCGCAGCGCCGGGTCCTTGATGCCCGCCACCACGGGCGCCGCGGCCCGCAGCGCCTGCACCCGCCCCTCGGCCGAGTCGAGGTCGAACCGCTCGAGCGTGGAGCGCAGCGCGAACTCGAACAGCGGCACGCGGGAGGCCACCAGCGCGGCGACGGCCTCCGGCCCGCGCTCGAGGCGCAGGTCGCACGGGTCGAGCCCGCTCTGCTCGACGGCGACGAAGGTGGACGCCGTGAAGCGCTGGTCCTCCTCGAAGGCGCGCAGCGCGGCCTTCCGGCCGGCCTCGTCGCCGTCGAAGGTGAAGACGACCTCGCCGCGGAAGGCGTCGTCGTCGATGAGAAGGCGCCGCACCGCCTTGATGTGCTCGGGGCCGAAGGCCGTGCCGCACGTGGCGACCGCCGTCGGGACGCCGGACAGGTGGCAGGCCATGACGTCGGTGTAGCCCTCGACGAAGACGACCTGGCGGCGCCGGGCGATCTCGCGCTTGGCGAGGTCGAGCCCGTAGAGGACGGTCGACTTGTCGTACAGCGGGGTCTGCGGGGTGTTGAGGTACTTCGGGCCCTGGTCGGACTCCAGCAGCCGACGCGCGCCGAAGCCGATGGTCGAGCCCGCGACGTCGCGGATGGGCCACACGAGGCGCCCGCGGAAGCGGTCGTAGACCCGGTCCCCCGACTGCGCCCGGCTCACCAGGCCCGCGGTGGCCAGCTCGTCGTCGCGGTACCCCCTGCCGCGCAGGTGCTTCAGCAGCGCGTCCCAACCCTCGGGGGCGAAGCCGGCGCCGAACTGCTCGGCGGCGGCGCGGTCGAACCCGCGCTCGGCGAGGAAGCGCCGCGCGACGCGGGCGCCCGGCGAGGCCAGCTGCTCGGCGAAGAACTCCGCGGCGACGCGGTGCGCGTCGACCATGCGCTGGCGCGCCCCGACGTCCTGGCGCCGCGGGCCGCCGCTGCCCTCCTCGTAGCGCAGCTGGACGCCGGCGCGCTGGGCCAGGCGCTCGACGGCCTCGGGGAAGGTGAGGTGGTCGACCTCCTGGAGGAAGCGGAAGACGTCACCGCCCGCGCCGCAGCCGAAGCACTTGTAGAAGCCGACGGCCGGTCGCACGTGGAAGGACGGCGAGCGCTCGTCGTGGAAGGGGCACAGGCCCTTCAGGGAGCCCGCGCCGGCGGGCTTCAGCGTCACGTACTCCCCGACGACCTCGTCGAGGCGGATCTGCTCGCGGACGGCGTCGACGTCCTCGCTGCGGATCAGGCCTGCCACGTCCGGAGTCTAGGTCGGGCGCCGCGACGCCGCCGGTGGCCGCCGCGACGGCCTGTGCACCACGCGCCCCGGCTCGCCCGCCCGGACCCGCCGCGCCGGCTCAGCCCTGGTGCCGCCCGGTGTTGTCGATCGCGAGGAAGCCGACCTCCGGGTCCGGGTCCGGACCGGTCCAGTCCTTGAGGCAGATGGTGCCGTCGCCGTTCTTGTCGACCCGGGCGAAGAAGCCGGGGTCCTGGGGGTTCGTGAGGGCGGTGCTCTCGAACCACGGGCCGAGGCACCGCCCGCCCGGCGGCGGTGCTGCGACGGCCGCGGGGGCGAGCAGGAGCGCGGCGACGGCGAGGCCGCCCGCGGCAGCGGTGGTCGGCAGAGGTCTCCTGAGCACGGCGGGGCTCCTCGCGGTCGGTCGTCGGGTGGGACCCCACCCTCCCGCTCGCTCGCGCGAGGGGACATGCGCAGAACTGCGTACAGCCCGCGCAGGACGGGCGGAGCTCACGAGGTGCGGCGGACGAGCCGCTCGTGCCAGGCGATCGCGCTGACGTCGGTGAGCGAGGCGACCTGGTCGACGACGACGCGCAGCCGGGCGGCGTCGTCGGCGGCGTCGAGCAGGTCGGCGGCGTAGGCGGGCTCGAGCTCCTCGGGACCGCGGGCGCAGAGCGCCTCGACGAGCTCGGCGACGACCTCGCGCTGGCGGGCGTAGGCGGGCTGGCGGTCCCAGGCCTCCATGACGAACAGCGCCGCCAGGCCCTTCAGGGCGCCGATCTCGGCCTGCGTGCTCGCGGGGACCACGACGTCGGCCTCGTAGCGCACGAGCGGGCGCTCGCCGTGGGCCTCCTGCGTGGCCCGGCGCGCGGCGTCGACGAAGCGGCCGACGAGCTGGCTCGTCATGTCCTTCAGCGCCGCCAGGGACGCGCGCCCGCGGCCGGTGCTGCCCACCCACTCCGGCGAGCCCGCCAGCCGCTGCAGGCCCTCGTCGACGGCGGCGGGCTCGAGGCCGTGCCAGCGGGCGGCGAGCTCGGCGACGCGCGCCCGCTGGCCGGGGTCCGCGACGACGCCCAGGTCGAGCCGGCCGGCGACCACGGCGTCCTCGACGTCGTGGACGCTGTAGGCGATGTCGTCGGCGAGGTCCATCACCTGGGCCTCCAGGCACCGCCGCCGGCCGGGCGCCTCGCTGCGCAGCCAGGCGAAGACCTCGTCGTCGCCGTCGGGGCCGGCGTAGACGCCGTACTTGGCCGCGCTCGGCGCCCCCGGGCCACCGGGCGCCTCCCCGGCGTGCCAGGGGTACTTGGTCACCGCGTCGAGGCTCGCCCGCGTGAGGTTCAGCCCGCCGCTGCGCCCCGTCGTCGGGTCGACCACCTTGGGCTCCAGGCGCGTCAGCAGGCGCAGCGTCTGGGCGTTGCCCTCGAAGCCGCCGATGCCCTGCGCCGCCGCGGCCAGCGCCCGCTCGCCGTTGTGGCCGAAGGGCGGGTGGCCGAGGTCGTGGGCGAGGCAGGCGGTGTCGACGACGTCCGGGTCGCAGCCCAGCGACGAGGCGAGCTCGCGGCCCACCTGCGCCACCTCGAGGCTGTGCGTCAGCCGCGTGCGGGCGAAGTCGTCGGTGCCGGGCCCCACCACCTGCGTCTTCCCGCCGAGCCGGCGCAGCGCCGAGGAGTGCAGCACCCGGGCGCGGTCGCGGGCGAAGTCGCCGCGGGCGGCGCTCTTGGGCGGCTCGGGCAGCCGGCGCTCCCGGTCGGCCGACCCGTAGCCGGGCACCCGGGCGTCGTCCTGGCGCACGACGCCGCCCGGGGCTGTGCTGCCCGGGGCGGTGCTGCCCGAGGAGGGGCCGCCCGAGGAGGATCCGCCCGGCGAGGACAGCGCGCTCACCCGCCCGAGACGGACGCCTCGGCGTCCGCGACCATCTGGGCGGCGGCCCCCGTCAGCTCCCGCGACCCCAGCCACCCCTCGGGCAGCGCGACGCGCTTGGTGGCCGCCGTGCGCCCACGGGGGCCCTCGGCGTCGTCGCCCGGCCAGGCGGCGTCCTGGTCGAGCTCGGAGAGCACCTCGCCGAGCTCGACCAGCGTCGACACGAGCGCGAGGCGCTGCCGCAGAGCCGAGCCCACCGGGAAGCCCTTGAGGTACCAGGCCACGTGCTTGCGGATCTCGCGGCAGGCTCGGTGCTCGTCCGGCTCGTCCCCGCGGCCGAGCTCGGCGGCGAGCAGGACGGCGTGGCGGTGCAGCATCGCGGCGACGTCCCCGAGCGTCGGGCGCACGCGCTCGCCCCGGCCCTCGAAGGCCGCGGCGAGGTCGGCGAACAGCCAGGGGCGCCCGAGGCAGCCGCGGCCGACGACGACGCCGTCGCAGCCGGTCTCGGCGACCATGCGGACGGCGTCCTCCCCGGACCAGATGTCGCCGTTGCCCAGGACCGGCACGCTGGTGACCGCCTCCTTGAGGCGGGCGATGCGGCTCCAGTCCGCGTGCCCGGAGTAGTACTGCTCGGCCGTGCGGGCGTGCAGCGCGACGGCGGCCGCGCCCTCGCCCTCGGCGGCGCGGCCGGCCTCGAGGTAGGTCTCGTGCTCGGCGTCGATGCCGACGCGCATCTTGACCGTGACGGGGATGCCCGCGGGCTCGGCCGCGCGCACGGCCTCGCGCACCACCGAGGCGAACAGCGAGCTCTTCCAGGGCAGCGCGGCGCCCCCGCCCTTGCGCGTGACCTTCGCGACGGGGCAGCCGAAGTTGAGGTCGACGTGGTCGGCGAGGCCGTCCTCGACGAGCACCCGCACGGCGGCCCCCACCGTGCGCGGCTCCACCCCGTACAGCTGGGTGCTGCGCAGCGGCACGTCGGGGCCGTGGCGCACCAGGCGCATCGACTCCGGCGTCCGCTCCACGAGCGCGCGCGAGGTGACCATCTCGGAGACGAAGACGCCCTGGCCGCCCGCGCTCTCCATCTGCTCGCGGCACAGCGTCCGGTACGCCTCGCCGGTGATGCCGGCCATGGGCGCCAGGACGACCGGCGTGCGCACCTCGTGGGGCCCGATCCGCAGCGGCGCGACTGCTGGCCGCGCCCGCTCGGAGGTGCTCGGCGCGGGGCCGGCCGCCCCGGGGCCGGCCGGGGCCGAGGGCGCGGCGGTCGTGACGGCGTTCACGGCCCCATCGTCCCCCATGGGCGCGCCGGCTCCGCGCCGGTCGCGGGCGGGCGCCCGGCTCGCACGGTCGGCGCCGGGCACCCATCCTCGGGGGCGATGGAGACGCCGACGGCCCACCGCCCGACAGACCGCCCGAGCCCCCCGCGCACCCGGCGCCGCCCGGCGTGGCTCGCGCCCCGGGGCCGCCGCCGCGACGGCGAGGTGCCCACCGCGTCGGCCGCGGACGCCGTCCGCCTCGTGCTCGGCGTCCTCGTCCCGACCGTCGCCCGGGGGGCCATCGCGCGGCGCCCGCGCGTGGTCGCCGCCGTGGCGCGCCTCGGCCTCGACGCGCGCGCCGTCCGCGAGGTGCGCCGGCTGCGCGAGCGCTACGGCCCGGACCCCGTCCACGCGCGGGTGCTCGGCCGCTCGCTCGTCCTGCCCGTCGAGCCCGAGGACGTGCGGCGCGTGCTCGACGGAGCGCCGGAGCCGTTCTCGCCGGCCTCCCGGGAGAAGCGCGGCGCCCTGAGCCACTTCCAGCCGCGCGGCGTGCTGATCTCCTCCCCCGCCGACCGGCGCACCCGCCGGCCCTTCAACGAGTCCGTGCTGGACGACGGCCAGCCCTTGCACCACCTCGCCGGTCCCTTCGCGGCGGCCGTGGCGCAAGAGGCCGAGCAGCTGGCCTCGACGGCGCGGGCCGACGGCGCCCTGGCCTGGCCGGACCTGTCCCGGGCGTGGTGGCGCGCGGTGCGGCGCGTCACCCTCGGCGGCGCCGCCCGCGACGACGAGCAGGTCACCGACGACCTCCTGGCCCTGCGCCGGCGCGCCAACTGGTCCGGCCTCGTGCCGGTGGACCACCGCACCCGCGAGCGCTTCCTCCACCGCGTGCGCGACTACGTCGACGCCGCCGAGCCGGGCAGCCTGGCCGCGCTCGTCGCCGCGACGCCCGCGCGGCCCGGGCTGGCGCCGCACGAGCAGGTCCCCCAGTGGCTGTTCGCCTTCGACGCCGCGGCGTGGGCCTCGGCCCGGGCCCTCGAGCTGCTGGCGGCCCACCCCGACGTCGCGCGCCGCGTGCGGGAGGAGGCCCCGGCGCCGTCTCCGGACCCCGGGGCGCCGGTGCACCGCCGACCCGTGCTGCGCTCGGTCGTCCTGGAGTCGCTGCGCCTGTGGCCCACGACGCCGGCCGTCCTGCGCGACACCACGGCCCCCACGACGTGGCGCACCGGGACCCTGCCCGCGCGCGCCTCCGTGCTCGTCTTCGCCCCCTTCCTCCACCGCGACGAGACGCGGCTGCCGCAGGCGCACCGCCTCGCCCCCGAGCTGTGGCTGGACGAGGCGGGCCAGGAGCGCACCGACGGCGCGACCGACTGGCCGCTGGTCCCCTTCAGCGCCGGGCCCGGCATGTGCCCCGGCCGCGGCGTGGTGCTGCTGACGACGAGCACGCTGCTCGCGGCGCTGGCCCAGCACCCCTGGCGCCCGCAGACCCCGCGGCTGGACGCGAGCGCACCGCTCCCCGGCACGCTCGACCCCTTCACCCTGCGCCTGCTGCCCGCCTGAGCCGCCGCTCCGGTCCCCGGCGACGGGGACCGGACGCGGCGCGGCGACCCGGTCGCCCCGGCGCTCGGTCGGCGAAGCGGGGCGCCCGATCCTCGGCGGAGCGCCCCGCGGAGGGCCCCGGTGTGTCACGGTTCGCGGCACACCGGACATCCCCGGTGGTCGACGACCGCAGGAGCCTCCCCCGTGCACCCTTCTGCCACCTCCCGGCGAGCCGCAGCCCGTGCAGGGGTCGGCGGCGTCGCCGTCGCCGTCCTGCTCGCCTCCGCCCCCGGCGCCACGGCGGCGCCCGGGGCCCCGAGCGCCCCGCCCGCGGCGGCCGCTCGCGCCCTGGACGCCCCGGCCTCGGCGTCGGCCCTCGAGGGCAGCGCCCTCGGTCCCGCCGTCGCCGCGCAGCGCCAGCGCGCCGTCGCCCCGGCCGAGGGACCCGCCAGCTACCCCTACCAGCCGGAGCTGCGGGTCTTCCCCGACGAGCCGGGCGACGCGTCGCTGCTGCGCGGGGCGCTGCCGTACGACGAGATCGCCCCGCGGCTGCAGGCGCTCATGGCCAGCAGCGACTACGTCTCCACCGAGGTGGTGGGCACCTCCACGCAGGGCCGCGACCTCCTGCTCGTGACGCTGACCGCGCCGGAGACGGCCGAGCAGACGGCGCAGCAGGCCGCCTGGCGCGACCTCGTCAAGCAGGACCCGGAGGCCGCCGCGGGCGACGAGGCCCTCGCCGCCGGCTACAAGAAGCCGGTGTGGTTCAACAACAACATCCACGGGAACGAGTGGGAGGGCACCGACGCCAGCCTGCGCTGGATGGAGGACCTCGTCGCGCGCGCGGAGGCCGGCGAGGCGGGCGCCGTCGCCGTGCTCGCGGGCAGCCGCCTGTACTTCACGGTGTCGAACAACCCCGACGGGCGCGTCGCGGGCCAGCGCCGCACCGCGCTGGACCTCGACCCCAACCGCGACTTCATCACCAACGAGACGCCCGAGACGGTGGCGATCCGCGACCTCGCCGGCCGCCTGCAGCCCCTGTTCTTCAGCGACGTCCACGGGTACACCGAGGTCCTGCAGGTGGAGCCCTGCGGCCCTCCGCACGGCGAGAACTACGACTACGACCTGTTCCTCCCGCACGCCTACGCCTCGGCGCTGCGGATCGAGCAGGACGTCGCCGCCGCGGGCATCGAGGGGAACACCTACCTCACCGACGAGGGGGAGGTCACCACCGAGAACACCGGCAAGATCCGGATCCCCTTCCGCGACATCCGCGCCGGCTGGGACGACTGGCCCCCGGTCTTCACGGCGCAGTACGTGGCCTTCCAGGGGGCCGTCACCTCGACCGTCGAGCTGCCCTGGGGGCGGGTGGACACCTCCACCCCGGAGGGCCTCGCCGAGAGCGCCCGCCGCACCGGCGTCAACGTCGAGGTGGCCGAGCAGGTCCTCACCTCGACGACCGACTACGCGCTGGAGAACGCCGGCGAGCTGCTCGCCAACCAGATCGAGGTCTTCCGCCGGGGCTCGGCGGGCGAGCCGCTGCGCGAGATCGGCCCCGACCCCGACCCGACGACCATCCCGGGCCCGGACCAGTGGGCGGAGGTCTGGGACGAGACCGACGTCTACCGCGCCGAGCTCCCCGACGCCTACGTCATCCCCGCCGGGGACGAGCAGCGCTCCGCGGCGAGCGCGGCGCGGCTCGTGGACCACCTCGTCAGCCACGGCGTCGAGGTCGGGCGCACGGTGCGGCCCTTCGAGGCCGACGGCACCACCTACCCGCGCCAGTCGTACGTGGTGGACATGCGGCAGCCGCTGCGGGGCATGGCCAACGTCCTGCTCGCCGAGGGCAGCGACATCTCCGACCGGGTGCCGAGCATGTACGACGTCTCCGCCTGGAGCCTGGCCGACCTGTGGGGCGCCGAGGTCGCCGTCGTGGAGGAGCTGCCGTCGACCGGCCGGGGCTCGAGCGTCCTGGCCCGCCCCGTGACCGGGGCGGCAGCTCCCGGCTCGGTGCCGCGCGGCACCGACCTGCGGCTGGCGCTGACCGGGTCGGCCGAGGTGCGGGCGCTGAACGCCCTCCTCGCCGCCGGGGTGCCGGTGGGCCTCCTGCCCGACGGCTCCGCCGTCCTCGACCGCCGCCAGCGCGCAGCCGCCGTCGAGGTCGCCGAGTCCGAGGGCGTCGTCTTCGAGCGCACCGACGACGTCACGCCCGGCTCCGAGGAGGTGCCGCTGCAGCGCCCGCTGCGGGTCGCCTACACGACGTCCTCGGCCGTGGACGAGGCCGGCGAGGACTACCTGTCGCTCGAGGAGCTGGGGTACGCCGACCCGCTGCGCGTCACGGCGGCCGGCCTCGCGGACGGCACCACGGACCTCGAGGGCGTCGACGCGCTGTGGGTCGGCGCGGCGCTGAGCCGCGGCGAGCTCCCCGCGGCCGCGCTGGCCGAGCTCCGCGCCTTCGTGGACGCCAGCGGCGACCTCGTCGGCACCGGTGCCGCCGCGGCGGCCCTGGCCCAGCAGCTCGGCTACCTCGAGGCGACGGCGGTGCAGGGCAACCGCTACGGCAACGGCGTCGTCGCGGTGAGCACGCCGGAGGGCTCGCTGCTCGAGGGGTACGCCGACGAGCGCGCCTTCGTCTACGGCGCGGTGCACTTCACCGACCTCGGCGAGGGCGTCGTGGTGGAGCAGACCTACGCCGAGGACCCCTTCGTGGCGGGCCACTGGCGCGCCCTCGACGACGGCACGGGCGGCCCGTCCGCCGCCGCGGGCCAGCCGTCGGTCATCTCGGGGACGAGCGCGGCGGGCGGCGACGCCGTCCTGTTCGGCACGTACCCGACCTTCCGGGTGCACCCGCTCGGGATGCTCGACGACGTCGCGCGGGCCCTGGGCACCGCGACGCGCTGAGGCGCGGGCCGGCGCCCGCCCCGTGAGCGCCAGGGCCCCGGACCAGCCGGTCCGGGGCCCTGGCGCTCACCGCCCCCCGGCCACCCCCGGCACGGGCAGGCCGAGGTGCTCGCGCAGGGTCGTCCCGGACGGCCCGCCGGAGGGCACCAGCCCCCGGCGGCGCAGCTCGGGGACGACGTGGTCGCAGAAGGCCTCCAGGTCGTCCGGCAGCGACGGCGGCATGAGGTTGAAGCCGTCGGCGGCGCCGGTGCGGTACCAGTGCTCGACCAGGTCGGCGACCTGCTCCGGCGTCCCGACGACGGTCGCGTGGCCGCCGCCCGCGGCGAGGCGACCGAGCAGCTCCCGCACCGTGGGCCGCTCCTGCTCGACGATGCGCAGGACGGTGCGGTAGCGGCCCTGCGGACCCGAGAACGCCTCTGCCGGGGGCAGGTCCGGCACCGGGGCGTCCAGGTCCCAGGCCGCGACGTCCTGCCGCACGAAGCCCTCGAGCTGGGCGAGGGAGTGCTCCAGCGGCAGCAGCGCGTCCAGCTCGGCGCGGTGGCGGCGGGCCTCCTCCTCGGTGGAGCCGACGAAGGCCACGAGCCCCGGCATGACGGCCAGGGACGCCGGGTCGCGTCCTGCCGCGGTGGCGCGGCGCCGCACGTCGTCGGCGTACGTGCGGGCGGTGTCGGCGTCGTGGGCGACGGCGTAGATCGCGTCGGCGAACCGCGCCGCCAGGTCGCGCCCCTCCTCGGAGGCGCCGGCCTGGAAGAGGACCGGCCTGCCCTGCGGGCCGCGCGGCACCGTCAGCGGGCCGTCGGTGCGGACGAAGAGTCCCTCGTGGTGGACGGCGCGGATCCTGCTCGGGTCGGCCCACCGCCCGGTGCGGTCGACCTCGACGGCCTCCGTCTCCCACGAGTCCCACAGCGCGAGCACGGCGCGGACGACGTCCTCGGCCCGCGCGTAGCGCTCGGCCGACGGCGGCATGGAGGCGAGGCCGTGGTTGCGGGCCTCGGCGTCCGTCATCGACGTGACGACGTTCCACCCCACCCGCCCGCCCGAGAGGTGGTCCAGCGAGGCCAGCGCCCGGGCGGTCGGGAAGGGCTCGGAGAAGGTGGTCGAGACGGTGGCCACCAGTCCCACGGTCGACGTCGCCCGCGCCATCACCGCGAGCGTCATCAGCGGCTCGAGCACCCACGTCGGCCCGTGCTGGACGGGTCCGACGGCCTGCCCGTCGGCGAGGAAGACGGCGTCCAGACCGCCGTCCTCCGCGGTGCGCGCCAGCCCCTCCCAGTACGCGGCGTCGCCGAGGCGCTCCGCCGGCGAGCCGGGTCGCCGCCAGGCGGCGGCGTGGTGGCCGCAGGCGTGCAGGAAGGCGTTGAGCCGCAGGGTCCCCCCGTCGCTCACGGGACGACGACGGCGCGGCCGACGACCTCGCCGGCGGCGAGCGCGTCGAGCACGTCGGGCAGCTCCTCCAGCGGGACGGTGCGGTCCACCAGCACGCGGACCTCGCCGCGGGCGACCAGGTCGAGCCCCAGCTCGAGCTCGGCCATCGTGCAGGAGACCGCCGTCAGCACGCGGTGCTCGCCGACGACGAGCGCGAGCGGGGAGACGGTGAGCGACTCCGCGGAGTAGCCGACGTAGAGGACCGCCCCGCCCGGGGCGAGGGCCCGCAACGACTGCTCCCCGGTGCTCTGGGTGCCGACGAGCTCGACCACGAGGTCGGCCCCGCCGGTCAGCCGCTGCACCTGCTCGCCGACGTCACCGGCCGCCGGGTCCACCGCCCACTCGGCGCCGAGCCCCAGCGCGGCCTCACGACGGGCCGCCGAGCGGGCGACCGCCACGACCCGGGCGCCCCGGCGCCGCAGCACCTGCACGAGCGCGAGCCCGACGCCACCGGTGCCGTGGACGACGACCACCTGCTCCGCCCGCACGTCCGCGACGGCCGCGGCGTGCAGGGCCGTGGTGACGCTGCAGGTGACGGGCGCGGCGTCGACCAGGGCGAGTCCGTCGGGCACCCGCGCCAGGCTGCGGGCCGGGACGACGAGCAGCTCGGCGAACCCGCCGTCCGAGGCGAACGCGAGCATCCCGCGCGGTGCGGCGCAGAGGTTCTCGCGGCCGGCGCGGCACGGGCGGCAGTCACCGCAGGAGTGCAGGTAGTGGACGGCGACCCGGTCGCCGACCGCCCAGGGGCGGGCGCTGCCGGCGACGCCCTCGCCCACCGCCTCGACGGTGCCGGCCACCTCGTGGCCGAGGGTCACGGGGAAGCGCGGCGCTGGCAGCAGCCCGTCGAGGAAGTGCAGCTCGGTCGCGCAGACGCCGGTGGCGCCGACACGGACGAGCACCTCCCCCGGACCGGGGCGCGGGTCGTCGACGTCGACGACCTCCACCACGTCGCGCGGGGAGCCGGTCGCGGTCAGTCGTGCAGCACGCATCGGGGAAGCCCTTCCCTCCGCCGGGGCGCGGCCCGGCCAGGTTCTACCGGTCGACGGCGGGGTCAGCCGTCCTCTCAGCGCGTTCCCACGTGCTCCCGGAGGTCGGGGCGGACGCTAGCGCGCGCCCCCGTGCCGCGGCCAGCCGTCGGCGGCCGGCCCGCAGCCCCGTCCCCCCCGGGGCTCCGGGGCGGCGGGCCCGGGCCCGCGGCAGCGTCTCCGCGCCGCGGGCCCGCTGGCTCAGCAGCCGACGAGGCGGCTGGCCAGGTACCCCTCGACCTGGTCGAGCGCCACGCGCGTCTGCGTCATGGTGTCGCGCTCGCGGACCGTGACGGCCTGGTCCTCGAGGGTGTCGAAGTCGACCGTCAGGCAGAACGGCGTGCCGATCTCGTCCTGGCGGCGGTAGCGGCGGCCGACGGCGCCGGCGTCGTCGAAGTCGACGTTCCAGTGCTTGCGCAGCTGGGCGGCGAGGTCGCGCGCCTTCGGCGAGAGCGCCTCGCCCCGCGAGAGCGGCAGCACGGCCGCCTTGACGGGCGCCAGGCGCGGGTCGAGGCGCAGCACGACGCGCTTGTCGACCCCGCCCTTGGCGTTGGGCGCCTCGTCCTCGGTGTAGGCGTCCACCAGGAAGGCCATCAGCGAGCGGGTCAGGCCCGCCGCCGGCTCGATGACGTACGGCGTCCAGCGCTCGTTCTTGGCCTGGTCGAAGTACGACAGGTCGGTGCCCGAGTGCTCCGAGTGCGTGCGCAGGTCGAAGTCGGTGCGGTTGGCGATGCCCTCGAGCTCGCCCCACTCCGAGCCCGTGAAGCCGAAGCGGTACTCGATGTCCACCGTGCGCGTCGAGTAGTGCGACAGCTTCTCGGCCGGGTGCTCGAAGTGCCGCAGGTTCTCGCGGTCGATGCCGAGGTCGACGTACCAGGCGGTGCGCGCGTCGATCCAGTAGTCGTGCCACTGCGCGTCCGTGCCCGGCTCGACGAAGAACTCCATCTCCATCTGCTCGAACTCGCGGGTGCGGAAGATGAAGTTGCCCGGCGTGATCTCGTTGCGGAACGACTTGCCGATCTGGCCGATGCCGAAGGGCGGCTTGCGGCGCGAGGAGCCCATGACGTTCGCGAAGTTCACGAAGATGCCCTGGGCGGTCTCCGGGCGCAGGTAGTGCAGGCCCGACTCGTCCTCGACGGGGCCGAGGTGCGTCCTCAGCATCATGTTGAAGTCGCGGGGCTCGGTCCACGCGCCGCGGGTGCCGCAGTTGGGGCACGTGATGTCGGTCAGGCCCTCGGGCGCGCGGCCCTTCTTCTCCGCGTACGCCTCCTCCAGGTGGTCGGCCCGGAAGCGGCGGTGGCACGACTGGCACTCGGTGAGGGGGTCGGTGAAGACGCCCACGTGACCCGAGGCGACCCACGTCTGGCGCGGGAGGATGACCGAGCTGTCGAGGCCGACGACGTCGTCGCGGCCGGTGACGACGGTCTTCCACCACTGGCGCTTGATGTTCTCCTTCAGCTCCACGCCGAGGGGGCCGTAGTCCCACGCCGAGCGGGTGCCGCCGTAGATCTCCCCGCTCGGGAAGACGAACCCCCGTCGCTTGCAGAGGCTGACGACCGTGTCGATCCGGGAAGGTGCGGCCACGCTGGTTCGCTCCGTGGGTCTCGGGGGCTGGCTGGTGCTCTGCCGGGCAGGGCCGGCGACCCGGACGGGCGCCCCCGCGAGGCGGCGGTGGCGGCAGCGCCGGGCGCCTGGCCGGTCGAGGGTATCCGCCCGGCGCTCCCGTGCCCGCCCGCAGGCGCGCCCGCGGCTTTGACGCCAGGGGGCCGGCGGGTGAGAATCGTCATCATGCCAACGCCCCGGTCGCGCCGCGCTGCCCTCATCGCCCTGCCCACCGCGGGCGCCCTGCTGCTGGCCGGGTGCGGCTCGGCGGACGAGCCGGCGGCCTCGGCGGGCGCGCAGGGCGAGAGCCCCGCCCTCTCGGTGGCCGCGAGCTTCTACCCCCTGCAGTGGGTGGCGCAGGCCGTGGCGGGCGAGCGCGCCGAGGTGTCCTCCCTCACCGAGCCCGGGGTGGAGCCGCACGACCTCGAGCTCTCGCCCCAGCAGGTGGGCACGGCCGTCGACGCCGACGTCCTCGTCACCCTGCAGGGCTTCCAGACCGCGGTCGACGCCGCCGCCGAGGAGCGCGGGACCGACGGCGTGGTCGACGTCGCCCCGGCCGCTGACCTCGAGGCGACCCCCGGCACCCCCGCCGACGAGGCGGGTGCCGAGCACGAGGACGAGCACGCGGGTGAGGAGCACGCCCACGAGGACGAGCACGCGGAGGAGGGGCACGCGGAGGACGAGCACGCCGAGGACGAGCACGCGGAGGAGGAGGAGGAGGAGGACGGCCACGAGCACGGGCTCGAGGAGGACCCCCACTTCTGGCTGGACCCGCAGCGCCTGTCCGCCGTCGCCGAGCTCGTCGCCGAGGGCCTGACGAGCGCCGACGCCGAGGGCGCCGAGGTCTACGCCGAGAACCTCGCCGCGGTGCAGGACGAGCTGGCCGCCCTGGACTCCGAGTACGCCGACGGCCTGGCCACGTGCGACAGCCGCGACCTGGTCACCGCCCACCAGGCCTTCGGCTACCTCGCCGAGCGCTACGACCTCGTCCAGCGCGGCGTCAGCGGCATCGGCGGCGAGGAGGAGCCCACCCCCGCGCGACTCGCCGAGGTCGCGGAGTTCGCCGCGGCCAACGACGTCCGCACGATCTACACCGAGACGCTGCTCAGCCCCGCCGTCGCCGAGACCGTCGCGGCGGAGACCGGCGCGCAGACGGCCGTCCTCGACACGCTCGAGGGGCTCACCGAGGCATCCCCCGGCGAGGACTACCCGTCGGTCATGCGGGCCAACCTCGACACGCTGCGCGAGGGCCAGGGCTGCGCGTGACCGCAGACCCCTCCACGCCGATCCTGCGCCTGCGCCGGGCGAGCTTCGGCTACGGCGAGAGCGTCGTCGTGCACGACGTCGACCTCGAGATGGCGCGCGGCGAGCGCGTCGCGCTGCTCGGCAGCAACGGCTCGGGCAAGACGACGCTGCTGCGCGGCCTCCTCGGCCTCGCGGCCCGCACCGGCGGGTCCGTCGAGGTCGACGGCGCACCCGCGCCCTCGCGGAGCAGCCGCCGGCGCACCGGCTACGTGCCGCAGGCCATGACGGTCGGGGGCGGCGTGCCCTCGACCGTCCGCGAGGTCGTGGCCACCGGGCGGCTGCCGCTGCGCCGGTCCTGGGTGCCCGCCCGCCGGGCGGACGCCGACGCCGTCACCGAGGCGCTCGAGGCCGTGCACATGGCCGAGCACGCCCACGAGGACGTCAGCGAGCTCTCCGGCGGGCAGCAGCGCCGCGTCCTCATCGCCCGGGCGCTGGCGGCCGAGCCCGACCTGCTCGTCCTGGACGAGCCCCTGGCCGGGGTCGACGCCGCGAGCGCCCGCGGGCTCGCGCGCACGCTCGCCGCCCTGGCGAGCCACGACGTGACCCTGCTGGTCGTCACGCACGAGATCGGCCCGCTGGCCGACGTCGTCGACCGCGCCGTCGTGCTGCGCGAGGGCCGCGTCGTCCACGACGGGCCCCTCGTGCCCGGGCTGCTGGGCGCCTCCGACGAGGCCCTGGCGACCCTGGAGCACGGCCACCTGCGCCACCACCACGTGCACCACGCCGACGACGACGTGCCCGCCGAGCGCGGCTGGGTGGCCCACCCCGACACCCGCCGCGCCGCCGCGTCCGCCGGCTCGCACCCGGAGACGCACCGTGCCTGAGGTCCTGCAGTACGGCTTCATGGTCCGGGCGCTCGTCGCCGCCCTCCTCGTCGGGCTCGCGGCCCCCTCGGTGGGCGTCTTCCTGGTGCAGCGCCGCCTGTCCCTCATCGGCGACGGCATGGGCCACGTCGCGCTGACCGGCGTGGCCCTGGGGCTGCTCACCGGGACGGCGCCCGTGGCCGTGGCGCTCGTCGTCACGGTGCTGGCCGCCGTCGCGGTCGAGCTGCTGCGCCGCTACGGCCGCACCGGCGGCGACGTCGTGCTCGCCGTGCTCTTCTACGGCGGCATCGCCGGCGGCGTGGTCCTCGTGGCGCGCGCCGGCGGCTCGGCGGCGACGCTGAACACCTACCTGTTCGGCGCCATCACCACGACCACGACCGAGGACCTGCGCGTCTTCGGGGTCCTCGCCGCGGTCGTGCTGCTCGCCACCCTGGGGCTCGGCCGGAGGCTGGCCGCCGTCAGCAGCGACGAGGAGCACGCCCGGGCCTCCGGGCTGCCGGTCACCGGGCTCAACCTGCTGCTGGCCGTGCTGACCGCCGTCACCGTCGTGCTGTCGATGCGGGTGGTCGGGCTGCTGCTCATCAGCGCGCTGATGATCGTGCCCGTGGCCGTCGCCCAGCAGGTGTGCCGCAGCTTCCGGGCGACGACCGCGACGGCGATGGTCGTCGGGGTCGTCACCGCCGTGGTCGGCGTCGTGACCTCGTACTACGCGGACACGCCCTCGGGCGGGACGATCGTGCTCTACCTCATCGCCCTGTTCGTCGTCGCGGCGACCGGGTCGGCGCTGCTGCGCGCCGGGCGCCACCGGGGCCACCGCCGACGGCACCGCCTCGCGACCGTCGACCCCGAGCAGGCATCATCGGCACCCGTGGGGACCGACCGGTCCGCACCCGTGACCGGGACAGCGAGAGGAGCGTGATCGTGGTGCCGCAGCCGCAGCGCGTCCGGCGCTCCAGCCGCCAGCGCGACGCCGTGCAGGAGTCGCTGGCGGGGACCGACGCCTTCGTCAGCGCTCAGGACCTCTACGCCTCGATGCGCGAGCAGGGCAACCCCATCGGCCTGGCCACCGTCTACCGCGCCCTGCAGAACATGGTCGAGGACGACGAGGTCGACGTCCTGCGCACCGACGACGGCGAGGCCGTCTACCGCCGCTGCAGCCCGAGCCACCACCACCACCTGGTGTGCCGGCGCTGCGGGCGCACCGTGGAGGTCGAGGGCCCCGACGTCGAGAGCTGGGCGTCCACGGTGGCCGCGGCCCACGGCTTCACCGCTCCCGACCACGTCGTCGAGGTCTTCGGCACCTGCGCGGACTGCACCCGGGCCGAGGCCGCGCAGCCCTAGGACCTCGGCGCGCCGCCGCTCGACGCGCCCCTCCTGCGCGCAGGAGGGGGGCGTCGTCACGAGGTCGAGGCGGGGACCCGCGGCTCACCCCTCGCGCGGGCAGGTGTGCCGGTAGGCGCTCAGCTCGAGGTCCTTGAGCATCGAGGAGAAGCCCTGCAGGCCGGCCTCCCGGCGGCAGAACTCCTCCTCGGACAGGGCGTACTCGACGTGCAGGACGGGCTTGCCCGCCTCCACGAAGGGCTCGAGCAGAGCGCACTCGTCGTGCTGCAGGCACTCCTCGTCGACGGCGAAGTCGACGTCGTCGACGAACTCGGCGACCTGGTCGAGGTCGTTCTTCAGACCGACGGCCATGCCCCGCCGGTGCGCCTGGTCCGCCACCCACCGGTTGAAGACGAGCTGGTCGTCCGCCGTGAGGGGGAAGCCCGTGCGGTTGACGTAGCCGTCGACGTTGTCGGGCTCCACGGCGTCGAAGCCCGTGTCGCGGCAGACGTCCAGCCGGTGCCCCAGCGGCCCCTCGAGGAGGTCGAGCCGGCGCACGTCCAGCCAGCGCTCGTCGGGCCAGCCCTCGAGCGGCTCGCCCAGCACCTCCTCGGGGAAGGCGGCGGCGTCCGACCGGTGGGCCTCCCACGACCCGACGCTGACGTAGCAGACGGCCCGCCGGCCCCGCCCGTGCAGCTCCTCCACGACCGAGGGCGCCACCTGCCAGTCGACGTCGTAGACCGGCACGTCGACGGACAGGTCCAGCTCACCGGAGAGCTGCCACTGCCAGGCGACCCCCGCCGGCGGCGTCCACCACTGCGCCGCACCCGCTCCCGCCGCGTCCCCGCCCGCCTGCTGCACCGCTGCCGTCGCCCGGGGGGCGCCCTCGTCCGGCACCCGCTCGCCACCAGCGACCGCCGAGCAGGACGAGGCCCCCAGCGCGAGGGCGCCCACCAGCACCAGCAGGCGCCGGTCGACCGAGCGCCCCCGGCTCACGCCGTGCCCGAGCGGTCCACGGCCCCGCCGTAGCGGCGCTCTCGGCCGGAGTAGAGCAGGACGGCGTCCCAGAGGGTGCGGCGGTCGACGTCCGGCCACAGGACGTCCATGAAGACCATCTCGGCGTAGGCCGACTGCCAGAGCAGGAAGTTGGACGTGCGCTGCTCGCCGGAGGTGCGCAGGAAGAGGTCGACGTCGGGCAGGTCGGGCTCGTCGAGGTGGCGCGCGAGCACCTCCTCGTCGACCTTCTCCGGGTCCAGGCGACCGGCGGCCACCTCCCGCGCGACGGCGCGGGCGGCGTCGGCGATCTCGGCGCGGCCGCCGTAGTTGACGCACATCGTCAGCTGCAGGCGGTCGCAGGCGGCGGTGACCCGCTCTGCCTCCTCCAGCTCGCTGACCACCGTGCGCCACAGCCGGGGGCGGCGGCCCGCCCAGCGCACCCGCACGCCCCATGAGGCCATCTGGTCGCGCCGGCGGCGCAGCACGTCGCGGTTGAAACCCATGAGGAAGCGGACCTCCTCCGGCGAGCGCTTCCAGTTCTCGGTGGAGAACGCGTAGACCGAGACGTACTGCACGCCGATCTGCAGGGCGCCCGCGACGACGTCCAGCAGGGCCGCCTCGCCGGCCTCGTGGCCGGCCGTCCGCGGCAGCCCCCGCTGGTTGGCCCACCGGCCGTTGCCGTCCATGACGACGGCGACGTGGCGCGGCACCGCCTCGGGCGGCAGGTCCGGCGGGAGCGCCCCGCTGGGGTGCGGCGGCGGGTCCACGGGGACGAGCGGCGCCACCTCGGCGCCGCGACGGCGCCTCACGCCCGGGCCCCCGCGGCCACGGCCTGCGCGGAGCGGACCCGCTCCGCGGTCCGCGCGGGCGGCTCGGGGGCCAGCTGCTCCAGCACCTCGGCGTCCAGCAGAGCCTCCTCCGGTGCGGGCTCGCCCGCGTCGTCCGGACGCGGACCTCCGGTCCGGTGGTCCGGCACGTCGGTGTCCGGCACGTCGGCGACCGGAGCCTCCGGCGTCCGGTCCACGAACGGCAGCGAGCGCACGCCGCGCTCGAGGTGCCACTGCAGGTGGGCCGCGGCGAGGCCGCTGGCCTCCCGGCGGTCGCGCTCGGTGCTGGCCAGCGCGACGTCCCAGTCGCCGGCCAGCAGGGCGCCCAGCAGCTGCAGCGTCGCCGGCGACGGCGCCGACGCCCCGGGCGGGCGGCAGGAGGAGCACACCGATCCCCCGGCGGCGACGGCGAAGGCGCGGTGGGGCCCGGGGGCGCCGCAGCGCGCGCAGGCGTCGAAGCTCGCGCCCCAGCCGGCGACGGCCGTCGAGCGCAGGATGAAGGCGTCCAGCACCAGCCCGGCCGGGCGCCGGACGGGCGCGTGCGGGGGGCCGACGAGCGCGCGCAGCCCGCCCACGAGCAGGAGGAACTGCTGGGTGGCGGGCTCGCGCTCCTCCGGGGTGAGCCGCTCGGCCGTCTCCAGCATCGCCGCGGCCGCGGTGTACCGCGGGTAGTCGTCGGCGACGGCGCGGGCGTACGGGGCGAGCGTGACGACCTGGGTCACGACGTCCAGGCTGCGGCCCCGGTGCAGCTGCACGTCGGCGAGCATGCACGGCTCGAGCCGGCCGCCGAAGCGGCTGCTGGTGCGGCGCACGCCCTTGGCGACCGCGCGCACGCGCCCGTTGGTCCGGGTCAGCAGCGTGATGACCCGGTCGGCCTCGCCGATCTTCTGGGTGCGCAGGACGACCGCCTCGTCGCGGTACAGCTTCATGCGCCCGTCCTCACGCTCGTCATGCTGCCCGGTCGGTGCGTCACCGGTCGGACCGGGGGGCCGTCTCCGGGGCCGCCGTCGGCACCGGCAGCCGCACCCCGCGCGGCCCGGGCACCTCGCCGGCGCCGCGGGCGGGCCCGGCGGCGCCCTCCGGCGCCCCGACGACGATGCGGTCTCGGCCGGCGCGCTTGGCCGCGTAGAGCGCCGCGTCCGCGCTGGCGAGCGCGGACGCCACCGGCGCGCCCCGCTCCACGCCGACCGAGACGGTCACCGCCAGACCGGGCGCGACCTGCTGCCAGTCGTGCTGCCGGACGGCGTCCACGACGCGGCGGGCGATGATCTCGGCCGCCGACGGGTCGTCGACCACGAGCACGACGAACTCGTCCCCGCCGTAGCGCACGACGAGCTCGGAGGAGCGGCAGGCGGTGGAGAGGATCTCCGCCACGCGGACGAGGACGCGGTCCCCGGCGTCGTGCGAGAAGCGGTCGTTGACGTCCTTGAAGTGGTCGACGTCGACGAAGACGGCCCCGAGCGCGTCGGGCGCGGTCTCGAGCACGTCCAGCAGCGCCCGCCGGTTGCCCAGCCCGGTGAGGGGGTCGGTCAGGGCGGCCCGGTGGACGCCCTCGCGCTCGTCCTCGAGCTGGCGCACCCGGCGCCGCGAGGCCAGCTCGGCGGCGCGGCCGGTGCTGTCGCGCCGCAGGCGGCGCAGCAGGGCCCGCACGTGCTCGCGGTGGCGGCGCACCGCGGGGTGGTCGCCGTGCTCGGCGACGTCGACGTCGACGAGCGCCTCCACGGCCGTCCACCGCCACACGTCGCGCCGGCTGGCCCGGCCGATGCGCTCGGCCTCCTCCAGGCTGCTCCGGGCCGCGGCGGCGTCCCCCCGCACCAGCAGGGCGCGGCCGCGCACGACGAGCGCCACGAGCCGGTCGGTGCCCGCGGGGCTCAGGACCTCGAGCACCCCCGGGTCCCCCACGAGCGCCCAGGCGGCGTCGTCGTCCCCGAGCTCCTGCAGCGCCAGGGCCAGGTACACCTCGCTGCGGACGACGGCGTGCGCGTCCCCCGCGCCCACGGCCGAGCGGCGCATCGCCAGGGCCCGCTCGGCCACGGCCAGGTGGTGGCGTCCGGCCTCGGCGCGCTCGCCGAGCAGGGCGGCGTTGGCGGCCCACGCCGCCCTCAGCGTGCAGGCCTCCTCCAGGACGACGTCGCGGTGGGGCTCCCGCACGTCCAGCAGGTCGGCGAAGACCTCCTCGGCCGGCTCGTGGAGGCTCAGCGCCTCGAGCGTGATGGCGAGGGCCATCCGCGCGGACAGCCGGTTGTACCCGCCGGGACCCGCGTCCACGAGGTCGAGCCCCTCCGCCACGTGGTCCAGGGCGGTCGAGGTGCGACCCAGCACGGCGCTCGCCTCGGCGAGCAGGGCCAGGGCCTTGGCGCGCCACAGGGGGTCGTCCCCCGCCAGCACCAGCAGCTCCTGCGACTGGGCCACGACCTCGGAGTAGAGGCCGAGCTCGCGCAGGCTGACGCCGCGGGAGTAGCAGAGGAAGCGCTCCGTGCGGAGGTCGCCCGCCGCGCGCACGAGCGGCAGCGCCTGGTCGCAGGCGCGGACGGCACCAGCCGGGTCGCCGTCGACGTACAGCTGGTGGGCCCGGTCGGCGACGAGGTCGAACGGCCCGAAGACGTCCGCCACCACCAGCTCGCCCACCGCCACCTCCTCCGCGCCGCTGCGACGCCGTCCGCCCGGTGCGCCGGCACCGGCGCGGCGGCCGAGCCGACCGCACACGCCTCTGCTTCGGCGCGCGGCAACACTAGGTGAGCGGTCCGACGGCGGCGCGCGGGCGTCGTCACCCGTCGTGGTCAGCGGGGCGTCCCCGCCGGGCGGGCGCGGGGACGCCGCCCGGCGGGGTGCGCGGGGCCCTACAGGGCCCGGTTGACCGCCGAGAGCACGGCGCGCAGCGCCGCGACGACCGTGTTGGCGTCGATCCCGACGCCCCACAGGACGCGGTCGCCGACCTCGCACTCGACGAAGGCCGCGGCCCGGGCGTCACCGCCCTCGCTGAGGGCGTGCTCGGCGTAGTCCAGGACGCGCAAGGCGACGCCGTCCTCGCGCAGCGCCTCCACGAGGGCGTCGATGGGCCCGTTGCCGAGGCCCTCGAGGACGCGCGGCTCGCCGCGGTCGGTGACGTCGACGGACAGGCGGGCGGCGCCGTCGACCTCGCTCTGCTGGCGCATGCCCCGCAGCGCGTAGCGGCCCCACGCCTGCGCGGGGTCGCCCGTCGGCAGGTAGGCGTGCTCGAAGATCTGCCAGAGCCGCGCCGCGTCCACCTCGCCGCCGGCGGCGTCCGTCTGCGCCTGGACGATGCCCGAGAGCTCGATCTGCAGGCGGCGCGGCAGGTCCAGCTGGTGCTCGGTCTTCATGAGGTAGGCGACGCCGCCCTTGCCGGACTGGCTGTTGACGCGCACGACGGCCTCGTAGGAGCGCCCGACGTCCTTGGGGTCCACGGGCAGGTAGGGCACGGCCCACGTGAGCTCGGAGACCTCGACGCCCTCGGCCTGCGCCCGGCGCGCCATCGCGTCGAAGCCCTTCTTGATGGCGTCCTGGTGGGAGCCGGAGAAGGCCGTGTAGACGAGGTCGCCGCCGTAGGGGTGCCGCTCGGGGACGGCGAGCTGGTTGCAGTACTCGACGGTGCGGCGCACCTCGTCGATGTCGGAGAAGTCGATCATCGCGTCGACGCCCTGGGTGACGAGGTTCAGGCCGAGCGTGACGAGGCAGACGTTGCCGGTGCGCTCGCCGTTGCCGAACAGGCAGCCTTCGACGCGGTCGGCGCCGGCGAGCAGGCCCAGCTCGGCGGCGGCGACGGCGGTGCCGCGGTCGTTGTGCGGGTGCAGCGAGAGGACCACGCCCTCGCGCGGCACGAGGTGGCGGCCCATCCACTCGATGGAGTCGGCGTAGACGTTGGGCGTGGCCATCTCGACCGTCGCGGGCAGGTTGATGATGACCGGGCGCTCCGCGGAGGCCTCGAAGACCTCGAGCACGGCGTTGCAGACGCGCGCCGCGTACTCCAGCTCGGTGCCCGTGAAGGACTCCGGGGAGTACTCGTAGGTGATCGCCGTCTCCGGCACCGTCTCCTCGAGCTTGCGGCACAGCCGCGCGCCCTGGAGCGCGATGTCCAGGACGCCGTCCTCGTCGAGGCCGAAGACGACCTCCCGCTGCAGGACCGACGTGGAGTTGTAGAGGTGCACGATCGCCTGCGGCGCACCGGCGATGGCCTCGTAGGTGCGCTCGATGAGGTGGTCGCGGGCCTGGGTGAGCACCTGGATCGTCACGTCGTCGGGGATGAGGCCGCCCTCGACGAGCTGGCGGACGAAGTCGAAGTCGGTCTGGCTGGCCGAGGGGAAGCCGACCTCGATCTCCTTGTAGCCCATGCGCACGAGCAGCTGGAACATCCGCAGCTTGCGGGCCGGGCTCATCGGGTCGATCAGCGCCTGGTTGCCGTCGCGCAGGTCGACGGCGCACCAGCGCGGGGCCTGCTCGGTGCGCCTCGTCGGCCACGTGCGGTCCGGCAGCTCGACGCGGATCTGCTCGGAGAAGGGGCGGTACCGGGAGACCGGCATGGCGGAGGGCTTCTGGGTGTCGCGCATCTCGTCCTCGTCTGGGGTGCGGTGCCTGCACCGGTCCACGCGGACCGGCTGGTCGTCACCGGCGGCGGCTGCGGGGTGCGCAGGACTCCGCGACGAGGGGGCCGGTGGCTACTTCTGGCCCTCGCCGCGGCAGCTCAGCAGGAGGCTCGCGCGCACGGGGAGACCGTAGCGCGCCCGGGGAGCGACCACCTCACGCGACGCCGGGCCGCGCGCGGTCAAGGCTTCCCCCGCGGCGGGTAGTACCCGTGGCCGAGCGCCGGCTGGTGTCCTCGACGCCTCGCGGGAGCCCGTGGTCGAGTACTTCCGCGCCGTACGGATCGGCCCTTGCTCAGGGTTGCGGGGGCCACCGCCGCCACGGCCGCCAGCCCCCCGATCGGCGGCGACGAACCGGAGGAGCAGGCCCGCGAAGCGCTCCGACGCATCGCCGCAGCCCTGGAGCAGGTGGGCGCGGGACCGGAGCACGCGATGAGCACCCGCCTCTACGTCACCGACATCAGCCGCTAGATGTACTGCCCAGACAGGTTGGTCAACCTGGTGATGGGTGGGACCTTGCCGATAGCGGAGTGGGGTCGGTGATGGTTGTACCGGTGCAGGAAGGCCGGTAGGGCGTTCCTGCGGTCGGCTTCGCGGTTGTAGTGGCGGGCGAAGGCCCACTCGGCGGCCATGGTCCGGTGGAAGCGTTCGACCTTGCCGTTGGTCTGGGGCCGGTAGGGGCGGGTCTTCTTCACCGCGATGCCGAGGTCGGCGCAGGTGGCCGCCCACAGCTTCGACTTGTACGCCGACCCGTTGTCGGACAGGACCCGCTCGACCTTGACGCCGCGGGTGGCGAACCAGAAGGTCGCCCGGGCCAGGACGCCGGTGGCGGTGAGCGCGGTCTCGTCGGGGTGGATCTCGGCGTAGGCGACCCGGGAGTGGTCGTCGATGACGGTGTGGACGAACGCGGTTCCCATCACCGGCCCGCCGTGCTTGTTGCGGGCCTTGCCCGGGGTCGCGGCCCTGTTCCGCTCGCCCTGGGCGCGGCCGGTGAAGCGCCACCCGCCACCGTCGGGGATGTTGCCGAGCTTCTTGACGTCGACGTGGATCAGCGCCCCGGGGGTGTCGTGCTCGTAGCGGCGGATCGGCTCGCCGGTGCGGATGTCGACGTGGGAGAGCCGGTTCAGCCGGCACCGGACCAGCACCGCGTGGACCGTCGAGGCCGGGGTGTCGGTCCTGGCGCTGATCGCGATCGGGGACAGGCGCTGCTTCCACCGCAAATGCACGATCCGGCGCACCACGTGCTGCGGGGTCCGGGTCGGGCTGCGGTGCGGGCGGCTGGAGCGGTCGCCCATGCCTTCGAGGCCCATCTCGGCGTACCGGCGGGCCCACCTCTTCGCGGTCGGCCACGAGACGTGGAAGTACTCCGCTGCCCGGGCGATCGGCCACCCGTCTTCGACGACGAGACGCCCGAGCTTGGCCCGGGCTTTCGGGGTCAGCGCAGCATTAGCGTGGGACACGAGGACCTCCTGGTCGTGGTGCGGAACCTTCAGCAGTCCCACTCCACACCGGGAGGTCCTCACCCTTCGGTCACGACGCGCTCACACGCTCACGTCGCACTCACCCGACCAACGTCCCTGGGCAGTACAGCTAGAAGGTGTCGGGCGCACCCACGGCGAGGTCATCGCCGACGTCCGCCCGGCCGGCACCGTGGTCGCGGTCGCAGCTTGATCGACCCGGCGCTGCTGGTGGGGTCGAGGCCGACGACGTGGTCGCGCAACGCGAGCGGGGCGCGGCGGCCGCGTGCGGCGCCCGGAGCAGCACGCAGCAGGCGCTCGGACGCGGGCAGGAGGTCAGTCGCCGGCAGCGGGCCTGCGCCACACGAGCAGGTGGCAGCACAGCAGGCGGCGCACCCGCGCTCCGGGGAGCACCGCGGCACCCTGCTGCCGCACCAGACGGTGGTCAGCTGCGGGTCGCAGACGAGCACGGCCGCGCCTTCGGCGCCGACCACCGCCGCGCGCCACGGGTGCCGGGTCGCGACCAGGAGAGCACCGAGCAGGTGGCGAGAGGCCACGGCGGCCAGCCCGAGCGGCGCCTCGCGGAGGAGGTGGACGCTTGGGAGGGCGACCGGCGCGAGCGCCGTGTGCGCCACGGTGACCGCAGTCGGCGCCGTCGGCCGTGCGGTGTGCGGTGCCCGCGGACGAACGGCGCAGGCCCCAGCGTCCCTGGCCACGCCGGCGATGAGATCAGCTCCCCCGGTCGCCCGCACACGCCGACTGCTGGCGACGGCCCTGCCGCGGCCCTGCGCTGGCTGGACGAGGACCGGTGCACGAAGGCCCTGGACCGGTGGGTCCAGGGCCATCGTCGCGAAGCACCCGCGGAGCGCAGGCTCTGCTGCGGCAGTGCTGGCGCCTCTCCAGACGCGCGGGATCGCCGCACTATGACGTCCGCCGTCGTCGCCGGACCCCTTCTCCGACGACCGACAGCGCTCTTCCGCGAGCGCCTGCCTCAGAAGCCTGTGAGCAGGCGCCGCGCCCCGCCACTCACTGCAGGGTGACGGTGACGGCGTCGGAGAGGAAACCGCCGCTGAGCTCCAGAGCGGTGGGAGTCTGGTCGGCGGGGATGTCGAAGACGACCGTGCCCTCAAGCGTGTTCCCCGGGTTGATCTGACTGAGGAACGCGTCATTGCCCTCGACGTAGATTCCCGCGACGTCGTCGGCGGAGAACTCCTGATCAGCATCGTTCAGCATGACGACGTTCTGGCTGAAGAACGTCGTGGCCGAGTCGCTGACGTTTGTGACGCTCATCTCCACCAGGCAGAACTGCCCCTGGGCGTTCTCACCGTACTGACCACCGATGTTGTCGACGCCGCACTCGAGCCCGTTGACGGTGTAGGAGAAGTCGCCCACCTCCGCCGGCTCGCCGATCCCGACAGCACCAGCCTCCTCCGGCTCCGGCTCCGGCTCCGGCTCCGGCTCCGGCTCCGGCTCCGGCTCCGGCTCCGGCTCCGGCTCCGGCTCCGGCGTCTCCACGACCGCGGGGACTTCCTCGGCAGGCTCCGCAGTCGGCTCCTCCGCGAGAACCTGCTCCTCGGTGGTGACCGGGGGATTGCTCGCGACTTCGTTGGCCGCGCCCCCGATGAGACTGCCGCAGCCGACGAGGATCGGCAGGGAGATCACTCCGAGGACGATGCCGGCGAGGTTCATCCCGCCGTTCGTAGCACGGCCCTGCTTGACGGCCTTCCGCCCCATGAGACCCACGATGACGGCTGGTATCCCCGCGAAGATGGACAGCGGGAAGATCGCCAGGAGACCGAGGACCAGAGCTATGACGCCCAGCTTGTTCTTCTCACGAGTGGGAGCCTGCTGGAAGCCCGGCGTCGGCGCCGGGACAGCAGCGGAGGGCGCGTCGTGGGACACGAGATGGCCTTTCGTAGGAGTGACATCCGAAGGTCACCCGAACGCCGGTGACACGGGCACACATCTGAGCACTCGAGGGCTCTCGGCGACGGACGATCACGACCAGACCCCCACCCATCACCTGATCGGGCTATCGCCATGAGTCCTTTCGCCGTCGCGTTCGCGATCCCGTCGGTGAGTCAGCGTCACGTGTCCCACCGCGTGTGCTCGGGGCTGCGGGCATGTTCGTGTTCGTCGCCTCGAGCTCCGACGCGTGGATGCAACTCGCGCGGTGGATGCCGACCGACCAGCCTGCCGACCAGCTCGGGCCGGCGCAGACCCCTCAGTCCACTCCGGGCCACGACGGGCCACGACGGGTCGAGGACACCCGGGACGCGGCGCGAGGGAGCGGGCGTGGAGCGGGTGACGGGCATCGGCGGGTTCTCCTCCGGTGCGGCGGACCCCGGCGCCCTGGGGCGGTGGTGCTCCGGGCACCTCGGCGTCGACCCGGCGCCGGAGACCTACGACGTCTCGTCGTGGTGGCAGGAGGCGGGGGCGACGGTCTTCTCGGCGGTGCCGGCCGGCGCGACGCACCTCGGCGGAACCGGCCGGTCGTGGTCGGTCACCTTCCGCGTGGCAGACCTCGACGCCATGGCGGCCCCGCTGCGGGAGGCGGGGGTCGAGGTGGTGGTGGACGGGACCGCCTGCCCGAACGGCCGGTTCGCCGAGCTGCACGACCCGGAGGGGGACGCCGTCCAGCTGTGGCAGCCCGCGGGCGCGGACCTGCACCGCCGGACCTGACGCGCCCGCTCAGACCAGCAGCTGGGTGGCCGCGAGCTCGCGGTAGAGCGGCGTGGTCTCCAGCAGCTCGCCGTGCGTCCCGACGCCGATCACGCGCCCGCCGTCCAGCACGACGATCTGGTCGGAGCCGACCACCGTGGACAGCCGGTGGGCCACCACGAGCAGGGTCGTGCGCTCGGCCACGGCGTCCAGGGCGTCCTGGAGCGCCCGCTCGTTGCGGGCGTCCAGGCTGGCGGTCGGCTCGTCCAGCAGCAGCAGCTCGGGCCGCGCCAGCAGGGAGCGCGAGATCGCCAGCCGCTGGCGCTCGCCGCCGGAGAGCAGGACGCCGCCCTCCCCCACCGGGGCGTCCAGGCCGGCGGGGCTGCGCGCGACCAGGCCGGCCAGGCCCACGGCCTCGAGCACGGCCGCGAGCTCGTCGTCGCCCGCGTCCGGGGCCGCGAGCACCAGGTTCTCGCGCAGCGTGCCGGCCAGCACCGGGGCCTCCTGCTCGACGTAGCCCAGCCGGGCGCGCAGCGCTGCGCGCGGCAGGTCGCGGACGTCGGCGCCGTCGAGCAGCACCGCCCCGCTCGTGACGTCGGAGAAGCGCTCGACCAGGGACAGCAGGGTCGACTTGCCCGCGCCCGATGGCCCGACCAGCGCCGTGCGGGTGCCCCGCGGCACCGCCAGGCTCACCTCCTCGAGCACCCGCGTGCCGTCGGGGTAGGCGAAGGAGACCTCGCGCAGCTCGAGCAGCGGCGCACCCGCACGCCCGGCGGGCGCCGCGGGAGGGCCCGGGTCCTCCTCCGCCAGGCGCAGCACCTCCTCGATCCGGGTCAGGGCGCCCAGGCCGAGCTGCAGCTGCGCGAACGCCGAGACCAGCTGGCCGAGCGGCATCACGAGCAGGAAGAGGAAGAGGATGAACGACACGAGCTGGGCCACGGTGATGGTGCCGTCGGCCACCCGGTAGCCGCCGACGCCGAGCACCGCGATGAACGAGCCCTGCACGGCGACGCCGACCACCGGCGACACCGCGGCCTCCACCCGGGCGGCCCGCACGCCGGCGTCGTGGGCGGCGCGGGCGCTGGCGCCCACGGCCGTCACCTCGCGGTCGGTGGCGCCGCTGGCCCGGATGGTGCGCACCGCGCTCAGGGCCCGCTCGACCGCGGAGCTCATCTCCCCCACCCGCTCCTGCGAGGCCAGCGCCAGGGCCCGCAGGCGCCGCGCGACGGCGATGGCGGCGCTCATCCCGACCGCGACGGCGGCCAGGGTCACGCCGAGCAGGACGACGTCCACGAGGGCCATCGCCACGACGGCGCCGACCACGACGACGACCGAGCTGACGACCTCGACCAGGCCGGACGTGATGACCGCCCGCAGCAGCGTGGTGTCCGAGCCGACCCGGGAGACGAGGTCGCCGGTGCGGCGGCGGTCGAGCTCGGCGACCGGCAGGCGCAGGACCCGCCCCACCAGGGACGTCCGGGTGCTCAGGACGACGCCCTCGGCCGTGCGCTGGAGCAGGAACTGCTGCACCGCGCCGAGCAGGGAGCCGCCCAGCAGCACGACCACGAGCACGGCCACGACCGGCGCGACGGCGTCCCCGGCCTCGACCGCGGTGATCAGCCGCCCGACCAGCAGCGGCTGCGCCAGGGCGGCGGCCGCCCCCACCAGGGAGACGGCGGCCACCACGACGAGCGTGCGCCGGTGCTCGCGCAGGTACGGCAGCAGGGTGCGCAGCCCGACGCGCTCGCCCTCGGGGGCGGCCGGCGCCCCGACGTCCGCGGCGGCGGGGGCGCTCACCGGTCGCACCAGCGGCTCAGCCGGAAGCGCTGGTGCACGGCCTGGCGGCTGACGCCGAGGGCCGTCGCGATCGAGGCCCAGCTCGCCGAGGCGACCCGCGCCCGGCGCACCTGGACCTCCTCCAGCCGCTCGAGCTCCCGCCGCGCCGCGGCGAGGGCCTCCAGCGCGGCCAGCGGGTCGTCCCCACCGGCCTGTCCCACCAGCGTCTGCAACCGGCCCACCTCCATCCCGTCAAGGTAGATTGACACCTCGGAGTCGTCAAGCGCCCTTGACGCCCCCGTCGCCGTCGGCCGCGGTCGACCGGCCGTCGACTGGCGAGGCCGCCGCACCGGGCCAGGACCGGGCCGCCCACCGGGCTTACGCCGTAAGATCCGGGCGCGCGCCGGTCGAGACCGCGGCCGAGGAGCGCGCCGAGACGAGGTGGGGCGAGAGGCATGCGGGCTCTGCCCGAGCCGGACTTCCGGCAGGTCTTCGACGAGACCCCGACGCCGCTGCTGCTGCTGACGCCGGACCTCGTGATCGTGCGGGCCAACCGCGCCCGCCTGGAGGCCACGGCGACGACGCTGGAGGGCACCGTCGGCCGCGGCCTCTTCGAGGTCTTCCCGCTGAACCCCGACGACCCCGCCGCCGACGGCCTGGTCAACCTCCGGGACTCCCTCGCCCAGGCCCGTGACACGCGCCGCCCGCACACGATGGCGATCCAGAGGTACGACATCCGGATGCCCGACGGCACCTACGTCGAGCGCTTCTGGAGCCCGCGCAACGTCCCGGTCCTCGACGAGCGCGGCGAGGTGGTCCTGCTGCTGCACCGCTCCGACGACATCACCGAGTACGTCCGGGGCCGGGAGGCCGTCCGCCTGTCCGCCGAGGCGACCGACCGCCTGCGCGAGCGCGCCGAGCAGGTGGAGGCCGACCTGTTCTCCCGCACCCGCGAGCTCGAGCAGCTGGTCGCCGACCTGGGACGGGCGACCGCGCGCGCCGAGCTGCTGGCGCGCGTGACGAGCGAGCTGGCCGCCACCGAGGACGCCGAGGACGCCGTCACGCGGCTGTCCCGGCTCGTGGTGCCCGTCCTCGCCGACTGGTGCGTGGTCAGCCTCGTCGCCGACGACCGGCGCCAGCGCACCGCCCGGTCCCTGCGCGTCGTCACCGGGTGGCACGCGGACCCCACCGCGCGCGACCTCGTGGCCGAGTACGCCGCCCTCCGGCAGGCGGCGCTCCGCGCCGACCCGCTCCTGGAGGGCGCGCTCACGAGCGACCGCCCGCAGGTCCGGGGCGAGCGGGCGCTGGAGCACCTGGTGTCCGTGCTGGCCCCCGGGCGGGCGCGAGACCTGGTCACCGAGCTGGACCCGGAGTCCCTGGTCGTGCTGCCCCTGCGCGCGCGGGGCCGGACGCTGGGGGTCCTGTCGCTGGTCAGCGGCGCCGCCCGGGCTCCCGTCAGCCCCGAGGAGCTCGAGACCGCGACCGACATCGCCGGCCGGGTGGGGCTGGCCCTCGACAACGCCCGGCTGAGCCGCCAGCAGCGCGAGCTCGCCGAGGCGCTGCAGCGCTCCCTGCTCAGCGCGCCCGCCCAGCCCGACCACACCCAGGTCGTCGTGCGCTACACGCCGGCCGCGGAGTCCGCCCAGGTCGGCGGGGACTGGTACGACGCCTTCCTGCAGGCGAGCGGCGCGATGATCCTCACCATCGGCGACGTGCTGGGCCACAACACCGAGGCGGCGGCGTCCATGGGCCAGGTCCGCTCGCTGCTGCGCGGCATCGCCGTCGCCACCGGTGCCGGGCCCGCGGAGATCCTCGCCGGCGTCGACCAGGCCATGGTGACCCTGCAGGTGGGCACGACGGCCACCGCCGTCGTCGCCCGGCTCGAGCAGACCCCCGACGAGTCCCGGCGCGCGGTCACCCGGCTGCGCTGGTCCAACGCCGGGCACCCGCCGCCCGTGCTCCTCTCCCCCGACGGGTCGGTCCGCCCCCTTTCCGCCGAGCACTCCGAGCTGCTCCTCGGCGTCGTGCCCAGCAGCGCCCGCAGGGACCACGAGGTCGTGCTCGAGGAGGGCTCGACCGTCCTCCTCTACACCGACGGCCTGGTGGAGCGGCGCGGGGAGTCGCTCCAGCGCGGGCTCGACCGCCTGGAGAGCGCGCTGCGCGACGTGGCGAGGCTCTCGCCGGACCTCGACGACCTCTGCGACGGGGTGCTCGAGCGCATGCTGCTCGAGCGCCCCGAGGACGACGTCGCGCTGGTCGCGGTGCGGCTGCACCGCCAGGACCGGCTGCGCCCGGCCGAGGCCGGGCCGACGCGGGTGCCCGACGACGTCCCGGGCGCCCCGGCGGTCGTCGAGCGCGGGTAGTCCGGACCACGGCGCGGCACCGGAGCTCGCGCCGGGGCTGCGGGGTGGAGCCGCGGCGCGGCGGGCCGACGCCCCTGGTAGACATCGCGGACCACGTCAGCGAGGAGCGCAGCATGCCGCCGGCAGGCGTCGACCCGCCCGCTCGGGGAGGCCCGCGGACGGCCTCCCCCTCCGGCGCCCCGGCGACCTGGTCGCCGTGGCGCGCCGTGGTCGCCTTCGGCGTCGTCAGCCTCGCCGCCGACATGGTCTACGAGGGCGCCCGCTCCGTCACCGGGCCCTTCCTGGGGACCCTCGGGGCCTCCGCGCTGGTCGTGGGCGTCGTCAGCGGCGCCGGGGAGGCGATGGCGCTCCTGCTGCGACTGGCCTCCGGACCGCTCGCCGACCGCACCGGCCGGTACTGGCTGCTCACGCTGACCGGGTACGCCCTCACCGCGGTGTGCGTCCCGCTCCTGGCCGTCATACCCCTCCTGGGTGGCGCCGGTCTCGTCGTGGCCTGCGCGCTCGTCCTGGCCGAGCGAGCCGGGAAGGCGGTGCGCAGCCCCGCCAAGTCCGCGCTGCTCGCCCGGGCCGCCGACGGCGTCGGCCTCGGCCGGGGCTTCGCCGTCCACAAGGCCCTGGACCAGGTCGGCGCCTTCTCCGGCCCCCTGCTCGTGGCCGCCCTGGTCGCGGCGACCGGCCTCGTGGAGCCGGCGCTCGCCGTCCTCGCCGTGCCCGGCGCCGTGGCGGTCGTCCTCCTCCTGCGCCTGCGCCGCCGGATGCCCGACCCGGCCCCCGAGCGCGCCGCGGTCTCCCGGCCAGCGGCCGAGGCCCCGCGGCTGCCGGCGCGCTCGCGGTCCGGGGCCTGGTTCGGCACCGACCTGCCCCGGCGCTTCTTCCTCTTCGCCGCCGCGGCCGGGGCGGCGACCGCCGGGCTCGTGACCTTCGGGATCATCTCCTTCCACGCCACGGAGACGGGGCTCCTCCCCCTGGCCGGCGCCCCGCTGCTCTACGCGGGGGCGATGGCCAGCGGCGCCGTGGCCGCCCTGGTGAGCGGCTACCTCTACGACCGGTGGACGGGGCGGGTCTTGCTCGCCCTGCCCCTCCTGGCCGCCGCCGTGCCGGGGCTCGCGCTGTCCCGCTCGCTGGCCGCCGTGGTGGTCGGCGCCCTCCTGTGGGGCGCGGCGGTCGGCGTCCAGGACTCCACCGTCAAGGCGCTCGTCGCCGACCTGGTCCCGCAGGCGCGCCGGGCGACGGCCTACGGCGTCTTCGCGGCCGTCCAGGGAGCCGCCGCCCTCGCCGGTGGCGTGCTGGTCGGGCTCCTCTACGAGGGCTCGCTCAGCACCCTGCTGGTCGTCCTCGGCGGGACGCAGGTGCTCGCCCTGGTGCTCCTCGTCGCCAGCCTGCGGGACCGCTCGGCGGCCTGAGCGCCCGGCGGGCTCAGGCGCGGGGCAGGGCGAAGGAGGAGACCAGCTGGTCCAGCTGCGCGGCCGCGGCGGAGACCTCACCGGCGGTGGCCGCCGCCTGGTCGGCGCTCGTGGTCGTGCGGTGGGTCGCGGCGGCGATGCCGGAGATGCTGCGGGAGATGTCCTGGCTCCCGGTCGAGACCTCGGTGACGTTGCGGACCATCTCCGCGGTCGTCGCCGACTGCTCCTCGACCGCCGCGGCGATGGTCGACTGCAGGGCGTCGATGTGGGCGATGACCTCGGAGATCTGGGCGATCGCGCCGGTGGCGGCGTCCACGTCGGACTGCGTGGCGTCGACCTTGGTGACGATCTCCTCGGTCGCGCGGGCGGTCTGCTGGGCCAGCTCCTTGACCTCGCCGGCCACGACGGCGAAGCCCTTGCCCATCTCCCCGGCGCGGGCGGCCTCGATCGTGGCGTTGAGGGCGAGCAGGTTCGTCTGCTCGGCGATGGAGTTGATGAGCCCGACGACGTCGCCGATCTCGCGGCTCGAGGCCGACAGGCGCTCCAGGGTCCGCCCGGCGCTGGACGCGGCCTCGACGGCGGAGGCGGCGACCCCGGACGCCGCGGCGGTGGACGTGGCGATCTCCCGGATCGCGGAGGTCATCTGCTCCCCGGCCGCCGCGACGGTGGTGATGCTGGTGGAGATCTGCTCGGTGGCCGCGGACACGACCCGCGTCTGCGAGGCGGACTGCTCAGAGCCGGTGGACAGGTCGCCGGCCACGGCGGAGAGGTCCCCGCTGGAGGCGGCCAGGGCGGTGGAGGCACCGGTGACCTGGAGCATCACCCCGCTGAGGGAGCGCACGGCCTGCTGGAGGGCTCCGGCCATCTCGGCGACCTCGTCGCGGCCGTGCACGGCCACCTCGGTGGCGAGGTCGCTGTCGGCGAGCCGCACCAGGCGGTCGCGGACCTGCGCGACCGGGCCGGTGACCGAGCGCGTCACCACCGCGGCCAGGACCACCGACGCGAGGACGCCGGCGATCCCCAGCGCCCACATCAGCAGCGCCCCGCGCTCCTTGGCCGCCACCGCGTCCTCGTAGGCCACATCGAAGGCGGTGGCGGCGTCGCCGACGACCTCGTCCAGCAGCACGGCCATGGCGGCGTAGAGCTCGACCCCCTCGCCCAGGACGCGCTCGGTCGCCGCCGCGGCGGCCGCGGCGTCACCACTGCGGTAGGCGGCGGCGACCTCGTCGTCCACGGCGCTGAAGCGGCGGTAGAGGTCGCGGACCTGGGCCACGTCGTCGTCGGTCTCCGCCACCGTGCTGCGCGCGGAGAGCTCCTCGAGGGTCCGCTCGAAGCGCTCGGCCGAGGCGAGGTACTCAGCCCGGGAGCCGCTCCCGTCGTCCGCGGCACCCGCCGCACCGCGCACGGCGTCGAGGGCGTAGGCGGTCTGCCAGCCGTTGAGGTCGGCTGCGGCGTGCTTCGCGACGGCCGCGGCGATGCCGAACCGCTCCTGCGTCGCCAGCTCCTCTGTCGCGGCGTCCTGGGCGGCGCTGGCGCTCAGACCGGCGGCCATGACGGCCAGCAGGAGCAGGACGACGACGGAGAACGCCGCGGTGAGGCGGTGGCCGAGGCGCAGGCGGCGCAGCATGGACATGCGAGTCTGATCGGCCGAGGACCTGCCGTCCTGAAGCGCGCCTCGGGCCGCTCCCACCGCAGCACCGCTCGCTCGCGAGGGCTCTGCGCGGCGGCGGCATCCGCCGCGGACGTCGGGCGGCGACCCGACCGGCCGCTCTTGCCTCAGAACCCCAGGCGCTGGAGCTTGCGGGGGTCGCGCTGCCAGTCCTTGGCGACCTTGACCCGCAGGTCGAGGAACACCGGGACGCCGAGGAGCGCCTCGATGCCGGCGCGCGCCTGCGTGCCGACCTCGCGCAGCCGGGAGCCGCCCTTGCCGATGACGATGCCCTTCTGGGAGTCGCGCTCGACGTAGAGCAGCACGTGGACGTCGAGCATGCCGTCCTGGCGCTCGCCGCCGTCCGGGGCGGGCCGCGGGCCCATCTCGTCGACGACGACCGCGAGGCTGTGCGGCAGCTCGTCGCGCACGCCCTCCAGGGCCGCCTCGCGCACGAGCTCGGCGACCATGACGGCCTCGGGCTCGTCGGTGAGCTCGCCGTCGGGGTACATGGGCGGGCCCTCGGGCAGGTGCCCCAGCAGCACCTCCTCCACCACGTCGACCTGCTGGTCGGCGGTCGCCGAGACGGGCACGACGTCGGCCCACGGGCCGAGCTCGGAGACCTCGACCAGGTGCTTCGCCAGCCGGTCGCGCGCCACGAGGTCGGTCTTGGTGACCACCGCGACGACGGGCTTGCCGCGGCGCGCCTCGACGAGGGGCGCGAGCTGGGCGGCGATCCAGCGGTCGCCGGGGCCGACCGCCTGGTCGGCCGGCAGGCAGAAGCCGACGACGTCGACCTCGGCGAGGGTGGCCAGCACGAGGTCGTTGAGGCGCTGGCCCAGCAGGGTCCGCGGGCGGTGCAGGCCCGGGGTGTCCACGAGGACGAGCTGGGCCTGCGGCCGGTGCAGGATGCCGCGGACGGTGTGCCGCGTCGTCTGGGGGCGGCTGGAGGTGATGGCCACCTTCTGGCCGACCAGCGCGTTCGTCAGCGTGGACTTGCCGGCGTTCGGGCGGCCGACGAAGCACGCGAAGCCGCTGCGGTAGCCCTCCGGGACGGCGGGCAGCCCCAGCGCCGAGGCGGGCACGCCGGCCGGGGGCCGGTCGTCGTCGCGGTCGTCGTCGCGGGCGCCGGGGCTCATCGGCGCTCCCCCAGGAACTCCAGGAGCAGCTGGCGCTGCAGGGCGAACATGGCGCGCTCCTCCTCCGGCTCGTGGTGGTCGTACCCGAGCAGGTGCAGGACCCCGTGGGTCGTCAGCAGCAGCAGCTCGTCGGCCGTGGAGTGACCGGCGGCACGGGCCTGGCGGGCCGCGACCTCCGGGCACAGCACGACGTCGCCCAGCAGGCCCGGGGGGCTCGGCTCGCCGTCGCTGCCGGGGCGCAGCTCGTCCATGGGGAAGGACAGGACGTCGGTCGGGCCCTCCTCCCCCATGTGCTGCACGTGCAGCGCGGCCATCGCCTCCTCGTCGACGACGAGGACCGACAGCTCCGCCTGGGGGTGCACGTGCAGCGCGTCGAGCACGTGGCGGGCGAGGTCGGCCAGCTCCCGCTCGTCGACGCGGTGCGCCGTCTCGTTGGCGACCTCGACGCTCACGAGCCGGTGCCCTCGGCGCTGTCGTCCACCGGCGCAGCGGCCGGCGTCGGCGAGGGCGGGCCGTCGGCGCGGCGAGGGCCGCGGACGTCGCGGCGCTGGCCGTCGGGCGCGGTGCGCCCTCGCAGGGCGTCCCAGCGGCCGTAGGCCTCGACGATGTCGCTGACCAGCTTGTGCCGGACGACGTCCGCGGCCTCCAGGCGGGAGAAGGCCACGCCGTCGACGCCGTCGAGGACGTCCTGCACCACCCGCAGGCCCGACTCGGTGCCGCTCGGCAGGTCCACCTGGGTGACGTCGCCCGTGACGACCATCTTGGAGCCGAAGCCCAGGCGGGTGAGGAACATCTTCATCTGCTCGGCCGAGGTGTTCTGCGCCTCGTCCAGGATGATGAAGGCGTCGTTGAGCGTGCGCCCGCGCATGTAGGCCAGCGGCGCGACCTCGATGGTGCCGGCGGCCAGCAGCCGCGGGACCTGCTCCGGATCGAGCATGTCGCCCAGGGCGTCGTAGAGCGGCCGCAGGTAGGGGTCGATCTTCTCGGTGAGCGTGCCCGGCAGGAAGCCCAGCCGTTCCCCGGCCTCGACGGCCGGCCGCGTCAGCACGATGCGCGCGACCTGCTTGGCCTGCAGCGCCTGCACCGCCTTGGCCATGGCGAGGTAGGTCTTCCCGGTGCCCGCGGGCCCGATGCCGAAGACGATGGTCTCGGCCTCGATGGCCTCCACGTAGCGCTTCTGCCCCAGCGTCTTCGGGCGGATGGTCCGCCCGCGCGAGGACAGGACGTCGAGCGTGAGGACGTCGGCCGGCCGCTCGCTCGTGGCGCGGCGCAGCATCCCCACCGAGCGCTCGACGGCGTCCGGGCTGAGCACCTGGCCCGAGGAGATGACGGCGGACAGCTCGTCCACCAGGCGCTCGAGCAGGGCGACCTCGGCGGCGGGGCCGGTCGCGGTGATCTCGTCTCCCCGGACGTGCACGTCGAGCTCGGGGAAGGACCGCTCGACCACGCGCAGGAGCTCGTCCCCGCTGCCGAGGAGGGAGATCATCGGCACCTCGGGGGGCACGACGACGGTGTGTCGGGTGCGGCCGGCACCCGTGCGCGGCCCACCGGTGCGGCGGGGGGCGGTCTCGTGGGGCTGCGTCATGGTGGGGCCGGGGGCCCGAGCTCCTCGCGCGCGTGCACCACCCGTCCGGGCGCACTGGTGCGCCCAGCGTAGCCCGCCGGGCGCGGGCGGCTCAGAGGTCGCCGCCCACCGAACCGCCGGGCGCCGCGAGCACGTGCCCGTGCGCGTGGAAGACGCTCTGCCCGGCCGACTCCCCGGTGTTGAACACGAGGCGGTGCTCGCCGTCCTGGGCGCCCCCGTCGGCCGCCACCCGCGCGCCCGTGGCCACGAGGTCCGCCAGCACCTGGGGCGCCGCGGCCGCCAGGGACACGACGTCCGCGTGGTGCTCGCGGGGGACGACCAGCACGTGCAGCGGGGCCTTCGGCGCGAGGTCGCGGAAGGCCACGACCGAGTCGGTGCTCGCCACGAGCTCGGCCGGGACGTCGCCCGCGACGATGCGGCAGAACACGCAGTCCTCCTGCCGCCGGACGGGCGCCCGCTGCTCGGCGGCCGCGGCACCGGTCTCGTGGGGGCCGCCTGGGGGCTCGGTCTGCTCCGTCCGGGTCATGGCGCGAACTGTAGGCCCGGGCGGGTGGACGACCGGGCCGCTCGTGCCGATGCCCCGGCATGACCAGCAGCACCGAGGCCACCCCCGCCCCCTCGTCGCCGCGCACCCCCGGCCGCCGGCTCCGCGGCGCGGCGCCCGTGGGCGCTGCGCTGCTCGCGCTGCTCGTCGCCGCGAGCGCCTCGGCCGCCGAGGGACCCGCCGCGGACGGCACCGACGCGGTCGCCGCGGCCCCCAGCAGCGGCGACGTCCCGGCCCCCGAGGTCGGGGACGGCGCCGCCCTGCTGACCGCCGAGGCCGCCGCCGCCCCGGAGGCGTCGCCCGCCGCTGTCGTCGAGGCCCCCCTCGGGGCGCCGAGCGAGGCGGCAGCCGTCGCCGCGACCGCCCTGGAGCCCGCCCCGTCGCCCTCGGCGCTCGACACGGCGACCGCGCCGCGGACCGGTGCGGTCGTCGAGGCCGGCACCGCCTCGGGGACCGGGACGTCCGCCCCCTCGGCGCCCGTCGTCCCCGTCGCCGCCTCCGCGGTCCCCGCCGGCACCTCCACCGCCCCCGACAGCACCCCCGCGGCGCCCGCGCCGGGCGACGGAGCCGGGACGACCGCGCCGGCCGCCGCGGCCGTCGTCGTCACCGGCCTCGAGGTCACCGTCTCCTCGCCGGCCGCCGGGGCGGTGCTGCCCATCGGCTGCACCGTGCGCCTCGCCGGCCGCGCGACCAGCGCCGCCGAGGGCACCGTCGTCTGGACCGTCCTCCAGGGGACCGCCGTCGTCCTGCGGGGCTCGGCCGACGTCACGAAGGACGACGGCACGCCCGCCGAGATGGGCGAGCTGGGCTCCTGGGAGGCGCTCGTGGACCTGCCCGCGGGCAGCTACCGCGTGGTCGTCGAGATCCCGGACGACTCCGACGGCGAGGGCACCCCGCCGCCCTCGGCCGCCCGGTCCTTCAGCCTCACCTGAGACCCGCGGGCGCCCGCCGCGCCACCGAGTGCAGCGGGCGTCCGCGCCACCACCACCACCGGCGCCGCCGTGCGGCGCCGGTGACGGGTCAGCGTCCGGAGATGTAGTCGCGCAGCCGCCCGAAGACGCCGCTGCCGGCGCTGGTCAGCCGGCCCTCGGAGGCCTCCTCGCCGCGCAGCTCGGCGAGCTGGCGCAGGAGCTCCTCCTGGCGGTCGTCGAGCCGCGTCGGCGTCTGCACGTCGACGTGGACGAGCAGGTCGCCCCGGCCTCCCCCGCGCAGGTGCCCCACGCCGAGACCCCGCAGCGTGTGGACCTCGCCGGACTGCGTGCCGGCGCGCACGTCGACGCCCTCGGTCCCGTCGAGGGTCTCCACGGAGAGCGTCGTGCCGAGGGCCGCCGCCGTCATGGGGACGGCGACGGTGCAGTGCAGGTCGTCCCCGCGGCGGGTGAAGGTCTCGTGCTCCTTCTCCACGACCTCGACGAACAGGTCTCCGGGCGGACCGCCGCCGAAGCCGACCTCGCTCTGGCCGGCCAGCTGGATCCGCGTGCCCGTGCTGACGCCCGCGGGGATGCGGACGGTGAGCGTGCGGCGCTCCTGGACGCGCCCCTCGCCGGCGCACTCGGGGCAGGGCGAGGGGATCGTCGTGCCGAAGCCGCCGCAGTTGGGGCACGGCGCCGTCGTCATCACCTGGCCGAGGAAGCTGCGGACCTGGCGCTGCACCTGGCCGCGCCCCCCGCACACCTCGCACGTGCGGGGCGAGGTGCCCGGCTGGCAGCAGCTGCCGTGGCAGGTCGAGCAGACGACGGCCGTGTCCACCGCGAGCTCGCGATCGGCGCCGAAGACGGCGTCGCGCAGGTCGACCTCGACGCGCACGAGCGCGTCCTGGCCCCGTCGGGCGCGGGACGCCGGGCCGCGCGCACCGCCGGCGCCCGCCGCCCCGCCGAAGAAGGTCTCGAAGATGTCGCTGAAGCCGAAGCCGCCGGCGCCGCCCTGGCCGCCGAACCCGCCGAGGGTCTCCCCGCGGTCATAAGCGCGTCGCTTCTCCGGGTTCGAGAGCGTGTCGTAGGCCGCCGAGACGTCCTTGAAGCGGTCCGCCTCGCCGGGGTTGACGTCCGGGTGCAGCTTGCGCGCCAGCCGCCGGTAGGCCTTCTTGATGTCCTCCGGGGAGGCGTCGCGGGAGACGCCGAGGGCTTCGTAGTGGTCGCTCACCAGAGGTGCTCGCTCCTGTCGTGGTCGTCGTGCTCGTGTCGTCGTGCGTGCCGTCGGGCCGGGGCGTGGGGACGGCCGTCGAGCTGGTCCGGGGCCGGGCCGTCGGGCCGGGCGTCAGCTCCCGATGATGCGGGAGACGTAGCGGGCGACGGCGCGGACCGCCGCCATGGTGGTCGGGTAGTCCATGCGGGTCGGCCCCAGGACGCCGAGGTGGGCCACCACCTGGCCGCCCGAGCCGTACCCGCTCGTGACGACCGAGGCCTCCAGCAGCCGGTCGTGCTCCAGCTCGCGGCCGATGCGGACGGAGACGCCGCCCGCGCCGGCCTGCGCGTCCTCGGCCATCTCGCCCAGCAGGCGCAGCAGCACCACCTGCTCCTCGATCGCCTCGAGCACCGGCGAGATCGACTGCGGGAAGTCCGTGCCGGCGCGGGCGAGGTTCGCGGTGCCGGCCAGGACGACGCGCTCCTCGCGCTCGGCGGACAGCGAGTCCTCCAGGGCCCGCAGGACGGCGCGCACCACGCCCTGGTCCTCGGGGCGGAACTGGTCGGGCAGCGCGGGCAGCCGGGCGACGACGTCGGCCAGGCGCGCCCCCGAGGAGGCGGCGCCCAGGCGCGTGCGCATCTCGGCGACGAGGGCCTCGGGCACCTCCTCGGCCACCTCGACCATGCGCTGCTCCACGCGACCGGAGTCGGTGATGAGGACGAGCAGCAGGCGGGGGCCGCCGAGGGCGACGAGCTCCACGTGGCGGACCGTGGCGCGGCTGAGAGACGGGTACTGCACGACGGCGACCTGCCGCGTCAGCTGCGCGAGGGCGCGGACGGTGCGGGTCAGGACGTCGTCGAGGTCGGTGGCGTCGTCCAGGAGCGTGGAGATGGCGCGCCGCTCGGCGACCGACAGCGGCTTGACGGTGGACAGCCGGTCCACGAAGGCCCGGTAGCCCTTGTCGGTGGGCACGCGGCCGGCGCTCGTGTGCGGCTGGGCGATGTAGCCCTCCTCCTCGAGGACGGCCATGTCGTTGCGGATGGTCGCCGGCGAGACCCCGAGGCTGTGGCGCTCGACGAGGATCTTCGACCCGACGGGCTCCCGGGTGGCGACGTAGTCCTCGACGATGGCCCGCAGGACCGCCAGCCGCCGCTCGTCGCTCATCGCGCACCTCCGCCCTCGTCCGCCCCGTCGCGGCGAGCGCCGCAGGGGCCGCCGGTGCGTCGTCCCGCGCACCTGGCACTCCGTCGTCGTGAGTGCCAAGGGTACGCCCGCGCGCGGCGCGGGCCCGACGCGCGGACCCCGGCCCTGCGCCCCGGTCGCCCGGGGCGCAGGGCCCGCCGCGCGCCTCAGCCGCGGACCGCGCCGAGGACCTTGTCGGCCAGCCCCGGGCCCTGGGCGTCGCTGCTGGGCGTGAGCGCGCGCAGCGGCGCCGCCAGCTCGCGCTGGAAGAAGTCCATGAAGCCGTCCGGGTCGGGACCGGCGTTCATCGTCACGACGTGGTCGAAGCCGGCGTCGACGAACTGCTGCGCCACCTCGAGGTGGCGGGCGACGTCCGGCCCGCAGGCGAACTGCTGCTGGATCTGGTCGAGGGTCACGCTCTGCGTCGCGGCGTCGAAGTTGACGGGGTTGGGCAGCTCGGACATGACCTTCCAGCCCGTCAGCGCCCAGCGGCTCTTCTCCCAGACGGCCTGCGCGGCGGTCTCGGCGTCGGGCGCCCACGCCAGCGGCACCTCGGCGTAGGCCGGGCCGCTGCCGCCGAGGCGCTTCCAGGTGGCGACCATGTCGCCCTTGGGCTCGGTGGCGAACAGGCCGCCGCCCAGCTCGGCCGCGATGCGCGCCGAGGCGGGCCCGCTCGCGGCGACCGCGACGGCCGGCAGCTCCTCGGGGAGGTCGAAGACGCGGGCGTCCTCGAGCTGCAGGTGCTTGCCCTCGTAGGAGCGGTAGCCGCCCTGCCAGAGCAGGTTGATGATCTCCAGCGCCTCGCGGAAGAGCTCGTGCCGCTGGCGGATGCCGGGGAAGCGCGGGGTGCCGACGACGTGCTCGTTGAGGCGCTCCCCGGCGCCGACGCCGAGGGTGAAGCGGCCGTCGGAGAGGATCTGCATCGTCGCCGCCGCCTGGGCGATGACCGCCGGGTGGTAGCGCACGGTCGGGCACGTCACGCCGGTGGCGAGCTCGAGCGTCGTGGTCTTGGCGGCGATGGTCGCGAGCATCGACCAGGTGAAGCCGCTGTGGCCCTGGACGTCGAGCCAGGGGTGGAAGTGGTCGCTCATCTCGACGAAGTCGAAGCCCGCGCGCTCGGCCTCGACGGCCTGGCGGACGACCTCCTTCGGGTCGAAGGACTCGGTGGCGAGCTTGTAGCCGATCTTCATCGGTGCGTCCTCCCGTGCGGGGTGGTGGGGCGGCCGGCTGCCGGGGCGCCGGTCGGCGCCGGCGCGTCCTCCCCCGGGGCTTCCCGACGCCCGCGCTGGTCCACCGGGCGTCGAGCGCTCTCACGCTAGGAGCGGGCACCCCCTCCCGCGACCCGGCTCCCGGGGCGCGCCGCCGGAGGACGGCGGCGCGCGCGGGCTAGCGTCCCCGCGCATGAGCAGCACCTCGCGCGACCGCTACGGCACCGACGTCCTGTCCGGGGACTGGCGCGCCCCGAAGCGGGGGCGCAGCACCGAGCTCGCCGCCGCGCGGGGGGTCGTCGTCGAGGACGTCGAGACGGGCTGGACCGGCGCCGTCGTGCGGGTGGAGAAGGCCGGCGGCACGCACGTCGTCCACCTCGAGGACCGCCGCGGCCGCACCCGCGGCTTCCCGATGGGCCCGGGCTTCCTCGTCGACGGGCGCCCCGTGGTGCTGGTGCCCCCGCGCCCCGCGACGCAGAGCGGGGCCGGGCGGGCGGGCGCGGCGGGGACGCGGCCCGGGCGCACGGCCAGCGGGTCGGTCGCGGTGGCCGGCCAGCGGGCGCGCGTCGCCCGCGGCAGCCGCATCTGGGTCGAGGGCCGCCACGACGCCGAGCTCGTCGAGAAGGTGTGGGGCGACGACCTGCGGGTCGAGGGGGTCGTCGTCGAGCCCCTCGACGGCATCGACGACCTCACCGGCGCCCTGGTCGAGTTCGACCCCGGGCCCGGCCGCCGCGTGGGCGTGCTGGTGGACCACCTCGTCGCCGGCACCAAGGAGACGCGCCTGGTCGAGGCCGCGCTCGCCGACCCCCGCTGGCGCGGGCTGGTGCACGTCGTCGGCCACCCCTACGTGGACGTGTGGGCGGCGGTGCGGCCCCGCGCCGTGGGCCTCACCGCGTGGCCGCAGGTCCCCCGCGGGCAGTCGTGGAAGCACGGCGTGCTCGCCGCCCTCGGCTGGCCGCACGCGGACCAGCGCGACGTCGCCCACGGCTGGAAGCGCATCCTCGGCTCGGTGACCACCATCGCCGACCTCGAGCCGTCCCTGTCGGGTCGCGTCGAGGAGCTGATCGACTTCGTCACCGCCCCGGAGGGCTGACCCGGCGCCCCCGCGCCCCCGCGCCCCCGACGCCGCCCGGGCCCGGTCGGTAGCCTGGGACCTCGGGCGCAGCGATCCGCGCCGCCCGAGGGAGGAGCCCACCGGTGTCCGAGCAGCAGCCCCCGAGCTACCAGCCCCCGCAGCAGCCGCACGGAGACCAGCGCTACGGCGGCGCACCGCAGGGCCGCCCCGTCGGCGACGGCGCTCGCCCGACGGCCACGGACGACCTCTCCCCCGCCGACCAGCGGCTGTGGTCGACCCTGACCCACCTCGCCGGGATCTTCCTCTACGTCGTCGCCCCGCTCGTCGCCTACCTCGTGCTGCGCGACCGCGGCCTCTTCGTGCAGGACCAGACGCGCGAGGCCCTCAACTTCCAGATCACCTCCGTGATCCTCTGGGCGGTCGTCGGCTTCCTGTCCCTCATCAGCTTCGGGCTGCTCTCCTTCCTGCTGCTGCTGGTGCCGCTCTACGTGGCCGTCTTCTCGATCGTCGCGGCGGTCAAGGCCAACAACGGCGAGCGCTACCGCTACCCGCTGACGCTGCGCCTGGTGCGCTGACGCCCCCTCCGGCCGCTCCGCACCGAGCGCCCGGACGGACGCACGAGGGCCCGCTCGCCACCCGGCGAGCGGGTCCTCGTGCGTCCGGGGGCGGACGCGGCGCCGGCGGCGCGCCTGCGACCCGGGGCCGCCCGCCTCCTCCGGAGGGAGGAGACGAGGTGCCTCCCCGCGCGGGACGCCCGGGAGCGCGCCGCTGGCGAGGCTCGTCCCGACCGCACGAGGAGCGTCGCCGGGCTGCACCCGGCTCGCGCCAGGACGAGGAGGGCGCATGCCCCGGGACACCACCACGACCACCCACCCCCGCCGCCCGCGGCTGGGCGCCGCCGTCGCCGCCGCAGCGCTGGCCGCGCTGCTCGCCGGCTGCGGCGCGGCCCCGGCGGCGACGCCGCCACCCCCGCAGCCCGCGCCCGAGTCGCCGGCGGGGCTGACGACCCGCGACGTCGACGCGTGGCTGGACGGCGTCCTGCCGGCGGCCCTGGAGCGCGAGGGCGTCGCGGGGGCGACCGTGGCGGTCGTCGCCGACGGCGAGGTCGTCACCACGCGCGGGTACGGCTGGGCCGACACCGGGCGGGCGGGCGGGGAGGACACCGGGCGGGCGGGCGGGGAGGACACCGGGCGGGCGGGCGGGGACGGCACCGGCGCGCCGGTGCCCGTGGACCCCGAGGAGTCGCTGTTCCGGGTCGGGTCGGTGTCCAAGCTCTTCACCGCGGTGGCGGTGGCGCAGCTCGTCGACGAGGGGCGCCTCGACCTGGACGTCGACGTCGCGCGGTACCTGGACTTCGAGGTGCCGCGCCGCTTCCCCCAGGACCTCACGCTGCGGCACCTGCTGACGCACACCGGGGGCTTCGAGGAGCGCTTCGCGGGCACCATCACCTTCGACGAGCCCGTCGAGCTGCGCGAGGTCCTCGCGACCGACCCGCCGGAGCAGGTCTTCGCCCCGGGCACGACGCCGGCCTACTCCAACTACGGCAACGCGCTGGCCGGCTACGTCGTCGAGCGCGTGACCGGCACCCCCTTCGCCGAGCACGTGGAGGACGCCGTCCTGGCGCCCCTCGGCATGACGAGCTCCACCTTCGCCCAGCCGCTGCCCGCCGAGCTCGAGGGCCGGCTCTCGCAGTCCTACGCCGACGCGTCCGGCGCGCCGCAGCCGTTCGACGTCGTCGGCCCGTCCCCGGCCGGGTCGCTGACGGCGTCGGGGCCCGACATGGCGAGGTTCATGCTCGCGCTCCTCGGCGACCTGCCCGGGGGCGAGGCCGTCATCGGCGAGGCGGAGCGCGAGCTCCTCCTCTCCCCCGCCCTCGACGAGAGCAGCCTCGGCGACCTCGCCGCGGGGGCCCGCATGGGCCTGGGCGCCTTCGACGAGAGCCGCGGCGGCCACCGCGCCTACGGGCACGGCGGCGACACCACCCACTTCCACTCCCAGCTGCACGTGCTGCCCGACGACGGCGCGGGGATCTTCGTCTCCTTCAACAGCTCCGGCAGCGACGGCCTGGCGACGGCGGCGCTGCGCCGCGACCTCGTCGAGGCCTTCGACGACCGCTACGTCGTCGGCGGCGGTGCGCAGACGACCCCCGTCGCGGCGCGGACGGCCCCGGACGGCGCCGCCGGGCGCGCCGACGCCGTCGCGGGCCGCTACGTCGACACGCGCGGGTCGGCCACCACCTTCCTCGCGGCGCTGGGCGCCCTCGGGGGCACCACCGTCGAGGTGCTGCCCGACGGCCGCCTGCTGGCCACCCCCGGCCCCGGGTCCGTCGCACCGGCCGTCTACGAGGAGGTGGAGCCCTGGCTGTGGCGCGAGGTCGGCAGCGACCGCACGCTCCCGGTGCGGGTCGAGGACGGCGCCGTGACGGGCGTCGGGTACGAGGGCGCCTTCACGCTGCGCCCGGCCACCGCGGCCGAGCAGGTCGGCCTGCCCGTGGTCGCCGCCGCCGCGCTGGTGATGCTCGTCGCGCTCGTCGCCCTGCCCGTCGGGGCCGTGGTGCGCCGTCGCCGCGGTCGACCGGCGCCCCCGCGGGCGCTGCGGCTGCTCCGGGCCGCGTCGTGGGCCGCCGCCCTGTCGGGCCTGCTGGCCCTCGCCGGCTGGGCCGGGGCGATCACCGCCATCACGTCCTTCGCCGTCGTGCCCGGCGCGGCCGTCCGCGCGCTGCAGGGCCTGCAGCTGCTCGCCGCCCTCGGCCTCGTGCCCGCTGCGGCCCGCGTGGTCGCCGAGATCCGCGGCCGCACCGGCTGGGCGCGGGCCGCCGGCGCGCTCGTGCTGCTCCTGGCCCTGGGCGCGACGGCGTGGGCCGCGCTCTCGCTGGGGCTGCTGTCCCCCAGCGCCACGTACTGACGTGGGGGGTGACGTGCACCGGGTCCCCGCGGGGGCGGGCGGGAGCGGGGAGGATGCGCGCGTGACGGGACAGCGCGCCGGTGCCGCGCCCACCCCCGACGTCTCGCGCGGGCGCCTCGACGACCGGCTGGAGCGCCGCGGGATCGGCACCGTGCTGGGCCGGGACGCGCTGCTGGCCGCCCTCGTGGCGGTCGGGACCGCCGTCGTCACGCTGCTCCTGCCGGTGCTCGTGCCCCCGGACCTGCTCGACGCGGAGGCGGCGGCGCGCCTCGGCGAGCGGACGTGGTGGCTCGCGCTGGTCGCCGCGGCGCAGGCGGCCGCGCTCTGCCTGCGCCGCGTGGCGCTGGGGTGGTGCCTGGTGCTGGTCGTCGCCGGCCAGGTGCTGCTCGTCGCCGCGGCGCCGGACGAGACCCTGCGCGGCGTCGCCCCGGCCGTGGCCTGGTACACGGCCGGGGTGCTGCTGCCCGCCCGGCGGGCGGGCGCGCTCCTGCTCGCGGCGCTGGCCGCCGAGACGGCGGCGGCCGCCGCCGCGGCGGCCGCCGCCGGTGGCGGGGTGCTGGTCACCGCCCTGCTGACGGCGCTCGGGGGCGCTGCCAGCGGTGCGCCCGCCATCGCGGTCGGCCTGCACGTCGCCACCCGCCGGCGCTACCTGGCGCTCCTGCGGGCGGAGGCCGCGGCCCTGGCGGACCAGCAGCAGGAGCGGGTGCGGACCGCGGTGGCGGCCGAGCGCTCCCGGCTCGCGCGCGAGCTGCACGACGTCGCCGCGCACCACCTGTCCGGCATGGTCGTGCAGGCCGCCGCCGTCGAGCGGCTCGTCGACCGCGACCCCGCGGCCGCCCGGCAGGGGGCGGCCTGGCTGCGGAGCCAGGGCAAGGAGACGCTGGAGAACCTGCGCCAGGCGGTGGGCCTGCTGCGGGGGTCGGCCGAGGACCTCCCGGACGCCGGCGCGGCGGCGCGAGCCCCGCTGCCCGGCCTGGCGTCCCTCGACGACCTCCTCGCGCAGGCGCGCGAGGCCGGTGACGAGGTGCGGGTGGAGCGGCCGGAGCACCTGCCCGAGCTCCCGCCGCTGGCGGACGCCTCGGTGTACCGCGTCGCCCAGCAGGCGCTGACGAACGCGCGCCAGCACGCCCCCGGCGCTCCCGTGCTGCTGCGGCTCGAGGTGGAGGGGGCCGCGCTCCTCCTCGAGGTCGTCAACGGGGCCGTGCCCGCGCCGGCGTCCGCCGGCGGCCGGGGGGCCCTCGCGCCCTCCCCGCCGGGCGGCGGCGGCACCGGGCTCGCGGTGATGCGCGAGCGCGCGGCGCTCGTCGGCGGGCAGCTGCACGCGGGGCGGACCGACGAGGGCGGGTGGCGGGTGGTGCTGCGGGTGCGGGTGCCGTCCGGGCCCGCGGACGAGCTGCGGGACCCTGGACGACCGGCGGACGGCGGCGGAGGGGGTGCGGCGTGATCAGGGTGCTGCTCGTGGACGACCAGGCGGTCGTGCGCGCCGGCTTCAGGGTGCTGCTCGAGGAGGCGGGGGACGTCGAGGTCGTCGCCGAGGCGTCCTCCGGGGCCCAGGCCGTGGCTGCGGCGCGGGCCACGCGCCCCGACGTCGTCTGCATGGACGTCCGGATGCCGGGCGGCGACGGGCTCACGGCGACGCGCCGCATCGTGGGCGAGCCGGTCCCGAGCGGCGACCGGAGCCCGGGGGACGACGGGGACCGGGGCCACGACGAGGGCTCGGACGGCGCCGCGCACCGGCCGGCCGTGCTCGTGGTGACGACCTTCGACCTCGACGAGTACGTCTTCGGCGCCCTCGAGGCGGGGGCCAGCGGGTTCCTGCTCAAGGACTGCGAGCCGGAGGAGCTGGTGGGCGCCGTCCGGCGGCTGGCGGCCGGGGACGGCCTGGTCGACTCCGCGGTCACCCGCCGCGTCATCCGCGAGTTCGCCCGGCGCACGCCGTCGCCGGCTCCCGCTGCGGCGCAGGCCCAGCTGCTCACCGCCCGCGAGCGCGACGTCGTCGAGCTGCTGGCCCGCGGGCTGACGAACGCCGAGATCGCGGCGGAGCTGGTCGTCGAGGTGAGCACCGTGAAGTCCCACCTCGGGCGGGCGATGACCAAGCTCGGGACGCAGGACCGGCTGCAGACGGTCGTGTGGGCCTTCCGGAGCGGGCTCGCGCGCCCGTCCTGACGGGCGAGGGCGCTACCAGCCGAGCAGCCGGCGCACGACGCCGTCGGCGAGCAGGCGCCCCCGGTCGGTGAGGACGACCCGCTCCGGGGCGCACCCCGCGGGCCCCGGCTCCACGAGCCCGTCGGCGACCACGCCGACGAGCTCGGCCCGCCCCTCGGCCGGCAGGGCCCCCACGGGGAGCCCCTCGCGCAGCCGCACGCCGAGCAGGACCCGCTCGACGAGGCGCGCCTCGTCGTCGAGCACCTCGCGCCCGTGCGCCGGTGAGGCGCCCCGCTCCAGCCGGGCGCTGTAGGCGCCCGGGTGCTTGACGTTCCACCAGCGCACGCCGCCCACGTGGCTGTGCGCGCCCGGGCCGACGCCCCACCAGTCGTCGGCGCGCCAGTACGACAGGTTGTGCCGGCAGCGCGCGTCCGGACGGGCGGCCCAGTTGCTCACCTCGTACCACTCCATGCCCGCGGCGGAGAGGGCCGCGCCGGCGTCCTCGTACTTGGCGGCGAGGTCGTCGGAGTCCGGCAGCGCGAGCTCGCCGCGGCGCACCTGGCCGGCCATCCGCGTGCCCGCCTCGACGACGAGGGCGTAGGCGGAGACGTGGTCGGGGGCGCACGCGAGCGCGGCGTCCAGGCTGGCCCGCCAGTCGTCGCGGGACTCCCCCGGCGTGCCGTAGATGAGGTCGAGGCTGACCTGCAGGCCCGCCTCGCGCGCCCACCGGACGACGTCGGGCACGCGCGCGGGGTCGTGCGTGCGGTCCAGGGTGGCGAGCACGTGCGGCACGGCCGACTGCATGCCGAAGGACACGCGGGTGACGCCGCCGGCGGCCAGCTCGGCGAGCGAGGCCGGCGTCACGGAGTCGGGGTTGGCCTCGGTGGTCACCTCGGCGCCGGGCGCGAGGCCGTGGACGTCGCGCACGGCGTCGACCAGCCGCAGCAGGTCGCCGCTGGGCAGCAGCGTCGGCGTGCCGCCCCCGATGAAGACGGTCGACACCTGCCGCGCAGGCGCGCCCGCCCCGGCCAGGACCTCGGCCGACATCCGCACCTCGCGCTCGGCCACGGCGGCGTACCCGGCCCGCGAGGACCCGCTGCCCGCGCCGCCGAGCTCCTCGGCGGTGTAGGTGGTGAAGTCGCAGTAGCCGCAGCGCACCCGGCAGAACGGCACGTGCAGGTAGAACGCCAGGGCGCGCTCGTGCGCGCCCACCGCCGCCGAGGCGGGCAGGGCGCCGTCCTCGGGCGCCGGGTCGCCGACGGGCAGGGCGGGGCTCACCCCTCCATGCTCCCCCGGCGCGGGCCGTGCCCCCGACCACGGCAGACGACCACGGCGGACGACCACGGTCCCCAGCCGCGCGGGAGCGGGCGGCTGGGGACGCCCCGGACCGCGCGGCCGGACGGGCTGGGCGGGCTGGGCGGCTGGGCGGCTGGGCGGGTCGGGCGGGCTGGGCGGGAGGAAGGACAGGGCCGGGCGCGGTGGGCAGGAGGAGAGCCCGGACCGGGCGGGCACGAGGATGGGCGGGTGGACGACGTGGACCCCTCGGCCGGACCCAGCCCGGAGGCCGGCGAGCCGCCCGTGCGGCTGCACCCGCTCACCGCGGGCGACGTGGACCTGCGCGCGGCCGTGGTGGCCCTGGAGCCCGCGCCGCACCAGCTGGCCGACTCGGCCTCGGCGCGCCAGACGCTGCCGGCCGCGGACGCCGACCCGCGGCGGGCGCCGTTCGCCGTCCTCGTCGGGCAGGAGGCCGTCGGGTTCGGCGTCCTCGACCGCGGCGACCTCCTGGCCGCCGTCGTGGACGAGCCCGAGCGCGCGGTGCTGCTGCGCGGCTTCTACCTCGCGGGCGCCGCGCAGGGCCGCGGGTGGGGCCGGCGAGCGGCCGCGGCCGTCCCGGCCCTGGCGCGGCAGCTGTGGGGACCGGTGACCGCCGGCGGGCCGGCGCTCGTCGTGCTCACGGTCGGCACCGCGAACACCGCGGCCCTGCGGGCGTACGCGGGCGCCGGCTTCGTCTCCACGGGGGTGCAGCAGCTCAGCGACGGGCACGGCCCCCAGCACGTGCTCGTCGCAGCCGTGCCGCAGGACCCGCCGCGGACGTCCCGGGGCGCGCCGCGACGACGCCGCTGACCGGTGCGCGGCGTCGTGGCGGACCGGTCACGCCGCCTCCGCGACGCCGTCGGGGGCTGGCCGGCGCGGCGGACGCGTCCGGACCGGGGAGCACCCGGCTCGCCGGACGCCCGATCGGGGTGCGTCGCCGGAGCAGCGCGCTCCCCGGACGACGGCCCTGCGAGCCGGGCGCTCCCCGGACGCGTCAGGTCCGGTGCGCGCCAGGCGTCGGAGGCGGGGCAGGGCTCACGCGCAGGGACAGGGCTCAGGCGCGGGACAGGGCTCAGGCGCGGGACAGGGCTCAGACGCGGGACAGGGCTCAGGCGCGGGACAGGGCTCGGTCGACGTAGACCAGCAGGTCGTCGGCGAGCGCCAGCGCGCCGTCGTCGTGCGCGCGCCTCAGCACCCGGGCCTGCTCCGCGGACTGCTGGGCGAAGAAGGCCGACGCCGCGACGCCGTGCCCGGGGCGCGAGAGCACCGCGACGGGGTCGCCGGCGCGGACGGAACCGGGCGCGACCACCCGCAGGTAGACACCGGGCCGACCGCGCTCGGTGAAGCGGCGCACCCAGCGCTGCTCCCCCAGGTGGCGCGCGAAGGTCTGGCACGGCGTGCGCGCCATGGTGACCTCCAGCTCGAGCCGGTCCCCCACGCGCCAGCGCTCGCCGACCTCGGCCCCGTCGACGTCGACGCCGGCCGTGCGCAGGTTCTCCCCGAAGAGCCCCGGCACGACGTCCCGCTGCAGGACCTCCGCCCAGTGGTCGGCCTCGTCCTGCGTGTAGACGTAGACGGCCTTGTCCGGCCCGCCGTGGTCCTCGCGGTCGGCCTGGACGTCGCCGCGCAGCCCCATCGGCCCCACGTCGACCGCGTCCGGGAGCGGGCGCTTGTCGATGCCGGTGACGTCGCCGCGGTCCCCGTCGGGCTGCAGCTGGTGGACGCGGCAGACGGCGAGGACGCGACCGGGCGCGGCCGGGGAGGGCTCAAGCGGCATGCGGCGCAGTAGAGCAGGTCACCCGGTCGCCCGGGCTCGCCGCCGACCGTGCGCTCCGCGGCTCAAGGCAGGGGGGCGGCGCGCCGATGCCAGATCGTGACCACGACCAGCCCAGCCCCGGCAGCACCGCCGAGCGAGCGCAGCACCCACGACACCGCTCTCCCCCGCGAGGAGCTCGCCCAGCTCCAGGACACCGCCGCGGCCCGCTCGTGGGCCGGCGTCGACCGGCGCCGCGACCCGCGGCGCCGCCACCGCTGACGCGCTCGCGCCGGACGCCCCTCAGCCGGCGCGGCGCGCCCCGCCGGGCGTGCGCCGCAGCACCCCGCGCTTGACCCGCAGCCGCAGGCGCGTGATCCGCGAGGCGCGCAGCTGCGCGAGCCTGGCGCTGATCCGCTCGCCCATCTGCTCGAGCACGTCGGCGTCGAGCTTGGCGTCGACCTCGGTGAACATCTCGGTCTCCTCGTGGCCGGCGTGGTGCTCCACGGCCTCGTGCAGGACGCGCACCTCCTCGTCGAAGCCCGCCCTCCCCGGCCCGGTGCGCAGGACGACGGCCACCTGGTCCTCGAGGTAGCGGTGCTCGGCGTGGGCGATCGCCACCATGGGGCTGGCCGCCGTCACGGCCGGGTAGAAGATCTCGTCCTCGAGCTGCTCGTGCATGCTCAGCTCGTCGACGAGGCGGTCGAGCACCTCCTGGCGCTCGTCCACGCGGTCGCCGGGCAGCTCCGCGAGCCGGGTCAGCATCGACCGGAGCTCGTCGTGGTGGGCGGACAGGACCTCAGTGGCGCGCATCGGGGACCTCCTGCTCGTCCTCGCGCTGCTGCTCGAGGGCTGTGACGCTGCCCGGGGACGCCCCGGGCACGGGCGGGACCCGGCGGACCTGGACCCGGCCGGCGCGGACCCGCGTCTCGAAGCGCGCCAGGGGGGCCGTGGCCGGCCCGTGCACCACCGCGCCGTCCTCGACCGAGAAGCACGACCCGTGCCACGGGCACACCAGCCCCTCGCGGGTGATCCAGCCCTGCGAGAGCGGGCCGTCCAGGTGCGGGCACTGCTCCCCGAAGGCGCGGACCTCGCCGCCCCCGGTGCGCAGGAGGACGACGCGGACACCGTCGACGTCGGCCCGCGTCGGGCGGCCCTCCGGGACGTCGGCGAGCGCCAGGGCGTCGGTGAAGGTGCGCGGCGCCAGCGAGCGGTCGGCGTGGTCGCCGCCGATCCCGTGGCGGTAGGTGAGCGCGCCCCCCAGGGCCGCGCTGGCCGAGACGACCGCCCAGCCCGCGAGCCCGAGGACCCGGCCGCGCGCGGTGCGCCCCCGGCGCCGCTCGACCCACGACGCCAGCTGCAGCCCCGTCGCCGCCGTGCTCATCAGCCCGTGCACGACGCCCACCCGGCGCGCGCCCTCGTGGGTGTGCTGCCAGTCGGCCAGACCGGTGACGACGGCCCCCGCGGCGCCCAGCAGCCCGAGCCCGGTGCACGTGCGCGACGCCGCTGCCAGCCCCGGCGTCCGGCGCCCGCCCCCGACGAGGTCGACGGCGTCGAGCGCGAGGGCCGCCGTCCACGAGCCGATCGGGACGTCGGTGAGGGCGGGGTGCAGCGGGTGGCCGAGCCACGTGCCGTGCAGGACGTCGACGACGGGCCCGCGAGCGCGCCCGAGGGCGTTGAAGGTGACGCCGAGGACGTGCTCGGCGCGGTAGGAGGGCCGGTCGAGCTGGTCCCAGGCCTCGGGGGCCGTGGTGGCGCGCTCGATCAGGTCGCGGACGGAGGAGGGCACCCGGCCATTCCGGAGGACGGCGGCGCCGACCGCAACCCGGGGTCGCCGCCGGGCTCCCCGTGCCCGGGCCCCTGCGCCCGAAGTGCGCCGAGCGCCGGAGGTGCCCGGCGCGGCGCTACTTCTTGGCGCCGTCCTTGGTCTCGGCGGCGTCCGCGGTCAGCGCGGCGATGAAGGCCTCCTGGGGCACCTCGACCCGGCCGACCATCTTCATCCGCTTCTTGCCCTCCTTCTGCTTCTCCAGCAGCTTGCGCTTGCGCGTGATGTCACCGCCGTAGCACTTGGAGAGGACGTCCTTGCGGATGGCGCGGACGGTCTCGCGCGCGATGACGCGCGCGCCGATGGCCGCCTGGACCGGCACCTCGAACTGCTGGCGCGGGATCAGCTTCTGCAGGCGCCCCGCCATCAGCGTCCCGTAGGCGTAGGCCTTGTCCTTGTGGACGATCGCGCTGAAGGCGTCGACCTTCTCGCCCTGCAGGAGGACGTCGACCTTGACGAGGTCGGCCGCCTGGTCCCCCGAGGGCTCGTAGTCCAGCGAGGCGTAGCCCTTGGTCTTGGACTTCAGCTGGTCGAAGAAGTCGAAGACGATCTCGGCCAGCGGCAGCACGTAGCGCAGCTCGACGCGCTCGGGCGAGAGGTAGTCCATGCCCTGCAGCTCGCCCCGACGGCCCTGGCACAGCTCCATGACCGCCCCGATGAAGTCGCTCGGCGCCAGCACGGTGGCCTTGACCACCGGCTCTCGGACCTCCTTGACCTTGCCCTCGGGGAACTCGCTCGGGTTGGTCACCGTGGAGACCGCGCCGTCGTCCATGTGGACCTCGTAGACCACGCTCGGCGCGGTCGAGATGAGGTCGAGGTCGAACTCGCGCTCGAGCCGCTCGCGGACGATCTCCAGGTGCAGCAGGCCGAGGAAGCCGCAGCGGAAGCCGAAGCCGAGGGCGACGGACGTCTCGGGCTCGTAGACCAGCGCGGCGTCGTTGAGCTTGAGCTTGTCCAGCGCGTCCCGCAGCACCGGGTAGTCCGACCCGTCGAGGGGGAACAGCCCCGAGAAGACCATCGGGCGCGGGTCGCGGTAGCCGCCGAGGGACTCCGTGGCCGGCTTGGCGGAGTCCGTGACCGTGTCACCCACGCGGGACTGGCGCACGTCCTTCACGCCGGTGATGAGGTAGCCGACCTCGCCGACCCCGAGCCCCTTGGACGGGGTCGGCTCCGGCGAGCTGACGCCGATCTCGAGCAGCTCGTGCGTCGCGCGCGTCGACATCATGGCGATCTTCTGGCGCGGGTCGAGGTGGCCGTCGATGACCCGGACGTAGGTGATGACGCCCCGGTAGGTGTCGTAGACCGAGTCGAAGATCATGGCGCGCGCCGGCGCGTCCGCGTCGCCGACGGGCGGCGGCACCCGCTGGACGATGCGGTCCAGCAGCTCGGGGACGCCCTCGCCGGTCTTCCCGCTGACGCGCAGGACGTCCTCGGGGGCGCAGCCGACGAGGCCGGCGATCTCCGCGGCGTACTTCTCCGGCTGCGCGGCGGGCAGGTCGATCTTGTTGAGCACCGGGATGATCTCGAGGTCGCCCTCCATCGCCAGGTACAGGTTGGCGAGGGTCTGGGCCTCGATGCCCTGCGAGGCGTCGACGAGCAGGACGGCGCCCTCGCAGGCCGCGAGCGAGCGCGAGACCTCGTACGTGAAGTCGACGTGGCCCGGCGTGTCGATCATGTTGAGCGCGTGGGGCACGCCGTCGAGCGTCCACGGCATCCGCACGGCCTGGCTCTTGATGGTGATGCCGCGCTCGCGCTCGATGTCCATGCGGTCGAGGTACTGCGCGCGCATCGCACGGGCGTCGACGACGCCCGTGATCTGCAGCATGCGGTCGGCCAGCGTCGACTTGCCGTGGTCGATGTGGGCGATGATCGAGAAGTTCCGCAGCAGCGCGGGGGCCGTCGTCGAGGGCTCGATGCCCCCCACCGACCCGTCGGGGGCGTGCGCGGCGTCGCTGCGGGCCGGGGCGCTCACGGGCTCGGGCCACCTCCGTCGGGGTCGGTGCTGGGGCGCGGTGCAGGACGGCCATGGTCGCACGGCGCCGCCGGCCGACCGGGCGCCAGCGCCGGGACCCGCGAGGAGCCGTCGCACCCCGCCGGGACGTCGTCGCGGCGCTCCTCCACCGCGTCCACCGCTCGCCCGGGCGCGCCCGCTGGAGCCCCTCGGCGCGGGAGGGGGCCCGGGAGCGCGCTGGTAGCCTTCACCGGTCGCGCCCGCGCCGCGTCCCGGTCACCCGGGGCAGCCGGGCGCTCTGGCACCGCCACCGCCGGGCTCACCGCCCGGGTCGTGGCCGCCTCGCACACCTTCGAGAACGAGCCCGACCCGACCGACCTGGAGCTGTCACCCGTGGCCAACATCAAGAGCCAGAAGAAGCGCATCCTCACCAACGAGAAGGCGCGCCTGCGCAACAAGGCCGTCAAGTCCGAGCTGAAGTCGGCCGTCCGCTCGGTCCGCGAGGCTGCGGCCTCCGGCGACCGCGGCGCCGCCGAGACCGCTCTCGCGCGCGCCTCGCGCCGCCTCGACAAGGCCGTGAGCAAGGGCGTCATCCACAAGAACCAGGCGGCGAACCGCAAGCAGTCGCTCGCCAAGCGCGTCGCCTCGGTCTGAGGCACCGACCGCCGCGGCGGTCCCCCGCACGACGCCGAAGGGCGCGTCCCGTCTCCGGGACGCGCCCTTCGGCGTCTGGTGGCTCGGCGCCTGGTGGCTCGGGGCCTGCTGGCGGAGCGTCGGGTGGCGGCGGTGCTCAGCCGCCGAGCACGACCGTCCACTCGCGCACCGAGCGCACCTCGACGACGCCGTCGCGGCGGAACGGGTCGGCCTCGAGCATCTCGCGGACCGCTGCCTCGTCGTCGGCCCGGTAGACCAGGCAGGCGCCCGTGCCGTCGGCCCAGGGCCCCGACATCACGAGCGACCCCCGCTCGAGGAGCGCGGCCAGGTGCTCGCGGTGCGCGGGGCGGGAGGCCGCCACGGCCTCGGGCGCGGCGGTGTAGACGATCTCGGCGACGTAGTGGCTCACGAGGTCTCCCAGGGGTGGTGGTCGGGTCGGTCGGGGCGGGCGTCGCGCGCCCCCCGCCGGGCGGGGGCGCCGCAGGGACGGGAGCGTGTCACCGCTCGTGGGCGTCGCAGAGGGCGAGGACGGCGCGCTCGAGGGCGTAGACCGGGTCGCGGCCGCCGCCCTTGACCGCCGCGTCGGTCTCGGCCAGCAGGACGATGCCGGCGCCGAGCGCCTGCGGGGTCCAGCCGCGCAGCTCCCGGCGGGTGCGGTCGACCATCCACGGGGCCATGCCGAGGGCCTTGGCGACCTCGTCCCCACGGCCCCGCGAGCCGCCGACGAGCACCATCTGCCGCAGCCGGATCGCGAGGACGGCCACGATGGGCACCGGGTCGAGCCCGGTGGCCACGGCCTGGCGCAGCAGGGCCAGCGCCTCGGCCCGGTGCCCGGCCACGACGGCGTCGGCCACCCGGAAGCCGGTGGCCTCGACGCGTCCGCCGTAGTAGCGCTGGACGTCCTCGACCTCGACCGTGCCGGAGGTGTCCGAGACCAGCTGGGCGCAGGAGGCCGCGAGCTCGCGCAGGTCCGACCCCACCGCGTCCACGAGCGCGCGCGCGCCCGTGGCCGAGATGCGCCGCCGCGAGGCCTCGAACTCCAGGCCGACGAACTCCAGCTTCTCCGCGTCCTTCTTCAGCGGGGGGCAGTCGACGACGACGGCCCCGGGGTGCTGGCGCGCGGCGTCGAGCACCTTGCGCGCCCGCGCCCCACCGGCGTGCCGCAGCACCAGCACGACGTCGTCCGCGGGAGCGGCCAGGTAGGCCAGCACGTCGTCCTCGAAGCCCTCCCCCGGCGCCTCGACGCCCGTGACGACGGCGAGCCGCGGCTCCCCGAAGAGCGAGGGGCTGGCCGCGGCCTCGAGCTGCCCCCGCTCGTAGCCGGCGGCGTCGAGGGCCACCACCTCCAGCTCGGGGTGCTCGGCGCGGTGCAGCGCCGTGACGCGGGCGACGGCGCGCTCGGCCAGGACCTGCTCGGAGCCCGTCACCAGCACCACCGGCGCGGGTGCGGCCTCGCGCCAGCCCCTCCCGGAGGGGGCGCGCGAGGAGCGGCTCGACGACGCCCTGCCGGTCGACGGCCGCTGCTGCCGGGTGCCCTGCGCCACGGCGGGCAGCCTGCCACGGGCCACCGACGGAGCTCCTCCCCTCGCGTGCGGACGCCTGCCCGCCGAGGCTGCCGGAGCGGCCTGGTGACCCGGTGAAGGGCTCAGCGGCCGACGGCTCGGCGGCTCAGCGGTCGGCGGCTCAGCGGTCGGCGGCTCAGCGGCTCAGCGGCTCAGCGGCTCAGCAGGTCTGCCCACCGGAGCCGGTCCGCCGGGGCGTGAGGACCAGCGCGTCCGGCGGCCCCGAGACGGCGACCTCCCCGGACACCGAGGTGCAGGCGACCAGGGCGCCCCCGGCGCCGACGAGCTCCAGCGCGCGGTCCGTGGGGTGCCCGTAGGTGTTCTCGCCCACGCCGACGAGCGCGGCTCGCGGAGCGGCCAGCTGCGCCAGCCCGGGGTCCTGGTCGGAGGAGCCGTGGTGGGCCACCCCGAGGACGTCCACCGGCCAGACGGAGGGGTCGGCGGCAGTGGCCCGCCGCAGCGCGGCCTGCGCCTGCGCCCCGAGGTCGCCGAGCACGACGAGCCGCACCTGCGAGGCCTCGAGCGCGACGACGACGCTCGCGTCGTTGGCGCCGTCGTCCTCGCCGCTGCCCGTGGCCGCCGCCGGCGCGCCCGCCGCACCTGCGGGCGCGGGGGCGAGCACCCGCCAGGCGACGTCGCCCGCCCCACCGGCCGCACCAGCGGCGCCCACGGCGACCGGCACGCCCGCCTCGGCGAGCTGCTGCCCGACGCGCTCGGACGCCGGAGCCGGGACGGGCAGGGGGCTGACGAGCGCCCGGACGACGTCCCGGGCGTCCAGCACGCCCTCGAGCCCGTCCACGTGGTCGGCGTGGAAGTGGCTGAGCACGAGCAGGTCGACCCGGGCGACGCCGAGCCGGTCGAGGCACCCCCGCACGGCGCCGGGGTCGGGCCCGGCGTCCACGACGACGGCCGCGTCCGGCCCGCTGCGGACCGCGAGCGCCGAGCCCTGGCCGACGTCGCACTGCACGGCGACCCAGTCGGCGGGCGGCCACGCGCCTCCGCCCAGGCGGGAGCGGGTGGGGGGCCACAGCGCGGCGGCGACCACGAGGCAGGCGACCGCCGCCGCCGCGACCAGCGCCCGCCGCCGGCCCGCGGAGGACCGTCCCGAGCGCGACCGTCCCGAGCGCGACCGGCCCGGCGAGGAGCGACCCGAGGAGGACCCACCCCGCGCGGAGCGGCCCGGGGAGGACCGGTGCGACGGCGACGTCCGCGCGGGGAGGCCACCCACCCGCGGGACGGCCCGGGGGCGGGAGCGCTCGCCGTCGCGGTGCGCGGTCCCGTCGGCGGCGGCGTCCCCGTGCGCGCGCACGGTCGTCCTGGCGACGGCGAGCGCAGCGGGCAGCAGGACGAGGGCGCCCAGCAGGGCCGCGGCGAGCAGGGCCGCTCCCGGCCACCCCCCGGGCCAGGGGGCGGTGGCCCCCGGCAGCGCGGCCGCCGCGCGGGCCACGAGGGCGACCCACCCGGCCGCCCACCCGGCGGGCACGGCCAGGAGCTGCGCCAGCGCCGGGGACGCCGGCGCCGCCGCGAGCGCCACCACGCCCAGCACCGTCGCCGGGGCGACCGCCGGGGCGGCCAGGAGGTTGGCGGGGACCGCGACCACCGACACCCGCGGGTCGAGCAGCAGCAGCACCGGCGCGCACACCGCCTGCGCGGCCAGCGGCACGGCCACCACGACCGCCGCCCGCGGCGGCAGGACGCGCGCCAGCGCGTCCGCCCAGGGCCGCGCGAGGACGAGCAGGGCGCCCGTCCCGAGGACCGACAGCGCGAAGCCGACCGACCTCGAGGCCCAGGGGTCGAGCACGACGAGCACGACGACCGCCGCGGCCAGGGGCGGCACGCCCCGGCCGGGCCGCGCGGCGAGCATCCCGACCAGCGCGGTGGCCGCCATCACCCCCGCGCGCAGCACGCTCGGGTCCGGGCCGGCGACCGCGACGAAGGCGGCCAGCGCCAGCGCCGCCAGCGCGGCCCGCAGGCCGCGGCGCGCTCCCAGCAGCGCCGCCGCTCCCAGCACCGCGCCGACGAGCACCGCGGTGTTGCCGCCGCTGACCGCGGTCAGGTGGGCCAGTCCCGCCGCGCGCATCGCCTCCTCGAGGTCCGGGGGCAGCGCGGAGGTGTCCCCGACCACGAGCCCCGGGAGCAGCCCGCGCGCGTCGCGCGGCAGGGGCTCGACGGCCTCGCGCAGCCCGGCGCGCAGGTCCGCGGCCCTCCCGCGCCACCCGTCGGGGGCCGCCCGCGCGCGCACCGGGCCCTGCACCCGCAGGACGGCGACCACGTCGTCCCCGGCCTCCGTCGGCTGCAGCCGGCCGACGACCTCGACCCGCTCGTCCCGGCGGAGCCCCGCCACCGCCGGTCCTCCGACCAGCAGCAGCCGCCCGCGCGCCTCGGCGACCGCGCCCCGCCCGAGGACCTGCAGCGCGGCGACGCGCACCACCCACCGCTCCGGAGAGCTCCCGCCTGCCGCCTCGTCGTCCCCCGTGCCGTCGGCGGCCCCCGGGTCGGATCCGTGCCCGACCGCGGGGGCGCGGACGGGGGACGGGTCGGCGGCCACCCGCACGAGGACCTGGGCGACGGCCCGGCGCTCGACGAGGTCGGTCAGCAGACCGGCGGAGGCCTCAGCGGTGCGCAGCCCCGCCGAGGTGACCGCGCCGGCGGTGACGACCGCCACCAGCGCGAGCGCACCCGCGCGCGGGTGGACCGCGGCACGTCCCCGGGCAGCCCCCGCGGGGCCCCTCGCCCCGCCCTCGCCCGGGCACCCCCTGCACCGCAGCAGCACGACGGCCAGCACCACGAGGGCCAGCACCACGAGGGCCAGGGCCCCCAGGAGCGAGAGCCGGGCCGGCGCGCCCACGGCGACGGCCGCCCCGCCCCAGGCCCCCGCTGCCGCCGGCACCAGGCGCAGGTCGTCGCGGTGCACCGCGGGCTCGGGCACCTGCGGCGCCCCGGCCCCGTCGACGCGTCCGCGGGGACCCGCCCCCGGGCGCCGGTCCTCGGCCCGCGGCCGGAGCACCGCCGCGCCAGCGCCCTCCACGTCAGACCGCCACGAGCTCGCGCAGGTCGGCCAGCCGGGCCTCGCCGATGCCGCTGACCTCGCCGAGCTCCTCCACGCTCGTGAAGGAGCCCAGCTCCGCCCGGGTGTCGAGGATGCGCTGCGCCAGCACCGGTCCGATGCCCGGCAGCGCGTCGAGGTCGGCGGCCGTGGCCGTGTTGAGGTCCAGCACCGCGCCCGCCGCACCAGCCGCTGCTGCCGGCCCCGCGGCAGCGCCGTCGCCGGCCCCCGCCCCCGGGGGCGTGGCGGGGGTGACCGGTGCGGGCACCACCTCCTCGCCGGGGGCGGGCACGAGGACCTGCTCGCCGTCGACCACCGGGCGCGCGAGGTTGACCCGCGCGAGGTCGGCCTCGGGCGTCGCGCCCCCGGCGGCCTCGAGCGCGTCGACCACGCGGGCGCCCGGGGGCAGCCGGACGACGCCGGGCGCGGCCACGCGCCCGGCGACGTGCACCACCAGCTCCGCCGGAGGCGGCGGCGCGCTCCCCGCGGCCGGGTCGGCCGGGTCGGCCGGGTCGGCCGGGTCGGGTGGGGCGGGTGGCGTCACCGGGGCGACCGGCGCAGCTCCCGGTGGGGGCGGCGCCGCGGTCTCTGCCGCCGTGCCCGTCCCCGCCGCGACGGGCGCAGCAGGAGCCGAGGACGCCGCTGCGGTCGAGCGCACGGGCACCGGCAGCCCGGGCGCGGTGGCCGAGGAGCGCACGGCGAGCGCCACGACGACGACCGCGGCCACGAGGATGGCGGCCGTGACCGCCGGCAGCGGGACGGCCCAGCGGCCCCGGCGCACCGAGACCGGGACCCGGTCGGCGAGCGCGTCCCGCAGCGAGGGCCACACCCCCAGCCCCTCGGCGAGGTCCGGGTCCGCCAGCGGTCGCGAGGAGCCCCGCCGCGCCCCGCGGCCGTGCCGACCGCGGCCACCGCCGTGGGGACCCACCTCCCCGCGCCCGCCCTCGTCCAGGTCGTCCGCGTCCAGGTCGTCCGCGTCCAGGTCGCCGTCGTCCAGGTCGCCGTCGTCCAGGTCCTCCGCCTCGAGCCCGCGCCGGACGGCGGCCTCCCCACCGGGCGGACGGGAGCGCCCGAGCACGGCGTCGAGGCGCTCGCGCACGAGCGCGGCGTCGGTGCCCCTGCCTCCTGCCACGCCTCCTGCCACGTCCGGGACCCTGCCCCCGTGGCCGCGGGCCCCCTCCGCCGACCGCCCGACCTGTTGACGCCGGGCCCGCCCGCCCGCCTGTGCGCGCCCCGCGGACACCGCCGCCGTCCCTTCCGCCGCGGGCGCCGGGCCCCTACGGTCTGCTCCGCCCCACCGACCGCTCGTGCCCGCACCGACGCCGCACCGCCGCGGCGGAGCCTCGCCCGCCCCGGGGGCGCACGAGGCCAGCCCCCGAGGAGGAACCCGCCGTGGACGCCGCCACCTCCCCCGAGCACCACCCCGATCGGCCGACCGGGCGGGGGGCCGCGGACGGCCCCGCCGCGCCCGGGGGACGCACCGAGCCGCCCGACGCCGGCCCCGGTGCGGACGTGCCCCAGCGGCGCCCGGGGCTGCGGCGGGTGGGCCCGGGCATCGTCGTCGCCGCGACCGGGGTGGGCGCCGGGGACCTCGTGGCCACCCTCATCGCCGGCGCCGAGCTGGGGTACGTCCTGCTGTGGGCGGCCGTCGTCGGCTGCGTCGTGAAGATCTCCCTCGCCGAGGCGGTGGGGCGCTTCCACCTGGCCACGGGGACGACGGTCATCCAGGGCTGGCGCTCGCTGACCCGCTGGGCCACGGGCTACTTCGGCGCCTACATCGTCCTGTGGGGCTTCGTCTACGGCGCCACGGCGATGACGGCGAGCGCCCTCCCGCTCGCCGCCCTCTTCCCCGGCCTCCTGCCCCTGCCGGCCTGGGGCGCGCTGTGCGGCGTCCTCGGCCTCGTCCTGGCCCTGACGAGCCGCTACGCCGTCTTCGAGAAGATCATGACCGCCCTCATCGGCGTCATGTTCGTCGTCGTCGTCGGGCTCGCCGTCCTCGTCGCCCCGGACGTGCCCGCGATGCTCGCCGGGCTGGTCCCCCGCCTCCCCGACGGCTCGGTGATCTACACGCTCGGCCTCGTCGGCGGGGTGGGCGGCACCATCACCATGGCCGCCTACGGGTACTGGGTGAACGCCAAGGGCTGGCGCGACGCCGGGTGGGTGCGGGTCATGCGCTGGGACAACCGGATCGCCTACGTCACCACGGGCGTCTTCGTCGTGGCGATGCTCGTCGTGGGCACCGAGCTGCTCAACGCCGCGCAGATCAGCCTGGAGGGCGGGGACCGCGGGCTCCTCGACCTCGGCGAGGTCCTCGAGGACCGCTTCGGCCCCGTCGTGGCGACGACGTTCCTCGTGGGCTTCTTCGCCGCGGCCTTCAGCTCGCTCCTGGGGGTCTGGAACGGCGTCAGCCTGCTGTTCGCCGACTTCGTGGCCACGGTCCGCGGGGGGAGCGGCTCGCCGGCTCGCGCGGACCGACCGGAGCGCACCGCGCCGTTCCGCGCGTACGTCCTGTGGCTGACCTTCCCGCCGATGCTCCTGCTGCTGGTCGACCAGCCCTTCCAGCTCGTGCTCGCCTACGGGGTGCTGGGCGCGCTCTTCATGCCCTTCCTGGCCGGCACGCTGCTGTGGCTGCTCAACACCTCGCGCGTGCCGCGGGCCTGGCGCAACGGCTGGCTGAGCAACGTGCTGCTCACCGTCGCGGGCCTGCTCTTCGTCGTCCTGTGCGTCGAGCAGCTGCGCAGCTACCTCGCCTGACCGCCCTCGACGGACGCGACCCGGCTGCGGCGTCCGGCGCCGTCGGCGGGCCGCACTACCCTGCGGACCCGTGGCTCCCGACTCCTCCGCCCCCGCCGAGACCGGCTCCTCCGCAGCGGCCGACGCGCCCGCCAGCCGCTACGACGCCGCCCTCGCGGCGCGCGTGGAGGCGCGGTGGCAGCAGCGGTGGCTCGACGACGACGTGTACGCGGCGCGCGAGCCGCAGCCCGGCTCGAGCACGGCCTTCGTCATGGACATGTTCCCCTACCCCTCGGGAGCGGGCCTGCACGTCGGGCACCCGCTGGGCTACATCGCGACCGACGTCTACAGCCGCTACCTGCGGATGTCCGGCCGCGAGGTGCTCCACACCCTCGGCTACGACGCGTTCGGCCTGCCGGCCGAGCAGTACGCCGTCCAGACCGGCACGCACCCGCGCACCTCCACGCTGGCCAACATCGCGACGATGCGCGAGCAGCTGCGCCGCCTCGGGCTGGGCCACGACCCGCACCGCTCGGTCTCCACGATCGACCCCGGGTACTACCGGTGGACGCAGTGGATCTTCCTGCAGGTCTTCGGCTCCTGGTACGACGACGAGCAGCAGCGCGCCCGGCCGATCACCGAGCTCGTGGCCGCGTTCGCCGACGGCTCGCGCCCCACGCCCGACGGCCGCCCGTGGGCCGACCTGACGCCGGTCGAGCGCGACGAGGTGCTCTCGCGCCACCGCCTGGCCTACGTCGACGAGGCGCCGGTCAACTGGTGCCCGGGTCTCGGCACGGTGCTGGCCAACGAGGAGGTCACGGCCGACAACCGCTCCGAGCGCGGCAACTTCCCCGTCTTCACCGCCTCCCTGCGCCAGTGGAAGATGCGGATCACGGCCTACGCCGACCGCCTGGTCGACGACCTCGAGCCGCTGGACTGGCCCGAGGCCATCAAGATCCAGCAGCGGCACTGGATCGGGCGCAGCGCCGGGGCCCACGTGCGCTTCGCCGTCGAGGGCGGGGAGGGCGCCGGGGACGGCGTCGTCGAGGTCTTCACGACGCGCCCCGACACGCTCTTCGGCGCCACCTACCTGGTCCTCGCGCCCGAGCACCCGCTCGTGGACACCGTGCTGCCGGCGTCGTGGCCGGCGCGGACGCCGGCCGGGGACCCGCTGCCTCACAGCTGGACCGGGGGCGCCGCGACGCCGCGCGAGGCGGTGCACGCCTACGCCCGCCGCGCCGCCGCGCGCACGGAGGTCGAGCGCCAGGAGGAGGGGAAGGTCAAGACCGGGGTCTTCACCGGCGCCACGGCGACCCACCCGGCGACGGGCGAGCAGGTGCCCGTCTTCGTCGCCGACTACGTGCTCATGGGCTACGGCACCGGCGCGATCATGGCGGTGCCCGCGCACGACCAGCGCGACTTCGACTTCGCGCGCGCCCTCGAGCTGCCGCTGCGCTGCGTCGTGGTGCCCACCGACGACCGCGGCCAGGACGCCTCGACGTGGGCCACCGCGTGGACGGCCAAGGACGGCGTCGTCACGGGCTCGGACGCCCGCGGGCGCCTGGGCGCCGAGGGCGTGGTCCTCGACGGGCTCGCCGTCCCCGACGCCGTCGAGCGCATGTCCTCCTGGCTCGCCGAGCGCGGCCAGGGCCGCCCGACGACGACCTACCGCCTGCGCGACTGGCTCTTCAGCCGGCAGCGCTACTGGGGCGAGCCCTTCCCCGTCGTCTACGACGCCGACGGCGTCGCGCACGCGCTGCCGGACTCGATGCTGCCGGTCGAGCTGCCCGAGGTCGACGACTACTCGCCGCGCACCTTCGACCCCGACGACGCCGACACCTCCCCCGAGACGCCGCTGTCGCGGCGCCAGGACTGGGTGGAGGTCACCCTCGACCTCGGGAACGGGCCGCAGACCTACCGGCGCGAGACCAACACCATGCCCAACTGGGCCGGGTCGTGCTGGTACGAGCTGCGCTACCTCGACCCGACGAACAGCGAGCGCCTCGTCGACCCCGAGCTCGAGCGCGCCTGGATGGGCCCCCGCGAGGACAAGCCGCTGGGCGGCGTCGACCTGTACGTGGGCGGTGCCGAGCACGCCGTCCTGCACCTGCTCTACGCGCGGTTCTGGCACAAGGTGCTGCACGACCTCGGCCACGTCAGCTCCTCGGAGCCCTTCCACCGCCTGTTCAACCAGGGGATGATCCAGGCGTACGTCTTCCGCGACGCCCGCGGCATCGCCGTCCCGGCGGCGGAGGTCGAGGAGGCCGAGGGGCCCTCGGGCACCTCGTACTCCTGGCAGGAACAGCCCGTCACCCGCGAGCTGGGCAAGATGGGCAAGTCGCTGAAGAACGCCGTGGCGCCCGACGAGATCGCCGCCGAGTACGGCGCCGACACCCTGCGCCTGTACGAGATGGGCATGGGGCCCCTCGACGCCGCCCGGCCGTGGGAGACCCGCGCCGTCGTCGGCTCCTACCGCTTCCTGCAGCGCCTGTGGCGCAACGTGGTCGACGAGGAGACCGGTGACCTGCGCGTCACCGACGAGCCCGTCGACGACGCCACGGCGCGCGCGCTGGCGCGCACGGTCGACGGCGTCCGCCGCGACTACGAGGGCCTGCGCTTCAACACCGCCCTCGCCAAGGTCATCGAGCTGAACAACCACCTCGTCAAGCGCGGGTCGACCCCGCGGGAGGTGGCCGAGCAGCTGGTCCTGCTCATCGCCCCGCTCGCCCCGCACGTCGCGGAGGAGCTCTGGGAGCGGCTCGGGCACACCGGCTCGCTGGTCCGCGAGCCGTTCCCGACGGCGGACGAGGCGCTGCTGGTCGAGGTCGAGGTCACCGCCGTCGTCCAGGTCAGGGGCAAGGTCCGCGCCCGCCTGCAGGTGCCCGCCGACATCGGCGAGGACGAGCTGCGCGAGCGCGCCCTCGCCGACCCCGGCGTCCAGCGCGTCGTCGGGGACTCCCCCGTCCGCAAGGTCGTCGTCCGCGCGCCCTCGCTGGTCAACGTCGTCGTCTGACCGCGGGACCGCGCCCCTCCCGCAGGAGGGGCGCGGCCCGCAGCCCCGGGCCGCGCGCCCTCATCGCTGGACCGCCCGGCCGAACCGCTCCGACCACTCCCCCAGGAGCGCCACGAGCTCCGGCGGGTGCACGTCGCGGATCTCGCACCCCGCTCGCCCGAGCGCGGAGGCGACCCAGTCCAGGGCGTCGGGCTTAGGGACACCCGGCAGCGACCGCCGGGCAGGTCCTCGACGGGCGCCCAGGCGCCCAGCCGGTCCCTGGCGCGGTCGGCGGGGCAGTCCAGGACGGCGCGCACCTCGTGCCCGAGGGGCGCGGTGTCGAGGCGGTGCCGGACCCACGCGGCGACGTCGGCGTCGGGCAGGTCGCGACGGCGGAAGCGCGCACCGCACCCCTCGGCCGAGGCGATGCGGTCGACGCGGAAGACCCGCCAGTCCGCGCGGTCGAGGTCGTGGGCCAGCAGGTACCAGTTCCGCCAGAGCGGGACGAGGTGGTGGGGCTCGACGCTGCGCGTGCTCGCCCTCCCGTCGGCCCCGGTGTAGGCGAGGACGAGGCGCTCCCCGGCCTGCGCGGCCTGGGCCACCGCCAGCAGCACGGCCGGGTCAGGACCCGGAGCGCCCACGGGTGCCGGACCGGACGCGGTCGTCGAGCGCAGGGCGTCCACCTGGCGCCGCAGCCGCGGAGGCATCACCCGCACCACCGTGGCCAGGGCCCGCAGCGCGGGCTCGGCGAGGGCCGGAGCGGCCCCCACGACCGTCTGCAGCCCCACGACCAGCGCGACGGCCTCGTCGTCCTGGAGCGCCAACGGGGGCAGCGACGCGCCGGCCGCGAGCTGGTACCCGCCGTGCACGCCGCGGGCGGCGGTCACGGGGTACCCGAGGTCGCGCAGGCGGTCGACGTCGCGACGCAGGGTGCGGGCGGAGACCCCCAGCCGCTCGGCGAGGTCGGCTCCGGTCCAGTCCCGCTGCGACTGCAGCAGGGAGAGCAGGCGCAGGGTGCGCGCGCTGGTAGCGGCCACCTCCCCACCCTGCCGGACCCGCGACCCGTTGCGGACGGGAACTGGCCGCTGCGCTTCCTACGGTCGCTCTCGTCCACAGCAGCGACGTCGTGCGGAGGTCCAGATGATCAGTCCCGGGAAGTGGTCGGAGATCGAGGTGCTGGTCGGCTACCTCGACCAGCAGATGTCGGCGATCCGCGCGTCGGCGCACGGCCTGACCGAGGAGCAGGCGCGGCGGACGCCGTGCCGCAGCGCCCTGTCGATCGGCGGGATCCTCAAGCACGTCAGCCACGTCCTCCAGGGACGGCTGACCACCACCGCGGAGCCGGACCCCGCCGACGTCGCCCGCTTCCGGGCGAGCTTCGCCCTCGCGGAGGACGAGACCCTGGCGGGTGCGCTCGAGGTCTTCGACCGCACCCGCGCGGACTACCTGGCTCGCGTGCGCGCCACCGACCCGGCCGCGGACGTGGTGGAGCCACCGGCCCCGTGGTTCGGCCAGACGGAGCCCGCTCCCTCCGTGCAGCGCTTCCGGCTCGTCCACCACGTCGAGGAGCTGGCGCGCCACGCCGGGCACGCCGACGTCCTGCGGGAGCAGATCGACGGCGCCAGCGCCGCGTCGCTGCTCGCCGCCGTGGAGGGATGGTCGCCCAACGCCTTCGTCCAGCCCTGGACCCCGCCGGAGGGCGACGTCGAGCCGCCGTCCGCGTGACGGCCACCGCTGGGCGGGTCTGGCGTCGGACGACGCCGCAGGCGGCCGCCGCGACCACGCCCCGTCGCCGGGCTCTTCCGCCCTCACCGCCCCGCAGCGGCGGGGAGGGCGGCAGGCTGAGGTCGGCGGGGCGGGGGTCGACGAGCGAGGAGGCGCACGTGAAGGTCGTGGTGGCGGGCGGGTCGGGCGCCCTGGGACGGCGGCTGTGCGACGACCTCGCGGGGCGGGGCCACGAGGTCGTGGTGCTGACGCGCTCCCCCGGCCGACCCGGCGCGCACCGCCAGGTGGGCTGGGACGGGCGCTCGGTCGGCCCGTGGGCCGCCGAGCTCGACGGCGCCGCCGTCGTGAACCTCGCCGGCGAGCTGGTCGACCGCCGTCCGACCAGGGCCGGCACCGCCCTGCTCACGCGCTCGCGCGTCGAGCCCACCCGGGCGCTGGCCGCCGCGGCCGCGCAGCGGGCGCGGCCGGTGCCGGTCTGGGTGCAGGCCTCGACCCTGGCCGTCCACGGCGACGCGGGCGACGCCGTCCTCACCGAGGCCTCGCCGCCCGCGGACGGCCCGCCGCAGATGGCCGGGGTCGCGCGCGCCTGGGAGGACGCCGCGCGCGACCTGCCGGCGCAGCGGGCGGTCCTGCTGCGCACGGGCGTCGTCCTCGAGCGCGGGACGCCCGCGCTGGACCGGCTGCTCCTCCTCGTGCGCCTGGGAGCCGGGGGACGCGTGGGCAGCGGCCGCCAGTGGGTGTCCTGGGTCCACGTCGAGGACTGGCTCGCGGTCGTCCGCACCGCGCTCGACCCGGCCGGCGGGCTCGACGGCGTCGTCGTGGCCAGCAGCCCGGCGCCGGTGCGCAACGCCGAGCTGATGGCCGAGCTGCGCCGGGCGCTGCGGCGTCCGCCCGCTCCCCCGACGCCGGCCCTCGTCGTCCGGCTCGGCGCTCTCGCGCTGCGCAGCGACCCGGCGCTCGGGCTCACGGGCCGGCGGGCCCTCCCGGTCCGGCTGCTGCGCAGCGGCTTCCACTTCGAGCACCCCGACCTGCGGGGAGCGCTCGCCGACCTGCTGCGCTGAGAGGGCGGCCGCCGGGACGTGGGCGTGGACGCAGGACGCGCAGGACCGCGTCGGAGTCCGCACCCCTCGACCTGCCCGCCTCGACCGCCGCAGGAGGGCTCAGGGGCGCAGAAGGGCCCCCAGCTGCTCCGCGGAGCCGGCGAGGGCCTCCTGCGCCGCCGGCAGGACCCCGCGGGCGGCCTGGCGCGCCGCGTCGGTCAGCGCCCACGCGAGCTGCTCCTGCACCCGCTCGGTCGTCACCTCGTGCGGCAGGAGCACCGGCCAGCCGAGCGCGCGGGCCTGCGCCGCCACCTTGGCGCCGCCCTCGACCGGGTCGAGCGCGACCACCGGCACGCCGTTCTTCAGCGCGAGGACGACGCCGTGCAGCCGGCTGCTCACGACGACGTCGAAGCGGCGCAGGAGGGCCTCCACCTGGGCGGCCGTCGAGGGCACGTGCGGCTCCCCCGTCGCGAGGCGCGTGTCGAAGGGCACGACGGCGGGCGGACCACCGGGCCCGGGCGCCGAGGCCAGCGCGGGGAGCACGACGTCGTGGACGACGTCGTGGCGCTGGCGGTCGCCGTACTCGTGCTGGGCGTGGGCCGCGCACAGGCCCACGACCGGCACGGCGGGCACCGGCACGAGCACGGAGGTGTCGGGGCGCGGCGGCCCGTCGCCGTCGCGCGCCAGCGCGGCGTGCAGCGGGGCCAGGCCGTCCACGACGGACACGTCGACGCCGACCAGCCGGGCGGCCGGGAAGCGGTCGGCGACGCGCTGCAGCTGGCGCCCGCGGGCGGGGCCGCACACCCAGAGGACGACGTCGTAGCGCGCCGGGTCGACGCGCTCGAGGTCGACGCTCGAGGAGTCGTCCGGCGCGAAGGTCCGGGTCATCGCGACGTCGAAGGGCTCCCCGAGCGCCTCGAGGTCGGCGACGGCCGCGTCGCGGGCCAGCAGGTCCCCGGCGGTGATCTCGCCGTCGGGCACGCTGAACCAGCCGGTCACGAGCACGCGGCGCGCGACGCCGTCGGGGGTCGACCTGGCGGGGGTCGGATCCTGGGAGGAGGTGTCGTCCACGGCGGGACGCTCCCACGCCCGCGCCCCGTCGCGCGCAGGGGCCCGTCCACGGGACCGGGAGGCCGCCCTGCCCGAGACCCTGGCACCGGACGACCCCGACGGGGCTCGCGCCCCGGTCGCCGCGCCAGGACGGGGCACCGCCTCAGGAGTCCGCGGTGGCGTCCGACCCGCTCGGAGCGGCCGTCGTGGTCGACGGCCCGGTCGGGCCGGCGGGCCCGCCCCCGCCGTCCACGGCCTGGGCGTCCACGGCCTCGCCGTCCTCGTCGAGGGCCGGCTGCCCCGGGGCGTCCGGCGGGGCCTCGGGGCCGTCGTCGGGCTCTCCCGCGGGCAGGAGAGTCGCCGGCGCGTCCTCGACCGGGGTCGCCGTCGAGGACACCTGCGGCCAGGTGCGCCACGGACCGACGGCGACCTCGGCGTCGGGCGTCGCGCTGACGAGGCGCCAGGAGACGACGTCACCGGTCGCGGCGTCGAAGCGCAGCAGGGTCATCTCCGCCGTGCCGTTGAGGGGCCCCACGGTCAGCTGGTCGAGCGCGGCCCCCGCGGTGCTGGAGCTGATGTAGCGGACGCCCTCCCCGACCTGCGTCGGGTCCGTGCGCACGTGGTAGTGCCCGGACACGAGCGCGGGGGCGCAGCCCTCCTCGAGGGCGGTGGCGCCGATCGAGGGGTCGTGGACCAGCAGGAGGTCGACCTCCTCGGCGCAGGCCTCGGCCACCAGCCGCTCCGCCGTCTCCTCGGCGGACCCGCCCGCCGTCGAGGACGTGCCCTGGAGCAGCCGCGTGGAGCGCGGGTCGGGGACGCCGAGCAGGCGCAGGCCGGCGACCTCGACGACCTCGCCGTCCAGGACCGTCCAGCCGACCGCCTCCTCCTGATCGGTCGTCTCGGCGCTGTCGTGGTTGCCGTCGGCGACGACGACGGGGACGTCGGCGAGCGCACCGGCGAGGGCCTGCACGCACGTCTGCTCCACGGCCGTGCCGTTCATCGTGGTGTCCCCGGCGTTCAGCACGACGTCGACCTCCGCCAGCTCGGCGAGGCGCCCGACCGGCCCCGCCATGCCGACGTTGCAGTGGACGTCGCTGACGACGAGGGCCGTCACCAGGTCCTCCCCGCGCAGGGGCGATGGCGCCGGTGTCGGTGACGGCGTCGCCGACGGCGCGGCCGTGGCGCCCGGAGCCGGTGCGCCCGGGGCGGTGGCGCCGGCGGTGGCTGTGGCCGTCGTGGGGGCAGGGGCGGGGAGGGGGGCCTCCGCGGGAGCGCCCGGCGACGTCCCGGTGGGGGTCGCGCCGGGGTCGGCGGGAGCCCCGGCCGTCGGCGACGGGGCGGACGCCCCCAGCAGGCCCGGGTCGTCGGTGCTGCGCTGCGCCCAGGCGCGCTCGAGGCCGGCGGTGACCCGGGCGTAGAACTCGTCGTTGGCCCGCACCTGCTCGGTGACGTACCCGCCGACGAGGTCCACGACGCTCGCCAGCCGCCCGGTGATGCGGGCGCCCTCGAGGGGGGTGCCGTCGAAGACGGGCGAGGCCTCCTGGCTGGCGGCGTCGCGCTGGGCCTGGGGGCGCAGCCCCGCCACGACCGCGGCACCCACCAGCGAGACCGCGAGCACCGCCGCGAGCACGGCCCGGTGGCGGCGCCCGAGCACCGCCAGCTCCTCGCGCCGGCGGGGCCCCAGGGCCACGCGGGCGACGACGGCGACCAGCACGAGCAGACCCCAGACCAGGAGCCAGCCGCGCACGGCGTCGAGCACGAGAGCGCGCTGGACGACGTCCAGGGTCGCCTGCGGGGCGGTGAAGAGCTGCACGTAGCGGTCGAGGTCCCCGCCCAGCAGGTCCACGGTGCTCGTCGGCGCCCCGATGTCGGTGACGTCGCGGGGGATCTCGTCGACGACCACGTCGACGCCCAGGTGCAGGGGCAGCGGGGAGTCGATGACGAGCGCGCCGAGGGGCCCGAGGTCGACGGCCACCTCGGCGTCGGTCGTGACCGAGTACTGCGCCACGTGCGGCCCGAGGCTCGCCTCGGCGGACGCCGAGGTCACGCCGTAGACGGCGGAGACCAGGCCGAGGGCGACCACGAGGGCCGACCAGGCGGCCACCGCCCGCCGGCGCCGGGGGCGCGGCCTGGACGTCGGGACGGCCGAGGGTCGCCCGTGCTGCTGCTCGTCGTCCACCCCCCGATCATCACCGATGTCGGACGCCTCCCCGCCCGCGGAGGGGGCGGGCCGCACGGGCCGTCACGGGACTGTCACGGTCGCGGCGCACCGCCGTCCACCTCCGCGTCGCCCTGCGCCCGCGGGGCGTCGGCCCGGCCGAGGACCCGGTCCTCGGCGGCGGCGAGCGCCTCGTCGACGTCGCCGACGACGACCGGACCGCCGTCGTCGTCGCCGCCGGCGCCGTCGTCCCGGGACCCCTGGGTGCTCAGCGCGCCGTCGAGCAGGCCCGCGGGGTCGACGACGAAGACCCGGCGGCCTCCACCGGGCAGGGCGCGCGGCAGGGCGCGCAGCAGCCGGGCCGCGGCGGGCACCACCTCGTCCACCGCCCGCAGGTCCACCACGACCGCCTCCAGGCCCTCCTGCGACTCCTCCACCGCGCGCACCACCCGCTCCGCCGCCGCGAACAGGACGTCGCCGTGGAGCGCGAGCACGAGCGAGCGGTGCCCGTCCCGCGCGAGGCGAGCCGCGTCCTCGGGGCCGCGCTCGCGCGAGGAGGGGCTGTCGGCCAGCGTCGTGGACGAGCGGACGGGCGGCCGCCCGCCCCGGTGGACGTGGAGGGTGTGCAGGTCCATCTCCGCGGACAGCCGGCGGACGGCCGCCAGGCCGCGGACGCTGCGCCCGTGCGGGTCCAGCCGGGGCGACCACGCCGCGACGCCGAGCTCGGCCGGCACCGCGGCCATCAGCCCGCCGCTGATGCCGCTCTTCGCCGGGAGGCCGACCGTGGCCACCCAGTCCCCCGCCGCGTCGTACATGCCGCACGTGAGCATCACCGACAGGACGTGGCGCACCACCCAGGTCTCGAGCACGCGCCGGCCCGTCAGCGGGTTGACGCCGCCGCCGGCGAGGGTGGCCGCCATGACGGCCAGGTCGCGCACGTCCACGAGGAGCGCGCACTGGCGCACGTAGGCCCGGACGGCGTCCTCGGGGTCGTCCACGCCGAGCCGGCCGTGCGCCAGGAGCAGGTGGGCGATGGCGCGGTTGCGCTGGCCGCTCTCGAGCTCGGCCGCGGCGGCGTCCTCGTCGACGTCCAGCTCCCGGCCCGCGAGCCCCGAGCACAGGGCGCGCACGCGCTCCGCGCGCTCGTCGGGGTCGGCGCCCCGCACCAGGGACGTCGCCGCCAGCGCACCGGCGTTGATCATCGGGTTGCGCGGCCGGTCGGTCGTCGGCGAGATGCTGATGGCGTCGAACGGCTCCCCCGAGGGCTCGACGTCCACGTGCCGCCGCACCTCGTCAACCCCGAGGTCGGCGACCGCGAGGGCGTAGGCGAAGGGCTTGGACAGCGACTGCAGGGTGGCGCGGACGTCGACGTCCCCGACCGCGTGCACGTGCCCGTCCAGCGTCGCGAGGGCGATGCCGAACAGGTCCGGGTCGGCGTCGGCGAGCTGGGGCACGTCCGTCGCCCGCTCGCCGCTGGTGTCGGCGAGGCTGTCCTCGAGGACGTGGCGCAGGTGGGCGGTGACCAGGCCGTCAGACGTCATCCCGCGACCCCACCACAGGCCGCCGCCTCCGGCGCGGGGACGAGGACGACGGCGCGACCGGCCCGCACCGTCGACGGCGACCCGGCCCACCGACGAGAACCGGCCCACCGACGAGAACGGGCCCGCCCCCCGAGGGGAGCGGGCCCGCTGTCGTCCGGTGGAGCTGAGGGGACTCGAACCCCTGACCCCCTCCATGCCATGGAGGTGCGCTACCAGCTGCGCCACAGCCCCGGACCGACCTCCGCGGCCAGCGCGCGAGCGCTGCCCCGGAAGACGTGGAGAACAGTAGCCCGGCCCCTCCGCGGCGTCCAAATCGCCCCCGCCGACGAGGGCGGCGGAGCCGCCAGGACGAGCCCTGTGCCGGTCAGGCGGCGGCCCACGCCCCCGCGTTGTGCTCCAGCAGGCGCCAGGGCACCGAGCCCGGCGTCCCGCGCAGCAGCGACGTCCAGCGGGCGTTGCGCAGGCCGGTCAGCAGCGGCGCCGCCTCGCGCGGCAGCCCCAGCAGCTGCAGGAGCGCCGCGCCGAGGGCGCCGCCGTGCCCGACGACGACGAGCACCTCGTCGTCCGCCAGGGACGCCGCGTGCTCCTCGACCGCCGCGACGACCCGGGCGCCCGCCGCCGTGCGGCGCTCACCCCCGCCGGGAGGCACGTCCTCTCCCGCGAGCCACGCCGCGTGGAGCTCGGGCCACCCGGACTCGATCTCCGCGCGTCGCAGGCCCTGCCAGTCGCCGCCGAAGACCTCGCGCAGCCGCGGGTCGAGCGCGACGGGCAGGTCCGCCGCCAGGGCCAGCGCACCGGCCGTCGCGCTCGCGCGCACGAGGTCGGAGCTGACGAGCCGGACCGGCTCCCGCTCGGCGAGCACGGCGGCGGCCTCGCGCACCTGCTGGCCGCCCAGCTCGCTGAGCGGGATGTCGGTGTGCCCCTGCCAGCGGCCCTCGGCGTTCCAGGTCGTCTGCCCGTGCCGCCACAGGACGACCTGCGCGGGGCTCACGCCTCGCGTCCGGCCTGCACCGACTCCGGGAGCTCGACGACGGGGCAGTCCTTCCAGAGCCGCTCGAGGGCGTAGAAGCGACGGTCCTCGGCCTGCTGGACGTGCACGACGATCTCCGCGTAGTCCAGCAGGACCCAGCGGGCCTCGGTCAGCCCCTCGCGGCGCACCGGCTTGGCGCCCAGGGAGCGCATGCGCTCCTCGACGGCGTCGACGATGGCGCGGACCTGCCGGTCGGAGTCCCCCGAGGCGAGGACGAAGACGTCGGTGATGACGAGCTGCTCGCTGACGTCCAGCGCGAGCACCTCACCCGCCAGCTTGTCGGCTGCGGCCTCGGCGGCAGCGCGGGCGAGCTCGAGGGAGCGGTCGGTGGCGGTCACGGGTCCTCCAGACGCGCCGCGGCGGGACGCCGCAGCCGGGTCCCCAGCGTCTCACGCACGAGCGCGCCGCCGGTCGGGCCGCCGGCTCAGGCGCCCGGACCTCCGGCCGACCCCTGGTCCGCCTCCACGTCCGGCCCCGGGGCGACGTCGTCCGGGTCGACCGCACCGGACCCGGCGGGCTCGGCGTCCTCGCCCTCGACGTCGGACCCGGTCGGCGCGCCGTCGACACCGGTGGGGCTCTCCACGTCGGCCTGGCCCTGGGACGCCACGGCCGCCAGCTCGTCCGCGGCCCGCGCCAGGTCCTCGCCGGCCCGCTCGTCCCCGGAGCCGGCCCCCGCCGGCTGGCGGCCGCTCACGGGAGGGTCCCGTCGGCGGCCGTCCCGCGCGCCGGGGCGTCCGCGGGCGCGTAGAGGCCGTGCTTGCCGATGTACTGCACGACGCCGTCGGGCACGAGGTACCAGACCGGCTCACCCCGGGCGACGCGGTCGCGGCAGTCGGTCGAGGAGATGGCCAGCGCGGGGATCTCGAGCAGGCTCACGCGGTCACCGGGCAGGCCCGTCGCCGCGAGCTCGTGGCCCGGTCGGGTGACCCCGACGAAGTGCGCCAGCTCCCACACCTCGTCGGCGTCCTTCCAGCCGAGGATCTGCTGGAGGGCGTCGGCCCCCGTGATGAAGAAGAGCTGCGCGTCGCCCGTCGTGCGGCTCAGGTCGCGCAGCGTGTCCACCGTGTAGGTCGGGCCGGGGCGGTCGACGTCGACGCGGCTCACGGTGAAGGAGGGGTTGGACGCCGTCGCGACGACGGTCATGAGGTAGCGGTGCTCCGCGCCGGTGACCTCGCGGTGGTCCTTCTGCCAGGGCCGCCCGGTCGGCACGAAGACGACCTCCTCGAGCCCGAAGACGCTCGCGACCTCGCTCGCGGCCACGAGGTGGCCGTGGTGGACGGGGTCGAACGTCCCGCCCATGACGCCGATGCGGCGCCGTCCCGGGGAGGGCACGGGGAGCCCGGCCTCGCCGGGGCCGGCGGCACCGGAGACCCGGACCGGCTCGCCCGGGGCGCGCGCGTCCAGCGGTGGCCTCAGTGCCCGGAGCCGGCGTCGTGGGGCCCGGAGTGCGGGCCCTCGTGCATGCCGTCGCGGTCGGGGTGGCGCGTGCCCACGCTGCGGAAGGCGTACGTCAGCAGCAGGACCGCGATCAGCGCCGAGAAGGCGATGAGCCCGAAGTAGAACGAGTCGAACGGGAGCTCGTTGACGAGCATCTCGTGGGCGCCGTCGACCTCTCCGTCGGCTGCCTGGACGACCGCGCGGCTCAGCATCGGTGGCTCTCCTCGTGGATCTCCGGCACCGGCCCGGTCGGGCCGACGCACGGGCAGTGTGCCACGACGCGGCGCGCGAGCCCGGCGGCCACGAGGCCGGCGGCCCCCGCGGAGGAGCGGCGCACCGAGGACCTCACGGCCGGACGTGCCCGTCGCCGGTGACGACCCAGCGCGTCGTGGTGAGCTCGGCGAGCCCCATGGGCCCCCGCGCGTGGAGCTTCTGGGTGGAGATGCCGATCTCCGCGCCCAGGCCCATCTGGGCGCCGTCGGTGAAGCGCGTGGAGGCGTTGACCATGACGGCCGCCGAGTCCACCTCCGCGGCGAAGCGCTCGGCGGTCGCGAGGTCGCGCGTCACGACGGCCTCGGTGTGCCCGGTGGACCAGCGGTCGATGTGCGCCAGGGCCGCGTCCAGGTCGGGCACCACGCCGACGGCCAGCTCCATCGCGAGGTACTCGGCGGCCCAGTCCGCGTCCGTCGCGGGCTCCACCTGCACGCCGGGCAGGTGCTCCGCCGCGGCCCGGACGGCGTCGTCGCCGTGCAGCCGGACGCCGGCGGCCGCCATGGCCCCCAGCAGCGGCGGGAGGAAGGCGTCGGCCACCGCGGCGTGCACGAGCACGGTCTCGGCGGAGTTGCACACGCTGGTGCGCTGGGTCTTGCTGTTGAGGGCGATCTCGAGCGCGCTGGCGAGGTCGGCGGCGGCGTCGACGTAGACGTGGCAGTTGCCCGTGCCCGTCTCGATGACCGGCACGGTCGAGGAGCGGACGACCTCGGCGATGAGCCCGGCGCCGCCGCGGGGCACCAGGACGTCGACGAGGCCGCGGGCGCGCATGAGGGCCTGCACGCCCGGGCGGCCGTGCTCGTCGACCGTGCTCACGAGCTCGGCCGGCAGGCCCTGGGCGACCAGGGCCTCGCGCACGACCGCGACGACGACCGCGTTCGTCTCGCGGGCGGCCGACCCGCCCCGCAGCACGACGGCGCTGCCGCTCTTGAGCGCCAGCGCGGCGGCGTCGACGGTCACGTTCGGCCGGGCCTCGTAGACGACCGCCACGACGCCCATGGGCACGCGCAGCTGCCGCAGCCGCAGCCCGTTGGGCAGCGTCTGCCCGCGGACGACCTCGCCGACCGGGTCGGGCAGGCCCGCGACGTCGCGGACGGCGCCGGCGATGTCGCGCAGGCGGTCGACGTCCAGGCGCAGCCGGTCGAGCAGGTTCTCGGCGAGCCCCTCGGCGGCGCCGCGCTCCAGGTCGCGGCCGTTGGCCTCGACCACGCGGGCCGACTGCGCGACGAGGGCGTCCGCGACCGCGAGCAGCGCCGCGTCCTTGCGGGCCCGCGTGGCGGTGGCCAGCGACCGGCTCGCGGCCCGGGCGGCCCGGCACACCGCCAGGACCGCGTCCTCGACGGGGTCGCCCGCCGCACCGGTGCTCGTGGTGGCCGAGGGGGTCGCGTCCAGGACCGAGCTCATGCGCCGAAGGGTAGGCCGAGCACGGCCCGCCGCGGGCGCGGTGCCCGGACGGCGGACGGCCGCCGCAGACGGCGGGTCCCGAACGGGACGTGCTCGTCCGGCCCGGGGCCCTCGTCCTCCCCGCCCGTCAGGGGGCGGGGTGGCTGCCCGGTCCGCCCGGGCCCGCGGACCCGGGGACGTCCTCGGGACCGCCGACGGCGGGCGGGGGCGCCGCCGCGCCCGTGGCCTCGGCACCGGACCGGTCCACCCCCTCGTCACCGGGGACCGGCGGGACGTCGGCGCCGCTGCTGGGGGCGCGGCGCCCGCGGCGGGTGCCCGCCTCGGCGGCGGCGGCCTCCCGCGTGGCGCCCTCCGCCTCCTCGCGGGCGCGTCGCAGCGCCTCGGCCGGGTCCTCCAGCACGGGCGCGTCGAGGTGGGCGGCGATGCCGCTGCCGTCCCCCTCGGGCGACCCCTGGTCGCCCTGCTGAGCCGCGGCGTCCTGCCCGGCGTCGTCCTGCGACCCGCCGTCGCCGGAGCGGCGGGCGAACGCGTCACCGACGCCCTTCAGCGCGTCGTTCAGCTCGCTCGGCACGATCCAGACCTTGTTGGCATCGCCCTTCGCGATCTGCGGCAGCGTCTGCAGGTACTGGTAGGCGAGCAGGTTCGGGGTCGGGTTGCCCCGGTGGATGGCCCCGAAGACCTCGACGATGGCGCGCGAGCGGCCCTGGGCCTCGAGGATGGCGGCCTGGGCCTGCCCCTCGGCGCGCAGGACGGAGGACTGCTTGTCGCCCTCCGCGGTGAGGATCTGGCTCTGCTTGACGCCCTCGGCGTTGAGGATGGTCGCGCGGCGGTCGCGCTCGGCCCGCATCTGCTTCTCCATCGAGTCCTGCACGCTCGCCGGGGGGTCGATGGCCTTGAGCTCGACGCGGTTCACGCGCACGCCCCAGCGGCCCGTGGCCTCGTCGAGCACGCCGCGCAGCTGGCCGTTGATCTGGTCGCGGCTGGTCAGGGTCTGCTCGAGGTCGAGCGAGCCGACGACGTTGCGCAGCGTCGTGACCGTCAGCTGCTCGATGCCCTGGATGTAGTTGGCGATCTCGTACGTCGCCGCCTTCGGGTCCGTGGGCTGGAAGTAGATGACCGAGTCGATGCTCACGACGAGGTTGTCAGAGGTGATGACCGGCTGCGGCGGGAAGGACACGACCTGCTCGCGCAGGTCGACGACCGCCCGGGGCTTGTCGATGAAGGGCACGAGGAAGTGCAGCCCCGCGTCGAGCGTGCGCGAGTACCGGCCCAGGCGCTCGATGATGACGGCGCTGGCCTGCGACACGATCCGCACGGACTTGACGACGGTGGCGATGACGAAGACGACCAGGAGCAGGAGGACGACGTAGAGGGCGAGGGTGCCCACGGTGGGGGTCACGAGGGGCTCCAGGGACTCGGGGACGGGTCGGGGCCGGAGGGGCTGGTGCCGGGCGCGGGGCGGCCGGGCGGGTCGGCGGGGGGCAGGGCGCGGACGACGGCCGTGGCGCCGTCGATGCGCACGACCTCGACGTCCGCTCCGGCCAGCAGCACGTCGCCGGACTCGGTGCGCGCGCTCCACACCTCGCCGCGGAGCTTCACGCGGCCGTCGCGGGCGGTCACCTGCTCGAGCACCTCGGCGCGCTGGCCGACGTTGGCGTCGGCGTTCGTCGCCACCAGGGGCAGGTGCGGCCGCACGTAGCGGAGCACCGCGGGGCGAGCCAGCGCCAGCAGGACGAAGGCGGCCACCGCGAAGGTGATGACCTGCAGCGGGAGGGACAGGCCCAGCGCGGCCGAGAGGGCCGCCACGAGGGCGGCGGCGGCGACCATGCCGAAGACGAGGTCGAGGGAGGCCACCTCGACGGCCCCGAGCAGCAGGGCCAGCCCCACCCACAGCAGCCACTGGAGGTCCTCGAGACCACCCACGCGCGCACCCCCGCCCCTCGGTCGGCCCGGTCGGCGGCGGCGCCACCGGCCCTGGTCGCTCCTGCCGGACCCTAGCCGCCGGGTCCGACGCGAGCGGGACCCGGCCCCGTGGTGGCGCGGGAGGGACGTCCGGCGCAGGATCGCAGGCAGCCCGGCACCGCCCGCCGACCCGCTGGAGGACCCGTGATCTCCGTCTCCACCGCCCGCGCCCTGCGCACGTCCGGTCTCGCCTGGGAGCCCTCGTCCGGGGACCGCTTCGTCATCACCGACCGCGGCATGGACGAGGAGGTGTTCGTCCTGTCCGAGATGGTCGTGGAGGCCCAGGAGCACGCCACCGGCAGGGTCCTCGGCTTCAACGGCACCACCGAGTGGGCCCTGGACTCCGTCGACGCGGAGCAGGCCGTCTGGCTGCCGCGCGAGGGCCAGCTGCGCGCGCTGCTCGGGACGTCGTTCACGGGCCTGGAGCGGACCGACGACGGCTTCGTCGTGCGCACCCGCGACGCCGACGGCGACCGCGCCTCCCGGTCCGAGGACGCCGAGGAGGCGTACGCGCTCGCCGTCCTGGCCGTGCGCGCCCGCGCCGCGCGCAGCGCCTGACGCGACCGAACCGAAGCCGGGGCCGGGACCGGAGCCGGGCGCCCTGCGCCGACCGGGCGGCGGCCGCGGGCGTCAGCCCGGCGGCAGCGGCCGCGCGACGAGCACGAGGTCGTCGCGGTGCACGAGCACGCGGTCCCGGCCGGGGCCGAGCTCGCGGGCGTTGTCCCCGGTGGAGCGTCCCAGCAGGGGCGGGACCTCCGCGGCGGCGTAGGCCACCAGCCCGCGGGCCAGCACGTGGTCGGCCGAGTCCACGAGGTCGACGGCGTCGCCCGCCTCGAAGTCCCCGCGCACCGCGCGCACGCCGGCGGGCAGCAGGGACGCGCCGCGGTCGCGCACGGCCCGGACGGCTCCGTCGTCGAGGACGAGCGCGCCGCGCGAGCGGGCGGCGTGGGCCAGCCACAGCATCCGGGTGCGGCGCCGCCGCCCCGTGGCCGCGAACCAGGTGCCGACGTCGGCCCCGGAGAGCCCCTCGCGGGCGAGCGCGGCGCTGGTGAGCAGCGCGGGGATGCCCGAGGACGTCGCGAGGTCGGCGGCGGCGATCTTGGTCGCCATCCCGCCGGTGCCCACCCCCGCGCCACCGGTGCCGCCGACGACGACGGCGTCCAGGTCGCCCGGGCCGGACACCAGCGGCACGCGGCGGCTGCCCGGGCGCGACGGCGGGCCGTCGTGCAGGGCGTCGACGTCGGAGAGCAGCACGAGCGCGTCGGCCCGCACGAGGTGGGCGACGAGCGCGGCGAGGCGGTCGTTGTCGCCGAAGCGGATCTCGTCGGTGGCCACCGTGTCGTTCTCGTTGACGACGGGCAGCACGCCGAGCCCCAGCAGGCGCTCGAGGGTGCGCTGGGCGTTGCGGTAGTGCCCGCGGCGCACGACGTCCTCCGCCGTGAGCAGCACCTGCCCCACCGGCGTCCCCGCCGGCTCGAGCGCCCGGGCGTAGGCCGCGACGAGCAGGCCCTGGCCCACGCTGGCGGCGGCCTGCTGGGTCGCGAGGTCCGACGGGCGGCGGAGGAGCCCCAGCGGGGCGAGGCCGGCGGCGATGGCTCCCGAGGAGACGAGCACCACCTCTCCCCCGCGGGCGCGCACGTCCTGCAGGGCCCCGACCAGGGCGCCGAGGCGGTCCTCGTCGAGACCCCCGGCGGCCGTCGTCAGGGACGAGGAGCCGACCTTGACCACGACGCGCCCGGCGCGCGGCAGGTCCTCGCGGGAGCGCACCGCGGAGGCTCCCGGGGGCGGCTCTGCGGCGGCGGAGGACGCCGTCACGCTCAGCCGTTCCCGCGGTCGGCGGGAGCACCCCGCTCCGCGCGGCGGTCGGCGAGCCGCTCCGCCTCGAGCTCGGCCTGCGTCTCGGCCCGTCCGGCCTTGCGCTCCTCCATCAGGCGGCGCCGCTCCCCGCGGGTCGGCCGCTCGTCGGTGGACAGACGCGGGTCCTCGCCGCGCCGGCCGCCGAGCAGCTCGGCACCCCCGACGAGCGTCGGGTCCCAGTCGAAGACGACGGCGCGCGGCCCGTCGCCGATGACGACCTCGGAGCCCGCGACGGCCCCGGCGGCGAACAGCTCCTCCTCGACCCCGAGCTTGGCGAGCCGGTCGGCGAGGTAGCCCACCGCCTCGTCGTTGGCGAAGTCGGTCTGGCGCACCCAGCGCTCGGGGCGGTCGCCGCGCACGCGGAACCGGACGCCGTCGGTCGCGTCCTCGGCGTCCTCGCGCGTGACGGCGAACTCGGTCTCGTCGACGGCGCGGGGGCGCAGCACGATGCGGCGCGCCTCGGCCACGGGCGCGGCCTCGCGGGCGCGGCGCACGAGCCGCGCCATCGCGAAGGACAGCTCGCGCAGGCCCTCGTGGGATGCGGCGGACACCTCGACCACCTCGTGGCCGCGCTCCTCGAGCTCGGGGCGCACGAAGTCGGCCAGCTCGCGCGCCTCGGGCACGTCGACCTTGTTGAGGACCACGAGCACGGGACGCTGCTCCAGCGGCAGCCCCGGCTCGCCCGTCGCGGTCAGGTCGACCGCGTAGCGGGCGAGCTCGGCCTCGATGACGTCGAGGTCGCTGATCGGGTCGCGGCCGGGCTCGAGCGTCGCGCAGTCGAGCACGTGCACGATCGCGGCGGTGCGCTCGACGTGGCGCAGGAACTGCAGGCCGAGCCCCTTGCCCTCGCTGGCGCCCTCGATGAGGCCGGGCACGTCGGCGACGACGAAGCGCTCGTCGCCCGCGACCACGACGCCGAGGTTGGGCACCAGCGTCGTGAACGGGTAGTCGGCGATCTTGGGCCGCGCCGCGGACATCGAGGCCACGAGGCTGGACTTGCCGGCGCTCGGGTACCCCACCAGCGCGACGTCGGCGAGGGACTTCAGCTCGAGGACGACGTCGCCCTCCCAGCCGGGCTCGCCCAGGAGCGCGAAGCCGGGGGCCTTGCGCTTGTTCGTCGCGAGCGCGGCGTTGCCGAGGCCGCCGGCGCCGCCCGGCGCCAGGTCGACCGCCGTGCCGACGTCCACGAGGTCGGCGAGCACGCGCCCGTCGGCGGCGTCCTTGACGACGGTGCCGGCGGGCACGCGCAGGACGAGGTCCTGGCCCGCGGCGCCGTGGCGCATGTCGCCCTCGCCGGGGCGGCCGTTGCCCGCGGTGCGGTGGGGGGCGTGGTGGTAGTCGAGCAGCGTGGTCGTCGACGCGTCGACGACCAGCCGCACACTTCCGCCCCGGCCGCCGTTGCCGCCGTCGGGCCCGCCGAGCGGCTTGAACTTCTCACGGTGCACGGAGGCGCAGCCGTGCCCCCCGCTCCCGCCCGCCACGTGCAGGACGACCCGGTCCACGAACATCGGCACGGCGGCCTCCTGCGTCTGCTGCGCACCCGGGGCGCGTGCGCCCGGTGCTGGGGGGGTGGTGCCGAGGGGTGCGCCCGGCCGGGGGCCGGACGCGCGAGAGGGGTGAGCCGACCGGCTCACCCCTCTCGCGGGTCGCCGCCGGCGCGGGGCCGGCGGCAGGTGGTGCTGGTGTCAGTCGGCGACGGCCTCGGTGGCGACGTTCTCCACGATGTTGACCGTGCGGCGGCCGCGGCGGCTGCCGAACAGGACCGCGCCCGGCGTGAGGGCGAAGAGGGTGTCGTCCTTGCCGCGGCCGACGTTCTCGCCCGGGTGGAAGTGGGTCCCGCGCTGGCGCACGATGATCGCGCCGGCCTTGACCTCCTCGCCGCCGAAGCGCTTGACGCCCAGTCGCTGCGCGTTCGAGTCGCGGCCGTTGCGGCTGGAGCTCGCGCCCTTCTTGTGTGCCATGGCTGTGCCTCCGGTCGGCGGTGGTCCGTGGGTGCTGCTGCGGGGGTGGTGCGGTTCGTGCGGCGCCGGCGTGGTCTGCCGGCGCGGTCAGCCGGCTGTCAGCTGTCGATCGCGGTGATGCGCACGCGGGTGTGCTTCTGGCGGTGGCCCTGGCGCACCCGGTACCCGGTCTTGTTCTTGTACTTCAGGATGGTGATCTTGTCGGCCTTGACCTCGTCGAGCACCTCGGCGGTGACGGTGATCGAGGCGAGCGCCGAGGCCTCGCTGGTCACGGTGGCGCCGTCGACGAGCAGGAGCGGCGCGAGCTCGAGCGTGCTGCCCGCCGCGGGGGTGCCGCCGCCGATCCGGTCGATGAGCAGCTCGCTGCCCACCGACACCTTCTCCTGCCGACCACCGGCGCGGACGATCGCGTACACCACGGGACTCTCCTGACGTCGACCGGTCTGGACCGGCGGAACGGCTGCATCACTGCTCGGGGCTGGCGCGGCGACCCGCCCGACCGAGGTCTTCGGGGCGACCCTCGAGAGGGACCGGGGCGCGCACAGCGCAGGGCGCACCGGTGGTGCGCCTCGGCAAGAGTACGGACGACGGCTCGCAGGGGTCAAACCAGGTGCCCGGCGGGGTCAGAGCGGCCACCCCTCCTTCCGCGAGGCGGCGTCCCAGAACATCCACTCGAAGCGCGTCGCCCGCACGGCGGCGGCCACGGCGGCGTCCTCGTGCGCCGGGTCGGCGGCGACCGCCTCGACGACGACGTCGGCCGCCCGGGCGGACGCCTGCTGGAAGGCCGCTTCGGCGTAGGCGGCCGTCCAGCGCGCGTAGGGGTGCTCGGCCCGGCGCGCCGCCCTCTCGGCGAGGGCCAGCCCCACCTCGGCGTACACGGTGAAGCAGGGCAGCACGGCGGCGGCGCCGACGGCGTAGGGGGCGGTGGCCGCCTGCGCCACCAGCCAGGAGGAGTAGGCCAGCGTCGTCGGCGACGGCTCGGCGGCGGGGGCGGGCGACTCGCCGGGGACGGGGGCCTCCCCCGCCGAGGAGCCCGCGCCGGCGGCGGCGAGCAGCGCGTGCCCCAGCAGGTCGGCGTGCAGGTCGCGCTCGGCGGCCACGGCGCCGGCGGCCGACCCGGCCCAGACCGCCGCGTGCGCGGGGTCGGGCGCCCGCGCGGCCAGCAGGGCCAGAGCCCGCGCGTACTCGCGCAGGTAGCACCGGTCCTGCTCCAGGTAGTGCCGGAACACCGCCGGAGGCAGGCTGCCGTCCGCCAGCGCCGCGAGGAAGGGCAGCGCGTCCACGGCCTCGCGCACCGGTGCCGACTCCCGCTCCACGCGCGCCCGGAAGCCCTCGCCCCGCTCGTCGGCCGCGGCGCTCCCGGCTCCTCCCGGCCCCGGGCTCACGCCGGCCCCCCCGCGGTCACCGGGTCGCCGGTCGCGGCGTCCCACCACCCCGCGTGGTGGTGGACCGGTCCGTGGCCGGCGCCCGAGCGCGCGGCCCGGCCCACGCCGAGCCGCTCCCCCTCGGCGATGGCCCGGACCAGGTGGTCGCGGGCCCCGGTGACGGTCTCGAGCCACCCCTGGCGCCGGGGTCGCAGGGCCGCGCACGCGGCGGAGAGCACGCAGCCCGTGCCGTGCGTGGCGCGCGAGCGCAGCCGGGCGCCCACCAGGTGGTGCACCGCAGCGCCCCCGCCCTCCTCGGGCAGGGCGAGGACGTCGACGACGTCGCCCCCGCCGTCCGGCCCCGGCGGCGCGTGCCCGCCCTTGAGCAGCACCCCCCGGGCGCCGAGCGCCAGCAGGGCCCGCGCCTGGTCGGCCATCTCCTCCGGGTCGCGGGCCTGCGCGGCGCCGAGCAGGACGGCCGCCTCCGGCAGGTTCGGCGTGAGCAGGTCCGCCAGCGGGAGCAGCTGGTCGCGGACGGCCTCCACGGCGTCCTCCGCGAGGAGCCGGTCCCCGCTGGTGGCCACCATGACGGGGTCCACGACGAGGACGGGCAGGGGGCGCCGGGCCAGCACGTCGGCGACGGCGGCGACGACGTCCGCGCTGCCGAGCATCCCCGTCTTGGCGGCGTCGACCTCGACGTCGTCGAGGAGCACCTCGAGCTGCTGGGTGACGAAGGCCGCGGGCACGGGGTGGACGCCGGCCACGCCGGCCGTGCTCTGCGCCGTCAGCGCCGTGAGGACGGCGGTGCCGAAGGCCGACAGGGCGCCGAAGGTGGCCAGGTCGGCCTGGACGCCGGCGCCGCCGCTGGGGTCGCTGCCGGCCACGGTCAGGGCGACGACGCTCATGCCGCCGCCCCGCCCGGGACGGGGGCGTCGAGCGCGGCGGCCGCGGCCTCGGGGTCCGGCGCGGCGCACAGCGCCGACACGGCGCACGCGCCGTCCACGCCGGCGGCGCGCACCGACGGCGCGCGCACGAGGTCGACGCCGCCGATGGCGACGCACGGCAGGCCCGCCGCGTGCGAGCGCGCCGCGAGGTCGGCCAGCACCGCGAGGCCCAGCGGCGCGGTCGCCTCCGGCTTGGTGGGCGTGGCCCACACCGGACCGAGCCCGAGGTAGTCGACGACGGGCGCGCCGTCGTCCTCGCGCAGCGCCGCGGCGGCGTCCACCTCCCCCGCCGTGCCCGCGGACAGGCCGAGCACGGCGTGCGCGCCCAGCAGCCGGCGCGCCCGGCGGGGCGCGAGGTCGCCCTGGCCCACGTGGGCGCCGTCCGCCCCGCACGCGACGGCGAGCTCCACGTCGTCGTCCACCAGCACGAGCGCGCGACCCCCGACGGCCGCCACGACGGCGCGGACCAGCTCGGCGCGCTCGGCGCCGCCGCCGCCCTTCTCCCGCACCTGGACCACGCCCGCGCCACCGGCGACGGCGCGCCGCACGACGTCGACGACGCCGCGCCCCCCGCACAGCGCGGTGTCGGTCACGAGGTAGGTGCGCAGCACCGCGCCCGGGTCCTCGCGCAGCAGCGCGCGCCAGGGCCTGCGCCCGCCGCTCACGCCCCCGCGCCCGTCGCTGCGCCCGCGGGGGCGTGCTCGGCACCGACCAGCCGGGCCGCGTCGGCGCCGCCGACGCGGTCGAGCTCGTCGAGCCAGGCGACGGCGAAGCTGCCCGGGCCGCGCGCGGCGGCGGCCGCGGCGCCCGCCGCCGCCGAGACGTGCGCGTGGGCGGCCGCCACCGCCAGCAGGGCGTCGGTGGGCGCCGCGGCGGCGTAGGCCGCCACCAGGGCGCCGAGGGCGCAGCCGAAGCCGGTGACGCGCGTCCCGAGCTCGGACCCCCCGTCGACGAGCAGGCGGCGGCCTCCGGGGGCGACCACGAGGTCCCGGACGCCGGAGACGGCGACGACGGCCCCGGAGCGGTCGGCGAGGTCGGCGGCCGCCGCGGCCGCCTCCTCCACGCCGTGCGCGGTGTCCGTGCCCCGGCCGCCCCCGCCCGCACCGGCCAGGGCCATCACCTCGGAGGCGTTGCCCCGCACGGCCACCGGCCCCAGGGTGACGAGCTCGCGCGCCAGGGCCGTCCGGTGGTCGAGGACGCCGACGGCCACGGGGTCGAGGACCCACGGGACGCCGGCCGCCCCGGCGGACGCGACGGCGCGGCGGACCGCCTCCTCCTGGACGTCGTCGACCGTCCCGAGGTTCACGAGCACCGCACCGGCGAGGCCCGCGAGCTGCGCGGCCTCCGCCGGGTGGCGGGGCATGGCGGGCGCGGCGCCCGCGGCGAGCAGCGCGTTCGCCGAGATCTGCACGACGACCTCGTTGGTCAGGCAGCAGACCAGCGGCCGGGAGGCCCGCAGCGCCTCGGTGGCCCGCGCGACCTCCTCGGCGAGGTCGGTGACGGCCCCGGGGCCGCCCGTGGGTGCGCTCATGTCGACATCCCTTCGCTCGTGCTGACGAGAGCAGGTTCGACGGGTGTGATCTCAGCTCGCGGGCCCTCGGCGAGGGCGGTGCGCGAGCACCCCGTGTCGAGGGAGACCGTAGCCCGCCCCCGGGCAGGGCCGCACCGGACGTGCGCACCGGACCGCGTGACGCGTGGCCGGGACGGACGGGCGGGCGGGCTGGACGAGCGAGGGGCTGGACGCACGAGGACCCCGCCGCGGTGCGGCGGGGTCCTCGTGAAAGTCGGCTCGGTCACCGGCTCCGGGGCGGCGCAGGCCCGGTCAGCGGCCCTCGGGCTCCGGAGCGCCGTCGCCGGACCCGCCGGAGGGCTCGTCCGCCGGGCTGACGTCCTCGGCCGGGTCAGCTCCGCCGGCCCCCTCCCGGGGGGCGAGCGCCTCCCCGAGGAGGCCCTCCTCCTCGACCGCGGACGGGGCGGGCACCTCGTCCACCGGTGCCTGCTCGTCGAGGCCCGGCTCCTGGGCCCCCACCTGCGGGGTCTCCGCCGGCGCGGCCTCCTCCGGGGCCTCGGGGGCCGGGACGTCGGCAGCCGGGGCCGGGGCCGGGGCGTCCTCGGGTGCCGCCGCGGCCTTGGAGCGCTTCCGCGGGCTCCGACGAGCCCGCTTCGCCGGTGCCTTCACCGGCTCGGTCTCCACCACCGGCTCGGCGTCGGCCGTCGTCTCGCCGACGGCCAGCGCCTCGTCGACCGGCACCTCGTCCAGCTCGGCGTCGGGGACCGACGGGGCCTCGGGGACCGCCGCGGCCTCGGGGTCCGCGAGCTCGGTGACCGGCTCGACGGGCGACTCCTCCTCGGGCGCCTGCTCGGCGGCGTCGGCGCGGACCGCCTCCACCGCCGCCTCGACGACGGCGGCCGCCGCCGCGCCGGCGGCCGCCCCGCCCTCGCCCTCGGCGGCCGCCACGGCCGCCTCGTGCTCGTGCCGCGAGGCGCGGGCGACCCGGGCGATGGCCTCGGCCACCTCGCGCGCGGAGGCGGCGCGGCGTCCCGCCTCGTCCGCGGGCTCGCCGCCCGCCTCGTCGCCGTCGTCCTCGGAGGTCGTCGCGACGTCGGCGTCGCCGGAGCCCCCGCGGCCCTTGCGGGAGCGGCGCGACCGGCCGCTGCCCTCCCCCTCGCCGTCGGAGGGCCCCTGCTCCGGCTGGCCGCCGCGGCGTCCGCCGCGACCGCTCCCGCCGTCCTCGCTGCTCGCCCTGCCCGTGAGCGGCTCGTCGTGCAGCAGCACGCCGCGGCCGCCGCAGTGCTCGCACGGCTCGCTGAAGACGTCGATCAGGCCCTGGCCGACGCGCTTGCGCGTCATCTGGACCAGGCCGAGCGAGGTGACCTCGGCGACCTGGTGCTTCGTCCGGTCGCGACCGAGGCACTCGACGAGGCGCCGGAGCACGAGGTCGCGGTTGACCTCGAGGACCATGTCGATGAAGTCGACGACGATGATCCCGCCGATGTCGCGCAGGCGGAGCTGGCGCACGACCTCCTCGGCGGCCTCGAGGTTGTTGCGGGTCACCGTCTCCTCGAGGTTGCCCCCGGCGCCGGTGAACTTGCCGGTGTTCACGTCGACGACCGTCATGGCCTCGGTGCGGTCGATCACGAGGGAGCCACCGCTCGGCAGCCACACCTTGCGGTCGAGCGCCTTGGCGATCTGCTCGTCGACCCGGTACGTCGCGAAGACGTCCCGGTCGTCCGAGCGCACCACCCGCTCGGCGAGGTCGGGGGCGACGCCGCCGACGTACTCGCTGACGACCGCGTACGCGTCCTCCCCCTCGACGACGAGCCGGGTGAAGTCCTCGTTGAAGACGTCGCGGACGACCTTGACCGCCAGGTCGGGCTCGGTGGACAGCGCGCTGGGGGCGCTGACGGCGGTCGAGCGCTTCTCGATCGTGGCCCACTGCTCCTGCAGGCGCTCGACGTCGCGACGCAGCTCCTCCTCGCTGGCGCCCTCGGCGGCGGTGCGCACGATCACGCCCGCGCTCTCGGGGACGACGGCCTTGAGGATCTTCTTGAGCCGCGTGCGCTCGGTGTCGGGCAGCTTGCGGCTGATGCCGGTCATCGAGCCGTTCGGCACGTAGACGAGGTAGCGCCCGGGCAGCGAGACCTGGCTGGTGAGCCGGGCGCCCTTGTGCCCCACCGGGTCCTTGGTCACCTGGACCAGGACCGGGTCCCCGGCCTTGAGGGCCAGCTCGATGCGGCGGGGCTGGCCCGCCAGCCCGGCGGCGTCCCAGTTGACCTCGCCGGCGTACAGGACGGCGTTGCGGCCGCGGCCGACGTCGACGAACGCGGCCTCCATGCTCGGCAGGACGTTCTGGACCTTGCCCAGGTACACGTTGCCGACCATCGAGGTCTGCGTGCGCCGGGCGACGTAGTGCTCGACGAGCACGCCGTCCTCCAGGACCGCGATCTGCGTGCGGTCGCCGCGCTCGCGCACGACCATCACGCGCTCGACGCTCTCGCGGCGGGCCAGGAACTCGGCCTCGGTGAGCACCGGGCGGCGGCGGCCGCCGTCGCGGCCGTCGCGGCGGCGCTGGCGCTTGGCCTCCAGGCGGGTCGAGCCCTTGAGGCCCGTCACCTCCTCCTCGGCGCGCCGCCGCTGGCGGTCCTCGCGGGACTCCGCGCCCGAGGAGCTCTCGGCGTCCCCGCCCCCGGAGCCGCTGCGGCGACGACGACGACGACGCCGGCTCGAGCCGCCCGAGCCCTCCTCGTCCGCCTCGTCCTCGCCGTCGGGCTGCTCGTCGCGGCCGCCGTCCTGCGCCGCGGTCTCGTCGTCCTGACCGCGGTCGCCGCGACCGGCCTCGTCGTCGGACTCCTCCCCCTCGTCGTCGGAGGAGTCGCCCGCCTGGTCCTCGCCGGCACCGGCGCGGCGCTTGCGGCCCCGGCCCCCGCGGCGACGGCGGCGGCGGCCGCCGTCCTCGTCGCTCTGGTCGTCCTCGTCGGGCGCACCGGCGGAGGAGCTCGTCTCCTCCGCCTCGTCCGCGGGAGCCGACGGCTCGACGTCCTCGGCCGCGGCGCTCCCGCCACGACGGCGGCGCGAGCGCCCTCGGCGCTCCTGCTGGCCCAGCTCGTCCAGCGCCGCGGTGACGGCGACGCCCGGGTCCTCGCCGCTCCCGGTGCTCGAGGCGGGCGACGCCTCGGGTGCGAGCTCCTGCTCCTCGCTCCGGGCCTCGGGGGCGGAGGGCGCGGGCGTGCTGGTCGGTTGGGGCTCCGCGGGCTCCTGGACGGGCACCGGCGGGCCCGCCGGGCGGGACGCGGCGCGACGGCGGCGCGGCGGTGCCGCGACGGGGGCCGGGGCCTGGAAGAGCGCGGCCGGGACCGACGCCGAGGGGCGGTCCGCGGGAGCGGGCTCGTCCGCGGCGGCGGACGTCGACGCGTCCACCGCCTCGTCCTGCGCCGCACCGGTGACCGGCGCGGCGTCCGACGGGGTCTCGGCGACGACGGCCGAGGTCTCGGCGACGACGGCCTCCGCTCGCTCGGCCGCCTCGGCGGCCGGCTCCCCGGGGGCCGCGGCGGACTGCCCGGGGGCTGCCGCGAGCTCGGCCGCCAGCGCGGCCTGCGCCGCGCTGCGCTCGTCGCCCGCGGCGGTCCCGGTCTCGGTCGCGGTGGCCGCGGGGGGCGCGCCCTCACCGGCGGCGGCACGGCGCGGGGCTCGGCGCCGACGAGTGCGCGGTGCCGGGGCCTCCTCCTGCTCCACCGCGGGGGCCTGCTCCTGAGCCTCGGGTGCGGCTGCGGCTGCGGGTGCGGGTGCGGGTGCGGGTGCCTCGGACGACGCCTCGGGCGCGGGGGCCTCCGGGGCCGCCGCGGCGGGGGCCGAGGTCGCACGGGTGGCGCGGCGGCGCGGCGCCCGGCGGGCGGGCGCCGGGGCGGCCTCTCCGGTCGGCGCCTCGGGAGCGCCCCCCTCGGGCCCCTCCTGCGCCGCGAGCGCCTGGTCGGCGACGGCCCGCTCGGCCACGGCCCGGTCGGCCGCCGCCTGCTGGGCCAGCGCCTCGTCCGCCGCAGCCTGGTCGGCCGCCGCCTGCTGGGCCACCGCCTCGTCCGCCGCAGCCTGGTCGGCAGCAGCCCGCTGGGCCAGCGCCTCGTCCGCCGCGGCCCGGTCGGCGGCGGCCTGGTCGGCGGCTGCCTGCTGGGCCAGGGCCTCGTCCGCCGCGGCCTGGTCGGCGGCGGCCTGCTGGGCCAGGGCGTCGTCCGCGGGAGCCGTGGACGCAGCCGGCTCCGGTGCCTGCGCGGGCGCCGCGACCGGGGGGCCGGCGGGGCGGGTGGCGGCTCGGCGACGTCGCGGCCGCGACGTCGGCGCGACCTGCGCCTCCCCGTCTCCTGCGCCGCTGCCCGCGCTCGTCGCGCTGCTGTCGTCCGGGATGTCGGTCGGTGCCACGGGGGCGCTCCCGTTCCACGCCAGGCGACGCGCCGCACCTGCTCGCGCTGGCGGTTCGTCGTCGCCCGAGGGCGACGGAAGTCGTGGGGTGCCTCCGGGCCTCGCAGCGTGCTCGCTCTCGAGCGCGCGCAGTGGGGCTCAGACGCCGACGGCACCTCGACCGGCGGCCAGTGGATCTGCCACGGCTACCGGGCCCTCCAGGAGCGGCCCCTGCGCCAGCCCGGTCGCACGAGGCGCTTGCGGCGGCGCGAGGTCGGACACCCCGCGGAGCGCGGTGAGGACGTCGTCGGGTCGGACGGCAGGTGCGGCGTGCCGGACGACCAGGTGGAGTATCGCACAGGGCTCCCCGTTCGCCCCCGAGGACGAGGACGCGGCGCCGTCAGTCGAGCGGGTGCAGGTCCAGCGGGTGCACGAGGTCGTCGAGGCCGGCCGGCTCGTCCTCGTCGTCCCCCGGGCGCTCGAGGGGGTGCACGAGCAGCTCCTTGGCCGGGCGGAAGCCGAGGCGGCGGTAGAGCGGGGCGGCGCGCGTGCCGCCCGGGGACAGCACGACGCGCACGAGGCCGGTCTCGCGGGCGTGGCCGAGGGCCGCCTCGACCAGCGCGCTGCCGGTGCCCCCGTCGCGGTGGTCCGGGAGCACGAACAGCCCGCCGAGGTAGCCCCACGCCGTCGTCACGGGCTCGCCGGGGCGCGGCATCCGCTCGTAGCGGGTGAGGCCGACCATGCCCACGGGCAGCCGCATCCCGGCGGGAGGCTCCCCCGCACCGCCGCGGGACTCGGCCAGCCAGAACGTGCGCTGGTGCGCCTGGGCGCGGACCCAGGCCATGAAGCGGCGGCCGAAGTCGTCGTCGGAGGGCGCGGGCCCCTGCCCGGAGGCGGCCGCACGGCGCAGCAGCGCGAGCGCCGCGACGTCACCGGCGGCCTCCAGGACGGCGGGACGGATGCGCACGGCGCTCAGGACGTGCCCCCGGACGCGCGGGGGCCGGCGGCCTCGAGGCCCGCCCCGCCGGTGACCCGCGCGCGGCCACGGGGCGGCAGCGGGCGGGAGAGGTGGTCGCGGGTCACCGCAGCGGTGTCGACGGGCGGCATGGGCACTCCCGACGAGACGGGTGCGGGGGACGCGGGCAGGCTACCCCGGCCCCTGCCCCGGGGCCCGTTCCCGGGCCCGCTCCCCGGAGCCCGTCGCCGGGGCGCCGGCACGGCCCCGGCGGACGTCAGCCCCGGGGGAACCAGAGGGCGATCTCACGGGCGGCGGACTCCGGGGAGTCCGAGCCGTGGACGAGGTTCTGCTGGACCCTCAGCCCCCAGTCGCGGCCGAGGTCCCCGCGGATCGTGCCGGGCGCCGCGGTCGTCGGCTCGGTCGCGCCGGCGATGCTGCGGAAGCCCTCGATGCAGCGCTGGCCCTCGACCACGACGGCGGCCACCGGGCCGGACGACATGAACTCGACCAGCGGCTCGTAGAACGGCTTGCCCTCGTGCTCGGCGTAGTGCTGGCCGAGGACCTCGCGGGTGGGCGTGCGCAGGTCGAGCGCCACGAGGCGGTACCCCTTGGCCTCGACGCGGCGCAGGACCTCCCCCACGAGGCCGCGGGAGACGCCGTCGGGCTTGACGAGGACCAGGGTGCGCTCGACGTCGGTCTGCTGGTCGGCCATGGGGGTCCTCCGGTCGTCGGCCGGGGTCCCCGGCGCGGCGGCACGGCTCGGCGGTCGCCGGGCCGCGCCGGAGCCTAGCGACCGGCGCGCGCGCACCACCGGCGCGGGGAGCCCGCAGCCCTCCTCCGCCTCGCCGCCGCTCCTCGACTACAGGCGCGCCGGCCTCGCGCCGGCGGGCGGCTCGCCGTCGTCCCAGGTGTCGGGGTGGCCCCAGCGCTCGACGAACTCGGCCCGCTCGCGGTCGACCTTGCGGCCCAGCCGCAGCATCCCGAACCACAGGACGACGAACAGCCCGCCGAGGGCGAACATCGCCGGGAGCACCAGGCCGCCGAGCACCACCACCGCCTGCAGGACCCAGCCGAGGGCGATCCCCCACGGCCGCCGCACGAGCCCGGACGAGAGCAGCAGGACCGCCGCGAGGCCGAGGCCGCCGCCCCACACCAGGCCGGCGGGCGCCTGCGAGAGCTGCGACGCCGCCAGGACGGCGAAGAAGACGAGGAACGCCTCGAGGACGAGCACCGAGGCGGCCAGGCGCGCGGTCACCGGCGCCCGCCCCCCTCGCCGTCGTCGTCGAGGTAGCCGGGCTCGCCCGGGTCCCCGAGGTCGTCCTCCGGGTCGGGCTCCACGCCCCCGACGCCGCCGCGCGGGTCCCCGACGCCGTCCTCGTCGGCGTCGAGGCGGTAGCCGAGGATGTCGAGGGGGTCCCGCTCGTCGGCGTCGCCCTCGTCCTCCTCCGGCGGCGCCGGGACGGGGGCGCCGCGGGTGCGCGCCGGGGCGTCCACCGCCGGGGCGCCGAGCAGCTGGCGCGCCTCGGCCGCCACCGTCACCGAGCCGGTGACGAGCACGCCGCCGGAGCCCCCGCCCCCGACGTCGGCGAGGTCGACGGCCGTCGCGAGGGCCTGGTCCAGCCGCTCGACGACGTGGACCCGGTCCTCGCCGAAGACGTCGCGCGCCAGCTCGGCCAGCACCTCGACGTCGACGGCCCGCGGCGAGCTCGAGCGGGTGATCACGACCTCCTCGAGCGCGGGCTCGAGCAGGGCGAGGACCGCCTCGGCGTCCTTGCCCTCGAGGACCCCGACGACGCCGACGCCGTGCCGGACGTCGAAGGCCTCCTCGAGCGCCTGCACGAGGCTCTCGACGCCGGCCGGGTTGTGCGCCGCGTCGACGAGCACGAGCGGCGAGGGCCGCAGCACCTCCAGGCGCCCCGGGGAGGCGACGTCGCCGAGCGCCGTCTCCAGGACCGAGCCGTCGAGGGCGCGCTCGCCCCCGCCGAGCAGCGCCTCGACGGCGACGACGGCGAGCGCGGCGTTGTGGGCCTGGTGCTCGCCGTGCAGCGGCAGGAAGACGTCCTCGTAGCGGGCGGCGAGCCCCTGGACGGCGATGAGCTGGCCGCCGACCGCGACCGAGCGGCCCGCGAGCGCGAAGTGCTCGTCCTCGCGCACGAGCCGCACGTGCAGCGAGGCGGCGCGCTCGCGCAGGACGTCGTCGACGCCGTCGGGCTGCCGGCCGACCACGGCGATGGCGTTGCGGCGCAGGATCCCGGCCTTCTCCCCCGCGATCTCCTCCACCGTGTCGCCGAGCAGGTCGGTGTGGTCCAGCGAGACGGGCGTGACGACCTGGACGGCGGACTCGACGACGTTCGTGGCGTCCCACGCGCCGCCCAGGCCCACCTCGACGACGGCGACGTCCACCGGCGCCTCCGCGAAGGCCGCGAAGGCCATCACGGCGAGCGCCTCGAAGTACGTCAGCGGCACCTCGCCGGCGGTCCGCAGCTCGCCGTCGACGAGCGCCAGGTACGGCGCGACGTCCTCGTGCAGGTCGGCGAAGGCCTCGTCGGCCAGCGGCAGGCCGTCCACGCTGATGCGCTCGGTGACGCTGTGCAGGTGCGGGCTGGTGAAGCGCCCGGTGCGCAGGTCGTGCTCGCGCAGCAGCCGCTCGGCGATGCGCGCCGTCGACGTCTTGCCGTTGGTGCCCCCGACGTGGACCACCGGGTACGCCCGGTGGGGGTCGCCGAGGAGCTCCAGCGCCCGGCGCACCGGGTCCAGCCGGGGCTGCACCGCGCTCTCGGGGGTGCGGGCGAGCAGCTCGGCGTGGGCGGCGCGCAGGCGACCGGCCGGCGAGCCGGGGGCCGAGGACCCCGTCGGGGCGCTCATCGCTGCTCCACCCGGACGCGCACGGCCGCGCCGTCGCCGACGACGCCGTCGCTGACGCCGCCCGCGGGGTCGGCGTCGCCGTCCGCGAGCGCTCCCGCCGCTCCTCCCACGTCCCGGGCGGCCGCGAAGGTCGCCACGCCGACGGAGTCCGCCAGCACCTCCCGCTGCAGCAGGCCCTGGTGGGTCATCACCGCGTCCACCACCGGGTCGTCGCCGAGCACGGTGAGCCGGATGCGGTCCCCCAGCGCGAGGCCCGCGTCGCGGCGCGCCTGCTGGACGGTGCGGACGACGTCGCGGGCGACGCCCTCGGCCGCGAGCTCCGGCGTGACCTCGGTGGACAGGACCACCCAGCCGCTGCCGGGCAGCACCTGCGTCGCCGTCCCCGGCGCCTGCTCGCCGACCACGCGCGCCACCTCGTACTCCCCCTCCTGCAGGGCGATGCCACCGGCGACGACCGTGCCGTCCTCGCCGATCTGCACGTCCCCGGCCTTGGCGGCCCCCAGCGCCACCTGCACCTGCTTGCCCAGGCGCGGCCCGGCCGCGCGGGCGTTGACGACGACCCTCTCCACGACACCTCCCCCGGCGTCGGCCGTGCTGCGCAGCACCACCTCCCGCACGTTGACCTCGTCGCGGACGACGTCGGCGAAGGGCTCCAGCGCGGCCAGGTCCTCGACGACCACCTCCAGTCGCGCCAGCGGCAGCCGCGTGCGCAGCCCGGCGCCCTTGCGCAGGGACGACGCCGCGGAGCAGACCGCCCGCACGCGGTCCATCGCCGCCACGAGCTCCGGGTCGTGCGCGAGGCCGTGCTCGGCGCCGGAGGACGGCCAGTCCTCCAGGTGGACGCTGCGCCCGCCCGTCAGCCCGCGCCAGACCTCCTCGGTGGTCAGCGGCAGCAGCGGCGCGGCCACGCGGGCGACGACCTCCAGGACGCGCGCGAGCGTGTCCATCGCCGCGCCGTCCTCGGCCCAGAAGCGCGCGCGCGAGCGCCGGACGTACCAGTTGGTCAGCACGTCGACGAACTCGCGCACGGCCTCGCAGGCCCCCGCGACGTCGACGACGTCGAGCGCCGCCGTGACGTCGTCGACGAGGTCGGCCGTGCGGGCGACCACGTACCGGTCCAGCGGGTCCGCGGACGGCGGGGCGTCGAGACGTGCCGCTCGCCCGCGGCCGCCGTCCGCGCTGTTGGCGTAGAGCGCGAAGAAGGACCACGCGTTCCACAGCGGCAGCAGCACGGCCCGCACGCCCTCCCGGATGCCGGCCTCGGTGACCACGAGGTTGCCGCCGCGCAGCACGGGCGAGGCCATGAGGAACCACCGCATGGCGTCGGAGCCGTCGCGGGCGAAGACCTCGCCGACGTCGGGGTAGTTGCGCAGGCTCTTGGACATCTTCTGGCCGTCGTCGCCGAGGACGATCCCGTGGCTGACGACGCGGCGGAACGCCGGCCGGTCGAACAGGGCCGTCGCCAGCACGTGCATCGTGTAGAACCAGCCGCGCGTCTGGCCGATGTACTCCACGACGAAGTCGCCGGGGAAGTGGTGCTCGAACCAGTCGCCGTTCTCGAACGGCGCGTGCACCTGCGCGAACGGCATGGAGCCGGAGTCGAACCACACGTCCAGGACGTCGGGCACGCGGCGCATGGTCGAGCGCCCCGTGGGGTCGTCGGGGTTCGGCCGGGTGAGCTCGTCGACGAACGGCCGGTGCAGGTCGGTCGGGCGGACGCCGAAGTCGCGCTCCAGCTCGTCGAGGGAGCCGTAGACGTCGGTGCGCGGGTGCGCAGGGTCGTCCGAGACCCACACCGGCAGCGGACTGCCCCAGAAGCGGTTGCGGCTGATGGACCAGTCGCGGGCCCCCTCCAGCCACTTGCCGAACTGCCCGTCCTTGACGTGGCCGGGCACCCACTCGACGAGCTGGTTGAGCTCGACCATCCGGTCCTTGACCTTCGTCACCTCGACGAACCACGAGGAGACGGCCTTGTAGATCAGCGGGTTCCGGCAGCGCCAGCAGTGCGGGTAGGAGTGCACGTAGCTGTCGGCGCGCAGGAGCTGCCCGCGCTCGCGCAGCACCCGGGTGATCGGGGTGTTGGCCTCGAAGACGTGCTGGCCCTCGAAGTCGGGCACCACGGAGGTGAAGCGCGCGCGGTCGTCGACCGTGAGGACGACCGGGATGCCGTGCTCGGCGCAGACCCGCTGGTCGTCCTCGCCGTAGGCTGGCGCCATGTGGACGACGCCGGTGCCGTCCTCGGTCGTCACGTGGTCGCTCGGCACGACGACGAACGCGCGCTCGGTGCTGAAGACCTCGGCGTCGGCGAGGTAGTCGAACAGCGGGGCGTACCGGCGCCCGACCAGGTCGGCCCCGCGCAGCCGCTCCACGACGCGCGCCGACGGGTCCTCGCCCAGGTCGAGGACCTCGGCGTAGGCGCCCAGGCGGGCCTCGGCGAGGACGTAGCGCTCGCCGCCCTCGCCGCCCTCGCCGCAGGCGGCCGCGGGGCCGGCCTCGACGACGGCGTAGTCGACGTCGGGCCCGACGGCGACGGCGAGGTTGCTCGGCAGGGTCCACGGCGTCGTCGTCCACGCCAGCAGGCGCTCGCCCGTCTCCAGGCCGAACCAGACGGTGACCGCCGGGTCCTGCCGCTGCTGGTAGACGTCGTCGTCCATCCGCAGCTCGTGGTTGGACAGCGGCGTCTCGTCGCGCCAGCAGTACGGCAGCACCCGCTGGCCCTCGTAGACCAGGCCCTTGTCGTGCAGGGTCTTGAAGGCCCACATGACGCTCTCCATGTAGGAGAGGTCGAGGGTCTTGTAGTCGGCGTCGAAGTCGACCCAGCGCGCCTGGCGGGTGACGTAGTCCTGCCACTCGTCGGTGTACCGGAGCACGCTGGCCCGGCAGGCCTCGTTGAAGACCTCGATGCCCATCTCGAGCACGTCGCGCTTGCCGCCGATGCCCAGCTGACGCTCGGCCTCGAGCTCGGCGGGCAGGCCGTGGCAGTCCCAGCCGAAGCGCCGCTCCACCCGGCGCCCGCGCATGGTCTGGTATCGCGGGACGACGTCCTTGACGTAGCCGGTGAGCAGGTGGCCGTAGTGGGGCAGGCCGTTGGCGAACGGCGGGCCGTCGTAGAAGACGTACTCGTTGGCGCCGTCCTCGCCCGCCGACCGCTGCTCGACGCTGGCGCGGAACGTGCCGTCGGCGGCCCAGTGGTCGAGGACGCGGCGCTCGAGCGCGGGGAGGTCCGGCGACGAGCTGACGCCGGCCTCCGGCACGTCCTGGCCGGAGCTGGCCTGGGGGTAGACCACGGTGCGGACCTCCTCGCCCGGGCGCACGCGCGTGCGCTCCGACCACGAGGACGAGGGCCCGGCGTCCGGCCGGTGCTCCCGCGGTACCACCTCGCTTGCGTCCCGCACTCGCGTGCCGGACGCCGCTCGTTCTCCAGCGATGACGGGCTGGTCCCGTCCGGGTCTACTGGGGCGCCTCCCCTCGCGGGGCTGCGCCTGTTCTTCCGGAGGCTCGCCGGTGATGGCCGGGTCGACGCCGTGTGCGACCAGGCTACGCGCCCGCGGGCGCGGGCGGCCAGCGAGCACAGCGCGGGGCGCACCGCGCCGGTGAGATGGAGGTTCGCGTCACCCGACGGGTCGCCCGGTGACGCGGACCTCCATCTCGCCGCAGTCCGCGGAGAGCTCGAGACCGACCTCGAGGCTGCCGCCACCGGACGGGCGTCCCGCGGCTGCAGCCTCGAGGTCGTGGCGCCGCGGCTCAGGCGGTCAGTCGCACTTGGCCAGCTCGGCGTCGCGGTCGGTGGCCAGCGAGGCGGCCTCGCGCTCGTACCCGCTGATCGCGTCGACCTTGGCCGCCGAGGCCGAGGAGGTGTCGAAGCGGTAGCCCAGCCAGTCCTTGGCGAGGCGACGGGCCAGCTCGAGCCCGACGACGCGCTGGCCGAAGCACAGGACCTGGGCGTCGTTGGACAGGACGGCGCGCTCGACGGAGAAGCTGTCGTGCGCCGTCACGGCGCGCACGCCCGGCACCTTGTTGGCGCTGATGGCGACGCCGAGCCCCGTGCCGCACACGAGCAGCGCGCGGTCCGCGCGGCCGTCGGCCACGCGGCGGGCGGCCTCGACGGCCACGTGCGGGTAGGCGGTCGACTCGTCGCCGTTGACGCCGACGTCGATCACCTCCGCGACGCGGTCGTCGGCCTCCAGGTCGGCCTTGATGGCGTCCTTGTACTGCACCCCTGCGTCGTCAGCCCCGACGACGATCGTCCAGCCCTGCTCAGCCATGGCTCCTCCTGTGCTCGTCCGACGTCCTGCTGCTCGTCCTGACCGGCCCCCATGGGTCCGGTCCTGGTGGTGCCAACGCCCCACCCCCGGTGGTCATGCCCCGCAGTCGCCCGCCCCCTCGCTCGCCCGAGGCGCCGCTCCCCGCGGGAGGTCACCCCGGCAGGAGCGAGACCTTCACCGAGCGCGAGGAGTCGGCGACGAGGTCCAGGCCCTCCTGGAAGCGGGAGATCGGCAGCTGGTGGGAGCAGATCTCGTCCAGCGGCAGCACCCCGGACTCGATCATCGCGATCGCCGCCGGCCAGGTGTAGGCCCCCAGGTGGGCGCCCAGGACGTCGAGCTCCTTGTCGTCGCTGATGATCGACCAGTCGACGGAGACGGCGTCCTTGAAGACCGAGTACTCCACGAAGGTGCCCTGCTTGCGCAGCAGGGCCAGGCCCTGGCCGACCGCCGAGGGGTGGCCGGTGCCCTCGATGTAGACGTCGGCGCCGTAGCCGTCGGTCAGCGAGGCGACGACCTCCTGGACGTCCTCCTCGGCGATGTCCACCACGACGTCGGCGCCGCACTTCCTGGCCAGCTCGAGCTTGGCCGGGACGGCGTCCAGCGCGACGACGTGGGCGGGGCCCTTGGCCCGGGCCCCGGCGATCATGCCGAGGCCGATGGGCCCGCACCCTGCGACGACGACGACGTCCCCGAACTGGATGCCCGCGCGCTCGACCGCGTGCAGCGAGCACGCCAGCGGCTCGGCGAAGGCGGCGTGCTGGGGCGGGATGGTCGGGTCGACCGTGTGCACGCGGGCGTTCGCCGGGAAGACCATGTACTCCGCCATGGCGCCCGGGGTGGCGCGCTTGAAGCCGAACATCACGTGCGGTGCGCACAGGTGGTACTGCCCGCGCAGGCAGTAGCGGCACTCGCCGCACGGGACGATCTGCTCGGCGACCACGCGGTCCCCGACGGAGACCCCCCAGCGGGCGGCGGCCTCGTCGTCGACCTCGACGACCTCGCCGACGAACTCGTGGCCCGGCACGACCTCGGTCTCGGCCCACGCGGGGCGGCTGTCGTCGCCCCAGAACTTCGCGGCGCCGTGGTAGCACTTCAGGTCGCTCGCGCAGATGCCCACGGCCTGCACGCGCACGAGGGCCTCGCCCGGCCCGGGCCGGGGCACCGGGACCTCCGCCAGCCGGTAGTCCTGCGGGCCGTGGCAGACGACCGCCTGCATCGTCGTGGGGGCGCTGTCGCTCACCGTCGGGCTCCTCATCGGCTCTCGCCGCGTCGTCGCGTCACCGGCCCCGCGGGGCCCGCCGGCCTCTGTGCCGGCGCGCCCCGAGAGTAGGACGGTCGCGGCTCCCCCGTCCCCGCTGGGCCCCGCCGCGCGCGCCCCGACGGGCCGGACCCGCGCCGCCGGTCTGGGAAGATCGGCCCCATGCCCGACGCGCGCACCCCGCAGGTCCCGGACAAGCCCTCCCTCGACGGCCTCGAGGACCGCTGGTCGCGCGTCTGGGAGGAGGGCGGCACCTACCGCTTCGACCGCTCGGCGCAGCGCGCCGACGTCTACTCGATCGACACCCCGCCGCCCACCGCGTCGGGGTCCCTGCACGTGGGCCACGTCTTCTCGTACACGCACACCGACCTCGTGGCCCGCTTCCAGCGGATGCGCGGGAAGACGGTCTTCTACCCGATCGGCTGGGACGACAACGGCCTGCCGACCGAGCGCCGGGTGCAGAACTACTTCGGCGTCCGCTGCGACCCCTCGCTCCCCCACGACCCGGACTTCGTCCCCCCGCTCCGGGGCGCCGAGGGCAAGAGCGTCAAGGCCGCCGACCAGGTGCCCGTCGACCGGCGCACCTTCACGCGCCTGTGCGTGGAGCTGACGCAGGAGGACGAGAAGGCCTTCGAGGCGCTGTTCCGCCGCCTCGGGCTGTCGGTGGACTGGACGCAGCAGTACCAGACCATCGACGACCGCTCCCGCGCCGTCTCCCAGCAGGCCTTCCTCGCCAACCTCGAGCGCGGCCAGGCCTACCAGGCCCAGGCCCCCGGCCTGTGGGACGTCACCTTCCAGACCGCCGTGGCCCAGGCCGAGCTCGAGGCGCGCGACTACCCGGGCGCCTTCCACCGGGTCGCGTTCTCCCGCACCGACTCCGGTGAGCCGGTCCACATCGAGACCACGCGGCCGGAGCTCGTCCCCGCCGTCGTGGCGCTCATCGCGCACCCCGACGACGAGCGGTACCAGCCGCTGTTCGGCACGACGGTCCGCTCCCCGCTGTTCGACGTCGAGATCCCCGTGCTGGCGCACCCGGCCGCCGAGCCCGACAAGGGCGCCGGCATCGCCATGTGCTGCACCTTCGGCGACCTCACCGACGTGCAGTGGTGGCGCGACCTGCAGCTGCCCACCCGCCCCGTCGTCGGCCGCGACGGGCGGCTCGTGCGCGAGACGCCGTCATGGGTCACCGGCGAGCGCGGCCGCGAGGTCTACGCCCGGCTCGCGGGCAAGACGTCCTTCTCCGCGCGCGAGGCGGTCGTGGCCGCCCTGCGCGAGAGCGGCGACCTCGACGGCGAGCCGGTGCCGACGCAGCGCAAGACCAACTTCTTCGAGAAGGGCGACAAGCCCCTCGAGATCGTCACCAGCCGGCAGTGGTACCTGCGCAACGGCGGCCGCGACGGCGAGCTGCGCCAGCAGCTGCTCGACCGGGGCGCCGAGCTGGCCTTCCACCCGTCCTTCATGCGCGTGCGCTACGAGAACTGGGTGGGCGGGCTGACCGGTGACTGGCTCGTCAGCCGCCAGCGCTCCTACGGCGTGCCCATCCCGGTCTGGTACCCGGTCGGAGAGGACGGCGCGCCCCGCTACGACGAGCCGATCACGCCGCCGGTGGCGGACCTGCCGGTCGACCCCTCGAGCGACGTCCCCGCCGGGTACGAGGAGTCCCAGCGCGGCGCCGCGGGCGGTTTCGTCGGCGAGGCCGACGTCATGGACACGTGGGCGACGTCGTCGCTGAGCCCCCAGATCGCCGGCGGCTGGGGCGAGCGCGACGGCGACGCGGACCTGTGGTCGCGCGTGGCCCCCTACGACCTGCGCCCGCAGGGGCAGGACATCATCCGCACCTGGCTGTTCTCCACGGTCGTGCGCGCCCACCTCGAGGACGACGCCCTGCCGTGGCGCAACGCGGCCATCAGCGGCTGGATCCTCGACCCGGACCGCAAGAAGATGAGCAAGTCCAAGGGCAACGTCGTCACGCCCGTGGACCTGCTGGAGGACCACGGCACCGACGCCGTGCGCTACTGGGCCGCCTCGGCGCGCCTGGGCACCGACGCCACCTTCGACGTCGCGCAGATGAAGGTCGGGCGCCGCCTGGCCATCAAGGTCCTCAACGCCAGCAAGTTCGTGCTCTCGTTCGGCTCCGCACCCGCGGAGGACGTCACCGAGCCGGTCGACCGGGCGATGCTCGCCGGCCTGGCCGAGGTCGTGGATGAGGCGACCGCCGCGTTCGAGGCCTACGACCACCAGCGCGCCCTGTCGGTGACCGAGACGTTCTTCTGGCGCTTCTGCGACGACTACCTCGAGCTGGTCAAGGACCGCGCGTACGCGGGCGGCGCCGAGGAGGCCGACGCCGGCGCCCGCTCGGCCCGGGCCGCGCTGTCGACCGCGCTCGACGTCCTGCTGCGGCTCCTGGCGCCCGTCCTCCCCTTCGCCACGGAGGAGGTCTGGTCGTGGTCGCACGACGGCGGGTCCGTGCACCGCGCCGCCTGGCCGGTCGCCGCTCCCCTGCGCGCCGTCGGCGGGGACGCGGACCCGCGGGCGCTGCCCGTGGTCGGCAGCGCGCTGGCCGGCGTCCGGAAGGCCAAGTCGCAGGCCAAGGTCTCCCAGCGCACGCAGGCCCGGCGCGCCGTGGTCACCGCCCCGGCGACCGAGGTGGCGCTCCTGCGCCTCGCCGCGGACGACCTGCGCGGCGCCGGCCGGGTGGACGTGCTCGACCTGCGCGAGGGCGGCGAGGAGCTCGTCGTCTCCGACGTGGAGCTGGTGACCGAGGACGCCTGACCCGGTCGCGACGAGACCGGGCCGTCCGGCGGACGGGCGGCCCGGCCCCGGTGTCGGCCCGGCATCGACGGTCGTCGGGCGACCACCACCGCAGACCGCCCCACCGGCCCTGCCGGAGGCCAACCGGGAGGACCCCTCGTGCGCAGCAGCCCGACCGCGCGGGTCCGACGGGTCTACGACGCGCACGCGCAGGACTACGACAGGGTCTTCGCCGTCGCCGAGCGTCGGCTGCTGGGGCACCACCGCGAGTGGGCGACGTCGCGCGCGAGCGGCGTCGTGCTCGAGCTGGCCGTGGGCACGGGGCTGAACCTCCCGCGCTACGGACCGCAGGTCGACCGCGTGGTCGGCGTCGACCTCTCGGAGGCGATGCTGGACGTCGCCCGCTCGCGCCGGCGGAGCCTCGGTCTGCAGGAGCGCGTCGACCTGCGGCACGGCGACGTCCAGGCCCTGGACCTCCCGGACGCCTGCGTGGACGCCGTCGTCGCCACGTACGCGCTGTGCACGGTGCCCGACCCCGCGGCGGCGCTGGCGCAGGCGCGGCGGGTGCTGCGACCGGGGGGCCGGCTGCTGCTGGTCGAGCACGGCCCGTGCCGCTCCCGAGCGGCGAGGGCGCTCCAGCGCGTCCTGGACCCCGTGACCGTCCGCTGGCAGGCCGACCACCTGCTGCGCGACGCCCGGCGCCTGGCCGTGGACGCCGGCTTCGTCGTCGAGGAGGCCGACCGCGCCGGGCGCTCCGGGCTCGTCCACCGCGTCTACGCGACGTCGCCGGCCTGAGACCCCGCCCGACTGCGGCCTCCCGACGGGCGCGAGCGTCCTCGTGCCTCCGGTCGCCCTGACCGGGGAGCACGCGCTCCGCTCACGTCGCGACCGGGGAGCGCCGTCGTCGAGGCCTGGCCCAGGCTCATCGTGGACCTCCGGCGAGCGGCCGTCATCACGGCGGTCCGCGAGCGCCGCTCGACCGCCGGGCGCCTGCGCGTCGAGCTCGCCGCGCAGGCGAGGCCCCCCGGGCGCGCCCGGCCCGGGGCGCTGCCCGACCTGCTCGAGGGCGGCTGCGAGAGCGAGCTCGAGATCTGGGGCCACCGTGAGGTCGTCCACGGACCGGCGTTCGCCGGACGGCGATGGCAGGAGCGCGTGCAGCTCGGCGGACGGTCGGTGCGGCTGGACCTCTACGACGAGGCCGCGCAGCTGGCGGTGGAGCCCGACGGACGCCGCACCACGACGGGACGAGCGACCGCGAGCGCGACGTCCGACGTGACGCCCGCCTCGCCGAGCGGGGGGTGCTGACGCTCCGCCTCACGCACCGACGGCTGACCAGCGACCCGACGGGCTGCCGTCGGCAGGCGCTGCTGATCAGCGCCGAGCGCCGGCGCCAGCTCGGTGGACGGCGCGGCTGAGGCGACTCCGTCTGAGGAGCAGCGGGCTCGCCGGTCAGGCGACCGGGGAGCAGCGGGCACGGCCGATGCCCCGTTCGTCGAGACGGGCGCTCCCCGGTCACTCGGCGACCGAGGCCTGCGCTCCTCGGTCGACCCATGGCGAGCCGCAGGCTCAGCGCACGGGCCAGCTCGGCCTCGCCTGAAGCGGGTCCGGGCGGCTCAGGCCGACTTGTCCCGGCGCTCGCGCTTGCGGGGCGCTGCCGTGCCGGCGTCGCGCGGCACGAGCGTCGGCAGCACGTTCTCGAGGACGACCTCGCGGCTGATGACCACGCGGGCGACGTCCTCGCGGGAGGGGATGTCGAACATGACCGGCATCAGCACCTCCTCCATGATCGCGCGGAGGCCGCGGGCGCCCGTGCCGCGGAGGATGGCCTGCTCGGCGATGGCCCGGAGCGCCTCCTCCGAGAACTCCAGCTCGACGCCGTCGATCTCGAACATGCGCTGGTACTGGCGCACGAGCGCGTTGCGCGGCTCGGTGAGGATCTTCACGAGGGCGTCGGCGTCGAGCTTGCTCACCGTCGTGATGACCGGCAGGCGCCCGATGAACTCCGGGATGAGCCCGAACTTCGTGAGGTCCTCCGGCATCACCTGGCCGAAGACGTCGACGTCCTCGGACTTGGTGTGCAGCTGCGCGCCGAAGCCGACGCCGCCCTTGCCGGTGCGCGAGGCGATGATCTCCTCGAGCCCCGCGAAAGCCCCCCCGACGACGAACAGCACGTTCGACGTGTCGATGGTGATGAACTCCTGGTGGGGGTGCTTGCGACCGCCCTGCGGCGGCACCGACGCCGTCGTCCCCTCGAGGATCTTCAGCAGCGCCTGCTGCACGCCCTCGCCGGAGACGTCGCGGGTGATCGACGGGTTCTCGCTCTTGCGAGCGATCTTGTCGACCTCGTCGATGTAGATGATGCCCTGCTCGGCCTTCTTGACGTCGAAGTCCGCGGCCTGGATGAGCTTGAGCAGGATGTTCTCGACGTCCTCGCCGACGTAGCCGGCCTCGGTCAGCGCCGTGGCGTCCGCGATGGCGAAGGGCACGTTGAGCATCCGCGCCAGGGTCTGCGCGAGGTAGGTCTTGCCCGTCCCCGTCGGCCCGATGAGCAGGATGTTGGACTTGGCGAGCTCGACGGCGTCGTCACGGCCGCTGGCCGCCGGCGGCGTCGCCTGCACGCGCTTGTAGTGGTTGTAGACCGCCACCGCCAGGGCCCGCTTCGCGGCGTCCTGGCCGACGATGAACTCCTCGAGGAAGTCGAAGATCTCCCGCGGCTTGGGCAGGTCGACCAGCCCGAGCTCGCTGGCCTCGGCGAGCTCCTCCTCGATGATCTCGTTGCAGAGGTCGATGCACTCGTCGCAGATGTAGACGCCGGGTCCGGCGATCAGCTTCTTGACCTGCTTCTGGCTCTTCCCGCAGAAGGAGCACTTCAGCAGGTCGCCACCGTCCCCGATGCGCGCCACGGCCCACTCCTCCCTGCTGCCCCGGCGGTCACCGGGCTCGTCCCATCACACACCACCCGGCGGGCCGTGTCAGCGCCGCCGCGCCCTGTCGCGCGGGACGACCCGGCTGCCGCGCTCGTCACGCGTGGTCCCCCACCGGGTCGCCCTGGCGACCCGGTGGGGGTCCGACGTCACGCGGAGACCTGCACCCGCCCCTTGCGGCTCGGCAGGATCTGGTCCACGAGGCCGTACTCCAGGGCCTGCGGAGCCGTGAGGATCTTGTCGCGCTCGATGTCCAGGCGGACCTGCTCGACGTCGCGGTTGCTGTGGAACGCCGTCGTCTCCTCGAGCCAGTTGCGCATGCGCAGCGCCTCGGCGGCGTGGATCTCGATGTCCGAGGCCTGCGCGTAGTCGCCGCTGGAGAGCGCCGGCTGGTGGATCAGCACGCGCGCGTTCGGCAGCGCCAGCCGCTTGCCCGGTGCACCGGCCGCGAGGATCACGGCCGCCGCCGAGGCCGCCTGCCCGAGGCAGACGGTCTGGATGTCCGGCTTGACGTACTGCATCGTGTCGTAGATCGCCGTCAGCGCCGTGAAGGAGCCGCCCGGGGAGTTGATGTACATGGTGATGTCGCGGTCCGGGTCCATGGACTCCAGGACGAGGATCTGCGCCATGACGTCGTCCGCGGACGCGTCGTCCACCTGCACCCCGAGGAAGATGACGCGGTCCTCGAAGAGCTTGTTGTACGGGTCCTGCCGCTTGAAGCCGTAGGGCGTGCGCTCCTCGAACTGCGGGAGGATGTAGCGGCTGCTCGGCATCTGCGGCGCCGTGCCGCCGGCGATCGCGCTGTGGTCGGTCGTGTCTGCCATCGAAGGGCTCCTCAGCTCGTGCCGCCGCCGCCGCGGACGTCCGCGGCGTGGGCCTCGACGTGGTCGATGAAGCCGTACTCGAGCGCCTCGGCCGCGGTGAACCAGCGGTCGCGGTCGTTGTCGAGGTTGATCTGCTCGATCGACTTGCCCGTCTGGTCCGCCGTCAGCTGGCTCAGCGTGCGCTTCATGTTGTTGATGAGCTCGGCCTGGATGCGGATGTCGCTCACCGTGCCGCCGAAGCCGCCGGAGGGCTGGTGCATCATGATCCGCGCGTGGGGCGTGGCGTAGCGCTTGCCCGGGGCGCCAGAGGAGAGCAGGAACTGCCCCATCGAGGCGGCCAGGCCCATGCCGTACGTGGCCACGTCGGGCGTCACGAACTGCATCGTGTCGTAGATGGCCATGCCGGCCGTCACCGAGCCGCCGGGCGAGTTGATGTAGAGGTGGATGTCCTTCTCGGGGTCCTCGGCCGCCAGCAGCAGCATCTGCGCGCAGATGGCGTTGGCGTTCTCGTCGCGGACCTCGGAGCCGAGCCAGATGATGCGCTCGCGCAGCAGCCGCTGGTAGATGTGCTCGTCGAGCCCGACGCTGCCGCCGGGCCCCCGAGCGGTGACGCCGTCCGTGACGCCGTACGCGCCTGGTGTCTGCACCACGCTCTTCGCTCCGTCCTCGCCTGGGCGCCCCGCTCGCGCGGGTCGCGCCCCTGGTCGTGTCTCGTGCACTGCACCGGTCCCGACGAGCGGCCGGCGCGGCGTCGAGACGTCGCACCCGCCCGTCCGGTGGGCCCGGAGGTCATCCCATGAGGTCTGGCATCGACCCTAACCCCCTGCCCCCGGCCCCCGTTCCGACGCCCCACGGGTGTTCGCCGTGGGCGCACCCCGCTCCCCCGTGCGGCGCACGGGCGGCGGGGCGGACGAGCGGCCGGCGGCCAGCAGGACGGGAGGCGTGCCGGGCTGGGCCGGGAGCGGTGGGTCGCGTGAGTCGGGCACGCAGCGCTGCACCGGGGCGACTGCGGCGACCTCACCGCGCGCGGGGCGAGGTGGAGCGGCGGCGGGTCGGGTCCCCGCGGGGCACGTGAGGCGAGCAGCTCGTGCGGGGCGCACGCCCCGCACGAGCGCGCAGCCAGTGCCCCGCGGGGACCCGACCCGCCGCACCCAGCCCAGCCGGGCACGTCGCCGCCGTCCCGGTACGGCACCTCGAGCGCCGGACATGACGACGCCCCGACCCCCGTGCGGGGGTCGGGGCGTCGACGGCGTGGCTCAGGCGCGCGAGCCGTCCTCGTCGGAGGCCTCGGTGGCCGGGGCGTCGCCCTCGGCGTCGGCGGCCTCGTCGACGTCGGTGGTCTCGGGGCCGTCCTCGTCCTCGGAGAGGTCGACCTTGTTGCCGGAGGCGTCGGTGATGGTCGCGCCCTCGAGGACGACGGCCAGGCCCTTGCGGCGGGCGACCTCGGAGACCATGGCCGGCACCTGGCCAGCCTCCTGGACCGCCTGGGCGAAGGCGCTGGGCTCCATGCCCATCTGGGGCGCCGTCTGCACGAGGTACTCGACGAGCTCCTCCTGCGAGACCTGCACCTGCTCCTGCTCCACGACCGCGTCGAGGAGCAGCTGGGTGCGCAGGGCCTGCTGCGTCTGCTCGGTGACCTCGGTGCGGTGCTCGGCGTCCTCGAGCCGGCCCTCGCTCTCGAGGTGGCGGTGGACCTCCTGCTCGACGAGCGACTCGGGCACGGGGACCTCGACCTGCTCGCGCAGGGCGTCGAGCACCTTGTCGCGGGCCTGGACGCCCTGCTCGAGGACGGCCGCCTTGCGGGCCTGCTCGCGCAGGTCGGCGGTGAGCTCGTCCATCGTGTCGAACTCCGAGGCCATCTGCGCGAAGTCGTCGTCGGCCTCGGGGAGCTGGCGCTCCTTGACGGACTGGACCGTCACGGTGACCTGCGCGTCCTGCCCGGCCTGGTCGCCGCCGGCCAGGGGGGCGGTGAAGGTCGCGGACTCGCCGGCGGACAGGCCGGTGACGGCCTCGTCCGTGCCGTCGAGCATGGTGCCCGCGCCCACCTGGTAGGAGATGCCCTCGGCCGTGTCGATCTCCGTGCCGTCGATCTCGGCGCGGATGTCGATGGACAGGAAGTCGCCGTCCTGGACGGCGCGGTCGACGCCGGAGAGCGTGCCGAAGCGGGCGCGCAGCGCGTCGAGGCGCGTCGTCACGTCCTCCTCGGAGACCTCGACGTCGTCCACGGAGACCTCGATGGAGGCGTAGTCCGGGAGGTCGATCGCCGGGCGCACGTCGACCTCGGCGGTGAAGACGAGCTGGCTGTCGTCGTCGACGGGGACCTCGGTGACGTCCACGGTCGGCTGGCCCAGCACGCGGAGCTCCTGCTCCTGGGCGGCCTGGCTGTAGAACTGCGGCAGGGCGTCGTTGACGGCCTCCTGCAGCACCGCGGCGCGACCGACGCGCTGGTCGATGATGCGCGGGGGGACCTTGCCCTTCCGGAAGCCGGGCACGGTGACCTGCTGCCCGATCTCGCGGTAGGCCTTGTCGAGGCTCGGCTTCAGCTCGGCCAGGGGGACCTCGACGGTCAGCTTGACCCGGGTCGGCGTGAGGGTCTCGACGGCGCTCTTCACTGCGCGGGCTCCAGATGCGGTTCGACGTGCGCCCCTGACCCCGCCAGCGGCGGGGCTCCTCGCCTCGGACGGCGGGACGGGCGCGGGCCAGCCGCCCACGATAGCCGTGACGCCGCTCGCGGCCGAACCGGTGCCCGAGCGGCGCCGGGGGCGCCCGCACGGGCACCGCCCGGCCCTCGTCGGTCGGGGTACCCGGATTCGAACCGGGGACCTTCCGCTCCCAAAGCGGACGCGCTACCAAGCTGCGCCACACCCCGTGGCTGGCCCCCTGCGGGCACCGGCCGGGGCCAGCCTAGACGGCGACGACCGGCGCGGCCCCGTCGTCGCCGGCGGCTCCGGGGCCGGCGCGGGCACCGGGACGGCGGCGTCCCGGGCGGGGCGGAGGAGACCACCTCGGCCACTCGCTAGGGTGGGCCGCGTCGGCGTCAGCGCCGACGTCGCGGGTGTAGCTCAATGGTAGAGCCCCAGTCTTCCAAACTGGCTACGCGGGTTCGATTCCCGTCACCCGCTCCACCGTCTCGGATCGCACGGCGCGAGGCGCCGCTCAGGGGCGCACGAGCCGCCGCAGCGCCCACCAGGCCGCCGGCGCGTAGCCGAGGACCACGGGCGCCGGTCCGGTCAGGACGAGCGACGTCGAGCAGCCGCCGCCGGGCGCCGCCTCCACCGCGTGGTCGAGGTGCAGCCCCACGCCCGGGACGCCCGGGCGGCCCAGGACGACGGACCACGACCACGTGCGCCGCTGCTCGTCCACGTCCTCCACGACGACGTCCGCCCGCAGCCCGCCAGGACCGTGGACGGCACCCCGGACGCCGGGCGCGATGCGCGCGGGCAGGTCGACGGACCGGATCTGCGGGGACCACGTGCTCCACAGGGCCGGCTGCGCGTAGCGCTCCCAGGCCTCCTCCACCGGGGCGGCGCCCGCCGCCCCGGTGGTCAGCGACAGCCGTCGCAGCAGCTCCACGGTCGGGCGCCGAGCGGCCCCCGGGCCCCTCCCGCTCACGCGGGCTCGCGCCACAGGACGACCACGGAGCGGTCGTCGTCCTCGGCGGCGACGGCGTCGACGAGGCGCCGAGCGCTGCCGACCAGCCCCGGGCCCGCCGTCAGCTCGCCGGCGGCGTGCGCCAGCAGGTCGATGCCCTGGGCCAGGTCGCGGCCGGGCGCCTCGACGACGCCGTCGGTGTAGAGCAGCAGCGCGTCGCCCGGCTCGAGCACGCCCCGCACGGACGGGAAGCCGACGTCGGGCAGCAGGCCGAGGGCGGGCCCGCCCTCGACCTCGGCGGTCACCCACCGGTCGGGCGCCGCCCCCCCGCGGTGGCGCAGCAGCGGCGGGTGCCCCGCGCTCGCGGCCGCGTACTCCCCCGTGCGCAGGTCGAGGCTCACGTGCAGGGCGGTGGCGAAGCCCTCGCTCCAGTGCTGCTCGAGGAGGTAGTCGTTGGCCGCCGGCAGCAGCCCCGAGGTCGGCAGGGCCCCCACGAGACCGCCGTAGGCCCCCGACAGCAGGAGGGCCCGCGTGCCCGCGGCCGTGCCCTTGCCCGACACGTCGACGAGCAGGACGTCGAGCCGCTCCTGGCCCCACCTCCGGGCGATGACGAAGTCGCCGGCGAAGCCGTCCCCGTAGGCGGACCGGATGGCGTGCTCCAGGTGCCAGGGCTCCGGCAGGTCGGCGACCCGGCTCTGGGCCCGCAGGCGGTCCCGCAGCTCGACGAGCATGGACTCGCCCTGCGCGCCGTGGACGCCGAGGCGCTCCCGGCTGCGCGCGATGAGGACGACGACGCCCGCCACGGCGGCGAGCACGCACAGGACGCCCGGGGTGATGACCGCCGACGCCGCCTGCACGACGGCGCCCGACGTCCCGCGGGGCAGGTCCACGGCGTTGCGCCGGGGCACCACGTAGACGAGCGCCGTGGCCACGAGGAAGAGCAGCATGGCCAGCTGCCGCAGGCGCAGGAAGTACCCGCCGAGGACGATCACCACGGAGAGGGCGGACGCGGGAGCCCACAGCGGCACCGTGATCGCCGCGACGACCCACGCGACCACGAGGCCGGTGGCCACGCCGAGGCGGAAGGTCTGCGAGGGCAGGAGCCTCAGCTGGACGAGCCAGCCGAGGCGGCGCCGCCGCTCGTCCAGCCACCCGCCGGCCGCCGAGGGGACCCACGTGGGCGCAGCAGCACGCCCTCCGGGGACGGTCCGGCTCTCGGTCGGCACCCCTGGAGGGTAACCAGCGGGACCGGCCGCCCGTGGCCGCTCCGGCGGGTCGGTGGGGTCAGGTCCGCTGCGCGCGGGCGGACGCGTCGAGGTCCGCGCCCGCGGTGAGGTCGAGCGGCTCCGACGGCAGCTCCGGCAGGCCGGCCTGGCAGACCGGGCACCAGAACAGGTTGCGGCCGACCACCTCCCGCGTCAGGACCGTCGCGCCGCAGACCCGGCAGGGCAGGCCGTGGCGCCGGTAGACGTAGTGGGCGTCCTCGCGGCGCACCCGGCCCCGGCGGTGGCCGGCGGGCCGGTCGGCCGGCAGCGTCGTGACGATCGCGCCGCGCTTCACCCCGTCCCGCAGCAGCACGACGAGGTCGTCCCACATCGCCAGGGCGCGGTCCCGCCCGACCTCGACGCCCGGCGCGAAGGGGTCCGTGCGCGCCCGGAAGAGGACCTCCGCGCGGTAGACGTTGCCGACTCCCGCCACGACCGCCTGGTCCATGAGCTGGGCCGCGATCGAGGTGCGGCTGCGGGCGACCCGGTCGGCGAAGGCACCGGCGTCGCCGTCGCGGCGCAGCGGGTCCGGGCCCAGCTTGGCGCGCGCGGCCTCCTTCTCGCCCGTGGTGACGACCTCGCACGCCGTGGGGCCGCGCAGGTCGGCCCAGACGCCCGCGCCGTCGGCGCCCGGACCGAGCAGCCGCACGCGCAGGGCACCGCGGGGCTCCGGCGGCTCGCCGGTCCCGAACGCCCACTTGCCGTAGAGGCCGAGGTGCACGCGCAGCCACCGGCCGCCCTCGAAGCCCAGGAACATCTGCTTGCCGTGGGCCTCGGCGCGCCGCAGCTCGGTCCCGTCGAGCAGCGCGGCGCCCTCGGCGAAGCGGCCCTGGGGGCTGGACACCCGCAGGGCCTGCCCGCGGAAGTCGCGCTGGAAGACGTCGGCGAGCCGCCGGACGGTGTGCCCCTCGGGCACCTCAGACGCCGGGGGCGGACGGCTGGGCGCGGTCGCCGCGCTCGTACGCGCCGACCTGCCCGATGCGGCGGACGTGGCGCTCGTCGTCCGAGAACGGCTCGGCGAGGAAGGCGTCGACGAGCGCGACGGCGTCGGCGACGGAGTGCTGGCGCGCTCCCACGGCGACCACGTTGGCGTCGTTGTGCTGACGGGCCAGCCGCGCCGTCTCGAGGCTCCAGGCGAGGGCGGCCCGCACGCCGACGACCTTGTTGGCGGCGATCTGCTCGCCGTTGCCCGACCCCCCGACGACGACGCCCAGGCTGCCCGGGTCGGCGACGACGGCCTCGCCGGCGGCGATGCAGAAGGCGGGGTAGTCGTCGAGGGCGTCGTAGTGGTCGGGCCCGTGGTCGACGACGTCGTGGCCGGCCTCGCGCAGGTGCGCGATGAGGTCCTGCAGGAACTCGTAGCCGGCGTGGTCGGTGGCGGCGTGGACGCGCATGCCTGGATCTCAGCACACGGCGACGCGCGGGGGCGCTCCCGGCCCGCGAGGGCCGGCGCGTGCGAGGGTCGGCCCGTGCCGGTGGTGCTGGGCGTGGACGGGGCGCGGGGGCGGTGGGCCTGCGCGCTGTGGGCGGGGCCGGGGGCGGCTCCGCAGCTGGAGGTCGCCGACGGCCCGCAGGACGTGCGCGACCTCGCCGAGCGGCACGGCGCGGCCGTCGTGGGGCTCGACCTGCCGCTGGGTCTGGTCGAGGCCGGGCCGCGGTGGGCCGACGAGGCCGCGCGCCGCCGGCTGGCCGAGGCCGGGGCCTCCAGCCCCGGGGCCGACCGGCGGGGGGCCGCCTCCCGGGTGTTCCCGACCCCCGCCCGCCCGGTGGTGGCCCACGGCGGCAGCTACGCCGAGGCGAGGGCGCTGGCCCGGCAGAGCGGGGCCCCGAGCCCCAGCGCCCAGGCGTTCGCCCTCTTCGCGCACGTCCGCGCGTGGGACGAGGCGGGGGCGCGGTGGGGCCCCGGCCCCGAGCTCGTGGAGGTGCACCCCGAGCTGTCCTTCGCCGCCATGGCCGGGCGCGTCCTGGCCCCCAAGCGCAGCGCGCGCGGGGCGCAGCAGCGCCTCGGCGTCCTCGCCGGGGAGCGCGGGCTCGGGTGCGGGGCCGACGCGCTGGGCGCGGCCCTCGAGACCGCCCCCGCGGCCGTCGCCCTGGACGACGCACTCGACGCGGCGGCGGCCGCCTGGTCGGCGCACCGCGTCGCGGGCGGGTCGGCCGAGCCCCTCCCGCGCGAGGTCCAGCGCGACGGCGACCGCGTCATCGCGATCTGGGTCTGACGCTCCCCGCCCCGGGACGGGGCGCCGCCCGCCGATCACCCCGCCAGGTGGCCCCAGCGGCCCTCCAGCTCGGCCCACGTGCCGGTCGCCGCCAGCCGTCCGTCCTCGAGGACCACGACGCGGTCGGCGCGGACGAGCGCCGAGCGCTTGGACGTGGACCCGACCACCGTGGTGCCGCGGCGCCGCAGCGCGTCCCACAGCTCGCCCTCCGTCCGGGCGTCCAGGGCCGAGGACACGTCGTCCGCCACGAGCAGCTCCGCCTCGGTCGCGAGGGCTCGCGCGAGCGCCAGGCGCTGCACCTGCCCGCCCGAGAGCCGGACGCCCCGGTGCCCGACGAGGGCGCTGTGCCCGCCGGCGCGCTCGACGTCCGGGCCCATGCGGGCGTCACCGAGCGCGCCCTCCGCGGCGCGGGCGTGGTCGAGGACGACGTTGTCGGTGAAGGTGCCGGAGAGCACGCGGGGCACCTGGCCCACCCAGGCGACCTGCCCCGGGCGCAGGAAGCGCTGCGGGTCCTCCACCTCCCGGCCGTTCCACACCAGGCGGCCCTCGTGGTCGACCAGCCCCGCCAGCGCCGCCAGCAGGCTCGACTTGCCCGAGCCGACCCGGCCCACCAGCAGCACGAGCTCGCCGGCCCGCACCTCGAGGTCGACCCCCTGGACGCCCACGGTGCCGTCGTCGTGCACCGCCGTCAGCCCCTCCAGGCGCAGCGACCGCAGCGGCGTGCGGCGAGCCGTCGGGGGGCCGGGCGCCGTGCCCGCGACCAGGTCCACCCCCGCCGGCAGCGCCACGAGGTCGCCCTCCCCCGCCAGGGCCGCCGACGCGCGCAGCCAGCGCCGCGCGACCGGGGCCTCGGTGATGGCCGCCCCGGCGACCGTGCCGAACCACGCCGCACCCGTCACGGCCGTGGTCACGAGCACGGCCGTCTCCAGCGGCCAGACGCCCAGGAGGAAGACCGCCCAGCCGACGACGACCCCGACCTGGACGAGGACGACGGGCACGCCCTCGAGGAGGGACTTGACCCGGTTCTCGTGCACCGAGGCGCGCACCCGCACCTCGTCGACCTCGGCGAGGTGGCGGCGCACCGGGCCGACGGCGGCGGCGAGCTTGACGGTGCGGACGGCGTCGAGCGCGGAGACCAGGGAGCCCCCGAAGACGGCGCGCTGGTCCCCCGCGACCCGAGCGGCGCGCCCCATGGCGGGGGCCCCCAGCGCCGAGACGAGCGCGGACACGAGCAGCACGCCGGCGACGACGCCCCCCGCCAGGAGGCTCTGGCTCGCGACGGTGATGGCGCCGACCACGACGACGCCGACGGCGACGTCCACCCAGCGGTCGGCGTAGATCATGAGGCGGTCGCTGTCGAGGGCCCGCGCGGTGACCTCGCCCGGCGTCGTGCGGGCGAGCCGGTGCTGCATGGTCTGCCCCCGCATCACGGCCAGCCGCAGGCGCAGGGACGTCGCCACCCACCACAGGGGGTAGAGCCGGAACGCCATGAGCAGGAACGCCGGGGAGACCACGACGGACGCCGCGAGCGCGCCGGTGAGGAGCCAAGGCTGCTCCCCGTCGTCCAGGCCCGCGACGACGAGCCCCCACAGCCACGCGGTCGCCACGCCGGCGGCGCCCAGCATCGACATGGCCAGGAAGCCCGCACCGCCGACGAGGCCCCAGCGCTTGTGGGTCAGCAGCACCCGCAGGACGGTGCGCGCCAGGGAGGTCCTCGGCGCCGGCGGCTGGGGCCGGGGCTCCCGGCGCGGTGCGCGGGTGGCGGGCGCCCGGACCTCGGGGCCGTCCTGGACCTCGCCGCCCGCGCGCAGCAGGTCGCGGAAGGGCCCCTCCTGCGCGGCCACCCGCGCCCGGGGGCCGTGCTGGACCAGGCGTCCGGCCTCCAGGACGGCCACGTCGTCGCAGCGCCGGGTGGTCGACAGCCGGTGCGCGATGACCACGCCGGTGCGGCCGGCGAGCAGGCGCTCCGAGGCGCGGGTGACCCGCGCCTCGGTCTGGGGGTCCATGCGCGCGGTCGCCTCGTCGAGCACGACGAGGGAGACGTCCCGGACGAGGAGGCGGGCGAAGGCCACGAGCTGCTCCTCGCCGGCGGAGAGCGTCGTGCCGCCCGTGCCCAGGCGGGTGCGCAGGCCGTCGGGCAGCGCCGCGACCCAGTCCTCCAGGCCCAGGGCCGCCACGGCCTCCCGCACCGCACCGGGGCGGACGTCGGCGAAGAGGGTGATGTTGTCCTCGAGGGAGGCCGCGAGCAGCTCGGTGCGCTGCGTGACGACCCCGACCGCGCGGCGCAGCGACTCGACCTCGGCCTCGACGACGTCCACGCCGCCGACGAGGACGGTGCCCGGGGCGGGCTCGACCGCGCGCGACAGCGCCTTGGCGAGCGTCGACTTGCCGGACCCGCTGCGCCCGACGAGCGCGCACGTCCTGCCGGCCTCGACGACGAGGTCGACGCCGTCCAGGGCGAAGCCCCCGTCGTAGCCCACGGACAGACCCCGCAGCTCCACCCGCGCCGGCCCCGGCGGCACCGGGCGGCCGCCGCGCGGCTCCTGGCCGGCTCCCAGGAGCTGGCGGATGCGGGTGAGCGCCCCGAGGCCCTCCTGGATGTCGGGCAGGTTGTTGCTCACCTGGGCGACCTGCGCCACGAAGGCCGAGACGAGCAGCCACAGGGTGATCAGCTGCTCCAGCCCCAGGTCCCCGCCCGCGACGAGCCACACCCCGGCGAGCACGAAGGCCGCGAGGACGGCGTGCAGCACGAACCCGGCCCGCGCCGCCAGGCCCGCGGCGACCCTGCTGGTGGCGGCGACCCGCTCCATGAGCTCGCGCCCGCGCAGCGCGTACTGGCGGACGGCGTGGGGCTGGCCGAGCGCGGTGCGCACGTCGTCGCGGCCCGCCACCACCTCCTCGAGGTGGGAGGAGTGCTCGGACCAGGCGACCTCCTCGAGCACCTTCAGCCGCGCCACCTCGGGGGCGCGGCGGCGCACCGCCAGCCACACGAGCGCGGCCGCGAGCGGGAAGGCGACGACGGACGGCCACCACACGAACGCGGCGGCCACCCACGCCATCACGCTGCGCAGCAGCGCACGGCCGGTGCCCCACCCGACGCGGCGCAGGAGGGTCGCGACCTGCCAGGCGTCGTCGTCGACGCGGTCGAAGAGCTCCCCCACCCCCTGCTCCTCGAGGGAGGTCACGGGCTGGCCCAGGACGGTGTCCACGAGGTCGCCGCGCAGGCGCCCCTCGGCCCGGCCGACCACCCCGGAGAAGACGGTGCGACCGACGGTGTCGAGCAGCCCCGCACCGACCAGGAGGGCGCCGAGCACCAGGACGAGGGAGGTCGTCGGGCCGTCGGCCACCCGCCCCGCCACGACGGCGCCCACCGTCTCGGCCAGGGCCGCGAGCGCGGCCAGGGCCAGCGCGACCCACGAGCCGCGCTCGGCGAGGCGGCGACGGTCCAGGGGCGGTGGGCCGGGTGCGCCCGTCCCGCTCGACCCGCCCGCTGCGGGCGGCGGGGCCGACGACGCCGGGGAGGACCCGTCGGCGCCCGGACCGGCGTCCTGGGCCGGCACGGCGAGCACGTCGTCCGCTCTCGCACTGCGCACGACGGGTCCTCGACCTCCCTCGGAGGCCGGCGGGGGCGCCCGACGGGCGCCCGTCCTCCCGGCCACCGCGCACGCTAGCCGCGGGCGCCGACAGGTCCCAGGCGTTTACGTCGGGGAGCACGACGGGCCGGGACCCGCAGGTCCCGGCCCGTCCTCGCTCGCGTCCCCGGAAGCGGCTCGGGGAGCTGGGTCAGTCGAAGACCGGCCCCTGGTCGCGCGTGCGCTTGAGCTCGTAGAAGCCCGGGGTCGAGGCGACGGCGACGACGCCGTCCCACAGCGTCCCGGCGGCCTCGCCCTTGGGCGCCGGCGTCACGACGGGGCCGAAGAAGGCGGTGCCGGCCACGGCGATGACGGGCGTGCCGACGTCCTGGCCCACGCGGTCGATGCCCTCGGCGTGGCTGGCGCGCAGCGCCTCGTCGTGGGCGTCGGAGTCGGCCGCGTCGATCAGGTCGGCCGGCAGCCCGACCTCGGCGAGCGCCTCGACGACGACCTCGCGGAAGTCCGTGCGGCCGCCCGGGTGGACCCGGGTGCCGATCGCGTCGTAGAGCGGCTTGACGTGCTCGGCGCCGTGGAGCTCCTTCGCCGCCGTGACGACGCGCACCGGGCCCCACGCCTTGTCCATCAGCTCGCGGTACTGCTCGGGGAGCTCGCGTCCCTCGTTGAGGACGGCCAGGCTCATGACCTTCCACGTCACGTCGACGGGCCGCGTGCGCTCGACCTCCTCCATCCACCGGGAGGTCATCCAGGCCCACGGGCACGCGGGGTCGAACCAGAACTCCACCTGCTGGCGCTGCGTCTGCTCGCTCATGCCGCGTGCAAGGACGAGACGCGTGGCAGCATTCCGCCGGTCGTCCCCGGCACCAGGGGGGTGCGGCGGCGAGGCTGCCGCCGTCGGGGCGAGAGCTGTCCGACGCACCCGACGCCCGAGGGGGAACCCGCCGTGCCCGGCACCAACCTGACCCGCGACGAGGCGCGCGAGCGCGCAGCGCTCGTCGCCGTCGACTCCTACGACGTGGCCCTCGACCTCACCCGCGGGGCGGAGGTGCTCACCTCGACGACGACCGTGCGCTTCTCGGCGCGCGAGGGCGCCTCGACGTGGCTGGACCTGGTGGCCCCGGCCGTCACGGAGGTGGAGGTCAACGGCGAGCGCCGCGACCCCGCCGCGGTCTTCGACGGCGAGCGGCTGCAGCTCGACGGCCTGGCCGAGGAGAACGTGGTGCGCGTCGTCGCCGACGCCGCGTACATGACCACCGGCGAGGGCCTGCACCGCTTCGTCGACCCGGTCGACGACGAGGTCTACCTGTACAGCCAGTTCGAGGTGGCCGACTCCCGCCGCGTCTTCGCGGTGTTCGAGCAGCCCGACCTCAAGGCGACCTTCCGCTTCACCGTCACGGCGCCCGACCACTGGACGGTCGTGTCGGTCTCCCCCACGCCCGAGCCCTCCTCGGCCGGGCCCGGCCGGGCCACCTGGTCCTTCGAGCCCACCCCGCGCCTGGCGTCCTACGTGACGGCGGTGATCGCGGGCCCGTACCACCGGGTGGACGGCGAGCTCACCAGCCGGGACGGCCGGACGGTGCCGCTCGGGGTCCTGTGCCGCGCGTCCCTCGCCGAGCACCTCGACGCCGAGGAGGTCATGGACCTCACGCGCCGCGGCTTCGCCCACTACGAGGAGCTCTTCGACCTCGCCTACCCCTTCGCCAAGTACGACCAGCTCTTCGTGCCCGAGTTCAACGCCGGGGCCATGGAGAACGCCGGCGCCGTCACGTTCCTGGAGGACTACGTCTTCCGCAGCCGCGTGCCGGAGGCGATGGTCGAGCGGCGCGCCGTGACGATCCTCCACGAGCTGGCGCACATGTGGTTCGGCGACCTGGTGACCATGCGCTGGTGGGACGACCTGTGGCTCAACGAGTCCTTCGCCGAGTACGCCTCGACGCTGGCGACCGCCGAGGCCACGCGGTTCACCTCGGCGTGGACGACGTTCTCCAGCATGGAGAAGTCGTGGGCCTACCGGCAGGACCAGCTGCCCTCGACCCACCCCGTCGTCGCCGACATCCGCGACCTCGAGGACGTCGAGGTCAACTTCGACGGCATCACGTACGCCAAGGGCGCGAGCGTCCTCAAGCAGCTCGTCGCCTGGGTCGGGCGCGAGCACTTCGACGAGGGCGTGCGCCGGTACTTCCGGGCCCACGCCTACGGCAGCACGCAGCTGTCCGACCTCCTCGTCGAGCTCGAGGCCACCTCCGGCCGCGACCTGCGCGCGTGGTCGGCCCTGTGGCTCGAGCAGGCCGGCGTCACCACGCTGCGCCCGCAGGTCGAGGTCGGCCCCGACGGCGCGATGACGTCGGTCGCCGTGCTGCAGGAGGCCCCGGCCGAGCACCCCGTGCTGCGGCCCCACCGCCTGGCCGTCGGCTGCTACGACCTCGTCGACGGCCGGCTGCGCCGCACGCACCGCGTCGAGCTCGACGTCGACGGCGAGCGCACCGAGGTGCCCGAGCTGGCCGGGCGGCCGCGGCCCGCGCTGCTGCTGCTCAACGACGACGACCTCGCCTACGCCAAGGTCCGCCTGGACCCGCAGTCGCTGGCGACCGCCGTGGAGCACCTGTCCCTGATCGAGGAGGGGCTGCCGCGCACGCTCGTCTGGGGCGCCGCGTGGGACATGGCCCGCGACGCCGAGATGCCGGTCGGCGACTTCGTCGAGCTGGTGCTGCGGGGCATCGGCGCCGAGACGGACTCCTCCGTGGTCCTCGTCCTGCTGCGCCAGCTCGCGACCGCGCTGCGCCTCTACACCGCCCCCGAGCACCGGCCGGCGGTCCGCTCGGACGTCGCCGAGCGCCTGCTCGGCCTGGCGCGCAGCGCCGAGCCCGGCAGCGACCTCCAGCTCCAGCTGCTGAAGGCCGGTGCGGCGCAGGCCTCGACGCCCGACCAGCTCTCCGCCGTGCGCGGGGTCCTTGACGGCCGAGCGCCCCTGCCGGGCCTCGAGGTGGACGTGGACCTCGCCTGGGACCTGCTGACCGACCTCGTGGCCGCCGGTGATGCGGGGCTCGAGGAGGTCGACGCGATGGCCGAGCGGGACGCCACCGCGCGCGGGGCGCGCCTCGCCGTCACGGCCCGCGCGTCCCGGCCCGACCCGGCGGGCAAGGAGGAGGTCTGGGCCTCCGTCGTCGACCGCGGCGACACGCCCGTGGCGCTGCAGGGCGCGGCCATCTCCGGGTTCACGCGGGCGTCCGACCCCGCCCTGCTGGCCCCGTTCGTCGAGCGCTACTTCGCGAGCATCGCCCGCGTCTGGACCGAGCGGACGAACGAGACGGCCCAGCAGGTCGTGCTCGGGCTGTTCCCGGACCAGGCCGACGGCGAGGAGGTCGCCGCCCTCACCACCGCCTGGCTCGAGGCCAACCCCGACGCGCCGTCGGGGCTGCGGCGCCTGACGGCCGAGAACCGCGACGGGGTCGAGCGGGCCCGACGCGCCCAGGAGCTCGACCGGCGCTCGCGCGCCTGACGCCCCGGCCCTCTCCGGCCGCGTCGGCACCGACGCGGCCGGAGACGGGCTCCCCGCCTCCGAGGCACCACCTCCCCGCACCTCGGCGACACGGTGCGCCCCAGAGGCGCTCCCCACGGCACGTCGCCGACACAGTGCGCCCCAGGAGCGCTCCCCACGGCACTTCGCCGACACAGTGCGCCCCAGAGGCGCTCCCCACAGCACTTCGCCGACATAGTGCGTCCCAGAGGCGCTCCCCACGGCACGTCGCCGACACAGTGCGTCCCAGAGGCGCTCCCCACGGCACGTCGCCGACACAGTGCGCCCCAGGGGCGCCGTTCGCGGCACTTCGCCGACACAGTGCGCCCCAGGAGCGCTCCCCACGGCACTTCGCCGACACAGTGCGCCCCAGAGGCGCTCCCCACGGCACTTCGCCGACACGGTGCGCCCCAGGGGCGCCGTTCGCGGCACTTCGGCGACGAAGTGCCGAAGGGGGGTGCGTCGAGCGCTCCGGGAGTGCTTCTGGGGGGAGTCAGGGGCGGTCGGTCCGGAGCACGGCGAACAGGACGCCGTCGCGGTAGGCGCCGCGACGCCACTGCGCACCGCGGGTGACGCCCTCGCGGGTGAAGCCCGCCGCCTCCAGCGCCCGCTGCTCGGCGACGTTCTCGACGTCGGTGTGGGCCTCGACGCGGTGCGCCGTCGTGTGCGCGAAGAGCAGCTCGACGAGGGCCTCCTGCGCCGCGCGGCCGACACCGCGGCCGCGGGCGTCCGGCCGCAGCCAGACGCCGACCATCGGGCAGCTCGACGCCGCGTTCGGCCCCCACTGGTGGCGTCGCCAGTGCCAGCTCACCTGGCCGGCCACGGCGCCCTCGTCGTCGAGGACGGTCAGCACCCCGGCGTCGTCCAGGTCGCACGGGCCCGGCTGCGTGCGCGCGGGCGACGGCCCGAAGTCGTACGGGCTCGAGGAGCCCAGCAGCAGCGGGAGGTCGTCGGGGCGCTGGGGACGCAGCTGGACCATGGCCGGAGTCTGGCGCGCCCGGGGTCTTGTGGTGCCTGCGGCGCGCTCGCACACTGGCGGGGACCGGCGCGGGGCGCAGTCCGCTCCCGGCGCCGGGAGCGCCCGGGAGGCCGACGTGGACCACGACACCCGCCCCACCACCGCCCGCGCCGCCGCGGGCGCCGTCCCGGCCGCGATGCCGGTGCTCTCCCGCGGGCGGCACCGCAGCCCCCGGACCGGGGCCTGCTTCATGGAGATGGCCTCGTTCCTCGCCGGTGAGCGCTGGAGCGACCACCCGGCCTGCACCCATCCCCTGCTGGCGCAGCTGGCGCGCGACGTCAACGACCGCACGAGCGACGCCGCCCGCGCCCGCCTGGGGCTGCTCGTGCCCTCCGTGGTGGGACTGCACGACGACGACCCGGCCACGGACGCGCGCCTCGCCCTGCTGTGCGCGCGACGGGCGCTGCCCGTCGCCGCGCAGGAGCGCCAGCACGCCCTCGCCGTGTCCCTGCTGACGGGCGAGGACGCGCTCGCGCGGCTCGAGGGGCGCCCCGCCGACGACTGCACGGCCGCGACGCGGGCGGTCCTCGAGCAGGTGCCGCTCGCCGCCGCCTGGGCGCGCCGCTTCGTCACCGCCACGCGCGGGGTGGGCGCGCCCTCCCGGAGCCGGTCGGGCCCCCGGGGCGCCCGCGAGGACGACCGCGCCGTGCGCGCCTACCGCCGCCACGGGGCGCCGTTCGCGGTGACGTGCTCCGCCGCGGGCATCGCGAGCGCCGTCGGCACCGACCCGGACGCCGCGCTGCACGACCTGCTCGCGGACGCGGTCGCGCTCGTCGCGGGGAGCGCCGGGCCGCCCGCGCCCACCGGCCGGCACGACGACGTGCACGCCTCCGACCGGTGGGCGGAGGCGTGCCGCCTCACCGCGGCGGGGCGTCGCTGAGCAGCGCCTCCAGCAGCGAGCGCACGCGAGGACGGGACGGCAGGTCCTCGAGCATCACCGGGTCGCCCGCGCCGTCGCCCAGCGGGACGCGCCAGTTCGGGTACTGGTCGTAGGTGCCCGGCTGGTTCTGGGTGCGCCGCTCCCCCACCGCGTCGGGCAGGGAGACGCCGAGCAGGCGGCTCGGCGCCGCCCGCAGCAGCCGGTGCAGGCCGTCGACGAGCTGGCGCTCGGTCGGGTCCTGCGGCACGAGACCGCGCTCGGCCAGCTGCGCCAGCACCGAGGCGCGGTCGCGCTCGTCGACCTCCCGCTCCTCCGCCACGTCGCGCGTGAGCAGCCCGAGGCGGTCGCGCAGGTCGATGTGCTCGCCCGCCAGGTAGCCCGCCGTCGGGGGCAGGTCGTGCGTCGTGACGGTGGCCATGCACAGCTCGCGCCACTCCTCGGGGGGCAGCGGCGCGCCCTCCCCGTCGCGCTCGAACCACAGCACCGAGGTCCCGAGGACCCCGCGCTCGCGCAGGTGGTCGCGCACCCACGGCTCGACGACGCCGAGGTCCTCGCCGACGACGACGGCGCCGGCCCGCTGGGCCTCCAGCGCGAGGACGCCGACCATCGCCTCGTGGTCGTAGCGCACGTAGGTGCCCGCCTCCGGGCCGAGGCCCGCCGGGACCCACCAGAGCCGGAACAGGCCCATCACGTGGTCGACGCGGACCCCGCCCGCGTGCCGCAGCACGGTGCGGATCATGTCGCGGTAGGGGGCGTAGGCCAGGTCGGCGAGCCCGTCGGGCCGCCACGGCGGCTGGCTCCAGTCCTGGCCCTGCTGGTTGAAGGCGTCCGGCGGGGCGCCGACGGTGATGCCGCGGGCCAGCGCGGGCCCGAGGGTCCAGGTGTCGGCGCCCGTCGGGTGCACCCCCACGGCCAGGTCGTGCATGATTCCGAGCGCCATCCCGGCCCGCGTGGCGGTGCGCTGCGCGGCCTCGAGCTGGGAGTCCACGACCCACTGCAGCCACTCGTGGAAGCGGACGTCGTCGGCGACGTCGGCCACCAGGTGCGCCTGCTGGCGGCTGCCGTGCTGGTGCGCCTCGTCCGGCCACTGCGAGGAGGGCAGCCCGAAGCGGTCGGCGAGCGCGCACCAGGTGGCGAAGTCGGTCAGGCCCTGCCCCTCGCGGGCCCGGAAGGCCTCGAAGTCGGCCTCGCGCGCCGCGGTGCGCCCGGCGTCGAAGACGGTGCGCAGCGCCGAGCGCTTGGCCGACCAGACCGCGTCGCGGTCGACGAGCGCGCCCTGCGCGGACGCGGCCCGCTGCTCCTCGGCGGCCCACTCGAGCAGCGCCCGGTCGGTGGAGGACAGGTAGGCGGTCTCGCGCACGTCCTCGACCCGGATGTAGACCGGGTTCACGAAGCGCCGCGTCGTCGGCAGGTACGGCGAGGGCTCCATGGGCGTCACCGGCTCGGCGGCGTGCAGCGGGTTGACCAGGACGAAGTCGGCGCCGTGCTCGCCCCCGCTCCAGCTGGCCAGCTCGGCGAGGTCGGCGGTGTCGCCGAGGCCCCACGACAGCCGCGAGCGCACGGAGTAGAGCTGGACCATCAGCCCCCAGTGCTGGCCGTCCCGCACGCCCTCGGGCAGCTCCAGCACCGAGGGGGTCAGGACCAGCGGCGCCGTGGCGGTCGGCTCGGCGTCCCCGGGGACGTCGCCCACCCGCACGCGGACCTCGTGCCAGCCGAGGGGGGTGTCGGCGGGGACGGCGAAGACCGCGCGCCCGACGGGTGCGCCGTCGACCTGGCGCGGGTCGGTCCAGCGGTCCAGCTGGGAGAGCGGGACGACGCGCCCCTCCTCGAGCACCAGCTCGCACGCGACGCGCTCGCCGTGGGGCACGTGCACGGGCACCTCGCCCACGCGCCCGTCGCGCAGGACGACCACGGGGGGCAGCGTGCGGCGCCAGGGCGCCAGCTCCGCCGCCGCGAGCGCCGCCTCGACGGCGTCCTCGCCGGCGGCGTCGACGTCCAGGGCCGCCAGGACGGCGACGATGGTGCTGGCCGGGACGTCGACGTGGCGGCCCTGCCAGTCGTCGTACTCGACGGCGACTCCGTAGCGGCGGGCCAGCTCCTGCAGCCGCTCCGAGGGCGGGGCGTCGCCGGTGGGGGTGGCGGTGGCGTCGGGCATGGTGCTCCGTCCGAGATGTGCGAGGAGGGTGCGGCGAGGACCCGCACCCCGCGGGGAGGGACCGCCGGCGCGGGCCCGGCGACGCCCGGCGATCCTGCCAGAGCAGGGGCGTCGTGGCCCGGCGGCGGCAGCGCTCCCGGAGCCCTCCCCGACGGCGACGACGCCGGACCGGCGGACGTCCGACCACGGGCTGACGCCGGCCGTCGGACCGCCCGTCTACGGTCGCGGCGTGGGGGTCGAGGAGGAGGACGTGCGCTACGCGGGCGCCGAGCCCGCCCGCCGCCCGTCGCGCCGGGACGCCGACCCCCCGGGCGGAGGACCCGCCCGCCCGACGGGCGTCGGGGGGCGCGCGGCCGGGTGGCTGCGGGGCTCCCGCCGCGCCGTGGAGGACCAGGACCAGGACCAGGACCAGGACCAGGACCAGGACCAGGACGACCGGTACGCGGGCGCGGAGCCCGTCCGCCGCGCGTCACGCCGGGTCCCCCGCCCGTCACGCCCGACCCCCGCCCTCCCGGACGGACGACCCGCCCACGCGCCGGGCGTCGGCGAGCGCGCGGTCGTGTGGCTGCGGAGCCACCGCCTCGCCGTCGACGTGGCCACGGCCGTGCTCGCCGCGGTGCTGCTCGCCTTCTCCACCGCGGGGGTGGACATCGGGAGCGCCGTGCCGCTGTGGCTCCAGTGCGTCCTGCTCGTGCTGCCGCTCGCGGGGCGCCGCACCGCCCCCCGCACCACGTTCGCGCTCGTCGTCGCGGCCGGGCTGGTGGTGCTCGCCGTCGGCGAGCTGACCAACCCGGGGCTCGTCGCGGTCCTGGTCACCGTCCACGCGGTCGTCGCCTACGGCTCCCGGCGCGCCGGCAGGCTCGTCCTCGTCACCGGGCTCCTGGCGTCCGTCCTCGCGGCCGCCCGGTTCGTCGCGATCCCCGCCGGTGAGCCCGTCATCGGCGCGGTCGCCGCCGGCGCCATCGGCCTGCTGGTCGTCGCCGCCTGGTCGGTGGGGCAGCTGTCCCGGGTCCGCGTCGCGCAGGAGGCGGCGCTCACCGAGCGCGCCCGCCTGCTGGAGGCCGAGCGCGACCAGCAGGCCGTCATCGCCGCGGCCGCGGAGCGGGCGCGGATCGCCCGGGAGATGCACGACGTCGTCGCGCACTCGCTGTCGGTCGTCGTCGCCCAGGCCGACGGCGGGCGGTACGCGGCCCGCGCGGACCCCGCCGCCGCGGTGCGCGCCCTCGAGACCATCGCCGGCACCGGGCGCCAGGCGCTGACGGACATGCGCGGGCTCCTCGGCGTCCTGCGCCAGGACGACGCCGCGCGCAGGACCCCGCAGCCCGGCTCCGGGGACCTCGCCGCCCTCGTCGAGGAGGTCCGCGCCGGCGGGCTCGACGTCGTGCTCGACGAGCACGGCGAGCGCCGCATGCTGCCGCCCAGCCCCGGCCTCGCCGTCTACCGGATCACGCAGGAGGCGCTGACCAACGTGCTCCGGCACGCGGGCCCCCGCGCCCGGGCCCGCGTCGTCCTGAGGTGGCTGGCGGACGCCGTCGAGGTCGAGGTGGTGGACGACGGCCGCGGGGCGGGCGCGGCGCCGGCGGCCCCCGGCGGGCAGGGCCTCGTCGGCATGCGCGAGCGAGCCGACCTCGTCGGCGGCGCCGTGGAGGTCGGTCCCGTGCCGGGCGGGGGCTGGCGGGTCCGCGCGCACGTGCCGGACGCCGTGCCCGCCCGCCCGCGCACGGCGACGCCGGCGGGCCCGGCCGCGGACGTCCGCTCCGGGAGCCGCTCGTGAGCGCCCCCGTGCGGGTCGTCCTCGTCGACGACCAGCCGCTCGTGCGAGCGGGCTTCGCGATGGTCGTCGACAGCCAGCCCGACCTGGAGGTGGTCGGCCAGGCCGGTGACGGCGACGCGGCGCTGCAGCTGCTCGCGCAGGTGCGGGCCGACGTCGTGCTCATGGACGTCCGGATGCCGCGCCGGGACGGCATCGAGGCGACGCGGGAGCTGACGAGCCGGCCGGACGCCCCGAAGGTGGTCGTGCTGACCACGTTCGACCTCGACGAGTACGTCGTCAGCGCCATCGGCGCCGGTGCCAGCGGCTTCCTCCTCAAGGACGCCGAGCCCGAGGACCTGCTGCGCGCCATCCGCACCGTGCACGCCGGCGACGCCGTCATGGCCGCGAGCGCCACGCGCGCCCTCCTGCAGCACGTCGGCCCGATGCTGCAGGCCGGCCCCCCGGCCGACGGCCCGGGCGGCGCGGCCCCTGAGGAGCGGGCCGCCCCGGCCCCGACGGTCCCGCCGGCCGACGCCGCCGCGCTCGCCTCCCTCACGCCCCGGGAGCGGGAGGTGCTCGAGCTCATGGCCCGCGGCGCCAGCAACAGCGACCTCATGGCCCGGCTGTTCGTCTCCGAGGCCACGGTCAAGACCCACGTCGGCCGCGTGCTGGCCAAGACGCGCTCCCGCGACCGCGTGCAGGCCGTGGTCCTCGCCTACCGCTGCGGGCTCGTGCAGCCCGAGGACCTCCTGCGCGACGCCGCGGACTGACACCGCGACGTCCGACCACGGTCTGACGTCGCACCGCCGCTCGCGCGCAGGGCGACCCGGGCGTCGTCCCGGCGGCGGACGTACCACGCCGCGGCGCGGGCCGCGGAGCAGACCAGCGGCCGACGCGGGCGCCGCGGTCGGCCTCCTAGCGTCGAGACGTCCACCGGGACAGCCGCCTCCGAGGAGGAGGACGTCCCGCTCGCCGCACCCAGGAGGCCCCGTGCGCCCCGCCCCGCCCACCTCGACGACCACCCTCGACCCGGGTGCCGGGCACCGCGCCGCGCCCGACGACGTCACCACGGCGGCCGTGCGCGCCGAGGGCCTCACCAAGGTGCACGGGCGCGGCGACGCAGCCGTCACCGCGCTCGACGGCGTGGACGTGTGCGTGGGCCGGGGCACCTTCACCGCCGTGATGGGCCCCTCGGGCTCGGGCAAGTCGACGCTGCTGCACTGCCTCGCCGGGCTCGACACGGCGTCGTCGGGCCGCGCGTGGGTCGGGTCCACCGAGATCACCGGGCTCCGGGAGAAGCAGCTCACCCGGCTGCGGCGCGACCGCATCGGCTTCGTCTTCCAGGCCTTCAACCTCCTCCCCGTCCTGACGGCGCGCGAGAACGCCGTCCTCCCCCTGTCGCTCGCCGGCCGCGAGCCCGACCCGGCGTGGTTCGCCGAGGTCACGGGCCGGCTCGGCCTGGCCGACCGGCTGCACCACCGCCCGTCGGAGATGTCCGGCGGCCAGCAGCAGCGCGTCGCCGTGGCCCGCGCCCTCCTGCCGCGCCCGGACGTCGTCTTCGCCGACGAGCCCACCGGCAACCTGGACTCCCGCGCCGGCGCCGAGGTGCTGTCGCTGCTGCGCAGCGCCGTCCGCGAGACCGGCCAGACCGTCGTCATGGTCACGCACGACCCGGTCGCGGCGTCGTACGCCGAGCGCGTCGTGCTCCTGGCCGACGGCCGGCTCGCGGGCGAGGTCCACGACCCCACCGCCGAGACCGTCCTGTCCGCGCTCGCCGCCCTGGGGGGCTGAGACGTGCTGCGCCTGACCCTCGCCCAGCTCCGCCACCACTGGGGGCGCCTGCTCGCGAGCGCCACCGCCGTCGTCATCGCGGTCGCCTTCGTCGTCGTCACGCTCGTCGGGGGGTCCACCGCCTCGGCCACCGTCCGCGCCGCCCTCGCGGCGCCCTTCGTCCCCGCCGCCGCCGTGGTCGAGGCTCCCGTCGACCTCCTCCCCGAGGACGTCGACGACCCCTACGCCGCCGCGCCGTCGCTGGCCGGCGCGGTCGACGCGGTCAGGGCCGTGGACGGCGTCACCGCGGTCGCGCTGGACACCGAGGCCTACGCCACGGCCGCCGTCGGCGACGACGGCGCCTCGACCTCCGCCCAGGTCCGCACGGTCGAGCCGGCGGGGTCGCCGCTGCGCTGGCAGCGCCTCTCGGAGGGGAGGCTGCCGGAGCGCACGGGGGAGGTCGCGGTGAGCGACCGCCTCGACGTCGCACCGGGCGGCACCGTCACCGTCGTCCCCGAGGCGCCGCCGGCGACGTCGGAGGACGACGTCCCCGCCGAGCCCGCCCCCGAGGAGCTCGCCGTGGTCGGGGTCCTCGACACCGGGGGCGACCCGATGGCCTCCCTCATGCCGCAGCTGCACGTCACCGCCGAGCAGGTCGCCGCCTGGGGCTCGGGGAGCGCCCAGGCCCTGCGCGTCGCGGCGGCCGACGGCACCGACCCCGACGCCCTCGTGCCGGCGGTCCAGGCCGCCGCCGAGGACGCCCTCGGAGTCCCCGCGCCCGCCCTGACGGCCGAGGCGCACACCGACCAGCTCGTCGATGACGCGACGGGCGGTGCGCTGCAGCTCTTCTCGGTTCTCCTGGCCTTCGCGGTGGTCGCCGTCCTCGTCGCCGGCCTCGTCATCGCGAACACCTTCGCGGTGCTGCTCGCCCAGCGGACGCGCGAGCTCGCGCTGCTGCGCTGCGTCGGCGCCCTGCGCAGCCAGCTCCGGCGCGGGGTGCTCCTCGAGGCGCTCGGCACCGGGCTCGCCGCCTCGGCGCTGGGCACCGCGCTCGGGGTCGCGCTGGTGGCCCTCGGCTCGGCGGTGGTCGGTCGCCTCGACTCCCCCGTCCCGCTGGCGGACCTGTCGGTGCCGTGGTGGGCGCTGCTGACGGGCGTGGTCCTCGGCACCGTCGTCACCGTCGCCGCCGCGACGAGCCCCGCGCGGGTCGCGACGCGGGTGGCTCCCCTGGCCGCGCTGCGCCCGCTCGACCCCGTGCCGCTGCGCTCGCGCGGAGGCGTGCTGCGCCTGGTGCTCGGGCTCGTGCTCCTCGTGCCCGGGGCCGCGCTGCTCGCGTACGCCTCGGTCGCGGGCGAGCTGCTCGTGGGCGTCGCGGCGGGCGTGCCGACCTTCCTCGGCGTCGTCCTGCTCTGCCAGCGCGCGATCCCCGCGGCCGTCGGGCTCGCCGGCCGGCTGCTCGCCCGGGTCGGAGGCGTGCCCGGGCGCCTGGCCGCCCGCAACTCCGTGCGCGTCCCCCGCCGGACCGCGGCGACGGCGACGGCGCTGCTGGTCGGCGTCACGCTGGTGAGCACCTTCGTCGTCGGCGCGGCCTCCGTCCGCGCCACGACGACGACCGAGCTCGAGGCGCAGTACCCCGCGGACGTCCAGGTCGTCTCGCCGGGCGGGCCCTACGAGGACGCCGGCCTGCCCGCCGAGCTCCTCGAGCAGGTCGCCGGCACGCCCGGTGTCACCGGCGCCGCCGCGGTGACCGGCGGGCTCGTCGAGCTCGGCGAGGTCCCCGACGAGGCGGTCCTGGGTCTGCCCGCCGCCGTCGACGGCGTCGTCCGCTCCTCCACGGCCGTCGCCCCCGCCGAGGGCGAGGTGCGCGTCGGCCCCGGCTACGCCGAGGTCAACGGCCTGGCCGACGGCGACGTCGTCACCGCCACGGGCACGGCCTCCGCCGTCGATCTCGTCGTCCGCGTGGACGGGCGCAGCGACTACCCCGTCGTCGCCGCCGCCGAGCTGGAGCGGCTGCTCGGCGCCCCGCCCGTCGTCGAGGTCTGGGCGTCGATCGACGACCCGGACGGCGCCGCGGCGTCGGAGACCGTCGACGCCCTGACCGCCACGGCGTCCGCCGTCGCCCCGGACTCCTACGTCGCGGGCGCGGTGCTCGTGCGCCAGGGGCTGGACCAGGTCCTCGACGTCCTGCTCCTGGTCGTCACGGGGCTGCTCGGCGTGGCCGTCGTCATCGCGCTCGTCGGCGTCGGCAACACCCTGGCGCTGTCCGTCGTCGAGCGCCGCCAGGAGCTCGGGCTCCTGCGGGCGCTGGGCCAGCCGGCCGGCGACGTCCGCAGGACCCTCCTGTGGGAGGCGGGCCTGGTGGCCGGGGTGGCCTCCGTCCTCGGCGTCGGCCTCGGCGTCGTCTTCGGGCTGGCCGGGACGGCCTCCGCCCTCGCCGCCCAGGCGCCGATCGTGCTCGACGTGCCGTGGCTGCAGGTCGCGGCGGTCGTCGTCGTCGCGACGGCGGCGGGGATGGCCGCCTCCCTCCTCCCGGCGCGGCGCGCGGCCCGCACGCCCCCGGTCGCGGCGATGGCGGCCTGACGCCGGCGGTCGGGGACGTCCCCCGGCGCGGTGCCGGGGCGGTGGTGCGGCGCAGGGGGCCGCACCACCGCCCCCGCCCCGTCGCCGCGGGCGGGCCCCGACCGGCTCGGCGAGGAGCAGGATGGCGCCGTGGACGAGCAGCCCGCCGGGGCGGACGTGGTCGAGGTCGCCGACGAGGCGGAGCTGCGAGCGCTCGTGGGCGAGCCGTCGGCCGGCGCCGTGCGCAAGGAGCGCGACCGCCTGCACGACCTCGACCGGCAGTGGCTCGCGGCCTCGCCGTTCTGGCTGCTGGCGACGTCCGGCGCCGACGGCACGTGCGACGTCTCCCCCAAGGGCGACCCGGCCGGGTCCGTGCTCGTGCTGGACGACCGGACGGTCGCCCTGGCCGAGCGGCCCGGCAACCGGCGCGTCGACGGCTTCCGCAACGTCCTCGCCAACCCGCACGTGGACCTGCTCTTCCTCCTCCCGGGCCGCGGCGACACGCTGCGCGTCAACGGCCGCGCCCGCCTGGTGCGCGACGCCCCCTGGTTCGCAGAGCTCGTGGTGCGCGAGCACCGCCCGCAGCTGGCCCTGCTCGTCGAGGTCGAGCAGGTCTTCCACCACTGCTCCAAGGCCTTCCTGCGCTCGCGGCTGTGGGAGCCGGACTCCTGGGACCCGGGCGCCGTGCCCGCCCGCCGGCAGATCGCCCGGGCGCTCGAGCGACCCGACGCCGCGCTCGAGGAGCTCGAGGCCTACTACGGGCCCGCCTACGCCGACGGCCTCTACCGCACCTCCTGACCTCCCCGCCGCGGACGTGGTCGCGAGCGGGCGGACGCGCAGCGCCCCCGCCGCGCAGGGCGCACGTACCGTGCGGCTCGTGACCTCCCCCGGTGACCTCCCCCTCCTCGGCCCCGAGGCGTCGGCCTCGCCCCGGCCGTACCCGCCCGCGCGCCGGGACGACGTCGTCGAGGAGCTGGCCGTCGGCGGCTCGACCGTCGGCGTGGCCGACCCCTACCGCTGGCTCGAGGACGCCGACGCCGAGGACACCCGCGCCTGGTCCGCCCAGCAGGACGCCCTGCTCGCCGAGCACCGCGCCGGGTGGGCGGGCCGGGACGAGGTCCAGGGGCGGCTGAGGGACCTGCTCGCGGCCGGCAGCGTCGGCGTGCCGGTCTGGCGCGGCGCGCGCCGCTTCTCGGTGCGGCGCGACCCCGGCGCCGAGCACGCCGTCCTCCTCCTGCGCGAGCCCGCGGACCCCGCGAGCCCGGACGGCGCGCAGGTCGAGCGGCTCCTGGTCGACCCCGCCGCCCTGGACCCCCGCGGGCTGACGACGCTCGACGCCTGGCAGCCGAGCGTCGAGGGCGACCTGCTGGCCTACCAGCTCTCCGAGGGCGGCTCGGAGGAGAGCGCCCTGCGGGTGATGGACGTCGCCACGGGCGAGGTCGTCGACGGACCGCTGGACCGCACGCGCTACTCCCCCGTCGCCTGGCTCCCCGGCGGGGACGCCTTCTTCTGCGTGCGGCGCCTGGCGCCCGACCTCGTGCCCGACGACGAGGCGCAGTTCCACCGCCGCGTCGTCCTGCACCAGGTCGGGGCGCCGGAGTCCGAGGAGGTCGAGGTCTTCGGCGCCGGGCGCGACCTGCGCACCTACTACGGCGTCTCGCTCTCGCGCGACGGGCGCTGGCTGTCGGTCACGGCCGCCGTGGGCACCGACCCGCGCAGCGACGTCTGGCTGGCCGACCTCGGCGAGGGGTCGACGGCCGCGGCCGCTCCCCCGCTGCGGGAGGTCGTCGTCGGGGAGGACGCGAGCACGTCCGCCCGCGTCGGACGTGACGGGCGCCTGTACGTGAGCACCGACCTGGGTGCCCCGCGCGGCCGCCTGGCGGTCTGCGACCCCTCCGACCCCGGGCCCGCCGCCTGGCGCGACCTGCTCGCCGAGCGGGACGACGCCGTCCTGGAGGGGTGGACCGTCCTCGACGGACCGGAGCTGGGCGAGGAGCCCGTGCTCCTGGCCGCCTGGACGACGCACGCGGTCAGCCGCGTCACGGTCCACGACCTCGCGGGCGGGACCCTGCTCCGCGAGGTCGAGCTGCCCGGGACCGGCAGCGTGGGCGGCCTCGTGTCGCGCCCCGAGGGCGGCTCCGAGGTGTGGCTGACCTTCACCGACCCCACGACGCTCCCGCACGTGCACCGCTACGACGCGCGCACGGGCGAGCTCGAGCTCGTCGAGGGCCCGCCCGGGGCCCCGGCGTCCGACGGCCCCGAGGTGCCCACGCGGACCCAGCAGCTCGAGGTGACGAGCACCGACGGCACGACCGTGCGCGTGCTCGTCACCGCCCGCGCCGACGCCCTGGACGCCGACGGCGCGCCGCGGGCCGGCGCCCCGCTGGTGCTCTACGGCTACGGCGGCTTCGGCATCTCGCTGCGCCCGACGTGGTCGGCGACGACGCTCGCGTGGGTCCGCTCCGGCGGCGTCTGGGCCGAGGCCGGCCTGCGCGGCGGCGGCGAGGAGGGCGAGGACTGGCACCGCGCCGGCATGGGCCCGGAGAAGCCGCGGGTGTACGAGGACCTCGAGGCGGCGGCCGACGCCCTCGTGGCGCGCGGCTGGACGACGCGCGAGCGCCTCGGCATCTACGGCGGCTCGAACGGCGGCCTGCTCGTCGGTGCGGCGCTCACGCGGCGGCCGGGTGCGTACGCGGCCGTCGTGTGCTCGGCCCCGCTGCTCGACATGGTGCGCTACCAGCTGCACGGCCTGGGGCGGACCTGGGCCGGCGAGTACGGCGACGCGACCGACCCCGAGCAGCTCGGCTGGCTGCTGGCGCACTCGCCGTACCACCACGTGCGGGCGGACGAGCCCTACCCGGCCACGCTGTTCACCGTCTTCGACGGCGACAGCCGCGTCGATCCGCTGCACGCGCGCAAGCTGTGCGCGGCCCTCCAGGCGGCGACGTCGCGACCCGTCGAGGAGTCACCCGTCCTCCTGCGGCGCGAGGCCGACGTCGGCCACGGGGCGCGGGCGCTCAGCCGGTCCACCGCGCTGACGGCCGACGTCCTGGCCTTCCTGGGCGAGCGCCTCGGCCTGGACGTCGCGCAGGTGCCCTGACGCCCGACCGCCGACCGACGAGCGGCAGGGCCGACGAGTGCGACGAAGCGCAGGTCTGAGGCGGCTCAGACCTGCGCTTCGTCGCTCTCGAGACCCGAGGCGTGGCCGCGCTCACCGCGGTCGCTCGACCCGGTCCCGGGCGGCTCGGGCTCGCGCACCTTCCAGCCGGCGACGCAGCTCGCGGGCCTGCTCGTCGTCGTACCCCCACAGCGTCACAGGACCGCCCGGCAGCCCGACCAGCTGCGGCGGGCTCGCCCACCGGCTGGGCGGGCGCACCCGGAGGCTGCCGGTCCACGGACGTTCGCGGTCGTCCGAGTCCCCGGCGACGACGACGCCCGTGGGGCGGAGCAGCACGCGCTCACGCCGACCGGCGAGGAGCCGGACGCACGACTGCAGGAGGAGCACGCCCCCCACGACGAGGGGGAGGAGGTGGGGCCCGTCCCCCAGCGCCCAGCTCAGCGCCGTCCACGCCAGGACCACGACGGCGACGACAGCTCCGACGGCCCACGCGACGAGGGAGCGGGGGCGGCCGAGAGGAGTGGCCAGCACCTGCGGGAGGTCCCCCAGGTCGAGGACCAGGCCGTCCGGCACCGGAGAGCGCGCTCCGCTCGTCGAGGACGCCCCGTCGTCCGCCTCGGCCGGCACCGAGCTCGTCTTCCCCGAGCGCGCGGCCTCCAGCCGTCGACCCAGCTCCCGGGCGTCGTCGTCCGTCATGCCGACCAGCACCACGGGCTCGTCGGACGCCCTCGTCCCCCGCAGCTCGGGGTGCTCGTTCCACCGGCTCGACGGTCGGACCTCGCGCACGGTCGACCACGACCGGAGACGGCGTCCGTAGCGGAGGCCGTCGTGGCGGCGGAAGCCGGCGGGCTCGAGGCGGAGGTGCGCACGTGCTCCGACGAGCGCCGCACCACCGCCGCCGACGAGGAGCGCCAGCCCGCCCAGCAGCGCTGCGGTGAGACCGGCGGTGTCGAGGGCCGCACGGACGAGCACCTGCGCGCCGAGCGAGAGGAGCACCACGGAGAGGAGGTAGGGCCACCCCCGCCCCGTCGCCACCGGGTAGCGACGGCCGATGCCGTCGAGGTCGACGCGCACCTCCCGGGCGTGGTCCTGCCGTGCGCCGCTCACGGGTCGCTCCGGACGCCGGCCGCGGACCGGGCCTCCACCAGCCGACGCTGCAGCTCGGCCGCCTGCTCGGCCGACATGTCCGCGAGCGCGACGGGGCCGTCGGCCGCTCTGGTCCCGCGGATCTCCGCGTGCTCCGTCCACCGGCCCGGAGGGCGGACCTCGAGGACGCCGGACCACGGCCGCAGCCGGCCGCGCAGCGCGGGGTCTCCGACGCGGTACCCGAGCGGCTCGAGGACGACCCGTGCACGGCGGGTGACGGTGGCCCCGACGACCCCGAGAGCGAGCTGGGCGCCGCCGACGGCGACACCCGCCCAGTCGACGACTCCCACGGCCCCCGAGACCAGCCTCTCGGCGCCGAGCGCGGCCATGGCGAGCATCACCCACGCGAACCACCGCGACACGGGCAGGCGCCAGGTGCGCGGGAAGGCCTCGAGGTCCACCACGAGCTCCGCCCCCGTCGCCCGCGCCCCTGTTCCCGCCACGGCCGGAGGATGCCGTGGCGGCGTCCCCGGGGCACCGCGGTCGGGCGGATCGCACCCGTGCGAGTGGTGACGTCACCACCGGGCGGGCGCGGGGCCCCGGGGCGACCATGGGCCCATGACGAGCGGCGCAGACCAGACGGCGGGCACGTCCGACCAGCGGGTGCACGGTCCGGGGGACGGCGACATCGGCGACACCGAGCGCCTCGGCGGCGACGTGGCCTCCGACGCCACCGCGGTCGACGAGCACGTGCACGCGCCCCTGGGCGCGGACGGGAGGCCGCCGCTGGTCCTCGTCACGGGGGTCACCGGCTACATCGGCGGGCGCCTGGTGCCGCAGCTGCTGGCCGCGGGCTACCGGGTCCGCGCGATGGCGCGCCACCCCGAGCGGCTCGCCGACCGGCCGTGGGCCGACGACGTCGAGCTCGTCGAGGCGGACGCCAACGAGGCCGCGGACCTGCGCCGGGCCCTGGACGGCGTCCAGGTCGCCTACTACCTCATCCACTCGCTCGGCTCGGGCCGCGACTTCGAGCAGCTGGACCGCTACACGGCGCGGACCTTCGCCTCCTCGGCGCGGGAGGCCGGCGTCGGGCGCATCGTCTACCTGGGCGGGCTCTACCCCGAGGGCGAGCACCTCTCGGAGCACCTGGGCTCGCGCAAGGAGGTCGGGGACATCTTCCTCGCGTCCGGGGTGCCGTCCGTGGTGCTGAAGGCGGCCGTGATCATCGGCTCCGGCTCGGCGTCCTTCGAGATGATGCGCAACCTCACCGAGATGCTGCCCGCGATGGTGACGCCCAAGTGGGTCCGCTCGCGGATCCAGCCGATCGCCGTGCGCGACGTCCTGCGCTACCTCGTGGGGGCCGCGCGCCTGCCCGAGGGCACGAACCGGGGCTTCGACATCGGCGGCCCCGACGTCCTGACCTACCGCGAGATGATGCAGGGGTACGCCGCGATCGCCGGGCTGAAGCCCCGCGTCATCGTGCCGCTGCCGGTCCTCACCCCCCGCCTGGCCTCGCGCTGGGTCGGCCTGGTGACGCCGGTCCCCAAGAAGATCGCCCAGCCGCTCGTCGGCAGCCTCGTCCACGACGTGGTCTGCAAGGAGAGCGACATCCGCTCCCACGTCCCGGACCCGGAGGGCGGGCTCATCGACTTCCGCGAGTCGGTGCGCCTGGCGCTGACGCGCATCCGCGAGCTGCAGGTGGAGACGACGTGGCGCTCGGCCAGCCTGCGCGGGGCGCCGAGCGAGCCGCTGCCGACAGACCCGGACTGGGCCGGCGGCGTGCTGTACGAGGACGACCGCAGCACGGTCGTCGACGCGCCGCCCCAGCACCTGTGGGCCGTGCTGCAGGGCATCGGCGGCGAGAACGGCTGGTACTCCTTCCAGCTCGGGTGGTGGACCCGTGGCGTGCTGGACCAGGTCTTCGGCGGGCCGGGGCTGCGCCGCGGGCGCCGCGACCCCCTGCACCTGTCCGTCGGCGACGCCCTCGACTGGTGGCGGGTCGAGGCCGTGGACCGCGGGCGGCTGCTGCGGCTGCGGGCCGAGATGCGCCTGCCCGGGCTCGCCTGGCTCGACCTGTCCGTCGAGACGGGCGCCGAGGCCAAGGAGGCCGGGCGGCTCGGCGCCGAGGTGGCCGACGACGCCGTCGTCTTCCACCAGCGGGCGCTGTTCCACCCCCGCGGGCTGCCGGGCCGCCTGTACTGGACGGCGATCGTGCCCTTCCACGCCGTCGTCTTCGGGGGCATGCAGCGCAACGTGGCCCAGGCGGCCGAGGCCGCCTTTCGCGCCAACCCCGACGCCGACGCCCTGATGCGCGACCAGGCCGCCGCCGCCGAGGGCCGGGCCCAGACGTCGTGAGCGTCCAGGCGGTCTGAGGGCGAGGCCCCGGCGGTCCGGGCACCGCCGGGGCTGGGCGAGACTGACCACGTGCGCATCCAGGGACCGGGCGGCCAGGAGACCTTCTACGACGCCGTCGGCGGGCACGACACCTTCGTCACCCTCGTCGACCGCTTCTACGACGGCGTCGAGGGCGACGACGTCCTGCGGCCGATGTACCCGGAGGAGGACCTGCCCGCGGCGCGCGTGCGCCTGCGGATGTTCCTCGAGCAGTACTGGGGCGGGCCGACGACGTACTCCGACGAGCGCGGGCACCCGCGGCTGCGGATGCGCCACGCGCCCTTCGCCGTCGGCCCCGTGGCGCGCGACCGCTGGCTGCTGCACATGCGCGCGGCGGTCGACTCCCTCGACCTGCCGCCGCTGCTGCACGCCGAGCTGTGGGACTACCTCGAGCGGGCCGCGCACAGCATGCTGAACACCTTCGACGGCTGACACCGCGGCCGTAGCCTCCGCGGGTGGTCACCGCGCGGGACGTCGAGGTGGGAGGTCGCGTCCTGCGCGTCCATGACTCGGGCAGCGGCGGTGACGCCCCGGCGCTCGTGTGGCACCACGGCTCGCCGCAGACCGGCGCGCTGCTCGAGCCCGTGCTGGCGGCGGCCGCGCGCCGCGACCTGCGCGTCGTGTCCTACGGCCGCCCGAGCTGCGGCGGGTCGACGCCGTCCCCCGGGCGCGACGTCGCCTCGGCGGCCGGTGACGTCGCCGCGGTGGCCGACGCCCTGGGCCTCTCCCGCCTCGCGGTCGTCGGGGCCTCCGGCGGCGGGCCGCACGCGCTGGCGTGCGCGGCGCTGCTGCCCGACCGCGTCCTCGGGGCGGTCTCCCTCGCCGGCCCCGCGCCCTTCACCGCGGACTTCCCCTGGTACGAGGGCATGGCGGACGAGGGGCCGCTGCGCGCGGCCCGCCGCGGCCGGGACGCCCGAGCCCGCTACGTCGAGCACGACCGGTTCGACGAGTCGAGCTTCGTCGACACCGACTGGGCGGCGCTCGCCGGGCGGTGGGCCCCGCTGGGCGAGGACGTGGGTCGCGCGGCGGCCGAGGGCCCCGACGGGCTCGTCGACGACGACGTCGCCCTCGCCGCGCCGTGGGGCTTCGACGTCGCCCGGGTCGGGTGCCCGGTGCTCCTGGTGCACGGCGGCCGGGACCGCGTGGTCCCGCCGTCCCACAGCGACTGGCTGCTGCGGCGCTGCCCGCGCGCGGAGCTGTGGGTGCGCCCCCGCGACGGCCACGTCGCCGTGCTCGACGCGCTGCCGGTCGCGCTGGACTGGCTCCGGGAGGTCAGCGGCGCCTGACCCCGTCACGGGGTGGACGGTGCGCGCGAGCCCGCAGAGCGCCGGTAGCGTCGTCGCGCGTGACGACGACCGACGCCGCCCGCGCCCCTGAGACCGACGCCGACCAGCAGGTGAGCACCACCGCGGGAGGCCGCGGGGAGTGGTGGCGCTCCGCGGTGATCTACCAGGTGTACCCCCGGTCCTTCGCCGACGGCGACGGCGACGGCATGGGCGACCTGCCGGGCATCACCGCCCGCCTGCCGCACCTCGCCGAGCTGGGCGTCGACGCGCTGTGGCTGTCGCCCTTCTACACCTCGCCCCAGCTGGACGCCGGCTACGACGTCGCCGACTACCGCGACGTGGACCCGCGCTTCGGCGTGCTGGCGGACGCCGACGCCCTCATCGCCCGCGCGCACGAGCTGGGGCTGCGGGTCGTCGTCGACCTCGTCCCCAACCACACCTCGTGGGAGCACGCCTGGTTCCGCGCGGCCCTGGCCGCCGGGCCGGGCAGCCCCGAGCGCGCCCGCTACCTGTTCCGCGACGGCCGCGGGGAGCACGGCGAGCTGCCGCCCACGAGCTGGCGCTCGGTCTTCGGCGGCCCGGCGTGGACGCGGACCACCGAGCCCGACGGCACCCCCGGCCAGTGGTACCTGCACCTGTTCGACTCCTCCCAGCCCGACCTGGACTGGAGCAACCCCGAGGTCGTCCGGGAGTTCCAGGACGTCCTGCGCTTCTGGCTGGACCGCGGCGTCGACGGCTTCCGGGTGGACGTGGCCCACGGCCTCGTCAAGGCCGACGGCCTGCCCGAGTGGGACGCGGAGACCGAGATGATCACCGGCACGCTCGCCGGGCAGCACGGGGAGTCGCGCACGCCGCCGCCGATGTGGGACCAGGAGGGCGTCCACGAGGTCTACCGCGCGTGGCGCGCGGTCCTCGACGAGTACGAGGGCGACCGCATGCTCGTGGCCGAGGCGTGGGTCGACCCGGTCGAGCGGCTGGCGCGCTACGTGCGCCCCGACGAGATGCACCAGGCCTTCAACTTCGGCTACCTGGTCTCCCCGCTCGACGCCGCCGCGCTCAAGGCGCAGGTCGAGGAGACCTCGCGGGCCATGGCCGCCGTCGGCGCCCCGCCCACGTGGGTCCTCAGCAACCACGACGTCGTGCGGCACACCACCCGCTTCGGCCTGAGCACCGCCGGCGGCAACCCGGACGGCCTCGCGGCCGGCGACGACCAGCCCGACCCGGCGGTGGGGCTGCAGCGCGCCCGCGCCGCGACGCTGCTCATGCTGGCGCTGCCGGGCAGCGCCTACGTCTACCAGGGCGAGGAGCTGGGGCTGCCCGACGGCGTCGTCCCCGACGACGCGCGCCAGGACCCCACGTGGGAGCGCACGGGGCACGAGGTCAACGGCCGCGACGGCTGCCGCGTGCCGGTGCCGTGGGAGGGCGACGCCCCCTCCTTCGGCTTCGGGCCCACCGCCGCCTCCTGGCTGCCGCAGCCCGCGGTCTACGGCGAGCTCGCCCTCGACCGGCAGCGCGACGTCCCGGGCTCGACGTACGAGATGTACCGCGCGGCGCTGCGCCTGCGCCGGGAGCTGGCGCTGGGCTCCTCGCCGGGGCTGGACTGGACCGACCTCGACGGCGCGGCGGAGGTCGAGGGCGGCGTGCTCGCCTTCCGCAGCAGCGGGGCGCTCGTCGTGGCGAACCTCGGCGGAGAGCCGGTCCGCCTGCCGGACGGCGCGGAGGTGCTGCTGGTCAGCGGCGAGCTCGGTCACGACGGCGAGGCGCGCCTGCTGCCGCCGACGACCACGGCCTGGCTGCGCGGTCCCGCCGCGACGGCCTGAGTCCCTCGACCGCGGGCGCCCCGGAGACGCCGCGGCGCCCGCGGTCGGCGCGCTACAGTCGCGACCCGCTCACCTGAGCGGGGACTGCTCGCAGATGAGAGGTCGTCACCGTGGACGACGAGAGCCCGCCTCCCCCGAGGTCGCGACCGGCGCGGGCCGGCACCTCCACCAGCAGCGCCCCGCGCCCCGGTGGCCACCCGCCCGGCCCGACGGGGCTCGTCCTCCTCGGCGAGGTGGCCCGGCGCTTCCACGTCGTCGGCGACAGCAAGGTCCAGATCGCGGCCGACCTCGGGATCAGCCGGTTCAAGGTGGCCCGGCTGCTGGACGAGGCGGCCGAGCGCGGCGTCGTCCGGGTGAGCGTGGTGGTCCCCGGCGGCACCGACCCCGAGCGCTCGGTGGCGCTGGCCGCCGCGCTGGGGCTCGAGCGCACCGTCGTGGTCGAGACCCCGACGGGCGACGGGTCCGTGGTGCGCCGGCACCTGGGCGCGGCCGTCGCGGCCCTCCTGGAGGAGCTGCTCGTCGAGGGCGAGGTCCTCGGCCTGACGTGGAGCCGCACGCTGGCGCACGCCGCCCAGTCGCTGGAGCGCCTGCCCCCGTGCACGGTCGTCCAGCTGGCCGGCGCCCTGCACGACGCCGGCTCGGGGACCGTGGAGGTGGTCCGTCGCGTCGCCGCCGTCGCGGGCGGGCGCGCGCTGCCCGTCTACGCGCCGCTGGTCACCGCGGACGCCGAGACCGCCACGGCGCTGCGGCGCGACCCGGGCATCCGCAGCGCCCTGCGTCGCGTGGACGACCTCACGACGGCGGTGGTCGCCGTGGGCGGCTGGGGCGCGACGCTGTCGACCATCTGGCCCGCCGTCAGCGCGGCCGAGCGCGAGGCCGGCCTGCGCGACGGCGCGGTGGCCGAGATCAGCGGGCGCCTGCTCGACGCCCAGGGGCGCCGGGTCCCCAGCGCCTTCGACGACCGCGTGATGGCCCTCGAGCTGGAGCAGCTCGAGGGCGTCCCCGAGGTGGTGGCCGTCGCCTACGGCGCGGCGCGCACGTCCGCCGTGCTGGCCGCCGTGCGCACCGGCTGGGTGACGACCCTGGTGGCGGACGCCGAGCTGGCCGACGCGCTGCTCGCGCTGGCCCCGGAGGAGCTGCCCGCCGGCCGCGACGCCCAATCTCTCGACGCCCAGGACCTCGACGCCCAGTACCTCGACGCCCAGGACCTCGACGACGGCGCACCTCCCGCTGCCGACGACGCCCGGCGGTAGGTCCCGCGCGCCCTCGGGGCGAGTCGTCGCGCGTCCCCCTTCAGCAGCGCCGTCCGCGGGGGGTCCTCAGGCCTGGGCGGCGCGCTCCCGGGCGCGTCGGCGCAGCTCGACGGGCGGGCCGGACATCTGCGCGAACATCTCGCTCTCGCCGGGCGTGATGCGCCGCGGGCGGTGGGCGTCCATGTCGAAGAGCACGATCGTGGACTCGGCGCGGGCGTAGGTGACCCAGCCCTCGGCGTCCCCGGTCAGCGGGTCCGGCGCGTCCGCGGCCCGGCCCCGCACCTCGTACCCGATGTCGAAGCTCGCGCCCGAGGTGCGGCTGACCCACAGGCGCACGGTGACGGGCTCGTACTGGTACTTCAGCGGCACCAGGTACTCGACCTCGTTGCGGGCGACGATCGTCCCGGTCCGCACCGGCGACTCCGACGTCGCCTCCCCGTGGGGGGTCCGGAAGGCGAGGATGCGGGCGTCCTCGAGCAGGCGCACGTACTGGACGTTGTTGACGTGTCCGTAGGCGTCCATGTCGGACCAGCGCAGCGGCACGGGGACCTCACGAGCGGGCATGCGGGCATCGTCCCAGGCGCCGGCGGCACCGCCGTCCACGGCCCGCGGAGGCGTCGACCGCTCGGGGGGACCTGCACCTCCCCACGGGGTCGTGGGCTGCTGCCGCGGGTCGGCACCGCCGCCGCGACGTCGGCGGCGGACCTCCCGCGGGGCGGCGGGGCCCGGCGCCGGTACGGTCGTGCGCCGTGGTGGACCGACGCGACGACGAGGCGGCGGGCGCGAGCTCGACCGCACCCCAGGACGACCGACCGGCCGGCATCCCGACCTGGCCCGCCGCACCCGACGGCGAGGCCTCCGAGGACAGCCCGGGACGCCGCCTGCTGGAGCGCCTCCTGGACGTCCTCGCCCTGGAGGGGCGCGGCGTCGACGAGCGCGACCAGGACGTCTTCGTCGGCCAGAGCCTGCCCCAGCCGCACGGCCGCGTCTTCGGCGGCCAGGTGGTCGCCCAGGCCGTCGTCGCGGCCACCCGCACCGTGGGTGACGGCCGCGCCGGCGAGGTCGCGCCCGGGGACCCGCCGCCGCCCGCCGGCGGTGCGCCGCGACCGGTGCACTCGATGCACGGGTACTTCCTGCGGGCCGGGGACTCCTCGCTGCCCATCACCTTCGCCGTCGAGCGGCTGCGGGACGGCCGCTCCTTCAGCGCCCGCCGGGTGCACGCGCTGCAGCACGACCGCCCGATCCTGTCGATGATCGCCTCGTTCCAGGCGCCGGCCGACGGCGTCGACCACCAGGTGGCGGCCCCCGACGTCCCCGGCCCGGAGGAGCTGCGCTCGACCGTCGACCTGCTGGGGACCCCCGACGCGCCGCCGGCGTGGCGCGTGCCCGGCTCCCTGGACGACGCCGCGCGCGCCTGGGCGAAGCGCTGGGCGAGCTCGCGGCCGATCGACCTGCGGCACGTGCCCGAGGGCGTCCTGCCCCCGGGCACCGGCCAGGCGGTCTGGCTGCGCACCACCGCGCCGCTGCCCGACGACGACGCCCTGCACCGCGCGGTGCTCGCCTTCGCCAGCGACGACTCGCTGCTCGAGCCGGTGCTGGCCCACCACGGGCTCACCTGGGCCTCGCGCGGCCTGCGCGTCGCGAGCCTGGACCACGCGCTCTGGTGGCACCGCCCCGCCCGCCTCGACGAGTGGCTGCTCTACCGGCAAGTCTCCCCCACCGCCGTGGGCGCCCGGGGCCTCGCCACCGGGCAGGTCTTCTCCCGCGACGGCGAGCTCGTGGCCTCCGTGGCCCAGGAGGGCCTCGTCCGCCCGCCCCGCCCGGGAGCCGGCGCCGGCATCGTCGGCTGAGCCCCGCGGGCTCGGCCCGCGAGACGACGACGGCCCCTCCCGCGCGCAGCGGGAGGGGCCGTCGTCGTGCCGCCGGGTGGCGTCAGTCGCGCGTGAGGCGGCGGTAGGTCACGCGGTGCGGGCGCGTGGCGTCCGGGCCCATCCGCTCGACCTTGTTCGCCTCGTAGGCGTCGAAGTTGCCCTCGAACCAGTACCAGCTCGACGGGTTCTCCGGGGTGCCCTCGTAGGCGAGGATGTGGGTGCACACCCGGTCGAGGAACCACCGGTCGTGGGAGATCACGACGGCGCAGCCGGGGAACTCCAGCAGCGCGTTCTCCAGGCTGCCGAGCGTCTCGACGTCGAGGTCGTTCGTCGGCTCGTCGAGGAGCAGCAGGTTGCCGCCCTCCTTGAGCGTCATCGCCAGGTTGAGGCGGTTGCGCTCACCACCGGAGAGCACGTCGGCGGGCTTCTGCTGGTCCGGGCCCTTGAACCCGAACGCGGAGACGTAGGCGCGCGAGGGCATCTCGACGTTGCCGACGTGGATCCAGTCGAGCCCGTCGGAGACGGTCTCCCACAGCGTCTTGCTGTGGTCGAGCCCCTGCCGGCCCTGGTCGACGTAGCTCATCTTGACCGTGTCGCCGACCTTGACCGTGCCCCCGTCGGCCTCCTCGAGACCCACGATGGTCTTGAACAGCGTCGTCTTGCCGACGCCGTTCGGGCCGATGACGCCGACGATGCCGTTGCGGGGCAGCGTGAACGACAGGCCGTCGATGAGGACCCGGTCCCCGAAGCCCTTCCGCAGGTCGGAGACCTCGATCACCTGGCTGCCCAGGCGCGGGCCCGGCGGGATCTGGATCTCCTCGAAGTCGAGCTTGCGCGTGCGGTCGGCCTCGGCCGCCATCTCCTCGTAGCGGGCCAGGCGCGCCTTGGACTTGGTCTGGCGGCCCTTGGCGTTGCTGCGCACCCACTCGAGCTCGTCCGCCAGGCGCTTGGCCATCTTGACGTCCTTCTTGCCCTGCACCTGCAGGCGGGCCTGCTTCTTCTCCAGGTAGGTGGAGTAGTTGCCCTCGTAGGGGTAGAGGCGCCCGCGGTCGACCTCGGCGATCCACTGCGCGACGTTGTCGAGGAAGTACCTGTCGTGCGTCACGGCGAGGACGGCGCCGGGGTAGGCCGCCAGGTGCTGCTCGAGCCAGGTCACGCTCTCGGCGTCGAGGTGGTTGGTGGGCTCGTCCAGCAGCAGCAGGTCGGGCTTGGACAGCAGCAGCTTGCAGAGCGCCACGCGGCGCTTCTCACCACCGGACAGGACCGTGACGTCGGCCTCGCCGGGGGGGCACCGCAGGGCGTCCATCGCCTGCTCGAGTTGGGAGTCGAGGTCCCACGCGTCGGCGGAGTCGATCTCCTCCTGCAGCGCGCCCATCTCGGTCATCAGGGCGTCGAAGTCGGCGTCCGGCTCGGCCATCTCGACGCCGATGGCGTCGAAGCGCTCCTTCTTGCGCACGATGTCGCCCAGGCCGTCCTTGACGTTGCCGAGGACGTCCTTGCCGGCGTCGAGCTGGGGCTCCTGCTCGAGGATGCCGACGCTGTAGCCCGGGGACAGGCGCGCCTCGCCGTTGGAGGGCTGGTCGAGCCCCGCCATGATCTTCAGGATCGTCGACTTGCCGGCGCCGTTGGGACCCACGACGCCGATCTTCGCGCCGGGGAAGAACGACATGCTGACGTCATCGAGGATGACCTTGTCGCCGTGCGCCTTGCGCGCCTTGGTCATGGTGTAGATGAACTCGGCCATGCCTGCAGGCTAGTGGCCGCGGCGCCGCCGTCCCGACCGAGACGACCCGGCTCGTGCGCCGGCCCCCTCACCGGCGGCGCCGGCGGGCGCCAGGGCGGCGCGCACCCGCTCGTGCTCGTCGAGCACGCGGACCACCGGCGTCAGCACGGCGTCGGCGGCGACGCCCCGCACGGCGTCGTCGAGGCGCCCCTGCGCCGCCCGCCGCGCGCGGCGGGCACCGCGCGCGGCGAGGCGGGCGGACGCCGCGGCCAGCAGCGCACCGAGCACGAGCCCGCCGACCAGGAGCGCCGTGGCCAGCGGCACGAGGCGCTCGCCGTCCGTGCGCTCGGGCCCGACGGCGGGCACCGGCAGCGGCGGCAGCTGCAGCCAGGCCGCCACCCCGAGGCCGACCAGCCACAGCAGGCCCACGAGCGCCGCAGCGGCCAGGAGGCCCTGGGCCACGCCGGCGACGGCCCACCAGCGCGGGGCGGCGCGGGGCAGCTCGACGCCCACGACGGCGCGGTCCAGCGCGTCGGCCACGTCGTGCCCGGCCGGGGCCGCGGCGTCGCGGACGGCCCGCGCCCACCGCGGCGGCAGCCCCGCCCCCGCCTCCTCGCCGACGCGACGGCCGGCGAGCTGCACGGCGGCGCGCTGGGACGGCGACGGCGCGGGCACCGAGCTGACCACCAGGTCGTCGACGCCCTCCGCGTCGTGCTCGGCGACGGCGGAGCCGCGCCGCGGCTCGAGCCCCAGGCGGCGCAGCGGCTCCCGTCGCAGCCGCCCCGTCCAGCGCAGCGGCACCCAGCCGGTGCGGCGCTCGGCGCGACGGCGGTGGTCGGCCTCCACCGCGTCGACGACGGCGGGCACGCCCGCCGCGGCGCCGAGCGCGCGGACCAGCTCGTCGGCCCCGGGCACCTCCTCGGGCGCCGGCGCCGGTCGCGGCGCCTGCGCGGTGCTGCCCGCCAGGTCCGCGCGCACGCCCTCGAGGTCGGCCTCGGTGCGGCGCAGCGCGACCGCCCGGGCGGCGACGGCGTCGGCGAGCCGCGCGCGCAGGTCCGGCAGCCCCGCCCCCGTGCGCGCCGAGACCGGGAGCACCTCGACGCCGGCCAGGCCGTCCTCGGCGAGCAGGCGGCGCAGGTCCGCCTCGGCCGCGCGGGCGTCGTCGGCGCCGAGGCGGTCCACCTGGTTCAGCGCGAGCAGGACGACGTCCTCGTGCCCGGCGAGGCGGCGCAGGTAGCGCGCGTGGAGCGCGTCGTCGGCGTACTTCTGCGGGTCGACGACCCACACGAGCAGGTCCACCAGACGCACCAGGCGGTCCACCTCGAGCCGGTGGGCCGCGGCCGTGGAGTCGTGGTCGGGAAGGTCGAGCAGCACGAGCCCGTGCAGGTCCTGCTCGTCCTGGGCGTCGAGCGCGCTCTCCCGGGCGGTGCGGTGCCGCTGGGGCACCTCGAGCCAGTCCAGCAGCTCCTCGGCGGGCTCGGCCCCCCACACGCAGGCGGTGGGGCGGGAGGTGGTGGGGCGCCGCACGCCGACCTGGGAGAGCGGGAGGCCGGTGAGGGCGTTGAACAGGCTCGACTTGCCGCTGCCGGTGGCGCCCGCGAGCGCCACGACCGTGCGGGCGCTGCCCAGGCGCAGCCGGTCCTCGGCGCGCTGGAGCACCGGCAGGGCCCGCTCGACGGCGTCCGGCTCCAGCCGCTCGCCGCCGACCTCGAGGGCTGAGCGCAGGTGGTCCACGCGGGCGACGAGCGCGACGCCGTCGACGGGATGCGCGGCTCCCTCGGGCGCGCGGCGACGGCCGGGCAGACCGGTGCGCGCGCTCACGGGGTCTCCTCGCGGGCCGCCGCCACCTCGGCGAGGTCCTGCTCGAGCCGAGCCGCGGCCCCGACGTCGACGCCGGTCGACTCGAGCACCTCCAGCAGCCGCAGCCGCGGGGCGTCGACGAGCTCGTCGACGCGGCGCAGCAGGTCGGCCCGCGCGCGCTCGGCCAGCGCCCGCACCGCGGCGTCGCCGAACACGGCCTCGAGGACCCGCTGCCCGACGGCGGCCGCGCCGACGCCCACGCCCACCTCGGCCCCGGTGGGGATGAACGCGGTGCTGGCGAAGACCACGACCATGAGGGCGACGCCGAGGGCGTTGACGCCGAAGGACAGGACGCGGGCGCGGGTGCGGCGCCCCTCTCCCTCGGCGCGCACGAGGTCGAGCACCCCGCGCTGCCAGTCGCGCACGAGCCGGGCGACGCGCTCGTCGAAGTCCGCCGGCAGGTCGAGCACCGGCCCGGCGACGGCCACGACCTGCGCGCCGGCCGGCCGCGCCGTCCACCGGTCGCGCGTGCGGTCCAGCGCGGCGGCGCAGCGCGCACGGACCAGCGCCGCGACGCCGGAGCGCACGGCCTCCCCGACGGGCTCGGGCCCGGGCGCCGGACGCCCCCGGACGACGGCCCCGAGGCGGTCGCGCACGCGCCCGACCGCCGCGTCGAAGGAGCGGAAGAACTCCCCCGTCCCCACGAACTCCTGCCAGCGCGCGAGCACCTCGCCGCGCAGGAGCGTGCCGTCCGTCAGCTCGGTCTCCAGCTCCTCGCGCCCCTGCGCGAAGGAGGTGACGACGTCGTCGCGCAGCGCTGCGACGGCGGCGGCCTGCCCGGCCGCCGCGCCCGCCACGGGGGCGAGCTCGCGCGGGAGGGCGTCCAGCGCCCCGGTGAGGGTGCGGCGGACCACGAGGGCGCGCTGGCGGGCGTCCCCGGCCAGGCCGGCGAGCCAGCGCCGCAGCGGCTCGACGGCGTCCTCGGGCAGCAGCCCGTCGTCGCCCGGGGTCGTCTCCAGCACCGAGAACAGCGGCGCGGCGCCCAGCCCGCCGTCGCGCAGCATCCCGGCGAGGTCCGCGCGGACCTCCCGCAGGACGGCGGCGTCCCCCGGACCGGCCGGCACGCGGTCGAGCACCACGGCCACGGAGGCACCGCGTCGCGAGGCGCCGGCGAGCAGCTCCCACGGCACGGCGTCCGCGTAGCGAGAGGCCGTCGTCACGAAGATCCACAGGTCGGCGGCACCGAGCAGCTGCGCGGCGAGCGCGCGGTTGGCGTCGACCACGGAGTCGACGTCGGGGGCGTCCAGCAGCGCGAGCCCGGCCGGGGCCCCGGGCGAGGACACCAGGCGCAGGGCGCTCGCGGCGGGCGAGTCCGCCGTCGCGGGGCTGGACGGCTCGTCCTCCCCCGTGCTGCGGGCGAGCGCCGGGAGCACGCGGTCGCCGGTGAACCACTCGGCGTCGTCGGGGTGGTGGGCCAGGACGGGCGCGCGCGTGGTCGGCCGCAGAGCGCTGGCGCGCGTGACGCGCTCTCGCAGCAGCGAGTTCACGAGCGTCGACTTGCCGGCGCCCGTCGACCCGCCGACGACGGCGAGCAGCGGCGCGTCGGCCTGGCGCAGCCGCGGCAGCAGGTAGTCGTCGAGCTGGTCGCGCACGGCCCCCGCGCCGCTGCGGCCGCGCTGGGAGTCGGGCAGGTCCAGCGGCAGGTGCAGCTCGGCCAGGTCGTCCCGGAGGCGCTCGAGAGCTCGCAGGAGGGTGCCGCCGTCGCCCGCGTCGCTCACGGCGCAAGAGTGCCAGTCACGGCGACCACCGGGGTGCAGGACCGGCCCCGCCACCCGGGGTGGCGCAGCCGTGCTGGCTGTCCGGGCTGGGCCGAGCCCTGACGGCGGAGCGCGGCAGCGAGCACGACGTGCCGGTGGTGCCTCAGCGCGACGACGAGTCGACGAGCCGGCGGGCCTCGTCCAGGTGCAGCGTCGACTCGACGAGCGTGGCGTCCCCGTCGCCGACGGCGTAGACGACGCGCACGAGGTCGCCCTCGACGCGGGCGACGACGGCGGGGAACGTGCCGTCCTCGTCCTCGCCGACGGCCCGCTCGGCGAGTACCTCGCAGCGCTCGACCCGCAGGGGCGGGGACTGGCGGCCCATCAGCCGGTCGAACGCGCGGGTCGTCGGGTCTGCGGCCATGGCCGGGGAGCGTAGGGCCCGGCGACGACGGCGCGGCGCCGGGCCGACCGGAGGGACGGCCGCGGCGGAGCAGCTGGGCGCCCCCGGCAGGGATCGAACCTGCGACCGTCAGATTAGAAGTCTGCTGCTCTGTCCGCTGAGCTACGGGGGCTCGGCGCGGTCGGGCCGCCGCCGGGTGCGCCCGAGGCTACCGGCGCCGACCGCCCGGTGCGGTGGGACGCCTGCGGGGTCGCGTCGCTCACCACGTGGACGGTGAGGGCCTCGGGCCCGTGGAGCTCCACGCCTCAGTCGTGACGGCTCCCGGACGCGCGTCGCTGGACGAAGCGGGTGATGAGCTGCTGCAGCCGCTCGGGGTGCAGCAGCATCGGCAGGTGCCCGCCGGGCAGGTGCTCGGTGACGGCGGGCTGCAGCCGGGCGGCGGAGCGCTGCTGCAGCACCGCGGGCAGCTCGCTGTCGTCGTCGCTGAAGACGTAGCCCCGCCGCTCCGCCCGCACCCGCCCGCGGACGGGCGTGCGGTGGTAGGCCCTGGACTCCGGCGTCAGGTCGGCCAGCAGCCGCTGGACGGCGGCCTCGTCCGCACCGGCTGCCAGGTGCCTGCGGACCGCGGCCTCCGGCGGTCGCGTCCCGGCCAGGCGCATCACCACCGGCAGGACCCACCGCTGGGGTGCCGGCAGGCAGGAGGTGGAGGACTGCCCGTCCTCGGGGAAGACGGCGCTGAGACCGAGGACGGCGCCGATGCGCTCGGGCGCCAGGGCGGACAGCTCGGTCGCCACGAGACCACCCGCCGAGTGGGCCACCACGGCCACCGGACCGTTCTCGGCCAGGTCGTCGAGGGCGCCCAGCGCTGCCCGGGCGTGGTCGCCCGGCGTGGCGTGCGGTGAGTCGGGCGGGGCGCGACGGCCGAGTCCCCACACCGGCAGCCGCAAGCGCTCAGCCGATGGCCGCCGGGTCCGCGGGGTCCATGCCGAGGCGCTTCTTCTGCAGCTGCAGCGCGATGACGCCCAAGACCGCGGAGACGACGGAGGCCACGAGCACCGCGACCTTCGCCGCCTCGCGCAGCTCGCCGGGCGGGAAGGCCAGCTCGCACACCAGGAGCGAGACGGTGAAGCCGATGCCGGCGAGGACGGCGACGCCGAAGAGGTCGCGGGGCGCCTGGTCCTCCGCCAGTCGCAGCGGCGTGAACCGCTCGAGGACGGTGACGGTCAGCAGCACGCCGATCGGCTTGCCCCCGACCAGCCCGAGCATCACGCCGACGGCCACCGGGTGGGCGAGCACGGAGCCGAGGCCCCCCGTGCCGACGACCGTGACCCCGGCCGCGAAGAAGGCGAAGACCGGCAGCGCGACGCCGGAGGAGATCGGGTTGACGACGTGGTCGACGCGCATGCCGAGCGAGGTGGTCTCACCGCTGCGCGGCTTGGCGGGCACCGCGGCGCCGAGCAGGACGCCCGCGACGGTGGCGTGGATCCCCGAGCTGTGCACGAGGACCCAGGTGAGGACGGCGAGGACCACGGCACCCGCGATGACGGCGCGGAGCGCGCCGGACGAGGACGGGCGTCGCCGGACCAGCCACGCGAAGGCGGCCAGCGGCACGAGCGCGGCGGCGAACCACCCGATGGCCAGGTCCTCGGTGTAGAAGATCGCGATCACGGTGATGGCCAGGAGGTCGTCCACGACCGCGAGCGTCAGCAGGAACGTGCGCACGCTCGCCGGGAGCCCGCGGCCGGCGACGACGAGGATCGCCACGGCGAACGCGATGTCGGTCGCCGTGGGCACGGCCCACCCCGAGAGCCCCTCGCCCGCCCCGAGCTCCAGCACGACGACGACGTAGAACAGCGCGGGCATCGCCATCCCGCCGACGGCGGCCAGCGCGGGCAGGGCCGCCCGCTTGGGGTCGCGCAGGCTGCCCACGCGGACCTCGCGCGTGATCTCCAGCCCCACGACGAAGAAGAAGATCGCGAGGACCCCGTCGCCGGCCCACTCGGCCAGCGACAGGTCGAGGTGCAGGGCCTCGGGTCCGACGACCGTCTCCGACAGCGCGGTGTACGCCTCCCGCCAGGGCGAGTTCGCCCACACCACGGCGACGACGGCGCCCAGCATGAGGAGCAGGCCGCCGGTGCGCTCGTCCTCCAGGCGGGCGCGCAGACCTCCGCTCACGCGGCCACCCCCGCCCCGACCGGGCGGGACACGGGGGCAGGTGCCGGCAGGAGCTGCTGCCGGAGCAGCCACAGGGCGCTGAGGAGCTGCTGCTCCTCGGCCTGCGCGCCGCGGTGGGCGGTGCCCCGCCGCAGGCGCTCCCGCAGGAAGGCCAGCTCGCCGGCCAGGTTCTGCAGCTCCTCCATGGCCTCCTCGGCCGGGGCGCCTCCCGTCGCCCGGGCCCAGCGCCGCGCGCGCCGGCGCTCGGGCAGCGAGGCGACCATGGCGGCCTCAGCCGGCGTGACCCAGCCGGCCCGCGCGTAGACGTCGAGCTGCTCGCGCAGGACCCGCCCCTCGCGCCGGCGGGCCAGGACGGCGACCAGCACGACACCCGCGAAGACGGGCACCTGCAGCACGAGGTAGACGAGCGGGAAGCCCAGCGGCGCGAACGTCGAGAGGTTCCAGAGGCCGTGCAGCACGACCGCGACCAGCAGCCCCGCGACGGGCAGCAGCCAGCGCGCGCGCCCGCGCCGCGACACCGCCAGCCCGATCCCCACGCCCACCACCACCGTGAACAGCGGGTGGGCGAAGGGCGAGACCACCGCGCGCAGGACGAAGGTGACGGCCAGCTGCGACGTCCCACCGGCCACGAGCGCCCCGCTGAAGTACAGGACGTTCTCGACGAAGGCGAACCCGATGCCGACCATCCCCGCGTAGACGACGCCGTCGACCACGCCGTCGAACTCGCGGCGCCGCAGGACGAGCACCGCCACGACGCCGAGCGCCTTGGCCAGCTCCTCGGTCATCGGGGCCACGACGCCGAGGGAGACCGGGCCCGGCACCCCCGACGGGTCCAGGAGCAGCGAGGCCTGGGTGTTCACGGCCAGGGCGATGGCCGTCGCGACGCCCCCGCCCCAGCCGAGCGCGAGCAGCAGCAGGCCCGGGGGCTCGGCCTCGAAGCGGTCGAGCCAGAGGAAGGCCGCCCCGACGAGCAGGACCGGCAGCAGGGCGAGCGCCAGGCCGACCAGCACCGCGGACGGCCCGTTCTCCGCGAGGATGATCGTCAGGACGCGCAGGAGCCCGGCGGTCATGACGAGGGCGAGCACGGCGGCGACGAGGACGTCCCGGGCCCGACGCAGCCCCGTCGAGGTCGCCGGACGGTCGGCTGCCGGCGCGCCGGGCGACGGGCTCGCCGCGAGGGACGAGCGAGCGGCGGTGCGGGCGCCCGGCTCACGGACGTCCGGGCCGTCGTCCCGGCCCCCCTCGGAGGCGGTGCCGCGGTCGTCCGTCGTCATGGCGCGCACGGTAGCCCGGGGCACCCGCCGCCGCCCTCGTCGTCCGCCCGGGTGGACGAGCGCCCCGGCAGCCCGCCTTCCCCGTGCCCGCGCGGGGCCCGGGACCTACAGTCCCCCGGTGGCTTCTTCGACCTCCTCGCAGCGCATCGTCTGGATCGACTGCGAGATGACCGGGCTGGACCTCGTCGCCGACGCGCTCGTCGAGGTGGCCGTGCTCGTCACGGACTCCGACCTGCAGGTCGTCGGCGAGGGCCTCGACGTCGTGATCGCGCCCCCGGCCGAGGCGCTGGAGCAGATGCGCGACGTCGTGCGCACCATGCACACCAGCTCGGGGCTGCTCGAGGAGCTCGCCGCCGGCACGACCCTCGAGGACGCCCAGCGGCAGGTGCTCGACCACGTGCGCGAGCTCGTCCCCGAGGCCGGCAAGGCCCCCCTGGCCGGCAACTCCGTCGGCACCGACCGGGGCTTCCTGGCCCGGGACATGCCGGACCTCGTCGACCACCTGCACTACCGGATCATCGACGTGTCCTCGGTCAAGGAGCTCGCGCGCCGCTGGTACCCGCGCGCCTACTTCGCCTCCCCGGAGAAGGCGGGCGGCCACCGGGCGCTGGCCGACATCCGGGAGAGCATCCAGGAGCTCCGCTACTACCGGGAGGCGGTCTTCGTGCCGGCGCCCGGCCCGGACTCCGCCGCGGCGCGGGCGGCGGCCACGCGGGTCGCAGGCACCTGACGACGGCGGGTATGCTTCTCGCGCCCGCTGGGCCCCGTGCACGTCATGACGGAGCCTCGACGGAGCGATGGTGGGTGTAGCTCAGCTGGTAGAGCACCGCGTTGTGGTCGCGGTGGCCGCGGGTTCAAGTCCCGTCACTCACCCCTCTCCCTGTCCCCCCGGCGAACGCCGGGGGGACAGGTCTCTGCGGCTCGACCGGCGACGACGCCACCCAGACGGCCCATGCCAGAACCGGACGCTCTGCCACACTCGCCCCGGGGTCGAGCTCTTCCCAGAGGGGCGACCGCACGAGGAGGCACTTCCATGACGTCCCAGAACCCGACGTCCCCCGAGGTCAGCCGCGCAGACGGCGAAGCGGCGACCACCGGGGACAGCACCAGCGGCAGCACGCACGTGCTGGGCATGCTCGGCGACCACGTCCCCCTGTCGCTGCTGATCGACCTGGCGGCACCCACGGGGCCCGACAGCGTGACCATCCACGACGACGAGGGCCTGCCCGCCGACAGCTGGTGGGACCTCGGCGACGAGCCCGCCGGCACCGACTCGGACCAGCCGGCGACCGACGGCCGCTGAGCCTCGCCGGGGCGCGGACGACGTCGCCAGCGGCCGGACCGCTCGATTTCGCGGCGGGTCGAGCCGCTGGTAACCTCGTCGCCGCACGCGCTGCTAGCTCAATTGGCAGAGCAACTGACTCTTAATCAGTGGGTTCTGGGTTCGAGTCCCAGGCGGCGCACGCTGAACGGCCCCCGACCGGGTTCTCCGGTCGGGGGCCGTCGTCGTCGCCGGCCTCCTCGGTGAGGCGACGGCCGTGCGGCACCCCTGCGCGCGGCGCCGGCAGGCGAGGCGTCTGGGTGCTCGCGCCATCTCTTCGCCGATCCAGACGCTCACCGCTCCGCCCTGCACGCCGAGGTGCTCGGCCATCTCCTGCACGCTGACGCCAGGGACGCGCAGCGCCTTCCGCATCCGCTCCGCGAGGTACTTCGCAGGGGCCACCGCCCCGCCGTCTGACCTGTCCTGCGACGAGCGTCGGTCGCCAGTCCCCGCCGAGGCGGGTCGGGCACGGCCAGGTGCTCGCCGAGCCGGCCGTCGCCGACGGCGGGCCGGCGCTGCACCCGTTCGGGTGACTCCCTCTCGAGCGAGGCCATGCGGTGGCGCGGTGGTTCGTACCGTCCACCGACTCCGGCCGGAACCGGTCGGTGCTGCTGCCCGTAGGAGGAGCTCGTGAAGAAGTCCGAGGTCGCGCGTCGAGCGCTCGCGGTGGGCGCTGTCGTCACCGCCGTGCTGGGCGCTGTCGTCGCACCGGCGTCGGCCTGGCACCGTCCCCCGGTGGTCAAGCCCAGCGGCTTGGACTTCACGTTCCACTCGAAGCGGGTCTTCGAGAACGGGCCCTTGGTCACCGAGCGGCTGCTGTCCCCGGACTGGGAGGTGTACCCCGCGGACAAGCCCCTGCTCTGCGTGTACGAGCGCCTGCACCCCGCGATGCCGGCGAGCTTCCGCGATGGCTACTGGGTGCACAACCTCCCGGACACCGGCAGCGGCGCGACGCCCTACACCACCGAGCACTTCGGGCGCGCCGGCGACACCCCCTTCTGCGGGCAGACGACGCCGGCGGACAAGTCGATGTGGGAGCAGGACCGCTACGTCGTGTGGCGTCAGGGCGTCTTCTACATCCAGGTCGGCCTCGACGTCAGGGCCGTGCCCTTCGGCAAGCCGACCGACACGCCCCTCCTCGGCGACTGGGACGGCGACTCGGTCGACGAGATCGCCGTCAAGCGCGGCAACCAGTACTTCTTCGCCACCGACAACGTGCCCGGCGGCGGGGGCGTCCGCACCAGCACCTTCGGTGAGCCGTCGGACCGGGCGGTCATCGCGGCGTCCTACTACAACCAGGGGGTCGACACCCTGGTCCTGCGGCGGGGGAACAAGTACCTCTTCACCGCCGACGCGCCCGGCACCCCCACCATGAAGGTGCGCGACGAGGTGGCCTTCGGGAAGGCTACCGACACCCCCCTGGACGTCGAGATGTGGATCGACGCGGTCCCCGAGGCCCGGCAGGTGGCCGTCGCGCGCCTCGGTCCCGACAGCTGACTCCAGCGCAGCCGGGCCGCGCCCTGGCCCAGCAGGCCGTGCTGCACGCCTCGGGCGCGCTTCGCCGGCACGGGCGGCGCCGACGGCCAGCGCGTCACGTCCGTGCTCGAGGAGTGCGCCGCAGGGCGCTCGCTGCGGAGGACGCCGAGCTCACCGACCGGTCGCGCAGTGCGGTTCGCTACGTGCAGCAGCGCCGCGGCCTGCTGCGCCGAGGGCGGCGGGCACCGTCTGCGACGAGCAGCTCCTCGGAACGGCTGCGCGGCCCGAGCTCCCGGTGACACGCTGCGACGGTCGGGGGCAGGGTGGCTCTCGGCCACGCAGGTCACTCACGGGGGAGTTCCCATGCGCACGTCGACCGTGTCCATGTCCATCGCTGCCGCACTCGGCCTGACGCTGGCGGTGGCCGCGCCGGCCAGCGCAGACCACCTCGCGGGCGTCGCGTCCTTCGACAAGCCGCAGGAGTGCTACATCGGCGAGCTCGCCTCAGGCACCGGCGAGCACGTCCATGGCCGCCTCGTGTCCTCGAAGAGGTACGCCGACGGGCAGCCGAAGAGCTTCCGGTGCCAGATCCGCGACTTCCCCGAGCTCGTCGACGCCGAGACCAACCCCTACGGCATCGGCTTCACCCTCTCCAAGCGGGGGTACCGCAGCGACGGCATCATCTGCGTCGCCGAGCAGGGCCTCGACAACATCGGCATCGGCTCGCTGCGCGTGAACGGGAACGGCAAGGGCTTCCTCGAGTGCACCTTCCAGCCGGTCGACCGGGCTTGACCGCGGCCCGGGTGCGCACCTGCTCGGCCGCGCGCTCGTGAGGGTGCTCGTCAGCTGACCCACCCCTCCGACGCACGACAGCGCCCCCGCTCGGCTCCGGCCGGACGGGGGCGCTCCGCCGTCGTCGTCGCCGGCCTCGCCGGTGAGGCGACGGACGTCGGCCAGACCTCCTGCCCCTGCGCCGAGGCCGCGGGCGACGCCGGCGACGGTCGTCTGCCCACCGACCGGATGACCCCCGGTCACAGTTGGGCCACTCCCCCGACGGAGGCCGGCGGGCGTTCCGATGATGCGGTCGCGCGCTCACCACCTCGAGCGCCCCGACCGCTCGAAGGAGACCCGCACACCATGAAGAAGCGCGCGCTCGCGACCGCCGCAGCCCTCTCGGCCCTGACCGCGTCCCTGCTCTCCCCGGCCGGCCCGGCGCAGGCGGCCAGCGGCTCCTGCTCGGTGGCCTTCGGCCCGAAGCTCGCCGTGGACGCGCCCTACGAGGAGTTCCCCGCCGCGCTGAAGGGCGACTGCGCCCAGGCGGGCGTGGACTTCGCCGCCTGGGACCTGATGCACCAGCGCGAGGGGTACACCAACAGCCTCGTCTTCGACGGCACGAGCCGCACGAGCGTGGACTTCTACTCCTTCGAGACCCTCGGCGGCTACACCGTCCGGCCGGACTTCGCCTACAGCAGCACGACGGACCTCGAGGTCCCGCAGAACTCCTTCACCGTCACGGTGAAGGCGCAGTCGAAGGCCTCGCTGTCGGCCTCTCGGTCGGGTCGGACCGTGACCCTGTCGACGGCGGCGACGTACTACAACGTCGGCGCCGACCGCTACGAGCCCTTCAAGGGCGCCCGCGTGTCCTTCCAGGTCAAGACCCCGCAGGGCTGGAAGACCATGGGCCGCGTCGACTCCGACGAGGCCGGCAAGGCCACGTACCGCCAGACCGCCGGCAAGGCCACCTGGCGCGCCGTCGTGCAGCCCACCACCCGCATCTGGGACCGCACCACCACCACCCGGGCCCTCTGACCCGGCGCCAGCGCCCCACCTGCACGACCTCCCCGGAGGCGGCAGGTGGGGCGTGCGCCGCACGCCCAGCCGTCGGCCTGCTCCCGCTGCGCCGTCGTGACCTCGAGCCCTCCCCTGGGGCGACTCGGGCACCACGCTGAGACGCACCAGCGGACCTGGTGGCGCCCCATCCGGACGGGGACGTCGCCCGGCTCCCAGGCGGTGCACCACCTCGCGGCCCTCGGCCGACACCCGTCGCACGAGGGCCGTCCTCGTGCGCCCCGAGCCACGACTCGGGTGCACCCGCCCCTCCCCGGGCCCGAGCGATGCTGCGGCCGCGCGGGAGCTCCTCCCGCGGGGCGGCGCTCGCCACCCCCGGACGACTGCGCTCGCCGCCAGGGAACACCCGACGTCCCTCCCGGGCCGAGTCGGCGCCCGCGCGCCCGCGCGCCCGCAGCGAGGACGACGTCACCGTCGTCGAGCGGTCACTGGACGCCGACCAGCGGCACCGAGCTCTCGGCCCGCTCTCCACCTCCTGGGTCGCCGGCGCGGTCTGCCAGCGCCGGGCGACGCCGCGCCTCCCCCGACCGGGTGACGGTTCCCCGGGACCCGGCGCACCCGCTGCGGGCGCACCATGCTCTGCGGGTGCCCGAGGCGGTCCCGACGTGGAGGCGGCTGGCGCCGAGCGACGCGCGCCACCTCCGCTGGCAGCTCGTGGTCGGCGCGGTCCTCGCCACCTCCACCGGCTGCGACGTGGTCGCGGGCACCGACCTCACCCGGTGGGACTGGGCCGCGGTCGCGGGCGCCGGCTTCCTCACCGCCGAGGCCGCGTGGCGCCTGGTCCTGCACCGCCGCGTCCGCCCCGAAGGGCTCGCCGCACGCGCAGCCAGCCAGCAGGCCCGACCCGACCGCCGCCGCTCCCCGCGCGAGTCCTGAGCGCCCCCTCACGACGGCACCCGCGGGCGTCGCGACCCGCTCGACCGTTCCCGTCCGGCCTTCGCGCACGACGGCGGACCCACGTGCGCTCTCTGGGTGACCAGGCGCGGAACCTGGTCTCCTGCAGACGGAGCGGCGGATGGGCCGAACGAGTGCACCGCTCGGCGAGCTCCACTGGTTCGCTCCAGTTCGTCCGGACCGAGTGTCAGTCTCGACCCGACGGCGCAGCTCGCGCCGGCGTCGTCAGCCCTCGTCCCGGGAGCCCTCCATGCGCACGTCCCGACTCGCCCTGTCCGCCGCGGCCGTCGCTGCCCTCACCCTCGGCGTCGCCGTCCCGGCGAGCGCCGACAGCCTCGCCGGCGTCACCTCGCTCACCAAGCCGGCGACGTGCTTCATCGGCGGGCTGGCCTCCGGCACCGGCGTCGAGGTGACCGGCCGGCTGAAGACGGTCCACCGCACCGACGGCCGGGTCACCGGCTACACGTGCCGCATCACGGACTTCCCGCGGCGGGTCACCCCCGAGGAGAACGAGTACGAGGTCGACTTCACCCTGCCGCGGCGCGGGATGACCCGGTCGGTCATCTGCGCGCTCGACGACGACACGTTCACCGAGGACGGCGTCCTGCGCATCGCGGGCAACGGCACCGGGTACCTGGAGTGCTCCTTCGACACGGTGTGACCGCGAGCTCCCCGAGTCCCGAGCGCTCCAGACCCCGGGCTCCAGACGCCCCGCTCCCCGCCGGCAGCCGCACGGGCTCCGAGCCGGACGGCGGCGTCACCCCGGCCCCGACCGGCGGGCGGCCACGGGCGGCATCGGCGGCCCGGGCCTCCGTCTTGAGCGGTTCCCCTGCACGACGCCCGACGAGGTGCCACCCTCGCGCCCGGCGGCCCAGCGGTCGCCGTGACGGTCGACCACCTCGGGGAGTCCCCATGCGCACGTCCAGACTGCTCCTGTCCGCCGCAGCCGCTGCCGCCCTCGCCCTCGGCGTCGCAGGCCCTGCGAGCGCCGACCACGCCGCCGGCGTCGCGTCGCTGACGACGAAGCACTCCGCCTGCTACGTCGGCGCGAACGGCTCCGGGATCGGTGTCGAGGTGACGGGGCGGCTGCAGAACGTCCAGCGCCAGCACGGCCGGGTCGTCGGCTTCAAGTGCCTGGTCAAGAGCTTCCCGAAGCGCGTCACCCCGGACCAGAACGACTTCGGCGTCGACTTCACCCTGACCAGGAAGGGGTACACGAAGGAGCTCATCTGCGCGCTGGACGAGGAGGGCTACGACTACAGCGCAGGGATCCTCCGCGTGAACGGCAAGGGCGTCGGCCACATCGACTGCACCCCCGGCGCCGCCTGACGCGCGGGCGGGCCCGGCCCCTCCCGTCGAGGCGCCCGGCACCCGCCGCGAGCGCGCGCGTCCGGGACGCGCGAGGCTCAGCGCCCCGGGGCGAGGCTCCTCCCGGCCGGTCGCGTCGACTCACGCTCGAGCAGGACGAAGGGACCGAAGACCTCCTCCGGCTCCGCCGCGGGGTCGGCCATCCGGCGCAGGAGGAGTCGCACGACCGCCTCGACCATCTCGTCGTGCCCGGGGGAGACGGTCGAGAGCGACGGGACGCTCGCGCTCGCCTCCCGGACGTCGTCGAAGCCGACGACGAGCACGTCGTCGGGCACCCGCAGGCCCGCGTCCGCCAGGCCCCGCAGCACGCCGAGCGCGAGGGTGTCGGTCAGCGCCACCACTCCGTCGACGGGGTCCGCCGCGAGGGCGAGCTCGCGCCCGCAGCGGACGCCGTCCTCGAGCAGGGTGCCGGGCGCCAGCGCCCGGGCCGACGCCGCGGGGACGGCCCGCACCGCCTCACGGGCGCCGAGCGCCCGCAGCCGGAACGCGTCGCCCCCGTGGTCGCCCGGCTCGTCCAGGCGGTCCCAGGGCGGGCTGCCCACGACGGCCAGCCGACGGCACCCGCGCTCGAGCAGCAGCCCCGCGGCCGCCCGCGCGCCCTCGACGTTGGCCATGCCCACGTGGTCCACGCGCCGGAGGTCCTGCCGCTCCCCCAGGGCCACGACCGGGAGGTCGCCGGCGAGGGCGCGGACGTCCCCCGCGCCGAGCCCGACGGCCGACAGGACCAGGCCGTCGTACGCGTTCACCCGGGAGTCCCGCACCGCCGCGGCCTCGCCCTCGCGGCTGGCGCCCGTCTGCTCGACGACGACGCGCAGGCCCTCCCGCGCCAGGCGCTCCACGAGCCGGCCGGCCAGCTGGCTGAAGTAGGGGCTGTCGAGGGCCGGCACCGCCAGCCCCACCACGCCCGTGCGCCCGCGCCGCAGGCTGCGCGCTGCCACGTTCACCTGGTAGCCGAGGCGCTCGACCGCGCCCAGGACCGCCGCGCGGGTCTCCTCGCTGACCGGACGGCGGCCCGAGAGGACGTTCGAGACCGTCATCGTCGAGACCCCGGCCGCCGCGGCGACGTCGCGCATGGTGACCAGAGCCGGACCTCCGGGACGGACGGGGCGCCCGCTGGCGCACGTCCGCCGGAACCTAGCAGCGCCCCCAGCCACCACCACGCGTGCCGAGCACCGTGGACACGAGGTCGGTTTATCGATACAACAGCCGGACGACGGGGCCCCGCCCTTCCCCCCCACCTCTCGGAGCCGACGATGACGACGACCGCCCGCAGCGACGACGACACCCCCACCACCGCGACCCGCGCCTCCGGCGTCGTCGACATCGACCTGCCGGGGCCCCAGATCAGCCGCCACCTCTACGGCCACTTCGCCGAGCACCTCGGTCGCTGCATCTACGACGGCTTCTTCGTCGGCGAGGACTCCGACGTCCCGAACGAGGGCGGCATCCGCCTCGACGTCGTCGAGGCCCTGCGCGCGGCCGGCATCCCGAACCTGCGGTGGCCGGGAGGGTGCTTCGCCGACGAGTACCACTGGCGCGACGGCGTCGGCCCGCGCGAGCAGCGCCCGCGCATGGTCAACAGCCACTGGGGAGACGTGGTCGAGGACAACAGCTTCGGGACCCACGAGTTCATGGCGCTGTGCGAGATGCTCGGCGCCGAGCCCTACGTCTCCGCCAACGTCGGCTCGGGCACCGTCCGCGAGAACGCCGACTGGGTCGAGTACCTCACGCGCGCCGACGACAGCCCGATGGCGGCGCTGCGCCGCGAGAACGGGCGCGACGAGCCGTGGGACGTGCGCTTCTGGGGCCTGGGCAACGAGCCGTGGGGCTGCGGCGGCGGCATGCGCGCCGAGGCGTACGCGGACCTGGCGCGCACCTTCGGCACGTACAGCCGGGACCACGGCGGCAACGAGCTCTACCGCATCGCCGCGGGGGCCTCCGACGCCGACTACCGCTGGACCGAGGTGCTCATGCGCGCCCTCGGCCACGAGATCGGCGGCACCCGCAGGACCGGCCACGGCACCGGCACCTACCAGGCCATCTCGTTCCACTACTACACCGTCCCGGGCCCGTGGGAGCACAAGGGCAGCGCCACCGACTTCGACGAGGAGGAGTACTACCGCACGATGGTCGAGGCGCGACGGCTCGAGGGGATCCTCGCGGGCCACTCCGCCGTCATGGACGCCTACGACCCCGAGCACCGCGTCGGTCTCGTCCTCGACGAGTGGGGCGCCTGGTACGACGTCGAGCCGGGCACGAACCCCGGCTTCCTGTTCCAGCAGAACACCCTTCGCGACGCGCTCCTGGCCGGCGTGCACTTCGACGCCTTCCACCGGCACGCCGAGCGCCTCGTGATGGCGAACATCGCCCAGACGGTCAACGTGCTGCAGGCGATGGTGCTCACCGACGGCGAGGCCATGGTCCTGACGCCGACCTACCACGCCTTCGTGATGAACCGGGGGCACCACGACGCCGCCCGCCTCCCGCTCGCGTGGCGCTCCCCCGAGCCCTCGCGCGCCGTCGGCGACGGCGAGCTGAGCACCCTCTCGGCGACCGCGAGCACGAAGGACGGGGCCGTCCTGGTCTCCCTCACCAACCTCGACGCGTCCGCGGGCGTCGACGTCGAGCTCGACCTGCGCGGCGGCACCCCGGGAGCCCCGGAGGCGACCGTCCTCACCGCCCCCGCGACGTCGACCCACAACACCGCGGAGCACCCGGACGCCGTCGCCCCGGCGCCGCACGAGGCCGCCCTCGACGGCTCGGTGCTGCGCGTCCACGTCCCGGCGCACAGCTTCGTCACCGTCCGCCTGACCCTGGACGCCGGAGCCGCCTGAACCGCCTGAGCCGCCTCGGTCGGCCGGGGCCCTGGGCCGCTCGCCCCCCGCACGGGGAGCGGGCGGCCCGGGGGCGGTGGAGACGGTGGCGCCGTAGCGTCGGGTCGTCCGTACCGTCGCCGATCGGAGCCGCCGTGAGCCACCGCCCCGCCCTCGCTCTCGCGCTGTCCGCCGCCCTCCTCGCGGGCTGCTCGGGTGCCGGCGCCGTCCGCGACGACCGGGGCGACGCCGACCACGCGATCGACATGACCCCCTACCTCGAGCGCGACGACCGGCGCGAGGACGAGGGGGACGGCGGCTCCCTGGAGCGCTGCGGCGACCCCGACGACGCGCGGGAGCTGCAGCTGTCGACCGCGGGGGCCGAGGTGGAGGTCGTGGTGCCGGCCGAGGCAGACGGGGACGCCGTCGGAGACCTCGAGGACTACCGCGCCGACGCCGGCGCTGCTCCGGTCTGCTGGGTCGTCGTGGCCGTGGACAACTCCCGCGGCGACGAGGTCGTGGACCTGCCCCGCGTGGAGGTCGTCGCCGCCGACGGGCAGCGCGTGCGCCTCCAGCGCGCCTCCGAGGCCCTGGCCGCGTGGGCGGACCTGCGCCCGGACGACGACGCCGCCGCGACGCGCGCGGTCGAGCTCACGGCGAGCTCCGACGGCGTCGTGGGCCCCGGCGACGAGGGCGAGGTGGTCTTCGTGGCCGACGCCGACCTCGACGGCGCCCGCGACGCGCGGGTCCAGCTGGGCGAGGGCGGTGCGCTCGTCGAGGCCACCGGCTGACGCCTCGCCCTCGGCAGGCAGCCGTCGCCGGTCCCCGCACCCGACGTCGTCGACGACTCCCGGCACCAGAGCCCCTGCACCCGACGTCGTCGACGACACCCCAGGCCGCCGGCGGCCGTCAGCGCGGGCGCACCTCCAGCCGGAGCCCGTCGCGGGGTCGCATCGTCACGAGGGCCTCGACGCGCACCCGCTCGCCGGGGGCCGGGTGCACCGAGGCGCCGCGGAGCAGCTCGGCCAGGACCAGCGTCGCCTCGACGAGGGCGAAGTCGCGACCGATGCACAGGCGCGGCCCGGCGCCGAAGGGCACGTACGCGGCGCGCGCCTCGCGCCCGAGGCCGCCCTCCTCGAAGCGCTCGGGGCGGTAGGCCTCCGGGTCGGGGAAGAGCTCGGGGCGGCGGTGCAGCAGCCAGGGGCTGACGATCGCGGTCGTGCCGGCGGGCACGGCCACGCCGTCCAGGACGTCCTCGGCCACCGCCCGCCGGCTGAGCACCCAGGCCGGCGGGAACAGGCGCAGGGACTCCTCCACCGCAGCGCGCGTGCGCGGCAGCGAGCGCAGGTCGTCCCAGGTCGGCGGACGCCCACCGCGGGCGTCGCCGCCCCCGAGCACGGCGTCCAGCTCCTCGGCCACGCGGCCCTGCGCCTCCTGCTCCCGCGAGAGCAGGTGCAGCGTCCACGTCAGCGCGGAGGCGACCGTCTCGTGGCCGGCGATGACCATCGTCACGAGCTCGTCGCGCAGCCCCTCGGGCGCGAGGTCGCCGCTGTCGACCGCGCGCAGCAGCAGCGCCAGCAGGTCGCCGTCGTCTCCGTCCGCGCCCTGAGCCCGGCGCCGTGCGACCACGGCGCCGGCGGACGCGTCCAGGGCGGCGACCGCACGGCGCAGGCGCCGGCGCGCGGGCGTGGGGAGCCACAGCGGCAGCGGGGTGCGCACGCGGCCCACGACGACCTCGAGGGCCTCCAGGACCGCCGCGACGAGGCGCTCGCCGTCCTCGGCGACGTCGGCGCCGAAGAGCGTGCGCCCCACCACCTCGAGGGTGGCCTGCAGGCCGCCGGCGTCGACGTCCACGACGCCGCCGCCCTGCGGCCAGGCCGCCCGCATCCGCTGCGCCGCCGCGACGGACTGCTCGGCGACGGCGGACAGGCCGCCGGGGTGGAAGGCGGGCTGCGCCGCGCGGCGCCGCTCCCGCCAGACCTCGCCCTCGCTCGTGAGGAGGCCGGAGCCCGTCACGGCGGACAGCGCGCCGTACTGGGCGGTGCGCTTGGACCAGCCGCGGTGGTTGTCCACGAGGATCCGCCGCGCCGCCGTCGGCGAGGTGACCAGGACGACGGGCAGGCGGGGCATCGGGAAGGCCACCAGGTCGCCCCAGCGCTCGTGCACGGAGGCGAGGAAGGCCAGCGGGTCGGCGCGGATCCGCGGCACGGCCGCGACCATGTGGTGCGGCAGCGGTCCGTCGGCGTCGACGGGCGTGTACCGGGCGTTGGCCCGGGACCTCTGCGGAGCGGTCGGGACGGGCGTCGGGCCGGTCACCGGTCCCGGGCCCTCCTCGACGCTCAGAGGTACAGCCCCGTCCGCCCCTGCTCCGCGGCGGCCTCGGCCACCGCGTGCAGGTCGCGCTCGCGCAGGAGCACGTACTCGCGCCCGGCCAGCTCGACCTCACCGCGGTCCTCGGGGTCGAAGAGCACGCGGTCGCCGAGCTGCACCTGGCGCACGTGCTGGCCCACAGCCATGACGACGGCCCACACCAGGCGCTTCCCGACGGCCGCCGTGGCGGGGATGACGATGCCCGCGGAGGAGCGGCGCTCACCGCCGGCCTCGGCGGTGGAGACCAGCACCCGGTCGTGCAGCATGCGCACGCCGAGGTCCCCGGGGGCGGGCCGGTCGGGGTCCGAGGACCCGGTGCGCCTGGCGGCGCTCTCGTCGGCGGTCATGCCGCCGACGCTATCCCGGGCGCCCGGACGGGGTCGGCGCGGCGCCCGGGCCCGGACGCACGGCGGCCCGCTCGCCCCTGGACGGGGACGGGCGGGCCGGCGGTGGGCTCTCCGAGCGTCAGTCGTCGTCGTCGCGGCGACGACGCACCGTGGCGTCGCGCCCGCCGCGCTTCTGGCCGCGGGTGACCGCCTTCTCGATCTCGCGGCGCGCGTGCTTGCGACGGCGCTTGCGCACGGCCCGCAGGACGGCGAGCGCCAGCACCCCGAGCACCCCGGCGCCCCCGGCGGCCAGGCGCTCGGTGCGCGGCTGGCCGTCCGGGGTGAGGACGGCGTCGCGGCCGCGCTTCGTCAGGTCGGCCTTCAGGCGCGCGATGACGTTCTTCGGCGACACCAGGTCCACCAGCGCGTCGACGTCCGAGGCGAGCTGGTTCTGCTGACCGCGGATGACCTTCTCGAGCTCGGCGGGGTCCGAGGGCAGCGGCTGGGTGCGCGGCTGCCGGCGGGCGGGCGCCTGGCTGGCCCGCTGGTCGCGGGCCGGGCTGGCGGGGAAGCTCATGGGTCCTCCTGGCGGTTGGTGCTCGGCACCGTGGCGCCGGCGGAGATCGTCGGCGGCGACGCTATCGCGGGCTCCGTCGCGCGGCAGGTCCAGAAGCGGCCGCGGTCAAGGCGCTGGGCCGGGCGGGACCGCGGCGGCGCGCCACCGGGGCCGCCGCGACCGGGCCGCGACCTGGCTAGCCTCGCCCGCATGAGCGAGCGCACCGGGGCCGGGGCCACCCCGCCCCCCACGACGACGTCCACCGGCCGGCGCCTGCAGGAGGGCGACGTCGCCCCGCCCTTCACCCTGGCCACGGCCGACGGCGGCGAGGTCTCGCTGGCCTCCTACGCCGGGCGCTCGGTGGTCGTCTACTTCTACCCCTCGGCCATGACCCCCGGCTGCACGACCCAGGCGGTGGACTTCCGCGACAGCCTCGAGGAGCTGCGGGAGGCCGGCTTCGACGTGGTGGGCGTCTCCCCCGACTCCCCGGAGCGGCTGCAGCAGTTCGCCGACCGCGACGAGCTCAGCTTCCCCCTCGCCTCGGACCCCGACCACGCGGTGCTGGAGGCCTACGGCGCCTGGGGCGAGAAGTCGACGTACGGGCGCCTGTCGGTGGGCGTCATCCGCTCGACGGTCGTCGTCGGCCCGGACGGGCGCGTCGTGCACGCCTCCTACGGCGTCAAGGCCAAGGACCACGTGGCGCGGCTGCGCCGCACGCTCGGCGTCGAGGCCTGAGGACCTCGACGGCGCCTACGCTCGCACCGTCGCCCGGCTCCTGCGCCGGGCGCTCGCGGACGTGGTGGAACTGGCAGACACGCGAGGTTTAGGTCCTCGTGCCCCGGAAGGGGTGTGCGGGTTCGAGCCCCGCCGTCCGCACCCAGCCCCGAGCGCGCCGCGGCGGGCCCGGACGCAGCAGCGGCGCCGCCCGGGGTGGGGCGGCGCCGCTGCTGCGAGGTCTCAGGTCACGTGCCCGACGGCATGAGCACCGCGTCGACGAGGTAGACCGTGGCGTTGGCGGTCTGGACGCCGCCGCAGACGACCGAGGCGGGGTTCTCCCCGTCGGCGTCCACGGTGATGTCGTCACCGCTGCCGGTCACCGAGAGCTGCTCCCCCACGAGGGTGTCGTAGTCGCCCTCCGGCGCCTGCGGGTCCACCGGCGTCGTGACGACGTGGTAGGTCAGCACGTCGGTGAGCGTCTGGGCGCCCTCGGGCGAGCCGAGGGTGTCCAGGGTCGCCTGGTCGAGGGCCGCGAACGCCTCGTCGACGGGCGCGAAGACGGTGATGTCCTCGGCTCCGTTGAGGTCGTCGACGAGGTCCACCTCGGGGTTGAGCTGGCCCGAGACGGCCGCCGTGAGCTGGGTCAGCAGCGGGTTGTTGCCGGCGGCGGTGGCCACCGGGTCCTGCGCCATCCCGTCGACCGAGCCGGCGCCCTCGGGGTTCGCCTCGGCGTAGTCGCCGCAGCCCGGGCCCACCAGCATCGCGGCCGGGTCCATGTCGCCGGACATCCCGCCGGTCTCCATGCCGCCCGTCTCCATGCCGCCTGTCTCCATGCCGCCGGACATGCCCTCGCTCGGGGTCGCCGTGGGGGCGGACAGGGAGGGGTCGGGGACGGCGTCCTCGGTGCCGCCCACGGGCTCGTCCGAGCCGCACGCGACCAGCGAGAGGGCGAGTGCCGCGGCGCCGGCGGTGGCGGCGAGGGTCCTGGAGCGCTTCATGGGGGTCCTTCCATCGGGGGTGAGCCCTGGTGGGCGGTCGAGGGGTGTTCGGACCCTCCGGGCCTCGCGGATCGCTCTGCGGCAGATCGTGATCCGGCCGTGACGTCCGGTTCATCCGCTGAGCACGACTGTGCCGTGCCCGGCCGCGGGCCGCACGGCGGCGGGAGCCGCGGCGCGGCCCGGTGGGCCGGACGGGTGAGCGGCGCGAGCCTCGCGCGCGCCCCGCCCGGCGACGCCTCAGGCGTCGGTGGTGCCCGTGACCGTGACGGAGTGCCAGCCCGTGGCGCCGTCGGGGACCGGCGGGACGCGCTCCTCGGGCTGGGTCGCCCCCGTCTCGTCGGTGGCCCGCACCTCGAGCGTGTGCGAGCCCTCGGGCAGCTCGTAGGGGAAGCGCCACTGCACCCAGGTCCGGTCGTTGTAGACCGCCGCGAGCTCGGCGTCCCGCCACGGGCCGTCGTCCAGGCGCAGCTCCACGCGGGCCACGCCGCGACCCTGCGCCCAGGCGGTCCCGGCGGCCACGGCCTCCCCCGCGGGCCGGCGCGACAGCGGCTCCGGCACCTCGATGCGGCTCTGGGTCCTGACGGGACCGCGCTCGGACCACCCGCGGTCGGTCCAGTACGCCGTCCTGTCCGCGAAGCGGGTGACCTCGAGGTCGACGACCCACTTGGTGGCCGAGACGAAGCCGTACAGGCCGGGCACGACCATGCGGACGGGGAAGCCGTGCTCGGTGGGCAGCGGCTCGCCGTTCATGGCGACGGCGAGGATCGCGTCCACCTCGTCGTCGACGAGGACCTCCAGCGGCGTGGACGCCGTCCACCCGTCGACGCTGGTGGACAGGACCATGTCGGCGTCCGCGGTGGGGCGCGCCCGCGCCAGCACCTCGCGGATCGGCAGGCCGAGCCACCGCGCGTTGCTGATGAGGTCCCCGCCCACCTCGTTGGAGACGCAGGCGAGGGTGACCCAGGTCTCGAGGAGCTCGGAGCCGAGCAGCTCCTCGAAGGAGATCTCGACCTCCTCCTCGACCATGCCGTGGACGCGCAGCGTCCAGGTCGCCGGGTCCACGCGGGGCACGGTCAGTGCCGTGTCGATCCGGTAGAAGTCCTGGTTCGGCGTCTGCCACGGCACGACGCCCTCCACGCCGACGTCGACGGCCTCCGGCACGGGCGGCGCCGCGACGGCCGGCGCGGGCAGCCGCAGGGCGGCGCGGACCGAGGAGACGCCGCGGCTGGCCGCCCCCAGGGCGCGCCCGCCGGCGAACGAGGCGGCGGCCAGGGCTCCCGTGACGCCGGCGCTGACGAGGAAGCCGCGGCGGGAGGCCCCGTCCGCCTCCGCGTCGGCGCCGGCGCGCCCGGGCGCGGGCAGGCGGTCGAGCATCCAGTGCAGCGCCAGGAGCCCCGCCACGGCCCCCAGCAGGCTCGGCAGGGGCGACAGCAGCACGGCGTCGGGGCGCGTGGCCGCCGCCACCGCTCCGACGACGCCCAGCACGATGACGACCACGTCCCCCAGGACCCGGCGACGCCGGCCGAGGACGCCCGCGAGGGCGGCGAGGAGCGTCAGCACGAGACCGGTCCCCACCAGCAGGGCCGTCTTGTCGGCCGTGCCGAACGTGGCGATGGCGAAGTCCTTGAGCCACGCCGGCGTCAGGTCGACGAAGGCGTCGCCCACGGCGAGGACGGGCGCGGACGTCGGCGCCAGGACAGCGGCGAGGACCTCGGCGACCCCCAGCGTCAGGGCGGCGGCCAGCACGCCCGCGAGGGCGGCCAGCGCCGTGGCGCCCGGGGACGCGCGGCGCTCCCGCGGGCGCGCGCCGGGCTGGGCGGGGGCGGTCGTGGTCATGCCCCATGTTCGGCCCCGCGCACTCCCCGGATGCCACCCGGGGCTGCACGGGCGGACCGGCGGAGGGCCGGACGTCGCCCCGGTGCGCCGGACGGGTGACCCGCCGGCCGGCTCAGCCGAGCAGGCGGGGCAGCGAGCCCGCGAGCGCCGCGAAGGCGCGCGCGCGGTGGGAGATCGCGTTCTTCTCCGCCGCGCTCATCTCGCCGAGGGTCCGGTGCTCGCCCTCGGGCACCACGGCGGGGTCGTAGCCGAAGCCGCCGGCGCCGCGCGGCGCCCGGGCGAGCGAGCCGGCGAGGCGTCCGGAGCGGACCTCCTCGTGCCCTCCGGGGAGCACCAGGGCCGCCGCGCACACGAACGACGCCCCCCGCTCCTCGTCGGGCACGTCGGCCAGCTGGGCGAGCAGGAGGGAGAGGTTGGCCGCGTCGTCCCCGTGCCGCCCGGACCACCGCGCGCTGAAGACCCCCGGTGCGCCCCCGAGGACGTCGACGCACAGGCCCGAGTCGTCCGCGAGGGCCGGCAGGCCCGTGGCCGCGCAGGCGGCGCGGGCCTTGAGCAGGGAGTTGGCCGCGAACGTCGTGCCGCTCTCGACGACGTCGGGCACCGCGGGCAGGCCCTCGGCGTCGAGCGCCAGCAGCTCCAGCGAGGGCAGCGGCCCGGCCAGCAGCGCGGCGATCTCACCGACCTTGTGCGCGTTGCGCGTCGCGAGGACGGCGCGCGGGGCGCCGCTCACGCGCTGGCGCCGGGGGCGAGGTCGGCGGTCGTCACGGGGGTGCCCGGCGCGGCGGCCAGGGCCGCCTGCTGGAGCCGCGTCAGCGTGGCGCACCCGCCGAGGGCCAGCTCGAGCAGGGCGTCGAGCTCGGCGCGGTCGAAGGGCGTGCCCTCGGCCGTGCCCTGGACCTCCACGAAGCGCCCGTCGCCGGTGGCGACGACGTTCATGTCGGTGCCGGCGGCGGAGTCCTCGACGTAGTCGAGGTCGAGGACGGGCCGACCGCCGCTGATGCCGACGCTGACCGCGGACACGCTGCCGCGCAGGGGGTCGCGCTTGACCAGCCCCTCCCCGCGCGCCCACTGGACGGCCTCGGCGAGCGCCGTCCAGGCGCCGGTGACGGCCGCCGTGCGGGTGCCGCCGTCGGCCTGCAGGACGTCGCAGTCCAGGACCAGGGTGTTCTCCCCCAGCGCCCGGGTGTCGACGACGGCGCGCAGCGCCCGGCCGATCAGGCGGGAGATCTCGTGCGTGCGCCCACCGACCTTGCCCCGCACCGACTCCCGGTCGCTGCGGCTGTCCGTGGCGCGCGGCAGCATCGCGTACTCGGCGGTGACCCAGCCCTCGCCGGAGCCCTTGCGCCAGCGCGGGACCCCCTCGGTGAGGGAGGCGGTGCACAGCACCCGGGTCTGGCCGAACTCGACGAGGACGCTGCCCTCGCCGGCCTGCTGCCAGCGGCGCGTGAGGCGGACGGGGCGCAGCGCGTCGGGCGTGCGGCCGTCGTGGCGGGTGGCGGGTCCAGAGGCGCTCGTCATGGTCGGCGACCCTACGCGCGGGAGCCGGCGCGCCGCCTCGACGGCAGCACGCGCCGGCGCCGGGGATCGCCACCGTCAGGGCCAGGCGCGGCACCGGCCTCGAGCAGGGATCAGGAGGCGGCCGCAGACGGCCCGGGCGGCGAGCCCGAGCAGCCGACCACGGCCGGGCGCACCGGTGCGCTCCCCGACGCCGTCGCGCGCGCCGAGGACCAGCCGGTGCAGGGGGTCCTCGGCGCGCCGGTCACGAGCGCGCAACCGGCGCGAGCAGCCCGGCGCTCTCCGCGAGCGCCACCTCGGGCCCGAGGAAGCGCCGCGCCAGCTCGGTGAAGGTCTCCGGGTCACCGGTGGTCAGGAAGCGGTGCACGGGCGCCGGGCCGCCCGGTGGGCGCTCGAGGCCGTTCTCGACGAGCGCCCGGTACACCTCCTGCGCCGTCTCCTCGGCGCTGCTGACCAGGCTGACGCCGGGCCCCATGACCAGGGAGAGCACGCCCGTGAGCAGCGGGTAGTGCGTGCAGCCGAGCACGAGCACGTCCACGCCCGCCTCCTGCAGCGGCGCCAGCGCCCGGCGCGCCTCGTCCATGAGCTCGGGGCCGGTGGTCACGCCGGCCTCGACGAACTCCACGAAGCGGGGGACGGCGCGGGTGGTGACCTGCAGCAGCGGCGCCGCGGCGAACGCGTCCTCGTACGCCCGCGAGGTCGCCGTCGCACGGGTGCAGATGACCCCGATCCGCCCCGTCCGCGTGACGGCCGACGCCCGGCGGACCGCGGGGCGGATGACCTCGACGACGGGCACGTCGTACCGCTCGCGCGCGTCGTGCAGGACGGCGGCGCTGGCGGAGTTGCAGGCGATGACGAGGAGCTTGACGCCGCGCTCGACCATCTCGTCGAGGCACTCCAGCGCGTAGCGGCGCACCTCGGCGATGGGGCGTGGCCCGTAGGGCTGGCGGGCGGTGTCCCCGACGTAGAGGACCGACTCGTCGGGGAGCTGGTCGAGCACCGCGCGGGCGACGGTCAGGCCGCCGAACCCGGAGTCGAAGATGCCGATGGGTTCGTCCGCCACGCCCAGCAGCGTAGGCGCCGGCGCCGGCGAGCCCCGCTCGGCGGACGCGCTCGGCGTGCTGTCGTCCGGCCGCGGCGCGTCAGCGGCGGGGGGGACCGCCGGCGTCGGGCAGGTCGCCCAGCAGCACGTCGGCCAGGCCCTCCTGGAGCCACGTGAGGAAGTCGTAGATGTTCGCCGTCCACGACGCGGGGTCGTCCTCGTCGGCCTCGGCGGCGCGCATCGCCACGAGCGCGGCGTCGTCGTCGGTCTCCAGGCCGAGGCGCTGGGCGAGGACCAGGCGCAGGTCCGTCAGGGCCGTGAGCCACGCCCGCGCCTCGTCGTCGGTGAGCAGCAGCGGCGCCGGGCGGCGCAGCGTCGCGGCGGCCGTCAGCAGCGTCGAGCGCTTGCGGTCGGCGAGCCCCTCCTGCGCGAAGCGGCGGAACTCCGCCGCCGCGTCGTCGTCGTCGCTGGCCGTGGGCAGCAGCCGCGCGAGGGCCGGGTCGTGCGGCGCCTCGACGGGTCCGCCGTCCAGCTGCCGCGCGAGCGCGGCGAGGGTCGCCTCCTCCCCCGTCGCGGCCGGGTCGAGCGGCGCGTCCTGCCCCGGGGCGTCCGCCGCCCCCGCCGGACCGGCCAGCAGGCGCGCGACGTCCTCGAGCAGGCCGGCGACGAGCTCGGCCTCCTGGGGCTCGAAGCCGGCGGTGATGCCGCGGCGGGTGCGCCGGAAGCGGCGGGCCATCGGGTCTCCTGGTTCTCGCGGGCGCCGGCCCGCGGTGCGGCCGGGCGCCGTGCCGCCGAGCTCGCCGGGCGGGCTCGGGGCGGCATCGGGGTCGGGGTCTCGTGCGTCAGGTGTCGTGCGAGAACGTCGCCCAGAGCCCGAAGCCGTGCATGGCCTCGACGTCGCGCTCCATCTCCTCGAGCGAGCCGGTGGAGACGACGGCGCGGCCCTTGCCGTGGACGTCGCTCATGAGCTGCTCCGCCTCGGCGCGCGAGTAGCCGAAGTAGCTCTGGAAGACGTACGTGACGTAGGACATGAGGTTCACGGGGTCGTTCCACACGATCGTGACCCAGGGCGCGTCGGTCTCCGCGGCCTCGGCGGGCACGGCCTGCTCCGCCTCCGCGGGAGCTGCCGTGACCTCCCACGTGGAGCCCCGCGGCGTCCCCACCAGCGGCGGGGCCGGCGTCGTCAGCGCGCTCACGGCCCCCACTGTAGGCGGGGGCTACGGTCTGCCGGTGAGCACCGCTGCGCTGCTGACCGACCGCTACGAGCTGACGATGCTGCGGGCCGCGCTCGCCGACGGCACCGCCGGCCGCCGCTGCGTGTTCGAGGTCTTCGCGCGGCGCCTGCCGCACGGTCGCCGCTACGGGGTGGTCGCCGGCACGGGGCGCCTGCTCGAGGTGCTGCCCGACCTGCGCTTCGACGACGACGACCTCGCGTGGCTGGAGCGCGAGGGCGTCGTGGACGACCCGACCCTCGAGCACCTGGCGGGGTGGCGCTTCCGCGGTGACGTCGCCGGCTACCCCGAGGGAGAGGTGTACGTCCCCGGCTCCCCGCTGCTGACCGTGCGCGCCACCTTCGCCGAGGCGGTCGTGCTGGAGACCCTCGTCCTGTCCGTGCTCAACCACGACAGCGCCGTCGCCGCCGCCGCCTCCCGGATGACCGCCGCCGCCGACGGCCGGCCGTGCCTGGAGATGGGCTCGCGCCGCACGCACGAGGAGGCCGCCGTCGCGGCGGCCCGGGCCGCCGCCGTCGCCGGGTTCGCCGGCACCTCCAACCTCGCCGCGGGCCGGCGCTACGGGATCGCGACCATCGGGACCTCGGCCCACGCCTTCACGCTGCTGCACGACGACGAGGACGCCGCCTTCGCCGCCCAGGTGGCCGCGCTGGGCCCGTCGACGACCCTGCTCGTCGACACCTACGACGTCGCCGCCGCGGTCGAGCGGGCCGTCGCCCTGGCGGGGACGGAGCTCGGCGCCGTGCGCCTGGACTCCGGGGACCTCGGCGAGCTGGCGTCCGACGTCCGCCGCCAGCTGGACCGCCTCGGCGCCACCGGCACGCGGATCGTCGTGACGAGCGACCTCGACGAGCACGCCATCGCGGCGCTCGCCTCGGCCCCGGTGGACCGCTACGGCGTCGGCACCAGCCTGGTGACGGGCAGCGGCCAGCCGACGGCGGGCCTCGTCTACAAGATGGTCGCGCGCGAGGACTCCTCCGGGCAGATGGTGGGCGTCGCCAAGGCCAGCCAGCACAAGGAGGGCGTCGCGGGGGCCAAGCGGGCCTGGCGCGAGCTGTCCTCCGGGGTGGCGAGCGCGGAGGTCCTCGTCGTCGAGGGGGCCGACGGCGGGGGCGGCAGCCCCGTGCCGGACGCGCGCCCCCTGCAGGTGGCGCTGCTGGAGGGCGGCCGCGTCGTCGCCGAGGGCGCCACGGGCGCCGCTGGCGTGCGGGCCGCGGCGGACCGGCACGCGGAGTCGCGCGCCGAGCTGCCCGCCACGGCGCGCCGGCTCCAGCGCGGCGAGCCGTGCCTGCCGACCCGGGTCGTCAGCGCCCGCGACTGACCGGGCCGCCGCCGCTGGACGGCCGCCCGAGCCCGGGCGAGGCTGGGGACCCGCACGACGGAGGAGGACGCGTGGACGCCCAGCAGGACGCAGGACCGGGACGGCCGACGGCCGCCCAGGAGCAGGGCACGGCACCGGACCGGGCCGACGGCGCGCCACCGAGCGCCCACGCGCGGGCGCTCGTCGTCGTGGACGTGCAGGTGGACTTCTGCGAGGGCGGCTCGCTGGCCGTCGAGGGCGGTGCGGCGGTGGCCGCGGGCATCACCCGGCACGTCGGCGAGCGCGCCGACGACTACGCCGCCGTCGTCGCCACGCAGGACTGGCACGTCGACCCGGGCGAGCACTTCAGCGACGACCCCGACTTCGCCACGAGCTGGCCGGTGCACTGCGTGGCCGGGAGCCCCGGGGCGCGGGCGCAGCCCGCCTTCGACCTGTCGCTGGCCGAGGAGGTCTTCCGCAAGGGCCAGTACTCGCACGGCTACTCCGGCTTCGAGGGCGGAGCCGAGGACGGCACCGGCCTCGCGGAGTGGCTGCGCCGCAAGGCGGTCACCGACCTGGACGTCGTCGGCATCGCCACCGACCACTGCGTGCGCGCCACCGCCCTCGACGCCGCCGCCGAGGGCTTCCGCGTCCGGGTGCTCCTGCCCCTCGTCGCGGGGACCAGCCCCGCGAGCACGGAGGCGGCGCTGGAGCAGATGCGCGCGGCGGGCGTCGAGCTCGTCGGCTGACGGCGTCCGGGCACCGCGACGGCCTCCGAGGACATGGCGCTCGCGACGACCGTCGCGGGCTCGCCCGGCTCCGGGAGCCTGGCGCCGTCTCGGTGGGTCGCTGCCGTCGGCTCGCCCGGGTCTCGCAGCGGTCGAGCCGGTCCACCGGCACCGGGAGAGCGGACGAGATGACCGTCCCGACGCTCCCGCCGAGGGCCGCCCAGGGGTCCGACGGCGACCTCTCCACCACCCTGGCGGCCGACGAGCGGGTGACCCGCTTCGGCGACGGCCGGCCGTGGGCCCGCGCGAGGTGACCGAGCGCCAGGGCCGCGGTGCGGTCAGATCCAGCCCAGCCGGCGGGCCCTGGTGCAGGCGTCGTGCCGGTTCGCGGCCCCCAGCTTCGCCGCGGCGCTGGAGGGGTAGTTGCGGACGGTGCCCGGGGACAGCGCGGCCCGCTCGGCGATCTCCGCGACCGGTGCGCCGTCGGCCGCCAGGTCGAGCACGTCGGCCTCTCGGGGGGTGAGGGGGCTGTCGCCGGCGCTGATGGCCTCGGCCGCCAGCTCCGGGTCGACGTAGCGGCCGCCCGCGTGCACCGTGCGGACGACGTGGGCGAGCGTGGCCGACGAGGTCGTCTTGGGGAGGAACCCGCGCACGCCCGCCGCCAGCGCCCGCTTGAGGTGCCCGGGACGGCCGTGGCTGGTGACGATGACCGAGCCGCAGCCGGGCAGCGCCTCCAGCAGCCGCTCGGCGACGGTGATGCCGTCGAGGCCGGGCATCTGCAGGTCCAGGACCGCGACGTCGACGCCCTCCTTGACCGCGCGCGCCAGCGCCTCGGGGCCCGAGGCCGCCTCGGCGACCACGTCCAGGTCCTCCTCCAGGTCGAGCATCTGCGCGAGCGCCGAGCGGATCAGGTTCTCGTCGTCGGCGAGCAGGACGCGGACGGGGGGCGTCGCCCCGCTCATCCGCTCACCGCCGCCCGCCTGCCCAGGTCGGCCCGCAGCACGAAGGCGTCGCCGTCGCGGTCCGCCGTGACGTCGCCGCCCAGCGGCGCGAGCCGCTCCCGCAGCCCGACCAGGCCGTTCCCCCCGCCCGCCCCGGAGCGCGGTTCGGGGCCGTCGCCGCCGGGCTCGGCGAGCACGCCGTCGTTGAGGACCACCACCGCGCCACCGTCCCACGTCACGACGACCCGTCCGGCGCGGGAGTGCCGGAGCACGTTGGTCACCGCCTCGCGCACGACCCACGCGGCCGGCTCCCTGCGCTCCGGCGGGACGTCGTCCACGTCGACCTCCACGACCAGCTCGATGCCGGCCGAGCTCAGCAGCGACGCGGCGCCGTCCAGCTCCGTCGCCAGGTCGCTGGCCCGGTAGCCCCGCGCCAGCTCCCGCACCTCCTTGAGCGTCGCGTGGGCGACGCCGCGGACCTCGAGCATGCTCTCCGCCGCCCGCGCGTCGCCGCGCGCGGCCAGCGTGGACGCGAGCTCGGACTGGACGGCGATCGTCGCCAGCCGCCGGCCCATCACGTCGTGGACGTCCCGGGAGAAGCGCAGCCGCTCCTCGGCCACGGCGAGGGCGGCGCGGGTGCCACGGGCCCGGTCGAGCTGGCGGACGACGTCCTTGAGCCACAGCGAGACGCGGATCGTGAAGAGGACGAACACCCCGCCCAGCACGCAGATCGCGACGAGCGACGGCCGGCCGCTGGTCGCGGGCACGGCGGCGCTGGCCAGCACGACGGCCACGGCCCACGGGCGGGCCCGGAGCGCGGACAGCGACCACACGAGCGGGAACCACACCAGCAGGGCGGCGCCGAGCCGCAGCCCGTAGGGCAGGAGCAGCACCCCGGCCGTGGCCAGGCCCGAGCCGACCAGCAGGGGCAGCAGCTGCGGCCACGGCGTCGGCCCGTCGGCCGGGTGCAGCCGCAGGCCGGCCCGCAGGGCGGTCGTCGCCGCCAGCCCCAGCAGCACCACCGCCGCGACCAGCAGGACGGCGACCTCCTGCTCCGGCCGCTCCTGGCGGAGCAGCTGCGTCAGGAACACCACCGGCATGAACCAGAGCAGCACGTGCAGCGACTGGTCGGTGTAGAGCTCGACCCACTCGACCTGCGTGCGCGGGCGGCGTGCGGCGCGTCCGCCTCGGGTCATGCCCGAGGTTCCCACCGCATCGAGCGCTGGGCCAGCAGCAGGGCCAGGGCCGTCCAGGCGAGCAGGACGAGCAGCGGCTGCAGGGCCTGCGCCCAGGTGCCGTCCGCCCCACCGCCGAGCCAGGCGAGCTGGACGAGGGTGTCCAGGGCCCCGCCGGGCGTGCGCTGCAGGACCTCGGCGACGCCCTCGGGGACGAGGGCGACGACCGAGCCGGCGACGGCGAGCAGGAGGACCGGGGCGCTGGTCAGCTGGGCGGCCTCGGCGTTGCGGGTCCAGGACGCCGTCCACAGCGCGAACGCCACGAACATCACGCAGGCCGTCACCACCATGAGCGCGTACAGCGCCAGGTCCGCCGGCCACGGCATCCCGAGGGCGACGGCGACCGGGACGACGACCGCGGCGACCAGGACGGCCACCACCACCCCCGGCAGGGCGAGGGCGAGGACGAGCTCGGCGTCGGTGGTCTCGCCGGTGCGCAGCCGCTTGAGGACGAGCTCGTCGCGCCGGGTCACGACCACCGAGAGCAGGTTGTAGAAGACGGGGAACAGGTAGGCGAACAGCAGGGCGAGCGAGACGGTCGAGGCACCGGCGGCGGGCTCGTCCGCGGTGACGGCGAGCATCACCAGCGGCGCCAGCGGGAGGAGCACGCCGTCGACGAGGGTCAGCCGGTTGCGGACCAGCAGCCGGGCGTTGGCCGCGGCCAGGCCGCCGACCCGTCGGGCGTCGGGGACGGACGCCCGGGGGGTGGTGCGGGTGGTGGTGCTCATGTCGGGGTGCCTCCGTCGGGCGTCGGGACCGGGCTGCTGGGTGGGGGCGCTCATGCCGGGGCGCTGCCGTCGGCGATCGCGAGGAAGACCTGCTCCAGGCTCGCGGTGCGCGCGTCCAGGCCCTCGAGGTGGACGTCGTGCTCGCGGCACCAGGTGAGCAGGTCGGTCAGGACGGGCTGCAGGTCCGGTGTGCGCAGCGAGGTGGTGCCGGCCTCCGCGCCGACCTCGACGTCGCGCGCCGGCAGCCGCAGGTCGGCTGCGAGCCGGTCGCCGAGCGCGGGGTCGAGGCTGCGGAAGGAGATGGTCGAGCGGTGGCCGGCCGCGATCTCGGCGGGCGTACCGGAGCGGACGAGCAGACCCGCGTGCATGACCTCGAGCCGGTCGGCGAGGGCCTCGGCCTCCTCCAGGTAGTGCGTGGTGAGCAGCACGGTGCAGCCGTCCTCCCGCAGCCGGCGCACCAGGCGCCACACCTCGCGCCGGCTCTCGGGGTCCAGCCCCGTGGTCGGCTCGTCGAGCATGACGAGCTCCGGGTGGCCGAGCAGGGTGCACGCCAGGTCGAGGCGGCGGACCTCGCCGCCGGACAGCGAGCGCACCCGGGTCGCGGCGCGCCCCGTCAGGTCGAGCATCTCGAGCGCCTCGGCGACCGGACGTGCGCCGGTCACCGTCGCCGCCCACATCCGCAGCGTCTCCTCGACGGTCAGGTCGCCGGAGAAGCCGCTGGTCTGCAGCAGCACCCCGATCCGGCGCCGGACCCGCGCCCGGTCGCCGACGGGGTCCAGGCCGAGGACCTCCACCGTGCCGCCGTCGGGGCGGTTGATGCCCTCGAGGACCTCCAGCGTCGACGTCTTGCCCGCGCCGTTGGTGCCCAGCAGGGCGGTGATGCTGCCGCGCGCGACGTCGAGGTCGATGCCGCGGACGGCGTCGAACGCGTCGGCGCCCCTGCCGTAGGTGCGGCGCAGACCGCGCACCCGGACGGCCGGGGTCTCCTGCGACGCGGAGGGCTGCCGGGAGGGGACGTGCTGGGCGGTGGTGGGCATGGCTCAACCCTGCGGCCTGCTCGGGGCCGCGGGCGGTGCGCGGCGTCACCGGTCGAGGTGCGTCTCGCACGGGCGACCCGTGACATCTGTCACCGCTGCAGCTCACCTCCGGTCGTCCACCCCTGGTGCGTCGCCCGAGCGCCGAGGGTGCGCGGCCCCTCGTCGAGCAGCCCCTCCCCCGTCCGGTCAGCCTCGGAGCAGTCCGGCGTCCCGGGCGAGGACGGCGAGCTGGACGCGGCCCTCGAGGTCCACGCGGGTCAGGAGGCGCGAGACGTGCGCCTGGACGGTGGCCGGTGACAGGTGCAGCGCACCGCCGATCTCGGCGTTGGACAGCCCCCGCCCGACGCCGGCGACGACGGACCGCTCCCGGTCGCTGAGGCCCTCCACGAGAGCGCGGGCGCGGTCGTCACCGGTGTCCTGCGTCGCGCGGGCGATGAGCAGGCGGGCCACGGACGGCGACAGCGCGGGGCGCCGGCCGCTGCGGTGCGGACGGCCTTGACGATCTGGGCGGGCGGGATGTCCTCGAGCAGGAACCCGTCGGCCCCGGCGCGCAGGCTCGCAGGACGTGCTCGTCGGCGTCGAAGGCGGTCAGCAGGACGACCGCGGGGCGCGGCTGCCCCTGAGGGCGCTGGGCGAGGACCTGCTCGGTGGCCCGCGCCTGAGACGCACGACCACCCACCTCGCCCCAGACGAGCGGCGCGTGGTCGCGGTGCCGGGTGGCCAGGCTCCTCGCTCGTGCACGCCGGAGCCCTCGAGGCAGAGCAGGACGCCGTCGCCGCGGTGGCCGACCCGGACCTGCCGGTGCCCCCGTGGCAGCCCTGGACCGTCGACGCGCTGGTGGCGCGCACCGCGGGCGTCCACCGGTGGGCGGCAGCTGTCACCGCCCTCCCTCCTGCTGCAGGCCTGCTCGACGACGGCCCCTACGAGCAGGCCGCCCGCGCCGACGACGACGTGCGGGCCGCGGCAGCCCTCCGTCGCGCCCTGGCGGACCCGGCGAGGCCGTGCCCGACCCTCGTGGGACCGGGCGTCACCGCCTGGTGGGCGCGGCGCCAGCTGCACGAGGTGCTCATCCACCACCACGACCTCGCACAGGCGCTGGGCCGGGCCCGGCGCACTACCTTCTCGTCATGGTGGACCGCGCCCTGCTGGCCTGGCTCCTGGAGTCCGACCCGAGCTTGCGCTGGCAGGTCCAGCGCGACCTCGCCGACGAGCCGGAGGACGTCTGGTCGGCCACGCGCGCCAGCGTGGCCACCGAGGGCTTCGGGGCCCGGCTGCTCTCCCTCCAGGACGAGGACGGCCGGTGGGCCGGCGGCGCCTACTTCCCCGCCGACGCGAGCGAGGAGGAGGCGGGACAGCCCTGGACGGCGACGACCTGGTCCTTGGGCGCGCTGCGCGAGTGGGGCGTCGAGCCCTCGGCGCTGCGCCCCGACACCGCGGGGCTGCTGGCGCGCAACGCCCGGTGGGAGTACGACGACCTGCCCTACTGGGGCGGTGAGGTCGACGCCTGCGTCAACGGCTGCACCCTGGCCGACGGGGCGTGGCTGGGCGCCGACGTGACAGCGATCGCCGACTGGTTCCTCGACCACCGCCTGGCCGACGGGGGGTGGAACTGCGAGTGGGTGGAGGGGTCGACCCGCTCCTCCTTCCACTCCACCCTGAACTCCCTGGTCGGCCTCCTCGACCACGAGGCGCGCACGGGCGGCTCGCCGGCGCTGCGCCAGGCGCGCCACGACGGGGAGGGCTACCTCCTCCAGCGGGGTCTGGTGCGACGGTCGAGCACGGGGCAGGTCCACGCGCCGTGGGCCACCCACCTGGCCTACCCCTACCGGTGGTACTACAGCACCCTGCGCGCGCTGGACTACCTCCGCGCCGCGGCCCTGCACGATGACCGGCCCCCCGACGAGCGCATGGCCGAGGCCGTCGAGCTCGTGCGCGAGGCCCGCGACGCCGACGGCACCTGGCACCAGCAGCTGCGGCACGAGGGCCGCACCTGGTTCGACGTCGACGCCAGCCCCGGCGAGGCCTCGCGGTGGCTGACCTTCCACGCGCTGCGCGTGCTCACCTGGTGGGACACCCGACCTCCACCCCCCGGCGCGTCGAACCGGGAGGCAGCCGAAGAGGCGTCCCCCGCGCCCCGCCTCCCCGCCCCGTCCACGGCGAGCCCGCTCCACCCGGACGAGAGGCCAGGGACAGCCCCCATCGCACTCGGACCGGGCTGACGGCCGGCCTCCGGCGGTCCGACAGCGGATGGCGGTCTCAGGAGGTCGTCGACCGGGGGACATCCAGCCGTCGACGTCCTCCGGCGCCGCACCGTGCGAGGCGGTCGGGTGGCGTCTGCGCGAGGACCAGCGACCCGTGCCCTCGGCGTCGTACCGTCGTCGGTCGTGGAGGATCAGCCGGAGCGGGCGCTGGTCCGGGTCTTCCCCGACTACGGCGCCGAGTGGCCGGTCTGGGGACCGGACGACCTCACCGATCCCGAGAGGTTCTCGCCACGGCTCGTCACCGACCTCCGCGAGTGGCAGGCGCGCTGGGAGCAGGAGCGCGGCGACCCGGAGCGCTACCGCAGCGGGAGCAACGCCCCGGGCCGTCAGCGCGACCTGGACCGGCTGGCGCGACACCTCGCCGCCGAGCTCCGCGGACTCGCTGACGTGCGGACCGACACCTGGTCGAGCACGGACGAGGACGGCTGAACGCCCCGCCGCCTCCTGGCGACGAGACGTCCCGCAGCCGACCGCCGACCGGCTCAGACGTCGATCATCGACCGTTCCCCGCCTTCATCGAGCGCTGAGCCGACGCAGGACCGCGTCCGCCACGCCACGCCACGCCCGGTCGGGTCGTCGACGGCCAGGTGGGTGCCGGTTGCCCAGGGCGCGCGATCATCGACAGCACGACGTCGCGCAGGCGATCGGGGCTCACACCCATCGCCGTCAGAACGTGGGTGGCGCGGGTGCCCGGCTCGAGCACGTGCGACCACAGCACCGCCGATCCGGGCTCCTGCTCGCGCGTCAGAGCTCCGGCCTCAGCGCCAGCAGGCGATGACCCGGGCCTCGGCGAAGCTGGCTCGCCCGCCACGATCAGCGACCTGGACGATCGCCTCACCGACGGCCGTGCTGACCCCTCGTGCGTGGCTGCCGCCACCCCGCCGCCGTCCCGCTCGGCGTCGCCGACCGGAACGCCCCGCGCACCCCCGGCACGAGTGACGTCGTCACCGAGCACCCGAGGCCGGTGTGCGCACCCGCGCTGCTCCGGTGGCGCGCCGTGGACGGCCGGCGGGCTGGTCTCGTCCCTGCGTGACGGCCGTCAGTGCTGTCCGGCAGGGCCGTTCGGGTCCCGACTCCGCCGCACGAGCACCAGCACGGACGCCGCAGCAGCTGCCACCGCCAGCGCCGCGAGCAGGACCCTGAGACCGGTGCTGTCCACAGCCGGCATCACGACGACGAGCGCGATCGCCACGGCCGCGTAGACGTACGGGTTCCCTCGTCGCAGCATCTCGCGACCCTAGCGAGCGTCTGCAGCGCCCCGCGCACCTCCAGGACCGCCACGGGCCGACGCGGGGAGGTCCTCCCGCGCGTGGTGCGCGACACCACCGGCGGCGGCAGCCGCTGCCGCGCCGAGGGCCCCTGGGCCGAGCTGGTCAGCCGCCCACGAGAGCCCGGGCGAGCGCGGGGTCGAGCCCCGGGGAGGTGAGCACGTGCAGCCGCTGCGTCGGCCGCGTCATGGCCACGTAGAGGTCGTGGGCGCCGGCGCGGGGGTCCTCGGCGTCCGGCCCGCCGAGGACCTCGGCGGGCTCCACCAGCACGACGGCGTCGAACTCCAGGCCCTTGGAGTCGGCGACCGTCATGACCGCGACCGGGTTCTCGAGGGCGCCCGGCCCGGTGGCGACCGGCACCCGGGCGCCGTCCGGCGACCGGAGGCGGCCCACCAGCGCCGACGCCGTCTCCGCCAGCCGCGCCGGCGGGCACAGCACCGCGAGGCGACCACCGGCGGTCCGCCCCGCCTCGGCGGCGACGACCTCGCGCAGCGCCTCGGCGCGCTCCTCCCCGAGCGCGGGGAGCTCGGTGAGCTCGGGCGGGCCCTCCCCCTCGCGCACCGACGTCGGCGTGCGACCCGGCGCGCCGCTGAGCGCGAGGACGGCGGCCGCGGCGTCCATCACCTGCTGCGGCGTGCGGTAGTTGACCGTCAGCTCCACCAGGCGCCAGCGCCCCTCGGCGAAGGGGTCCAGGACCTCGCCCCAGGCGGAAGCGCCTGCCGCAGATCGGGTCTGGGCCAGGTCACCCACGACCGTCATGGACCGGCTGGGGCAGCGGCGCACGAGCAGGCGCCACATCATCGGCGAGAGCTCCTGCGCCTCGTCGACGACGACGTGACCGAAGACCCAGGTGCGGTCTCCCCCAGCACGCTCGGCGACCGTCAGGGTCGGGGCGCTGTCGCCGAAGCGCTCCGCGAGGTCCTCCGCGGAGACGATGCCGCCCCCGGCTCCCGAGTCGAGCACGTCCCGGGCGAAGGCCACCTCCTCGGCGCGGCGGCGCTCGGCGTCGCGCCGCGCGTGCGCGGCCTCGGCGCCCTCGTCGGCGCCGAGCAGCTCGGCGGCCTCGTCGAGCAGCGGCACGTCGTCCACCGTCCACGGCGCGTCGGCGGCGCGCTGCAGCAGCGCCTGCTCGCGCGCGTCGAAGAGGCCCTCGGCGGCCTCCGCGAGCCGGTGGGGCCGGGTGAGAAGGTCCCCGAGCAGCTTCTGCGGCGACATCGGCATCCAGGCGAGGTTGAGCGCCACCCGCACGTCGCGGGAGGCCCGCAGGTCGGCCACCACGGCGGGGCGGTCCTCGGGCTCGAGGCGGTTGCCCTGCGCCCGGCCGACGAGGTCGGCCAGGTGCAGCAGCAGCTCGCGCACGAAGCCCTCGCGCGCGTCGTTGTGCGCCTGGCCGGTGGCCCGGGCCCGCGCGCGGGCCCGCTCGACGGCGCGCGGCGCCAGCACGACCGTCGTCCCCTCGACGTCGAGGCGCTGCGGCTCGGCGGGGACCCGCTGCCGGGCGGCGACGGCGCGGGCGAGCACCTCGAGCCAGCGCGCGTCCCCCTTGAGCCGGGCGACGGCCGGCCGGTCCGCCTCGCGGGCGTCCACGCCCGGGTAGAGCTGGCCCGCCGTCGCCGTGAGGACGCCGTTCTCGCCCAGCGAGGGGAGCACCTGCTCGATGTAGCGCAGGAAGACGGGGCTCGGCCCGACGACGAGGACGCCGCTGCGGGCGAGCCTCTCGCGGTGGGCGTAGAGCAGGTAGGCGGCGCGGTGCAGGGCCACCGCCGTCTTGCCCGTGCCCGGTCCCCCCTGGACGACGAGGACGCCGCGGGCGTCCGAGCGGATGACGGCGTCCTGCTCGGCCTGGATGGTCGCGACGATGTCGCCCATCCGCCCCGTGCGCTGGGCGCCGAGGGCGGCCATCAGCGCGCCCTCGCCGCCGAGGGCCACGAGCATCTGCTCGGCGAGCCCGTCGACGTCGAGCACGTCGTCCTCCAGGCCCGCCACCGTCCGCCCGCGCAGGGACAGGTGCCGGCGCCGGACCACGCCGGCCGGCCGGGCCGCGGTCGCCTGGTAGAAGGGCTCGGAGGCCGGCGCGCGCCAGTCCACCAGCAGCCGGCGCTGGGCCTCGTCGGCCAGGCCGAGGCGGCCGACGTAGCGGGTCTCGCCGTCCCGCAGGTCGAGCCGGCCGAAGACGAGCCGGTCCTCCACGGCGTCCAGCTGCGCCAGGCGCCCCTCGTGCAGGGCGGCGAAGGAGTCGCGCTCCGAGCGGTTCTGGTGGGTGCCGGTGGTCTCCGAGCGCCGCACCGCGGCGAGCTCGGCGGCCGTGCGGCGCCGGAGGTCGTCCAGGCGGTCGTAGCGCTCGTCGGCGGCGTCCTGCTCGGCCGCGACCTGCTGCGCGCGGGCGTCCGTCGCGTCCGGCGCGGGGGCCGGCTCGTCGCCGGGGCGGGTCTGGGCGGGGCTCGGGTCGGCGGTCATGGCTCCTGGTCGTCCGGTCGTCCGGTTGTCGCTCGTCGTCCGCCGCGGTCGCGGCTGCCCTGCGGCCGCGGTCTCAGCCGAGGTCGAGGGCCAGCAGGTCGTCCTCGGTCTCGCGGCGCAGCAGGAGGCGCGAGGCGCCGCCCGCCACGGCTACGACGGGCGGCCGGGGGACGTGGTTGTACTGGCTCGCCAGCGACCGGCAGTACGCGCCCGTGCCCGGCACGGCCACGAGGTCGCCGAAGCCGAGGTCGCCGGGCATGAACTCGTCCATCACGACGATGTCCCCGCTCTCGCAGTGCTTCCCGACCACTCGGGTCAGCAGGGGCGTGGCGTCGGACCGTCGCGAGGCCAGCGTCGCGGAGTAGTCGGCCGAGTACAGGGCCGTGCGCACGTTGTCGCTCATGCCGCCGTCGACGGCCACGTACCGGCGCGCCCCCCCGCCGTCGAGCACGACGTCCTTGGTCGTCCCGGCGGTGTACAGGGTGAAGGTGCTCGGCCCGACGACCGCGCGCCCGGGCTCCACGGAGATGCGCGGGACGTCGACGCCCTCGCCCGCGCAGGCCGCGGCCACGACGCGCGCCATCCCCCGGGCCAGCTCCCGCGGCGGCATCGGGTCGTGCTGCGTGGTGTAGGCGATGCCGAAGCCCCCGCCGAGGTCCATCTCGGGCAGCACGACGCCGTGCTCGCGCTGGACCTGCGCGTGCAGCCCCACCAGGCGCCGCGCGGCGACCTCGAAGCCCTCGACGTCGAAGATCTGCGACCCGATGTGGGAGTGCAGGCCCCGCAGCTCGAGCTCGGGCCGCGCCAGCACCGCGGCGGCGGCGCGCGCCGCCTCGCCCGTGCTGAGCGGCACCCCGAACTTCTGGTCCTCGTGGGCCGTGGCGATGTAGGAGTGCGTGTGCGCCTCGACGCCGACGGTCACGCGCACGAGCACGGGGGCGCGCACGCCGAGACGGCCCGCGACGTCGGCGAGCCGGTCCACCTCCTGGAGGGAGTCCACGACGACGCGCCCGAGGCCCTCTCGCAGGGCGCGCTCGAGCTCGGCGTCGGACTTGTTGTTGCCGTGCAGCGCCATCCGGGCCGGCTCCACGCCCGCGCGCAGGCCGACGGCCATCTCGCCGCCGGTGCAGGTCTCCAGCAGCATCCCCTCCTCGGCCGTCCAGCGGGCGACCGCCGTGCAGAGGAAGGCCTTGCCGGCGTAGTAGACGTCCGCCCCGCCGCACAGGTCGGCGAAGGCCTCGTCGAAGGCGGCGACCCACTCGCGGGCCCGCGCGCGCAGGTCGGCCTCGTCGACGACGTAGGCGGGCGTGCCGTGCTGGGCGGCCAGCTGCGTCACCGAGACGCCGCCGACCTCGAGGACGCCGTCGTCGTCGCGGCGGACCGTGCGGGCCCACAGCGGCTCCACGAGGTCGTTGACGTCCTCGGGCACCGCCAGCCACCCCGGGCCGCCGTAGCCCTCCGCGTGCAGCGAGCCGGCCTCGTGGGCGTGCAGCCGGGGGCTCACATCCGCTCCGGGGCGCTCACGCCCACCAGGTCGAGACCCGACGCCAGGACGGTGCGGACGGCCTCGGCCAGCCACAGGCGCGTGCGGTGGACGTCCTCCACCGGCTCCTCGCCCAGCGGCGCCACGCGGCACTCGTCGTACCACTTGTGGAAGGTGCCGGCGAGGACCTCCAGGTGGCGGGCCACCCGGTGCGGCTCGCGCAGCTCGGCGGCCTGCTCGACCACCCGCGGGTGCTCCCCCAGCGCGGCGAGGACCGCCGACTCGGTCGGGTGGGTCAGCAGCGAGGGGTCGAAGCCGTCCTCGCGGCGCACCCCGGCCGCCTCGGCGTTGCGGGCGACGCCGCACGTGCGGGCGTGGGCGTACTGCACGTAGAAGACCGGGTTCTCGGTGGTGCGCCGGGTCAGCACGTCGAGGTCGATGTCGATCATCGAGTCGATCGGGCTGCGGCTCAGCGAGTACCGCGCGGCGTCCACGCCCACGGCCTCCACCAGGTCCTGCATGGTCACGACCGTGCCGTTGCGCTTGCTCATGCGCAGCGGCTGGCCGTCGCGGACGAGGTTCACCATCTGCCCGATGAGCACCTCGACGGACGCCGGGTCGTCGCCGAACGCCGCCGCCGCCGCCTTCAGGCGCGCGACGTAGCCGTGGTGGTCGGCGCCGAGCATGTAGACGCACAGGTCCGCGCCGCGGGCGCGCTTGTCCTTGAAGTAGGCGAGGTCGCCGGCGATGTAGGCCGGCTGGCCGTCCGACTTGATGACCACGCGGTCCTTGTCGTCGCCGTGGTCGGTCGAGCGCAGCCACCAGGCGCCGTCGGCCTCGTAGAGGCTCCCCGAGGCGCGCAGCTCCTCCACGGCCGCCGTCACGGCGCCGGAGGCGTGCAGGGAGTCCTCGTGGAACCAGACGTCGAACTCGACGCCGAACTCCTGCAGGTCCCGGCGGATCTCGGCGAACATCAGCTCGACGCCGTCGTGGCGGAAGACCTCCTGCGCCTGCGCCTCGGGCAGCGCCATGACGTCCTGGCCCCGGGCCGCGGCGTCGGCGAGGACGCGCTCGGCGATCTCCCCGACGTACGCGCCGCCGTAGCCGTCCTCCGGCGCCGGCCGGCCGGCCGCGCGGGCCATCAGGCTGCGGGCGAAGCGGTCGATCTGGGCGCCGTGGTCGTTGAAGTAGTACTCGCGCACGACCTCGGCGCCCGTCGCCTGCAGCACCCGGGCCAGCGCGTCGCCGACGGCGGCCCAGCGCGTGCCGCCGAGGTGGATGGGCCCGGTCGGGTTGGCCGAGACGAACTCCAGGTTGACGCGCTGGCCGGCCCGCCGGTCGCTCGTGCCGTATGCGGCGCCGGCCTCGACCACGGTGCGGGCGAGCACGCCCGCCGCCGAGGCGTCCAGGGTCACGTTGAGGAAGCCCGGACCCGCCACGTCGACCGCGCTGACGCCGTCGACCCGACCCAGGCGGGCGGCGAGAGCGGTGGCGAGGTCGCGGGGGCGCGCACCGGCGGGCTTCGCCAGCTGCAGCGCCACGTTGGTCGCCCAGTCCCCGTGCTCGCGGCTGCGGGGGCGCTCGACGCGCACGTCGTCGGGGAGGTCGGCGACGCCCAGCGAGCCCAGCGCCGGCTCACCGGACTCGACCGCCTCGACGAGGCAGCGGCGGATCGCGGCGGACAGCTCGGCGGGAGTCACGGCGGAGGAGTCTAGGAGAGCCGGGCCCGTCGGTCCGTCCCCGCCCCGGCGGCCGGACGGCGCCCGAGGAGCGGGACTCCCGCACGGCCAGGGGGCGGGACGACGAGAGCCGCACCTGCAGGTGCAGGTGCGGCTCTGGCGTGGTGCCCCCGGCAGGATTCGAACCTGCGCCCCCGCCTCCGGAGGGCGGTGCTCTATCCCCTGAGCTACGGGGGCCTCGTGGACCCTGGGAACGGCGGCGAGACTACCCCACCCGGGGCGGCGGGGCGGACGCCGCCGCCCCCGGGGGGCGCATCACCAGCCCGACGGCAGCGGGCGGCCCTCCTCGTAGCCGGACGGCGACTGGACGCCGACCACGGCCCGCTCGTGCAGCTCGGGCAGGGTGCGGGCCCCCGCGTAGGTGCACGCGCTGCGGATGCCCGACGTGATCGAGTCGAGCAGGTCCTCCACGCCCGGGCGCGCGGGGTCCAGCAGCATCCGCGAGCTGGAGATGCCCTCCTCGAACAGGGCCTTGCGCGCGCGGTCCAGCGAGGACTCCTCGCGGGTCCGGTGGGCGACGGCGCGCTTGGAGGCCATGCCGAAGCTCTCCTTGTAGCTGCGTCCCCGCTCGTCGACGAGCAGGTCGCCGGGGCTCTCGTGCGTCCCCGCGAACCAGGAGCCGACCATCACCGAGCTGGCGCCGGCGGCGAGCGCCAGGGCGAGGTCGCGCGGGTGGCGCACGCCGCCGTCGGCCCACACCGAGGCCCCGAGCTCGCGGGCCGCCGCCGCGCACTCCAGGACGGCGGAGAACTGGGGCCGGCCGACGCCGGTCATCATCCGCGTCGTGCACATGGCGCCCGGCCCGACGCCCACCTTGACGACGTCGGCGCCCGCCTCGACGAGGTCGCGCACGCCCTCGGCGGTGACCACGTTGCCCGCGACGACCGGCACCCGGGGGTCGAGCGCCCGCACGGCCCGCAGCGCGTCGACCATCCGCTCCTGGTGCCCGTGCGCGGTGTCGACGACGAGGACGTCGACGCCCGCGGCCAGCAGCGACGCGGCGCTGCCCGCGACGTCCCCGGTGACGCCCACGGCGGCGCCGACGCGCAGCCGGCCGCCGTCGTCGACCGCCGGCGCGTAGAGGGCCGAGCGGATGCACCCCAGGCGGGTCATCGCCCCGGCGAGGACGCCGTCGCGCACCACGGGCGCGAACCAGCGGCGCGCGCCGTCGAGCACCTCGAAGGCGCGGTCCAGGCCGCCCGGGGCCTCGACCTCGTCGGCGTCGAGCACCAGCGGGGAGGTCGTCATCACCGCGGACAGCGAGGTGAACCGGTCGACGCCCTCGCAGTCGGAGGCGGTCACCACGCCGACCGGGCGGCGCTCGGCGTCGACCACGACGAGGGCGCCGTGCGCGCGCTTGGGCAGCAGGTGCAGCGCGTCGACGACCCGGTCCCCCGGTGCCGCGACGATGGGCGTCTCGAGCACGGTGCTGCGCGCCTTCACCCAGGAGACGACGTCCGCCACGACGTCGAGCGGCACGTCCTGGGGGATGACGGACAGGCCGCCGCGCCGAGCCACCGTCTCGGCCATGCGGCGGCCGGAGACGGCCGTCATGTTGGCCACGACGACCGGGATCGTCGTCCCGACGCCGTCGTCGGTGCGCAGGTCGACCTCGGTCCGCGAGGCCACCCCCGACCGGGCCGGGACGAGGAAGACGTCGTTGTAGGTCAGGTCGTGACCGGGAGCCGAGCCGTCGAGGAAGCGCACGGGCGGCGAGCCTACGGCGCCGCGCCGCGCCGCGCCGACGCCCGCGCGCAGCCCGCGACGGCCGCCCGCCAGCCGTGTGACGCAGGTCTCACGGGCCGCGCCGGGCCCGCGCCGACGAGCGGCGGCGCAGGGGGCAGGCACTACGCTTCCCCTGCCGACGCACGCGCAGGTCCGCGCGGCACCGGGGGTCCCGGCGCTGCGCGCGACACCCGCGCACCCACCCGTGGAAGAGGGCGATCCCGACCGTGTCCCAGCAGGAGACGACCAGCGCAGGACGAGGCTCCGCAGGGCCCGGCGACGAGGGCCCCGACGCCATCCCGGGCAGCGCCTCCGGCTTCGGCCCCAACGCCTGGCTGGTCGACGAGCTGCACGAGCGCTACCTGGAGGACCGCGAGTCCGTGGACCCGGCCTGGCGGGACTTCTTCGAGGACTACACCCCCGGCGCCTCCCCGGAGCCCGACGGGGCGACCGGGGGCGACGGCGCCCGGAGCGACGGCGCGGCAGCCGGTGGGGCCCAGGGGGCCGACCGCGGCGAGGACGCCGGCCCGTCCTCCGCCCCGGCCCCCTCCCCGTCCGCGGCTCCCTCGGCCGCCGAGGAGGCGGCGGGCGCCGACGCCCCCGGGCCCGCCCCCGCGACGCCGGGCGCCTCCGCCGAGGAGCCCTCGACCCGCTCCCCCGAGCGCCACCGCCCGTCGGCCTCGGCGCCCGCCGCCCCCGAGCGCGCCGCCGAGCAGGCCCCCGCCGAGGGGTCGGCTCCTGCGCGCCGGCGCGCGACCCCCGCCTCCGAGCCGGGCACGACGCCGTCCTCGCGCGAGACGCGCGACGGCCGCGGCGCGCCCGCGACGAAGCCCCTGAGCCCCGCCGCGGACGCCGAGCGCGAGGACGAGGTCGTTCGGCTGCGCGGCCCGGCCGCGCGCGTGGTCGCCAACATGGAGGCCAGCCTCGAGGTCCCCACGGCCACGAGCGTGCGCGCCGTGCCCGCCAAGGCGCTCATCGACAACCGCATCGTCATCAACTCCAACCTCGCCCGCGCCCGCGGCGGCAAGGTCTCCTTCACCCACCTCATCGGCTACGCGCTCGTCGAGGCGCTGGCCGAGATGCCGGCGATGAACGCCGCCTACACCGTCGAGGACGGCAAGCCGGCCGTCGTCAGCCCCGCGCACGTGGGCCTGGGCATCGCCATCGACCTGCCCAAGGACGACGGCACGCGCCAGCTCATGGTCCCCGCGGTCGCCCCGGCCGAGACCATGGACTTCGCGCAGTTCTGGGCCGCCTACGAGGACGTCGTCCGCCGCGCGCGCCAGGGGAAGCTGGGCGTCAAGGACTTCGCCGGGGTCACCATGACGCTCACCAACCCCGGCACCATCGGGACCGTCCACTCGGTGCCCCGGCTGGTCAAGGGCCAGGGCGCCATCATCGGCGTCGGCGCGATGGACTACCCGGCCGAGTACCAGGGCGCCTCGGAGGACACGATCGCCCGGCTCGGCGTCAGCAAGGTCATGACGCTGACCTCGACCTACGACCACCGGATCATCCAGGGCGCGCAGTCCGGGGAGTTCCTCCGCGTGGTCCACCAGAAGCTGCTCGGGCTGGACGGCTTCTACGACCGCGTCTTCTCCGCGCTGCACATCCCCTACGAGCCCGTCCGCTGGGTCCAGGACACCTCGATCCGGGGCCAGGACGACGTCGGGCGCGTCAGCCGGGTCGTCGAGCTCATCCACGCCTACCGCGTGCGCGGCCACCTCATGGCCGACACCGACCCGCTGGAGTACCGCCAGCGCCGGCACCCGGACCTGGACGTGCAGACGCACGGCCTGACGCTGTGGGACCTGGACCGCGAGTTCCCCACGGGGGGCTTCGGCGACGGCCAGCCCATGAAGCTGCGCAACATCCTCGGCGTCCTGCGCGACTCCTACTGCCGCACCACGGGCATCGAGTACATGCACATCCAGGACCCCGAGCAGCGGGCCTGGATCCAGGACCACGTCGAGAAGCCGTACGCCAAGCCCGACCGCGAGGTGCAGCTGCGCATCCTCGGCCGCCTCAACGCCGCCGAGGCCTTCGAGACCTTCCTGCAGACGAAGTTCGTCGGCCAGAAGCGCTTCAGCCTCGAGGGCGGTGAGTCGGTCATCCCGCTGCTCGACGCGCTGCTGTCGGACGCCGCCGAGGCCGGCCACGACGAGGTGTGCATCGGCATGTCCCACCGCGGCCGGCTCAACGTGCTGACCAACATCGCCGGCAAGAGCTACGGGCAGGTGTTCCGGGAGTTCGAGGGCAGCGCCGTCCCGGGCAGCGTGCAGGGCTCGGGCGACGTGAAGTACCACCTGGGCACCGAGGGGCGCTTCACCGCGGCCACGGGCGCCTCGACGAAGGTCTACCTCGCGGCGAACCCCTCGCACCTGGAGGCCGTCGACCCCGTCCTGGAGGGCATCGCCCGCGCCAAGCAGGACCGGATCGACCTGGGCGGCAAGGCCTTCCCCGTCCTGCCCGTGCTCCTGCACGGCGACGCGGCGTTCGCGGGCCAGGGCGTCGTCGCCGAGACGCTCAACCTCTCGCAGCTGCGGGGCTACCGGACGGGCGGCACCGTCCACGTCGTCATCAACAACCAGGTCGGCTTCACCACGGCGCCGGCGAGCTCGCGCTCCTCGTACTACTCGACCGACGTCGGGCGCATGATCCAGGCGCCGATCCTGCACGTGAACGGCGACGACCCCGAGGCGTGCGTGCGCGCCGCCCGGCTGGCCTTCGCCTTCCGGGAGGAGTTCGAGAAGGACGTCGTCATCGACCTGGTCTGCTACCGGCGTCGCGGTCACAACGAGGGCGACGACCCCTCGATGACGCAGCCGCTGATGTACAGCCTGATCGAGGCCAAGCGCAGCGTCCGCAAGCTGTACACCGAGGGCCTGATCGGTCGCGGCGACATCACGGTCGAGGACGTCGACCAGGCCGCGCGGGACTACCAGGGCGAGCTCGAGCGGGCGTTCGCCGAGACCAAGGAGACGCCGTCCGAGGGCGGCAGCCGCGCCGACGACGGCCACGACGGCCCGGGCGGCCTCGAGCGTCCCGCCGCCCAGCAGGACGACCGGGTGGTCACGGCCGACTCCACCGCCGTGGACGCCTCCGTGCTGGCGCACATCGGCGCGGTCCACACCAGCCCGCCCGAGGGCTTCACCGTCCACCCGAAGCTGCGCGCGCTGCTCGACAAGCGCGAGCAGATGTCCCGCGAGGGCGGCGTCGACTGGGGCTACGGCGAGCTGCTCGCCTTCGGCTCCCTGCTGATGGAGGGCGTCCCCGTCCGCCTGGCCGGCCAGGACTCCCGCCGCGGCACGTTCACCCAGCGCCACGCCGTCCTCCACGACCGGGAGACCGGTCGCGAGTGGACGCCGCTGTCCAACCTCACGGAGGACCAGGCGCGGTTCTGGGTCTACGACTCCCTGCTCAGCGAGTTCGCGGCGATGGGCTTCGAGTACGGGTACTCCGTCGAGCGCCCGGACGCCCTGGTGCTGTGGGAGGCGCAGTTCGGCGACTTCGCGAACGGGGCGCAGTCGATCGTCGACGAGTTCATCTCCTGCTCCGAGCAGAAGTGGGGCCAGCGCTCGTCGGTCGTGCTGCTGCTCCCCCACGGCTACGAGGGCCAGGGGCCGGACCACTCCTCCGGTCGCATCGAGCGCTTCCTGCAGATGTGCGCGCAGGACAACATGACGGTCGCCGTCCCGTCGTCGCCGGCGTCCTACTTCCACCTGCTGCGCCGGCAGGCCTACGCCCGCCCCCGGCGGCCGCTCGTCGTCTTCACCCCGAAGTCGATGCTGCGGCTCAAGGCGGCGGCCAGCTCGGTGGAGGACTTCACGCAGGGCTCGTTCCTGCCCGTGGTCCCCGACGGCGGCCTGCTCGGCTCGCCCGAGCAGGTGGACCGCGTGCTGCTGTGCAGCGGCAAGGTCTCCTGGGACCTGGAGGCCGCCCGCGCCAAGCGCGAGGACGCCCGGGTCGCGATCGTGCGGGTCGAGCAGCTCCACCCCGTGGACGTGGACGCCTACCGCGCCGCGCTGGAGCCCTTCGGCGACGCGGAGGTCGTGTGGGTCCAGGAGGAGCCCGCCAACCAGGGTGCGTGGCCCTTCGTGGCCCTCGACGTGGCGCCGAAGCTGAGCCGGAGCATCCGGCCGGTGACCCGGCCCGCGTCGGCCGCCCCCTCCACCGGCTCGAGCCGCAAGCACGCGGCCGAGCAGGCCGACCTCGTCGAGCGCGCCTTCGCGCGCTGACGACGCCCGCGCACCAGCCGCCGCCCGCGCGGTGGGGGCTGGTGCGCGGAGGTCCCCGCATGCACTTCGATGGGGGGATGCACCCCACCGACCGCGGCACCCAGCAGCCGGTGGGGCGGCGGGACGAGGAGCGGACTGGCCTCGCCCGGCCCGCCGAGCAGCTCCGGACGTCCGCGGACGTCCACCCCGAGCACGAGACCCCGGTCGAGCGCCCGGCCACCCGGCCGGCGCGCCTCGACCACGACCGCGACGAGACCGACGACAGCGAGGACGCGTGAGCACCGCACCCCCCGAGCACCAGGGCCTGCCGCCGGGTCGCCGCGTCTGCGTCCTCGGAGACGCGCTCGTCGCCGGGGTCGGCGACCCCCGCGCCATGGGCTGGACGGGTCGCGTCGCCGCCCGCACGCCCGACGACGACGGGCCCACCACCGTCTTCCCCCTCGGCGTGCCCGACGAGGGCACCTCGGGGCTGCTCGAGCGCTGGGTCGCGGAGAGCTCGCGGCGCTTCGCCCCCGGCGCGGAGAACCGCCTCGTCGTCGGCCTCGGCAGCGCGGACCTCGAGGCGGGGCTCACGATGGCGCGCAGCCGCCTCAACCTCGCCAACGTGGTCGACGAGGCCGCCTCCCGGGGCCTGCCCGTCCTCGTCGTCGGACCGCCCCCGGGGCTCGACTCCGCGCGCAACGACGACGTCGCCGAGCTCGCCGACGCCTTCGCCGACGTCTGCTCCCGCCGAGCCGTGCGCTACGTCGACTGCTTCGACCCGCTGGTGCAGCACGAGCAGTGGCACGCCGACCTCGCCGCCGGGGACGGCGTGCACCCGGGCCAGGCCGGCTACGGCCTGCTCGCGTGGCTGGTGCTGCACGGGGGCTGGCGCCCCTGGCTCGGCCTGCCCGACGAGAGCTGACCCGCGGCGCCCGGTCGCCCCGGACGACGGACGGCCCTGCCCCTGCTCGAGGAGGGGCAGGGCCGAACCTGGTGGTGGGTCCGCTCGGCGCGAGGAGCGGTGTCAGCCCGCCGGGCGCAGGACGACCTTGCCGAACAGCTCGCCCGCCTCCATGGCGGCCAGGCCCTCGGCCGCCCGCTCCAGCGGCAGCTCCCGGTCCACGACCGGGCGCGCGCCGGTGGCCACGAGCAGGTCCAGGAGGCGGACGAGCTCGTCCCGGGTGCCCATGGTCGTGCCGACGACGCGCAGGCCGAGGAAGAAGACGCGCTGGAGCTCGGCGCTCGGGGCCGGGCCGGACGTCGCGCCGGCCACGACGACCGTGCCGCCCGGGCGCAGCGCCCGCAGGGAGTGCGCCCAGGTGGCCTCGCCGACCGTCTCCATCACCGCGTCGACCTTGCCCGGCAGCCGCTCCCCCGCCGCGAAGGCGGCGTGCGCCCCGAGCGCGAGGGCGCGCTCGCGCTTGGCCTCGCTGCGGCTGGTCACCCACACGCGGTAGCCCGCGGCACGACCGAGCACGACCAGGGCCGTGGCGACCCCTCCGCCGGCGCCCTGCACCAGCACCGTCGACCCGGGGGCGGCGCCGGACTGCGTGACGAGCATGCGGTAGGCGGTCAGCCACGCGGTGGGCAGGCACGCGGCCTCGACGGCGGACAGCTCGGGCGGGCGCGGCACCACGTTGCGCGCCGGCACGACCACCTCCTCGGCGAGCGTCCCGGCGTACCGCTCGGACAGCAGCGAGCGCCCCGGGTCGAGCGTCTCGTCGCCCGTCCAGCCCGGCGTCGTGACGACCGCGTGCACGAGCACGTCGCGGCCGTCCTCGTCGACGCCGGCGCCGTCGCAGCCGAGGACCATGGGGAGCCGCTCGTCGGGCAGGCCGACGCCGCGCAGGCTCCAGAGGTCGTGGTGGTTCAGGCTCGCGGCCTCCAGCCGCACGCGCACCCACCCCTCGGGCGCCTCGGGGCGGGGCCGCTCCCCCACCTGCAGGCAGGACAGGGGGTCGGTCGGGGACGTCTGCGTCACGAAGGCGGCCAGCACGTCCGCACGCTAGGCCCACCGAGCTCCCACCGCACCGCCTCCGGCGAGGTGCCGGCCGCCGCCCGGTGCGGTCAGACGTCCTCGCCCCGGGCCGCGGCGAGGTCCACGGCGGCGACGTCCAGGTCCGCCTCGGCCCCGCGCACGGCGCGCACGGCGTCGTCCCACTCGTCCGAGCGCGCGGCCCGCCTCTCGGCCGAGGAGACCGCCCCGGCGAGGGGCGCCGTGTCCGGCGCCGGCGGGCGGCGCGCCCGGGAGCGCAGGGTCCGGCGCAGCGCGTCGGCCTCCGCCGCGACGGCGTCGAGGCGGTCGTCGGCGCGGCCCCGCGCCTCGGTGCGCGAGACGGCGGCCAGGTGCTCGACCGCGGACGCGAGCGCTGCTCGGGCACCCGCCAGCGCCTCCTCCTGCGCCGAGACGTCCTCGCGGTCCGGTCGTGCGACGGTCATGCGCACCTCCTCCTGCGGCACCGGGCGGCGGGCGTCCGGTCGGACGCGCGGCGCGGGGACCCGGCGCGGACATCCTGCCGCGACGGCCGCCGCGCGAGGGCCCCAGCCGCTGCCCCGACGACCGGGGGGCGTCCTGCCGGTGGCGTTCCGGTGAAGGTCCTGGGAGGACTGGCGCTGGACGGGATGTCGGCTGGGCGCGGCCGGGATGAGCGCCTACCGTCGTGCTCCGACAGCGTCCGCTCCGGCGGGCGACCCCGGCCGGGAGCCTGAGGATGACGACGCGACGTCGCAGTCCCGCACCACTCACCGCCAGCCTCGACGCGCCCGACCCGACGCGCGAGCAGGACAGCCGCGCACCGGGCGGCCTCGACGTGGTGCCGGCCGAGGTCGGCCTCCCGCCGACCGCCCTCCCGGGGGCGTCCGGCGGCCGCGCCGCCCGGGGCCCGCTCCCGCTGCTGCGCAGGGCTCCCGGGGCGCCGCCGGCCGTCGTGGCCCACCGCGGCAGCTCCTCCACCGCGCCGGAGAACACGCTCGCCGCCTTCGAGGCCGCGCGCCGCGCCGGCGCCCCCTGGATCGAGACGGACCTGCGGCGCACCCGCGACGGGGTGGCCGTCGTCCTGCACGACGAGGGGCTCGAGCGCACCACCGACGGCGCCGGGGCGCTCGCCGTCTCCTCGGCCGCCGACGTCGCCGCCCTCGACGCGGGCTCCTGGTTCTCCCCCGGCTTCTGCGGAGCCCGCGTGCCGCGGCTGGGCGAGCTCCTGGAGTGGGCGGCCACCCACCCCGAGACCCACCTGCTGCTGGAGCTGAAGGGGCGCTGGTCGGCTGCGGAGGCCGGGGACGTCGCCGCGGCGGTGCGCGACCTCGCCCTCGGCGAGCGCGTCGTCCTGCAGTCCTTCGACCCCCTGACGGTCGCCGCCTGCGCCGCCGTCGCCCCCGACCTCGCGCTGGGGCTCCTGCTCCGCGCGCGGGGCGCCGTCGACCCCGCGGACACCGCCGAGGTGACCCGGCTCGTCCGCGACCTCGGCCTGTCGGCCGTCAACCCCGGCGTCGACGAGGTCCTGGCGGACCCGTCCCTGGTGGAGCGGCTCCACCGGCTCGGCGCGGCGGTCTGGGTCTGGACCGTGGACGACGCCGCCCGCTGGGCGCGGCTGGAGGCAGAGGGCGTCGACGGGATCATCACCAACCGCCCCGACCGCATGCTCGGCTGGGTGGAGGGGCGGGTGCCCGTGCCCGCTCCCCGGCGGCCGAGCAGCGCAGCGGCTCCGCCCACCGACGCCCGCTGACCCGCCCCGCCCGCTGACCCGCCCCGCCCGCTGACCCGCCCCGCCCGCTGACCCGCCCCGGGAGCTGACCCGCCCCGGGAGCTGACGCGCCCGGCGGCGGCGCCGAGGAGGGACGGGCCGGGTCAGAGCCCGTGGCGCAGGCGCACGGCGGAGAGCGTCGCGGCGAAGCCGACGAGCACCACCACGTGCAGCAGCCACAGCCAGAGCAGGGCCGCCACGACGCCGCCGACCGCCTGCGACCCCCCGAAGGGCGCGCCGATGTCCACGGGCAGGGCGACGAACAGGACGATGCCCTGGACGAAGCCGGCGACGAAGGCCCCGGTGGCGAACCCTCCGGCGAGGGCGGCCCGCCACGACAGGTGCTGGGTCGCGACCGTGCGGAAGGACCAGGCCAGCGGCAGCGAGATGACGACCCAGTCGACGTTGAGGGACACGTAGACCCCGAGCGCCGTGCCCCCGGCGCCGCGGGCGAAGAGGTCGGCCACGAGGGGGCTCACCCCGAGGACCACGAGCAGCAGCAGGGGGGCCGCGGCGAGCACCGGCAGCACCGCTCCCCGCGCGCGCCAGCCCGGACCCAGCCGGCGCAGCCACCGCCTGGGCCGTCCGTCCTGACGTCCCGCCGGCTCCCGCTCGCCGTCCTCCGCGCGAGCCCCGCCGGCGGGGGCGCCGTCGCCGAGCGCCTGGTAGGCGCGGCGCAGGCCCTCGCCGTAGAGGCTCGCCGGGAAGAGGCTGAAGAGGACGACCGGCCACGAGACGCCCAGGCCGTAGACGACGACCGAGCGGGCGACCACGTCGGCCGACATCGCGGAGGGCAGGGCGGCCTCGAGGGAGTCCCCCAGCCCGAGCACGCGCTGGTCGCCGACGAGCCAGCCGGCCACGCGGACGGCGATGAGCACCGACGGCACCGCGGCGAGCGCTCCGTAGAAGGTCAGGCCCGCCGCCGTCAGCGGGAGCTCGCGGCGCCGCAGGAGCGAGCGCGTGCGCCGGGGCAGGCGTCGCAGGACCTCCCGGCGGGCGAGCTCGCCGCCCGGGCGACGGTCGGCGGCTGCGCTCACGGCCAGGAGCCTGTCACGGCGGGAGCGCGCCGCAGGACCTCCCCCGTCACTCCCGGGCCGGCCGGCCTCAGGCCACGAGGCCGAGGCGGCGGAGCTCGACCGTGAGGTCGTGCGGCCGGGTCGCCGCGGCCATGGCGTCCTCGAGCCCGACGACGCCCTCGCGGTAGAGCTGCACGAGGTGCTGGTCGAAGGACTGCATGCCGTAGAAGCCCCCGTCCGAGACGAGGTCCGCGATCGTCGCCGTCTTCTCCGGGTCGGCGACGGCGTCGGCCACCCGGCCGGTCCCCACGCAGACCTCGACGGTGACGGCGCGGCCCTGCCCGTCGGCGCGCGGCACGAGCCGCTGGCAGACGATGCCGCGCAGCGAGCCGGCGAGCGACAGGCGCACCTGCTGCTGCTCGTGGTGGGGGAAGAAGTCGATGATGCGGGCGACCGTCTCGGTGGCGTCCGTCGTGTGCAGGGTGCTCAGGACGAAGTGCCCCGTCTCGGCGGCCGCCAGCGCCGCGCGGACCGTGTCGGCGTCGCGCATCTCGCCGACGAGCACGACGTCGGGGTCCTGGCGCATCGCGGCGCGCAGCGCGCTGGCGAAGCTGGGCGTGTCCAGGCCGAGCTCGCGCTGGTTGATCATCGCGAGCTTGTCCTGGTGGAGGACCTCGATGGGGTCCTCGATCGTCAGCAGGTGCACCTCGCGGTGGGTGTTGACGTGGTCGACCATCCCGGCCAGCGTGGTGGTCTTGCCGGACCCGGTGGGACCGGTGACGAGCACGAGGCCGCGCGGCTCGAGCGCCAGGGTGCCCACGACCGCGGGGAGCCCGAGGTCGGCGAGCGGCACGGCGCCGACCGAGACCCGCCGGATGACGAGCCCCACGGAGCCGCGCGCGCGGAAGGCGTTGACCCGGAAGCGCCCCAGGCCGGGCACCGAGTAGGCGAAGTCCGACTCGAGGGCCTGCGCGAAGCGCTCCCGGGCGTCCTCGCGCATCACCTGGCGCAGCAGCCCCTCCATGTCCGCGAAGGTGAGGTCGCGGAACTGCAGCCGGCGCAGGCGCCCGTCGATGCGAACCCTCGGCGGCGACCCGACCTTGCAGTGCAGGTCCGACCCCTGCAGGTCGCACAGCGCACGCAGGAAGGGCCACACGGAGAGGTCCTCGGCCGCGGTCTCCGGGGTCTCGGCGGAGATCGTCACGCCCGCAGCATCGGCACGGGAGCGCCCCGCCTGGAGGGCCGGCGCGGAGGGGCTGCGGCGCGCTACGCCTCCCCGAGGACCACGAGGAGGTCACCCTCCTGCACGACGTCCCCGGGACCCACCGCGATGCGCACGACGCGTCCGGGCCCCTCGGGGACCACGGGGATCTCCATCTTCATCGACTCGAGCAGGAGGAGGGTCTGCCCCGCCTCGACGTCGTCGCCGACCCCCACCGCGAGGCTGAGCACCCCTGCCACCATCTCCGCCCGGACGCTCTCCACGCCGCTGATCGAACCACGCGCGCGCCCGACCGGACGGCGACGGGCCGCACCTCGCCCGGTGCCCGCTCCGGTCGCCCGGTCCGCGGTGGCCCGGTCTCCGGTGGCCCGGTCTCCGGTGGCCCCGAGACGCGGTCCCGGTTCCCCGCCGCGGACGCGCGGACCGCGCCGCGGGGGCTGTGGGACCATCGAGCGGCCCGCGACCCCGCGGGGACGGACGACGACGAGGAGGCGGCATGAGCAAGCGCGCCCGCAAGCGCCGCTCGCGCAAGAAGAGCAGCGCCAACCACGGCAACCGCCCGAACAGCTGACCTCAGGGCTCCGGAGCCCCGAGCAGCCGTTCGCGACGACGGGCCCCGCACCACCTCAGGTGGTGCGGGGCCCGTCGTCGTGCGGGAGGCTCCGGGTCAGGAGCGCACCTGCGTGATCTGCGTGAGGATGCGCACGCGCAGCGTGTCGGGGGCGGAGTCGCTGGCGCAGGCCCGCCGCACCACCTCGCGGACGACGACCTCCACGTCGCGCTCCCGCAGGCACGGGGCGCACTCGTCCAGGTGCCGCTGGATGCGGCCGACGTCGATGTCGTCGGCCGTCGAGAGCTCGTGGTCGAGGAACGCGTAGAGGCGGTCCACGACGTCCTCGCAGTCCGTCTCGCGCCCGCCGCTGCGGCCCGCCGCGTCGCGGCCCGGCGCGCTCATGCGTCGGCCCCCTGCCGCGCCGCGGAGACGCCGCGGTCGCGGGCGTAGTCGGAGAGGAGCTCCCGCAGCTGGCGGCGGCCCCGGTGCAGCCGCGACATCACGGTGCCGATGGGCGTGCCCATGATCTCGGCGATCTCCTTGTAGGCGAAGCCCTCCACGTCCGCGAGGTACACCGCGATGCGGAAGTCCTCCGGGATCTGCTGGAGGGCCTCCTTCACGTCGGAGTCCGGCAGGTGGTCCAGGGCGTCCGTCTCCGCGGAGCGCAGTCCGCTCGAGGTGTGCGACTCCGCCCGCGCGAGCTGCCAGTCCTCGACGTCCTCGGAGTGGGACTGCTGCGGCTGCCGCTGCTTCTTGCGGTAGGTGTTGATGTAGGTGTTGGTGAGGATCCGGTACAGCCAGGCCTTGAGGTTCGTGCCCGGGCGGTACTGGTGGAACGACGCGAAGGCCTTGGTGAAGGCCTCCTGCACCAGGTCCTCGGCGTCCGCGGGGTTGCGCGTCATGCGCATGGCCGCCGAGTAGAGCTGGTCCAGGTGCTGCAGCGCCTCGGCCTCGAAGCGGGCCACGCGCTGCTGCTGCGTCTCCTCCTCGGGCACCCGGGAGGAGTCCTCGCCGGTGCCCTCGCCGACCTCGACCTCGGGGGCGTCGTCGATCTGGCCGGGGACGACCCCGGCGGTCGGTGCGGTGCTCTCGTCTGCCATCGCGCGCGAGCCTAGTCCGCGTCGCGTCGCAGCGCCCGCCGCGGCGGCGCGCAGCGGCGCCTCGCGGCTGCTCTGGATCTCCAGGACGACCAGCATGTCCCTCCTCGTCGGCGACCTCGGGGGCCTCTCGGTCTCCCGCGTCGGTGCGCGGGCCCGGGCCCCTCGGTGTCACGGGCGTCAACACGCGGCAGCGCCGGGAGTGTTCCCGCCGACCGGCTGCGACGGCGCCCCCGCCCCGCGTCCCGGCCGCTCTCCGGCCCCCTGCTCCCGCGTGGCCACGAGAGCCCCGATGCGGTAGACCATCGCCATGACGATCATGCGACGACTCGCCCGCCCGCTGCTCGCCGCCGCCTTCGTCGACCAGGGGGTCCAGCTCGCCCGGCGCGCTCCCGACCACGCCCAGGCGTGGACCCCGGTCCTGGACAAGGTGCGCGAGCCCCTCAGCCTCGGCGACCGCGACGCCGCCCAGCTCGTGCGCGTCGACGGCGCCGCGATGGCCGTCTCCGGCCTCCTCTTCGGCCTCGGCCGCCTGCCCCGCGCCTCCGCGCTCGTGATGGCCCTCAGCATGGCCCCCTCCACGGTGGCCGAGCACGCCTTCTGGAAGGTCCAGGGCGAGGAGCGCAAGACCCAGCGCACCCTCTTCCTCAAGGACCTCGGGCTGGTCGGCGCGGCGCTGGTCTCCGTGGTCGACACCGAGGGGCGCCCCGGCCTCACCTGGCGCGGGCGCCGCGCCGCCAAGGACGCCTCGCGCGCCGCGCGCCTCGCGCGCCGCGAGGCCCAGCACGCCGCGCACTCGGTCGGGCGCGAGGCGCGCCTCGCCGGCCACCGCGTGGGCAGCAAGGTCGGCGCCTGACAGCTCCCCCGCACCACCGGCTCCGCGCGGCCCGGCCCCCTGCAGGGGGCCGGGCCGTCGTCGTCCCGGGCCCGCGCGCGGCCGCCGGCGACCGCACCGGCGCGCGGCGGCTCGACCGCCGGGGGCGCGCGCTGCCTACGCTGGAGGCATGGAGCTCTCCCGGTGGCCCGCGCCGACGGCGTCCGCACCCGTCGACGCCGTCGTCTCGCTGCCCGGGTCGAAGTCGCTGACCAACCGCTACCTCGTCCTGGCAGCCCTCGCCGACCGCCCGTCCCGGCTGCGCGCCCCGCTGCGCTCGCGCGACACGCGGCTGATGGCGGCGGCGCTGGAGGCCCTCGGGGCGCGCGTCGAGGACGTCGACGGCGCAGGCCCGGAGCCGGACTGGCACGTCACCCCCGCCGAGGTGCTCCGCGGCGGGGCGGTCGACGTCGGCCTGGCCGGGACGGTCATGCGCTTCGTCCCTCCGGTCGCCGCGCTGGCGGACGGCGACGTGCGGCTGGACGGGGACCCCCGGGCCCGCGAGCGCCCCATGGCTCCCGTCGTCGACGCCCTGCGCGCCTTGGGCGTCGACGTCGACGACGCCGGTCGGGGCGCCCTGCCACTCGTCGTGCGCGGGCGGGGGGCCGTCCGCGGCGGCTCGGTGACGATCGACGCGGCGGCCTCGAGCCAGTTCGTCTCCGGTCTGCTCCTGGCCGCGCCGCGCTTCGCCGAGGGGCTGGTCGTGCGCCACGTCGGTCCGCCGCTGCCGAGCCAGCCCCACGTCGCCATGACCGTGGAGAACCTGCGCGACGTCGGCGTCGTCGTCGACGACTCCGAGCCGGACACGTGGGCCGTCTCGCCCGGCCCGATCTCCGCCCTCGACGTGCAGGTCGAGCCCGACCTGTCCAGCGCCGCGCCCTTCCTCGCGGCGGCGGCGGTCACCGGCGGCCGCGTGCGGGTGCTCGGGTGGCCGCAGCACACGACGCAGGCGGGGGACGTCCTGCGCGACCTCCTCGACGAGATGGGGGCCGAGGTCTCCCTCGACCGCGAGGGCCTCGTCGTGCGCGGCGGCGACCTCTACGGCGTCGACGTCGACCTGCACGAGGCCGGCGAGCTCGTGCCGGTCGTCGTGGCCCTCGCCGCGCTCGCCTCCTCCCCCACCCGCCTGCGGGGCGTGGGCCACCTGCGGGGGCACGAGACCGACCGCCTGGCCGCGCTCGCGCGGGAGGTGAACCGCCTCGGCGGGCAGGCCGAGGAGACCGAGGACGGGCTGGTCATCAGGCCCCGACCGCTGCACGGGGACCTCGTGCGCACCTACGCCGACCACCGCATCGCCCAGGCCGCCGCCGTGCTGGGCCTGCGCGTGCCCGACCTCGTCGTCGAGGACGTGGAGACCACCGCCAAGACCCTGCCGGGCTTCGTCGACCTCTGGGCGCGGATGCTCGCCGGCACGTCCGGGGCGGCCTCGCGGTGAGCCGCCGCCCGCCGGACGAGGACGACGTCCGCACGCGGCCGAACCCGCGGGGCTCGCGGCCGCGCACCAAGGACCGACCTCGGCACGCCGACGCCGTCCCGGGCCGGGTCCTGACCGTCGACCGCGGCCGCTCGACCGTGCTCGTCCGGGAGGACGAGCCGGACGAGACCGAGGTCACCGCGGTCAAGTCCCGCGAGCTCGGCCGCACGGGCGTCGTCGTCGGGGACCACGTGCACCTCGTGGGCGACGTGACCGGGGCCCCGGACACGCTCGCGCGGGTCGTGCGCGTCGACGAGCGGCGCACCGTCCTGCGGCGCTCGGCGGACGACGACGACCCCGTCGAGCGCGTGCTCGTCGCCGGCGCCGACCAGCTCGCCGTCGTCGTCGCCGCCGCCGACCCCGCCCCCCGCACCGGCCTCGTGGACCGGTGCCTCGTGGCCGCCCTCGACGCGGGCATGGACGCGCTGCTCGTGGTGACCAAGGGCGACCTCGCCGACCCCGCACCGCTCATCGCGGCCTACGCCGCCCTGGACACCCCGGCCGTGGTCCTGCGCCGGGCCGACGGCGAGCCCGCGGGGACCGGGGCGGACGCCCCGCCGCCGCGGCACGACGCCGCCGGCCTCGCCGCGCTGCGCGAGCGCCTGCGGGGGCGCACGACCGTCCTGGTCGGCCACTCCGGCGTCGGCAAGTCGACCCTCGTCAACGCCCTGGTGCCCGACGCGGACCGGGCGACCGGGCGCGTCAACGACGTCACCGGCCGCGGTCGCCACACGTCGTCGTCGGCGCTCGCGCTGCGCCTGCCGCCCGACCCCGCGGGAGGCCCGCCGCAGGGCTGGGTCGTCGACACACCCGGCGTGCGCTCGTTCGGGCTGGCGCACGTGCGCCCCTCCTCGCTGCTGGCCGCCTTCCCCGACCTCGAGCCGGGCAGCGACGGCTGCCCCCGCGGCTGCACCCACGACGAGCCGGAGTGCGGCCTGGACGCGTGGGCCGCCTCGGGCGCCGCCGGGGACGCCGGGCCGGCGCGGCTGGCCTCCCTGCGCCGGCTGCTGCGCAGCCGCAGCGGCGAGGAGACCGCGATCGGCGCGGCGCGGGACGTCGCGCGCGAGGCCTCCCGGGACGCAGGGCGACCCCGGCCCTGAGCCCGGGCGTCCCGCCGCGCCGGTAGCGTCCGGGCGGTGAGCCCCACCTCGGCCGACAGCCTGCGCCGCGCCCGGGGCGTGGACGACGACCTGCGCCTCGCGCACGTCGTCGCCGACGCCGTCGACGGCCTGACGACCTCCCGCTTCGGCGCGCTCGACCTCACCGTCGAGTCCAAGCCCGACCTCACGCCGGTCACGGACGCCGACCGCAGCGCCGAGGAGCTGGTGCGCGCCCAGCTCGCCCGCGCGCGGCCGCGCGACGCCGTGCTCGGCGAGGAGGGCGGCGCCACCGGCAGCGGGTCGCGGCAGTGGGTGGTGGACCCCATCGACGGCACGAAGAGCTTCGTGCGCGGCGTGCCCGTCTGGGCGACCCTGCTCGCGCTCCTCGTCGACGGGGAGCCCGTCCTCGGCGTCGTCTCCGCCCCCGCCCTGGGCCGCCGGTGGTGGGCCGGCACGGGCACGGGGGCCTGGACGGGGCGCTCGCTGTCCTCCGCGCGGCAGCTGCACGTGTCCGCGGTCGACGACCTCGCCGACGCGTCCCTGTCCTACTCGAGCCTGACCGGGTGGGAGGAGCGCGACCTGCTCGACCCCTTCCTCGACCTCACGCGCTCGGTGTGGCGCACCCGCGCGTACGGCGACTTCTGGTCGCACCTGCTCGTGGCCGAGGGCGCCGTCGACGTCTCCTGCGAGCCGGAGCTCGCGCTGCACGACATGGCCGCGCTCGTCCCGGTCGTGACCGAGGCGGGCGGGCGCTTCACCTCCCTCGACGGTGTCGACGGACCGCACGGCGGCAGCGCCGTCTGCACCAACGGGCTGCTGCACGAGCGGGTCCTCACCGCCCTGGCGCCGCGACCCCCCGCCGGGGACGCCGGGTCCGGCCGGTCCGCCGCGCGCTGACGGGGACTGCTGCGCACACTGGGCAGATGACGACACCCAGCGCAGATCCGGACCCGTCCGAGACCCCGGGCCTCCAGGACGGCAACGGCGTGGACCCCGGCGACACGCCGCCCTCGGAGGCGGGGACCTCCGGGCTCTCGGCGCACGAGTCCAAGGAGCCCTCCAAGGGCCTGAACAAGGCGATCCCGATCGCCATCGTGAGCCTCGTCTTCCTCTTCGTGCTGTTCTTCCTCGTCCGCGCCGCGCTCACCGCCTGACGACCTCCTCGGGAGCCGCCGGGCTCCCCACGCACGCAGGCCCGGTCCCCCTCGGGGGACCGGGCCTGCGTGCGTGCGGGGTCGGATCAGCCGTCCGAGGAGCTCGCGGCGTCGCCGTGGGTCTCCTCGCCGACGAGCCACCCGTGCGGTCCGGCCAGCTCGTCGGCCGCCGCAGGGCCCCACGAGCCCGGGGCGTAGGGCTGCACCGCGGGCCGGTCCTCCAGCAGCGGCTGCACGCGGGACCACGCGCTGGCCAGGCCGTCGGAGCTCGTGAACAGCGAGCGGTCGCCGAGCAGCACGTCGTGCAGCAGCGACGCGTACGGGGGCAGGGGGTCGCCCCCGTCGACCTCGTGCAGCGACAGGCGCGCCGAGGAGGTGCTCAGCCGCATCTGCGCCCCCGGCTGCTTGAGCACCATGCCGACGTCCAGGGCTCCGGCGCCCTTGAGGTCCACGGCGAGCACGTTCCCCTGCGCGGGCAGGTCCCCGAGCGGCGTCGGGTCGGGCCGGCGCAGGACGAGGCTCACGCGCTGGGCGTCCCCGCCGAGCCGCTTGCCCGTGCGCAGCAGGAAGGGGACGCCGTGCCAGCGGTCGGTGTCCACCCACACCCGCGCCGCGACGAAGGTGTCGGTGCTCGAGTCGTCGTCGACGCCCTCGATGTCGGTGTAGCCGTCGAACTGGCCCAGGACCACGTCGTCCTTCGTCACCGGCCGGATCGCCGCGAGGACCGACTCCCGGGCCGCCTGCAGGTCGTCGGCGGACATCGACGCCGGGGGCTCCATGGCGACCTCGGCGGTCACCTGGAACAGGTGGGTGACGAGCATGTCGAGGACGGCGCCCGTGGCGTCGTAGAAGTCGGCGCGGTCGGCGACGTCGAGGGTCTCCGGGACGTCGATCTGCACCTGCTCGACCATGTCGCGGCTCCACGCCGCCCCGAACAGGGCGTTGCCGAAGCGCAGCACGTGCAGGTCCTGCGTGCCCTCCTTGCCGAGGAAGTGGTCGATGCGGAAGACCTGCTCCTCGTCGAGGACCTCGTGCACCAGGTCGTCGAGCTCCCGGAAGTCCTCCGGCGAGGTGCCGTAGGGCTTCTCGAAGACGACGGTGGCGGCCTCCGCGAGGTCGTGCGCCCCCAGCGCCCGCGTCGTCTCGCGGAAGGTCGACGGCGGGATGGCGAGGTAGTGCACCAGCTTCGCCCGCTCCTCGGCGCCGCCCCGCATGTCCGAGCGGGCCTGCTCGAGGACGTCGAGCAGGCTCCCCGGCGAGTCGCTGGTGAAGCCGCCGCCCGCGAACAGCAGCCGCTCGGAGAAGTCCTCCCAGGGGCCCTCGTCGGGGGCGGGCCCGAACTCCTCGAGGCTCTCGCGGACGCGGTCGCGGAACTCCTCGTGGGAGACGTCGCCGCGGCCGTTGCCGATCAGGCGCCAGTCCTCGGGCATCAGGCCGCGGCGGGCGAGCTCGTAGAAGGCCGGCAGGACCATGCGGCGGGCGAGGTCGCCCGTGGCGCCGTACAGGACGAAGACGGTGGGCTGGGGCGTCGTGGCGTCGTCGGGCATGGCTCCGACGCTAGAGCGCCGCCGGACGCCGCGCGCCCCGGAGGCGACCGCGGCCCGTGACCCCGCGCACGGGTCCCGAGCACGACGAAGGCCCCCGGACCGGAGTCCGGGGGCCTTCGTCTCACCAGTAGCGGGGGCAGGATTTGAACCTGCGACCTCTGGGTTATGAGCCCAGCGAGCTACCGAACTGCTCCACCCCGCGTCGCGAGATGAACAGTACGCGACCAGACCGGCAGCGCCAAAACCGTCCTCGACGAGCGCCCGGCGAGCCGACCACCACCGGCGGCCGGCCGGAGGCGCCCCGGGCACGACGAAGGCCCCCGGACCGGAGTCCGAGGGCCTTCGTCTCACCAGTAGCGGGGGCAGGATTTGAACCTGCGACCTCTGGGTTATGAGCCCAGCGAGCTACCGAACTGCTCCACCCCGCGTCGCGAGATGAACAGTACGGGACAGGGGCGTGAGCGCCAAACCGCGGCGCGGGGACGGCCCGGCAGGGCCGTCCCCGCGCCGGTCGCGACCTCTGCTCAGCCGTCCGCGGGCTCGTCGGCGGCCGGCGTCTCCGCCGCCGCGCCGTCGGCCGCCTGCGGGGCCTCGACCGCCGGCTCCTCGGCGGCCGGGGCCGCCTCCGCCGCCCCGTCGATCTCCTGCTGGGCCTCCACCGCGCGGGACACGGCGTCCGCCAGCTGCTGCTGCGTCTCGCCGTAGGCGGCGAAGTCGCCCCCGGAGAGGGCCTCCTGGCCCTGCGTGAGCGCCGCCTGCGCGTCCTGCAGCGCCTGCTGGAGCTGCGTCCGGACGTCCGCGCCGACCACGGCGTCGCCACCGTCGGCGGGGTCGTCCGCCGCCGGCGGGACCGCGCCGTCGCCCTCGAGGCCCGCGTCGCCGGCGGTGGCGCCGGAGTCGCCGCCGAAGACCTGGTTCAGGGCCTCGTCGAGGGTCTGCGCGAAGCCGATCTCGTTGCCGAAGGAGACCAGCGCGTACTGGAGCCGGGGGATCTGCGTCCCGCCGGAGCTCTGCACGTAGACCGGCTGCACGTAGAGCAGGCCACCGCCCACCGGGAGGGTGAGGAGGTTGCCGAACGCCACGTCGGTGTTGTTCTGGCTCAGCAGGTTCAGCTCGGTGGAGATCGTCGGGTCGGCGTCGAAGTCGTTCTGCACCTGGCCGGGGCCGTTGATGACGAGGTTGCGCGGCAGCTGCAGCAGCCGCATCTGCCCGTACCCCTCGGCCACCTGGCCCGCGCCGGCGCCGCCGGCGTCGCCGTCCACCGCGAGGAAGCCGGTGAGGATGTTGCTGGCCGAGGCCTCGCTCGAGTTGGGGATGTACGTCGAGGTCAGCGAGAAGGCGGGCTCCTCCTGGCCGGGCATCTGCAGCGTCAGGTAGTACGCGGGCTGCAGCGGCGCCGGCACGCCCTCGGGGACGTCCGCGGTCGGGTCGGCCGGGATCTGCCAGCGGTCGCTGTTCTGGAAGAAGACCGCCGGGTTGGTGACGTGGTAGGCGCCCAGGACGCTCCGCTGGACCTTGAAGAGGTCGTCCGGGTAGCGCACGTGGTCGAGGAGTGCCTGGCTCATCTCCGAGACGTCGGTGAGCGCGTCGGGGAAGACCGAGTCCCAGGCCTGCAGGACCGGGTCGTCGGAGTCCCACGCGTAGAGGACGACGTCGCCCGAGTAGGCGTCCACCGTGGCCTTCACGGAGTTGCGGATGTAGTTGACCTCCTCGGGCGGCAGGGTCGAGAGCGTCTGCGCACCGCCCTGGCCGCCGGCACCGGCCTGCCCCGCCGCGCCGCCCAGCCCCGCGTTCTGGCTGTCCAGCGTCGCGTCCGCGAGCGTCTCGCGGTCGGAGTACGGGTACTCGTTGCTCGTGGTGTACCCGTCGATGATCCACAGCACCCGGTCGTCCACGACCGCCGGGTAGGGGTCGCCGTCGAGGGTGAGGAAGGGAGCCACCTTGGCGACGCGGTCGCGCGGGTCGCGGTCGTAGAGGATCTGGCTCTCGCTGTTGAGGGCGTCCGACAGCAGGATGTTCTGCTCCTGGAACTTCACCGCGTACAGCAGCCGCTGCCACCACGAGCCGACGGACGGCCCGCCGTCGCCGGAGTAGGTGTTGTTGGCGACGCCGTCGCCGCCCTCCTCGTCGGTCGGGTAGTCGACCTCGCGGGGGTCGGTGCCCTCGGGGGCGCCGACGATCGAGTAGGGCGGCGAGTTCTGGCCGAAGTAGATGCGCGGCTCGAAGTCCCCGAGCGCCCCCTCGGCGTTGATGCCGGCCTGGAAGTAGGCGGGCAGCCCGCCCTCGCCGCGCTGGTTGCCGTACGCGGCGACCACGCCGTAGCCGTGGGTGAAGATCGTGGCCTCGTTGACCCAGCTGCGCTGGCCACCGGACAGGCCGGAGAGGTCGAGCTCGCGGACGCCGATGACGGCGTCCTCGGTCTGGCCGTCGATGTCGTAGCGGTCGACGTCCAGCGGGTCGGAGAACGTGTAGTACTGCCGCTGCCGCTGGTCCTGCTGGAAGGCGGGCTGCACGATCGCCGGGTCCAGGACGCGGATGTTCGCCGTCGTCTCGGCGTCGTCGCGCAGCGCCCCCGCCTCGGCCTCGGTGCTCGCCTCGTAGTTCGTGACCTCCGTCGAGTCGAGGTCGTAGGCGGCGCGCGTGGCGTCGATGTTGTTCTGCAGGTACGGGGTCTCGCGCGTCAGGGCGCTCGGGTCGACCTGGAAGCGCTGGACGACGTACGGGTAGATGCCCCCGACGACGACCGCGGAGGCCAGCATGACGACCACCCCGAGGGCGGGCAGCCGCCAGCTGCCGCGGAAGGCGGTGGCGAAGAACAGCACCGCGACCAGCAGGGCGATGACCGCCAGGATGGCGCGCCCGGGGATCTCCGCGTTGACGCCCGTGTACGTGGCGCCGAGGAAGCGCCCGCTGTCGTCGGTGAGCTCGGAGTAGCGGTCGAGCCAGTACGAGGCCGCCTGGAGGAGCACGAGCAGGCCCGCGGTCACCGCGAGCTGCACGCGCGCCGTGGTGGTGGTGCGCGGCCCGCGGCCCTGCAGGCGGAGCCCGCCGTAGAGGTAGTGCACCATCGCGCCGGCGATGCCCGCGAGCAGGACGACCGCCGTCAGGAAGGAGACGAGGAAGTCCAGGAAGGGCAGGGTGAAGACCCAGAAGCCCACGTCCATCGAGAAGACCGGGTCCTGCGCCTCGAAGGGCGTCCCGTTCAGGAAGAGCAGCACCTGCTCCCACTGCGCGGAGGCGGCCGAGCCCGCGAACAGGCCCAGGACCACCGGGACGGCGACGCTGAGCAGGCGGCGCAGCGGCTCCAGGCTCTCCCGGTAGCGGTCGAGGTTGGCCGACTCGGCGTCGACGGGCGCGTAGACCGGCCGGGAGCCGTAGGCCAGGCGCAGGCTCACCAGCACGGCCACCGCCATGACCACGGCGCCGGCGAGGAAGAGGGCGCCCTGGGTCAGCAGTCGCGTCCGGTAGACGTCGGCGAAGCCGACCTGCTGGAACCAGCCGTACTCGGTGACGACCTGGCTCGCGACGACGACGGCGCCCACGAGGGCGACCACGACGGCGACGGCGGGCAGGAGAGCGCCGCGGCGCCGCGGTGGGGATGTGCTGGAGCTGGAGCTCACGTCTGGGGAACCTCTCGTGGTCGCCGTCACCGACGGCCGGCTCGGTCGTGCCTGGCGGTCCTGCTGCGGACGTCCTGCTGCTGCGGTCGTGCGGGCCCGGCCGCAGCGCCCCGGTCGGGCGACGCGCCAGTCGTGGCACCAGCGTCCCACGCGGTGCCGCGGTGCCGCGGCGCCCGTCGGCGCGCGGGCACCGGCGACCACCGACGGCCCGGTGCGGCACCATCGGCGTCGTGGACGACACCTCCGGCACCCCCTTCCCCGACGACGAGCGGGCGACGCTCCCGGTTCCCCCGCTGGCCCCGCTGGAGCGCACGGCCCTCGAGGTCGAGCGCCACGTCGCGACGGCGGGGTGGGACGCGCCGCCCCGCGTGTTCGCGCTCCTGCGCACCGCGGAGGCGGTCGCCGTGGACCCGACGCTGGCGGACGTCCTGCCGGCCGACGTGGTCGCCGAGGCCGTGGGCGACCCCGACCACCTGACGTCGGTGGAGCAGGAGGAGCTGCCGGAGGCGGACGGCCTCGAGGACCTCCTGGGCCGCATCGGGTGGCCGTCCGCCGTCGCGGGTGCCGCGGTCGTCGTCGAGCGCGTCGTCGTGCCGCCCACCGCCGAGCTCCCGGAGGACCCCGCCGCGGCCCTGGCCGCGGTCGAGGCCCACCCGGAGCGGCGCGACGTCCGCATCGCGGTGGCGGTTCTGCGCGACGGCAGCACCGGCAGCGCCGTCCGCCAGCGGGCCGACGACGACGACCTGCGCGTCGTCGTCGGCGAGGACCTGGTGCCGGGCCTGTCCGCGGCCCTGCGCGCGACGCTCGCGGAGGAGTAGGGCGGCTCAGCCCCCGGCCGGGGCCGCGGCGGCGACCACCGCACCGCAGTCCGGCAGGTTCTGCCCGTCGCCCGCCGCCAGCGCCTCGACCGCCGACCGCGCCTGCGACAGGGAGCCCACGGCGACGACCTGCAGGCCGTCGGGGACGTGGCCCACCACCTCGCCGCAGTTGGCCTCGGGCGCGAGGAACACCTCGGCCCCCGCGCGGGCCGCGCCGACGAGCTTCTGGCGGACGCCGCCGATGGGCCCGACGGCGCCCTCGGCGCTGACCGTCCCCGTGCCCGCCACGTGCAGGCCGCCCGTCAGGGGACCGGGCGTCAGCAGGTCCACCAGCCCGAGGGCGAAGACCATCCCCGCGCTCGGGCCCCCGATGTCGTCGATGCGGATGTCGACCTCGAACGGCACCTCGACCTCCGGGTCCAGCAGCACGCCGAGGACGGTGCGGCCGTCCTCGGCCTCCGCGGTGGCGACCGGCACGACCAGCGCCTCCCGGCCGCGCTCGACCGCGACCTGCGCCACCTGGCCCGGCGGCACCTGCTGCAGGCGCGCCCGCAGGGCGTCGGCGGTCTGCACGTCGCCGCCGTCCAGGGCCGTGATGACGTCACCGCGCTCGAGGCCCGCCGGCAGCGACTCCTCCGCGGGACCCGCGACGCGCAGGCGGACGTCGGCGGGGATCTCCAGCTCGCGCAGCGCCGCCGCCGTCGCCGCCTGCTGCGAGGAGGACATCTGCGCCTGGCGGGCCTCGTCGACGTCCTCCCGGGTCTGGTCGGGGGCGAACACCTGGCCGACGGGCAGGGCGTCCTGGACCGGGTCCAGCCACGCCCTGAGCACCTGCGCGAGGACGACGTCGCGGCCGGGGCCGCCGGACGTGCTGACCGTCAGCAGGTCGAGCTGCCCCTCGGTCGGGAAGGTCTCGCGCCCCTCGACGCTGATCAGCGGCTCCCCCGCGGCGGTGTCCCCCAGCACGTCCTGGACCGGCCCCGGCGCCTCGACCGCGTAGGGCACGCCCACCGACCCGAGCAGCGACAGGGACAGGAGCGCTACGGCGAAGGAGGCGCCCAGCGCCCCCGCGGGCGAGCGCCACACCCCCCGCTCTCCCCCGGGCTCTCCCCCGGGCCCGTCCGCACCGTCCTCGCTCATGCGCCCTCCTCGACGACTCGCGCGCACGCCGCCGACGGCGGTACGCCCTGCGCGGACGCCGCCCGCACGAGGGGAGATCATCCTCCGACGCTCGCTACCGTGAGGACGAGGGCGGCGCGGGACCGCCGTCGACGCGGGTGCGGGAGGCGCTCGCCGGCCGGCGTCCGAGGCCCCGGCCGCACCCCGGCGCGGCCCGTCCGACGCCGACGAGCAGCCCGCGCCCGCCCCCGCAGCGCCCCCCAGCCCCGCAGGAGGAGCCATGAGCCAGACCCCGCCCCCCGGCCGTCCCGACGACGGCGACGGCACCAACCCCTTCGAGGAGCTCCTGCGCCAGCTGATGGGCGGTGCGGGGCCCGGCGCGGGGGGCAACCCCTTCGCCGGGGTGGACCCGGCGGCGCTGCAGGCCGCGGGGCTGCCCGCGGACCCGGCCGCCATGGGCCGGATGCTCGCGCAGGTCCAGCAGATGATGGCCGGCGGGGGCGACGGGCCCGTGAACTGGGACCTCGCCCACCAGGTCGCGCGCCAGCGCGCGGTCGCCGACGGCGACCCCAGCGTGCCCGACGCGGCGCGGCGCGCCAGCGCCGAGGCGCTGCGGCTGGCCGACCTGTGGCTCGACGAGCGCACCGCGCTCGGCACCGCGGGGGCCACCTCGGTCGCGTGGTCGCGCTCGGAGTGGGTCGAGGCGACCCTGCCGGTCTGGAAGCAGCTCGCCGAGCCCGTCGCGCACTCGGTCGGCGACGCCATGGCGGCCGCCATGGCCGAGCAGGCCCCGCCGGAGATGCGCCCGATGCTCTCCGCGGCGAGCGGGATGGTCCGCTCCGTCGGTGGAGCCGTCTTCGGCATGCAGGTCGGGCAGGCGGTGGGCGAGCTCGCCGGCGAGGTCGTCTCCGGCACCGACATCGGGCTGCCGCTGGCGCCCGAGGGCACCACGGCGCTCCTGCCCGCCAACGTCGACGCCTTCGCCGAGGGCCTGGAGGTGCCCCTCGAGGAGGTGCGCCTCTACCTCGCGCTCCGCGAGTGCGCGCACGCGCGGCTGTTCTCCCAGCGGCCGTGGCTGCGCGCCCACGTGCTCGGCATCGTGGAGGCCTTCGCCGCGGGGATCCGCATCGACACGGAGCGCATCGAGGAGGCCGTCCGCTCGGTCGACCCCACCGACCCGGAGGCCCTCCAGCAGGCCCTGGGCTCGGGGATGCTCGAGCCGGAGCGCACGCCCGAGCAGGAGGCCGCGCTGGCCCGGCTCGAGACGGTCCTGGCCCTCGTCGAGGGGTGGGTCGACCACGTCGTGGACGCCGCCGCGACGCCGCTGCCCAGCGCCGCGGCGCTGCGCGAGGTCGTCCGTCGACGTCGCGCGGCCGGGGGCCCCGCCGAGCACACGCTCTCGAGCCTGGTGGGGCTGGAGCTGCGGCCGCGCCGGCTGCGCGACGCCTCGGTCCTCTGGGCCGCCATCGAGGACTCGCGCGGGCTCGAGGGCCGCGACGCCGTGTGGGCCCACCCCGACCTGCTGCCCACCGCCGAGGACCTCGACGACCCGGCCGGCTACGCCGGACGCCGCACGCAGGAGGAGGAGTCGACGACCGACGTCGACGCCGCGCTCGCCCAGCTCCTGGACGGGGACCTGGGCGAGGCCCAGCACGAGCGCTCCGCGGGCGAGCGGGTCGCGGGCGACGACGGCGACGAGCCGGGCCGCGACGAGCCGGGCGACGACCAGCCGGGCGCGCCGTCCCGGTGAGCGAGCAGCGGTCCGCGCCGGCGGCGACGGCCGGGGGCCCGTCCCGGGCGCCCGTCGCCCCGCCGGACGCGGACCGCCGCGCCGCCGCGCGCGCCGCCCTCGAGGCGTGGCCGGCGGCGACCGGGACGCTGCCGGCGGCCCAGGAGGAGCTGCGCCGCCGCTACCTGGCGCACCTCGGGGAGCCGGGGGCGCTGGACCGGTCCGGGCTCCCGGACCACCTGACGGCGAGCGCCCTGGTGCTCGACCCGACGGGCTCGCGGACGCTGCTGGTGCTGCACCGGCGCGGCGGGTTCTGGGTCCAGCCCGGCGGCCACCTGGAGCCCGCCGACAGCACGCCCCGCGACGGGGCGCTGCGGGAGCTGCGGGAGGAGACCGGGCTGCCCGCCGACGCCGTCCGGCTGTCCGAGCACCCGGCGGACCTGGACCACCACCACCTGCCGTCGGCCTTCGGGCGCTGCCGCTCCCACCTCGACGTCGCGCACCTGGCCGTGGTGGACCCGGGGACGCCCGTCACCGCCAGCGACGAGAGCGACGGCATCGCCTGGTGGCCCCTGGACGGCCTGCCCGACGGCGCCGGCGGCTCCCCGGCCGTCGCGCAGGACCTGCCCGACCGCCTGGCCCGTGCCGCGGCCGCGCTGGCTCAGCGCCGCTGAGGGTCCTTCGAGCGCCGAGGGCGCGGGCTCGACCGCCCGCCGCCCGCTGACCGGGCGCCGGCGCCGGCCGCGTCGACGGCGCCGTCCCCGTGCGGCCCGTCGAGGGCCTCCTCCACGTCGGCGGCGTCCTCCCCGGCGTCTCCGGCGCCCGGGGCGTCCTGCCCCCCGGGCCCGACGCCGTGCCGCGCCTCAGCCGCCGACCAGCCCTCGAGGAAGCCCCGCGCGCGCTCCGTCCGCGGGTAGGCCTCGAGGAGGGCCCAGAAGTCCTCCCCGTGCCCCGGGACCAGCAGGTGCGCCAGCTCGTGGAGGAGGACGTAGTCCACGACCCAGGGGGGCAGGCCCTGCAGGTGGGAGGACAGGCGGATGCTGCCGTCCGCCGGCGTCGTGGACCCCCACCGGGAGCGCTGGTTCCCCACCCACCGGACCGTGGAGGGCACGGCCCGCCCGCCCAGGTAGCGCTCGGAGAGGGTGCGGGCGCGCCCGGACAGCTCGCCGTCGTCCAGGTGGCGGCGCCGGTCCCGGGCGGACAGCCGCGCGACCATCCGCTCGACCCACTCGGCCTCCTCGGCGCGCGTGAAGCGCGCGGGGATGCACACGACGACGACGCCGTCCTCGTGGAAGGCGGTGACCGTGCGACGGCGCCGGCTGCTGCGCCGCACCTGGACGCGGGGCCGGTCGTCGGAGCCGTCTCGCAGCGCCTGCGGGGCACCACCGGCTCCCGGGTCCATGACCGGACCGTAGCCGCTGCCCGGGCGCCCCGGACCGAGGCGCGCTGCGGGCCTGTGGACGGCCGCCTGGGCGTCGGCGGCCGTCCTGGCAGGGTCGACGCCGGTCGACGCCCCGGGCGGCCCGACCACGGACAGGGCGCGGCGCGGCGCGCGGCGCGAGGACGACGGAGGTGCGGTGCTGCGGATCCACCCGACCCTGCGGCGGTGCTGGCGGGACGTCGGCCGCGTCCAGCTGGGTGCCGACCCCGCGCACGCCCGGGTCCTCGACGGCCTCGGCGCGGCGGACGAGGCCCTCCTGGACGACCTCGTCCACGGGGTGCCCGAGGAGGGGCTCGCCGCGCGCGCCGCCGACCGCGGGGTCTCGGCGGACGCGGCCTCCCACCTGGTGGGGCTGCTGGCCGCGGCGGGCGCGCTCGAGCCGGCGTCGGCGCCGGGCGCCCGCGCCGCCGCCCGTGCGACGGCGGCCGAGGCGCGCGCGCAGGCGCTCGTGCACGGCGTCGGCGGCTGGGACGTCCTGGCCCGCCGCGCCCTGCGCCGCGTCGTCGTCGAGGGGCGCGGGCGCGTTCCCGACGCCGTGCGGACGGGTCTCGAGGAGGCCGGCACCGGCGTCGTGGACCTGCGCGCCACCGGCGGCGGTGGGCCCGGGGCAGGAGCCGCGGGGACCTCCGCGGCCGGGGAGGCGGACCTCGTGGTCCTCGTCGCCGACGGCGCGCCGCCGCCGGCCCGCGCCGCGCAGCTGCTGCGAGCCGACGCCGACCACCTCGCCGTCGTGCTGAGGGAGCGCTCGGCCGTGGTGGGACCGCTCGTCGTGCCGGGGCGCACCGCCTGCCTGCGCTGCCTCGACCTCCACCGCGCCGACCGCGACCCGGAGTGGCCACGGGTGGCGGCCCAGCTGGCCCACCCCGTCGCGGGCGGGGGCCGACCGGACGTGGTGCTGCTGCGGCTGACCACCGCCCTCGTCGTCGCCCAGGCGCTCGCCCACCTGGACGCCGCCCCGCCCCCGTCTCACGCCGCGGCCCACGGCCGAGCGCCTGACCGCGGGGCCCCTGCCCGCCGGGGCGGCAGACCGACGGCCCCCGCGCCCGCGACACCGGCCCCCCGCGCGACCGGCGGACGTGGGACCACCCGCGCCGGAGGGGGGAGCACCACGACCGCCGCCGCGCGCGGCCGGACCTGGGAGCTGGCCCTGCCGGACGGCCTCCCGGTCGGACGGGAGTGGCACCCCCACCCGGCGTGCGGGTGCACCTGGCCGCCGCGATGACGGGTGCGCTCGAGCCGGACCGCGCGTCTCGGGGTCGGACCGCGCCGAGCCGGCGGGGGCGGGTGATGATGGGCCCGTGAACGAGCTGCCCCGCAGGGCCCTGTCGCGCAGCGTCCGGCTCGCGAGCCTGCCCGCGGGCTTCGCCGGTCGCACGGCCGTCGGGCTGGGCAAGCGCATCGGCGGCGCCCCGGCCGAGGCCGTCGCGGCCGAGATGCAGGCGCGCGCCGCCGAGCAGGTCTTCACCGTCCTCGGTCAGCTCAAGGGCGGGGCCATGAAGGTCGGCCAGGCGATGAGCATCTTCGAGGCCGCGCTGCCCGAGGACGTCGCCGGCCCCTACCGCGCCACGCTGACCAAGCTGCAGGACTCCGCTCCCCCGCTGCCCGCGGCGACGGTGCACGCCGTCCTCTCCCGGGAGCTCGGCCCCGACTGGCGGGACTCCTTCGCCGTCTTCGACGACGCGCCCGTGGCCGCCGCGTCCATCGGCCAGGTGCACCGCGGCACCTGGTCCGACGGTCGCGCCGTGGCCGTGAAGGTCCAGTACCCCGGCGCCGCCCAGGCCCTCGTCTCCGACATCACCCAGGTCTCGCGGGTCGCCCGGCTGGCCGGCGGCTGGATGCCCGGCCTGGAGCTGGGTCCCGTGCTGGCCGAGCTCAAGGAGCGCCTGGTCGAGGAGCTCGACTACACGGTCGAGGCCGCCTCCCAGCGGGCGTTCGCCGACGCCTTCCGCGACGACCCGGACTTCGTCGTCCCGGAGGTCCTGGCGAGCACGGAGAAGGTCATCGTCTCGGAGTGGCTCGACGGCGAGCCGCTCTCGACCGTCATCGCCTCGGGAACCCCGGAGGAGCGGGACCTCGCGTCCCGCCGGTACCTGGAGTTCCTCCTGCTGGGGCCCTCCCAGGCCGGGCTGCTGCACGCGGACCCGCACCCGGGCAACTTCCGCCTGACCCCGGACGGGCGCTTCGGCGTCCTCGACTTCGGGGCGGTCAAGAGGCTGCCCGACGGGATGCCCCCAGCGGTCGGCCGCCTCCTCGGGGTGGCCCTGTCCGACGACGCCGACGGGGTCGTCGCCGGGCTGCGGGAGGAGGGCTTCATCAAGCCCTCGATCGACCTCGACGGCCGCCAGCTCCTCGACTACATCTCGACCTTCCTGCGCCCGCTGGACACCGAGGAGTTCACCTTCGACCGCGCGTGGCTGCGCGAGCTCTTCTCCCAGATCAAGGACCCGAGGCTCCCGGCGTGGGCGATCGACCTCAAGCTCAACCTCCCCCGCGAGTACGTCCTCATCCACCGGGTGTGGCTCGGCGGGCTGGGCGTCCTGTGCCAGCTCGGCGGCACGGTCGCCTGCATCGACGTGCTGGAGGACCACCTCCCCGGCTTCGCCGACTCCTGAGGGCTGCGCCGGCGCGGGGCGGCCACCAGCGGCTGCGCCCACCTCCTGCTGCGGCTCCGGGCTCGCCTCTCGGGCTCGCACGAGGCGCACGTCGTAGAGGACGTTCCGAGGGCGACGTCGGAGCATCCCCGCCGTGCACGCTCGCTCAGGTGCAGACGCACTCGGCCCGCCGGAATGAGCGCTAGGGGACGGCCTCGGTGCGAAGCGGCGCACGACGAGAGTCAGAAATGCGAGAAGCCGCCCCCGGCGTCCTCACCCGCGCTCTCCCGAAGAAGACCACGAACAAGGAGCCAGGAACGGCTTCCCACAAAGAATGTCCGGCGGCGACCTACTCTCCCACGCAGTCCCCCACGCAGTACCATCGGCGCGAACGGGCTTAGCTTCCGGGTTCGGAATGGGACCGGGCGTTTCCCCGACGCTATGACCGCCGAAACACTTCGGAACGAACACGCACCCACACCCACCACCCCCAACAAGGGGCGACCAGGCACGGGAGCCCGTAGCTCCAGAACCGCACAGTGGACGCGAAACACACAACTAAGTGGTCAAGCCATCGGCATATTAGTACCGGTCAGCTCCACGAGTTACCCCGCTTCCACATCCGGCCTATCAACCCA
>NZ_CANMAA010000003.1 GCF_947495735.1 uncultured Pseudokineococcus sp.
GGGGGGGGGGGGGGGGGGGGGGGGGGGGGCCTTGTGTCCTTTGCTGTGGGGGGGGGGGGCCCCCCCGGGGGGGGGGGGGGGCGGGGGGGGGGGGGCCCCCCCCCCCCCGCCCGACCCAGCCACCCCGCACTGCCCCAGCCACCCCGCCCGACCCCAGCCGCTGAGCCGCTGAGCCGCTGAGCCGCTGAGCCGCTGAGGATCAGCCCCGGCGGCGCGCCACCTCGTAGAGGGCGACCCCCGCCGCGATGCCGGCGTTGAGGGACTCGGTGGAGGACTCCATGGGGATGGAGACGACCTGGTCGCAGGACTCGCGCACGAGCCGGCCGAGGCCCTTGCCCTCGGAGCCGACGACGAGGACGACGGGTCCGGTGGCGAGCTCGAGCTCGGGCAGCTGGACGTCACCGCCCGCGTCAAGGCCGACGACGAAGAGCCCCGCGCTCTTGAGCTGCTGGAGTGCGCGGGTCAGGTTGCCCGCGCGGGCGACCGGGACGCGCGCGGCCGCGCCGGCGGAGGTCTTCCACGCGGACGCGGTCACGCCCGCCGAGCGGCGCTCGGGCACGACGACCCCGTGGCCGCCGAAGGCCGCCACCGAGCGCAGGACGGCGCCGAGGTTGCGGGGGTCGGTGACGCCGTCGAGCGCGACGAGCAGCGGCGGTCGGCCGGTGCGGGCCGCGGCCTCGAGCAGGTCCTCGACGTCGGCGTACTGGTACGGGGGCACCTGCAGCGCGAGGCCCTGGTGGACGGCGCCGTCGGTGAGGCGGTCCAGGTCGGTGCGCGAGGCCTCCAGCAGCGGGACGCCGCGGTCGGCCGCCGTCTTGATGGCCTCGCGGGTCCGGTCGTCGGACTCGACCCGGGCGGCCACGTACAGCGCCGTCGCGGGGATGTCGGCGCGCAGCGCCTCGACGACGGAGTTGCGCCCGGCGACGACCTCGGTGCTGCCGGCAGCACCGCGGCGGCGCTGCCCCGCGGCGCGACCGCCCTGGGGGCCGCTGCGGCCGGCGCCGGAGGTCTGGGCGCGCTTGTGAGCCACGTGGTAGGGCCTGTCCTCGGCCTTCGGCGTGGGCCCCTTGCCCTCGAGGGCCCTGCGCCCCTTGCCGCCGCTGCCGACGACGGCGCCCTTCTTGGACCCGGCGCGGCGCACGGCGCCGCGCCGCTGGCTGTTGCCGGCCACTTGGTGCTCCTGACTGATCGGGTGTGGTGCTCGGGGGTCGTGCTCAGTGGTGGTGCTCGGGGGTCGTGCTCAGTGGTGGTGCTCGGGGGTCGTGCTCAGTGGTGGTGCTGGGTGGTCGTGCTGACGACCGGGGTCAGGCGCCGTCGGCCCAGGACCAGCGGGCGCCGTCGGGGGTGTCCTCGACGGCGACGCCCAGGTCGGCGAGCCGGTCGCGGACGCCGTCGGCGGTCGCGAAGTCGCGCTGCTCGCGCGCCGCCTGGCGGCGCACCAGCTCGCCCTGGACGAGCTGGTCGACGGCCACCTCGGCACGGCTGGCGGTGGAGGACGCCGCGCCCCAGTGCGGGTCCAGAGGGTTGAGGCCGAGGACGTCGAGCATGGCGACGACCGCGTGCGCGGCCGCCTGCGCGGCGGCGCCGTCTCCCGCGTCGAGGGCGGTGTTGCCCGCCCGGACGGTCTCGTGGACGACCGCGAGAGCCCCGGGCACGTTGAGGTCGTCGTCGAGCGCCGCGCGGAAGGCCTCCGGGAAGGCCATCTCGAAGGGCGCGTCGGCGGCACCGGGCGCCTGGCGGGCCCGGCGCAGGAAGCCCTCGAGCCGGTCGAGGGCTCGACCGGCCTCCACGAGGTGCTCCGGCGAGTACTCGATCATCGAGCGGTAGTGCGCCGTCCCCAGCGCGTAGCGCAGGGCCAGCGGCCGCGCGCCCGAGGCGAGCACGGTGTCGACGACGAGGGAGTTGCCGAGCGACTTGCTCATCTTCTCCCCGCCCACGGTGACCCAGCCGTTGTGCAGCCAGGTGGTGGCGAAGGCGTCGCCCGCGGCGCGCGACTGCGCCTGCTCGTTCTCGTGGTGCGGGAAGCGCAGGTCCAGGCCGCCGGCGTGGACGTCGAAGGCGCGCCCGAGGTAGCGGCGCGCCATGGCCGAGCACTCCAGGTGCCAGCCCGGCCGGCCGCGGCCCCAGCGGGAGGGCCAGCTGGCCGCCTCGCCGTCCTTGGCGCCCTTCCAGAGGGCGAAGTCCCGCGGGTCCCGCTTGCCGCGCGGGTCGGCGTCGGCGGCGGGCTCCATGTCGGCGAGCGCCTGGTGCGTCAGCGAGCCGTACTCGGGCCACGAGCGGACGTCGAAGTAGACGTCGCCGCTGCCGTCGGGGGCGGGGTAGGCGTGCCCGGCGTCGACGAGCTCGTCGACCATCTCGAGCATCTCGGTGACGTGCCCCGTCGCCCGGGGCTCGTACGTCGGGCGGCGGACGCCGAGGGCGTCGTAGGCGCGCGTGAAGGCCTGCTCGTGCCGCGACGCCCACGCCCACCACGCGACGCCGGCCTCGGCCGACTTGGCGAGGATCTTGTCGTCGACGTCGGTGACGTTGCGGATGAGGGTCACGCGCAGGCCGTGGCCCGCCTCGAGCCAGCGAGCGAGGACGTCGAAGGCGATGCCGGACCGGACGTGCCCGATGTGCGGGGGCGCCTGCACGGTGGCGCCGCAGAGGTAGATCGAGACCTCGCCGGGGACGAGGGGGGTGAGGTCGCGCACCGCTGCCGTGGCGGTGTCGTGCAGGCGCAGGCTCACCCGCCGAGACTACCGGCGCGCGCGGCCCCGGCCGGGCGGCCGCCGATGACGGCTGCTCGCCGGGCCCAGCGCGCCGCGCCGAGCGTGGTTAGGGTCTCGGACGGGGGTCGGTGCGGACCGCCCGACCCTCGACGCACGTCAGCCGCCGCAGGATCGGAGCACGCGATGCCGCACACCGTCCAGGGGGTGGTCTCCCGCAGCAAGGGGGCCCCCGTCGAGCTCGTGGACGTCGTCGTCCCCGACCCGGGTCCGGGCGACGCCGTCGTCGACGTGCAGGCCTGCGGGGTCTGCCACACCGACCTGCACTACCGCGAGGGCGGCATCGGCGACGACTACCCCTACCTGCTCGGCCACGAGGCCGCGGGCGTCGTCTCGGCCGTCGGCGAGGGCGTCGTCGGCCTCGAGGTGGGCGACTTCGTCATCCTCAACTGGCGCGCCGTGTGCGGCGTCTGCCGTGCCTGCTCCGCCGGCAGGCCCTGGTACTGCTTCGACACCCGCAACGCGAGCACGCCCATGACGCTGGCCGACGGCACCCCGCTGTCGCCCGCGCTGGGCATCGGCGCCTTCGCGAGCAAGACGCTCGTGGCGGCCGGCCAGTGCACGAAGGTCGACAGCCGCATCGCGCCCACGGCCGCCGGCCTCCTCGGCTGCGGCGTCATGGCCGGCTTCGGCGCGGCCGTCAACACCGGCGGGGTGACCCGCGGCCAGTCGGTCGCCGTCATCGGCTGCGGCGGCGTCGGGGACGCCGCGATCGCCGGAGCGCGCCTCGCGGGCGCCTCGACGATCGTGGCCGTGGACGTCGAGGACCGGAAGCTGGAGTGGGCGAAGGGCTTCGGCGCGACGCACACCGTCAACAGCCGCTCCGAGGACGTGGTGGAGCGGATCCGGGAGATCTGCGGCGGGGTCGGCGCCGACCTCGTCGTCGACGCCGTCGGCCGCCCGGAGACCTACCGCCAGGCCTTCGAGGCCCGCGACCTCGCCGGCACCGTCGTGCTCGTGGGCGTGCCGAACCCCGAGCACGTGGTCGAGCTGCCTCTGGGGGACGTGTTCGGCCGCGGCGGGGCGCTGAAGTCCTCCTGGTACGGCGACTGCCTGCCGAGCCGGGACTTCCCGATGCTCGTGGACCTGGCGCTGCAGGGCCGGTTCCCGCTGGAGGACTTCGTCTCCGAGACGATCGGCATCGGCGAGGTCGACGAGGCCTTCGCCAGGATGCAGCGCGGCGACGTGCTGCGGTCCGTGGTGGTGCTCTGATGGCGGGCGGCTCCGGCGTGCGGGTCGAGCACCTCGTGACCTCGGGGACCTTCAGCCTCGACGGCGGCACCTGGGACGTCGACAACAACGTGTGGCTGGTCGGGGACGACGAGGAGGTGCTCGTCGTCGACGCGCCGCACGAGCTCGGCCCCATCGCCGAGGCGGTCGGCACGCGCCGCGTGGTCGCGGTGGTCTGCACCCACGCGCACGACGACCACGTGACCGTGGCGCCCGACCTCGGGGAGCGCTTCGCCGCGCCGGTGCTCCTGCACCCCGCGGACATGGGCCTGTGGACCCTCACGCACGCCACGCGCGCCCCGAGCGGCACCCTGACCGACGGCCAGGTGCTCAGCGTCGCCGGCGTGGACGTGCACGTCCTGCACACCCCTGGCCACTCCCCCGGCTCCGTGTGCCTGCACGTGCCCGCCCTCGGCGTCGTCTTCACCGGGGACACGCTGTTCCAGGGCGGGCCGGGGGCGACAGGGCGCTCGTACAGCGACTTCCCGACGATCATCTCCTCCATCCGCGACCGGCTGCTCGCGCTCCCGCCGGAGACCGAGGTGCGCACCGGCCACGGGGACGGCACGACGGTCGGCGACGAGGCGCCCCACCTGCAGGAGTGGGTCGACCGCGGCTCCTGAGCCCCGGCGCGACCGCACGCCCCGCGCCGGCGCGGCGCCTCGCGCTCGCCGGCTGGCGCCGACGCGCTCGGCGTCGTAGGCATAGGACGTGCCGGTCGGCCGTCCCGACGGTCCGGCGCGCACACGCACGACCGCACGGCTCGACCGCACGAGGCACGACACCGACCACCCCAGGAGGAGCCATGAGCACCAACGACATCGAGGGTCCCGCCGACAGCGGCGCGGGCCAGGGCGTCCCCGGCCAGCACGACGGCGGCGCCGACGGCGGCGCCGAGGGCCCGGCGGACTCGGGCGCCGGCTCGGCCACGCCCGGCCAGCACGACGGCGGCGCGGACGGCGGCGCCGACAGCGGTGCCGACAGCCCCGTCGAGGGCCCGGCCGACGCGGGCGCCGGCGAGACGAGCGTCCCCGGCCACCACGACGGCGGCGCGGACGGCAGCGCCTGAGGTGACCGCCCTGCACGAGGACCGGGCGGCCGGGCGCGAGCCCGGCCGCCCGGCCCAGCGCTCGCGCGGTGCGGAGGACCCCGGCGCCGCGCTCCCCGCGCTGCGCCGCCTGGTCGGACCCGCCGCGGACGGCTTCGCGGGGTCCACCTGGGGCGAGCGCCCGCTGCTGACCCGCGCCGAGGACCTGCCGCGCGGCTTCGAGGACCTGCTGTCGGCCGGCGCGGTCGACGAGCTGGTGTCCCGCCGCGGCCTGCGCACGCCCTTCCTGCGGGTGGCCAAGCAGGGCAGCACCCTGCCGGACCGCTCCTTCACGGCCGGCGGGGGCGTCGGCGCCGCGGTCGGCGACCAGGTCAGCGACGACAAGCTGGTCCACCTCTTCGCCGACGGCTCCACGATGGTGCTGCAGGGGCTGCACCGCACGTGGCCCCCGCTGGTCGACCTCTCGCAGGCGCTGGCGGCCGACCTCGGCCACCCCGTCCAGGTCAACGCCTACGTCACGCCGCCGCAGTCGCGCGGCTTCGACGACCACTACGACGTCCACGACGTCTTCGTGCTGCAGGTCGAGGGCGAGAAGCGCTGGCGCATCCACGAGCCCGTGCACCCGCGGCCCCTGCGCGACCAGCCCTGGACGGCGCACCGCGCCGCTGTCGAGGAGGAGGCCGCGCGCGAGCCCCTCATCGACGTCGTCCTGCGCCCCGGCGACTGCCTGTACCTCCCGCGCGGCTACCTGCACGCGGCGACGGCGCTCGGCGGCGTCAGCACGCACCTGACGATCGGCGTGCACGCGTGGACCCGGCACGCCCTGGCGGACCAGCTGGTGCGCGCCGCGCTCGCCGACCTCGCGGAGGACGAGGAGGTGCGCGCGTCCCTGCCGCTCGGCGCCCGCGTCGAGGACCCGGCGTCGACGGCCGACGACCTCGAGCTCGTGCGGGACCGCCTCCTGCGCGCGGTGGAGGCCGTCGACGCGGCGCGCCTCGCCGCACCGCTCGGGGCGCAGGTCCGCGCGAACCAGCGCGCCGAGCCGGTGGGACCGCTCGCCCAGCTGCGGGCGGCCCAGGAGGTCGAGACCTCCGGGGACGCCGGCGGCCTCGTCCTGCGCGCGCACCTGGCCGCGACGGTGGAGGAGCGGCCCGACGGCAGCGCCCTCCTGCGCAGCCGCGCCGGCGACCTGCCGCTGGCCGCGGAGGACGTCGCGCCCGTGCGCCGGCTCCTGGACGTCGACCCACCGGCGGTCGGCGACGAGACCGCCGGCGGGCGGGACCGGAGCACCGGTGGTGCCGCGGACCTCGGCCCCGACCTCGCGCGCCGCCTCGTGCTCGCGGGAGTCCTCGTCCCCCGGTGAGCACCCCTCACGACGCCGGGGCGGGGACCGAGCAGGACGCCTCTCGCGGGCTCGCGGTCCCCGCCCAGGTCGACCCCGGCAGCGCCGAGGCGCCCCAGCGCCGACGCGACCTGCCGCGCTGCTCGGACGCCGCGCGCGAGCGGTGCGACCCGCTCGGCGCCACGGCCGCCTGGACGCACCGCTGGCTCCTGCTCGAGCACCCCGGCCCCTGGGCGCCGGACGCGCTCGCCGGGTCGGGGCTGCCGGAGGACCGCCAGCAGCAGCTGCGCGAGGCCGCAGCCGCCGCCGGAGGGCGCGTGCTGCTCGTGCGCCGTCCCGGCGGACGGCGCACCCCGGGCGTCCCCGCCTCGACGGCGCCCGCGGGGGCCCCCGACGACGCGGAGCTCTCCGAGACGGCCGGAGCCCGCCGGTGGGCGGTCGTGGACCAGCCCTCGGGCCTCGTGCGGTGGGGCTGGTGGGACGCCGACGCCGCCCGGCCGGACGCCCCGCCGCAGGCGGGAGCGGGGCTGGACCGCGCGGCGGCGGCCCTCGCCGAGCCCGTCGTCCGGGGACGCGACGGCGGCACGGACGCGCCGGTGCTGCTCGTCTGCGCGCACGGCCGGCACGACGCCTGCTGCGCCGTGCGCGGCCGTCCCGTGGCCGCCGCCCTCGCGGCGCGCTGGCCCGCCGCGACGTGGGAGTGCTCCCACGTCGGCGGTGACCGCTTCGCCCCCAACCTCCTCGTGCTGCCCGACGGCGCCTACTACGGCGACCTCGACCCGGGCTCGGCCGAGCAGGTCGTCGCGGACCACCTCGCGGGCGCCGTCGGCACACGCCACCTGCGCGGGGTGAGCAGCGGGCCGCCGGTCGTGCAGGCGGCCGTCCTCGGCGTCCTCGGGCGCTTCGGCCCCGCCCCGGTGCGCGCCGCCCGCGGCGGGGCCCCGGTGCCGGTGGGCGAGGACCGGTGGGAGGTCGTCGTCACCGGCTCGACGCCGCTGCCCGCGCGCTGCGTCGTCACGGTGGCGCGCTCGCGGCGGGCCCCGGCCCGCCTGACCTGCCGGGCTCCCGGCGAGGCCGTCGCCGCGGTGCACGAGGCCGTCGACGTGCGCGTCGAGGACGTCGACGACGAGGCCCGCTCGACCTGAGAGGCCCTGCGGCACATCGTCTTGCGCGGCCGGCGTCCCGCCCCCGACCCCGCGCCGGGGCCGCCTCGGCCCGCCGCGACGGGCGCCGGCGACCCGGACGACGGGTGGGCGACCTCGCGGGCGCGAGCCCGCAACCGGACACGCTCCCGCACAGGCGCTTCGGGAGACCCGCGCCCCCACGGCGTGCGGGCCCGCCCCCGCGAGACGGGCGCGATCTCCCTGAGACGGGACACTGCAGGCATGACGACCACGCGGACGACCGAGATCCTGTCCGAGGTCGCGCGCGGGGACGTCGACAGCGCCGTGCTCCCCGACCGGCTCGTCGCGCTGTGCGCGCAGGCGCTGCCGGTCACCGGCGTGGGGATGGTGCTGATGACCGACGCGGGCCCGGCCGGGATGGTCGCGGCCTCGGACGGTGCGGCGGCGACGCTGGAGGAGCTGCAGTTCACCCTGGGCGAGGGCCCGTGCGTGGACTGCTCGACCTCCGGGCGTCCCGTGCTGGTGCCGCACCTCGCCGTGGTCGGCGGAGCCCAGTGGCCCGCGTTCACCCCGGGAGCGCTCGGGGCGGACGTGGCGGCGGTGTTCGCCTTCCCGCTGCAGGTCGGGGGCATCCGGCTGGGGGTGCTGGACCTCCACCGTGACGTCACCGGGCCGCTGGCCGCCCCCGACCTCGCCGAGGCCCTGGCGTTCGCGGACGCCGCCACGACGGTCCTGCTGCACCTGCAGGCCCACGCACCGGCGGGCACGGCCGTCGCCGTCCTGGAGGACCGGACGGAGGTCCACCAGGCCACCGGCATGGTCTCGGCGCAGGCCGGCGTGGACCTCGCCTCGGCGCTGCTGCTGCTGCGGGCCCGGGCCTTCGCGACCGAGCGCCCGGTCGTGGACCTCGCCCGCGACGTCCTGTCCCGCCTCGTCCGCTTCGACGACGAGGCATGATCGGGGTCCGGCCCCCGACGGGTCCGGACCTGCACCACGACCACCCGCGGTGCAGACCTCGCCGCGGTGAGGAGGAGACCGACATGAGCGGACCGCAGCGGCTGGCCGAGGTGTTCGTGGAGCTGGCGGACACGCTCGTCGACGAGTTCGACGTCGTGGACTTCCTGCAGGTGCTCACCGAGCGGGCCGTGGAGCTGCTGGGCGCCGACGCCGCCGGGCTGATGCTCGCCGACCAGCGCGGTGGCCTGCGGCTGATGACCTCGACCACGCAGCGGGCGGGGTCGCTGGAGGCCTTCGAGATCCAGAGCTCCGAGGGCCCGTGCATGGACTGCTTCGCCACGGGCGCGCCGGTAGTGAACGTCGACCTGGCCGGCGCCGGCGAGAGGTGGCCGGCGTTCACGGCCGCGGCGGCCGAGCAGGGCTACGGCGCCGCGCACGCCCTCCCGCTGCGGCTGCGCGGGCACGTCGTCGGGGCGATGAACCTCTTCACCGACGCAGCGGTGCGCCTCGGGGAGGAGGACGTCGCGGTGGGGCAGTCGATGGCCGACATCGCCACCATCGGCCTGCTCCAGCAGCGCTCCCTGCGCGAGCAGACGGTCCTCTCCGAGCAGCTGCAGGGCGCCCTGACCAGCAGGGTCCTCGTCGAGCAGGCCAAGGGCGTGCTCGCCGAGCGCGCCGGCGTCGACGTCGGCGAGGCGTTCGCGCTGATGCGCTCGCACGCCCGACGCCGCGGGACGACCCTGACCTCGATCGCGACCGCCGTCGTCGAGGGCTCCCTGGACGCGCGCGAGCTCGCCCCCTCCTGACCGACCTCGCCCCCTCCCGGCCACCGTCGGCGGCGGCACGCGCACGACGGCGACGCCGCCCGTACTCGTGCCGGTCGCCAGGACGTCATCGGCACGGCTACCGCGACGGCGCCCCGTCTGCGACGATGGCACCCTTCGGCCCCCCGACCAGCACGGGTGGGCGCGGCTGCCCCGGTCCCGGCAGCACATCGATCCCCCTGCGATGTGCTCTGGACGGGAGACCCAGATGGCCACCGGCACCACCACATCCTCGCCGCTCGGACCGGCGGCCCCCTCCCGCCCGGACCCCCCCGGCGACGTCCTCGCCGGCGGGGCCGACGCCGCCACCGCGGCCGACGTCGTGCGGCTCGAGGTGGAGGGCGACCTGGACCTGACCACGTCGGCCCAGCTGCAGGAGCGGATCGAGGGCGCCGGGCGGTCGTCCGTCCGGGCCGTGGTCGTGGACCTGTCCCACGTCGCCTTCATCGACTGCCACGGCCTGGGCGTCCTGCTCGCCGCCCGCACGCAGCTGGGCACCCGCCTGGTCCTGCTGGCACCGGCGCCGGTGGTGACCCACCTGCTCGCGATGACCGGCACGCAGCACCACTTCGACGCCCCGGACGCCGGGTCGGGGACGAGCACCGAGTCCCCCGACGACGGGCCGGCGCCGAGCGGCGGCACCTCGCACGGCGGCCCGGCAACCGGGGACTCGGCGACCGGGGACTCGGCGACCGGCGGCACGGCGACCGGCGGCACGGCGACGGGAGGCACGGCGACCGGCGGCACGGCGACGGGAGGCACGGCGACCGGGGACGGGGCCACGGACGACGCGGCGACCGGCGACCCGACGGCCAGCAGCACCCCCTGGTCGGAGGAGGTGCTGCGGGTCGTCACCGAGGCCGTGGAGCAGCTGCAGCTCGAGCGCCCGGCAGACCTGTGGCTGGCGACCCGCGTCGAGGGCGACCACCAGGTCGTCGCGGCCGCGGCGGGCCCCTGGTCGGGCGAGGTGCCGACGGGGACGACGCTGCCCTGGCGGGGGACCCTCGAGGCCACGGACGACCTGGACGGCAGCGCCTGGCCCGTGACGGACGCCGACGAGCTGCTGGGGAGGGGGAGCGGCACCGGGCGCCCCCTCGGGGTCGGCGGCAGCACGGGCGCCCTGCTCCTCGCCGGCGAGGAGGTCGTGGGCACCGTGTGCGGCTTCACCTCCCGCACCACCACGACCGAGGATCCGCTGGACGCCGCCGCCCCCGTCGTGCGCCTGCTCGGCCAGGTCCTCTCCCTCGCCCTCACGGCCGTCCGCGCGCAGGGGGTGAGCCGCGACCTGGCCGAGACCGACGTGCTGACCGGCCTGCGCAACCGCCGCGGGTGGCAGGAGTGCCTGGCCCGCGAGAGCGGCCGGTGCTCGCGCTACGGCACCCGGGCCGGTGTCGTCGCCATCGACCTCGACGGCCTGAAGGCCACCAACGACACCTACGGCCACCCCGCCGGCGACGCGCTGCTCGTCGCGACCGCCGAGGTCCTGCGGCGCACCTGCCGGCCGAGCGACGTCCTCGCCCGTCCCGGCGGCGACGAGTTCGCCGTCCTCGCCGTCGAGGCCGACCCCGCGGCCCTCGCCGCCCTGAGCGCGCGGATCGGGGAGCACCTGCACGCCGCCGGCATCCCGGCCTCGGTGGCGGCGGCCCCGCACGAGGTCACCGGTCCCCTCGAGGACACCTGGGCCCGGGCCGACGAGCAGATGTACGCCGTCAAGGCCCTGCGCCGCACCGGGACCGCGACCTCGGCGTCGCACGTCGCCGAGCACGCCGCGGCCTCCGCGGTGCTCCGCTTCTACGCCCAGGAGCGGCTCCTGCCGACGTCCACCGCTCCCGCGGGCGAGGAGGAGGAGCGCAGCAGCACCGCCTCCCGCCTCGACTTCATCCACCGGGCCCGCGGGGCCGGCCTGAGCCCGGCCCAGGTCCGCGGCGCCCTGGCCCTGCGCCACTCCCCCACCCGTCCCAGCCAGCAGCTGCAGGACCTCCTCCAGGCGCGGCTCGCGCTCCCGGACGGCCGTCGCGCCTGATCGCCCGCGGGGGACCAGCCCGCGCCAGGGCACCCGCGCCACCAGCACCCGCACCACCAGCACCGGCCCCGACAGCAGTGGCCCCGTCAGCACCCCGCCCGTCAGCGGGGCACGCGAGCTCGCCCGGTCAGCGCTCGCCCCGTCAGCGGGGCACGCGAGCTCGCCCGGTCAGCGCTCGCCCCGTCAGCGGGGGACGACGAGGGCGGTGGCCACGGCCGCGAGCCCCTCGCCGCGGCCGGTCAGGCCGAGCCCGTCCGTCGTCGTCGCCGAGACCGCCACGGGCGCCCCCGCGGCGCGCGAGAGCACCTCCTGGGCCTCGGCCCGCCGGGGCGAGAAGCGCGGGCGGTTGCCGAGGAGCTGCACGGACACGTTGCCGAGCTCGAAGCCGGCGGCGCGCACCCTCCGGGCCGTCTCGGCCAGCAGGGTCGCCCCGGAGGCCCCGGCCCACTGCGGCTCGGCGGTGCCGAAGTGCTGCCCGAGGTCCCCGATGCCGGCCGCGGCCAGCAGGGCGTCGCACGCCGCGTGCGCGACGACGTCGGCGTCGGAGTGGCCGTCCAGACCGCGCTCCCCCGGCCAGTGCAGACCCGCGACCCACAGCTCGCGGTCGGAGCCCTCGGCGGCCAGGGCGTGCACGTCCACACCGGTGCCGACCCTCGGCAGGCCCGCCAGCGGGCCGCCGCCGTCCCGCTCGCCCCGCTCGCCCCGCGGCGGGAGCTCCCCGCCGGCGCTCACGAGCGCGCCTCCGCCGCGGCGGAGCCGCGCCGGGCCAGCACGGCCTCGGCGAGCAGCAGGTCGAGCGGGCTGGTCACCTTGAAGGCCTCCGGGTCGCCGACGACGACGTGCACGTGCTCCCCCAGGGCCTCGGCGAGGCCGGCGTCGTCCGTGGCGCCCTCCCCGGCGGCCGGTGCGGCGTGCGCGCGGCGCAGCACGCCGGCTGCGAAGCCCTGCGGCGTCTGGACGGCGCGCAGCCGGGCGCGGTCCACGACGCCGCCGTCGACGTCGCGCAGCGTGTCGTGGACGGGCACCGCGGGCACGACGACCGCGGCCCCCTGGTCGCGGACCGCCCGGACGACCCGCTGGACGAGCGCCGGCGGGGCCAGGGCTCGCGCGGCGTCGTGCACGAGCACGACGTCGAGGTCGCCCGGCACGGCCGCGAGACCGGCCGCCACGGACGCCTGCCGGCTGGGGCCGCCCGGCACGACCCGCAGCGGCGGCAGGTCCGGGACGTCGGCCAGCAGGCCGCGCGCCTCGTCCTCCAGGCCGGCGGGGACGACGGCGACCACGAGCACCACGGCGCCGGAGGCGGCCAGGCCCCGGGCCGCGTGGACGAGCAGGGCCGTGCCGCCGACGGGCACGAAGGCCTTGGGTCGCCCGGCCGCGAGCCGGGTGCCGCTGCCCGCGGCGACGAGCACGCACGCCGCCCCGGGCCCGGCCGAGCCCGGCACCTGGCCCGGAGCGCGCAAGCGCTCGGGCGGAGCCCCGCCCCGGACGCACGCGGAGCCCGTCGCCCCGGGAGGGACGACGGGCTCCGGCGGTGGTGCGGTGCTCAGGACGCGAGGACCTCGTCGAGGATGGCCTCGGCCTTGATCTCCTCGGTCTTCTCCGCGAGCGCGAGCTCGGAGACCAGGATCTGGCGGGCCTTGGCCAGCATGCGCTTCTCGCCGGCCGACAGGCCGCGGTCCTGGTCGCGGCGCCAGAGGTCGCGCACGACCTCGGCGACCTTGATGACGTCGCCCGAGGCCAGCTTCTCGAGGTTCGCCTTGTACCGGCGCGACCAGTTGGTCGGCTCCTCGGTGTAGGGGGCGCGCAGGACCTCGAACACCTTGTCGAGCCCCTCCTTGCCGACGACGTCGCGGACGCCGACGAGGTCGCAGTTCTCCGCGGGGACCTCGATGGTCAGGTCTCCCTGGGCGACCTTGAGGCGGAGGTAGAGCTTCTCCTCCCCCTTGATCATCCGGGTCTTGATCTCCTCGATCAGAGCCGCCCCGTGATGGGGGTACACGACAGTCTCGCCCACAGTGAAAGCCATCTGCTTATCCCCTTTCGCGGCCTCGAGGTTACCACGGCGAAGAAGTGGCCTCGGGCGCCGAGTGGTGCATCATCGCAGGTCAGAGGCCCGCCGTGCGCCGATCGGACATCTCGCGGGCCTTGACAGCGCACCCCGCGGCGTGCTGTCCGGAGCCGGCGCGAAGGGTCCCTCGCACGCCGCCGGCCTCCTGGGCCCGATCCTGCGCCCGCGCGGCCGGGGGTCCCCGTCGCTCCCGACAGGGCCCCGGCGAGAGCCGCGACGCCCGCGGGCCGCGCCCCGAGGGCGGGGGCGGCTCCCCCACGGCTAGTCTCGCCCGAGACGTCCTGCCGACCCGAGGAGACGCCCGTGCACCGCCCGTCCCGCCCCGCAGCGCGCCGCGCAGCCGCCGTGGTCGTCGCCGCGTCCGCGGTCCTCGCCAGCGCCGGCTGCGCCGTCTCCCCCGTGGTCAACCAGTACTCCACCGAGCTGGACTACGCGCCGTCCGACGGCGTGCAGGGCTACTTCACGCTCACCGAGACCGACGCCGAGGGGCCCGGCACCTCGCTCCTGATCCGCAACGCGCTGCTGATCGGCCCCGAGGCCGACGGGCCCGCCCGCCTCTACGGCGTGCTGGTCAACGAGGACCTCGAGGAGGTCACCGTCACCATCAGCGGTCCCGGCGACCTCCTGGCCGAGGTGGTCGTGCCCGGCCGCAGCAGCGTGCCCCTGGGCGAGGAGCAGACGGAGGACCTCGGCGACCAGTCGCTGCCCGAGGGCGCCGAGATCACCGGGGACCTCGTGGCCGACCCGGTCGACGCCGTCCCGGGCGAGCTGGTGCCCGTGCTCATGGCGATCGACGACGAGGTCCTCGAGATCGAGATCCCGCTGCTCAACGGCTCCCTGCCGGAGTACCAGACCCTGGTGCCCACCGCCGCGGCCACGACGCCGGGCGTCGGCTAGCCCGTCCAGCGGCCCCGCACCAGCGGTCCGCAGCGCACGAGCGGCGCCCGCCCCCCGACGGGGCGGGCGCCGCTGCTGCGTCCGGCCGACGCCTCAGCCGCCGGCGCCCGCTCCGGCGACGTCGACCATCCAGCTCACGCCCCAGCGGTCCCGGCACGAGCCGAAGAGGCTCCCCCACGGCGAGGGCGCCAGCGGGTGCTCGACCTCGCCGCCCTCGGACAGCACCTCCCACGCCCGGCGCAGCGCCGCCTCGTCGTCGCCCGACAGGCACGCGGAGCCGGCGGGCGGCGACCCGGCGCCCGGCGGCACGTCCGAGACCATCAGCAGACCGCCGAGCTCGGTCCGCAGGGCCGCGTTCGCCACCAGGTCGGCCAGCTGGGCGTCGTCCATCCCGATGTCGCCGTAGCTGGTGACCTCCGGCTCGCCGCCGCCCAGGGCGCGGCGGTAGGCGTCCAGCGCCTCGCGCGCGCTGCCGCGCGGGTGCAGGTAGGGGCACATCTCGACGGTCATGGCGCTCTCCTCCTCGTGGGCCGACCTCCGGCCCCGCACCCTTCGACCGCCGGGGGGCCGCGTCCTCATCGGTGGCGGGCGCGTCCTCATCGGTGGGCGCGGCCGCTCGTCGGGGGGGGGCTCGCCGCTCAGCCTCCACGCGCGCGCCCCGGGCCCGGGAGCTCGCCGGCTCAGCCCTCGAGCTTGTACCCCAGGCCCCGGACCGTGACCAGGCGCTGCGGGGAGGCCGGGTCCTCCTCGATCTTGGCGCGCAGCCGCTTGACGTGGACGTCGAGGGTCTTGGTGTCCCCCACGTAGTCGGCGCCCCACACGCGGTCGATCAGCTGACCCCGCGTGAGCACCCGGCCCGCGTTGCGCATCAGCACCTCGAGGAGCTCGAACTCCTTGAGCGGCAGGGCGATCGGCGCGCCGTCCAGGGTGACGACGTGCCGCTCGACGTCCATGCGCACGGGGCCCGCGGCGAGCGCGCCGGGGTCCTCGTGCTCGTCGACGTCGCCGCCGCGCCGCAGCACGGCCCGGATGCGGGCGAGCAGCTCGCGCGAGGAGTACGGCTTGGTGACGTAGTCGTCGGCGCCCAGCTCCAGCCCGACGACGACGTCGACCTCGCTCTCCTTGGCCGTCACCATGATCACCGGGACGGTGCTGCGGGTGCGGATCTGGCGGCACACCTCGGTCCCGGGCAGCCCCGGGAGCATCAGGTCGAGCAGCACGAGGTCGGCGCCGCCGCGGTCGAACTCGGCCAGCGCCGAGGGGCCGTCGGCGGCCACGGCGACGTCGTAGCCCTCGCGGCCGAGCTGGTAGGCGAGCGGGTCGCTGAGCGACTCCTCGTCCTCGACGAGCAGGATGCGGGTCACGCGGGGGTCCTCCCGGTCGGGCGCCGCCGGGGGCGGCGCGGGGTGCAGGGGCCGTCGGCGCGGGGCCGCCGCGGCGGTGGGCGTCAGGGAGTGCGCTGGGCCTCCTCGGCCCGTCGCAGCGGCAGTCGCAGCGTGAACGTGGAGCCCTCCCCCGGGCTGCTCCACACGGCCACCTCGCCGCCGTGGGTGGCGGCGACGTGCTTGACGATCGACAGGCCGAGGCCGGTGCCCCCCGTGGCCCGCGAGCGCGCCGGGTCCAGCCGGTAGAAGCGCTCGAAGACGCGGCCGACCTCGGACTCCGGGATGCCGATGCCCTGGTCGCTGACCACGACCTCGACGCGCTCGTCGACCACGGAGACGACCACGGCGACGCGGGTGCCGGCGTCGGAGTAGGACACGCCGTTGTCGACGAGGTTGCGCACCGCCGTGACGACCAGCTCGCGGTCCCCCCACACCTCGGCCGGCCCGCTCCCGTGGCGGGAGGGGTCCGAGCCCTCGCCGGAGAGCTGGGTCGTGATGCGCACGCCCCTGCCCTCGGCGACGAGCCGGGTGCGGTCGACGGCCTCCAGGACGGCCTCGTCGACGTCCACCGGCACCGGCTGGTGGCGGACGTCGGCGTCCTGGAGACGCGAGAGCTGGACGATCTCCTGCACCAGCGCGGACAGGCGCTGGGACTCGCGGGTCATGCGCTGGGCGAAGCGGCGCACCGTCGCCGGGTCCTCGGCGGCCTGGTCCATCGTCTCGGCGAGCAGCGCGATGGCGGCGACCGGCGTCTTCAGCTCGTGGCTGACGTTGGCGACGAAGTCGCGGCGGACCTCCTCGAGGCGCTTCGCCTGCGTGCGGTCCTCGACGAGGACCAGGACGTGCAGCGAGCCCAGGGGCGCCACCCGCACGCCCACCACGAGCACTCCCGCGCCGTCGGCGCCGGGCGGCACGAACGGGCCGCGCGGCAGGGCCATCTCCGCGTCGCGGATCTCCCCGTCCCGGCGCACCCGGGTGACCATGTCCGCCAGCTCCGGGTGCACGAGCTCGCGGTCGCGCACCAGGCCGAAGGCGTGGGCGGCGGCGCTCGCCCGCACGACCGCGTCGGCGACGTCGACCACCACGACGGCCGAGGAGAGCACCGCGAGGACGTCGGCGGCCCCGGCCGGCAGGTCGTCCTCCGGCGGGGGCATCGGCTCGGGCCGGCGCTCGCTCCACCGCGAGGCGAGGACGCCGACGACGCCCACCAGGACTCCCAGGAGGCCCGCGAGCGCCACCGTCCAGGAGCCGTCCACGGGTGGAAGCGTAGGGCTGGCGCCCGGCTCGGCCAGCGCTCCGCGCGGTGGGCACCGGCAGGTCGCCCCGTGTTCACCGACGGGGTCGACGCCGTTCATCCGCCGGTGACAGGCTCTCCCGCATGCGAGAGGTCTTCCACGACGAGCTGCGGTCCCTGGCCGAGCAGCTCACCCAGATGAGCGGGCTCGTCAGCGCCGCGATGGCCAACGCCACGCAGGCGCTCCTGGAGGGCGACCTGGCCCTGGCGGAGAGCGTGATCAGCGCCGACGCCCAGATCGACGCCCAGCAGCGCCACCTCGACGACCGCGCCGTGGCCCTCCTGGCGCGCGAGTCCCCGGTGGCCACCGACCTGCGCGTCGTCGTCTCGGCACTGCGCATGTCCACCTCGATCGAGCGGATGGGCGACCTGGCGCGCCACGTCGCTAGCCAGGCGCGGCTGCGCCACCCCCACCCGGTGGTGCCGGACTCGCTGGTGCCGACGATCACCGCGATGGGCGAGGCGGCCGCGAGCATCGCCATGACGGCCGGCACCGTGATCGTCACGCGCGACCTGGAGCTCGCCGCCCAGGTCGAGCGCGACGACGACCGCCTCGACGAGCTGCACCGGTCGGTGTTCGCCGCGATGCAGGCCGCGGAGTGGCAGGAGTCGGCCGAGCGCACCATCGACATGACGCTCTGCAGCCGCTACTACGAGCGCTTCGGCGACCACGCCGTGTCCGTCGTCCGCCGCGTCGGCTTCCTCGTGACCGGCGAGTGGATGAAGCCCGTCCACCCGGTCCAGTCCGTCGCCGGCTGACGAGCTCCGCTCCTCGCGCGCCGGAGGGCCCGCACCGCTGCTGCGGTGCGGGCCCTCCGGCGTCTCGCCCCGACGGCGCGGGGTCAACGGTGGACGGGGTGCGTCAGCGCCCGCGCCCCTGCGCGGCCACGGCGGCCGCCGCCTCGGCCGCGGCGTCCGGGTCCAGGTAGCGGCCGCCGGGGGTCACCGGGGACAGCTGCTCGTCGAGCTCGTACAGCAGCGGGATCCCGGTGGGGATGTTCAGGCCCGCGATGTCGTCGTCGCTGATCCCGTCGAGGTGCTTGACCAGGGCGCGCAGGGAGTTGCCGTGCGCGGCCACGAGGACCGTCTTCCCCCCGCGGAGGTCCGGGACGATCGCGCTGTCCCAGTACGGGAGCATCCGCGCGACGACGTCCTGCAGGCACTCGGTGGCCGGCATGTCGTCGCCGAGGTCGGCGTAGCGCGGGTCGCCGGCCTGGCTGAACTCGTCGCCCGCCTCGATCTCCGGCGGCGGCGTGCTGTACGAGCGGCGCCAGAGCATGAACTGCTCCTCGCCGTAGGTCTGGAGCGTCTGCGCCTTGTCCTTGCCCTGGAGCGCGCCGTAGTGGCGCTCGTTGAGGCGCCAGGAGCGGGTGGCGGGGATCCAGTGCCGGTCGGCGGCGTCGAGGGCGAGGTTCGCGGTGGTGATGGCCCGGCGCAGCAGCGAGGTGTGCACGAGGTCGGGCAGCAGCCCCTCGGCGGCCATGAGCTCGCCGCCGCGGCGGGCCTCCGCCTGCCCCTTCTCCGACAGGGGCACGTCGACCCAGCCGGTGAAGAGGTTCTTCGCGTTCCACTCGCTCTCGCCGTGGCGGAGCAGGACCAGGGTCATCGTGCTGGACATGCTCGCCAGCGTAGGGGCGCCGGGCGGGCGGGGCGCGGAGCCGGGCTCGGGGGCACGCTTCGGGAGAGGGCCCCGAGAGCCGGCCTCGGGGCAGGCTCCAGGAGCAGGGCCCCGAGAGCCGGCCTCAGGGGCACGCCCGAGAGCAGGCCTCGGGAGCAGGCCTCAGGAGCAGGCGGCCCTCACCGGCGGCCTGTCCTCCCCGCGCACGCCCCGCCCGGCGGCGGCGCGCGCGTACACCTCCTGCGTGCGCCGGGCGGTGGCGGCCCAGCTGAAGCCCGCGGCGTGGGTGGACGCGGCCTCGCCGAGGACCCGACGGCGGGGCTCGTCGTCCAGCAGGGCCCCGAGCGCGTCGGCCCAGCGGCCGGGGTCGGCATCCTCGACGAGCAGCCCCGTGCGCCCGTCGGCGACGGCCGTGCGCAGGCCCCCGGTGGCCGTGGCGACGACCGGGGTGCCGCAGGCCTGGGCCTCCAGGGCGACGAGGCCGAAGGACTCCGTCCTCGAGGGGACCGCGACGACGTCGGCCGCGCGGTACCAGCGGGCGAGCTCCGGCGCGGGCTGCGGGTCGAGGAGGCGGACGACGTCGCGGTGGCCGGCGCGGCCCGCGAGGCCGAGGCGGCCGGCCAGGGCGCGCAGGTCCTCGCGGGCCCGCTGGCCCGTGCCCCGGCCGGACGGGCCGCCGACGACGGCGACCACGAGGGAGCCGCGGAGGGCGCCGTCCGGGCGACGCGCGAGCAGCTCCGCCGCCGCGCGCAGCAGCACGTCGGGGCCCTTGAGCGGCTGCAGCCGGCCGGCGAAGAGCAGCACCCGGTCCTCCGGCCGCAGGCCGAGCGCGGCGCGCTCGCCCCCCTCGACCGGGCTCGGGGAGAACGCCGAGAGGTCCACGCCCGGCGGCACGACGGCGACGCGCGCCGGGTCCGCGCCGTACAGCTCGACGAGCTCGCGCGCCTCGTCGGCCGTGCTCGCGACGAGGCCGTCGGACGCCGCCACCACGGCGCGCTCCCCGCTCACGCGCACCTGCGGCTCCCGGGCCTGGCCGGGGCCCCGGTGCAGGTCCTTGACCAGGGCCATGGTGTGCATGCTGTGCACCAGGGGCGCGTGCCAGGCCGCGGCGAGGCGCCGTCCCACCTGGCCGGAGAGCCAGTAGTGCGAGTGGACGACGTCGTAGCCGCCGTCGGCAGCGGCGTCGGCGACGAGGTGGTCGGCCATGGCCCCCACCAGCCCCGGCAGCTCCTCCTTCTCGACCTCGCGCAGCGGACCCGCCGGCACGTGGCGCACCCGGACACCGGCCTCCACGGGCACCACGGGAGGCTGGTCGGGCGCCGTGGCGCGGGTGAGGAGGTCGACCTGGTCCCCGCGCGCGGCCAGGGCGCGGGCCAGCCCGACCACGTAGGTGTTGAGCCCGCCGGCGTCGCCGGTGCCGGCCTGCGCGAGCGGGGAGGTGTGCGCCGAGACCAGCGCGACCCGACGGGGCCCTCGCCGGGAGCGCGCGACGTCCACGCGGGCGAACCTACGCCCTGGCGCGGGCCTCGGCGGCACGCGCTCCTCCGCGCACCGCACCGCGGTCGTCGCGCGGGAGGGGCCGCGCGGACGAGGACCGGACCGGAGGAGGAGCAGGAGCGGGAGTGGGCGCGCGGGAGTGGCGCGCGGGCGCGGGTGCCGGTGCCGCTGCCGGTGCCGGTGCCGCTGCCGGTGCCGGTGCCGGTGCCGGAGAGAGCGCGAGAGCGCGAGAGCGCGAGAGCGGAAATGGGCGCGGGAGCGGGCGCGGGTGCACCCACGGACGGGCGGGAGGATGGGCACGTGCCCGCGCCGTCCTCCGCCGCTGTGCCGGCCGGTGCCCTGCGGCGTGGCCGGGGGGCGGGCGCGCCGCTGGGGGTCGCGACGCGCGGCACGACGGGCGTGGACCGGCTGCGCCGGACGGACCGCTGGCTCGCCGGCCCCGGCGCAGGGGCGCTGCGGGCGGCCGAGGACCCGCTCGTCGTGGACCTCGGGTTCGGCGCCTCCCCGGTCACCACGCTGCACCTGGCGAGGGCCCTGCGCCGCGTGCGGCCGGACGTCGAGGTGCTCGGCCTCGAGATCGACCCCGCGCGAGCGGCGCGCGCGACCGAGGTCGTCAGCGCCCTGGCGCCCGAGCAGCGCCGGGGGGTGGCCTTCGGCGTCGGGGGCTTCGAGCTCGGCGGGCCGGCTGCCGGCCGGCGCCCCGTCCTCGTGCGGGCCGCCAACGTGCTGCGCCAGTACGACGTCGCGGACGTGCCCGCGGCGTGGGGCGCCGTCGGCGAGCGCCTGGCGCCCGGGGGCCTGCTGCTCGACGTGACGTGCGACGAGCTGGGACGGCGCGCCGGCTGGGCCGTCGTCGAGCGGTCCGGGCCGCAGCAGCTCGTGCTGTCCGTCCGGCTCGCCGACCTGGGGCGGCCCTCGGAGGTCGCCGAGCGGCTCCCGAAGGCGCTGATCCACGCGAACGTGCCCGGGCAGCCGGTGCACGCGCTGCTGACGGCGCTCGACGCCGCGTGGGACCGCGCCGCACCGCTGGCGCCCTGGGGACCGCGCCAGCGCTGGCTCGCCTCCTGCCGCGGGCTCCGCGACGACGGCTGGCCCGTCCTGGACCGAGCCCCCGCCGGAGGGCCCCGCCGATGGCGCCTGGGCGAGGTGGCCGTGCGGTGGTCGGCCGTCGCCGGGTGACCCCGGCGGCCCCGGTCGACCTGGGCCCAGAGGCCCGAGAGCGCTCAAGGGCCCGAGAGCGCTCAGGGGCCCGAGAGCTCGAGAGCGCCCAGGGGCCCGAGAGCTCGAGAGCGCTCAGGGGCCCGAGAGCTCGAGAGCGCCCAGGGGCCCGAGAGCTCGAGAGCGCCCAGGGGCCCGAGAGCTCGAGAGCGCCCAGGGGCCCGAGAGCTCGAGAACGCCCAGGGGCCCGAAGAGACCCGGATGGCTCGAGCACCCCCGCGGAGCCTCGCCCCGGCACTCCGCGACCACCGCTCAGAAGGGCGGCGGGTCGTCGTCCGGTCCGGGCGCCCTCGTCGGTGCACCGCGCGACCTCGACGCCGGCGTCTTCGGCGCGCGGGGCCCGACCCCGGCGAGCGTGCGAGCGCGGCCGGCGTCGTCGCGCGCGTCGTCGTGGAGCGGGTAGGTCTCCGGCACCTGCGAGGTCGGCGGCCACGTCCCTGCCGCTCCTGCCGACCCGCGCACCGGGAGGTCGGCGGGCACCACGCCCCCGACGAACGCCTCGTCCGCCGCCGTCACCGTCTCGCCGAGGGCGACGACGGCTGGCAGGAACGGCTGGCCGGGGACGGTGACGACCTGGCCCAGCGGTGACCTCCACCGGGCGCTGGTGTCGCGGGGATCGGGACCGGCGGCCTCCACGCGCCACCCGAAGCGGTGCTTGGCCAGGTGGTGGCGCCGGCACAGCGGGGCCAGGTTGCACGGGCAGGTCGGCCCCTGCGGCCAGGCGGTGCGGTGGTCGAGGTCGCAGCGCGTGGCCGGGACCCGGCACCCCGGTGCGCTGCACCGCGGTGAGCGCGCGCGCACGAACCGCGCCAGCGCGACGCCGGGGACGTAGCGGCCACCGCCAGCGGCGGCCACCCGGCACTGCGCCCACTCACCGGGCTCCGCGCGGGTCCGCGTCGCTGGCTCGACCATCCGGGATCGGCCGTCCACCCCTGGCCCTTCGCCCGTGTCCGCGCCCCGCTCCACGAGCACGTGTCGGATCGGGTCCCGCTCGACGACCGCGTGCCGGCCAGCGTCTCGAGGCACGTCCCCGTGCTGATCTGCGCCCCGGTCCACGACCGCGCGCCGGCCTGCGCCCCGCTCGGCATCCGCGCCCGCACCTGTGCCTGAGCCCCGGTCCGCACTGGCGCCCGGGGCGCGGTGGACGTCCGCGTCCAGGTCTCGTGCCGCGGGCGACTCGGCGCCCTGCGACGCGGCGTCCTGCGACGCGGCGACCTGCGACGCGGCGTGGACCTCCCGCGCGCAGGGCGGCACGACGAGGCCACCGCACCGCGCGGCCACGCCTCCGGATGGCCCAGGAGGCTCAGCCGGTCCGCTGCTGCCCGGGACGCCCGCGAGAGCGGGTCCAGAGTCGAGCCCACCACCCAGCCCGGGCCCATCAGCCAGCCCGGGCCCATCAGCCAGCCCGGGCCCATCACCCGTCCCGGGACGCCCACGCGGGGCAGGCCCACGGCCCCGACCAGGCCCGCCCGGGGCAGGCCCACCACCCGGTCCGGGCCCGCCCGGGCCGGGCCCGCCCGGGCCGGAGCCACCGGGCCCCCCGTCCTCGGGCGCCCCGTCTCCCTCGACCGGTGGCAGGGGGCCCGGAGCCATCAGATGCCCGTCCACCCCGAGAAGCTGCCCGGTGAACGGGTGGGTGAGGACCCTCCGGAAGGGGTGCTCGACCAGCACCTGGCGGACCACCTCCACGGGCACCGGCCCCACCCCCGCGACCTGCGCGGGCTCGGCGTCCAGCCCCAGCACGCTGGTCAGCGCCACGAGCACCTGCGGACCCGTCGGGCGGGGCCACCTGCTGGCCCCACCCGCACCGCCGTCGGGCCCCCCGGCTCCCTCGCCGACGCCCAGGTCACGACCGCTCACGAGGTCGACCAGGGCGTCGAAGCGCCGCGCTCCCATCCCGCGCCGGTCCGCCAGCCCGGCCCCGGGGTCAGCCGCCGACCCGGCGGCCCCCTCGGGCCGGTCGGTCCGGGCGGGCTGGTCCGTCCCAGCGGCCTGGGGGTCGACCCCGGCGACGAAGGCGGCGTGCGGGTCCGTGCGCCCACCCGGGCGCGTGCGGTCCCGCGCCAGCCCCGTCAGCCGGTCGAACACCACCGCGAGGTCCAGGGCCGGACCCACGGCCGACAGCTGGGCCACACCGTCCTCGAGCGCCACCAGGCGCACCTGGCGATCGCAGACCGCCCGGCGCGCCCTCGTGCGCACCGCGCCCGCGTCCACCACCGCGACCACGTGCCGCACCCGCGCCCTCAGCTGCCCCGCTGTCAGCTCGGCCATCTCCGGCGCCAGCACCGCCTCGACGCGCGCCGCCGCCACCGGACCCAGCACCGCCGTCTGCTCCGCCACCACCCGCGCGCGGCCGTCGTCGATGCGGCCCGTCTCCAGCGCGGCCAGCGTCACCGGCAACCGCGTGCACAGGGCCACCGCCTGGTCCACCAGACGCTGCGCCGCCATCCCCGAGACCCGCAGGCGCAGCGCCACCTCCGCGGCTGCGGCGTCCTCCGCGTGACCCATCGGCCCCCCGCTGCCCCGCGGGCCCGGCTCTCCCTCGCCGACGACGTCGGGCAGACCCTCCAGCTCGCCCACGAGCTCCGCGACCGCCCGCAGCTGCGCCGCCCGCAGCGACGACATGCGCGCCCCCAGCGCCCCGACCCGCTCCACCAGCTCCGCCGCACGGCGCCGCCCCACCGGCAGGAGCGTCTCCGCCGCAGGGCTCTGCTGGTCCGCGTGCGAGCGGGCCGACGAGGACGACGACCCCGCCCACCCCTCGGTGGGCGACCACGACGAGCTCCCGACGCCCACCTCGCCCCCTCTCGCTCGAACGTCTGTTCGGTCGAGGAGACGCTACGAGACGGGCGCGGGACGCCACGGCCGTCGTCAGCACCTGTGGACAGCGCCGCACCGGGCCGGGGTTGTGGGCACCGCCCGGACTCGGTCCGCGGCGGTCGACCGGGAGTGCAGCACGACGCTCGGAGCGACAGGGGCGTCCGCCCCCGGGCCCCAGCCCGCGCGGACCCGCGTCAGCGGTGGCGCGTCACCAGCCGGTCGGGCCGGACCCGCTGCCGCGGCGCCCGCCGCCGACGGAGCGCAGCGCCGGGCGCACGTCGGCCAGGTAGATGCCGGCCGCCACGACGGGCAGCAGGACGAGGAAGCCGAAACCGCCACCGCCGCCGGCCAGGCGGCCCAGGAGGTCGGCGAGCATGAGCAGGAAGGCGACCGCGGTGATGCCGACCCACGCGGGCTTCGAGAGCTTGCCCGCGGCCTGGTAGGCGCCGGCGGGGTGGCGGACGGCGTCGGCCACCGCCACGACGGTCAGGACGAACGCCGCGAGGCTGAGGAGGAAGAAGATCCCGTACTGCGCTGCAGCGATGGCGCCCATGGTCGGAGCCTAGACGCCGCTCCCCCGCGGGCCCTCAGACGTCGAGCACCAGGGTGACGGGCCCGTCGTTCACCAGCTCGACCGCCATGTCGGCGCCGAAACGGCCGGTCGCCACCTCCAGGCCGCGCTCGCGCAGGCCCGCGACCACCGCGTCGACGAGCGGCTCCGCGACGTCGCCCGGCGCCGCCGCGGACCAGCTGGGACGGCGCCCCTTGCGGGTGTCCCCCTGCAGCGTGAACTGGCTGACGACGAGGACCGGCGCACCGGCGTCCACGGCGGAGCGGTCGCCGCGCAGCACCCGCAGCTCGGCGGTCTTGCGCACGAGCGCGGCCGCCTGCTCGGGGCCGTCGTCGCGGGCCACGCCCACGAGCAGGACCAGGCCCTGCCCGCCCGCGGGCGGCTCCACGGCGCCGACCACCTCGCCGTCGACGACGACCGACGCCCGGGTGACGCGCTGCAGGACGGCCCTCACGGCCGCTGCGCCGCCGGCTCGTCGGACTCCGGCCCGCCGCGCAGGGGCACCTCCACGCCGCGGACCTCGCCGACGGGCTCGCCGTGCCCGAGGACCGGTGCGCTGGACTGCTCCTCGACGACCGCGGCCTCGACCCCGAGCGCTCGCAGGGCCGCCGCCATGACCACCGGGCGCGCCCGGTCGCCGCCGTCGAGGATCTTCAGCGCCACCGCGCGCCCGTCCGGCAGCGCGGCGGCGTAGACGGCCTCGGCGCCGTCCTTGGCCACGAGGCCGGGGACGCCCCGCAGCAGCGCCGTCACGTCGCGGCGAGTGCCGCCCACCCACAGCGGGAAGTCGCGCACGGCGCCCGCGAGGGCGTGCTCGGGCGTCCCCGCGCCGGCCGTCGCGAGACGCGAGAAGGCCCGCGCCAGACCGGAGAGCGGGACGGCGGGCAGCGGGGTGCCGCAGCCGTCGGTCGTCAGGTGGTCCTCGACGTCGGCCGCGCTCGCACCGGTCGTCTCGCGCACGGCCTCCAGGACGGCTCGCTGCAGCGGGTGGCGCGGGTCGAGGTAGTCCTCGAGGGACCACCCGGCCTCCACGCAGGTGGCGAGCATGGCCGCGTGCTTGCCGGAGCAGTTCTGCGCCAGGCGCTCCGGCGCGCGGCCCTCGGCCTGCCACCGGGCGCGCAGCTCGACGTCGAAGGGGAGGTCCGGGGTGTTGCGCAGGGCGCCCTCGTCCAGGCCCACGGACTCCAGCACGCGCCGGGCGCCCCGCAGGTGGAAGTCCTCGCCGCTGTGGCTCGCGGTCGCGAGCGCCAGCAGGTCCCCGCCCAGGCGCAGCCCGGAGCGCAGCATCGCCAGCGCCTGCACGGGCTTGAGCGAGGAGCGCGGCAGCACGAGCGCGTCGGGGTCGCCCAGGCCGCCGAGCACCGCGCCGTCGGCGCCGACGAGCACGACGTGGCCGAGGTGGGCGGACTCCACGACGCCCCCGCGCCGGAGGAGGGCGATCGGGACGGCGCCCGCCAGGGGGCCGGGGGCGGAGGTCGTCGTCGTCACCTCGCGAGGGTAGGACGCGCCCGCCCGGCGCGGCACGGGTGCGCCCGGCGCCCGCCCGCCCCCGGACCCGGCTCCCGCCCCCGGACCCGGCTCCCGCCCCCGGACCCGGCTCCCGCCCCCGGACCCGGTTCCCGTCCCCGGACCAGCCCAAGACCCGGCCCCACCCGCACCCGGTCCTCGTCCTCGGTCCTCGGTCCTCGGTCCTCGGTCCTCGGGCCGGTCCACCCCAGATGCCCGGTAGACCCTGGTGCGGCCCGGTTCGCCCTGGGAGAGTGCCGCCGACCGGCGCGGGTCCCGCGCTCGTCCCTCCGCCGGCGACCGCCGCGGGGGCGACCGATCCCCTGGAGCCCGCCCGTGCCAGCACGTCCGCCCCTCGCTCGCACCGCCTGGGCCGCCGCAGCCCTCGTGGCACCGCTGCTGGTCGTCCCCGCCTCTGCCGGCGCCGCCACCGCTCCGGTCCCGACCGCACCGGCGCCGGCTGCCCCCGCTCCTGCTGCTCCGGCCCCGACTGCCCCCGCCCCCGCTGCTCCGGCCCCCGCTGCTCCGGCCCCCGCGCCGTCGGCGCCCGTCGTCGCGGACGGCCTCACGCAGCCGGTCTTCGACTACGAGGGCGCGGTCCGCGAGAGCGTCCGCGTCGAGGCCCCCGACGCCGACGGCGACGGGCAGCCGGACCTCGTGGTGGCCGACATCATCCGGCCCGCCGAGCTCGACGCCGACGTCCCGGTGATCATGGACGCGAGCCCGTACCACCTCTGCTGCGGGCGCGGCCTGGAGTCCCAGCGCAAGACCTACGACGCCGACGGGCAGCCGGTGGACTTCCCGCTCTTCTACGACAACTACTTCGTGCCGCGGGGCTACGCCTACGTCGCCGTGGACATGGCCGGCACCGGCCGGTCCACCGGCTGCACCGACGTCGGCGGCCGCTCCGACGTCGACTCGGTCGCCGCCGTCGTGGAGTGGCTCGCGGGCGAGGGCACGGCCTACGACGCGGACGGTGAGGTCGTCGAGGCCTCGTGGAGCGCCGGGCGCACGGGCATGATCGGCAAGTCCTACGACGGCACGCTCGCCACCGGCGTCGCCGCGGCCGGCACGACCGGCCTGGAGACGATCGTGCCGATCGCCGCCATCAGCAGCTGGTACGACTACACGCGCGCCGGGGACCTGCCCTTCTCCACCGGCTACCTGCCCTACCTCGGGCGCTACGTCTCGCAGCAGCGCACCGAGCCGGTCGACTGCGCCGCCTCCCTCACCCAGCTCGGCGTCGAGGCCGACGACGCGAGCGGCACCTACAACGACGTGTGGGCCGAGCGCGACTACCGCGAGGGCGGCGAGCGCGCCGACGGCCCCTACGACGCCTCGAAGATCGAGGCGAGCGTCTTCGTCGTGCACGGCCTGCAGGACGACAACGTCAAGATGCGGCACTTCTCCGAGCTCTGGGACGAGCTCGTCGAGCACGACGTCGAGCGCAGGCTGTGGCTCATCCGCTCCGGGCACACCGACCCCTTCGACTCCGACCGGCAGGAGTGGGTCCGCGAGCTGCACCGCTGGTTCGACGCCGAGCTGATGGACGTCGACAACGGCATCGGCGACGAGCCGTCGGTCCGCGTCGAGACCCGTCCGGGCGAGATCCGCCGCTCCGACTCCTGGCCGGTGCCGACCCGCACCGTGCGCCTGCAGCCGCAGGGCGACGGGACGCTCGCCCCGGCCCGCCGCACGCAGGGGGACGTCGTGGTCACGAGCGACCCGCGCCAGCGCGAGGCGGCCGCCGTCACCCTGCCGGTGGACGGGGCCGCCAACCCGCACCGGCTGCTGTGGACCAGCGGCGAGCTGCGCGAGGACGTGCGGATCTCGGGGACGCCGCGGGTGGACCTGGAGGTCGCGCACGGGGCGGCCACCGGCCAGGTCGGCGTCATGCTGGTCGACTACGGCGCGGCCGACCGCGTGCTGACGACCGGCGGCGGCGTCCGCGCGCTCGAGACCCGCTCCTGCTGGGGCGAGGGCGTGCCGGCCGACACCGGCTGCTTCCTCGACGCCGAGGTGCTCGTCGGCGAGACCCCGCTGCAGGTGCTCGCCCGCGGGGCGCTGCGCCTGCCCGGTGCGGGCACGCACGAGGTGAGCGTCGAGATGCAGTCGCAGGACGTCGTCGTGCCCGCCGGCCACCGCATCGGGCTCGTCGTCGTCGGCGCCTACCCCGGCTGGGTGACCACCGTCGACGGCGGCAGCACGTCGTACTCGGTCGACCTCGCGCGCACCGCGCTGCACCTGCCCGTCCAGGGCCGTGCCGCCTTCCTCGGCGGCGCCCGCGCCGCCGTGCCCGCCGCCGACGAGCTCGTCGCCGGCACGCTCCCGCGGCTCGGGGAGCGCCAGGTCCCGCAGTGACCGGGTGAGCGCACCGGCGTCCCCGCGCCACGGCTAGCGTCGTGGCGTGGGGACGCCGCAGGTCGTCGGGCGCGTGCAGCGCCTCGGGCTGACACCGCTCAAGGGCGCCGCGCACGTCCACCCCGAACGGGTGGAGCTCGACCGCTCCGGACCGGTCGGGGACCGCGGGTGGTGCCTGCTGGAGCGCGACGACGCCGGGGACTGGGTCGTCGCCCGGACCGTCCGCACCCCGGCGCTGCTGCGGGTGCGCGCCACGGCCCCGGCGGGCGGGGGCCTGGACCTGGAGCTGCCCGCAGCACGGCTGCACGTCCCCGAGCCGGCGTCCCCGGCGCCGGCGCCTCCGCTGGTCGCCGACTACTGGGGTCGGCCGGCCCCCGTCGCCCCCGTCCCGGGGCCGTGGGACGACGCCCTCTCCGGCCTCGTCGGGCGGCCCGTCGTGCTGGCGCGCGTCCTGCGCCCCGGCGCGGTCGTCTACGCCGACCCCCTGGTGCTGCTGACCACCTCGTCGCTGCGCGAGCTCTCCCGCCGCACCGGGCACCCCCTGGACGACGAGCGCTTCCGCTCGCTCGTGCTCGTGGGCACCGGCGCGGCCGAGCCCTTCGTGGAGGACTCCTGGCACGGGCGGGTGCTGCGCGTCGGCGCCGCCCGGGTCGCCGTCGGCGCCGGGGTGGCCCGGTGCGCCGTCGTCCAGCGGACGCCGGGGACCGGTGACCGGGCGCCGGACGACCTCCTCGGCGCGCTCGCGGCCGACCGGGCCGTCGAGGGCCCCGCGGGGCGCGAGCTGCTCCTCGGGGTCGGGGCCCGGGTGCTCGACCCGGGGACGGTCGCCGTGGGCGACGACGTCGTCCTCGAGCCCTGAGCCCCTGACCTCCTGACCCGCAGCCCTTCGAGCACTGACGCCTGGAGCCCTCGAGCCCGGGCCGGGAACGGCACGGGCCCGCGCGGCACGGAGCCGGAGCGGCTCAGACCTCGACGCGCGCCAGCGCCGCGAGGGCGCGCGTGATGCGCTGGGGCGAGACGGACCCGCGGGTGGGGAGGCCCTGGGCGAAGAGGCTCACCCGCAGCTCCTCGAGCATCCAGCGGACCTCGCGGACGTCGTCGTCCTCCCGGCGCACGGCCGGCAGGGCGGCCACGGCGGCCTCGACCTCGGCGGCGGAGCGCTGGACCACGCCGGTGCGGTCGCGGTCGCGGGCGGCGTCGGCGGGCAGCGCGGCGACGCGGCGCAGCGCCCCCTGCAGGTAGCGCTGCAGGTCCGGGAGCCGGTCGAGCCCGGCGGCCGTGACCATCCGCGGGTGGACGAGGCCGGCGAGCTGGCCGCGCAGGTCCTCGAGCGCCGGCCGCACGGCGAGGGCCCGCAGGCCCGCCCCCGCGCCGGAGGCGAGCGCTTCGAGGCGCGCCTCCAGCTCGGCGGCGCTGCGCAGCACGCGGATGACGACCCCGACCGCCTCGGGCACGAGGGCGGGGCCCTCCCGGCGCGCCCGCTCGCGCAGGGCGTCGTGGCCCTCCGGGTCCGTCGGCGGGCCGCCGGCCCGGCGGACGAGGTCGACGAGCACCGCCTCCCAGACGTCGTCCAGCAGCGCCGCCGTGCTGCCGTGGGGGCTGCGGGCCAGGGTCAGCAGCTCGGTGTTCGACAGCCGCTGCACGACGTCGCGGCCGGGGACGGGCAGCTCCAGGCGCAGCAGCCGCAGCGTCCCCGCCCGCTGGGCGACGCGCGCCTCGCCCGCCGTCGGGTAGACGCGGACGGCGACGGCGTCGCCCTCGTCCGTGAGCGCCGGGTACCCGGCCACGCCCGCCGTCGAGACCTCCTCCGGCAGAGCGCCGCTCGCGAAGGCCTCGGTCGCGTCGCGCGCCCCGCCGCGCTCGAGGTCGGACGCGGCCGCGGACACCGCCCGGCGCACGTCGTCGGTGAGCTCTGCGCGCAGGGCGAGGAGGTCGCGCCCCGCCCCCAGCACCCGTCCGGAGCCGGGGTCGTCCGCGTCGTCGGCGACGACGAAGCGCACCCGCAGGTGCTCGGGCAGCGAGCCCGGGTCCCAGTCGCCCAGGGGCACCGGAGTCCCCGTGAGGCGCTCCAGCTCGCGCGAGAGCACCTCGAGGACAGGGCCGTCCGCGGGGCCCGCGACGGCGAGCACCGCCTCGGCGCGGTCCGGCGCGGGGGCGAGGTGGCGGCGCACCGCCTTGGGCAGACCGCGGACGAGCGCGGTCACGAGCTCGTGGCGCAGCCCCGGCACCTGCCAGGCGAAGGGCTCGGGGTCGAGCTGGGCCAGTGCCCGCAGCGGCACGTGCACGGTCGCGCCGTCGTCCTCCTCCCCCGGGGCGAAGCGGTAGGACACGCGCAGGTCCAGCTCCCCCGCGCGCCAGGTGAGCGGGTAGTCGTCCACCTGGACGCCGGCGGCCGCGTCGGCCAGCAGGGCCGCCGGGTCGAAGGTGAGCAGGTCGGGCCGCCGCCGGCGCTCGGCCTTCCACCACTGGTCGAAGTGCGCCCCGGAGACCACGTCGGCCGGCAGGCGCTCGTCGTAGAAGGTGACGAGGGCCTCCTCGTCGACGACCAGCCCGCGTGTGCGAGTCCGGTGCTCGAGGTCCTCCGCCTCCTCGAGCAGCGCGCGGTTCTCCGCGAGGAAGCGGTGGTGGCTCACCCAGTCGCCCTCCACGAGGGCGTGGCGGATGAACAGGTCGCGGCTGGTCACCGGGTCGATGCGGCCGTAGGCGACCGTCCGGTCGGCCACGAGCGGGAGGCCGTGCAGGAGCACCCGCTCCCGGGCGACCACCGAGCCGCGCTTCTTGGACCAGTGCGGCTCGGAGTACGTGCGCTTGACCAGGTGCCCGGCCAGCGCCTCGACCCACTCCGGCTGGATGGCCGCGACGCCGCGCGCCCACAGCCGCGAGGTCTCCACCAGCTCGGCGGCCATCACCCACGCGGGGGGCTTGCGGGCGAGCACCGACCCCGGCCAGAGGGCGAAGCGGGCCCCCCGGGCCCCGAGGTACTCCACCCCGCGGCCGCCGCGCGCGGGGCGCTCGTCGCGCCCCTGCCGCTGGGCCTGGTCCCGGCCGCGCGCGGCGTCGCTCTTGCGCTCGTCGCGCATGCCGATGCTGGACAGGAAGCCGGCGAGCACGCTGGCGTGCACGCGGTCGGCGTCCACCTGCTGCTCGCTGCCGGGCAGGACGTCCTCGCCCGCGGCGTCGTCGTCCGCCTCGGCGAGGGTGTCGGCGGAGTCACCGGCCTCGTCGCCGTCCACGGGCGCCTCGTCGGGGGTGACGACAGCGCTGCTGGAGGCGTCGACGCCGAGGGAGCGCGTCAGCGAGCGCAGCTGGCGGTGCACGTCCTGCCACTCGCGCACGCGCAGCCACGAGAGGAACTCCCGCTTGCACATCCGGCGGAAGGCGCTGCTGGACAGCGTCTCCTGCTGGGCGTGCACGTAGCGCCACAGCGCGAGCAGGGTCAGCAGGTCCGAGCGCTCGTCCCGGAAGCGCGCGTGCGCGGCGTCGGCGGCCTGCTGGTGCTCGGCCGGGCGCTCGCGCGGGTCCTGCACCGACAGGGCCGCGGCGATGACGAGCACCTCGGCGACGCAGCTGTTGCGGTCGGCCTCCAGCACCATGCGCGCCAGGCGCGGGTCGAGCGGCAGCTTCGCCAGGCGGCGCCCGACCGGGGTCAGGCGCAGCTGGCGGGACTCGGCCGGGCCCCGATCCGTGGTCCGGTCGGTGCCCCGGTCGCGTCCGCCGTCCTCGCCGACCCGCTCGGCCTCGCCCGTCTCGAGGGCGCCGAGCTCGGTGAGCAGCGCGAGCCCGTCCGCCACCTGGCGGCGGTCCGGCGGGTCCACGAAGGGGAAGTCCTCGACGCGGCCGAGGCCGAGGGCCGCCATCTGCAGGATCACCGAGGCCAGCGACGTCCGCAGGACCTCCGGGTCGGTGAAGCGCGGCCGGGACTCGTAGTCGGACTCGCTGTAGAGGCGGATCGCGACGCCCTCGGCCACGCGCCCGCAGCGCCCCGAGCGCTGGTTCGCGCTCGCCTGGCTGACCGGCTCGACGGGCAGCCGCTGCACCTTCAGGCGCGCGCTGTAGCGGGAGACGCGCGCGAGGCCGGCGTCGACCACGTAGCGGATGCCCGGCACCGTGAGCGAGGTCTCGGCGACGTTGGTGGACAGCACCACCCGCCGCTGCACGCCGGGGGCGTGCGCGGAGAAGACGCGGTGCTGGTCGGCACCCGACAGCCGCGCGTACAGCGGCAGCACCTCGGTGCCGCGCAGCTGCATGCGCGCGACGGCGTCGGTGGTCTCCCGGATCTCCCGCTCGCCTGGCAGGAAGACCAGCACGTCACCGGGCCCTGTCGCGGCCAGCTCGCGGACGGCGTCGCAGATCGCCTCGACCGGCTCGCGGGCGGCCCGCGCCGGGGCAGCGCCACCGGAGGACGGGGCGTCGTCGTCCTCGTCCTCGTCGTCCTCCGCGTCCTCGACGAGCGGCCGGTAGCGGACCTCCACGGGGAAGGTGCGCCCCGAGACCTCGATGACCGGCACCTCGCCGGCGACGTCGGCGAAGTGGTCGGCGAAGCGCCGCGGGTCGATCGTCGCCGAGGTGATGATCAGCTTGAGGTCGGGACGCCGGGGCAGCAGCCGGTGGAGGATGCCGAGCAGGAAGTCGATGTTCAGCGACCGCTCGTGCGCCTCGTCGATGATGACCGTGTCGTAGCGCGAGAGCAGCGGGTCCCGCTGCACCTCGGCCAGCAGGATGCCGTCGGTGACGACGGAGACGAGCGTGCGGTCGCTCACGCGATCGGTGAAGCGGACGGCGTAGCCGACCTGCTCCCCCATCAGCACGGCCAGCTCCTCGGCGACGCGCTCGGCGACGGCGCGGGCGGCGATCCGCCGCGGCTGGGTGTGGCCGATCATCCCGCGGGCGCCGCGGCCGAGCTCGAGGCAGATCTTGGGCAGCTGCGTCGTCTTGCCCGAGCCGGTCTCGCCGGCGACCACGACGACCTGGTGGTCGCGGATGGCGGCGGCGATCTCCTCGCGCGCACCCGAGACGGGCAGCTCGGGCGGGTAGGAGACGGCCGGCACGGACTCGCGGCGGGTGACGAGCCGGGCCCGCGCGGCCTCGACCTCGGGCTCGAGGCGGTCCAGGGCCGGGCCGCGCTCGGGGCCGGGACGGCGCAGCGCGCCGTCGATCCGTCGGTCCAGGCGCTGGCCGTCGGCGACGCCCACCTCGGCGAGCGCCTGGCGGAGCGCGGCGCTCTGCGGGGTGTCCTGCGGCGGCTGGCCGTTCTGGTTGCCGCCGGGACGGCGAGGGCCACGGCGGGGGCCGCGTCGGGCGGAGGTGCGCTGGTCGGCCATGTCGTCGTCCAGGGTAGGCCTCATCAGCACGCGGACGGTCTCGGCTGGCGGCGCGCGAGACCCGCCGAGCGCCATGATGCCTCCCGCGTGACGCTTGAGTCATCACGTGCGGACGACGGTCACCTCGACGACGACCTCGGGGCCGAGCTCCAGCGGCGGGCCCGCGAGCGGAGCACCTCCTTTGAGGAGGTGCTCAACGGGGCTCTGCGGGCGGGGCTGCACTCCTCGAACGGCACGACGGCGACCCGCTGCGCTGAACGACGGCCTGCGCCGACTCCGGGCGCCACCTGGAGATGTCCCTGCTCCTAGCCTCGAAGACAACGAGGCGTCGCGGCCGACGGGGCGCCTTCGGCACTGCTGCGCGAAGCACCGTTACCACGGGCGCGTGCCAGTCACCGCCTCGAGATGTTGCGCGATAGACAGGTCCAACCTGCGGACGACCCCGTCGAAGAAGACGAGCCAGCTCTCCACGCCGATCTTGGTGAGCCGGCCAGATGTTTTTCCCTTGTGCACGATCTCACCACGGATCTCGTGGACGAACTCGTCGATGTTCTCCCGGACCTTGGCGTTGCCCGTGCCCTGCCACGACAGTTCGTGTAGGCCACTCTCTAGACCGAGAGCGAGGTCGAACAGTCGCTCCGCGTTCTGCACGTTCGGCGTGTTCAACTTGCCGACGTCCTTCTCCACGGTGCGCCGGGCCTCAAGCTGCCAACCGGACCCCGCGAGTGCCCAAGGGTCCCTCAGGTCGCCGAGCGCCTGCCGCAGACGTCGGTGCAACCGAGAGTGGTCGTCGCCGCACGCGAGCAGGACGACGTCAAGGCCCTCGACCGCCACCTGCTCGACGTAATTTTCCCATGCGGTGTGCAGCAGCACGACTGCGGACCTCAGCAGCGGACCGGTGTCGCCCGGCGGCCTCCCCGGCGTCCCGCTGCTCGAAGGATGCAGGGTGAGGAGGTTCTTCACGTCATCCAGTAGCAGCTGGTAGACGTCGGACTGCGCACGCGAGGTCGCCACAGCCGGACGTTAGTGCTGCCCGAAGCCACACGCACCACTTCTCGGCCTACCACGCCGGTTTTCAGCCACGACTTGTCGGTGGCTCCCGCAAATCCTGGACCGGCGGTCGCCCCCTCATCAGAGTTCTCAGGGGTTCAACTGCCCCGCTCCACCAGGCGGCAGGTCGTCGTCGTCCTCGGGCAGGCGGCACCAGCGCTCGACGACGAGGCCGGCGACCAGCAGGAGCGCCGAGGCGCCCGCGGCGACGATCAGGCTGGTCACCGACTGGCGGGGCAGCGGGAGGGCGACGTCGGGCAGCAGGTGCGCCACCTGGCCGAGGTACCAGCCCAGGAGCGCGGCCCCCGCGAGCGCCGACGCCTGCCCCAGGACGGCGGTGCGGGCCGCGCGCAGCGGGTCGAGCCGCCGGTCGCGGTGGCCCCGGTTCCACCGCCGCACGGGCCAGCCGAGCACGAGCACGACGACCGCGAGGAGCAGCACCGCGGCGACGGCCGTCCAGGGCAGCTGCGTCAGGCTCAGCCCCAGCATCTCGAGCGGGCCGACGAGGGCGAAGCCCACGACCGCCGCCGCGAGCGCGACCCCGACGGGCGTGGTCCAGCGGGTGGGGGTCACCGCGAGCCCTCTCCGGCACCGGGCACGGCGAGGGGGACGTCCTCGCGGACGACCACCGCCGCGGCAGGGTCGGCGGCGACGAGCTCGGAGGCCAGGTCGGCCACCGGGCCGCCCCCGGGGCCGACGAGGTGCGCCCCCGGGTCGACCAGCGCCCACGGCCGCAGGACGAAGGCGCGCTGGTGCGCGCGCGGGTGCGGCAGCAGGAGCCGCTCGTCATCGCGCGCGAGGGCTCCGCCCAGGTCGACGACGTCGACGTCCAGCGTGCGCGGCCCCCACCGCTCGCGGCGCACGCGACCGTGGCCGGCCTCGACGCGCTGGCAGGCGGCGAGCAGGTCCAGGGGCGCCAGCGTCGTCGTCCCGACCACGACGGCGTTGAGGAAGGGCTGCTGCTCGGGGTCGGGCGACTCGGCCGCCTCCGTGCCGGGCAGGCGCACGGGTGCCGACTCCACGACCGGCGAGACGCCGGTGAGCACGAGGCCGGGGACGCGGGCCAGCGCGGCGACGGCCGAGCGCAGCACCTCGGCGCGGTCCCCGAGGTCGGAGCCGAGCGCCAGCACCACGGGGGTCCCAGCCCCGGCACCACCCGGCCCTGCGGCCCGGCCCGCGCGCGCGGAGGTCCGGCGCACCCGCACCACGACGTCGTCGAACACCAGCGGGATGGGCGCCTGCGGCTTGTGCACCGCCACCTCGACCGCGAGCACGCGCTCGCGCGCGAGGACGACGTCGGCCACGCGCTGCGCGAGGCGCTCCAGCAGGGCGACGGGCTCCCCCGCGACGACGGCGGCCACCTCCTCGGCCACCTCGCCGTAGTGGACGGTGTCGAGGACGTCGTCGCTCGCCGCGGCCGCGCGGGTGTCCACCTCGAGCGCCAGGTCGACGACGAACTCCTGCCCCAGCTCGCGCTCGGCCGCCAGCACGCCGTGGCGCCCGCGCACGCGCAGCCCGCGCAGCTCGATGCGGTCGGTGACCACCGGCGGCGGAGCGTCCGGGGTGCTCACGCGCTCGCCCTCTGACGGCGGGCGGCGGCCACCCTCGCGGCCACGCGCACCGCGTCGGCGCTGGGGCGCACGTCGTGGACCCGCACGCACCAGGCGCCCGCCGCCGCCGCCAGCGCGGTGACGGCGGTCGTGGCGTCGTCGCGCTCGCCGGCGGGCCGGGGCGCGCCGGCCGGGTCCGCGAGCAGCGCGCCGAGCATCCCCTTGCGCGAGGCCCCCACGAGCACGGGGAGACCCAGCTCCACCAGCGCGTCCAGGTGCGCCAGCAGCGCCCAGCCCTGGTCGGCCGTCTTGGCGAAGCCGAGGCCCGGGTCGACGGCCAGCAGGTCCTCGCGGACCCCCGCGGCGACCAGCGCCTCCACGCGCCGGGCGAGGGCGTCGCGGACGTCGGCCACGACGTCGTCGTACTCGGCGAGGTCGGCCATGACGTCGCTGTGCCCGCGCCAGTGCATGACCACGCACGGCGCGCCGCGCTCGGCGAGCAGCGCCGCCGTGCCGGGGTCGGCGAGCCCGCCGCTGACGTCGTTGACGAGCGCCGCCCCGGCGTCCAGGGCCGCCGCCGCGGTGGACGCCCGCATGGTGTCGACGCTCACGGCGACGCCCTCGGCGGCCAGCGCCCGGACGACCGGGACCACCCGGCGGGCCTCCTCCGCGGCGTCCACGCGCGCGGCGCCGGGCCGGGTGGACTCCCCGCCGACGTCCACGAGGTCGGCACCGGCGGCGACCATCGCCAGGCCGTGCCGGACGGCGGCCGCGGGGTCGAGCCACGCGCCGCCGTCGCTGAAGGAGTCCGGCGTGGTGTTGAGCACGCCCATGACGAGGGTGCGGCCCGCCGGCGGACCCGTGAGCCCCGGCACCACCGGGGGCTCCGGCACCACCGTCGGCTCCGGCGCCGACCCGCGGGCGCCCACGGCGGCGCTCACCGGCCGTGGATGAGCGAGAGGGCCTCCGCGCGGGTGGCCGGGTCGCGCAGCTGGCCCCGCATCGCCGAGGTGATCGTGCGCGCCCCCGCCTTGCGGACGCCGCGCATCGACATGCACAGGTGCTCGCACTCGACGACGACGATGACGCCGCGCGGCTGCAGGTGCTCCACGAGCGCGTCGGCCACCTGCGTCGTCAGGCGCTCCTGCACCTGCGGGCGGCGGGCGAAGACGTCGACGAGCCGCGCGAGCTTGCTCAGCCCGGTGATGCGCCCGTCGGCCGCCGGCACGTAGCCCACGTGCGCGACCCCGTGGAAGGGCACCAGGTGGTGCTCGCACAGCGAGTAGACCTCGATGTCGCGCACGAGCACGAGCTCGTCGTGGCCGAGGTCGAAGGACGTGGACAGGACGTCGGCGGGGTCCTCGCGCAGGCCGCCCAGCACCTCGGCGTACATGCGCGCGACGCGCCCGGGGGTGTCCTGGAGGCCGTCGCGCTCCGGGTCCTCCCCCACCGCGGCGAGCAGCTCGCGCACCGCGGCCTCGGCGCGGGGGGCGTCGAAGGGGCGCGTGGAGGGGTCGGTCAGCGCGCTCGTCTCGAGCCGCCCGATCCGCGTGGGAGCACCGGGCTCCACGTCGCCCCCTCCTCCGCTCAGCCCCTGCCCCCGGGGTCGACCTGGCCGCCCTCGGGCACCTCGCCGATCCCCTGGACGGGGTGCTCGGGGCGGGCGCCCGCGGCCTGGTCCTGCGGCGCCGGGGCGCGGTGGCCGTTCGCCCCGACCGGCGAGCTGCCGTGCGCCGAGCCGTTCAGGCGACGCCGCTCGGCCGGGCTCAGCACCGGGGGCTGGTCGGAGACGTGGCGGCGCTCGCTGGAGAGCCACACCGGGCGCAGGGGCCGCTTGGCCACCTCGGCGAAGACCTCGCCCAGCTCCTCGCGGTCGAGCGTCTCCTTCTCGAGCAGGCGGCGCACGAGCTCGTCCAGGACGGGACGGTGCTCGACGATGACCTCCCAGGCCTCGTCGTGCGCGGCCTCGATGAGCCGGCGGACCTCCTCGTCGACGATCGAGGCCAGGCTCTCGCCGTAGCCGCGCTCGTGGCCCATGTCGCGGCCCATGAAGGGCTGGCCGCCGCCGGAGCCGAGCTTGATCGCGCCCACGCGCTCGCTCATGCCGTACTCGGTGACCATCTTGCGGGCCATCCCGGTGGCCTTCTCGATGTCGTTGCTCGCGCCCGTGGTGGGGTCGTGGAAGACCATCTCCTCGGCCACGCGGCCGCCCAGCGCGTACGCGAGCTGGTCGAGCAGCTCGTTGCGCGTGGTCGAGTACTTGTCCTCCGACGGCATCACCATCGTGTAGCCCAGCGCCCGGCCGCGCGGGAGGATCGTCACCTTCGTCACCGGGTCGGTGTGCCGCATGGCGGCGGCCACCAGCGCGTGCCCGCCCTCGTGGTAGGCGGTGATCTTCTTCTCGGACTCGTTCATGAGCCGCGTGCGCTTCTGCGGGCCGGCGATGACGCGGTCGATGGCCTCGTCGAGGGCGGCGCTGTCGATGACCTTCGCGTGCGTGCGCGCCGTGAGCAGGGCCGCCTCGTTGAGCACGTTGGCGAGGTCGGCGCCGCTGAAGCCGGGGGTGCGGCGGGCGACGGCCATGAGGTCGACGTCGGCCGCGAGGGGCTTGCCCTGGCCGTGGACCTTGAGGATCTGCTCGCGGCCCTTCATGTCGGGCGGCTCGACGGAGATCTGGCGGTCGAAGCGGCCGGGGCGCAGCAGAGCCGGGTCGAGGATGTCGGGGCGGTTCGTGGCCGCGATGAGGATGACGTTGGTCTTGACGTCGAACCCGTCCATCTCGACGAGCAGCTGGTTGAGCGTCTGCTCGCGCTCGTCGTGGCCGCCGCCCGTGCCGGCGCCGCGGTGGCGGCCGACGGCGTCGATCTCGTCGACGAAGATGATGGCCGGCGCGTTGTTCTTCGCCTGCTCGAACAGGTCGCGCACGCGGCTGGCGCCGACGCCGACGAACATCTCGACGAAGTCCGAGCCCGAGATGGAGAAGAAGGGGACGCCCGCCTCCCCCGCGACGGCGCGGGCGAGCAGCGTCTTGCCGGTGCCGGGCGAGCCGTAGAGCAGCACGCCCTTGGGGATCTTGGCCCCGACCTCCTGGAAGCGGGTCGGGTCGGCGAGGAAGTCCTTGATCTCCTCGAGCTCCTCGACGGCCTCGTCGGAGCCGGCGACGTCCGCGAAGGTCACCTTCGGGGTCTCCTTGGAGACCATCTTCGCCTTGGACTTGCCGAACTGGGCGATGCGGCTGCCGCCGCCCTGCATCCGCGAGAGCACGAACCAGAAGATGGCGACCAGGATGATCAGGGGCAGCAGCGTCGAGAGCAGCGAGCCGAGGAAGGACTGCTGCGGCACCTCGTCGTCGACCGTGGCGATCTGCGCGTCGTCGATCGCCTGCACGACCTCGTCGCCGCGCGGCTCGACGTAGTAGAACTCGACCTTGCGGGTCTCGGTGTCGTCCTCGCCGACCGCCGTGGCCTCCGAGAGGCCGAGCTCGACGCGCTGGGCGCCGTCGACCAGCTGGGCGTTGTCCACGGCACCGCTGGCGATGATCTCCAGACCCTCCGACGTGCTCACCTTGGTAGGAGCGCCGGGGTTCAGGAACTGGCTGGCCAGGAGCAGGATGAGCAGCGCGAGGACGACCCAGAGGATCGGCCCGCGAGCGAGTCGCTTCAGATTCATCGGTGTGCGAGGGGCTCGCGCCCCGTCCCTCCTGGTCGCAGAAGCCGTGGATCGACGGTACACCGGGGCCTGCGGGGCCCTCCCCGTCCGGGTGTCGCAGGGCCGCAGTGCTCCGGCACCACCCGGCTGAACGGACGGCCCGACGGGCGCGTTCCGGCGCCGCCCCCGCGTTCGCCCTCGGCGCAGCCGCGCCGGACGCGCGTCAGGCGCCGGGCTCGAGCCCGCGGGCCAGCAGCTCGGCGAGGTGGACGCCGCCGCGGTCGGCCAGCTCGGCCAGCTGGGTGCGGCAGGAGAACCCGTCCGCGAGCACCACCGCGTCCGCCGGCGCGGCCTCGACCGCCGGGAGCAAGGCCGTGCGCGCGACGGCGACCGAGACCTCGTAGTGGCCGCGCTCGACGCCGAAGTTGCCCGCGAGGCCGCAGCAGCCGCCGAGCGCCTGCACCGAGACGCCGTTGCCCTCCAGGAGCGCGACGTCGGTCTCGAACCCCAGGACGGCGTGCTGGTGGCAGTGCGGCTGGGCGACGGCGGTCAGCCCGTCCAGGTGCGGCCATCGCACGTCGGGGGCGTGGGCGGCGAGGACCTCGGCGAGGGTCCGCGAGCGCGAGGCGAGCTCGACGACGAGCTCCTCCGGCACCCCTCCCTCATCTCCCGGGTCGCCCGAGAGCAGCGCGGAGGCGTCGTGCCGCAGCACCGCCAGGCACGAGGGCTCGAGCACGACGAGCGGCACGGGGCCCTCGTCGCCGCCCGCCGTCGCCGCGGCGAGGCGGCGCACGGTGCGGCGCAGCTGGCGCCGCGCGAGGTCCAGCTGGCCGGTGGAGATGAGCGTCAGCCCGCAGCAGACGTCCTTCGGCGCGAGCTGGACGTCGAACCCGGCGTGCTCGAGCACCCGGAGCGCCGCGTGGCCGACCTCGGGCGAGAAGTGCTCGGTGAAGCTGTCGGCCCACAGCACGACCTTCTGGCCGCCCGCGCCCGGACGGCGCTGCTGCCCCGCCCCTGCGGCCGACGGCTCGACCTGCTGCCGGCCCTGCCGCTGGACCTGCGCCAGCACCGCGGGCGCCGAGGCGCTGAAGCGGCGGCGCGCGAAGCGGGGCAGGCCGCGCCGGGAGTCGATGCCGCCGACGCGCTTGAGCACGCGCGCCAGCGGCGGCACGGCGAGCGAGCCGTTGGCCAGGCGCGGCACCAGGCTCGCCACGCGCGAGAGGTACGGCAGCCACCCGAGGACGTAGTGGTTCATCGGGCGCAGCCGGCCCTTGTAGGCCTGGTGCGTGGCCTCGGCCTTGTACGTGGCCATGTCGACGCCGGTCGGGCAGTCCGACAGGCAGCCCTTGCACGACAGGCACAGGTCCAGGGCGTCGTGGACCTCCGGGGAGCGCCACCCCCGGCTGACGGGCGTCGGCGCCCCCAGCGAGCCGGCCACCATCTCCTGCAGCACGCGCGAGCGCCCGCGGGTGGAGTCCTTCTCGTCCTTGGTCGCCAGGTAGGAGGGGCACATGACGCCGCCCGACGGCGTCGTGTCGGCGCGGCACTTGCCCACCCCGACGCACCGGTGGACGGCCGCGGCGAAGCTGCCGCCGTCGGCGCGGTAGCCGAAGGCGAGCGGCGTGGGGCCCGGCCCGCGGCCCGCGGGGGCGCCGCCGTCCGCCGAGCCGCCTGCTCCCCTCGTGGCGTCGGGCCCCCCGGCCGGCACCGGCGCGCCCGGCGCGCGGCCCGCGCGAGCACGCCCCCGGCCGGTCTGCTCGGGCGAGGGCCACGGCCGGGGCCGCAGGTCGTCGTCGAGCGCGCGCGGGCGCACGAGCACCCCGGGGTTGAGGACGTCCCGGGGGTCGAAGACGTCCTTGACCTGGGCGAACAGGTCCAGGACCCGCGGCGAGTACATGTGGTGCAGCAGCTCGCTGCGCGCGCGCCCGTCGCCGTGCTCGCCGGACATCGAGCCGCCGTGGGAGGCCACCAGCCCGGCCGCGGCCTCGACGAACTCGCGGTAGACGCCCTCGCGGCCCGGCTGCTCGAGGGGGTAGTCGATGCGCACGTGCAGGCAGCCGTCGCCGAAGTGGCCGTAGGGGATGGCGGTCAGGCCGTAGGAGTCCATCAGCGCGTCGAACTCGCGCAGGTAGGCGGCCAGCCGCTCGGGCGGCACGGCGGTGTCCTCCCAGCCGGCGTGCCCCGGGCGCCCCGAGGGCGCACGGGTCGCCAGCCCGGCGCCGTCCTCGCGGATGCGCCACAGCGACCGCGCCTCGGCGGCGTCCTCGACGACGCGCGAGGCGGGCGTGCCCGCGTCGGCGACGACGGCGCGGGCCCGCGCGGCCAGGTCCGCGAGCCCCTCGGGCGTGGCGCCCCGCTCGTCCGTGCCCAGCTCGACGAGGAGCCAGCCGCCGCCGGCGGGCAGCGCCGGGACGGGGGCGCGCAGGTGCTGCTCGAGCGCCTCGACGATGCGCCGGTCCAGCCCCTCGCACGCCACGGGGCGGTGCCGCAGGATCGCCGGCACGGCCTCGGCGGCCTCGACCATGTCGCGGTAGCCGAGCACGACGAGGGTGGTGCGCTCGGGGGACCGCACGAGGCGCAGCTCGGCCCGCGTCAGCAGCGCCAGGGTCCCCTCGCTGCCCACGAGGAACCGGCTGGCGTCGAAGCCCTTCTCGGGCAGCAGGTGCTCGAGGGCGTAGCCGGAGACCTGGCGGCCGAACCGGCCGAGCTCGGTGCGGATCGTGCCGAGGTCGCCGGCCACGACGTCGCGCAGCTGCGCGAGCAGCGCCGAGGTCGCCGGCGTGGAGGCGTCCGGCGTCCCCTGGGCGCGGTCGGCGCCCGCGCTGCGGAGCACGAGCCGCTCGCCCGTGCCCGCGACCGCATGCAGGCCGAGGACGTTGGCGTCGGTGCGCCCGTACCCGAGCGCGCGCGAGCCGCAGGCGTTGTTGCCGATCATCCCGCCGATGGCCGCGCGGCTCCCGGAGGACGGGTCCGGGCCGAACCGCAGCCCGTGCGGGGCGAGGCGGCGCTGGAGGTCGCCGAGCACGATCCCGGGCTCGACGACCGCCGTGCGCGCCTCGACGTCGAGGTCCAGCAGGCGGTGCAGGTGCCGCGAGGTGTCCAGCACGACGCCGGTGCTCACGGCGTTGCCGGCGATCGAGGTGCCCCCGCCGCGCGCGACCACGGGCACGCCGCTCTCGCGGGCGACGTCGACGGCGGCGGCGACCTCGTCGGCGGAGCGCGGGAACGCCACGACCTGCGGGACGACGCGGTACAGCGAGGCGTCGGTGGAGTACTCCGCCCGCCGCCGCGAGGACGCGTCGACGTCGGTCAGGCCCGCGCGGCGGAGCGCGGCCTCGACGTCCTGCGGCGAGGGGCCGTCTGCGCCGCCGGGGGCGGGCGGCGGGGGTGCGGTGGTGGTGGTCACGGCGGCGCTCCCTGGTGAGCGGGTACGGCTCGGCCGGCGCCCCGGGCGTGCGTCAGGGCCCGGGACGACCGCTCAGCTGCTGTAGACGTGCGGCGCGAGCGTGCCCACGAAGGGCAGGCCGCGGTAGCGCTCGGCGAAGTCGAGGCCGTAGCCGACGACGAACTCGTTGGGGATCTCGAAGCCGGTGTAGCGCACGTCCACGTGCACCTTGGCGGCCTCGGGCTTGCGCAGCAGCGTCAGGATCGAGACCGAGGCGGCGCCGCGGCTGCTGAGGTTGGCGACGAGCCATGACAGCGTCAGCCCCGAGTCGATGATGTCCTCGACGATGAGCACGTCGCGCCCGGTGAGGTCGGTGTCCAGGTCCTTGACGATCCGGACCACGCCGGAGGACTTGGTGCCCGAGCCGTAGCTGGAGACGGCCATCCAGTCCATCTGCGCCGGGGTGTGCAGCGCCCGGACGAAGTCCGACATCACCAGCGACGCGCCCTTGAGGACGCCGACGAGCAGGAGCTCGCGCCCGGCGTAGTCCTCGTCGACCTGCGCGGCGAGCTCGGCCAGGCGGCCGGCGATCTCCTCGGCGCTGATGAGGACCTTCTCCAGGTCCGCTCCCATGTCGGAGGCGTCCACGCAGCTGCTCCTTCGGCCCGGCGCGCCCCGGACGCCGGGCGCGGGCCCGGGCGGAGGGGGTGCGGCGTCGTGCGGGGCGCGGCAGCGCCGCGGGCGTCAGCGGGAGGCCGCCGCCAGGAGAAGCCTGCCACAGGCGCGACGGCCCTCGACCGCACCGGGCAGCGCGGCCGGGCCCTGCCCGCGCCAGGCCACCACGAGGGCGTCGAGGGCGGCGACGTGCGCGGCCGAGACGTCCCCCGCCGGGGCGCCGGCGCGCACGGCCGCCGCGCGCAGCGCCCGGCGCCGCAGCGCCGGCGGAGCCCCGGCGAGCGCGGCGACGGCGAGGACGACGCCCCGCTCGGCGGCGGCGCCGCCCTCCGCGACCTCGACCCCCTCCGCGACCTCGACCCCCTCCGCGACCTCGACCTCCTCCGCGGCGTCGGAGCTCTCCGCCTCGGCTGCGGCGACCCCCTCCGCCCCTCCTGCGGCGTCGGCCAGGGCCCGGGCGAGCAGGTCGCCCGCGAGGTCGTCGAGCAGGTCGGCGTCCTCGCGCAGCAGCGCGGCCGAGCGCGCCAGCGCCGCACCGACCCCGGGCCCCAGGTCCTCCTCCAGGGCGGGGAGCAGGTGCGCGCGCACGAGAGCCCGGCGCCGGCCCGGGTCGCCCGGGTCGTCGAGGCGGGGGTCGCCGTTGGTCGGGTCCTGCCAGGGGTCGAGCCCCAGGGCGGCGCAGGCGGCGGTCGTCGTGGCGCGCGGCAGGTCGAGGAGCGGTCGGCGCAGCAGCCCCCGCCGCGGCGGGATGCCGGCCAGCGACCGGGCGCCCGAGCCCCGCGCGAGCCCCAGGAGCACCTGCTCGGCCTGGTCGTCGCGCGTGTGGCCCAGGAGGACGGCCACCGCCCCCTCTCGCTCGGCGGCTCCGGTCAGCGCGGTGTGGCGGCCCTCGCGGGCGCGCGCCTCCGGGCCGCCGTCCCCGCGGGGGGAGCCCGCCCCGAGCAGGCGCAGCGCGACGACGTGGACGGGGTCCAGGCCCATCCCCCGGCAGGCGCGCGCAGCCCTCGCGGCGACCTCGTCGCTGCCCGGCTGCAGGCCGTGGTCGACGACGACGGCCCCAGCGCGGCCCCGGCGCCCCCCGCGGCGGCCGGGCCGGGCCCACCACGCGAGCCCGACGGCCAGGGCGAGGGAGTCGGGTCCGCCGCTGCACCCGACGAGCACGAGGGCGCCGTCCGGGACGTCCGCCAGCGCGGTCTCGACGGCCCGGCGGACGTCGGCCACGGCCGGGTGCGGGCCGCGCCGCCCGGCCGCCTCGCCCGCCTGCTCGCCCTGGGTCCGGGCGGCCACCTGCGGTGGCCTAGCCGTGGACCCGGCGCACCCACGCGCGCGGGTCGGCGATCTCCGCGGGGGCCGGCAGCATCTCGGGGCCGGTCCAGACCGCGTTGAGGCCCTCGAACCCGACGTCGGCGACGACCCCGCGGACGAAGGCCGCGCCGTCGGTGTACTGGCGCATCTTGGCGTCGAGGCCGAGCAGGCGGCGCACCACGCGGTCCATCCCCGGGCGGCCCTCGCGCCGCGTCGCGAAGCGCTCGCGGATCGTCGCGACGGTGGGCACGACCGAGGGCCCGACCTCGTCCATCACCACGTCGGCGTGGCCCTCCAGCAGCGACATGACGGCCGTGACCTCCGTGATGACCGCCTGCTGCTCCGGCGTCGCGAGCAGCCCGACCAGCCCGTCGCCGCCCTCGCCGACGGCCGCGGGGAGCCGCCGCGCGGCCGTCCGCAGCCGGGCGAGGAGCTCCCCGGGCTCCCCGACGACGTCGCCGACGAGCCCCTCGGTGCGCGCGCGCAGGTGCGGGGCGAGCCAGGGCGCGGCGGTGAACTGCACCCGGTGGGTCTCCTCGTGCAGGCACACCCACAGCCGGAAGTCCCGCGGGCGCAGCTGCAGCTCCCGCTCGACCGCCACGATGTTGGGCGCCACGAGCAGCAGGCGCCCCGGCTCGTCCGGCGTGCCCGTCGCCCTGGTCGCGGCCCCCGGCCCCGACGGGTCCGGGCCGAAGGGGTCGTACTGCCCGAGCACCCGGGGCGCCAGGTACGACAGCAGCCCGCCCACCTCCGCGGCGGTGGCGCGCCGTCCGAGCGCGACGGCGGCGGCCGCACCGGGGCCGTCCTCGCGGCGCTGGCGCCCCTCGCGCGCGTCCTTCTCCCGGCGGGCGTCGCGGGCGCGCACCACCGGCACCTCCAGCAGCGAGCGGAAGGCGGCCACGTTCGCCCGAGCCCAGCCGCGCCGGTCGACGACCACGGCCCCGGTGTCGGGGGCGACGTGCAGACCGCTGGTCTCCCCCACGTGGCCGGTCGCCCGCTCCGCCAGGCGGCGCATCTGCGTGACCGCCCGGTCCGCCTGGTCCCGCGTCACCGGCGGGCCGGGCGGGGCGAGCCGGCCCGCGATCGACACGGCGAGCTCCCAGTCGACGAGCTGGTCGACCAGCGGGGTGCGGTCGCCCGCCGCGGTGGTCTCGTCCGGCGGGCTCGCCTGCGCGGTGGTCACCTCGCCACCGTACGGCGGCTCCCGCGGCGACGGCCCGTCGCGGGGCGGCGGTCCCGGGCCGGGGTCAGCGGCAGCCGCAGGCGGCCAGGGCGGCGGCGACGTCGTCGACGGCCCCGCGGGCGGGCTCCGTGGCCGGCACGGCGTCCGCCAGGACGGCGAAGGACAGGAGGCGGGCGTCGGCGTCCACGACGACGCCGGCCAGGGACGTCACACCGGTGAGCGTCCCCGTCTTGGCCCGCACGACCCCGCGGGCGAGCGGCTCGTCCCCGAGCCGCTCCGCCAGGGAGCCGGTGAGCCCGGCCACGGGCAGCCCCTGCAGCACCGGGCGCAGGTCGTCCTCGCGGGCGGCGACGCCGAGCACGTCGGTGAGCGCCCGCGCGGTCACGGCGCTGCCGTCGCCCAGACCGCTGGCGTCGGTGAGCACGACCCCGTCCACGTCGGCGCCGAGGCCGGCCACGGCCGCCAGCACGGCGCCCGACGCGCCCTCCGCCGTCACCGGGCCGCCGCCGGCGCGCGCCACCAGCAGGGCGAGCGCCTCCGCGCCGGTGTTGTCGCTGACGCGCAGGACGTGCGCGACGACGTCCTCCAGCGGCGCCGAGCGCACCTCGCCGAGCACCGGCGCGTCGGCGGGGACCCCCGCGGGGTCGGTGCGGGCCGGCTCCCCGACGACGTCCACCCCCCGCGCGCGCAGCAGGTCGGCCAGCGTCGCCGCGGCCGCGAGCGCCGGGTCCGGCGCCCGCGGGGCGTAGGCCCGGGGGTCCAGCCGGCCGGCGTCGACGGCCACGCCCGTGACGTCGGCGGCGTAGCCGTCGGCGACGTCACCGGGCGTCCACCCCGGCGGCCGCACCGGGCCCGCCGGCGCGAGCGGGTCCGCCACCCGCAGCACCACCCGGTCGGCGCCGACCGGGGCCAGCGACGCCGCGGTCTCGTCGGCGAGGTCGGCCAGGCCCGCCCTGCCCACCACGGACGTCGGGTCCCCGGCGCCCGCGCCCAGGAGGACGTCGCCCCCGGCGACGAGGACGACGACCGGCGGCCCGTCCTGCGCCGCTCCCTCCCCCGTCGCGCCGGGGCCGCCGAGGACGACCGACGTGGGCAGGGTCGCCGCCCCGTCGAGGACGGACAGGGCCGCCGCGGCGGTGAGCAGCTTGGCGGTCGAGGCCGGCTGGCGAGGGGTGCCGGCGCCCTCGTCGAGCAGGACCGCCCCGGTCAGGGCGTCCGCGACGACCACCGACCACGAGGGGCCCAGCGACGGGACCGCGAGCAGGGGGCCGAGCGCCGCCGCCAGGGCGTCGGGAGCCGGCAGCGGGGCCTCGATGCCGACCTCGGGGAGGACCGGCTCCGGCGCCGTCGGCGGCAGGACGGCTCCGGGCGCGTCGGGCCAGGGGTCCGGGTCGGGCGGCGGCGCGGTCGTCAGCGGGCCCGGGACCACGTCCGCGACGTCGGCCGCGGCGTAGCCCGCGAGCGCCAGCACCGCGGCCAGCACCCCGGCGAGGGCGCGGCGGCCCCGCCGCGGGCGCGGGCCGGGCGCCTGCACGGGCCTGCCTGCCACGCGTCCTCCGGGTCTCGAGCGGGCCGGTCCGCCGCGCCGGCGCGAGGCCCCGCGGGCGGCGCCGAGCGGGCCGTCCGGGTGATGGCGCGACGCAGCAGCGGACGCGGCGCGCCCGCTGCTGCGTCACACTACGCAGCGACACCGAGGCACTGGGAGGCAGCACGTGGAGTTCGACGTCACGATCGAGATCCCCAAGGGGAACCGCAACAAGTACGAGGTGGACCACGAGACGGGTCGCATCCGCCTGGACCGCACGCTGTTCACCGCGACGCGCTACCCGGCGGACTACGGCTTCATCGACAACACGCTCGGTGACGACGGCGACCCCCTGGACGCGCTCGTGATGCTCGACGAGCCGACCTTCCCCGGGTGCGTCGTGCGCGCCCGCGCGGTCGGCATGTTCCACATGCGCGACGAGGCCGGCGGTGACGACAAGGTGCTGTGCGTGCCCGCGGGCGACCCCCGCCTGGAGCACATCCAGGACCTCACGGACGTGGGCGAGTTCTACCGCCAGGAGATCGACCACTTCTTCCGCATCTACAAGGACCTCGAGCCGGGCAAGTCGGTCGAGGGCTCCCACTGGGTGGGTCGCGTCGAGGCGGAGGCCGAGATCGAGAACTCCCGCACGCGCCTGAAGGAGTCCGGCCAGCAGCACTGACCGCTGGACGAGGGCTCCGACCCTCGCCCGCACGAGCGCCCCGCACCGCACCGCGGTCCGGGGCGCTCGTGCGTCCGGGGCCGTCTGCGGGACGGCCGGTGGCCGGTCAGGCCGTCGCGGACGGCGTCCGGCGCCGTCGCGGCGCGCCGTCGCGCCCGGGATGGCGCGGCAGGACGGCGGCGGCGAGCAGCAGCAGGCCGGCGCTGAGGAGGAAGGACGCCGGGGCGCCCGTGCGCGCCGCGAGCGCCCCGGTCGTCGTGGCGCCGACCGCCTGCCCGGCGGTGAGGGCGACGAAGAGCGTGGCGGTGGTCGCGCCGGCCGCGTGCGGGCGCAGCGCGGCGGCCCAGGCGATCAGCACCCCGCTGAGGGCGGTGTAGGCGCCGCCGAAGAGCGCCCCGGCGGTCCCCGCCAGCAGCACGTGCCCGGGGGCCAGGGCCAGGACGGCGGTGCCGGCGGCCGACAGGGCCGCGGTCCCCGCCCACGCGCCGCGCAGGCCGACGACGCGGACGGCGTCGCCGCTGAGCCCGCCGAGGACGGCCGCGGCGCCGAGGGCGACCCACAGCGCGGCGGTCGTCCGCTCCGGCAGCCCGCCCTCGCCGGCGAGCAGGTCGCGCCCGAAGGTCCACACGGCCGCGCTGCCGACGCCCGCCAGCACCGCGGCGAGCACCGGCCGCACCAGCTCCGCCCCCGCCCCGGACCCGGACCCGGCTCCACCACCGGCGGCCTCCCGCTCTCGCGCCGCCCGGTCCGGCCAGCGGGCGCGGCGGTCGACCACCGCGGCGAGGACCAGGGCGGCGACGGCGGCCGACGCCCAGACCGGGCGCCACGTCGACGGCCAGGCGAGCACCGCCGCGCCGGCGACGGCGACCCCGAGGCCCGTGCCCCCGTTCACGAGCGCCTGCGCCCGCGCCGCCGCGCGCTGCGGCACCGTCGCGGCGACGGCGACGACGAGCGCCGGGGAGGCCGCCCCGGCCGCACCACCGGCGACCAGCACGCCCGTCGCCAGCACGGCGGCCGAGCCGGCCGTGGCCACGACCAGGGCGCCGGCTGCGGCCACCGCGGCGGCCAGCCACAGCACCGCCCGGCCGCCGAGGCGCTCGCCCGCGCCCCGGGCCACCAGCGCGGTGGCGCAGTACGCGGCGAAGCTCCCCGACGCGATGCCGCCCGCCAGCTGCGGGGACAGGGAGAACTCCGCGGCCAGCTGCGGCAGGTGGAGCCCGTAGCCGAAGCGGACGACCCCGTAGGTGAGGGCGATCAGTCCTGCACCGGCCGCGACCAGCCCTCGCGGCGTGCGCTCCGCCACCCCGACCCCGACCGCGGTCCCCGTCTGTAACGTTCGTTTCACCATAGTGGTCGTTACAGTAGGCCCGTGGTCGAGGAGAGCGCACGCGCACCGGCGCGGACCCGGCTGCTGGACGCCGCGGAGGAGCTCTTCTACGAGCGGGGCATCGCCGCGACCGGCGTCGACTCCGTCCTGCGGCGGGCGCACGTCGCCCCCGCGACGCTGTACGCCCACTTCGCCGGCAAGGACCACCTCGTCGCCGCCTACCTCCAGCGGCGCCACGAGCGCTGGTGGGACGTCTGGGACGACGTGCTCGAGCGCTGCGGCGACGACCCCGTGCGACGGGCGCTCTCGGTCTTCGACGCCCTGGCGGAGCTGGGCAGCCGCTCCCGGACGGGACGGGGCTGCGCGTTCCTCGGGGCCGCGGTCGAGATCACCGACCCCGACCACCCGGCGCACGCGTGGCTGGTCACCGGCAACCGGCTGCTCACCGACCGCCTGCGCGAGCTCGCGGCGGGCACCGGCGCGCTCGACGCCGACGCCCTGGCGGCCGAGCTGCTGCTGCTCTACGACGGCGAGCTGGCCGCCGGGCGGCGTCGGGCCACGGGCGGCTCCCCGCCGCCCTCGGTCGCCGTCCGGGACCTCGCCGCCGCGGCCGTGGACCGGCACCGCCGCGCCGGCTAGAGCCCTCGAGCGGCGCCGGGGCAGCCGCTGCCGGCAGCGGTGACGGCCGGCGGGCCCCGGCTCGCTGCTGGTCGGGCCCGGTGCCGGTCAGCCCTGCTTGCTGGTCGGGCTCGGTGCCCGTCAGCCCTGCTGCCGGTCAGCCCTGCTGCTGGCGGGCTCGGTGCTGGGCGGGCTCGGTGCTGGTCGGTCCTGCTGCTCGTCAGCCCTGCTGCTGGTCGGGCTTGGTGGCCCAGAGGTCGTTGAACCGCTCGAGCAGCTGCGCCAGGGCGAGGACGTCGTCGTCGGCCCACGGCCCGAGCATCACGCGCAGGGTGGCGCGGCGGTCGTCGCGCACCCGCCCGAAGCGCTGCTGCCCCTCGGGGGTCAGGCGCACGAGGGAGGCGCGCCCGTCCGTCGGGTCGCTGGTGCGCTCCACCAGGCCCAGCTCCACCAGCTGCGACAGCTGGCGCGACGTCGTCGGCTTGCCGACGCCGAGGAACGTCGCCAGGTCCGTGGTCCGCTCGGCGCCGACCGTGGCGAGGCGCAGCATGATCCCGTAGGCCGAGTGGTCGAGGTCGGGGTGCACCTCGGTGGCGACCGACGTCGAGAAGGCCCGCGCCCGTCGGACCAGGAGGCCCACCTGGGTCTCCAGCGCGGCGACCGCCTGCTCGTGGCCGTCCGGGGCGGGGTCGCCGCCCGTCTCGCCGCCGCTCGTCTGGTCCTCGTCCACGACGTCCTCCTTCACGGGGTCAGGGCCCGGGGGCTGCGCAGCCGCCGCGGCAGCGTGGTGCGCGCCGCCCAGACCTCCACGGGCCAGCCCGCCCCGCGGGCCGCCCGCAGCAGCGGCACGTCGGGCGAGACGGCCGTGGGCAGTCCCACGGCGCGCAGCAGGGGCAGGTCGGAGTGGCTGTCCGCGTAGGCGTAGCTCTTCGCCAGGTCGAAGCCGTGCACCTCGGCGTAGCGCACCACCCAGGCGGCGCGCCCCTCCCCCACCAGCGGCGGGGCGGTCAGGTGGCCGGTCGCCCGCCCGTCGGCGTCCACGGCGAGCCGGGCGGTGACGACCTCGTCGAAGAGCGGCGCGAGGGGCCGGGCCAGCTGCTCGACGGCGCCGGTCAGCAGCACCGTGCGGTGCCCGGCGGCCCGGTGCGCCTCCACCCGCTCCAGCGCGGCGGCGCTGGCCCGCTCGAGCAGCACCGGCGCGAGCACCGTGTCGGCGAGCTCGTCCAGGACGGCCACGTCGGCGCCGCGGTAGCGGCGGTAGACCTGGCGCAGGAAGTCGCTGCGGTCGCGGCGCTCGGTGATGAGCATCGAGGGCAGCCGGCCGGCCAGGGTCGCCACCTCGCGCGCGGCTCGCGCGGTGCGCAGCCCGGGCAGCCGGGTCCACAGGTACGTCTCGACGACGTTGGCCGTCAGCAGCGTCCCGTCGAGGTCGAAGACCGCGAGCACGTCCGACGGCGCGGCCCCGGGCTCGGCGGGCACCAGGGGGCGCCGCACCCCGGCGGGCCCGCGCTTGGCGCGCAGGCGGCGCAGCTCGTCCTGCTTGCGGACCGGCTTGGTGACGCTCGGCACGTGCACGTCGCGGATGTAGTGCTCCCAGTCCACGACGGCCGTGTCGAAGCCGAGCGCCTCGACGTCCTCGGGGTCGAGGGCGCGGTGCAGGGCCAGCGTGGCGTCGTCGACGAAGTGCAGCTCGGACTGCGTGTAGGGGTGGTACAGGTCGGAGTACCGGCGCAGCGTCTCCAGCCGCGTGCCCAGCCTGTCCAGGTCGCGGCTCCACGCGCGCACGCGCTCCGAGCGCGGCACGTAGGTGAGGACCCGCTCGGCCGCGGCGTGGACGGCCTCGCCCATCGCCAGGCGGCGCTCCACGGGGGCGGCTCCGGGGAACTCCCAGACCGGCAGCGGGCCGGCGTCGTCACCCGTGTCGAAGGGGTGGGCGAGGAAGTGCTCGCGCACCAGCTCGTAGAGCCGGCGGATGGTCAGCGGGTTCCGCGCGCCCGAGGACACGTGGAAGTACTGGGGCGAGCCCGGCTCGGGGCGGGTGGCGCACACGGCGACGAGGGCGTTGACCACGTGGTCGACGGGGACGACGTCGATCGTCGCGTCCGGAGCGGCCGGCACCTCGGGGAGCTCGCCGCGGCCGTAGGCCATGATCAGCGGCTCGGCCATCTTGAAGCCCTCGATCCACCCCGGGTGGGGGTGGACCAGCGCGGACTCCACGATCGAGGGCCGCACGACGCTGACCGGGAGGGGAGCGCCCATCTCCTCCACGACGCGCTCGCCGAGCGCCTTGGTGAAGGTGTAGACGTCGGTCCAGCCGAGGCTGTGGCCGCGCTGGCGGCCCGCCTCGCGCTGCTGGTCGAGCACCCACTCCCGCCGGCGGCGCTCGGCGTCGGCCGCGACGGTCAGGGGCCCGGCGCGGCCGTGGACCGCCTGCGCCTCGGCGTTGACGCGCGAGAGCACGTCGGCCGTGCGGGAGTCCTGCTCCAGCCGCACGGCGAGCCGGACGGCGGCGTCGAGCTCGCTGCGCCAGTCCACGGAGTGCTCGACCGGCGCCTCGGGCACCGGGCCGCGACGGCGCCCGCCGACGTAGGCGGTGGAGACGTGGACGTAGTGGACGGGGCCGCGGTCGCCCCGCTCCGGCCCGGGCGCCCCGGCCTCCAGGACCCGCTCGAGCAGGTGCTGCGTGCCGACGACGTTGGCCGCGAAGGCCTCCTGCACGGGCGGGGCGAACCCGACCTCGCCGGCGCAGTGCACGACGACGTCCAGGTCGCGGGGCAGCGCGGGGATGTCGGACAGGTCGCCCTCGAGCACCTCGACGCGCGCGAGCAGCTGCTCGGCGCCGCCGGCGGCCTCCACCGCGGGCGCGAAGGTGCGGCGGCGCAGCACCCGGGCGACCCGGTCGACGGCCGGCTGCCCGGCCTTGGGGCGCACGAGCACGACGGGGCGCGCCTGCGGGACCTCGACGAGCAGGGTGCGCAGGAGCGCCTCCCCGATGAACCCGGTCACGCCGGTCACCAGGATGCGGCGACCCGCCAGGGCTTCCCTCAGCCGCACCTGTCCAGCACCTCCGGCCTCCTCACGCCCGCGGCGACCATCGCCCGGGCCCGACGGGCGCCCGCGGGCCCGCACGGGGCCGCCGGCGCCGTCCCCGCGCGCGCGGGACGTCGGTCGGCGCCGACCCTACGGGAGCCCGAGGCGCTCCCCGCCCGCCTGCACCCGCCCGCCGGCGCCCGCCCGCCCACCAGCACCCGACCGGGCGACGGCGCTCGCCGGGCGCTCGCCCGGGCCGGTGCCTAGCGTGGAGGCGAGGGGTCGGGCCCCCGGCGCGCAGCACCCCGGCGCGGTGCACCGGTCGGCCGGGGCCGACTGCCGGCCCCGCCCCCTCCCCGAGGGGCGGCGACCCGAGCACGACCCCGGAGCACACCCCGAGAGCACACCCCGAGAGCACACCCCGAGAGCACACCCCGCAGGCACGATCTTGAGGAGGACCCCATGGCAGGCAAGCTGGACGGTCTCACCGTCGCGTTCCTCGCCGCCGACGGCGTCGAGCAGGTCGAGTACGTCGAGCCCCGCGCGGCCCTGGAGCAGGAGGGCGCCACCGTCCACCTGCTCTCGCCGGGCACCGACCCCATCCAGGCGATGAACGGCGACATCGAGCCGGCGGACACGTTCACCCCCGACCGGGCGGTGGGCTCGGCCGACCACGGCGACTACGACGCGCTGGTGCTGCCCGGCGGCACCGTGAACCCCGACAAGCTGCGGCTGTCCGCCGACGCGGTCTCGTTCGTGCGCGACTTCGTCACCTCCGGCAAGCCCGTGGGCGCCATCTGCCACGGGCCGTGGACGCTCGTCGAGGCCGACGTCGTCCGCGGCCGCACGCTCACGTCCTGGCCCAGCCTCACGACGGACATCCGCAACGCGGGCGGCCACCGCGTCGACGAGGAGGTGTGCGTCGACAGCGGGCTCGTCACCAGCCGCAACCCCGGCGACATCCCCGCGTTCTCGGCCAAGCTCGTCGAGGTCTTCGCCGGGGCCCGCCGGCACGCCTGAGCCGCACCTCGCTCGCCCGGCGGCGCACCACCTCCCCAGGTGGTGCGCCGCCGGCGCGTCCGGCCGGCTACGCGCCCGGAGCCGCCTCGACGGTCGAGACGACGCGGACCAGCGAGGGAGCGGGCGGCGTCGAGCCGAACCCGAAGCGCACGGGCGGGGAGACGGGCGCGAGCGGGCCGAGGTCCTCGCCGTCCCAGGTGGTGGTGGCGCCGGTGATCGCGCGCACGTCCCGGGCGCCGTACCACTCGCGGCGCCCTCCCCCGGCGCTGCCCCGGGTGCTCACCCCCCGCAGCACCACCCGCGCCACCGGGTCGACGGCCGTCGCCCAGGCGGGCGAGGCCGCGAGCGGGCCGGGCACGGCGCGCAGCAGCCAGCCCAGCGGCGTCCGCCTCCCCACGACGAGGCGCAGGTGCAGGGGCCCGGCGCTGACCTCCCACACCGCGCCGGGCCGCACGGGCGGCGTCGTCAGCCGGACGTCGACCACCCGGACCTCGTCGAAGCGGTAGACACCGCTGACGTACTCCCCCACCTCGGGCGTCGGCGCGAGCAGCAGGCGGTGGCCGTCGGCGCGCTCGACCATCGCGTCGGTGAACGCCCCGGCCGCGCCGGGGCCGAAGGGCGAGCGCCGCCAGTGGCCCAGGACGACGCGGGTGCCCTCGGCGGTGCCGACGCCGGCGATGGCCCCCTCGAAGCGCTCGCGGCGCCCGCGCGCGGCGCTCACGCCCGGTCCCCGGCCGGCAGGAGCGATCGCGTGCGGCGCAGCAGGAGCGCCAGCACGAGCGCACCCGCCACGCACGCGCCGACGAGCGCCACGACACCGGGCCAGCGGGCGGCGCCCCACGCCACCCCGGCGACGCTGCCCCCCACCGACGAGCCGGCGTAGTAGGCGACGAGGTAGGTCGAGGCCGCCTGGGCGGTGGCGCGACCGCCCGCGCCCGCCCGGGCGGCGACCCAGCCGCTGGCGACGCCGTGGGCGGCGAAGAAGCCGGCCGTGAGCACGGCGAGGCCCACGACGACCAGCCACAGCGGGGTGGCCAGGGTGAGCAGGGCGCCGGCGAGCACGACGGCCACCGCCACCGGCACCACGGCCCGCCGGCCGACGGCGTCCGCGACCCGGCCGGCGGTCGTCGACGAGACCGAGCCGAGCGCGTACACGACGAAGACGAGCCCGGCCAGGCCCGGCCCGAGGCCGTAGGGCTCGGCGGCCAGGCGGAAGGCCATGGCGTTGTAGACGGCCACGAAGGCCCCCATCAGCAGGAAGGCGAGGCCGTAGAGGGCCAGGAGAGCGGGGTCGGTGAGGACCCCGCGGGTGCGGCGGGCGAGCTGGCGCAAACCCGCGGGCGCTGGCGTGAACCGCCGGGAGGCGGGCAGCAGCCGCCAGACGGCGACCGCGACGCCCAGCGCGAGGACGGCGGTGCCCGCCGTGGCCGGGCGCCACCCGCCGAGCTCGGCGAGGCCCGCGCCCACGAGCCGCCCGGTCATGCCGCCGATCGCGTTGCCGCCCACGTACAGCCCCGTGGCCCACCCCGCGGCCGAGGAGTGCACCTCCTCGCGCAGGTACGCGACGGCGACGGCGGGCAGGCCCGCCAGCGCCAGGCCCTGGACGCCGCGCAGGGCGACGAGTGCCGACCACGTCGGGGCGACGGCGCAGGCGAGCCCCAGCAGGCTCGAGGCCAGCAGCGAGGCGTGCACGAGGCGCGTGCGCCCCAGGCGCTCGGACAGGGGCGCCGTCACCAGCAGACCCACGGCGAGGCCGGCCGTCGCCGCCGAGAGGGCGAGGGTCGAGGCACCGGCCGACACGGCGAAGTCGTCCGCGAGGACCGGCAGCAGCGGCTGCGGGACGTACAGCAGCGCGAAGGTCGCCAGGCCGGCGAGGAAGAGCGCCGTCGAGGCGCGGCGCAGGCCCGGCTCGCCCGCGCGGTAGCCCGCGGGCGCGGCGGCCGGCACCCCGGCGGCCGGCACCCCGGCGGCCGGCACCCCGGCGGCCGGGCCGCCCGGCGCACGGGCGGCGGGGTCTCGGGGCACGTCGCGACGGTAGCCCGCGGTCGGCGGCACCGCCGGAGGACCGGTTCGCGCGCCGCGGGGGCGACGCGCCCCCGGCGGTCGGGCGGCGGCGCGGGCGCGAGCGCTGCCCGGGCGGCGGGCCGCTCCTCAACCCCTGCGCGGCGCGTCCGGGACGGCGTAGTGCGGCTCCAGCGCCGGGTAGTAGGCGTCCCAGTCCGCGGGAACGGGCCGGCCGCCGACGACGGCGCCGAGCCGGTCGAGGTAGTAGTGCCAGCCCGGGCCGATGCTGCCGGCGTCGTACGGCTCGTCCAGCCGCTGGGTGAGCACCAGCGCAGCCAGCCGCCCCTCGGCACGCAGCACCACCGACAGGCGCCAGGGGCCGTCGGGGCTGGGCAGGTCGACGACGAGCCGCGACGGCGGCACGCACTCCACGACGCTGACCACCTCGGCGGCGGCCCCGTCGTCCTCGCTCATCACGAGCTCGACCGTCCCGCTCCTCGGGTCCCCGGTCACGGTGCCGATCCACCGGGCCAGGCCGTCGGGCTCGGTCAGCGCGGCCCACACGTCCTCGACGGGGTGCTCGTAGGTGCGCTCGAACTCCAGGCGGACCCCGTCGGCGTCCCGCAGCACGCGCCCGAGCGGACTCTCGACGACCATCCCCGTCCCCCTGCTCCTGCGCCCCTGCTCCTGCGCCCCTGCTCCTGCGCCCCTGCTCCTGCGCCCCTGCTCCTGCGCCCCTGCTCCTGCGCCCGGGGCACCTGCACCTGCGCCCGGCACCTGCCCCGGCGCACGTCCGGGCGTCGTCGGCCCGCCTCCGCGCCCAGCATGCCCGCCCCGCACGCGCCGAGGAGCTCCAGGCACCTGCGGGTAGTGCAAATCCTGGTTTGCAAAGTACTCTTGGCACATGGCGACCGACGCGCCCCCGGACCCCCCGCACCTCCCCGACGCCGACGTCGTCACCGAGGCCTCGCGCCTGCAGGCGCTGGCCCACCCGCTGCGGCTGCGGATGCTCGGGCTGCTGCGCCTGGAGGGCCCCTCGACGGCCAGCCGGCTGGCGCAGCGGTGCGGGGAGTCCTCGGGGCTGACGAGCTACCACCTGCGCCAGCTCGCCGGCGCCGGCTTCGTCGTCGACGCCGACGCCGCGGACCTCGTCGGCCGGGAGGTGCGCGGCCGGGACCGGTGGTGGAAGGCCGCCAGCCGGTTCACGGTGACCCACCGCCCGGCCCTGGGCGGCGACGCCGAGGCCGCGGCCAGCGGGGACTACTACCGGGCCGTCGTCGACCTCTACGCCGAGCGGGCCCGCGCGTGGCTGCTCGTCGAGCACACCTGGCCCGAGCAGTGGCAGGCCAGCTCCTCCCTCGGCGACCGGATGCTGAGCCTGACCCCCGAGGAGGTCACCGCGCTGCGGGCGGACCTCGACGGCGTGCTCGCCCGGTACCGCCAGCACGACCCCGCCCTGCCGCCGGGCACCGGCAGCGTCCCCGCGGACGCGGTCGGCGTCTCGCTGCAGCTGCAGCTCTTCCCCGACCCCGAGCAGACCCCGCCCGGGCCGGCTGAGCCCGCGCCGCACGACGCCGGGCCGGCTGGGCCCGGGCCGGCGTCGTGAGCGCCCGCGCGGCGGAGCCCGTGGGCCGTCCGCGGCTGGCCCTCGGCGGGCTCGCGGTCGCCCACACGATGGCGCAGGCCGGCAACACCATCACCGTCTTCGCGACGCCGTTCTACGTCCGCTCGACCGGGGGCTCGGCGACCGACGTCGGCCTGGCCACCACCGCGGCCACCCTGCCGATCATCATCGGCGGCCCGCTCGGCGCCGTCCTCGTCGACCGCCTCGGCTACCGGCGCTCCAGCGTCGTCGCCGACCTCGTCAGCGGCCTGACGGTGCTGGCGATCGCCGTCCTCGGCTCCACCGGGAACCTGCGCCTGGAGGGGCTGCTCGCCCTGCTCTTCGCCAGCGGCCTGTTCGACACCCCCGGCGCCACCGCCCGCACCGTCCTGCTGCCCGCCCTGGCCCGCCGCGCCGACGTCCCCCTCGAGCGCGCCGTCGGCCTCGTCTCCGGCGCGGAGCGCACCGCCATGCTCGCCGCCGCACCCCTCGGCGGGGTGCTCGTGACCCTCGTCGGACCCGCGGAGGCCTTCTTCGTCGACGCCGGCTTCTTCGCCGTCTCCGCGCTGCTCGTCACCGCCCTCGTCCCCCGGGGCGCCCAGGCGGAGCAGGGCCGGCACGACGCGTCCCAGGACGCCGGCTACCGGCGCCAGCTGGTCGACGGCGCCCGCTTCGTCCTCGAGACCCCGCTGCTGCGGGACATCGCCCTCGTCGTCCTGCTCCTCAACGCCTTCGACACCGCCCGGCTGACGGTCCTGCTGCCGCTGTACGCCCTCGACGAGCTCGGCGGCGCCACCGCCGCCGGGCTGATCGGCGGCGCCCTGGCCGGCGGCTCCGTCGCCGGCGCCGCCCTCTTCAGCGCCTGGGGCCACCGCCTGCCCCGGCGCGCCCTGTTCGTCGCAGCCTTCGCCCTGACCGGCGGGCCGCTGTCGGTCGCCTTCGCCCTCGGCGCCGGGACCGTCCCGCTCGTCGTCGTCGGGGCCGCCACCGGCCTCGCGGCGGGGATGGTCAACCCCCTCATCGGCACCCTGCGCCTGGAGCTCGCCCCGCCGCACATGCTCGCCCGCGTCCAGACCCTGATGATCTCCATCGCCTGGGCGGGCATGCCGATCGGCTCGCTGCTGGGAGGCGTCGCCGCCGACGCCCTGGACCTGCGCCTCGTCTACGCCGCGATCGGCGTCGCGTACGTCCTCGTCGCCCTCGTCCCCCTCACCGGCGGGACGTGGCGCCGCCTGGACGAGCGCCCGACGCGGCCGTGACCGGACCGGGCGTCTAGTACCGGATCGCGTCGACGACGCGGGCGCGCACCGCCATCACCGCGGGCACCAGGCCGGCCAGCGCGCCGACGGCGACCGCGGCCACCAGGCCCTCGACGGCCGCGCTCACCGGGAAGGGCGGGACGTCGGTGAGCGAGAGCCCGTAGCCGGCGAGCAGCTCCAGGGGCAGGTTGGTCACGACGGCGACCGAGACGACGACCGCGGCGAGCCCGGCGAGCGTCGTCGCGACGACGCTCTCGAGCAGGACGGCGGCGAAGACCCGCGACGACGTCGCCCCGAAGCTGCGGCGCACCCCGATCTCGCGGATGCGCTGGCGGACCGTGACGAGGCCGACGTTGAGCACGCCGATGCCGCCGAGCAGCAGCGCGAAGAGCCCGACGCCGCGGACGCCGTAGGCGAGCACGGCGTCCAGCACCTGCGTCGTCTCGCCGGCGTCGCTGCGGTAGACGCTCAAGGACGCCCCCGGCACCGCGGAGCCCAGCTCGGCCTGGGCCATCTGCTGGACCGCGTCGGCGTCCTCGGGCGGCACCCAGAGCTCCACGGAGACGGAGGAGTCGGCGAGCAGGTCGGGCATCCACCGCTGCGCCGACTCCTCGAGGAGGTAGCCGGAGGGCACCTCCTGGCCGTCGTCGGCCACGCCCACGACCACGGCGGTCACCGGCGTCGTGCCGCCGAGCACGACCGTGCGGGGCTCGCTCGCCGAGAAGCCGCCCAGGGCGTCGGCGAAGGCCTGGTTGACCACGAGCGGGGGCGCCAGGCGCTGCGCGTCGTCCTCCCCGAACCAGCGCCCCTCCGCCACGACGACGCGGTGGATGACGCCGTAGGCGGGGTCGACGGGCACGAGCTGCACCAGCTGCGCGCCGCCGGGGAAGCGCACCGGCGCCTGCAGCCCGTAGCCGGTGGAGGTGCTCCACCGGACCTCGTGCCGCTCGACGAACTCGTCGAAGGCCGCGCGGGCCGCGGGGCGGTCGATCGAGCCGCTCTCGGGGTAGGCCTCGACGAGGAGGGTGGCCGGCCGGCCGCCGAAGCGCTCGCTCTGCTCGGTGACGAGCTGGCGCGCCATGGCGCCGAGCGCCGTCACCGTGGTCAGCGCCAGCACGGCCAGGAAGACGCCGACGAGGGAGAGCAGGACCCGCACGCGGTGCACGCGCACCTCGCCCCAGGCCTCGGCGAGGACGCCGACGAGCCCGGTCACGAGGCGCCCCCGACGAGGCGGCCCAGCCGGGTCCGGCTGCCGGCCGTGGGGCCGGCTCCGAGGTCCTCGGCTCCGGTGCCGCCGCCTCCGGTGCCGGCGGCGGGGCTCCCCGCGACGGGGGAGGTCCCCGGCTCCTGCCGGTCGGCGGTGGCCCCCGCGACGTCGCGGTCCCCCATGGGGGTCAGGACGCCGTGGTCCAGGCGCAGCACCCGGTCGGCGCGCGCGGCCACGGACAGGTCGTGGGTGATGGTCACGAGCGTGGTGCCCTGCGCGGTGACGAGGTCCTCGAGGAGGTCCATGACCGCCGCGCCGGTGTCGACGTCGAGCGCGCCCGTGGGCTCGTCGGCCAGCAGCACGCGGGGGCGGCGCACGAGGGCGCGCGCGACCGCGACGCGCTGCTGCTCACCACCGGACAGGCGCTCCGGCACGGCTTCCAGCCGGTGGCCCAGGCCGACGCGCTCGAGGGCCTCCCGGGCCCGCCGCCCGCGCGTCCAGAACGCCCGGCCCCGCGCGTAGAGCAGCGGCGACGCCACGTTCTCGGTCGCCGTGCGCCGCGGCAGGAGGTTGAACTGCTGGAAGACGAAGCCGAAGGAGTCCCCGCGCAGCCGGGCGCGGCGACGGCCGGACAGCCGCGCCGCGTCCATCCCGTCGAGCAGGTAGCGCCCGCTCGTGGGCGTGTCCAGCAGCCCGAGGATGTTCAGCAGCGTCGACTTCCCCGAGCCGGACCGGCCGACGACGGCGACGTGCTCGCCGGGCCGGACGACGAGGTCCACCCCGGTCAGGACGTCGAGGGAGCCGCCGTCCGGGAGGGCGACGCGGCGGCCGACCTGCTCCAGCCGCAGCTCCCCCACCGGTCCGGCGGGCCGGGGGCGCGCACTCACCCGAAGGACTCCACGGCGAAGGGGTCCTCGGCGAGCTCGTCGCTGCCCGGCACGAACTCGAGCACCGGGTCGCCCTCCTCGAGCCCCTCGGTGATCTCCACCTGGGTGCCGTCGGTGAGCCCGAGGCCGACCGGGGTCTCCTCCGCCTCCCCCGTCGCCGGGTCCACCCGCCAGACGGCGCCGGTGCCCACGAGGCCCTGCACGGCCGTCACCGGCAGCACGAGCACGTCCTGGACCGACCCCGCGGTCAGCTCCAGCGTCGCGGACAGGCCGGGGAAGGCGACGGCGTCGTCCGGCACGCGGCAGGTCACCTCGGCGCCGGTGGGGGTGCTGCCCGCCCCCGCGAAGGGGTCGGCGAAGGGGTCCGCGGCGGGCGCGTCCGCGCCGCCCGAGGCCGCGTCCTCCCCCTCGGGGACGCCCGCGCGGACGTCGGTGCACGCGAAGGGGGCCGACCCGCCGGGGACCGTGACCTGGGCCTCCCGGGGGGGCTCGAGCAGCCGGAGCTGCTGGTCCTGGGTCAGGGGGGCCACCACGGAGAGCGTGCCCGGGGAGACGGCGGCGACGACGTCGCCCACGGACACGACCTGGTCCTCGAGCACCGCCAGCGTCGACACGGTGCCGTCGGCGGGGGCGCGGACGACCTCGGTGCGCGTGGTCGGCGCCTGCGGGACGGTCGTCGTCGTGCCGTCGTCGAGCGTCTCGGTCCGGTCGGGCCGCTCCTCGGAGACGGTGACCTCGACCAGCGGGGCGCCCTGCTCGACCTCGTCGCCGACGTCGACGCGCACGCGCGCCACCTCGCCGGCGCCCGTGGAGCGCACCTCCGCGGCGGCGTCGCCCTGCACGGTGCCCTCGAGCTCGACGGTGTTGACGACGTCCCCGCGCGCGACGACGGTCTCCGGCGGCGTCAGCTCGACGGACGGCTCGGCCGCGTCGGAGCCGCGCAGGTCGGTGGCCCCGCCGCCGAAGGCGAGCCAGACCAGGGCCGCCGCGATGACGGCCCACACCACCAGGCGCAGCGCCGGGAACACGACATGGCGCAGGACACCCACGCAGACCTCCCTCTCCACGGGCGCCGCCCCCCGGCGCCGGGAGGACGGTAACCCGGGAGGGTGACACCAGGAGGGACGCCCGGCCGCTCGGGCCGGGCGGTGGGGTCGGGCGGTGGGGTCGGGCGGTGGGGTCAGCGACCGGTGACGGCCCGGGCGCGCGTCGCCCGGGCCAGGCCGGCGACGCGCAGGAGGGCGAGCACGACGCCCGCGCCGGCGAGCGCCGGCCCGGCCCACCACGCGGCGAGCGACGCCGAGACCACCACGAGCAGGCCCGCGGCCACGAGCGCCGTCGTCACGACCACGGGCAGCGGGCGGACCCCGGTGCCGGCCTCGAGCTGGGCGGCGACCAGGCGCGCGCCCAGGGCCCCGGTGGCCGCCCCGAGGGCGGCCGAGAGCGCCACCGCCGCGAGGACCACGAGGGCTGCGTCCCGCCCGTCGCCGAGGAGCAGCAGCACGAGCCCGCTGGCGAGGCCTGCGACGACGCCGAGGACGACCCCGGAACGCGCCCCGCGGCCGACGAGCCGGGCGCGGTCGAGCTCGGGCCGGCCGCGGCCCCCGGGGGGTGCGGCGCCGCTCACCGCCCGGCCTCCGCCCCGGCGACCGGCTCCACGAGCTGCGGGCCGTCCTGGCGGACGTCGCCCACCGCGGGGCCCACGACGTGCGGGACGAGGCGGGGCTCGGGCAGGGAGGCGACCAGGGCCCGCACCTCCTCGAGCTCGGTGGTGGCGGTGCTCAGCCAGTCCGCGCGCGCAGCGGGCGGCACGAGCAGCGGCGTGCGGTCGTGGATCTCCCCCAGGGCGTCGTGGGCGGCGGTCGTGACGACGGTCACCGACCACAGCCAGCGCGCCGGGTCGTCGTCGGAGCGGGCGGGGTCGCGCCACAGCTCGTACAGGCCGGCGAACGTCAGCAGGGAGGAGTCCTCCGCCCGCAGGAACCACGGCGTCTTGCGCCGCTGGCCCGCGACGGCCTGCCACTCGAAGTAGCCGTCGGCCGGCACGAGGCAGCGGCGGCGGCTGGCCGCGGTGCGGAACGCCGACCGCTCGGTGACGGTCTCCGAGCGGGCGTTGATCATGCGCGCGCCGGTGGAGGGGTCCTTCGACCACGGGGGCACCAGCCCCCACCGGGCGGTGCGCAGCTGCCGCCGCGGCTCCTGCGGCCCGTCGTCGCCGTCGCGGGCGGGGCGCTCGACGACGACGCGCACGTCGTCGGTCGGCGCCACGTTCCACGAGGGCGGGAGCTCGTCGCCGACCACGTCGTCGACGGCGAGCTCGTCGACGACCTCCGCGTCGCGGACCGAGCTCGCGTAGCGACCGCACATGCGGGCCAGTGTGCCCCGAGCCGCCGGCGCCCTCCCCGCCAGCCCTCAGGTGCGCCCGCACCGCGCCGATGGTGACCGCGAGGTCCCCGCACGCGCCGGGGACGGCGAAGGAGGTGGACCGCGTGAGCAGGTCGACGAGCACCGCCGCGCGCCCGCACCTGCCCGTCGAGGAGGCCCCGAGCCCCGGGGAGCTGCTGGACGTGTCGCTGCACCGCGCCGGCGTCCCGCTGACGGCCCGCGTGCTCGGCGTCGAGCCCGACCGCCTGCTCCTCGCGCCCCCGGAGGACGTCGGCGGCGTCCCCTCGCGGCTCGTGGAGGGCGAGCGGGTCGACCTCCTGCGGACCGACGGGTGCGACCTGGTCGGGATCCCCGTCGTCGTCCAGCGCACCGGGGGCTCGGACTGGTCGGCCGTCGTCGTCGGGCCGCCCCAGCGCGTCCAGCGGCGCGACGCCGTCCGGATCCCGATGGACGCCCGCGCCGTCCTGGTCGGGGCCCGACGGGCGGCGCCCGGCCCCCAGGACGGGGAGGTCGACGCCGCGGACGGCGACCTCGAGGTCCCGGTCCTCGACCTCAGCGAGGGCGGCGCGCGCTGCCTCGTCGACCCCGTGGTCGTCGGTCTCGAGCAGGGCGGCACGGTGCGGCTGCAGCTCCCCGTCGAGGGGCTGTCGGCTCCCGTGCGGGCGCGCGTGGTGCACCGGCGGTTCCGGCACGGCACCCGCCACGTCGACGTCGGTCTGAGGTTCCTCGAGCTGGGCGAGGACGACGCCGACGCCCTCCGCCGCCACGTCTTCACCCGGATGTGGGAGCTGCGCCGCCGCGGCGACCTGTGAGGACCCGGGTCCTGCGCACGGGGCCAGGCCCCGGCTCGACGCCGCCGGACCCGGCCCGGACGCGGCGAGGCCCCCGTGCGCCGGAGCGCCGGGGGCCTCGGTGGGAGCCGCCTAAGGGAGTCGAACCCTTGACCTACGCATTACGAGTGCGTCGCTCTAGCCGACTGAGCTAAGGCGGCGGGCGCGCCGGAGCGCGTCGCGGCGACCATGCTACCGGGCCGCGGGGGGTGGTCTCGACCCCCGTCGCCCGTCGGGCCTCCGCCGACCGCGGGAGACCTCCCGGACCGCCCCGGCGGGCTCAGGCGTCGCGGGGGGCGCCCGGCAGGTGGGCCTCCAGCGCGGCGACCAGCTCGGGCGCCTCCGGCTCGACGCCGGGCCGGAAGCGGGCCACGACGGCGCCGCCCGGCGCCAGGAGGAACTTCTCGAAGTTCCACTGCACGTCCCCCGCCTCCCCCTGCGCGTCGGGGGACTCGACCAGGCGGCGGTAGAGCGGGTGCCGCTCGTCCCCGTTGACGTCCACCTTCTCCGTCAGCGGGAACGTGACGCCGTAGGTCGCCGAGCAGAACTCGGCGATCTCCTCGGCGCTGCCGGGCTCCTGGCCCCGGAACTGGTTGCACGGGACCCCGAGCACCGTCAGGCCGGCGTCGCCGTAGCGCTGCTGCAGCCGCTCGAGCCCCTCGTACTGCGGCGTGAGGCCGCAGCGCGAGGCGACGTTGACGACGAGGACCGCGCGCGCCGCCAGCGGCACCGGGTCGAGCGGGGTGCCGTCGAGGGCGGCGGGGACGAGGTCGAGGACGCTCACGCGAGGGACCCTAGGACCGCGCGCCCCGGGCCGGGACCACCGCCCCGGTCTCGCCCGTGCCCGCGAAGTCGCTGCCGCGGGTCTCGCGGGAGACGAGCAGCGCGACGAGCGTGACGACGCCCATGCCGGCCAGGTAGAAGCCGACCCACGAGAGGCCGCCGCGCGCGTTGAGCGCCGTGGCGATGTACGGGGCCACCGAGGCGCCCAGGATGCTCGCGAGGTTGTAGGACAGCGAGGCGCCCGTGTAGCGGACCCTCGGCGGGAAGAGCTCGGGCAGCAGGGCCCCCATCGGCCCGAAGGTCAGGCCCATCAGGCCCAGGCCGACGAGCAGGAAGAGCAGCACCCGGCCCTGGCCGCCGTCGCCCACGACCAGCGGCATGAGGAGCCCGAAGCCGATGATCGCCGCCGTCGTCAGCAGGAGCGGCGTCCGGCGCCCGAAGCGGTCGGCGACCAGGCCCGCGACCGGCACGAGGGCGCCGAAGGCGAGGACGCCGACCATGAGCAGGACGAGGAACTCCTCGCGGGTGTAGCCGAGCCCGCCGTCGGCCGCCGCCGTGGTGCCGTACGTGAGGGAGAAGACCGTCATCAGGTAGAAGAGCGTGTAGGTGGCGAGCATCACGCCGATGCCGATGACGAGCGGGCCCGGCGAGCGGCGCAGGACCGCGGCGATGGGGACCCGGACCTGCGAGCCCGAGGCCACCACGCGCGCGAACACCGGCGTCTCAGCCAGCTGCAGCCGCACGTACAGCCCGACCAGGACGAGCCCCGCCGACAGGACGAAGGGCACGCGCCAGCCCCAGGCGAGGAAGGCCTCGTCCGACATCGTCGCGGACAGCACCAGGAACACGCCGTTGGCGACGAAGAAGCCGATGGGCGCGCCGAGCTGCGGGAAGGACCCGAAGAGCGCGCGCCGGCCGCGCGGCGCGTTCTCGGTGGCGAGCAGCGCGGCCCCGCCCCACTCCCCGCCGAGGCCGAGGCCCTGCCCGAAGCGCAGCACGCACAGCAGGAGGGGCGCCCAGACCCCGATGGAGGCGTAGGTGGGCAGCAGCCCGATGAGCACGGTCGAGACGCCCATCACCAGCAGCGAGGCCACGAGGGTCGCCTTGCGGCCGACGCGGTCGCCGAAGTGCCCGAAGAGGGCCGACCCGAAGGGCCGGGCGACGAAGGCGATGGCGAAGGTCGCCAGCGACTGCAGCTGCGCGCTCGTCGGGTCGTCCTGGGGGAAGAACAGCGCCGGGAACACGAGGACCGCGGCTGTCGCGTAGATGTAGAAGTCGTAGAACTCGATGGCCGTGCCGACCAGGCTGGCCGTCACCACCCTCCGGGTGGGGTTGACGGGGCCGTCGGTCGCGGCGGTGCCGCGCGCGGCGGGGGTCGTGCTCATGGCGCCTCCTGCGGTGCTGGTGCCCGCACGCTAGGAGCGTCGCCGCCTGCCGAGACGGTGCTCTCGGATCGTGGGACGGGTCAGCCCGGCAGCACCTCCCCGGCGCGCTCGCTCACCCACCCCGGCACCTGGTCGCCGGGCATGGGCCGCGCGACCACGAAGCCCTGCACCAGCTCGCAGCCGAGGGCCTGCACGCGCTGGCGCGCGACGTCGCTCTCCACCCCCTCCGCGACGACCCGCATCCCCAGGTCGTGGGCGAGCAGGACGATCGAGCGCACCACCGTGGAGTCGGTCGCCTCGACCTCGAGCCGCTTGACGAACGACTGGTCGATCTTGACCTCGTTGACCGGCAGCCGCTCCAGGTAGGCCAGCGAGGAGTGGCCGGTGCCGAAGTCGTCGACGCTCACGCCGACGCCGAGGCGGTGCAGCGCCGCGAGCACCTCCAGGCTCCGCTCGGGATCGCTCATGACGCCGCTCTCGGTGATCTCCAGCACGAGCGCGGACGGCGGCGTGCCCGTGGCCGCGAGCAGCGCCCCGACGGAGCCGGGCAGCGACAGGTCGGAGATGTCGCGCGCCGTCACGTTGACCGAGATGTCGAGCTCGTGGCCGCCGCGCGCCCACTCGGCCCGAAGCCGCAGCGACTCCGCCAGCACCGCGAGCGTCAGTCGCCCCAGGACGCCCGTGCGCTCGGCGATCGCCACGACCTCGGTGGGCGGGACCCAGCCGTAGGACGGGTGCCACCAGCGCAGCAGCGCCTCGACGCCGGTCACGGCACCGGTGCGGGCGTCGGTCTGGGGCTGGCACCAGACCTCGAACTGGCGGTGCTCGATGGCGCTCGGCAGCTCTCCCGCGAGCGCGAGGCGGCGGTGCACCGCGTCGGTGTCCTCGGGGACGTAGGGCATCACCCCGCTGCCGGCGGCCTTCGCCGCGTACATGGCCACGTCGGCGTGGACGAGGAGCTCGTCGCTGTCGCGCGCGTCGAGGGGGATGGGGGCGACGCCGATGCTCGCCGTCGTCGTCAGTGTGATGTCCTGGATCGGCACGGGGGCGGTGACCGACTCCAGCAGCTCGCGGGCCCGGCGGACGGCCTCGTCGGCGCCCACCCCGGGCAGCAGGACGGCGAACTCGTCACCGCCGAGGCGGGCCACCGTGCCGGACTCCTCCCCGGCGCCGCCCGACGCCACGAGGGCGCCCAGCCGGCGCCCGGTGACCTGGAGCAGCTCGTCGCCCGCGCGGTGCCCGAGCGTGTCGTTGACGTCCTTGAAGTCGTCGAGGTCCATGAGCAGCACGGCACCGCCCGTCCCGGCGGAGAGGGTGCGCGCGACGGCCTCGTTGAAGGCGCGCCGGTTCGGCAGGCCGGTGAGGGCGTCGTGCAGCGCGTCGTGCTCGCGCTCGGCGGCGACGCGGCGCAGGCGGTCGACCAGCCGGGCCTTCTCCAGCGTCACCGCCGCGTGGGCGCTGAGCGTCTCGAACAGCTGCAGGTCCCGGGTCCCGAAGGTCTCCCGCTCGAAGGTCCGGTCCGCGACCAGGAAGACGCCGCGGAAGCCCTCCGACTCCAGCGGCACCGCGATGCCGTCCCGCGGCGCGCCGGGCGCGCGCCCGTCCCTGGCGTCGCTCGGCAGCAGGACCGGCGCCCCGGCCACCGCCGGTGACCACCACGCGGAGCCCAGCTCCTCCTCGAGCAGGCGCCTGCTGGTCAGCCCGTCCCGCGGGCACGACCCGAAGATGGTGCCGACCGCACCCCCCTGGCCCAGCATCACGAGCTCGGCGCGCTCGGCGCGCAGCAGCCGGCCCGCCTCGGCGAGGACGGTCCCCATCGCGTCGTCGAGCTCCGCGGCCCGACCCGTGGACCCGACGAAGCGGTACAGGGTCTGCAGGCGGGCGTAGCCGTCGACGAGCGAGATGTAGTGGCGGTAGCCGTACAGCAGGACGGCGGCGGTGAACGTGAGCACGAGCAGCGCCAGCGGCCGCACCTCCACCAGGACGAGCAGGAGGACGGCGACGCTCGCGCTGATCAGGGCCGCGAGGAGCCCGGTCCGCACCCACGCGGAGAGCTGGAACGAGGACGACGAGGCGCGGCCCTCCGAGGCGCGGATCACCGCGGTGACCGCGACCGCCGCCATGAGGTCCGTGGCGAAGACCGCGATCATCGCCGCCATCCAGCCCCGGGGCTCCGACGGGCTGCCGCCCCCGAGGACCAGCTGGTACAGCAGGACGCCGGCCGAGGCCTCCAGGAGGAAGAGGCTGACGTTGAAGGCGAGCTTCGCGGCGCCCTGGCGCGAGAGGACGGCCATCGCCGCCGTGCCGGCGACGTAGGCGACGACGTACCCGGTGGGCTCGAGCAGGGCGAGCCCGAGGACGGCCGGGATCTCGCGCAGCGTGAAGCTGTGGGCGCCCTGGCTCGTCGGCAGGTGGGCGACCACCCGCTCGCCCGCGGCGAAGAGGACCAGGAGCAGGAGCCACGGGGCCCCGAGCCCGAGCGCGGGGCCGTGGACGAGGACCACGAGCGCGGTGAGGAGGGAGGCCAGGAGGAGGAGCCCCGCCGTCAGCCCCGGGATGCCCGCCGCCCGCCTCGCCGCCCGGGACGGCCGGCGCGTCGCGCGACCACGGCCGTCCCGTGCGGCTGTCGACCCGCTCACCGCGCCTCCCTCACCGCCTCATCATGACCTCCGGGCCCGGGGTGCCGGCGCACCCCCGCAGACCCCGGCCCGACGGGCGGCGGGCGGCCGCCTCCGGAGGGCGCCGCGTGCTCGGGCCCGGCCCGACCTGGAGGTCAGTCCCAGCGGTGACCGGCGTCCGTGCGGTTCGAGGTCACGACCGCGTCCCAGCGGTGACCGGCGTCGGTGCGGCTCGAGGACACCGCGTCCCAGCGGTGCCCCGCGTCGGTGCGGCTCGAGGACACCGCGTCCCAGCGGTGCCCCGCGTCGGTGCGGCTCGAGGACACCGCGTCCCAGCGGTGCCCGGCGTCCGTGCGGCTCGAGGACACCGCGTCCCAGCGGTGACCGGCGTCGGTGCGGCTCGACGAGACCGCGTCCCAGCGGTGCCCGGCGTCGGTGCGGCTCGACGAGACCGCGTCCCAGCGGTGCCCGGCGTCGGTGCGGCTCGAGGACACCGCGTCCCAGCGGTGACCGGCGTCCACACGGCTCGAGGACACCGAATCCCAGCGGTGACCCGCGTCGGTGCGGGAGGCGGCGCTGGCCGCACCGGACGCGCCGAGGAGGGAGGCGCTGACGACAGCGGCGCCGAGGACGGCGCTCAGGGCGCGACGGGCGGGGCGGCGAGGGCTCTGCGTGTTGGTCATGGAACCGGCGTCGGGGCGATGCGCGTTCATCTTGACTCCCGCGGAGACGTGGCCACCCGGTTGGGTGACTCGGTGAGTGATCAGCATCAAACATCGGGGAACCGCTTTCCGGTACCCCTCGGAGCACGACATCACGTCTCGCAGGCCGCCCCCTCACCCGGGAGGACGCCCTGCAGCAAGTAGGCGTCGACGGCGCCGTCCACGCACTCCGAGGCGCGCAGGTAGGCCGTGTGCCCCTCCCCCTCGTAGGTGAGCAGCCGCCCGGAGGCCAGCTGGTCGGCGAGCGACTGCGCCCAGGCGTAGGGGGTCGCGGGGTCGCCCGTCGTCCCCACGACGAGGACGGGTGCGGCGCCGGCCGCCTCGACGGGCGCCGGGGTCCGCACGGGCTGCTCGGGCCAGACGTCGCAGGTGACGTCCTCGCCGACCAGGAGACCGGCGAAGGTGGGCGCGGCCTCCTCGAGCTGCTCGCGCACCCTCGCCTGCTCCGCCGGGTCGTCGGGCGCGGCCGGGTAGTCCAGGCAGCTCACCGCCGTGAACGCCTCGAGCAGGTTGCTGGCGTAGGACCCGTCCTCGGCGCGCCCGGAGTAGGCGTCCGCGAGGGCCAGGAGCCCCGCGCCGTCACCGTCCTGCGCCTGCGCGAGAGCCGTGGCGAGCACGGGCCACAGGGCGTCCTCGTAGAGCGGCGCCACCACGCCGGTCGCCGCCAGCGGGCGGGTCAGCGGGCGGTCCGGGTCGCCCGTGGGCAGGGGCGTCTCCGCGGCGCCCTCGACGAGGGCGGCCACCTCGGCCAGGGCGGCGTCGACCGCGCCCTCGCCCCCGTCCCCGGGCTCCAGCGGGCAGTCGTCGACGTCACCGGCCAGGCACGCCGTCACGAAGGCGCGCAGCGAGGACTCGAGGCCCCGGGCCTGGCCGACGGCGACCTCCTCGGCCGTGCTCGCCGGGTCCAGCGCGCCGTCGAGCACGAGGCGTCCCACCCGCTGGGGGTTCAGCCGGGCGTACTCGGCGCCGATGAGGGTCCCGTAGGACTTGCCGAGGTAGCTCAGCCGCTCGTCGCCCAGGACGGCGCGCAGCACGTCCAGGTCCCGCGCGACGGACGGCGTGCCCACCTCGCCGAGCAGCGCGCCGGCGTCGGCCTCGCACCCGGCGGCGAACTCGCGCGCCCGCTCGACCGCCTCGGCCCGCCCCTCGAGGGTCGTCGTGTCGACGTCCTCGGCGAGGTAGGCGTCCAGCGCCGCGTCGTCGACGCAGTCCACCGGCTCCGAGCTCCCGACGCCGCGGGGGTCGAAGCCGACGACGTCGTACCGCTCGCGGACCTCCTCGCTGACCACGGCGGCGGCGTCGGCACCCACCCACTCGACCCCCGAGGCCCCGGGGCCCCCCGGGTTGACCAGCAGCGACCCCAGGCGCTCGTCCTCGTCCCCGGCGGGCACGCGGGCCACGGCCAGCTCGAGCACCTCCCCGGCCGGCTCCGCCCAGCTGACGGGCACGGTCACGGTCGTGCACTCCCGGACCTGACCGCACGGCACCCACTCCGGCTGCTGGTCGTAGAAGCGCGCCAGGGCCGGATCCTGCGCCGCCTCGCCCGCGGTCGCCGTCACCGGCCCGGGGGCGGGCAGGGTGGTGGCGGGCCCGCCCACCGGCTCCGCGGCGCCGCTGCACCCCGCGAGGACCAGGACCCCGGCCGCGGCGACCGCCCCGCGCCCCAGGACGCGCCGCGAGCGGGTCGACGTCCCGGTCACGCCGCGTCCGCCCCCTCGGGCAGCAGCGACACGCACAGGGCCTCCACCGCCAGCAGCGGGCTCACGTTCGCCTGGATGCGCTCGCGCGCCGTCCCGATCGCGTCCATGCGCCCCAGGGTCGCAGCCGGGCCGCCGCGTCGGGCGAGGGTCTCCAGCTCGCCGGCCATCGAGGCGTTGACGAGCTCGACGTCCGCGCCGAGCTGGAGGACGAGCACGTCGCGGTAGACCGACAGCAGGTCCAGCAGCGCACGGTCCAGCACGTCGCGGCGCAGCCGGGTCGCCCGCTTCTTCTGGTCCTCCTCGAGCTGGCGCACCTGGGAGCGCAGCGCGGGCGGCGCCGCGCGCCCGGGCTCCACCCCGAGCGTCCGCAGCAGGTCCGCACGCTCGCGCGCGTCGCGCTCGGCCGTGGCGGAGGCGGCCTCCTCCGTGGCCACGTCGACGAGCTCGCCCGCGCGCACGACGGCGTCCGCCGTGCCGCGCAGCTCCAGCGGCGTGCGGACGACCTCCCGGCGCCTGGTCCGCGCCCCCTCGTCGCGCGCGAGCCGGCGCGCCAGGCCGACGTGGCTCTGCGCGGCCCGGGCCGCGAACGCCGCCATCGCGGGGTCGACGCCGTCGCGCCGCACCAGCAGCTCGGCCACCGCCGCCACGGGGGGCACGCGGAGGCGGACCGGGCGGGCGCGCGAGCGGATCGTCGGGAGCACGTCCTCGGGGCTGGGGGCGCACAGGAGCCACACGGTGCGCGGCGGCGGCTCCTCGACGGCCTTGAGCAGCACGTTCGTGGTGCGCTCGAGCATCCGGTCGGCGTCCTCCACGAGGACGATGCGCCAGCGCCCCGTGGAGGGCCGCCGCTGGGCGGCCTGCACCAGCTCGCGGACGGCGTCGATGCGCAGGGTCAGCTGCTCGGTCGCGACCACCCGCAGGTCGGCGTGGGTGCCCTGGACGGCCGTGCGGCACGCGTGGCAGGTGCCGCAGCCGGTGCCGGTCTCGCACAGCAGCGCCGCCGCGAAGGCGCGGGCCGCCACGGAGCGGCCCGAGCCCGGCGGGCCGGTGAAGAGCCAGGCGTGGGCCAGCGCCCCGCTGCCGGGCAGGGCGGCGCGGCGCAGCACCTCGACCGCGTCCTCCTGGCCGACCAGGTCGTCCCAGACGCTCACCGGCCGTCCCGCCGGTCGTCGTCGTCCTGCCAGGAGAACAGCTCGTCCGCGAGCTCGCCCTCTCCTCGGCGCGGCTCGCCGTCGACCTCGGCGCCGGAGACCTGCTCGGACTCCGCGCGCCGGCGGGAGGCCGCTGCCCGGCGGCGCGCGCGCTGGAGCGCCTGGCGCCGGCGGTCGGCCGCCTCGAGCTCGTGGAGCGCCGGCCGGTCCTCTCCCACGGCCGGCAGCTCGGCCGTCCTCGGCGCCGGGTGCGCCCCGGACGAGGTGGCCCCGCTCCCCCGGCCCAGCATCTCCTCGAGCCGCTCGGTCTCCGCGCGCCGGGTCGAGCCGGCGCGGCGGACCTCCTCCGCGCGCGCCTCCTCGGCCTCCCGACGAGCCGTCCGCTCCTCCTCCTCCCGCGCCAGCGCGACAGCGCGCTCGGCCTCCTCGCGCTCGCGGGCGGCCAGCTCGCCCAGCCTCTGGTGCTCCTGGGCACGGCGCTGGTCGCGCTCGAGGCGGGCGCGCTGCTGCGCCGCCGCGGACAGGGCGGACGAGCGCGCCTCGCGCTGGGCGTCCGCGACGTCGACCGCCGAGCGCCGCACGGCGTCGGGCAGCTGCCGGAGCCGCTCCTCGGGGAGCCGCACCGGGAGGGCGGGTGACGGGGCGGCCGCCCCGCCCGCCGGGGCCGCGGGCACCTCGACGACCGGCCGGCGGGCGTCCCCGAGGGCCCGAGCCGCCTCCACGGCCACCTCGGCCGAGCGCACCGACTCCGCGGCGCGCTCGCGGGCCACCGCCTCCTGGTCGCGCCGCAGCTCGGCGTCCCGCCGCTCGCGCTCCTCGGCGCGCTGCTGCTGCGCGCTCTCCTCGGCCAGACGCCGCTCCTCGGCCTGGCGCCGCTCCGCGGCCTCGCGCTCCGCGGCCTGGCGCCGCTCCTCGGCCTGGCGCTCCTCGGCCTGGTGCTCCTCGGCGAGACGCCGCTCCTCGGCCTCGCGCCGCTCCCGCTCCACGGCCTCCCGCTCCACGGCCTCGCGCTCCACGGCCCGCCGCTGGTCCTCGGCCTGCCGCTGCTCCTCGGCCTGCCGCTGCTCCTCGGCCTCGCGGTGCTGACGCGCCCGCTCCTGCGCGCCCTCGCGCCCCTCCCGCTGCTCCACCACGGGCGCGGCGGGCGACACGGAGGGTCCCGGCGGCACGTCGGCAGCCGCGGAGGGGACGAGGTCGAGCGGCTGGGTGGGGGGCGCGGGAGCGGCCTGCGGCTGGACGGCACGGGCTCCGGCGCCCGTGCTCGGGGCGGCTCCGGACCCGCCCGGCGCGAGCGGGCCCGTCTCCTCGCGGGCTCCCTCGCCCGCGAGCGCGGGGAGCAGGGGCTCCACCCCGGCGAGCACGCGGCGGGCGACCACCTCGGGGGCCGCTCCCGCGTCCACGACGAGGTAGCGGTCGCCGCCCCGCTGCGCCAGCTCGAGGAAGACCGCCCGGACCCGCTCGTGGAAGGCGGCGGGCTCGGCGTCGAGGCGGTCGTCCGCCCCGCGACCGGCGCGCCGGGCGGCCGCCGTCGCCGCGTCCACGTCGAGGACGACGACGAGGTCGGGGACGAGGCCCTCGGTGGCCCAGCGCGACAGCGAGGCGACCTCCTCCCGGGGCAGCGCGCGGCCGGCGCCCTGGTAGGCGAGGGAGGAGTCGACGTAGCGGTCGGTGACGACGACCGCGCCGCGGGCCAGGGCCGGACGGACGACCTGCTCCACGTGGGCGGCCCGGTCGGCCGCGTACAGGAGCGCCTCGGCCCGCGGGGTGACGACGGGCTGGTCCGGGCCGCGGTCCAGCAGCAGCCGGCGCACGCGCGCCCCGAGCGGGGTCGCGCCGGGCTCGCGCGTCAGCACCACCTCGAGGCCCCGACGAGCCAGCTCCCGGCCGAGCACCTCGGCCTGCGTGGACTTGCCCGCGCCGTCGCCACCCTCGAGCGCCACGAGCACCCCGGCGAGCCCGTGCGGCTCACCAGCGCGCGCCGCCGGCGAGGCCGGGCCGACCGGCGCCGCCGAGCGGTCCAGCAGGACGGGCAGCAGCGGGCCGGCCGCGCGGTCCGCGAGGGGGCGGGCGACCAGGAGCGAGGTCGCCAGCGCCGCCAGGCCCACCAGGACCAGGACGACTCCCGCTCCCCCGACGTCGAGGGTCCCCGCCGAGCCGAGGGGGAAGGACACGGCGCCGAGGACGCCCGCGGCCAGCGCGGCCAGCACCGCGACGACGCCGAGGACCCAGCCCTCCGCCCCCCGGACGGTGGTCGTCGCGGCGGGGCCGGCGCCGTCGAGGTGGCCGGACGCGACGACCGCGACGCCGGCGGCAGCGCCCGCGAGCGCGAGCACGAGGGCCGTGAGCACCAGGTCGGTGAGGGGGCCGGCGAGCAGGACCAGGACGGCGGCTGCGCCGGCGGACAGCGAGAGCACCGTCCCGGGGGCGCCGGTCGCCGTGGGCCAGCGGGAGGCGCCGGCGGACCCGGCGAGGGCGCCGCCCCCCAGCGCCAGCAGCAGCAGCGCCGCACCCGACGCGCCGGCGCCGAGCCCGAGCACGTGCAGCGGCGCCAGCGCCGCCGCCACGACGACGGGCGCCAGGGCTGCGCAGCGGGCGGCGCCGCGGGGCGTGGCCACCACGCGTCGCAGGGCCTCGCCCCGGTCGGCCCAGCGGGCGCCGGCGGAGGGCGGGACCGCGCCCGAGCCGCTGCCGGCACCGCCCCGGGCGCGCAGCGCGAGGGCGGCGCCGGCGCCGGCCACGACGAGCAGCGCCGGCTCGGGCGCGGCGAGCGCACCCGTCACAGCGTCGAGGGCCCGCCCGAGGGCGCCCAGGAGCAGCGCCAGGAGCGCCGGCGGGAGCGCGGCGGCCACGCGGCGCGTGCCGCTGCTGAGGGCCGCGGCCCGCGACGCGGGCCGGAGGAGCTCCGCGACCGCGACCAGCGCGGCCGCCCACCACAGCGCTCCCGGTCCCAGCAGCTCGAGCGCGACGACCAGAGCCAGGGCGGCGAGCGCCCGGACGACGTGGCCGACCGGGCCGGCCGCCCCGCCCAGCCGCGCTCCCAGCGCCGCGACCGCCCCGGGTGCGAGCGCCCGCGGCGCCAGCCGCAGGGCGAGGACCAGCGCGAGGCCCAGCCCCGCCTCGAGGGCCCCGGCCCGCCAGCCCGCCAGCGCTGCGGCACCGGCGGCCGACAGGACCCACAGCACGTCCACGCCGCCCGGCAGGTCCCCCGCCGGCAGCACCCCGGCGGGACGGTGCAGGGCGAGGCGATCGGCGGGCACGCCCGGCGCGGCGAGCGAGGCCCCCCGACCGCGTCGAGGTGCGGCCGGGCGACCGACGCCGCGCTCCGGGGGGCGGGAGGGGCGTGCGGGAGTCACGCGGCCGAGCGTATCGACGGGGGCCGACACTCCCCTCTCCCCCGCGCCGTCCCGGACGTCCGGAACGTCCCGGATCGGCGCGAGCGGCCCGCCCGCCCGGCGGCTCAGCGGTGCCCGCCACCCGTCCGGGCGGGTCCGCACCCCCCGCCGGCGGGAGCGCCTGGCGCGCCGGGCGGGCGGTGGCGCACGATGCGCTCGTCCGCTCGACGAGGAGAGGCGACACCTGATGAGCACGCGCGACCCGCGGCCCCCCATGACCCCCGACCTGCTGGCCGGCGACTTCTTCGGCTACCAGCAGCTGCTCACCGACGACGAGCGCGAGCTCGTCGTGCGGGCCCGGCGGTTCTACGCCGCCGAGGTGGCGCCCGGCGCCTCCCAGCGGTGGGTCGACGAGCAGGTGCCGCACGCCCTCGCCCCGCGCTTCGCCGAGGAGGGCCTGATCGGGCTGGGCGTGGCGGCTGACGACGAGCCCGCACGGCGGACGCTGCTCACCGGGTGGCTGCGGATGGAGCTCGCGCGCGTCGACCCCTCGACGGCCACCTTCATCGGCGTCCACGACGGCCTGGTCATGGGGACGCTCGCCGTCCTCGGCTCGGCGGAGCAGAGGGCGCGGTGGCTGCCCGCGATGCGGCGCATGGACGTCGTGGGCGCCTTCGCCCTCACCGAGCCCGAGGGCGGCTCCGACGTCGCCGGCGGGATGCGCACGACCGCGCGCCGCGACGGCGAGGAGTGGGTGCTCGACGGCGCCAAGCGCTGGATCGGCAACGCCTGCTTCGCCGACGTCGTCGTCGTGTGGGCGCGCGACGTCGCGGACGACCAGGTCAAGGGCTTCCTCGTCGAGAGGGGGACGCCGGGGTTCACCGCCACGCCGATCCGGGGCAAGACCGCCCTGCGCGCCGTCGAGAACGCCGACATCGCTCTCGAGGGCTGCCGCGTCCCCGCGGCGAACCACCTCGAGGGCGCGAACAGCTTCCGGGACACCAACGAGGTCCTGCGCCGCACCCGCGGCGGCGTCGCCTGGGAGGCCGTGGGCGTCTCGGTCGGGGCCTACGAGCACGCCCTCGCCTACACGCGCGAGCGCACCCAGTTCGGCCGCCCCCTGGCGTCCTTCCAGCTCGTCCAGGACCACCTCGTGCGGATGCTCTCGGACATCACCGCCTCGCTCGGCATGGTCGTGCGCGTCTGCCAGCTCGAGGAGGCCGGCGAGCGCCGCGACGAGCACGCGGCCATGGCCAAGGCCTTCTGCACCGCCCGGATGCGCGACGTCGTCGCCCGCGCCCGGGAGGTGATGGGCGGCAACGGGATCCTCGTCGACCACCACGTCGCCCGCTTCGTCGCCGACGCCGAGGCCCTGTACTCCTACGAGGGCACCCGCGAGATCAACACCCTCGTCGTCGGCCGCGCGATCACGGGCTCCAGCGCCTTCGTGTGACGGGCACGCAGACCGTCTCCGCGCGGCATCCGGGCGTGCGATATTCGCACGCATGACCACGATGGCTTGGGCCGACGTCGGAGAGCGCGTTCGTGAGGCACGACTGGCCGCCGGGGTGACGCAGAAGCACCTGGCCGACGCGCTGGGAGTCGATCGCACGGCCGTGCTCAAAGTCGAGTCCGGCGACCGAAGGCTCTCCGCCCTGGAGGCTGCAGTGGTCGCGGAGGAGCTTCGCGTACCTCTCACCCTGCTCGTCAGCCCAAGACCACTCGCCATCACATCCCAACGTCAACCGCTCGGTGACGACGCCGCTGATGTCGAGCGGATGAGGGCCCGCGCCGACCTGCTGCTGGAGGCTCACAGCCGCGACGTCCGATGGCTGGTCGAGCAGGGTTACTTAGCACCCACTGACAGGCCGGACCCTTGGAAGATCACCGATGTCGCGAGCGCGGTGGCCGCCGCCGGCGCCGTCCGCAAGCGGTTGCAGTTGGGTAACGAGCCGCTGCCTGGCCTCGCCGATGTGGCCGAGTCGCTGGGTCTCTTCGTCCTGGTCGTCGACGAGGACGTGGAAGGAGCGAGCCTTGATGAGGGCCAGTGGGGCGTCGCGGTCGTGGGTGGCGCAGTCGACCCTGGACGCAGACGGAGCACTGCCGCTCATGAGCTCGCCCACCATCTCGCTGGGGACGCCTACTCGAGTGACCTGCCGGTCTCCACCGCGACGAGCGAGCGCGAGGCGCTCATCGACTCCTTCGCCACGGCGCTGCTGCTGCCAGCTGCCGTGGTCCAAGGAGCCCTAGCCGCTAGCGACACGCCACAGATGCGACGGAGTGCGCTCGTCTCGACCGCAGCCACGTACCGCGTCTCCTGGCGCACAGCACTGGCAGCGGCACGCCCGTTCTTGTGGAGCGGTGAAGAACGACGGCTCCGTCCCACCCCGACGCTCGGAGAGTTCCTGGCGGTCGTCGGGCGCGGTGTTCAACCGGACCTCCCCCCTGGCGAGACGGGAGCTCGATACACGTCGGCGGTGATGGCCGCCTTCGAGGACGGCGCAGTCACTGGGGAGGGAGCCGTGCGCCTGTTGCACGACCGCCTGAGCCTCGACCAGCTGCCCTCGACGGAGGCGCCTGACCTGTGGTGATGCTCGACGGACGCCCATGGGTCTGGGACACGAGCCCGCTGCTGCACGCCGCGAGAGCGGAACGCCTTGACGTCGTGGCTTTCCTCGCCGGCCAGCGAAGCAGCGACCACCGCACGACCAGCGTGGTCAGGAGCGAGCTCGACCGCGGAGGAGTCCTCGGCGAGGTGCTCAGGCTCGGGTGGCCAGTCAGCGAGGGGGACAGGGAGGATTCCGAATGGCTCGCCAGAGTGGCCGAGTGGGAAGTTCCCTTGGGCGTGCGCGGACTCCACAACCTCGGCGAGGCCACCTGCTTCGCCTTGGCGACGTCCATCGACGGTGTCGTCGTGGTCGACGACAAGGCTGCGGCCCGGGCGGCTGAGAAGCGAGGCCTCGCGAAGATCGGTCTCCTCGGCGTGCTGGATGATGCGGAGCGCTTGGGTCACCAGACCATGACCCAAGCCGTCGCCGTCGTCCATGCCCTCGCCGAGACTGACGGCCGCTACCCCAGAGATGCAGTCGCGGACTTCCCCGCCTGGTGCCGTCTGCGGCGTCGGAAGCTGCATCTGACGTGACTCCTCCGATGTTGGCGCGAGCCGCTGACCACGGTCGGCCCGCCGGACGAGCGGTGGGACCCTGATCCCGATGACCAGCGACGCAGCCCCGACCACCCCGCCGGTGACCGAGCCCTCGACGCGCCCGGCGCCCTCCCTCGTGAGCGCGCTGCAGCCGCTGCGGCGCGCGGCGGTGGCGGCCGGGGCGGGGGTGGACCCGGACGAGCTGCTCGCGGCGTTCTCGACGTGGTCGGTGGAGCAGGGCCTGTCGCTCTACCCCCACCAGGAGGAGGCGCTGCTCGAGCTGGTGACGGGCGCGAACGTCGTGCTGGCCACGCCGACCGGCTCGGGCAAGTCGCTGGTGGCGACGGGCGCGCAGGCCTTCGCGATGGCGGAGGGCCGGCGGTCCTTCTACACGGCGCCGATCAAGGCGCTCGTCTCGGAGAAGTTCTTCGCGCTGTGCGCCGTGTTCGGCGCCGACCGCGTGGGCATGCTCACCGGCGACGCGAGCGTCAACGCCGGGGCGTCGATCATCTGCTGCACCGCCGAGGTGCTGGCCAACCTGGCGCTGCGCGAGGGGCCCGAGGCCGACATCGGCCTCGTCGTGATGGACGAGTTCCACTACTACGGGGACCCCGACCGCGGCTGGGCGTGGCAGGTGCCGCTGCTGGAGCTGCCGCGGGCGCAGTTCCTGCTCATGTCGGCGACGCTCGGCGACACGACCGGCATCCGCGAGGACCTCACCCGGCGCACGGAGCGGGAGACGGCGCTCGTCGCGTCGGCGGAGCGCCCCGTGCCGCTGCACCACTACTACGCGACGACGCCGGTGCACGAGACGATCGACGAGCTGCTGGAGACGCGGCAGTCGCCCGTCTACGTCGTGCACTTCACGCAGGCGGCGGCGCTGGAGCGGGCGCAGGCGCTCACCAGCGCGCAGGTGGCCACGCGCTCCGAGCGCGACGAGATCGCGGCGTTCCTCGGCGGCTTCCGCTTCACGACGGGGTTCGGCCAGACGCTGTCGCGCCTGCTGCGCCACGGCATCGGCGTCCACCACGCGGGGATGCTGCCCAAGTACCGGCGGCTGGTCGAGCAGCTGGCGCAGGCGGGGCTGCTCAAGGTCATCTGCGGCACCGACACCCTGGGCGTCGGCATCAACGTGCCGATCCGCACGGTGCTGCTGTCGGCGATGAGCAAGTACGACGGCACCCGCACGCGGCTGCTGTCGGCCCGGGAGTTCCACCAGGTCGCGGGCCGCGCCGGGCGCGCCGGCTACGACACGGCCGGGACGGTCGTCGTCCAGGCGCCCGAGCACGAGGTGGAGAACCTCAAGGCGCTCGCCAAGGCCGGCGAGGACCAGAAGAAGCGCCGCAAGGTGGTGCGCAAGCAGCCGCCGGAGGGCTTCGTCGCGTGGACGCGGGCGTCCTTCGACAAGATCGTGACCGCCGAGCCCGAGCCGCTGCGCCCGCACTTCGCCGTCTCCACGTCGATGGTGCTCAACGTCCTCGCCCGCCCCGGGGACCCCGCGGCGGCGATGCGGCACCTGCTGCTGGACAACCACGAGCCGCGGGCGCGCCAGCGCCGGCACGTGCGCGAGGTCATCGGCATCACCAAGGCCCTGCTGGCCGCCGGCGTCGTCGAGCGGCTGGACGAGCCCGAGCCGGACGGGCGCCGGTACCGGCTCACGGTCGACCTGCCGCGCGGCTTCGCCCTGGACCACCCGCTCTCGACCTTCGCCCTCGCGGCGGTGGAGCTGCTGGACCTCGAGTCGCCGACGCACGCCCTCGACGTGCTCTCGGTGGTCGAGGCGACGCTCGACGACCCCCGGGCGATCCTCGCCGCCCAGCAGTTCAAGGCCCGCGGCGAGGCCGTGGCGCAGATGAAGGCGGAGGGCATCGAGTACGAGGAGCGGATGGAGCTCCTCGACGACGTCACGTGGCCCAAGCCGCTGGAGGAGCTCCTCGAGGCCGCCTTCGAGATGTACGCGAAGGGCCACCCGTGGGCCTCGCGCGCCGTCCTGTCGCCGAAGTCGGTGGTCCGCGACCTGTACGAGCGCGGGATGACTTTCCGCGAGTTCGTCTCCCACTACGGGCTCGTCCGGGCCGAGGGCGCGGTGCTGCGCTACCTCACCGACGCCTACCGCTCGCTGCGCTCTGGCGTGCCCGCCGAGGCGCGCACCGAGGACGTCGTCGACCTCGTGGAGTGGCTCGGCGAGCTGGTGCGTCAGGTCGACTCGAGCCTGCTCGACGAGTGGGAGCACCTGACCGACCCCGACCGGGTGGACGCCGCGGTCGCCGAGGTGCGCGCCCCGACGGCGCCGGCCCGGCCGGTCACCGGCAACGAGCGGGCCTTCACCCGCATGGTCCGCAACGCGCTGTTCCGCCGGGTCGAGCTGGCGGCGCTGCGCCGCAGCTGGGACCTCGGCGAGCTCGACGCCGCCACCGGGTGGGACGCCGGCGCGTGGGCCGAGCAGCTCAGCGCCTACTACGCCGAGCACGACGAGATCGGGACGGGCGCGGACGCCCGGGGCCCGCGGATGCTGCTGTGGCGCAAGGAGCCCGACGTCTGGCACGTGCGGCAGGTCTTCGCCGACCCGGCGGGGGACGGCGACTGGGGCTTCTCCGCCGAGGTCGACCTCCCGGCCAGCGACGAGGAGGGCGCCGCGGTGGTCCGCGTCGTCGACGTCGGGCGGCTCTGAGGCGCCCCAGCACGCACCCCGAGGCCGCTCCGGGGCCCCGCCGCCGGCGCCGGTGATCCGTCACCCCCCGAAGTCACGAGGCGCTACGTTGCTCACCTGCTGTCATGGGGCGAGGGGGGCCGACGTGGAGCGAGCGGGAGCGGTGGCGCCCGGGCGCGGTCGAGCCGGTGCGGTGCCGCAGCCCGCAGGGCCGCCCGGGCCCGTCACGGACTTCGCCACGGCTGCCCGGGCGTCGCTGGCGGACCTCCAGAGGCGGTTCGGCATGGACTCCTGGCTGGTGGCGCGGCGCCGCGGCGAGGACTACGTCGTGATCGCCACCGCGCACGACGAGGACCCCCTCGGCAACCGCGTCGGCCTGGTCCGCCCGTGGCAGGACACCTTCTGCGCGCGCATGGTCGAGGGCTCGGCCCCGATGGTGGCCCCGGTCGTCGACGAGGTCCCCGCCTACGAGGGGATGCGGGCGGTGACGGGCCTGGAGGTGGGCTCCTACCTCAGCGTGCCGGTCGAGTGCCCCGAGGGGCGGCTGCTGGGCGCCCTGTGCGCCGCCGGCCTCGAGCCGCGGGGCCCCGACCTGGAGGCGTCCCTGCCGGACGTGCGGCTCCAGGCGTCGCTGCTGGGCGTCGTCCTCTCCCACGAGCTGCGGCTGGAGCGCGAGGTCCGGCGCGCCGAGCGCGCCGAGGCGGCGGCCTCGACCGACGCCCTCACCGGGGCCGCCAGCCGCCGGGCGTGGGACGCGGCGCTCGTCGCGGAGGAGGCCCGGGCCGACCGCTACGGGACGCCGACCAGCGTCGTCGTCCTGGACCTCGACGCGCTCAAGGCCGTCAACGACACGGGCGGCCACGCGGCGGGGGACGCGCTCCTGCGGCGCACGGCCGAGCTCCTCGGCGAGCGCCTGCACGGCGGCGACCTGGTCGCGCGCCTGGGCGGCGACGAGTTCGGCGTGCTGCTCGTGGAGACGCCGCGCGCGGAGGCGCAGGGGCGCGCCCAGCAGATGCAGGAGCTGCTCTCGGCGCACGGGATCGAGGCCTCGGTCGGGCTGGCCTGCCTCGAGGGCGGCCGCGACCTGCAGGCCGCGTGGCGCGCCGCCGACGCGGCCATGTACGCCGACAAGGCGGTGCGCCGCGCGACGGCGCCGCGGGTGCTGGGGGTCCCGCGGGCGCAGGGCGCACCGGTCGCGGCGGGCGCGCCGCTGTCCGGGGTCGAGGCCCTGCTCGCCCTCGTGCGCGAGCAGCTGGGCATGGACACCGCCTACGTCGCCCGGGTGCGCGACCACCGGCTGACCTTCCGCCACGTCAGCGCCCGCGGGCCGGCGATGGTGCGGGCGGGGGACTCCGAGCCGCTCGAGGCCACCTACTGCCACCGCGTCGTCGAGGGCGAGCTCGAGGAGGTCGTGCCGGACACGGGCGCCCACCCGGTGACGGCCGCCCTGGCGGTCACGCGGGCGCTCGGCCTCGGCGCCTACGTCGGCGTCCCGCTGCGCCGCGCCGACGGCAGCCTCTACGGCACGCTCTGCGCGCTCTCGCGCACGGCGCGCCCCGAGCTGCGCGCCCGCGACGCCGAGGTCCTGCGCAGCGTCGGCCCCGTGGTCCTGGGGCTGCTGGAGGACGAGGAGCGCCAGGAGGACGGCCGGCAGGAGCTGCTCGCCGACCTCGACGCCCTCGACGCGGCCGGCGGCCCGACGACCGCGCTGCAGGCCGTGGTCCACCTCGGGAGCGGGTCCGTGGTGGCCGCGGAGGCGCTGAGCCGCTTCCCCGAGCCGCGGACCTCACCGCTCGGGTGGTTCGCCCGGGCGCAGCGGGCCGCGGCGGCCGAGCACCTGGACCTGCTGTGCCTGCGGGCCGCCCTGCGCCACGCCGACCGCTCGCCGGGGCGCCTGTCGGTGAACGCCGCACCGCGGACGGTCCTGACGCCGGCCTTCACGCGCCTGCTCGGCGAGGGCCGGCTCGACCACGTCGCGGTCGAGATCACCGAGCACGAGCCCGTCGACGACTACGCCCCGCTCGTGGCCGTCCTGGCGCCCCTGCGGGCCCGCGGGCTCGCCGTGGCCGTCGACGACGCCGGCGCCGGCTTCGCGAGCATGCGCCACGTCGTCCAGCTGGCCCCCGACGTCGTCAAGATCGACATGAGCATCGTCCGGGACGTCCACCGCTCGCCGGGCGCCTCCGCCATGGCCGCGGCTCTGGTGGGCTTCGCGCGGCGCACCGGTGCGCTCACCGTGGCCGAGGGCGTGGAGAGCCCCGCCGAGCTCGAGCACCTCGTCGACCTGGGCGTCGACATGGCCCAGGGCTACCTGCTCGCGCGGCCCGCGCCGGCCGAGGCGTGGGAGCCCGTCACGACCGCCTAGCGCAGGGCGACCGCGTCGCGACGGGCCCGCCGGCACCGGCGCGGGCCGGCGGGCGTCAGCCGAGCGGGCGGTCGTCGTCCATCCGGACGCCGAGGGCCTGCAGGGCTTCCTCGAGCACGCCCATCACCTCGAGCGTCGTCGACAGGGGCCACAGGGGGCTCTCGGTGCGCCCCTGCTCCAGGCACTCCTGCACGTGCTCGAGCATGTGCGCGTACCCGCGCCCCGTGCGCGGCAGGGAGGTGCGCTCGGGCTCGGCGTCCGGGCGGTGGACGACGAAGGCGTCCGGCGCGTGCACCACGCCCTCGAGCTCGACGCGTCCCCCCGTGCCCGTGATGACGCCCCGCCGCGGCGGCCGGGCCGTGATGGTCGTGTGCACCGTCGCGGTGGCCCCGCCCGGGTGGGTGAGCAGCAGCGAGGCCTCGGCGTCCACCCCGGAGCTGGTCAGCGTGCCGCGGGTCAGCACCTCCGAGGGCGCCCCGAGCACCATGCGGGCCACCGAGACCGGGTAGACGCCCATGTCGAGCAGCGCGCCGCCGCCCTGCACCGGGTCGTGGAAGCGGCTCGAGGGGTCCTCGGGCACCGGGAAGCCCAGGTCGGCGTGGACGTGGCGCACCTCGCCGACGACGCCGGAGCCCAGCGCGTCGAGCAGGGCGACCACCGTCGGCTGGAACCGCGTCCACATCGCCTCCATGGCGAACAGCCCGCGGGAGCGCGCGAGGTCGACGAGCTCGTGCGCCCCCGCGAGCGTCGTCGTGAAGGACTTCTCCACCAGCACGTGCTTGCCCGCCTCGAGCGCGGCCCGGGTCACGGCGCGGTGCTGGCCGTGCGGCGTGGCCACGTAGACGACGTCCACGTCCGGGTCGGCGAGCAGGTCGGCGTAGGAGCCGTAGGAGCGCTCGAACCCGTGGCGCTCGGCGAAGGCGGCGGCCCGCCCGGCGTCGCGGGAGGCGACGGCGAGGGCGCGGGCCCCCGGCACGAGCGGGAGGTCACCGGCGACGGTCGTCGCGATGCCTCCGGTGGCGAGGAAGCCCCAGCGCGTCATGGCGGCCACCCTAGGAGGCCCCGGCGGTCCTGCGTCCGAGCCGCCTCCCACCACCCGTGGCGCACCACCCGTGGTGGTCCTCCCCGCCGCAGGTCGACCGGGGCGACCCCGGCGACCACCGTCGTCCCCCGGCCGCAGCGCGCCCGCGCTCGCAGCCCGGCACCCGCGAGGTCGCCCCGGCGCGGGCCCGAGCCCGCCGCAGGCCCCACCGCGGGGCCGCTGGCGGAGCACCAGATCCGCGGGCCCGGGGAGCCCGAGCCCCGCACGGCGCGGCAGTCGCGCCGGGATCCCGCGCTGAGGGGCCCCGCCCCCTCACGCCCCCGGCGCCGCCCCACCTGACGACCAGCGGCCCGCAGCCGGCGGAGCCGGGCAGAGGACGCCGTGCCAGCAGTCTCCGCGAGAGGCCTCTACCAGGTCCTCGGCCCGCGGCCGGACGAGGCCGTGCGCCGCATGCAGGCGGGCGCCCCCGTCGCCGACGTCCGCGCCGAGGGCTCCACCCCCCGCCGTCGTGGACGTCGACCTGGACGTCGAGCCCGGCGAGATCTCCGTGGTGATGGGCCTGTCCGGCTCGCGCGAGTCCACGCTGATCCGGATGCTCGACGGCCTGCTCGAGCCGACCGCGGGCACCGTGCGCATCGGCGGCACCGAGCTCGACGACCGCCGCGCTCGGCGGGGCCGCGCGGGGCTGCGCACCGGCCGCTGCGCGTCGGCCGCTGCGCGTCGGCTGACGCGCGAAGGGCCGCACCCCGAGGGGTGCGGCCCTTCCTGCGTGGCGCGGATCAGCTCGTGGCGGCCGTCGTGCCCGCCGGGGCCCTCTTCGCGGCGGGCTTCTTCGCCGCGGGCTTCTTCGCCGCCGGCTTCTTGGCCGGGGCCTTGCGGGCCGGCTTCTTGGCGGGACCGCGGTCGCGCTTCTCCTGCAGCAGCTCGGCCGCGCGCTCCGGGGTGATCTCCTCGACCGCGTCGTCCTTGCGGAGCGTCGCGTTCGTCTCGCCGTCGGTCACGTACGGGCCGAAGCGGCCGTCCTTGACCACCACGGGCTTGCCGGAGACCGGGTCGTCGCCGAGCTCGCGCAGCGGCGGGGTGACCGTGCGCCCGCGCCCGCGCTTGGGCTGGGCGTACAGGGCCAGCGCCTGCTCGAGCGTGACGTCGAAGAGCTGGTCCTCGGACTCCAGCGAGCGCGAGTCGGTGCCCTTCTTCAGGTACGGCCCGTAGCGGCCGTTCTGCGCGGTGATCTCCTGCTCGTCCGCCGGGTCGACGCCGACGACGCGCGGCAGGGACAGCAGTCGGAGGGCGTCGGTCAGCGTGACCGTCTCGACCTGCATGCTCTTGAACAGCGACGCCGTCGGCGGCTTCGGCTTGGCCGGTGCCTTCTTGCGCCCCTTCACCGGCGCCTCGGGCTCGGGCGGGTCCTCGACGACCTCGGTGACGTAGGGGCCGAACCGGCCGGCGCGCGCCACGACGGTGCGGCCGGACTCGGGGTTGACCCCGAGCTCGCGGTCGCCCTCGCCCTGCGTGGCGAGCAGCTCGCGCGCCTTCTCGACCGTCAGCTCGTCGGGGGCCACGTCGTCGGGGACCGACGCGCGCTGGGGCTCCCCGTCCTCCCCCGCGACCTCGAGGTAGGGGCCGTAGCGCCCGACCCGCAGCACGATGCCCTCGCCGATCGGCACGGAGTTGATGTCGCGGGCGTCGATGTCGCCCAGGTCGTCCACGAGCGGCTTCAGCCCCGCCGGGAGCGCCTCGCCGGCGGCGCCCGCCGGGCTCGGGCCCCGACCGCCGCTGCGGGCACCGGCGCCGTCGGGCCCCTCGTCGTCGCCGCCGCCGAGGCCCTGCGGCCCGTAGTAGAAGCGCGCGAGCCACGCGCGCCCCTCCTCGGCGCCGGCCGCGATGCGGTCGAGCTCCTCCTCCATGGAGGCGGTGAACTGGTAGTCGACGAGCTGGCCGAAGTGCTCCTCCAGCAGCCGGGTGACGGCGAACGCCAACCACGTGGGCACCAGGGCGGAGCCGCGGTGCTGGACGTAGCCGCGGTCGCTGATGACCGAGATCGTCGCCGCGTACGTGGAGGGGCGCCCGATGCCCTGCTGCTCGAGGGCCTTGACCAGGCTCGCCTCGGTGTAGCGCGGGGGCGGGGAGGTGCGGTGGTCGGCGGCCTCGACGTCGGACAGGTCGACGCCCTGGCCCTGCACCAGCTCGGGCAGGCGGCGCTCGTCGTCGTCGCCGGAGCCGTGGCGGTCCTCGTCGCGGCTCTCCTCGTAGGCGGCCATGAAGCCGCGGAAGGTGATGACCGTCCCGGACGCCGAGAGCTCGACGTCGCGGCCGGCCGCGCCCGCCTCGCGGGTGGCCTCCGTCGTCGGGACGACGGCGCCCAGGCGCACCGAGGCCGTGGAGCCGCGGGCGTCGGCCATCTGGCTGGCGACGGTGCGCTTCCAGATCAGCTCGTAGAGGCGGAACTCGTCGCCGCGCAGCTCGCCGGAGACCTGGGCGGGCGTGCGGAAGCTGTCTCCCGCAGGCCGGATGGCCTCGTGGGCCTCCTGGGCGTTCTTGGACCGGCTGGCGTAGACGCGGGGCGCGTCGGGCACGAACTCGGCGCCGTAGAGCTCGGTGGCCTGCCGGCGCGCGGCGCCGACGGCCTCGCTCGAGAGCGCGACCGAGTCGGTGCGCATGTAGGTGATGTAGCCGTTCTCGTACAGCGACTGCGCCGTGCGCATGGTGGCGCGGGCGTTCGAGCGCAGCTTGCGCGAGGCCTCCTGCTGCAGCGTGGAGGTCGTGAACGGCGCGGCGGGCCGGCGCGTGTACGGCTTGGTCTCGACCGAGGTGACGACGGCGCCGAGGTCCGCGCCGGCGTCCTGCAGGGCCGTGGCCAGCGCGCCCGCGACGGCGCCGTCCAGGACGACCGCGTCCGAGGTGAGCCGACCGCTGTCGTCGAAGTCGCGGCCGGTGGCGACGCGACGGCCGTCGTAGCGGCCCAGCCGGGCCCGGAAGGTCTGCGCGCCGGCCTCGCCCGCGGGGGCGACCTGCGCCGAGAGGTCCCAGTACTCGGCCGCGCGGAAGGCCATGCGCTCGCGCTCGCGCTCGACCACCAGGCGCGTGGCCACCGACTGCACGCGGCCGGCGGACAGGCCCGCGCGGACCTTGCGCCACAGCACCGGCGAGACCTCGTAGCCGTAGAGGCGGTCGAGGATGCGCCGGGTCTCCTGCGCGTCCACGAGGTCGGTGTCGATGTCGCGCGTGGACTCCAGCGCGCGCTGGATGGCCTCGCGGGTGATCTCGTTGAACACCATGCGGTGCACCGGCACCGAGGGCTTGAGGGTCTCCAGCAGGTGCCAGGCGATGGCCTCGCCCTCGCGGTCGCCGTCCGTGGCGAGGAAGAGCTCGTCGGCGTCCTTGAGGAGGCGCTTGAGCTCGGTGACCTTCTTCTTCTTGTCGGCGTCGACGACGTAGTACGGCTCGAAGCCGTGCTCGACGTCGACGGCGAAGCGGCCGAAGGGGCCCTTCTTCATGTCGGCGGGGAGCTCGCTGGGCTGCGGCAGGTCGCGGATGTGGCCGACGCTCGCCTCGACGTCGTACCCGTCGCCGAGGTAGCCGGCGATCTTGCGCGCCTTCGCCGGCGACTCGACGATCACGAGCCGTCGGGTCGTCGTGCTGGCCGTCCCGGTCTTGCCTGCCACGGTGCCCCTTCCTCGTGCTCCGCTCCCGCGCCGTGCGCGGGCCCGCCCGGGCCCGGAGAGTGCGGCCCCGCGGAGACCGTACGTGCCCGGCACGGGTGCTCGCGCCCGGCACCCGCCTCGGCGCGGCGCTGGGGGCGCCCCGCGGCGGACCCGGCGATCAGCTCGCCGGCGCCTCGCCAAGCGCCGCCAGAGCGCCCCGGAGCTCGACGAAGACGTCCCCGCCCGGCCCCGGGAAGCGCGCCCGCGCCGTCAGCCCGGCGCGGGCGAGCACGGCCAGGGCGCGGCCGTCCTGCTCGCGGGCCACGGCGCGCAGCTCGTGCGGCGGTGAGGCCTCCGCCGCGAGCGCGGCGACGAGCGCGGCGAGCGCCAGGCCGCCCGTGCCGGAGGAGAGCAGGTCCGGCCGCACGCCCAGGCCGACGTCGAGCACGCCCCCCGCCGGGGGCGCGTCCGGCGCCGCGGCGGCCGTGCGGTGAGGCTGCCCCGGCACCGTCGCCTCGACGCCCAGGCACACGAGCGCCACCACGCACCCCTCCTGGTCCAGGACCGGCTCGTACCCATCGCGGCCGCTGCTGGAGCGCACCTGCAGGGCGGGGACGTCGTGCGGGCCGAGGTCGTGGCGGTCGTGCGGCGCGGGGTAGCGCCAGGCCGCGACGTCCGCCGCCTCCTGCGGCGTCAGCGCCCGCCGCTCCAGGCGGAGCCGGGCACCGGTGCTCCCGGCGCCGTCGCGCCGGCCGAGCCGCGGCGTGCGCGGCGGCTCGAGCGGCGGGTCGGCGTCGTCCGCCGGGCCCGCGGACCGCACGACGTCCAGGAGGTCCTGCGACCAGCGCAGCAGCCCGTCGACGTCGACGAGCGCGGCGGCCCCCTGCCCGGCGGCCGGCCCCGTGGAGGCCCACGGCGCGACCCGGCCCCGGCCCCGCTCGAGCAGGACGGCGGCGCCGCGCGGGCGACCCCGCAGGTGGTGCGTCAGGCCGACGGCCAGCTGCGCGAGCCCCTGCCAGAGGTCGCGCTCGTGCTCCGGCGCCGACTTCCAGACGCCCTCGAGCACCTCGTGGGCGTGGAAGGGCATGCCCGCGTCCAGCAGGCGCTGAGCCTCCCGCAGCGCCTCCTCCGGGGGCAGCACGAGGTCCTCCGGCACGCGCGGGACACCCTGCGCCCCGCGCGGCAGGGGACGGCCCAGCTCGTCGCGGGGCCGGGCGTTCTGCGGGCGGCCCCGGTCGTCCCGCTCGCGCCGCCGCTCCCGGCGATCCTGCTCCGCGCGCTCCTCCTCCCGCTCCGGCAGCGGGCTCACGCCGCACCGCCCGCGACGGGCGCGGGGTCCGCGAGGAGCATCGCGTCCCCCACCAGGCCGCGGACGACCGGCAGCACCTCGGCGACCACCTCGTCCGCGGGCCGCTCCAGCAGGGCGGCGACGGCGCCGACGAGGACGCCGACCGGCAGCTCGCCGTCGCAGGCGCCGACGACGCCCGCCACCGCGGTGCCCACCCGCACCGTCCGGCCGAAGCCGCCCCCCTGGCGCAGGAGCACGACCTGCGGGTGCTCGGCGCCGGGGCGGGCGTGGCGCTCCTCCGTGACGTCGCCCGCGACCCGCAGCCGGAGCGCGGCGAGCCCGTCGTCGTCGAGGCCGGCGAGGAGCTCCTCGGCCGCCAGGACGTCGGCGACGTGACCGCCCAGCGGGCCGGCGACGGGGCCCGGCAGCTCCTCCAGCCGCCGCAGCCGGCCGCCGCGCTCCTCCCGGGGGCGGCGCAGGACCACCATCCCGAGCCCGACCGCCTCGACCCGCCGGTCGGCGAGGTCGTCGAGCCAGGAGCCGACCAGCGCGTCGAAGCCGGGGCCCGCCTGCTGCCCGCCGTCGCGCACCCAGGTCTCGGCGTAGGCGGCCGGGTCGAGCAGGTCGCGCTGGACCACCCAGCCGTCGAGGCCGCTCGCCTCCAGCCAGGCGCCGACGCGCTCGCGCCAGGGCTCGCCGTCCCGGTGCTCCCAGTTCCCGAGCAGCTGCGCCGTCCCGCCGGGGGCCAGGACGTCGCCGACCCGCTCGACGAGGTGCTGCACGAGGGCGTCGCCGACCAACCCGCCGTCGCGGTAGTCGTAGGCCGGCACGCCCGCGGCGCGCGGGGTGATGACGAAGGGCGGGTTGGAGACGACGAGGTCGAACCGCTCGCCGGCGACGGGCTCCAGCAGGCTCCCGCGCCGCAGCTCCACGGGGGCGACCGGCGGGCCGCCCCGGGCCCCGGCGGCGCCGTCGTCGAGCGCCAGGGTCAGCGCCGCGAACTGCAGGGCGCGCGCGGAGGTGTCGGTCGCCACGACCTCGCGGGCGTGCCGGCGCAGGTGCAGCGCCTGGACGCCGCAGCCCGTCCCGAGGTCGAGCGCCCGGCCGACCGGGGGGCGCACCGTCGCCTGCGCCAGCGTCGTCGAGGCCCCGCCGATGCCCAGGACGTGGTCGGTCCGCAGGGGGCCGGCGACCGCCATCTCGCCGAGGTCGGAGGCCACCCACCAGTCGGCCGGGCCCGCCGCGTCGACGGCGGCGTAGGGCCGCAGCTCGACGAGCGGGCGGACCAGACCGCCCTCCCCCGGCTCGAGGAGCCCCAGCCGGCGAGCCCCCTCGAGCCCGCAGCGCGGCAGCGCCGCGGCGAGCGACGCGACGGGCAGCTCCAGGCCGAGCACCAGGGCGCCGACGAGGGCGGCCAGGGGGTTCCCCGCCGCCGTGGCGGCCTCGACGACGCGCCGGGCGGCCAGCGGCTGCTCGCGGTGCAGCGCGGCCTCCGCCACGGGCCCGAGGAGGTCCGCCACGGCGTCCACCCGGTACCCCTGCCCGCCGACCGCGGCGAGGTCCTCGCGCAGCGCCGCGACGAGGTCCGGCAGGACCACCGGGGCGTCCGGGACGGCGGGGGACGCCGGCCCCGCGGGGCGCGGACCGGTGCGCTCGCTCACGCCCGCCAGGCTAGGCGCACCCCGGAGCCACCCGGACCGGTCGGCACCGGACCGGTCGGCACCGGGGCGGTCGAGCGGGGCCGCGGCGCCGCGGCGGCGTCAGAAGCGGAGCAGGACCTTGGACGACGTCGAGCTGTCCTTCGCCCGCTCGAAGGCGGCGGGGGCGTCGGCGACATCGTGCTCGTGGGTGATGACGGGCTCGACGGCGAGGCTGCCGTCGGCGAGGGCGCCGACGACGTCGTCGATCTCGTCGGCGAACCGGAAGCTGCCCACGAGCTCGAGCTCGCGGGTGATGGCCGTGGCGATGGTCACCGGCTGGTCGCCCGCGGGCAGCAAGCCGAGCATGACGACCCGGCCACCGCGCGCGGCCCCCGCGAGGGCGCTGCGCAGGCCCAGGTGGTGCCCGCTGGACTCGACGACGACGTCGGCCTGGCAGTCGGCGATCGCCTCGGCGTCGTCGGCCCGCAGCGTCGCGTGCGCGCCCACGGCCCGGGCCACGACCAGCGGCGCCTCGTGCAGGTCGACGGCGGTGATGTGGGCCGCACCGGCCCGCGCGAGCACCGCGACGACGAGGGCGCCGATCGGCCCGGAGCCCACGACGAGGGCGCGGCGCCCCCGCACGTCCCCCGCGCGGGAGACGCCGTGCCAGGCGACCGCGGCGGGCTCGGCGAGCGCTCCCGTGCGCAGGCCGACGCCGTCCGGCAGCTCCCGCAGCATCCGCGCCGGCAGCACGGCGTGCCGGGCGAAGGCCCCGTCGGTGTGCGGGCGGTGCGCGGCGCTGCCGAGGTAGGTGCCGAGCGGCGAGAGGTTCGGCCGGTCCGCCGGGTAGCGCGTGCGGCCGTCGTCGCGCGGCGTCGCCGGGTGCACCACGACCTGCGCCCCCTCCTGCGGGCCCGAGCCGTCTGCGGCGGCGCGCAGGACCGTGCCGGAGACCTCGTGGCCCAGCACCATCGGGTCGCGCAGCACCGACTGCCCGGCCGCGCCGTGGGTCCAGTAGTGCAGGTCCGACCCGCACACGCCCCCGTAGGCGATGCGCAGGACCGCCTCGTCGGCGGCGGCCGGGCGCAGCGGCACCTCCTCGACCCGGAGGTCCCCCGCCGCGTGCACGACGACGGCGGTGGTGGTCTTCGGGACGGTCATCTCGGGGCTCCTGCGCTCGGTGGGGCTGGGCGGTGCGGACGGGCCCTGGAGCCGCTGACGCGCGGGGCGCCCGCGGGCTCACACGACGGCGGTCATCCCGCCGTCGACGAGGAGGTTCTGCCCGCTGACGTAGCTCGAGGCGTCCGAGCACAGGAACAGCAGGGCCCCGACCAGCTCCTCGACACGGCCCCAGCGCGCGGCCGGCGTCCGGGCCTCCACCCAGGCGGTGAAGTCGGCGTCCGCCACGAGCGCTGCGTTCATCTCGGTCGCGAAGTAGCCGGGCGAGATGGCGTTGACCTGCACGCCGTGGCGGGCGAGGTCGGCGGCCATGCCCCGCGTGAGCGCGACGAGCCCGCCCTTGGTGGCCGAGTAGGGGGCGATGGTCTGGCGCGCCAGCACCGACTGCACGGAGCCGATGTTGACGATCTTGCCCGAGCCGCGCTCGACCATGCCGCGGGCCGCCACCCGGGAGGTGTGGAAGGCGCCCGAGAGGTTCGCCGCCACCACGTCGTCCCAGTCCTGGACGGAGAACTCGGTGATCGGCGCCCGCCGCTGGACGCCCGCGTTGTTGACGAGAACGTCGAGGGCGCCGTGCTCGGCCACGAGGGCCTCGATCGCGTCGCTCGTCGCGGCCGCGTCCGTGACGTCGAAGGAGGAGGCCAGCGGACGCCGGCCCGTGGAGGCCTCGAGCTCGTCCCGGGCCTGCTCCAGCGCGGGTCCCCCGCGCCCGTGCAGGACCACGCGGGCACCGGCCTCGGCCAGCCCACCGGCGAGCGCGCGGCCGATGCCGCGCGAGGAGCCGGTGACGAGCGCGAGGCGGTCCGTGACGTCGAAGACTCCGCTCACGCCGGCACCGACGAGCCCGGGACGGCCGGCCGGGAGGCGGGCGCGCACTGGGGGCCGACCGCCTCGCGAACCGGGGGTGCAGGGGTGCGGTGCACGGGGACGCTCTCCCTCGGTCAGCGGCGGCTCGACTGCCCCGAGGACGCGGACGGCGCCGCCCCCTCGACGCGCGGAACCTAGCAGCGGCGGCGCGGCGGACGACGTGCTCCCCGGCCGCGTCCGAGGTGGCTCCGGACGGCGCAGCCCGGGGCGGGGCAGGCTGGACCGGGGCGGGCTGGAGGCGGGGCGGGGCGCAGCCGGACGTCGCACCGGCGCGCCCGCGACGTCAGGCCGGGGTGCGGTGCAGGAGCGCGAGCGAAGTGCCGAGCAGGGCCGCTGAGCCCCCGGCGCCGGCCAGAACCCCACCGGCGTAGGAGAGGAGCTGGACGGTGCGCCCCGCGTCCTGCCCCGCGCTCTCGACGACCACCGTGCCGCCGGCGTCGAGCACCAGGGCCGCCGCCGTCATGGCCGCGAGGCCGACCAGCACCGCCGCCGACCCGGCCGCGACCAGCAGGACCCAGACGGCGCGGCGGTCGGGGCCGCGCACGGGAGCCCCGCCGTGCAGGCGCAGCCCCGCCACCGCGAGCCCGGTCCACGCCGCCACGACGAGCAGGGCAGCCGCCACGTCGCTCGGGCGGTGCCACCCGGCGACCAGGGTGGAGACGCCGGTGGCGGCCGCGTAGACCGCCCCCAGGACCGCCGCCGTGCTGCGCACGGCGACCGGGACGACCAGCACGAGGGCCACCGCCAGGGTCGCGGCGACGGTCGTGTGGCCGCTGGGCAGGGAGTTGGCGTCACCGAGCCCGAGGTCGGGTCGCTCGAGCAGGACCTTCTTCAGCAGCTGGGTGCTGACGTTCGCGCCGCCGACCACGAGCACCGACGCCACGGCCAGCGGGAGCCGGCGTCGCAGGACGGCGAGCACGACCAGCAGCAGGAGGCCCAGGGCGAGGGTGCCCTCGGAGACGACGGAGAGCACCGTCATGGCCTGGTCGTCGAGGAGGTCGCGCCCCCTCGCCGACCCCGCGAAGGCGATCTCGTCGACGACCTGGCCGGGCCCCGTGGTCACGAAGCCGAGCCACAGGCCCACGACCCCCGCCGCGGCCAGCAGCGCCAGCAGCAGCGGGAGGACCGGGCCCGCCGGCGCGTCGTCGCGCGGGGGCCCGGTCCTCACCGGGAGGGACGAGGTGCTCAGTCCTCGGAGCTCGTGGAGGCGGAGACCGCCTCCTCGACCGAGTCGTGGATGGGGAAGACCTTCGTCAGCCCCGTGATGCGGAAGACCTTGAGGATCTTCTCCTGCACGCAGACCAGGCGCAGCGACCCGTCGTGGGCGCGGACGCGCTTGAGGCCGCCGACGAGGACGCCGAGACCGGTGGAGTCGAGGAACTCGACCCCCTGCATGTCCACGACCAGGTGGTACTGGCCGTCGGCGACGAGGTCGTTCAACCGCTCCCGCAGCTGGGGCGCCGTGTAGACGTCGATCTCCCCGCCGACGGCGACGACGGTGCGCCCACCCTGCTCGTGACTGGTGACGGACAGGTCCACGTGTGCACTCCCAGGCGTCGAGCTCCGCGACCCGGCTCGGGCCGCCCGGCGATGGCCGGCTCGCAGCATTAGACCATCCACGCCCGGTCGCGCGCTGCCCGCACCCGCTGTCGGACCCCTCTGGCAGCGTCCCGGAGGTGGTCGCCGAGCTCTCCCCCCCGAGTCCTGCGCCCCCGGCGGCAGGACCCGGCGCCCGGGCGCTCGAGGCGCTCCTCGGCGCCCCCGGGCGCGCCGAGCGGGTGCTGCACGTCCACGTGCGCTCCGCGCGCCCGGGACGGCGGGCGGCGTGGCCGGCCTGGGCCGACCCCGAGGTCGTGGCGGCCCTGCGGCGCCGGGGCGTCCCCGCGCCGTGGGAGCACCAGGTCGAGGCGGCCGGGCTCCTGCGGGCGGGGCGCTCGGTCGCCCTGGCCACGGGGACGGCCTCGGGCAAGTCGCTCGCCTACTGGCTGCCCGCCCTGACGGCCGCCCGGGAGGCGGGTCCGGCCCGCTGGGGCGGGCGGGGCGCGGCCACGCTCTACCTGGCCCCGACCAAGGCGCTCGCGGCCGACCAGCTGGCGAGCCTCGAGGCGCTGGCCGTGCCGGGCGTCGTCGCGGCGCTGTGCGACGGCGACACGCCCCCGGACGAGCGCGCCTGGGTCCGCCGCCACGCCGACGTCGTGCTGTCCAACCCCGACCTCCTCTCGCGCTCGGTCCTGCCCGACCACGCGCGGTGGGCGCCGCTGCTGCGCCGGCTGCGGCACGTCGTCGTCGACGAGGCGCACGTCTACCGCGGCGTGCTGGGCGCCCACGTCAGCGCGGTGCTGCGCCGCCTGCTGCGGGTGGCCGCGCGCTACGGCGCCGAGCCGGTCGTGGTCCTCGCGAGCGCCACGAGCGCCGACCCCGGGCGCACCGGGCACCGGCTCACCGGCCTGCCCGTGGAGGTCGTCGACGAGGACGCCTCCGAGCGCGGGGAGCTGTCCCTGCTGATGTGGCGTCCCCCGCTGCTGCCCGCGCGCGGGCCCGCGGTCCCCGCAGCCCGGCGCCCGGCCCCCGCCGAGGTGGCCGAGCTCCTCGCGGACCTGGTCGCGGCCGGCGTCCGCACCCTCGCCTTCACGCGCTCGCGCTCCGCCGCGGAGTCGGTCGCGCTCGCGGCGGCCGAGCGCGTCGGGGCGATCGACCCGGCCCTGGCCCGCGCGGTGGAGGCCTACCGCGGGGGCTACCTGCCCGAGGAGAGGCGCGAGCTCGAGCGGGCCCTGCGCGGCGGCCGGCTGCTCGGCCTCGCGACCACCTCGGCCCTGGAGCTCGGCGTGGACGTCGCCGGGCTGGACGCGGTGCTGCTCGCCGGCTGGCCGGGCACCCGGGCGTCGCTGTGGCAGCAGGTCGGACGCGCCGGCAGGGCAGGGGACGACGCCGTGGCGGTGCTGGTGGCCCGCCAGGACCCGATGGACACCTACCTGGTGGAGCACCCCGAGCAGGTCGTCGGCCGCTCGGTCGAGGAGGCCGTCCTCGACCCGCAGAACCCGCACGTGCTGGCGCCCCACCTCGCCGCGGCGGCCGCGGAGCACCCCCTGGCACCGGAGGAGCTGGCGCGCTTCGGCGACCCGCTCGTCGTCCGGGCCCTCCTCGACGCGCTGGTGCGGCGCGACCTGCTGCGGCGCAGGGCGGCCGGCTGGTACTGGGTCGGCGAGGGCCGCCCCGCCGACTCCATCGACCTGCGGGGCGCCGGGGGCGACCCGGTCGCCGTCGTGGAGCGAACCACCGGACGGGTGGTGGGCAGCGTGGACGCGGGAGCTGCGCACGCCACGGTGCACGCCGGGGCCGTGCACCTGCACCGCGGACGCACCTACGTCGTCGAGGAGCTGGACCTCGAGACCTCCACGGCGCTCGTGCGCCGCGAGGACACCGACGTGACCACCTCCGCCCGCGACACCAGCGACGTGCGGGTCCTCGCCGAGCACGACCGGCGCACCTGGGGCCCGGTGGTGCTGCGCACGGGGCTCGTGGAGGTCAGCAGCCAGGTGGTCTCCTTCCTGCGCCGGCGCGCCGCGGACGGCGAGGTCCTCGGCGAGGAGCCCCTGGACCTGCCGCCGCGGGTCCTGCGCACCGCGGCGGTCTGGTGGACCGCACCGGCGGACCTCCTCGAGCGCCACGGCGTGGAGCCCGCAGACCTCCCGGGCGCGGCGCACGCGGCCGAGCACGCCGCCATCGGCCTCCTGCCCCTCGTCGCCACGAGCGACCGCTGGGACGTCGGCGGCGTCTCGACCGCGCTGCACCCCGACACGGGCCTGCCCACGGTCTTCGTCCACGACGCCGCCCCGGGCGGTGCCGGCTTCGCCGCCCGGGGCTTCGCGGCGGCGCGGACGTGGCTCACCGCCACGGCCGAGGCCGTGGCGGCCTGCCCCTGCGCCGAGGGCTGCCCGGCGTGCGTGCAGTCCCCGAAGTGCGGCAACGGGAACGAGCCGCTGAGCAAGGCGGGCGCGATCGCCCTGCTGCGCGCGGTCCTGCAGGAGGCCGACGACGACCGGAGCACCGAGCCCACCGGCGGAACCCGAGCCGCGGGAGCCGGCGGGGGCGACGAGCCGCGCGAGGGGAGCTGAGACGACGAGCCAGGCGGGGCGACGAGCCAGGCGGGGCGACGGCGCCGGCACGGGCCGCGGCGGCACCGCGGCCGAGCGCGGTCGGGAGACCTCACGTCGGCGCGGGGCCGGCCCGGGCGGCGGCGCGCGCCGGACCGAGCCCGCCGAGAACCCCTGCGACGTCGACGGCGACCTCCACGACCACCTCCTGCCCGACGGGCCGGCAGCCCAGGAGGCGGGCGCCACCGCGGCCGGCGACGCGCACCGCCGCACCGCAGGCGTCCCCCGCGCTCCGGCCGACGAGCACGTCCGCCGCCGCCAGCGCGGCGAGGTCCGCCGCTGCCGACGCCCGGTGCCGGGCGACGACGGCCTGCCCGAGCGCCGCCCCGGCCGAGCAGACCAGGAGGCCGGCCAGGACGACCGCCACCACCAGCACGGTTCCCGCCCCGCAGTCCCCCCTGAGCCGCCCCAGCTCCCGGCGCCCGCCCTCCCGGCGCCCGTCCTCCCGGCGCCCGTCCTCCCGGCGCCCGTCCTCCCGGCGCCCGTCCTCCCGGCGCCCGTCCTCCCGGCGCCCGAGGACCCCGACCGGTCGTGCGGTCATGTCGATCCCCTGGAGGGCGGCACCTCGGCGGTGACGTCCGCCGGCCCCCTCCGCGCTGCGTCGCCGGCGGCCGCACCAGCGGCGACGCCCGCCTCGACCGCCGCCGCCGCGCGCCCCCTCACCACCAGCTCGGGCGCCCCGGGCAGGACGAGGTCGACGGGGGCTGTCACCACCACGTCGGCGAGCCCGGCTCCGACCTCGACCGAGGCGACCGCACCCGAGCCGGCCAGGGCGGTCGCCAGGGCGGTGACCTCCCCCGACGGCGCGCCGCGGGCCGCGGCCCGGGCGCCGGCCGCTGCCGCGTCGGTGCAGCGCAGCTGGGCTGTGACGGCCTGCCCCACCGACAGCGCACCGGCCATCACGACGACGACGGCCACCGTGCCGAGGGCGAGCTCGGCCGTCACGGCGCCCCGGTCACCTCGGTCGCCCCGGTCCCCCCGGCCACCCCGGTCGCCGCGGTGGAGCTCGACTGCGCCGGTGGTGCGCGGCCGAGGCGCGACGCCCCGGCCGCGCACCGCACTGCGGGAGGTCGACCTCATCCCGTGCTCCCGCCGCCGCTCGCGCGCTCCGGCGTCACCCGATCGTCAGGGCGCGCTGGATGATGGCGAGGAGCAGCCCGCGCACCTCGCCGCTGGCCAGCAGCGCGACGAGCAGACCGGCGAACCCGCAGGCCGCCAGCGTGGCCACGGCGTACTCGGCCGTGGCCATGCCGACGTCACCGCGGGGCCTCCTCAGCGGCTCCAGCGCGACCCCGGTGGCGCAGGCCGAGATCCGCTCGGCCCCGGCGGAGGGCGTGAGGACGGAGCCGGTCAGCGTCGCCCGGGCAGGAGGCGTCGGGCCGGCCGCGGACTGGGCGGTCCCGCCCCTCGTGCCGCGCGCGGTGCAGGCGCGCGCCGGGGCGGGGACCGCGCGGCGGTGCGCGCACCGGCGCGGGTCGGGGCGGCCGAGGGCGCGCGGTCGGGGCGTGTGGCGGGTCGAGGTGCGGGTGCTCGCGGACATGGGGTCCTCCTCCCGGGCCGCCGGGTGCGGCCCGCTGCGTCGAGGCTGGCTCTCACGGGGCCTCTCCCGGCGCGAGCACGGAAGGGTGTGGAGGAGCCGGCCCTTCCTCCCCGCTGTGGGCGCGGGATGGACGCTGGACCGGCCGGGCGGGACGCACGGCCGGAGACGTTGAACGCTTGACCTCTTGCTCCTGCCGCCTCATCCTGGGAGCTGGTCCAGCAGGCGGCCGCACGACGCGACGCGCACCAGAGGTGCCGGCACGGGGCACGGCCCGTGGGACGTCGTGCGCACAGCGCTGACTCCTGGGGACCGATGACCGCACCGACCTCCTGCTCGTCTCCCTCCGGACGAGGCCACGGCCCGTCCTCCTCCGAGGCCCGGGGGTCCCAGGAGGACCGGCGGTCCGTCGAGTGGGCGGGCGAGCAGGTCCGAGAGGCCGTCGACCGCAGGCTGGGGGCGGCTGCGCCGGGGCACGAGCGCGACCGGGCCGGGGACGACCTGAGGCGACTGCTCGAGGGGCGCCCCGGCTCCTGAGCCGCGGGCCGTCACGCCGTCGAGGCGGCGGTGGTCCGGCGACTGCCCGGGTGTCGGGCCAGGTGGGAGCTGCTGCAGCCGTGCGCTCCGGCGCGAGGTGTGTCGGGCCAGGTGGGAGCTGCTGCAGCCGCGTGCTCCGGCGCGAGGTGTCCTCGGCCGGACCTCGGGTCACGGACGTGCAGCACGGCCCGGTCTCCCTGCCGGGGCGCGCGACGGCCCACGACCCCGCTGGGCACCAGCGAGCTGGTCGACCGGGGTACGGGTGGCGACCCCGCGCGGCCCGGCCCGGCGCTCGCGCTGGCAGCTCGGGTGTCCACGCAGGCGGGCCCGGGCATCCACGCATCCGGGCTGTCCGCCCACGCCCGCGGGCCCGCGCGCCCACGCACGCGGTGCGGGGTCCGCGGACGGCCGTGCACGGCCCGGGGCCGCCCGGCGGCCCCGGGCGAGGCGCTAGCCGAGCACCTCCTGGGCGAGCGAGACCACCACCGGCACGACGGCCACGGCGACGAAGGCGGGCAGCGCGCAGGCGCCCAGGGGCAGCACCAGCCGGACGCCGAGGGCCTGGGCGCGGCGCTGGGCCTCGCGCGCCCGCCGTCGGCGGACCTCCGAGGCCGCGTCGCGCAGCAGGTCGGCTCCCGGGGCGCCCGCGCGCAGCGCCAGCCCGAGGGCGTCGCGCACCGGGACCAGCGCGGCCGTCGCACCCAGCCACGCCTCGTCCCACCCCGCGCCCAGGCGGAGCAGCGCGCAGCGCCCGCGCAGCTCCTCGTCCTCGCGGGAGGAGGAGGTCAGGGCGAGCGCGGAGCCAGCGGCCTCCAGCGCCGCGAGCGGCGGAGCCCCGGCGTCCAGGGCCGCCGCCACGAGGTCCAGCAGGAGCGCGGGGTCGACCCCGCGCGCGGGCCTCTTCGCCGATCCTCGCCCGCGCCCCCCGCCCTGTCGGCCCCCGCCTTGTCGGCCCCCGCCCTGCAGGCGCTCGACGCGCGGAGCCCGGGGAGCGACGGCGCCCGGCCCGACCGAGCCCGCACGCCGCAGCCTCGCCAGGCGCGCGGACGGCGGCGGTGGCAGCCAGAGCAGCAGCGCGACGAGCAGGAGGGCCCCGGTGGCGACGGCGGAGGTCACCGCGGGGCACCCCGCCCGGTCGGCAGCGCCGGCCCGACGTCGACCGCCGCGCGCGGGACGGTGGCCACCCGCACGAGACGGCGGGTCCACAGCCACCCCGCGAGCGCCAGCAGGGCACCGACCAGCCCGGCCAGGCGCCCGGGCGCCGTCCCCACCAGCACGAGCAGGGGGTCGGCGCCGACGGCGTGGCCCAGGAGCAGACCGAGCACGGGCAGGGCCAGCAGGACGCGCGCCGTGGCGCGCGGCGCCGCCAGCGCGGCCTCCCGGGCGTCGCGGGCGTCGGCCTCCTCGCGCAGCGCGCCCGCGAGGCGCGAGAGCAGCTGGGCGGTGGGAGCCCCCGTGCGCTCGCAGACCTCCCAGGCGGCCGCCACCGCCTGCAGCGCCTCCTGCGCGTCGTCGGGCCGGCCCCGGCGCTCGACGGCGTCCCGCAGGGCCGGGGCCACCGGCTCCCCCGTGGCGGCCGCTCCGGCCGCCGCCGACCAGGCCCCACCCGGGCCGGGTCCTGTGGCCTCGACCAGGTGCGCCCAGGCGCCACCCGGCGCCAGCCCCGCCCGCAGCAGCACGGCCAGCCGGGAGACGTCCTGCGCGACGTCCTCCGCGCGCACCGAGCGCTCCCGGGGAGAGGGGGACCGGAGTCGGCGCAGCCGCCGCGCCCCGCCGCCGGCGGCCCCCGCGGACGCGCGGCCGGCTCCCGCCTGCGCCCGGCGAGGAGCGGCGACGAGTCGTCGCAGGCGCCGCCCGGCGGAGGGCCCGCGCGGGGCCAGCAGCCCTGCGAGCAGGAGGAGCCCGACCGCTGCCCCCGTCACCGCAGCGCCCCGGCGGGGGCGGGGTCACCGGCGACCGCCGGGCGGGCCGCGCCCCGCGGGAGCAGCCGCTCGCCGCCCGCCGACGCACCGGCGGGCGGCTGCCCGGGGTCCAGGTCGAGGCGGGCGGCGAGGTCACCCCAGGCCGGTCCCGGCCCCGAGGCCGTCAGCGCCGGCACGACGACGAGCTCGTCCCCGCGGCGGCCCACGAGCGCCACCTCCTCCATCCGCCGGCCCCGCGCGTCGCGGCGCAGGTGCAGCACCACGTCCAGGGCGCTGGCCGCCTGGGTGGTGAGCGCGCGGGCGTCGAGGCCGGCGAGCGCGCCGAGCGCCTCGAGGCGGGCGGGCACGTCCGCCGCCGTGTTGGCGTGCACGGTGCCGCAGCCGCCGTCGTGCCCGGTGTTCAGCGCCGCGAGCAGGTCGCGGACCTCCGCACCCCGGCACTCCCCGACGACGAGCCGGTCGGGGCGCATGCGCAGGGCGTGGCGCACGAGCTCGTCGAGGCCCACCGACCCGACGCCCTCGACGTTGCCGTGCCGCGCCTCCAGCCGGACGACGTGCGGCAGCCGCGGCTGCAGCTCCCCGGCGTCCTCGACCAGGACCACCCGCTCCCGGGGGTCGGCGAGGCCGAGAAGGCTCGCGAGCACCGTGGTCTTGCCCGACGAGGTCCCTCCGCTCACGAGGAAGGCGAGCCGGTGCTCGACCACGCGGCGCAGCACGAGCGCCCACCCGGCGGGCACCGACCCCGCGGCGACGAGCTGGTCGAGGTCCATGCCCTCGCGCCGCGGCACGCGCAGGGAGAGCAGCGTGCCGGCGGGCGAGACGGGCGGGAGCACCGCGTGCAGCCGCACGCCGTCGGGCAGGCGCGCGTCGACGCAGGGGCTCGCGTCGTCGAGGCGGCGACCGGCCCCTGCCGCCAGGCGGACCGCGAGGGCCCGGACGGCGGCCTCGTCGCCGAGGCGGACGTGCGCGCGGCGCAGCCCGCGCCCGCGGTCCACCCAGACCGCGTCGGGACCGTTGACCAGGACGTCCGTGACGCCCGGCTCGTCGAGCAGCACCTGGAGCGCGCCGGCCCCGACGAGGGCGGCCCCCAGGCGCGGGGCGACGCGCAGGGCACCCGCCGTGCCGAGCGGCTCGGCGCTCGCGCGCAGCGCGTCGACGACGACCGGGGGCGTCACCGGGCCGCTGCTGCGGCTCAGCGCGGTGCGCACCCGCGCGAGCAGCCGCTCGTCGACGCCCTCCTCGCCGTCGGGCCCCGGCCCGTCCGCGCCGCCGACCGCCCTGCCGCTCTCCCCCGTCCCGGCGTCCTTCACGGGGCACCGGCGGCGGGGAGCCAGCCCGGCGGTGCTGTGGCGGCTGCCGCGACGCGGGCGGGCGCTCCACCCGCCGGGTCGGCTGCCCGCGCGGGCCGGGGACCCGTCGGCGCGCGGCCCGGCGGGGGCAGCAGGTGCTCGAGGAGCTCGGCCGCGCGGAGGAGCCCCCCGCCGGAGCGCTCGCGCGAGAGCAGGGCGCCCTCGGCGGCGCGCGCGGCGAGCGCGGGGTCGTGCGGCACGACGCCGGCGAGCGGGTGCCCGAGCGCCTCGGCCACCTCGTGCGGCCGCAGGCGCCCCGTCGGGCGCGGCCCCGCGCGGACGACCACCCGCACGTCCGTCGGGGACGTGCCCCGGGCGAGGTCCTCCAGCTGGCGGGACGCGGCGACGGCGGCGGGCACCTCGGCGGGCACGACGAGCAGGAGCGGCGCGCACGCCCGCAGCAGGTGCTCGGCCCCGCGGGCGCCGCGGGGCAGGTCGAGGACGACGACGTCGTGGGAGCGGCGCGCAGCGGCGACGACCGCCGCCGAGGCGGGCGGAGGGACGTCGTGGCGCGCCAGGGCCCCCCGCCCCCTGGCCAGGACGTCGACGCCGCCGCGCCGCGGCAGCGAGGCCTCCAGCACGTCGGGCCGCAGCGACCCGCGCACCCCGCGCAGGTCCTCCCACCGCAGGCCCGCCTCGTCCTCCAGACCCAGCAGGAGGTCGGCGCCGCAGCCGAGGGGGTCGAGGTCGGCGAGGAGCACGCGCGGCCCGGCGCCCGAGCGGGGAGCCCGACGGGTGGCGGCGCCGGCCAGGCACGCGGCGAGGACGGAGGCCCCCGCACCGCCGCAGCCCCCCAGCACCCCGAGCACCAGGGCGTCGGCAGGACGCGGGTCGGCCGCCTCGAGCAGCGCCTCGACGAGGGCGTCCTCGTCGTCGGGGAGCAGGAGCACCGCGGACGCGCCGGACTCCAGGGCGGCCCGCCACAGGCCCTCGGGGACGTCGACCCCCGTCAGGGCGAGGCGCCGGCACCCGGGCGCCGGGGGCGGCGCGCCGGCGCCCGGGAGCACCGAGGCGTCCCACAGCTCGAGCGCGCCGGCGGGCGTCGCGCCGCCGGGTCCGCGCGGGTCCAGCACCTCGAGCGGCGCGCCGGCGGCCGCGGCGCAGCGCCGCACCTGCTCCTCCACCCAGGCCGAGGACGAGACGAGGACGACCCTCCCCGCCGGACCGCCGCCGGCGACGTCCCCGGTGGTCCCCGCGGGAGTGCTCCCGGTGCCCCCGGCATGGCCTCGTGCGCGGCCGCTCGTGCCCACGGCGCTCCCTCCGGCCGCGCACCCTGCGCCGCCGGGAGAGCCCACCGCGCCCGACCGCCCCGGCGCCGCGGGCGACCGCCGCCTGGGGACGGACGACGGCGGGGCGGGGGCTGTGCGCACCGTCGGGACACCCCCGCGAGCCGGCCTCCGGGACCCGGGGCGACCAGCCCGTGCGGGTGGTGACGAGCGCTCCGGCACGCCCGCGCCGCAGTCGCCTCCTACGGTGGGGGCGTGGAGGCGACGCCGCACCGACGCCGCGTGGCGCTGTTCGACGTGGACCGCACCCTCGTCTCCCGCTCGAGCGTCCTGGCCCTCGCGGGGCCGCTGCACGCCGCCGGCCTGCTGCCCGTGCGGGCGCTGGCCCGCGCGCTGCGGGAGCAGGTGGCCTTCTCCCTCGGCGGCGCGGACCACACGCGCATGGAGCGCGGCCGGGACCTGCTCGCGGCCCAGGTCGTCGGGTGGGAGGTCAGCGTCGTCAGCGACGTCGTGGAGCGAGCCCTCCACACCCACCTCGCGCCGCTGCTGTTCGCGGAGGCGCGCGCGCTGGTGCGCGAGCACCAGCGCCGCGGCGACGCGGTCGCCCTCGTCACGAGCGCGGCGGCCGAGGTCGCCGAGCCCCTGGGGCGCCTGCTGGGGGCCGACCACGTGCTGGCCTCGCGGATGGCGGTGGAGAGCGGCCGGTGGACCGGGCTGCTCGACGTCTACGCCTACGGCGAGGGCAAGGCGGTGCTCGCGCGCGAGCTCGCCGACGAGCACGGCTACGACCTCGCCGCGAGCGCCGCCTACTCCGACTCGGTGACCGACCTGCCCCTGCTCGAGCTGGTCGGGCGCCCGCACGCCGTCAACCCCGACCGCGCCCTGCGCCGGGTGGCGCGCGGGCGCGGCTGGCCCGTGCTGCGCTTCCGCGCCCCGTCCCGCCGCGGGCCCCGCTCCCGGCGACGACCGGACGGCGCCCCGGTGGCGGGGACGACCGGCCGGGACGGCCCCGCGCGGGACGCCGCGTGAGCCGCGACGAGCTGGGGGGCTCGCCGTGGTCCGCGGCGCCGAGGGCCGCGCCCCGGTGGCGTCCGGACCCGCGGGACGCCGACCGGCTGGACCCGACGCAGCAGGACCCGACGCAGCAGAGCCAGGCGCAGCAGGACCGGACGCCGGGGTTCCCGGCGCGCCCCGCGGGGGCGCCGGACGACGTCCACGACGACCTGGACGCGCCACCGCCGGGCACCACGGCCGAGCGCGCCCAGGACGGCGCCCCGGGCTCCCCGGGGCGGGGGCGCCGCGTCGGGGCGCTGCTGCTGGCGGCGGGTCTCGGCGCCGGCGGGGCGCTCCTGGCCGTCCGCGGGTCGGACGCCGACGGCGCGGCGCTCGTCTCGCTGGGCTCCTACCCCAGCTCCTACTCCGCGGCGTGGGCCGAGGAGGATGAGCTCTCCCTCACGGTGGTCGTGGGCAACACCGGCGAGGAGGACCTGGTGGTCCTCGCCGGAGGCGTCCGCACCGCCGAGGGGGACGCCGTCGGCGAGCTGGAGCCCTCGGGCTTCGCGGCGCCCCGGGAGACCGGGGAGGGCGTCGCCGACCTCCCCTCCGGCGGCACGGCCGTGCTGGGGCTGACGGTGGGCGGCTCGTGCGAGGACCCGCCGGCGTGGGACCCGTGGCTGAGGGTGCGGACCCCGTCCGGCGACACGGCCGACGTCGCCGTGGCGGTCCTCGAGGACGCCGAGTCCGCCCGGTTCGAGGGCTTCGAGGACGCGTGCACCTTCTCCCTCGACGACCAGCCGTTCACCCCCTCCGTCGTCGGGCAGCGCGGCAGCGACGAGGGCCTGGTGCTGGCGGTGCGCAACGACACCGAGTCCCCCTACGGCGTGGAGGTGCTCTCGGGCGGCGTGGCCGGCCTCGAGCTCGTCGACGCGGACGTGGTGCTCGAGCCGTCGAGCACGACCGACGTCGCGGTGCGCGTCGCACCGCGCAGCTGCGAGAGCGCCCTCGAGGCGCCCGACCTCGTCACGGACGTGGCGATCCGGGCGACGCGCTCGGGGGACGGCCAGGGCGCCAGCACCGTCCGGCTCGACCTGGACGTCTTCACCGCGGGCAGCGCCGTCGGCGTCGGCGTCGGCCGGGCCTGCGCGGCGGGGGCCTGACGCGCGTGCTCGTCGGCCTCCTGGTCGTGGTGCTCGGCGCTGCGGCCACCACGACGCGCTGGTGGGACGTCGACCCGGCTCGGCGCGCCGCCCCGCTGGTGGTGCGCGTGCAGGCGCTCGTCCCCCTCGTCGGCCCGGCGGCCCTCGTCGTCCTCGCGCAGGCGCTGGTGGCCGGTGCGGGGTGGACGGCCGCCGCCGCGGGGGCCCTGGTCGCCGTCCACGCGGGACTGGCGCTGCCGGGGTGGTGGGTGGCCGGCGCGCAGCCCGCGGGAGCGGCCCCGGGACCGGCGGGGCCCCGGGTGCGGGTGCTCGCGCTGAACACCTGGTACGGGCGGGCGGACGCCGCCGCGGCGGCCGCGCTGGTGCGCCGGCTGCGGCCGGACGTGCTGGCGCTCGTCGAGGTCTCCCCCGCCGCCCTCGAGCGCCTGGAGCGCGCCGGGGCCACCGACGAGCTGCCGCACCGCGCGGGCCGCGCCGCCGACGACGGCGTCGGCACGCTCGTCCTCTCGCGCTGGCCGGTCGCCGCGCGCGACGACGACCGCCTGGGCTCGCTGCCGGCGCGCGGCACCGCCGACCCGGCCGGGGGCGCCGACCGCACGAGCGACAACCCGCTCGTCGAGGTCGCCCCGCCGGGCGGCCCGCCGCTGCTGGTGCGCGCCGTCCACCCCTACTACCCGGCGCTCGACGACGTCGCCCCGTGGCGGCGCCAGCTGCGCTCCCTGGACCGCTGGGCCCGCGAGCAGGCGGCGGCCCGCCCGGACGTCCCCCTCGTGGTGCTCGGCGACCTCAACGCCACGGCCGACCACCCCGCGCTGCGCCGGCTGCTCGCGCCGCAGGGCCCCCTGGCCCTCACCTCGCGCTCCTCGGGCCGCGGGCGCCCCCGCACCTGGCCCGACGTGGGACCGATGAGCGCCGTCCTCGCCCTCGACCACGTGCTCGTGCGCGGCGTCGTGGTGCGCGCGTCGGGGACCGCGTCGCTGCCGGGGACCGACCACGCCGCTGCGTGGGCCGACCTGGAGCTGCCTCCCGCCGCCCCGTGAGGCCGGCCCTCGTCACGGTCCGGCCCCACCCCGGTTCGGGACGTCAGGTCTCGACGCAGCGCCGGACCTCCGACGTGCGCAGCCGGTCGACCGCCGCGCGGCGGGCGACGTCCTGGCGCCGCCGCTCCTCGCCCGGCGTCCGACGCGCCGTGCCCTCGTACCCCGGCACCTCCCACGGCTCCGGGGCCGGGGGCCCGGGGAGCCCGCCCAGGGCGGCGTCGTAGCCGTGCCCGACGGCGTCGGCCCGCCGGGCCGCGTCCGCGCCACGCCGCGCCAGGAGCCGGGGGACGGCGCCGGCCCCGAGGCTCGCGCCCGCGAGCCCGAGGTGCTCCAGGGCCCGCCCGCCGTCCTCGGCGACGACCAGCGAGAGCCCGGCGTAGCCCAGCTCGCTGCCCGCGCCGAGCACCCTGCTGGCCACCTGCGCCGGCGGCGGGGGCGCCAGGGCGGTGACGCCGGCGAGCGCGGCCGCCCCGTCGGAGGCGGCCGCGATGCGCCCGGCCCGCTGGTGCACGGCCTCCGCGAGGAGGTCCTCCCCCACCCCTCGCTCCAGCACCACGTCGAGGTCGCGCCGCGGACGGACCCATCCGCCGTCGAGCGACGCCGGGCTGCGCACCAGCCCCGTCCACGGTGCCCGCAGCCCGTCGTCCACGGCGGACGCCGCCCTGCGCGCCGCCGCCGCGCCCCGCTCGGCGTGCTCGAGGTGCAGGCGCTGCGCCTCGGCCTCCACGGCCACCTGCCCCGCCGCGGCGCCCTCGAGCAGGTCGCGCGCCCGCGCGTGGGCCGTCGTCCCCGGCAGCCGCCCGCGGACGACGTCCTCGCCCGCGACCGAGCGCGCCACCAGCGCGGCGGCCAGCGACGCCTCGCCCACGGCGTCGCGGGCGAGCACCATGCGGCGCTCCACGTCGTCGGCGCGCGCCTGCAGGCGCGCGAGCGTCCCGGCCCACTCCTCGACGACGGCCGCGAAGGCCTCCACGGACCCGGCGACGAGGCGCAGGCACGTGGGCAGCGCCTCCACGCGCGCGCGGTGCTGCGCGGCTGCCGCGCCCCGCCACGCCGGCGCGTCCGCGCGGGCGTCCTCCTCGCCACGGCGCAGCGCCCGCGCCACGACGCGGAGGTCGTCGGCGACGGCCCGCGCGCCCGCGACGTCCCCCGGGCACGGGTCCCAGCCGAGCGCGGGCAGGTGCCGCCCGCCCGCCCCGCTCATCGGCCCGCCCCGGTGACGGTCGGGTCGGCCGCGACGGCCACCGCGGGGACGGGCGGCCCCGGCGCGGGAGCCGCCGGGGGGACGGGCGGCCCCGGCGCGGGAGCCGCCGGGGGGACGGGCGGGCCGAGGACCGGGGGCGCGGGCGCGAGGACGGCGGGCGGCGCCCCCGCCACGTCGCCGCCCGGGGCGGCGACGGCCTCGCCCGCCCGGGCGACCAGGCGCTGGGCGCCGGCCTCGCACTCGGCGTAGGCCGCGGCCGCCGTCCCGAGGTCGCGCGCCGCGACGTGGGCCAGGAGCCGCAGCGACGCGACGTGGCCCAGCCAGTCCTCCTGCGCCCGCTCGACGGCCTCGACCATGCTCCGGTCCCCCAGGGCGAGCGCGTCCCCCGCCGCCGTGCGCGCCGCCGCGGACTCCAGCTGCGCGGCCAGGTCCTCCAGCCGGGCTCGCACGCGCGCCAGGTCCGCCGTGTCGACCGCCAGGTCAGCCACGCCCGCTCCCTCCCGGCCGCTCCCGGCCGCCCCGCCCTCGACCGGCGACGTCCCGGCCGCGCCCGGTGCCCGGACGCCGCGGCGACGCTAGGGCGGTCTCGGCGCGCGCGCCGGGAGCCTGTGGACGACGGCGTCGGTCGAGGAGGCGGCTCCCGCGGGCGGCGCGGGGCGAGGGGCCCGCGGGACGCCGCACGACACCTCTGGGGACGGAGCGTGACCGAGGCGCCCGTGTGTGGCACCCTCCGACCGTCCCGGGCTGGTGGAGCCCGGCCGCGACGCCCGGCACCGCCGCCGGGCCCGAGGAGGCTTCCCGTGCCCCGACCCGACCCCGCGCGCCCGCACGACGACAGCACGGGGGCGCACGTCCCCGGCAGCGCACCAGACCCCCGCTCCTCCGACCGCAGCGCCACCTCCGGGAGCGCCGCGGGCAGGACCGCCGGCAGCACCCCCTCGAGCCCCTCCGGGCTGGCCACCGCCGAGGACGTGCGCGAGACCCCCGAGTTCGCCGAGCTCCAGCGCACCTTCCGGCGCTTCATCTTCCCCATGGCCGCGCTGTTCCTGGCCTGGTACGCCCTCTACGTGCTGCTCGCGGCTCTCGCCCCGGAGTTCATGGCGCAGCGGCTGGGCGGCAGCACCATCACCGTCGGGCTGGTCCTCGGCCTGGGCCAGTTCGTCTCGACCTTCGCGATCACGATGGTCTACCGCTCCTGGGCCGACCGGACCTACGACCCGCAGGCCACCGCGCTGCGCGAGCGCATCGAGGGCGTGGCGTGAGCGCCGCGACGGTCCTGGCGGCCGCACCCAGCGCGCTCGACGTCGGCTCCCCCGTCCTGAACATCACGATCTTCGTGGTCTTCGTCGTCGTGACGCTGGCGATCGTCCTGCGCGCCAGCAAGAGCACCAAGACGGCGGCCGACTACTACGCCGGCGGCCGCAGCTTCACCGGCCCGCAGAACGGCTTCGCCATCGCCGGCGACTACCTCTCGGCGGCCAGCTTCCTCGGCATCGCAGGAGCCATCGCCGTCTACGGGTACGACGGCTTCCTGTACTCGATCGGCTTCCTCGTCGCGTGGCTCGTGGCCCTGCTGCTGGTGGCCGAGCTCCTGCGCAACACCGGCCGCTTCACGATGGCCGATGTCCTCAGCTTCCGGCTGCGGCAGCGCCCCGTCCGCATGGCGGCGGCCCTGGCCACCCTGGCCGTCTGCTTCTTCTACCTCATCGCCCAGATGGCGGGCGCCGGCGGCCTCGTCGCGCTCCTGCTCGGCATCGAGGGGCTGGTGGGCCAGTACGTCGTCGTGGCCGTCGTCGGCGTGATCATGATCGCCTACGTGCTCATCGGCGGCATGAAGGGCACCACCTACGTCCAGATGGTCAAGGCGGTCCTGCTCATCGCCGGCGCCCTGGTCATGACCGTCTGGGTGCTCGCGCGCTTCGGCTTCAGCTTCACGGCCGTCCTGCAGGGCGCCATCGACACCTCCGCCGCGCAGGGCCTGGCCGACCCCGAGGCGCTGCTCGGCCCGGGGCTGCGCTACGGCTCGAGCGGCCTGACGCTGCTGGACTTCGGCTCCCTGTCGCTGGCGCTCGTGCTCGGGACCGCGGGCCTGCCGCACGTCCTCATGCGCTTCTACACGGTGCCCTCCGGCAAGGAGGCCCGCCGCAGCGTCGTGTGGGCCATCTGGCTCATCGGCATCTTCTACCTGCTGACCCTGGTGCTCGGGTACGGCGCGGCCGCCCTCGTCGGCCGCGAGGACATCCTCGCCGCGCCCGGCGGGGTCAACTCCGCGGCGCTCCTGCTCGCCTTCGAGCTGGGCGGGACGATCCTGCTGGGGCTGATCGCCGCGGTCGCCTTCGCGACGATCCTGGCCGTGGTCGCGGGCCTCGCCATCACCGCGGCGACGTCGTTCGCGCACGACGTCTACGCGAGCGTCCTCAAGAAGGGCACCGTCAGCCCCGACGGCGAGCTCAAGGTCGCCCGCCGCACGGTCGTCGTCATCGGCGTCGTGGCGATCTTCGGCGGCATGGCCGCGATCGGGCAGAACGTGGCCTTCCTCGTGGCCCTGGCCTTCGCGGTCGCCGCCAGCGCCAACCTGCCGACGATCCTGTTCTCGCTCTTCTGGCGGCGCTTCACCACCCGCGGCGCCCTGTGGAGCATGTACGGCGGGCTCATCAGCACCGTCGTGCTCATCGCCTCCTCCCCGGTCGTCAGCGGGCGGGTGGACCCGGTCACCGGCGCGAGCACCTCGATGATCCGGGACACCTCGATCGACTTCGCCTGGTTCCCCCTGGAGAACCCGGGCATCGTCTCCATCCCCCTGGCCTTCTTCCTCGGCTGGCTCGGCACGGTGACGAGCAAGCCGGAGGCCGACCACGACGCGAAGGCGGCCCAGATGGAGGTCCGCTCGTTCACGGGGGCGGGATCGGAGAAGGCCGTCCAGCACTGACGCACCACTGACCGCGCACGACCCGCAGCGCACCGCGGCCGCCGGCTCCTCCCCCGGGTGGGGTCGGCGGCCGCTACCGCGAGACCACGCACCCGCTCGAGGAAGGACTCGGCCATGGCCCAGCAGGAGACCCCGACCGACGCCCAGACGGACGCCCGGACGGGCCACCCGCAGGAGACCTACCCGCCGCCGCCGGAGCTGGCGCGCGACGCCGTCGCCCAGCCGGAGCTCTACGAGCGCGCCTCGGAGGACCGGCTCGCCTTCTGGGCCGAGCAGGCCCGCACGCTGCTCGACTGGGAGACCGACTTCTCCGAGACCCTCGACTGGAGCCGCGCGCCCTTCGCCCGCTGGTTCACCGGGGGCCGCCTCAACGTCGCGCACAACTGCGTGGACCGGCACGTGGACGCCGGGAACGGCGACCGCGTCGCGATCCACTGGGAGGGCGAGCCCGGCGACCGCCGCACCATCACCTACGCCGAGCTGGGCCGTGAGGTGCGCCGCGCGGCGAACGCCCTGCTGTCCCTCGGGGTGCGCGAGGGCGACCGGGTCGCGCTGTACATGCCCATGATCCCCGAGGCCGTCGTGGCGATGCTCGCCTGCGCGCGCATCGGCGCCCCGCACAGCGTGGTCTTCGGCGGCTTCAGCGCCGACGCGCTGCGCAGCCGGGTGGACGACGCCGAGGCCGTCGTCGTGGTCACCGCCGACGGCGGCTACCGGCGCGGGGCCCCCTCGGCGCTCAAGGCCAACGTCGACGAGGCGCTGGGCGACCCGGCCCGGGGCGGCGGCTCGGTCCGCAAGGTCCTGGTCGTGCGCCGGACCGGCCAGGACGTCGCCTGGGACGACGACCGCGACGTCTGGTGGCACGACGTCGTCGACGGCGCGAGCGAGGAGCACGAGGCCCCGGCGCTGGACGCCGAGCACCCGCTGTACATCCTCTACACGTCCGGGACCACGGGGAGGCCCAAGGGGATCCTCCACACGACGGGCGGGTACCTGACCGGGGCCGCCTACACCCATCGCAACGTCTTCGACGTCCGGCCCGAGACCGACGTGTACTGGTGCGCCGCCGACATCGGCTGGGTCACCGGGCACAGCTACATCGTCTACGGCCCGCTGGCCAACGGCGTCACGCAGGTGATGTACGAGGGCACGCCCGACTCCCCGACCCGCGAGCGCTGGTGGGAGATCGTCGAGCGCTACGGCGTCACGCTGCTCTACACGGCGCCGACGACGGTCCGCACGTTCATGAAGTGGGGACCGGAGCTGCTCGAGGGCCACGACCTGTCGAGCCTGCGCCTGCTCGGCAGCGTGGGGGAGCCGATCAACCCCGAGGCCTGGACCTGGTACCGCACGCACGTCGGGTCCGGGCGCACCCCCGTCGTCGACACCTGGTGGCAGACCGAGACCGGCTCGATCATGATCTCGCCCCTGCCCGGCGTGACCACCACCAAGCCCGGCTCCGCCCAGCGCCCCCTGCCCGGCGTCTCCGCCGCCGTCCTCGACGACACGGGCGAGCCCGTGGGCCCGGGGGGCTCGGGCTACCTCGTGCTCACCGAGCCGTGGCCGTCGATGCTGCGCGGCATCTGGGGCGACGACGACCGCTACGTCGAGACGTACTGGTCCCGGTTCCCGGGCAGGTACTTCGCCGGTGACGGGGCCCGACTCGACGAGGACGGCGACGTCTGGCTCCTGGGCCGCGTCGACGACGTCATGAACGTCTCCGGCCACCGCCTCTCGACCGCGGAGATCGAGTCCGCGCTCGTCAGCCACCACCGCGTCGCCGAGGCGGCCGTCGTGGGAGCGACCGACGAGACGACGGGCCAGTCCGTCTGCGCCTTCGTCATCCTGCGGTCCGGGGAGGGCGCGGGCGACGAGGCGGGCACCTCCGGCGAGGAGCTCGTGGCCGAGCTGCGGGCCCACGTGGCCCGGGAGATCGGCGCCATCGCGAGGCCGCGCCAGATCCTCGTCGTCGCCGAGCTGCCGAAGACCCGCTCGGGGAAGATCATGCGCCGCCTGCTGCGCGACGTGGCCGAGGGGCGCGAGACCGGCGACGTCACGACGCTCGCCGACAGCTCGGTCATGGGCACGATCCGCTCGGGGATGGCCTCCTCCGCCGAGGGCTGATCCCGCAGGGCCCGCAGGGCCGCTGGCCGCCGCGTGCGGGCAGCGGCCCTGCGGGCGTCCGGGGGCCGCCTGACGCGCGAGCAGCGCCGGGTCTGCGTAGGCTCGCCGATCGATCGGTGATCACGGGCCCCGCGCCAGCGAGCCACCGGCGGAGGGCACCACCGGCCCGCCCCGCACGGCCCCGACGGGGCCGGCGGACCACAGCACGACGACAGCGGGAGATGCGCAGTGGCGACGAAGGTTCAGCCGGCAGCGGCGACGCAGGACAAGACGATCGGCCAGCTCGTGGTCGACATCAAGACGGACGTCACGGACCTCGTCAAGAGCGAGGTGGCCCTGGCCAAGGCCGAGCTGGCGGACGACGCCAAGGCGGCGGGCAAGGGCGCGGGGATGTTCGCGGGTGCGGCCCTCTTCGGCTTCTTCGCGCTGATGCTCCTGCTCATCGGTGCCAGCCTCACCCTCGCGCTCCTCCTGCCGACGTGGGCCTCGTTCCTCGTCGTGGGTGTCCTGCTCCTGGTCATCGCGGGCGTCCTGGCCCTCGTCGGCAAGAGCAAGATCTCCAAGGTGAAGGCGCCCGAGCGCACGATCGCCACGTCCAAGGACTCGGTCCAGGCCCTCAAGGGCGTCCGCTGACCAGCAGCGACCCGCACCTCCCCCGGGCCCCCGGGGCGCCGTCAGCACCACCGGCGCCCGGGGGCCCGGCTGCGTCGGCCCCCTCCCGGGCCGCGGAGGCGGGCGAGGACCCCCGCCGAGACGTGGCGACCGCCGAGCTGGACGCGGCGGCCGACCCCGTGCTCGTCCCGGGGCCGTGGCAGCACCGGCTGGTCCCGGCCGGAGGCGCGCGCTTCCACGTCGCGGTGTGCGAGCCGTCGCCCGCGGCCCGGCCCGCTGGAGGCCTCGACCGCCCGCGGACCGGCTCCGGCGACGACCTCGTCGTGCTGCTGCACGGCTTCCCCCAGCACTGGTGGGCCTGGCGGCACCAGCTCGTCGCCCTCGCCGCGGCGGGCCACCGCGTCGCCGCCCTGGACCTGCGCGGCTGCGGGGCCAGCGACAAGACGCCCCGCGGGTACGACACCCCCACCCTGGCCGCAGACGTCGCCGGCGTCGTCCGCGCGCTCGGGGCCTCGCGGGCCGTCGTCGTGGGCCAGGGCCTGGGCGGCTCCGTCGCCTGGGCGATGCCGGCCCTGGAGCCCGCGACCACCCGCGCCATCGGCGTGCTGTCCGCGCCGCCACCCCCCACGACGGCGGCCCGCGCGCTGACGCCGCGCCACGTCGTGACGCACCGCCACGCGGTCGGGCTGCAGCTCCCGCTGGTCGCCGACCGCCGCCTGCGCGGCGACCTCGTGCCCGAGCTGCTCGCGCGCTGGGCGGGGCCGGGCTGGCCCAGCCCCGCCGAGGCGCGCCGCTACGCCGCCGCGATGGCTGCGCCCTGGGCCGCCCGGGCGGCGGTGGAGCGCCACCGGTGGGAGGTCCGCTCGCCGCTGCGCCGCGACGGCCGGCGCTTCCGCGCCGCGATCGACCAGCCGGTGGAGGTCCCCGTGCTGCAGGTCCACGGCGAGCTCGACGGCCTCGTGCCGCTGGCCTCCGCGCGGCCGCGGCCCGGGCGCGTCCCCGCCGACCACCGGCTCGAGGTGGTCCCGCGAGCCGGCCACTTCCTCGCCGAGGAGGCGCCGGAGCGCGTCACGGCCCTGCTGCGCGACTGGCTGGCGGAGCTGCCCGAGCGGTCCTGACGGACCGCCGGGTCAGGCCGCGACGCACTCCTGCGTGCTCACCGCACCGGTGGCCGTGGCGGCGACGTCGAGCACCTCGCGGGACTCCGCGAGCGTCAGCGCGTAGCCGGTCGAGGGGTCGTCGACCGAGCGGGCGAACACCACGCCCACCACCCGGCCGTCGAGGTCGAGCAGCGGCCCGCCCGAGTTGCCGGGCTGGACGTCGGCGCGCAGGGAGTAGACCTCGCGCGTGACGCCGGGCTCGCCGTAGACGTCCTCCCCGAGGGCGGTCACGACCTGCCGGACCCGCGCGGCCTCCACGTCGTACGGGCCGTCGAGGGGGAAGCCCACGACGGCGCCGGCCTCCCCCGGCGCCAGGACGCCGCCCAGGGGGAGCGCCGGGGCCCCGAGGTCCGGCACGTCGAGCACCGCGAGGTCGCGCTGGGGGTCGTAGACGACGACGCCGGCCGGCAGGCGACGCCCCTCCCCCGCCACCTGCACCGACGGGGACGCGACGCCCGCCACGACGTGCGCGTTGGTGACCACCCGGCCGGGGGCGACGACGAAGCCGGTGCCCTCCACGCCGCGCGCGCACTCCTCCGCCAGCCCCGTGACCTTCACGACGCTGCCCCGAGCGCCGTCCGCCACCGCCCGGGCCGCCGAGGACGCCGCGGGGTCGGGGGCCTCGACGGGCGCGATGGGCTCCTCGGAGCCGGTGAAGACCCGCGGGAAGCCCTCCGCCCGCAGCGCCGATCCGAGCTCGGTGAACACGGAGCCGGCGTCGACCGGGACGGCGCGCTCCAGCGCCGAGGCGATGCGGCTGTCCTCCACGGCGCGGCTGACGACGGGCGCGGGCGCCGCGCGCAGGGCCCCGGCGGCGAACCAGACGAGCGCGGCGACGATCAGCAGCGACATGACGGCGCCCAGGAGTCCGTCGAGGACCCGCAGGGGCTGCCAGGACACGAGGGCGCGCAGCCGCGAGCCGACGGCCACCAGGAGCGCCTGGCCGAGCAGCGCCGCCACCAGGACGCCCCCGAGGACGAGGACCACGCGCTGCCACGGCGGCTCCCACCCCGCCAGCGCGTCCGGCAGGAGGGCCGCCGCGAGCGCTCCCGCGCCGAGGAAGCCGGCGAGCGAGAGGACCCCGAGCACGACCCCGCGCCGGAAGCCCGAGAGCGCGTAGGTGACGGCGAGCAGGACGACGAGGACGTCGACGACGACCCCGCCGTCCCCGACCGCGGTGGCCAGGTCGCCGCCGACGCCGGCGAGGTCCCCGGCCGCGGCGAGGAGCCCGCTCACGAGGTCACCTCCGCCCGCGGCGGCGCGGGAGCGCTGACCCGCCGTGCGCCGTCCCACGGGCGCTCGAGACCGCCCGCCTCGAGGAGCGCCGACAGCAGCGCCGCGGTGAAGCCCCAGACGAGCAGGCCGCCGACCTCGAACCCCGGGCCCTCGCCGCGCTGGCGCAGGCCGTCGCTCCCGCCCGGCCCGGGCAGGCGCCGGTCCCAGGTGACGACGACGCGGCGGGCGGGGTCGCAGAGCTCCGCGAGCGGGACGCGCAGGACGCGCACCACCTCCTCCGGGGCGCCCGGCGCCACCGGCGAGGGCACCGGCTCCCAGGCGAGCACCGGCGTGACGGCGAAGCCCTCGGGCGGCACGCGCAGCACGGGCATGGTGGCCAGCACCCGCACGCCGCGCTCGTCCAGCCCGGTCTCCTCGCGCGCCTCCCGCAGCGCGGCGGCGACCTCGTCGGCGTCGGAGGCGTCCACCGCCCCGCCCGGCAGCGCGGGCTGCCCGGCGTGGGCGCGCAGCCCCGCGGCGCGCTCGATGACGAGCACGTCGCCCATCTGCTCGACGTCACCCAGCTGCTCGACGTCACCCGCCGAGGCCGTGCCCGGTGAGAGGCAGACCAGGACGGCGGCGCGCCGTCCCTCGCGGCGACCGGGCCGCCCCGCCGACGCGCGGCTCAGCCCGGAGAGCGCCTCGGCAGCCCGGGGCGCCCCGTCGACGAGCGCTCGGACCCAGCCGGGGACCTCCGCCTCGTCGCGCCCGTCCGCGGGTGCGGCGCTCACGCGCGCCCCCGGTCGCGCACGAGGGCGGCGGCGCGCACCGGGTCGGTCTCGCCCGTGCCGGCGGACGGGCAGTCGCGCTGCACCGGGCAGGCGCCGCACGCGGGGCGGCGGGCGTGGCAGGTGCGGCGGCCGTGGAAGATCAGCCGGTGGGACAGCAGGGTGAGGTCCCGCCGCGCGAACAGGGCGTCGACGTCGCGCTCCACCGCCACCGGGTCGGTCTCCTCGGTCCAGCCGAGGCGGCGGACCAGCCGGCCCACGTGGGTGTCGACGGTCGTGCCCGGGACGCCGAAGGCGTCTCCCAGGACGACGTTGGCCGTCTTGCGGCCCACGCCCGGCAGCGTGACCAGCTCCGGCAGCGTCGCGGGCACGCGGCCGCCGAAGTCGGCCACCAGCCGGTCGGCGAGCCGCACGACGGTGTCGGCCTTGGCGCGGAAGAAGCCGGTGGGGCGCAGGACCGCCTCCAGCTCGGCCCGGTCGGCCCCCGCGAGCGCCGCGGCGTCCGGCCACCGCGCGAACAGCGCCGGCGTCACCCCGTTGACGCGCTGGTCGGTCGTCTGGGCGGAGAGCACCGTGGCGACGAGCAGCTCGAAGGGGCTCGCGAAGTCCAGCTCGCACCGGGCGTCGGGGTAGCGCTCGGCCAGCGCGCGGTGGACCCGCCGGGCGCGGCGGACCAGCGCCAGCCGGGACGGCGGCGAGGCGGACCCGACCTCCAGCCCGGGGGCCGGCCCAGCAGCGGACGCGGGGGTCGGCGACGCGGCGGGCGCGCTCGGAGGGGGCACGCCACGACGATAGGCACGCCCTCTGACGATCGGCTGGGCGCACCCGCCGGGCGCTGCCGCCGTGGCCTCCGCGCACGGGTGAGCACGGCCCGCTCCGGCTCAAGGGCCGTCGCGGCGCCGACGACGAGTGGTGCATGGACGAACACCTCGACGAGCTGCGGCAGGTGCGCGCCGAGCTCGTGGCGCGCTCGGAGCGGCTGCGCCTGTGGACGCGGCTCGCCGGCGCGCGCATGGACCTGCTGACGGCCCAGGTCTGCCCTCCCGCGACGGCGGACGAGGTGGCCGAGGACGAGCTGTCCGAGCTGGCCGACCTGGTCCTCGGCACGGGGCCCGCCACGACCACGAGGGGCGAGGACCGCGTCGGCGCGCTCCTGGCCCTGCGCGAGGCCCGGCGCGACCTCGTCCGCCGGCGCGAGCACCTCGACGACCTCGTCTGCTGGTCGACGGCGGAGCTGCTGCTCGAGGCCGCCGCGCCCCGCGCCCGCGCCCGCGTCCCCGGCCAGCGGTCCGCCCGCCCCGGCACCGCCCCGCGCGACGCGCCGGGGGTCGAGCCCCGCCTCGGCGGCGGACGAGCCGCCTCGGCGCGCCTGGTCGTCGTCGCGGGCGCCGCGGCCGACGGCCCCGGCGCGGTGACGTCCACGGCCGAGACGGCCTGACACACTCCCCGCTGAGGACGCCGACCGACCGGCCGGCAGCGGCGAGGACGAGGGGGCGCACGTGGACGAGGTGGTCCGCCGCGCTCCTCTCTTCCGCGGGGTCGGCAGCGCCGCCGCGGAGGCCCTGCAAGCGTCCATGACGCGCGTCGACGTGCCGCGCGGCGGGGTGCTGTTCACCGAGGGCGACGAGGGCGACCGCCTCTACGTCATCGTCGCCGGCACGGTGAAGCTGGGCCGCCGGGCGCCGGACGGCCGGGAGAACCTCCTCGCCGTCCTGGGGCCCGCCGAGATGCTCGGCGAGCTGTCCCTGTTCGACCCCGGCCCGCGCACCGCGACGGCGACCGCCGTGACCCCCGTGGTGCTCGCGGGCCTCGGCCCCGAGGACCTCGAGCGCTGGCTGGACGGCCGTCCCGAGGTGGCGCGGCACCTGCTGAGGGCGCTGGCCCAGCGGCTGCGGCGCACCAACGACTCGGTCGCCGACCTCGTCTTCACCGACGTCCCGGGCCGCGTCGCCAAGGCCCTGCTCGACCTCGCCGAGCGCTTCGGCGAGCGCTCGGGCGCGCAGGTGCTGGTCCCCCACGGGCTCACGCAGGAGGAGATCGCCCAGCTCGTCGGCGCCTCCCGCGAGACGGTCAACAAGGCGCTCGCCGACTTCAGCGCGCGGGGGTGGCTGCGCCTCGAGGCCCGTGCCGTCGTCCTGCTCGACCCCGAGCGCCTGGAGCGCCGCGCGCGCTGACCGCCCTCGCCCGACCCGGCTCCGCGTCGGGCGGGTCACACGTCGGGCGTGCCGTCCTCCCCCGCGAGCGCGGCGAGCGCCGCCCTCGTGGAGCGCTCCGCGGCCGGGCGCAGGTCCTCGGCGAGGCCCGGGTAGACCACCGCCACCACGTCGGCGGCCGTGCGCGCGCCCCCCGCGACGGCCCGGCGCACCTGCGCGAGGCGCTCCCGGCGGTGCGCCGCGTACCGCGCGAGGACGGCGCCGGGCTCGCCCGGGAGCGGCCCGTGGCCCGGCAGGAGCGCCGCGACGGCGCGGCCCGCCACCACGGCGGACAGCCGCTCCAGCGTCGCGAGGTAGGCGCGGAGGTCGCCGTCCGGGTGCGCGACGACGCTCGTGCCGCGGCCGAGCACCGTGTCACCGGTGAGCAGGAGGGGCGGCCCGCCGGGCGCCTCGAGCAGCAGGCAGACGGAGTCGGCGGTGTGGCCCGGCGCCGCGACGACGACCAGCCGGCCGCCGGCCAGAGCCAGCTCGTCGCCGTCGGCCAGGCCCGGGGTGCCGGCCGCGGCGCCGCCCTGCAGCGCCGGGTCCGCCGCGCGCACGGGCGGTCCACCGGCGAGCGCGGCGAACCGGCGGGCGCCGGCGCTGTGGTCGGCGTGGCGGTGGGTCAGGACCACGAGCCCCACCCCGCCCTGCCCGGAGGCCGCCTCCAGCACGCGCCGCAGGTGCGCCTCGTCGTCCGGCCCGGGGTCGACGACGACCGCGGGGCCGGCCCCGGGCGCGCCGAGCACCCAGGTGTTCGTGCCGTCGAGCGTCATCGGCCCGGGGTTGGGCGCCAGCACGCACCGCGCCGCCGGCGCGACCCGACCTCCGCGCCAGGCGTCCTGGCGCGGAGCCTCCCGCGGGCCGGCCGCGCCCGGGCTCACACGAGGCCGACCGGGTCGGGGTGCTCGGGCAGCTCGGCCAGCAGGTGCAGGTCGTCGGGGGCGCCCGCGACGCGCGGCAGCACCTCGTCGAGGGACCGTCGCGTGCCGAGCAGGGAGGCGACGTCCGGGGCGGCGCTGAGCTCCTCGAGCGCGACCCGCGTCGGCGGCAGCAGCCGCACGCGCCCCTCGGCCTCGGCGTCGAGCACGGCCGAGGGCCGCCACCACGCCCCCTCCACGGCCTCCTGCTCGTGCCCGGGCGGGCCGACGTGCCGAGCCCGCGCACCGGCGGGCACCGCCGCGACGAAGAACCACGTGTCGTAGCGCCGCTCGGCGGGCTCGGGCGTCGTCCACCGGGCCCACGGGCGCAGCAGGTCGCTGCGCAGCGCCAGGCCGCGCCCGCGCAGCAGGTCCGAGAGCGCGAGCTCGCGGCGGGCGAGCGCCGCGCGCTCGGCGTCCTCGTCGGCCTCCGAGACGGGCAGGACCGTGGCGCCCGGGTCCGGAGCCTCGTCGTCGACCTCGGCGAGCAGGACGCCGCACTCCTCGTAGGTCTCCCGCACGGCGGCGCACACCAGGGACGCGGCGTCCTCGTCGGGGAGGCCGAGGCGGCGGCCCCAGCCCTCGACGGTCGCGCCGCGCCACGGCACGTCCGGGTCGGCGTCCCGCTCGTCGAGGCCGCCGCCGGGGAAGGCGGTGGCTCCAGGGGCGGCGGGCAGGCCGTCCGCGCGCCGCAGCAGCCAGACCTCGACGCCCGTGCCGGCCAGCGCCGTCTCGCGCACGAGCATCACGGTGGCCGCCGTGACCGGCTCGGCCGGCGGTTGGACGACGCCCCGCTCGACGGCGGCGCGCAGGTCGGTGGGCAGGGGGAAGCGTCGGAGCACGAGACGGACCTCTCGGGTCTGGATCTCTCGGGGCGGGGCCCCGAGCGCGGACCGGGGCGGGGCACCGGCGGGCGGCGCCCCGCGGGGTCAGCGGGTCGGGCGGGTGACGAGCGCCTGGAGCTCGACCTCGACGGGCGCGTCCAGCGGCAGGACGGCGACGCCCACCGCGCTGCGGGCGTGCGTGCCGGCGGCGCCGAGCACCTCCCCCAGCAGGGTGCTCGCCCCGTTGACGACCGCGGGCTGGCCCGTGAAGGCCGGGTCGCTGGCCACGAAGCCGACGACCTTGACGACGCGCACGTCGTCCAGCGTCTCGCCGTCGGCCAGCTGCGAGGCGACGGCGGCCAGCGCGTTGAGCGCGCAGAGGCGGGCCAGGTCAGCGGCCTCTCCGGGCGGGACGAGCGACGGGCCGCTCTCGTCGGCGGCCCCCTCGCCGACCTTGCCCGTCGTCACGAGCGAGCCGCCGCGGATCGGCAGCTGCCCCGACGTCCAGATGACGTCGCCGGCGCGCACGGCCGGCTGGTAGGCCGCCAGCGGCGGGACGACGTCGGGCAGCTCGAGGCCGAGCTCGGCGAGGCGCTCCAGCGCACCCACGCGGCTCAGCCCTTGGGGCGCTTGAGGTAGGCGACGAGCCCGTTGCCGTCGGGGCCGGGGACGACCTGCACGAGCTCCCAGCCGTCCTCGCCGAAGTTGTCGAGGATCTGCTTCGTCGCGTGGATGATGAGCGGCGCCGTCATGTACTCCCACTGCTGCATGGCCGCGACCCTAGCCGCGCCCGCCGACAGCCGCCGGGCCGCGCGCCCGGTCGCCCGGCCGGGCGCCGCTCCCGACGGCGGCCTCGACCGGTCCTCGGCAGGGTCCTCAGCCGGTCCCCGGCTCGGCGCGCACGGGCGGCTCCGGCTGGCAGCGCGGGCACCACCACGTGCGGCGCTGCTCCGGGTCCCCGGCCACCTCGGCGCGCACCCGCACCGTCGTCCCGCACCGCAGGCACGGCCTGCCGGCCCTGCCGACGACCCAGTGGGAGCGCCCGCGCCGGGTGTCCCCCGTCGTCACCTGGTAGGCGCCCGGTGCCGTGACCGAGTGCCGCAGCATCCGGGCGACCAGGGCCACGAGCGGCGGCAGGTCCACGTCGCCGACCGGCGTCCACGGGTCCAGCCCGCGCAGGAAGCACGTCTCGTCGGCCCACATGTTGCCGACGCCCGCGAGGTTCCGCTGGTCCAGCAGCGCCGCCTTGATCCCGCGCTCCGGCCGGGACGCCAGACGGCGCACGGCTTCCCGAGCCCCGCCGTCCGCCCAGCCCGGGCCCAGCAGGTCCGGGCCCAGGTGCCCGACGACGTCGTCCTCGTCAGCCGTGGGCACCAGCTCGACGACGGGCATCGACAGCGCGACGGCCGTGGGCCCGGGCGCGCCGTCCGCCAGCCCCGGCCCGCCGGTCGTCGCCAGCAGCACGCGCACGTCCGGCTCCACCCGTCGCGGGAGCACCTTCCCCGGCGCGAGCACCGTCCAGGACCCGTCCATCCTCAGGTGGGTGTGGAGCGTCAGCCCGCCGGACAAGCGCGTCAGCAGGTGCTTGCCCCGCGACGCCGTCCCGAGCACCGCCCGACCCGACAGGTCCGCGGTCGCGTGCTGGGGCACCCGCAGGTCGCTGCGCCGCACGGTCGTCCCGGCCAGCCTCGCGTCGAGCGTCCGCGCGACCAGGTAGACGCTGTCCCCCTCCGGCACCTGGCGATCGTCGCCGCTGCGCCCGGGTCCGGCATCCCGTCGTGCGCTGCGCCGGTCAGCGTGCGGGTGCGGGTGCCGCGGTGTCGGGTGCCCCCGGGGGGGGCAGGTGCGGGGTGGAGCCGGGCACGCTCCCGCACTGGCTCGGCGTGCCGTGGCCACCTCGTCCGCGGGTCGGGGCGCCGGTCTGACGTGCCCTCCGCGTCCCCGTCCCCACCCCCTCGTCGGGCGCTCACCCGGGCGACGGCTCACCGCCACCCGGCGCCCGGCAGCCCCGACGGATCGCACGACGTCGAGGGCCGCACCACGGAGACGACCTGAGGCCGGTGCCCGAGGGGACCGAGGAGGCTCACGAGCGGACGGGGGACGGTCGCGCGCAGAGCACGTCAGGCCGGCGCCCCGACCCCCCGCCACGCCCGACCCCGGAGCGCCGAGCCGGGGCCGGGGCGCGGGCGTCCCCCGACCGCGCCCCGGCCACCAGCACCAGCGACACCAGGTCAGCCGAGCAGCGGCACGCCCCCCGCCACGAGGCGCCAGTCGACCTGCGCGAAGTCGGCCGGGTCGATGGACCCGGTCTGCTGCGCGCGGTCGATGAGGAGCTGGCGGATGTCCTGCTGGCGGTCGTAGACGAGCGGGGCCTCGGCGACGTGCGGGAAGCCGCCGCCGCCGGAGCGGCGGTAGTTGTTCACGGCGAGCACGACCTCGTCGTCCGCGCCGAGCTCCTCGCCGTCGACGAGCAGCGGGCCGACGCGGGAGCCGGCCGGCCGCGCGAGGTCGATCTCGTAGCTGACGCCGGCCAGCTGGTCGAGGTTGTAGTCCGGCGTGGTCCCCGCGGACAGGGACGTCGGGTCGGCCGGGTCGGCGGGCGGCACCGAGGCGTAGTACTTCGCCGAGTACTCGAGGTAGTCGTGCAGCTGCGCACCCGTCATCCGCACGGCCTGCAGCGTGTTGTCGTAGATGTAGAGGCCCGCGACGTCGCGGATCGTCACCTCGCCGGCGGGGAAGACGGCGTCCGCGCGGAACGGCGCGGCCACGGAGACGACCGGCAGGTCGGCGTCGGGCGTGCCCTGCAGGCCGCGGGCGACGACGTCGCGCTGGACGTCGTGGACGAAGTCCATGATCGCGGTGTCCTGCCAGCGGGCGTCCCGGGCGCTCAGCTCGGTGGCGGACGTCGCGACCACCGTGTCGACGTAGTCGAGGGTGCGCTGGTGCCACGGCTGCATGAGCGCCGTGAAGGCCGGGTCCTCGGGGAAGTCGCCGGCGCGCAGCTCCTCGACCTCGGCGCCGGTGACGCGGTACTCCCCGCGCACGCGCTGCAGGTGCAGGTCGGCGGCCGTGACCGAGGCGCCGTAGCGGTAGGGCTGGGTCACCAGCACCTGCTTGCCCGGCGTCGCCTGCGACTCCACCCACGCCTCGGGCAGGTCGCGGTGGCTGTGGCCCGCGACGACGACGTCGACGCCGGGCACCTGCGCGGCGATGGCGTCGCTGACGTTCTCCGGCGGCAGGGAGGCGTCGTAGGAGGACGGGCCCGAGCGGCCCGAGTGCGAGAGCACGACGACGACGTCGGCGCCCGCCGCGCGGACCTCGGGCACGGCGCGCTGCGCCGCCTCCACCATGTCGCCGAAGGCGAGGCGGCCCTCGACGTTCTGGCGGTCCCAGACCTGCGAGCCCGGGGTCGTGAGGCCGACGATCCCCACGCGCACCGGGGCGCCGCCGCCGGTCGGTCGCACGCGCTCGATCGTCCAGGGGGCCAGGGCGGGCTCGCCCGTCGCGACGTCGGTCACGTTGGCGCCCAGCAGGGTCGCGTCGAGGTCGTCCTCGTAGGCGCGCAGCAGGTCCAGGCCGTAGTTGAACTCGTGGTTGCCGACCACCTGGGCGTCGTAGCCGATGGCGTCCAGCGCCGTCGCCATCGGGTGCTCCTCGCCGGTCTCGGTCACCGGGCCGGACGTCGCGGACCCGCGGGCGGCGACGTAGGTCAGCGGCGTCCCCTGGATCGCGTCGCCGTTGTCCACGACCACGACCGAGCGCTCGCCGCGGTCCTCGCGCACCGCCTCGACCGCCGAGGCCACGTGCGAGAGCCCCTGCTCGGAGCCCGCCGCGTACGGCTGGGAGCGGAAGTAGTCCCAGTCCAGGACGTTGCCGTGCAGGTCCGTCGTCGAGACGAGGGTGAAGGTCGCGCTGCGCGCGGCGCGGGCGCTGTCGACGTCGGCCGCGGCGACGGGCGCCGTCGCCGCGACGAGCACGCCCGCGGCCAGGGCGGCCACCGCCCCCGCCGCCCGGGTGCGCGCGCCGCTCCTGCCGCCTGCTGACTCACCGTTCGTGCCCACGGGTCCTCCTCGAGATCGCCTCCCCGAGGCGGTCGGCCCGGGGTCCGCCACCGCGCCGCGCGGTGGCGCGGCGTCCGGGCGGCGGCACCGTAGCCCCTTCGCCGGGTCTGCCCGGTGCGCGAGAGGTGTCCGAGAAGCGACGACCGGGCGTCCGGCGTCCCACCCCCGGTCCGGAGCCGATGCTCGCGCGCGCCCGCCTGCGCCCTGCGCCCCGGCGCACCCGTGCGTAGGTTGACCGCCATGCCGCCCGCGCCCGCTGCTGCAGTGCCCGGGGGCGACCAGCGCACCGCCGACGAGCGAGCCGGCGAGGACGGCCTGCTCTTCCCCGCCACCCGGCTCCACGTGGTGACCGGCAAGGGCGGCACGGGCAAGACGACGACGGCCGCGGCCCTGGCCGTCGCCCTCTCCCGCGGCGGTCGGCGGGTCCTGCTGTGCGAGGTGGAGGACCGCCAGGGCATCGCCCGACTCTTCGGGATCCCGCCGCTGCCCTACGAGGAGCGCACCATCGCCGCGACGGCGGGCGGCGGCGAGGTGCTGGCGCTCGCCGTCGAGCCGCGGGCCGCGCTGCTGGAGTACCTGACGCTCTTCTACAAGCTCGGCCGGGCCGGGCGCGCGCTCGACAAGGTCGGCGCCATCGACTTCGCGACGACGGTCGCGCCCGGCGTCCGCGACGTGCTGCTGACGGGCAAGGTCTACGAGGCCGTGCGCCGCCGGCGCCCCGGCCGGGGCGCCGAGCGCCCGCCCGCCTACGACGCCGTCGTGCTCGACGCCCCGCCCACCGGGCGCATCGGACGGTTCCTCAACGTCAACTCCGAGGTCTCCGGCATCGCCCGGGTGGGCCCGGTGGCCTCGCAGGCCGAGTCGGTGATGCGGGTGCTCCGCTCGGCCGAGACCCGCGTCCACCTGGTCACGCTGCTCGAGGAGATGCCCGTGCAGGAGACGCTCGACGCCGTGGCTGAGCTGGAGGCCGTGGGCCTGCCCGTCGGCGCCGTCGTGGTGGACCAGATCCGGGGCGACACGCTGCCCGTCCAGCTCCTCGACGACGCGCTGTCGGGGAGGGTGCCGGCCTCGGCCGTGCGCGAGGGCCTCGTCGAGGCGCGCGTGGTGCGCCCCGACGCGTCCGGCGCCTCCGTCGTCGAGGGCCTCCTGGCCGAGGCCGGCGAGCACGACGAGCGGCTGGCGCTCCAGGAGCGGGAGCACGAGACCCTGGCCGCGACGGGTCGGCCCCTCGTGGAGCTGCCCCTGCTGCCCGGCGGCGTCGACCACCGCGGCCTCGAGGTCCTCGCCGACCGGCTCACCGCCCAGGGCCTCGCGTGAGCGCCGGCGGCGACCGGGCGCCGGACGACGCGGAGCCCCTGCCCGTCGACGCCCTGCTCGACGACCGGCAGACCTCGATCCTGGTCTGCTGCGGCAGCGGCGGCGTCGGCAAGACGACGACCGCCGCGGCGCTCGCCGTCCGCGCCGCCGAGCGCGGGCGCCGCGTCGTGGTCCTGACGATCGACCCCGCGCGCCGCCTGGCGCAGTCGCTGGGGCTCGCCGAGCTGGACAACACCCCGCGCCGCGTGGAGGGCGTCGGGGCCGAGGCCGGCGGCAGCCTCGACGCGATGATGCTCGACATGAAGCGGACCTTCGACGACGTCGTCGAGGCCCACGCGAGCCCGGAGCGGGCGCGCGCCATCTTCGAGAACCCGTTCTACGAGGTCATGTCGTCCTCCTTCTCGGGGACGAGCGAGTACATGGCGATGGAGAAGCTCGGCCAGCTGCGGGCCCGGGCCAGCGCGCCCGGCGGGGACGGCAGCGAGCCGTGGGACCTCGTCGTCGTCGACACGCCCCCGAGCCGCTCGGCGCTGGACTTCCTCGACGCCCCGCGCCGCCTGTCCTCGTTCCTCGACGGCCGCCTCATCCGCGTGCTGCTCGCGCCGGCCCGGGCGGGAGGGCGGGCGTACGCCAGGGTTGTCTCGGGTGCCGTCAGCTCGGTCACCGGCGCCATGGCGCGCATCCTCGGCGCGCAGTTCCTCGACGACCTGCAGGCCTTCGTCGCCGGGCTCGACGCGGTCTTCGGCGGCTTCCGCGAGCGGGCCGAGACGACGTACGCGATGCTCTCGGGCCCCGGCACGGCCTTCCTCGTCGTCGCCACGCCGGACGAGGACGCCCTGCGGGAGGCGGCCTACTTCGTGCAGCGCCTGTCCGCGGAGCGGATGCCGCTCGCCGGGCTGGTGCTCAACCGCGTGCAGACGACCTCGCTGCCGCGCCTGTCCGCCGAGCGGTCCTGGGCCGCCGTCGTGCACCTCGAGGACCGGGCCGAGGACGACGAGGAGGACGGCACGGCGCCGGAGGCGCTGGCCCGGGGCGAGCACGCGCTCACCGCGGGCCTGCTGCGCCTGCACGCGGCGCGGATGCTCCGGCTGGAGCGCGAGCAGGAGCTCGCGGCGCGCTTCTCCCGCGACCACCCCGAGGTGCCGGTGGTGCAGGTCCCCGCCCGCCCGCGCGACGTGCACGACCTGGCGGGCCTGCGAGCGGTCGGCGAGGACCTCGGCCGCGCGCGCTGACCCGGCGGCGCCTCAGGCGCTGAGGCGCCCGGCCGGTCGAGCGGTGGAGACCCGAGGGGGCGAGACGCGGGGGCCGGGCACGTCGGCGCCGGCGAGGTGCTCGTCGCGGGCGGCGAGCAGCAGCTGCGTCCACGAGCGCACCTCGGGGCGCCGGCGCAGCAGGGCGCGGCGCTCGCGCTCGGTCATCCCGCCCCAGACGCCGAACTCGGTGCGGCTGTCGAGAGCGTCCGACAGGCACTCCGTGCGCACCGGGCAGGTGCGGCAGACCTGCTTGGCCACGTTCTGCTCGGCGCCCCGCACGAACAGGGCGTCGGGGTCACCGCCCCGGCAGGAGCCGTCGTCCATCCAGCTGCGGTCCACGGCGGGCCCCGCCGTCTCGCTGCAGATCTGCCCACTCGTCAAGGCGGTCATCGCCGTGCCTTCCCCGTCGTCGTGCTGTGGTGGTGCTCTCGAGCCGCCCGCTGCCGGACGGCTCCCCCGTACCGCGACGCTAGGGCGCGCCCCGGCGGCCGGGACAGGGCGCGGGAGGACCACTCGCGGATGAGATCTGCGCCTCGGGAGGGGTAGTCCTCCGTAGTCAGGACGGACTAGTCCCCAGGCGCGGGAAGGCCGATCCGCTCGGACGCGGCGCGCCCGCCCGGGTGGTGGTGCGAGGGCGCCCCCCACCCGGACGGCGGGTCCTCCGGGCCCCGCGGAGCCGGCACGTACCCTCGGTGGTATGGCAGGACACCCGAGCAGTCCGCCCGGGGGCGACGCGCCCCGGGAGACCCCTGACGCGCGCGCCTCGACCGCCCGCGAGGCCGGCCACCGGCCCACCGGCTCGGTGGGCTCGGTCGGCACCGGTCTGGCGACCCTCGTCGGCGGCGGGGTCGTCGCCGGCCTGCTCGTGGCGGGGCTGGCCGTCCCCGTCGTCGCCACGGCCGGCGCCGGCGCCGACGCCGCCGTGGAGACGTTCGAGGACCTGCCCACCCAGCTCGACCCGTCGGCGCTCCCGGTGCGCTCGGTCATCCGCTTCGCGGACGGCACGCCGATGACCGGCTTCTACTCCGAGAACCGCGTGCTCGTCCCCCTGGACGGCATCGCGCCCGTGATGCGCGACGCCGTCGTCGCCATCGAGGACTCCCGCTTCTACGAGCACGGCGGGGCCGACGCCCAGGGCATCGCGCGCGCCTTCGTGAACAACGTCGCCGGCGGCGACACGCAGGGGGCCTCGACGCTGACGCAGCAGTGGATCAAGAACGTGCTGCTGCAGCAGGCCCGCGAGGCGGGTGACGAGGAGGCCGTCACGGCGCTCACGACCCCGAACGAGGCCCGCAAGGTCCGCGAGATCCGCCTGGCGATCGCCGCCGAGGAGGAGTACACGAAGGACCAGGTGCTCGAGAACTACCTCAACATCGCGCTCTTCGGCGCCAACACCTACGGCGTCCAGGCCGCCTCGGAGTACTACTTCAGCAAGCCGGCCGCCGACCTCGAGCTCGCCGACGCCGCCCTGCTCGCCGGGATGATCCAGAACCCGTCGTACTTCGAGCCGACCACCAACCCGCAGGAGGCCGAGGAGCGCCGGGACGTCGTCCTGGCGCGCATGCTGCAGCTCGGCAAGATCGACCAGGCGCAGCACGACGCCGCCGCCGCCGTCCCCATCGCGGAGCAGCTGCGCATCAACCCGCCGGACAACGGCTGCGCCCCCGCGGGCGCCTCGGCGTACTTCTGCGACTACGCCGTCCAGACGATCCTGGCCGACCCCGCGTTCGGCGAGGACCGGGACGAGCGCGTCCGCGCCCTCTACCGGGGCGGCATCGACGTGACGACGACGCTGGAGGAGTCCCGTCAGGCCGCGGCCTGGGAGAGCGTCCAGGACACCGTGCCCGTCGACGACCCCTCGAAGGTCGGCGCGACGATCGTCTCCGTCGTGCCGGGCGACGGGCGGGTGGTGGCGATGGCGCAGAACCGCCGCTACGCGACCGCGCCGACCGACGAGCGCGGCTACACGAACCTCAACTACAACGTCGACGAGGCGCTGGGCGGCGGCCGCGGCTTCCAGCCGGGCTCGAACTGGAAGCCGTTCACCCTGGCGACGTGGCTCCAGGACGGCCGGACGCTGCGCGAGAGCGTCCGCTCCGCCTCCCGCGAGGCCGACTACAACACCACCCAGTTCACCTCCTGCGAGAACCTCGTCCCCGAGCCCTTCCCGATCCGCAATAGCGCGCCCACGGGCCGCAGCAGCATGAGCGTGCTCCAGGCCACCTACGACTCCGTGAACACGGCCTACATGGAGATGGGCAAGCGGCTCGACCTGTGCGACATCCGGGAGACCGCGCGCGGCATGGGTGCGCACCCGGCCTCGCCCACGTCGGTGCCGGAGTGGCAGGAGGGCGGCCTCGGCGCCTCGCCGGCCAACATCCTCGGCTCCGACCCCGTCGCCCCGCTGACCATGGCTGCGGCCTTCGCGACCTTCGCCAGCGGCGGCACGTACTGCCCGCCCCGCCCGCTCGAGAGCGTGGTCGACCGGGACGGGCAGCCGATCCAGCCCACGGTCGAGCCCTGCACGCAGCCGCTCGGCAACGACGACTACTCCAGCGAGGAGATCGCCAACACGGTCACCTACGCGCTGGAGAACGTCTTCACGCAGGGCACGGCCGAGCGCGTCGGCGGCATCGGCCGACCGGCCGCCGGCAAGACGGGGACGACGAACAACACGGTGCAGACCTGGTTCTCCGGCTACACCCCCCAGCTCGCGACCACGGCATGGGTGGGGCAGCCCGACGACCCGAACATCTCGCTGAGCCGTGAGCGGATCGACGGCGTCCGCCGCACCGTGTACGGCTCCACCTACGCCGCCCCCATGTGGAAGGACTACATGCAGGAGGCCATGGAGGGCCTGCCCGAGGAGGACTTCGGCTCACCGGACTGGAGCCTCGTTGGGTCGTGGCCGAGCAGCTCCTCCGACGACGACGACGCGAGCAGCTCCTCCTCCGGCTCGAGCAGCAGCTCCGGCAGCAGCTCGTCGGGCTCGAGCAGCTCCTCCGACGACGACGACGACGACGACTGACCGAGGTCGTCGCCGACGCGCCGAGGGCGCCCCACCGCACGCGGTGGGGCGCCCTCGGCGCGTCAGGACGGGTCCGCGCCCGTCCCGGGGTCAGCCCGCCCGGAGCTGCCGCCGCACCTCGGCGGCCACCCGGCCGCCCTCGGCGAGCTGGCCGACCCGGGGCCGCACGGCGCCCATCACCGAGCCCATGGCGCTCGGGCCGGTGCGCCCCGCGGCGGCGGCCGACGCGACCTCCTCGGCGACGAGCGCCTCGAGGGCCGCGTCGTCGAGCTGGGCCGGCAGGTAGGCGCCGATGACGGCCTCCTCGGCGGCCTCGCGCTCGGCGCGCTCGGCGCGGCCCGCCTCGGCGAAGGCCGCGGAGGACTCCCGGCGCTTCTTGGCCTCGGACCGCAGGACCGCCAGCACCTCCTCGTCGGAGAGCTCGCGGGCGCTGGTGCCGGCCACCTCGGCCGTGCGGACGGCGGTGAGGAGCGAGCGCAGCGTGGTGGTGCGCAGCTCGTCGCGCGCGCGCATGGAGGTCGTGAGGTCGGTCCGGATCCTCGCCGCGAGGCCGGCCGGGACGTCGTCGGGGCTCGTGCCCTCGCTGGGTTCGCTCATGACCGTGATCCCAGCACACTGACCCGGTGACGTCCTCCCCGCTGCGCACCGCCGCCCTGACCACCGCCGCCCTCGCCGGGGCGGGAGCCGCCGCCCTCGCCTGGGGCGCCGGCTACGAGGTCCGCGCGCCCCGCCTGCGCCGGGTCGAGGTGCCCGTCCTGCCGCCCGGTGCGGCGCCCCTGCGCGTCCTGCACCTGTCGGACCTGCACCTGACCCCCGAGCAGCGCGTGGTGCCGCGCTGGGTGGAGGGCCTGGCCGACCTCGAGCCCGACCTCGTCGTCGACACCGGTGACAACCTCTCCAGCCCGCACGCCGTGCCCTCGGTGCTCCGGGCCCTGGACCGCCTGCTCGACCGGCCGGGCGTCTTCGTCCTCGGGAGCAACGACCGCTACGAGCCGAAGAGGGTCAACCCGCTCGGCTACCTCGGGGGCCCGTCGAGCGTCGAGCCGGAGCGCGAGCCGCTGCCCACCGCCGACCTGGTGGACGGCTTCGTCCGGCGCGGGTGGGTGGACCTGGACAACGCGCGCACGACGCTCGCGCTGGGCGGCCTGCAGGTCGAGCTCGTCGGCGTCGACGACGCGCACATCGGCCTGGACCGCTACGACGAGGTACGGCGACCGGCCGACCCGACCGCCGACCTCTCCCTGGGCGTGCTGCACGCGCCCTACCGCCGCGTCCTGGACCCCATGGCCCGCGACGGCCTGGACCTGCTGCTGGCGGGCCACACCCACGGCGGGCAGCTCTGCGTCCCCTTCGTCGGCGCGCTCGTCACCAACTGCGACGTGCCGCGCTCGTGCGCCAGCGGCCTGCACCGCTGGCGCGCCGGCGAGGGACCGGTCCCGGCGCCGTCGCAGGGGGCCCCCGGCGCGACGGACGAGACGTGGCTGCACGTCTCCGCGGGCCTGGGGACGTCGCGGTACGCGCGGGTGCGCTTCGCGTGCCCCCCCGAGGCGACGCTGCTGCGCCTCGTCGCCCGCCCCGCCTGACGGGCTCGGACGAGCCGCCGCGCGCGCTGGCGGACGGGGTCCGGACGGACCTCGTGGCGGGTGTGCGGGCGACCCCCCGACCTCGGCTACGCTGTCTACCGGTCCGGCAGGCACGCCCGGCGGACCATCGGGGTGTGGCGCAGCTTGGTAGCGCGCTTCGTTCGGGACGAAGAGGTCGCAGGTTCAAATCCTGTCACCCCGACACGGCTCGAGGCCCGTGGTCAGCACCCGCTGGCCACGGGCCTTCGTCGTTCCCGGGTCCACGAGCCCGGCAGCAGCGGCCCATCCCCCGGGCCCGGACGGCGCCTGCCCTCCCTTGCCCCGGTGCGCCTCCGCGGTCACACTCCGATCCCCGCCTCGGCCGGTCGAAGGAGACCCCCCATGCGCACGCCCCCGCTCTCGGCTGCCGTGCTCGCCGCAGCTGTCGCCGCCTCCGCCCTCGCGGGCACCGTCCCCGCGGCCGCCGCCGACGCCGGCGGCGCGGCGTCGGCGTGCGTCCGCCCGAGCACGAGCGGCACCACGACGCTCGACGTCGCCTTCGAGGGCGAGACCTACCCGGTGCCCGTGCACGTGCCCGCGGACCTGCGCCCCGGGCCCGTCCCGCTCGTCCTGGACCTGCACGGCAGCAGCGCCAACGGCGTCATCCAGATGCAGGTGAGCGGGCTGTCCGAGGTCGCCGACGACGAGGGCTTCGTCGTCGCGGCGCCGAGCGGCGACATCCCGCTGGCGCCGTCCTCGCCCCCGCACCCGGCCGGCAGCTGGGCGTGGAACGTGCCGGGCGTGCCGACGACCGCCGGGCAGCTGCCGCCCCCGACGGCGCGCGACGACGTCGCCTTCCTCGCCCGGGTCGTCGACGTCGTCTCCGAGCGGCTCTGCACCGACGACCGCCGGACCTACGCCACCGGCCACTCGGGCGGCGGCCGGATGACCTCGACCCTCGGCTGCCGCCTCTCCGACCGCATCGCGGCGATCGCCCCCAACGCCGGCCTGCGCGCCGGGCGGCCCGACCCCGACGACGTCACCGTCCCCGAGGCGGGGGACTGCCGGCCCGAGCGGGCCGTCCCCGTCGTCACGTTCCACGGCCAGCAGGACGTCGTGAACCCCTACCAGGGCAACGGCGACCTGCGCTGGGGGTACACCGCTCCCCTCGCCGTCGCGACGTGGGCCGAGCTGGACGAGTGCCGGCGCGGACCCCGCACGACGGCCGTGAGCGAGCACGTGACGCTGACGAGGTACGTCGGCTGCCGCCAGGGCGCGGCGGTGCACTTCTACGACGTCGCCGACGGCGGCCACACCTGGCCCGGCTCCGACGGCCCGCCGCACGGCCCCGGCCTCGTGACCCGGGAGATCGACGCGTCGCGGATCATCTGGGACTTCTTCGAGGGCTACCGCCTCCGCGGCCGCCTCTGAGCCCGGACGCCAGGAGGCCGGCACCCCCGAGGGGGTGCCGGCCTCCTGGTGCGAGCGGGCTCGGGCGTGCCCGTCAGGCCGCCGTCAGCTCGGCCGCGACCAGCTCGGCGATCTGCGCCGTGTTGAGGGCCGCGCCCTTGCGCAGGTTGTCCCCGCACACGAACAGCTCGACGGTGTTCGGGAAGTCCAGCGCCTGCCGCAGCCGGCCAACGAAGGTGGGGTCGGCGCCCACGACGTCGGCCGGCGTCGGGAAGTCGCCGTTCTCGGGGTCGTCCACGACGACGACGCTGGGGGCCTCGACGAGGGCCTGCCGGGCCTGCTCGACGGTCAGCGACCGCTGGAACGTGGCGTGCACGGACAGCGAGTGCGTCGTCACGACCGGCACCCGGACGCACGTCGCGGAGACCTTGAGGGAGGGGATGCCGAGGATCTTGCGCGACTCGTTGCGGACCTTCAGCTCCTCGCTGGACCAGCCGCCGTCCTTGAGGGAGCCGGCCCACGGCACCACGTTGAGGGCGAGGGGGGCCGGGAACGGCGAGGGCGCCGAGCCGAGCTTGTCCTCCAGGGCGCCGCGGACGTCGCCCGAGCGCTGGCCGAGGGTGCGGTCGCCGCCGACGACGGCGAGCTCGTCGTACAGGCGGTCCACGCCGGGCTGCCCCGCGCCGGAGGCGGCCTGGTAGGAGGAGACGACCAGCTCGGTGAGGCCCCAGCCGTGGTGGAGGGCGCCGAGGGCGTCCATCATCGTCAGCGTCGTGCAGTTGGGGTTGCTGATGATGCCCCGCGGGCGGTTGCGCACCTGGGCGGGGTTCACCTCCGGGACGACCAGGGGGACGTCGGGGTCCATGCGGAAGGCGCCGGAGTTGTCGACGACGACAGCCCCCCGCTCGACGGCGACGGGCGCCCACTGCGCCGAGACCTCGTCGGGGACGTCGAACATCGCGACGTCGACGCCGTCGAAGACCTCGGCGGTCAGCTCCTGCACCACGACGTCCTCGCCGCGCACCCGGAGGACCGCGCCGGCCGAGCGCGCCGAGGCGACGAGGCGGATCTCGCCCCACACGTCCTGGCGCTGGGACAGGATCCCGAGCATCACGGTGCCCACGGCGCCGGTGGCGCCCACGACCGCGAGGGTCGGGCGGCCCTGCCGGGCGCTGTCGTCGGTGCTGCGCCCCGTGCTGCCGGACTGGGTGCTCATCGGCCGGTCCCTCCGTAGACGACGGCCTCGCCGTCGCTGCTGTCCAGGTCGAAGGCCGTGTGCAGCGCGCGCACGGCCGTGTCGAGGTCGTCGGCGCGCGTCACGACCGAGATGCGGATCTCCGAGGTGGAGATCATCTCCATGTTGATGCCCGCGCTGCTCAGCGCGCGGAAGAACTGGGCGGAGACGCCCGGGTGGCTGCGCATGCCGGCGCCCACGAGCGAGAGCTTGCCGATCTGGTCGTCGTACTGCAGCGACCCGAAGCCGACGTCGCCCTGGATGGCGGTCAGGCGCTGCACGGCCCGGGCGCCGTCGTCCATCGGCAGGGTGAAGGAGACGTCCGTTCGCCCCGTCGTCGCGGCGACGTTCTGCACGATCATGTCGATGTTGACGCCCTCCGCCGCGACGGCCTCGAAGATCTCGGCGGCCTTGCCCGGGCTGTCGGGCACCCCGACCACCGTGATCTTGGCCTCGCTGCGGTCGTGCGCGACGCCCGAGATGATCGCCTGCTCCACGGGGAGGTCCTCCATCGATCCGGTGACGGTGGTGCCGGTCCTGTTCGAGAAGCTCGAGCGCACGTGGATGGGCACGCCGGAGCGGCGGCCGTACTCCACGCAGCGGAGCATGAGCACCTTCGCGCCGCACGCGGCGAGCTCGAGCATCTCCTCGTACGTGACGGTGTCGAGCTTGCGGGCGCTCGGGACGATGCGCGGGTCGGCGGTGAAGACGCCGTCCACGTCGGTGTAGATCTCGCAGACGTCGGCGTCGAGCGCCGCGGCCAGCGCGACGGCGGTCGTGTCCGAGCCGCCCCGCCCCAGCGTGGTGATGTCCTTGGTGCCCTGGCTGACGCCCTGGAAGCCGGCGACGATGGCGACGTGCCCGTCGTCGAGGGCGTCGCGGATGCGTCCCGGCGTGACGTCGATGATGCGCGCGCGGCCGTGGACGGAGTCCGTGATGACGCCGGCCTGGCTGCCGGTGAACGAGCGCGCCTCGAGGCCCAGGTTGGCGATGGCCATGGCGAGCAGCGCCATGGAGATCCGCTCGCCCGACGTGAGCAGCATGTCCAGCTCGCGCGCCGGCGGCAGCGGCGAGACCTGGCGGGCCAGGTCGAGCAGCTCGTCGGTCGAGTCCCCCATCGCGGACACGACGACGCACACGTCGTCCCCGCGCCGGCGGGTCTCGGCGATGCGGCGCGCCACCCGCTTGACGCCCTCGGCGTCCGCGACGGAGCTGCCGCCGTACTTCTGCACCACGAGCGCCACGGGCGGGGAGTCTAGGGGCCCGCCCGCGCCGGCCCTCGCCACGTCCAGCCCCCGGGCGCCGGGGCCGTCCGAGTCCGAGGCGCCCCGCACCCTCAAGCGCCGGACCTCCCCGGCCGAGGAGGAGCGCATGACTCCCCTGCGCGCCCGCTCCGGCGGCATCCGCGCCCGGGTGACCCTGCTGCTCGTCAGCGGTGTCGCCCTGGCCTCCCTGCTCGTCGGCGGCATCGGCGCCCTGGCGGCCGAGAGCACCGGTGACGCCGTCAGCGAGGAGGTCACCGAGCTCACCGGCCAGCAGCTCGACCGCGTGACGGACGGCGTCTACGACGTCGTCTCCACGCAGGGCGAGTCCGTCTTCCAGAAGGTCTCGAGCGACCTCGAGGTGGCCCGCGACGTCCTGGAGCGGGCCGGCGGCCTGCGGACGGGCAGCGCGACCACCACGTGGCAGGCCGTCGACCAGGTGACCAAGGAGGCGCGGGCGGTCGAGCTCCCGGCCGTGCTCGCGGGGAGCACGCCCCTCGGGCAGAACACCGACCCCGACGCGCCCACCCCGGTGGTCGACGAGGTGCAGCGCCTCGTCGGCGGGACGGCGACGCTCTTCCAGCGGATGCCCGACGGCAGCATGCTGCGCGTCGCGACGAACGTGCAGACGACCGAGGGCCTGCGGGCGATCGGCACCTACATCCCCGCCGTCGCGGCCGACGGCACGCCGAACGCGGTGATCGCCGCCGTCGAGTCGGGCGAGACCTACCGGGGCGCGGCGTTCGTCGTCAGCGCCTACTACGCCACCGCCTACGAGCCGGTGCTGGACGCCGACGGCGACCTCCTCGGCATGCTCTACGTGGGCGTGCAGCAGGAGAGCGTCCCGGCCCTGCGGGAGTCGCTGCTCGGCACGACCCCCGGGGAGAACGGCTTCGTCGAGGTCCTCGGAGGCACCGGCGACAAGGCGGGCACCCTGCTGGTCACGGACCGCGAGGGCGTCGCGGACGCCTCCGAGGTCCTCGACGCGGACGGGCGCCCCTACCTGCTCGACGCGCTCCCCCTCGCGACCGAGCTGGCCCCCGGCGAGACCACCACGACGACCTACGAGGACGCCGCGACCGGGACGCACACGGTGCGCCTGGCCTACTACGAGCCCTGGGACTGGGTCATCGCCGTCGACGCCCAGGACAGCGACTTCGCGAGCGCCGCCGAGGCCGTCGACGCGGGAACGCGGGACCTCGTCCTGACCCTGCTGCTCACCGCGCTCGTCGTGGTCCTGGTGGCCGGCGTCGTCGCCGCCGTCGTCGGGGCCCGCATGACGCGACCGCTGGAGCACCTGCGCCGCAGCATGGACGAGCTGTCGCGGGGCGTCGGCGACCTCTCCACCCGCCTCGACGAGAGCGCCCCCGGCGAGGCCGGCGCACTGGCCCGCGCCTTCAACGCCTTCGCGTCCAAGGTCGCCACCACCGTCGACGGCGTGGTCCGCGTCTCCGGCCGCCTGCACGGCACGTCCCAGCACGTCGCCGAGATCGCCGACGAGCTCGGGGCCGCGGCGAACGCCTCCTCGGCCCAGGCGGGCAGCGCCGGCACGTCGGCGGGCACCATCAGCGCGGACGTGACGGAGCTCGCGGCCGGCGGCCGGGAGATGTCCCAGGCCATCGCCGAGATCTCCCGCAGCGCCGGGGAGGCCGCCGGGATGGCCGAGGGCGCCGTCCAGGCCCTGGACGAGGCGATGGCGCGGGCGGAGCAGCTGACGACCTCCAGCGCCCAGATCCAGGACATCGTCGCCGTCATCACCTCGATCGCCGAGCAGACGAAGCTGCTCGCGCTGAACGCCACCATCGAGGCGGCCCGGGCCGGCGAGGCGGGCAAGGGCTTCGCCGTCGTGGCCAGCGAGGTCAAGGACCTCGCGCGCGAGACGGCCGAGGCGACCGACGACATCGGGCGCCGGGTGGACGCGATCCGGCAGGACACCGGGGACGTGACGTCGGAGATGTCGCGGCTCGCCGAGGTCATCGCCGGCATCAGCCACCACCAGACCGGCATCGCGGGCGCCGTCGAGGAGCAGACGGCCACGACGGACGGCATGCAGCAGCGCATGGCCGGCACGGCCGTCGCCGCGGCCGACATCGCCGGCCGCCTCCAGGAGGTCTCCCGCACGGCAGCCACGACGGACGAGCGCGCCGCGCAGGCGCGCCGGACCGCCGCCGAGCTCGGGGCCCTCACCGACGAGCTGAGCGCCCTCGTCGGCAGCTTCTCGTCCTGACGGCCGGTCGGGCGCCCGCCCCGGTGGTGCGGGCGCCCGCCGTGCTCGCAGCGGCCGCCTCGGTGCTGCGGCCACCCCGGCGCCGGGGGGGTGGCCGGAGCTCGGTCAGACGTCGAGGAGGCGACGGCCCTCGAACGCCCGGCCGAGCGTGACCTCGTCGGCGTACTCGAGGTCGCCGCCGACCGGCAGGCCCGAGGCCAGCCGCGTGATGCGCAGGTCCATGGGCTTGCACAGGCGGGCGAGGTAGGTGGCCGTGGCCTCCCCCTCGAGGTTCGGGTCGGTCGCCAGGATCAGCTCGGTGACCACCCCGGAGGCGAGGCGCGTCATGAGCTCGCGCACCCGCAGGTCGTCGGGGCCGACGCCCTCGATGGGGCTGATGGCGCCGCCGAGCACGTGGTAGCGGCCGCGGAACTCTCGGGTGCGCTCGATGGCGACGACGTCCTTGGGCTCCTCGACGACGCACACGACCGTCGGGTCGCGGCGCTCGTCGAGGCAGATGCGGCACCGCTCGGCCTCGGCGATGTTCCCGCAGACCTCGCAGAAGCGGACGCGCCGCTTGACCTCGGTGAGGGCCGTCGCGAGCCGCTGCACGTCCTCCGAGTCCGAGGCGAGCAGGTGGAAGGCGATGCGCTGCGCGCTCTTGGGGCCGACGCCCGGCAGACGCCCGAGCTCCTCGACCAGGTCCTGCACCGCTCCCTCGTACACCCCGCGAGCCTACGCGCGCCCCGCAGCCGGCTCGGCCGGCCGGCCGCCGCCCCCGGCGACCGGCGCCACCTCAGCCGCCGGTCTCCTCGATGACGCGACCGCCGAGCAGCTGCTCCACCAGGCGCGCGCCCACGAGCCCGGCGTCCTCGGCGTCGGCGTCGTCGGGGCTGGGCACGTCCTCGGGGTCGGGCGCGTCGTCACCCGGTGACGGCGCTGCGGCGGGCGGCGCCGCGGCTCCGCCGGCCCGGGCGCGAGAGGCCGCGGCCGCGGCACGGGCCGCCGCCGCACCGGACAGCGCGGTGGCCGCCCCGGCGCGCGCCCCGGCGGGGTCCGCCGCGACGCCGGCGCCCGCCGTCGACGGGGCCGGCCCCCCACCGGCCGAGGCGGCGGACCTCGCCATCGCCGCAGCCGCCGCGCCCACCCCGGGACCGGCGCCCGGTCCCGCGGGACCCGCCCCTGGGGAGCTCGTGCCTGAGGCGCTCGTGCCTGAGGGGCTCGTGCCGGAGGCGCTCGTGCCGGAGGGGCTCGACGGCCGAGAGGACGTCCGGGCCCCCGCCCCGTCGTCGGGGCCGCTCCCGGCGGACGGACCGGCGGAGGACGGACCGGCGGAGGACGGACCGGCGGGAGACGGGCCGGCAGGGGCGCGACGCAGCGGCGCGTCGTCGCGCTCCGGCGGCGCGTCGTCGTCCGGCGGCTCCGCGGGGGGCAGGTCGTCCCAGTCCGCCGGGGGAGCAGGTGCGCTCGTGGACGCGCCCGGGTCCTCCCCGGGCCCGCCCGACCGCCGCGAGCGGGTGCCGGACGCCGCGCCGCGGCCGCCGGCGCGCGCCCGGGCCCCGGCGAGCGCCGACTGCGCCCCACCGGGCTCCGGCCGGCGGGCAGCAGGCGCCTCGCGCCCGGCCTGCCCGTCGCCGTCCTCGCGACGGTCGCCCCCGTCGGGCGCGCGACCACGGCCGGAGCGCCTCGCCTCCTCGGCAGCGTCGTCGCGCGGCGGCGCCGTCGCCTGCTCGGCGGGACCGGAGCCGACCGGGGACGCAGGCTCCGGGGACGCACGGACCGCGGACGCCGCGGCAGGGGCAGCACCAGCCTCGGGGTCCGCGGCCGCGCCACCGGCGTCCGTGGCACCGGCGTCCGGGGCGCCGGCGACGGACGCGTCCGCCTCGGGAGCGCTGACGGCCGAGCCACCACCAGCTGGGGCGCCGGCGTCCGGGGCCTCGACCCGCCGCCCGCCGCCCGGGGTCGCCGGCTCGGGCCAGTCCTCCTCCACCGGCGTCTCGGGCCGGGCCGGGGTCGCCGGCGGCTGCGGGCCCTGCCCGCTCCCCGCCCGCTCCGAGCCCCGGCCAGCCGGGTCAGCACCCCGGGGAGCGACCTGCTCGCCGCGAGCGGCGGGCCCCTGATCGGCCCGTCCTCGGCCTCGGGCACCACGGGGCTGCTCCTGCGGACCGGGCTCCTCGTCCTGGGCGCCCCCTCGCGGCGAGCGGGACCCGCGGGCGGACGAGGGCTCGCCGCCGCCCTGGGCCGGCCCGCCCTGAGCCGGCCCGCCCTGGGCCGGCCCGCCCTGGGCCGGCCCCCCGTGGCCGTCGACCACGGGCTCCACCGGCAGGTCCAGCCCGATCACGTCGACGAGCGCGCGCCGGACGACGTCCCCGTGCGGTCCGCGGCGGAACGTCTCCGCCAGGCCCGAGGACGAGAAGGCGAGGCGGACGGAGCCCCCCGTCACCTCGTGCACCCGGGCGTGCTGGCTGACGAGCGACCAGGTGGCCCGGCGGAGCACCGACACCCTCTCCAGCACGTCGACCCACATCCGCCGGACCGTGTCGACGTCGCCGCCGGACCCGCGCGCGGCCCCGGGACCCCCCGCGTCGCCGCCCTCCCCCGGGCGCGCGCCCCCGGAGGGACCAGCCGGCTGCGCAGGTGCGGGTGCCGCGGGTGCTGGCTGCGCCTCCTCCGGCGCCTGCCGTCCCTGCTCGCCCTCGCCGGCCTCCGGGCGCGGGACCACGGGCTGCGCCGGGGCCGGCGGGGCGTCGACCCGCTCCTCGGCGCGGGAGGGCGCCTCGGTCGCCCGCGCCGGGGCCTCCGGGGCCGAGGCGGCCTCCGGGGCGGGCCCGGACGCGGAGCGGACGCCGACCGGCCCGGTCGCGGGGACGCCGAGACGCCGCTCGAGGCGGTCCAGGCGCGCGCCGAGGCCCCCCTCGCCGGCGTCCGCGACCGGCAGGAGCAGCCGGGCGCACAGCAGCTCCAGGTGCAGCCGGGGCGACGTGGCCCCGACCATCTCCGTCAGCGCGGCGTTGGCGACGTCGGCGGCTCGGCTCAGCTCGGCGGCCCCCAGGGAGTCGGCCTGCCGCCGCATGCGGGCCAGCTGGTCGTCGGGCACGGCGCGCAGCACCGCGGCGGCCCCCTCCCCCACGGCGCGCACGACGACGAGGTCGCGCAGGCGCTCGAGCAGGTCCTCGACGAAGCGCCGCGGGTCGTGCCCCGACTCGATGACGCGGTCGACGACGCGGAACACGCTCCCGCCGTCACCCGCGGCGAGGGCGTCGACGACGTCGTCGAGCAGGCTGGCGTGGGTGTAGCCGAGCAGGGAGATGGCCCGCTCGTAGTCGACGCCCTCGGCGCCCGCGCCCGCCATGAGCTGGTCGAGCACGGACAGCGAGTCGCGCACCGACCCGGCCCCCGCCCGCACGACGAGCGGCAGCACGCCCTTGCCGACGGACACCCCCTCGGCCTCGCAGAGCTCCTCGAGGTAGCGCAGCAGGGCCTCGGGGGGCACGAGGTGGAAGGGGTAGTGGTGCGTGCGGGAGCGGATGGTGCCGAGCACCTTGTCCGGCTCCGTCGTGGCGAAGACGAACATCACGTGCTCGGGCGGCTCCTCGACGAGCTTGAGCAGCGCGTTGAAGCCCTGGGGGCTGACCATGTGCGCCTCGTCGACGACGAAGACCTTGTAGCGGTCGCGCGCGGGGGCGTAGGTGGCCCGCTCGCGCAGCTCGCGGGCGTCGTCGACGCCGCCGTGGCTCGCCGCGTCGATCTCGACGACGTCGAGGCTGCCGGGGCCGCCGCGGGCGAGCTCCACGCAGCTGGGGCAGACGCCGCAGGGGGTGTCGGTGGGCCCCTGCGCCGTCCCGTCCGGCCCGGCGCAGTTCAGGCAGCGGGCGAGGATGCGCGCCGAGGTGGTCTTGCCGCAGCCGCGGGGCCCGGAGAACAGGTAGGCGTGGTTGACGCGGCCCGTCCGCAGCGCCTGCATGAGCGGGGCCGTGACGTGCTCCTGGCCGATGACGTCGGCGAACGACTCCGGCCGGTAGCGGCGGTACAGCGCGAGCGTCGGTCCAGCCACGGCGACGACAGTAACGGCGCTCGCCGACACCCGGGGGCGGCGATCCGCACCCCCCGCGGGCGACCGCGGCAGACGGCTCCGGGCGCGCGGCCGGACGTGAGAGGACCCCCCGCGCACCCGCCAGAGCCCACCTGCCCTTGCTGCCTTCCGGCCCTGGGGGAGTTCAGCGGGGTGGCGCCACGCGAGGGGCCGCCGCCAACTGTAGGGGACGTCGCGCGCGGCCCGGAAGCCGTCCCGGGCGCGGGCCGCCCGGCGGACCCGCACGGCGGAACGCCACGGCGGCCCGGGGACGGGGGCGACGCGGGCACCCGCCCACCTCCGGTAGGCTCCTCCGCGGAGGATTCGCCTAGTGGCCTATGGCGCACGCTTGGAAAGCGTGTTGGGGAGACCCTCGGGGGTTCGAATCCCCCATCCTCCGCCTCGGTCGGCCCGCGGCACCGCGGACCGGCACCACGCAGGCCCCGTCCCCTCCGGGACGGGGCCTGCGTCGTCCTGCGGTGCTTCATTCGGGTGACCCGCCGGGGCGCGTGCAGCCCGTTGTCGGGCCCCCGTGGCACCGTCGTGCCATGGCCTCCTCCCGCGCCGCTCGCGCCACCCTGGAGCACTCCGCCTCCGCCGCCCTGGACGACATGGACTGCGCCGTGTGCGGCCGCTCCGTGCCCCACGAGCTCGTCGACTGCGTCGACGGCCACGAGCAGGACTGCCCCGACCGGGTGTGCACCGCCTGCGGCAGCATCCTCGTCGTGGGTCCCTCGCCGCTCGAGCTCCTGCGCTCCGCGTAGCCGGCCGGCCGGCCGCCAGGGGTCCTGCCTCTCAGGAGCGGAACAGCCCCGAGTAGGCGTTGAGCGCCGGCTGGCCGCCGAGGTGGGCGAACAGCACGTTCGAGTCGCGGGGGATGGTCCCGTCCTGCACCAGGTCGATCAGCCCGGCCATGGACTTGCCCTCGTAGACGGTGTCGAGGACGACGCCCTCGAGCCGACCCACCAGCCGGATGGCGTCCAGGGTGGAGTCCACCGGGACGCCGTACAGCTCCCCGGCCCAGCCCGCGAGGACCTCGATCTCGTCCTCGCGCAGGTCACGGCCGAGGCCGACCATGTCGGCGGTGCGGCGGGCGATGCGCGCCACCTGGTCGCGGGTCTCGGCGAGCTTCGCGGAGGCGTCGATGCCGAGGACGCGCCGGGGGCGCTCCTGCCCGGCGAACCCCGCGATCATCCCGGCCTGCGTGGAGCCCGTGACCGCGCACACGACGACCGTGTCGAAGAAGACGCTGAGCTCCCGCTCCTGCTGCTGCACCTCCTCGGCCCAGCGCGCGAACCCCAGCCCGCCGAGGGGGTGGTCCGACGCGCCCGCCGGGATGGCGTACGGCGTCCCGCCGGCCGCGCGCACGTCCTCGACCGCCTTCTCCCAGCTCGGCTTGAAGCCCACGCCGAAGCCGGCCGGGTCCAGGCGCACGTCGGCTCCCATGATCCGCGAGAGCAGGATGTTGCCGACCCGGTCGCTCATCGGGTCCGGCCAGTCGACCCAGTCCTCCTGCACGAGGACGGCCCGCAGGCCGAGGTGCGCGGCGACGGCCGCCACCTGGCGGGTGTGGTTGGACTGGTACCCGCCGATGGAGACGAGGGTGTCGGCGCCCTGCGCCAGGGCGTCCGGGACGAGGTACTCCAGCTTGCGCGTCTTGTTGCCGCCGTAGGCGAGGCCGCTGCTCACGTCCTCGCGCTTCGCCCAGACGCGGGCCCCGCCCAGGTGGGCGCTGAGCCGGTCCATCGGGTGCACGGGGCTGGGGCCGAAGGTGAGCGGGTGGCGCGGGAAGTCGCTGAGGGCCACGGTGGGTCCTTCCGCCGGGAGTGGTCTGCGGGCGCAGGCTCGTGCGGCCGCGGGGGCGGCGTCAAGAGCCCTGCGCCACCTCGGCCCGGCCCGTCCGCGGCCCGCCCCGTCCGTGCGGGCAGAGCCCCCCGCACCGCAGGAGCGGGCGGTCCGGTGGACCACGGCGGCGCAGCGGCCGACCCGTGGCCGGAGGAGCCCGCGCGGGCGTCGAGGACGCGCCGTCGCCCGGCGGACAGCGGGGACGCGGGGAGCCACGACCTAGAGTGGCCGGGTGATCTTCCGGGCCGTGGGCGACGGGCGCCCCTACCCCGAGCACGACCTGTCGACGACGCGGGCGTGGTCGGACGTCGCGCCCCGTCAGATCCGCCTGGAGGAGCTCGTGACCACGCGCCGCACCCTCGACCTCGAGGCGCTGCTCGCCGACGACTCGACCTTCTACGGGGACCTGTTCGCCCACGTGGTGCAGTGGCGGGGCGTCATGTACCTCGAGGACGGCCTGCACCGCGCCGTCCGCGCCGCGCTGCAGCAGCGGTCGACCCTGCACGCCCGCGTCCTCGTCCTGGAGGGCTGAGATGGCCGACGACCGACCGCAGGCGCCGCTGGGCGCTCCCGACCCCGACGAGGAGACCGAGGCGCTCCAGCGCGCCGAGCGTCGACGCCGGCGCACCCGAGCCCGCCAGAGCCTGGTCTTCGTCGCGATCTTCCTCGTCGTCCTCGGCATCGGCATCGGCGCGGCCGGGGTCAACCGCGGCTGGTGGGCGGGCCCCTTCGGGGCGGACGCGCCGGGCAGCGCCGAGCCGAGCGCCTCGTGCCCGACCGCGACGACCGTGCCGGTCGACGCGGCGGGCGTCGAGGTCTCCGTCCTCAACGCGACGACGCGCGCGGGCCTCGCCGGCGGGGTCGCCCAGGAGCTCACCGCCCGGGGCGTGGTCGTCGGCGCCGTCGCCAACGCGCCCGAGGGCACGCAGGTGCCCGGCGCCGCGCAGATCCTCCACGGCCCCGAGGGCGAGCGCGCCGCGCAGGGCCTGGCCAGCGTGGCCCCCGGCGCCGAGCTGGTCCGCGACGACCAGCGCGCCGGTCCCGCCGTCGACCTCGTCCTCGGCGAGGCCTGGACCCAGCTCGAGCCGGCGGACACCCCGCTGACCGCCTCGGTCGTCCCGGACCCGGCCTCGGTGCCCGCCGGGTGCCCGGCGGTGACGCCCGCCCCGACGACCCCGGCCCCCTGAGCCGGCTCGTGGACGGCCCGGCAGGACCGGACGGCCCCGCGCCGCCGCCGGACGGCCCCGCGCCGCCGCCGGACGGCCCCGCGCCGCCGCCGGACGGGGACGGCGCGCAGCCCGACCCGCCCGAGCCGGCGGACGCGGTGCCACCGGCCGGCGGTCGTGCCCGCGACCTCGTCCGCGGCCGCCGCCGCGCTCCGCGCACGCCCGACCCGGCGGGGCGGGCCCACCACATGGGCTCGGTGCCCGACCGGATGCCGGTCCTGCGTCCCGACGGCTCGCGCGGCACGACGCGGACGTCCGTCGTCCAGCTGACCGCCGCGACGCCGCACCGCCTCGAGCAGCTCGAGGTCGAGCTCGAGGCCGAGATGCGCGGCCTGGCCGCCGAGGGCCGCTACGAGGAGGCCGCCTGGGCCCGCGACGAGCTCGCCGCCACCCGTGGCGAGGTCGAGCGGCGTCGCGAGCGCGGGCGGTCCCGGGACTGATCTGGGCCCGGGACTGACCGCGGACCAGGGCTGACGTCGGGCCACGACCGACTCGCGCCAGGGCTGCCCGCGCCAGGGCTGCCCGCGGGCCGGGGCTGCCACGGGCGCCCGGCCCGGTCCCGCTCAGGGACGGCCGCGCCGCGCCCGGAGGACCGCCGCACCGCCGACCGCCACCACGGCGAGGACGCCGGCCGCGGCCACGGCCTGCAGGTAGGTCCCCAGCGCGGTGCTGCCCGACGCGTCGAGGACGAGGTAGCCGAGGTAGGCGCCGTAGGCGGCGAGGAGGAGTGCGCCGTCGCCGCGCGACAGCTCGGACGCCAGGAGGGCCAGCACCAGCAGCCCCGCCGCGGCCGCGACCATGACCGGCAGGTCCACGGCGCGTGCGCTGTCCGCGACCGGGACCCCGCCGGGGCTCAGGAGGCCGGTGAGGCCGAGGACGGCCCCGACGTTGAAGATGTTGCTCCCGACGACGTTGCCGATGGCGAGGTCGCGCTCGCCGCGCACGACCGCGATGACGGACGTCGCGAGCTCCGGCAGCGACGTCCCGACGGCGACGACGGTGAGGCCGACGACGAGGTCGCTGACGCCCAGGTCGGCCGCGATCGTGCTCGCCGCGCCCACCAGGAGCTGGGACCCCGCGACGAGGAGCGCGATCCCTGCGACGAGCAGCGCGGCGTCGCGCAGCAGCCGCCCGCGACCGGTGCCGGCGGCGCCGGGGCGGGGCGCCGCCGTCGCCCCGCTCGCGACCCGGACGCCGTCCGCCGCCTGCGGCCCCCGCGCGTGCAGCGCGCCGTGGGCCGCGGCGGCGCCCGCGACGCGCGGGCGCGCGGCTCCTGCGCCACCTCCGCCGGAGGCCTGCGCGGCGAGGGCGTCCGCCGCGGCGCGCTCCTCCCGGCGCGAGGCGACGACCGAGCGCGTCAGGTAGGCGACGACGGCGAGGAGGAGGACTCCCCCGTCGAGGCGGCCCACCGAGCCGTCCAGCGCGAGGAGCAGCGCGAGGACGCTCAGGCCCACCACGACCGGCATGTCCACCCGCAGCACCGGGCGGCCCACGGGCAGCGGCAGCGCGAGCGCGGAGATCCCGAGGATGAGCAGGACGTTGGCGATGTTGCTGCCGACGACGTTGCCCACCGCCAGCCCCGGGGCGCCGTCCAGCGTCGCCATCAGCGTCACCGCGAACTCCGGCGCGCTGGTCGCCGCGGCCACCACGGTCAGGCCCACCACCAGCGGCGACAGCCCGAACGCCCGCGCCAGGCCACCGCCCCCGCGCACGAGGAGCTCCCCGCCGACGACGAGCAGGACGAAGCCGAGCACGAGCTGGGCGGCGAGCATCACGAGCTCCTCAGGTGGGGCGGGTGAGCCGCGGCCCGGGAGGCCGCGGCCGCATCTTCCCGCACCGGGGGTGACCGACGCGGAGCCTCCCGGCTCGACGCCGTTGTCGGCCCCCCGGCCTAGCGTCTGCACAGACGAGCTGGACGGCGACGAGGGGGAGTCGTGCTGGGTGAGGTGCCGTCGTCGCTCGTCGGGCTGCTCCTCCTGGTCGTGGTGGTCCTTCCGGGGGCCGTCTGCACGTGGGCGTGCGAGCGGGAGGGCGCAGGATCGACTGTCGGCTTCGGCGATCGAGTCCTGCGCTTCGTCGCCGCGTCTGCGGTCCCGCGGTGGTGCTCGCCTGGCCGGAGCACCTCGTCTACCGCGTCGCCATCGCCGGCCGGGACGACTTGGCCGTCGGCCAGTTCGCCGTGCTGTGGCTCGGCCTGGTCGTCGTCGTGGCTCTCCCTGGCGCTGCTGGCACCGTCGTCGGAGGGCTGTGCGCGACGCGCTCGGACCGCAGCGGGTCGTGGCCCCGCCTCCGTCGCTGGTTGTCACCGGCGCACGAGGACCGCGTGCTCCGCCTGCTCCTCGGACGGAGTCCTGATCCGAGGGCGTGGGACTTCTTCTTCGCCGAGCGGCCGAGGGCCCTCCTCCGGCTGCGGCTCCCCGACGGCACCTGGCTAGCCGGGAGGTTCGCCGGGGACTCCTACGCGAGCGGGTTCCCCCACGACCCTGACCTCTACCCCGAAGAGGCGTGGGAGGTGGGCGGCGAGACCGGACGGCTGGGAGAGAGGGGCTCGGGGTACCCCCTCTACGTCGCCGCAGGTGCTGTCGAGCGGATCGAGGTGCTGGAGAGCAGCACCGCTGCTGAGGAGGCCTGACGTGACCAGCGCAGAAGCCACCAGCACCAGCGCTCGCACGGTCGACTTCCCGCGCCGCGGTGGGTACCGAGGCCGAGGAGACGCCCGGACGATGGGTCGTCCGAGGGACCTCCCTCCGGCGAGCTCCTACGTCGCGCCCGACCGCCGGCGCGACGACGAGCACGACGAGGCCCGGACGTCCTGAGCTCCTCCGTCCCGCCGCACCCGAGCACCACGGCGGCGCGCGGCGTCGTCACGCCTCGTCGGCCAGCGCGGCGGTGAGCACCCCCAGCGCCGGTTCCAGCTCCACCCGGCGGGGAGCGGCCCACCCGACGACGACGCCGGCGCTCCGGGACTCCAGGCAGCTGCCCGCCAGGCCGCCGAGGACCACGCCCGCGCCCGCCGCCGCGGCGACCACCCGCTCCTCCTGCGCCCGCGACGGCAGCGGCACGACCAGGTGCGCACCCGCGTCGTCGCCGACCGGCTCGCACCCGGACGCCAGCACCGCCGCGCGCACGAGCTCGCGGCGCGACGACAGCTCGCGCCGCAGCCGGCGCAGGTGGCGGGCGAGGTCGCCGCTGCTCGCCATCGCCGCCAGCACCCGCTGGCCCGCCCGGGGTGGCCGTGTCCCGGTCCGCGTCCGGGCGTCCAGCAGCGCCTCGCGCAGCGGCGCCGGGCAGACCGCCCACCCGGCGCCGAGGGTCGGGCTCACGGTCTTCGACGTCGTGCCGAGGTGCACCACCACGTCCGGCGCGAGCGCGGCGAGCAGCGGCAGGGGGGCGACGTCGTAGCGGAGCTCGCCGTCGTAGTCGTCCTCGAGGACGAGGAAGCCCTCCGCGCGGGCCCGCTCCACCAGACGGGTGCGGCGCCCCGCCGGCAGGCGCCCCCCGAGCGGGAACTGGTGCGCCGGGGTGCAGTAGACGGCGGCGACGCCGGCGGGGACGGCGTCCACCACGAGCCCGTCGGCGTCCACCGGGACGGGGACCGGCACGAGCCCGGCCGCCCGCAGCGCCCCGACGACGCGGCGGTAGCCCGGGTCCTCCACGGCGACCCGCGCCCCGCGGGGCAGCAGGGCCGCGACCTCGGCCACGGCGGCCGACGTCCCGGTGGTGGCGACGACGTCGTCGGGGTCGGCGGGCAGGCCGCGGTGGCGCAGCAGGTGGGAGCTCACGGCGGCGCGGAAGGCCCGGTCCCCCAGCGGGTCCGGGGAGGCGTCGGGCGGCTGGTCGCCGGCGGCCCGCCAGGCGCGGCGCCACGCGGCGCGCTCGAGCACCTCGGTGCAGGGCGTGCCGGCCCGCAGGTCGACCCCCGTGCGCGCGGCCTGCTCCGGCCGGCGCCGCGGGCGCGGCCGGCTGCGGGGCTCGTCGGGCGCGGGCGCGTCGACGACGAAGGTCCCGACACCGCGGCGCCCCTCGACCCAGCCCTCGGCCAGCAGCTGGTCGTACGCCGCCGCGGTCACCGTGCGGCTGACGCAGAGGGCCCGGGCCAGCTCGCGCGTCGACGGCAGCCGCTCCCCCGCCGCGAGGGTCCCGCGCACCGCGGCGTCGCGGAGCCCGGCGGCCACCTGCACGGGCAGCGGCTCGCCGGCGGCTCGGTCGACCACGAGCGGTGGGACGTCCACGCGCACCTCCCCGGTGGCCTGCCGGAACCGCTCGGTCCTGGCCCTCGCAGGATGCCACGCAGCCCGCCCAGGGTGGTCGCATGACCGCTCCCGCCCGCCTGTCCTCCGGCCCCCTGTCCCCCACTCCCCTGTCCCCCACCGAGCGCTCGACCGTCCGCCGCGGCGCCCGGCGCGCGCGCACCGAGCGCGCGGACCTGCACGCCGTGCTGGACGCGGGCCTCGTCGGCCACCTCGGCGTCGTCGTCGACGGCGCCCCGCGCGTCCTGCCGACCGCCTACGGCCGCGTCGGGGACGTCCTGTACCTGCACGGCTCGACGGGGGCCCGCTCGCTGCGGGAGTCGGCCGACGCGGAGGTCTGCTTCACCGTGACGCTCGTCGACGGCGTCGTCTACGCGCGCTCGGCCTTCCACCACTCGATGAACTACCGCTGCGCCGTCGTGCACGGCGCCGCGCGCGAGGTCACCGACCCGGCCGAGCGCGAGCAGGGCCTCACCGCGCTGACCGAGCACCTCGCGCCGGGCTCGTGGGACGCGACCCGCCGCCCGGACCGCCGCGAGCTGGCCGCGACGTCGGTGCTGGCGCTGGACCTGTCCGAGGCGTCCGTCAAGGTCCGCACGGGGCCGCCCGGCGACGACGAGAGCGACGTGCGCGCCGAGGGTGAGCCGGTGTGGGCGGGCGTGCTGCCGCTGGTGGCCTCCTGGGGCGAGCCCGAGCCCTGCCCCGAGCTGCCCGCGGGCGCGCGCGTCCCGGAGCGGGTGGCGCACCGCGCCGCCCCGGCGACGCCGCCGACCGGGGACCCGACCGCCTGACGCCCCGCCCAGCGGGTCGGCGTCACCGCGCGGCGGCGACCGACACACCGCCCGGCCGAGCTGCGGTCAGCGGTCAGCGGTCAGCGGGGGGTCGTCCTCGGCCAGCGCCGGCGTGCCCAGGTCGCGCTTGAGGTAGGTGTAGGGGAACGCGGAGCCGATGACGACCCACCCCTCTCCCGTGAGGGAGCGGACCCGGCCGCGCAGCATGGACACCCGAGCGTGCTCCCACTGCGTGGGCGAGCGCACGACGCGGTGGAACAGGGGACCGAACTCGACGCTGTGCCAGCCGTGGCGACCGGCGATGGCCAGCTCGCCCATCTCGGTGAAGGCGGTGACGGGGCCGAGCACCCGGGAGCCGTCGTCGAGCTCGTCCCCGGACGGCTCGGCGCGGGAGGCGAAGCGCTTCTGCACGGCCTGCTTGCTCATGCCCAGCCTGCCGCCGAGCGCCGCCCAGGTCACCCCAGCCGCCCGGGAGGAGGCGACGGCCTCGGCGAGCAGCGCGCGGGACTGCGCCTCGACGGCGGCGGCGACGGCCACGAGCCGGAGGTGCTCCTCGGCCGTGCGGGGCTCGGCGGCCACGTCGAGCCGGCCGATGGCCTCGGCCAGGACCTGCGCGGTGCGGTCGGCGTCGATCTCCGGCCGGACCGGCTCGGCCTCCGTCATCGGGGCGGGTCGCCGTGGGTCTCGGACGGGCGCCATCCGCCGTCGCGGCGACGGATCGAGGCACCCCCCGCGGTGACGAGCACCAGCATGACGACGAGCACGGCGACGCTCGCCCAGAGCGGCGGCTCCACCAGGGTCACGAGGAGGCCGAGGAGGGCGGCGAGGCCCAGGAGGGCGAGGCCGGTCGACCACGTGCGGCGGGGGTCGGGGGAGGAGGTCATGCGTCAACCATATGTTGACGCCCCGCGGGGTTGTCAACCGAAGGTTGACCCCCGTCGCCCGGTCGACTGGCGCCCGGTGACAGAGCGCGCCCGCGGCGACCCCCGACGCACGAGACCCGCCCCGGACGGGTCCGGGGCGGGTCTCGTGGCGCCCCTCGCGGGAGGAGCTGCTGGCGGTGGCGGTGGGATTTGAACCCACGGAGGAGTTGCCCCCTCACACGCTTTCGAGGCGTGCTCCTTAGGCCGCTCGGACACGCCACCGCCGCGAACAGTACCGGCGGTCCGCCGTGGGGCCCAAACCGGTGCGCCGCCGCCGAGCTCGCGCCACCACGCCGGCGCCGGGGTCGGGCTCAGGCGGGCAGCGACGCCCCCAGCCGGACGACGTCGTCCGCGACCGCGGGAGCCATCTCCGCGAAGGGCGCCGCCACGACGGCCGGCCCCGTGCGCCGGCCCGTCCGCTTCCACGTGGCGACGGCGCGGCCCTCGGTCACGACCGTGCCGAGGAACACCCCGTTGCCCCCGGGGACGACCCGCTGGGCGTGCTCGGCCGGGACCGTCGCCGACCGGTCGGCGTAGCCGAGCACCACCTCGTCGAAGCCGGGCAGCAGCATCGTGCGGCGCGCGTCGTCGCGGCAGGCGGCCAGCCGCTCGGGCGTCTGGGGGTCCATCAGGTGCTCCACGCCCCCGACGTCCACCGCCTCCAGGTGCGGGCGGGCCAGCGCGACGCCCGCGCGGACGTCGCGCGCCACCAGCCCGCACCAGCGCGCGAGGTCGGCGGCGGTCGCCGGGCCGTGCGAGGCGAGGTACCGCCGCGCCAGCTCGCCGAGCGCCTCCTCGTGCTCCAGGCCCCGCGGGGCCGGCACCCACTCCTCGCGCAGCACCAGCGCCTGCTCGTCGGAGCCGCCGACCAGCGGGCCCCAGCAGGTCGTCCCGGTCTGGGAGATCGTCCACAGCAGGTGGTAGCCGCGCTGGGGGACCCGCCGGTCGCCCCCGAGGACCCCGGCCTCCTCCCACCGCGCCAGGACGGCGTCGCGCGGGAGCGCCCCGCCCCCGCGCAGGGCGTCGACGACGACCTCCCGCGCCCGCTCGACCAGCGCCTCGTCGAGGCCCAGCGCGGCGCGGCGCGCCGCGGCCCCGCGGATCTGGCGCTCGGTCGTCAGCGCGAGCAGCCAGCCGAGGTCCTCGGCGGCGACGAGGTGCAGCGTGCCGCGCATCGGCCAGGAGCGGACGACGGTCCCGGCGTCGAGCGCAGCCCTGACCCCGGCGAGGCCCGGCCCGGGGCCGACCGCCCCGGAAGGGCCAGCGTCGTCGTCGGCGTCGGCGTCGGCGTCGGCGTCGGCGTCGGCGTCGGCGTCGGCGTCGGCGTCGGCGTCGGCGTCGGCCGTGCGCAGGGCCGTCGAGACGAGGGCGCCGCGCAGGTCCTGCGCCTGCGCGGCGAGCAGCCACCGCACCGCGGAGGCCGCGTCCGGCTCGCGCGGGCCGGCGAGCCGCTGGGCCACCAGGCGCAGCAGCGCCACCTCGGACGCGTCGACGGGCACGGCGCTCGTCCTACTCCCCCGGTGGCTCCCCGGTCCAGACCCGGGGGTCGTCCGACGGCGCGCCCCGCTCGCCGGCACCCCGCCGCTCGGCGAAGAAGGCGCGCAGCAGGTCGCCGCACTCGTCCTCGCGGACGCCGCCCACGACCTCGACGCGGTGGGGCAGCCGGCGGTCGCGGACGACGTCGAGCACGGAGCCCGTCGCCCCCGCCTTGGGGTCCCAGGCGCCCAGGACGAGCCGCTCGACGCGCGCCAGCAGCAGCGCCCCGGCGCACATCGTGCAGGGCTCCAGCGTGACCACGAGGGTGGCGCCCTCCAGGCGCCAGGTGCCCGCGGTGCGGGCGGCCTCGCGCAGCGCGAGGACCTCGGCGTGCGCCGTGGGGTCGCCGTCCGCCTCGCGGCGGTTGGCGCCCTCGCCCAGCACCGCGCCGTCGGGCCCGAGCACGACAGCGCCCACCGGCACGTCACCGGTGGGCGCCGCGCGCCGCGCCACGTCGAGCGCCAGCCCCATGAGCGCGGACAGGTGCCCCGGGGAGCCCGCGGGCGGGTCGTCCGCCCCGCCGCTGCGGGAGCCCGTCAGCGCAGCGCCTCGAGCAGCTCGTCGAAGCCGCAGTCGGCGCCCAGCTGGGCCAGGGCGCTGTCCGGGTCCTCGGGCGAGCCCTCGGTGACGGCGAGCAGCCGGGCCCGGTCGACGCCCAGGTCGGACAGGATGTCCGGGTCGCCCGACCAGGGGGCCAGCCCCGGCGTCTGCGAGTCGGGCTCCGCCTCGCTGTCGTCGGCCTCGACCGGGGCCACCGCCGCGGCCTCCACGCCGGGGCCCTGGGTGCGGCTCGCGGGGTCGGTGACCTCCTCGGGCGCCTCCTCCGGCTCCTCGCCCAGCTCGGCCTCCATGTCGGCCGCGGGGGCGACGAGGTCGCCGTAGTGGCTGCGCTGGGAGGCGGCCAGGTCGGAGACGAAGAGCCGGACCTCCTCGTCGACGTCCTCGGTGGCGGCGAGGGAGTCGCCGTCGAGGCGGGCGACCGCGAACCACTCGTCCTCGTGCTCGAGGACCGCGAGCGCCGTGCCGCCGTCGGGCGCCACGCCGCGCAGGACGTCCGCGAGGTCGTCGAGGTCCGTCACGTCCTCGATGTCGACGTCGTGGGAGCGCCAGGCTCCCGCCTCGCAGGTGATGACGGCCGTGAAGTAGGACATGGGGAGAGATGGTGGCGCACGGCTAGGGTCGACGCCATGCGCCTGCACATCGCGGACCACCCGCTCGTCGCCCACAAGCTGACGGTGCTGCGCGACCGGGGCACCGACTCCCCCACCTTCCGCCGTCTCGCCGACGAGCTGGTGACGCTCCTCACCTACGAGGCGACGCGCGACGTGCGCACGGCCGAGGTCGCCATCACCACGCCGGTGGGGCCGACGACGGGCACCCACCTGACCTCGCCCAAGCCCCTCGTCGTGCCGATCCTGCGCGCCGGCCTGGGCATGCTCGACGGGATGACGCGGATGCTGCCCACCGCGGAGGTCGGCTTCCTCGGGATGATCCGCGACGAGGAGACCCTCCAGGCGACGACGTACGCCAACCGCCTGCCCGACGACCTCTCCGGGCGCCAGTGCTACGTGCTGGACCCGATGCTCGCGACGGGCGGCACGCTCGCCGCCGCCATCGCCTACCTCTTCGAGCGGGGCGCGGACGACGTCACCGCCATCACGCTGCTAGCCGCCCCCGAGGGCCTCGAGGCGCTGCGCCAGGCGATCGGCGACGACGACCGCGTGCAGGTCGTCACGGCCGCGGTGGACGAGCGCCTCGACGAGAACGGCTACATCGTCCCCGGGCTCGGGGACGCCGGGGACCGGCTCTACGGCGTCGTCTGAGCCGGGGCGGCTCCCCCGCCGCCCGGTCCGTCCAGCCCTCGCGCCCCCGGTCTGCGGCCGGGGCGGGCGGCGTCAGAGCCCGCGGGGGCGCTCGATCTCCGCGGCCTCCTCGGGCGTCGGCGCGCTGCCGCCCAGGTGGGCGGGCAGCCACCAGGCGTGCGGTCCCGGGTGGGCCGTGTCGGGGTGGGCGGCCTGCAGCTCGTCGAGCTGGACCTGCATCCGGCGCCGCAGCTCGACGGCGCACTCCTCCACCGTCCGGGGCGTCACCTCGATCGGCTCGCCGACGCTCACCGAGACGGTCTGGCCGCGGGAGAGGTCGCGGGGGTTGCCCTTGCCGACCAGGCGCTGGGTGCCCCACACCGCCGTCGGCAGCACGGGCACCCTCGCCGACGCGGCCATCCGCAGCGCCCCGGACTTGATCGGCTTGACGGTGAACGACCGCGAGATCGTCGCCTCGGGGAACAGGCCGACGATCTCGCCGGCCGACAGCGCCCGGAGCGCCGCTCGCAGGGAGCCCGACCCCGCCGAGCGGTCGACGGGGATGTGGTGCATGCCGCGCATCAGCGGCCCCGCGACCGGGTGGCGGAAGATGCTCTCCTTGGCCATGAACCGCGTCAGCCGGCGGTGGGCCTCCCACGGGCCGAGCCCGGCGAAGATGAAGTCGGTGTACCCGACGTGGTTGCTCGCGAGGACGGCGCCGCCGGTCGCGGGCACGTTCTGCAGCCCCTCGAGGCGGGTCGTGATGCCGAGGACCTTGAACCCGGTCTTGGCGAGCCGGATGACCGGCGGGTAGACGCGCTCCGGAGGCCGGCGGGCGCCGTCGGCGCTGCGGGAGGTGCTCATCCCGCGGACAGTAGTGCTCCACCCGCACGGCAGCGCCCGGGGCCGCGCGTGCGCGGCGGCGCGGGGTCCGACGGCCGCGGGACGCCGCCCGCCCCGGCCCCCCGCCGCGCCCCGCGGCGGCTCAGGCCTCGCCGCACTCGTCGCGCCGAGCGCCGTGCGGGGTGTGCTCGAGCGCCCCGAGCACGGCCTGGCAGATCTCCCCCAGCTGGGCGCGCTGCTCGTCGGTGAGGGGGTCGAAGACCACCCGCCGCACCTGCTCGACGTGGCCGGGGGCGGTGCGCGACAGCACGTCCCAGCCCTCGTCGGTCAGCGCGGCCACGGCGCCCCGGCCGTCGTCGGCCGCCCGCGAGCGCTGGACCCAGCCCTTCTCCTCGAGCCGCGTGACGGCGTGGGAGATGCGGCTGGGCGAGGACGTGGTGATGGCCGCCAGCTCGCTCATGCGCAGCCGGCGCCCGGGCGCCTCGGAGAGCATGGCGAGCACCGTGTAGTAGGTCTGCGGCATGCCCGCCTCGGCGCGCATCTGCCGGTCGAGGCTGACGTGCAGCAGCTGGGTCATCGCGAGCAGGTCGCGCCACGTGCGGTCCTCGGTCGGGTCCAGCCACCGGGGCTCCGCCCCTGCACGCCCCGCGGGCACCTGCGCCTCGTCCACGTCCCCATCCTCGCAGCGCGCGGGACGCCGTCACGACCTCGCGCGACGACGACGTCGTCGGCTCAGCCGGCCTGCAGCGGCAGCCGGGCCAGCGCCGGGTCCTCGGCGACGGGCGCGGCGCCCGCCGTCGACGTCGTCGTGCGGCCGGAGCCCTCGGCCTCGGAGGGCTGCCCGACGGCGCCCGTGGCGATCGGTGCGGTGATCCAGCGCTCAGGGATCCCGAACCCGTCGACGAGCAGGCGCGCGTCGGCGCGCACCTCGCGGCACAGCTCGTTGACGGCGGCCACGACCGCCTTGCTGCGGCCGGGGGTGAGCCAGCCGTGCTCGAGGTACCAGGCGCGCTCGCGCTCGACCACCGACAGCACGTGCAGGTCGCCGACCCGGGCCAGGACCTCGGCGGTCGCCTCGTCCTCGCACTCCTCCTCGGCGGCCACCAGGGCCTCGACGACGACCCGGTCGACGTGCGCCCTGGCCGCCGCGAGCAGGTGGTCCTGGGCGTCGTCGAAGATCGCGGCCGCGTCGGCGCCGGGCGCCTTCGCGCGCCGCAGCCGCCGCGCCACCCCGACGAGCAGGTGCGCCTCGCGCTCGACGAGCAGGCGCATCTGCCAGCCGCGGTCGCGCAGGTCGGCGTCGTCGTCCCGGCCGGGCGCCGCCTCGAGCAGGCGCTGCACCGCGGCCCGGGCCGACGTGCGGTCCAGCACCCGGTCGAGCACCTGGTCCGCGACCGCCCGGACCGTGCCCCAGGTGCCCAGCTCGCCGAAGTCCTCGGCGTAGCCCGTGAGCAGGCCCTTGCCGACGAGCTGCATCAGCACGGTGTTGTCGCCCTCGAACGTCGTGAAGACGTCGGTGTCGGCCTTGAGCTGCGGCAGCCGGTTGGCCGCCAGGTAGCCCGCACCGCCGCACGCCTCGCGGCACGTCTGGATGGTCGACGTCGCGTGCCACGTGGCGAGGGCCTTCAGCCCGGCCGCGCGGTTCTCCAGCTCGCGCTGCGCGTCGTCGGAGACCGAGCCCTCGGGAGCCGACTGCAGGTCGTGGAGGCGAGCGGTCAGCTCGTTCTGCGCGAGCTGCAGCACGTAGGTGGTAGCGAGCGCCGGCATCAGCCGCCGCTGGTGCGCGCGGTAGTCGAGGAGGACGACCTCCTCCTGGGCGCCGTCGGCCCCCGGGCGGGTGAACTGGCGGCGCGTGAGGCCGTAGCGGACGGCGACGGCCAGGGCCTGCTGCGTGGCCGCTCCCGCGCCCGCGGCGATGCACACGCGGCCGCGCACGAGGGCGCCGAGCGTGGTGAAGAAGCGCCGCCCGGGGCTCTCGATGCTGCTCGAGTAGGAGCCGTCCGGCGCCACCTGCGCGAAGCGGTCCAGCAGGTCGGCGCGCGGGACGCGCACGTCGGTGAAGCGGATGCGGCCGTTGTCGACGCCGTTGAGGCCGGCCTTGGGGCCGTCGTCCTCGACCTCGACGCCCGGCAGCAGCGCGCCGTCTGCGTCGCGCAGCGGCACGACGAAGCAGTGCACGCCCCGGCCCCGCGGCTCCTCGCCCGGTCCACCGGTGACCAGCTGGGCGAAGACGGACGCCACGCGCGCGTGCCGGGCCGCCCCGCCGATGTAGTCCTTGCGGGCGCCGTCGTGCGGGGTCGACAGCACGAACTCCTCGGCCTCGACGTCGTAGACGGCCGTCGTCTCGAGGTTGGCGACGTCCGAGCCGTGCCCCGTCTCGGTCATCGCGAAGCAGCCGACGGTCTCCAGGGCGATCGTCGCCGGCAGGTACCGGCGGTGGTGCTCGGCGCTGCCGAGGCTCTGGACGGCCCCGCCGAAGAGCCCGAAGTGCACGCCCGACTTGATCATCACGGACAGGTCGCCGAAGCCGAGCATCTCGAACTGGACGACGCTCGCCCCCAGGTCCCCGCCCCCGCCGACGGCGCGCGGGAAGCCGTGCGCGGGCGAGCCCGTGGCCGCCAGCTGGCGCACGACCTCGAGGACCTCGTCGCGGTAGACGTCGAGCGGCGCGTGCGGGTCGGTGGTGAACAGCGACTCGGGCAGCGTGGCGCGGGCCTCATCGCGCACCCAGCCCCACCGCCCGGCCAGGAGCGCGGTCAGGTCGGCCGGCGCCACGGAGCCCCCGGGGCGCTGCTCCGGGAGCCGGCCCGTCCGCTGCTGGTCGGGACGCTGCTGGGCGCGGCGACCGGCCCGCCGGCTCGCCTGGGTCGTCTGGCTCATGGGAGGCCTCCCTCGCTGGGCGCGGCCCGCCGGGCCGCCGAGCAGGTGGGCGCGTCCTCGCGCCCGAGGCCGGCGCCCCTGGAGCGCGCTCCTAAGTTACCGGCCGGTAACCACTGTAGACCTCCGGCGGCGCTCACCCCAGAGCGGGGCGCAGGTCCGCCGCCCGGACCACCCGTCCGCGCCGCGCGGCGAGCGCGGAGGCGGTCAGGCCGAGCAGCAGGTAGCCGAGCAGGACGGCCACGGCGACGAGCACGGGCCGCGCGGAGCCGCCCGCCACCAGCGAGCGGAAGGCCTCCACCGCGTAGCTCATCGGCAGCACCTGGTGCAGCGCCGCGAGCGGGGCGGGGAGGGTCTGCCACGGGAACGTGCCGCCCGAGCTGACGAGCTGCAGGACCAGCAGGACGAGCCCGATGAACTGCCCGGTGAGCCCGAACCACGAGACGAGGGCGTGCACGACCGCGACGAAGGCGGCCGAGGCCAGCAGCAGCAGGGCGAGCAGGCCGACGGGCGAGGCGGGCTCGAGCTGCAGGACGGCGACGACGACGACCCACAGCAGCACCGCCTGGACGACCCCGACCGCCGCGGGGGGCCCGTAGCCGCCGAGCGCCACCCCGAGGGCGGGCCGGCCCGCCGCGGCGGCCCGGCGCGAGAGCGGGCGCACGAGGAGGAACAGCACGTACCCGCCGATCCACAGGGCCAGCGCCATCAGGTAGGGCGCGAGCCCCGCCCCGTAGCTCTCGACCGCGGCGTCGCTGGCGCTCGCCGTCGCGACCGGGTTCGCGATGGCGCCCACGGCCCGCTCGCGCTCGTCCCCGTCCAGGTCGGGCACCCCCTCGGCGCCCTGGACGAGGCCCGCCTGCAGGGACGCGGCCCCCTCCTGCGCCTGCCCGACGCCCGTGGCGAGCGCGCCGGCGCCCTCGGCCAGCTGCGCCGAGCCCGCCACGGCCTGGTCCTGCCCCTGGGCGAGCCGGCCCGCGCCCTCGGCCAGGGCGGACGCGCCCTCGTCGAGCGCGCGCGCGCTGCTGGCCAGCGGCCCCACGCCCTCGGCCAGCCGGCCCGTGCCGGTCGCCAGCGCGTCCGCGCCCTGCGCCGACGCGGCGACGCCCTGCGCGAGGGCCGGGGCCGCGCCCGCGAGGGCCGCGGTGCCGTCCGCCACCTGCGCCGAGCCCTCGGCGAGGGCGCCCAGGGCGGCGTCCGCCTCGGCGACCTGCCCCTGGGCCTCGCGCACCGGCTCGACGAGCGCGTCGGTCTGCGCGAGGACGGCCGCGACCTGGTCCCCGGTCAGCCCGAGCTCGACGAGCTGGGCCTCCAGGTCGGCGCGCGCGGCGTCCAGGCCCCCGACGGCGTCGGCGGAGGCCGTGGCGAGCGCGTCGGCGGTGCTGGCGACCTGGGCGTTGCCCTCCGCGACGGCGGCGGCGCCGTCCGCCAGCGCCCGGGTCTGCGCGGGCAGCTGGGCCGTGCCCTCCTGCAGCTGGCCGAGCCCGCCCGCCAGGGCGCCGGCGCCCTCGTCGAGCTGCTCGACGCCGCCGACGAGCTGGTCGACGCCGCCCACGGCGGCGCCGGTGCCGTCGGCCAGCTGGCCCGCCCCGGCGGCCAGCCCGGTGGCCCCCTCGGCCAGCGCGCGCTGGCCGGTGACGAGCGCGTCGGACCCCTGCGCGAGCCCCTCGGCGCCCTCGGTGGCCTGGCCCAGCCCCTCGGCCAGCGCCCCGGCGCCGTCGGCGGCCTGCTGCAGCTGCTGGCTGACGGTCGAGAAGCCCACGAGGAAGGAGCTCGCGGCCTGCTCGCCGACCTGCGCGGCGACGGCGTCCTGGGTGGCGGCGACGACCCGCTCGGCGATGGTGCGCCCGAGGTAGCTGGTGGCGTCGTTCGTCGTCAGCTGGAGCTGCGCCTGCCGCGGCGGGGCCGGCTCGCCCGCGGAGACCGCCTCCTGGACCGAGGCCAGGTCGGCGGAGAAGGTCGCGGGCACCAGCAGCGAGGCCTCGTAGCGGCCCTCGCGGACGCCCTCGGCGGCATCGGCCGCGTCGGTGCGCTGCCAGTCGAAGGTGCCGTCCTCCTCCAGGTCCCCCGCGAGCTGGGAGCCCACCGACAGCAGGACCCCGCCCGTGGTGGCGCCCTCGTCCTCGACGACGAGCGCCGCGGGCACCTGGTCGAGCCGCTCGTAGGGGTCGTGGTTGGCCCACAGGTACAGGCCCGCGTAGAGCACCGGCACCAGCGCGAGGGCGACGACGGCGAGCCTCGCCATCGGCGAGGCCAGGAGGCGGTGGACCTCCGCGCCGGACGAGGCCCGGGCTGCCGCCAGGACCCCCGGCCGAGGGGCGCGCCGCGGGCCGTCGTCCGCCGGGGCGTGGTCGTCGGCGGGGGTCTGGCCGCCCGCAGGGGTGTGGTCGCTCACAGGGTCGCCTCCACGGAGAGCTCGGTCGGGCGCGGGGGCAGGTCGTCGGGGCGCTCGGCCCGCGGGACGCCGGAGGCGGCGCGCAGGTCGCCGGGGCGCAGGAGACCGGCGCCCTCGACGACGGCGGCCTCGGCGCGGGCCACGAGGACGGCGACCGCGAGGCCGCGCCCCGCCAGCTCGCCCGCGAGGTCCCACCAGCCCCCGGCCTCCCGCGCGTCCCCGCCGCCGCGGTCGGGGCGCGCGAGGACGAGCGCCTCGACGGCCGGGCGCGCGGCCGCGAGCTCGGCGAGGGCGCGGGTGCGCGTCGCCGGGGGCAGGTCCCGGGCGGGGACGTCCGCGACGTCGGCGAGGCCGAGGTCGTCGAGCCAGGCGCGCGCGTCGCCGCGCGACGCCGGGCGGCCCGCGGCGCGCAGCTCCTCGGCGACGGCGGCGCGCAGCGGCAGCGCGGGCTCGGGGTCGGTGACGCCCGGGACGTCCACGACGGCGGTGCGGCGGCGCAGCTCGTCGCGGCCCCAGAGGCCGACGTCGTGCCCCGAGACGAGCAGGCGCCCGCGGGTGGGCAGGAGGCGGCCCGTCAGCGCGAGGGCCAGCGCGACCGGCGCCTGCCCGTCGTGCCCGGCGTCCACCGCCACGAGGGCCCGCCGACCGGCGGCCACGAGCACCCCCGTCGCCGGGAGGACGCTCGCTCCCCCCACCTCGACGGCGACGTCCTGGGCCTCGATCTCCATGCAGAACTCCTCGGGCTCCCCGCTGCTGCGCACCGGTCTGTCCCGGCGCCCCGGCCCCGCGACGGCCCGGCGGGCGCGCGGAGCGGCGGTCACGACGGTACGGCGGTCCCGGTGGCGCTCCGTCGCGGCCCGGCGGGCGCGCCCGTCGCGCAGCGACGACAGTGGTCACGGGATCAGGCCCGCGCCGCACGGGGCGGGCCGGGGAGGACGAGACCCGTGGACGACACGCAGAACGGCACCACCAGCAGCAGCGCCCAGGTCACCGAGGGCGCACCGGCCACCGAGCCGCGCCCCCTGGCGGTGCGGCTCATGAAGCGCCTCGAGGGCGCCACGTGGCTCGACAAGACCGTGGACCTGGAGCAGAAGCTCGCCGCGAAGGCGCTCACCGCCTCGCCGTCGCTCCTCGCCCTCCTGCGCGGGCGGCCCGTCGGCCACGCCGTGCACCCGCCGATGACGGACGTCCCGATCGGCTCGTGGGTGTCGGCGTCGGTCCTGGACCTCGTCGGCGGCCGCTCGGCCCGCCCGGCGGCGCGGCTGCTCCTCGGCCTCGGCTGCCTGTCGGCCCTGCCGACGATGCTCACGGGCACCGCCGAGTGGATCGGCACCAAGGAGGGCGACAAGCGGGTGGGCTACGTCCACGCCGTCGCCAACGGCACCTCGCTGGCGGGCTACGCCGCCTCGTGGTGGGTGCGCCGCGACGACTCCCGCCACGGGCTCGGCGTCGCCCTCGCCCTGGCGTCCGGGGCCGTGGCCGGCATCGGCGGCTACCTGGGCGGGCACCTGTCCGTCGCCCGCGACATCGGCACGCGCGACCCCGCCTACGTCGACACGCCGGGCGCCCGCGAGCTGTACAGCCCCCACCGCGACTGACCGCCCGACCAGGCGCGAGAGCGCCCGCGCCCCGAGGGGCGCGGGCGCTCTCGCGTCTGGGGCCCTCTCGCGTCTGGGGCGGCCGGCGCGCTACTGGTAGGAGACGAAGTCGGGGAGCGCCTCGACGTCCATCGTCTCGGCGGGCGTCATGGTCGGGACGTCCTCGTCGTAGAAGTTCTTCCAGCCCCAGCGCATCCCGGCGGGGGCGTCCTGCTGCAGCACCCGGTAGGTGTCCAGCTTCTGGCCCGGCGTGCCGTGGCCGTCGGCGTGCACGAGCGGCACGAGCTCGTCGTGGGACATGTCGAGCCGCTCGCGGTCGACGATCATCCGCGTCTGGAACTGGTGCAGCAGGAAGACCTTCGGGGGCAGGTCGTTCTCGGCGGTCAGCTGCGCCAGCCAGTCCCCCACCTCGTTGACCTCGTCGACGCCCACCTGGCCGACCTGGCGCAGGTGCACCTGGTCGGGGCGCAGGCGCCACTCCGGGTCGAGCGCCAGACCGACGTGCGGGTAGGTGAGCAGGCTCTCGTAGCGCTGCGCCTGGGTGAGGAAGTCGCTGCGGCCGGGCTGCAGGTCCAGGACGACGTACACGCCGGCCTCGCCGGCGGCCTCGACCCACGGGCGGATCTCCTCGGGGGGGATCTCGTAGGAGTAGTCGCCGTCCTCCCCGGCGGAGGCGGACGCGACGGTCGTGATCAGCTCGAAGGTCGGCACGACCGGGTCCTCGACCAGGTCGTCGTACTCCGACGCGACCTCCTTCGCCCGCTCGATCGCCGCGTCGAGGTCCTGCTCGCCCAGCACGCCGAGCGAGGGCGTCCCCGGGGTGCCGTAGAGGGCGATCATGTGGCGCCCGGGGAAGGGCACCTGCCCGCCGCCGGGGAGCTGGACGCCGGTCTCGACGACCGCCATGCGACCGGTCAGCCGGTCGACGTCGCCGAAGGCGGGCGACAGGGCCAGCACCGAGGCGGGCGGCGCGGCCGAGATCCGGTCCACGAGCTCGACGTCGGCGCGGGGGTCGCCGCCGGGCACGTCCTCGACGGTCGCGCCCGCGGCCCGGGCGCTCGCCGCCGGCGCGAGGTCCACGGGCTGGCCGGTGGACAGCGCCACGAGGCCCTCCCCGGACCCCTCGGCGGACGGCGCCGGGCTCGCACCGGCCTCGTCGGCCTCCGCGCGCCCCGGGGCGTCGACGTCGGCGGTCGCCGCGTCCAGGACCTCGGCGTCCAGCGCGCCCTCGGCCCACGTCCGGGAGGCGTCGTCGGCGGCCAGCACCTGCTCGGCGCCCAGGCGCTCGACCTCGGCGACCACGGCGGCCGGGTCGGCGCCCGGGGCGAAGCCCGCCGGCGAGTCGCCCTCGGCCGTCTCCCCCGGGGCACCGCCCTCGGCGCCAGCGGTGGGCGACGCCGAGGCGTCGTCGGTCGGCGACGCCGTGGCGCTCTCGGCAGCGCCGGTCGACGACGCGGCCGCGCTCCCGGAGGGCGAGGGGGACGCCGCGGGCTCGGGCTCGGGGGCCGCGACCACCAGGAGGGGGACGCCGAGCTCCTCCGCACGGGCGCCCGCCCCGGCGACGTCCGCGGCCTCGTCGACCACGACCACGACGGGCGAGGAGGTGAACAGCGCCTCGCTGGCGGGCACGGAGCGGTCGCCCTCGGCGTCGAGGACGGCCACGGCGGGCACGTCGGCCAGCTCGACCACCGGCTCGTCCCCGCCGCCGAGGAGGCCGCCGCCGCTCCCGCCGCCGTCGGACCCGCCGTCGCCGGACCCCGACGTGCAGCCCGTGACCAGGACGAGGCCGAGCGCCCCGGCGGCCGCCGCCCGGGCGGATCGACGGAGCCGCCGGCGACGAGGCTGCGGCGGGGTCGAGGTCGAGGTGGGAGTCGTCACCCGCTCGACGGTATCGGCCTCACCCGCCCGGCCGACCCCTCCGCGGCCTCGGGAGGCTCGGTCGCGAGTCCCTTCCGCACCGGCCCGGCCGCGGACGTCGTCGCCGGCTCCCCGCGAGCGGCTCCCGGCACGACGGGTCGGCGACGGCTCCCCGCGCTGGTCGACCACCCGGCGGGCAGGACGGCGACGACGGGGCGGCGAGCGGGTCCTCGAGGCGCTCCGCGGCGTCGGGCGCGGCGCAGGCCCCGCCGGGTGACGGCGCGGGCCGGCGTCGCCCGGGGCGCCGGGCGGGGGGATGATGGACCCGTGGCGGCAGGCGGCGGGACGACCCGGGTCCAGCGGGGGACGCCGCCCGTGGCCCTCCCCCGCACCGGCGAGCGCACCGCCGTCGACTCGCCCGCGTCCCTGCTCGCCGCCCTGCGCCCGGGGCGGGACGCCCTGTGGTCCTCCCCGCGCGGCACCGTGCTCGCGCAGGGCGCGGCCGAGCGCCTCGACCTCCCCTGGACCGCCGACCTGCCCGGCGCCGTGGCCGACCGCCTGCGCGCCGTGGCCGCCGGGGGCCGCGGCGAGCCGGTCGTCGTGGGCGCCCTCCCCTTCCGGATCGGGGACACCGCCTCGCTCGTGCGGCCCGAGGCGCTGCGACGGGCTCCCGGCCGCCTGAGCCCGAGCGGTCCGGCGCGAGCCGCCCAGGCGGTCGTCCACGAGCAGCCGGCGCCGTCCGAGGACGCCTACCGCGACGCCGTCCGCAGCGCGCTGGACCTCCTCGCCGCGGGAGCGCTCGAGAAGGTGGTCCTCGCCCGCGCCCTGGACCTGCGCACCGAGGGCCCCGTCGACGTCCGGGCGCTGGTCGCGGCTCTCGCCCGCCACGACGAGGAGGCGCGCGTCTTCGCCGTCCCCCTCGCGCCGGGGGCACCGGCGCGAGGCGACGGCGCGCCCGGGGAGCCCCGGGTGCTCGTCGGGGCCAGCCCCGAGCTGCTCGTCTCCCTGACCGCCGGGCGCGTGCTGGCGACCCCGCTCGCGGGCTCGACCGCCCGCTCCTCGGACCCGGTCGAGGACGCCGCCCGCGCCCGCGCCCTGCTGGCCTCGGACAAGGACCGCCGCGAGCACGCCCTCGTGGTCGAGGCGATGGTGCGCTCCCTGGGGCCCTGGTGCTCCGAGCTCGCCGTCCCCGACGGCCCCGAGCTCGTGGCCACGCCCACCGTCTGGCACCTCGCCACCCGCCTCGAGGGGCGCACCGCCGACCCCTCCACCACGTCCCTGCACCTCGCGGGCGCGCTGCACCCGACGCCCGCGGTCGGCGGCACGCCGTCCGGTGCGGCCCGGTCGGCGATCGAGCGCCTCGAGCCGGTCCCCCGCGGCTACTACGCCGGCGCGGTGGGCTGGTGCGACGCCGCGGGCGACGGCGAGTGGGCCGTGACGATCCGCTCCGGCGTCGTGCGGGGCAGCGCGGTGCGCCTGCACGCGGGGGCCGGCATCGTGCGCGGCTCCGACCCCGACGCCGAGCTCGCCGAGACGACCGCCAAGCTCGCCCTCCTGCGGTCCGCGCTGGGGGCCTGAGGCGCCGAGCCCCTACGGCTACCGGCCACCGGCGTCGGGCGGCGCGGCGGTCCCGGCCCAGCGCAGCACCTCGACGTCGTCGCCGAGCGCGCGGCGCAGCCGCCGCAGGTCGCGCCGGCTCGGGTCGACGACGTGCGGGACGCGCGCGGCCCGCAGCAGCGGGACGTCGCGGGCGCTGTCGGAGTAGGCGTGGTCCACCGGCAGCACCACCCCGGCGGCCTCGAGCGCTCGCATCTTGCCCGGCCCCCGCGCGTGCAGGACGGGCTCGGGGAACCGCCAGCGGTGCCGCACGAGCGTCGAGGCGACGACCTCGACGTCGCCCAGGCCCATCACGGCGCAGACCTCGCGGGCGAGGGGCTCCGCGCACCCGGTCGCCACGACGACGCGGTCGCCGCGGCGCAGGTGCTCGCGCACGCGCTCCACCCCGGCCGCCGCCACCCGACCGCCGTCGGCGTCCGCGTGGACGGCGGCGACGCGCCGCGCCTCCTCGGCGAAGGCCCCGTCGTCCAGCCCGAGGCCCGCGAGCCAGACCAGGCCCCGCTCGGCGACCGAGCGCGTCGGGGGCAGGACCAGGGCCGGAGCCCACAGGGGCGCCGCGACGACCGCGGCCAGCAGCCGCAGCCGGTGGCGGGAGAGCAGGTGGCGCAGCAGCGCCGCGAAGGCGTCGCCGGCCACGAGCGTCCCGTCGAGGTCCACGACGACGACCTCGGGGACGCCGCCCGCTCCCGCCCCCGCCGCGTCGCTCACGCCCGCGATGCTGCCAGGGGCCCCGGAGTCGTCGACGACGTCGGGCTCGGGCGCCGGGTCGCGGCCGGGACGGCGCGTCGGCACGACGGGCGCCCGCGCGTCCGTTCCGCGACCCGTCCCGGCACCGGCGCACCCGGTCCGGCACGATCGACGCCAGCACCACCCGCACCGCCACGACGAACCCCCCACGGGGCGCGGACCTCCCGCCCCGGTGATCCCGGGAGAACGCATGCCAGGCACCACCGAGACAGCCAGCACCTCCGCGGCGAGCGGCACCGGCGGCGAGCAGGACCTCGCCGTCATCGGCGTCACCGGCCTGGCGGTCATGGGCCGCAACCTCGCCCGCAACATCGCCCGGCGCGGCCACGCGGTCGCCGTGCACAACCGCAGCTCCTCGCGCGTCGACGAGCTCATGGCCGAGAACGGCGACGAGGGCGACTTCCGCCCCTCGCACTCCCTGGAGGACTTCGTCGCGTCCCTGGCGAAGCCCCGGCGCGTGATCATCATGGTCAAGGCCGGCCCCGCCACCGACGCCGTGATCGACGAGCTGGTGCCGCTCCTCGAGGAGGGCGACATCGTCGTCGACGCGGGCAACGCCCACTTCGAGGACACCCGCCGCCGCGAGCGCGACCTGCGCGAGCGCGGCCTGCACTTCGTCGGCACCGGCGTCTCCGGCGGCGAGGAGGGCGCGCTGCTCGGGCCGAGCATCATGCCGGGCGGATCGAAGGAGTCCTACGACGCGCTCGGGCCCATCCTCGAGAGCATCGCCGTCGAGGTCGACGGGACCCCCTGCTGCACCTACGTCGGCCCCGACGGCGCCGGGCACTTCGTCAAGATGGTGCACAACGGCATCGAGTACGCCGACATGCAGCTGATCGCCGAGGCCTACGACCTGATGCGCCAGGGCCTCGGGCTGTCCCCCGCCGAGCTCGCCGACGTCTTCGACGAGTGGAACTCCGGGGACCTCGAGTCCTTCCTCGTGGAGATCACCGCGCGCGTGCTGCGGCACACCGACGCGCGCACGGGGAAGCCGTTCGTGGACGTCGTCGTGGACCAGGCCGAGCAGAAGGGCACGGGCCGCTGGACGGTCCAGTCCGCGCTCGACCTCGGCATCCCCGTCACCGGCATCGCCGAGGCCGTCTTCGCGCGAGCGCTGTCCGGCGCCGCCGGGCAGCGGAAGGCCGTGCTGGACAAGGGCCTCGCGGGCCCCAGCGGCGGCCGCCTCGAGGGCGCCGACGCCGAGGGCTTCGTCGACGCCGTCCGCCAGGCGCTCTACGCCTCCAAGGTCGTCGCCTACGCCCAGGGCTTCGACCAGATCACCGCGGCCAGCGCCGAGTACGGCTGGGACGTCGACCGCGGGATGATGGCGACGATCTGGCGCGGCGGCTGCATCATCCGCGCCCGCTTCCTGGACCGGATCAAGCAGGCCTACGACGCCGACCAGCACCTGGCGTCGCTGCTGCTGGACGACTACTTCGCCTCGGCCGTGGCCGACGCGCAGGACGCGTGGCGCCGCGTCGTCGTGACGGCGATCCAGCTGGGCATCCCCGCCCCCGGGTTCTCCAGCGCGCTCGCCTACTACGACGGCCTGCGCCGCGACCGGCTCCCCGCCGCGCTGGTGCAGGGGCAGCGAGACCTGTTCGGCGCGCACACCTACCGCCGCGTCGACGCCGAGGGCACCTACCACGTGCTGTGGTCGGAGGACCACTCCGAGGAGCGCCAGGACGTCGGCGACCAGGGCTCGCACAACCCGCACTGACGAGCGCCCCACGAGCAGGGCCCGCCGCTCCCGCGGCGGGCCCTGCTCGCGTCGGCGGCCCTCGGCACGAGGAGGGCTGCGGGGCTCAGCCGGCGGCCGCCACCAGGGACACCAGGCGCAGGAACCCGTCCGCCTCCCACGCCGCGCGGCCCACGAAGAGGCCGTCCACGCCGGGCACGCGCAGCAGGTCCGGCGCGCCGTCGGCGTCCACGGAGCCGCCGAAGAGCACCCCGGCGACGCGGTCGCCCACGTCCGCGACGAGCGGCTCGACCACCTCGGCGACCTCCTCGGGCCGGGCCGGGCGCCCCGAGGCGCCGATGGCCCACACGGGCTCGTAGGCGAGCACCACCCGCGCGGCGTCGGCGGCGTCCAGCCCGTCGACGACGAGGCGCACCTGCTCGAGGACGTGGTCGACCGACCCGCCGACCGAGCGGACGGCCGCAGACTCCCCGACGCACAGCAGGGGCACGAGGCCGTGGCGCAGAGCCGCCCGCACCTTGAGGGCGACGCGGGCGTCGGTGTCCCCGAAGTGCTCCCGGCGCTCGGAGTGGCCGATCTCGACCAGCTGCGCCCCCGCGTCGGCCACCTGCGGGACGGAGAGCTCGCCCGTCCACGCCCCGGCGTCCTCCCAGTGCGCGTCCTGCGCGCCGACGAGGACGTGCGGCGCCTCGCGCGCGAGCAGCGCGGAGACCTCCGCCAGCGCCGTGGCCGGCGGGACGACGAAGACCTGCGGCGAGCTCCCGCCCGGTGAGCCGCCGTCCTGCGGACCGCCCGGACCGCCCGGGCCACCCGGCGCGCCGGCGCCGCGCTCGGCCAGGCCGGCCGCCACCGTCCGCGCCCACGCGAGCCCCTCGGCGCGGGTCTTGGTCATCTTCCAGCTCGTGCCGATCCACCGGGTCCCGCGCGGCGGCAGCGAGACCTGCTGCAGCGCAGGGGCCTGCGCGCCCCCGGGGCTCACGAGGAGGTCTCCGCGGGCCCGCGCCCGGCGTCCCGCCCGGCCGGCCCCACGGCGCCGGGCGCCTCGTCGGCGGAGAGGTCCCCGACGACGGCGCGCACGACCATGCTGAAGGACAGCGCCCCCGGGTCGGGCGTGCCGACGCTGCGGTCGCCGTGCGTGCGGGCGCGGCCCACCGAGGCCGAGACGTCCGCGGTGGCCTCGGCCGCCTCCACGGCGGCACGGGTGGCGGTGTCCCACGCCGCGCGCAGGCCCTGGTCGCCCGCGCGGGACTCCAGCGCCTCGACGAAGGGCACGATCGCGTCGACCATCGTCTTGTCGCCCGGGCGGGCCCCGCCGAGGCGCAGCACGGCGTCGACGCCGGCGCGCACCGCCGTGACGACGTCCTCCTCCGAGGGCGCCCGGTCGTCGTCGAGCGAGGAGCCCGCGGCCGTGAGGGCCGCGCCCCACAGCGCCCCCGAGGTGCCCCCGGCGCCCTCGGACCACGCCTCGCCGGCGCGCACGAGCACGGTCCGGCAGCCCGCGCCGGCGTCCACGGCGCGGCGCGCCGCGTCGGAGGCGGCGCGCAGACCGCGGGCCATGCCGATGCCGTGGTCCCCGTCCCCGGCGACGGCGTCGAGCTCGCCCAGCCGGTCGGAGGCGGCCACGACGACGTCCCGCGCCGCGTCCACCGCGTCGGCGACGCGGTGCGCCGCCCGCTGCGAGGGCTCGGCGGCCGGGGGCACCTCGGCCTCCTCCTCGTCCTCCACCGGGGGCACCGGCTCCACGTCGGCGGGCGCTGCCGAGCGCCGGTACGCGGGGGCGTCGCAGGCCGCGCGCCAGTGCTCCTCCAGCTCGTCGTCGAGGAAGGCGATCGTCAGCGAGGCCCCGGTCATGTCCAGGCTGGTGACGAGCTCGCCCACCTCGGGCCGGACGACGACGAGCCCGGCCTCGCGCAGGCGCTCGTCGACGCGGCGGTGCAGGACGAGCAGCTCGTCCTGGGAGCCGCCGCCGAGGCCGTTGAGCACGACGGCGACCCGGCCCCGGTAGCCCTGCGGGCCGTCCCCGCGCTCCGGCTCCTCGGCGAGGACGCCGTCGGCGAGCAGGTCGGCCACCCCGTCGGCCGCCGGCAGGTCGCGCTCCTCGAGCCCGGGCTCGCCGTGGATCCCGAGGCCCACGCCCATGCGACCCCGGTCGATCGTGAACAGCGGCTCGCGGGCCCCGGGCAGGGTGCAGCCGGACAGCGCCACGCCGAGCGTGCGGGTGCGGTCGTTGGCGCGGCGGGCGAGCGCCTCGACGGCGTCGAGGTCGAGCCCCGCGGCCGCCGCGGCGCCGGCCACCTTGAGCACCACGAGGTCCCCGGCGATGCCGCGGCGCTCGTCGACCGAGTCGGGCCCGGCCGAGGCGATGTCGTCGGTGATGGCGATCTCTCGCACGTCGACGCCCTCGCTGCGCAGCATCTCGGCGGCGAGGCCGAAGTGGAGGACGTCCCCGGCGTACTTGCCGTAGCCGAGGAGCGCACCGCCGCCGACCTCCGCGGCGCGGACGACGGCGCGGATCTGGGACGCCGACGGCGAGGAGAACATGCCCCCGCAGGCGGCGCCGGCGGCGAAGCCCTCCCCCACCCAGCCGGCGAAGGCCGGGTAGTGCCCGCTCCCGCCGCCGACGACGAGGGCGACCGAGCCCTCCGCGCCGGGACGGGCGCGCACCACCCCTCCGCGGACGCGCCGCAGGTGCTGGGGGTGGGCGGCGACCAGGCCGTCGACGGCCTCGTCGGCGAAGTGGTCGGGGTCGTTGACCAGGAGTGTCACGCGCGCGCCTCCATCGGCTGGCGGGAGGGCGTCGCGGGCCGCGACGCCGAGGCCCTCCCCATCCTAGGAAGGGAGCGGCCCGGACGTCGCCCCGCGGTCAGGGCGCCGGGACGCCGGCTCCGGCGTCCGCGGGGACGAGCGGGTGCAGCAGCGCCTCCATGTGCTCGGCGGCCAGGGCCGGGGAGAACAGGTGGCCCTGCCCGTACCGGATCCCCAGGTCCACCAGGAGCGCGCGCTGGTCGGCCGTCTCGACCCCCTCGGCGAGGACGTCCAGGCGCAGCGCCCGCGCCATCGCCGCGATGCCGGCGAGCAGCCCGAGGTCGTCCTCGAGCGAGGTGACGAGCGAGCGGTCGAGCTTGAGCAGCGAGACGGGGAAGCGCTGCAGGTACCCCAGCGACGTGTAGCCGGCCCCGAAGTCGTCGAGGCTGATGCGGACGCCGGCGCGCTGCAGCGCCTGCAGCTCCCGCACGACCTGCGGCGAGGCGGGCACCTGCTCGTGCTCGGTGATCTCCAGCCGCAGCATCCGCGACGGCACGCCGTGGCGGCGCAGGAGGCGCTCGACCCGCGCGTCCAGCCCTCCCTCCACCAGGCTCGCGGGCGTCACGTTCACGCTCACCGGGACGGCGTCCAGCCCCGCGCGCAGCCAGCCGCCCACCTGGCCGAGCGCGAGGTCGAGCACGTGCGCGTCGACGTCGACGTCGCGCCCCATATCGTGGGCGACGGTGAGGAAGTCCACCGGCGGGAGCAGCCCCAGGTGCGGGTGGTGCCAGCGCACGAGGGCCTCGGAGCCGACGACCTCACCGGTCTCGAGCAGGACCAGCGGCTGGTGGTGGACGACGAGCGCGCCCACGCGGGCGGCCGGTGCGCCCTCGAGCACCAGGCGCAGGTCTCCCGCGAGCCGCTGGCGCCGCTGCACCTGGGTCCTCATGCGCGGGCGGTACGTCGTCACCCCCGCCTTGCCGGCCGCCTTGGTCTCGTACAGGGCGATGTCCGCGCGCGTCAGCGCCTGCGGCAGCGTCGACGGCGCGACGACGTGGACGACGCCCACGCTGGCGCTGCCCCGCAGCTCGTGGCCCGCCACGGACAGGGGCTGCTGCACGGCCGCCACGAGCCGCGCCGGCACCTCGTCGTGGACCCGGCGGCGCTCGGCGCCCGGCGCCCCGCCGGCGGGCGAGCCCGGAGCGCGCGGCACCGGGGTGCCGGGCAGCAGGACCACGAACTCGTCCCCGCCCAGCCGCGCGACGACGGCCCCCGACCCCGCCGCGCGCACCAGCGCCGCGGCGACGGCGCGCAGCAGCTCGTCGCCCACCTCGTGCCCGTGCGTGTCGTTGACGGCCTTGAAGTCGTCGAGGTCCACCAGGCACAGCAGGACGCCGTCGGGGTCCTGGACCAGCCGGCGGAACGAGGCGTCCAGGCCGCGCCGGTTCCGCAGCCCCGTCAGCGCGTCGTGGTCGGCGGCGCGCTCGCTCGAGCGCAGGGCCTCGACGCCGCGGAGCATCCCCAGCGCGGCGATCACCGCGCCCGCGCCCACGAAGGCGCTGGTCGGCAGGCCCCCGGGCGTGGCCGAGGCGCGCTCGACGAGCCACAGCGCGGGGGCCACCCCGACCAGGGGCACCAGCCCGAGCAGCTGGACGGACGCGGCGCGGCGTCCCACCTGCGGGCCGCCGTCCAGCCCGCGGGTCATGGACGGCAGCAGGGCGGCGCCGCCGAGCACGACGAAGCACGCCGCGCCCGCGGCCTGCAGGGGGCTGCCGGGGCCGGGCCCGTCGGGCACCACCGCGCCGGCCAGGTGGTAGCCGAGCCCCAGGACGGCGCCGAGCACCAGCAGCCGGGTGGAGACGGCGAGGGAGGAGCGGGAGGAGACGAAGCGGAGCACGAGCGCGAGCAGGAGGACGTCGAGGGCCGCCGTCGCGACCCCGAGCCCGGACGTGCCGACCTCGGGGGCGCCCGGGGCGGGGGCGCCGAGGCGGGCGACGAGCTGGGCCGTGGCGAGGACGACGACCGCCACGAGCAGTGCCCGCTCGAGCAGCGGCCCGGGCGCCAGGTGGTCGCGCAGGCGCCCGCACCGGCGCGGGCCGGTGAAGAGCCGGGCCACGAGGGCCGCGCCGATGAGCTGGCCGGCGACCATGGCCTCCAGCGGAGCCGTCCGCACGCCGTCCGGGGACAGCGCGGACCAGGTCTGCGCGCCGGCCCAGCACGTGAGCATGAGCCCGATCGCCGTCCACGCGCGGCGGCGGGCGGGGCGGTGGACCACCACCCCGACGGCGACGGCCGCCACCGAGGCCCAGGCGGCGCCCACCAGCAGGGCGGGGCGCAGCGCCGGCACGAACAGGGCGCAGACGGCGACCCCCGCGGCGACGAGCAGCACGACGCCGGCGGCGGCGGTCTCGGCGCGTGGACGGGTGCACCCGGGCACCGCGCACCTCCCCGCTGGGACGGCGGTCGCCGGCCCTCCCACCGTCGATCGGCCGCGCCCGCCCCGCGACTGAGCCGTGGGCCGCGGCACCGCCCGTCCGGCCCTCGCGGAGCCGGCCGGCGATAGCCTCGCGGCCGTGCGGCTGGACGGGGCGACGGCGCTGGTCACGGGTGCGGGCAGCGGGCTGGGGGCGGCGACGGCGGCCGAGCTCGCCCGGGGCGGGGCGCGCGTCGTGCTCCTGGACCTGCACGCCGACGCGGCGGCCCGGAGCCTGGGCGCCCTGCCGGCCGGGCCGGCGGGCGCTGCGGCGCACGTCGCCCTCGCCGGGGACGTGACGTCCGAGGAGGACGTCGCCGCGGCCGTGGGGGCCGCCGGCTCGGTGCCCGGCTCGCCCCTGCGCGCGGTGGTGCACTGCGCCGGCGTCGGCACGCCGGGCAAGGTCCTCGGCCGGCGGGGGCCGCTGCCCCTGGCCGACTTCGAGCGCGTGCTGCGCGTCAACGTCGCGGGGACCTTCAACGTGCTGCGGCTCGCGGCGGCGGCGATGGCCGGCTCGGAGCCCGTCGGCCCCGACGGGGAGGAGCGCGGCGTCGTGGTCCTGACGGCCTCGGTGGCGGCCTTCGACGGGCAGGTCGGGCAGCCGGCCTACGCGGCGTCGAAGGCGGCCGTCGCCGGGCTGGTGCTGCCCGCCGCCCGCGAGCTCGCCGCCTCGCGCATCCGGGTCCTGGCCGTCGCGCCCGGCGTCTTCGCCACCCCGATGGTCGCCGGCCTGCCCGAGGAGGCGGTGGCCGACCTCGAGGCGGGCGTCCCCCACCCCGGCAGGCTCGGACGGCCCGAGGAGTTCGCCGCCCTCGCGCGCCACCTCCTGGAGAACCCCTACCTCAACGGGGAGGTCGTCCGCCTCGACGGCGCCCTGCGGATGCCGCCGGCCTAGCGCCCCGGCGGCCCCGAGCCGCGCCGGGCGCCCGGACGGTCGGGGGGCGGTGACCTCCGCGCCGTCCGGCGGCGAGCGCTGCTCCGCCCCGCGCGCCCCGACCCCTGCGCCGCGGCGCTCGGCCGGGGTCCGCCCGCACGGGCGTGCGCCGTGGCATCGTCGCCCATGACGCTGAGGGAGGACCTGTGACGACGAGCGACGACCCGCCCCCGGGCGAGGCGACGGACGGCGACGACGCCCGTCCGCCGTCGGACGACGGGCGCGCCCCGCGCCGGCGCGCCTGGCCGTGGGTGGTGGCGACCCTGGCGCTGGTGGCCGTCCTGGTGGGCGTGGGCGCCGGCGTCTTCGCCCTGCTCGACCGGACCTTCGGGGCCGACGAGTCCGCCGGCGGCGGCTCGGTGGTCGTCGAGGAGGGTCTGTCCGAGGGCGACGCCTACGGGGACAACCCCGACCTCGACGCGCTCTGGGACGCGTGCGAGGACGGCGACGGCACCGCCTGCGACGACCTGTACCTGCAGTCCGCCCTCGGCTCCGGCTACGAGGGCTTCGGCTACACCTGCGGCGAGCGCCTGGGGGAGGCCGAGGAGCGCCCCCTCTCCTGCGAGGAGGTCACCAGCGGCTGACCGCCGAGGACGGGGCGGACGCCCCCGCTCCGCCCGGCGCGCGGCCGGGCGGAGCGGTGCGTCGTCAGTCGAGGGTGCGCGTGCGCTGCTGGACGCCGGCGGGGCCGTAGGGGTAGTCGGCCGGGGTCGGGGCGCTGGCGTCGTCGAGCTTCGCCGTCTCCACGTCCGTCAGGTGCAGCCCCACGGCCCCGAGGTTGCCCTCGAGCTGCTCCGGCGTGCGGACGCCGAGGATGACCGAGGCCACGCCGGGTCGGTCGTGCAGCCACGCCAGGGCGGCCTGGGCCATGGTCACGCCACGACCCTCGGCCACCTGCTGGAGGACCTCGAGCACGGCCCACGTCTGCTCGCTGCCGCCGCGCTTGTCGTAGGCCTCCATGCCGCGCTGGGGGTCCTCGCCGAGCCGCGTCGCGCCCTCGGGGCGGGCGTCGCGGCGGTACTTGCCGCTGAGCCAGCCCCCGGCGAGCGGGCTCCAGGGCAGCAGCCCGAGGCCGCCCGAGAGGCACGCGGGGACGATCTCGTACTCGGTCTCGCGGACGAGCAGGTTGTACTGCGGCTGGTGGCTCACCAGGGGGAACCGCCCGGCGGCCAGCGCGACCATCGTCGCGGTCTGCCAGCCCGTGTAGTTCGACAGCCCGGCGTAGCCGATCTTGCCCGCGCGCACGGCGTCGTCGAGGAAGCCGGCGGTCTCCTCCATCGGCGTGACCGACTCGTGCGCGTGCACCTGGTACAGGTCCACGTGGTCGGTGCCGAGCCGCTGCAGCGAGCGGTCGAGCGAGCGGCGCAGGTTGCGCCGCGAGCCCCCGGCGTCACGGGGCTCGACGCCGCGGCTGGGGAAGCGCCCCTTCGTGGCGAGGACGACGCGGTCGCGCCGCGAGCTGCCCTGGGCGGCCATCCAGCGGCCGATGATCGACTCCGACAGGCCGCCGGCGTAGACGTCGGCGGTCTCCAGGACGACGCCGCCGGCGTCCACGTACTGCGACATCATCCGGTGGGACGTCGCCTCGTCGGCCTCCGCGCCGAACGTCATGGTGCCGAGCGAGTAGGTCGAGACGGCCAGGCCGCTGCGACCGAGGGTGCGGTGCTCCATCGCGGTGCTCTCCTCATCGGTGGGTGTCCGACCACCCTCCCGCGCGCGGGCGGCGGTGGCGACGCGAAGCACGCGCCGTCCTCGCCGTCGCCGTCAGCCGCGCCCGGCGCGTCGGGGACGTCGTCCGCCGCCGCGCGTGGGAGGAGGACCGAGGCCGCTGGTGGCCGGGCCGGTCGAGGAGGTGCACGTCCACCACGAGCAGCAGACACCCGTTCGGGTGATGACAGGGTGGCGCGCACGCCGTTGTCGTCCGATGTGTGCCGAGTCGGGCACCATGCTCGTGCTGGGAGCGGACGTCCAGGGGGCTGCGTGACCGATGATGCGCGGCCCGTCGCCGCGGGCGCTCGCCCGGTGAGCGCCGACCTCGGCCGGATGACCCTCGGCCCGCGGGCCGGTGCCGCCAGGTCGGCCCGTCGCTTCGTGGAGGACCAGCTGGTGGGCGCCGGCCTGGAGCACCTGGCCGACGACGCGGGGCTGCTGACGACGGAGCTGGCCGCCAACGCCGTCCTGCACGCGCGCACCGACTTCGACGTCGTGGTGCACCGGGTGGCCAGCGGGGCGCGGGTCGAGGTGCGTGACCGCTCGAGCGTCCTGCCGGTCTTCACCGCCCCCAGCGCCACCGCGATGAGCGGGCGAGGGCTGCTCCTCGTGCAGACCCTGGCCGCCGCCTGGGGCAGCGAGGTGCTCCCGGTGGGCGGGAAGTCCGTGTGGTTCGAGCTGGCCGAGACGGCCGTCGTGGCGGACCTCGACCTCAGCGTCGACGACCTCCTCGCGGCGTGGGCCGACGAGGAGCCCGCGCCGCAGGTCCCCGTCCCTCGTCTCCCGCCCTCCGAGGCCGCGAGCGGCCGCCACGTCGTCGTCGCCGACGTGCCCGCGCAGGAGCTGCTGGCGGCCAAGGAGCACCTGGACGACCTCCTGCGGGAGCTGCAGCTGGTGCTGCTGGACACCGGCGACGGGGGCGAGGACCACTCGCCCTCGACGCAGCGGACGGCGGAGGTGGTCGCGCTTGCCCGCCGCCTGGACGCGGCGGCGCGGGCCTTCGACGTCGTGCGGCGCCAGGTGCGCGAGCAGGTGAGCCGGGCGGTGGCCGCCGGCCTGGCCCAGGTCACGCTGCGCCTGGAGGCCTCGCCGGGCGACGGGGCTGCTGCGGTGGCCTACCGCTCGGCGGTCGAGGCCGCGGAGGTGCTGGCCCTGGAGGGCGCCCTGCTCACCACGACCGACGACCTGGGTCGCCACGGCGCGGTGCGCCGGGACTACCTCGACGACTTCATCGCCCAGGTGGGCCACCGCTGACGCCCGAGGACCGTCGGTGCGCCCCCGGGTCGGGGAGGTCACGACCGCACCGACGAGACGACCGAGCACCCGGGAGCCGTCGCGGCTCCCGCGTGGGACGGGCCGCCGGTGTGGGTGCACGGCGACCTGCATCCCGCGGACGTCGTCGTCGCGGACGGGACGCTGGCGGGCGTCGTCGACTTCGGCGACCTCTCCGTCGGCGACCCGGCGGTGGACCTGGCGGCCGCCTGGGTGCTCCTGCCGGCGGGTGCGGCCGCACGCTTCTTCGCCGCGCACTCGGAGGTCGATGAGGCCACGCGCCGGCGGGCTCGCCGCGCTCGAGTCCCTCTTCCTGATGCTGATGGGTCAGGACGGGGACCGCGGGAAGCCCGCGTGGGGTCCGGCGGGACGGGCAGCGCTCGACCGGGTCCTCGACGGGTGCTGACGCGACTCCGCGGGGAGGACCCTCGACACGCCCCCTGGTCGCCGTGGTCCTCCTCGGGCCGGGCAGCGCGGCGCTGCCCGGCCGCGGCGACCCGCCGGTCGTCGCCGACCCGCCGGTCGTCGCCGACCCACCCGCGCCCGTCGTCGCGGTCGGGCTGTTCGTGGTGGTGCTGGTCCTGGCGCGGATCGAGCACCGCGAGCTGACCCGCGACCCCGAGGGCGACCTCGTCCCCTCCCCGCTCGCCGCGGACCCCGGGCGGTCGACGCCTGCGGGTGCCCGCGCACGGCGAGCCGCCCTCGCGCCCGCCCTCCTGGTCCCCGCCGTCTGCGTCGCCCTCGCCTCCCTCGGCTGGCCGCTCCCCCGACCACGCAGTCGGCGAGATCCGAAAGTATCATTGCGCAACGTCGGCTTCGGATCTAGGTTCGCGGCATGGCACCCCGGAAGCCGAGCCGACGCCTCGAGGACGTCCAGGACCTGCGCGTGATGGCCCACCCGCTGCGGGTGCGCCTGTACTACGCGCTCACCGCGCTGGAGGCCGCGACGGCCTCGCGGCTGGCGGAGTCGGTGGGCGAGTCCCCGGCGCTGGTCAGCTACCACCTGCGCCAGCTGCGCGACCACGGGTTCGTCGAGGAGGCCCCGGACCTGGTCAGCGACCGCCGGGAGCGGTGGTGGCGCCCGTCCACCGAGGGGTTCCGCTTCTCCCTGCCCGAGGCCGGTGACGTCCCCGAGGCCCGCGCTGCGGCGGTCGCGCTGCAGCGCACCGCCCTGGCCAACCAGCTCGAGCGGCTGGAGTCCTGGCGCGACGAGCAGCCCTCGTGGGGGCCGGCGTGGTCCGAGGCCGCGGTCTCCTCCGACACCCTGATGCGGCTGACCCCGGACGAGCTCACCGCGATGGACGACGAGCTGCACGCGGTCCTGCGCACCTACCGGGAGCGGGCCCGCGACCGATCCCCCAGCACGACGCCCGACCAGGACACGGCACCCGAGGCCGCCGAGGCACCCGAGCCCGGCCGAGGAGCGCCGGACGGGCGCGAGCACGTGTTCCTCTTCCTGCACGCCTTCCCCTTCCGGCCATGACCACCACCGCGCCGCCGACCAGGGCGGCCTACCGAGACCTCAACGTCCTGCGGTGGACCACCGGGCTGTTCCTGAGCCTGCTCGGCGACCAGGTCTTCTTCATCGCCCTGGCCTGGACCGCCACCCAGGTCGCCACCCCCTCGGTGGCCGGGCTGGTGGTGGCCGCCGGCGCCGTCCCCCGCGCCGCGCTGATGCTCTTCGGCGGCGCCCTGGCCGACCGCGCCGGCCCCCGCCGGACCGCGCTGCTCAGCGACGCCGCCCGCACCGCCGTGATGCTCGTCGTCGCCGCCGTCCTGCTCCTCGAGCCGCCCTCCGCCGCCGTCCTGATCGCCCTCGCCGTGGCCTTCGGGACCATCGACGCCGTCTTCATCCCCGCCGTCGGCGCCATGCCCGCCGCCCTGGTCGAGCCCACCGAGCTCTCCCGCGTCACCGCGATGCGCCAGGCCGTCCACCGCGCCACCACCATCGCCGGTGCACCCCTGGCCGGGTGGCTCATCGCCGCCAGCAGCCTGTCGGTCGTCTACCTCGTCTGCGCCGGGCTCTTCGCCGTCTCCGTGGCCGCCCTCGCCGCCACCCGCACCCGACCCCCCGCCCCGCCCCCTCCCCCGGCCCCGACCTCGGCCCCTGCCTCGGGAGCCGCCCCGGCGGACGCCGGAACCGACCAGCCACCCACGGCAGGCGGGGCCCCCGACCAGGCGCCCCCGGCGACCCGCTCCCCCGCACGGGGACTGCTGGTCGACGTCACCGCCGGCCTGCGCTACGTCCGCGGCCACACCCTCCTGCTGCCCCTGCTCGTGCTCACCGCCGTCGCCGAGCTCGGCTTCGTCGGCGCGGTCAACGTCGGCCTGCCCTTGCTGGCCGACGCCTCCGGATGGGGACCTCAGGGCGTCGGCTGGGTCCTCGGCGCCTGGGGCGCCGCCGCCGCCCTGGCCTCGGTGGTCCTGACCCTCACCGGCTCACCCCAGCGCGCCGGGCTGGTCGGCATCGCCTGCCTGCCGCTCATGGGCGTCTCCCTCGCCGCCATCGCCCTGGCCCCCTCCCTGAGCACCGCGGCCGCCGCAGCAGCCCTGCTCGGGCTCGGCTCCGGGATCATCTCCCCCGTCTTCGGCGGCCTGGCCCTGGCCGCCGCCGACGCCCACCAGGTCGGACGCGTCATGTCCGTCCTCAGCCTCGCCAGCTTCGGCGGCGCCCCGCTCGCCCACGCCGCCACCGGCGTCCTCGTCGACCTCACCGACGCCACCGCGCCGTTCCTCCTCGGCGGGGCCGTCGTCACCGTCACCGGGCTCGTCGCCTTCGCCGTGCGCCCGGTCCGCACCGCCCGACCCGACGGCAGCACCGCCTGACCGGGCGACCCGGCTCTCGGCGACCGGGCGCCGCCGTCCACCTCGGCACGCCCCCTCGCCGGCGAGGAGTCGGCGTGGCGACGTCCTCGCACGGCGCGGAGGCGGTCTCCGACCTCGAGCCGGACCACTCGCTCGGGCCGACGTCGCGAGCAGGCGGTCAGGGCGAGACGCGTCGGGCCCGGCGCCCGCCCCAGGCGAGGAGCGCGATGGCGACGGCGGCACCGACCAGCATCCCCCAGAGCGTGCCCTGGCCGAAGGAGCCCTCCGGCGCCGCCCGCACCACCCCGACGCAGAGGGCTGCGAACAGCACCACGAAGACGAGCATGCGCCAGCGCAGCACCGTGTAGCCCTCGGCGGCCCCCAGGTCCAGCCCGCGCGCCTGGGCGAAGCCGATGACCACCCCGGATGCCAGCCCCGCGGCGAGGAACATGACCAGCGCGTACGGGATGGCGGTGGCGCCCCCGACCCACACCGAGACCACGGCGGCGACGGGGAGCAGCCAGAGCACCAGCTGGAACCCGACGGCGCTGGCCTCGTTCCAGACGTCGCGCTGGTGCTCCTCGTCGTAGAAGGGGCTCCCGAGGTCGCCGATGCGCTCCGCGGTGCGCACGAACCACCCCTCGCGCACCTCCGCGGTGCCGTCGGCCTGCAGGTGGTCCCTCATCGGTTCTCCTCGTTCCGGCTGGCCTCGCCAGCACCACCGGTCGCGACCCCAGCGGCCGCGCCGTGTCCGAACAGCTCCTCCACGCTGCGCCCCAGCCGCTCGGCCAGGGCCAGGGCCAGGTACACCGACGGCGCGTAGTCGCCGGCCTCGACGGCCACGACGGTCTGACGGGTCACCCCGGCGGCCGCAGCCAGCTCGGCCTGGGTCAGGCCCATCGCTGTGCGTGCACCTCTGACCTCGTTGCTGCGCCCCTGCGCAGACCGTCGTCCCACGTGCAGAGTGTCTGGTCTACCCGACACCGTGTCAAGTAACGTCGACAAGCGCCGGGATGGGGGCGACCGACCGCCGGGGTCTCGTCCGTCCCGCCGGCGCCCCGAGGCGGACGACGTCGCTGGTCACCACGCCTGGCCGTCGCCGTCCGGGCCCGGGCCGGCTCCGCGGAGAGGGCGACCACCCACTCCCGGCATCTCGGGCGGGTGCGCCTATCGTCAGCCGTGCAGGTGTGGTCGCACGCGCGTCGATGTCCTCCCGGGACCGCGCGCCGGCCACGGGCGTCGAGCCGACGGCGCCGCAGGAACGGCGACGCACCGCGGGGACGGCGGCGTCGCCCCCCGGAAGGTGCACCATCATCGACGACGCATCCCGGCGACGGCCGCCGGCTGACCAGAGCACGCCCCCCGGCCCCCGGAGACCAGCGCGGCCGGCGCGGCGCCTCGACCGCTCAGGTCGGGTGCGGCCGTGAGCACGAGCGGCCCTCCCGGCCACGACCCCCTGCGCGCACCGCGCGGCAGCACCGCTCTGCGCCCCCCGGCGGAGATGGAGCTGGCCCGGCAGCTGGCCACCGAGGCCGGCGCCGACCGGGTGTCCTTGGCCCTGTTCGCGGGGCCGCACGACCGGGCGGTGGTCCACGGCTCGGATCCCGTCCTGGTCGCCCTCGACGACATGGACGAGACCGTCGGCCAGGGCCCGACCCACGAGCTGCTGGCCACCGCGGCCCCCGTGACGGTCGAGGACCTGCACGCCGACGACGACCGCTGGCCGCTGCTGAGCGCCACCTTCGCCGTGCCGCCGGAGCTGCGCGGCCTGCTGCTGCTCCCGCTGCGCGGGACCGGCCCCGGCGCCGGTGGGCGCGTCGACGTCTTCGGGGCCCTCGTCCTGGCTCGCGACCGGTGCGGCCCCTTCCCCCTCAGCGGGACCACCACCGCGCTCGGCGCCGCGACGCTGCTGGCCACGATGGTGATGGTGCGCGCCCTGCACGAGGACCCCGACACCGGCGACGACAGCCTGGACGACCTCATCGACCCCCGGGTCGACGTCGTGACCCGCGCCGTCGGGGTGCTCGGGAGCAGCCACGACCTGCCCCACGGCGAGGCGCGCCGGCACCTGCAGGCCCTGGCCTTCACCACCGGGCGGACGCTCCACCAGACCGCCGCGCGCCTCCTCCGGGACGAGGCATGAGCACCGCCCGCACCGGCGACCACGCCCCCGACCACCCGGGCACGACCTCGCCCGCGGGCCTGCTGTCCTTCGAGGAGGCCAGCGCACGGGCGCTGGCCTTCCTGGACCAGCAGCTGCCGATGGCCATGTGGGCCATCACCCGCTGCGACGGCGAGGACCAGGTCTTCACCGAGGTGCGCACCCGCGACTACGACGTCCTGCCCCACCCCCGCGTGTCCTGGGAGGGCTCCCTGTGCCGGCGCATGGCCGGCGGCGCCGCCCGGGTCGCCGCCCGCACCAGCGAGGTGCCCGAGTACGCCGAGTGCGTGCCGGTGGAGAAGTGGCCCGTGCGCGCCTACGTCGGCGCTCCCATCCGCCTCGCCGACGGGCCGGTCCTGGGCACCGTCTGCGGGTACCACCCCACCGAGCTCGAGCAGTCCGCCCTCGAACGGGTCCAGCCCGCCGTCGAGCTCGTCGCCGACATGCTCGCCCAGACCCTGCTCGCCCAGACCCTGCGCGAGCAGGCCCTCATCCGCGAGGCCGAGCTGCGCCGCCTGGCCACCCGCGACCACCTCACCGGCCTGTCCACCCGTGCGGTCTTCCACGAGCGCCTCACCCACGCCCTGGAGCTGCACGACGCCACCCGGCGGCCCCTGAGCGTGCTGCTGATCGACGTCGACGACTTCAAGACCGTCAACGACACCTACGGCCACGCCGCCGGCGACGCCCTCCTCGTGGCCGTCACCACGTCCTGGACCGCCCACCTGACCCCCGGCAACACCCTGGCCCGGCTCGGCGGAGACGAGTTCGCCCTCCTCGTCGAGAGCGGCTACGACGCCGCCGAGGTCACCCAGCGCATGAAGCCCGTCCTGTCCCAGCGCCTCGACATCGCCGGCACCACCAGGACGGTCACCATCAGCGTGGGCCTGGCCCACCTGCCCGCCGAGGCGCCGACCCCCTCCGCAGCCGGGCTCCTCGCCCACGCCGACGCCGCCATGTACGCCGCCAAGGGCTCGGGCGGGGCGCGCCTGGTCCGCTACGACCTCCGGCTCCCCTCCCCCTGACCCGCTGCCGGCTCGGGGCGCGACCCTGGCAGCACGGGCCCGCTGCCACCGGCTCGTGGGGCAGCCCCGCGCCGACAGACTGCCGTCGTGCCGAGACGCCCCGCCGCCGCCAGGGCCTCCGCCGTGATCTCCCTCGCAGTGGCCCTGGCCGCCGCTGCGTCCCTGCCCGTCGCCCACCGCGTCGACCCGCTCGCCCCCCTGGTCGCGCTGCTCCTGGTCCCCGCCGGCGGGCTCACCGCCCTCGCTCTCGGCGTCCGCGCCGGCTCGACGCTCCTCGTCGTCGCCGGCGGCCTCGTCGCCCTCCTCCTGCTCCCCGTCGGCTACTACGCCGCCGTCCTCCTCGGCGGGCCGTGACGGAGCGGGTGCCACCTGACGCCGATGTCCACCAGCCCGCCGACGACGAGCGCAGCGGCCGCTCCTCGCCGACCTCCGACAGCGCCGCGCGGACATCCCGCCGGTGATCAGCTACCGGTGACAGCAGGCTCTCGGAGCGGCCTTCCTGCGCAGTCGCCAGCATCCTGGCGCGGAGCTCCGCCTCGTCGCCGGGCCGCAGTCCAGCAGCTCGGAGCCGACCGAGGGGGTCGGCGGTCCGCAGGAAGTGCCGCATCGCAGCAGCGGCGTCGGGAGAGCCCTGCGCGGCCAGCACCCGCTGGGTCTCCTCGCGCTCGTCCGGTGCACCGGCGGCCCGCGCGACCGGCCCCGCGAGCCGACGCTCGGTGTCGGCGTAGTCCGCGACGATGTCGTCGACGCCGACCTCGCACACCAGCAGGACCAGCGCGACGACCAGGCCCGTGCGGTCCCGCCCCTTGGCGCAGTGCACTTCGTCCCGATCGGACGTCGGCGGGCCCGAGGTGCCCCGTCGACCCGCCGGTCCAGATGCCACCAGACGAGGGCGCGGTCGACCGGCGGCGCTGCGCCACCGGCCGACCGCGCGAAGGGGGCGGGCTCAGGCGAAGCCGGCGTTCTCCCGCGGGGTGTAGTGCTCCTCCAGGCGCGCGGCCTCGGAGTCGGTGAGCTCGAGCTCGACGGCGGCGACGGCGTCGTCGAGGTGGTGCGGCTTCGTCGTCCCGACGATCGGCGCCGAGACGGCCGGGCGGCGCATCACCCACGCCAGGGCCACCTGCGCCGGCGGCACGTCCCGCTCGCGGGCGACCTGGGCGACGGCGTCGACGATGCGGCCGTCGTCGTCGCGGTAGAGCTTCTTCCCGAACTCGTCGGTGTCGCTGCGGGAGGTCTCGGAGTCCCAGGCGCGCGTGAGCCGGCCGCGCGCCAGCGGGCTCCACGGGATGGCGCCGACGCCGGTGGCCTCGCAGTACGGCAGCATCTCGCGCTCCTCCTCGCGCATGAGGAGGTTGTAGTGGTCCTGCATGGAGACGAAGGGCGTCCAGCCGTTCCGCTCGGCGGCGCGCTGCATCTGCGTGAGCTGCCAGGTCCACATCGAGGACGCCCCGAGGTAGCGGGCCTTGCCGGCGCGCACGACGTCGTGCAGCGCCTCCATCGTCTCCTCGACCGGCGTCGCCGGGTCGAAGCGGTGGATCTGGTAGAGGTCGACGTGGTCGGTGCCCAGCCGCCGGAGGCTGTGGTCGACCTCCGCCATGATCGCCTTCCGCGAGAGGCCGGCGCCGTTCGGGCCGGGGCGCATCCGCCCGTGCACCTTGGTCGCGATGACGACGTCGTCGCGAGAGGCCATGTCGCGCAGCGCCCGCCCGACGATCTCCTCGCTCGTGCCGTCGGAGTAGACGTTGGCCGTGTCGAAGAAGGTCACGCCCGCCTCGAGCGCCCGCTTGATGGACTCCCGGCTCTCCTCCTCGGGCAGCGACCACGGGTGCCCGCCCCGCTCGGGGACGCCGTAGCTCATGCAGCCCAGGGCGATCCGCGAGATCTCCAGCCCGGTGGTGCCCAGCCTCGTGTACTGCATGCCCGACCTCCTGCGTCGCCGTCCGCCGCGCCCGGTGGCGCGCGGTGCCGCGGGCCAGGGCACCACGCCCCGGGCCCCCGCGCGAGGGGAGGGCCTCGCCCGGCGAGTGCTGCGAGGAGGGCGGATCAGGCGGTCGGGCTCACGCCGTCCTCGGAGGGAGCGGCGCGGTGGTCGAGCACCCCGCTGGTGGCGTGGTCCCCGGCCCCGCCGAGGCCCCCGTCCAGCGCGTGGTCATCCGCTCCGTCGCACGAGGGGCGCAGCTCGAAGAGCGACTCGACGCCGAGCATCTCCAGCAGCTGCCGCACCTGGGGCGAGGCGCCCAGCAGCGCCGGCCGCTCCGTGGGGGCGTCGCGGCCGCGGGGCGCCGCCACGCGCAGCATGAGGCCGAGGCCCTGGGTGTCGACGAAGCTCACCCCGCTGACGTCGATGGTGCGCACCCACGAGAGGTCGTCGCCGCGGCGGTCGAAGGTCTCCACGGCGGACATGTCGACGTCGCCCTCGAGGACGAGCAGCCGCTCCTCAGGGCGCGCCACGACGCGGCCGGCGTCCTCCCTCGGCCTGCTGGTCATGCGTCTCCCGTGGTCCACCGGTGCGGGTGCTCGCCGGTCGTCTCCACCGAGCGTGCAGCGCGCGGCCGCGCTACGCCGTACACCACGGTAACCGCCGCGGGCCCGCACGCGGCACGTGGTGCTCGGCGCAGGCGCGGTCCGGAGCCGTCCGGGCGCCGTCAGGAGCGTCTGCCCGCCTCCCCGGGCGGAGCCAGACGGGTGAGGACGGCTGCCGCGAAGGCTTCCGGCGCACCGGGTGCCACGTCCAGGAAGAGCGACGGCTCGGCCAGCTCGAGCTCCAGGAGCAGGGGCCCGTCCGGGGAGGGCAGCAGGTCGACGCGGGCGTACAGCGGGACCCCGCCGGTCCGGGACACCACGACGTCGAGCGCACGGCGCGCGACGTCGAGCTCGGCGTCGGACGGCTCCCGCGGCGTGATCTCCTCCGGGGCGAAGAGCCCCTCCACCGGGTCCCCGGAGGGCCGCAGCAGCGGCCCCTTGCGCACGGCGTGCAGCACCTCGCCCTCGACCAGGACCACGGCGGTCTCGCCGTGGACGTCCACGCCCTCCACGTAGGGCTGCACGAGCGCGACGCGCCCGCTCCCGTGGACGGCGCGCACGTGGGCGCGCGAGCGGTCGGCCTCGTCCGGCCGCAGGCGGAGGGTGTCCTTCGACCCCGCCGAGACCGCGGGCTTCACGACGTGCTCGCGGTCGGTGAAGGGGTGGTCGTCCCCCTCGCCGGGGGCGAGGAGCACCGAGGGCACGACCGGCAGACCGGCGGCGCGCAGGTCCTCCAGGTAGGCCTTGTCGGTGCTCCAGCGCAGCAGCTCCGGCGGGTTCGCCAGCTCCGCCACGGCGGCGACGCGCTCGGCCCAGGCGAGGAGCTCCGCCCGGCGGGGCACGTAGTCCCACGTCGAGCGGACGACGACGAGGTCGGCCGACGCCCAGTCGACGTCGGCGTCGTCCCAGACGGCGGGCCGCGCCTCGACCCCGAGGTCGGCCAGCGCGGCGAGGACCGCCCGGCCCTCCCCGTCCAGGTCGGCCATCTCGCGGCACGTGGCCAGGAGCACGGTCGGGCGGCCGGGAGCGGTACCGGGAGCGGGAGCCGTCACGGGCCCATCCTCCCCGAGCCGTCGGCGCGGCCCGGCGCGGGCGCCGGGGTCGCCGGCGCGACGGAGAAGGACGCGCGCCGCACGACCCGTCGCAGCCCGCCGAGCACCGCGGGCCCGACGACCAGCACGGCGACGGCGGTCGTCACCGCGCGGCCCGCGTCCCACCCCAGCGAGGTGAGCGCCGAGTACAGGAGCAGCCGACCCAGGTTGTCGGCGAGGGCGTCCCCCGCGACGTAGGAGATCCCGGTGCCGGCGGTCGCGAGCGGCCAGCCCCACAGGTTCATGAGCAGGCCGAACCCGAAAGCGGCGACGACGCCGTAGCCGGCGAGCAGCAGCACCTCCGCCCGGCCCCGGGGGCGCTGCGGCAGCAGGCCCGCGCCCAGCCCCACCCACCCGGCGGCCACCATCTGGAACGGGAGCCAGGGGCCGACGCCGGCGGTGAGCAGCGCCGAGGCGAACAGGGACGTGCAGCCGAGGACGAAGCCGAAGCCCGGGCCGAGGACGCGGCCGGCCAGCACGAGGAGGAAGAAGACGGTCTCGACGCCCACGAGCCCGGCGCCGAGCACCCGCAGGCCGGCGTTGACGGCGGACAGCACGCCGAGCAGCGCGAGCGCCGAGACGTCGATGCCGCCGTCGGCCAGCTCGGCGAGCACGACGGCGACGAGCACGGGCAGGACCAGCGCGAAGAGCAGCGGCGCGCTCGCGCTGCCCGCGAGCGCCGCCCCCGCGGGCACGAGCAGCGGCCAGGCGAACATCACGAGGCCCGCGAGCGAGGCGACCGCGAGCACGAGCGCCGAGCGCGGCCGCAGGCGCACCGCCGCGACGCGCCGCCCGGACGCGCCGGCGCCCTCGTGCGCGCTCACGAGCGGTCCCCCGCCGGCTCGGCGCCCGGAGCCGGTCCCGCGGCGAGGGCGGCCCGCACCTGCTGCGGCGTCAGCCACGGCTGCGGGGCGAGCACCTTGGCCGTCTGCGGGGCGAAGGCCGGGGAGGAGGCGACCACCTCGGCGGTGGGGCCGTCGGCGACGACCCGCCCCTGCGCCACCACGACGACGCGGTCGGCGGCCGCGGCCACGAGCTCGACGTCGTGGGTGGCGAGGACGACGGCGCGCCCCTGGGCCGCCAGCTCGCGGACCACCTGCCCGACACGGCGCTTGGCCTCCTCGTCGAGCCCCCGCGTCGGCTCGTCGAGCAGCACCACGCGCGGCGTCGCGGCGAGCTGGACGGCCAGCACGAGGGCCAGGCGCTGGCCCTCGGAGAGGTCGCGGGGGTGGCGCTCGTCGGGGACGCCCGGCGCCACCTCGTCGAGCAGCGCGCGGCACGTGCCCCGGGGTCGGCCGGACTCGGCGTCCGCCTGGGCGCACTCCTGCCCCACCGTCGGCAGGTAGAGCAGGTCGCCCGGCGTCTGCGGCACCAGGCCCACGAGGGCGCGGGCGCCGGCGGGCGGCAGCGCTCCCGGGTCCTGCCGCCCGTCGCCCGTCGGCCCGCGCGCTGCTGCCCCCGGACCGCCCGCCGCGGCTGCGGGACGGCGCTGCCACCAGCGGCGCCGTCCGACGGAGGAGTCCATCGCGGCCCCGTCCCCGAGCACGCCCACCTCCCCGCGGGCGCGCGGCCCGGAGCCCTGCCAGGCCCACAGGAGCGAGGACTTGCCGGAGCCGTTGCGGCCCATCAGCGCCACCACCTCGCCGGCGTGGAGGTCGAGGTCGACGCCCGCGACCGCCCGGACCCGCCCCGCCCCCGTGCCGTGCACCACCACGACGTCGCGCGAGCGCAGGAGCGGCGGCCCGCCGGTCCGCCCCGGCGTCGCCGGGAGCGGCGGCTCGTGCCCGGCGAGGGCCTGCGCCAGCGGCCCGGCGAGGCGCCGGGCGTCCCGCACCGACAGCGGCGGCGGGTCCCACCCGGCCGCGCGGGCCAGCTCGACGACGGGCGGGGCGCCGTCGTGCTCGCGCATCATCGCCGCGGGCGCGCCGTCGCGGACGCGGCCGTCGCGGCCCACGAGCACGACGCGGTCGGCGTGCTGGACGACGCGCTCGAGCCGGTGCTCGGCCACGACCACCGTCACCGCCAGGTCGTGGACGAGGCGGACGAGCGCGGCGAGCACCTCCTCGGCGGCGCCCGGGTCCAGCGCGGAGGTCGGCTCGTCGAGCACGAGCACCCGGGGCCCGGCCGCCAGCACGGAGCCGATGGCCACCCGCTGGGCCTGCCCGCCGGACAGCGTGCGCAGCGGCCGGTCGCGCAGGTCGGCGACGCCGAGGAGGTCCAGCACCTCCTCCACGCGGCGCCGCATCGCCGGCGCCGGCACGGCCAGCTGCTCCATCGCGTAGGCGAGCTCGTCCTCGACGGAGTCGGTGACGAAGCCGGCCACCGGGTCCTGGCCGACGTGCCCCACCAGGTGGGCGAGGTCGCGCGGCGGGGTCCCGCGCGTCGACACCCCCACCACGACCACCTCGCCGGCGAGCTCCCCGCCGGTCAGGTGGGGCACGAGCCCGCTCACCGCGCCCAGCAGGGTCGACTTGCCGCTGCCCGTGGGGCCCGCGACGAGGCACAGCTCCCCCTCGCCGACCTCCAGGTCGACGTCGCGCAGCGCGGGCGCGGGCGCCCCCGGGTAGGTGAGCGTCACCCGGTCGAACCGGACGGCCACGGGAGGGCGGGCCGGGCGGCCCGCGGGGACGCTCACGACGCCCCGCCGCGCAGCGGGGAGGCAGCCCCCGCAGGGCGAGCAGGCGACGACTCGCCCTCCGACGCACGACCCGCAGGGCGAGCAGGCGACGACACGCCCCCGCGGCGCGGCGCCAGGACGGCGGGCAGGACGGCGACCAGCACCGCGGCGAGGCCGAGCAGGCTCGGCTCGGGCCAGACGGGCGGCGCCGTCGACGGGGCCAGGGCCGCCGGGTCGAGCGCGGCCGCGAGCGCCATGGCGCCGGCCGAGGTGGCGCCGACGGCGGAGACGGCCCACTCCGGGCCTCCCCACGGGTCGGGCCGGTGGGCGGTGCGGCGCACGCGCGCCGAGGCGAGCCGCAGCCCGAGGACGGCGAGCGCCGCCCCGGCGAGGAGCACCGGGACGCCGGCCGCCGCACCGGCGGTCGGGTCGAGGAGGCCGAAGAGCCCGAGGCACGTGCCGAGCAGCCCGGCGACGAGCAGCGCGCCCGACGCGCGGCGGGTGCGGCGCGGGACGCCGGCCGTGCGCCCGTACCCCCGCACGGCCATCGCGCCGGCCAGCGACAGGGAGCGGTCCAGGGCGTCGGCCAGCACGGGCGACAGGACGGCGGGCAGGGCCCGGACCCCCTCGGCGCTGCCCGCGCGCAGCCGCCGGGCCCGGCGGACCCGGCGCACGCTGTCGACGAGCTGCGGCGCCGACGTCAGCGCGATGACGACGGCCGTGGAGACCTCCGCGAGCGCCCCGGGGACGGCGCGCAGGAGCCGGCGGGCGTCGGCCAGGCAGTTGGCGGCGCCGACGCAGACGAGGACGGCGGCCAGGCGCAGCCCCTCGTAGACGCCGGCGAGCAGCGAGCCCGCGGTGATCGGCCCGAGCAGCGTGACGCCGGAGACGAGGTCGGGCAGCGGGACCCGCGGCAGGTCGAGCACGACCGGTCCGCTGCCGAGCCCGGTGCCGCCGAACAGGACCCGGAAGAGCACGCGCACCGCCACCACGGCCGCCGCGAGGACGAGGTAGTAGCGCAGGTCGAGGCCGGAGGCGGCGTCGTCGCGACGGGCGGCGACGACGAGGCACGCGACGGCGACGACGCCCAGCAGCAGCAGGGGGTCGGAGGTCCGGCTGGCCGCCGCGGCCAGCCCCAGCGCCCACAGCCACCAGGCGCCGGGGTGGAGCCCGCGGCGCTCAGCTCTCGTGGGACCTGCGATCGTCCATCTCCTGCTCCACCTGGCGACGGCGGTAGCGCCCGCCCAGGACGATGGCCAGGACCACGAGCACCGCCACGACCACGATGATCGCGATGGTGACGACGGGCACGCTCTCGTCCGCCGACTCCCCGACCTCCTCGGCCTGGGCCTCGTCCGCGCCCTCCTCGCCCGCGACCGGGAGGCCGGCGACGGCCGCCGGGTCCACGCGCGGGGCCGCTCCGACCAGGTCGTCGCCCGACAGCTCCGTCCACGACCACGCCTCCACGCCGCCCGCCTCGGGCACGCGGTCCGCGGCGCCGACCTGGCTGGCCGTCCACTCGCCGTCGCGCGGGGCGTAGTAGTAGGCCCAGTAGCCGTCGGTCGTGCAGTCGGCCTGCTCGGGGGCGGGCACGGACTCGATCGTGCAGACGAAGCCGGGCTGGCTCTCGGTCGCGGTGAACCCTGCCTCCTCCAGCGCCGTCAGCCCGTCGGCCGCCTCGAGCGCGCACCCGGCCGTCGGCTCCGCGAGCTCTCCGCCGGCCAGGCCCTGCGGGTCCACCAGGACCGTGGCGCCCTCGCCCTCGGGGCACGCCTCGCCCTCGAGCTCGGCCTCCCCGGCGGCGGTCGGGGTGCTCGTCGCCGTGCTGGTCGCGCCGGCCGTGGGGGTCGCCGCGAGCACCGGGCCGGCGCCGAGGGACACGAGCAGACCGGTGGCGCCGACGAGGGCGGCGAGGCGGCGGGAGGGGGCAGGGTGCACGGAGGGCCTCTCGGGAGGAGCCCGCGAGACGGCGCCGACCCGCCACCCGACCCGGGGCGCGCAGGCGCGCCGGGCACGAGGGACCGACCGGGCTCCGCCCCGCAGACCACGGCGGGGATGGCGGGAGCCGCGAGCCCCCGACGGGCGTTCCGGCTCGCGACGGCCCGGCCCGGGGCCGGTCGTCGCCCACGGCTGCGGGTCAGCGCCGGCGTCCGACCGGCTTCCCCCGCGCGGGGACGGGCAGTTCTCGCGCGGAGCCTAACGTCCGCGCCGCCGCCGGCGCTCGTCGTCGACCGCCGGGCGAGCGCCCCGCCGAGGGCTCCCGGACGTGCGCACCCCGCGCAGAGCGTCTGGACGGGCCCGGCGCAGGACGTCACGACAGACCGAGACGACGACGGCCCCACCAGCACGTCTGCTGGTGGGGCCGTCGTCGTCGCTGTCTCAACGAGTGCGCCCGGAGGGACTCGAACCCCCAACCTTCTGATCCGTAGTCAGATGCTCTATCCGTTGAGCTACGGGCGCGTGACCCGTTCCCAGGCCGAGAGAGACAGTACCCGCTCCGGGGCGGAGGTCGAAATCCGGTTCTCCGCCGGCCCCTCGCGCGCTGCGCGCGCGGGCCTCCGGGGCCCGGCGCGACGGCTCGACCGGCGGTGCGGCGCGCGGCCGGCGGACGGCCGTGCGCCGCACCGGCCGAGGGCGCTTTGCGGGCGGGCCCGCGGCGTCTGTACCCTCGCTCGCGGAGGCGTCGCCTAGTGGTCTATGGCGCCCGCCTGCTAAGCGGGTTTGGGGTGATACCCCATCGCGGGTTCAAATCCCGCCGCCTCCGCACTCGAACGGCGCACGACCCCCGGGTCGTGCGCCGTTCGTCCTCCGGAGCCCCGTGCCGCGCAGGCCCCCCGTGCCGCGCAGGCCCCCCGGCCGCGCAGGCCCCCGCGCCCCTCTCGCCGGGTCAGGCCTCGCAGATGTCCTCGGAGGCCGAGCGCGCCTCGATCGCCGCCGACGGCTCGCTGCGGTCCGGCAGCGGCTCGGCGCCCAGCCGGTTGGGCACCTCGACGACGTCCGGCGCCCCCGTCCCGAGCGTCACGACGACAACCCCCTGCAGGCTGGGGTCCTCCACCACGTTCGCCCCCGGGAAGGCGGCGGCGACCGTCTCGGCGGCGTCCTCGGCCCCCGTCGGGTAGCTCACGCGCACGCCCTGCAGCACGCCGGCGTCCGCGTTGCCGGCCACCCGCACGTCGAACCCCTGCAGCTGGAGGTCCGACTGCGCCTCGCCGGCGCGGCCGCCCTCCCCCGTGCCGTTGTAGACCTCGACGGCGATCGAGCCCGGCGAGACGGTCAGCGGCGGCGCGGTCTCCGCCGGAGCGGGCTCGGGCTCCGGCTCCGTGCCGGGAAGGGGCGCGTCGGCGCGGATGCTCGCCCAGAGGTCCTCCGCCTCCGGGGCCCACTGCAGCCGGTTGGGGTCGGGCGCGTACTCCTCGAAGGGCACGGTCACGAAGGAGACGTCGTCCGGGCGCAGGCCCGAGGCGCTCTGCGCCAGCTGCGTCAGCTGCCCGACGCTGTCCAGCCCGGGGTCCGTGGTGAGGGAGTTCGTGGCGGCGTCGAGGAAGCGCACGAGGCGGTCCGGGCGCAGCAGGATGCCCGCGCTCGTCACCTCCTGGACGACGGAGGACAGGAACTGCTGCTGGCGGCCGATGCGGCCGATGTCGCTGCCCGAGGTGCCCGGGATGTTGTAGCGGGCGCGCACGTAGGCGAGGGCCTGCTCCCCCGACACGCGGCTGACGCCGGCCGGCAGGTCGAGCTTGCTCTTCGGGTCCTGGACGGCCTCGGGCAGGCACACCTCGACCCCGCCCAGGGCGTCCACCACGTCCTGGAAGCCGTCGAAGTCGATGACGGCGAAGTGGTCGATGCGGATGTCGGTGTTCTTCTCGACCGTCGCGATGGCGCACGCCGGGCCGCCCTCGGCCAGCGCGGAGTTGAACATGGCCACCCGCTCGCGCCCGGCGTCGTCCGGGTCGCCGCACGGCGGCACCGTGACCATCGAGTCGCGCGGGATGCTCACGGCGACGGCCCGGTCGCGGTCCTGCGAGAGGTGCACCAGCAGGGTCGTGTCCGACCCGCCGCCGCCGATGTCCCCGCCGAAGCCGGCGCCGCCCTCGGCCAGCTGCGAGCGGTCGTCCGACCCCAGCACGAGGATGTCGAGCGGCCCGGTCGACCCCTCCGCGGTGGCCTCCTCCTCGGGCCGGTCGTCCCCCAGGAGGGCGTCCACCTCGACCGAGGTGATGTTGCCGTCCAGGCGGGTCACGACCGCGGCGCCCGCGGCGCCGCCGACGACCACCGCGCCCGCGACCACCGCCGCCGTGGCAGCAGCGGCGCGCCGCGCCCGGGATCGGGCCCGGACGTGGCGGCCGGCGGCCGTGCGCTGCGCTGTCATGCGGGGCGAGACCTCTCCGTGGTGGTGGTCCGACGTCGGCCCGGGCGCCGGAGGGGACCCGCTCGGGCGCCGGCCGGAGGAGCGGGTGCGTCCTGTCCATGCTACGGGGAGCATCGGCCGGCCCTCGGGGCCTCTGGAGCCCCGCCGCCCGGGGTGGCACAGTCACGGGGGTGCAGCGACCCAGCCGCCGGGCGACCGCCCTCGCCGTGTCCGGTCTCGTCGTCGTCGGCGCGGGCGCCGGCGCAGCCGTCGTCGGGGCCCAGCGCGCCGCCGAGCGCGACCGCGACGACGCCGCCCGCGCGGCCGCGGAGGAGGTCGTCGCGGCGTGGGACGCGGGGGACCTCGCCGCGGCCCCGGTCGTGCTGGAGGGCGGCGGTGGAGCCGGGGCCGTCGCCGCCGGCTACGAGGCCCTGACGAGCGGCATGGGGGGCGCGCGGCCCGCGGTCGAGCTGGTGGACGTCGAGCGCGAGGACGCCGCCGCCACCGCCGACCTCGAGGTGACGTGGCCGCTCGGCGAGGGGTGGACGACGGCGACCTCGCTGCCGCTCGCCGTCACCGGCGACGACCGGGAGGCCTCGGGGTGGACGGCCACGTGGTCGCCCGCGGTGGTGGCGCCGGCGCTCGAGACCGGCGACGCCCTGCGCCTGGACCGCGTCCGGGGGCAGCGCGGGGAGGTCCTCGACCGCGACGGGCAGCCGCTGGTCACGGACCAGCCGGTGGTCGACGTCCAGGTCGACCCGGCCCGCGTGGACGACGCGGACGCCCTGGCGCAGCGCCTGTCCGCGGAGCTGGGGGTGGACGCCGCCTCGCTGGCCGAGCGCATCGCGTCGGCGCCGGAGGGCCAGGCGGTCTCGGTCATCACGCTGCGCCAGGCCGCCTGGGACGAGGTCTCCGGGGCCGTCGGCTCGCTGCCGGGCGTCCAGACCCTGCCGGGCGAGCGGCCGCTGGCCCCCACGAGCGGCTTCGCCCGCGACCTGCTGGGCGTGCTCGGCGACGCGACGGCCGAGCTCGTCGAGGACTCCGACGGCCGGCTCGCCGCCGGGGACACCACGGGCCTGTCCGGCGTGCAGCGCCAGTACGACGAGCGCCTCGCCGGGACGGCGGGCGCCACGGTGGTGCGGGTGCCCGAGGGCTCGGAGGACGACGCGGCGGGGCAGACGCTGTTCTCCGCCGGCGCCGTCCCCGGCCAGGACGTGCAGCTCTCGCTCGACCCGCAGGTGCAGGTGGCCGCGGACGCGGCGCTGGCGCAGGGCGTCGGGGACGGCGGCAGCGGCGCGCTCGTCGTCGTCGACGTCGCCACCGGTGACCTGCTCGCCGTGTCCTCGGCGCCCGCGGGCGGCTTCGACCGGGCGCTGCAGGGCCAGTACGCCCCCGGCTCGACGTTCAAGACGGTCTCGACGCAGGCGCTGCTGGCCGCCGGCGTCACGCTCGACGAGACCGTCGCGTGCCCGCCGACGACGACGCTCAGCGGGCGCACGTTCCGCAACGCCGAGGGCTCCGCCCTCGGCGACGTCCCCTTCGCCGTCGACTTCGCGCAGTCGTGCAACACCGCGTTCGCCTCCCTGGCCGACCGGCTCGAGGCCGGCGCGCTGCCCGCGGCCGCGCTGCCGATGGGCATCGGCGTCGACTGGGAGGTCGGCGTCCCCGCGTTCACCGGCCAGGTGCCCGAGGCGGGCGGCGAGGACCTGCAGGCCGCCGAGATGATCGGCCAGGGGCAGGTGCTCACCAGCCCCGCCGGCATGGCGGTGGCGACGTCGACGATCGCCCGCGGGTCGTGGCTGGCGCCGCGCGTGGTGCTCGACCCCGCCCCGGAGGCGAGCGCCCCGCCGCCCGAGCCGGTCGCCGACCTCGGCGTCGTCCGGGACCTGATGCGTCTCGTGGCGACCGAGGGCACCGCGTCCGAGGCGCTGGCCGGCGTGCCCGGCGGGCCCGTGGGCGCCAAGACGGGCACCGCCGAGGTCGGCGAGCCGGGCGCCGACGGCGCCTACGCCACGAACGCCTGGACGGTGGCCCTCCAGCCCGGCGCCGGCCCCTCGGGGACCGACGGCGAGGGCGTCGCCGTGGCGGTGGTCGTCGAGGGCGGCAGCGCCGGCGGGGCCGTGGCGGCGCCCGTGGTCGCCGACCTGCTCACCGCGCTCGCCGAGCAGGGCTGAGCGGGCGCGAGCGCGACGGGGCGCGGGTCACCGAGCGGTGGTGACCCGCGCCTCGTCGCGCCCGACGACGCCCGCCGGCGTCAGGCCGAGCGGAGCAGCGTGAAGGAGCGGTCGCGCACGAAGAGCTCCTTCACCCGCTTGCCGACCTCCTGCTCGGGGTCGCTGGAGACCGCGAGCTCCCAGTGCCCGGCGGGGGCGTCGGGGACGGTGAAGTCCACGGGGCCGTCGGCGGCGTTGAGCAGGAGCAGGAACGAGGAGTCCTCCTCCGCCCCCTCGCCCGGCGTCATCTGCACGCCGAGCGACTTGGCGTTGGCGTCCTGCCAGTCCTGGTCCTCCATGTCCGCGCCGTCGGCGCGCAGGAGCCGCACCGAGCGGGTGCCGGGGCCCTCGTCGCCGTACCAGCGCGGGCGCAGCACGGGGTGCTCGCGTCGCAGGGCCACGAGCTGCGCCGTGAAGGCCTGCAGCGCGGTGTCGGCGTCGGCCCAGTCGTACCAGGAGATCTCGTCGTCCTGGCAGTAGGCGTTGTTGTTGCCGCCCTGGCTGCGCGCGATCTCGTCCCCGCCGAGGACCATGGGCACGCCGGCCGACAGCAGCAGGGTGGCCATGAGGTTGCGGCGCTGCCGCTCGCGCTGGGCGTCGACCTCGGCGTCGGCCGTGGGGCCCTCCGCGCCGTTGTTGTCGCTGCGGTTGTCGCTCTCGCCGTCCTGGTTGTCCTCGCCGTTGGCCTCGTTGCGCTTCTCGGCGTACATCGTCAGGTCGGCCAGGGTGAAGCCGTCGTGGGCGGTGATGAAGTTGACGCTGCACAGGGCCGAGCGGCCCGCGCCCTCGTAGACGTCGGGGCTGCCGGTGACCCGCTGCGCCAGGGCGCCCAGCGCGCCGTCGGCGCCGCGCCAGAAGTCGCGGACGTCGTCGCGGAACTTGCCGTTCCACTCCGACCACCGCGCCGGGAAGCCGCCCACCTGGTAGCCCGCCACGTCCCACGGCTCGGCGACGAGCTTGGCCCGGGCGAGCACCGGGTCCTGGTGCACGAGCGAGAGGAACGCGCTGTGCACCTCGGCGTCGCCGTCCTGGCGCGTGAGCGTCGTGGCGAGGTCGAAGCGGAAGCCGTCGACGTGCATCTCGGTCACCCAGTAGCGCAGCGAGTCCATGATCAGCTGCAGCGCGGCGGGGTGGCCCACGTTGAGGCTGTTCCCCGTGCCGGTGGTGTCGAAGTAGGACGCGGGCTGGTCCTCGACGAGCCGGTAGTACGAGCCGTTGTCGAGGCCCTTGAGCGACAGGGTCGGCCCGAGGTGGTTGCCCTCGGCGGTGTGGTTGTAGACGACGTCGAGGATGACCTCGAGGCCCGCCGCATGCAGCGCCTTCACCAGGGCCTTGAACTCCGCCACCTGCGCGCCGCCGTCGCCGGCCGAGGAGTACTCGTTGTGGGGCGCCAGGAAGGCGATGGAGTTGTAGCCCCAGTAGTTGCGCAGCCCCTTCTCGAGCAGGTGGCTGTCCTGGGCGAACTGGTGGATCGGCAGCAGCTCGACGGCCGTGACGCCGAGGTCGACGAGGTGCTGGATCGCCGCGGGGTGGGCCAGGCCCGCGTAGGTGCCGCGGATCTCCTCCGGCACGTCCGGGTGCTGCTGCGTGAAGCCCTTGACGTGCACCTCGTAGACGACCGTCTCGGCCATGGGCGTGCGCGGCGGGGCGTCGTCGCCCCAGTCGAAGTCGTCGTCCACGACGACCCCGCGCGGGCAGGAGCCCGCCGAGTCGGCGTCGTTGAGGGTGTCCGGCGCGTCGTGGTGGTGGCCGAAGACCTCCTCGCCCCACGTCCACATGCCCTCGACGGCGCGCGCGTACGGGTCGAGCAGCAGCTTGTGCGCGTTGTGGCGCAGGCCCTTCGCGGGGTCCCACGCGCCGTGCACGCGCAGCCCGTAGCGCGTGCCGGGCCCGCCCCCGTCGACGAGGCCGTGGAAGACGTGCCCGGTCCGCTCGGTGAGCCGGACGCGGCGCTCCTCGGTCGGGTCGTCGGCGGTGCCGAACAGGCAGACGTCGACGGCGTCGGCCGTCTCGGAGTAGACGGCGACGTCGAGGACGCCGTCGCGCCACGTGGCGCCGAGCGGGTAGGGGCGGGAGCGAGGAGGAGTCACAGGCAGTGATCCTGCGACGCGGTGCGCGGCGCCGCGACTCGGTGCGCAGGACGTGCGCGGACGTCGCCCCGGACGGGCGTCAGGCGCGCCAGAGCGGGCGGCTGCGCCAGACCCGGGCCAGCGGCAGGACGTCGACGCCCCGCTCCCGCAGGTCGCGCCAGGCCAGCCGCCGCGTGCGCACGATCATCACCACCCCGAACCCCCAGACCAGGTACTGCAGGCCGAAGGCCGCGCGGAAGTCGCCCAGCGCCGGCACGGCGTCGCCCGCCAGCAGGTCGAGCACCACCCCGATGCCCAGGATCGTCAGCAGCGACGCCGTGAAGCCGCCGGTGTTCACCACGCCCGTCGCCGTCCCGAGGCGGTCGGGGGGGTTGTAGGTCCGCGCGAAGTCGAAGCCGACCATCGAGCCCGGCCCGTTGACCGACAGGACGAGGACGAGCACGGCCACGAGCCCCAGGGGCGCCTCGCCCGGCCAGGCGAGGACGACCGTCCACGCCAGCGCCGTCGTCCCGATGATGCCGAGCACGAGGTAGGAGCGCCGGAGCGGGTGCAGCGCCGTGAGCCGGCCGACCACCGGCCCGGTGGCGATGCCGCCCGCCACGAGCAGCGTCAGCATCGCGCCGGCCTCGACGGGGGTGAGCCCGAGCCCCTGGACCATGAACGGGTAGCCCCACAGCAGCGCGAAGACCATGCCGGAGAACTGCGACGTGAAGTGGCACCAGAACCCCAGCCGCGTGCCCGGCTCGCGCCACGCGCCGACCAGGTCGCCGCGCACCTCCGCGGGCGCCCGGCGGCGGCGGACGACGGCGACGTCCGGCGGCGCGTCCCGCAGGACGACGAGGACGAGGACCGCGACGAGCGCGCCGACCCCCGCGGCGCCGCCGAAGGCGACCGACCAGCCCGGCCCCGCGAGCACCGCGGCGAGGGGGATGGCCGACAGGACCTGCCCGAGCTGGCCGAGGATGCCCGTCACCTGGGTGAGGACGGGCACCCTGCTGGCCGCGAACCAGGCGGGCACCAGCCGCAGGACGCTGATGAAGGTCATGGCGTCGCCGAGCCCGACGAGCACGCGGCCCGCGAAGGCGCCCGGCACGTCCGTGACGACGGCGAGCACCGCCTGCCCGGCCACCATGGCCGTGGCCCCGGCGACGAGCAGGCGCTTGGTGCCGAACCGGTCGACGAGCACGCCGACGGGCACCTGCATGCCGGCGTAGACCACCAGCTGCACGACGGCGAAGACCGACAGGACGGCCGTGCCGGTCGAGAAGCGCTCCAGCGCAGCGGGTCCGGCGACGCCGAGGGACGTGCGGTTGAACACGGCGATGACGTAGGCCAGGACGCCCACGCTCCAGACCACGTAGGCGCGGGCCCGGGTGCGGCGCGGGGACGGGGTCGAGGCCCCGGCGCCCGCGGGGGCCGCGGTCGCGGGTCCGGCGCCCGCGGGGGCCGCGGTCACGGGTCCGGCGCCCGCGGGGCCGGGGCGGCTCACCGGACGCCCCGGAGCACGTCGCCCGCCCCGCGGACGTGCTCGGCCGCCAGCCGCGCGAAGGCCTCGGCGTCCCCCGCGGCGAGGGCGTCGCGCAGCGCGGCGTGCTCGCGGACGGCGCGGTCCTGCCGGGCCGTCCCCATGTCCATGCTGGCCACGCCCATGCACAGCTGCCGGTCGCGCAGGGAGGCGTACAGGCGTGAGAGCACGGCGTTGCCGGCGGCGTCCACGAGCGTCTCGTGGAAGGCGCGGTCGGCCTCGACGAGCGCCGCGGCGTGACCCTCGGCGCGGGCGGCGCGCATGGCCGCGAGGTGCTCGTCCAGCAGCGGCAGGACGCGCTCGCGGTCCTCGACCGCGCGCGGCGCGGCCCACCGCTCGACCAGCTCGCGGGCCTCCAGCACGTCGCGGGCCTCGGTGTCGCTCACGGCCAGGACGAGCGCGCCGCGCTTGGGGAAGAGCTGGACCAGCCGCTCGGCCTGCAGCTGCAGCAGCGCCTCGCGGACCGGGGTGCGGCTGACGCCGGTGCGCTCGGCCAGCTCGCCCTCGGTGACGAGGGTGCCGCCGGGGTAGGTGCGGTCCAGGATCCCGGCCTTGAGGTGGGCGTAGACCCGCTGGGAGGCCGGCGCGGGAGGGGCGTCGGGAGGAGAGGTGGGACACATGATGCATCTATGGTGCCCGCCACGACCGGGTGACGGCGCGCGCGTCCACCCGGCGGACGCCGCGGCGGGCACTACCGTCCCGGGCCGTGACCGTCGTCGGCTTCCACGCCTCCCACGAGCAGATCCCGCCCAGCCGACTCCTGCGCGACGTCGTGCGGGCCGAGGAGGTCGGCTTCAGCGCGGCCATGTGCTCCGACCACATCACCCCGTGGAGCAGCGACCAGGGGCAGTCGGGGTTCGCCTGGAGCTGGCTGGGCGCCGCCCTGACGAGCACGAGCCTGACCTTCGGCGTCGTCCACGCGCCGGGGCAGCGCTACCACCCGGCGATCAGCGCCCAGATGGTCGCGACGCTGGCCGAGATGTTCCCGCAGCGCTTCTGGGCCGCCCTGGGCACGGGCCAGCTCATGAACGAGCACGTCACCGGGACCCCGTGGCCGACCAAGGACGAGCGCGACGCGCGCCTGGCCGAGACGGTCGACGTCGTGCGCCGCCTGCTCGCCGGCGAGGAGGTCACCCACCGGGGCCGGGTCGACGTCGACCGCGCGCGGGTCTGGAGCCGCCCGCCGGTCGAGGCCGCCCCCGCGCTGCTCGCCGCCGCCATCAGCGCCCGCACCGCCGCGTGGGCGGGCAGCTGGGCCGACGGGCTCATCACCGTCAACTCCTCCCCCGAGGTGCTGCGCGAGGTCTCCGGCGCCTACCGCGACGCCGGCGGCCGCGGCCCGCTGTGCCTGCAGGTGCACGTCGCCTGGGCGCCGAGCCGCGACGAGGCGCTCGCCCTCGCCCACCACCAGTGGCGCACCAACGTCTTCGGCTCGCAGGTGCTCTCCGAGCTGGCCACCCCCGCCCAGTTCGACGACGTCGGCCGCCAGGTCACGCCCGCCGGCGTCGACGGGCCGGTCGTCGTCGAGCACGACATGGGCCGCCTCGCCGAGCGCCTGCACGAGATGGTCGACGTCGGCTTCGACCGCGTCTACCTGCACTTCGTGGGGCAGGACCAGGACGCCTGGCTCGACGCCGCCGGGCGCGACCTCCTGCCGCAGCTCGGCGTCACCGCGCCGGAGCCGCTCGTGGGGACCACCGGGCCGGGCACGACGGCCGGCGCGCTGGCGGAGCGGACGCCGCGCCCCCTCGCCGCCGCCCTCGAGGGGGCGGGGGCGTGAGGCTCACCACGACCGCCGACGAGTGGTGGACGACGAGCGTCGGGTACTGCCTCGACGTCGAGCGCTTCGCCGACTCCAGCGGGGACGGGCACGGGGACCTCGTCGGCCTCGGCCAGCACCTGGACCACCTCAGCCGCCTCGGCGTGGGGTTCGTCTGGCTGCAGCCCTTCTACCCCTCGCCCGAGGGCGACGACGGCTACGACATCACCGACTACTACGCCGTCGACCCCGAGACCGGCAGCCTCGGGGACTTCGTCGAGGTCGTGCGCGCCTGCCGCGAGCGCGGGATGCGCGTGCTCGTCGACCTCGTCGTCAACCACACGTCCGCCGAGCACCCGTGGTTCCAGGACGCGCGGTCCAGCCGCTCCTCGCGCTACCGGGACTGGTACGTGTGGCGCGACGAGCCGGACCCCGCGGACGAGGGCGCGCAGAACGTCTTCCCCGACGCCGAGGACTCCATCTGGTCCTACGACGAGACGGCCGGCCAGCACTACCGGCACCGCTTCTACAGCTCCCAGCCCGACCTGAACACCTCGAACGAGGAGGTCCGCGACGAGATCCTGCGGATCATGGGGTTCTGGCTCCAGCTCGGCGTGGCGGGCTTCCGCGTCGACGCCGTGCCGTTCTTCGTGGAGACGGCCAGCCGCACCGGTGACGCCGACGACGCCGGCGACCCGGACGGCACGGGGCCCGAGGACGCCGGCCAGGGCGGCGAGCACTCCGAGCACCTCGACGAGTCGATGCGGATGCTCGACGTCATGCGGACCTTCCTCGCCCGCCGCAGCAGCGAGGCCCTCATGCTCGGCGAGGTCAACCTGCCCTACGAGCAGCAGGCGGACTTCTTCGGCGGCATCGGCGACCGCATGACGATCAACTTCGACTTCACGCTCAACCAGTCGATGTACCTGGCGCTCGCGCGCGGGACCTCCGAGCCGCTGCGGCGCACGCTCGCCTCGCGCCCGGTGCTCCCCGACGGCAAGTCCTTCGGGGTCTTCGCGCGCAACCACGACGAGCTCACCCTCGACCAGCTCTCCGAGGACGAGCGGGCCGAGGTCCTCGCCGCCTTCGGCCCCCGGGAGGACCAGCAGCTGTTCGGGCGGGGGCTGCGCCTGCGCCTGCCCACCATCCTCGACGGCGACCGGGCGCGGATGGAGATGGTCTACGCGCTGGTCTTCTCGGTCCCCGGCGTCCCCGTCCTCTACTACGGCGAGGAGGTCGGCCAGGGCGAGGACCTCTCGGTGCCCGGCCGCGTCGCCGTCCGGACGCCGCTGCGCTGGGACCGCGACGCCCCCACCGGCGTCGCCGCGCAGGAGGCCGACCCCGGCTCGCTCCTGCACGCGATGCGCCGCCTCGTGGCCTGCTACCGCTCCCGCCCCGAGCTCGGCCCGGGCGTGCTGCAGCTGCTCGACGTCGGCGACGAGCGGGTGCTCGCCTCGGCGAGCACGTGGCGGGGGCGCACCACCGCGGCGCTGCACAACCTCGCCGACGCGGAGGTGGAGGTCCGCCTGCCCGGCGACGTCCTCGACGGCGACGTCGTCGACCTCTTCTCCGGCGAGCCCGTCGAGGTGCCCGCCGACGGGCTCGCGCTGACGCTCCCCCGCTACGGCTACCGCTGGCTCGGCGACGGGGCCTGAGCGCACCGGGAGGACCGGCGCGGGGATGATGCGCGCGTGGACGCCTCCGCCGCCCCGGCCGCCCGCCTCGGCCACGACCTCGCGACGGCCGCGCTGGTGCTCGCCGTGGCCGTCGACCCGTTCACCGGGCTCCGCCGGCGCGCGGGCTTCGCCGAGCTCGTGGTCCACCAGCAGCGCGCCGACGCGGTGATGCGCCGGGCGGGGCCGGTCCCGTCCGTGGCCTCGGCGGTCGCCGGGCTCGGGGCCTCGGCGGTCGTGGTGCGCCGGGAGCCCGCGGAGGCGGCGCTGCGGTCGGCGTCGGTGCTGGCCGTCGCCGCCGCGGTGGTGCTCACCGTCCGGGTCCACGTCCCGATCAACGAGCAGCTGCGCACCTGGAGCCCCGAGGTCGAGGTGCCCGGCTGGCGCGAGACGTGGGGCGCCTGGGAGCGCGCGCACGTCGCGCGCCGGGCCCTCACGGCCCTGGCGGGCACCCTGGTCGTCGCGGCGGCCGCCGTGCCGACCGGCGGCGGTCGTCGTGGGTCGCCCTGGGCGGCGCGGCAGCAGCAGCCCCGGAGGACCGCGTCGACGGCGTCCGCGTGACCGGCTCGCTGCCGCGAGCGGTGCTCCGCCCCGCGCACGCGGTTGCCGCCCCTCGAGGACTCCGTGAGGGTGGGCGGCTCGAGGGGGTGGTCACGTGGTGACGAGGTGTGGCTGTGGTCGTACGTGGGCGTCATGGCGCTGGGCGCCGTGGTGTTCGGGGTGTGGGCGCGGAACCCGCTCGGCGTCCCCCGCGTCGAGTACGTCGTCGCGGCCGCGATCCCCGTCTGGTCCGGCACCTGGTACGCCGTGATGGCGCTCGGCGGCGGGCAGACCGAGGTCGCGGGCCAGACGACGTACTGGGCCCGCTACGTCGACTGGGTCGTCACCACGCCGCTCCTGCTGGTGGCCCTCGCGCTGACCGCGACCCACGCGCTGCCGCGGTTCCCGCGGCGCCTGGTCGCCGCCCTCGTCGCCGCCGACGTGGTCATGATCACGGCGGGGGCGCTGGCGGACCTCGCCGAGGCCGCCGCGTGGCGCTACGCGCTGCACGGCCTCGGCTGGCTGGGTCTGGTGGCGGTGCTGGCGCTCGTCTGGGGACCGCTGCGGCGCCTCGCCGAGCAGCAGCCCCCCGCCATGGCGGCGGCCTTCCGCCGGGTGGCGCTGCTGCTCAGCCTGCTGTGGCTGGGGTACCCGCTGGTCTGGCTCCTCGGCCCGTCCGGCCTCGGCCTGGTCGGCCAGACCACCGACACCGCGCTGTTCGTCCTGCTCCCCGCGGTGTCCAAGGTCGTGTGGAGCGTCGTCGACCTGACGGAGCTGCGGACCCTCTCCCGCCGCGGCGAGCTCCGCGTCGCCTGAGCTGCCCCCGATCCCGCCCCGTCGCCGCCCGCGGGGGCGGCGACGGGCGGGGGTCACGGCGCGTCGCTGCCGCGCTGGCGCTCCTGCTCGACGAGCGCCTCGAGGTCCTTGAGGCGGTGCCGGCCCTGCAGCGCGCGCCCCATCCGGAAGTTGCCCTCGAGCCGCTCGGCGTTGCGGTCGAGGAACCACCAGTAGCCGGCCGTGAAGGGGCACGCGTCCTCCCCGACCCGGACGGTGGGCTTGTAGCGGCAGGGCTTGCAGTGGTCGCTCATCCGGTTGATGTACGCCCCGCCCGAGGCGTAGGGCTTGGTGGCCATGAGGCCGCCGTCGGCGTGCTGGCTCATGCCGATGACGTTGGCCGCCATCACCCAGTCGTAGCCGTCGACGAAGCTGCGCTGGAACCACGCCATCAGCTCCGCCGGGTCCCAGCCGCGCTGGAGGGCGTAGTTGCCCAGCACCATCAGGCGCGGGATGTGGTGGACCCACCCGCGGTCGCGGACCCCGCGCAGGGCGGAGGAGAGGCAGCGCGCCTCGACGGCGTCGGCGTCCAGTTCCCAGAACCACTGCGGGATCGGCTCGTGCGCGGCGAGCGCGTTGCGCTGCGTGTAGTCCGCCCCGGCGTACCAGTAGACGTGCCAGATGTAGTCGCGCCAGCCGATGATCTGGCGCACGTAGCCCTCCACCGACGCCAGCGGCGCGTCGCCGGCGCGGTGGGCGTCCTCGGCCCGCTCGACGCACTCCAGCGGGTCGAGCAGCCCGAGGTTCATGGGCGCGGACAGCATCGAGTGCGCCATCCACTCGTCGCGCTCGAGGATCGCGTCCTCGTGCGGGCCGAAGGCCGGCAGGCGGTGGTCGACGAAGTCGTCGAGCGCCGCGAGCGCCTCGGCCCGCGAGGCCGCGAAGGTGCGGGGGCCGTCGCGGCCGACGAAGGAGACGTCGCCGTCGGCCTCCCAGCGGTCGAGGTCGGCGCGCACCTCCTCGTCGATCTCGTCCTCGACGGGCAGCCAGACGCCCGGCAGCCCGAGCGTCTCGGCGCCCTTCGGCGGGGGCTCGCGGTTCTCGTGGTCGAGGTTCCACGTGCCGCCGACGGGCTCGGCGCCGTCCATGAGGACGCCGTGCGCGCGGCGGGCGCGGCGGTAGAAGTCCTCCATGAGCAGCTGCTTGGTGCCGTCGGCCCAGCGGCGGAAGTCCTGCCGGCTCGTCGCGTAGCCCCGGTCGGGCAGCACCTCGACGGCGGGCAGGTCGCCCGAGCCGTCGAGGGAGCGCACGAGGTCCTCGGCCTGGCGCGACGTGGGCGAGCAGACGCTGAGCGGCAGCGCCGTCCGCGGCAGCCTCGCCAGGCCCTCGGCGTAGGTGTCGGTGCGGTAGTAGGTGCAGCGGTCCCCCAGCTCCGCGGCGCGGTGGCGCATCGCCGACAGGATCAGGTGGGCCTTCTGCCGGTGGAAGCGGCGGCGGGTGAACACCTTCCGCGACTCGATGAGGAGGACCGGCTGCTCGCCGTCGTCGCCCGGGTTCTCGACGTCGCCCAGGAAGTGCGGGCCGAGCTGGTCGCCGAAGAGCCAGCGGGTCGGCCCGGGTGCTGTCGCCATGGACGAATGCTCAGCCAGAACAGGCCCGCACGCCCGCCGGTCGCGCCGCCAGGTCCAGCCCTCCCCACCCCGCACTCCGTCGTCAGATCCCCGGGGAGGGGCCTCTCCTCCCGCACTCTGTCGGCAGATCGCGCGGGAGGGGCCCCTCCTCCCGCACTCTGTCGGCAGATCGCCGTCGTGGACGCTTGCGGTCGGCACAGAGTCGACGAAGTGCGGGGGTGGGGGGAGCCGCCGCGGTGCCGGGTGGAGCGCTCGCGCGTCTCGCGGTGGCCGCTGCGCACGTCGACGCCGGTCGAGTCCGACGTCCGTCATGATCCCTCGGCCAGGATGCTGCGGATCGTCGGACTCGAGCCGCCCGCGTGCGATCGCGGCATACTCCAAGATCTCCGGGCTGGGGTGCGCGGACGCCGCCTGGACGCTGGAGATCGACCTCGACGCCCGCTTCGCGTCCTCGGGCGCCGGCACCGACGGCGCCCGTCCGAGCGACCCCCTGGAGGGCACGATGAGCACGACCGCCGACCACCGCACCGCCGGGTGCTGCGACGCCGCCCACGACGAGCTGCAGGTCCCCTTCTGGATCCCCATGGCCTGCTTCGGGCTGGGCGCCGTGTGGGCCCTCGCGGGAGTGGCGGTCGGGTGGGCGGTGACGCGAGGCCGCTGACCCGCGAGCTCCCGGACGCCGGGGCTGCCGGACGCCGGGGCCGGTCCGGCTCAGCCCTGGACGTCCAGGCGGACGTCGTCAGCGCCTCGCGCGACGCCGACGCGGCGGGCCTCGTCCTCGAGCGCCGCGCGCACGGCGGCCGACAGGTCACCGACCGCCGTGACGGTGATGTCGTCGCGCCGCCCGCTCGCACGACGCGAGCCGGCCTTCGCTCGCCAGGTCCCCACGACCTCGGGGCCGGCGAGGACGACGCCCGGGTTGCCGAGGATCCGCCACACGTCCTTGCGCAGCGCGGTGTCCGGGACCGTCACCTCCCGGTCGCGCGACTGCAGCCACGGGTCGCCCGGCGGCAGGAGGCGCACGGACGCCGCCGCGCGCTCCTCGACCGCCGGGTCCTCCAGCAGCGCCACGACCGAGGGCGTCGCCAGCGCCCGCCGGCCGTCGACCTCGACCGGCACGAGGTCCTCGGGCAGCGCCGGGCGCAGCGCACGGACCGAGGTCCCGGCGAGCGCCGCCAGGTCGCCCGGCGAGGCCGGGCCGTGCAGGTCGAGGAGCCGGCGCAGGTGGGCGGTCGCCGCGGCGGCGTCCGGGCCGTCGCCCTCCGGCCAGTCGTCGAGCGACCGCAGCACGAGGGTCCGCGCCGAGGTGTCCAGCGCCAGGCCCGCCTGGAAGGCGGTCGGCTGGAAGACCAGGGAGGTCACGTGCTGGGCGTCGCACGGGCGGCACCAGTGGGTCAGCTCGGCGGGCACGCGGTCGCTCACCCCCCGGCTCAGGTCGCCCTTCGCGACCGACCCGCCGTGCTCGGCCGCCACAGCCCGCGCCGCCGCCGTCGCGAGGCGCCAGGCCTCGAGCCCGAGCGCCCGCCCGGCGGCCGCCTGGGGCGAGGTGAGCCGGGCGCGCACGTCCTCGTCGGAGCGCGGGTGCAGCGCGCGGGCCAGCGCCGGGAGGTCGCCGACCCGGTGCACGTGCGGGGCGCCGCGGGTCGCCCACACCAGCGGCAGCGGGCCGCCCGCACGCCCGACGTCGTCGAGCGGGCCGCGGGTGCGCGCCGACGCAGCCACCCGCGCGGAGCCGTACGGGGTGTCCGCGAGCCCGACGTCGAGGACGGCGAGCTCGGCGACGGCGTCGGTGCGCGCGTCGAGCTGCTGGGCCACGAGCCGAGCCGACAGCGCGCGGCGCCGGGTCACGGGCAGGGCGGGGACCGCGGGGCCAGCCACCCGGCCGACGGTAGGACGCGCGGGGCGCGCGGAGAAGGGCTCGCGCCGGGCGACCTGCAGAAGTCCCGGTGGCCCGGCGTCACCGCAGGCCAGCGCGCTGCGGTCGCCCGCACGGCGGACTTCGGCAGGTCGCCTCGCGCGACCCGCCCCGCAGCTCGCCGACGGCCCAGGTCGGCGCCGGGGGCGCGCGCACGGCGGACGTCGTGGCGGGAGAGGGACGGAGCGCCGGTCCCGGCGGCGCGTTCGCGCCACGGCGGGTCGCCGCAGGCATAGCGTCGCGGCCATGCGCTTCGGACTCTTCGTGCCCCAGGGCTGGCGGCTCGACCTCGCCGGCCTCGACCCCGCCGACCACTGGCCCGTCATGAAGACCCTGGCCCAGCGCGCGGACGCGGGCCCGTGGGAGTCGGTGTGGGTCTACGACCACATGCACACCGTCCCCGCGCCCACGCAGGACGCGACGCACGAGGCGTGGACGCTCATGGCCGCCTTCGCGGCCGTCACGCAGCGGGTGCGACTCGGCCAGATGTGCACGTGCATGGGCTACCGGAACCCCGCGCTCCTGGCGAAGGTCGCCGCCACCGTGGACGTCATCTCCGGCGGCCGGGTCGAGATGGGCATCGGCGCCGGCTGGTACGAGCACGAGTGGCGCGCGTACGGCTACGGCTTCCCCCGCGCCGGCGAGCGCCTCGCGATGCTCGAGGAGGGCGTCGAGGTCATGCGCCAGCTGTGGACCGAGGGCGTCGCCACCCTCGACGGCGAGCACTACCAGGTGGACGGCGCCATCTGCCGCCCGCTGCCGCTGCAGGACGGCGGCATCCCGTTCTGGGTCGCCGGTGGCGGCGAGAAGAAGACGCTCCGCACGGCCGCGCGGTACGCGCAGTACACGAACTTCGACGGCTCGGCCGAGGGCTTCGCCCACAAGTCGTCCGTCCTCGAGGGCCACTGCCGCGACCTCGGGCGCGACTACGGGGAGATCACCCGCTCGGCGAACTACAACGTGGTCATCGGGCGCGACGAGGCCGAGGTCGAGGAGCGGCTGGCGCAGGTCCGCGCCCGGGTGGCCGCCGTCCTGCCCGAGAAGGCGGACGAGGTCGTCGAGGGCCTGCGGAGCGGACCCGCCGTGGGCACGCCCGAGCAGGTCGTCGAGGCCCTGCGCGAGGTCGGCGACCTCGGGATGACCTACGCCATCACCTACTTCGCCGAGGCGGCCTACGACACCTCGGGCCTCGAGCTCTTCGAGCGCGAGGTCGTCCCCGCCCTCGCCTGAAGGCGGGCCGTCGGCAGGCGAGGGCGGGCCGGCGCGCACGGCCGTCGGTACACGGGGGCGTGTACCGTCTCGGTCGTGGACACCCTCACCCCGGCCGCGGTGCTGGCCCGCTTCGGCCACGCCCTGTCCGACCCGACGCGCGCCCGGGTGCTGCTGGCCCTGCGCGACGGGTCCGGCTACCCCTCGGACCTCGCCGACGACCTGGGGGTGAGCCGCCAGTCGCTGTCCAACCACCTCAGCTGCCTGCGGGGCTGCGGGCTCGTCGTCGCCGTCCCGGAGGGCCGGCGGGTGCGCTACGAGCTCGCCGACGGCCGCCTCGGCCACGCCCTGGGAGACCTCGTCGACGCGGTCCTCGTCGCCGACGCGGCCTGCCCGCCGGGCAGCGCGAGCACCGGGGCCGCCCGCAGGACGGCCGACCGGCTCGCCACGAGCGGCGGGGTGGCGCCGTGAGCCCCGACCGCCAGCCGACCACCCCCCTCCGGCTCGAGGACGACACCTGCTGCGGCGGGGCCCGCGCGACCGCCGCGGCGGCGCGGCTGACGCCCGAGCGCACCGCCCTCCTCACCCGCCGGGTGCGCTGGGTCGTGGCCGCGACGATCACCTACAACGCCGTCGAGGCCGTGGTCGCCCTGACCGCCGGGCACCTGGCGTCGTCGTCCGCGCTCGTCGGGTTCGGCCTGGACTCGGTCGTCGAGGTCCTGTCCGCCGCGGCGGTCGCCTGGCAGTTCGCCGCCCCCGACCCCCGCACCCGCGAGCGCGCGGCGGTCCGCACCATCGCGATCGCGTTCTGGGCCCTCGCGGCCTTCGTGGCCGTCGACGCCGTCCGCACCCTGCTCGGGGACGCCGAGCCCGACCGCTCGCCCGTGGGCATCGCCCTCGCGGCGGCCAGCCTCGCCGTGATGCCGTTCCTCAGCTGGTTCGAGCGCCGCACCGGGCGGGAGCTCGGCTCGGCCTCGGCCGTCGCCGACTCCAAGCAGACGCTGCTCTGCACGTACCTGTCGGCGGTGCTGCTCGTGGGCCTCGTCCTCAACGCGACGCTCGGGTGGTCGTGGGCGGACCCGCTCGCCGCCCTCGTCATCGCCGGCCTCGCCGCCCGCGAGGGGCTCGAGGCGTGGAGGGGCGACACGTGCTGCACGCCGGTCGTCGCCCTCGCGGCACCGGCTGCGGACGAGGCGGCGCACCGCGGGAGCCAGGACGCCTGCTGCTCCCCCGCGACCAGCGGTGCGGCGCAGCACGACGACGCCGACGGCTGCTGCTCGTCCGGGCGCTGATCCCTCCCACCGCGCGGACCTCACCACGCCGTGTGGCGGCCGCGCGCGCGTGGCACGCTCGTCCTCGCGGGGCGCTGCCCCGCTGACACCGCGAGGAGATGCCGTGCCCACTGTCGTCGTCGCCGTGGTCGGGGGGTTCATGACCCTCGCCGGGATCGCGCTGCTGGTCCTGCCCGGGCCGGGCATGATCCTCGTGGCGGCCGGCCTGGCCGTGCTGGCGACGCGCTTCGCCTGGGCCAAGCGGCCGCTGGGCTTCGCCCGCACCCGCGCCGAGGCGGGCATGCGCCAGGTGGCCAACCGCCGCAGGGCCACCCTGGTCGCGCTGGGGTCGGCCGCGGTGTCGCTCGCCATCGGGGTCCTCGCCCTCCGCGGTGTCGACCTGCCGTACATGACGGGGCTGACGGGTGCGCTCATGGCCGCCAGCGGTCTCTTCCTCGTCGTCACGGTCCTGTGGGCGCGGCACGCGGGGAACCGCAAGCCCGTCTGACGCGGCCGGCCGGGGCAGGCGCTCCGGACGCCCGGACGCCCGGGCGCCGGGGCTGGCGTGCCCGGGCCGCCGGTCGGAGCATGGGGCGATGAGCGAGACCACGGACCTGCAGCGCTTCGTCGACGCCCAGGACAGCGGCGGCACCTACGAGCAGGCGCTCGCCGAGCTGCGCGCCGGCCGCAAGCAGGGGCACTGGATCTGGTTCGTGCTCCCCCAGGTGGCCGGCCTCGGCCGCTCGGGCACGGCGCAGCACTACGCCCTCGCCGGGCTCGCGGACGCGCGCGCCTACCTCGCCCACCCCGTGCTCGGACCCCGGCTCCGCGAGTGCGCCCGGGCGCTGGCGGACCTGCCCGGCAGCGACCCCACCGCCGTGCTGGGGAGCGTGGACGCCCTCAAGGTGCGCTCGTCGATGACGCTGTTCGCCCGTGCCGCCGACGCCTCCGGGGAGGACGCCGAGGTGTTCCGCGCCGTGCTCGCGCAGTACTACGGGGGCGAGGAGGACGAGGCGACCACGTCCCGCCTCTGAGGCGCGCACCCGCAGGTCACCCCGGCCGAGGGGCGCACCCGGTGACGCACGGTGCCCGGCGTAGCCTCGCGTCGTGGACCAGGGGCACGAGCGGGCGCTGCAGCGGCTGCGCGCCGCGCTCGTCGCCGCGCTCCTCCTCGCCCTCGCCGCGGGCGCCCACGTCCTCGGCGGCGGCGACCTCCCGGACCCGCTGCTCCTGGCCCTGACGGGCGCCCTGGTCCTCGCGGGCGCCTCCGTCCTCGGCCGGCGGCGGCTGCGGCACCGGACCCTCCTGCCCGTCCTCGGGCTGGGCCAGGTGCTCCTGCACTCGGCCTTCGCGGCCCTCGCCGTCCCGGCGCAGGCGCAGGCACCGACCCAGGCCGCCTCGCACGGGCACGGGCTCGTGGTCCCGCTGGGGCCCGGCCCGGTCGACGCCGCGGTCGAGGCCGCCTCGACCGGCATGGTGCTGGCCCACGTGCTCGCGACGCTCGTCACCGCGCTCGCCGCCGTGTCAGCCGACCGCGCCTGGGCCGTCGCCGTCGCCTGGCTCACCCGCTCCTTCCCCGCGCTGCTCGTCCTCCTCGCCGGTGTCGTCGACGGCCCGGCCCCGAGCGCCCGCCGCACGCGCGCCGTGCGCACTGCGCTGCCGCGCGCCGTCGTGCTCAGCACGCGGCCGCGGCGCGGCCCGCCGGCGCTCGCGCCGGCCGTCTGACCTCTTCTCGCTCCTCGTCCCCCGGCGACGCCTCGCCCTCGGGCGGTCCTGCTCGCCGGCACCCCGCGCACGGGGAGGACGAAGTCCGCGACCGGCGTCCGCGCACGCCGCTGACCTGCGCAGACGCTGCGCGACGAGGACTTCGTCCTCCCCTGCAGCAGCCGCTCCCGCTCTGCCGGGGCCTCCTGCGCCCCTGGCGCGGACCCCGGACACCTCGCCGACGCCCTCGGGCGCCGCACCCCCGCCTCGCCGCCGGCCCCGCCGGCCGCTGCACCTCCTGGAGGACCGATGACCACCGCTCCCCGCACCAGCCCCACCCACCTCGCCCGCTCCAGCGCCACGGGTCTGCTCGTCGGCGCCCTCGTCCTCGGGCCCGCGCTGGCCGCCTCGGCCCACGTGCGCGTGAGCGCTGACGACCCGGCGGCCGGCGGGTACGGCGTCCTGACCTTCCGGGTGCCGAACGAGTCCGACACCGCGGGCACCGTGTCGCTCGCGGTCGACCTGCCGACCGACACCCCCCTGACCTCGGTGAGCGTCGAGCCCGTCCCCGGCTGGACCGCCGAGGTCGTCCGGGGCGAGCTCCCGGACCCGGTGGCGGTGGAGGGCGGGGAGATCACCGAGGCGCCGCTGTCGGTGACCTGGACCGCCGACGAGGGCGTGCAGATCGGGCCTGGCGAGTTCCAGCGGTTCACCGTCTCGGCGGGCCCGCTGCCCGAGGAGGGGACCGACGTCGTCCTGCCGGCGACGCAGACCTACTCCGACGGCGAGGTCGTCGCCTGGGACGAGCCGGCCGTCGAGGGCGAGGACGAGCCGCAGGCGCCCGCCCCCGTCGTCACCACCACCGCTGCGGCCGGTGGGGACGCGGCGCACGCCGGTCACGGAGCGGCGGCGGAGACCGACGCGACGCCGGACACCAGCGCGGCGGCGTCCGGCGCCCAGGGCGCCGACACCACCGCTCGCTGGCTCGCCGGCGGCGGGCTGGCGCTCGGTCTGCTCGCGCTCGTCGTCGCCGTCTCGGCGCGGACCTCGCGCGGTCGGGTGGCACGGTGAGGCGGGACCGGCCGTCGCGCCGACCCGCACGCCCGACCACCCCGTCCGCGGGCCGCCCGGTGACGAACGACTGCACGAGCGTCCTCCCGCTCCCCGCGCCCTCCCCCGCCGCGGGTGCCGCCCCGCGTCCCTCGACCTCAGGAGCCTCCGTGACCACCGCCCGACCGACCGCTCCCGCCGCGCCCTCCCCCCGCGACCCTCGGGGACGCGGCGCCCGTGCGGCGCTCGTCACCACGGGCGCCCTGGCGGGCGTCCTGCTCGCCGCGCTGCCGGCGTCGGCGCACGACCGCCTGGTGAGCTCCGACCCGGAGAGCGGCGCCGTCCTCACCGGGGTCCCGGCGGAGGCCGTGCTGACCTTCTCCTCCGAGGTGCAGGAGCTCGGCACCGTCCTCGAGGTGCACGACGACGCCGGCGGGCTGGTCAGCGACGCCGAGACCCAGGTGGAGGGCCGCGACGTCGTCATCGCCGTGCCCGCCGACCTGGGCGCCGGCGACTACGAGGTCGTCTACCGGGTGACGTCCTCCGACGGCCACCCGATCAGCGGCCAGGTGCCCTTCACGCTCGACGTCGCGGCGCCGGCGCCGACCAGCCCGACCACGACGGCGCCCGCTCCCCCGGCTGAGCCCGCGCCGACGACGAGCGCCCCCGCGGCGCCGCCCTCGTCGGACGTCGTCGACGGGTCCGACGCGGCGACCACGTCGGCGGAGGCGGACGGCGGCGTCCCGTGGACGGCCGTCGGCGTCGTCGCGGCGCTCGTCGTCCTGGCGGGGATCGCCGGCGCCGTGCTCTCCCGCCGCCGGCCCCGCACGCGCTGAGACCGGGCGGCCGCGCCGCACCGACGGGAAGCAGACGACGACGGCCCGACCACCTGGCAGGTGGTCGGGCCGTCGTCGCGTGCGCTCAGAGCCGGTGCGGGGTCAGTCCCAGCTGAGGCCGCCGCCGGTCTGGTACTCGATGACCCGGGTCTCGAAGAAGTTCTTCTCCTTGCCCAGGTCCATCACCTCGCTCATCCACGGGAACGGGTTGTCCACCGGGGCGTAGACCGGGGCGAGCCCCAGCTGGCCGCAGCGGCGGTTGGTGATGAAGTGCATGTACTGCTCGCACAGGTCGGCGTTGAGGCCGAGCAGGCCGCGCGGCATCGTCGAGCGGCCGTAGGCGACCTCCAGCTCGCACGCCTCGGTGAGCATCTGCCGCACCTCGGCCTGGAACTCCTCGCTCCACAGGTGCGGGTTCTCGGCCTTGATCTGGTTGATCGTGTCGATGCCGAAGTTCAGGTGGATCGACTCGTCGCGCAGGATGTACTGGTACTGCTCGGCGATGCCCACCATCTTGTTGCGGCGGCCCAGCGAGAGGATCTGCGCGAAGCCGGTGTAGAACCACATGCCCTCGAAGATCACGTAGAAGGCGATGAGGTCGCGCAGGAACTGGGTGTCCGTCTCGGGGGTGCCGGTGCGGAAGTCCGGGTCCTCGAGGGCCTGGGTGTACTGCAGCGCCCAGGAGTCCTTGTCGGCGATCGAGGGCACCTCGCGGTACATGTTGAAGAGCTCGCCCTCGTCCAGGCCGAGGCTCTCGCAGATGTACTGGAAGGTGTGCGTGTGCACGGCCTCCTCGAAGGACTGGCGCAGCAGGTACTGGCGGCACTCGGGGTTGGTCAGGTGCCGGTAGACCGCGAGCACGATGTTGTTCGCCACGAGCGACTCGGCCGTCGCGAAGAAGCCGAGGTTGCGCTTGAGCATGAGCCGCTCGTCCTCGGTGAGGCCACCGGGGCTGTTCCACAGCGCGATGTCGGCCTGCATGGACACCTCGGTGGGCATCCAGTGGTTGCCGCAGCCGGCCAGGTACTTGTCCCAGGCCCACGTGTACTTCATCGGGAGCAGCTGGTTGACGTCGGCGCGGCCGTTGATCATCCGCTTCTCGGAGACCTCGACGCGGCCGCCGCTGCGGTCGAGGCTGCCGAGGCCGGTGGCCGACGCCGTCCCCGCGGACGGGTCCGGCGAGACGGCCGTCGCCGCGTCGCCCGACGTGCGTGCGCCGGGGACGAACGGGGCGGGGGGCGTGGTGGCGGGAGCGTCGTCCCAGTCGAGCGTCACTGGCAGGCCTCGCACTCGGGGTCGTCGATGGAGCACGCCGCGGGCTGCGGCGCACCAGCGGGCACGACGGCGGCGGGCGCCGTCGGGGCGGACATGACCGGCGCCACGGGGAAGGACGCCACTGCCGCGGCCGCAGGCGCACCGGTCACCGGTGCGGCTGCCACCGGTGCGGCGGGGGCCACGGCGACGGCGTTGAGCCGGCCGTCGGTGCCCTTGAGCGTCGACTTCTCGACGTGCGTGCGGCTGGAGCTGCGCAGGTAGTACGTCGTCTTGAGCCCGCTGCGCCAGGCGCTGCGGTACAGCTCGTCCAGGGTGCGGCCGTTGGGCTCGAGCACGTACAGGTTCAGCGACTGCGCCTGGTCGATCCACACCTGGCGGCGCGAGCCGGCCTTGACCAGCCACTGCGGGTCCACCTCGAAGGCGGTGGCGTACACCGCCTTCAGGTCGTCCGGCACCCGGTCCACGGCGCCGAGGCTGCCGTCGTAGTACTTCAGGTCGCTGACCATGACGTCGTCCCACAGCCCGCGCTCCTTCAGGGCGCGCACGAGCGAGGTGGACACGACGGTGAAGTCGCCGCTCATGTTCGCCTTGACGTACAGGTTGCGGTACTGCGGCTCGATCGACTGGCTGACGCCCACGATGTTGCTGATGGTCGCCGTCGGCGCGATCGCCATGATGTTGCTGTTGCGCACGCCGACCCGCTGCACGCGCTCGCGCAGCGAGGCCCAGTCCTGGCGCTCGGTGACGGGCTGGTCGAGGTCGCCGCCGCGGGCCTGCGCCACGCGGGCCACCGAGTCGTGCGGCAGCACGCCCTGGCTCCAGAGCGAGCCCGGGAAGGACTCGTAGGCGCCGCGCTCCTCGGCCAGGTCCGCCGACGCGCTGATGGCCGCGTGGCTGATGGCCTCCATGCTCGTGCCGGCGAACTCCACCGCCGCCTCGCTGGCGTACGGCAGGCCGAGCGTGAACAGCGCGTCCTGGAAGCCCATGAGCCCCAGGCCGACCGGGCGGTGCTTGCGGTTGGAGTTCTCCGCCTGCGGGATCGTGTAGAGGTTGATGTCGATGACGTCGTCGAGCATCCGGACGGCCGTCTGGACGGTGCGGCGCAGCTTCTCGACGTCGAGGCCCTCGGGCGACACGTGCTGGGCGAGGTTGACCGAGGCGAGGTTGCAGACCGCGACCTCGTCCTTGCTCGTGTTCAGCGTGATCTCGGTGCACAGGTTCGAGGAGTGCACGACGCCGGCGTGCTGCTGCGGGGAGCGCAGGTTGCAGGCGTCCTTGAACGTGATCCACGGGTGGCCGGTCTCGAAGAGCATCGTGAGCATCCGGCGCCACAGGTCCTTGGCGCGCACCGTGCGCGAGACGCTGATCCGGCCGGCGGCCGCCTCGGCCTCGTAGTGCTCGTAGCGCTCCTTGAAGGCCGTGCCGTAGAGGTCGTGCAGGTCGGGCACCTCGTCCGGCGAGAACAGCGTCCACTGCCCGTCGGCCTCGACCCTCTGGAGGAAGAGGTCCGGCACCCAGTTGGCCGTGTTCATGTCGTGCGTGCGCCGGCGGTCGTCACCGGTGTTCTTGCGCAGGTCCAGGAACTGCTCGACGTCGATGTGCCACGTCTCGAGGTAGGCGCAGACGGCGCCCTTGCGCTTGCCGCCCTGGTTGACGGCGATGGCCGTGTCGTTGGCGACCTTGAGGAACGGGACGATGCCCGAGCTCTCGCCGTTGGTGCCCTTGATGTAGGCGCCGGTGCCGCGCACGGGCGTCCAGTCGTTGCCGAGGCCGCCGGAGAACTTCGCGAGCAGGGCGTTGTCGCGGATGCCGGAGTAGATCGAGTCCAGGTCGTCGTCGACGGTCGTGAGGAAGCACGAGCTCAGCTGCGGCCGCACGGTGCCGGCGTTGAACAGCGTGGGCGTCGAGGTCATGACGTCGAAGCTGGAGAGCGCCTCGTAGAACTGGATCGCCCGCGCCTCGCGGTCGTCCTCCTCGAGCGAGAGGCCCATGGCCACGCGCAGGAAGAACGCCTGCGGCATCTCGAAGCGGACACCGCCGGTGTGCAGGAAGTAGCGGTCGTAGAGCGTCTGCAGGCCGAGGTAGGTGAAGGCCAGGTCGCGCTCGGGGTGGATCGCCGCACCCAGGCGCTCGAGGTCGAACTCGAGCAGGCGGGGGTCGAGGCGCTCGTCCGCGACGCCGTGGCGCACGTAGTCCGCGAAGTAGTCCGAGTAGCGCTCGGCCATCTGCGCCTGGCTGGCCTGCTGCGGCTCGCCGGCCAGCAGGGTCAGCACCTCGGTGCGCAGGACGTCGAGCAGGAGCCGCGCGCTGACGCGGCTGTAGTCGGGCTCGGTCTCGACCATGGAGCGCGCCGCGAGGACGGGCGCCTGGGCCAGCTCGGCGGCGGTGATGCCGTCGTAGAGGCTGCGGACCGTCTCGGCGAGCACGGCCGAGGCGTCGACGGCGGGGTCGAGGTCGGCGCACGCCTCGCCGATGACCAGGCGCAGGCGGTCGACGTCGAGCGGGGCCTGCGAGCCGTCGGGAGCCGTGACGCGCAGGTCGGGGATGCGGGCGCCACCGGGCATCTCGGGCAGCGCGAGCCCCTGCTGGTCCGGGGTCGCGGAGTCGGGGTCGGGCAGGGCGGCGGCCGCGGCGCGCAGGCGGGCGTGCTCCTCGCGGTAGAGCACGTAGGAGCGCGCCACGCGGTGCTCGCCCGAGCGCATGAGGGCGAGCTCGACCTGGTCCTGGATCTCCTCGACGTCGACGGAGCGGCCGGCGCCGTAGCGGCGCTCGAGGGCGGTGACGACCTGGCCGGTGAGGACGTCGACGAGCTCCCGGACGCGGCTGCTGCCGCCGGCGCCCTGGCCCTCGACGGCGAGGAACGTGGCGCGCATGGCGGCGGAGATCTTGGCGGGCTCGAACGCCGCGACGCCGCCGTCGCGCTTGAGGACGGCGATGCGGGCGGGCTGCCCGGCTGCGGTGGTGGGGGGTGCGGCGGCGGGCACCGGCCGCTCGGCGGTCTGGGTCATCGAGCTGTCTCCTCACGAGCCGTGTGTCCGGCGCTGCGGGGAGGAGTGCCGACGACGGCGCGCACGGGGGCGCGCCTGCGTCGCCACGAGCCCACCCACGAGGCTCCGGACGGCGCGCACCGGCCGGCGCGCGCACCGGAGGCAGGTCTTCGGACTCGCGGGCGCGGGTGCTCGCGCACCCACCTACCGGCCGTCGCTTCCCGGGCTCCCGCCCAGTGCTGCACCCGGCGCCCGGCTCTCGTCGGGCACCGGTGACGGCTCTCGTTCCCGCTCACCGCTGCGGGGCAGTCCCGGACTCCCACCGGGTTCCCTCTTGCCCCGGCCTTCCCTCGTCACGCGGACTCGGGGGGCCGGACCTCCAGCAGCGCTGACACTACATGCGGGGGGCCGGTGGCGCGAAGGCCCCCAGATGTCGTGTCGGCGTGTCGCCCGTCGTCCACAGGCGGTCCCCCCTCCGAGGACCGCTCGTCCCCCGGTTCTCCCCCGTCCGTCCACCTGTCGTCCCCAGGCGCTGCACGCCGGGGCCGTGACCGGAGCCGCCTCCGCCGGACGCCGCGCCCGTCGGTCGGGCGCGGCTCCGGCTCCCCCTCACGGGAGGGGCGGCGTCGGCGAGGCGGGGGTCAGGGGCTCCCCACCCGGCGCTGCGGGACGACCGACCGGCCCAGCTCCGCGGGAGACCGGCCGGGCTGCTGCGACATCGAGGAGCGGTCGCGAGCGCCCCCTGCGCGGCGGCGCGGCGCCGACGAGGACGCCCGCGACCACGACCGCGCCGAGGGCGACCTCGACCAGCGGCGTGCGGTCGCCGAGCAGGAGCCACGAGGAGGAGACGCCGGCGACGGGCACGAGCATGGAGAACGGGGCGACGACGCCCGAGGGGTGCCGCGCGAGCAGCGCCGTCCAGAGCCCCGACCCGACGACGGTGGCGAGCACGACGACGTAGGCCAGGCCCGCCAAGGCGAGCAGCCCGGTCCTGCTCGCGGTGGCGGTGGTGACCGCGGTGGCCACCCGCCCGGGCCCCTCGAGCAGGAGGGAGGCGGCGGCCATCGGCAGCGGCGGGACGACGGTCATCCACAGCACGAGGTGCAGCGGGCGCGGCGGGGCGGCGAGGCGGCTGGAGAGGTTGCCCAGCGCCCACCCGAGCCCGCCGGCGAGGGTGAGCAGCACGGCGAGGACGGGCGCGCCGCCGTCGGCGGCACCTCGGTGCACGGCGATGCCGACCAGGCCGGCGACGGCGACGAGCACGCCAGCAGCACGGCGGCCGGTGAGCCGCTCGCGCAGCAGCACCGCGCCCAGCAGCACGGTGAACGGCGCGGAGGACTGCAGGACGATCGAGGCCAGGCCGGGCGGCATCCCGACGTCCATGGCGGTGTAGAGGAAGAGGAACTGCAGGACGCCGAAGCCGAGCCCGTAGCCGAGCAGCCAGCGCAGCGGCACCTGCGGGCGGGGCACCAGCAGGACGGTGGGCACGGCGAGGAGGGCGAAGCGCAGCGCCACCAGCAGCAGCGGCGGGAAGTGCGCGAGGGCGAGCTCGGTCGCCGGGAAGTTGAGGCCCCACAGCAGGGCCACGAGGCACGCCAGGGCGCGGTCACGAAGAGGCACCTCGCCAGCCTCGGGGTGCGACGTCCGTGCAGTCCATCGACATCTCCGTCATCGACGCTTCAGCAGCGCTGAACGGTGCGACGCTGCTCCCGTGGACGTCGACGCGCTGGCCGCCCTGGCCGCCCTGCGCAGCCAGGGCGGCGTCACCCGCGCCGCGGCGGTGCTGCACGTGAGCCCGTCGGCGGTCAGCCAGCGCCTGGCCGCCCTCGCCCGCGCCGCCGGCACGCCCCTGACCGAGCGCGACGGCCGGCGCCTGCGCCTGACCCCGGCGGGCGAGGCGCTGGCCGACGCCGCCGTCGACGTCGCCGCCGCGCTCGAGCGGGCCCGCACCGCCGCCCGGGCCTCCCTGGACCGGCCGACCGGTCTCGTGCGCGTCTCCGCCTTCTCCAGCGGCGCCGAGCTGCTCCTGCCCGGGCTGCTCACCCGCCTCGCCCGCTTCCCCGGCGTCGAGGTCGCCTGCTCCGACGAGGACGTCGCCCTGGACGCCTTCGCCGCCCTGACCGACCGGCTCGACGTCGTCATCGCCCACCGCCCCGAGAGCGACCCCGCCTGGACGGCGCTGCCCGCGCAGGTCCGCACCACCCCGCTGCTGCGCGAGCCGCTCGACGTCGCGGTCCCGCTGGACCACCCGCTGGCCGACCGGGCGTCGGTCACCCCGCGCGACCTCGTCGACGAGCCCTGGATCGCCGTGCGCGAGGGCTTCCCCGTCGCCCACGTCTCCCAGGCCGTCGGCGGCTCCCACGGCCCGCAGCGGGTCGTCCAGCGCATCAACGACTTCCACGTCGTCCTCGCCCTGGTCGCGGCCGGCCACGGCATCTCGCTGCTGCCGCGCTACACCTGCGGCTCCCACCCCGGCGTCCGGCTCCTGCCCCTCACCGGCGTCCGCGCCGGCCGCCTCGTCGACGCCCTCGTGCGCCCGGACAAGGCTGAACGCCCCCTCGTGCGCCTGGTCCTCGGCGAGCTGGCGGCGCTCGCGGCGGAGCTGGCGCCCTAGCGCGCCGCAGGAGGGCGACCGGAGGCCGGCCGGTCCAGGTCGAAGCGGTTCTGCTCGTCGAGGGTGAAGTAGGCGCTCGGTCCACCGGCGCGCAGCACGGGGTCGGCCAGCGCGGTCTGGTAGACGCCGTCGACGAGCAGCGTGCGGTCGATGTGCACACCGACCACCTCGCCGAAGACCACGCTGGTGCCGGTGAGCTCTCCCGCGGCGGTGCGCAGCGCGACGACCTGCGTGAGGCGGCACTCGAAGACGGTCCGGGACTCGGCGACGTGCGGGACGTCGACGACGCGCGAGGGCGCCGGGGTCACGCCGGCCAGGGCGAACTCGTCGACCTCCGGGGGCTCCGGCGCCGCGGTGGCGTTCATGGCCTCCGCGAGGTCCCGGCTGACGAGGTTCCAGCAGAACTCGCCGGTGGCCTCCACGTTGGCGAGGGTGTTCTTGGCGCCGTTGCTGGCGAAGCCGATGATCGGCGGCTCGTAGTTGAACGCGGTGAAGAAGCTGTAGGGCGCGAGGTTCAGCACCCCGCCCGCCGAGCGGCTCGAGATCCAGCCGATCGGCCGGGGGGCGATGATCGCGTTGAACGGCGAGTGCGGGAGCCCGGTCCCCGCGGCGGGCTCGTAGAAGTGGACGTCCCGGTCGGCCCGAGCGGTCATCGACGCCTCCTGCGCTCTCCCCCGTGCAGCTGAGCCCCCTTCGTACACGCCGGGCGCGGCTCGCCCGCCGCGGGGACGCGCCGTGGCGCGCGAGCGCGGTCCGCAGCGCCCTCGAGGAGCGCGGCTCAGCGCGCCGACCAGCCGCCGTCCGAGCCGATCGTCTGCCCGGTGACCCAGGACGCCTCGTCGCCGAGCAGCCAGGCGACGAGCCGCGCGGTGTCCTGCGGCGTGCCCCAGCGCCCGGAGGGGCTCGCCGCGGCGACGGCCGCCCGGGCGACGTCGTCGGCGTAGCCGGTGTCGACGGGTCCGGGGTCGACGCAGTTGACGGTGATGCGCCGCGGCGCCAGGTGGACGGCCAGGCTCCGCGTGAGCCCGTGCAGCGCGGCCTTCGACGCGATGTACGGCAGCTCGTCGGGCATCGCGCCGTGGTGCTGGCCCGAGGTGAACCACAGGAGCCGCCCGCCGGGGCGCTCGTCGTCGTGCTGGGCGGCGAAGGCCTGCGCCAGCAGCAGCGTCGCCCGGACGTTGACCGCGGACGTCAGGTCCAGCTCGGCGGCGGTGAGGTCCTCCAGGCGCTGGGCGCTGCTGCGGGCGTGGTTGGCGACGAGCGCGTCCACGTGGCCGAAGGCCTCCCGGGCGGCCGCGACGAGGGCCTGCGGCGCCCAGGGGTCCGCCAGGTCGCTGGAGACGTGCTCGGCGCGGGCGCCGTCGCGGCGCAGCTCGTCGACGAGCGCGGCGGCGCTGCCCTCGTCGGCGCCCCAGGGCTGCTCGGCGTCGTGCGCCTCCCAGGAGTGCACCAGCACGGCGGCGCCGTCGGCGGCCGCGCGGCGGACGACCGCCGCCCCGATGCCGATGCGCCGGCTGGCACCGGTGACGACGACGACCCTGTCCCGCAGAGGCTGCACCGAGCGACCCTGTCCTCTCCTCACCGAGCGGAGCAAGGGAGTTCCGCGCCCGCCGCGGTCAGACGGCGCCGGACGTCGAGCGGAAGCGGCGCAGCCGCAGGCTGTTCGTCACGACGAAGACCGAGGAGAGGGCCATCGCCGCGCCGGCGACCATCGGCGTCAGCAGGCCCGCCATGGCCAGCGGGATCGCGGCGACGTTGTAGGCGAAGGCCCACACGAGGTTGCCGCGGATGGTCCGCAGCGTCGCCCGAGAGAGCCGGACGGCGTCGGCCGCCGAGCGCAGGTCCCCGCGCACGAGCGTGAGGTCGGAGGCCTCGATCGCCACGTCGGTGCCCGTGCCGATGGCCAGGCCGAGGTCGGCCTGCGCGAGCGCCGCGGCGTCGTTGACGCCGTCGCCGACCACCGCGACGACGCGCCCCTCGCCCTGCAGCCGGCGCACGACGTCGACCTTGCCGGCGGGCATGACGCCCGCCACCACGTCCTCGACGCCCACCTCGGCGGCGACCGCCCGCGCGGCGGCCTCGTGGTCGCCGGTGACGAGCACCGGGCGCAGGCCCAGCGCGCGCAGCTGGCGCACGGCGTCCGCGGACGTCGGCTTCACGGTGTCCGCGACCACCAGCAGCCCCCGCGCGACGCCGTCCCAGCCGGCCGCGACGACGGTCTGCCCCTTCGCCTCGGCGCGGGCGCGCGCGGCGGTGAGCTCCTCGGGCAGGGCGAGCCCGCGGTCGGCGAGCAGCGCCGGGCGCCCGACGAGCACCGCGCGCCCCTCGACCGAGCCCTCGACGCCGAGCCCGTCGAGCGAGGCGAAGCCGGCGACGTCGGGCAGCCCGCTCCTGCCGTCCTGGCCCGCCGCCGCAGCGATCGCGCGGGCGATCGGGTGGTCCGAGGCCGCCTCGAGCGCGCCAGCCGTGCGCAGCACCTCGTCGCGCTCCTCCCCCGGTGCCGCGACGACGTCGAGCAGCGCCATGCGCCCCGTGGTCACCGTGCCGGTCTTGTCCAGGACGACGACGTCCGCGCGGCGCGTCTGCTCGAGCACCTCGGGGCCGCGGACGATGACGCCCATCCGGGCCCCGCGCCCCGTCCCGACCATGAGCGCCGTCGGCGTGGCCAGCCCCAGCGCGCACGGGCAGGCGATGATCAGGACGGCGACCGCCGCCGTCATGGCCGTGGCCCACCCGGCGCCCGCGCCCAGCCAGAAGCCGAGCGTCGCCACCGCGAGCGCGACCACGACGGGCACGAAGACGGCGGACACGCGGTCGGCCAGGCGCTGGATCTGCGCCTTGCCCTCCTGGGCGCGCTCGACGAGGGCCGCGGTCTGCGCGATCTGGGTGTCGGCGCCGACCCGCTCGGCGCGCACGACGAGCCGACCGCCGGCGTTGACGCCGCCGCCGGCGACCGCGTCGCCCGGGCCGACCTCGGCGGGCACGGGCTCCCCCGTCAGGGCGGACACGTCCACCGCCGAGGCGCCGTCGACGACGACGCCGTCCGCGGCGACCTTCTCCCCCGGCCGGACGACGAAGACGTCGCCGACGCCCAGCTCCTCGACGGGCACGCGCACCTCGACCACCTCGCCGTCGACCTCGCGGCGCACCGCGACGTCCTTGGCGCCGCTCTCGAGCAGCTCGCGCAGGGCGGCGCCCGCGCGGCGCTTGGAGCGGCCCTCGAGGTAGCGGCCGGCCAGCACGAACGTCGTGACGCCGGCGGCGGCCTCCAGGTAGATCGACCCGCTGCCGTCGGCCGACCCGGCGAGCCAGGTGAACCCGTGCGTCATGCCGATCTCGCCGGCGCTGCCGAGCACCAGGGCGTACAGGGACCAGGCGAGCGCGGCGAGGGTGCCGACGGACACGAGCGTGTCCATCGTCGCCGCGCCGTGGCGCAGGTTGGTCCACGCGGCGCGGTGGAAGGGCCACCCGCCCCAGGCCACGACCGGCAGCGCGAGCGCCAGGGAGACCCACTGCCAGGCGGGGAACTGCCAGGCCGGGACCATCGCCAGGACGATCACGGGCACCGCGAGCACGGCCGAGACGACCACGCGGCGGCGCAGGGCGGTCAGCGGGTCGGCCTCGTCGACCGCGATCTCGGCGCCGGCGGGCTGGTGCTCGCGGGCGGTGTAGCCGGCGGACTCCACGGCCGCGACGAGGACGCCCGTGTCCGTGCCCGCGGGCGCCGTCACGCGCGCCCGCTCGGTCGCGTAGTTGACCGTGGCGCTGACGCCGTCGAGCTTGCCGAGCTTGCGCTCCACGCGGGCGGCGCAGGAGGCGCACGTCATGCCGCCGATGGCGAGGTCCAGGCTGCGGACGTCGGCGGCGTCCGCGGACGCGGCGGCGACCTGGTCGCGGTGGTCGGTGGCACGGGCCACGGGGCACCTCCTGGTGCGGGCGGACGGCGGGCTGGCGGGGGCGTCAGCCGTGGTCGGTGTCGTGCTCGGTGGTCGAGTGCTGCTCCGGCGCGGGCGGCTCGCCCGGCGGGGAGACCGGCCCCACGAGGGCGCCGAGGCCCAGGCCGGCGCCGAGGACCCCGACGAGCAGCAGCCCGAACAGGCCCAGCGCCCGGCCGGGGCGGTCGGCGGGCGCCCCGTCGCCCTGGCCGTCCGGGGCCGGGGCGGGCCCGGTGGCCGGGCTCACGCCGGGGCGGGCGTCGCGGAGTAGCCGGCCTCGGTGACGGCGTCGGCGACCATCGCGTCGGTGACGTCGTCGCCCGCCGTCACGACGAGCGAGCCGGAGGCCAGGTCGACGTCGACGCCGGAGACGCCGGGCACCTCGCCGACCTCCTCGGTGACGGAGCGGACGCAGTGCTCGCAGGTCATGCCGGTGACGGCGTAGGTGGCGGTGCGCATGGCGTCCTCCTGGGACTCGCGGTGGGTGGTCGAGCAGGTGCGCGGGGGTCTGGTGCCCCTTAGACCCGGGCCTTCGACGACTCCGGTGGCGGGGCGCCTCATGGCCGACGTCGGACGGCGCGGGGCGGTCAGCTGCGGACGAGGCGGGCGATGGCCTCGGAGGCCTCGCGGACCTTCGCGTCGCCCTCGGGGCCGCCGGTGGCGACGGCGTCGGCGACGCAGTGGGCCAGGTGCTCCTCGACGAGCCCGAGCGCGACGTTCTGCAGCGCCCGGGTCATCGCCGACACCTGCGTGAGGATGTCGATGCAGTACTTCTCCTCGTCGACCATCCGCTGCAGCCCGCGGGCCTGCCCCTCGATGCGGCGCAGCCTCTTGAGGTAGTCCTCCTTGTGCTGCATGTAGCCGACGTGACCGGCGCCGTGCTCAGCGCCGTCCCCCGTGCTGACCGTGTCCGTGGTGGTCATCGCACCCCTCTCGTCGGCTACACCCTACCCCGGTGGGGTATCTGCACAACGAGTTCTGCCCACCGTCTGTTCCGCGCGGCTCCCCCGAGGTGTGGTCCGGCACCGCGGAACCAGCGCACCCCCGGGTCGCCACGGCCGCACGTCGCCCGAGCGCGGGACGCGGGGAGGGCGACGTGGCCGCACGTCGCCCTCCCCCTCGAGGCCCGGGTCAGCGGTCGGTGAGGTCGCGCACCTGGGCGTAGCGCTGGCGGACGGCGAGGCCCGCGGCCGGGTCGGCGGGCGCGTCGAGCGAGACGCTGTCGCCGTCGCGCGCCCCCTCGCCCCACTCCGGGGCCTCGGCGCTGCCCAGCGCCACCCACGCGGCCTGCCGGGCGGCGCCGTCGGCGACGTACTCGGCCGGGGGCGGCACGATCACCGGGCGCCCGAGGACGACCGGGGCGATCTGCCGCAGCGCCTCCGAGCGCGCCCCGCCGCCGACGAGGACGACCCGGTCGACGCGCGTGCCCTGCTCGACGAGCGCGTCGATGCCGTCGGCGAGCCCGCACAGCAGCCCCTCGACGGCGGCGCGCGCCAGGTGGGCGGGCGTCGACGTCGCCAGCGTCATGCCGTGCACCGCGCCGGTGGCCCCCGGACGGTCGGGCGTCCGCTCGCCCTCGAGGTATGGCACGAGCACGAGGCCGCCGGAGCCGGACGGCGCCTCGAGCGCGAGCTCGGAGAGGCGACCGACGTCGACGCCGAGGATGCTCGCCGTCGCCGTCAGCACGCGCGCGGCGTTGAGCGTGCAGACGAGCGGCAGCTGCCGGCCCGTCGCGTCGGCGAAGCCGGCGACGATGCCGCTCGGGTCCACCGGGGCGGTGTCCGACGGCGCGGAGACGACGCCCGACGTCCCGATGGAGACGACGACGTCGCCCGGCCGGGCGTCGACGCCGAGGGAGGCGGCGGCGTTGTCGCCCGTCCCCGCACCGAGCTGCGCGCCGGGCGCGAGCCCGCCCTCGACACCGCGGCCGGCGCTCTCGGCTGGGCCGAGGACGCGCGGCAGGTGCGGCAGCTCGGCGCCGGCGTCGCGGCGCAGCGCCCGGCGGAGCAGCTCCGGCACGTACTCGCCGGTGGAGGCGTTCCAGTAGCCCGTGCCGCTGGCGTCGCCGCGGTCGGTCGCGAGCGCCTCGAGACCCGCCTGCGGGCCGCCGGCGAGCATCCAGGTCAGCCAGTCGTGCGGCAGCGCCACGGCCGCCGTCCGCGCGGCGTTCTCGGGCTCGGAGTCGGCCAGCCAGCGCAGCTTGGTGACGGTGAAGCTCGCGACGGGCACGATGCCGACCTGCTCGGCCCAGGCCCGGCGCCCGGCCTCCTCGTCGCCGTCGCCGAGCTCGAGGATGAGGTCCTGCGCCGCCTGCGCGGAGCGGGTGTCGTTCCACAGCAGCGCCGGGCGCACGACCTCGCCGGCGGCGTCCAGGCAGACCATGCCGTGCTGCTGGGCCCCCACCGCGACGGCCTCGACGTCGGCGAGCCCGCCGGCGTCCTCGACGGCCTCCTGCAGGGCCGCCCACCAGGCGGCGGGGTCGACCTCGGTGCCGTCGGGGTGCGACGCCCGGCCGGAGCGCACGAGGGCGCCGGTCTCGGCGTCGCGGACGACGACCTTGCAGGACTGGGTGGACGAGTCGATCCCGGCGACGAGCATGGCGGTGGAGCCTCCTGGACGGGTGTCCGCGCGCGACGCGCGCAGCGGGGGCGCCGGCCGCAGCGCCGCGCGCCAGCCTGCCACGCCCCGCCCCCTCCCCCGGCGGGCGGACCCGGAGGAGGTGGCGGGCACGCGTCAGCGGACGACGAGCGGGTCGGCCACGAGCGCCGTCGCCCGGCCCTGCGGCGACACCCGGAGGCTGACAGGCAGCGCGTGTCGTCGTCGACGGGTCGACGCGGGCGACGGCGACGTCGTGCCCCGGCCCGGAGCACGGGCGGCGCTCGCCGGGCCGAGGCGGCTCAGAGCAGCTCGACCCGGTCCGCCTGCGGCCCGCGGTCGCTCTGCCGCACGCCGTAGCGCACGCGGTCGCCCTCGCCGGGGACGTCCGTGCCGCGGACCACCGAGACGTGGACGAAGAGGTCGTCCCCGCCGGCGTCCGGCCTGATGAAGCCGAAGCCCCGGTCGGCGTCGAAGCGCACGACGACGCCCTCGCCACCACGTGCCGGCGCGGCGCCCCGCGGGGAGGCACCACCCCGCGGGGCGGAGGTGCCGCCGCGGGGACCACCGCGGGCGTCGGCGGCGCCCCGCGGCTCCCGGTCACGGCCCGCCTCGCTGCGGTGCGGCGCACCGCCGACCACGCGCACGTCCTGCGCCTGGGGGCCGCGGTCGCCCTGGACGACGTCGTACGCGACGCGGTCGCCCTCGGCGAGGGACGTCAGCCCCTCGGCGAGCGCGCGGGCGTGGACGAACACGTCCCCACGGCCGCTGTCGGGCGCGACGAAGCCGAAGCCCTTGTCCTCGTCGAAGAACTGCACCGTCCCGTCGGCCCCGTCCGCGGCCGCCGCGACCGGCTCCGCGGTGTCCTCGAGCGGCAGGACGTGCTCCGCCTGCGGGCCCTTCTCGCCCTCCCCGAGGAGGAAGGCGACCCGCTGCCCCTCGCCGAGGACCGCTCCGCCCACCACCGCGGACCCGTGCACGAAGACCTGCGGACCGCCGCCGTCGCGGATGAGGAAGCCGTAGCCCTTGGTCGGCTCGAACCAGGCGACGCTGCCGAGCACGCCGAGGGCGACGTCGGGCGCGGTGTCGCCGGTCACGCGGACCCGCAGGGCCTGCGGGCCGCGCGGCCCCTCCCCCTCCTCGAAGTCGACGACCTGGCCCTCGCGCAGCGCCCGCACGCCGTCGCCGCCGAGCACCTCGGAGGCGTGCACGAAGACGTCGTCGGAGCCGTCCTCGGGCGCGAGGAAGCCGAAGCCCCGCTCGGTGTCGAACCAGCGGACGGTGGCAGCAGGCACGGGGGAGCTCCTCGGGAGGACGGGCGGTCGGCCCTCCAGTGTCACGGACGTCGCGCGGTCGGCGAACCGCGGGCGGGGCGCCGTCCGACCGGTCGGACGGCCACCCCGCCGCGACCCAGCGCGCGCTCGCGCGAGGGTGGAGGTGCGGAGGGCGTGGGATTCGAACCCACGGGACGGTCGCCCGCCCAGCGGTTTTCAAGACCGCCGCCTTCGGCCGCTCGGCCAGCCCTCCTCGCCCCGCCGAGGGGCGCCCGCTCAGTCTGCCGGACGGCGTGCGGCGGCGGCTCGCCCGACCGGCGCGAGGGCCCTCGGACGCGACGACGGCCGCCACCCGGGTGGGTGGCGGCCGTCGTGGGGTGGCGCAGCGGTCAGGCGGCGCGCGCCGACGACGCGGGGGCGGCGAGCACCTTGGGCTGGACCACGAGCATGAGGATCACCAGGGCGACCAGCGCCGCGCCGACCATGACCGAGGCCATGCCGAGGGAGCCGCCGCCGACGAGGCCGACCATGGGCGCCGCGAGGGCGCCCACGCCGAACTGGGCGCACCCGAGCAGGGCGGCCGCCGTGCCGGCGGAGCGGCCGTGCCGCGTCAGCGCCAGCGCCGGCCCGTTCGGGAGGATGAAGCCGACGGCGCCGAGGGTGAACCAGACGGGCACGAGCAGGCCGAGGACGCCGCCGGTGCCGGTGCCCACGAGGACGAGCAGGGCCGTCGTGAACGCGACCGCCGCGACGAGCGCGCCCTGCATGACCCGGACGGGGTGGAAGCGCTCGACGAGCACCGGGTTGAGCTGCGTGGCCCCGATGAGGGAGATCGCCCCGGCGCCGAAGGCGAAGGCGTACTGCTGCTGGCTCAGGCCGAACTCCTCCTGCAGGACGAAGGACGACCCGGAGACGTAGGAGAAGAGGATCGAGAACGCGAAGCCGGCCACGAGCACGAGACCGACGTACCGGCGGTCGCGGAGCAGGCCGCGGTAGGTGCGCAGCACCTCGCCGGCACCGCCCGTGCGACGGCGCTCGACGGGCAGCGTCTCGGGGAGCAGCTTCGCCGCGACGACGACGAGGACGACGGCGAGCCCGGCGAGCGTGACGAACACGCCGCGCCAGCTGGTGTGCGAGAGGAGGAATCCGCCGAGGGCCGGCGCGATGATCGGCGCGGCGCCCATGACGAGCGTGAGCCGCGAGAGCGTGCGGGCGGCGGCGACGCCGCTGAAGAGGTCGCGGACGACGGCGAGCGCGACGACGGCGCTGGCTGCGGCGGCGACGCCCTGCAGCACGCGGGCGGCCGTGAGCAGCTCCACCGTGGGGGCCAGCGCGCAGAGCACCGACGCGAGCCCGTGGACCGCGACGCCCGTGATGAGCACCGGACGCCGTCCGAGCCGGTCGCTGAGGGGGCCGAGGACGAGCTGGCCGAGCGCGAGGCCCGCGAGCAGCCCGGTCAGCGTCAGCTGCACCTGGGCCTCGGTGGCGAGCAGCTGCTCCGAGATGGCCGGGAGCGCGGGCAGGTAGAGGTCGATCGTCAGCGGGCCGAGCGCGACGAGGACGCCCAGCACGAGGATGAGCCGGACCCGCTGGCCCGTGGACCACGAGGCGCCGACGTCGGGCCCCTGGTCGTCGTCGTGCCGGGGCGGCGGGAGGTCCTCCACCGGCCGGCCCTGCGGCGGGGCCTCGCGGGTGTGCGGGACGGCGGCGTGGTGCACCGGGGCGGATCGGGGTGTGGCAGTCACAGGGTCTGTCTGCTTCCTGGACGGGGCGCAGTACGCCGGCGGTCGGTCGGACGGCGGCTGCACTGCGCACCTGTGAGACCAGAAGCCCGTGCCTGCGGCATCTGTTCCCGCTCCCAGGATGTCACTGCCCGGCTCGTCCGTCACGTGGCTTCTGCGCCGCGACCGCCGACGACGTGCCCGCGCCCCCGGGGACGCGGGGCGAGGACGCCCCGCCGGCGGGTCGGTCAGACGCGGGTGCGGTGGAAGCTCGCCGCGGAGCGGCTGGCCGTGGGGCCGCGCTGGCCCTGGTACCGGGAGCCGTGCCGCTCGCTGCCGTAGGGGTGCTCGGCGGCCGAGGAGAGCCGGAAGAAGCAGAGCTGGCCGATCTTCATGCCCGGCCACAGCATGATCGGCAGCGTCGCCACGTTCGAGAGCTCGAGCGTCACGTGACCCGAGAAGCCGGGGTCGATGAACCCGGCGGTCGAGTGCGTGAGCAGCCCCAGACGGCCCAGCGAGGACTTGCCCTCCAGGCGCGCCGCGACGTCGTCGGGGAGCGTGACGACCTCGAAGGTGGAGGCGAGCACGAACTCGCCGGGGTGCAGCACGAAGGGCTCGTCGGGGCCGACCTCGACCAGGCGCGTGAGGTCGGGCTGCTCCTGCGCCGGGTCGATGACCGCGTACTTGTGGTTGTCGAACAGCCGGAAGAAGCGGTCCAGGCGGACGTCGACGCTGGAGGGCTGCACCATCGCCTCGTCCAGCGGGTCCAGGACGACGCGGCCGGAGGACAGCTCGGCGCGGATGTCCCGGTCGGAGAGCAGCACGCCCGCACCGTAGCGGCCAGCGCCTCGGCCACGGGCGCTCGCCCGCCGACCGGACCCGCCGCGACGCCGCCGCCCGGTGGCCCGTGGCACGGCCGGGGTCCGGGTAGGGTGGCACCCGCTCGTCCACGGCGAGGGCGCGCGGGTGTAGTTCAGTGGCAGAACTTCAGCTTCCCAAGCTGATAGCGCGGGTTCGATTCCCGTCACCCGCTCCAGCGCGAAGGGCCCCGACCGCACGGTCGGGGCCCTTCGTCGTCCGCGGCGCGGGACGACTACGCCGGCACCAGCGCCTGGCCGCCCACGAGCCGCTCGCGGTAGTCCGCGGCGGCCTCGCGGAAGGCCTTGAGCGCGTAGCCCGGCACGGCCATCCCCTTGTCGTGCGCCCAGAGCAGCTGCGACTCGAGCCGCGAGATGTCGCGGACGCTGCGCTCGAGGTCCTCGTCGAGGCCCAGCTCGACGATGACGCCGCCGAAGTCGGTGCGCTGCTCCTCCGACTTGGCGCCCACGAGGCTGTAGGCGCGCGAGCGCAGCAGCCGGGCCAGGTGCATCTGCCAGGGGGCGAGGGCGCCGGTCTCCACCATCTCCTGCGCGCTGAGGCGGTAGAAGGCGAAGTGGCCGGGCTCCTGCACCTTGATCGCGTCGACGACGGTGCGCTGGATCGCCGTCTCCCCCATCTCGGCGAGGCCCTCGCTCATGGAGGCGTAGGCCATCATCGCGGCCTTCTCCGTCGCCGCACCCGTCAGGTAGTACAGGAGCCGGATGACCTCGTGGACGGGCGTCAGGTGCGAGAGCAGGCCGAGCATGCGGACGCTGCGGGGCACGTCCTCGGTGTTCGCCGCCACCGGCGGCATGCCCAGGTAGTGGGCCAGGGTGTCGAGCAGGACGCCGTGCCGCTCCTCCTGCGGGCTCCACACGTCGGCGTAGAAGCGGCGGTCGCTCTCGCTGACCTCGGGCAGCAGGACGGCGAGCTCGAGGACGTTGCGCTCGACCTCCATCTCCACGCGCGCCATGTAGTCGAGCGCGAGGCCGAAGCGCTCGCGGACCGCCCGGGGGTCGCGGACGGCGTAGTCGGCGGTCGCCAGGTCGATGGGGGGATGGCGCTCGGCGAGTCGGTCGACGTGCTCGGCGATGCGCGCGGCGTCGGCGCGGGGTGCGGACATGGTGGCGTGGTGCTCCCTGTGGGCGGGCTGGCGGTGGTGCTCCTACGCCCCTCCTTCGGCAGAGCCGGCGCGGAGGTTCACTCGCGCGGCCGGAACCGCTCTCTCGGGGGAGGGCGACCCTCACCGGCCGGCGCCGGCGCCCGCGGTGTCGGCGGCCTCTCCTAGCCTTCGCACCGTCGCCGGTCCTCGGCGCACGGCCCGGCCGGGCCGCCGGACGCCGCAGGAGGCCCCGTGCTCGTCGTGCACCGCAGCGAGAGCGCCGACGCGCTCGTGCGCGGGCTCGCCGACGTGCTCGCCGTGCCTCCCGAGGACCCGTTCGCGCGCGACGTCGTCGCCGTGCCCGCGCAGGGGGTCGAGCGCTGGATCGCCCAGCGGCTCTCCCACGCCCTGGGCGCCTCGCCCGGGGGCGCGCCCGACGGCGTCTGCGCGCGGGTCGACATGCCGCGCCCGGGGCGCGTGCTGGACGAGGCCGTGGCCGCCGTCTCCGTGCAGCACGCCGCGGCCGTGGAGGCCTGGTCGGCCGGGCGGTCCGCGTGGCCGCTGCTCGCGGTGCTCGAGGAGGGCGGCACGCCGCTGGACCGCGCGCTCGCCGAGGACGGCCGGCGCATGGCCGCCGTGCAGCAGCTCGCCCAGCGCCTCGCCGCCTACGGGCGCGCGCGGCCGGCGATGCTCGTCGACTGGGCCGCCGGAGGCTGCTCCGACGGCGCCGACGGCGAGGTCCCCGAGGACCTGCGCTGGCAGGTCGACGTCTGGCGGGCGCTGCGCGAGCGCCTGGGCCCATCCCCCGCCGAGCTGCTCGAGGGCGCCTGCGCCCGGCTTCTCGCCGAGCCCGACCGGGTCGACCTCCCCGACCGCCTCTCGGTCTACGGCCCGACGCGGCTGTCCCCCGCCCGCCTCGCCGTCCTCGGGGCCCTGGCCGGCCACCGCGAGGTGCACCTGTGGCTGCACCACGCGAGCCCCGCGCTGTGGGACGCCGTCGCCGGCGCCCCGGCGCCCCGGCGGCGGCGCGACGACGTCGTCCGCCGAGCGCTGCGCGAGCCCCTGCTCGGCTCGCTGGGCCGGGACCTGCTCGAGCTCCAGCAGCTGCTGCGCCTGCACGGGCTGGCCGGGCCGGCCCCGGACGGCGCGGCCTCCGTCGCGCCGGCGCCGGTCGAGCACCGCGACGAGCACCTGCCGTCCGACCGGGCCCGGGGCGGTGGCGACGACGGCGAGGGCGACCCGTCGGCCGAGCGCACGCTGCTGCAGCGCCTGCAGCGCGCCCTCGCCCGCGACGAGGTGTCGGTGGACCCGCCGTCGGTGCTCCCTGGCGACCGGAGCGTCCGCCTGCACTCCTGCCACGGGCGGGTGCGGCAGGTCGAGGTGCTGCGCGAGGCGGTGCTCGGGCTGCTGGCCGACGACCCGACCCTCGAGCCGCGCGACGTGCTCGTGCTGTGCCCCGACGTCGAGGCCTTCGCGCCGCTCGTGGCCGCAGCTTTCGGCGCCGGGTCGGTCGAGGAGGGCGAGGAGGGCGCGCCCGGGCCCGTGGTCGCCGCCGCGGGGCACCCCGTCCGGTACCTGCGGGTGCGCGTGGCCGACCGCGCCCCGCGCCGGGAGAACCCGCTGCTGCAGGTGCTCGCGCAGGTGCTCGACCTCGTGGGCTCGCGCGTGTCCGCCACCGCGGTGCTGGACCTGGCGGGCCACCCGGCCGTGCGCCGTCGCTTCCGCCTTGACGACGACGCGCTCGAGCGCCTGCGCGGGTGGGTCGTCGCCGCCGGCGTCCGCTGGGGCCTCGACGCCGACCACCGCGCCGGGTGGGGGCTCAGCGGGCTGCGGCAGGGCACGTGGCGCGCCGGCATCGACCGGCTGCTGCTCGGGGTGGCCGTCGAGGGCCTGCCAGCGGCCGCCGACCCGGCCGCCACCGCGGACGTCGGCGGCAGCGGCGGTGCCGACCTCGTGCTGGGCGGCGCCGTCCCTCTCGACGACGTCGACAGCTCCGACGTGGCGCTCGCGGGGTCGCTGGCCGAGCTCGTCGACCGGCTCGACGCCGTCGTGCACCTGCTCGCGGGACGGTGCGACGCCTCCTCCTGGGCCGCCGCGCTGGAGGACGCGGTGCTCGGCCTCGCGGCGCCCGACCCGGACAGCCCGTGGCAGACCGCCCAGCTGCACCGCGAGCTGGCCGGCGCGGCCGAGGGCTCCTCCGAGGCGCCGCTGGGGGCCGCCGACGTCCGCGTCCTCCTGGCCGACCTGCTCGTCGGGCGCCCCACGCGCGCCGGCTTCCGCACGGGGGCGATGACGGTCTGCACGCTCGTGCCGATGCGCTCGGTCCCCAGCCGGGTGGTCTGCCTCCTGGGGCTCGACGACGGAGCCTTCCCGCGGCGCAGCGCCGTCGACGGGGACGACCTGCTCGTGCGCGACCCGTGGACGGGCGAGCACGACCCGCGCAGCGAGGACCGCCAGCTGCTCCTCGACGCCGTCGCCGCGGCCGGCGACCACCTCCTCGTCCTCGTCACGGGCGCCGACGAGCGCACCGGCGCGCACGTCCCCCCGGCCGTGCCGGTCGACGAGCTGCTCGACGCGCTCGACCGCACCGCCACCGTCCCGGGCGGCCGCGTGCGCGACGTCGTCACGACGACCCACCCCCTGCAGCCCTTCGACGCCCGGGCCTTCCGGACCCCGGCCGCGGACGTCTCCGCCGGGGACGACCCGGCCGGGGCCCCGACACCGCGTCCCTTCAGCTTCGACACCGGCGCGCTGGCGGCGGCCCGCGCCGCGGCCGGGCTGCGCCGGCCGCCGCGTCCCGTGCTGGCCGCGCCGTTGCCCGCGCGCCCGCCCGCCGCCGAGGTGTCGCTGGCCGACCTGCGCTCCTTCCTGCTGCACCCCGTGCGGGCGTTCTGGCGCCAGCGGCTCGAGGTCTCCGTCGTCCGCCCCGGCGAGGAGCCCGACGACGCCCTGCCGCTGGACCCCGACGGCCTCGAGCGGTGGGCGCTCGCGCAGCGGCTGCTCGACCGGCGGGTCGCGGGTGAGGACGTCGCCGACCTCCTCGCCGTGGAGCTGCACCGCGGCGACCTCCCCCCGGGCCCGCTCGGCGAGCGGTACCTGCGCGGCGTGGGCAGCGAGGTCGAGGCGGTCGTCCGGGCGTCCGAGGCGGAGCGCTCGATCCCCCCGGGCGCGGTCGACGTCGACGCCGACCTCGGCCCGCTCCCGGGCGGTGGCCCGCCGGTGCGCGTGGTCGGCACGGTGGGCGGGGTGCGGGGCGACGTGGCGATGCACCTCACCGCCTCGCGGCTCGGGCCCAAGCACCGGCTCCTCGCGTGGCTCGACCTCCTCGCGCTCACCGCGGGGGGGCCCGCCGGCGGGGCCGGGGACGGCGGCGCGTCACCGTGGCGGGCCGTCGCCGTCGGGCGCGCGGGCGGTGACGGCGGGGCCGCCCGCAGCGTCCTCGGCCCCCTGGGCGTGGAGGACGCGCGGACGGCCCTCGCCGAGCTCGTCGCCCTGCACCGCGCGGGCCTCGACGAGCCGCTGCCGCTGCCGCTCAAGACCGCCGAGGCCTATGCGACGCGCCGCCGCGGTGGCGGCAGCGTGCTCGCCGCCCAGGACGCCGCGGCCCGGCGGTGGGACTCCGACCGCTTCCCGGGGGAGGCGGCCGAGCCCGAGCACCTGCTCCTCCACGGTCGCGAGCTGCCGTCGGCCGACCTGTGGGGCCCGCCCACGGACGCCGAGCGCGGCCCGGGCTGGGCGCCCGACGAGCCGACGCGCCTCGGCGCGCTGGCGCGCCGCGTGTGGGACCGGCTGCTCGACGCCGAGGCCGGCGGTCGGGGGGCCGCGGCGTGAGCGCCGTGACGGGGGCGGACGAGCCCTCCGTCGACGAGCCCTCCGTCGACGAGCCGCAGGCCTTCCGGCTCGCGGACCCCCTGCCGCGGGGCACCACGCTGCTGGAGGCGAGCGCGGGCACGGGGAAGACGTGGACCATCGCGGCGCTCGTCGCCCGCTACGTCGCCGAGGCGGGCCTGCCGGTCGACCAGCTCCTCGTCATGACCTTCAGCCGCGAGTCCACCCGCGAGCTGCGCGAGCGAGTGCGCGCCCGCCTCGTCGAAGCGCGCGACGCGCTCTCCCGCGACGTCCCGCCGGAGGAGGAGCCCGACGAGCTGCTCGCACTGCTGCGCGGCGGCGGCGCCGCCGACGTGGCGCTCCGGCGCCGCCGGCTGGCCGACGCCCTGGCCTCCTTCGACGCGGCCACGGTGACGACGACGCACGGCTTCTGCCAGCGCGTCCTCCTCACGCTCGGCGCGGGCGCCGACCACGATGCGCGCACCGAGCTCGTGGAGGACGTGCGTGACGTCGTCGACGAGGTGGCTCACGACCTCTACCTGCGCCGGTGGGCCGTGGCGGGCGCCGAGGAGCCGACCCTCTCCCCGGCGGACTTCCGCGAACTCGCCCGCGTGGCCGCGCTCGACCCGGCCACCGACCTGCTGCCGCGGGACGGCGAGCCCGACGTCCCGGTGCTGCCCGCGCTGCGCGCCCGCGTGGGCCGCGCCGTCCGCGCGGAGGTGCAGCGTCGGCTCCGGGCGGCCGGTCAGATGGGCTACGACGACCTGCTGCTGCGCCTCGTGCACGTCCTCGGGGACCCGGGCAGCGGCCCGCGCGCCCGCGAGCGCCTGCGGGCGCTGCACCGCGTCGTCCTCGTCGACGAGTTCCAGGACACCGACCCCGTGCAGTGGCGGGTGCTCCGGTCGGCCTTCCACGATCCCGCACCCGCCTCCGGGCCGGTCACGGCGCCCGCGGCCGAGGCCGGCGTCGCCCGGGCCCTCGTCCTCGTCGGGGACCCGAAGCAGGCGGTCTACGGCTTCCGCGGGGCGGACGTGCGCGCCTACCTCGAGGCGCGCGACACGGCCTCGGACCTGCGGACCCTCACCACCAACCAGCGCAGCGACGAGCCGGTGCTGCGGGGCCTCGACGCCGTCCTCGCCGGTGCCGCCCTCGGTGACGCCCGCATCCAGGTGCGCCCGCTCGCGGCGCGCTTCACCGGTCGCCGCGTCGAGGGAGTGCCGCCGGTGCGGCTGCGCGTCGTCCCGCGGGACGCGCTGCCGCTGACGCGCGACGGGCTCGCGCGCGTGCCAGGCATGCGGCAGCGGGTGGTCGACGACGTCGCCGCGCAGGTCGTCGCGCTCGTCGGCGGCGCCGTGACGACCACCACGCCCGAGCGGCGCCGCCGGGCGGACCACGCTTCGGCCGCTCCCGACGGGCCCGCTCCCGCGGGCGACGTCGGCGAGGAGCGGCCGTTCGCGCCGGGCGACGTCGCGGTGCTCGTGCGGACCAACGCGCAGGCCCAGATGGTCCGGGAGGCGCTGGAGCGGGTCCGCGTGCCCGTCGTCGTCGGCGGGCGCACGAGCGTCTTCACGACGCCGGCCGCCCACGACTGGACCGTGCTCCTGGAGGCGCTCGAGCAGCCGCAGCGCGGCGCCAGGGTGCGGCTGCTCGCGCTCGGCGCCTTCGGCGGCCACGACGCCCTGTCCCTCGACGAGGGGGGCGACGCGCTCGTCGACGACCTCGGGCTGCGCGTGCGCGCGTGGGCCCGGCTCCTCGACGCCCGCGGGGTCGGCGCGCTGCTCGAGGCCGTGCAGCGGCCGCGGCCCGACGCCGCCGGCCTCGCCGAGCGGCTGCTCGGGACCGTGGGCGGCGAGCGCCGGCTCACCGACCTGCGGCACGTCGGGCAGGTGCTGCACGAGGCCGCCGTGCGCGACGGGCTCGGCGTCTCGGCCCTACTGGCGTGGTTGCGCGAGCAGGTGGAGGAGGCCGGGCGCGACGGGGTCGTCGAGCGCAGCCGCCGGCTGGAGTCCGACGCCGCCGCGGTGCAGGTCCTCACCGTGCACACGAGCAAGGGCCTCGAGTTCCCCGCCGTGCTCGTGCCCTTCGCGTGGGACATGTGGCAGAACACCAAGCCGTCGACCGCCCTCGTCCACGACGCCGACGGCCGCCGGTGCCGCGACGTCGGGGGCCCCGGCGCACCGGGCTGGGCCGACCACGTCCGCGAGCACCACCGCTCGGAGTCCGACGAGGAGCTGCGCCTCGCGTACGTAGCCCTGACCAGGGCCGCGAGCCACCTCACCGCCTGGTGGGCGGGGACGACCAACACCGGCCGCGGCGCGCTGCACCGGCTGCTGCTGCACCGGCCTCTCGCCGCTCCGAGCGCCGCAGGTGCGCTCGACGACGGTGTCCCCCCGGCCGTCGTGCCGGTCCCCTCCGACGACGACGCCGTCGCCGCCCTGGCGGCCCGGGCCGCCACGAGCGGTGGCTGCCTCGTCGTCGAGCGCGTCGCCGGCCCGCCCGACGGCCGGCCGTGGCGCGCGCCCGACCGGGTGGTCGACGGCCTCGCAGCGGCGCGCTGGCACCGCGCGCTCGACGCGTCGTGGCGCCGGACCTCCTACAGCGCCCTCACCGCCGCCGCGCACGACGCCGGCCCAGCGCCCGCGGGCGGGGCCCTCGTCGAGCCGGAGGCGGCGGTCGAGGACGACGAGCGCCTGCCCGCGGACGGCGCTCCCGCCCGCGCCGGGGAGTCCGGCGGGGCCGGCCCGGTGCCCGCGGCGGTGCCCTCGGCGTGGGACGCCCTCGCCGGCAGCGCGCGCTTCGGCGTGCTCGTCCACGCGGTCCTCGAGGAGCTCGACCCCTCGGCCCTCGCCGCTCCCGACGGCGCCCCCGACCGGGTGCTGCGGGACCTCGTCGCCGAGCACGCCGCGGCGCAGGGGCTCGCCCTCGACGTCGACGTGCTCACCGGAGCCCTCGACCTCGCCCTGAGGACACCCCTCGGACCGCTCGCGGGCGGGCGCCGCCTCGTCGACGTCCCCGCGCGCGACCGCCTGCCGGAGTTGGACTTCGAGCTGCCCCTCGCCGGGGGCGACGACGCCGGGGCCGCCGCGCTGCAGCCCTCCCTGGCCGGGCTCGTGCCGCTGTGGCGGCGGCACTGCCCCGACGGACCGCTGGCCTCCTACGCCGACGCGCTCGAGCACCTCACCGCGGACGGCGGGCACGACGACGGGGCGGGGCAGGACGGCGGGCTGCGCGGCTACCTCACCGGCAGCGTCGACGCGGTGCTGCGGCTGCCCTCTCCCGACGGGGGCGACGCGCGCTACGTCGTCGTGGACTACAAGACGAACCGCCTCGGCGTCCCCGAGCGGCCGCTGACGTCCTGGGACTACCGCCCGGCGGCGATGGAGGAGGCCATGGTGGCCGCGCACTACCCGCTGCAGGCGCTGCTGTACCAGGTGGCCCTGCACCGCTTCCTGCGCTGGCGGCTGCCCGCGTACGCGCCGGAGCGCCATCTCGGCGGAGCGCTGTACCTCTTCGTGCGCGGGATGGTCGGGCCGTCGGTGGCGCCCGCGGAGGACGGCGCGGTGCCCGGCGTCATGGCGTGGGCGACGCCGCCCGCGCTCGTGGTCGCGGCGTCCGACCACCTCGCCGGCCGCGGGACGGCGCCGTGAGCGGCGACCCCCGCGCCGGGGACCTGGCGCTGCGCGCCACCGGGCTGCTGCGCGACTTCAACCGGGCCGGCCTGCTGCACGCCGCGGACGTCCACGTCGCCCGCCGCCTGGGCGCGCTCGCCGGGGAGGAGGACGAGGCCGTCCTGCTCGCCGCGGCGCTCGTGGTCCGCTCCACCCGGCAGGGCTCGGTCGTCGTCGACCTCGCGACGGCCCGGGACACGACCGCCGCGGACGACGTCGACGACGAGGCGGACGACGGCACCCGGTCCACGGCGGAGGGGACGGCTGACGAGGGAGCGGCAGCAGGCGGCACGGTCGACACCGTGGTGTGGCCGGGCGAGGACTGGGCCGCCCGCGTGGCGGCCAGCCCCCTCGCCGGCGGCCCCCTGCGCGTCGAGGGCGGTCGCGTCTGGCTCGGCCGCTACCGCGACCAGGAGGAGCTCGTCGCGCGCGAGCTCGCGACCCGCGCCGCCGACGTGCCCGACGACCTCGACGCGGGCGTCCTGCGGCGCGCCCTCGACCGTCTCTTCGACCCGACGGACGCAGACCAGCGGGAGGCCGCCGCGGGGTGTGCGCTCGCCCGCGTCTCCGTCCTCGCCGGGGGCCCCGGCACGGGCAAGACGACCACGGTGTCGAAGGTCGTCGCTCTGCTGCGCGAGCAGCACCCGACGTGGCGGGTGGCGCTGGCCGCCCCCACCGGCCGGGCGGCCGCGCGGCTCGCCGAGGCCGTCCGCGACTCCTCGGCGCACCTGCCGGAGGAGGACCGCGAGCGGCTCGGCGACCTGCCGGCGACGACGCTGCACCGCCTCCTCGGCTGGCGGCCGGACGCGCGGCACCGCTTCCGCCACGACCGCTCCGACCGGCTGGCCCTCGAGGTCCTCGTCGTCGACGAGAGCTCGATGGTCTCGCTCACCCTCATGGCGCGGCTGCTCGAGGCGCTGCGCCCGCACACGCGGCTCGTGCTCGTCGGGGACCCCGACCAGCTGGCCTCGGTCGAGGCGGGCACGGTGCTGGGCGACCTCGTCGACGCACGAGCCGGCGGTGGGCGCCACCCCCGCCTCGCCGACGCCCTCGCGGAGGTGGGCGCCCTCCCCGCCGACGAGCCCGGTCGTCGCGAGCCGTCGGACGCCGACGCCCGGGCGTCGAGGCCGGTCACTGTGCGCGACGGGGTCAGCCTGCTGCGCACCACCCGCCGCTACGCCGGCGGCGGGGTGGTGGACCGCCTCGCGGCCGCCGTCCGCGACGGGCGCGGCGAGGACGCCCTCGCCGTCCTGCTCGCCGGCGACCCGGGCGCCGTCCTGCTGCCGACCACGGCCGACGCGGTGCCGGAGGCCGACCTCGACGACGTCCGCGACGACGTCGTCGACGCCGCGACGGCGCTGGGGGCGGCGGCGCGGGCCGGGGACGCCGCGGGCGCCCTCGCCGCGCTCGACCGGCACCGCCTGCTCACGGCGCACCGCGCGGGCCCCCGCGGGCTGCGCCGCTGGGGCGAGCTGGCCGAGCGCTGGACGCGGGCGGCCGAGGCGGCCGCGGGCGTCCCCCGCGTGCGCCGCGCGGACGGCCACCACGTCGGCGAGCCCTTGCTCGTCACCGTCAACGACCCGGCCACCGGGCTGTCCAACGGGGACGTCGCCGTCCTCGTCGACGACGGCGCGGGCGGCCTCTCCGCCGCCGTGGGTGACCGTCGAGACCCGCGGCTCCTGCCACTGGGGCGACTGCCGAGCACGCGGGCGCTGCACGCGATGACCGTGCACCGCAGCCAGGGCAGCCAGTTCGACGCCGTGACGCTCGTGCTGCCGCCCGCCGGCTCCCCGCTGCTGACGCGGGAGACGCTCTACACGGCACTCACCCGCGCACGCGAGCGCGTGCGGGTCGTCGGCGACGCCGAGGCGCTGCTGGCCGCCGTCGCGCGCCCGGCCGCCCGCGCGTCGGGGCTGCGTGAGCGGCTGCGGCCTCCCGTGCGGTCGACTGACGACGGCGTCCACGGCGCTTGAGACGGGAGGACGTACCGCCGACCGTGGTGGGGATCGGCCCGAGCGCGTCGTGACAGCTGTGAGGCGGGTCAGTCGCGCCCCTGCCGGGGCGCCTCGCGCACTGGCCGGCCGTCACTGACCACCCAGCGCCCGCGCGCAGACCCACGCCCTTCCTTTCGGTCCTTGATCCGCTCCTGAGAGCGGTCGAGGACCTTCTGCACGCGCTTGCGCAGCTCAGGATCCGTCACACCGTTCCAACCGACCTGTGTGCTGCCGCTGCCGGCGCCGTCACTCATGGCCCCTCCTGGGTCGCCTCGTCGGTCGGCGTGAGCCGCTCGCTCAGGACAACCAAGAAGCTGTCCTGCTCATCAGTGTGCGCCCGGCGGTCCAGGGCTTCCAAGGCGAGGGTCACCCCGTTCTGGCCGAGTCCGGCAGCGTCCTCGTAGACCATCCGGTACATCGTCCACCAGCGGTCGTCCTCTCGGTCCTCGAGGGCGTTGAGGCGATCAGCGGCCGCCTGCGCCCGGTCGTGGTCACGACTCAGGAGGGCCTGGCGCTCCGTCTGGCGCCGGCCCTCGGCAGCCGCCCGGTACGCCACCCCGGCTGCCACGACAGCAGCGAGACCACCGAAGCCAGGTGAGACGACGAAGGTCCCGAGCACGCCGAAGAGGTGAGAGGCAGACGCCCCGGCCAGGGCCTCGTCCGGTGTCGCGAGGTCGACGATCACGACGGAGGCGACGAAGCCGATCACCAGGCCTCCGACCGCCCAGGGCCATCGGCGGATGGGCCGCTCGATCCCGTCCGCCTCGCCGTCAGTGGTCGTCTCGCGCTGCACGGCGATCGCTCGTCGGGCGGCTCAGGGGCGGGGCGGCGGGTAGTCGCGCGGGCGGCGCTCGTCGACGTACTCGACGCGGTCCGTCCGGTGCTGGCGCTGCGTGCTCTGCACGATGCCGAGCAGCAGCGCCAGGGCGCCGGCCGCGAGGCAGACGAAGCCGACGACGTTGAGGTTGACGCCGCTCACGGCGTCCGCGTCGACGGCGAAGCCGAGGATGCCGCCGACGACGAGCAGGAAGATGCCCAGTCCGATGCCCATGCCCAGCTCCGTCCGGCCGCCGGGGCGGCGCTGTCGGGAGCCCGCCGGTCAGCGGGCTCGCTGGTGGCCGATGATCGTCGCGGCGTCCGGGGCGCGCCACCCGGCCGTCGCCCGTCCGGGCGGCGCGGGAGCCCGACGGGCCCGCGCGCCACCCGGACGGGTGGCCGGAGCGGCGTCAGGGGCCGTCGTCCCCCGCGACGCGCACCCACGCGGACGTGCCGGGCGGCAGCGCACCGCCGGCGACGACGGCTGCGTCGCTCGCGAGCAGCAGCTCGCCCGCCGGCAGGGCCACGTCGACCTCGGAGAGGTTGGTGACCGACCGCCAGCCGCCCGGCCGCTCGAGGTGGAGCACGCCGGGCGCGTCGTCCGCCCACGTCAGGGCGTCGTCGTCCGTCGTCAGCTCTCGCCGCCGGCGCAGGGCCGCGCGGTAGAGCTCGAGCGTCGAGCCCGGCACGCCGTCCTGGGCGGCCACGGAGACGGCGCCGAACCAGTCCGGCTGGCGCATGCCGGGCAGCGCCCCGCCCTCGGGACCGAAGCCGAGCGTCGTGCCGTGGGGCGTCCACGGCAGGGCGACGCGGCAGCCGTCCCGTCCCTTCTCGGCGCCGCCGGAGCGGACGGCGATGGGGTCCTCGAGGGCGTCCCAGGGGATGTCGGCGACCTCGTGGAGGCCGAGCTCCTCGCCCTGGTAGAGGTAGACGGCACCGGGCAGCGCGAGCTCGAGCAGCAGGGCCGCGCGGGCGCGCCGCAGGCCCAGGTCGAGGTCGACGGGGTCGCGGCCGTCCGTCGTCACCCACGCCTTGGCGGCCTCCTGGGAGCCGGCGCCCCCGCGGGTCGGCACCCCGAAGCGGGTGGTGTGGCGCACGGAGTCGTGGTTGGACAGGGTCCACGTGGCCGAGGAGCCCGCCGCCATCTGCGCCAGGCCGCCGTCGATCGCCGTCCGCATCTCGTCGGCGTCCCAGCCGCAGGCGAAGAGGTCGAAGTTGAAGGCCTGGCCGAGCCCCAGCGGGTCGGCGTAGCGCGCCCTCCGCCCCGGGTGGACCGAGGCCTCCGCGACGGCGGAGCGCGGCGGGTCGTAGGCGTCGAGGACGTCGCGGCGCCAGGAGGCGTAGACCTCCTGCACCTCGTCGCGGTCCCACAGCGGGTGGTTGCCGCCCTCGCGGCCCGTCTCGAGGATCTCGACGTGGACGTCGAGGTGGCCGTCGACGTCCTTGACGAGCCCGTGCGCGACGTCGACCCGGAAGCCGTCGACGCCGCGGTCGGCCCAGAAGCGCAGCGTCTCGAGCATGTCCTCGCGCACCTCCTCCTCGGACCAGTCCAGGTCCGGCTGCTCGGGCGCGAAGATGTGGAGGAACCACTGGCCGGGGGTGCCGTCGGCCTCGGTGACGCGCTCCCAGGCCGGGCCGCCGAAGATCGACTGCCAGCTGCTGGGCGGCTCGTCGCCGCCGGGGCCCCGCCCGTCGCGGAAGACGTAGCGCGAGCGGGCCCTCGAGCCGGGCGGGGACGCGAGCGCCTCGCGGAACCAGGCGTGCCGGTCGGAGGTGTGGTTCGGCACGACGTCGACGACGACGCGGATGCCGGCGGCGTGCAGCGCGCGCACCATCGCGTCGAAGTCCTCGAGGGTGCCCAGGCGGGGGTCGACGGCGCGGTGGTCGTCGACGTCGTAGCCGCCGTCGGCGAGCGCCGAGGGGTAGAAGGGGCTGAGCCACACCGCGTCCACGCCGAGCGAGGCCAGGTGCCCCACGCGCGAGGTGACGCCGCGCAGGTCGCCGAGGCCGTCGCCGTCCGCGTCGGCGAAGCTGCGCGGGTAGACCTGGTAGACGACGGCGCGGCGCCACCAGTCGCGGGCGTCGGGCGAGGCGGGCGTGGGGGACGCCAGCGGCGCGCTCGCGGGGGTGCGGCGGGCCGGGGCGGTGGTGCTCGTCACGGGAGGGCTCCAGGCGGTCGGGGCGTGCGGGTCGTCGGTGGTGCGGTCGTCGTGGTGCGGTCGTCGGGCCGTGCGGTCGTCGGGCCGTGCGGGTGCCGGGGCGCTGCCTCCCCCCGGGGCGGCGCCGCGCGGGGGTCAGCCCTCGAGGGCCCAGGCGGACGCCGAGGGCCCGTGCGAGGGCAGCTCGACGACGCCGTCGCGCTCCACGGGGAGCGCCTCGCCGACCAGGGGCACGAGCTGGGCGGCCGAGCGCAGGCCGAGCGCGGCCAGCGGGAGGCGCACCGCGGCGTGGTCCGCGCGGGCGGTGTGCACGAGCACCCGCTGGTCGGCGTGCTCGCGCAGGTGCACGAGGACGTCGTCGCGGGCGGCGACCCACCGCAGGCCGCCGCGGCGCAGCGCGACGCAGTCCCGGCGCAGCCGCCCCCAGGTGCGGACGGCGTCGAGGGTCGGCGCGTCCCACGCCCCGGGGCGGTCCCAGGGCATGGGCGTCCGGGAGTGCTCGCCGTCGAGGCCCGTGAACCCCGCCTCGTCGCCGGCGAAGAGCGTCGGCACCCCGGGCAGGGTCATCTGCAGCGCGACCCCGACGACGGCGCGGTCGCGCCCGCGGCCCGCGAGGTCGGCCAGCCCGGTGCGCCCCCCACCGGTCACCGTGCGGAAGCGGGGCGTGTCGTGGGTGTCGAGGTGCGAGGTCGACGCCGCCCACGACCGCCAGGGCATCGCCGCGTGGACCGCGCGCATCGTCGCCACCACGTCGCCGCCGGGCTGCACCGGCACGGGGACCGGCCAGCCGAGGAAGGACAGCCCGTGCTCCTCCCCCGGCCCGCCGGGGTAGCCGCCGTTGAGCCAGGCCCACACCGGCCGGGTGAAGCCGGCGTAGTCCATCGCGCCGTGCCAGCCGTCGCCCACGAGGTCGGCCGAGGCGTCGTGGCAGTGCTCGGCGAGCATCCAGGCGCCGGGGCTCACCGCGTGCGCCGTGGCGCGGGCGAGGCGCGCCACCTCGACGGCGAGGTCGTCCGCGCCGAGGCGGCCCGTCATGTTGGCGACGTCGATGCGCCACCCGTCGAGGCCGCGGCGCAGGTGCTCGGCGACCACGGAGCCCGGCCCGTCCACCAGGCGCGCCCGCAGGGCCGCCGACGTGTGGTCGAGCTTGGGCAGCGTGTCGACGCCCAGCCAGGTCTCGTAGCCGATGGGGTCGTCGTCGAGGAAGCGGTAGTAGCCCGCCTCCTCCGACGACCGGTCGGCCGCCGCGGCGCGGAACCAGGGGTGCTCGACACCCGTGTGGTTGGTCGTGAGGTCGCCCATGACGCGCATCCCGCGGGCGTGCGCGGCGGCGACGAGCCGGCCCATCGCCTCGTCGCCGCCGAGCACCGGGTCCACGCGGTCGAAGGTCACCGCGTCGTAGCGGTGGTTGGAGCGGGCCTCGAAGAACGGGGTCAGGTACAGCAGCGAGGCGCCCAGCGACTGCACGTGGTCCAGGTGCGCGGCGACCCCGTCGAGGTCGCCTCCGAACCACTGGCGCGGCGTGCCCGGGCCCCGGTGCACCACGGCGTCGTCCCACGCGGCGGCGTCCGCCCAGGACGGCGTCGCCCGCGGCGTCCCGGAGCGGGCGAAGCGGTCGGGGAAGACCTGGTAGGCCACCTGGTCCGCGACCCACTCGGCCGGACCGGGCGAGGCGAGGAGGCGGAAGTCGGCGGCGTCGGTGACGTCGCGCGCGCTGGTGCCCTCCCCCGTGAGCCAGCGGTGCGCGGGGCGCCCGGCGGCGTCGCGCCCGGAGAGGAGGAAGCGGTAGCTCGTGACGGGGTTGCGCGCCTCGACCTCGACGCGGAACCACGTGCCCCCGGGCCCGCGGCCGTCGGGCTCCGCCGCCCGCAGCGCCGGCTCGCCGTCGCGCAGCTGGCGCACGTGCACCTGCCCGCCCCACGCCGAGCCGTCGGCCGCGTCGGGCACGAGCACCCGCACGGGCACGCGCTCTCCGAGCTCGGGCGCCGACGTGCCCGTCATCAGCGCCGAGCCGTCGTGGTGCGGCTCGCCGAGCAGGTGCCCCGAGGTGCCGCTCACCCCTTGACCCCCCCGGCCGTGATGCCGCCGACGATGAAGCGCTGCAGGTACTGGAAGAGCAGGACGACGGGGACCGCGGTCAGCAGCGCACCGGCCGCGAACAGGCCGAGGTTGTTGGAGCGGTCGTTCTCGATGACCGACCACAGGCCGACGGCGACCGTCCGCACGCCCGCCTCGCGCAGGAAGATCGAGGCGATGAGGAACTCGCTGATGACGCCGACGAAGGCCAGCAGGCCGGTGACGGCGAGGATCGGCTGCAGCAGCGGCAGCAGGATGCGGAAGAAGATCGTCGCGTGCCCGGCGCCGTCGACCGTGGCGGCCTCGTCGAGGGACTGCGGGATCGAGTCGAAGAAGCCCTTGATGAGCCACACCTGCGCGAAGGCGTTGCCGCACATGACGAGGACGTACCCGAGCAGCGTGTTGAGGCCGATGGCCGGGATGACGGTGCCGAGCTCGGTGAAGAGCAGGAACAGCGCGATCGTCGCGAGGATCTGCGGGAACATCTGGATGAGCAGCAGCGCCAGCAGGCCGCCGCGGCGCCCGCGGAAGCGGAACCGGCTGAAGGCGTAGGCGGCGAGGGCGCTGCACGTCACCTGGATGACGGTGACCGAGGTGCACACCGCGAGGGTGTTGAGCATCCACCGGCCGAAGGGCCGTGACGGTTCGCTGAACAGCGCCTGGAAGTTGACGAGGCTCAGCTCGCGGGGGACCAGGCTCGTCGAGACGACGCTGCCCAGCGGGTTGAAGGCCGCCGAGACGATGTAGAGCACGGGGAAGACGGCGAAGGCGACCGCCGCCAGGCCGACGGCGTGGCGCCAGCCCACCTCGCGCCACCAGCGGCCACGGCTCATCCGGTTCGCCGCCGGGGGCGTCGAGGGCGCGGAGGGGCCCGCGCCGCCCGGCGCCGCGAGGTGGCCGGGGCCGACGGGCGCACCCGTGCGGAGCTCCTGGCTGGTCATGTCAGATCACGTCCTCGAGGCGTCGGGTCAGGCGGAACTGCAGGGCGGCGACGACGCCCGTGATGACGAAGAGGAGCACCGCGATGGCGGAGGCGAAGCCGAACTGGGCGCCGCTGGCGCCGAAGGCGAGGCGGATCGTGTAGCTGATGAGCAGGTCGGTGCCGCCCGCGGTCGGGTTGTCCGGCGTGAAGGGCCCGCCGCCGGTCAGCAGGAAGATGGTGTTGAAGTTGTTGAAGTTGAAGGCGAAGGACGCCACGAGCAGCGGGGCGGTCGGGATGAGCAGCAGCGGGAAGATGATCGTCCGGAACCCGGTGAACCCGCTGGCCCCGTCGATGCCGGCGGCCTCCTTCAGGTCCTCCGGGATGGCCTGCAGCGCGCCGGTGACGACGAGGAACATGTAGGGGAAGCCCAGCCACAGGTTGGTGATGAGCACCGCGGCCTTCGCCGTGGTCTCGCCGCCGAACCAGTTGACGCCCAGACCCGTCAGGTCGTTGACGAGGCCGAAGTCGGTGTTCCAGAAGCCCGACCACAGCAGCAGCGAGATGAAGCTGGGGATGGCGTAGGGCAGCAGCAGGACCGAGCGGTAGACCTTCTGGCCGCGCACGCGCCGGTCGTTGAGCACGACGGCGAGGACGGTGCCCAGCGCGAACGTCGAGGCCACCGAGAGGGTGGCGAAGACGAGCGTCCACCCGAAGATGCCGACGAAGTCGGACAGGATGCGGGCGTCGGTGAAGGCGCGGACGTAGTTGTCGAAGCCGACGTCCGCGGCCCAGGACTGGTCGGACAGCCGCTGCCCGTCGGGGTCGACGTAGAACTCGCGGTCGCCCTGCAGCTCCGGGGCGTAGGTGACGCCCGTCTGCGTGTTCGTGATGGTCTCCGCGTCCTCGTCGTAGACGAGCGGCGTCGAGCCCTCGAAGGCCTGCCGGATGCCGAGCTGGCGGATGGCTCCGCCCTCGGTGGGGACCGTGAGCTCGGCCAGCGCCGCGCTGGCGTCGTTGACCTCCACCGGCGTGAGCAGCTCGTACCCGTCGGCGGCCGTGACGAAGCCGTCGGTGACGGTCGCGCCGGGCAGGGGCTCGAGCCCGTCCTCCGTGCCGACGGAGGCCTCCCCCGAGGCCGGGTCGACGAGGAGGAAGGCGAAGGGGCCCGCCGTCGGCGAGCCGGCCGTCCCGACCGTGAGGTTGTACCGGGGGGCGTCGGGCGTCTGCACCACGGAGGACCCGATGATCTGCGCGGTCGCCTCCTCCCGCGTGGCCCGGGTGCCGTCCCCGAGGTTCGTCAGCGAGACCTGGAACGTCGAGATGACCGGGTAGACGACGAAGCTGAGCAGGAGCACCGCACCGGGGAGCAGGTACTTGAGCGGGATGGCGCGCCGGGTCGCGTACACGGCGACGACGAGGACGACGAGCACCCAGAAGAAGACGAGGAAGCCCCAGCGCTCAGCGGCGACGAGCGCGGGCGTCAGCGAGACGACGGTGCTGAGGAGGACCGCGAGGACCGCGACCTTCAGCAGGAGGACGGGGACCGAGCGCGAGCCGACGGGCGGCGGGTGCGCCGCCGGGCTCTCCTGGGGAGCGGTGCTGAGCTGCTGCTGGACCACGTCGCCTCCTGGGCGGGGTCGGGCGGGACGGCGGAGGGCGCGACCGTGCTCCGCGCCGCCCGGGAAGGGGGCGCGGGGACGGGCGGCGGGGCACGGGGGGGGCGCCGGGGCGGCGGCGTCACCGCCCCGGCGCCGTCGGCTCAGCTGATGGCGGTGCGGATCGTCTCGCCGGTCGCGACCATCGTCTCGGCGCCGTCGGCGCCGCCGATGATCGCCGAGTACGCCTGGCCCAGGGGCTCGAAGACCGAGCCCATCTGCGGGATCGACGGCATGGGCTGACCGGCGCTGGCCGCGTCGAGGTAGGCCTGCAGCTGCGGGTCCGCCGCGACCTCCGACTCCTGCAGGGAGACGAGGCTCGGGGGGATGTCGGCCCCGTCGTACATCGTCTTCATGGCCTCCTCGGTGTTCACCGCGCCGCCGACGAACTCCTGGGCGAAGGCCTTGTTGGCGCCGTTCGAGGCCACGTAGAAGGCCTGGACGCCGGTGAAGGGCTGCGCCGGCTCGGCGCCCTCGAAGCCGGGGACCGCCTGGACGTCCCAGCCGAAGCCCGCGGCCTCGACGTCGGCGCGCGCCCACGGGCCGGAGAGCAGGTAGGGGGCCTGCCCGTCGGCGAAGAGGGCGATGGAGTTGTCGCCGCTGACCGAGCGGGTGAGCACGCCGGAGCCGCCCTCGCCGAGCTCCTCGATGCGCTCGCCCGCGGCCTGCGAGGCCTCGTCGCCCACCCCGAGGTCGGTCGGGTCGTAGCCGCCGGCGGGGTCCTGCCCGAAGACGTAGCCCCCGAGCGAGGTGTACAGGGGCTGCATGTGGTAGGCGTCACCCAGCTCGCCGACGGGCAGGTTGAAGGCCGACTCGACGGTCCCGGCCTCCTTGAGCTCGAGGCCGGTGGCGAAGGCCTCGTCCAGCGTGGCCGGGGCCTCCGGCACCAGGTCGGTGTTGCGGTACAGCACGAGCGCCTCGACGCCGTAGGGCAGGCCGTAGAGCTGCTCGTCGTAGGTGACGGCGTCCACGGCCACCTCCGAGTACTGGCCCAGCTGGTCGGCCGTGATCTGCAGGGGGTCGATCGCCCCGTTCTGAACCATGTTGCCGATCCAGTCGTGGGCGCCGACGACGACGTCGGGCCCGTTCGTCGCCGCGTTAGCGGTGACGAAGTTCGCCTGCAGGTCGGTGACCGCCTGGACGGCGACGGAGATGCCGTTGTCCTCGCCGAACTGCTCGGCGATCTCGGTGACGGCGCCGATCTTCAGCTCGTCGGTCCAGACGACGAGGTCGGCGTCGTCGCGAGCGGGGGCTCCGGTGGTCGCCGCCGCGTCCGGCTCGGCGGGGGCGGCGTCGGTCTCGGCGGGGGCGCTGCTGCCCCCGCCGCAGCCGGCGGTCAGGGCGGCGATGCCGACGGCCGCGACGGCCGCCCTCAGGGAGATGCGCATGGTGCTCCTCGGGATGTCCGGGTCGGCGCAGCGCGCTCCGATGGCTCCGTCGCCAGGGGGTCGGGGACCGTCACCGGTCAGCCGACGAGCGCCGCGCTGCGTGCAAGGACCATAGCAAGGAAGTTGCAGCCCACGTAAGAGGCTTGCGTGACGACGTCATCCCGCTTGCGGGAGGCCCTAGGGTCGAGGCCGTGAGGGTGAGGCTCGCGGACGTCGCCGTCCGCGCAGGGGTGAGCGAGGCGACGGTCAGCCGCGTCCTCAACGACAAGCCCGGGGTCTCCCAGGCGACGCGCGACAAGATCCGGTCGGTCCTCGACGTCCTCGGCTACGACGACCGCTTCCTGCCGGCGCCGGCGGCCGGCCTGGTGGGCATCGTCGTGCCGGAGCTGACGAACCCCGTCTTCCCCGCGCTCTCCCTCGTCGTCCAGACGCACCTGGCGCGGGCGGGCTACACGCCCGTCGTCTGCTCGCTCGTCCCGGGCGGCGTCCACGAGGCCGACTTCGTCCGGGTCCTGCTGCAGCAGAAGGCGTCCGGCGTCGTCTTCCTCTCCGGCGTGCACGCCAACACCGACGCCGACGCGCGGCCGTACGAGGACCTGCTCCGGCGCGGGATGCCGGCCGTGTTCGTCAACGGGTGGATGGACGGGGTGGACGCGCCCTTCGTCTCCACCGACGACGCCGCCGCCGTCGAGCAGGCGGTGGCCCACCTCGTCGGCCTCGGGCACGAGCGCGTCGGCCTCGCCATGGGCCCGCCCCGCTACGTGCCGTCCATCCGCAAGACGGCCGCCTTCCACGACGCCGTGCGACGCCACCTGGCCGGCGTGGTGCGACCCGGCGAGGTGGACTCCCTGGTCGTCCACACGCAGTTCCGCCTCGAGGGCGGCGAGGCCGCGGCCCGCGCCCTCCTGGACCGGGGGGCCACCGGCATCGTCTGCGGCTCCGACCTCATGGCCCTCGGCGCCGTGCGCGCCGTCCGGGCCCGGGGCCTCTCGGTGCCCCGCGACGTCTCCGTCGTGGGCTGCGACGACGGCCCGCTGCTCGACTTCACGGACCCGCCGCTGACGACCGTCCACCAGGACGTCGAGGCCGTCGGCACCGCGGCCGCCCGGGCGCTGCTCCAGGAGGTGCGGGGGGAGGGTGCCGTCCGCGGCGAGCTGCTCGTGCGCCCGCGCCTGGTCGTCCGCGGCTCGACCGCGGCACCGGCCGGCGCACCGGCCGCGGCACCGGCCGGGACGCCGGCGCAGGTGGCGCGGCCGCGACGGGCGCGCCGGCCCGGCTGACCGCGCAACCGGTCGGGCGGCGGGACGGACCGACGTCGGGGACGGGACGGGGACGGGGACGGGGACGGGGCCGATCGTTGCTCGGAGGGCCACCGCCGGACGCGCCGCGCTGCTAGACCTGCCCCATGGGAGAGCGCAACGTACTCGTGGCCGGGGTCGACGTCGGGGGCACCAACATCCAGGTCGGGCTCGTCAGCGGCGACCACGAGGTGCACGCCCGGGCGAAGGCCCTGACGCCGACGGCAGGGCCGGACGCCGTCTTCGACACCATCGCCGAGCTCGTCGCCTCGCTGGGCGGGGACCCCGTGGCGGTGGGCGTCGGCATCCCGGGCGTCGTCCACGCGGGCCAGGTGCTCACCGTGCCGAACCTGGTGGGCTGGGGCGGCGACGTCGACCTCGTCGGCGGCCTCACCTCACGGCTGCCCGCACCCGTCACCCTCGGCAACGACGCGAACGTCGGCCTCCTCGGCGAGTGGGTCGCGGGAGCGGCGCGGGGCGCGCGCGACGTCCTGGGCCTCTGGATGGGCACGGGCATCGGCGGCGGCCTCGTGCTCGACGGACGGCCGTACGAGGGCGCCCGCGGGTCGGCCGGCGAGATCGGGCACGTCCTCGTCCAGCCGGACGGGGCCCTGTGCGGCTGTGGGCGGCGGGGCTGCGTCGAGGCGTACGCGGGCCGACGGTCCATGGGCAGCAGCGTCGCGGCGATGGTCGAGGCCGGCTGGAAGACCGACCTCTTCGACATCCAGGACGAGGAGGAGAAGACCGGGCTCACCTCGAAGGTGTGGGCCCGGGCGCTCGCCGAGGACGACGAGCTCGCCCAGCGGATGCTGGCGTCGGCGGTCCAGCACCTCGGCGTCGCCGTCGGCTCGGTGGTCAACCTCCTCGACGTCGAGCTCGTGGTCGTCGGCGGCGGCATGCCGGAGAAGCTCGGGCAGGACCTCGCCGACCGGATCGAGGCCGCGGCCCGCCCGTGGATGCTGCGCCCCAGCCCCGACCTGCGCTTCGTCGTCTCCTCGCTGGAGGACGACGCGGGCGTGGTGGGCGCTGCGGCCCTGGCCCGCTCCGCCGTCATCGCGGGCTGAGGCGCGCGCCCTCACGCCTCCCCGGCGCCTCCTGCCCGCGGCAGCCGGCCCTGCCGCCACGCGGGCAGGTACAGCGGCGCGGCGAGCGCGAGGACGACGGCGCCGACCACCATGGCCGCGCTGAGGGACGTCCGGTCGGCGAGGGCGCCCAGGACCAGGGCGCCGACCGCGAAGCTGGGCTGGCTGACCATCGAGTTCAGGGACAGGACGACGGCGCGGTTGCTGCGGTCGGCCTGCCGGTGGAGCAGGCCGTTGTGCACGGGGTTGGAAGCGCCGTGGGCGGCGTAGCACGCGACGTAGGCGGCGACGAGCCCGACGGGGCCGGCGAGCAGCCCCATGCCGACCACGGTGCCGCCCTGGACGAGCCGCAGGCCGGCCGCGACGGGCGCCGGGCCGAGGCGTCGGGACAGCAGGGGCACGAGGGCGGCGCCCACGGCCGCGGCGGCCCACCCGGCGGAGGTGAGCGGTCCCATCCAGGTCCCGGCCCGCTCGACGCCGCCCAGGACCTCCGCCGCCCGGGGCGGCACGAGCGTCTCGAACGCCACCATCCCGAAGCCCCAGAACAGCTCGACGGCGACGAGCGCGAGCAGCACGCGCGAGGTGGTCAGCAGCCGCAGGCCCCGACCGACGCCGGCGGGGACCTCGCCCAGCGCCGCCCTCCACCGGTGGCGCCGGGCCCCGCCCGACGGGCGGTCCTCGCGGACGAGGAGGGCCACGGCGAGGCTGCTCACGACGGTCATGGCGAGGGCCGCGACGACGGGCAGCACGAGCGGCGCCCCGCCCAGCGCCCGGCCCGCCGCGACGAGGCCCCCCGACGCCAGTGCGCCGGCTCCCATCGCGAGGTTGAGCGCGGTCGCCCCGGCGCCGAGCCCGGCGGTGATGTCGGCCCGGGGGTCGTCGGCCTGCGCGGTGTCGACGTACCAGGCCTCGAGCGGCCCCGAGTCCAGCGCCCGCCACAGGCCCTGGACGGCCAGGGCGACGGCGAAGCCGGTCGCCGTCTCGGCGAGGGCGAGGAGCGCGAGCGAGGCGACGGCGACGCCACCGGCGAGCAGGAGCACGGGGCGCCGTCCGGCGGCGTCCGCCAGCCCGCCGAGGGGCAGCTCGGCGCCGAGGACGACGAAGCCCTGGACGGCGACGACCGCGCCGACCTGGCTGAGGCTGAGCCCTCGCTCCTGCGCCAGGAGGACCGTCACCGGGGCCACCAGCCCGGTGGGCAGCCACCGCAGCGCGACGAGGAGCACGTACCGCCGTCGGGCAGCGGCGGCGGTCACCGCCGGAACGCGTGGTAGACGAACATCACGCCTTCGGCGTCCGGGTCCTCGCGGTCGCTGAGCCGCGCGTACCTGCTCGCCAACGCGTGCAGGTCCTCGCGCAGCTGGGCGAGCTGGTCGGCCCGCAGGTGCAGGAGCTCGTCGCCGCTCGCCGCGGCCGCGACCCACTCCCGGGGCAGATGCGCCTCCCGCGCGAGGTAGTCCTCGAGCACCTGCGCGTAGCGGCGGTGGACGGTGGCGCGCAGGACGTCGAGCGCCGCCCTCGCCTCGGGGTCGTCGACGACGTCGAGGACGTCCCAGCGGCTCCTCTCGTGCGTAGCCCGGTACCACCGCTCGCGGCGGCTGCGGGCGAGCTCGGGCGCCTCGGCGACGAAGCCGTGCTCGGCCAGGACGCCGAGGTGGTAGCTGACCGACCCGGGCGCCTCGTCGACGACGCCGGCCAGGCCCCCCACGCTCCTCGGCCCCTCGGCGCGCAGCTCGCCGAGCAGGCGCAGCCTCGTGGGGTGCGCCAGGGCTCGCATCGACCCCGCGTCGCGGACGTGCTGGGACCCGCCGGGCTCCGCCATGCGCGCACGCTAACGAACAAGAGGCCTCGTACAACGTCTCTTGCGATCGATCGACGTCCCGCTCGACCGCCTCGTCGTCGTGGCGGACGGGCTCCGGGACGGGGTCGGCGCCCTAGGTTCGAGGGCGACCCCCGCCCGCCCCCCAGGACCGGAGCCCCGCATGGTCGACGTCGTCCTCTTCCACCACGTCCAGGGCCTCACGTCGGGGGTGCGCGCCCTCGCCGCCGAGCTGGCCGGGTCCGAGCACACCGTCACGACGCCCGACCTGTACGCCGGACGCACGTTCGACAGCATCGAGGAGGGCTTCGCCCACCTGGGGACCCTCGACCCCGCGGCCGTCGAGCGCCAGGTCGACGACGTCGTGGCGGCCCGCCCGGGGCCGGTGGTCCTCGCGGGGATCTCCTGGGGCGTCACCCACGCCCAGCGCCTCGCGCAGACCCACCCGCAGGCGCGCGCCGCCCTCCTCCTCGAGGCGTGCTTCCCCGTGGGCGAGGACGGCTTCGGCCCGTGGCCGGAGGGGCTGCCCGTCCAGGTCCACGGCATGGACCGGGACCCCTTCTTCGCCGCCGAGGGCGACCTCGACGCCGCGCGCGAGCTCGTCGCCCTGGCGGGCCCGCAGCACGGGGAGGTCTTCACCTACCCCGGCGACCGGCACCTCTTCGTCGACAGCTCCCTCCCGTCGTACGACCCGGCGGCGGCCGCCCTGGCCGTCGGACGGGCCCGGGGCCTGCTCGCCCGCCTCTGACGGCCGGGGTCGGCGGCGCCGCTCGGCCCCCCGCGGCCCCCCGCGGCCCCCCGCGGCCCTACCGTTCCGGGCGTGGAGGACGTGCTCGTGGCAGCCAGGGCCGGCTACGACGCCGTCGCCGCCGACTACGCGCGGCTGGTGACCGGCCTCGGCGGGGAGTCCGAGCTCGAGCGGGCGATGCTCGCCGTCTTCGCCGACCTCCTGCAGCGCGAGGACGCACCCGCCGGCCCCGTCGCCGACCTCGGCTGCGGCACAGGACGGCTGACCGCCCACCTGCACGACCTCGGCCTCGACGCCCTCGGCGTCGACCCCTCCCCCGGCATGCTCGCCCAGGCCCGCGCAGCGCACCCGCACCTGCCCTTCAGCACCGGCACGCTGACCGCGCTCGACCTGCCCGACGCCTCCTGCGCCGGCGCGCTGTCCTGGTACTCCCTGCTCCACCTGCCCCCCGAGCACCTGCCGACGGCCTTCGCCGAGCTGGCCCGCGTGCTGCGGCCGGGCGGGCTCCTGCTCCTCGGCTTCCACGTCGGCAGCGGGCACCGCGTGATCTCCGGGGCCTACGGGCCGCCGGTCGACCTCGACGCCTGGGACATCACGCTCGAGACGGCCGTCGAGCTCGCCGTCGGCGCCGGCCTGCAGGTCCACACCCGGCTCCAGCGCCGACCGCTCGGTCGCGAGAAGCGCGACCAGGCGAGCCTCCTGTGCCACAAGCCGCGCCGGGGCTGAGACGCGACCCGCGCCCGGGAGCGCCGGCCCGCTGACAGACGAGGGCCCCGCAGCGGCTGCTGCGGGGCCCTCGACGCGGGGGTGCGGGAGGTCAGCCGACCGTGATCTCCACGACGGCCTCCTGGCCCGAGACGGCGCCGGTGGCGACCATCTCGTAGGTGCCGGCGGCGGCGCGGCGCGGGATGCGCACCACGGTGCTGCCGGCGCCGTCGGCGCCCGTGCGGACGCGGGCGACGCGGTCGCCGTCCAGCGTCACGGTGACGGCCTCACGGGCCTCGAAGCCCGTCACCTCGACGGCGACGCGGTCGCCCGCGGCCACCTCGGTGCCGGCGAGCACCAGCTGCGGGCCCTCCACCGGCGCCTCGCCGACCGTGGCGCGGCCGGTGTAGTCCTCCGGCGACAGCGGGCTGCGCTCCCGCAGGTAGGCGGAGAAGGCCTCGAAGTCGATCAGCCCGGTCAGCTCGGTCTCCCCCTCGGCGAAGGCGGTGAAGTTGTCGCCGCCCGAGGCGAGGAAGCTGTTCGTCGCCACGCGGTACGTGGCGCCGAGGTCGATCGGCTCACCCGAGACGCGGATGCTGCTGACGATGATCCGGCTGCCCTCGGGGGCCTCCGGGTCGTAGGACCAGGTGAGCTCCTCGGACGCGCCGAGCGCGAGGAACGGCCGCGACGACCCGGCGGGCTGCCACTGCTGCTCCAGCACCCGCACGAGCTGGGCGCCCGTCAGCGGCACGACGACGAGGTCGTTGGCGAAGGGCGTCACCGCGTTGGCCTCGGCCAGGGTGACCACGCCGTCCGCGCCGTAGAGCAGGTCGGCGCGCAGGCCGCCCGGGTTCACGAGCCCCAGGTCGGCGTCCTCGACGGGGTTGAGCGTCGTGCCGTAGACGTAGGAGTCGGCCACGAGCCCGCCGAGGGCGGAGTAGCTGCCGCGGTCCTCGGCACCGGCCGCGGTCCGGGCGCGCGTGATGTCGGCCGTGACCGAGCCGAGCACCTCGCTGCCGACCTCGTCGGCGTAGGCCTGCGCGGCGGCGACGGTCTCGGCGACCTCGGCGACGCGCGGGTAGGTGGCGACGAGCTGGTCGGCGGGCGTCTCGGTCAGGGGCAGGTTCTCCCCCGTCGACGCCGTGACGTCGCCGGTGGCGCGGTCGACCTCGAGGACGACGCGGCCGAGGTTCTCGGCGTAGGAGCCGGTCTGGACGACCGGACGGGTGCCCTCGCCCCCGGGGAGCGGCGCGTCCCACACGTACTGCTGGTGGGTGTGGCCCGTGAAGATCACGTCGACGTCCGCGCTGACCCCGGTGACGATGCGCGCGAAGGCGGTGTCCTGGGCCAGCTGCTCCTCGGGGGTGCTGGTGCCGGCGCCCTCGGGCGCGCCCTCGTGGGCCGACAGGACGAGGACGTCCGCCTCGTCGCCGGCGCCGTCGGTGAGCGTCTCGACCACGCGGTTCGTCGCCGCGACCGGGTCGCCGAAGGTGATGCCCTCGATGCCCGAGGGGGACACCAGCGAGCGGGTCTGCTCGGTGACGACGCCGATGACGCCGATCGTCACGCCGTCGACCTCGTGCAGGGAGTACTCGGGCAGGGCGGGCTCGCCGTCCGCGCCGTAGACGTTGGCGCCGAGGATCGGGAAGTCTGCCAGGCCGGACTCCCCGTCCACGCCGACCCGCTCGAGCAGGTCGTCGAGGCCGCGGTCGAACTCGTGGTTGCCGACGGCGCTGGTGTCCAGCCCCATCTCGTCGAGCACCTCGATCGTCGGCTCGTCCTGCTGGACGGAGGAGACGAAGGGCGAGGCGCCGATGTTGTCGCCGGCCGACAGGAACAAGGAGCCGTCGACGTCCTCGCGCGCCCGCTGCTCCTCGACCGTGCCCGCGAGGGCGACGGCGTCGCCGAGACGGCCGTGGAAGTCGTTGATGCCGAGCAGCTGCAGCGTGCTCGTGCCCTCCGCACCGCCGCCGTCGCCGCCACCGGTGTCGAGGCCGACGACCGTCGGGTCGTGGTCGGAGGAGCGGTAGGCGTCCGGGGCGTACCAGGGCAGGTAGCCGTCGTACTGGTAGGCGTAGGACTCGTCGGCGTTGATGTCCCAGACGTCGGCGCCGGTGACGCGCCCGGCCAGCGCCGGGGAGGCGAAGACGTGGTCGAGGCTGCCGGTGCGGCCGCTGAAGACGTAAGTGTCGCCGGCGTCGTAGGCGCTGCCGAGGTCGACGTACCCGGCCTCGCGCAGGACCTGCAGCGGGTCCTCCTGCGTGTAGGAGTTGAAGTCGCCCAGCAGGACGACCTCCTCCGGGGAGCCCTCGAGCCCGTCGACGAACTCGACGAGGCGCTGCGCCTCGGCGACGCGGGTGGCGTTGCCGTTGCCCTGGCCGTCGCCGGTGTCCTGGTCGCCCTCGCGGGGCGGCTGCGGCACGGAGCCCTTGGACTTGAAGTGGTTGACGACGGCGGTGAACTGGACGTCGCCGGCGCGGAAGGCCTGCGCGAGGGGCTGGCGGGCGCGGCCCACCCACTCCTCGTCGTCGTCCACGACCGACTCGCCGACCGGGGTCACCGCGGCGGGCTGGTAGATGAAGGCGTTGCGGATGACGTCCTGGTCCTCCACGGGCGGCAGCTCCGCCGGGGAGGGCACGTACGCCCAGGTGCCGGCGCCGGCCGCCTCGTTGAGGGCTTCCACCAGCGTGGCGAGCGCCTCGTCGCGGTCCTCGCCGAGGGCCGCGCCGTTCTCGATCTCCTGGAGGGCGACGACCTCCGCGCCGAGCGCGCCGATCGCGGAGACGATCTTCGCCTCCTGGCGCTCGAGGCCCTCGGGCGTGTCAGCCCCGCGGGCCTGACCGCCGAAGGTGGTGAAGTAGTTGAGGACGTTGAAGGCCGCGACCCGGACGTCGCCGCCGACCTCTGCGGGGGCCGCGGTGCGCGGGTTGGCGTCGTCGAAGGAGGCCTTCCCCGTCGTGGCCGCGGTGACCGGCGTCGTCGGCTGCAGCCGCCAGAAGTCGTAGCGGTAGTCGAGGACGTAGGAGGCCTCGCCGAAGCCGCTGACGCGGTCGCCGACCCGGATCGGGTCGTCGGCGCCGCCGTAGCTGGGCTCCTCGCCGGCGTTCGCCAGGTTCGTGCTCCGGCCGTCGTCGAGCAGGACCTGCTGCGCGGCGTTCTCGGCCTCGTAGGCGCGCGCCGCCTCGCCGGGCTCGACCACGTCGGTGGCCTGGCGCAGGACCTCCTCGCCCGCGGCGAGGGCGACCTCGCCGAAGCGGTTGAGGTTGTATACCTCGGTGACCGTCCAGTCACCGGTGGCCTCCACGAGCATGCCCTCGTAGCGCTCGCGGTCGAGGTCGGCCAGCTCGGCGCTGTCGAGGACGACCGGGTCGGGCAGGTCGACGTCCAGGGCGCAGACGGCCACCTCGTCGGCCACGACCTGGGTGAGGCCGGAGAACTCGGCGACCTGGCCGCCGATCTGCACGCGCTCGCCGATCGACAGGCCGCGCACGGGCGAGCCCTGGGGCCCGAAGACGTTGACGGCCGTGGACGCCTCGCCCGGCGCGGCGGCCGGGTCCTGGACGAAGAGGCTGCCGAAGCCGTCGGGCGAGGACGTCACGACGCCCTCGACGACGACGTCCTGGCCGACGAGCGGGCTCTCGTCTCCGGTCCCCTGGACCTCGGTGATGGGGGTGAGGCCGTCGGTGACGCACTCGACCGGCTCGGGCTCCGGCTCTGGCTCGACCTCGGCGTCGTTGCGCACGCCGAAGGTGCTCGTGTCCGTGGCGACCCACGTGCCGCGCAGCCTCTGGAGCGAGGCCCCGACCGGCGTGGTGCCCGTCTGCTCGACGCCGACGTCGGTCGACGTGACGGTCGCGCCGGCGAGGGCGGCGCTGAACACGCCCTCGTAGGAGAGGAACTCGACGAGGGCGCCGCTCGCGTCGAGCAGCGCGATGCCGTCGGGCGAGCCGTTCTGCAGACCGGGGAAGTCGACGACCACGACCCCGGACTCGCCGACCACGCCCGGCAGGGGCACGGACCCGTAGACCTGGCCGTTGGCGCCGTTGACGCCCACCACGGTCCAGCCGGTGAGGTCGGTGCCGGGCTCGGCCTGCACCTCCACGCGCTCGCCGACGTCGGCGCCCGCGTTGTCGTAGTGGAACTCGCTGATGAAGGGGCTGCCCGGCGGGGCGGGGACGGCGACCGCGGGTGCGGCCAGCAGGGCGCCACCCACCAGTGCGGCGGTGGCGGCGGCAGCAGCGCGGGCTGCCGGTCGTGGTGCTCGTGGCACGGAGGTCCTCCGGTGTCGACGGCGTGGGGCTGCCCGCCGGTCGGCGGGCGTCGGGTCCGCCGCGCCCGGGCGGCACGAGCCGTCCGAGGTGTGGCGGGAGCACGGGGCGCGGTGGAGACTGCCCCGTCCGGGTGAACAGCATGTGACCGCGGCGCCGGATCCGGAAGGCTTCGCCCCGACTCCGATGGAGCGGTCGGCGTCCGAGGAGTCCCGGCGGCGACAGGTCGTGACGGCGAGCACTCACCGTGCTCGGCCGCCGAGAGGAGCGTCCATGGCCGGCAAGGCCCCCGCCGAGGAGCTCGACGTCGACGGCGTCACCGTGCGGCTCACGAGCCCCGACCGCGTGCTCTTCCCGGCGCTGGGCGAGGACGGCGGGACGAAGCGCTCCCTCGTCGACTACTACCTCGCCGTCGCGTCGTCCTCGGCCGACGGCGCCGTCGATGGCCTCGGCCCGCTCGTCCGCGCTCTGCGCGACCGGCCCACCTACCTCCAGCGATTCCCCGACGGCGTCGAGGGCGAGGAGGTGTACCAGAAGCGGGTGCCGGAGCGGGCGCCCGACTACCTGCGGCGGGTGCGCGTGACCTTCCCCTCCGGGCGGCACGCAGACGCGCTGCGCGTCGACGCCGCCGCCCCCCTGCTCTGGGCCGCGCAGATGTCCACCGTGACGTTCCACCCGTGGCCCACGCGCGCCGACCACGTCGAGATGCCCGACGAGCTGCGGGTGGACCTGGACCCCCAGCCCGGCACCGGCTTCGAGGAGGCCCGCCGGGTCGCCCTCGACGTCCTGCACCCGCTGCTCGACGAGCTCGGCCTGGTCGGCTACCCCAAGACCTCCGGCGGGCGCGGCGTCCACGTCTACGTCCGGATCGAGCCCCGCTGGGAGATCCGCGAGGTCCGCCGCGCCGCCATCGCCCTGGCCCGCGAGGTCGAGCGCCGCGCCCCCGACCTGGTCACGACCGCCTGGTGGAAGGAGCAACGCACCTCCGCGATCTTCGTCGACTACAACCAGAACGCCCGCGACCACACCATCGCCAGCGCCTACTCCGCCCGCCGCACCCCCCGGGCCACCGTCTCCACCCCCGTGACGTGGGCCGAGCTCGCCGACGTGCAGCCCGACGACTGCACCATCGCCACGGTCCCCGGCCTGCTCGCCGAGCGCGGGGACCCCATGGCCGCCCTCGACGACGTCGCCCACTCCCTCGAGGGCCTGCTCGAGATGGCCGACCGCGACGAGACCGCCGGCGCCGGCGACATGCCCTACCCGCCCAACCACCCCAAGATGCCCGGCGAGCCCAAGCGCGTGCAGCCCAGCCGCGACCGCGACCGGCCCGGGGCCGGCTGAGGGGCCGAGGGGCGCCCGCCGCACCACCGCTGCACGATCGGTCCATGGCAGCGAAGACCACGACCCACGACTTCACCGGCAGCGTCGTCCTCGTCACCGGGGGCGGCTCCGGCATCGGCGCGGCGATCACCCGCGCCTTCCTGGACGCCGGGGCCACCGTCGCGGTCACCGGACGGCGCCGCGAGAAGCTCGAGGAGGTGCTCGCCGGGCACCCCGCGGAGCGCACGGCGGCGATGCCCGCCGACGTCTCCGACGGCGCGCAGGTGCGCGACCTCGTGGCCGGCGTCGTCGAACGGTTCGGGCACCTCGACGTCGTCGTGAGCAACGCCGCCGGGTACGCCGGCGGGGAGATCACCGACGTCGCCGACGAGGACTGGGAGTCGATGCGCGCCACCAACGTCGACGGCTTCTTCCACCTCGCCAAGGCCGCGCTGCCCCACCTCGCCGACTCCCGGGGCACGCTCGTGGCGGTGTCCTCGGTCTCGGGCGACCGCGGCGACTGGGGCCAGGCCGCCTACAACGCCACCAAGGCCGCCATCACCAACTTCGTCCGCTCCCTCGCGCTCGACTGGGGCTCCCGGGGCGTGCGGCTCAACGCCGTCGCGCCGGCCTTCACGCTCACCGAGCTGACCGAGGGCATGGGCCGCGACGAGGAGTCGCTGGCGCCCTTCGTCGACCGCATCGCGCTCGGCCGACCCGGCGAGCCCGAGGACGTCGCCCCGGCCGTCCTCTGGCTCGCCAGCGACGCCGCCCGCTACGTCACGGGCGCCGTCCTGGCCGTCGACGGCGGCACCAGCGCCTCCACGGGCCAGCCGCACGGCTGAGACCGGCGTCGACGCCAGGCCCGGGTCCGAGCGCCGGCCGGGCAGCACCGGGGTCCACCAGCCAGGTCGGCGGGTGCGGCCGACCAAGCCGTCTCGCGGGCGCACCAGCCAGGGCTGAGGATCACCGGGTGGACCGGCTGCCCTCCTCCTCCCCTCCGAAGAGGCTCCACGAGGTGGCGGCGCGACTGGGGGTCCCTCTGGCCGCGGAGGCACCGGACGCGCTGGTCGACGGGCTGCACCACGACTCGCGCCGCGTCGGCCCCGGGCAGCTGTGGCTGGCGCTGCCCGGTGGGCGCCATCACGGTGCGGAGTTCAGCGCGGGCGCTGCGGCCCGCGGTGCTGTCGCGGCGATCAGCGACCGGCCGTGCCCGGGCCTCACGACGCTCCTGGTGCCCGACCCGCGGCGCTGCGCCGGCCCCCTGGCGGACTGGCTCCACGGCAGTCCCTCGGCGCACCTGGAGGTGCTCGGGGTGACCGGGACCAACGGGAAGACGAGCACGACGCACCTGCTGGAGGCGGGCATGGCCGGCGCCGGGGCGTGCACTGGCCTGATCAGCGGAGTGGTGGTGCGAGGGCCCGGGGAGCAGCGCGTCCCGGCGCTGACCACCTCGGAGGCGGCGGACCTGCAGCGCGACCTCGCCCTCCTGCGAGCGACGGGCGTCGAGCGGGTGGCGCTGGAGGTCTCCAGCCACGCGCTCGCCCTGCACCGGGTCGACGGCACCCGCTTCCGCGCGGCCGTCTTCACCAACCTCGCGGCCGACCACCTCGACCTCCACCACGACATGGAGGGCTACCTGGCGGCGAAGGCGCGCCTGTTCGAGCCCGAGCGCTGCGCTCTGGCCGTGGTCGGCGTCGACGACGTGTGGGGCCGGCGCCTGGCCCGCGACCTGGGCGCCGTCGCCGCCGTCCCGGTGGTCACCACCTCCGCGCACGGCCAGCGGGCGGACTGGACGGCGACCGACGTCCACGCCGACGCCTCGGGCACCCGCTTCCGCCTGCGCGGGCCGGGCACCGACCGAACGGTGCGGCTGCGGCTGCTCGGCGCCCACCAGGCGGACAACGCCCTGTCGGCGCTGGCAGCCCTGCTGTCGACGGGGACGGACCCTGACGCCGCCGTCCGTGGCGTGGGAGCGCTCGGGCTCGTGCCCGGACGGATGGAGGTCGTCGACGTCGGGCAGCCCTTCCGGGCGCTCGTCGACTTCGCCCACAACGCCCACGGGGTCGAGCGGGCTCTGGAGCACCTGCGATCCACGACCCGCGGCCGCCTGCACGTCGTCCTGGGCCAGCGGGGCGGTCGCGACCCGAGCAAGGCCTTCCCCCTCGGTGAGGCCGCCGGCCGTCTGGCCGACGTCGTCGTGGTCACCGACGAAGGAGCCCACGACGAGGACCCCGCGCACCTGCGCGCCCTGGTGGTGGCCGGTGCCCGCAGCGCCGGACGCGCCCGCGTCTCGGAGGTGCCCGACCGGGACGCGGCGATGGCCGCCGCCGCCGCCGCCGCAGGCCCGGACGACGTGCTGGTCGTCCTGGGTCGCGGCACCGACCAGCGCATGACGGCAGCAGGGGTGAGCACCCCCTTCGACGACCGACTCGCGCTGGGGCTCGCGATCGCGGCCACCAGCGGCGCACCGCTCCCGGTCTGCCGCCAGGGCTGACGACGACCCTCGCCGGGCCCAGAGCACCGCGGTGCTCTGGGCCTCGCGCGCTCGCGGGCGCCGACGTCAGCTGGCGGGGACGGCCTCGGCGAAGAGGGGCACGGCGTTCTCGACGGCGTAGTCGATGCCGAGCGCGCTGCCGCTGGAGAAGGCGTTGAGCAGCGTCTGGTCCTCCAGGACGACCGAGCGGCCCTCCTGCACCGACGGGAGCGCCTGGAACAGCGGGTCGTCGGTGATGGTCGAGGCCTCGACGAAGATCGGGAAGACGACCGTCAGGTCGGCGTCGAGGATCTCGAGCTGCTCGCTGGAGACCGGCACGTAGAAGGTGTCCGTCGCCAGCTCCTCCACCTGCGAGGACTGCTCGAGGCCCAGCGCCTGCATGAGCTGCACGCGGCTGTCGCCGCTGGTGTAGGCGCCCCACTCCTCGGCCGTGCGGGCGCCGACGGCGACCGTGGTGCCCTCGAGCTGCGGGTTGGCCTCCGCGGCGTCGGCGAGCGCCTGCTGGACGTCGGCCACGATCTGGTCGGCCTCCTCGCCGCGGCCCAGCGCCTCGCCGACCAGGTCGAGCTGCTCCTGCCACGTCGTCGCGTACGACTCCCCGCCCTCGGGGATGCCGACCGTGGGGGCGATCTGGCTCAGCGCCTCGTACCGCTCCTGCGTGCCGTCCGAGCGGGTGTCGAGGATGAGGTCGGGCTCGAGCGCCGCGATGGCCTCCAGCTCCGGCTCGAGCGTGCTGATGATCTCCGGGGACTGCGCGTACAGGTCCTCGGCCCACGGGCCGACCCCGTCGCCGCCGAAGCCGAGCCAGTCGCTCGCGCCCACGGGCTCCACGCCGAGGGCGAGCGCCGTCTCCGCGTCGGACCAGCCGAGGGCGACCACGCGCTGCGGCTCCTCCTCGACCTCGACCGGGCCGAAGGCGGTGTCGACCGTGACGGGGAAGGCGCCTTCGCTGCTCGCGGCGCCGCCCCCGCTGGTGCCCTCGGCGCCGCCGGCCGGCTCCTCGGGGGTGTCGGAGCCGCACGCCGCGGCCAGCAGCGCGACGGACAGGACGGCGGTGACCCGCACGGGGCGGGAGGCGAGACGCAGGGACGTGCGCACGGGAGACCTCGTGTTCGCTGGGGTACAGGTGAGGGCAGCCTAACCTCGACCGGGCGGCGCACCGTCGGCCGCCCGCGTCCGCAGCGCCGAGGGGGCGCCGGGGCCCCGCCGTCGGGCCCTCGCGCCGCGCTCCCGGGCCGAGGGGTGCGCGGCGTCGTAGCGTCGGCGCATGAGTGCTGACGCGGGGACCGTGGTGCCGGACGTGCCGAGCCCGCTCGGGTGGTGCTCGCCGTGCCTGGCCGGGCGCACGAGGACGCCCGCGGCCGTGCTGCTGGAGGGCACCGGGGTGTGCGAGCAGCACCATGAGCGCCTCGTCGCCGGCCGCGCCGAGCAGGGCGACCAGATGGCCGCCATGGCCGCGCAGGCCCAGGAGCAGCTGCGCGGGCTCATGGGCGGCATGGGGGGTCTGGGCGGCCCGGGCTCGGGCGACCCCCGGCGCGCCGGCTTCTGAGCGCCGGGAGCGACGCGCAGGTCGTCCGAGGCCGGTGACCCGCGGCGCGTCGTCGTCGGCGGCCCCCGGGGCTCAGACGCCGCGCAGGTCGAGCACGAGCTCGGTGGGGGCGTCGCCGTCCAGCACGACGGGGATGCCCCAGTCCTGCTGGTAGAGGTGGCAGGCGGCGTGCTCGGGCACCTCGCCGCCCTCCCCCGCGTCGCACGCGGCCGCCTGCGCCGAGACGTGCAGCACCCCGCGGGTCCCCGGCTCGCCGCGGAGCACGAGACGGCGCTCGAGCTGCTGGTCGGCGCCCTCCCCCTCGGCGAGCAGCTCCGCCGGCGTCGCCGAGACGACGACGCGCACCGGCGAGCCGTAGCGGTCGTCCAGGTGCTGCCCGCTCGGCGGGGCGAAGCGCACATGCAGGTCCACCGCCCCGGGCGCGAGCGGCGTCGGCGGGCGCTCGACGCGGCCCGCGGCGCTGCCCACCGCTCGCCCGGCGCTCAGCGGCAGCCGGAGCACGCGGTGCGCCCGGGACTCGACGACCAGGAGCTGGGCGTCCTCGCCCTCGCCGACGACCGCGACGCCGGTCGGCTCGGCGAGGTCGGCCGCCAGCGTCGTGACGGCGCCGTCGGCGGCCGCGGGGTCGTACCGGCGCAGCGCGCCGTTGTAGGTGTCGGCGACGGCGACCGAGCCGTCGGGCAGCACCGCCGCCCCGAGGGGGTGCTGCAGCAGGGCCCCGCCGGCGTCGCCGTCGCGGTCGCCGAAGTCGAAGAGCCCTGAGCCGACGACCGTCTCGACCCGGTAGCCCGGGGCGGCGACGGGCGCGGCGTTGGCCAGGCGGGCGTCGGTGACCACGGGCACGGACTGGTCGCCGGCGGCCTCCGACGCCCGCACGAGACGCCGCAGCGCGGACGTCTCGGAATCCACGACCCACAGGACCTCGCCGTCCGCGGAGGGCGCGAGGCGGGACGTCTGCGCGAACCACGCCAGCTCGGCGTCGCCGTCGCGCAGGCCCTCGGCGCTCGTGCCGGCGACGACCCGCACGACGCCCTCGCGCGGGTCGGCCGCCGGCGCCAGCGCCCACAGCTGGTGCAGGCCCGCCATGGCGACGACGAGCTGGTCGTCCCACCACGCGACGTCCCACGGCGTCGAGAGGTCTTGCGCCAGCGCCGGTCCCCCGCCTTCGCGGCGGCGCAGCTGCCGGCCGGTGCCGGCGAGCGTGACCACCTCGGCGTCGTCGCCGGTCAGCCGGACGCCGCGGACGGCGTGGTTCGCGCTGTCGGCGACCACGACGTCGACCCCGAGGCGGGCGGCGACGTCCTCGGGCAGCAGGCACAGGCCCTGCGGCTCGGCGAAGCGGGCCGAGCCGGCGTCGCCGTCGGCCAGACCGCGCACGCCCTCGCCGACGGTGCGCACGACGCGCAGGTCCTCGTCGAGGACGGCGAGGCGGTGGTGGCCGGTGTCGGTGACGAGCACCCCGCCGCCCAGGCGCTCCGGCAGCACGAGCGCGCTGCTGGGGAACCGGAGGCCGTCCGTGCTCGCCTCCTCGGCCAGCGGGGCGAAGAGCCGCTCGCCGCGCACCAGCGTGCCGCGCTCGTCGTGGTCGGGGACGAGCTCGCCGAGCAGGCGGTCCAGGCCGTCGGCGTGCCCCTCCCCCGACAGCGACGCGACGACGTACCCGGTGGGGTCGACCAGCACCAGCGTCGGCCACGCGCGCGCGGCGAAGGCCCGCCACGTCGTCATGTCGGCGTCGTCGAGCACGGGGTGGTGCACCCCGTAGCGGCGCACGGCGTCGTCGAGGACGTCGGGCTCGGCCTCGTGCGGGAACTTCGGCGAGTGGACGCCGACGACGACGAGCTCGGCCGCCCATCGCTCCTCGAGCTCGCGCAGCTCGTCCAGGACGTGCAGGCAGTTGACGCAGCAGCTCGTCCAGAAGTCGAGCAGGACGAAGCGGCCCCTCAGGTCGGCCAGGCGCAGCGCGCGCCCGTCCGTGCCGACCCAGCGGCGGCCGACGAGCTCGGGGGCGCGGGTGCGGGGGGTGCGCGGAGAGGTGCTGGCAGGGCGCGTGCTCACGCGGACGATCGTCGCACCGCCGCCGAGCGGGCTCTGACGGCCCGGTCTACGGGCGGGACGGCGACGGTCAGCGGAGGTAGCCGGCCCGGCGGAGCACCGGGATCGCGCGGTCCCGGACCCGCCGGGAGCGCTCGAGCGTCTCGTCGATGCGCTCCTGCTCGAGGCGGGCGCTCTCGATGGCTCTGCGGCCGCTGGCGACCTGCTGGCGGATCCGCTCGCGCTGCTCGTCGTTCATCGTCGTCACCGCCGCACCTCCTCGTCCGGGGTCCTGCTCCTCGTCGGAGTATCAGCCATCTCGTCGAGGAGGTCCATCGCGGCGGTCAGCTCGCCCGTCAACCTGGTCACCTCCGCCTTCGCCCTGTCGAGCTCGGTCCTCAGACGGTCGGAGTCCGAGGCGACCTCGACGACCTCCGTGCTCGCGTCCACGGGGCCCACCCGGCGGACCCAGGAGCCGCTCGCCGCCCGGGCGACGGCTGACGCGACGAGGAAGAGCGCGAGCACGACGACCACCGTGCGGAGGGCTCCGACGACGACGGGGTGGCCGACGACGAGGCTGACGGCCGACCCGTCGGTCGCCACCTCCGCCGGGGAGAGGAGCGCGGCGCCGAGGGCGAGGACGCCGGTCGCCGCCAGGACGACGACGAGCGGACGGCCGCTCGCTCCCGTGCGCGCTCGTGCTGCCGCGGTCTCGCCCTCCATCACGACGACACCGTGGCACGCCGCCGGAGCAGCGCGGGCGCCCCGTCCCCAGCGCCCTCACCCCACGTGGTCGGGCTGGACCCACGCCCTCCCGAGCACGTGCTGGTCGAGGAAGCCGAGGACGGTCTGGTACCAGACCACCGCGCCGCCCGGGGAGAGCACCCAGTGGTTCTCGTCGGGGAAGTACAGGAACCGGTGCGGGGTCGAGCCGTCCTCGGCGGTGCTGCGGGAGACGAGGTCCCACCACAGCCGCAGCCCCTCGCCGACCGGCACGCGGTAGTCCTTGTCGCCGTGGACGACCAGGGTCGGCGTCGTGATGGCGTCGGCCGAGTGGTGGGGGCTGTTCTCCCGCGCCATCTCCGGCGTCATCTCGCGGTTCCAGAAGTAGGCGGCGTCGGTCGTCGGGCCGAACTGGTCGAGCGCCCACAGGCTCGCGTGCGTGACCACGGCGTCGAAGCGGTCGGTGTGCCCGGCGACCCAGTTGGCCATGTAGCCGCCGAAGGAGCCGCCCATCACCGCGGTGCGGGTCGCATCCACGTCGTCGCGGGCCTCGGCGGCGTCGGTCGCCGCCATCAGGTCGGTGAACGGCGCCGCGCCCCAGCTGCCCCACCCGCGCTGGACGAAGTCCTGGCCGTAGCCGGTGGACAGCGCGGGGTCGGGCAGCAGGACGGCGTAGCCGCGGGAGACCGCCAGCCACGGGTTCCACCGCCAGGACCAGGCGTTCCAGGAGCTGAGCGGCCCGCCGTGGACCCACAGCAGCAGCGGGGCGGCCTGCTCGGCGCTCGCCCCCTCGGGCAGGCACAGCCAGCTGCGCACGGGCGTGCCGTCCTCCGCCGTGGCGTGCACCTCCTCGAGCCGGCCGGGCAGCGCGAGCGGCGCGACGGGCGAGGCCAGGTGCTCGACGTCACCCGCCGCGCCCGTCGGTCCGCCCTCCAGGCGCACCCGGACGGGCGCGGGCGCGGCGTCGTAGGCGGAGCGCAGCGCGTACGCCCAGCCGTCCGGCGACACCTGCACGCCGGTGTAGGCCCCGTGGTCTCCCGTCAGCCGGCGCACGTCCCCGGAGGCGGCGTCGACGAGGAACAGCGGCCCGGCGCCGGCCTCGTCGGCCTCCACGACGAGCGAGCGGCCGTCCCGGCCCCACGCGACGGCGTGCGGCCAGCGGTCCCAGCCCTCGGTGAGGTCGCGGCGACCGCCGGCTCCGACGACCGCGCCCGCGGCGTCCCACTCCAGGTCGACGAGGGCCAGCCAGGAGCGCGGAGCCCGGTCGGGGGTGCTGACCCGGGTGGCCACGAACGCCGCCGTCCGGCCGTCCGGGGACAGGACGGCGCCCTCGTGCTCGACCTCCGGGTCGTCCAGCAGCACCGCGCGCCGCCCCGTGGCGACGTCGACGGCGACGAGCTGGAGCGACTGCTCGCCGCGGGCGCGCGGCACCGTCCACGTGCCGACGGCGGTGCGGCCGTCCTCGGCGAGGTCCCAGGCGGCCTCCTGCAGCGCGGGGCCGACGTGGCCGGTGAGGTCGCGCAGGGCGTAGCGGGGGTCCGGCGCGCCCGCCTCGCCGGCGGGGGCCGCCAGCGGGTCCGCGGCGAGCAGGCGGTCGCGGTCGGGCCCCAGGTCGTGGTCCCAGAAGCGCACCGGGTACCCGGTGTGCAGGACGGCCGTGACACCGGCCTCGGTGCGGGCGGTGCGGGCCGCTGCGTCGTCGCCGTCCTGCGGGGCGGTCGGCAGGGTCGGGGACGTCACGAGCAGCGCGCCGCTGGTGCGCGCCACCGCGGCCACCGAGAGGCCCCCGGGCCGGGAGGCGACCGGCCGGGGCTCGCCCGTGCCGCCCGGCAGGCACCACAGGGCCGCCGGGGCGTCGTCACCGGTGCGGCCGCCGCCGCCCGGCTGCCCGGGCTCGCCGGAGGGCCCGGGCTGGGCGTCCGGCTGGAGCTTCGCGCCCGCCGGTCGCCCGGGCGGGGACGGCTCGGGGCGCTTCGCCGTGAAGAGGAGGTCGCCCTGCGGCGTCCACACCGGGGCGGCCTCGCCCGCGGCGCCCCGGGTCAGCCGGCGGCACGTCCCGCCCTCGAGCGGCGACTCCCACAGGCTCGTGACGTAGCCGGTCCCGTCGCCGTCCAGCCCCGCGACGGCGAGCGCGAGCCGGCGCCCGTCCGGGCTCAGCGCCAGGCCGGTCACGCGCGGCTGGGCGACGTAGGCGTGCAGGTCGGCCAGCGAGTCCGCGGCGGTGCGGGGGCTGGCGGGGGTGCTCGGGTCGGTCACGGCCCGTTGCTACCACGCGACCGGGCTCGACGGGCCCCGGAGAGCACGCCCGGACGGCAGGGCGGCGTCGGCGCACTCCCACCGCGGGACGGCAACAAGACGTCGAAGTGCCGTGAGACGGCGCCCTCACGAGGCAAGAAGACGACGAAGTGCCGGGGAGAGGGCGCCCACGAGGCAAGGAGTCGACAGAGTGCGGCGAGACGCGGCCCCCGGGCGCCGAGGTGCGCGGCGAGGGCGCGCGTCAGCGGCGCTGCTGCGTCCCGCGCTCGGCGAGCATCGCGTTGTACGCGGAGAGCTCGGCCTCGCCGGTGCGGTCGGCGGTGCGGTCGCCGCGGCGCTGGTCGCGCTCGTCGCTGCGGGCCCACTGGATCGCCACGGCGACGACGAGCAGCAGCGTCGGGAACTCCCCGATGCCCCAGGCGATGCCGCCGCCGGTGCGCTGGTCGTCGAGCGCGTCGATGCCCCAGCCCGTCGAGGAGAACCAGCTGCCGGCGAGGAGGGTCTCGCTCGAGATGATCGCGATGCCGAAGAAGGCGTGGAAGGCCATCGTCGCGAACAGCAGCACGATGCGGAGCGGGTAGCTGGGCCGGTTCGGCCCCGGGTCGATGCCGACGAGGGCGTTGGCGAACAGGTACCCGACCCCGAGGAAGTGCACCATCATCAGCTCGTGGCCCACGTGGGTCGACAGCGCGAGCTCGAACAGCGGCGTGTAGTAGAAGACGATCAGGCTGCCCGCGAAGAGCACGGCCGCCACCACCGGGTGGGACACCAGACGCAGGTAGCGCGACTCGGTGAGGACGACGAGCCACTCCCGGACGCCGCGCGAGCCGTCACGACGACGGGCGATCGCCCGCAGCGCGAGCGTCATCGGCGCCCCGAGGACCAGGAGCACGGGGATCAGCATGCTCAGCACCATGTGCTGGACCATGTGGGCGCTGAAGACCGTCCGGCCGTACGCGGACGGCGCCCCGCTCGTCATGTAGGCGAGCACGAGCAGGCCCAGGGCGAAGGCGACGACCCGGCCCACCGGCCACCGGTCGCCGCGGCGGCGCAGGCGCGCCACGCCCGCCCCGTACGCGAGGGCCAGCCCGAGGGTGATGAGGAGCCACAGCAGGTCGGGCTGCCACTGCGTCAGCAGGCTCGAGGGCCGGAACGGCTCGGGCAGCGCCTCGCCGGTGAGGATCTCGGCCGGGGTGGGGGCCGGCGGCAGCTCCTGCGGCACCGGGGGCGGGGTCAGCGACAGCGCCGCGGCGACGCCGGAGACCGCGCCCAGCAGCACCACCTCGCCGCCCACGAGCCGCCAGAACGGCCCCCGGGCGCTCGCACCGGCCGCGGTGCGCGACTCGATGCCCGCGAGCAGCCGGCGCCGGTGCACCCAGCCCGCCAGGCCGAGCAGGACGCTCGCCGCGGCCTTGGCGAGGACCAGCAGGCCGTACCCCGAGCCGAAGAGGTCCCCGAGGCCGGCGACGCGCAGCGAGGCGTTCGCGACGCCCGAGACCACGACGAGCGCGAAGCCGACGAGCGCCAGGGAGGAGTACCGCGAGGCCACCACGGGGAGCTCCGGGCCGGTCCGGCGCGCGATGGCCACGAGCGCGAGGAGCCCGCCGAACCACAGGGCCACGCCCAGCACGTGCAGCCCCCAGGAGCTGACGGCCGTCTCGTGGCCGCTCGTGCCGGTCGAGTGGGCGTTCAGCGCGAGCGGGACGATGGCGAGGCAGGACAGCAGCGCCGTCCAGCCGGCCCCGGCGGGGGTGCGCACGCCCACGGCGGCCGTGGCGACCAGCGCGGCGACGACCGTCGAGACGAGCAGCGCCTGGCCCTGGGTGATCTGGGTCGCGACGATCGCCAGCTGGGACCCGAAGGCGGGGTCGGCCAGCGGCGTCCCGGAGAGGTTGGACGCCGTCAGCACGAGCACGGCGAGGCTGGCGACGGTCCAGACCCCCGAGCCCACGGCCGCGACGCGCGCGGCCGCCGCCCAGGACGGCGCCCGCGCCGGCACGACGCCGGCGGCGAGCACGAGCGCTCCCAGGGTCAGGGCCAGGCCCAGGTCGCGCAGGACCACGGCCACCGGGAGCCCGTACCGGACGAGCGCGCCCGGGTCGCGGACCAGGTCGGGGGCGGCGGCCCCGCCCGTGGCGAGCGCCCACCCGAGCCCGAGCGCGGTGGCGACCGGGGTCAGGAGGACGACCGCGAGCCACCACCGGGGGGCCGGGGAGGAGGGCCGACCGGGTGCGTCCGCCGGCCGCGGCGCGCGTGCGCCGTCGCCGTCCCGCTGCGCCGTCGGCGCCGTCCGTGCGCTCACCCCCTGAGGGTAGGCGCCCCCGGCGCGGCACCCGTCGGCGCTCCCCCCGCCGTCCGCACCACCCGCCGTCCGCGCCACCCGAGTGCGCCCCGCCACAGGGCGAGCAGGCGACAAGACGCCCCCGTGCGACCCAGCACAGGGCGAAGAGGCGACAAGACGCCCCCGTGCGACCCACCACAGGGCGAACAGGCGACAAGACGCCCCCGTGCGACCTGCGTCAGAGGCGGCGGTCGGCCAGGACCGGGAAGTCCTCGCGCGCCCGCCGGACGACGCCCGGGTCGACGTCGACGACGAGGACTTCCTCGTCCTCCCCGGCCTCCGCGAGGACGCCGCCGTCGGGGCCCACGACGGCGCTGGCACCGGCCATGAGCGTGCGCGCGTGCGCACCGGCGGTGCCGCAGGCGGCCACGAGCAGCTGGTCCTCCAGCGCCCGGGCGCGCACGAGCAGGCGCCAGTGCTCGCGCCGGGCCGCGGGCCACGCCGCCGGCAGGAGCACGAGCCGCGCCCCGCCGTCGAGCAGCGCGCGGAACATCTCGGGGAAGCGCAGGTCGTAGCAGGTGGCCAGGCCCACCGGCAGGCTCGAGCCGTCGCGCAGCGGCACCGGCGCGACGACGACCTCGTCGCCGGGCGTCATCAGCTCGGACTCCCCGCGGCCGTGGCCGAAGCGGTGCACCTTGCGGTAGCGCGCCAGCAGGGCGCCGTCCGGGCCGAGCAGCAGGGAGGTGTTGAAGAGGCGGTCGCCGTCGCGCTCGACGACCGACCCGGCGTGCACCACGGCGCCGCACGCCCGGGCCGCGTCGGCCATCGCCCGCGCCGTGGGCCCGTCCAGCGGCTCGGCCCGCTCGGACCACCGGGCGCTCGCGAAGCCGCCGTGCGCCCACAGCTCCGGCAGGACGACGACGTCGGCGCCCTCCTGGGCGGCCACGAGCGCGGCCACGCGGTCGCGCCGGGCGGCGACGGGCTCGTCGTCGCCGTAGCCCACCTGCAGCAGGTGCAGCCTCACGACCAGACGACCGCCTGGCTGGGCCGCTCGAGCACCGCGGCCACGTCGGCGAGGAACCGGCCGGCCTGGGCGCCGTCCACGACCCGGTGGTCGACGGTCAGGCCGAGCGTCGTCGTCCAGCGCGGCCGGACCCTCCCCCGGTGGACCCACGGCCGCTGCGCGAACGAGCCGAGCGCGAGGATCCCCGTCTCCCCCGGGTTGAGCAGGGGCGCCCCGGACTCGATGCCCAGCGAGCCGATGTTCGTGATCGTGAAGCTGCCGCCCGTCATGGCCGACGGCGGCGTCCGGCCCTCCCGCGCGGTCGCGGTGAGGTCGCCCAGGGCGCGGGCGAGCTCCAGGAGGTCGAGCACGTGCGCGTCGCGCACCACGGGCACGACCAGCCCGCGCGGCGTCGCGGCGGCGACGCCGAGGTTCACGCCCGCCGGCACGACGAGCTCCTGCGCGGCGCCGTCCCAGCGCGCGCCCATCTCGGGGGTGCGCCGCAGCGCGACGACGACGGCGCGCGCGGCCAGCAGCAGCGGCGAGACCCGCACGTCGGCGAAGCGCTGGTCGGCCTTGATGCGGGCGACGAGCTTCATCGTGCGCGTGACGTCGAGGGTGTGGAACAGCGTCGCCTGCGGCGCCTCGGTGCTGCTGCGCACCATCGCCTCGGCCATCGCCCGCCGGACCCCGCGCACCGGGACGCGCGTCTCGCCCCCCGGCGCCGCGTCGGCGGAAGGGGCCGGGGCCGCCTCGGCGCCGTCGTCGGCGTGGGCGAGCACGTCGCGGCGCGTGACGTTGCCGCGCGGGCCCGTGGGAGCGACGTCGGCGAGGTCGACGCCGCGCTCGCGCGCGAGCTTGCGCACCGGGGGCGCGGCGAGGGGGCGGGCCGGCTGCTGCGCGTCGTCGGGGGCGGCGCCGGCGACGCGGTCGTCCGCGACGTCGGCCTGGTCGGGCTCGGGCTCGGGCTCGGGCTCGGGCTCGGGCTCGGGCTGGGGCGGGGGCTCCACGGCTCCCGGCGGCGCGGCGCCGGGCCGGCGACGGCGGGAAGCCCGCCGTCCGGGCCCGTAGCCGACGAGGACGTCGCGGCGCTCGTCGCCGTCGCCGTCCTCGCCGTCCGCTCCCGCCACCTCCACCGCGACGAGGGGGGTGCCCACCTCGACGGTGCGGCCCTCCTCGACGAGCAGCTCGCGCACGACGCCCGCGAAGGGCGAGGGGAGCTCGACGAGGGACTTGGCCGTCTCGATCTCCACGAGGACGGCGTTCGTCGCGACCTCCTCGCCCACGGCGACGCGCCACGACACGACCTCGGCCTCGGTCAGCCCCTCGCCGACGTCGGGGAGCCTGAACTGCTGCACCGCCACGCGGGGGCCTCCTGCCTGCGGCGGGTCGCCCGCCGGTCGGGGTGGTCGCGGTCGCCGGACGCCGGCCACCGCGGTGGATCTGCTCAGCTCGTGCGCCCGGTGGCCGCGGGGGCCGCCGAGCGGTGCGCCAGTGTGGCGCGGAGGCGGACCTCGCCGCCTCAGGTGTCGAGCACGCGGTCGACCGCCTCGAGGAGCCGGTCGGCGTCGGGCAGGTACTCGTCCTCGAGCCGGGCGGCCGGGTAGGGCACCGAGAAGCCGCCGACGCGCAGCACCGGGGCCTCGAGGGAGTAGAAGCACGACTCCGTGACGCGCGCGGCCACCTCGGCGCCGAGGCCGAGGAAGACGGGCGCCTCGTGCGCCACGACGAGCCGGCCGGTGCGGCGCACCGACTCCTCCACCGGCGCCAGGTCCAGCGGGGAGAGGGTGCGCAGGTCGACGACCTCGAGGCTGCGGCCCTCCTCGGCCGCCGCGTCGGCCGCGCGCAGCGCCAGGGGCACGGTGGGCCCGTAGGCCACGACGGTGACGTCGGTGCCGGGCCGCACGACCCGCGAGCGGTGCAGCGGGTACGGCTCCGCGGCCGGGTCGAGCTCCGCCTTGTCCCAGTAGTGCCGCTTCGGCTCGAAGAAGATGACCGGGTCCGGCGAGTCGATGGCCTGCTGGATCATCCAGTAGGCGTCCACGGCGTTCGACGGGGTCACGCACCGCAGGCCGGTCGTGTGCGCGAAGAGCACCTCGGGCGACTCGCTGTGGTGCTCCACCGCGCCGATGCCGCCGCCGAAGGGGATCCGGATGACCACCGGCATCGGCATCGCGCCCCGGCTGCGGTGGGTCATCTTCGCGAGCTGGGTGACGATCTGGTCGTAGGCGGGGAACACGAAGCCGTCGAACTGGATCTCGCAGACGGGCCGGTACCCGCGCATCGCCAGCCCGATCGCCGTGCCGATGATGCCCGCCTCGGCGAGCGGGGTGTCGACGACCCGCTCCTCGCCGAAGTCCTTCGCCAGGCCCTCCGTGACGCGGAAGACGCCGCCGAGGGCCCCGATGTCCTCGCCCATGACGAGGACCTTGGGCTCGCGCTCCATCGCGGCGCGCAGCCCCAGGTTCAGGGCCCTGGCGATGCTGACGCGCTCCACGACGGGCTCGCCGTCCGGACCGATCGCGCTCACGCGGCGCCTCCCTGCGTCCCGGCGCCGCCCTCGGCGACGTCCTCGCCCTCGAGGCCGGCCACGTACCGGGCGTACCAGGCCCTCTCGGCCTCCACCTGCGGGTGCTCCGCGGCGTAGGCGTGGTCGAACATCGTGCTCGGCTCGGGGTCCGGCATCTCCAGGACGTCGCGGCGGAGCTTCGCCGCCAGGGCGTCGCCGTCGCGCGCCACCTCGGCGAAGAAGTCGTCCCCCGTGCCGTGGTCGCGGCGCAGGTGAGCCTCGAGCCGGGTCAGCGGGTCGCGCGCGCGCCACTGCTCGACCTCGACGGAGGGCCGGTAGCGACCGGGGTCGTCGGACGTCGTGTGGGCGCCCATCCGGTAGGTGAAGGCCTCGACCAGGGTCGGCCCCTGCCCCGCCCGCGCCCGCTCGGCGGCGGCGCGCACGACCGCGTAGCAGGCGATGACGTCGTTGCCGTCGACGCGCACCCCCGGGAACCCGAAGCCGCTGGCGCGCTGGGCGATCGGCACGCGGGTCTGCCGCTCGGCCGGGACGGAGATGGCCCACTGGTTGTTCTGGCAGACGAAGACCACGGGCGCCTGGAAGGCGGTGGCGAAGACGAAGGCCTCGCTGACGTCGCCCTGGCTGCTGGCGCCGTCGCCGAAGTACGCCAGCACGCACGCGTCGCGCCCGGCGTCACCGGTGCCGACCGCGCCGTCGCGCTGCACGCCCATGGCGTAGCCGGTGGCGTGCAGCGTCTGCGTGCCGATGACGAGCGCGTAGGGGCTGACGCCGGTGGCCGCGACGTCCCAGCCGCCCCGGTCCACACCGCGGAAGAGCGACAGGATGTCCGCCGGGTCGACGCCGCGCACCATGGCGACGGCGTGCTCGCGGTAGGTGGGGAAGACCCGGTCCTGCGGCTCGGTGGCGCGCGCGGAGCCCACCTGCGCGGCCTCCTGGCCCAGCAGGCTCGCCCACAGGCCGAGCTCGCCCTGGCGCTGCAGGGCGGTGGCCTCGGTGTCCGCGCGGCGGGCCAGCGCCATGTCGCGGTACATGCCCCGCAGGTCCTCGGGCGTGAGCGCCGCGGCGTGCGCCACGACCTCCGGGTCCTCGCCGGCGTCCGCGCGCCGGCCGTCCGGCGTCAGCAGCTGGACGACGTGCAGGGCACCGCCCGTGCCCGGTCCCGTGCCCTGCTCCGGCCCCGTGGGGGTGGGTCCTGCTCCCGCGCTGGTGCGGCCCGTCGTCGACGACGTCACGTGCCCTCCTCGGGCGGCCCCCGGCGGAGACCGCTCCCTCGCTGCGCGCCCTGGTGCCCGGGCGACTCAGGCGGGAACGGTACTCCGCCGCCCCACCGGGGGGCGGTCGCCGCCCAGGTGCTGGGCGCGGGCCCGGCAGCGGGTCAGCCGCGGGGGAAGGCGGCGGCCACCTCGAGGAACCGGTCGTCGGCCTCGGGCTCCCCGATGCTGACCCGCACGCCGTCCCCGGCGAACGCGCGCACCGACAGCCCGACGGCGCCGCAGGCCTCCGCCAGCTCGCCCGCGCGCTCGCCGACGGGCATCCACACGAAGTTGGCCTCGGTCGCCGGGACCTCCCAGCCCTGCGCGGCGAGCGCCGCGACGACCCGCTCGCGCTCGGTCACGATCGCCCCCACCCGCTCGAGGAGCTCCTCCTCGGCGTCCAGGGAGGCGACGGCGGCCGCCTGCGCGAGGGTGCTCACGCCGAAGGGGATCGCCGTCTTGCGCAGCGCGTCGGCCACCGCGGGGTGCGCGAGGCCGTACCCGACGCGCAGCCCGGCGAGCCCGTAGGCCTTGGAGAACGTGCGCAGGACGACGAGGTTGGGGTGCGCCAGGTGCAGCGCCACCGCGTCGGGCGCGTCGGCCGCCGGGCGCACGAACTCCCGGTACGCCTCGTCCAGGACCACGAGCACGTCGGCGGGCACGGCGGTGAGGAAGTCGTCCATCTCAGCAGCGGTGACGGTCGGGCCGGTGGGGTTGTTCGGGCTGCACACGAGGACGAGCCGGGTGCGCTCGGTGACGGCCGCGGCCATCGCGGGCAGGTCGTGGCGGCCGTCGGGCAGGAGCGGCACGGGCACCGACCGGGCGCCCGAGAGCCGCACGACGATGGGGTAGGCCTCGAAGGAGCGCCAGGCGTGGACGACCTCGTCGCCGTCGCCGGCTGCCGCTGTGAGCACCTGGCCGAGGACCCCGACGCTGCCCGGCCCGGCGACGACGTGCTCCTGCGGGACGCCGTCGTGGCGCGCGATCGCCGCCGTCAGCTCGCTGCTCAGCATGTCCGGGTAGCGGTTGGCGCTCGCCGCCGCCCGGCCGATCACCTCGAGCACCGAGGGCAGCGGCGGGTAGGGGTTCTCGTTGCTCGCGAGCTTGTACGGCGTGACGCCCTCGAGCACCTGCGGCGGGCGGCCGGGCACGTAGGACGGCACGTCGTCGAGGACCGCCCGCAGGCGGGGGTGCAGCGAGGTCATGCCGGGCAGGGTAGGGGCGCGCCGGGAGCCGGCCGGGGGCCGGCGCGCCCCGCCCTCACCCGGCGGCGCGCTGCTGCGCCGCCCAGGCCCCGGCCACCATGTCGTCGAGGTCGTGCCGCATGGCCCAGTCGAGGTCGCGGGCGGCGAGGTCGCCCCGCGCGACGATGCGGGCGGGGTCGCCCGGGCGGCGCTCGGCCTCCTCGGGGGTGAAGTCGACGCCCGTGACCCGCGCGACGGCGCTCATGATCTCGCGCACGGAGACGCCGTCGCCGCTGCCGAGGTTGTAGACCGGCTCGACCGGGTCGCCGGCCTCCAGGCGACGGGCGGCGGCGACGTGGCTGCGCGCCAGGTCGGCCACGTGGACGTAGTCGCGCACGCAGGTGCCGTCGGGCGTCGGGTAGTCGGTGCCGTTGATGCGGGGCGTCCGGCCCTCGGCGAGGGCTGCCAGGACGAGCGGGAAGAGGTTGTGCGGGCTGGAGTCGTAGAGCTCGGGGCGCCCGGAGCCCACGACGTTGAAGTACCGCAGCGAGGTGCCGCGCAGGCCGGTGGCGCGGGCCGCGTCGCGCAGCAGCCACTCCCCCACCAGCTTGCTCTCCCCGTACGGCGACTCCGGGGCCGTCGGCGTCTCCTCGGTGACGACGTCGCCCGGCGGCGTGCCGTACACGGCGGCGCTGGAGGAGAAGACGAACCGGTCGACGCCGACCTCGTCCATCGCCCGCAGCAGCCCCACCATGGCCGTGACGTTCTGCGTGTAGGTGTGCAGCGGCCGCTGCACCGACACGCCGGCGTACTTGAAGCCGGCGAGGTGGACGACGCCGGTGACCTCGTGCTCGCGGAGCGCCGCCTCGACGGCGGGGACGTCGAGCAGGTCGGCCCGCACGAAGGGGACGTCCTCCGGCACGAACGCCTCGACGCCCGACGACAGGTCGTCGAGCACGACGCAGCCCAGCCCCGCCTCGCGGAACGCGTCCACGACGTGCGCACCGATGTACCCCGCGCCGCCCGTCACCAGCCAGCTCATGTGCTCTCCTCGGTCCTCGTCGTCGCCCTCGTCGTCGCCCGGGCGCTGCCCCGAGCCCGTCTGCCCCGAGCCCGCCCGCCCCGCGCCCGCTGCCCAGCGCCCTCGCCCGGTGGCGTCGCCCGGGCCGGCGGGCCGCATCCTGCCAGCCGGGCGCGCCCGGGGGGCCGGGCCGCGAGGACCTCTGCACCGCAGCGCCTCACCCGACCGGCCGGCGCTCGGCGAGGAAGAGCTGGGCGCTCGCGGTGGTGCCCTCGGCCGCCAGGTACGGGGCCGCGCGCTCGCGCCACGCGACGAGCGAGGCGTCGTCCGAGGCGTCCACGAGGTCGGCCGTCTCCCCGTAGTGGTCCAGCCCGTGGCCGGCCATGCCGTCCGGCGCCTCCCCCGGAGCGGGTGCGGTCGCCCCGGGCGGCAGGTCCCGCACGACGGTGGACCAGGCGGGGGTCGCCGGGTTCGCCCCGCCGTCCAGGCTCGCGATCCAGTCCTCCTCGTGCTCGAGGGAGAGCACCGCGACGTCGGGCGGGAGGTCGAACCCGCCGACCGGGGCTCCGGCGGTGAGCACCGCGTCGACGGTCACGCGCTCGCGCAGCGCCGGGTCGGCGGCCAGCTGGACCGCCGTCAGGCCGCCCTGGCTGTAGCCGACGAGCAGGACCGGCTCACCGGGGCGGACCCCAGCCCGCTGCATGGCCGTGACCGCGGCGCGCGTCGCCGCCGTGGGCACCTGGCCCACCGCGCGGACGTCGGTGCCGAGGTCGGCGGGGTTCGTCGTCGCCCGCGCCCACGGCGCCGCGGTCGTCTGCGTGGGCGGGAGCACCACGACCCACCGGCGCGCGCCGGCGGCGTCGACGACGCGCTCGACGTGGACGGGCGCCCGGCTGGTGGCCCGCCCGCCCGGGCTGAGCGCCCCGCCGCCGGCCATGGGCCGAGCTCGCGCCAGCAGGTCGGCCGTGCCGCGCGCCGGGGCCACGGGCACCGCGGGGCCGGCGGCGCGCACGTCCACCCGCGTGGGGCGCAGCGCGCCGTCCTGGGTCCCGACGACGGCCACGGCCGCCGCGAGGTCGGCGACGTCGCGCGGCGGCCACGCCCATCGGTCCCCGCCCGGGAGCGCCACGGCGCCGCGGCCCCCGGTCGAGGCGCCCCCTCCGCGGCGCCCGCCCGACGAGACCGCTCCGCGGTCCCCACCCGTCCAGACCGCTCCGCGGTCCCCACCCGCCCAGACCGCTCCGCGGTCGGTGCCCCCCGCCCGCAGCGGCAGGGCGGCGCCCGCGAGCGCGGGCGCCGCGGCCACCACGTGCTGCAGCAGCTGGGGGTGCTGCGCCGCGAGGAGGGAGGCCTCGGCGGCGAGCGCCCTCGCCGCTCCCCCGGCGTCCGCCCGGGCGAGGACCTCCAGCTCCCCGGGCAGGTCGGTCGTCCCCGCGACGAGCGCCGTCCGCTCCGCCGCGTCGACCCGGCCGTCGGCGAGGGCACCCACCGCTCGGTCGCCCAGGTCACCGAGGAGGCCACCGCCCCGCACCACCACCCACGTGAGCGAGGCCCCGGAGACGGCCACGAGCACGACCGCCCCTGCGGGGAGGACGACCTCCGGGCGCCGCACCAGGGCGCCCAGCGCCCCGCCGGCGGCCCGGGCCACGCCGTCCCGGACCCCCGCGACAACGCGCTGCGCCACCCGCTCGGCCTCCTCGTAGGCCGCGCCGGCCAGCGCCAGGCGCGCAGCCAGCTCGCCGCACGCCGCGGCGGTGCCCGCGGCTCCCCCCGCCCCGACCGCGGCGGCCAGCGCACGGGCGACCGCGGCGGCGCCGGCGGGGTCGAGCGCGGGCGCGCCGGTGAGGCCCGTGCGGGCGACGACGAGGCCCACCTCGGCGGCGCGCTCCCCGAGGGAGAGCCCCACGCGCCGCAGCGCGTCAGCCGCCGCCCCCATCTCGCGCCCGTCGGCGACGAGACCCCCGGCGCCGCCGCGGACCGCCAGCCCGCCGCCCGCGGAGCGCCCCGGGCCGAGGACCTCCGTCAGCAGGTCACCCCCGGGCCCCGTCGCACCGCCGGCTCCGGGGCCCACCCCCCGGCCCGCCCCGGAGCTCACCACCGAGCCGCCGTCCAGGAGGGGGCGCTGCGCGAGGCGTCTGCGAGCACCGCCTCGGCGCGCGCCAGCAGCCGCGGCGCCAGGTCGTCGCCCTCCTCGACCGCCCGGACGACGAGCTCGGCCGCGCCGGCGGCGGCGGCGCGAAGGGCCTCCGCGCGCCCCTCCACGCCCGCCGCGTGCCCCCGCAGGGCCGCCGCGAGGTCGTCGAGGGCGCCCGCGTCGCGAGAGGCGCGCGCCACGAGGTCACCCAGCCGCGCGCGGTAGGCCAGCGCGGCGCGCGAGCGCCAGCCCCCCGCGTCGGCGGCGCGCAGGCGACCCACCTCGGCGCGGACGGCCGCCGCCTCGCCGTCGACCCTGGACGCCGCCGCGCGCAGCGCCGCTGCTGCCGCGGTCGCCGCCGCGAGCGCCGGGGCCACCGCCCGCACCAGCCCCTCGACACCCGCGCCCGTCCCGACCGTCATGTGCGACCTCCCGCTCTCGATCCCCGGCGGGACGCTAGGAGCGGGGCGGGCCCGGTCGACCCCTCCGACGGGCGGCTGTGCGCACGCGCCGGGGGCGCCGTCGCTGTGCGCAGACCGAGGACAGGCCCCGCGGCGGCGGGAGACGGCGCGGGGTGGAGCAGCGCAGGACGGGACCGGGCGCCGCGCGGGACGCCGAGCGGGTACCGGCGCGCGGATCAGGCGGGGCCGAGGTCCTCCACGTCCTCGACGGCCAGCGGAGGACCCTGCTGCGCCGTCGTGAGCACCCCGCGCCGCTCGGCGCCGCGCACGCGCACGCGGTGGCCGACGAGGTGGCGGTGCGCGGGGCCGACGAGCCACGTCCCCCCCGCCTCCACGCGGAGCACGACCGCCCCGAGCTCGACGCCCTCCTCGACCACGCCCTCGAGCTCCATCGCCGGCCCCAGGCCCGATGGCTCCTCCTGCGGCCCTCGTCGACCGGGTCGACCGCGGCCGGCCGGCCCCCGGGCCAGGCGCTCCCGGGCCCGGTCCGCAGACGAGGGGGAGCTGCCGTCGGAGGAGGCGGGCACCGCAGCGTCGGGGTCCATCCCCCGTGCCTACCGCACGCCCCCTCCGCCGGCGCGCCCGGGCACGGCACCGGGCCCACCGGCCTTCGCCGCTCGGACTCCGTCGCCCGGCCTGCGCCGCTCCGATCCCGTCGCCCGGCCTCCGTCGCCTCCGGTGCGCGGGAGCGGTCGTCCCCGACGGACCGGCGACCACCCGCGAGCGAGGATGGCCCCGTGCCCCCCTCCACCCCCTCGCCGGTGCTCCCCCCGCCGCCCGACGACGACGAGCGCGGTCCCGACCGGGCGACGGACGCCGCGCTGGAGGACCTCCCGGTGCGCACCCCGGTCGAGGTGCTCTGGCTGCTCGCCTCGCCGGAGCACCACTACTTCGGCCGCCCCCGCGACGGCGCCCCCCACCCGGTCTCCACCGCGCGGGAGCGCGTCGACGTCGTCGCGGGCAAGGGCGTGGTCGGCGACCGCTTCTTCGGCCGCGCCGCGCACATGGACGCCGCGGTGACGCTGATGGCCGTCGAGTCCCTGGAGCGCGTGGCCGCCGACCTCGGCCTGGCCACGGACGCCGACCCCCTCGGCGGCTTCGACCCGCGCCGCCCCCGGCGCAACGTCGTCCTGCGCGGCGCCCCGGTGGACGCGCTGGTCGGGCGGGACCTGGCCCTGGACTGCCGCGCCGGCGGGGGCGGGGTCGTCCGCTTCGCGGGTCGCCGTCCCGCGGCGCCGTGCGCCTGGATGGACGAGGTGCTCGCACCCGGCGCGCACCCCGCGCTGCGCGGGCGCGGCGGGCTCCGCTGCGTGCCCACCACCTCCGGCGCGCTCGTGGTCGGCTCGGCGGAGCTCCGCACCGCCGAGCCCGTGGACCCGGCGAGCGCCGGGGTCCCCGTCCTGCGCCGCGGCCGCCTGCCCTAGCCGACCTCCGGACCGACCGGGCGGCGGATCAGCGCGGCCGGCGGCCGGGCCGCGCACGCGGCGGACCGAGCGGGGGGTGCGCCACCGTCGGCGCGTCCCGGTCGCGGGCCCGCCGCCGAGGCGGACGCGCGTCCTCCCCCGGCTCCTGCTCCGGCTCCGGCTCCTGCTCCGGCTCCGGCTCCGGCTCCGGCTCGTCGCGCTCGGTCACGGGCAGACCTCCGGGGCAGGCGCGCTGAGCACGCAGCGCGATGTCGACGTCGCGCTGAGCGCGGTGGTCGCACCAGGTGAGCACCCGCTGTCGTTGAATGCGATCGGAGGTCGCCCCGCTCACCCCCCTGAGCCACGGAAAGTCACCGATCGGGTCAGCGCCGCGGCGACCGCACCGACCGGCGCGACGGCGCTGCGGAACACCACGCCCCCCACCGGGGTTGCCCGCCACGCACCGCCACGAGCGGGCCCGCTGGCCTGCCCACCCCGTGGCGCGACCGACCCACCCGAGGAGCGCACCTGTGCTGACCGTCAACGCCCGTTCCACCTCCGCCCCCGGCGAGCCGTTCCAGGCGACGACCATCGAGCGTCGCGACGTCGGCGCCGCCGAGGTCCTCATCGACATCAAGTTCGCCGGCATCTGCCACTCCGACATCCACACCGCGCGCGGCGAGTGGGGCGAGACGCTCTTCCCGCTGGTGCCCGGCCACGAGATCGCCGGCGTCGTCTCCGAGGTCGGCAGCGACGTCACGAAGTTCTCCGTCGGCGACCGCGTCGGCGTGGGCTGCTTCGTCGACTCCTGCCGGGAGTGCGAGAACTGCCGCGCCGGCGAGGAGCAGTACTGCCTCAAGGGCGAGACCGGCACCTACAACGCCGTCGGCAAGGACGGGCGCCCCACCGACGGCGGCTACAGCGAGAAGATCGTCGTCGACGAGAACTACGTCATGGGCATCCCCGAGGGGATCGACCTCGACGTCGCCGCGCCGCTGCTGTGCGCCGGCATCACCCTCTACAGCCCGCTCAAGCACTGGGGCGCCGGCCCCGGCACGAAGGTCGCGATCGTCGGCCTCGGGGGCCTCGGCCACATGGGCGTCAAGATCGCCAAGGCGCTCGGCGCCGAGGTGACCGTGCTGTCGCAGTCGCTGAAGAAGCAGGAGGACGGCCTGCGCCTCGGGGCCGACCACTACTACGCGACCGGCGACGAGGGCACCTTCGAGTCCCTCGCCGGCACGTTCGACCTCATCGTCAGCACCATCTCGGCCAACGTGGACTTCAACGCCTACCTCGGGCTGCTGAAGCTCGACGGCGCCCTCGTCCAGGTCGGCGCGCCCGAGAAGCCGCTCGACATCGCGGCCTTCTCCCTCATCGGGGGCCGCAAGACGCTCGCCGGGTCCAAGATCGGCGGCATCCGCCAGACGCAGGAGATGCTCGACTTCTGCGCCGAGCACGGCATCGGCGCCGAGGTCGAGGTCGTCCGCGGCGACCAGATCGACGAGGCCTACGAGCGGGTCGTCGCCAGCGACGTCCGCTACCGCTTCGTCATCGACACCGCGACGCTCGCCGGCTGACCTCTCCGCCGAGCCGCACGACGACGCCCCCGCCGGTTCCCGGTGGGGGCGTCGTCGCGTCCGGGCGGGCGGGCAGCCGCGGGCGGGCCGGCTGGAGGCCCGGGGTCAGCGGTCGGTGGCGCCGTCGTCCGCAGCGGCGCCCGAGGGAGCGGTGTCGGTGCCGGCCTGAGCGCCCGCGGACCCGGGAGCGCCCCGCAGGCCCGAGGTCAGGGCGGCGATGGCGTCGTCGCTCACGGCGGCCGCGGAGCGGTTCGCCTCCACGACGGCGCGGTACACCTCCTCGCGGTGCACCTGCACGCTGCGAGGGGCGTCGACGCCGAGCCGCACCACCTCGCCGCGCACCTCGACGACCGTCACGACGACGTCGTCGCCGATGACGATGCTCTCTCCCGCGCGACGGGTCAGGACCAGCACCCGCCGAGCATAGGCGCGGACGGGGGGATGCCGGACATCTCCCCGCCCACAACCCCCCGGATGCCGCGCTCGGAGCACCTCGCGGCGGGGAGGCGACCCCTCAGCGCAGGGCGTCGTCCCCGGCGCGCAGGCGGGCGGCCAGCTCCTCGGGGAGCGCCTGGGGGACCACGACCTCCGGGGCGCGGCGCGGGCGCGGGCCCCGGCCCGCGCCGTCCGTCGTCGCGGGAGCCGAGGAGAGCGCGCGGCGCAGCAGGGCCTCGACGACCATCGCGACCACCAGGGCCGCGAGCAGCCGCACCGAGGCCTCGAAGGGGGTCGTGGCCCCCACGAGCATCCCGTGCACCGCCGGGGCGGACAGCAGCACGGTCAGCGCGGTGACGACGCCGACGCTCACCGCCCGGCCCGGCGCCGGCGACGAGGCGGCAGCGGCTCGTCGGCCGCCGCCTCGGGGAGCGCGCGGGTCAGCAGGGAGGTCCAGGCGCTGGCGCCGCCGTCACCGCCGTCGACGCTGGCGACCGGCACCTCGAAGCCGAGCACGGTGCCCGGGTCGCCGCTGCCGGCGGCCTGCACCACGTGCGCCGCGTCCGGGTCCTCGGCGAACACGCCGTCGAGCCAGCGCTCGGTGTCCAGGCTCTTGCGGGTCGCGTCGACGACGGCGTGCACCTGGTCGGCCTGCAGGGCGCTGACGACGCCGCGGGCCCAGCGCACGCTCTCCGGGTCGCACTCGACCTGCACCACCACGACACCGGGGGCGTCGCCCAGGCGGACCGTCGCCGCGGCGCGGCGCGCCGCGACGGCGTCGCGGACCACCTCGCGGCGCGGGGAGCTCGGCCCGGTCGGGCAGGCCGCGACGAGGACGCCCTCGGGGCCGAGGCCGAGCCGCGTCGCCAGCGCCTTCGCGACCACGAGCGCCTCACGGGGAGCGCCGACCACGGCCACGAGGTCGCCCTCGCTCGCGGGCAGCGAGGGCGCCACGGGCAGCTCCTCGAGCAGCTCGTGCAGGTCGCCCGCCGTCGCGTCGACCGCGAGCCGCTCGAGCAGGGGGGCCGGCAGGCCCGCCGCCGCGGCGCGGGCGCGGGGCGTGTCGGTCTCGCCCCCGACCGGGGCGCGGGTCGGGACGACCGGCGCCACGGCGGGCTCGCGCCGGACCGGCTGGGGGGCCTGCTGCTGCGCGGCCCGCTGCTGGGAGCCGGGCTGCTGCGGGGCCTGCTCGTGGACCTGCTCCTGCGCGACCGAGGAGTCGGCGGGCGCCGTCCCCTCGGCGACGTGGCGGGCCGCGAGGAGGGCCATGAGCTCGGCCACGGCGGCGCCGGCGGCCACGGGCTCGGGGCCCTGCGCGGCGGGGACCTCCGGCTCGGCGACGGCGGAGGGCGCCGGCACGGCCTCGGGGTCGGGCTCGGCCGCACCGCGCACCGCGTCGAGGACCGCGGCGAAGGCGGCGCTCTCGGTCGAGACGGGGCGGCCGCGCTCGAGCGGCTCCGCGGGGGCGGCGTGCCGGCCCCGCGGTCGGCTCCCGGCCCGGCCGTTCACGCCGGCGCCGTCCACGGCGGACCCGTTCAGGCCGGCGCCGTTCAGGCCAGCACCGTTCAGGCCGGTCCCGTTCACGCTCGTCCCGTTCATCCCGTTGATCCCCACGGCGGCATCGTCCCCCGCATCGGCCGCGTCGACCAGGCGGTCGAGCGCACCGCCGCGGGCAGCGGTGCGGCCGGCGACGAGGGCGCTGCCGCCCGCGTCGAGGACGCCGCCGCGCACGAGGGCCCGGGCGATCGGTGAGTCGAAGATGTCGCCCAGCACCTCCTCGCAGCGGCCCGAGTCGGCGGTGGCCCGCGGGACGGGCACCTCCGCGGCGGTGGCCGCGGGGCCCCTGGAGTGTCCGAGCACGTGCGTCTCCTCGTGGTCGCGGCCCTGGGGGCCGTGCTGGTGCTGGCCGGCGATGTCGCCGGCCGTGTCCTGGGTGGTGCTCCCGGCCCGGTCGCCCGGTCCGCGGGGAGCGGGGGCGAGGACGTGCCCGGCGCGCTCCCCCGTGTCCTCGGCGGCAGCGCGGGGGACCTTGACCCCCGAGTGCGGGCCGTCCGCGGCCCGGGACCCAGCGGTCCTGGACGCAGCGGCCTGGGCGGCGTCCACGGCGGGGTCGTCCCCGTCCTCGTCGTCGACCTCGACGACGACCTCGTAGCGCTGGCGGGCGAAGAAGCCGCCCACGCCGCCGACGCGCACGCGCTCGGCGCGCACCACGCGGGCGCCCTCGCCGTGCTCGGCCGCGACGCGCGCCAGCAGCTCCTCCATGCCGTCCCCCTCGAGGACCACGGTGGTCATCGCCTCACGCCCCCAGCGCCTGCGCGGCCGGGACCGCCGCGGCCCCCGTCACCGTCCCGACGGTCTCGATGCGGGGGCCGGACGCACCGCCCCCACCCGCCTCGGAGTAGGACATCACGGGCAGGCGTGGCACGGCCAGGCCCACGAGCCGGCGCAGGGGCGCCCGCAGCACGGGCGCGCAGACGAGGACGGGCGACCAGCCGAGGTCCTCGGCGCCCCGCAGCGCGGCGTCCACCTGCTCGACGACGAGCTCGGCGCGGCGCGGGTCGAGGGACAGGGTCGCCCCCTCCTCGCCCGGGCGCACGGACTCGGCCATCTGGTGCTCCAGCAGCGGGTCCAGGGTGATCACCCGCAGGACGCCGTCACGGGCGGCGGCCGCGGCGATGGCCGGCCCGAGGGCCGCGCGGGCCGCGTCCACGAGGGCGTCGAGGTCGGCGCCGCCGCCGCGCCCGCGCAGCGAGAGGGCCTCGAAGATGCGCGCGAGGTCGCGGATGGCGACGCCCTCGTCCAGCAGGGCGCGCAGCACGCGCTGCACCTCCCCCAGCGTCATGACGCCGGGCACGAGCTCCTCGACCACCGCCGGGTCGTCGGCCTTCACCGCGTCGACGAGGGCGCGCACGTCCTCGCGGGAGAGCAGGCGCGCCGCGTGGGTGCGCACCACCTCCGCCAGGTGCGTCACGAGCACGGACGCGCGGTCGACGACCGTCGCCCCGGTCATCTCGGCCTGGTGCTGCAGCTCGGCGGGCACCCAGCGGCCGGCGAGGCCGAAGACCGGCTCGCTCGTCGGCGTCCCGGGCAGGTGGTCGAGGTCGTCGCCGAGGGCCAGGACGCGCCCGGGGGGCGCCTGGCCGCGGCCGACCTCCACCCCCGAGATGCGGATGGCGTAGGAGGACATCGGCAAGTCGATGCTGTCGCGGGTGCGGACCGGCGGGACGACGAGGCCCAGCTCGAGCGCCGTCTTGCGGCGCAGGCCACGCACGCGGTCGAGCAGGTCCCCGCCGGCGCCCGTGTCGACGAGGTCGACGAGGTCGGGGGCGAGCACGACCTCCAGCGGGTCGACGCGCATCTGCTGGAGGAGGCCCTGCGGGCTGTCCGCGCCGGGCGCGGAGGGCAGCGCCGGGCCGACCGCGGCCGCGGCCGCCTCGGCCGCCTGCACCTTCCCCGCGCGCTGGGCCGCGAGCAGGACCGCGGCGCCGAGCAGCATGAACGGCAGCTTGGGCATGCCGGGGATGATCGCGATGACGATGACGCCCGCGCCCGCGATCATCAGCGCCGGCTTCTGCTTGAGCAGCTGCGTCGCCGCGTCCGTGCCCAGGTCCCCCTGGGTGGTGGCGCGGGTCACGATGAGGCCGGTGGCGACCGAGAGCAGCAGCGCGGGGATCTGGGAGACGAGGCCGTCGCCGACCGTCAGGAGGCTGTAGGTCTGCAGGGACTCCCCCGCCGGCATGTCCTTCTGGACCATGCCGATGATGAAGCCGCCGACCAGGTTGATGACCGTGATGATGATGCCGGCGATGGCGTCGCCCTTGACGAACTTCGAGCCGCCGTCCATGGCGCCGTAGAAGTCCGCCTCGGCGGTCACGTCCGCGCGTCGCTGGCGGGCGGTGTCCTCGTCGATGAGGCCGGCGTTGAGGTCGGCGTCGATGGCCATCTGCTTGCCGGGCATCGCGTCGAGGGTGAAGCGGGCCCCGACCTCGGCGACGCGGCCGGCGCCGTTCGTGATGACGACGAACTGGATGATCACCAGGATCAGGAAGATCACGAGGCCGATCACGAGCGAGCCGGAGATGACGAACTGGCCGAAGGCCTCGATGACCTTGCCGGCGTGGGCGTCCCCGAGGACGAGCCGTGTCGAGGCGACGTTCAGGCCCAGGCGGAAGAGCGTCAGCACCAGCAGCAGCGCCGGGAAGATCGAGAAGTCGAGCGGGCGGCGCACGTACATCGCCGTCAGCAGCACGACCAGCGCGGCGGTGATGTTCGTGGCGATGAGCAGGTCCAGGAGGGGCGCCGGGACGGGCACCACGAGGAGCAGGACGATCCCGACGACGCCCACGGGGACGGCCAGGCGGCTGATGGAGGAGCCCACGACGTCCTTCCCCCGGGATCGCTCCCGGTCTGCTGGAGGGCCCCTCGGCCCTCTCCCTCGCGGATCCGTCCGCCCTTGCGCGCCGTCCTGGCACAGGTGTCCTCGGCAGCGGGGCTGCCGACCTTGAGCCGGACGGGTGGGAGCGGCGTGTCGGGTGGACCCGGGCGCGTCGTCCTCCTCAGCACCGGCGGGCCGGGACGGGCGCACCGCCGGCGGTCGTGGAGGGAGGTCGCTAGCGGGCAGCGGCGGGGCCGCGCCCGCGGAAGACCAGGTGGTGCATGAGCAGGTAGCTGACCGTGGAGGCGGTGACCATGCTCAGGAGCTTGGCGAGCGCGTCCGCCGCGTCGGGGGGCAGCGGCGTCGTCCCGTCGAGCACGCGCGAGGCGGCCCAGACCACGAGGGCGCCGACGGCCACGTTGGCCCCTCCCTGGAGGGCGAAGCGCAGCCGCTGGGCGCGGCGGTCGCTCCGCGACGGGCCGGCGGCCCGGTCCCCGAACGTCCAGCGGCTGTTCCAGGCGTAGCTGTGCACGAGCGCGGCGACGACGCCGGCGGCGCTGAGCACGGCCAGCTCCTGCGGGCTGGGGTCGGGGCGCAGGAGCAGCACCAGCCCGGTGGTCACGCCGACGTCCACGGCCGCGTTCATCGCCGCGACGACGCCGAAGCGCCCGACCCGGCGCCGGGTCGCCAGCTGCGGGGCGTCCCCGCGGGGGCGGGCCGGGGCGGCGGTGGCCGTGCTCCCCCGGGACGGCCTCACCGCGCTCCGGCCGGGCGGCGCCGGGACGTCGCGATCCGGCGCCCGGCCAGCTCGACCGCCCGCTCGTAGACGTCCGCGACGAGGTGCTCGGTCGTCACGACCCAGTCGTCGGCGGGACGGGCGACCGCCGCGCGGGCGGCGACCCGGCCCTCGGCCCCCCCGCCGTGGGCCTCGCCCGCGCGGGCTGCGGCCTCCGCCGCGGCGCGCACGGCGAGGTTCCACCCGTCCTCCCCCGCTCCGGCCGGGACGAGGTGCGCGGCCTCGTAGCCCTCCAGCGTCTGGCGGGCGGTGCTCGTGTCGAGCGCGACGACGGGCAGGCCGCTCGCCATCGCCTCGAGCAGCACCAGGCCGAGCGTGTCCGTCTCCGAGGCGAAGACCAGCACGTCGGCGGCCGCGTAGGCGTCGGCGAGGTCGTCCCCGCGCAGCACCCCCGTGAAGGTGGCGCGCCGCCCGGCGAGCACGCGCGCGAGGCGGTCGCGGTCCGGGCCCTCGCCGACGAGCGCCAGCTGCACGGGCGGGTCGGTCGAGGCCAGCGGGACCAGCCGGTCGCACCCCTTCTCGCTGGCGATGCGCCCGACGTGCAGCGCCACGGGCAGGTCGGGGTCCGGGCCCAGCCGCGGGCGCAGGCGGGAGCCGTCCCGGCCGGGGCGGAAGGCGGCGGTGTCCACGCCGCGGCCCCACAGGTCGACGTCGTCGATCCCGATCTCGGCGAGGTGGCCCCGCCCGACGGCGGACGTGGCGAGCCGGACGTCCGCGCGCCGGTACGTCGCCCGCATGGAGGCGTGCACGAAGCCCTCGCCGGCGCCGAGGTGGTAGTGGCCGGCGTAGGTGGCGACGTCGGTGTGGTAGCTCACGACCAGCGGGTGGCGGGGCGCCAGCCGCAGGGCGGCGGCGACCCCCATGAGGACGGGGTTGACGACGTGGACGACGTCCGGCGCGAAGTCGCGCACCGCCCGGGCGACCCTGGCGTCGGGCACCCCCCAGCGCCGCCCGCCGTAGAGGAAGGGGATGCGGACGCCCCGGGTGCGGCGCTCCACCACCCCGGGGACGTCGGTCCCGGTCGTGGGTGCCACGACGAGGACGTCGTGGCCGGCGCGGCGCAGCTCGGCGACCGTGCTCTCCAGACGGGTGACGAGCCCGTCGACCTCTGGGGTCCAGACCTCGGACACGAGCGCGACCCGCACGGGGCCATCATGGCCGCTCGGACCCCGGGCTGCCGCGCGGGCGCGGGCGGCCCGGGGACGCACCGGCACGACCCGGTCAGACGGTGAACCGGCCCACGAGGGTCTGCAGCCGGCCCGAGAGCTCGCTGAGCTCGGAGGCCGCGCTCAGCGACTCGCCGACGCCGGTGGTGGTCTCCCCGGCCGCCGAGGCCACCCCGGCGATCGTCGCGGCGATCTCCCCGGCGCTGGCGGCCGCCTGCGCGACGTTGCGGCTCATCTCCGAGGTCGTCGACGTCTGCTCCTCGACCGCCGACGCGATGGTGCCCTGGAAGCCGTTCACCTGGTCGACCACGCCGCTGATCTCGGCGATGGCGGCCACGGCCGCCTCGGTGTCGGACTGGATGGCGGCCACGCGCGCGGTGATGTCCCCCGTCGCCCGGGCCGTCTCCTGCGCGAGGTCCTTGACCTCGTTGGCCACGACGGCGAACCCGCGCCCGGCCTCGCCGGCCCGCGCCGCCTCGATCGTGGCGTTGAGGGCCAGCAGGTTGGTCTGCTCGGCGATCGTCGTGATCACCTTCACGACCTTGCCGATCTCCTCCGAGGACGCGCCGAGCCGGCTCACGAGCTCGGAGGTCTGCGCCGCCACCTCCACCGCGCGGCTGGTGACCTCGGCCGCGCTGTAGGCGTTGCTGGAGATCTCGCGGATGGAGGCGCCCATCTGCTCCGAGCCCGCCGCGACCGTCTGCACCGTGCGCGAGACCTCCTCGGCCGCCGAGGCGACCTCCGAGGAGCGCTCCGAGGTGTCCGCCGCCGACCCGGCGATCGTCCGGGAGGTCGCCGACAGCTGCTCCGCCGCCGCCGCCAGCGTCCCGGCGCCGGCGCTGACGTCGCGCACGACGCCGGCCACACCGGCCTGGGCGGTCTCCAGGGACCGCGCCATGCGACCGAGCTCGTCGTCGCGGTCGACCTGCGGGCGCTGGGTGAGGTCGCCCCGGGCCATGGCCGTCAGCACCCGCCCGACCTCGCCGAGCGTGATCTTCATGCCGCGGACGACGGCCGCCGCGACGCCCGCCGCCAGCAGGAGGGCCAGCAGCGCCACCGCGAGGATCAGCGCGCCGGTCGCGCGGCTCGTCGCCTCCGCGGCCGCGACGCGCGCCTCGGCGCTCGCCCCCTCCGCCTCGATGGCCCCGGCGAAGCCCTCCTCGACGGCCGCGACGGTCTCCGACGTCCCGTCCACGGCGGCGGCGAGGGCCCGGGGGTCGCCGGTGAGCGCCGCGGGGACGACGTCCTCGCGCACCAGGACCGCGTACTCCTCCAGCGCGGCCACCAGCCCGGCGGCGACCTCCTGGTCCGCCGCGCGGGGCTGGTACGTCACCAGGTCGTCGGTGATCGTCGCGAAGGCCTCCTCGATCTCGGCCACCTGGGCCTGCGCCTGGTCCGGCCGCAGCAGGACGTCGCGGGCGCTGACGCGCTGCGCCTGGTACAGGGCGCGCGCGTCGTTCACCGCCTCGAGCGCCTCCAAGTTCTCCGAGCGCACCTCCGCCGCGGCGGTGCGCACCTCGCGGAGGCCGTCGATCGCGACGGCGCTCACGACGGCGCTCGCCAGGCACGGGATGGCGACGGTGACGCCGATCTTGCGGACCAGGCTCAGGTCCCGGAGTCGACGACGGGAGGAGGCGGGGGCGGGCTGTGCGGTGCTCATGGGGACTCCGTGCGGGACGAGGGCTGGGACGACGGCCGAGCAGGTGCGCGTGGCGCGCTGGCTCCGGCCCCCGGACGGCGCGGAGCGCCCGGTCGCGAGCTCCCGCGGGGACGGGAGGCAGCGCGAGGGCAGGGCGCGCGTCGACGGGGCGACCGGCGCTCCTGCTCCTCCTGTCGGCAGCGGGGCCCTGCGTCTGAGGCGACGGGCCGGACGCTCAGGCCGTCGCCGCAGCGGGCATCCGGTGCCGCCCGGCGGCCGCCCCGCGGCTGCGCAGCCGCATCACGAAGGCGAGCACGCGCGCGACGGAGGTGAAGAGCTCGGCGGGGACCTCCTGGCCCAGGGCGCAGGCGCCGTGCAGGGCGCGGGCGAGCGGGACGTCCTCGACCATCGGCACGCGGTGCTCGGCGGCGCGCTCACGGATCTTCGCGGCGACGGCGCCCGCGCCCTTGGCGACCACGCGCGGCGCGCCGCGGCCGGGCTCGTAGCGCAGCGCCACGGCCACGTGGGTGGGGTTGAGCAGCACGACGTCGGCGGTGGCGATCTCGGCCATCATCCGGTTGCGGCTCATCGCGAGCTGCTTGGAGCGGATGGCGCCCTTGAGCATCGGGTCGCCCTCGCTCTGCTTGTGCTCGTCCTTGACCTCCTTGAGGGTCATGCGGATGCCCTTCATGGTCCGGCGGCGCACGACCAGGTAGTCGGCGATCGCGAGGACGAGGCCCGCGACGACGGCGCTGCGGAGCAGGGTCGCCGTCCCGCCGCGCACCGCGTCGATCGTGGCGCCGAGCGGGAGGGCGCCGGTGCCGATGAGCACGGGGAGCAGGCCCTTGACGGCGAGGAAGAGGACGGTGCCCAGCACCGCCGACTTGAGCAGGATCTTGCACGCCTCCCACCAGGCCTGCGGCCCGGCGATGCGCGTGATCCCCTGCTTGGGGCTGAGCTTGGAGAACTGCGGCTTGAAGTTCTTCGTCGCCGGGTGGAGGCCCCCCTGGGCCGCCGCCGCGGCGATGGCCACGACCACGGTGACGGCGGCGAGGGGCGCGACCACGAGCGCCACGGCCTGGAGCCCCTCGGCCAGCGCGACGACGGCGAGCTCCGGGTCGGGCGTCGCCGCGACGTCGCGGACGTGCTGCAGGGACGTCTGGGCCGCCTCCCACCCCCGCGTGACCGTCAGGGGCAGGCAGGCCCCGGCCGCGGCCATGCCGAGCCACGCGCCGACGTCCGCCGACCGCGCGACCCGGCCCTCCTTGCGCGACTCCTTGAGCCGCTTCTCGGTGGGCTGCTCGGTCTTCTCCCCGGAGTCACCGGACACGACGCCGCTCCTCCCCGCTCGTGCGCGCCGCCGCCGGCGCGGCCGTCCGCGCGCTCACGCGTCCCCGCTCGCGCGGGCGGTGCCCATCACCGTCTCGGCCATCTGCTCGGCGAGGGTGCGGACGACGTCGGGCAGCAGGCTCGCGGTGAGGCCGACGAGCACGAGCGTCACCAGGATCTTCAGCGGGAACCCCAGCGCGAACGCGTTGAGCTGGGGCGCCACGCGGGTCAGCAGGCCGAGGCCCACGTCGGTGAGGAAGAGCACCGCGATGAGGGGACCGGCGATCTGCAGGGCGGCGAGCATGAGCCCCGCGACGCCCTCGGTCGCCACCCGGGCCACCGTGGAGAGGTCGATCGCCTGCCCGACGGGGAGCACCTCGAAGGTCCGCAGCAGCCCGGCGAGCACGACGAGGTGGGCGCCGCTGGCGAACAGCAGCGCGAGCGCCACCAGCTGGTAGATGCGGCCCAGCACCGACGAGCCGCTCTGCATGAGCGGGTCGTAGCCCTGCGCGAGCTGGAAGCCGCCGAAGACGTCGAGCAGGTCGCCGGCGCTCTGCACCGCGGCGAAGACCAGGTAGCAGAGCCACCCCAGCGCGGTGCCGATGAGCAGCTCCTGCGCGGCGACGACGAGGAGGGCCAGCGTGGTGAGGCCCGTGGCCACCAGGGCGGAGACGTCCGGCTGCACGACCAGCGCCAGCGCGAGCGCCAGCAGCGCCTTCACCTGGGCGGGGAAGCCCTTGTAGGAGAACGGCGGGGCCAGCAGCAACCAGCCGAGCACGCGCAGGCTGGCGAGCGCCAGAGCCACGACCTGCTCCAGCGGCAGCGAGATGTCCACGGGTTCAGCCGGTCCCGGAGACGAGCCCGGGGATCTGGCCGTAGAGCTCGGTGGTGAAGCTCGTCATCTCCAGGATCATCCAGCGGCCGCAGACCATGAGCGCGATGCCGACGGCGATGGCCTTCGGCACGAAGCTCAGCGTCACCTCCTGGATCTGGGTGACGGACTGGAAGAGCGAGATGACGAAGCCCACGCAGAGCGCGGTGAGCAGCATCGGGGCCGAGATCTTGGCGGCGACCGTCATCGCCTGGACGGCCACCTGCAGGACGGCGACGTCGTCCATCAGCCGGCCCCCGTCCCGTAGCTGCCGATGACCGCGGTGATGACCAGGCCCCAGCCGTCCACGAGGACGAACAGCAGGAGCTTGAAGGGCAGGGAGACCGTGACCGGCGGGAGCATCATCATGCCCATCGACATCAGCGCCGCCGAGACGACGAGGTCGATCACGAGGAACGGCACGTAGATGACGAAGCCGATGATGAAGGCCGCCCGGAGCTCGGAGAGCACGAAGGCCGGGATGAGCGTGAGCAGCGGTGTGGCGGCGCGCGTCTCGGGGTTGGGGCGGTCGGCGGCACGGGTGACCAGCGCCAGGTCGTCGCTGCGGACGTGCGCGAGCATGAACTCCTTCAGCGGGCCGACGCCCGTCTCCAGCGCCCTGGTCTGGTCGAGCTCGCCGCGCAGGAAGGGCTGGACCCCGAGCTCGTTGACCTCGGCCAGCACGGGCGCCATGACGAAGAGGCTGAGGAAGAGGGCGAGGCCGGCGAGCACCTGGTTCGGCGGTGCTGCGGTCAGCCCCAGGGCGTTCCGCGTGATGGAGAGCACCACGAAGATCTTGGTGAACGCCGTCATCATGAGCAGGACCGCGGGCGCCACCGACAGCACGGTGATGCCGAGGAGGATCACGAGCGCGCTGCTCGGCTTCCCGTCGACGCCCTGGACGTCGACCGAGACGCCCGGCTGGCCCTCGGTGAGGCCCTCCAGGCCGGCCGCTGCCGCACCGGGCGCCGTGGCCAGGGCGAGCACGGCGACCGCGAGCAGCAGCGCCGCCAGCGCGGCGGCGCGGGCCGGCACCCGGGCGCGGTCGGCGCCGACGAGGGCGCTCACCGGCGCCCGGTCCGCTCGCGCAGCGCGTCGACGGCCTGGACCCACGTGGCCGGGGACAGGGCGGAGCCGCTCAGGGCACCGGGCCGGGTGGCGGGGCCGGTGCGGGCGTGGCGCGCGTGACGGGCGGCCGGGGCGGCGTCCCGCTCGGTGACCTCGAGGCCCTCGGTGACGTCGGAGGGCCGGGCGTCCAGCTCGAGGCCCAGGGAGGCCTCGAAGCCGGTCGCGGGCGGCGCCGGGGCACCGACCTCCGCGGCGTCGGCGGCCCCGGCGGCCGGGGCCTCGCGGCGCTCCTGCCGCGGCAGCGCGTCCAGCGCACGACGACGCAGCTCCTCGTACAGCGGCTCCAGGCCCGGGGCGGTGTCCGGGCCGGCGACGGCGCCCGGGGCGGCGACGGGGGCGGGCGCGGGGACGGGGTCGAGGACCACTCCCGGCAGCGCGTCAGCGGCGGGAGCGGCCGTCGGCACCGCGACCGGGGCCGCGGGCGCCGCGTCGGGCGAGACGACCTCCGTCGCCGCGGGGGCGGCGGGCAGCAGCACCGCGGGCAGGGCCACGGCCTCGCGGCGGGCGGTGGGGAGCAGGCGGCGGCCGGCGGGCCGGGCGGCGAGGGGGCGGGGGGCGGGCACCGGCTCGGCCGGCTGCAGGAGCAGCTCGTCCACCGGCCGGCTGGCCAGCACCTGCACCGAGGAGTCGGTGACGCCGAGCACGAGGCCCGTGCCGCCGACCTGGACCAGCGCCACGCTGGCGCGGCCGGTGAGCTGCTGGCGCGCGAGCACCGTGATGCTGCCGACGGCGAGGCGGGCGCGCCCGCCGCCGCCGCGCAGCAGGCCGCGGCGCACCATCCACACGAGGCCGAGGACGGCCGCGAGGGAGCAGGTGACGCGCAGCAGGAGGCCGAGGGTGTCCACCGCGCTCAGGCCTGCTCGCTGCCGAGGATCTCGGTGACCCGCAGGCCGAAGTCCTCGTCCACGACGACGACCTCGCCGCGGGCGACGACCCGCCCGTTCACGAGCAGGTCGGCGGGCGCACCGGCCGCGCGGTCGAGCTCGACGACCCGCCCGGGGGCGAGCGTCAGCAGCTCGGCCACCGTCATCCGGGCCCGGCCGATCTCCACCGAGAGGGTCATCTCGACGTCGCGCAGCAGGTGCAGCCCCGCGGTGCCGCCGAGCGGCGCGCCGGTCGGGACGGACGCCACCAGGTCGCCGCTGGCGACCAGGGAGACCCAGGCGCGGGCGGTGCCGTCGGCCAGCAGCGGGACCACCGGCGCGGAGGCGAGGTCGAGGTCCGCCGCCGTCGCGGTGCGCAGGGGGCCGAGAGCGACCGGGCCGAGGCTGCCCGCGGCGGCCTCGAGCGCCGGGCGCAGCGCGTCGGCCAGCCCCTCGCTGCCCGGGCCGGCGGGATCCGCGGCGAGCGCGGCGCTCGTCGCGGCGTCCAGGACCAGGACCACGAGACCGCTGCGGGCACCCGAGAAGGGGGCTGCGACCGCCGGGGCGCTCGGGTCGGGCCACACGTCGGGGGCGCCGTCCGCGGCGGGGTCGACGACGAGGGCGCCCGGGGCGGGCACCAGGCCCGAGGCGGCGCGGGCCGCCTCGGCGACCTCGGCGACCTCGAAGGTGGCGGTGGTGGTGGTGGGGGCGCTCATCGCGGGCTCTCCTCGGTGGACACGACCATGCAGGCCAGGCGGGTGGAGGAGGCCGTCGGGACGGCGCGGGCCACCACGAGCCCGGCGACGACGACCTCGAGGGGGCGGGACGTGGGGTGGCCGAGGGGCACGACGTCGCCGACGGCGAGGTCGAGCACGCGGTCGGAGGTGACGCGGGTCGGCGTCAGGCGCAGCGCCACGTCCACGGGGACCTTGGGCATCGCGCCGACGACGGCGGCCTGGGCGCGGGCCTCGGCCTCCAGCTCCTCGGCCGAGCGCTCGCTGGGCGCCGCGGACGAGCCGAGGCGGGCCTGCAGCGGCGCGAGCACCAGGGCCAGGGTGGCCTCGCCGGTCGTCGCACCGACCGTCATGCCGAAGCGGGCGACGACGACCTGATCGGTGGCCTGCGCGGCCTGGGCCAGCTGCGGGATCTGCTCGGTGGCGGTGCGCCGCGTGCCCAGGGGCGTGATGGTCGCGAAGGCGTAGTCGAGGGCCGCGATCACCTTGTCCCCGAGGTCGCGCAGGACGCCGACCTCGAGCTCGGTGAGCTCGCGGGCCTCCTGCTGGCGGCCGGGGCCGCCCAGCCCGTGGTCGACGACGGACAGCACGACCTCGGACGGCACGTGCAGGAGGCCGGCGGCACCGATGTCCGTGCCGAGGACGACCAGCGGGGACGGCACGGCGAGGGTGCTCGCGTGCTCGTCGTAGGTGCACTGGTCGACGGTGCGCAGCTCGACGGAGACGTCGGCGCGCAGGCGCGTGACCATCTGCGTCGTCCACTGGCGGGCGAGGGTCTCGAAGGCGAGCTCGAGGACCCGGAGGTGCTCGCGCGCCATGCGGCCGGACGCGCGGAAGTCCCAGGGGACGACCACACCGCGGCGGCGCTGGCGGGCGCTGCCGGGTCGGGACCCGGTGCCGGTGCTCGGCTGCGCTGTTCGGGTGGTGGGCACGACACTCCATCGGCCGCACCGCGCGGGGGCTTGAGCCCCGACGCGCCGAGGACTTCCGCGGCCCGGCCCCCGCCCCGGAGGAAGGGGCGGTGCCGGGCCGCGGAGGGCTCAGGCGCGCGGAGAGCGCGTCACTGCGTGACGAACTCGGTGAAGTAGAGGTCCATCACCTCCTGGTGGTAGGCCTCCTCCACCTCCACGAGCAGCTCCTGCTTGAGCTCGTCGCGCACCGCGAGGTCGTTGAGCTCCTCGGTGGTGCGCCCGGAGAAGGTCTTGATGGCGAGGTCGAGCGCCTCGCTGCCCTCGGCGGCGTGCGTGGCGTCGGCGGTCTGCTGCAGGGCGAGGCCGAGGCGGAGGTAGGAGCCGTTCGCGAGGTTGATCGAGACGGGCTCGAGGGCGACGACCTCGCCCTTCTCCGGCGCGGGCTCCTCCGCCGCCTCGGCGCTGGAGCCGCCCAGCACGAAGAACCAGAGGCCGGCGGCGACGGCCACGAGCAGGACGACGGCGCCGATGAGCAGGGGGAGCTTCTTCTTCTTCGGAGCCTCCGCCTCGTCGGCGGCGGCGGGGGCTGCGGTCTTGCCGGGCACGGACTTCTCCTTGGACGTCGTGGGGGTGGCGGTGGTGCGCTGCACGGCCATGTCAGTGGCCTCCGTCGTCGGCGTGGTCGGCTGCCGAGGCCTCGACGACGGGCGCGACGGCGACCGGGTCGGGAGCGACGGCGGGGGCGGGCGGGGCTGCGCTGGCCTCGGCCTCGGCGGCTGCCTCGGGCAGCAGCGCCTTGACCTCGGCCGGCTGGTCGGAGATGACGACGAGGTCGACGCGCCGGTTGCCGGACAGCGCCTTCTCGTCGTCACCGGGGTACAGGGGCCGCGTCTGCCCGTGGCCCACGGCCGTCATGCGCTCCGAGGCGATGCCGTCCTTCTCGAGGTGGCGGACGACGGCGGCGGCGCGCGCCGCCGACAGCTCCCAGTTGCTGGGGTACACGCCGCCGCGCACCGGGAGCGAGTTGGTGTGGCCCTGCAGCTCGAGCGGGTGCTGGTCGGCGTCGAGCACCGGCGCCATCACGTCGAGCACCTCCCGGCCGGTGTCGCGCAGCGCGGCGCTGCTCGACTCGAAGAAGACGTCGTCGGCGACGATCGCCCCCACCAGACCGCGGTCGGTGATGCGGAAGTCGACCCGGTCGCCGAGGCCGCCGCTCTGCAGGGCGGCCTCGAGCTGGCGCTCCAGGCCGTCGAGGCGCTCGACCTCCTGGCGGGCGGCCTCCATGGCGGAGGCGGCGCGGGCCGGCGAGGCGGCGCCCGCACCAGCCGCCGTGGCGGCGGGGTCCTCGAGCTGGACGGCGGTCTGCGGCTGCGCGGGAGCCGCCAGCGACCCGTTGCTCACGAGGATGCCCGAGCCCCCGTCGATCGGGATGCTGCTGTTCGCGCCCACGCCCTCGGCCAGGCCCTGCTTGAGCTGCTGGAACTTCTGGGCGTCCACCTGGCTGATGGCGAAGAGCACGATGAACAGGGCCATCAGCACGGTGATCATGTCGGCGTAGCTCACGAGCCAGCGCTCGTCGGGGCCGTCGTGGCCGCCCTCGTCGTGCCCACCACCCCGTCGGGCGCGGCCGTGGGCCCCGCCGGCGCTCACGCCGCCTCGTCCTTGAGCTCCCCGGCGGGCACGAGGCTCGCGAGGCGCTGCTTGACCAGTCGGGGGTTGGAGCCGGACTGGATGGCGAGGACGCCCTCGACGACCAGGTTCATCTGCGCGGCCTCGACCTCGGCCAGGCGCTTGAGCCGGTTGGCGATCGGCATCCAGAAGATGTTGGCCGACAGGACGCCCCAGAGCGTGGCGACGAAGGCGGCGGCGATCATGTGGCCGAGGCCGCCGGGGTCGGAGAGGTTCTCGAGCACGTGCACCAGCGAGATGACCGTCCCGATGATGCCGACGGTGGGCGCGTAGCCGCCCATGTCGCTGAAGAACTTCGAGGCGCGCTTGTCGGCCGCGGACTTCTGGTCGCTGCGGTCGAGCAGCATCGTCCGGAGGTCCTCGGGGTCGGTCCCGTCGACGGCGGCCTGGAGGCCGTCGCGCAGGAACTCGTCGTCCACCTCCTTGACGGCGTCCTCGAGGGCCAGGAGGCCCTCACGGCGAGCCCGCTCGGCGAGCTGCACGATCGTGGCGACCGTGGTGTCCATCTTCTTCGGCGGCGTGAGGAAGGCCTTCTTGAGGGTGCCGCCGATGGCCTTGGCGTCCTTGAGGAGGCCGCCGGCGACGGCGACGCCGAAGGTCCCGCCGAAGACGAGGATCATCGGGGCCGGCAGGAAGATCGCGAGGGGGTTGCCGCCCTCGAGGATCATCATCGTGAGGATGGCGCCGAGGGCGAAGAGGATGCCGACGAGGGCTGCGGGATCCATCAGGACCTCCTGCGACGGCGCAGCGGCACGGCCGGCGCGAGGTGGGGGGTGACGTCGGACGGCCAGTCGGCCGGGCTCGCGGGGTCGTGCTCGGCCGCGAGCTCGGCCGCGGCGGCGTCCGCCTCGGCGAGCCGGCGGGCGGTGGCGATGACGGTGGCGCGGTAGTCGGCGACGCGGCGCACGACGTCCTCGAGCGACTCCGAGACGACGTACTTCGTGCCGTCGAGGAGCGTGAGGACCGTGTCGGGGGTGGCCTCGACGCGTTCCAGCAGGTCGGGGTTCACCGCGAAGCGGGACCCCGCCAGGCGGGTCAAGATGATCATGGGAGCCGTCCTTGGGCGAGCGGTGGAGCGGTGGGAGCACCGCCCGGCGGGAGGCCCGTCCGTGGGCCTCGTGGATCTCATCGGCCGTACCTGGTGGCCGCTGAGGGCGGAAGGGTCTGGGCGCCAGCGCCCGCCGGCGATCTCACCCGGGCGGGCGAGGGCCGAGCGGACGGGGCGCGCTGCAAGGACGCAGCGGCTCGGGCGCGGCGGCTCGAGCGCGGCGGGGTGCACCGGGCGGGAGACCAGCCCCCTCTCCCGCCGGGCGACCTGCAGAAGTCCGGTCGAAGGCGCAGCTCGCGACCCTGAACTGCGCAGACGCTGCGTGACCGGTACCTCTGCAGGTCGCCCGGTCGTGGGTGCGCCCGGTCGTGGGTGCGCGAACGCCCGGTGCCGCGTCGAGCGGCACCGGGCGGTCGGGTGCGAGGGGGTGGGCGAGGGGCGGAGCCCCTCGGGGGTCAGCGCTTGAGGTTGACGAGCTCCTGGAGCAGCTCGTCGGAGGTGGTGATGACGCGGGAGTTCGCCTGGAAGCCGCGCTGGGAGATGATCAGGTTGGTGAACTCCTGGGCGAGGTCGACGTTCGACATCTCCAGCCCACCGGTGGCGAGCCGACCGTTGGCGCCCTGGCCCGGCGCGTTGATGGTGACGTCGCCGGAGTTGACGCTCTCGCGGTAGTTCGACGAGCCGGCCTTCTCCAGGCCCTCGTTGTTGGTGAAGGTCGCGACGGCGATCCGAGCGACGCTCTGCTGGATCACGTTGCCGTCGGTGTTGTTGCGGAAGACGCCGGTGATCACGCCGTCGGCGCCGATCTTGTAGCCCGTCAGCGTGTGGCCCGCCGGGGTCGAGCCGTTGCGCGAGATGTTCGTCATGGTCGCCTCGGTGGTGGCGCCGATGGTGCCGTCGTTCTGCGCCTGCCAGCCCTGGACCGGGTTGCCCTCCGGGGTCACGAGCGTCCCGTTCTCGTCGAAGTTGAAGGACCCCGCCCGCGTGTACATCTGCTCGCCGCCGACGTTGACGACGAAGAAGCCCTCGCCGTCGATGCGCATGTCGGTGTCGCGACCGGTCACCTGGGTGGCGCCCTGGCCGAAGTTCGTGCTCATCCCCGCGACGCGGACGCCGAGGCCGACCTGCGAGGGGTTGGTGCCGCCCTGGTTGGCGTCCTGGGGGGCCGAAGCGCCCTCGAGCAGCTGGCTGAACGTGTCCTGGAACGTCACCTGCGAGTTCTTGAAGCCCGTCGTGTTGACGTTGGCGATGTTGTTGCCGGTGACGTCCATCATCATCTGGTGGGCCCGCAGGCCGCTGATGCCGGTGAACAGGGAACGGAGCACGGGGCGCCTCCTAGGCGGGGTGGTGCGGGGTCGGGCGGCCCTCGGGCGGGCCAGGTCGGTCGGGCGATGACGAGGGTGCGGAGGGGCGGGGAGGGTCAGGCGGGCGCCGACGCGGCGACGCCCGAGACGGCGGCGAGCGGCACGTCGGCGTCGCCGACGCGCAGGACCGGCCCGTCCGCCGCGAAGCGGACGGCGGTGACGGTGCCCAGGCCCGAGGCGCCGGTGGCCGCGTCGGCCCACGACACGGCTCGGCCCACGAGCGCGGACGACGACAGGTGCTGCTGCGAGGCGAACGCCGCCTGGCTGGACTGCACGAGCGTGGTGAGCTGCTCGACGGTCGTCATCTGCGTGGTCTGGGCCATCATCTGCGAGGTGTCCATGGGGCTGCTGGGATCCTGGTAGCGCATCTGCGTGACCAGGAGGTTCAGGAACGCGTCCTTGTCCAGCTCCTTCTTCGGCGCGCGGACGGCCTCGCTGGAGCCCGCGGGGTCGACCGGTGTCGTCATGACCGGCGAGAAGCCGGCCGGCACGCTCGGGATGTTGGTCACGGTGGTCCTCCTGGGACTTCGGGGTCCGCCGCGAGGGCGGCCCGACGGGGCTGGGACGGTGGAGTCAGACGACGAGGTCGAGGCGCCCGGGGGGCGCGGTGGGGCGGGGCGGGGGCGCCTCGGTCAGCGGCGCCTGGACGGGCGCCGGCGCGCGGCCGGACGAGCCGCCGCGGCCCTCGCGCCCGCCGGGGCCCTCGCGCCCGCCGGAGCCCTCGCCCCAGGCGGAGCCGGAGCCCCAGGTGCCGCCCTCGTCGCCCCCGAGGCCGACGCTCGCGCCGCCCCCGGTGGTCGCCATGTCGCGGCGCAGCTCGGGCAGCGCCTGGCGCAGCGCGTCCTGCCCCGCCTCGCTCGCCGCGTGGAGCTGGACGGACAGGGCACCGCTGCTGGAGACCTCGGCGACCACGCGCACCGCCCCGAGCCCCTCGGGCTGCAGGCGGACGACGACGCGGTGGACGCCCTCGCCGAGCAGGCGCAGCGCCGCCGCCCGCGGGACCAGCTGCTCCGAGAGGCCGCCCCGGGCACCGCCCGACGCGGCGGCGCTGACCCAGGCCGCCGTCCCGGTGGCGGTGGGGGCCTCGACGGCCCCCACGGCCGGTGCGGAGGACGGCTGGGCAGGGCTCGCCGGCACCGCCGCCGAGGGGGCGAACGGGCCGGCGGGCGCGGTGGTCGAGGGGCTCGCGGACGTCGGGGAGCCCGCCGCGGGCGCCGGACCTGCTGCGGGCGCAGCGCCCGGGCCGGTCGAGACGTCCGCCGCGGCCTGGCCGCTCGCGCCCTGCTGGCCGGACCCGGAGCCCTGGCCGCCCGGTGGACCCTGGCCACCGGAGGAGCCCGGCTCGCCGGAGGACGCCTGGCCGCCCGCAGGAGGCTGGCCCTCGGCGGGTCCGGGTGCACCGGGCGTCGCCGGAGCCGTCTGCCCGGGGGTCGTCTGCGCGGTGGTCGCCTGCGCGACCGCGCTCGGTCCCGAGCTCGCGGACGGGGAGCCGGTCTCCGTCGTCGGGACCTCCGGCTCGGAGGCCGGGGTCGCAGCCGTCGCGGTGCCGACGGCTCCCGGGGCGTCCGGAGCCGGGACCGTCGCCACCGGAGGGGACGCGGCCGGGACCGGGACCGACGGCGCGGGGGTCGTCGGGGCCGGGGTCGTCGGGGCCGGGGTCGTCGGGGCCGGGGTCGTGGGGGCGGAGGTCGTCGGGGCGGGTGTCGTCGGGGCGGGTGTCGTCGGGGCGGGGGTCGTCGGGGCGGGTGTCGTCGGGGCGCCCGCCGCAGGCCCCGCGCCCGGGGCGGCGCTCTCCGCCGTCTCCGACGTCGAGGGCGCACCGGGCGGCGCGGCCGCCGGATGCTCGCCGGTGCTCGGCGCGCTCGGGCCCGCGGCCGGCGCCGGCGCCGGCGCCGGCGCCGGCGTCGAGGCCGCCACCGGGGCGGCTGTCGCGTCGGCGACCGGCGGGACGTCGGTGGAGGCCGCGGTCGACGGCGTGGGCGAACCACCGGGCACCGCCGCAGGAGCCGCTGCCCCGGCGTCCGGGGTGCCTCCCGCAGCCACCGGGACGCTCGACGCCGACACGCCCTGCGCCGCAGCGGCCTCGGACGTCACCGCGGTGGCCCCCGCCGCGGCACCGACTGCGGTCGGCCCCCGCGGCGCGAGCTGCTGCAGGACGGTCCCGCCGGCGAGCGCCTGGCCTGCGGACGCCTGGTCCACGACCGCCGAGCCCACGAGCGCGGGGTCCACGACCGCCGGAGCGGATGTCAGCTCCGGGGCACTGCGTCCCGAGATCATCTGCGGCGCGGACGTGCTCGTCGGCAGGGCCGTCGCGGCCGCACCGGCGGCCGGCGCGCTCGCCGGCGCGGCAGCGGCCGGCTGCGCCGCCGGCGACGAGGTCGCGGGGGCGCCGTCCACGGCGTCGCGCGGCACGGGCTCACGCGACCAGGAGCGGTCGCGGCCCAGGACGGGGCGCGTCCCGGGGCGGTCCTCCCCCGCGTCGGCCTCGCGACGCCGCAGGGCCGCCCGGCTGCCGAGGTCGCGGGCCCTGCGGTCCCGGGCGCCGTCCTCCACGGGGACGAGCTCGCGCGGGCGGTCGTCGGGAGCAGCACCGGCGCGGGCGGGGCCGGAGCCGTGCGCGCCCGAGCGGGACGACTCGCCGGCGAGCACGTCGGCGAAGCTGCTCCCGCCGGCGCCGCCGCCGCGGCGCGGCAGCTCGCCCGAGGGGCCGGGGACGACGGAGGAGGGAGCGCGACCCGTCATCGCTGCGCCGACGCTCACGCCGCGATCCCGAGGGCTGCGGTGATCTTCTTCACGTACTGCTGGGTCTCCTTGAAGGGCGGGACGCCGTCGTAGCGGTCCACGGCACCCGGGCCGGCGTTGTAGGCGGCGAGCGCGAGCGGGATCGAGCCGTCGTAGCGGCGCAGGTGCTGCGCGAAGAGCTTCCCGGCGCCGTCGACGGCGGAGGCCGGGTCCATCGGGTCGACGCCGAGACCGCGCGCCGTCGCCGGCATGAACTGCATGAGGCCGCGCGCCCCCGCCGGGGACACCGCCGAGGGGTTGCCGCCCGACTCCTGCTGCGCGACGGCGGCCAGCAGGCCGGCGGGCAGGCCGTGCTTCTGCGTCGCGGCGGCGAACAGCGGCTCGTAGCGCGCCACGGCCGAGGACACGTCGCTGCGGATGGCGCTCGGGCGCGCCGCGCCGGCGTCCAGGGCGGGGGCGGCGGGGGCGCCCGAGGTGCCCTGGGTGGAGCCGCCCTCCCCCAGCACGCGGCGGATCGCGGTCGGCGTCTCCCAGACGCTCGAGATCTTGACGACGTCGCCCTTGTGCGGGGCGTGGACCATCTTCCCGTCGCCCACGTAGATGCCGATGTGGCCGCCGCCGTCCAGGACGACGAGGTCGCCCGGGCGGGCGGCGGCGAGGCCCGGGACGGCCCGCCCGATCTTCATCTGGTCCTTCGCGACCCGGGGCACGTCGATGCCCAGCTCCTTGAAGGCGTGCTGGACCAGCCCGGAGCAGTCGAAGCCCGTCTTCGGGTCCGTGCCGCCCCAGCGGTAGGGCACCCCGAGGTGCTCGCGCGCCTGGGCGACGAGGTCGGCGCCGGTCACCGAGCTCCCCCGCGAGGCGCCGGAGGTCTTCGCGGTCGCGGCCACCGCGGCGGGAGCCGCGGTGCGGGCCGCGGCGCCGCCCTCGACCAGACCGGCCAGCAGCTCGGAGAAGCCGCCCGCCGAGGTCGAGGCGGTGGTCGTGGTGGTGGCTGCCCCGGCGGACGGCGCGCTCGCCGTCGCGGGGCTCGCCGTCGCGGCGCTCCCCGTGGCGGCGACCGCCCCGGTGCGGGCGGGCGCACTCGGGGCGCCGGCGGCCCGGCCCGCGGGCCCCGCCAGGTCGCCGATCATCGCCTGGATCCCCGCGATGCGGGCCTGGACCGCGGCGATGCCGCTCACGGGCGCTCCTCGTCGGTCGTCTCGTCTGGTGCCCAGGGGCCGGCTGGCCCCCTGCCCAGGTCATCGATCCGTCGCTGCTCCGCCTTGAGCGCCTGGCGCGCCTCGTCTTCGGCGCGGCGGGCCGCCAGCTGCTCGAGCGCGCGCGTGCGCGCCCGCGCCGCGGCCCAGGCCCTCTCGGCCTCGCCGGCGCGCTCTGCGGCGAGCTCGGCCTCGCCCTGGGCCTCGAGGAGGCTGCCGCGCAGCGCGGAGCGGGCCGCCACCGACGCGGCCCAGCCGGCCGCTCCCCCGCCGCCGAGCTCGTGGGCCCCCAGGACGGCGCGGGCCTCCTCGTGCAGGCGCCGCGCGGCGCGGGCCTCGGCCGAGCTCAGCGCGCTCGTGCCCGCCGCCACCTTCTCCTGCGTGCGCCGCACCCTCAGCAGCCCCGCGAGGCGGAAGGCGCTCACGCGGCGGCGCCGACGGGAGCCGCGTCGGGGTCGAGCAGCCGGGCGAGCCCCGACAGGGCCGCCCACGACGTCCCCGGGTCCGCCAGCTGGTCCACCGACTGGGTGAGGAAGGCGCGCGTGGACGGCGCCGCAGCCAGCGCCGCGTCGACGAGCGGGTCGGCGCCCGGCACGTAGGCGCCGACGTCGACGAGGTCCTGGGCGTCGCGCCGGGCGGCCATGGCGCGCCGCACGGTCGTGGCGTCGGCGCGCTGCTCGGGCGTGGTGACCCGCGAGGCGACGCGCGAGACCGAGCCGAGCACGTCGACCGCCGGGAAGTGCCCTGCGGTGGCGAGCTTCCGGTCGAGCACGACGTGCCCGTCGAGGATCGAGCGCGCGGCGTCGGCCACCGGCTCGTCGTGGTCGTCGCCGTCGACGAGGACCGTGTAGATGCCCGTGATGGAGCCGACGACGCCGGGCCCGGCGCGCTCGAGCAGCCGCGGCATCATCGCGAAGACGGACGGCGGGAAGCCGCGGGTGGCCGGCGGCTCGCCGACGGACAGGCCGATCTCGCGCTGGGCGGTGGCCACGCGCGTCAGGGAGTCCATCATCAGGACGACGTCGAGGCCCTGGTCGCGGAAGTGCTCGGCGATGGCGGTCGCCGTCGCGGCGGCGCGCAGGCGGACCAGCGGCGGCTCGTCCGAGGTCGCCACGACGACGACGCTGCGGGCGAGGCCCTCGGGGCCGAGGTCGTCCTCGAGGAACTCGCGGACCTCGCGGCCGCGCTCCCCCACGAGGGCGAGGACGACGACGTCGGCGCGGGCGCCGCGGGCGACCATCGACATCAGGCTGGACTTGCCGACGCCGGAGCCGGCGAACAGGCCGAAGCGCTGGCCGCGGCCCGCGGGCACCAGGGTGTCGAGGACCCGCACGCCCAGCGGCAGCGGCTCGCAGACGCGCTGGCGGTCCAGGGCGGGCGGCGGCGGCGCGTCGAGCGGCACCTCGGCGAGGCCGGGGGGCAGGGGACGGCCGTCCAGGGGCTCCCCCAGGCCGGACAGGACGCGGCCGAGGAGGGCGTCCCCGACGCGGACCGACAGGCGCGGCGCGGCGCGGCGGACGGGGACGCCCGCGGCGACGCCCTCGGAGGTGCCGAGCGGCATGCAGGCGAGGACGCCGGCGCGCACGCCCACGACCTCGGCGCGCAGGGGCGCCGCGCCCTCCTCGCCGATCTCGAGCACCTCGCCGACGCCCGCGGTCAGCCCGACGACCTCCACCGCGAGCCCCGTGACGGAGCGCACGACGCCGAGGGCCAGCGGTCCGCCGGCGAGGCGCGCGGCGGCCAGGCGCGCGGTGAGCTCCTCCAGGCCGGCGGGCATGGCGGGCACGACGGCGTCGTTCGCGGTGTCCGGCAGCGGCACGGCCGCGGGGCGGGTCGGCGGGTCCTGCGGTCGGCGCTGCGCCGGGGGGTGGGCCAGCGGTGCGGTCCAGCGGTGCCCGACGAGCGCGGTGGGGCGCTCGAGGTCCGCGAGGCCCAGCCCGCCCGGACCGGTCGCGACCGGGGCCTGCACGGGCACGCTCACGCGCCGCCGCCCAGCAGGGCGTCGGCGGCCCGCTCGAGCGCCTGCTCGAGCCGGGCGTCGACGCTGCCGCCGGGGTGCTCGGCGAGCGCGTCGCCGCGCCCCAGGGACGGGTCGGCGACGAGCTCGACCCCGGCGGGGACCTCCCCCGCGCGCCGCACCTCGACGAGGTCGGCCGGGTGCAGGTGCACGCTCACGCGGCCGGTGGGCGGGCAGGGCGCGAGGGCCCGCAGGAGAGCGGCCCGCGCGCCGGCACCGGTGCGCACCTCCGCGCCGACGACGGCCGTCGCCAGCTCGAGCCCCGTGCGGGCCAGCGCGTCGGTGAGCTGGGCGAGCGCGGGGGCGTCCCGGGCCTCCAGGTCCGCCGCCGCGCGGAGCACCGCGGTCAGCGCGAGCTGGGCGCTCGCCCGCTGGCGGGCCTCCTCCTCGGCCCTGCGCGCCGTCTCGGCGTCGAGCACCGCCTGCGCGCGCTCGGCCGCCGCCGCGGCGCCCTGCGCCCACCCGGCGGCGTAGCCCGCCGCGTACCCGGCGGGCCGGCCGCCCTCGGGCGACGACGGGCCGGGGGCCAGCCAGGGCGCCGGACGGGCGTCGTCCCGGCGCAGCTCCGCCGGGCGGGTCAGGACCTCAGGAGACGTACTCATCGTCACCTTCTCGGCGCAGGACGATCTCGCCTGAAGCCTCGAGGCCGCGGATGACGGAGACGACCGAGCCGCGGGCCTCCTCGACGTCGGCCATGCGGACGGCGCCGAGCAGGTCGATCTCCTCGAGGAGGTTCTCGCGCGCCCGCTCGGAGATGTTGGACAGGATCTTGTCGCGCGTGGCGTCCGCCGTGCCCTTGAGGGCGAGGGCGAGGACGGCGGTCTCGACCTGGCGGGCCAGCAGCTGGACCGCCTTGTCCTCCAGGCCGGTGATGTCGTCGAAGACGAACATGCGCTGGCGGACCTGCTCGGCGAGCTCGGCGTCGACGAGGTCGAGGCCCTCGAGGACGGTCTTCTCCGTGGCCGGGTCGGCCCGGGCGAGCAGGTCGACGAGCGGCTGCAGGCCGCCCACCGGGGCGGTGGAGGCCGCGGCCGGGATGATCGTCGAGCTGCGTCGGGAGAGGTCCTCGGCGACCAGCTGCACGAGCGTGGGGTCGGGCCGGTCCATGACGGCGATGCGGTGCGCCACCTCCGTCTGCACCTCGGACGGCAGCCCCGCGAGCACCGTCGAGGCCTGCACCGGCGCCAGGTGCGCCAGCACGAGGGCCGTGGTCTGCGGGTGCTCGCCGGTGAGGAAGCTGAGGATCTGGCGCGGGTCCATCTCGAGGAGGAACTCGAAGACCTTGCCGGGGGTCGCGATGGCGACCCGCTCCATGACGTCGTCCGCCTTGGTGCTGCCGAGCGTGGCCTCGAGGAAGGACCGGGCGACGGCGACGCCACCGCGCGCGATCTGCAGGCCACCGGACTCGGCGAGCTGGCGGAACTCGGTGATGACGTCGTCGGCGACCTGGGGGTCGAGCGCGCCCAGCTGGGCGATCTCGGCGGCGAGCTCCTCGACCTCGACCGGGCCCATCCGCGACAGGACGCGGGAGGCGTGCTCCCGGCCCAGCTGGACGAGGACGACCGCGGCCTTCTGGCTGCTCGTGAGGGCGCCGGGCTCTCCCCGGACGGCGAGCGCGCTCATCGCTTGTCCGCCGTGAGCCAGCCGCGGAGGAGCTCGGCCACGTCGTCGGGCGAGCTCTCCGCGAGCTCGACGACCTGCTCGCGGGCGACCGCGGCCGGCTCCTTGGGAGCCTGCTCGATGGCGGCCCGGGGTGCCGGGACGGCGACGATCGCCTCCGTCGGCGGGGGCGCGGGCGCCGGCAGGGGCTCGAGGTCCCCGAGGTCCAGCGGCTCCTCGTCCTCCTGCTTCCTGCGCCGGCGCAGGGCCGCGATGACGGCCACCACCAGGAGGAGGAGCACCACGCCGAGCACGGCGGCCGTCTGGATCAGCGCGGTGCGCGCCGCGGCGGCCTCCGCGGCCTCGGCCGCGGCGGCGGCCTCGGCGGCGGCCTCGGCGCCGGAGGTGTCGAAGGGCATCTGGGAGACGCTCAGCACGTCGCCGCGCGCCGCGTCGATGCCGGCGGCCGCGCTGACGGCCGCCTGGAGGGCCGCCATGTCGACGGCCCGGGACGCCGCGGTGTCGACGACGACCGAGACCGACTGGCGCGCCACGCCACCGGGCGCCTGCTGCGTCTGCGTCGTCAGCTTGTCCACGCCGTACTGGGCGTCGGTGCTGCTGTTCGTGTAGCCGCCGGCCGCGCCGTCGGCGCCCGCGGCCTCGCCGACCGGCACCGCGATGTTGTCGGGACCGAGGATGCCGGTGCCGCCGAGCTGGCCGCCGACGAGGGCGCCGCCGGCCCCGGTGTACTCCTCCTCGCTGCCGCTCTGGGCGAGCGCGAGGGGCCCGCCCTCGGGGTTGGTGAAGGTCTCCTGCGTGCTCGTGACGTCGTCGAAGTCGAGGTCGGCCGTCACGGTGGCGACCGCCTTGCCCGGGCCGACGACCTGGTCGAGCACCTGCTGGAGGTCGCCGGTGATGCGGCTCTCGTAGTCGGTGGTCTGCTGGTCGCGCATGCCGCCCGCGGCGCCGCCGCCCGCGCCCGCGGCCGACAGGAGGTTCCCCGCCGCGTCGACGACGGTGACGTCCTCGGGCTTCATGCCCTCCACGCTCGAGGACACGAGGTTGAGGATCGACTGGACCTGGTTGCCCGCGAGCACCTGCCCCGGGCGGGTCGTCACGAGCACCGAGGCCGTCGGCGTGCCGGCGGTGTCGGCGAAGACGTCGTCCTCGGGGATGGCGAGCTGCACCCGGGCGCTCTCCACGCTGGAGATGGCGCCGATGGTCGTGGACAGCTCGCCCTCGAGGGCCCGCTGCCAGGTGGTGCGCTGCTGGAACTGCGAGGCCGTGACGCCCTGCTCGTCGAGGAGCGCGTAGCCCGTGCCGGCGTCGCCGGGGAGCCCCGCGGCCGACATGTCCAGGCGGAGGCCGTAGACCTCCTCACGGGGCACGAGGATCGTCGCGCCGCCGTCGACCAGCTCGTAGGGCGTGCCCGCGCCGTCGAGCTGCTCCGTGATGGCGCTGGCGTCGGCCATGGCCAGGTTGGAGAACAGCGGCGTCATCGTCGGTGCGCTCGCCCAGCGCCAGAACGCGACACCGCCGGCCACCAGGGCGACGACCGCGACGACGGCGATGATCTTCTGCGCGGCGGTGGACGAGGCGAAGCTCGCACCCAGCTTCTTGAGGGCAGCCTGGGCCCCAGCAGCGGCACCCATCAGGCCTGCAACCTCATGATCTCGGAGAAGGCCTCGACGGCCTTGTTGCGGACGGCGACCGTGAGCTCGGTGGCGAGCTTCGCCTGGTTGGCCGCGATGACGTAGTCGTGGACGTCGGACAGGTCACCGGTGGCGGCCTGGACGGCCTTGACGTCGGCCGTGGCCTCCATGGCCTGCACCGACTCCAGGCCGCGGGTCATCGCGGCGCCGAACGCCTGCGTGACGTCGGCGCTGCTGGCCGGCTGCTCCACGAGCCCCGCCGGCGCGACCGACCCGGTCGGCAGCGAGGGCAGGCTCGGCGCGACGCCGCGGGCGCCGGTGGCGCCGCCGATCGCCTCGATCCCCATGACGCTCACGCCCCGCCCCCGATCCGCAGGGCCGCCATGTAGGTCTCCCGGGCGCGGTCGACGACCGCCAGGTTCGCCTGGTAGCCGCGCTGGGCCATGATCATCTGCGACATCTGGCTGCCGAGGTCGACGTCGGGGTAGCGCACGTACCCCTCCTCGTCGGCGTACGGGTGGTCCGGCTCGAAGACCAGGCGGCCCTCGGCGGAGGAGGCCGCGGTCACCCCGGCGACCTTCACGCCGCCGGTGCCGGCGCCGTAGTCGACGGCCTCCACCTCGACGCGCTTCTCCTGGTAGGCGGCCTCGTTCGTCGGCCGCGCCGTGTTGACGTTGGCGATGTTGTCGCTGATCGCGTCGAGCCACTTGCGGTGCACGGTGGCGCCGGTGCCCGCGATGCCGATGGCCTGGAAGATGGTCACTGGGTCCTCATCGAGGTGCGCAGGAGGGACATCCGGTCGGTGACGGCCTGGGTCAGGAGCTGGTAGCGCAGGACCGTGTCGGTGTTCGAGATCGTCTCGGTGTCGAGGTTGACGTTGTTGCCGTCCTCGCGCGTCGGCTCGAGCGAGCGAGCCGTGGTGGGGCCGGCCGCGCCGATGCGGCGGACGTCCCCGGAGCGGACGGCGTCGCGCAGCGAGTCCTCGAACTGCACCCGCCCGGCGAGGAAGCTGGGGGTGTCGATGTTGGCCACGTTGTCCGCGGTCGCGCGCTGCCGGGCGGAGAGACCGCCCAGGGCCACGCGGAGCGCCACGCTCGTCACGTCTGAGAACACCGGCGTGTCCTGCCTCTGCTCGTGCCCCCGCGGCGTGCGCCGGGGCGAGGTGCTGGTGGCCGATCCGTGGCCGTGGGGTGAGCCGTCCGGTGGCTCACAGGAGGCTTCGGCCGCCTGGGTGGTCCCCTTGAGCGGAGGGCCGACCGGGTGATCACGGGCTGCGCCGAGGGGGTGAGGCCCGCGCGTCCCCGGCGCGCCTCCTGCTCCGCGGCCCCGACTCGTGCTGGTGCGCAGCAGGTCCCGGGTGGCGCCACGGAGAGGGTCGGACGCGGCGCAGGCGGGCCGGACGCGGCGCAGGGCCCGTCCCGGCGTCGGTGCTCGACGCCCGGGACGGGCCCTGCGGGTGGTGCGGCTGGTCGTGCGGTCGGTGGTGAGGTGAGAGCGCGGTGGACGGTCGCTACAGGGCGACGTCGAGGTAGAGCGCCTGGGCGTCCCGCCGGTCCTGGCGGGCGTCGGTGAGGGCGTCCACGGCCCGCGCCTGGCGGCGGTTGAGCACGATGGCGCGGCCCAGCGCCTCGGCCGTGCGCGTCTGGCGCTCGGCGAGGGCCCGGGCGCGGTCGGCCAGCGGCGCCGGCAGGGGGCCGAGCCCGGTCGGCGGGGCCCACGGGCGCCGCGGGGCTGCGGGGGGCGTCTCCGCGTCGTGGTGGAGACGCGCCAGGAGGTCCTCCGCGGCCTCCACCTCGAGCTCGAGGTCGGCCAGCGCGGCCTCCCAGCGCTCGTGGAAGGCCTGACCCGTGTCGTGCGCGGCCGGCTCCGCGACGCGCGGGGCGCCGCGGTCCGGGAGCGCCCGCCCCTCCCGCTCCGGCCGGTCGCCCGCGCGCTCGGAGGCGCCGCCGTCCCGGGGCGCCGGGACGGCGGCGCGCCGCTCGTCGCGACGGCCGCGCGCGACGGGTCCGAACCAGCCGCGCCGGGGCTCGGCGTCCACCGCTGCCATCGCGGGCCTCAGGCGCTGACGCTGAGCAGGGTCGGGGCGCCGGTGCGCTGGGCCGGGACCGCCGGAGCCGCGGCCTGGCCGAGCGCCGGAGCGGCCTGCTGGGCGGAGAGCTGGGCCGCCTCGTGCCAGGCGTCGCGCAGCGGCTCCACGAGCACCCGGCACGACGCGGTGCGAGCGGCGTCACCGCTGATGTTCGCCTCGACGAGCTCGGAGGCCAGGAAGGTGTAGAGGCCCGCGAGGCCGGCCGCGCCGGCCCAGCCCGAGGCGCCGGAGGTGTCGAGCGAGCTGTGCAGCTCGGTGACGACGTCCTGCGCGTGCTGCAGCTGGACGTTGGCGGTGCTGCGGTCGCCCGCGACCTGCGCGCGCTCGGCGCGCGAGAGGTCCAGGACGAGCCGGTCGTAGAGCATCGTCAGCAGCTTGGCCGGCGACGCCGTGGCGACGGCGTCGGCGAGGAAGCGGGCGCGCGCGGCGGCGGCGTTCTGCACGGAGATCCCTCTCGTCGGTCCCGTCCCCGGCCGGGTGGCGGAGGACGGAGGTGGTCTGCGGCGGCGCGCGCGCTGTCGCAGGGCGGAGCGGTCAGGAGCGGGTGGCGCTGTCGGGCCGGTGGCCCGCCGGGGCGCCTCGCGCCCCGGCGGTGTCCGGTCGGGCTACTTCCAGCTGGGCAGGCCGGCGATCTGGCTGGCGAGGTAGCCGCCCTGGGACTGCAGTCCGGAGAGGGCGGTCTCCAGCGCAGCGAACTGCCGGTCGAGGGTCGCCTGGCGCAGCGCGAGCCGGGTGTCCCAGCTCTCGATCTGCGTGGTGAGGTCGGTAGCGGTGCTGCGGCGCCCGGTGATGGCGGTGGTCACCGAGCCGGTCACCGGGTCGCTGGCCGACGTGGCGACGGCGGACAGCCGCTCGGCGAGCCCCGTGACGATCGCCTGGGCCTTCTGGGGGTCCGAGGCGGCCAGCGCGTCGAACTTGGCCTGGTCGAAGGACAGCGTCCCGTCCCGGCTGAGCTCGATCCCGGCCTCGAACGGCGACGTCCCGCTCGACGTGACGGCGGACAGGAGGTTCTGGATGGTCGAGCGCACCACGCCGTCCCCGGCGAGCGGGCCGCTGCTGCCCGCGGTCCCGCTGGAGCCCGGCGTCGCCGCGCTCTGGCTCCGCATCTCCTGCAGGGCCACGTTCACCGAGTCGACCAGGCTCTTGGTCGCCGTCGCCGCCGAGGAGCGGTCGCGCTCCACGGACACGGTGACGAGCTCCCCGGTCGCCTTCGTCGGCGTGATGGTGGCGCCGGGCAGCAGGCCGTCGAAGGTGCCGGTGGCCGAGGAGAGGACGAACCCGCCGCCGAGGTCGATCTGCGCGTCGATCCCCTCCCGCAGGACGACCTCCTCGCCGAGGGCGGCCTCGAGGCCCTTCAGCTCGAAGCGGCCCGCCTCCCCCGTGGCGGTGCTGGAGACCTGCAGCCGGTACTGGCCGGGCGACACCTGGAGGACGGTGGCGCGCATCCCGAGGGTCGAGTCGCCGTTGATGGCCGCCGCGACGTCGCTGACCGTCCCCGTCCCGCCGACCATGAGCCGCACCGCGTCGGTGCCCTTGGCGGGGAACTCGACCGACACCTCGTAGGGCGGGCCGGCCACGACGGTCGCGTCCGCGGCGACGTCCCTCCCCGAGACGACGGAGTGCGCGGCGGCGAGCTGGGTGACGGAGAAGCTCACCGAGCCGGGGCGGCTGTCCGCGGAGGCCACGCCGGTCGCGGTCACGTCCGGGGACGAGGACTTGGCCGCCGTCGCCGTCCAGGCCGCGCCCGCCGTCGTCACGCCGGCGGTCGTGGTCGGCAGCGCCTTCGCGGCCATGGTCGCGATGGACGACAGCCGCGTGTTGATGGACTGGAACGCCGCGACCTGCTTCTCCGCGATGCCCAGCTGCGCCTTGAGCTTCGTCTGCGACGCCGACTCGACCGCCATGAGCGCACTGACGATGCTCTTGGTGTCGAGGCCGCTCGACAGGCCTCCGATCGAGAGCCCTCCGGCCATGTCCGTCTCCTCGGTCTGCGGTGGTGCGGGGCCCCGTGCGCCTGGTGGCACGGGCTGCTGTGGTCTCTGCATCGGCGCTCGGGTGCGCGACCTGAGCCCGCGGCGCCGGGTGCGGCGCCGTCCGGGTGAGCGGGTCCCCCGGACGCCGCAGCGGCGGCCCCGGGCCTGAGCTCGGGACCGCCGCTGGGTGTGGTGCTGTGCTGCCTGGTGCTGGTGCCGGCGGGCGGAGCGCCCGCGGGCGTCAGCGGAGCAGGGACAGGACGCCCTGGCCCATCTGGTTGGCCTGGGCCAGCATCGCGGTGCCGGCCTGGGAGAGGATCTGGGACTTGGTGAAGGAGACCATCTCGGCCGCCATGTCGGTGTCGCGGATCCGGCTCTCGGAGGCGGAGAGGTTCTCCACCGAGACGTTGAGGTTCTTGATCGTCATCTCGAGGCGGTTCTGCTTGGCACCCAGGTCCGCACGCGTCGTCGACACGGTGCTGATGGCCGCGTCGATCCGGTCGATGGCGCCCTGCGCGCCCGCGCCGAAGGCCGTGACGACGCCGTTGGCGTCGCGCGTGCTGGCCGTGGAGGCGGCCGTCACGTCGATCACGCTCGTGCCCAGGCCGACCGCGTCCATGTCGGTCCCGATGGCGACGGAGATCTGCTCGCCGCCGTTGGCGCCGACCTGGAACGCGCCGTTGTAGGAGCTGTCCAGCAGCTTCTTGCCGTTGAACTGGGTGGTGTCGGAGATGCGCGTCAGCTCCTCGTTCAGCTGCGTGACCTCCTTCTGGATGTTCGTCTTCGCCGCGGCGTTGAGGCCACCGTCGTTCGCGGCCTGGACGGACAGGTCGCGCATGCGCTGCAGGATCGCGGTGCTGGTCCCGAGGGCGCCCTCCGCGGTCTGCACGACGCTGATGCCGTCCTGGGCGTTGCGGACGGCGACCTTGAGGCCACCGACCTGGCTGCGCAGGCCCTCGGAGATGGCCAGGCCGGCCGCGTCGTCGGCAGCGCGGTTGATCCGCAGGCCGCTGGAGAGCTTCTCGAGCGAGCTGCTCACCGAGTTCTGCGTGGTCGACAGGTTCCGGTAGGCGTTGAACGCGGCGACGTTGTTGTTGATCTGGAAACCCATGGCTGTGGTCCTCTTCCGTGAGTGGTGCTCGTGGTGTGCGTCCCCGTCCGTGGGGGCGTGCCCTTCTCATCGACCTCGTGGGCCGGGCCCTGAGCCGCGTCCGGCGGCGTTCGCCCGGACGGCCCACCGCCGAACGCCGCAGCGGCGGCCCGGGCCGGAGCCCGGGACCGCCGCTGCAGGTGGAGCTGGTCGTGCGAGGTGGAGCGTGGGCCGGCGGGCTGCCGCCCGCGCGGATCAGCGGAGCAGGGACAGGACGCCCTGGCCCATCTGGTTGGCCTGGGCCAGCATCGCGGTGCCGGCCTGGGACAGGATCTGGGACTTGGTGAAGGACACCATCTCCTGAGCCATGTCAGTGTCGCGGATCCGGCTCTCCGACGCGGAGAGGTTCTCCACCGAGACGTTGAGGTTCTTGATCGTCATCTCGAGGCGGTTCTGCTTGGCACCCAGGTCCGCACGCGTCGTGGAGACGGTGCTGATGGCCGTGTCGATGGCCTCGATGGCGAGCTGGGCACCGGACTTGGTCGTCACCACACCGCCCGCGTCGCGGACCTCAGCCGTAGTGACGTCGATGGTGGCCGTGCCGAGGCCAGCAGCGTCCATGTCAGTCGCGATCTGGACGGAGATCTGCTCGCCGCCGTTGGCGCCCACCTGGAACGCGCCGTTGTAGGAGCTGTCCAGCAGCTTCTTGCCGTTGAACTGGGTGGTGTCGGAGATGCGCGTCAGCTCCTCGTTCAGCTGCGTGACCTCCTTCTGGATGTTCGTCTTCGCCGCGGCGTTGAGGCCACCGTCGTTCGCGGCCTGGACGGACAGGTCGCGCATGCGCTGCAGGATCGCGGTGCTGGTCCCGAGGGCGCCCTCCGCGGTCTGCACGACGCTGATGCCGTCCTGGGCGTTGCGGACGGCGACCTTGAGGCCACCGACCTGGCTGCGCAGGCCCTCGGAGATGGCCAGGCCGGCCGCGTCGTCGGCGGCGCGGTTGATCCGCAGGCCGCTGGAGAGCTTCTCGAGCGAGCTGCTCACCGAGTTCTGCGTGGACGAGAGGTTCCGGTAGGCGTTGAACGCGGCGACGTTGTTGTTGATCTGGAAACCCATGGCTGTGGTCCTCTTCCGTGAGTGGTGCTCGTGGTGTCCGCCCCCGTCCGTGGGGGCGTGCCCTCTCCATCGAGCGGGCTCCCCGGGACCTGAGCCCCGGCCCGCGGGCCCTCACCCGGACGGTCTCACGCGGACGCCGCAGCGGCGGCCCCGTGCCTGAGCTCGGGACCGCCGCTGGGTGTGGTGCTGTGCTGCCTGGTGCTGGTGCCGGCGGGCGGAGCGCCCGCGCGGGTCAGCGGAGCAGGGACAGGACGCCCTGGCCCATCTGGTTGGCCTGGGCCAGCATCGCGGTGCCGGCCTGGGACAGGATCTGGGACTTGGTGAAGGAGACCATCTCGGCCGCCATGTCGGTGTCGCGGATCCGGCTCTCGGAGGCGGAGAGGTTCTCCACCGAGACGTTGAGGTTCTTGATCGTCATCTCGAGGCGGTTCTGCTTGGCACCCAGGTCCGCACGCGTCGTCGACACGGTGCTGATGGCCGCGTCGATCGTGGTCAGCGCGGTGGCGCCCTTGACGTCGAGGCCCTGGGTCGCCGTGGCGCCCTGCACGCCGAGGCCCGCAGCGCCCAGCCCGGCGGGGGTGGCCGCGCCGTTGTTGACGGCGACGGAGATCTGCTCGCCGCCGTTGGCGCCGACCTGGAACGCGCCGTTGTAGGTGCCGTCCAGCAGCTTCTTGCCGTTGAACTGCGTGGTGTCGGCGATGCGGGTCAGCTCCTGCGCGAGCTGGTCGACCTCCTTCTGGATGTTGGCGGTCGCGGCGTCGTTGAGGCCACCGGTGTTGGAGGCCTGGACCGTCAGGTCGCGCATGCGCTGCAGGATGGACGTGCTGGTGCCCAGGGCGCCCTCCGCGGTCTGCACGACCGAGATGCCGTCCTGGGCGTTGCGGACGGCGACCTTGAGGCCACCGACCTGGCTGCGCAGGCCCTCGGAGATGGCCAGGCCGGCCGCGTCGTCAGCCGCGCGGTTGATGCGCAGGCCGCTGGAGAGCTTCTCGAGCGAGCTGGAGACCGAGTTCTGCGTGGTCGACAGGTTCCGGTAGGCGTTGAACGCGGCGACGTTGTTGTTGATCTGAAAACCCATGGCTGTGTCTCTCTTCCCTGAGGCCGTGCATCGGACGGCCCCCGTCCGTGGGGGCTCGCGGTGTCCATCGGCGCCTCCTCACCCCTCCTGAGGGGAGGGCGAAGAGGTGGACGCGAACGGGTGACGCCGCAGCGGCGGGCCGGTCCCTCGGTAGGGGCCCGACCCGCCGCTGCGGGAGGTGCTGGTCGTGCTGGCGTGCGGTGGCGGGCTCGCGCCCGCGCGGGTCAGCGGAGCAGGGACAGGACGCCCTGGCCCATCTGGTTGGCCTGGGCCAGCATCGCGGTGCCGGCCTGGGAGAGGATCTGGGACTTGGTGAAGGAGACCATCTCGGCCGCCATGTCGGTGTCGCGGATCCGGCTCTCGGAGGCGGAGAGGTTCTCCACCGAGACGTTGAGGTTCTTGATCGTCATCTCGAGGCGGTTCTGCTTGGCACCCAGGTCCGCACGCACCGTGGAGACGGTGCCGATGGCCGTGTCGATGGCCGTGAGCGCCGCGGTCGAGCCCGCGTCGGTCTTGACGTCGAGCGCGCCCACACCCAGGCCGGCCGCGCCGAGCGCCGTGCTCGTGGCGGGGTCGGCGGCCGCGGTGATCCGGACGGCGATCTGCTCGCCGCCGTTGGCGCCGACCTGGAAGGCGCCGTTGTAGGTGCCGTCCAGCAGAGCCTTGCCGTTGAACTTGGTCGTCGTCGAGATGCGCGTGAGCTCCTCGGCGAGCTGGTCGACCTCCTTCTGGATGTTGCCCTTGGCGGCGTCGTTGAGGCCACCGGTGTTGGCGGACTGGACCGTCAGGTCGCGCATGCGCTGCAGGATGGACGTGCTGGTGCCCAGGGCGCCCTCCGCGGTCTGCACGACCGAGATGCCGTCCTGGGCGTTGCGGACGGCGACCTTGAGGCCACCGACCTGGCTGCGCAGGCCCTCGGAGATGGCCAGGCCGGCCGCGTCGTCAGCCGCGCGGTTGATGCGCAGGCCGCTGGAGAGCTTCTCGAGCGAGCTGCTCACCGAGTTCTGCGTGGTCGACAGGTTCCGGTAGGCGTTGAACGCGGCGACGTTGTTGTTGATCTGGAAACCCATGGCTGTGGTCCTCTTCCGTGAGTGGTGCTCGTGATGTCCACCCCCGTCCGTGGGAGCGTGCTTCCTCTATCGGCCCGGGGAACCAGGGCCTTGAGGGGTCTGCGGTCGGCGCTGGGCCGAACGGGTCGGGCGCCCGCGCGACGGCGCGGGCCCCGGGCGCGGTCAGGCCGGCTGGGCCTGGCGCACGGGCGCCCACGGCGCGGGCCGGACGGCCGAGCGCTGCGCGGGGACGGCGGCAGCGGCAGCGGTCGCGGCAGCAGCCGTCGCGACGGCAGCAGTCGCGGCGGCGCGAGCGCTGACGGCCGGGGCCGTCGCCGCACGGGAGGCGAGCTCCTCGCGCGCCTCGGCGCGCCGGCCCGCGCTGCCGACGCCGGCGGCGGCGGCGTGCAGGGCCACGTCGGCGTAGAAGGCCTCCCGGCGGCGGGCGGCGACGCCCGCGGGCCGCTCGGCCACCGGCTGGGGCTCGAGCACGCTCTCCATGGCCGAGCGCAGCAGGCCGAGGGCCTCGGTGCGCAGCTGGCTCACGCGGGACTCGGTGACCCCGAGCTCCTCGGCGACCTCCGACAGGGGTCGCTGCTCGAGGAAGGTCCCGACGACGACCCGGCGCAGCCGCTCGGGCAGCGCTGCGACGCTGGCGCCCATCACGCGCATCCGCTCGGCGCGCAGCAGCAGCTCCTCGGGACCGGGCCGGTCGTCGGCCAGCCCCTCGGCCCAGGTGCGCGTCAGCGCGTCGCCGCCGTCGCCCGCTCCCCCGAGGGGGGCGTCCAGGCTCGAGACGGTGATGCCGGACTCCGCGCGGCGGCGGTCGACCTCGGCGACGCCGACGCCCAGCGCCCCCGCGAGCTCGTCACGGCTGGGGCGGCGCCCGAGGGTCGCGGTGAGGGAGTCCTCGATGCCGTGCATCTCACGACCGCGGGAGCGGGCGCCGCGGCTCACGAGGTCCATGACCCGCAGCTCGTCCAGCACGGCGCCGCGGATGCGGGTGCTCGCGTAGCGGGCGAAGGGGACGCCGGTCTCCTCGTCGTAGCCGCGGGCCGCCTGGAGCAGGCCGCCGGCGCCGGCGCCGGCGAGGTCGCCGGTGTCCACGTGCGCGGGCAGGCGCATCGCCACCTCGCGGACGACATGTCCGACGAGGGGCAGGTGGGCCGTGACGAGGGCCTCCACCGCGGCGGCGTCACGGCGGGGGGAGGCGCTGCTGCGGGGGAGAGCGCTGCGGGCCGTCTCGGCCGTGCGCTGCGTCGGGATGATCACGCAGCAGTCCTCGTCGCCGGCCCCGACGGGCTTGAGCCCGGACGGGTGCCGGGCTGCCCGGGCACCACCCTCTCGGCCGCACTCCCCCGGGCGTCGAGGGCCTGCAACGCCTCAGCAGTCCTCGCCGTCCGCCGATGGGCAGCGCGTCACCACCTGCTCGGCCGACCGGCCGCCGCAGGCACGAGGAGGACCGAGGGAGAGGACCGGCATGGGCCTGGCGGAGCTGTCGAACGTGCTGTGGCGGGAACGGGAGGTGCTCGAGCTGCTGCTGTTCAAGCTGGAGGAGGAGCAGCTCGTGCTCTCGAGCGGACGCACGCGCTGGCTCGCGCACGCCACCCGGGAGGTCGAGGTCGTCCTCGACCAGGTGCGCGCCGCCGAGCTCGAGCGCGCCGTGCACGTCGAGGCCGTCGCCGCCGAGGTCGGCGTGGACGGCGGCGCGGGCCTGCGCCAGCTCGCCGAGGCCGTCCCCTCCCCCTGGGACGAGGTGCTCGGCGCCCACCGCGACGCCTTCCTCGTCCTCACCACCGAGATCAGCGCGACCGCGGCCGCCAACCGCGACGTCCTCGCCTCGGGCCGCCGCGCCCTGGACGAGGCGATGGCCTCCCTCGGCGATGTCGGCCCCGGCCAGCCCGTCGTGCCCGTCCAGACCTACGGCCCCCGGGGCGGACGCCGCTCCGGCGCCACCGACCCCGCCGGCCAGCGCCCGCGCCTGGTCGACGAGGCCCTGTGACGCGAGGCCCGCAAGACGGGGCCCCGGGCACCTCAACCCCACCCCCCTCCTGCCGATGGAGCAGGTGACCGGCACCGGCCGCACCGCGGCCCGCGCCCCCAGCAGCACCGAGCACCGCACCGTGACCAGCACCGCCCCCGAGACGTCTGCGAGGACCCGATGAGCACGTTCCAGGGCCTGTCCGTCGCCCTGAGCTCGCTGCAGACCCAGCGACGCGCGATGGAGGTCGCCGGCCACAACGTGGCCAACGCGGCGACGCCCGGCTACACGCGCCAGCGCACGGACATGGTCTCCGTGCCCGGCGCAGCCACCCCCCTGTCCACCGGCTCCCGCGGCTGGACCACCGGGCAGGGGGTGGCGGTGGCGCAGGTCGCCCGCCTCACCGACCGCCTGGCCTCCAGCCGCCTCGAGCTCGCCACGGGCGACGCGGCGCAGGCCAGCACCCGCGCCGGCGTCCTGCAGACCGTGCAGGCGGGCTTCGCGGAGCCGGGCGACAACGGGCTGCAGAAGAAGCTCGGCAACATGTGGAGCGCGTGGGACACGCTGGCCCAGCAGCCGACCGGCGACGCCGGCGCCGCCGCGCGCGTGACCGTCGTCGGTCGCAGCGAGGAGGTCGCCGCGACGCTGCGCGCGGGCGCCGACCGGACCTCCTCCACGTGGACGGACGTCCGCACCGAGCTGGGCACCCTCGAGACCCAGGTCAACAGCGTCTCCGCGTCCATCGGCGAGCTGAACCGGATGGTCGTCGAGGTCACGGCCTCCGGCGCCCCCGCGCACGACCTCGCCGACAAGCGCGACGTGCTCGTGCGCCAGCTCTCCCAGCTCGTCGGCGCGACGAGCGTCGAGCGGAAGGACGGCTCTGTCGACGTCATGGTCGGGGGCGAGCCCCTGGTCACCGGCCGGGTCGCCCGCCAGCTGACCGTCACCGGTCCCCCGGCCATGACGGGCGCGACCACCGCGGCCACGTCCGTCACCTTCGCGGACACGGGAGCGCCGGCGGCCGTCGGCGGCACGGCCGGCGCGCTGACCGAGGCGCTGTCGACGACGCTGCCCGACGTCATGGCCGGCTACGACCGCGTCGCGGCGTCGGTCGCCACGAAGATCAACGACCTGCACGGCACGCCGCCCGTCTTCACCGCCGCAGGCGGCGGTGCGATCACCGCCGCCGGCATCACCGCGTCGATCGCGCCCGGCGACGTCCGCGCCGGCACCGCCGGCACCGACAACGACGTGGCCGAGGCGGTCACGCGCCTCGCGAGCACCGCGGACGGGCCGGACGGGCAGTGGCGCACCTTCGCCGTCGGCTACGCCGGCCAGGCCTCCGCGGCCGAGATCCGGGCGAACGCCGCCCAGTCCGCCGCGAGCTCCGCCCAGGGCGTGCTCACCTCCTCCACGGCCGTCGACGTCGACAGCGAGATGGTCGACCTGCTCACCTTCCAGCGCGCCTACGAAGGAGCTGCCCGCGTGCTCACCGCCGTCGACCAGATGCTCGACACCCTCATCAACCGCACCGGGGTGGTCGGGCGATGAGCGGCATCTCCGCGAGCCTGACCGGCGCCGGCCTCAGCGGGCGCTCCACGCTGCAGGGCAGCGGCGGGGCCGCCCACGCGGGCATCTCCGCGGCCGCTGCCCGCTACTCCCGCACGATGGACCAGGTCTCGAGCGGGCGCGCCATCGGCCAGCCCTCCGACGACGTCATCGGCACCGACAAGGCCCTCGGCATCCGCCAGGCCCTCGCCGCCGAGGAGCGCTTCGCCCGCGCGTCGACCGACGCGACGAGCTGGCTCAGCACCACCGACACCGCGCTCGGCAACGGCGCCACGACGCTCAACCGCGTGCGCGACCTCACCGTCCGCGCCGGCGCCGAGTCGATGTCGGCCCAGGAGCGGGAGGCCATCGCCACCGAGATCCGCGGGCTGCGCTCGGAGATGCTCGCCACGACCAACGCCACCTACCTCGGCCGCCCCGTCTTCGGCGGGACCACCGGCACCGGGAAGGCCTTCACCGAGGTGGACGGCGTCGTCGCGCCGACCGCCGACCCGGGCACCGGCGTCGTCCGCCGCGCGCTCGCCCCGGGGGTCGAGGTGCGCGTCGACACCTCGCGCGCCCAGGCCTTCGGCGAGGGCGAGACCTCGGTCTTCGCCGTCCTCGACCGCGTCGAGAAGGCCGTCACGGCCGGCTCCGCGGAGTCCTCCGCGGCGCTCACCGACGTCGACGGGGCGCTCGGGCGCCTGCGGACCGCGTGGACCGACGTCGGCACTCGCTACGCTCAGGTCGACCGGCTGCGGTCCACCGGCACGGACAGGTCCCTGTCCCTGACGGCGGCCAAGGCAGACGTGGAAGAGGTCGACCTGGCCAAGTCGCTGATGGAGCTGTCCATGCACGAGAAGGCGTACCAGGCCGCGCTCGGCGCGGCGGCGAAGGTCGTGACCCCGACCATCATGGACTTCCTGCGGTGAGCGCCTCGGCGCTCGAGGCCCCGCCCGCCGTGCCCGAGGTGCGCTTCGTCGCCCCGCTGCCGGGGCTCGAGCAGCTCACCCGCTTCGCGCTGGTGCGGCTGGACGAGACGGGGACGCTGTACTCGCTGCAGTCGCTGGAGGCCGAGGGCGTGCGCCTCGTCGTCCTCGCCCCGGGCGCGTGGTTCCCCGACTACGCACCCGAGGTGGAGGAGGACGACGTCGACGGCCTCGGCCTGGAGACCGCCGACGACGCGCTGCTCCTCGTCGTCCTCACCCCCGGCGAGTCCCTGGCCGCCACCACGGCCAACCTGCTGGCGCCGATCGTCGTCCACGCCGGGACGGGCCTGGCCGCGCAGGTGCTCCTCCCCCGCGGCCAGCACCCCCTGCGCGCCCCGCTCGTCGCCGCCTGACGGACGGGCTGGTCGCTCCCGACGGCGGCCGTGGTCATCGCGCGGGGACGTCGACCGGCCTGCGTACGCTCGCGTCCGTGATGCCGGACCCCGCTGCCAGGCCGAGGCCTGCCTCGCCCCTGCTGCCCGCGGGACGCCCGTCGTGACCGCCGCGCCCTTCTCCCGACCCGCCGTCGGACGGGCGGTCGGCGCCACCTACGTCGCCTTCATCGGGTCCGGCCTGGGGTTCGGCTCATGGGCCGCCCGCATCCCCCAGGTGGTCGACCAGCTCGACCTCTCCCCGCGGGACCTCGGCCTCGTCCTGCTCGCCATCGCCGCCGGGTCGGTCCTCGCACTGCCGCTGGCGGGGTGGGTGATCGCCCGCATCGGCACCCGGCGGCTGGTGACGGCGATGGCCGTCCTGCTGGCGGTCGCGCTCGCCGGGGCGGGAGTCAGCTCCGTCATCGGCGTCCTGCCGCTCGTCGTCTCCCTCTTCCTGCTGGGGACGGCGAACGGCGCGTGGGACGTCGGCATGAACGTCCAGGGCGCGGTCGTCGAGCAGCACCTCGGCCGGACGATCATGTCCCGCTTCCACGCCGGCTTCAGCGTCGGCACCGTGGCCGGGGCGCTCATCACCTCGCTCATGGTCTGGCTCGGCGTGGGCGTGGCCGCCCACCTCGTCGGCATCGCCCTGCTCGTCGGCGTCGCGGTGCCCCTCGGGGTTCGCGCCTTCCTCCCCGAGGGGGACGTCGGGCCCTCCTCCGAGGACGGCGACGCGGGGAGGCCGGCACCCAGCGTCTTCGACGCCTGGCGCGAGCCGCGCACCCTGCTCATCGGGCTCTTCGTGCTCGCCTTCGCCTTCGCCGAGGGCTCGGCCAACGACTGGATCGCCGTCGCCGTCCTCGAGGGCTACGGGGCCCCGGACGTGGTCGGCCCGCTCACCTTCGCCGTGTTCCTCACGGCGATGACGGTCGGGCGCTGGTTCGGCCCCGGGCTGCTGGACCGCTTCGGGCGCGTCCCGGTCATCCGCACCATGGCGTCCGTGGCGCTCGTCGGGCTGGGCCTGTTCATCCTGGCGCCCTCCGTCGAGCTGGCCGTGGTCGGCGCCTTCCTGTGGGGCGGCGGCATCTCGCTGGGCTTCCCGCTGGGCATGAGCGCGGCCGCCGACGACCCGGAGCGGGCACCGGCGCGGGTCAGCGTCGTCGCCTCGATCGGCTACGTCGCCTTCCTGGGCGGCCCCCCGCTGCTGGGCCTCCTGGGCGAGGACGCCGGCGTCCTGCGCGCGCTGTCCGTCGTGGCCGTGCTGCTCGCGCTCGCGCTGCTCGTCTCGGGCGCCGTCCGGCCGCTGCAGCCCGCTCAGGAGCGCCGGGCGACGACGGCGTAGAGCGGGTCGCCGCGGTAGCGACCGCCGCGCGCGCGCCCCGGCGGGGTCCGCAGCGACACCTCGGGCTCGGTGAAGCCCCCCGCCCTGCGCAGGTAGTCCGCGACGAGCGCGCAGCGCCCGTCGTCGTCGGTGGCCAGCCAGCCGCGGACGGCCTTGGTGGGGAAGCAGCGGTCGGAGAAGGTGAGCACCACGGGCGCGCCGGGCCGCAGCACCCGCGCCGCCTCGGCGAGCACCTCGACGGGGCGCACGAGGTAGTCCACCGACACGCAGCAGAGGACGGCGTCGAAGGTCCCGTCGTCGAAGGGCAGCCGCGGGTCGGCGTTGAGGTCGTGCACCACCCGCCCGGTGGCCATCGGGTTCGCCGCCAGCTCGGCCTCGTTCATGCCGAGGACCACCAGCTCGTCGGGTGCGCTGCGCAGGTGCGAGACCCAGGACGACATGAGGTCGAGCACGGCGCGCGGCCGCCCGTCCTCGCGGGGCGTCGAGCCGTCGACGCCCAGCTCGGCGTACAGGTCGCCGACCGCCGCGACCGCACCGTCGTCGATGTGCGTGACCAGGCGCTCCGGCGCGTAGAAGCGGCTGTCGGGCGAGGGGTCGGCGCGGTCGAAGAAGCCGGCGGGGAACGGGTCGGGCGCTGCCGTCGGGGTCACCACCTCAGCCTCCCCCGCGGGCGGCGGACGGGCGCGACCGGGGAACGAGGCGGGGCACGAGGCGGGGGACCGAGGTGGAGGTGGTCGACGGAGGTGACCGTGCACGGTCACCTGCGTGGAGCAGGTCCGTCGTCGGGGGCCCCTGGGCGGGACGGACGAGTGGTGGAAGGGGGTCCTGCTACACATCACGGGTGTCGCTGCCCAGTCCCGGACCAGCCGAGGAGCCCGCCGTCGAGGCGGCCCGGTCATCACGGCAGCTGCCGCCGACGGCGTCGCCGCTCCCCTGGCGGCGAGCGGCGCTGCTGGTCGCCGCGGTGCTCGGCGTCTCGGTGGTCGTCTTCGGGCTGCTCGTGGCCGCCGTCCTCCTGGTGCCCGACGCGCGCGAGCACGTCCTGGTCCTGCTGGCGCTCGCCCTGCCCGTGCACGGCCTGGCGGTGCTCGCCGTGCTGCACGCCGGGCTCCGTCTGGCGGGCACCGGGTGGGGGGAGCTCGGCTTCCGGCGGCCGACGGCTCAGCTCTGGCACCTGCTGTGGCAGCTGCCGGTGCTGCTCGTCGCGGCGCTCGCCGTCCAGGCGCTCGTCCTCCTGCCCCTGGGCGCCGAGCCGCCGGTGGAGGACGAGCTCACGGAGCTCGCCGCAGGCGTGGGACCGGGCCTGGTCGTGGCCCTCCTGCTGACCGTCGTGGTGCTCGCGCCCCTCTGGGAGGAGGCCCTCTTCCGGGGCGTCCTGCAGGGCGGCCTCCGCCGGCGGTGGCCCCTCGGGGTGGCGGTCGTGGTCAGCGCAGCCGCCTTCGCCGCGGCGCACGGCGTCCTGGTGCTCCTGCCCTACCTGTTCACCGTCGGCGTCGGCCTGGCGGTCCTGCGGGAGGTGCACCGCACCCTGTGGGCGTCGGTGCTGGCCCACGCCGGCAACAACGCCCTGGCGAGCGCCTCGGTCCTCGCCGTCCTGCTGGGCTGAGACGGCGCAGCTGGGACGGCCCGGCGCTCAGCGCACCGGCACGAGGTCCACCCGCAGGTCCGGGCCGACGCGGACCACGTCGTCGACCTCGAGCCGGGCGACGGCGTCCATCGAGGCCCCGGTGACCGCGGTGACGACGGCGGCCGTCCCCTGCCCGAGCAGCGCCGGCGCGAGGTAGCCGCGCACGCGGTCGACGAGGCCCGCGTCGAGGAAGGCGCCGGCGAGGCGAGGGCCGCCCTCGAGCATCACCGAGCGGACGCCGCGGGCGTGCAGCGCCGCCAGCGCCCCGTGGAGGTCGACGCCGCCGCGCGGTCCGCGGCCGACGTCACCAGCCGTCAGGACGAGGCACTCCCCCGCCCCCGGACCGCTCCCCCGGCGCACGGCGGCTCCGGGCGGCGTCCGGCCGTCGGCGTCCAGCACCACGCGCAGGGGCGCGCGCGTCGCCAGCTCGGCGTCGGCGACGTCGTCACCGGTGGGCGGCAGGTCGCGCACGGTCAGGGACGGGTCGTCGGCGAGGACCGTCCCCACCCCCACGACGACGGCGTCGCTGCGGGCGCGCAGCAGGTGCGCGTCGGCGCGCGAGGCCGACGAGGTGATCCACCGGCTCGTCCCGTCGGCGGCGGCGCTTCGACCGTCCAGCGTCGCGGCGTACTTCCACGTGACGTGCGGGCGGCCGAGCCGCTGCGCGAGCAGCCACGACTCGTTGACGCGCAGCGCACCTCGGGCGTCCTCGGGGCCGGCGCGGACGACGTCGACGCCCGCGGCGGCGAGCGTCCCGGCTCCCCCGGCGGCCTGCGGGGTCGGGTCGGGCACGCCGACCACGACGCGGGCGACGCCCGCCGCCAGGAGCGCGCGCGAGCAGGGCCCCGTGCGCCCGGTGTGGTCGCACGGCTCGAGGGTCACGACGGCGGTGCCGCCGCGCGCGCGCTCGCCGGCCTCGCGCAGCGCCACGACCTCGGCGTGCGGCCCCCCGGCGCGGGCGTGCCAGCCCTCCCCGACGACGTCGCCGGCCGCGTCGAGGACGACGCAGCCGACGGCGGGGTTCGGGCTCGTGCCGCCGAGCCCCCGCGCCGCGAGCGCGACCGCCCGGTCGAGGGCGGCGCGCTCGCGGTCGCGGAGCCCGACCGTCACCCGTTCAGCGCGGCGTCCACGACACCGCGCGCCTCCTCGAGGACCCGGTCGAGGTGCTCCTCGCCGCGGAAGGACTCGGCGTAGATCTTGTAGACGTCCTCGGTGCCCGACGGGCGCGCGGCGAACCAGGCGCTCTCGGTCGTGACCTTGAGGCCGCCGATGGCCGCGCCGTTGCCGGGCGCCTCGGTGAGCGTCGCGGTGATCGCCTCGCCTCCGACCTCGGAGGCGGTGACGTCCTCCGGCGCCAGCTTCCCCAGGCGCGCCTTCTGCTCGCGGCCGGCCGGGGCGTCCACGCGCTTGTAGGCCGAGGCGCCGTAGCGCTCGACCAGCTCGGCGTGCAGCTCGCTGGGGGACCTCCCCGTCACGGCGCGGATCTCCGAGGCGAGCAGCGCCAGCAGGAGGCCGTCCTTGTCGGTCGTCCAGACCGTGCCGTCCTTGCGCAGGAACGAGGCGCCCGCGCTCTCCTCGCCGCCGAAGACGACCGAGCCGTCCAGCAGCCCGTCGACGAAGAACTTGAAGCCGACCGGCACCTCGAGGAGCTTCCGCCCCGCGCCCTCGACGACTCGGTCGATGAGCGAGGAGGACACGAGCGTCTTGCCGACGGCCGACTCGCCGCCCCAGTCGCGGTGCTCCAGCAGGTAGGAGATGGCCACGGCCAGGTAGTGGTTGGGGTTCATCAGCCCGGCGTCGGGCGTGACGATCCCGTGGCGGTCGCTGTCGGCGTCGTTGCCCGTGGCGATGTCGTAGCGGTCCTTCTGCTCGATCATCGAGGCCATCGCGTTCGGCGACGAGCAGTCCATCCGGATCTTGCCGTCGCCGTCGAGGGTCATGAAGCCCCACTGCGGGTCGACCGTGTCGTCGACGACCGTGAGGTCGAGCCCGTAGGTGCTCGCGATCTCGCCCCAGTAGGCGACCGCCGCGCCGCCGAGGGGGTGGGCGCCGATGCGGACGCCGGCCTCGCGGACCGCGTCGAGGTCGAGCACCGAGGACAGGTCGTCGACGTAGTGGCGCAGGAAGTCGTACTCCCCCACCGCCGCGCGGGCCTGCTCGAACGGCACGCGCTGCACGCCGTCCAGGCCCGCCTCGATCAGGGCGTTGGCGCGGTCGGCGATCCAGCCGGTGGCGTCGGAGCCGGCCGGTCCGCCGTGGGGCGGGTTGTACTTGAAGCCGCCGTCGCGGGGCGGGTTGTGCGAGGGCGTCACGACGATGCCGTCGGCGTCCCCCGCGGGGATCTCGGAGGCCTCCGCCGTCCCCTTCCCGTTGAGGCGCAGGACGGCGTGCGAGAGAGCCGGGGTCGGCGTGTACCCGTCGCGGCTGTCGACCAGGACGTCGACGCCGTTGGCCACGAGGACCTCGAGCGCCGAGCGCCACGCCGGCAGGGACAGCGCGTGCGTGTCCCGCGCGACGAGCAGGGGCCCGGTGGTGCCCTGCTGGGCGCGGTACTCGCAGATGGCCTGCGTGATGGCCAGGATGTGCTGCTCGTTGAAGGCGCCGTCGAGCGCCGAGCCGCGGTGGCCGGACGTGCCGAAGACGACGCGCTGGGCCGGGTCGGAGGGGTCCGGCGCGCGGTCGGCGTAGGCGGACAGGAGCGCGTCGACGTCGACGAGGTCCTCGGGCTGGGCGGGCTTGCCTGCGCGCGGGTGCATGGGCCTCATGCAAGTGCATGCCCCGGCCCCCGCGCCACCGCTGGGCCGCCCGGTGGGCGGCCTCGGTGGTCGGACCCGGACGTCCGGCCCAGCAGGCCGGCCCAGCAGGCCGGCCCCGCGGTCTGGCCGGTCGTGGCCCGGCCGTCGCCTCGCGTCCTGGTCGCCGGGCGTGCTCAGGCACCGAGGGCGGGCGAGCCGCCGGGGACGGCGGCCGCGCGGGGCGCACGCCCGCGCCCGCGCACCGGCTCCCACAGGCCCACGCCGTGCGCCCGCGAGACCCAGATGGTGAGCGCCGCGGTCGTGCCGAGCGTCAGCGGGAGCGAGAGCAGCAGCGCCCACGGGTCGACGGCGCCCTGCTGCAGCGAGCTGGGGCTCAGGGGCGAGGCGAGGAAGAGCGGCAGGTTGTTCGCGGTGTGGACGACGACGGCCAGCTCCAGGCCACCGCTCTTCCACACGAGGAAGCCCATGGACAGGGCGAAGACGGCGATGTCGATCTGGCCGACCCAGTCGTAGCCGTGGCCGACCACGAAGAGCGGCACCGGCAGCACGACTCCCGCCACGGGCCGGCGCAGCCACGTGCCGACCACCTGCAGCGGCAGGCCGCGGAAGACGTACTCCTCGGCGGCGCACTGCAGCGGGGTGAGCAGCAGGACGACGACCACGACGACGACCAGCGAGGCGTCGAGGGGCGGCACCGAGAGGTCCTCCGGCGGGGCGAGCGCCATCCACGCCCAGAGGACGACCGCGTAGACGGGGAGCACGACGGCCGCGGCGCGCAGCGCCATCGCCCAGCGGAAGCGGCCGGTGACGGAGTGCACCGTCCCGCGCTGCCCGCCGCCCCAGCGCAGGGCGAGCACGGCCACGGGCAGGAGCAGGGCGAGGAGCCCCAGGCCGAGGAGGTGGTCCGCCGGGTTCCGCGGGTCGTCGAGGTCGACGGAGGGCCCGAGCGCGGCCAGGCCGGGCGCGACCTCGGTGGCGACGACGGCGCCGACGACCGCCACCAGGCCCAGGACCGCCAGGGCGAGGAGGAGCCCTGCACCCACGCCCAGGGTCGCCAGCGGCCGCCACCACCGCGCCGTGCGCGGGTCGAGGTGGGCGAGGCGGTGGTAGGCCAGGGGCTCCGGCTCTGCGCCGGCCCCGACCGGGGTGGGGGCATGGGCGATCGGGGCCAGAGCGGTGGCGTCGGCGAGAGCGCCCGTCGTGGCGCCGGCGGACGTCCCGCGGGGGGTGGGGCCGGCGGGCGCCTCGTGCAGCGCCCCAGGGTGGCGGGTCTCGGTCATGGCCCCACTGTCACCACCCTCGCCCGACGGCGGATCCGTCGTCCGGTCCGTTCCCCCGCCCGGGCGCCGACCGGTCGCAGGGGGCCCGTCCGGAGGAGGGAGCTCCTCCCCGAGGACGATCCCACGGCCCTCCCGCCCTTCCTAGGGTGGCGCCGTGACCGCACCCGCCCAGCCCGTGGGCGCCCCCGCGCCCGCGGCGGTGCGGGCCTCCGCCCTCCCGGCACCCCTGGCGGAGCGGCGCCCGCGCCTGCGGGCGACCGCCGTCTCCCTCACCTGCTCCGCCCTCGGCCCCCTGGTCTTCCTCGTCGGCGTCGGCTGGACGCTGGAGTCCGGTCCCGAGCCGCAGCGTCCCGGGCTGTGGGCGCTGCTGCTGGTGCTGGACGCCGCCGTCGGCATCGCGGCGGGGGCTCTCGCCGGCTTCTTCCGCGGGTCGCGGACGGCGTGCGTGGCGCTCGTGGTCGCCGCCACGGTGAGCACCTGGGCGCTGCCGGCCGGCGTCGTGGGAGCCGTGCGGGTCGGTGCCCGTCGGTCGGTCGTGCTCGAGAGCCTCGTCGTCGCGGTCGCCGTGGTGGGAGGGCTGGGCTACGCGCGGCTGCTCGAGCACGCGACCAGCCCCGAGGTCGACCCCCTGCCCCTGGTCGTGGAGGTGCTCGCGCTCGCCGCGGCTGCCGCGCTGCTGCTGCTCTGGGGGCGCGTGCGCGCGACGCGCGCGGCGCTGCTCGCGTCGCTCCGGGAGCAGGCGTCCGCCGCGGAGCGGGAGCGGGCGGCGCTCACCTCCGGCCGGGAGGCCGACGTCGCCCGCACCCGCGCCGAGGAGCGCAGCGCCATCGCGCGCGACATGCACGACACGCTCTCCCACCAGCTCTCGCTCATCGCGATGCACGCCGGCGCGCTGGCCTCGCGCGACGACCTCCCGCCGGAGCGGGCTCGCGAGGCCGCGCGGACGGTCCGCGACGCGGCGGCGGACGCGAACGCCGTCCTCCGCGAGGTGCTCACGGCCCTGCGCAGCACCGACCCGGCGCAGCGGCTCGGGCACCACGGCGGCGCGGAGCCCCTGCCGACGTCGGCCTCCGTCGACGCGCTGGCGGCGCGGGCGAGGGCGCGCGGGCAGCGGGTCGACGTCGTCTGGCGCGGGCTGTCGGCCCCTGACCTGGACGAGCGGTCGCCGGCCACCGCCGTCTCGCTGGCCCAGGTCACCGCCGAGCTGCTCGTCAACGCCGACAAGCACGCCCCGGGCGCGCCCGTCGCCCTCGTCCTCGCCCACGAGGGCGAGGACCTGGTGCTGCGGGCGTCGAACCCCCTCGTCCCCGTGCCGCCGACGGCGCTGGGCACCGGGCTCGGGCTCGTCGGCGTCGGGGAGCGGGCGCGCCTGCTCGGCGGGAGATCGCACTCCGGGACCACGCCCGACGGGCGCTTCGTCGTCGAGGTGGTGGTCCCGTGGCGGGCCTGAGCACCGGGCCGGACGACGACGGGAGCGCCGCCGGCCCGCCGGAGGTGCGCGTGCTCGTCGTCGACGACGAGCGGCTCATGCGCGCCGGGCTGCGGCTCATGGTCGACGGCGCCGCCGGCATCCGCGTCGTCGGCGAGGCGGCCGACGGGGCGCAGGCGGTCGCGGCCGTCGCGGAGCTGGACCCGGACGTGGTGCTCATGGACGTCCGGATGCCGGGCACCAGCGGCCTCGAGGCGACGCGGCAGCTGACCGGGGCCGGGGCGCGGGCGCGCGTCGTCGTGCTCACCGCCTTCGAGACCGACGACCACCTGCTCGAGGCGCTACGGGCCGGGGCCGTCTCCTTCCTGCTCAAGGACGCCCCGCCCGAGGCCGTCGTGGCGGCCGTCCACGACGCGGCGCAGGGGCACGGCACCTTCTCGCCGAGCGTCCTCGCGCGGCTGGTGGCCCTCGCCGCGGCGCCGCCCGGTCCGCCGACGACCGCGCCCCCCGCTCCAGCCGGGAGGGCCCCCGGCTCGACCGGCCCGCCGGGCGGCACCACCCCGCGGGAGTGGGAGGTGGGCCGCTTCGTCGCGCAGGGCCTCACCAACGCCGAGATCGCCGCCGCGCTCTTCCTGAGCACCACGACGGTCAAGACCCACCTGACCCACCTGTTCGAGAAGCTGCACGTGACCAACCGCGTGCAGCTCGCCATCCGCGTCCTGGAGCACGACGCCGGCTGACGGGCGGCCCCGCGCCCACGGCAGACTCCGCCGAGCGCCGGCGGGACCGACCGACCGGCCGAGGAGCCGAGGAGGAGCCGTGCGCGCTGCGTACCTGCCGGGAGGCAGCCGGGTCGACCTGCGGGAGGTGCCCGACCCCGAGCCGGGCCCCGGCCAGGTGCTCGTGGCGATGCGCGCCTCGACCGTCTGCGGCAGCGACCTGCGCGCCATCTACCGCGAGCACCTCGGCGAGGGCGCCGAGGCCTACCAGGGCGTCGTGGGCGGCCACGAGCCCGCGGGCCGCGTCGTCGCCGTCGGCGCCGGGGTGGAGCGCGTGGCCGTCGGCGACCGGGTCGTCGTCTACCACATCAGCGGCTGCGGCCAGTGCGAGGAGTGCCGCCGCGGCTACCAGATCAGCTGCACCTCAGACCGTCGCGCCGCCTACGGCTGGCAGCGCGACGGCGGGCACGCCGACCTCCTGCTCGCCGAGGAGCGCGACCTGCTCGCGCTGCCGGACGAGCTGTCGTTCCTCGACGGCGCCGTGGTGGCCTGCGGGTTCGGCACCGCCTACGAGGCGCTGTGCCGCACCGACGTCTCGGGCCGCGACCGCGTGCTCGTGACCGGCCTGGGGCCCGTGGGCCTGGCCGTCGGGATGCTGGCGCGCGCGATGGGCGCCCCGCTCGTCGTCGGCACCGACCCGAGCCCGCAGCGGCGCGAGCTGGCGCTGCGGCTCGGCGCCGTCCACGAGGCCGTCGCCGGCTCCGACGAGGAGCTGGCCGGGCTGCTCGGCGACGGCGCTGAGGTCGCCGTGGACTGCTCCGGCAGCGGAGCGGGCCAGCTGACGGCGCTCCGGCACACGCGCCGGTGGGGCCGCGCCGCCCTGGTCGGGGAGGGCGGGACGCTCACGGTGGACGTCAGCGAGGTGCTCATCCACCGCCAGCTGACCGTGCACGGCTCGTGGGTCACCTCCACCGTGCGGATGGCCGAGCTGCTCGAGCGGCTGGTCCGGTGGGACCTGCACCCCGAGCGGCTCGTCACGGCGACCTTCCCGCTGGAGGAGGCCGCCGAGGCCTACCGCACGGCCGACGCCGCCACCGGCGGCAAGGTCGGCGTCGTCTGGCCCGACGCGGTCGGCTGACCGGGGTCGGCCGACCGGGACCGGCTGGACGAGAACGGCTGCACCACAACCGCAGAGACGATGACGCACCACTGGCCGCCCCGCGGCGCGGGGCGGCCAGTGGTGCGTCTCGGCGGGGCCGGGCCGGCGCTCAGCGGTGCACGAGCGCCAGGGTGAAGACCGCGTCCGCGTCGCCCAGCGGCGCGTCCGGCCACGTCATGGGGACCCCCACGAGGAGCACGTCCTCGGGAGGGGGGCCCGCGTCCGACTCGTCCACGCCGACGTCCGGCAGGCCGAGCCGGCCACCGGCCGCGCAGTGGGCCTTGACGGCGCCGCCGATGACGTTGGCGACCTCGGCGAGGACGTCGAGGGCGTCGGTCTCGGTCACCGGCTCCTCGTCGGGGATCGCGAGCATCGCTCGAGCCCAGCGCTCCGCCGCGCCGGGGGCGCTCGTGACGACGAGGTCGCCGTCCCAGGAGCCCTCGATCCCGATGGAGCTGCGCAGCACGCGCGCGCCCCGCGGGTGCCAGTCGGCGGGCACCGGCGCGTCCTCGGCGTCGGGGTCCGGGGAGACCGACCGCCAGAGGTCGCCGACCACGCCGACGAGGTCCTCGGCGGTCACCACGGGGGCGTCGCTCACGACCATGACGCACCCCCGGCGGCCGCCGGCTCCGGGAGGAGGCCGAGGAGCTCGAGCTTGGCGAGCAGGGCGTCGGGGGTGAAGGGCTTGAAGAGGTACTCGTGCGCCCCTGCGGCGAGCGCCTTCACCATCTGGGACTGCTCGGACTCGCTCGTCACCATCATCAGGGCCATGCTCCGCAGCTCGCGGCGGCGTCGGAGCGTCCCCACGAGCTCGAGGCCGTCCATGACCGGCATGTTCCAGTCGATGCAGGCGACGTCGGGGACGTCACCGCCGTCGGCGAGGTGCTGGTCGAGGACGTCGAGCGCCTCCTGGCCGTCACCGGCCTCGAGCACCTCCATCCCGGTCCGGCGCAGGACCCCGCTGACGATGCGCCGCATCGCTCGCGAGTCATCCACCACGAGGGCGATCATCGGCTTCCTCCGCTGTCAGGTCGTGAGCTGCCGGGCGTTCGTCCGGCGGGGGGCGTCTCGGGTCGGGGGACGGGGGGTGGTGCGGTCCCGCGAGCCCGGGGCCAGGCGGCCCCGGGGGCGGGGGGTCGGGTGCCGTCGCCCGCGGGCGGGACGACGGGCGGTCGGGCGGTCCTCGGCGGCGGCCAGGCGGTCGCCGGCGGCGGAGCGGCCCGGTGCGGCGGCGTGACCGCCGGCCGCGACGAGGCGGTGCCGCGCGGGGGGTCCCCGCGGAGCGCGTCTCGAGGCGGGACCGCGGGGGGAGCCGCCCGGGGCGGCGGGGCGCCGCCCGTGCGCGGGGGGATCCCGGCGCCCGCGCTCCGCGGGAACGGGTCCCGGCGGATCGGGCTCCCCGGCGCCGAGGCTCCGGGGAGCGCTCCCCCCGGGGTCGAGCCGCCCGCGGGCCAGCCGCCCGAGGTCGAGCTCCCGGGGGTCGAGCTCCCGGGGGTCCGTCCGCTCAGGGGCGCGCCCAGGGGCGGGCGGGCGCCCGGGCGCGAGGTCTGCGGGGGGACGGGCGGCGACGCGGCCGGGAGGACCCGGCCCGCGGGTGGCGCGCCCCACGGGCGCCCGGCCGCCGCGGTCGCCCCCGCGGGCGCCCGGAAGGGGGCCTGGGCGGGTGCCGCCGGGGCGGCGGGCGCGGACGCGCTGCCGCTGAGCGGCCGGTAGAGCGCCGCACGGCTGCCCTCGACGCGGGCCCAGGAGCTGGAGATGCCCAGCGTCGTCTCCGCGGCGCCGAGCACCAGCACGCCGTCGGGCGCGAGCACGGCGTGCATGCGCTCCAGCACCTGCTGCTTCGTCGCCGCGTCGAAGTAGATGAGCACGTTGCGGCAGAAGATGACGTCGAAGCGACCGCGCTCCGGGAAGGGGCGGGCCAGGTTCAGCTCCGAGAAGCGGACCGCCGAGCGCACCTCCTCGCGCACCCGCCACTGCATGCCCGCGCGCTCGAGGTGGCGCGCCACCATGTCGGCGGGCAGGCCGCGGCCGACCTCCATCTGGGAGTAGGTGGCCGAGCGCGCGCGCTCCAGGGCCGTGCGGTCGACGTCGGTGGCGACGATCTCCGTGCGGAAGCCGCGCAGCTCCGGCGCGTCGGCCGCGAGCATGGCGATCGTGTACGGCTCCTGCCCGGTCGAGCAGGCCGCCGACCACACCCGCAGCGACCGGCTCGAGCGGCGCGCGTCCGCCAGGGCCGGCAGGAGGGACGTGCGCAGGTAGGTGAACGGCTCGACGTCGCGGAACCACGACGTCTCGTTCGTGGTCATGGCCTCGACGAGCTCCCAGCGCTCCGCCGGGCTGGCCGAGCGCATGCGCGTGACGTACGCGGCGACGTCGGGGAAGCCCCCGCGCCGCGCCAGCGGCAGCAGGCGCGAGGCGACGAGGTACTCCTTGGAGGCGTCCAGGACGACCGCGGTCTCGGCGCGGACGAGGTCGCACACCCAGGCGAGGTCGGCGGGCGCGAGGGCCGGCGCGGCGCTCATCGGGCGCTCCCCGCGACGGCGGGGGCCCCGCGACGGCAGGCGGCCGTGATGGCGCCGGCCACCGCGTCCAGGGGCAGGACGGCGTCCGCGAGACCGGCGCCGGCCACGGCGCCGGGCATGCCCCAGACGACGGAGGTCTCCGCGTCCTGGACGAGCACCGCGCCACCGGCGCGGCGCACGTCGGCGCAGCCGTCGCGCCCGTCGCTGCCCATCCCCGTGAGGACGACGGCGAGGACGCCGGCGCCGTACACGTCGACGCAGGAGCGGAGCATGACGTCCACCGCGGGGCGGCAGAAGTTGACGGGCGCGGCGTCCGAGAGGTGCGCGACGACCTCGCCACCGGAGCGGCGCAGCTGCAGGTGCCGGTCCCCGGGCGCCACCAGCACCCGGCCGACGCGGACGTCGTCGCCGTGCTCCGCCTCGCGCACCGCGAGGGCGCCGATCCGGTCCAGGCGCACCGCCAGCTGGCGGGTGAAGACGGGCGGCATGTGCTGGGTGATGACGACCGGCACGGGCAGGTCCGCGGGCAGGGCCGCGATGAGGCGCGCGAGCGCCTCGGGCCCACCGGTCGAGCTGCCGAGGGCCAGCACGTGCGGCGTCGCCGCACGGCCCCGGGCGGCCGGGCCGGCGGTCGCCTCCGCCGGGCTCGCCTGCGCCGGCGGCGCGACCGGGCTCGTGCGAGCGGCGGGGCGCGCCGGGGACGGCGCCGGGCGCGCGGAGCCGCCGCGGGCGGCGGGGTCCGCGGGTCGAGCCGCGCGAGCCGCCGGACCGGGGACCGACCGCGGGACCGGGACGGCCCGACGGGGGGCGACCGGCGCGGCGGGGACGTCCGCGTGCTGGACGTCGGCGCGGTCCGCGGGGGCGGGCGGGGCCGGGACGGGCGCCGCGGGGACGGGGAGGGGCTGGGCCAGCACCGGGCGGCCGGCGTGCACGCTGCCCGGGGCCGCGTGGTCGGGGCCGGACGGCCGCGGAGCCGAGCGCGGGACGAGCGCCCGCACGACGGGCACGAGGCCGTCGCGGACCCGGGCCACCGCCTCGGCGGGCGAGGACGCCCGGGACGGCTTGGGGAAGAAGTCGGTGGCGCCGGCGGCGAGGGCGCGCAGGGTGGCCTCCGCGCCGTCGTCGGTCGCCGCGCTGACCATGATGACCGGCGTGGTGCGCCCGCGCCGGCGCAGCTCGTGCACGGCGCCGATGCCGTCGAGCTCCGGCATCTCGAGGTCCATGACGACGAGGTCGGGGGCCAGGCGCTCGACCTGGTCGAGGGCGGCCCAGCCGTCCCCCGCCGTCCCGACCACGTCGATCCCGTCAGCGGAGGTCAGAGCCATGGTGACGAGGCGCCGCAGGACGGCTGCGTCATCCACCACGAGGACCCGGATCGGTTGCATGGCCGTCCATCGGCGCGTCGGCGCTCCACCCTGAGCGGTCGCGGTCGAGTCACCGGCGCCGCTCACGCCCACGGCTCCCCCTGGTCCGGCCCGCCGGCGCCGGGCTCGCCCGCACCCGCCTCGCCCGCACCCGTGCCCGGGTCGAGCGAGCCCCGCGGGCGGGGCACGGGACGGGATCCGGTCGCGGGGGGCGCGGGGACGCCGAGAGCTCGCTCCCACGGCGCGAGCAGCGAGCGCGCGGACGCACCGGTGCTCCCGGCGACCAGCGCGTGGAGAGCCCCGCTGGCGACCTGCCAGGCGCCGGCTGCGGCCGAGGGGGCGTCGAGGCCGGCCAGGCGCGCGGCGCCGACGGCCTCGAGCTGGACGCAGGCCGCCGCCTCGGTGCGCCCCGCGGACTCCAGGTCGACCGAGACGTCGTGGACGGCGCGCGCCCAGGACCCCGGGCCGGGGGCGCCGCTCGCAGGAGGCGCCGCGGCACGGCGCAGGCCCTCGACCTGCGCGGGCGTGGCGGACGCGAGGCGACCCAGCGCGTCGCGCACGCGGGCGGCGGCCTCGCCGAGGGGTGCGGGCCGCGCGGGCGCGACCGCCATGGCCGCGCGGAACGGGTCCTCGCCGGCCGGCGGGGACGCACCGGTCCACGCGCGCACGAGCGCGGCCTCGACGGCCTCGGCCGCGGCGGCGCGCTCGTCGTCGTCGAGGAGGTCCGCGCCCTCACCGGGCGGGTGCAGGAGCGTCGGGCGCGCCCAGCACTGGGAGACCACGCGCTCGCGCACGAGGGCGAGGAGGTCGGGGAGGCCGCCGAGGGAGCCGACCTCGAGGAGCGAGCGGGCCGCGCCGGCGTCGCCGGCCTGCAGCACGACGCGGGCGAGGGCGGTGGCGTCCTGCCCCGGGGAGCGCTCGGCGTGGTCGCGCGCCGCGGCGGCGGCAGCACCCGCTCGGCCGCCGGCCGCGGTGGCCGCGAGGGCGCGCACGTGCTCCGCCCCGGCTCCCACGGCGTAGCGCAGGACGAGCGCGGCCTGCGGGCCGCTCGGATGGCGCACCAGGTCGAAGCCGATGACGGGTGAGCTCACGAGGCCGTACGGCACGGGTACTCCAGCCGGTGGACGGGGACGGCGCACGGGGGGAGCGCACGGGGAGGACGGGACGGTGCGGGAGAGGAGCCGGAGGGGCGACGGCGCGGCCCGGTCAGGACCTCCGGGCGGGCCGCCGGGTCAGGGCCGCCGGGTCGGAGCCGCCGGGTCGGAGCCGCCGGGTCGGAGCCGCCGAGCGGGCCGCGGGTGCGGCGGTCGCGCCGGGGAGGGCTCAGGCGAGGGGGCGGGCTGCGAGCACCGGCACGGCGCCGGAGAGCCCCAGGAGCTCGCGAGCGGCCGCGCGGACGCCGTCCGCGGCGGACGCCGACGGCTCCGCGCGCACGAGCGGGCCCGGGCTCGCGGCAGCGGCCCCGGTGGCGCGGGGGGCGGTGGCCTGCGGGGCCGTGGCACGAGGGACGGCGGCACCCGGGAGGGCGGCACGGGCGGCGCGGGCGGACTCGAGAGCGGCGTCGAGCGAGACCAGGCTCGTCAGCTCCGCGGTGGTCGTGGTCACGGCGGACCACCTCCTCGTGCTCGGGACGGCAGTGCTGGGGACAGGGGCGTCGGGCAGGAGCACCCGGGGACGGAGCAGCCCGGGGACGGAGCAGCCCGGGGACGGAGCAGCCCGGGCGCCCGAGGAGCGGTCCTCGGGCGCCCGGGTGGCGCAGCGGAGCGGTCAGGCCGCCTGCGGGATGGCGACGGCGCGGGCGACGTCCAGGGGCATCAGGAGCCGGTCGGGGAGCTGGCAGGCGCCCGTGATGAGGTCGGCCATCGGACCGCTGAGCGTGTCCGGCGGCGGCTCGAGGTCGCCCTCGGCGACCTCCACCACGTCGCCGATGCCGTCCACCAGCAGGGCGACGACCTCGTCACCGACCCGCACGACGAGGTCGGTCGACTTCTCGCCCTCCTCCCGCGGCGGCAGCCCCAGGCGCCGCCGCAGGTCCACGGCCGTGACCACCTGGCCGCGGAGGTTGACCAGGCCGGCCACCTCCGGGGGCGCCAGCGGCACGCGCGTGAGGCGCTGCTCGGTGAGCACCTCCTGCACGCGCAGGACCTCGATGCCGTAGAGGCCGTCCCCGAGGTGGAACGTCACGTAGCTGACGGTCATGTCCGACTCCCCTCCGGGGCGACGCGCGGAGGTCCCGCCGACGCCGCCCGCGCTGCTCGAGTGCTTCTGCCCGCTGCCGGAGCCGCGGCCGGTGCCGCGCCCGGCGCTCACGCCCGGACGTCCTGGTGCGCGTCGTGCGGCGACCTGGGGCGCGGCGGCACGTAGGAGCCGGCGCGCCCGTGGCCGTCGGCCTCGTCGTAGAAGGTCGCGTCCGCGGCCAGCACGGCCTGGCGGACGTCGAGCATCTCGACGATGTGCTCGTCGACGACGGCCGAGCCGGACAGGCCCGGGTCGCCGAGGTGGCTGACGCGCGCGGTGGCCGCCGGGGCGACGTCGAGGATCTCGTCGACCGCGAGGGCCACGGAGCGGCCGCCGACGGCGTGGACGACCAGCGGCACCGACTCCTCGCCCGAGGTGAGCTCGCCCAGGTGCTCGGCGAGGTCGAGGACGGGCATGACCTCGCCGCGGTGCTGCACGGCCCAGCGCCGCCCGATCCGCTCCAGCCGGTCGCGGGGGACGTCCTCGAGCCGGGTGACGATGTCCAGGGGGATCGCCATGCGGCGGGCGCCCACGCGCACCAGCAGCAGCTGCGTGCTGTCGTGCGTGGCCACCTCGTTCTCCCCCGCGTGCTCGTCCGCGCGCTCCTGCTCCCGCGCCGAGCGCGACAGCGCCTGGACGTCGAGGATCAGGGCGAGGCCGCCGTCGCCGAGGATCGTGGCCCCCGAGTAGTGCGGCAGGTCGGCGAGCAGCCCCCCGAGGGGCTTGACGACGATCTCCTGCGTCGCGAGGACGGCGTCCACGACGAGGCCGAAGCGCCGGCCCGCCGTCTCGAGGACCGCGACCACCGAGGACTCGCCCGGCTCGGGCTCGCCCAGGGCGAGGGCCTCGTGCAGCCGCACGAGCGGCAGCAGGTGCCCGCGCAGGCGGTGCACCTCCGCGTCGCCGACGCGCTCGGTGGCGCCGCCCGACCGCTCGCGGTCGAGGCCGACCAGCTCGCGCAGCCCGTTCTGCGGGATCGCGAACCGCTGGCCGCCGCACGAGACGACGAGCGCGGGGATGATCGCGAGGGTCAGCGGCACGCGCAGGCGGGTGGTGCTGCCGCGGCCGACCACCGACTCCAGCTCGATCGAGCCGCCGATCCGCTCGATGTTGGTGCGGACGACGTCCATGCCCACGCCGCGCCCGGAGACGCTCGTGACCGCGGCCGCCGTGGAGAAGCCGGGCGTGAAGACGAGGCCCAAGACCTCCGTCGTCGACATCTTCCGCAGCGCGGCCTCGTCGACGATGCCGCGCTCGAGCGCCCGGGCCCCGATGACGCGCGGGTCCATGCCGCGGCCGTCGTCGGAGACCTCGACGAGGACCTGCCCGCCCTCGTGGCGGGCGCGCAGGGTGACGAGGCCCACCGGGTCCTTGCCCGCGGCGCGCCGGTCCTCCGGGGGCTCGAGGCCGTGGTCGACGGCGTTGCGCACGAGGTGCGTCAGCGGGTCCTTGACCGCCTCGAGCAGGGTCCGGTCGAGCTCGGTGTCGGCGCCCTCCATCACGAGGCGGACCTGGCGGCCCAGCTGGCTGCCGAGGTCGCGGACGACGCGCGGCAGCTTGGACCAGACGTGGTCGATGGGCTGCATGCGCGTCTGCATGACGCCCTGCTGCAGCTCGCCGGCCACGAGGTCGAGCCGGTGCGCGGCGCGGACCATCTCGGCGTCCCCGCCGGCGGCGGCGCGCTCGAGGACCTGGTTCCGGGTGAGGACGAGCTCGCCCACCATGGACATGAGCTGCTCGAGGAGCTCGACGTCGACGCGCACGGAGGCCTCCCCGCTGCGGCGCTGGGCCACGGGCTCCTCCCCGCCGGTCGGGGCGGCGGGGGCGGCGGCCTCGGCCGCGGGCGCCACCGGTGCGGCGGGTGCGGGTGCAGGTGCGGGCTTCGGCACCGGGCTGGACCCGGACGGCTGGGCGGCCGGCGCCGGGGCGGCGGCCTCCACCGGGGCGGGAACCGCGGCGACGTCCGCCGCGGCGGGCTCTGGTGCCTGGGCGGCGGGAGGCGGCGAGACCTCGTCCGTCCCCGCGGCGGGCTCCGCGGCGGGCGCGGGGGCCGGCTCCGCGGCGGGCGCGGCGGCCGCCGGGGCCTGGCCCTCGGCAGCACCGCCCGTCGCGGGCGCCCCGCCCTCCTCGAGCTCGGCGGTGATCTCGGCGAGCACGCCGGTGAGGTCCGCGCCGGCGTCCGAGCCGGTCTGCTCGATGCGCCCCAGCAGCCCTCGGACGGCGTCGACCATGTGCAGCAGCACCGTGACCGTCTGCGGTGTGGCGACGGCGCGTCCGTCGCGCAGCCGCGCCAGGAGGGTCTCGCCCACGTGGGCGAGGCGCTCCAGGTCCGAGAAGGCGAGGAAGCCGCTCGTGCCCTTGATCGTGTGGATCGTGCGGAACACCGCCGCCAGCAGAGGGCGGGAGGTGGGGTCCGACTCGAGCGCGACCAGCTGCTGGTCGAGCTCGTCGAGGTTCTCCTCGGACTCCACGAGGAACTCCGCGACGATCTCGTCCATGCCCTCGAGGGCGCCGTCGTCCATGCCGCTCCTGTCTGTACGTCGCTGCCGTGCGCGCCGGCGGCGCGCCCCGTGTGCTGTCGGTCGGCCGGCCCTCCTCCTGGAGGGGGCCGGCGAGATGGCTCCGGAGAGCCTCAGGTCAGGAGCAGGGACATCCCGCCGCGGCCGTAGCCGGCGATGTCGAGCAGGAGGTCCAGGCGCCCGGTGCCGCGGCGCAGCGCGTCGGCGACGTCGGGCGGGCAGGCCTCGCCGCTGCCGTGGACCGACGCGAGGCGGCCGTGGCCGCCCCCGGCCGCGGGCAGGAGCGGCGCCATGACGTTGCAGAGCTCGGCGACGTTCTCGGCCAGCAGCGGGGACAGCTCCCCGTCCTCGACCGAGGCCTCGGCGCCGCCGCGCGGCACCAGGCCCAGCGCGGCCCCGAGCAGGGCGGAGCCGGCGAGGTCGAAGGCCAGCAGCCCGACGGTCGTCGTCCCCTTCGTGTACACGGCCACCGTGCCGGCGGCGTCGTCGCCCGTGACCCGGGGGCCGGGTCCGGGCACGACGTCGCGGCCCAGCAGCCCCTCGAGGACGGTGCGGACGGCGGCCGTGGTCGGCAGCTCGGCCGGCGCGGCGACCTCGGTCACGAGGCCACCCCCGCGAGCGCGGCCTCGATGGCCTCGTGCAGGACCTCGGGCGTGAACGGCTTCGTCACGACGAAGTCGGCGCCCGCGGCCGCCGCGCGGTCGTGCACCTCGGTGGCCGCCTCGGAGGTGACGAAGCCGAAGGGCGTCCGATCACCGCTCGCGCGCAGCCGCTCGAGCATCTCGATGCCCGACGTGCCGGGCATGTTCCAGTCGCACAGGACCAGCTCCGGCGCCTCGTCCGCGACGGCCGTGATGCCGGCCTCGCCGTCACCGGCCTCCACGACCTCCAAGGAGCCGAACCCCGCCTGCCGGAGCGCGCGGACCACGATCTGCCGCATCACCCTGCTGTCGTCCACCACGAGCACCCTCACGCTGACCTCCCCAGCCCGGGCGCCACCTCAGCGCCACTGGACCCCTATCGGCAGGTGCGGGCGCTCCCTTCAGCGTCGGGGAGAACTCGTGGGCGGCGGCGGCCTCGCGGGGACGGCCGCGGGGCCGAGGTCGTGCGCGCGCGGGGGCCCGGTGCCACAGTGAGCCGGTGCCCGAGCTGCCCGAGGTCGAGGCCCTCGCCGAGTTCCTGCGCGAGCGCGCCGTCGGCCGCGTCGTCGCCGCGGTCGAGGTGGCGGCCATCAGCGTGCTGAAGACGTTCGACCCGCCGCCGACGGCGCTGGCGGGGCTCGAGGTGGTCTCCGCCGACCGCCACGGCAAGTGGCTGGACCTCGACGTCGACGGGCTGCACCTGGTGGTGCACCTGTCCCGCGGCGGCTGGCTGCGCTGGTACGACGCCGTCCCCGAGCGGCCGGCGCGCCCGGGCAAGGGGCCGCTGGCGCTGCGCGTGCGCCTCGACGACGGCAGCGGCTTCGACCTCACCGAGGCGGGCACCCGCAAGCGCCTCGCCGTCCACGTGGTCCGCGACCCCGCGCAGGTCCCGCAGGTGGCCTCCCTCGGGCCCGACCCGCTGGACGGCTCCTTCGACCGGGACGCCCTCGTGCGCCTGCTCTCCGGGTCGCGGCAGCAGGTCAAGGGCCTGCTGCGCGACCAGCACCTGCTCTCCGGGGTGGGCAACGCCTACAGCGACGAGGTGCTGCACGCGGCGCGGCTGTCGCCCTTCGCCGTCGCCGGGCGCCTGGACGCCGAGCAGGTGGACCGCCTCGACACCGCGCTGCACGCCGTGCTCGAGGCCGCCGTCGGCGCCGCGCGCGGACGACCGGCGGCCGAGCTCAAGGACGCCAAGCGCGCCGGCATGCGCGTGCACGGGCGCACCGGGCAGGAGTGCCCCGTGTGCGGGGACGTCGTCCGCGAGGTCTCCTTCGCCGACCGCTCGCTGCAGTACTGCGCCACGTGCCAGACCGGCGGCAAGGAGCTCGCCGACCGGCGCATGTCCCGGCTCCTGCGCTGAGCCCCCTCGCGGGGCCGGCGCGAGGCGTCAGCGGGCCGCGCGGGTCCGGCGCCGCACCGGCGCGTCCTCGCCGCGGGGCTCCGCGCGCTCGGAGGGCGTGAAGACGTGGCCCGTCGTGTCGGCCACGCGCCGGAAGTCCAGGCCGAAGACCGAGAGGCCGGGCCGCACCAGCGCGTCGTAGACGCCCGGGAGCAGGGTGAAGCCGGCGACCATGACCGGGTTGGCCCACCCCGCGCGGGTGTCGCGCCGGGCGGAGGCGGGCTTCGCCAGCACCCGGACCACGCGGTCCGCGACCGTCTCCGGCGCGTACACCGGGAAGGGCGGCTTGCCGTGGCGGCCCAGGTACGTCGCCGCGCGCCGGTACACCGGCGTCTCGACGCCGCCCGGGGAGACCACGCGGACGTGGACGTCCCGGTGGGGCCGGTTCTCGATGACGAGCGCGCGGGCCAGGCCGCGCAGGGCCCACTTGCTCGTCGTGTAGGCGGACATCCAGGGCGCCGAGATCTGGCCCAGCACCGACCCCATGATCAGCAGCGTGCCGTCGCCCTGCTCGCGGAAGCGGCGCAGCGCGTGCCGGGCGACGTTGGCCGTCCCGAGGACGTCGGTGCGCAGGACGCGGTCGAAGACCTCCGCGGGCACCTCGGTGAAGTCCCCGTAGGCCACGACGGCGGCGCTGGTCACCGCGGCGTCCAGGCGGCCCTCGCGGCGCACCACGTCGGCCACGCACGCCTCCACGGCGGCGTCGTCGCCGACGTCCAGCGCGTGGGTGCTCACGCGGGCGCCGAGCTCGCGGCACTGCGCGGCGACGGCCGCCAGGCCCTCCTCGCCGCGCGCCGCGAGCGCCAGCACCCCGCCCGGGCGGGCCAGGCGCAGCGCCGTGGCGCGCCCGATGCCGCTGGACGCCCCGGTCACGAGGACGACGCGCGGGAGGTCGTCGTCGCCCACCCCCACCGGGGCGCCGCTGACGGCCCCGGTCGCGCTCGTCGTCCTCGTCCGCCGGTCTGCACTGGTCACGCCCCCACCCTCGCCCCCGCCGCGCGCCCGCGCAGCGCAGGACTCCGGGCGACGGCGGGGAGGGCGCCCCCCGGGGACGGGCCTCAGGCGTCCGCGGCGGGCACGAGGGGCACGAGGGCGTCCCACCGCGCGATGTCGCACCCGTCGGCGCGCGCGAGGTCGGCCGAGACGGGCTCGTCCTCGACGGTCCCCGACACGACGGCCGTCTGCGAGCCGCCGAAGACCTGCGTGCACTGCACGTCGCCGGACGGCACGGCGAACGCCTCGACCCCGCCGGCCGCGGCCACGGCCGAGCAGGCCCCGGCCGGGTCCGGCGCCGTGCCGCTGGCCTGCGCGCCCTCGCAGGCCAGGTCGTAGGTCTGCGCGGTCCCGGTGCCGTCGTCGTAGGCGACCGTCAGCTCGGCGCTGAAGTCCGCCGGCACCGACGTCGCGGTCGACGTCGAGGTGGGCAGGGCCGGCTCCTGGGTCGTCGCCGAGGGCGAGGGCGCCTCCGTCGGGCCGGTGGGACCGGTCGTCGGGCCGACCGTCCCCGTGGCCTCGGGCCCCGGTGCCTCCGCGGCGACGTCGGCCGGCTCCTCCGCGTCCTCTCCCGCGCAGGCGCCGAGCAGCGCGGTGGCGACCAGCAGGGGCAGGAGCGCGGCCAGGCGACCCGTCGTCCTGCGGCCGGGTGCGGCGGTCGTGCGGTGGGGCGTCGACGTGTCGTCGGCCACGGTCTCTCCTCGGGTCGGGTCCGGCCTGCGCCGGGGCGGGTGCTCCCCGCCATGCTGGACCGACGCGCCGGGGCCCGCGCCCGGTTCCCTCGCGGTGCTCCCTCCCCGAAGCCCCTCCCGGTGCGCGGCCGCCGCTCCGGGCGCACCATGATCGGCACCGCAGCGGGCCGGCGCCGCGCCGCTCCGCACCCCCGTCCCGAGGAGAGACCGTGCCCGACGACCTGCGCTCCGTGCCCGCCGCCGACGTCCCGGCCGACGCCGTCCTCGTCGACGTCCGCGAGGACGACGAGTGGGCCGCCGGGCACGCGCCCGGCGCCGTCCACCTCCCGATGGGAGACCTCCCGGCCCGCCTCGCGGAGCTGCCCGAGGGCGACGTCCACGTCGTCTGCCGCTCCGGCGGCCGCTCGGCGCGCGCCGCGGCGTGGCTGCAGCAGAACGGGGTCGACGCCGTGGACGTCTCCGGGGGCATGGGCGCCTGGTTCGAGGCGGGCCGCCCGGTCGTCAGCGAGACCGGCCAGGAGCCCCGCATCCTCTGACGGCCGCGCGCCGGCCCTCGCGGCCGTCCGGGCGGAGGGCCGGCGCACGCCGCCCTCCGCCCACCGCAGTCCCCGCCCACCCCGGCCCCTCGCCGACCGGGACCCGTCGCGAGGTGCGGACCGGCGCTCCGGCCGGGAACCTCCTGCCATGTCGTCGACCGACCAGACCGCAGCCAGCGCCCGCGCCGTCGTCTACACGCAGACGGGCGGGCCCGAGGTCCTGACGCTCCTCGAGCGCCCGGTGCCCGAGCCGGGCCCGGGCGAGGTGCGGGTGCGGGTCGCGCGCTCCGGCGTGAACCCCACGGACTGGAAGTCCCGGCGCGGCAGCGGCTCCGGCCAGGCCGTCGACCCCGCGCAGGTCCCCGGCCAGGACGGCGCCGGCGTGGTGGACGCGGTGGGCCGGGGCGTGCCGGCCGAGCGGGTGGGCCAGCGGGTCTGGGTGTGGGAGGCCGCCCACAACCGCCCCGGGGGCGGCACCGCCCAGGAGCACGCCTGCGTCCCCGCGGTCCAGGCCGTCCCGCTGCCTGACGACGCCTCGTTCGACCTGGGCGCCGCCCTCGGCATCCCCTTCATCACCGCGCACCGCTGCCTCACCGTGGCCGAGGACGGCCCCCGGAGCCTCGGCCCGGGGACGCTCGAGGGCCGCTCGGTCCTCGTCGCCGGTGGCGCCGGTGCGGTGGGCAACGCCGCGATCCAGCTCGCCCGGTGGTCCGGCGCGACGGTCATCACGACGGTGAGCAGCCCCGAGAAGGCGCAGCTCGCGGCGGCTGCGGGCGCCGACCACGTGGTCGACTACACGCGGCAGGACGTCGTCGAGGAGGTCCGCCGCATCGCCCCGGACGGCGTCAGCACGGTCGTCGAGGTGGCGCCCGGCCCCAACGCGGCCGTCGACTCCGCGGTCATCGGCATGGACGGCTCCGTCGCCGTCTACGCGAACGACGGCGGCGAGGACCTCACCCTCCCCGTCCGGGACCTCATGGTGCCGAACGCGCGCTGGCAGTTCGTCCTCGTCTACACCGCACCCCAGGAGGCGAAGGCGCGGGCCGTGGCCGACGTCTCGGCCGCCGTCCGGGACGGGGCCGTGCGCGTCGGCCGCGACGCCGGGCTGCCGCTGCACCACCACCCGCTCTCCGACGCCGCCGCGGCGCACGCGGCCGTCGAGGGCTCGGTGGTCGGCAAGGTCCTGCTCGACGTCGCGGACGCCGTGGGCTGACCGGGGCCGGGAGGCGCCCGGGGGCCGGCGGGGCCGGGGCTGACGAGAGCTGGGGCCCGCGGTGGGCGGCGGCGGCGAACTCTCAGGACGCGCGGCGGCGGGCGGTGCGACGGCGCCGGGAGCGCGCGCGCAGCGGCGGGGCGGCGGGGGCCGGGGCGACCGGGGCGGCGAGCCCCTCGAGCACCGCGCGCATCGGCGGGCGCTCGCTCAGCGAGACGTCGTGGGCCTCCGGCTCCCAGCGCCCCGACGCCCCGCGGCGGAACTGGGTGAGGGACGCCCGGCCCTCGGCGGCCGTCGGCGCGGCGTGCACCACCTCGGCGCGCCCGAGGACCGTCGCCGCCACCTGGGCGGCCATCCGGCCGAGCGCGGCCGTCGACTGGTGGGAGTGCACCCGTCGGCCGAGGTCGACCTGCGCGAGCGCGTCGAGCCCGACGAGCCGCACGGCGTCGATGAGCAGGCCCACCTCGACGCCGTAGCCGGAGACGAAGGGGAGCCGCTCGAGCAGCTCGCGGCGGCCCGCGTACTCCCCGCCGAGGGGCTGGACGACGCCCCCCAGCTCGGGCACGAGGCGCTGCAGCAGGGGCCGGGCCACCAGCTCGGTGACGCGGCCGCCGGAGGACCCGCCGTCGCCGTCGGCGACCCCCGCCAGGGGCCGGGAGTACAGGCCCTTGACGAGCTGCACGCCCGGGTCGGTGAGCAGCGGCCCGAGCAGCCCGGTCACGAGCTCCGGCGCCGGGTCGAGGAGATCGGCGTCGACGAAGACGACGACGTCCCCGCTGGTGCACGCCAACGACTTCCAGAGCACCTCGCCCTTGCCCGGCACCGAGCCGACCTCGGGGAGCACGGCGTCGCGGTGGTGCACGCTCGCCCCCGCCGCCGCGGCGACCTCCGCCGTCCGGTCGGTGGACCCGGAGTCCATGACGACGACCTCGTCGACGAGGCCCGCCTCGCGCAGCCCGACGACCACGGCCACGACCCCGCCGACGGCGGCCTCCTCGTCGAGGGCGGGCAGGACGACGCTGACGCGCTGGCTCCCCTTGGCGGCCAGCAGCGCCTCCACCGGCCAGTCGGCGGCGCAGGAGGTGCGGCGGTCGTACCACGACGACCAGGGCGCGGTGGCGTCCTCGAGCTGGCTCATGCGCGCAGCGTGCACGGCGGAGACGGACGCGGGAAGGCGGGCCCGGCGGATCGGGTCGAGGTCTCACGCGGCGTTCACGCGCGCGTCACCCGGCGACGCGGGGAGGGCGGCCGCACCGCTCGCTGCGCCCGTCTGCCGCCCTCTCGCGACACGCCTAGACGGGGCCAGACGTCCCGAGGCGGGCGACGGGGAGCGCCTACGGTCCGCGCGTGGACCCCGTGCGGAACCCCTACGCCCCCGGCGCCGGGCAGCGCCCGCCCGAGCTCGCCGGCCGGGACCGCGAGATGGAGTCCTTCGACGTCGTGCTCGAGCGGCTCGCGCGCGGGCGCCCGGAGCGCTCCGTCGTCCTCACGGGGCTGCGCGGCGTCGGCAAGACGGTGCTGCTGGGGGCGCTGCGCTCGGCCGCCGTCCGACGGGGCTGGGGCACCGGCAAGCTCGAGGCCCGCCCCGACCAGCCCCTGCGCCGCCCCCTGGCCGCCGCGCTGCACCAGGCCGTGCGCGAGCTGTCGGGCCGCAACCCGGACGAGGCCGCCGAGGTGCTCGGCGTCGTCAAGGCGTTCGCGCTCCGCGCGGCGGAGGCCCCGGCCACCGGACCCGGCTCGCGCAGCGCCCCGAAGCTGCGCGACCGCTGGCAGCCCGGCATCGACGTGCCCGCCGCCGTGGGACGCGCCGACTCCGGCGACATCGAGATCGACCTCGTCGAGCTGCTCACCGACGTCGCCGGGCTCGCGGCGAGCACCGGGCGCGGCATCGCCATCTGCATCGACGAGATGCAGGACCTCGGCCCCGAGGACGTCTCGGGGCTGTGCGCGGCCTGCCACGAGCTGAGCCAGCAGGGGCTGCCGCTGCTCGTCGTCGGCGCCGGGCTGCCGCACCTGCCCGCCGTGCTCTCCGCCTCGAAGTCCTACAGCGAGAGGCTCTTCCGCTACGTCCGCATCGGCGCCCTGGAACGCGAGGAGGCCGACCGCGCCCTGCGCAGCCCGGCGCTCGAGGAGGACGCCGACTACACCCCGGAGGCCCTCGACGCGCTGCACGTCGCCACCGACGGCTACCCGTACTTCGTCCAGGCCTACGGCAAGGCCGTCTGGGACGTGGCCACGTCCTCGCCCATCACGGCCGAGGACGTCGCCGTCGCCGCGCCGCAGGCCGACGCCGAGCTCGCCGTCGGCTTCTTCGGGTCCCGCTACGAGCGGGCGACGCCCGCCGAGCGGGAGTACATGCGCGCCATGGCCGACCTCGGCGCCGAGGCCGGCGACGGGGCGGTCGCGACGTCGCAGGTCGCCGAGCACCTGGGCCGCAAGCCGCAGTCCCTCTCCCCCGCCCGCGACGCCCTGATGAAGAAGGGCCTCGTCTGGAGCGCCGAGCGCGGGCGCATCGCCTTCACCGTGCCGCACTTCGGGCGCTACCTGCGCCAGCAGGCGGGCGACTGAGCGCGACGCCGGGCGCTCGCGGCCGGCTCAGCGCCCTGGTGCACGCGACTGCCGAAGCCGACGCGACCCCCCGCCCTCGGCGGTCAGTGCTGGAGATCGATCAGCCACGCTGAGTCACGACATGGTCGCGCTCTTGCGACCGCGTCCGTCAACGCGAGCTTCGCCCAGCGCGACCTCGAGCTGGTCGCTGGTCCTCTCCGGCAAGCCGGTCCGCAACGGCGGCACCGCCCAGGAGCGCGCCACGATCACCGTCACCAACACCGGTGACCGCGCCGGCAAGGAGACCGTGCGGGTCTACACCGGCGCCCTGCCGACGCGCGCGGTGCGCACGCCGCAGAAGCAGCTCGCCGGCTTCGCCGAGGTCGGCCTGGCTCCGGGCCAGTCCCGCAAGGTCCCCATCGACCTGGACCCGCGCGCCTTCTCGTACTAGGACGAGTCCGCCGACCGCTGGGTGACCCCCACCGGCGCGGTCCCCGTCTCGGTGCGCAGCTCCGCGACCACCGCGGTGCAGCAGGGCACGGCCACCATCCGCTGACGGCCCCCCTGACGCCTGCGCCCCGACGCGACGACGGCCCGGTCTCCCTCGGGGGGCCGGGCCGTCGTCGTCCTCACCGCCGTGCGGCGACGGCCGTGTCCGGCATCCCCCCGCGCCCGGCGGGCAGCGTGATCTCGAGGACGCGCGCGCCGGCCAGGTCGGCCGCCGCGACGAGCAGGCCCCCGCGGCGGTAGGGGTTGGCGAGCTCGGCACCGGCGACCTCGCGCCCGTCCGCGACCAGCCGGACGGGCGCCTCGGGCGCGGCGACGGGGTCGACGACGCGGTAGCGCAGCTCGCGCGGCTCGCCGCAGACGTCGAGCTCGACCACCAGGCCGTCGTCCTCGCGACCGAGCACCGGGTCGAGGACGACGGCGCCCGCGCGCTCGACGACGCCGAGCACCCCCTGCACGAGCTGGCGCACGAAGATGCCCGGCCCGCTGGAGTACACGCGCCACCCGCCGCGCACGGGAACCCGTCCGGTCCGCAGCTCCTCGAAGCGCTCCGCCGCCTCGTAGCGGTCGTCGAAGGCGGCGTCGGAGGAGGAGTAGTAGCAGTTGCGCTGCTTGGGCTCCGCCGCCGGGAGCCGGCGCCGCTGCTCGACCGGGCTCACGCGCAGGAGCTCCTCGACGACGCGCTCCCGACCGAGGACCGAGAGCGCCTCCGCGTAGCGCAGGTGCGCGTGCGTGTACATGAGGCCGACCTCACGGCCGAAGAACGCCGACTGCTCGGCCCTGCGGAACAGGTGCGTCACGCCGTCGTCGTACGGCGCCGGCGCGTCCATCAGGCGCACGCCGTCGGGGAAGTGGAGGTGCGCCTCCACGAGCTCCTCGTGCGCGGCCGCCTGCTCCGGGGTCAGCAGCCCCGCGAGCACCCCCTGCGTCATGGGGATCAGCCGGTGCGAGGCCGGGGTCCGCGTGTCGCGGGGGTGCAGCACGGGACGGGCGGGCTCGGCCGAGCCCACCGGCGGGACGACGAGGTACCCGGCGAGCTCGCCGTCGAGGAGGAGGTGCTCGGCCAGCTCCGCCGCGACGACGTCGGCCTCCCGGGCGAGGTCAGCCCCGAGCCCGGCGTGCGCGGTGCCCTCGAGGAGGCGCGACGCCTGCCGCGCGGCCTGGTGCCACAGCGCCACGGTCCACGACGAGGCCATGCGCTCGCGCATCGACGCCTCGGCGGGCTGGAGCGTGTCGTCCCAGTCGCCGTGCCCGTAGGCGAGCAGCTGCGTGCCCGGCGCGCGGTGGCCCCGCGCGTGCTCGAGGGTCCGGCGCACGTGGTCGGCGACCGTGGCCCGTGCCGCACCGGGGCGTCGGTGCTCGGCGTCCCAGAAGGGCACGACCTCGTCCAGGACGGCCGTGTCCCCCGAGGCCTCCAGGTACTCGGCCAGCGCCACGAGGGGCCAGACCGGGACGTCGCCGTGGGCGTCGTCGGCGTGCCGCTCGGCGTAGGCGTCGAACATGAACCACTGCGGCAGCTCGCCCGCCTCGTCCTGGCGCGCGAGGACGGAGAGCACCAGCTGCCGCGCGACGTCGTGCCGCCCGACCGCCAGCATGAGCTCGAGCGGGCCCTGGCAGACGTCCCGGGTGCCCCAAGCCGCGCCGTTGTACTGCTCGAGGCCGTGCGGCACGAGCAGGTGCACCATCGCGTTCTGGGCGTACCAGGGCACGAGCAGGTCCATCTCGGCCAGGCGCCCGTCGCCCCGCACCCGCAGATGGTTCACGAGGGACGCCAGGTGCTCGCGGTGGCCCGCCAGGTGGCCCTCCACGTCGAGCCCGGCCAGCCCCTCTCGGGCGAGCGCGAGCGCCGGGTCCCGCTCGTGGAGGTCGGCCGTCACGAGCAGCACCCCGCTCGTGCCCGCCCCCGCGCCCGCGCCCGCGTCCAGCGCCGCGGTGACGACGCCGGTGCCACGGGCGCGCCCGTCCGCCAGCAGCGGGGCGTCGTCGCCGGGGCGGCCCGTCGTGGCCAGCACGTAGGTCAGGCCCGGGTAGTGCGCGGCGACGTCGGAGCCCGCCGCCGGCGTCACGAGCAGCGCGCGGTCGGCCAGCTGCACGTCGTCCGGGGTCGTGAGGTCCCACGCGCCGTCGAGGTCGGCCGTGAGCAGGACCTCGAGCGGCCGCTCGGTGACCACGCGGACCTCCAGGCCCGGCGCGTCGGTGCGGACGGTCGTGCGCACGTCGAGGCGCCCGAGGTCGGACTCGTAGACCCAGTGCGCACCACCGAGGTCGAGCGCGAGCGCGGAGGGCACCCCGAGGAGGTGCCACGCGCCCCCGGCCTCGCGGACCAGCGCTCGCACGCCGGCCGAGCGCAGCAGCCCCAGCGCGGAGCGGTGCACCGAGACCAGCGTGTTGGCGGCGGTGTTGCCCATGACGACGTGCGAGGCGAGCACGCCGGTGGCGTACGCCGTCGTCGAGAGGACCGAGTCGGTCGGCGCGACGTCGTCCCCGGCCCGCAGCACGAGCCCGTGCGAGCGCTCGACCTCGAGCTCGGCGGCGCGGGAGACGACGTGCGTCGCCCCGGGGGCGAAGTAGGAGCGCAGCGCCCCGTCCTCGCCCCGTTCCGGGGCCAGCACGGAGGCCGCGTCCACCCCGCCGACGGCGAGCAGCTCCTCCTCGGAGAGGTCGCGCGCGTCGAGCAGGGGGGCCGTGGCCAGGAGCGAGCGCACGGGCTGCTCCCCGGCCAGCCCGTCGGCGACGTCGGCGTGCGTGCGCGCCGCGAGCGCCAGCGCGTCGTCGAGGAGGCCCGGCACGGCGTCGCGGGCCCCCCGCAGGTCCCCGCGGTGGTCGGGCACGAGGGCGGTCACGGCGTGGACGGCGCAGGGCTCGGCGAGCTCCAGGAGCGGGCCGAGGAGCGTCGGCATCGCCATCTCGTAGTGCCGGGAGCCGCTCTCCCACTCCGGCCGGTCGAGCGCGACGGCCCGGTCACCGGCCTTGGCCGCCGTGCCGTGGACGGCGAACCCGTCGACGTGGTGGCCGCGGGCGCCCTCGACGAGCGCCGTGAGGGCGAGCGGCAGGACCGGCGCGCTCGCCATCGTCTGCCGGCTGGCGACGACGAAGCCCGCGCGCGCGTCGGGCAGGACCCGGTGGGCCACGTAGTGGGACGTGTAGGCCTCGTTGGTCCGCGCGACGCCCTCGGGGGCGAGCGCGAGGTCCTGCGCCACGACCACGTCGTACCGGTCCCCCGGCGCGTGCCCCTCGCCCGCCGCGAGGTCGACGCGCCAGACCCACGAGGCGCCGTCCGCCGCGAGCGAGAGGGTCGTCGTGCACCGGGCTCCGAGCTGCTCGCCCGACCACCGCACCCAGGTCGGCCCGACGGCGACGGCCGACGACGAGCGCGATCCCGTCACCGGGACCCGTTCGACCGCGCCGTCGCGGTGACGCCGCAGGACGACCCCCGCGACCGCCGCGTCGTGCCGCGAGGGCAGGTACTGGTTGACGAGGAGGTCGCCGGCGCGGACGGCGCGGACGTCGCCCGCGCCGGTGAGCTCGACGCGGAGGTCGCCGGCGACCAGCTCGTGGCCCCCGTCATGGGCGGGCAGGTCGGCGGCGGTGGGCGCGCTCGTGCGCGCGGTGGTGGTCACGGCGGAGGTCCTCCGGTCGGGAGCGGCGTGGGGCCCGGGGTCGCTGGCCGCGGGAGCGGGCGGCGGGTGGTGCGGTGCGCTCAGTCGGGCAGCGCGTTCGCGCGCGCGACGTCGCCGAGCCAGCGCGCGCTGGGCTTGACGGTGCGCTCGAAGGTGGTGCGGTCCACCGCGACGAGGCCGAAGGTGGGCGCGTAGGAACCCCACTCGTAGTTGTCGAGCAGGCTCCAGCAGAGGTAGCCCTCGACCTCGACGCCCTCGGCCATGACCTCGTGCAGGCCCCTCAGGGCCTCGCGGACGTAGTCCACCCGGCGCGCGTCGTCGGCCGTGGCGATGCCGTTCTCGGTGACGAAGACGGGGACCCCAGGGGCCCACCGCGCCGCCAGGCGGACGCCGTCGGCCAGCGCGGGCGGGTAGTACTCCCAGCCGGTGAGCGTGGTCTCGACGCCGTCGGGCACGGGCCGCGGGCCGTCCGGGCCGATGGTCGTGCGCGTGTAGGCCTGCACGCCGACCCAGTCGTCACCGGCCGCGGCCTCGAGGAACAGCGAGTCGCGGGGGTGGCCGTACTCGTGCGCCACCTCCTCGCAGCCCGGCTCGGGCTGGTGGTCCTGCGTCGCCACCGTCCAGCCCGAGCGGACGCCCGGGACGGCCGACAGCACCTCGCGGCTGCGGCGGTGCGCCGCGACGAGCGCCTCGGTCACCACCGGGTCGGGCGCCGGCAGACCGGCGGCCACGAGGCTCTCCCCACCGCTCGCCCCGGCCATGACCGCCACCATGTTCGGCTCGTTGATCGTGCAGACGTGCTCGAGGTCGCGCACGAGCGGCAGCACCGCCTCGGTGTACCGGGCGAAGCGGTCGACGGCGTCGTCCGAGCGCCAGCCGCCGCGGGCCGCGAACCACTGCGGCAGCGTGAAGTGGTGCAGCGTGAGCATCGGGGTCAGGCCCAGCTCGCGGGCGGTGTCCACCATCCGCCGGTAGTGGTCCAGCGCGGCGCGCGAGACGAAGCCCGGCTCGGGCTCGATGCGGGCCCACTCGACCGAGAACCGGTAGGTGTCCAGGCCGAGGTCCACGAGGATCTGCATGTCCTCGCGGTAGCGGTGGTAGCTGTCGCAGGCGTCGCCGCTGGGCTCGGGCACGGTGGTGCCCGGGGCGTGCTCACGGGCCCACCAGTCGCTCGTGGTGTTGCCGCCCTCCACCTGGTGGGCCGCCGTGGCGGACCCCCAGCGGAAGCCGTCGGGGTACTGGAGCATGTCGGGACCTCGATGCGTCGGGAGCGGTCTCGGGCAGGGCGGTGCGCCCGGGACGGGGCGCGCCCGGGACGGCGGAGGCGAGGACGGGCGAGGGAACCGGGGTCTCAGGCGGCGCCGGACCCCCACCAGTCGTCGAGCAGGGCGGCGGTGGCGGCGGGGTTCTCGGCGTTCGGCAGGTGCCCGGCCCCGGGGATGACGGCGTAGCGGGCGCCGAGCCGCTGCGCCATGGCGCGCTGCCACGGCTGCGGCCAGGCGTCGTCGTCCTCCCCGTGGGCCACGAGCACGGGCAGGCCCGTGGCGGCGAGCGCGTCCGTGGTGTCCGTCGTGTCCGCGAGGACGGTGACGGCGCCCAGGAGCGCGGCCGTCGACGTGCCCTGCGAGCGCTCGCGCAGGAACGCGTCGAGCGGCTCGAGGCCGTCGGGGGCCCGCTCGGCCAGCTCGGGGTTGTCGAGGGCCCACAGGCTGCGTCGCCCGGCGGCGGCCAGCCGCGGCGGCAGGTCGGCCTTGCGCCCGATCCAGCCGTGGGGCCCCGAGCACAGCATCGTCAGGTCGGCCAGCCCCTCGGGCGCGGCCAGCGCCGCGGCGCGGGCCACCACCCCGCCGAAGCTGTGGCCGAGCAGGTGCACGCCCCCGCCCGCGCCGACGAGCCCGAGCACCTCGACGGCGTCCGCGGCCAGGTCGTCGAGGAGGTAGCCGGTGCCCCGGCCTCCCCCGACGTCGTCGGGGCTCCACGTCGAGTCCGCCTGGCCCCGCTGGGAGCAGGCCCACACGTCCCACCCGCGAGCCGCCAGCAGGGGCAGCAGGTCGAGGAAGTCCTCCTTCGAGCCGGTGAACCCCGGCACCAGCACCGCCGTCCCCCGCGCGGGCGCGGGAGCGCCCCGCCCGTCGCGCGGTCGTGCCCGCAGCGCCGTGAGCGGCCCCACGGCCAGCTCGAGGACGAGCACCTCGACGCCGACCGGTACCGGCAGCACGCTGAACGGCACGCCGGGACGGACGCCCGCGGGCAGCTCCGGAGCCGGGGACCCGCCCACGCTCACGCCGCACCCCCCGCGCGGCTCGGCTGGGGCACCGCGTCGAGCAGCTCGATCGTGTAGGGGTCCTGCGGGAACCGCAGCACCTGCGAGGTCTCGCCACGCTCCACGACCCGGCCGTCGTGCAGGACCATGATCTGGTCGGTGACGACGCGCGCCGACAGCAGGTCGTGCGTGATGTACAGCATCGAGACGCCGTGCTCGGCGCGCAGCCCCTCCAGCAGCGCGAGGACGCCCGCGCGCAGGGAGACGTCGAGCATGGAGACGGGCTCGTCCGCCACGATGATCTGCGGGTCGCTCGCGAGCGCCCGCGCGATGACGACGCGCTGGCGCTGACCGCCCGAGAGCTGGTGCGGCAGCTTGGCGGCGAACTGCTCCACGGGCGTGAGGCCGACCGTCTCGAGCAGCTCGAGCACCCTCGCGCGCGCCTCCCGTCGGCTGCGACCGGTGTAGTTCACGACCGGCCTCGTGAGCGTGTACTCCACGGTGTGCAGCGGGTTGAGCGCCGCGTACGGGTCCTGGAAGACCATCTGGACGTCGCGCCGCAGGGCGCGGAGCCCGCGGCCTCGGAGCGCGTCCACGCGCACGTCGCCGACGGACACCGTTCCCGAGGTGGGGCGCACGACGCCGGTGATGAGCTGGGCCAGCGTCGACTTGCCGGAGCCGCTGGCGCCGACCAGGGCCATCGACTGCCCCGGCTCCAGCCGCATCGAGACGTCGTCCAGCGCCGTCACGGTCGCCGCACCGCGGCGCGGCGGCGGGTAGACCTTGCTGACGCCGTCGACGACGACCGCCGCGGAGGCGGCGCGGCCCACGCGCGGCGCGCTCCCGGAGCCGTGCGCACGACGACCCGGCGAGGGCGCGGTGCTGGCTGACGTCACGAGTTGGCCGCCGCGCGCCGCGAGCCCGGGCAGCTCCACGACCTCCGCACGGGGGTCGGCGTAGTGGCTCAGCAGCATCTTCGTGTAGTCGTCCTGGGGGTCGCGCAGGACGTCCCGGCTCGCGCCGTCCTCGACGACCACGCCCTGGTGCATGACCATGACGCGCGAGGTCGACTCGAGCACGACGCCCAGGTCGTGGCTGATGAGCAGGGCCGTGAAGCCCTCCGAGGCCTGCAGCTCGCGGATGGTGCGCATGACCGCGTGCTGCACCAGGACGTCGAGGGCTGTCGTCGGCTCGTCGAAGACCATGAGCTGCGGCTCGAGGGCTAGCGCGAGGGCGATGGACACGCGTTGGCGCATGCCGCCCGAGAGCTCTCCCGGGTAGCGGCCCAGCACCGTCGAGGAGAGCTCGACCTTCTCCACGAGCTCGCGGGCCCGGGCGTCGCGCCGCTCGCGCGGCACGTGCCCGTGGGCGGCGAAGACGTCGCGGAAGTGGTTGCCGACCGTGCGCACCGGGTTGAGCGCGTTCATGCCCGACTGCAGCACCATGGCGAACCCGCCGCGGCGCTGCGCGCGCAGCTGCTCGTCCTCGAGCGCGGCGACGTCCCGGCCGTCGAAGAGGATGCGTCCCGAGGAGATGCGGGCGGGCGGCTTGGACAGCCGCGTGAGCGCGAAGCCCAGCGTCGACTTGCCCGAGCCCGACTCGCCGACGAGGCCGACGAACTCGCCCCGCTCGAGCGTGAGGCTGACGTCGCGCACGGCGTGGGTGGGTGCGGCGTCGGACGGCTCGTAGACCACGGACAGGTCCTGGACCTCGAGCAGGCTCATCGACCGCTCCCCTCGCGCAGGCGGGGGTTGGACAGGCCGTCCACCCCGAAGTTGACGAGGCTCAGGGAGGTCGCCAGGAGGGCGATGCACAGACCGGGGGCGAGCAGGAGCACCCACTGGCCGGTCAGGAGCGCGTTGGAGTTCTGCGCCCAGAAGAGCATCGTCCCCCAGCTCACCTGGGTGGTGTCCCCGAGCCCCAGGAAGGACAGGCCCGACTCGGCGAGAATCGCCGCCGTCGCGGCCCCGAAGAAGCTGCTCGCGATGATCGACGTCATGTTCGGGAGGATCTCCCGGAAGACGATGCGCCAGGAGCGCTCGCCGGAGAACTGCGCGGCCGTCACGAAGTCGCGCCCGCGCAGGGACTGCGTCTGCGAGCGGAGGACCCGCGCGCCCCACGCCCACCCCGTCAGCACGACGACGAAGATGATCATCCCGAGGCCGCTGTTCTGCAGGTACGCGGCGATGACGATCATCAGCGGCAGGCCCGGGATGACGAGGAACAGGTTGACCACGAAATTGACGACCTCGGCCACCGGGCCGCGGACGTATCCCCACGAGAGGCCGACGACCACGGCGACGAGGGTGGAGAGCACGCCGGCGACGACGCCGACGAGCAGCGAGATGCGCGAGCCGTAGATGACCTGCGACAGGACGTCCTCGCCCGCGGCCGTGGTGCCGAAGAGGTGCGCCGAGCTCGGCCCGGCGCTGCGCTCGAAGCCCCCGGCGGTCGGCGAGTAGGGGGCCAGCACCGGCGCCAGCAGGGCGAGGAGGGCGAAGAAGGCGAGGACGACGAGGCCGAGACGCGCCTTGCGGTTCACCCAGACCGTCCCGGCGGCGCGGGTGACCACCCGCCACCGCGGTGGCGCGGACGTCGGCAGGTCCGGCGGCGCGGAGTCCGCGGCCCCCGCGGGCCGCTCGCTCTCGGAGCCGCCGGGGTCGGGGAGCGTCGTGGGCGTGGTCATCGGCGAGTCCTCGGGTCGAGGATCCCGTAGAGCGTGTCGACGACGAAGTTGGCGACGAGGACGCTCAACGTGATCATCAGGAACAGGGCCTGCATGAGCGGGAAGTCCTGGTTGGTCACCGCGTTGAAGAGCAGGTAGCCGACCCCCGGGTAGGCGAAGACCCGCTCGACGAGCAGGGACCCGCCCACCACGCCGCCGAGCGCGAGGCCGAAGCCGGTGAGGTTGGGCAGGATCGCGTTGCGGGCGGCGTAGCGGAGCGCGACGGTGCGCGAGCGGAGCCCGTTGGCCTCGGCGAAGGTCACGTAGTCGTCCCCGAGGGTCCCGATCATCGCGTTGCGCATCCCGAGGATCCAGCCGCCGAGCGAGGTGAGCAGGATCGTGACGGCGGGCAGCACCGCGTGGGCGACGGCGTCGGCGAGGAACGGCCCGTTGAGCCCGGGCGTCGTGTACGGGCTGTAGGCGCCCGACGTGGGGAACAGCTGGAACGTGTAGCCCAGGAAGAAGAGCAGCAGCAGCGCCGTCCAGAAGTACGGGAAGGCGGCGAGGAAGCTGCCCGACAGGGTCGGCAGGGCGTCGAGCGCCGAGCCGCGCCGCCAGGCCGCGAGCACGCCGATGAGCGTGCCGATGACGAAGGCCGCGACCGTGACGAGGCCGACGAGCACCAGCGTGAAGGGCAGCGCGCTGCCGACCAACGAGGCCACCGACGCCGGGAAGAACGTGTACGAGACGCCGAAGTCGAGCGTCAGGACGTTGCCGAGGTAGTCCCAGTACTGGGCGAGCAGCCCGCCGGTGGGGACGCCCAGCTGGGCCTCGATGGCGGCCCGGGTCGCCGGGTCGACGGGGCCGTTCTGAGCCAGCCGCGCGATCGCGGCGTCGGCCGGTGAGCCCGGCATCAGCCGGGGCAGGAGGAAGTTCAGCGTGATCGCGGCCCACGCGGTGAGCGCGAAGAGGCCGAGCCGGCTCAGGAAGTAGCGCACTCGAGCCACCTCTCTCGTGGACGGGCCCCTCCGGGAGCGGGAGGGGTCGGGAGGGGGTCGCGCGGCCGGCTGTGCGGGGGCCGGCCGGCCGCGCGAGCAGGAGGGGCGCCGGTCAGCTGCCGGCGCGCTCGAGGTTGGTGTCGATGAGCAGCACGTTGGAGTCGTACGTGATGGGCGTCGCGTACGGGTCCTCCTCCGAGGGCCACCCCGTGAACTTCGCGTCGCTGAACAGGCCCCACAGACCGCCGTAGTACATGGCGATGACGGGCACCTGGTCGTACATGACCTGCTGCAGCTCCCCGGCGAGCTCCTCCTGCTCGGCCGGGTCGACGGCCGCCTGGTACCGCCCGAGCAGCTCGTCGACCTCGGGGTCGGAGAAGCGCTGGTAGTTGGACGCGGCCGTCGTGCCGACCGGCTCGGCGAACTCGCTGTTCAGCAGCTGGTTCATGTCGCGGTAGAAGGAGCCCGTGCCGCCGAAGCCACCCATGGCCAGCTGGAAGTCGCCGTTGTCGACGGCCTGCTGGTAGGCGGCGGGCTGCGGCTGCTCGATGGTCACCGCGATGCCGAGGGCCTGCAGCTGGCGCTGGACCTCCTGCACCCCGCGCAGCCAGTCCGTGTAGCCGTTGGCGGTCGTGATGGCGATCGTTGCCTGCTGGCCGTCCGGGCCCACCAGCTGCCCGCCCTCCTGCGTGTACCCGGCTGCGGCGAAGGCCTCGAGCGCGGCGTCGGCGTCCTGCGCCACCCGCCCCTCGTCGGGCACCTCCTCGTCCAGCAGCTCCTGCTGGCCGGGGAGGATCAGCCCGCTCTGCGGCGCGGCGTCGGTGTACCCGCTGGCCGCGGCGTCGGCGACCGCCTCGCGGTCGAGGGCGAGCGAGAGCCCCCGGCGGAAGTCCACGTCGTCGAAGGGCGCCTGCGTGAGGTTGGGCAGCAGCGAGATGGTCCCGCCCGGCGGGAACCAGTACGTGTTCCCCTCGTTCGCCGAGACCCACGTGCCCTCGACGTCCTCGATGAAGGCGTAGGCCCAGTCGTAGCCGTTGTTCACGAGGTCGAGCTGCTCGTTGGAGGCGGGGATGACGAGCTCGTCGGCCGCGACCGCGTCCGCCTGCCAGTACTCCTGGTTCTTCACGAGCGTGTACTGGTTCGGCCCGAAGTCCCCGAGCGCGAAGGGCCCCGTGCCGACCGGCTCCTCGTTCGCGAAGGACACCGGGTCCTCGACGTCGGCCCACAGGTGCTCGGGGACGATGACGGTGCCGCCGATGATGTCCGTCGCGGGCACGTCCGGCTGCGCGAAGCGCATCGTCACCTGCGTGCCGTCCGCCTCGACGGACTCCAGGCGCTGCCAGACGCCGTCGAGGTCGAGCGCCGGGTGCTCGCGGAGCAGGTCGAACGTGAACGTCACGTCGTCCGCGGTGAAGGGCTCGCCGTCGGTCCAGGTCGCGTCCTCGCGGAGGGTGAAGACGACCGTCTGGGCGTCCACCTGCTCCACCGAGCTCGCCAGGAAGGGCGTCGACTCGCCGTCGACGGTGTTGAGCACCGTCAGGGGCTCGTAGATGTGGAAGGCGCCCTTGCGGTTCGTGGAGTTGTAGGGGTTGAAGTTCCGCGTGAACGTCGGCGACCCCGCGTCACCAGCGAAGAGCATGGTGCCCTCCCCCTGGCCGCCACCCTCGGCGCCCTCGGCGCCCTGCGGGGCCTGCGCCCCGGTGCAGCCGCTGACCACGAGCGTCGCGGCGAGGCCGAGACCGGTCGCCGTCGCGAGCCGCCCTCGGCGGGTGCTGGTCCTCGTGGGACTCATGGCTGGTTCCTCCGTGTCGTCGTCGTCACGGGTCAGGGGCGTCGTCGTCAGTCCCTGCCGCTGACCCGAATGTAAGCGCATACATCAGGCCCGGGCAAGTACCCGCGGATCAGCGGGCGCCGGCCCCGGGCACCTCTGGACGGGTCGGGCGGGATCGGTCGGTCAGCGCCTGGCGGAGCTCAGCCGGAGACGCATCCGCAGCTCTCCCGCAGGAGCACCTGCACGGGGAGCACCCGCTCCACGAACGGGGCGCCGGGGTCGGCCAGGCGGCGCAGGAGCACCTCGACGGCGACCCGGCCCAGCTCGACCATGGGCTGGTGGACCGTGGACAGCCGCGGGCGCGCGCGGCCCGAGGCATCGATGCCGTCGAAGCCCGTGACGACGACGTCCTCGGGCACCCGGACACCCGCGCCGCGGAGCACGTCGACGATGCCCAGCGCCGTCTGGTCGTTGGTGCAGACGAGCCCCTGGGGCAGCCGGCCGGCCCCGACGAGCCGCCGGGCGAGGTCGCGCCCCCGGTCCGCGGTGAAGTCGCCCCGCAGGAGGGGGGCCTCCGGCACGGGCATCCCGCGCGCCGCCAGGGCCTGGCAGTAGCCGGCGAAGCGGTCGAGGTCGTCCGGGACGTCGGCGGCTCCGCCGACGAAGGCGAGGTCGGTCAGGCCGTGGTCGTCGACCAGGTGGTCGGTCAGCGCCCGCATGCCGGGGCCGTTGGCCGCGCGGACGTGGTCCAGGCGGTCGTCCCCGTGGTGGCTCGCCAGGACGACGACCGGCGTGCTCCGCGCCACACGCGCCAGCACCTCGGGCGGCGCCGTGCCGGACAGCACGACGAGCCCGTCGACCCGCCCCGCGAGCTCCTCCAGGGCGGCGTCCCGGCGGGCGCCGCGCGCCACAGCGACCGTCGCGGCGAGCCCGTGGCGCCAGGCCTCCAGCTCGACCCCGCGCAGCACCTCCCCCATGTAGAGGTTGGTGAGGGGCTCGGCCGCCCCGGGCGGGTCGCGGCGCACCGTCACCGGGACGTCGGAGAGGAGGACGGGGTCGACCTCCTCGACGTCGTCGAAGTCGGGGAACGCGAGGCCGATGGCGCCCGAGCGTCGCGCGGCCAGCCCCCGCGCGCTGCCGCTGGGGACGTAGCCGAGCTCGTGGACCGCCTCGAGCACGCGCCGCGTCGTCGCCGGCGAGACCGCCTCGGGCCGCCGCAGCACCCGGCTCACCGTGGCTATGGAGACGCCGGCGCGCGCGGCCACGTCGTAGACCGTGGCGCGGGGCCGTTCGCTCGTCACCACGCCATCTCCTCCGACCTCTCGCTGCGACCCGCCACGGACGTGCGCACCGCGGACGACGAGCCTGCCGGGAACCGCACGGCGCACGCGGAGCGGAGCTCAGGCCTTGCGGCGCGGGCGCGTGCGGGAGGAGGGTGGCCGCACCTCGCTTGTAAGCGCGTACATCGCGCGGCGCACCCCTCGTCGCAGACGGGATCGCGCCCGCCCCGCGACCCTAGCCCCGGAGGACGTCATGACCGACCGCAGCCGCTCGGCCCCGACCCGCCGCCACCTGCTGCTCGCCGGAGGCGCGGCCGCCGCCGCAGCCGCCCTCTCCCCGCCGGCCCCCGCCGCCGCCCGGGGGCGAGCGCTCCCGCCGCTCGACGGCGCCCGCCTGCACCGCTGGGCGCGCGACACGTGGATCTCGCTCGTGGCGATGACGGACCCGTCCACGGGCCTGCCCGCGGACAACATCCCGGCGTCGCTGTCGGCGGACGCACGCAGCCGCTACACGTCACCGACCAACGTCGGCGGCTACCTGTGGTCCGCCGTGGCGGCCCGCCAGCTCGGCGTCATCAGCCCTCGCGAGTGCGAGGCGCGGGTCCGGCGGACGCTCACGACGCTCCTCGACGTGGACCACCACGTCCCGAGCGGCATGTACTACAACTGGTACGACGAGACCGACGGTTCCGTCGTCACCACCTGGCCCGGCTCCGGCGACCCCGTCGTGCCCTTCCTCTCCAGCGTCGACAACGGCTGGCTGGGCGCGGCCCTGCAGGTCGTCCGGACGGCGGTGCCCGGCGCCCGGGACCTCGCGGAGCCCCTGTGGGAGCGGATGCGCTGGGACGCCTTCTACGACGCGGACGCCTCCCGCCCCGGCGGCCTTCTCCACGGCGGCTTCTACGACTCCCCGCCCCCGGAGGGGGCCGCGGTCAGCCTCGGCGACCACCTGGGGACGGGGGACGCCGTCTGGCTCACCGACCACCACTACGACACGCACGTCTCCGAGGCGCGGATCGCCGGCTACCTCGGGCTGGTCCGGGGCCAGGTCCCGCCGAGCTGGTACTTCGCGACCTGGCGGACCTTCCCGGCGGGCTGCGACTGGTCGTGGCAGCAGACCCGACCTCTGGGGCGCACCCGCGTGCACGAGGGCGTCGAGGTCTTCGAGGGCGCCTACCCCTACCGGGGGGCGCGCGTCGTGCCGGGCTGGGGCGGCTCGATGTTCGAGGAGCTCATGCCCGACCTCCTCGTCCCGGAGGCGCGGTGGGGTCGTCGGTCCTGGGGCGTCAACCACCCCGCCCACGTGCGGGCGCAGCGCGAGCACGGGCTCGAGGAGGCGGGGTACGGCTACTGGGGCTTCTCGCCCTCGAGCGACCCGTTCGGCGACTACCGCGAGTACGGCGTGGACGCCCTGGGCCTCAACCCCGCGGGGTACCTGTCGGACCGCGAGAGCACGAACTACGACCCGGGATTCGAAGGCTGCCGCGAGGCGACCGCGCCCTCGCCGACGTACGGCGACGGCGTCGTGACGCCGCACGCGTCCTTCCTGGCCATGGCCTACGAGCCCCGGGAGGCGCAGGCCAACCTCGTCGGCCTGGAGGAGGAGCTGGGCGCCTACGGCGACGGCGGGTTCCTCGACGCCGTGGCGGTCCGCTCGGGCGCGCTGGCGCGGCGGCATCTCTCGCTGGACCAGGCCATGTGCCTCGGGGCGCTGGGCAACGTGCTCGGCGATGACGTCCTGCGCCGCGCGTTCGCCACCACGGGCGTCCAGCGCGCCCTGAGGCCGCTCATGTCCCAGGAGGTGTTCGGGGCGCGGCTCGCATGAGCGCCCGTCGCTCGCGGAGGCCGACCGGCGGGGGCAGGAGGTGGGGACGGGGAGCCCGGCGCCTCACCGGGCCCCGGGCGTCTCGCCGTCCTGGCCCCGGCGGCGCGTGGTGACGGAGAAGCTCGTCGCGCCGGTGGTCTCCGCGCGACCGCGGGCCTCGTCGTAGTCCTCGTCCTGGGTGCCGGCGCGGTCGGTGGACAGGTCCTGGCCGACGTGCTGGGTGATGTCGGGCGCGTCCTCGTCGACGGGCCGGGCGCCGGGGTCGGGCGTCTTCTCGGGCTCGCTCATGCCAGGTCTCCTGCGGTGGGCTCGGGCTACCTCGGACGACCGCCTCGCCAGCGCGACCAGCGGCGTCCTCCCACGCTAGGCAGCCGGGCGCCGGGGCGCCGCTCGAGGCGGCCGGGGCGACCGAGGGAGCGGGCGACGGCGGGCCGGCCCCCTGAGGGAGGGGCGCTCAGCCGGCCCCCTCCAGCGCGAGCAGCCGGCGCTTGGCGTCCAGGCCCCCGGCGTAGCCGGTGAGCGCCCCGCTGCCCGCGACGACGCGGTGGCACGGCAGGACGACGCAGACCGGGTTGGCGCCCAGCGCGGCGCCGACGGCCCGCGACGCGCCGGCGCGGCCGAGGTCGCGGGCCAGCGCCCCGTAGGTCGTCCGCGCGCCGTAGCCGACGCCGGCCAGCTGCTCGAGGACGGCGCGCTGGAAGGGCGTCGCGAGCGCCAGGTCGACGGCGACGTCGAAGGTCCGCCGCTCCCCCGCGAGGTACTCCTCCAGCTGCGCCGCGACGGGCGCCGTGCGCCCCGGCGCCTCGACGACGCGAGGCGAGACCTTCTGCGCCAGACGGCGCAGCAGCCGCTCGACCGCCGCGTCGTCGGGCGCGAAGGCCGACGCCACGAGCGCCCCGCCCGGGCCGTCGGCGAGGAGCACCCGCCCGATCGCCGTCTCCTGCACCGAGAAACCTACGTCGGCCCCGGCGTCGGCGGAGGTGGGCAGCGCAGGACGGCGCAGCCCCTGCCCCGCCGCGGCGCGCAGGCGCGCCGCGGCCGCCTCGTCCCCTCCCGCCGCCCCGCTCGCGGTCGTCGTCTCAGCTGCGTCGTCCACGTCCGGTCCCCTCCTGCTGCTCGTCCCGTCCACCCGCGTCCCCCGCGCCCTCCGGAGCCGCCTCATGCACCGCCAGTTCCCGGCGCAGCGCCGCCAGCGCGTCGCTGACCAGGCGCCGGGTGGCCCCGGGCGTCGTGCCCAGCGCACTGGCGACGGTCGCGTGGTCGGCGTCCGCGACGTACCGCAGCGCCAGCGCCGTGCGCTGGCGCTCCGGCAGGGCCCGGACCGCGGCCCACAGCGCGGGGTCCGCGCCGGCCAGCTCGCCGTCCGCCGGGTCCGCCCCCTCCAGGGGCGCCTCCGGCACCTCCTCGACCGGCACGGGACGGCGGGCGCGGGCGCGGTGCACGTCGGTCGCGCACCGGCTCGTCACCACCAGCAGCCAGGCCCGCGGGTCGCGCAGCCCTCCTGCCGGCGGGTAGGCGGCCAGCGCCTGTGCCCACGCCTGCTGGGCGACGTCGTCCCCGTCGAGGGGGCCGGCCAGGGCGCGCGCCAGCCGGGCGACGTCGCGCCAGTGCTCCTCGACGAGGAGGGCGAAGGGGGGTGCGCTCACGAGGAGCAGACGCGCCGGGCGCGTCCGGTGTGAGGGCGACGTCGCGGAAGGCGGTCCGCGCGGGGGGTGGACCGCTGCGGCACCTGGGGTCCAGTCTGTGCCGCGGGGGGCGGGTGGAGCCCGTGTGCACCGAGGCCCCCGGCGGGGCGACGACGTCCCGAGCGCGCAGGAACACGTGAGGAGCGATGCAGGTGTCCACGACCACGACCGCACCCGAGGTGCTCGACTCGCGCCAGCGCGGTGACGCGCGGGCGGTGGCCGTCGCGCACCGCCCGGGTGCCGTGCCGGTGGCGCGCCGCACCATCACGGCCGACGTCTCCGACCGCGTCGACGCCGAGCTGGCCCACGAGGTCAGCGTGGTCGCCAGCGAGCTCCTCGGCAACGCGCTGCGCCACGCGCGTCCCGACGAGTCGGGCCGGGTCCTGCTGCGCTGGCAGGTGCGCGGCGAGGTCGTCGACGTCGAGGTGACGGACGGGGGCTCCGCCCACGAGGTCCGCCCGCAGCGCCCCGCGCCGATGGCGACCTCCGGCCGCGGGCTGCGGATCGTGCGGGCGCTGGCCCACGAGTGGGGCGTCGTCGAGGACGACGAGGGCCGGCGCACCGTCTGGGCGGCCCTCGGCGGACCGACCCGGCGCCGTCGCCCCGTCGCCTGAGCAGCGCCTCGTCCGACCGCCTCTCGCCCGCGCCGGCGGCGGGCGGTCGGACGCCCGCCGGGCCGCTCCCCCGGTCTGCGTAGGGTTCCCGGCATGGCGAAGAGGTCCTCGGCACGACGTCCCGGCACGCAGAGCGGCGGCGCCGCGACGGCGGCCGAGGACGTCCCCGTCGTCGGCCCCCGCGAGCCCTGCCCGTGCGGGTCGGGCAAGCGCTACAAGCTGTGCCACGGCCGCGCCGCGCGGGCGGCGGCCACGGAGATCGTCCGTCGCCCCTTCCAGGGCCTGCCCGGCGAGGCCGACTGGGTCTGCCTGCGCGAGGTCGTGCCCGCCGCCACCGCGACGCTGCGCACCACGGCCGAGCACGGCGGCCTCGACGTCACCCTCGCCACGGTCCTGCCGCTCGCCTGGCCCGGTCTGCACCGCGCCGACGGCGAGCGCATGGTCGGTCTGCAGGCCGCCGGATCCAGCGGCGACCCGAGCCGCGACCTCGCGGCCGCGCTGCTCGCCGTCCTCGCCAGCGAGCCGGGCGCGCCGCTCGAGCAGCGCCCCGACGTCACGCCGGCGACACCGCGCCTGCAGGACGTGCTCGACGTGAGCCGTCCGCTCGACGTCCGCGTGCACGAGGGGTTCGACTACTGGGTGCCCGACGGCGCCGAGGCGGAGGGCGAGGTCGCCGAGTCCCTGCAGCGCGCGAGCGAGTCCGTCGTCCCGACCGAGCGCCTCAGCTCCGTCGAGGGCGCCTACTGGTGCCGCATCGGCGAGCGCACGCACCTGCGGTGGGCGATGACGCACGACGAGGACCCCCTGCTCGACGCCCTGGCCCGCCTGCACGCCGCCGGCCGCGCCGGTCTGGGCGAGGGCACGAAGTACGTCGGCGCCTTCCGGGCCCAGGGCCTCGTCGTCCCCGTGTGGGACCTCGCGCCGGGCGCGGTGGCAGACGACGTCGAGGAGCCCGCCGCGGCGTTCCGCAGCGCCCTGGACGAGGTGCTCGCCTCGCCGCAGCCGCTCACCGCGGACGAGCGCCGCGCCCGCGCCGGCGTCGTCTCCCGCCAGCTGACGCTGCGCTGACCGCGGCCCCGCCTCGCTCCCCCCGACGGCACCTCGTCGGCACATCGCCGTCACGACTGGCCCACTGATGGCACTTCGTCGGCACTTCGCCGTCGAGAGCCCCACCCCGACGGCACTTCGTCGGCACATCGCCGTCGAGAGCCCCTCCCGGCGTCAGGGTGTCGACGAGGTGCGGACAGGGGCGGGCCTCAGGGGACGGGCAGGGGGTCGCGGGAGACGGGGCAGCTCATGCACCGGGGGCCGCCGCGGCCGGAGCCGAGCTCGGAGCCGCTGATGGCCAGCACCTCGACGCCGTGGGCGGCCAGGCGCGCGTTGGTGCGGGTGTTGCGCTCGTAGGCGACGACGACGCCCGGGGCCAGCGCCAGCGTGTTGTTGCCGTCGTCCCACTGCTCGCGCTCGGCGGTGACCTCGTCGAGGCCGGTGTCGACCACGTGGAGCCGGTCGATGCCCATGGCCTCGGCCGCCGCCGCGAGGAACGGTCGGGCGCTGCCGACGTGCACGCCGGCGCCGGGGTCGTCGGCGTCGACGGGCGTCAGCACGTGCGCCGTCAGGGAGTGGGCGATCGAGGGGTACATGACCACCTGGTCGACGTCGACCATGGTGCAGACGGTGTCCAGGTGCATGGTCGCGCGCTCCTGCGCCACCGGGACGGCGAGCACGACGCGCGCACGCCCGCTCCGGAAGGCCCTCTCCGCCAGGCGCTCCACGCCCGCGGGGGTCGTGCGCTCCCCCGTCCCGACGGCGAGGACGCCGTCGGCCAGCACCATGACGTCGCCGCCCTCCACGTGCTCCAGCCCCGGCTCGTAGAGCAGCTCGGTGCCGGCGAACCGCGGGTGGTGGGCGTACACGACCCGCGTCAGCGAGGTCTCGCGGTGGCGCGCCGGCATGGCCAGCGACGACACGACGACCGACGGGCCGACCCACGCCGCGGAGTCGCGCGTGAAGAGCAGGTTGGGCAGCGGCTCGACGACGAAGTCCCCCGCCTCGCGCAGCGCCGCCACCAGGCCCGGCTCGCGCTCCGGCCGCGCGACGTCGAGCTCGTCCAGCCGCAGGCCGGCGACGAGCACCTCCGCGAGGTCCTTCGGCGCCAGCGAGTGCAGGTGCTCCCCGACGCGCTCGCCCAGGACCCGTCCGAGCGAGGGGTCGGCGAGCACGGCGTCCACGGACTCCCCCCGCGCCGTCGGGTCCTCGAGGGCCTCGGCGATCAGGTCCCCGAGCTCCAGCACCTCGACCCCGCGTCCGCGCAGGAGCTCGGCGAAGGCGTCGTGCTCGTCCTGCGCCCGCGCGACCCAGGGGACGGCGTCGAAGAGCAGGCGGTCGTTGTTGCGCGGGGTCAGCCGCGCGAGCTCGGCCCCCGGTCGGTGCAGCACGACGGAGCGCAGGCGCCCCACCTCGCTGCTGACGCCCGCGGGCGCCGGCCGCCCCCCGTCGTCGTGCGCGAGGTCGGGCGTGGGCAGCGGCGGCTGGTCCGGCATGGGCGGAGGCTAGCCGCGGCCGCGGCGCCCCGAGGCGGGCCTCGGGCCCGGGTGCGCGCTCACGAGCGGCGGGCGCTCGGACGGAGCTGCGGGCCCAGACCGGCGGGGCCCCTGACGACCAGACCGGTCACCTCTCGTCACGGTCCGTCTCCGAGCACCACGGATGTGTGGTTAGGCTCACCTCACTCGACACGGTCGGGCCCCGCACGGGGGGCCTGGTCGTCGACCCCGACGAGAGCCCGAGGTCCCCCATGCGCGCCGCCCTCCGACCGACTCCCCCGACCCGGGGCCTGCTCGTGGCCGCGGGCGCCGCGGCCGTGCTCGCGCTGTCCGCCTGCGGCGGCACCGAGCAGGCGACCTCGGCCGGGGCCGCGAGCACGACGTCGTCCGACGCGGCGGGGACCTCGGCCGCGCCCGAGACCGTGGTCGTCGAGCACGCGCAGGGCGAGACGGAGGTCCCCGTGGACCCGGAGACGGTCGTCGTCTTCGACCTCGGCGTCCTGTCGACCCTCGACGTCCTCGACGCCGAGGTGGCCGGCGTCCCGGAGTCCGGCGCCCTGGCGGAGCAGATGCCCGACTACGCCGGCGCCACGACCGTCGGGAGCCTCTTCGAGCCGGACGTCGAGGCGGTCGCCGCCCTCGAGCCGGACCTCATCGTCGTGGCGGCGCGCTCGGCCGAGTCGCTGCCCGCGCTCGAGGGCATCGCGCCCACCATCGACCTGACGGTCGACCAGACCGACTTCCTGGCCAGCGCTCGCGAGCGCATCGAGACCCTCGGCACGATCTTCGGCGAGGAGGAGCTCGTGGCCGAGCGCCTCGAGGCCCTCGACGCGCTGGCCGCCGAGACGAGCGAGGCCGCGGCGGACGCGGGCACGGGCCTGGTGGTCATGACGAGCGCCGGTGAGGTCAGCGCGTACGGCCCCGGCTCGCGCTTCGGGCTCGTCCACAGCGCCATGGGCGTGACCCCGGCCGACGAGGGCCTCTCGCCCGAGGCGAGCCACGGCGACGCCGTGTCCTTCGAGCACCTCGCGGACACCGACCCCGACCACCTGTTCGTGCTCGACCGCGACGCGGCGATCGGCCAGGAGGCCACCCCCGCGGCGCAGGTCCTCGACAACCCGCTGGTCGCCGGCACCACCGCGGCGCAGTCCGACGACATCCACTACCTGGACTCCTTCGCCTGGTACGTCGCCCCCGCCGGCCTCGGCTCGCTGGAGACGATGTTCACCGAGGTCCGCGACGCGGTGGCGTGACGACGACCGCCCGCGCTCCACGGCGCCCCGACACCCACGCACCCGCCCCGGCGGCGCGGGGCTCGGCGGGGCGCCGTCGCGCGTCCCCGGCCGCCCTCGCGGGCGCCGGGGCGCTCGTCGTCGTCGGCGCCGTCGCGTCGATGTTCGTCGGGGCGGCCGACCTCACCCCGGCCGACCTGCTCGCCGCCCGCAGCCTCGACGACCGGGCCGTGCAGCTCGTCCTGGTCTCCCGCGGGCCGCGCCTGCTCGCCCTGCTGCTCGCCGGGTCGGCCATGGGCGTCGCGGGGCTGCTGATGATGCACCTGACGCGCAACCGCTTCGTCTCGCCGTCGACGGCCGGCACGGTCGAGTGGGCGCAGATGGGGCTGCTCGTCGCCACGATCTCCCTCGGCTCCACCTCGGTCGTCGGCAAGATGCTCGTCGCCGTCGTCTTCGCCCTGCTCGGCACGGCGCTGTTCCTGCGCCTGCTGCGCTCGCTCGTGCTCGCCGACGCCCTCGTCGTGCCGCTGGTCGGCCTGATGCTCGGCGCGGTCGTCAGCGGCGTCACCACCGCGGTCGCCTACCGCGCCGACCTCCTGCAGACCCTCGGGCAGTGGACGGCGGGCGACCTCTCCGGCGTCATCGCCGGCCGCTACGAGCTGCTCTGGCTCGTGCTCGCCGCCACCGCGCTGGCCTGGTGGCACGCGGACCGCTTCACCGTCGCCGGCCTGGGCGAGGACACCGCGGTGAGCCTCGGCGTCGACCACGGGGCGGTGGTCCGGCTGGGCCTCGTCGTCGTCGCGGTGGTGAGCGCGGTGGTCGTGGTCGTCGTCGGCGCCATCCCGTTCCTCGGGCTCGTGGTGCCCAACCTCGTGACGCTGCTCCTCGGGGACGACCTGCGCCGCGCGCTGCCGGCCACCGCGGTCGCGGGCGCGGCCTTCGTCCTCGCGTGCGACGTCGTGGGCCGCGTGATGATCCACCCGTACGAGATCCCGGTGGGGACCGTCGCCGGCGTCGTGGGCGGTGTCCTCTTCCTCGCGGTGCTGCTGCACGCCCGACGCCGGGGGCTCGGCTCGTGAGCGGCGACGTCGTCGTGCGCCCGGCGCGGACGCGGGCGCGTCCCGGCGCCGTCCGCCCGGGGGACACCAGCCCGGCTCCCGACCGCCTGGGCGAGCCGGACGGCGCGGGCCGCGAGCACGCCCGCCGCCGCCGGGTCGTGGCCCTGCTCGGCGCCCTGACCCTGGCCTCGTGCGTGCTGCTCATGGTGGTGGACGTCCAGGTCGCCTGGAGCTTCGTCCTGCCGCTGCGCGGCCTCAAGCTCGCCGCGCTCGTCGTCGTCGGGGTCGCCGTCGGCACCTCGACCGTGCTGTTCCAGACCGTCACCGCCAACCGGATCCTGACGCCGGCGATCATGGGCTTCGACTCCCTCTTCGTCCTCGTGCAGACGGTGGCGGTGGCGACGCTCGGCAGCTTCGCCGTGCTCACGGCCGACCCCCGGCTGCGCTTCGCGGTCGAGGTGGGCGTCCTGCTCGTCTTCGGCCTGCTGCTGCACGCGCTGGTCCTGCGGCGCACCACGTCGGGGGACGTGGTCCTGCTCGTCCTCGTGGGCGTGGTGCTGGGCACGCTCTTCTCCAGCCTGACGCTGATGGTCTCCCGCGTCCTCGACCCCAACGACGCCCTGACCCTGCAGGACCTGCTGTTCGCCTCGGTCGGGACGGTCGACGCCCAGCTGCTGCCCCTCACCGCGGTCGTCGTGGCGCTCTGCCTCCTGCTGGTGGTGCGCCGCCTGCGGGTCCTGGACGTCGTCGCGCTGGGCCGCGAGACGGCCATCGGCCTCGGCGTCGACCACTCCCGCGTGGTGCGGCGCTCGCTCGCCGTCGTCGCCGTGCTCGTGGCGGTCTCCACCGCGCTCGTCGGCCCGCTGACCTTCCTCGGGCTGCTCGCGGCGAACCTCGCCCGGGAGGCGCTGGGGACCCACCTGCACCGCTGGACGGTGCCCGCCGCCTGCCTCGTCGCGGTGCTCGCGCTCGTCGGCGGGCAGGTGCTGCTGGAGCACGTGCTCGGCTTCGGCACGGCGCTCGCCGTCGTCATCGACGTCGTCGGGGGCCTGTACCTCCTCCTCCTGCTCCTGCGGCAGGGCCGAGCGACCGCGAAGGGGCTCCTCCCGTGACCACCTGGTTCCTCCTGTGATCAGCGTCCGCGACGTCTGCGCCTCCCACCCCGGTGGCGGGCGCGTGCTCCACGACGTCACCCTCGACGTCGAGGCCGGCGCCGTCACCGCGCTCATCGGGCCCAACGGCGCCGGCAAGTCGACGCTGCTCGCGGTGATGGCGCGCCTGCTCGAGCCGGAGCAGGGGCAGGTCCTCCTCGACGGGCGCGACGTGCGCCGGACGCCCGGGGCGGAGACGGCCCGGCGCCTGGCCGTGCTGCGCCAGGACACCTCCCTGGCCGTCCGGCTCACCGTCCGCGAGCTGGTGGCCCTCGGGCGCTTCCCGCACTCCGCCGGCCGGCTGACCGACGTCGACCGCGAGCTCGTGGCCCGCGCCGTCGAGGACGTCGACCTCGTCGACCTGGCGGACCGCCGCCTCGACCGGCTCTCCGGGGGCCAGCGCCAGCGGGCGCACCTCGCGATGGCCCTCTGCCAGATCAGCGGCGGCGACGGGAGCGAGGACGACGGGGGCGGGTACCTGCTGCTGGACGAGCCGCTGGCCGCGCTCGACCTCAAGCACTCGGTGCGGGTCATGCGCCTGCTGCGCCGGCGCGCCCGCGAGCGCGGGCTGACGGTCGTCGTCGTCGTGCACGACGTGAACTTCGCCGCCGCCCACGCCGACCGCGTGGTGGCCATGGCCGACGGCCGCGTCGTGCGGTCCGGCCCGACCGCGGACGTCATCACCGGGCCGGTGCTCGCGGCGCTCTACGGCACCGAGGTGACCGTCCACGAGCTCGACGGGCAGCGCTTCGCGGCCTACCACGCCTGAGGGGCGTCCGGGCGCGGACGTTGAGCCACCCGCCGGGCGGACAGGCGACGACTCGCCCTCCTGGCTCGGACCCGCGGGCCGCGCGACGTGCGGCTGGGTAGCGTGCCCGTCGTGCGCCTCGCCGTGATCATCCCCGCCAAGGACGAGGAGGAGCGGATCGACGCCACCGTCCGCGCCGCCCTGGAGATCGAGGGCGTCGACGTCGTCGTCGTGGTCGACGACGGCAGCTCCGACCGGACGGCCGTCACCGCCCGCGCCGCCGGAGCCCGTGTGGTGCGCCACCACCGGAACCTCGGCAAGGCCGCGGCCCTGGAGAGCGGCGCCGCCCTCGTGCGCGACCTCGAGCAGCCGCCGCCCGGCGTCGTCCACGACACCGCCGGGCGGGCCCTGGCCACGGACGAGCCCCGCGCGCTGCTGCTCGTGGACGCCGACCTCGGCGCGACCGCCCGCGAGACCGCCGCGCTGGCGGGGCCCGTGCTGGCGGGTGAGGCCGACGCGACGATCGCCGTCCTCCCGCCGCAGTCGGCTCCCGGGGGCGGCCGCGGGCTCGTCGTCGGGCTCGCGCGCCGCGGCATCGTCGCGGCGACGGGGTGGACGCCGACCCAGCCGCTGTCGGGCATGCGCTGCCTCACGCGCGACGCCTTCGAGAGCGCGCGCCCCCTCGCCCCCGGCTGGGGCGTGGAGACGGCGATGACGATCGACCTGCTGCGCGCCGGCCAGCGCGTGCTCGAGGTGCCCTGCGCGCTGCAGCACCGCGTCTCGGGGAAGGGCTGGCGCGCGCAGCTGCACCGCGCGGCGCAGTACCGCGACGTCGCGCGCGCCCTCGCCGCTCGCGGCCGGCTGGACGCGCTCGTCCCGCCGCGCTGAGCGGGGCGCCGCCGCAGGAGCGACCCGACGCGGAGGTCCGGGGCCGTCCTGGGCGTCTGCGGGACGCGGCGAGGTCCCCGGCGCTACCGTCCGCCGCCATGGGCGCGACGACCGTCATCCGGGCGCTGCGGGCGGGCGCGGCGGTCGCCGTCGCGGGCGGCGTGGCGCTGGGGCTCGCCCCTCTCCCGCTCGGCGACCTGGGGTGTCCCCCCGCGCTGGGCGCGTCGCCGGCGGCGGACGGCCAGGAGCTCGACGTCGTGCTCGCGTGCGCCGAGCAGCGCGCTGACCGCCAGCACCTGGTGGGCGGGCTGGTCGTCCTCGGGCTGGCCACGGCGGCCGGCGCCCGGCTCGCGACCCGCACGCCCCGCCTCCGGCCCCCCGTGGACGCCCCCTAGCGGAGCCCCCGGCTCCCTCGGGCAGCCGACCGGTCGTCCCGACGGGCTGGGCCCCGGGTCATCCCCCGGATCATCCCGAGGGTCGTCCCCCGCGCGGGGCCGCCTCCGGCGCGGGGACCCTCGGCACGGCCACGCCCGCCGCGTCGTCCTCGAGCGCGCGGGCGCCGGCCGCGATGAGCAGCGGGACCATGAGCGTGGCCGCGACCGCGGGGATCGCCGTCCCCGAGTCGTTGACGGCGAAGCCGAGCAGCACGAGCACGAGCCACGACCAGAAGCCGGCGTGCAGGGCCGGGCTGCGGTCGAAGGCCCGCCGCAGCGCCGGGGGTCCCCAGGTCCCCGGCCGCAGCAGCACGAGCGCGACGAAGAGCGCGGCGATGGGCACCAGCAGCCCCTGCGGGTTGCCCGTGAGGATGCTCACGTTCGCGGAGAGCTTGCGCCCGACGACGTCGAGCGCACCGCCGTCGAGGACCGTCTCGACGAAGCGCCCGAGGTGGGTGCGGTCGCCCGGGGGCCGCAGCCAGTCGAGGGTGGCGAGCAGGGCCATGGCGACGACCGTGCCCCCGCCGATGAGCAGGACCCGCGACCATGTGATGCGCACGCCGGCGACCATCAGGGCCAGCACGGCGAAGGCCGGGATGATCGCGGGCGGGCCGCCGAAGTCGCTGCCCAGGCCGGGGGTCCCGTCGAGGACGGCGCAGGCCAGCCCGAGGACCACGACGACGGCGACGGCCCACCGCCGCCGCCCCTGCTGGAGCAGCCTGCTGGCGAAGGCCGTCGCCAGGAGCAGGCACCCGGTCGCGAAGAGGGCGAACGGCGGGTTGCCGAGCCCGTAGAAGCGCCCGGCGACGATGGGGTTGGGGCCCATGAGGCTGGAGAGCTGGAGCGTCGACCCGGTGACGACGTCCGCGGCCAGCACGGCCGCCGTCGTCCCCGCGACGGCGGCGAGCGGACCCAGCACGCCCCGCCGCCAGGGCCCGAGCAGGGCGAGGGCGGCGACGACGGCGGTCCACCCCGCCACGGCGACGACGAGGACCAGCGCGGAGGGGTCGGCCCGCCACCACGGCACCAGCCCGGCGAGGACGGTGGACACGGGCACCGACGCCGAGACGACCGACACCCGCCGCAGCCACGCGAGGACCCGTCGGCGGCCGTCCGGCCCGCCCCAGCGACGGCGCAGCGCGAGCACCGCCGCCCCGTAGAGGAGCAGCTGGGAGCCGTAGAGCGCGTAGAAGAAGGGCCCGACGACGGGGCGCACCTCGATGGCCGCGCGCGCCAGGTCGGTGACGGCGTCGCGCCGCTCCTGCGCGTCGAGCCCGGCCTCGACGGGGCGCACGGGGGCGCCGACGAACCCGCCGGGCCCCTCGACCCCCAGCGCGTCGAGGAGCGTCGGGGCCAGGTCGGTGGTCTGCAGGAGGCCGTCCTGCCGCGTGGAGGAGGAGCCGACGAGCGTGCCCTCGTAGCGGTCCGAGGCTCCTCCGGCCGCCGGGCCGACCGCCGCGAAGGCGCCGAGGTGGGCGGTCGAGGTGGCGTCGGCGATGCTGGCGACGACCACCGTCGCGTCGTCGTCGACGGCGGCGAGGACGGCCCCCACCCGGGCGTCCAGCTGCTCGACGGTGCTCGCGGCGCCCTCCTCGGGCACCTCGCCGTCGGGGCCGGCGTCGGCCAGGAGGCTGCCCGCGTCGACGACGACCAGCTCGGCGCCGTCCTCGAGCAGGCCGGCCACGGCGTCCCCGAGCCCGGCCGGGTCCGGGGGCCGCGGGACGTGCGGGCCGCCGAGGACGCCGTCGGACGTGGCGAGCGCGACGGCCGCCCCGGGGCCCACCGAGGCCGTCGCCGTGCCGGCGCGGGCGAGCGCGTCGCCGAGCAGCCCCAGGCGGGCGTCGTAGTCCTGCTCGGCCGCCGCGGCCTCGTAGACCGGCCAGCGCTCGACGAGGCCGTCGACCGGCTCGCGCGGGGTGCTGCAGCGGGTGAGCACCTCCTGCGGGTCGGGCTCGGGGCTGTCGCCGTCCGCCGCCTCCAGGTCCATGCCCGGGCGCGGGTCCAGGACGCGAGACCCGGAGGAGACGGCGAGCCAGCCGTCGGCCGGGCAGGCGCTGGCGGTCACGCTGCGGACGGCGACGTCGCCGACCCCCGCGTCGCGCAGCAGCGCGCCGAGCACGGGGGTGCGGGCTGGCGCCTGGGGCTCGCCGTCCGGACCGGCGCCCGCCTCGGCCTCGGACGGCACGGCCGCGCCGTCCTCGTCCACCGGCGTGACGTCGCCCCAGCGCAGCCCCGGCACGCCCACGAGCACCACCGGGCCAGGCACCCCCGCGCGCTCCCCACCGCCGGCCGTCGCGCTCGCGGCGGCTGCGGGCGCGAAGCCCGTGAGGAGCACCAGGACGAGCGCGAGGACGACGGGCACCCGGCGAGGGTAGGGCGCCGCCCTGGGCCGGCCCTGGACGCGGGAGCAGCGCGCGCCCGCCGTCGACCGGCGGTGCGGTACCGTCGGCGCGTTCACGAAGGGGAGTAGCCCCCAACCGCGGCGTCGACACACTGGCCGCACCCGCCCTGCGGGTGCACCCGGTGCCGCGGACCCGAGCGGATGCCGAGAGGCGTCCGGTGCGGGTGGGCGAGACCTTCGGCCGCGCACGCCCGCCGTGCGCCCGCCGGAGGCGCCCCCGCGCAGCCGGTCGGCGCGCGCCTGCCCCCTCGAGGACCCGTGGACCAGCTGCTCGTCTCGACCGCCGTCGGCTTCGGCGTCATCTTCGCCGCCGAGCTCGGCGACAAGTCCCAGCTCATGGCGCTCACCTTCGCCACGCGCTACCGGCCCTGGCCGATCATCGCCGCGATCACCGTGGCGACGGGCGCGGTGCACCTCGCCTCCGTGGTGCTCGGCGCCGCCGTCGGCGCCGCGCTGCCGACGACGGCCGTCGCCGTGGCGGCGGGCCTGGCCTTCATCGGCTTCGGCGTCTGGACCTTCCGCGGCGACTCCCTCGACGAGGACGAGGAGGAGAGGGCCTCCCGCACCGGTCGGTCGGTCTTCGTCACCGTCGCCGTGGCCTTCGTCCTCGCCGAGCTCGGCGACAAGACGATGCTCGCCACCGTCACCCTCGCCGCCCGCGACGAGAGCTTCTGGGAGTACGCGGGGACGTGGCTCGGCTCCACGGTCGGGATGGTCGCGGCCGACGCCCTGGCCATCGTGCTCGGCTACCACCTCGGACGGCGCCTGCCCGAGCGGGCCGTCGCCCTCGGCGCCGGGGCGCTCTTCGTCCTCATCGGGGTCTGGCTGCTCGTCGACGCCCTCCTCCTGGGCTGAGCCGCTCCCGAGCCGGACCGCCACCCGTCCGAGCCGCTACCCGTCCGAGCCGCTCCTGGGCCGAGCCGCGCGACGACCCGGAGGGGCTCCCGGGGCTCAGCCCGCGCGCGCCGACCGCCGCGCCCTCGCGGCGGCGCCGGCTCCCACCACCACGACCGCCGCGAGCGCGGCCGCGACGACGACCGGGAACGAGGAGTCCTCGCCGGACGCGCGGCCGACCGCCACCCAGGCCAGGCCCCACGCCAGCGAGAGGGCCGGGGCGAGCCGGCCGGTCGAGAGGCAGACCACGACGCCGACCGCCGTCGCCACCGCGAGGACGACGACGGCCCAGGCGCTCTCCCCCAGGCCCAGCCCGCCGACGCCGAGCTGCACCAGCCACGCCGCGACGTCCGCCACCGTCGCGACGAGCACCCAGCCCAGGTAGAGGCCGGCCGTGCCGTCCACCACCAGCGCCTCGAGCCACCCGCGCGGGGCGGTGCGCGAGAGCCGCGCGAGGACGACGCCGAGGACGGCCGCCAGGGCGGCGATGACCAGGACGCTGAGGCCGACGGACCCGGCCTGCACCACCACGATCCACGCGGCGTTGAGCAGCAGGGACGCGACCACCCACCAGCCGACGGCCCGCTGCCTCGCGTCCTGCGGGCGGGCCGCGACGAGCTGCCAGACGCCGAGCGCGAGCAGCCCCGCGTAGATCACCCCCCAGATCGAGAAGGCCGGGCCCGCCGGCGCGACGAGGCTCGACGTCGCCGAGAGCGCGCCGTCCGCGGCCTCGTCGATCGGGGTGCCCCCGAGGGCGCCCGAGCCGATCGTCGAGACGACCAGCGCCACGACCGCGCTGACGAGCACGGCCCCCTGCCGGACGCGGTCGCGCCCCGTCGCGGCGCCCGCCGACGTCGCGCTCCTTCCGCCACTGAATGTCTCCATGGTGGAGACACTACGCTGAGGCCCGCGCTCCCGCTTCCGGTGCGGGGCGAGGGAGGGGGCGTCGGCGTGGGCGAGCAGCGGCCCGGGGCCCGAGAGGACGCCGCCGGCGTGACGGGCGACGACGCGCGCGCGTCGACGCTGCGGGTCCTGCAGGCGCTGCAACGGGTGACGACCGAGACCGACCGCTACGTGGAGCAGGTCGGGGCGGCGCACGCCACGGCGCGCACGGACCTGTCCGCGGTGGCGGCCGTCGTCGAGGCCGAGGGCCGCGGGGACGAGCACAGCCCCGGCAGCCTGGGCCGCCACCTGAACCTCAGCTCCCCCGCCACCTCGGCGCTGCTCGACCGCCTCGAGCGCGCCGGCCACGTGCGCCGGGTGCGCAGCACGACCGACCGGCGGCGCGTCGTGGTCGAGGTGACCGACACCGCCCGCGACCTCGGGCGGTCGGTGTTCACCCCCCTGGCGTCCGAGCTCGCGGGGGTCCTCGACGGCTACGACGCGCAGGAGCGCGCGCTGCTGGAGCGCTTCCTCGGCGAGGCCGGCGACGCGATCGACCGCAGCCGCCGCCGCGGAGCCCGGCGCGGGAGCTGACGGGCCGTCCGGGGGCCGCCCGGCCCGGCCCGCCGGCGCTGCCGCGCGCCGAGGACGCCGGACCACCCGTCCCGGTGGTCCGTCCACGGGCCCGCCCCGCGGCGACGCGCCCTCCGCCACACTGTCGGCCGCGCGCCGGTACCGGTGCGCGGCCCCGCCAGCACGGCGGGGAGGCCGACGACGCACGGGAGCCCGGGACGCATGGAACTCGCAGTGGGAACGCTCATCGCCCTGGTGCTGGTGGGGGTGCTGCTCGTCGTCCTCCTGGTGGTGGCCGTCACGGCGGTGGGGCGCTACAAGATCGCCAACCCCTCCGAGGCACTGGTCGTCGTGGGCCGCAAGGGCGGCAAGCCCGTGCTCAACCCCGAGACCGGCGAGTCCTCCATGGACCTCTCCGGCCAGCGCGTCGTCATGGGCGGCGGCGTCTTCGTCAAGCCCTTCGTCGAGCAGGCCTACGCCCTCTCCCTGGCCTCCCGCTCCATCCGGGTGCAGATCCGGGGCGCGGTGTCGCAGCAGGGCATCCGCCTGAACCTCGACGCCGTGGCCATCGTCAAGGTCGGCGGCACGGAGAGCAACGTGCGCGCGGCCGCCCAGCGGTTCCTGCACCAGCAGGACGAGATCGAGTCCTTCACGCAGGAGGTCCTCGCCGGCTCGCTGCGCTCCATCGTCGGCACGCTGACGGTCGACGAGATCATCCGCGACCGCGCCGCCTTCGCGCGCCAGGTCGCCGACGAGTCGGTCACCTCGCTCAACAACCAGGGCCTGGTGCTCGACACCTTCCAGATCCAGGACGTCTCCGACGACAGCAACTACCTGCGCGACCTCGGCCGCCCCGAGGCCGCCGCCGCCGCCCGCAACGCCGCCATCGCCGAGGCCGACGCCCAGCGCGAGTCCTCCCAGCGCGGGGCGCAGGCCCAGCAGCTCGTCGCCGAGGCCGAGCGCGACCTCGCGCTCCGCCAGGCGAGCTTCCGCGCCGACACCGACCGGGCGCAGGCCGAGGCGGAGGCCGCGGGCTCGCTCGCGAAGGCCGCGCAGGACCAGGAGGTCCTCACGGTGCAGGAGCGGGTCGCCCAGCGGCAGGCCACGCTCACCGAGACCCAGCTCGACACCGACGTGCGCAAGCCCGCCGACGCCGCCCGCTACAAGACCGAGCAGGAGGCCCAGGCCCGCCGCAGCGCGGTGCAGTACGAGGCCGAGGGCCGCGCGGCGTCCTCCGTGGCGGACGCGCAGGCGGCCGCCGAGCGCACCCGCCTGTCCGCCGACGCCGACGCCCAGCGCCTGAGCATCAGCGCCGAGGCCGAGGCCCGCGCCGTCCGCCTCGCCGCGGAGGCCGAGCTCGCCCGGCGCACCGCGCAGGCCGACGCGCAGCGCCTGGAGGGCGAGGCCGAGGCCGCCGCCACCGAGGCGCGCGGTCGCGCGGAGGCCGCCAACCTCGCCGCCCGGGGCCGGGCGGAGGCCGCGGCCCGCCGCGAGTCGGCCGAGGCCTTCGCCAGCTACGGCGAGGCCGCCCGCCTGCAGATGGTCGTGGACGTGCTCCCCGCGATGGCCGAGGCGCTGGCCAGGCCCCTCGGGTCCATCGACGACCTCACCGTCATCTCCAACGACGGCGCCGGCGCGCTCTCGCGCTCGGTCGCGGGCAACCTGCACGAGACCCTCGAGACCGTGCGCCGCACCACCGGCGTCGACGTGCTGGGCCTGCTGCAGGGCGCGACCGGCGGGGACGGCGACCGCGGGAGCCGCTCCCCGGCGCGGCGGGAGCCGGCCCCCGCCGGCGCGAGCCCCGCGGGCGGCGCCGCGCCCGGCGGCTTCGGCGCCGGCGACGAGGGCGGCTCGGAGGACGGCCGGCGGTGAGCGGGGCCGCCCGCCGCTACGGCTACCTGGGCCCCGAGGGCACCTTCACGGACGCCGCGCTGGGGGGCGCGCTGGCGGCCCGCGGCGAGCCCGGCGCCGAGCGCGTGCCCCTGCCGAGCGTCGACGCGGCCCTCTCGGCGGTGCGCGCCGGCGACCTGGACGCCGCCATGGTGCCGATGGAGAACTCCGTCGAGGGCGGCGTGCCCGCCACCCTCGACGGCCTCGCCGGCGGCGAGCCGCTCGTCGTGGTGGCCGAGGCGCTCGTCCCGGTGGCCTTCGTCCTGGCCGCGCGGGCGGGCACGCGCCGCGAGGACGTCCGGGTGGTCAGCACCCACACCCACGCCCAGGCCCAGTGCCGCGGCTGGCTCGCCGAGCACCTCCCGGCGGCCGGCTACGTCCCGAGCTCCTCGACGGCGGCCGCGGCCGCGGGGCTGGCCCCCGACGCCCCGGTCGCGGGCTACGAGGCGGCGCTCTGCGCGGAGGTCGCGGCCGAGCGCTACGGGCTGGAGGTGCTGGCGCGCGACGTCGGCGACACGGCGGGCGCCGTCACCCGGTTCGTCCTCGTGGGGCGCCCGACCGCCCCGCCACCGCCCACGGGCGCCGACCGGACGAGCGTCATCGCCTTCCAGCCCGAGGACCACCCCGGCATGCTGCTGGAGCTGCTCGAGCAGTTCTCCTCCCGCGGGGTGAACCTCACGCGCATCGAGTCCCGGCCCACCGGTGACGCCCTGGGCCGCTACTGCTTCGCCATCGACGCCGAGGGGCACGTCGAGGACGCGCGCGTCGCGGAGGCGCTCCTCGGCCTGCACCGGTTCTGCGCCCAGGTGCGCTTCCTCGGGTCCTACCCGCGGGCCGACGGCCTGCCCGTGGTCGTCCGCCCCGGCACCGAGGACGGCGCCTTCGCCGACGCCCACGCCTGGCTCGACGCCGTGCGCGCGGGGCGGACGCCGCCCGCCTGAGCCGCGGTCCGTCCGTCCGTCCGGGGGAGGCTGCACGGGGACCACCCGGACGGGCGGCGGGACGGGCGCGGGACGGGCGGCCCGTCGGGGCCCTCTCGTACTATCTGCGCCGTGACGGAGATCGACGGGCTCGCCGACGTGCAGCCCCTCGCGGGCGCGGTCCTGCCGTCCGTCGTCCGCGACACCCCGGCCGCCGTGCTGCTCGTGGACCTCCAGCTCGGCGAGGTCGTCTACGCCAACCACCTGGCGCAGCAGCTCGCGCCCGGCACCGGCCTCCCGGTGAGCATCCCCGAGTGGTCCCGCGCCGCCGGGCTGCACGACGACACGGGCGAGGACCTGGAGGACGGCCCGGCCCCCCTGCGCCGCGTCGCCTCGGGCGAGCCGGTCACCGGGGAGGCCGTCACCGCGGCGCGCGAGTCCGACACCACCTCGGCGCGCGAGGCCCTGTGGGTGGTCGGCATCCCGCTGACCGACGCCCCGCCCCCGCTCGCCACGCAGGCCCTCGTCGTCATGCTGCCGCTGCGCGAGCAGGAGGCCGTCGCCGAGCTGCAGGAGTCCGGCGACCTGCGCCACCGCGCCGTCCTCGCCAGCGACCTCTCGTTCAGCATCAGCGACCCCCACACCGAGGACAACCCGCTGGTCTGGGTGAACCCGGCGTTCGAGCGCACCACCGGCTACAGCTTCGAGGACGTCGCCGGTCGCAACTGCCGCTTCCTGCAGGGCCCCGGCACCGACCCGGAGGCGGTGGCGCGCATCTCGCGCGCCCTGCGCGAGGACGAGCCCGTCACGGAGGTGCTCCTGAACTTCCGCAAGGACGGGACCGCCTTCTGGAACGAGGTGGTGATCAGCCCGGTCTTCGACGCGGAGGGGCAGCTGACCCACCACGTGGGCGTCCAGGCCGACGTGACCGCCCGGGTCGAGGCCGCCGCCGAGCGCGACCGCGCGCTCGAGGCCGCCCGCCTGGCGAACGCGCGCCTGGAGGCCCTGGCGCGCGTCAGCACCGCCCTGTCCAGCCGCCTCGACAGCCGCGAGGCCCTGGCCGTCCTGCCGGGCCTCGTCGTCCCCGACCTGGCCGTCTGGGCGTTCGCGCTCGGCACCGACGGGTCCGGCCGCGCGTCCTCCTTCTCCGTCGTGCACCGCGACCCCGCCATGGCCGAGCACGCGCGGGCGCTCGCCGCCGAGGACCCGAGCGGCTACGAGCACGGACCCGTCCTCGTCGAGCTGCTCTCCGGAGCGGTCACGACCCCGCTGTCGTGGGAGCTCGGGGCCGAGGAGGTGGCCGCGACGCTGACGAGCGAGGCGTCGCGCGCGGCGGTGCGCGCCATGGGCGTCGGCCGCGTCGTCGTCGTGCCGCTGCGCGCGCGGGGCCGGACGACGGCGGTGCTCGGCCTCGTGCTCGGCGACGCGCCCCCGCCGAGCGCCACCGACGTCGCCACGATGGCCGACGTCGGCCTGCGCGCGGGCCTGGCCATCGACAACGCGCGCCTGTACGAGCGCGAGCACGCCGCCGCGCTGACCCTGCAGCGCAGCCTGCTCCCGGACCTGCCGGACCTGGAGCACTTCGACGTCGCGGCCACGTACCTGCCCGCCTCGCTGGGCGCCGAGGTGGGCGGTGACTGGTACGACGTCCTCGACCTGCCGGACGGCGCGGTGGGCGTGGCCATCGGCGACGTCATGGGCCACGACCTCTCGGCGGCCGCGGCCATGGGGCAGCTGCGCTCGGTGCTGCGCTCCTACGCCTGGAGCGGCGACGAGCCCGGCGCCGTGCTGCGCCAGCTCGACCTGCTCGTCCGCGGCCTGGGGATGGCCGGCCTCGCCACGTGCGTCTACGCGCGCATCGCCTGCGACGCCGACGGCGCCCGCTGCGCCGTCACCTACGCCAAGGCCGGGCACCCGCCGCCGCTGCTGCTCCTGCCCGACGGACGCGTGGAGCGGCTGGACCAGGCGCTCACCACGCCCATCGGCGTCGCCGCCGCCAAGACCGTCGTGGACCAGGCCGAGGTCCCGCTGCCCCCGGGGGCCTCGCTCGTGCTCTACACCGACGGGCTGGTCGAGCGCCGCGACCGCCCGCTGCGCCAGGGCATCGAGGAGCTGGCGCAGACCCTGGCGGCGGCGCCCGCCGGCTGCGACGCGACGACGCTGCGCGACCTCGTCGTCGAGCGCTTCGCCGACGGCGGTGAGGACCTCGACGACGACACCTGCGTCCTCGTCGTCCGGCGCAGCCCCGACGCCCCCGCCTGAGGCGCGAGCCGCCGCGGTCCCCCGCTCAGGCGGCCACGCGGTCGCGGCGGCTGATGTCGACGTCCGCCAGCGGGACGGGCCGCTGCAGGTGGTAGCCCTGGGCCGCGTCGCAGCCCGCCTCGCGCAGCGCCGCCACCTGGTCGGGCGTCTCGACCCCCTCGGCCGTGACCTCCAGGTCCAGCGCGCGGGCCATCGCGAGCACGGCGTCCACGACGGGGGTGCACCCCTCCCCCGGGACGACGCGGTCGACGAAGGACTTGTCGAGCTTGAGGACGTCGACGGGCAGCTGGTCCAGCCGGGAGAGCGTCGACCACCCCGTGCCGAAGTCGTCCACGGCCACGCGCACGCCAGCCCGGCGCAGCTCGTCGAGCGAGGCCGTCATCGTCGGGGCGTCCGCGAACGCCGTCTCGGTCACCTCGAGCACGAGGTCGCCGGCGGGCAGGCCGCTGTCCGCCAGCGCCCGCAGGACGCGCCCGGGGTAGGCCGGTGAGGCCAGCTCGGCGCCGGAGACGTTGACGGCCACGCCGGCCGTGGTGCCCGTCCGCCGCTGCCAGTCCCGCACCTCGTGGCACGCGGAGCGCAGGACGCGCGCGCCCAGCAGGTCCACGACGCCCGTGGCCTCCGCCAGGGGCAGGAAGCGGTCGGGGGGCAGCAGGCCCCGCTCGGGGTGCTGCCAGCGCACGAGGGCCTCGACGCCGCTCAGCGCGCCCGTCGCCAGGTCGACGACGGGCTGGTAGTGCAGGACGAGCTGCCCGTCGGTGATGGCGTGCAGGAGCTCCTCGGCCTCGGGGGTGTCCAGGCTGGCCGGCAGGAGGCCGCGGCTGCGCCGCTTGGCGGCGTAGAGGTCGGCGTCGGCGCGCTGGCGCCACGTGGCGGCGGTGTCGGCGCCGTCGAGCACGGCCACGCCGAAGGAGACCCGCTGGCCCTGCGGCAGGTCGGCGGCAGCGGCCGAGAGCCTGCTGCGGGCGTCGTCCTCGGCGGCCTCGACGACCCACACGAACTCGTCTCCGCCGATGCGGGCCAGGAGCCCGTCCCCGAGCTCGCGCTGCAGGTGGCGGGCGACGACGACGAGGCGCGCGTCACCCGCGGCGTGGCCGAGGCTGTCGTTGACCTCCTTGAAGCCGTCGAGGTCGAGCATGGCCAGGCAGACGCGACCCGCCGCGCCGCCCGCCACGTGGGCGTCCAGGGCCCGGGCGAGCGCGCGCCGGTTCGGCAGCTGCGTCAGGTCGTCGACGTCGGCCTGCGCCACCGCCCGGCTCACGACCACCCCGAGGACGGCGACGGCGACCAGCGCGACGCCGAGGTAGACGGCCTCCACGACCAGGCCGCCGCCGGGGACGAGCAGGAGCAGGCCGACCGCGGCGCCCACGACCAGGGCCAGGTGGGCCAGGGCTGCACGCGGGCGCAGCAGCAGCGAGGACGGGAGCACCCCGAGGACGGCCAGGCCGGTGATCGCCACGAGGCGGCCGCGGTCCCCGGCCGCGTCGATCGCCGCCAGGGCCAGCATCACCTCGGCGCCGACGACGGACGCGTGCAGCACCGCCCACGTCACCGCCGTGCGCGCGAGCAGGAGGAGGACGCCGCCCACCGCGGTGACCGCGGCGATGGCGACGAGCAGGGCGGACGTCTGGCCGGAAGCCGGGGCGAGGGCCGACAGGGCGGCGCACCCCGAGCCCAGGAGCATCACGCAGCCGGCGGCGGTCCCCGCCACGGGAGCGGGGAGCCCGCCGGGGACGGGCCCTGCGCCGCGGCCGGCGCGCCGGCCGCCAGGAGGACCGGTCGGGGGCTCCTCCTGCTCTCGTCGTCGTCCGTGCACGTGCGCATCCTCCCAGCCCGGGCTCGCCGTGCGTTCACTCCGAGTGACTTATCGTGCCGCAGCGTGCTCGGCGTGCGAACCGGGAGCACACCTCGCCGTCCCCCGGACGGCGCAGCCGACGATCCGCACCCGCGCGGCCGGAGCGGGGACCCGGCCGACCTCAGAGCAGGGGGCGGACGGCGGCGTAGCCGACGAAGGCGACGGCGTCGATGAGGAAGTGGGCGACGACGAGGGGCATGACGCGGCCCGTCCGCTGGTGGACCAGCCCGAGGACCAGGCCCATGACCACGTTGCCGACGAAGGGGCCGATGCCCTGGTACAGGTGGTAGCTGCCGCGCAGGAGGGCGCTGGCGACGAGCGCGGCCACGGCGCCCCACCGCAGGTCGTGCAGCCGCGCGAGCAGCCAGCCGACGACGACGACCTCCTCCAGCACGGCGTTCTTGACGGCGGCCAGCAGCAGCACCGGGACCGTCCACCAGTACGCGTCCAGGGCCGCGGGCACGACGTCGGCGGTGATGCCGAGGGCGCGCCCGGCCAGGTACAGCCCGAGGCCCGGGACCCCGATGAGCGCGGCCAGCCCGAGCCCGCGCAGCGCGTCCCCGCCCGGCCGGCGCAGGTCGAACCCCATCGAGCGGGCCGCCGAGCGGACGGTCCCGCCCCGGCCCCACCCGAGCAGCGCCAGCGCCAGGACGACGGGCACGAGCGCCGTCGCGTTCGCCAGCAGCTGGTAGGTGAGGTCCAGGTACGGCCGGTCGCTGCGGGAGGCGTTGAGCGTGGCGGTCGCCTCGGCGAGGGGACCGCGCGTGAGCGCCGCGACCAGGCTGACGACGGAGTACACCGCGGACGCGCCCAGGCTGAGCGCGAGGACCAGGAAGACCTCCAGGCGCAGTCGGCTGCGCTCGGCCGGCGGCAGGCCCGTGGCGACGTCGTCCGCGCCGCCCGCCCCCGCGCGCCCCGCCCCCGCACGACCAGCCGCTGACGCCGAGGGCTCCGACCGGTCGGAGGGCTCTGCCATGGCCGCAGGGTAGGCGCGCACCCTGGGCGCTCCCCGGACGTCCGGCTCCTCGCCGGCCCTCCTCGTCGCGCGGCGGGCGCGGGCAGGGGGGGGCTCGAGCGGACCGGGCGGGCGGGGGCGTGCGCCAGGATGGCGGGGTGCGTGACGACGACCCCCGGACCGCCGCCCCCCGCTCCGCCGACCCCCGGACCGCCGCCCCCCGCTCCGCCGACCCCCGGACCGCCGACCCCCGCTCCGACGAGGACGGCACCGGCGGCGCCGGAGAGCAGGTCGTCCTCGGCGTCGACCTCGGCACGACGGCCACCAAGGTGGCCGCCTTCACCGCGGCCGGCGACGCCGTCGTGGAGTCGGAGGCCGAGTACTCCCTGGACGAGCCCGAGCCGGGGTGGGCCGAGCAGGACCCCGCGGCGATCCTGGCCGCCGCGCGCGAGGCCGTCCGCAGCGCGGCGCGCCAGGTGCGCCGGCGCGGGGGCCGGGTCGTGGGCATCGGCGTCAGCGGCGCCATGCACAGCCTCATCGCGGTGGGCTCGGACGACGAGCCCCTGACGCCGGTGGTCACGTGGGCCGACCGCCGCGCCACCCCGCAGGCGGAGCGGATCCGCAGCGGCCCCGGCCCGGAGGTGCACCGCCGCACCGGCACCCCGGTGCACCCGATGTCCCCCCTGCCCAAGCTGGCCTGGTTCGCCGAGGAGCGCCCCGAGGTGGCCGCCGCCGCCGCGCACTGGGTGGGGATCAAGGAGCTGCTGCTGCACGCGTGGTCGGGCGAGTGGGTGGTCGACCACTCGATGGCGTCCGGCAACGGGCTGCTCGACCTCCACGCCCTGGACTGGGACGCCGAGGCGCTGGAGCTCGCCGGCATCACCCGCGCGCAGCTGCCCCGCCCGGTGCCCGTGACGCACCGCCTCGCCCTGCGGCCCGAGGTCGCGGACGACCTGGGCCTGGGCCGCGACGTGCCGCTGGTCGTCGGGGGCGGCGACGGGCCCCTGGCCAACCTCGGGGTGGGCGCGGTGCGGCCGGGCGTCGCGAGCGTGTCCATCGGCACCAGCGGCGCGCTGCGCGTCGTCGTCGACCGCCCCGGCGTCGACCCGGCCGGGCGCACCTTCTGCTACGCCCTCACCGACGACCTGTGGGCCGTCGGCGGGGCCATCACGAACGGCGGCGTCGTCCTGCGCTGGGTGGGCGACGCCCTGGCCCCCGACATGGAGGTCCTCGCCGACGAGCTCGGCGACGAGCCGGAGGAGTCGCTCACCGACCTCGCGTCGCTGGCCCCTCCGGGGTCCGGCGGCCTGCTGATGCTCCCCTACCTGCTCAGCGAGCGGGCGCCGTACTGGACGGCGCTGCCGCGGGGCGCCTACATCGGCCTGCAGCGCCACCACCGGCGCGAGCACCTCGTGCGGGCGGCGCTCGAGGGCGTGTGCCAGCAGCTGGCGCTCGTGCTCGCGTCGCTGCGCGAGGCCGGGCACGAGGTCACCGAGGTCCGCGCGACCGGGGGCTTCGCCCGCTCGGCGGTGTGGCGCCAGATGCTCGCCGACGTCCTGGGGATGGACGTCTCCTTCCCCAGCGGCACCCAGGGCTCCGGCTACGGCGCCGCCGTCATCGCCATGACGGCGCTCGGGATGGTGCCCAGCGTCGAGGTGGCCGCCGACCGCGTGGAGGTCTCGCACGTCGTGCGCCCGGACCCGGCGGCGTCGGCGATCTACGCGAAGCTCCTGCCCGTCCACGCCGGGGTCTACGACGCCCTCGAGGGCGTGTTCCGGTCGCTGCGCGACCTCGACGACGACCTCCCGCTCGAGATCGGCGACTGAGCGCCGGCGCGGCGGACCGCCGCGCCGGCTGCCCGGGCCCGTCGCCCGGGAGGGGCCTCAGGCGGCGCCGAGCACCGCGTCCAGCGCCTCGTGGACGAGCGCCGTCGGCACCGGGACGAGGGGGCGGCCGGCGTCGTCCGCCAGCGCGGACCCCAGGCCGTCCAGCAGCACCATCGGCACCACGTCGGGCCCGCTGCCGGGCAGGTAGCCGCGCTTGTTGTCCCGCAGCAGGAGCCGCTGGACCAGGGCGCGGTCGAGCGCGGGCGGGGCCTCGCCGCGGACGCCGAGCGGCGCCAGCACGCGAGCGTGCGCGGCCACGGCCGCGTCGTCGAGGTGGCCCAGGCGTCGTCCGACCTGCGCGGCGACGAGCATCCCCCAGCCCACGGCCTCGCCGTGGGACAGGGCGCCGCGCGAGGCCAGCTCCATCGCGTGGCCCGCGGTGTGGCCGTACTCGAAGACGAGCGCCTCGCGCCGCTCGTGCGGGTCGACGCGCAGCGCGGGCGCCTTCGCGTCGACGCCGATCTGCAGCAGGCGGACGAGCGCGTCGGACCGCTCGTCCCCGAGCCCGGCGACGGCGGTCAGGAGGTCGTCCTCGCGCTCGGGGACGACGGCGAGCACGTTCTTGGCCATCTCGGCCGTCCCGGTCAGCACCTGGCGCTCGTCGACGCCGCGCAGCCAGTCCAGGTCGCACCACACCGACCGCGGCGTCCAGAACGTGCCGACCATGTTCTTGCCCGCGGCGAGGTTGACGCCCTGCTTGGCGGACAGGACGGCGTCGAAGGCCGCGACCGGCGTCGTCGGGAGGTGGACGAGCGGCAGCCCCCGGAACAGGGTGGCCGCCACCATGCCGGCGACGTTGCCCACCAGGCCGCCCCCGAGCGCGACGACGACCGACCCGCGCGTCGTGCCCCCGGCGACCGCCTCCTCGGCGAGCGCCAGCACGGTCGAGAGCGTCTTGAGCTCCTCCCGCGCCGTGCACGCGAGCGACTGCACGGGCACCTGCGCCGACAGGCCCTCGGCCACGCGCCGCGCCAGGTCGCCCGCGACGGCGTCGTGCACGAGCAGGACCTGGTCGACGCCGGTGAGCTGGTCGGCGAGGAGGGCGAGCAGCTCCTCGGTGCACCGGTCGCCGTAGGTGTACGGGACCACCTCCTCGCCCAGGGCGAAGGTGGTGCGGTGCACCGGCGTCGTGCGCCGGTCGGTGGCGGTGGGGCTCATCGGGTCCTTCCGGGGGTGCGCGCGCACGCTGGTGGTGCGGGCCGCGCAGCGGCGGCGGGGCGTTGGGCGAGGGTAGACCTGACAGCAGTGCGCGCTGTCACCTCGAGGTGACTGCACGCGCCGGTTGTCAGGTCCGCAGGAGGATCGTCGTCCCGGGAAGCCGACCGCCGGCCGCGCCCGACGTGGTCGCCGGCGCACCACCGAGGAGGTGAGATGACCGGTCCGACGAGCGCCGTGGTGCGCGAGGCGGTCGCCGCCGACGCGCCGGCTCTGGCGGAGGTGCACCGCCGGTCCCGGGCGGTCGCGATGCCCTGGCTGCCCGTCCCGCACGACGAGGCCGCGGCGCGGGCGTGGTCCTCCCGCGTCGTGCTGGTCGAGCAGCGCGTGGTGGTGGCCGAGGAGCGGGGGGCCGTCCTCCGCTCGGGCGACGTCGAGATGGAGGTCCGCGTCAGCAGGAGCGCCGTCCTGTGACGCCAGGCTCCATCTCGACGTCGGCGCGGTAGACCTCCTCCGGCCCGTCCTCGCCGCAGACGTCCAGCTCCGGGTCGCGCTCGAGGCCGGCGGCCAGGGCGACGCGGGCGCTGGCGGAGTTCGCCGGCCGCACCCGGGCCGTGACGGGCAGGCGGAGCGGGGAGCGGCGCGCACGCGCCACGACGGCGGTGGCCGCCTCGGTCGCCACGCCGCGCCCCCGGGCCGCGGGGTGCAGGCGGTAGAGCAGGTTCAGCACGGGGCGGTCGTGGAGGGTCATCACCGCCGTCCCGCAGACCCCGACGACGGTGCCGTCGGCGGCGCCGGGGCCCCGCCACGACAGCAGCGCGTACCCGGTGCCGTGCTCGTGCCAGTGCCGGGCCCACCGCTCGACCCGGCGCTGCGCCGCCGCGAGGTCGGCGAGGGCGTCACCGGGGTCGTGGGCCACGACGCCGGGGGCCCGGTGCAGGGCGAGGACGGCAGCGGCGTCCGCCGGGGTCGGCGCCCGCCCCACCAGCCGAGCGGTCGTCCACGCGGGTCCCGCCGCCGGGTCGCCGGGCTCGGTGCCCACGTCGTCGGCTCAGCCGTCGGTGCCGGGGCGGGCCGCGCCCGCCCGCCTCGTCGTGGTCGCCATGACCGCATCCTCCTCGGGAGGTCGTCGCCGCGCGCGCCCCGCCCGGGCGCCGCGGACGGCTCCGGGCGCCCCCGGAGCGCCGAGCCGGGCCCTCACCGACGGGTGGAGACCGCATGACGTCCTGACAAAGTCTTGACAACGCATCCGGCTGCGCAGCAGCATCGTCGGCGCACCGGCACCGCCGCCGGACCCGAGCGGGGCACCGCCGACGACGACGCGCCCCCGCCCCACCCCGCACCGCCGCGACGGCGCCCGCGCCGACCGCACCGCCCTGTCACCGAAGATGGGATCTGCCATGTGGAAGCCCCGCACGCGCGCCACCGTCGTCCTCGCGGCCCTCGCCCTGACCGCCGCCGGCTGCAGCAGCAGCGGCGGCGCGCCGGAGGCCGGCTCCGGCGGGGGTGAGAGCGGCGGCGGGTCCGGCGACCCGCAGTACACCGTCGCGATGGTCACCCACGCCGCCGCCGGCGACACCTTCTTCGACATCATCCGCGCCGGCGCGGACGTCGCCGCCGGCGAGTCCGGCGTCGAGTACACCTACGCCAACTCCGACCAGCCGAACGAGCAGGCGACGCTCATCCAGAACGCGGTGGACAGCCAGGTCGACGCCATCGCGGTGTCGATGCCCAACGTGCCGGCGCTGACGGAGGCGCTGGCCAACGCGGAGGCCGCCGACATCCCGGTCTTCGCCTTCAACGCCGGGCTGTCGGAGTACGAGGACGTCGGCGCGCTGGCCTACTTCGGCCAGGACGAGGCCATCGCCGGCGCGGCCGCCGGGGAGCGCCTCACCGAGGAGGGCGCCCAGAACGTCCTGTGCGTGCTGCAGGCCCAGGGCCAGGCGCAGCTGGAAGCCCGCTGCGACGGCGTGGCCGACGCCTTCGGCGGCGCCGTCGAGAAGCTCTACGTCACCGGCACGGACATGCCCTCGGTCCAGTCGACGATCACCGCGAAGCTCGCCGAGGACCCGAGCATCGACCACGTGCTGACCCTCGGGGCGCCCTTCGCCCTGACGGCCGCGCAGTCGGTCGAGGAGGCGGGCAGCGAGGCGGCCGTGGTCACCTTCGACACCAACGCCGAGCTCGTGGACGCCATCGAGTCCGGTGACGTCCAGTGGGCCGTCGACCAGCAGCCCTACCTCCAGGGCTACGAGGCCATCGACGCCGCCGCGCTGTACCTGTCCAACGGCAACGTCCTCGGCGGAGGCGAGGCGGTCCTGACCGGTCCCGCGTTCGTGGACCAGGACAACATCGCCTCGGTCGCCGAGTACGCCCGCGCCGGCACGCGCTGACCCCGCGTCCGCGGCCGCGCCGCGGACGCACCTCGGAGGCGGTGGGCGACTCGCCCACCGCCTCCGTCGCGTCCGGCCCCGAGCACGGGCCGCGGCGCACCGCACGAGGACGAGCGCGCCGTCCAGCTCCTCCACGCACGCGGCCGGTCCCCCGCCGCGACCGCCGGGCGCCCGTCGTCGAGGTCTCCTGACCGGCGCCTGGTCGTAGCGCTCTCCTGACGTGCCCCCGTCGTGGAGGTCTCCTGACGGGCTCCCCCGCCGTGAGGACCCCCTGGCGGGCGCCGTGCCGCGCACGCGCGCGGTCGACCGGCAGACGGCGCCCTCGGGGCCGTGCGCACGGTCCTGCCGGCGTCGAGGAGTCCCGCACCGGGCGCACCGCGTCCGTCCTCCGACCTCGCCGGCGGCACGGCGCCGAGCCTCGGCGCGCTCCCGCCCCCTGGGCCCAGCTCGCTCGGGTGCCCACCCCCCGACGGCGAGCGGGAGGAGCGCGTCGGCCACGGCCCCGTCCCCGTCCCCGTCGGGCCACCGAGGTCGCGGGGTCCGGACGACGGGTGCGCTCCCGCACCCCGCCGCGGACCCCGGAGATGTCCCCGGTGACGCAGCGCGCGCTCGACGCGGCCAGGGCAGCAGCCACCGGGACACGTCCGTCAGGACCGGTCGCCAGGACCCGTCCACCGGGTGACCCGGTCGGCGCTGGGAGCACCCGCCCCGCCACCGGCACCAGCGCCCCTGAGCACCCCCGAGTCCTGAGCACCCCGGGACCTGAGCACCCCCGGGACCTCTCTGCACCCCTGAGACCTGAGCACCCCGGCACCTGAGCACCCCCGGAGCGCACGAGAGCCCGCCCGTCGTCGACGGGCGGGCTCTCGGTGCGGGCCCGCGTGGCGGCCGCCCCGCGCGAGGCGGCGGCGCGGCTCAGGACGGGCGCAGCGCCCGCTCCCCGTCGCCGTCGGCCTCGACCTCGGCGAGGGAGGAGCCCAGCTCGTGCCCGAGCGCCTCGAGCTCGGCCCCGCCCGCCATCTCGTTCGTCAGCTGGTCCAGGCCGATCTCCGAGCGCGAGGCGTCGAGGGACACGCGACCGCGGTTGAGGATGACGAAGTGGTTGCCCACCAGGTACGCGTGGTGGGGGTTGTGGGTGATGAAGACGACGCCGAGGCCCGCGTCGCGCGCCCTGGCCACGTACTTCAGGACCACCCCCGACTGCTTGACGCCGAGCGCGGCGGTGGGCTCGTCGAGGATGAGCACCTTCGCGCCGAAGTAGACGGCGCGGGCGATGGCGATGCACTGCCGCTGCCCGCCCGACAGGCTCCCGACGGGGCGCTCGAGGTCGGGGATGTCGATCCCCATCCGCAGGAGCTCCTCGTTGGCGACGCGCTTCATCGTCGCGGTGTCCAGGCTCCTGAGCGGGCCCTTCCGCAGCTCGGCGCCCATGAAGAAGTTCCGCCAGACCGACATCAGCGGCACGAGCGCGAGGTCCTGGTAGACGGTGGCGATGCCGCGCGCCAGCGACTCGCGGGGCGAGGAGAAGCTGACCTCCTCGCCGTTCACGCGCACGACGCCCTCGCTGTGCTGGTGCAGCCCCGCGATGATCTTGATGAGGGTGGACTTGCCGGCGCCGTTGTCGCCGAGCACGCAGGTGATCTCCCCCTGGCGCACCGTCATCGAGACCCCCCGCAGGGCGTGGACGTTGCCGTAGCTCTTGCCGACGTCGGTGAGCTGCAGGATCTCCGTCGTGGGGCCGCTCACCGGGTCCGCGAGCCGGTCGTCGGTCGTGGTCATCGCTTCTCCGCCTGCTTCCGGACGACGAGGTTGACGACGGTCGCGAGCAGGAGCATCGCGCCGAGGAAGAGGCGGAACCAGTCCGGGTTCCACCCCGCGAAGACGATGCCCTGCGTCGTCATGCCGAAGATGAAGGCGCCGATCGCCGCCCCGACGGTGGAGCCGTACCCGCCGGTGAGCAGGCACCCGCCGACCACGGCCGCGATGATGAAGAGGAACTCGTTGCCGATGCCCTGGCCCGACTGGATCGTGTTGAAGGCGAAGAGCTGGTGCATGCCGGCGAACCAGGCGCACAAGCCGACGAACATGAACAGGCCGATCTTCGTCGCCCGCACCGGCACGCCGACCGCGCGGGCCGCGTCCGCGTCGCCGCCGACCGCGAAGATCCAGTTGCCGACCCGGGTGCGCAGGAGCACGTAGGTCGAGATCGCCACCAGCAGGAACCACCACAGGATGGTGATGCGGAAGCCCACCCCGCCGATCGTGATCGTCGAGGAGAAGACCGCGCGGGCGGCGGCGAACCCGTCCATGTCCGAGATCGACGGCGTCGCGACCGTCCCGGTGATGACGCGCGTCACGCCGAGGTTGATGCCCTGGAGCATGAAGAACGTGCCGAGGGTGATGAGGAAGCTCGGCAGCCCGGTCTTCAGCAGCAGCCAGGCGTTGAAGTATCCGATGGCGAGCGAGACGGCCAGCGCGATGAGGATGCCGGCCCAGACGTTCAGGCCCAGCTGCCACGACGTGATGGAGGCGGTGATGGCCGAGGCGGTGACGGCGACGCCGGCGGACAGGTCGAACTCGCCGCCGATCATGAGCAGCGCGACGGCCACCGCCATGATGCCGATCGTCGAGCTCGCGTACAGGACCGTGGCCATGGACGACACGGACCGGAACGGGTCGGCGACCGCGAAGAAGAAGGCGAAGATCGCCACGGCGCCGATCAGCGAGCCGATCTCCGGGCGCCCGAGCAGCGCCGCCAGCGGCGCACGACGGCGCACGCGGTCGTCGCGCGCGGGCGGCCCCGCCGGAGCGGCTCCCGTCGACGGGCTCGAGGAGCTGGGGTCTGGGCGCCCCGACGCGGGGCTGTGCGCGGTCTGCGTCATCGCAGCCTCTCTTCGGAGTGCGGCGGCCGCGGGGCGGACGCACCGCAGCGGGGTCCCCGGGACCGGGGCCGCCGGGGGCGACCGTCGGGCGTCGCGCCCGTCCGGCCCTCGCGGGTCGTCGGCGACCCGAGGGGCGTTGCGTGCCTGGTGCTGGGTGGTGCTTCGCGCTCCGCGGCGGCCCCTGCGGGCCGCGCGGCCACCCGCCCTCGTCGGCGGGTGGTGTGGATCGAGGATGACGCGACGAAGGCCGCAGGTCAAGGACTTCGTCCTGACAACAGGACACGTCCTGGCACCGGGGCGCCGGCGGGTCCGGCCGTCGGTCGGCGAGCGCGGCGAGCGGGCGCGGGGCCGACGAGGACGGGCGCGGAGGTGGTCTCCCCCACGACGACGGCGCCGCCCCGGCGGGGACGGCGCCGTCGGTGGGGTGCTGGGTCAGTCGTTCTGGGGGAAGCCGAGGTTCAGGCCGCCGTGGGAGGGGTCGAGCCAGCGCGAGGTGACGACCTTGCCGCGGGTGAAGAAGTGCACGCCCTCGGTGCCGTGGGCGTGGGAGTCCCCGAAGAGGCTGTTCTTCCACCCGCCGAAGGAGTAGTAGGCCATCGGCACGGGCACCGGCACGTTGATGCCGATCATCCCGACCTCCACCTCGTGCTGGAAGCGCCGGGCCGCGCCCCCGTCGTTGGTGAACAGGGCCGTGCCGTTGCCGTAGGGGTTGGTGTTGATGAGCTCCAGCGCCTGCTCGTAGGTGTCCACGCGCAGGACCGACAGCACCGGGCCGAAGATCTCGTCGGTGTAGACGCTCATGCCGGTCGAGACGTGGTCCAGCAGCGTCGGGCCGAGCCAGAAGCCGTCGGCCTCGCCGTCGGGGCTCACCTGGCGCCCGTCCACGACGACCTTCGCCCCGGCCTCCTCGCCCGCCGCGACGTAGCTCTCGACCTTGTCGCGGTGGGCCCTGGTCACCAGGGGGCCCATGTCGGCGCCGCGGGTGCCGTCGCCGGTGCGCAGGGTGTGCGTGCGCTCGGCGATCCGCGCGACCAGGTCGTCCCCCACGCCGCCGACGGCCACCAGCGCGCTGACGGCCATGCACCGCTCCCCCGCCGACCCGAAGCCGGCGTTGACGGCGGCGTCGGCGGCCAGGTCCAGGTCGGCGTCCGGCAGCACGACCATGTGGTTCTTCGCCCCGCCGAGGGCCTGGACGCGCTTGCCGGCCCGCGTGCCGGTCTCGTAGACGTACCGCGCGATCGGCGTCGAGCCGACGAAGGAGATGCTCTTGACGTCCTGGTGCTCCAGCAGGCGGTCGACGGCGACCTTGTCGCCCTGCACGACGTTGAAGACGCCGTCGGGCAGCCCGGCCTCCTTCCACAGCTGCGCCATCCACAGCGCCGCCGAGGGGTCCTTCTCGGACGGCTTGAGCACGACGGTGTTCCCCGCCGCGACCGCCACGGGGAAGAACCACATGGGCACCATCGCGGGGAAGTTGAACGGCGAGATGATCGCCACCGGGCCCAGCGGCTGGCGCACCGAGTGCACGTCCACCTTCGTGGAGGCGTTCTCGGTGAAGCCGCCCTTGAGCAGGTGCGGGATCCCGCAGGCGAACTCCACGACCTCCTGGCCGCGGGAGACCTCGCCGAGGGCGTCGTCGAGGACCTTGCCGTGCTGGCTGGTGATGATCGCCGCCAGCTCGGGCTTGCGGGCGTTCAGCAGCTCGCGGAAGCGGAACAGCACCGCCGAGCGGCGCGCCAGCGAGGTGTCCCGCCAGCCCGGGAACGCCGCGGTCGCCGCGGCGACGGCCGCGTCCACCTCCTCCACCGAGGCCAGCGCGACCTCGCCCGTGGTGACGCCGGTGGCCGGGTTGGTCACCGGGGCGGTCCGCCCGCTCGTCGAGGCGGTGTGCGCGCCACCGACCCAGTGCGCGATGGTCTCGGGGGTCTGGTCAGCCATGTCTGCGTGTCCTCGTCCTTGGGTGCGGAGGTGCGGGGGTGCGGGGGTGCGGGGGTGCCGGGGGGTGGCGTCAGGACGCCGACGGGCTCGTCTCGGCGGGCAGCCCGTGCCGCGACGCGAGGTCGCGGATGGCGGCGAGCATCGAGGTGCCGGACTCCTCGGCGCGCTCGTCCCACCCGAAGACGCAGGTGGTGAGGACGCCGTCGAAGCCGGTGCCGGCGAGGGCGTGGAAGACCTCGTCGAAGTCGACGTCGCCGCGACCGATGTCCATGTGCTGGTGGACGCGGGCGGTCGTGCCGGGCGGGTTGAGGATGTAGCGCAGCCCGTCCGAGGCGGTGTGGTCCATGGTGTCCGCCAGGTGCACGTGCGTGAGCAGGTCGCCGGCGCGCTCGATGATCCCCGGCGCGTCGTCGCCCTGGTGGAACGTGTGGGGCGTGCAGTAGAGGAACGACACGAGGGGGTGGTCGATGCCCCGCACCAGGTCGACGGCCGGCACGCCCAGCTCGACGAAGTCGTCGGGGTGGGGCTCGAGCACGAGCCTGACGCCCTCGCGCTCGAGCACGGGGAGCAGCTCCTCGAGGGAGCGCCAGAACATCGCCTCGGCGAGCTCGGGCTCCTCGGGGCGGCCGTTGAGCTCGGTGTTCATCGTGTCCACGCCGAGCTCGACGCAGATCTGGATGGCGCGCTCCCAGTACCGCACCGCGGCCCGGCGCTCGTCCTCGCCGGGGCCGGACCAGCGCATCACCGGCAGCAGCGACGTCACGCCGACGCCGGCCGACGCCAGCGCGCCCCGGAGCGCCCGCACGGTGGCCAGGTCGACCCGGGGGTGCTTGAAGAAGGGGATGAAGTCCTCGCGCGGGGAGAGCTCCACCCACTCGTAGCCCATGCCGGCGACGACGTCGGGCAGCTCCAGCAGGGGGGTCGTCCGCAGCATCTGCGGGTCCAGGGCGATCCTCACGCGGGCGCGCCCACCGCGGACCTGTCGGCGAGGCGCACCTCGACGCGCGCGCCGGTGCGCACCGACTCCACGCCGGCCTCGCAGACGGCCACGGCGGCGTAGCCGTCCCACACGCCCGGGCCGTCCACCTCGCCGCGGCGGGCGGCGTCCACCCAGCGCTGCACCTCGGTGTCGTAGGCCGGCCCGAAGCGCTCGCGGAAGCCGGGCGTGAGGCGCTCGGAGCGCAGCCCCTCGCCGGCGACGGTCTGGTGGCGGACGAGGCCGCTGTCGCGCCCGATCGTCGCGCTGCCGTCCTCGCAGACGACCTCGGTGCGCACCTCGTACGCGACGCCGGTGCGGACGAAGATCTCCACGTCGACGAGACGACCGCTGGCGGTCTCCAGCAGCACCAGCATCGGGTCGGAGGCGCCCTCGACGGCGTGCCGCGACGCCCGGGGGCGCAGCGCGGTGACGGCGGTCACCTCCTCGTCGAGCAGGAAGCGCGCGACGTCGACCTCGTGCACCACGGAGTCGTTGATCATCATCACGCTGTCGAAGTGCGGCGGGACGTCGGCGTTGCGGTGCGCGCAGTGCACCAGCAGCGGCTCGCCCAGGTCGCCGGAGTCCACCAGGTCCTTCAGCGCGACGTACTCGGCGTCGAAGCGGCGCATGAAGCCGAGCTGGACGAGGCGCCGGCCGGTGCGCTCGGCGAGCTCGTCCTCGGCGCGCACCACCGCGAGCGCCGACGCGGAGTCCGTGGTCAGCGGCTTCTCGCACAGCACGGGCTTGCCCGCCTCGAGGCAGGCCAGCACGAGGTCCCCGTGCGTGGGGCCGGGGCTCGCGATGACGACGGCGTCGACGTCCTCGGCCGAGATGGCCGCGAAGGGGTCGTCCACCGCCCGCGCGCCGGGGACCCCGGCGGCGACCTCGGCGGCCTTGGCGGCCACGAAGTCGTTGACCACGACCACGCGGGCGCCGGACGTGCGCTGGTGCAGCCGGGCCACGTGGTCGGCGCCCATGAGGCCGACGCCGATGACGGCGACGCGCAGGTCCCCGGAGACGGCGGGTGCCGGGGCGGTGTCGGGGAGGCTCATGCCGGGTTCTCCTGCGTCGTCGCGGGGCTCTGGTCGGAGGTGCGCAGGGGGCGCGGGCTGCCGAGCTCGACGGACGGGCGCCCGCACGAGGAGATGTAGCGGGCGGTGCGCTGCGCGATCGGCAGCGGCACGTCGGGCTCGCACGGGTAGAGGTCGTGCTCGACGATCGCGAACACGTCCAGCCCGAGCTCCTCGACGGCCTCGAGGATCGGCGGCAGGTCCGGGACGCCCTGCGGCGGCTCGATCATCGAGCCGCGCTGCACGGCCGTCGGGAAGGCCAGGTCCTGCTCGAGCACCTCGGCGACGACGGCCGGGTCCACCTGCTTGAGGTGCAGGTAGCCGATCCGCTCGGGGTAGCGGCGGATCAGGTCGAGGTTGTCCCCGCCGTAGTAGCTGACGTGGCCGGTGTCGAGGCACAGCGGCACGAGCTCGGGGTCGGTCTCGGCGAGGAAGCGCTCGATGTCGCCCTGGTAGCCGACGTGGCTGTCGGCGTGCGGGTGGAACGCGATGGAGAGGCCGAACTCGTCGCGCACGGCGCGGCCGAGGCGGTCCATGCCGGTGGCGAGGGCCTTCCACCGGTCGTCGTCGAGGTGGCGGCTCTCGATCGCCTCGCCGGTCCGGTGGTCGCGCCACACGTCGGGGATGACCACGACGTGCGTGCCGCCCATGGCCCTCGTCAGGCTCGCGACGTCGCCGACCTGCGCCCAGACGGCGTCCCAGCTGTCGGGCCGGTGCAGGTGCTCGAAGACGGTCCCGGCGGAGACCTTCAGCCCCCGGGAGCCGAGCTCGTCGGCGAGCTGCGAGGGGTCGGTCGGCAGGTACCCGTAGGGGCCGAGCTCGATCCACTCGTACCCGCAGCTGGCGACCTCGTCGAGGAACCGCTGCCACGGCACCTGCTGCGGGTCGTCGGGGAACCACACGCCCCACGAGTCGGGCGCCGACCCGACCCTGATGCGGCTGCTGCTGGCCATGCGTGCTGCTCCTTCGCGTCGTGCGTGCCCGGGGTGCCGGGCCGGGGGGGTGGGGTGCGGCGGGCCGTCAGTCGACCGCAGGCCGCAGGTAGGGGTGCTGGGCGCTCTTCCACCGGTCGTGGACGGCGCGCGCGCCGCGGGTGCTCTCGAGCTCGGAGACCTCGCTGACCGGGACCTCCCACCAGGACTCGCTGGAGGGCGCGTCGACGAGCGGGTCCGTCGTCACGTGCACGACGGTCGTGCGCTCGCTCGCCCGGGCCGTCCGCAGCGCCTGCTCGAAGGAGGCCGCGTCGTCGGCGACGAGGACGTCCACGCCGAGGCTCGCGGCGTTGGCGGCCAGGTCCACCGGCAGCACCCCGCCGTCGAGGCGCCCGGAGTCCGCGGACCGGTAGCGGTACCGCGTGCCGAAGCGCTGGCTCCCGAGGGACTCGGACAGGGCGCCGATCGAGGCGTACCCGTGGTTCTGCACGAGGACGACGACGACCTTGACGCCCTCCTGGACGGCGGTCACCAGCTCGGTGGCCATCATCAGGTAGCTGCCGTCGCCGACCATGACGAAGACCTCGCGGTCGGGCGCCGCCATCCGCACGCCGATGCCGCCGGCCACCTCGTAGCCCATGCAGGAGTAGCCGTACTCGACGTGGTAGCCCTTGCGCTCCCGCGCGCGCCACATCTTGTGCAGGTCGCCGGGCATGGAGCCCGCGGCGCAGACGACGACGTCGCGGGGGTCCGAGACGCCCTCGACGATCCCGATCACCTGGTTCTGCGTGAGCAGGCCCCCCGCGCCGGAGATCGAGGGGTCGCGCACGGCGTCGACCTCGTCCTCCCAGCGCTGCTTCTCCGCGGCGGTGCGCTCGCGGTGCGCGTCGGTCACCGACCAGCCCTCGAGGGCGTCGGCCAGGGCCTCCAGCGCCTCGCGGGCGTCGGCGTGCACGGTGGCGCCGGCGTGCTTGGCGGCGTCCAGCGCGGTGACGTTGATGTTGACGAACCGGACGCCGGGGTGGCTGAACGCCGTGCGCGACGCCGTCGTGAAGTCCTGGTAGCGGGTGCCGACGCCGATGACGACGTCCGCGTCCCGCGCCAGGGCGTTGGCCGCCGTCGTGCCGGTGGACCCGATGGCGCCGAGCGACTGCGGGTGGTCGAACGGCAGCGCGCCCTTGCCGGCCTGGGACTGGCCGACCGGGATGCCCGTCGCCGAGGCCAGGCGGTCGAGCGCCTCGCTCGCCCCGGAGTAGATGACGCCGCCGCCGGCCACGAGCAGCGGCCGCTCGGCGGAGCGGATGACCGCGAGCGCCCGCTCGAGCTCGGCCCGCTGCGGCACCGGGCGCCCGACGTGCCAGGTGCGCTCGGCGAAGAGGTCGACGGGGAAGTCGTGGGCCTCGGCCTGGACGTCCTGCGGGAAGCACACCGTGACGGCGCCCGTCTCGGCGGGGTCGGTGAGGACCCGCATCGCCCCCGTCAGGGCGCCGGCGAGCTGCTCGGGCCGCCAGACGCGGTCGAAGTACCGGGAGACCGGGCGGAAGGCGTCGTTGACCGTGACGTCGCCGCTGCCCGGCTGCTCGAGCTCCTGCAGCAGCGCGCCGGCGGAGCGGGTGGCGAAGGTGTCGGCCGGCAGGAGCAGCACGGGCAGGCGGTTGATCGTCGCGAGCGCGGCGCCGGTGACCATGTTGGTGGCGCCCGGACCCACGCTGGTGGTCACGGCCCACGTCTGCAGCCGGTCCTTGGCGCGGGCGTAGGCGACCGCGGTGTGCACCATCGCCTGCTCGTTGCGGCCGAGGACGTAGGGCAGCAGGTCGGGGTCCTCCAGCTCGGACTGCAGCAGCGCCTGGCCGAGGCCCGCGACGTTGCCGTGCCCGAAGATGCCGAAGCAGCCGGCGAACAGCCGCTGCCGCTCGCCGTCGCGCTCCGTCCACTGGGCGGCGAGGAAGCGGACCACGGCCTGGGAGACGGTGAGCCGCACCGTCTCGACCTCGGCGGGGGGTGCGTACGCCGGCTCGCTCACCGCTGGGCTCCTTCGCTCGTGCTGGGACTCGTCCGGCTGTGGGCCGGAGGGGCGCCGGGCCTCAGCGGCAGGCGGGGGTCGACCTCCTGGTCGGCCCAGGTGCCCCGGACCCACGCGTGCTCGGGGTCGTCGACGATGCGCCAGGCCCGCTCCTGCCCGGGGCCGGCCATGACGTTGAGGTAGTACAGGTGGTGCCCCGGCGAGGCGACGGACGGGCCGTGCCAGCCGTGCGGCACGAGGACGACGTCGCGGTCGCGGACCTCCTCGAGGACCTCGATCGGCCGCTCGGGGGTGCCGTAGACGCGGTGGTAGCCGAAGCCCCGCTGGCCCTGCGGGCCCGGGGCGACCTCGAAGTAGTAGATCTCCTCGAGCTCGGACTCGACCTCGGACGTCTCGTCGTGCTTGTGCGGCGGGTAGGACGACCAGTTGCCGGCGGGCGTCACCACCTCGCAGGCGATGACCGCGTCGGCCTCGAAGACTCCGGCCGTGGCGAAGTTGCGCACCTCGCGGCTGCTGCGGCCCGCACCGCGGAGCTCGACGGGCACGTCGGCCGCGGGGCCGTACCGGAACGGCAGGCGGCGCCGGGCCCGCGCGGCGCACAGCGCGAAGCGGCCCCCGCCCGCGCTCGTCAGCACGGCCGTCGCCCCCGGCGGCAGGTAGGCGAAGTCGGTGGGCCCGTCGAAGACGCCCGCCCGTCCGGCCAGCTCGGCGCGCTCGCCCTCGCACTCGACGTCGAGGGCCCCGGAGAGGGGGACGACGACGACCTCGTCCTCGCCCGTCGCGAGCTCGTGCGACCCGCCGGCCGCGAGCGCCAGGACGCGCAGGCCGGAGTGGCCCCAGCCCGCCGACTCGGGGGTCACCTCCAGCTCGTACGGCCCGGAGGCCGCGCTGCCCGCGGGCAGGTGGAGGGCGGACGGCTGCGCTGCCGGGCTCATGGTGCGGGCTCCTCGGGGTGGGGTCTGTGCGGGAGTGGGTCTGCGTGCAGCGGGTCTCGGCGCGCTGCACCGGGCCGCGTCGTCAGCGGACGAGCGAGACGGCCGTGTCGACGGCCGCGGCGACGTCGTCGTCCTGCGGGTACAGCAGGGTCCGCCCGACCACCAGGCCGCGCACGGACGGCAGGGCCAGGGCCGAGCGCCAGCGCGCGTAGGTCTCCTCCGGCGCGTCCGTCGGGTCCCCGCCGAGCAGGAGGGTGGGCAGCGTCGTCGCCGCCATCACGCGCTCCATCTCGTGCACCACGGGCAGCTTCATCCAGGTGTGGGCGGAGGTGGCGCCGAGGCCCTGCGTGATGTGCACGGACTTGATCACGGCGTCGGCCGACAGGTCGTTGACCACCCGGCCGCCCGGCCCGTCGGGGCGGCGCGCCATGAACGGCTCGAGCATGCAGACGACACCGGCTCGGGCGCACTCGGTCACGGCACGACCCGCGGCCTCGAGCATCCCCACCGTGCTCGGGTCCTCGAGGTCGATCCGGTTGAGCATCTTGGCGGCGTCGAAGCGCGCGGCGACGACGCCGGGGACGTCGTACCCCGTCATCCGGTCGTCGAGCTCGAACGTCGCGCCCGCGAGCCCGCCCCGGTTCATCGAGGCGACGACGACCTTGTCCTCGAGCGCCCCCAGGAGCAGGAGGTCCTCGGCGACGTCGGCCGTCGCGAGCAGGCCGTCCACGCCCGGGCGGGCGAGCGCCGAACGCAGGCGGTCGAGCATGTCGCGCCGGTCGTGCATCGCCGTCGGGCGCCCCTGCGCCGCGAGGGCGCCGCGGGCGGGGTGGTCGGCCGCGACGAGCATGAGCCGGCCGTCCGCGGGCAGGAAGGACGGACGACGCCGGCGCGCCGCGAGGGCTCGCGCGACGGCGCGCGGCTCCCGGGCGCGCAGCTCGGTGACCTCGTCGTAGGTCCGGCACAGCGGGGCCGGCGCGCTCACCGCCGCCGCCGCACCGGCGGTCGAGCCGAGCGGAGGGGCGCCGGGGGCGAGCGCGGCGGCCTCAGGCACGACCAGCCCCCTCGGTGGCGGCGTGGGCGCGCACGTGGGCGTCCACCTCCTCGTGCGTGGGCATGGCGGTGGAGCACTCCAGGCGCGAGGCGACGATGGCGCCGGCGGCGTTGCAGCGCCGCAGCACCTCCTCCAGCGGCAGCCCCGCCAGCAGGCCGTCGCACAGGGAGCCGCCGAAGGCGTCGCCCGCCCCGAGGCCGTTGACGACGTCCACCGGGGTCGGCGGGACGACGACGCGCTCGTCGCGCGTCTTGCCGAGGACGCCGCGCGGCCCCTGCTTCACGACGGCGAGCTGGACCCCCCGCTCCAGCAGCGCGTCGGCGGCGCGGTCGGGATCGGTCTCGCCGACCGCGACCTCGCACTCCTCGCGGTTGCCGACGGCGACGGTCACGTGCTCCAGCGCCCGCGAGACCTGCTCGGCCGCGGCCTCCTTCGACTCCCAGAACACCGGCCGGTAGTCGAGGTCGAGGACGGTGTGCTCGCGACGGGCCCGGGCCTCCCACGCCGCGTGGTGGGCCTCGCGGCTCGGGGACTCCGACAGGCCGGTGACGGTGCACCAGAACAGGTCCGCCGAGCGGACGGCGTCGAGGTCGAGGTCCTCGGGGCGCACCTGGAGGTCCGGGGCCTTGGGGCGCCGGTAGAAGTAGATCGGGAAGTCGTCGGGCGGGAAGATCTCGCAGAAGGTCACCGGGGTCGCGTGCTCGGGGTCGAGGACGACGTGCTGGTCGTCCACGCCGAGGTCGCGCAGCGCCCGGCGCACGAAGCGCCCGAACGGGTCGTCGCCGACCCCGCTCACGAGCGCCGAGCGGCGCCCCAGCCGCGCCGCGGCCACGGCCACGTTGGCGGCGCTGCCCCCGAGGTACTTCCCGAACGTCTCGACGTCCTCGAGGCCCACACCGGTCTGCAGCGGGTACACGTCCACCCCGCTGCGCCCGAAGGCCAGCACCTCGAGCCGTCCTGCTCCTGCGAGCACCTCGTCCTCCACGTCCTCGTGGCCTCCGGCCGGCCGGTCGGGCCGTCCGCGCAGCACTCTGCTCCCCACCGCACGAGCGTGTCAACGCTTTGTCCGGTCATATGGACAACGCGACGGCCGTTCATCACGTCACCCCGCTCTGGCACCATGGGCCCTCCCGACGGCGCCGTCGCCCGGGAGGACCCGAGGAGGACCGCCGTGGTGGCCACCCCGCCCGCGAGCCCGTCGGCGCCGCAGTTCGACGTCGACCGCTCCAGCCCGACCCCGCTCTACTACCAGCTGTCGCAGGCCATGGAGCGGGCCATCACCGACGGCGCGCTGCCTGCCGGGTCGCGGCTGGAGAACGAGATCGCCCTGGCCCAGCGCTACGGGCTCTCGCGGCCCACCATCCGGCGCGCCGTCCAGGAGCTGGTGGACAAGGGCATGCTCGTGCGCAAGCGCGGCGTCGGCACGCAGGTGGTGCAGTCCCCCGTCAGCCGGTCGGTCGACCTCACGAGCCTCTACGACGACCTCGCGCGCGCCGGCGGGGCCCCCACGACGTCGGTCCTGGAGCTCGCGCGCGAGCCGGCGTCCGCGGACGTCGCCGCCGCGCTGGGCGTGGCCGAGGGCGACGAGATCACCCGCCTCGTCCGCCTCCGCCGCACGCACGGCGAGCCGCTGGCCCTGCTGACCAACCACCTCCCGGGCCGCTTCACCCTGACCCAGGAGGACCTCGCGGACCACGGCCTCTACCAGCACCTGCGCGCCCAGGGGGTGCACCTGAGCGTGGCCCACCAGAAGATCGGGGCGCGCCTGGCGGGCGCCCGGGAGGCGAAGCTCCTGGACGAGGCGCCGCGGGCGGCCCTGCTGACGATGGAGCGCACGGCCTACGACGACTACGGGACGGTCGTCGAGCACGGCACCCACGCCTACCGCGCCTCCCGCTACGAGTTCTCCACCACGCTCGTCGACCGCTGAGCCCTCGCCGCGCGACCCACCACGCCGTCCCACCGGGAGGGCCCGACCACGCCGGCCCGCCGGCAGCGCCGCACGGCGCGGAGGAGGCACGCATGAGCGCAGCGACGCAGGGCCGAGGGCTCGTCCTCGGCGTCGTGGGCACGGGGCGGATCGGCGCGATGCACGCCCGCAACGCCGTGCAGACCCCGGGCGTCTCGCAGGTGCTGCTGGTCGACGCCGCCCCCGAGCAGGCCGAGCGCGTCGCGCGCTCGGTGGGCGCGGACGCCGTCGGCTCGGTGGAGGAGCTGCTGGGGCGGGTCGACGGGCTGGTCGTGGCCGCCGCGACGGCCGCGCACCCCGAGCTGGTGCGCGCGGGGGTGGACGCGGGCCTGCCGGTGCTGTGCGAGAAGCCCGTCGCGCCCGACGTCGCGTCGTCGCTGCCGGTGCTCGAGCACGTGGCCGCCGCGGGCGGCGTCGTGCAGATGGGCCACCAGCGCCGCCTGGACGCGGGCTACCTCGAGGCCCGGCGGGCGCTGCGGGCCGGCGAGCTGGGCTGGCTGCACAGCATCCGCTCCGTCACGTGCGACGCGGCGCCCCCGCCCGTCGCCTTCCTCGCGACCTCGGGCGGGATCTTCCGCGACGTCAGCGTCCACGACTTCGACGTGCTGCGGTGGCTGACCGGCGAGGAGGTCGTCGAGGTCTGGGCGCGCGGCAGCAACCTCGGGGACCCGGAGATCGGCGCCGTCGGCGACGTCGACACGGCCCTCGCCGTCTGCACGACGAGCAGCGGGCTGCTCGCCGTCGTCACCGCCTCCCGCTACAACGGCGCCGGCCACGACGTGCGCACCGAGCTGCAGGGCTCGGAGGGCGCGCTGGTCGTGGGGCTCGACGACCGGGCGGCGCTGCGCTCCTCCGAGCGGGGCGTCACCTTCCCCGCCGGCCCGCCGCACCCCACGTTCGCCGAGCGCTTCGCCGACGCCTACCGCGCCGAGCTGGCCGCCTTCTGCGAGCTGGTCCGCGGCGAGCGCGAGAACCCGTGCACGCCGCAGGACGCCGTCGCCGCCTCCCGCGTGGCCGACGCCGCGCAGGAGTCCCTCGTCACCGGGCGGCCCGTGCGCGTCCTGGGCTGAGGAGGAGGCGGCAGCCCTCAGACGCGGTAGGGCCGCAGGCAGGACGCCGGCAGCCAGCCGGTGACGACGCCGGACGTGCCGTCGTCCCCCAGCGCGTAGGCGACGCGCGCCTCCCACGCGCCGACCCCGTCCCGGCGCCACCCGGCGACGACGCCGGGCATCGGGTCGGCGTCGGGCATGAGCACCCAGCAGTGCGTGCCCCGGCCACCGCGGCGCTCCGCGTCCGCCTGCTGCCGGCCCGCCACCTGCTCGTCGCCTCCGACCTGCTGGTCCCGCTCGCCGTGCCGGCCCCGCTCGTCGTGCCGGCCCTGCTCGTCGTGCTGGTCGGCGAGCGAGCGGCGGAAGGACGCCGCCCTGCTGCTCGACCACCCTCCGCCCACGCGGAGTAGGTTCGCACAGGTGTTCGAGTGATCGCACGGCGCGCCCCCGGACGGGTGAGCCGCCGCGGGAGGGACGGCGGAGGGGGCGGCTACCGCCGGCCGGGGCTCTCGCGCAGCAGCGCCTCGACGTCGGCGCGGTGCGGTGCGGAGGTCGCGGCGCCGTGGCGCTGGACCGACAGCGCGGCCGCGGCCGTCGCGGTGCGCGCCGCCGCGACGAGCACCGCCTCGCCCGGCGCGCCGCCCCCGGCCCGCCCGTCGTGGGCGCGGGCCTCCTCCAGCGCGGCGACGAGGGCACCGCCGAAGGCGTCCCCCGCCCCGGTGGTGTCGACCGCCTCGACGGGCAGGCCGGGCACGTGGACGCCGTCGGGCGCCCCGTCACGGACGGCCACGAGGGCGCCCCCGGCGCCCAGGGTGACGACGACCGCCGGCACGTCCGGGAGCAGCCGGCGCACCAGGGTGCGGGCTCGCTCGACGGCGGACCCGGCGTGCTCGACGCCGTCCCCGGCCCGAGGACCGGACAGCGCGGCGGCCTCGTGCTCGTTCACGAGCAGGACGTCGACGTCCCCCAGCAGCCCCGCCGGCAGGGGCTGGACCGGTGAGGGGTTGAGCACGACGACGACGCCCGAGGAGACGGCCGCTGCGGCAGCGGCGGCCACGGTCGCCGGCGGCACCTCGAGCTGGCAGAGCAGGTGCCCCGCGCCGCGCACGACGTCGAGCTCGGCGGGGCCGAGGTCGGTGAGCCCGGCGTTCGCCCCGGGGTCCACGACGATGGCGTTCTCCCCCGACGCCGCGACGGTGATGAGCGCCGTGCCCGTGGGCCGCTCCAGCAGCCGGGTGCGGACCTCGACGCCGGCGCCGGCGAGCGCCTCGCGCAGGCGCCGTCCCGCGCCGTCGTCGCCGACGGCTCCGACGAAGGTGGTCGCCGCGCCGCAGCGGGCCGCCGCGACGGCCTGGTTGAGCCCCTTGCCGCCGACGTGCTCGGCGCGCGAGCGCGCCAGCACCGTCTCCCCCGGGCGTGGGATCTCCTCGACGGCGAGCACGACGTCGAGGTTCGCGCTGCCCACCACCACGACGCCGCTGCGCTCTCCCACGGCCGCCACCCTGCCGCACGGCGCGGCGCAGCGGTCGGTCCCGGCGCCGGGGCGGAGCGCTGCCGGTGCGGTCAGCCCTCCGGGAGGAAGAGGCAGAAGGGGTGGCCGGCCGGGTCCAGCACCACCCGCACGTCGTCCTGGGGCTGGTGCTCGGGGAGCCGGCCGCCGAGGGCGACGGCGCGGTCCGCCGCCGCGGCGAGCGAGCCGACCGGGTCGCCGCCCGCGACCTCGACGGCGACGTCGAGGTGCAGCTGCATCCGCTGGTCCCGCGGCCCGTGCGGCCAGGTCGGCGGCACGTGGTCGGCCTCGAGCTGGAACGACAGCCCGGCGCCACCGCCGGGCGGCGCGAGCATGACCCACTCCGGCTCCTCCAGGAGCACCTCCCAGCCCAGGAGCTCGCGGTAGTAGGCCGCGAGCGCGACCGGGTCGGGTCCGTCCAGCACGGTGGCGGACAGGCGCAGCGACGGGGCGGCGGTCGGGTCCGGGCTCACGAGCGGTCCTCTCGACGACGAGTGGTCGGCTCCCGCATCCTCGCGCGATCGCGCCCGCCGCGGGGGCCGGTGCACCCGCGGAGGACGCCGCACGCGACGAGGCCCCGCACCGCCGAGCGGTGCGGGGCCTCGTGCGGGGTGCTCAGACCTCGTCGCGCCAGGAGTGCTGCGGGTCGAAGCCGAGGAGCTCGCGGGCGGTGTCGATGCCGAGCAGGGTCTCGTGCTCGCCGAGCTCGCGGCGGATCTCGACGCCGGGGAAGACCTCGGCCATCAGGCCGGCGCTGGAGCGGCTCATCACCGTGTCGGCGGCCGCGATGATCGCGACGTGGGAGCCCGGGCGGTCGAGCTCGAGCCCCTTGCGCACCGCCTGCGCGCCGTCGCGGGCGTCGATGTAGCCCCACAGGTTCCACTTGCGCCGCATCGGGTCGGCGTCGAAGGACGGGAACTGCGCGTAGTCGTGCAGCTCCATGACGTTGGAGAACCGCAGGCCCACCATGGTCAGCTCGGGGTCCCACCGGCACAGGTGGTGCGCCATCTCCTCCTCGAGGGTCTTCACGAGGGAGTAGGTCGAGCCGGGGCGGGCGCGGTAGGCCTCGTCGACCGGCGCGTAGGGCGGCGGCTCGTCGAAGGGGAGGCCGAGGACGGTCTCGCTCGAGGCCCACACGACGTGCTTCACGCCGGCGGCCCGGGCGGCCGTCTGCACGTTCCACGACGCCGCCATGTTGTTGGCGAAGGTCGCCGAGTTGGGCACGATCCCCGGCGCTGGGACGGCGGCCATGTGCGCGACGGCGTCGACGCGCCCCTCGCGCTCGTCGGTGCGGCCGCCGATGACCTCGACGACCTGCGCCTGGTCGGTGAGGTCGACCACCAGCAGGCCCTCGGGCGACTCCGGCGTGCGGGCGCGGTCCACGGGCAGGACGTCCCACCCGTGCTCGCGCAGGTCCGCCGTGACGGCGCGGCCGAGCTTGCCGGCCGCCCCGGTGACGACGACGCGGCCGGTCACCGGTCGCCCGCCACCGGGACGAGGGCGGGAGCCGGCGCGGGTGCCCGCAGCGGTGCGGTCGGGGTGTGAGGGCTCATGCGGGCGACCGTCCCACCGCCGCAGGGCTCGCGCACCCCGGCGCCGCGCCCCGCGGCGCAGACGCCGACGGCGCCCGTCCCCGGTGGGGACGGGCGCCGTCGGTCGTCAGCCGTGCGCGGTCAGCGCACCGTCACCGCGGCGAGGGCGTCCACGAGGCCCTCGCCGAAGTAGGAGTTGTCCTCGACCGAGCCCGCGCAGGGCGCGGTCGTGGGCGACGCCGGCGTCGCCGGGCACGCCGTGTCGGTGGCCTGCTCCTCGAGCAGCGCCCGCAGCTCGGCCGGCGTGGCGCCGGGGTGCGTCGTCGCCAGCAGCGCGAGCACGCCGGCCACGTGCGGGGAGGCCATCGACGTGCCGGAGATCGACGCGTACCCGGACGGGGAGACGCTCAGGGGGAAGGTCGAGACGACCGCGCTGCCCGGGGCGGCGACGTCGATGACGCCCGCGCCGTAGTTGGAGAAGGCGGACAGCGTGCCGGCGGACGTCGTCGAGGAGACGGTGACGACGCCGGGCAGCTCGGTGGGCATGTCGACGCAGCCGGTGACGTCGCGGCCCGGGATGGCGCCGCTGCCGTCGTTGGGGCTCGAGCTGCTGGTCGTCTTGTTCGCGAGGTCGTACCGCGAGTTGCCGGCCGCGGCCGCGCTCACGACGCCCTGCTCCTGGGAGTAGGCGACGGCGCGCTCGACGGCCTCACGGGCGGCGGCCTGGTCCACCTCGTCGTCGCACCAGAACTCCCACGGGTCGACGTAGTAGCTGTTGTTGGTGACCTCGAAGCCCTCCTCCGCGGCGTGCATGAAGCCGCAGATGGCCGACTCCGGGAAGATGAAGCCCTCGGCGCTGACGACCTTGACGGCGGCCAGCGTGACGCCCGGGGCGACGCCGACGATCCCCTCGCCGTTCTCCGCCGCGCCGATCGTGCCCGCCACGTGGGTGCCGTGGTAGGCGCCCGCGAAGGGCAGGTGGGCGCCCTCGCTGCCGTCGAAGCGGCCGCCGCCCGTGCAGTCGCCCGAGAGGCTGCGGTCCACGCGGCCCGCGAGGTCGGGGTGGGTGTCGTCGATGCCGTCGTCCAGGACGCCGACGACGACGTCCGGACTGCCGGGCTCGACGGCGTTCGCGCGGTCGGCGCCGATGGCGGCCATGTCGTACTGCAGCGCCTCGCCCGGGTCGGGCACGTCCACCTGCGCCGCCTCGACGCCCGTGCGGCCGCCGAGCCCGCGCAGGTCGGTGCGCTGCGGCTGCGCGCCGGGGCCGCGCAGGCGACCGGGGACGCCCTCGACGACGGGCACCGTGCGCGTGGGGCCGACGGAGTCGACGAGCGCGGAGAAGTGCCCGCCGAGCACCTGGTCGCGGAAGGCCGGGTTCGCCGAGCGGGCCACGACGACGCCGATCTCCGGGTAGTCGACGACGGTGGCCCCGCCCGCACGGGCGACGGCCACGCGCACGCGGGCGACCGCGCTCTGCGTGGCGTCGGTGTTGACGACGTAGCTCATGACCCCCTCGCCCGGTGCGGTGCGGGTGATCGGCTCCGCCGCAGCGGGACCGGCGACAGCCGTGGCGGTGGCGGCGCCGGAGAGCGCCAGGGCGAGGACGGCCGCGGTCGCGCGTCCGGCACGGCGGTGTGCGTGGGTCACAGGGGATCTCCTGGGTCGGTGGCCGGCCCCGGGGCGGGGGCCGCGCAGACCGTACGTCGAGGCACCGACATCCGGGGCGCAGCGGTCGCATCCCGGGCACACCAGTCGCATCCCGGGCACACCAGTCGCATCCCGGGCACACCAGTCGCATCCCGGGCACACCGGGCGAACACCAGGTGCGCGCCGCCGTCGCGGCCCGCCCGGGCGCCCGGCGGCGTCAGCCCAGCTCGTCGACCAGCCGCGCCGCGAGGCCGGTGTACGTCGCGGGGGTCAGGTCCGCCAGGCGCGCGGCCACGTCGTCGGGCAGGCCGAGGCCGGCGACGAACTCGCGCATCGCGGGGCCGTCGACGCGACGGCCGCGGGTGAGCTCCTTGACGCGCTCGTACGGCTCGTCCATGCCCGGCGTCCCCGCGATCGCCTGCGCGCGCATCACCGACTGGACGGCCTCGCCGAGGACCTCCCAGTTGGCGTCGAGGTCGGTCGCCATGACCTCCGCGGCGACGTCGAGCCCGCGCAGCCCGCGGCGCACGTTGTCGAGCGCGAGCAGCGAGTGGCCGACGGCCGTGCCGATGTTGCGCTGCATCGAGGAGTCGGTGAGGTCGCGCTGCAGCCGCGACGTCACGAGGGTCGAGGCGAGCACGTCGAGCAGGGCGTTCGAGACCTCGAGGTTCGCCTCGGCGTTCTCGAAGCGGATCGGGTTCACCTTGTGCGGCATCGTCGAGGAGCCGGTCGAGCCGTGGGCGCCGAGCTGCTGGCGGAAGTACCCGGTGGAGATGTAGCTCCACACGTCGGTGCAGAGGTTGTGGAGCACCCGGTTGAAGCGGGCGAGGTCGGCGTACAGCTCGGCCTGCCAGTCGTGGGACTCGATCTGCGTGGTCAGCGGGTTCCACGTCAGCCCGAGGTGCTCGACGAAGTCCTGGCCGACGCGCGGCCAGTCGACGTCCGGCAGCGCCGCGACGTGCGCGCCGTAGGTGCCCGTGGCGCCGTTGATCTTGCCGAGGAACTCCGCGCCCTCGACCCGGCGCAGCTGGCGGCGCAGCCGGGAGGCGAGGACGGCGAGCTCCTTGCCGAGCGTCGTCGGTGTCGCGGGCTGGCCGTGGGTGCGGGCGAGCATCGGGACGTCGGCGCTCGCGCGCGCCATCTCGGCGACCTGGTCGACCAGCGCCATCGCGGCCGGCAGCCACACCTGCTGCACCGCCCCGCGGACCATCAGCGCGTAGGAGAGGTTGTTGACGTCCTCGCTCGTGCAGCAGAAGTGGACGAGCGCCTCGGCGCCCTCGAGCGAGGTGCCCTCCAGGTTCCGGGCGACGTAGTACTCGACGGCCTTGACGTCGTGCGCCGTCTCGCGCTCGAGCGCGGCCAGCTCGGCGACGGAGTCGGCGTCGAAGCGCTCCACCAGCCCGCGCAGCGCGGCGACGTCGTCCGCGGTCGGCTGCGGGGCGCCCGGCACGACGCCCGTCAGGTGCAGCAGCCACTCGACCTCGACGTGGACGCGCTCGCGGTTCAGCGCCGCCTCGGACAGGTGCTCCACCAGCGGCGCGACGACGCCGCGGTAGCGCCCGTCCAGCGCCCCGAGGGGGATGCCGGCGTCGGCCAGCGGGGTCGAGGTGGGCCCGGTGGTCGGAGTGGTCTGGGCTGCGGCGGGCGCGTCGGTCACGGCGGTCATGGTCCCAGAGCCGGGAGGCAGGGAGGTCCCGCCCGGGCTCAGGTCTGCGGCGCGCCCGGGGGCGGCCACGGGCCCCCGGCGACCAGGCCGGCGGCGCGGCCCGCCGCGCGGGCCTCGTCCAGCACGTCGGCCACCGCCGCCCCCGACCGCCGCGCGGCCGCGAGCGCGTCCTCGAACTCCGGCGTCGCCTGGAGCACGGCGCCGTCCCGGTGGCCCACCTTCACGCGCACCTGCCCGCCCGCGGTCCTCACCGGCCGCCAGTCCCGCTGCAGGACGTCGCGCTCGACGCGCCCCCGCCGCACGCCCAGGGTGCTCGTGAGCTCCAGCACCCGCGCGGAGAGCCCGGAGGCCGAGGCCGGCGCGGCCAGGACGCTCAGCACGTGGCCGGGGCGGCCCTTCTTCATGAGCACGGGCGTGAGCCAGGCGTCCAGGGCGCCCTCGGCCAGGAGGTGGTGCAGGACGTCCGGCCAGACGCGCGGGTCGAGGTCGTCGACCGTCGCCTCGAGGACGACCACGTCCTCGCGCCCTCCCCCGTCGACCGGCGCGCCGGCTCCGGCCCGCGCCGCCGCAGCCGCGCCCAGCACGACCCGCGTGACGTTCGCCCGCCCCGGCACGTCGCGCGTCCCCGCGCCCTGGCCCGACGCCCGGACGTCCATCCGCGGCAGCGCCCCGGTCCTCGTGCACAGGGCGGTGAGCAGAGCGGCGCCCGTGGGCGTCGTCAGCTCGCCCTCGCCGCCGCCGAGGACGTCCCACCCCCGCACGAGCTGGAGGACGGCGGGCACGGGCACCGGCAGCACCCCGTGGGCGGCGCGGACGGTGCCGCTGCCCAGGGCCATCGGGGAGGTGACGAGCTCCTCGACGCCGAGGTCCTCCAGCGCGGCGCAGCAGCCGACGACGTCGGCCACGGCGTCGAGCGCCCCGACCTCGTGGAAGTGCACGTCCTCGGGCGGCATCCCGTGGACGCGACCCTCCGCCTCCGCGAGCCGCGCGAAGACGGCCAGCGCACGGTCCCGGACGCCTGCGGGCAGCTCCGCGTCCCCGATCATCTGCGCGACGGCGGCCCACGTCCGGTGCGGGGGGTCGGCGACGAGCACCTCCACGTCGAGCTTCGACGCCAGCAGCCCGGCCCGCTCGACGTCGTGGACGCCGAGGCGCACGGAGCCGGGGACGACCGCGTCGACGCAGCGCTGCACGGACGCCAGGTCGGCCCCGGCGTCGAGCAGCGCCCCCAGCAGCATGTCGCCGGCGACGCCCGCCGACGCGTCGACCCACGCGAGCAACCCGCCGCCCCCGGTCGGGCTCGCGTCCGTCCCGCGGGGCGAGGGGGCGTCGCCGGAGGCCATCACGACGCCGCGACCTGCGCGGCCACGTGGCCCGCGCCGTAGCCGTTGTCGATGCCGACCACGCTGACGCCCGGCGCGCAGGCGCTGAGCATCGTGAGCAGCGGCGTGATCCCGGCGAAGGAGCTCCCGTAGCCGACCGATGTCGGGACGGCGACGACCGGCGCGCTCACCAGCCCCGCCACCACCCCGGGCAGGGCGCCGTCCATCCCGGCGACGACGACGAGCACCCGGGCCCGTCGGAGCAGGTCGAGGTGGCCGAGGACCCGGTGCAGTCCCGCGACCCCGACGTCGACGACGAGCTCGCACGCGCGCCCGAGGTGGCGCGCGGTGTGCAGGGCCTCGAGGGCCACGGGCAGGTCGGAGGTCCCCGCCGCGACGACGACGACCAGCCCGCCCCGGGGCTCGGGCGGCTCCGCGGGCACGACGACGAGGCGGGCCTCCGGCTCGTGCCGGGCGCCCGGCAGCTGCGCGAGCAGCGGCTCGACCTGGTCCGCGCGCACCCGGGTGAACAGGGTCGGCTGGCCCGAGCGCGCGATCGCCGCGGCGATCGCCGTCAGCTGGTCGACCGTCTTGCCCTCGCAGAAGACGGCCTCCGCGTACCCGCGGCGGGCGAGGCGGTCGGTGTCGAGCTCGGCGACGTCGAGGAGGGGCTGGGGCGGCTGCCAGTCCTGCTGGCCCTGCGCGCCGTCAGCCACCGCGCACCTCGACCAGCGGCAGGGTGAAGGCGCCGCTCTGGAGCCCGCTCAGGTCCACGGTGACGAAGCGGAAGCCCGCGGCGCGCACCGCGGCGACGACCTCCGCGCGCCGCGGCTCCTCGACGAGCGCGGCCAGCAGCTCGGTGCCCAGCTCGAGCCGGGCGACGTCGCCGTGGTGGCGCACCCGCACCTCTCGCAGGCCGAGGTCGTGCAGCGCCGCCTCGGCGCGCTCGACCTGCCCCAGCCGCTCCGGGGTGACCTCGGTGCCGTGCGGGATGCGGGAGGCCAGGCACGGCGCGGCGGGCTTGTCGGCGGACGGCAGGCGGAGCAGCCGGGCCACGCGCCGCACGTCCGTCTTGCCCATCCCGGCGTCGGCCAGGGGCCGCAGGACGCCGTGCTCGAGCGCCGCGCGCGCCCCGGGGCGGTCGCGGCGCAGGAGGTCGTCGGCGTTCTCCCCGTGGGCGACGGCGGCCAGCCCCTGCGCGGCCACGACCCGCTCGTCGATGCGCGTGAAGAGCTCGTCCTTGCAGTGGAAGCAGCGGTCCGGGCCGTTGGCCCGGTAGGCGGGCGAGTCGCCCTCCTCGGTGGGCACCTCGAGGACCTCGACGCCGACGGCCGCGGCCACGCCGCGGGCGGCCTCGAGCTCGCGCGCGGCCAGGCTCGGCGACACCCCGACGAGCGCGAGCACCCGGTCGGCGCCGAGCGCGAGCGCGCCCAGGGCGAGCACGACGGAGGAGTCGACGCCCCCGGAGAAGGCGACCCCCAGGCGACCGGCGTCCCCGCAGGCGCCCCGCAGCTGCTCGACGACCGCCCGGGCGCCGGGCTCCTCGGCGAGGACGTCGGCCCCCAGGGGCTCTGCGCGCAGCTCCACGTCCGTCACGGGGCCCCTCCGGCGGGCACGTCGGCGGGCGCCGGCACCGCCTGGGCGGCGCGCCCGAGGTTCCACTCGTCCTCCGCCTGCGGGCTGACGCCCCGGCGCTCCTGCCAGCGGGCCACGGCCGCGACGACGAAGGGCACGAGGATCGCCGTGACGACGGTCGCGGCGGCGACCTGCGCGGTCGCGAGCGCCTGGACCCCCTCGTAGCTCTGGTCGACGAGCGCGATCGCCGCCGGCGTCGCGATGGCGTTGCCCGCCGTCGTCGACTCGGCGGCCCCCGCGACGAGGTTGCGGGCGCGCTTCGGCCGGCCGCGCAGGACGTGCACCAGCCACAGCACCCCCATCGCCGCGCCGCCGGACAGCACGACCGTCATGATCCCGAGCAGGGCGCCGGGCAGGCCCGCCTGCGCGAAGGTCCCGAAGTCGATGCCGGTGCCGACGACGAAGCCGATGAACGGGATGGTCAGGGCCTCCCCGGGCTTGAGGAACTCGCGGGCCGCGGGGCTCACGTTGCCGACGGCGAACCCGATGAACAGCGGCAGGAGGATGCCGACCAGCATCTCGAGGGGGAAGGCGGCGAGCCCCGCCGCGCCGAGCGCGATCATCGTGAAGAACGGCCCGTCGTTCATCGCGATGACCGTGATGGCGCCCCGGTCGCTCGTGTTGCCGAACTGCTTGGTGAGCGCGACGTAGAGGGCCGAGTTCGAGTTGGTCATCGCCGCGATGATCGCGAGCGGCAGCAGGCCGAAGAGCTCGCCGCTGGGGAGCAGGAAGGCGACGGCCAGGCCCACGGCCACGCCGATCCCGACCTTGCCGACCAGGACCGCGAAGCCCTTCTCGACGGTGGCCGGCGCGGTCCGGAAGTCGAGCTGGGCCCCGAGGCAGAAGAAGAACAGCCCGAGCAGGGCGCCGGTGCCCTCGCTGAACAGGGCGGTGGTGAAGCTGCCGATCTCGAGGAGCTGCGGGAAGAACGAGTTGGTGATCGCCCCGAGGAAGAGCGGGATGATCATGATGGCGCCCGGGATCTTCCCCAGGGCGCGGCCCGCGCCCGCGAGGGGGCCGCCGGCCGTGCTCGTGGTCGTGCTCATGCGTGGAGGTCTCCTCGGGGGCACATCGCCGTCGACGTGGGCAGCGGGGCTGGCTGGGCGGGGGTCCAGGACGCCGGGCAGCGGTGAGCGGCTCGGACCTCGAGCGCCGCGCGGGGAGGCTATCGGCCCGTCGACCGGCGCCCTCGCACCCCTCGAGGGCCGCCGCGCGACGTCGCCGCCCCGGCCCACGCGCCGCGGCGAGCCGCCCCGGGGCGCCGGTCGGGCAGGATGCGCAGATGACTCGCATCTCGCTCTCCTACGGTCGCGACGGCCTCGACATCGAGCTGCCGACCGAGCGGACGCAGGTGGTGGAGCCGTCCTTCACCCCGGCCCCCGCCGACCAGGGGGCCCTGCTGAGGGACGCCCTCCAGCGGCCCGTGTCCGGCCCGCCGCTGCGAGAGCTGGTGCGCCCGGGGGCCACCGTGGCCATCTCGATGTGCGACGGCACCCGGCCCCAGCCGCGGCACCTCGTCATCCCCGCGGTGCTGGAGGCGCTCGAGGGCGTCGTGCGCCGGGAGGACGTCGTGATCCTGGTGGCCACGGGGACCCACCGGGGCAACACGCCGGAGGAGATCCGGGAGATGGTGGGCGACGAGGTGGCGGACAGCGTCACGATCATCAACCACGACGCGCGGGACGACAGCTCCCTGGTCTACCTCGGGCGCCACGGCGACGACGTCCCCGTGTGGCTGAACAAGCACTGGGTCGAGGCCGACGTCCGGATCACGACGGGCTTCGTCGAGCCGCACTTCTTCGCCGGCTTCAGCGGCGGCCCGAAGCTCGTCGCGCCCGGACTGGCCGGGCTCGAGACGGTCCTGACCCTCCACGACGCGCGGCGCATCGGCGACGAGCGCGCGACGTGGGGGATCTGCGAGGGCAACCCGGTCCACGACGACGTGCGCGCGGTCGTCGACGCCGTCGGCGGCGTCGACTTCGCGCTCGACGTCGTGCTCAACCGCGAGCAGGCGATCGTCCAGGCGTTCGGCGGCCCGGTGCTGGCCATGCACGCGCAGGCGCGGGAGGCGGCACGGCGCCTGGCCATGGCCCCGGTCCCGGAGCTGTTCGACGTCGTCGTGACCACGGGGTCCGGCTACCCGCTCGACCAGAACCTCTACCAGTCGGTCAAGGGCATGTCGGCCGCCGCGACGGTCGTCAAGCCCGGCGGCACGATCGTGTGCGCCGCGGAGTGCCGGGACGGCTTCCCCGACCACGGCTCCTACCGCGAGGTCCTCGCCTCGGCGGCCTCGCCGCAGGCCCTGCTGGCCGACATCCGCGCTCGCCCGGAGACGGTCCCGGACCAGTGGCAGGTGCAGGTCCAGGCCAAGGTGCAGAGCCACGCCCGGGTGGTGATGCGCACGTCGTTCCTGAGCGACGCCGCCCTGGCCACGGCGCACCTGGAGCAGACCGACGACATCGAGCGCACCGTGCGCGAGGCGCTGGCGGCCGCGGGCCCGCAGGCGCGGGTCTGCGTGCTGCCCGAGGGCCCCCAGACGATCCCGTACGTGGCCTGAGCCGTCCGGGCTCGGCGCGCGCGGGGGCGTCCGCGCCGGGTCCGGTCGTCGCCGGCCTCGCCCGGAGAGGGCGGTGCGCGTCAGGCGAAGGGCAGCAGCGTCTGCCAGTAGTCCCAGAAGCGGACGCCGACGAGCGCGACGACGACCGCGAGGGAGACGGCGATGAGCGGCACGCGCAGGTCGACGACGGCGGTGGCGAGCCCGCGGGGGGCCGGCAGCGCGCCCTGCTCGAGCGAGCGGGCCGTCGTCGTCCAGAAGAGCGCGATCATCACCGCCCACACGACCATGCAGTAGGGGCACAGCGCGCCGACGACGTAGAGGCTCTGGCTGATCAGCCAGACGACGAACGCGGTGCCCGCCGTCACCCCGACCTGGACCCCCACCTGGACCCAGCGCGCCAGGCGGGCCCCGCTGAGCAGCACGACGCCGAGCGTCGTGAGGACCGCGAAGCACGCGACGCCGATGATCGGGTTGGGGAAGCCGAGCAGCGCCGCCTGCTCGGTCTGCATGACGCTGCCGCAGGACAGGATCGGGTTGATGCTGCAGGTGGGCACGTAGCTCGGGTCGAGCGCCAGCTCGAAGCGCTCGACCGTGAGCACGAACGCGGCGACGAAGCCGAGCAGGCCGGTGACGAGCATCCACGCGCCGAAGCGCCGGTCGCCGATCACGGGCGGGGCGTCGTGCTCCTCGCCGAGCAGGGCGTCGTCGTCCGCCGCGTCGACGCCGTCCGGCTCCTCGCGGGTGCTCCGCTGGTCGAGATGTGCCACGTCGCGAGGGTAGGTCGCCGCCCCTGGGAGCCAGCCGTGAACCGGGCGCACGCCCCCTGGGAACCGCACGGCGAGCGCACCCTCGGGACGGAGGTCCCGGGACCCAGGTCCCGGGACCCGAGCCGGCCGGGCGAGCCGGCGACGACCCGCCCTCGTCAGCGGCCGTGCCGAGGGCGCAGCGCGAGCGCCACCAGGGCGGCGGCGGCGAGGACGACGGCGGCGCCGATGGCCGCGGTCGCGTCGACGCCGGCGGCGAAGGCGTCCTGCGCGGACGCGAGCAGCGCCGCGCCGTCCGCCCCGCCGAGCGCGCCCGCCGCCTCGACGGCGCCGCCGAGCGTCTGGGTCGCCGCGTCGGCGGCGTCGGCGTCGGCGCTGGCCGGCACCTCGAGCGACGCCCGGTAGACGGCGCCCAGCACGCTGCCCAGGACGGCCGTGCCGAGCACCGCGCCGAGCTCGTACGCCGTCTCGGACACGGCCGAGGCGGCGCCCGTCCGGTCGGCCGGCGCCGAGGTGAGGATAGCGTCGTTCGTCAGCGTCTCCGCCAGGCCGACGCCCGCGCCGACCAGCACGGACGCCGCGACGAGCAGCCCGGCCTCCGGGCCGCCGCCCAGCTGGGTGGCGACGCCGTAGCCGACGGCGGACGTCGCGAGCCCGACCGGCACGAGGACGTGCAGCGGCCAGCGGCGGGACAGCCGCACCGCGAGCAGCCCGGTGACGATCGTGGCGGCCATGCTCGGCAGCAGGTGCAGCGCCGCGACCAGCGGCGACAGCCCGACGACGAGCTGCAGGTACTGCGAGGTGAAGAACAGCAGGCCCGCAAAGGCGAAGATCCCCATGAGGTTCGCCGCCACCGAGGCGCTGAAGACCGGTGCGCGGAAGAGCGACAGGTCCAGCAGGGGGCGGGCGCGCCCCAGCTGGCGCCGCACGAAGGCGACGCCGCTCACCACGGCGACGACCGCGGAGGCCACCGCCACGGGCGAGACGCCGTGCTCGGCGGCGGTCTTGATGGCGTAGACGAAGGGGACCATCGTCGTCAGGGACAGGACGACGGACAGCAGGTCCACCGGGCCCGGCGCGCTCTCGCGGGACTCGGGCAGCACCCGCGGCCCGACGAGCAGGATCAGCGCGGACACGGGGACGGCCACGAGGAAGGCCGAGCCCCACCAGAAACGCTCGAGCAGGACGCCGCCGAGGATCGGCCCGAGCGCCGCGCCGGCGGAGAAGCCCGTGGCCCAGATCGCCACCGCGAGGCGGCGCTGGCCGGCGTCGGGGAAGACCGAGCGCAGCAGCGCCAGCGTCGGCGGCATGAGCATGGCGCCGAAGACGCCGAGCACCGCACGGGCCGCGATCAGCGCACCCGCCGTCGGCGCGAGAGCCGCCACGGCCGACACCAGGCCGAAGCCCGCGGTGCCGACGAGCAGCAGCCGACGGCGGCCGATCCGGTCGCCGAGGAAGCCCATCGCCACGAGCAGGCCGGCCAGCACGAGCGGGTAGACGTCGACGACCCACAGCAGCTGGGTCGCCGTCGGCCGCAGCGAGGTGCTGATGGTCGGCAGGGCGAAGGACAGGATCGTCCCGTTCGCCGCCACGAGCAGGGTCGGCAGCACGAGCACGGCGAGCCCGGCCCACTGCCGCGCGGTCACCCGAGGGGGCGCCGCCGGGGCGGTCTCGTCGGGGGCGCGGGTGGGGGTCGCGGTGCTCATGGCCGTCCTTCGTCGTCGTCGCGCCCCAGTGGGCGCGACGACGGTAACTGTACCGTCTGGACGGTCTATTCCTCGGCGACGTCGGGCGACCGCTGACTACGCTGACCGGATGACGGCACGGGACCGCGTCCTCGACGCCTACGAGTCCCTGCTCATCGAGGCGGGCCCGGCGGCCGCGACGCTCGACGCGGTGTCCTCGGCCGCCCAGGTCTCCAAGGGCGGGCTGCTCTACCACTTCCCCAGCAAGGAGGCCCTGGTCACCGGGCTGCTGGAGCGGCTGCGCCAGCGGGGCCTCGAGGACGCCGCGCAGATGCGCGCGGCGCCGGACGGCGCCGTCGCCACCTGGCTGCGCGGGTCCGCTCCCCCGCTCGGCGGCGCCAGCGGCCTGTCCCGGACCTACGTCGCCGCGCTGCGCGTCGCCGGCGGGGACGAGGCGTCCGAGCTGGCCCGCGCCGTCTTCGCCGAGATCGACGAGGGCTGGTTCGCCGCCCTGCGCGACGAGCTCGGCGACCCGGCGCGGGCGCGCCTGGTGCAGCTCGTCGGCGACGGCCTCTACCTCGCGGCGCTCACGGGCGCCGAGGACGCCGGCCCGGTGCCCGTCGACGACCTGCTCGCCGCGCTCGCGCCCGTCCTCGAGCGCCCGATGCCGTCGTCTGGCGACGTCTCCGCCGAGGGCTAGACGCTCGAAGACCGCCCTCGACGCGGGACGCGTCCTAGCGTGGCCGCATGAGCAGCGGGGGCGCGGAGGTCCGGGACGTCGAGCACGAGCTGACGCTGCCCGAGGAGCTGCTGCTGCTCGTCTACGACGACGAGAAGGGCAGCACGTGGAGCACGACGCTGGACGTCGGGCTCGGCGGCGCCGTCCAGGTGGACCTGTCGCTGCGGGGGCGCGTCGACGTGCGCGACGGCGACCTCGTCGTCCTCGACGCGACGCCGACGGGCGAGCCCGTCCTCGACGCGGCCCTGGCCGAGGTCGCGGCGGGGGCGCGGCCGAAGCCGCCGAAGCGGTGGCTGACGGCGCTCGGGAAGGACGCGCGGGCGGCCTCGCTGGAGCGGCTCGTCGAGCGCGGCGTCCTGCGGCGCGAGGAGGGCAGGGTCCTCGGCCTCTTCCCGCGCACCCGCTACCCCGAGGCCGACGGCGGCCCGGAGGCCCGCGTGCGGCAGCGGCTGCACGACGCCGTCGTCGTCGGCACGACGCCGGACGCGCGCACCGCCGCACTGGCCTCGCTGGTGCGGGCCCTGCGCCTGCGCGGCGAGGTCTTCCGCGGCGAGGACCGGCGGGCGACCGACCGCCGGCTCGAGGAGCTGTCCGAGGGCGAGTGGGCGGGCGCCGCGGTCAAGCGCGCGCTCGACGAGATCATGGCGGCGGCGACCACGGTGGTCATCACGACGGGCGCCGCGTCGTCCGGCTGACCCGGGCGCCTCCGCCGCGGGGCGTGGCGCCTGGTGCTGTCAGAACGCGTAGCGCACGGTGAGCCACGGCGTCCGCTCGGCCACGAGGTCGAGCAGGCGCTGCAGCCACACCTTCTTCCAGGCCGCGCGGTAGCGGACGTTCTCCATGCCGTTCTGCGAGCGCTTGGACTCCTGGATGTCGGGGCGCCAGATCGCCTCCTCGCCCTTCGGGTGCCAGCCGAGGTTCACCTCGTGCAGCCCGGCGTTGTGGGTCAGGAGGATCACCTCGGCCTGCGCCTGCGCCTTGGCGGCGGGCGACAGGACGTCGTCGAGCTCGTCGAGCAGCTCGGCCCACTCCTCCAGCCAGCCCTCGTGGACGACGACGGGCGAGAGGTTGAGGTGCACCTCGTACCCGGCCGCGACGAAGTCGTCCACGGCCGCGAAGCGCTGGCTCACGGGAGAGGTGCGCACGTCGAGCAGCTTCGCCATCCGGTGCGGCATCACCGAGAAGCGCACGCGGGTGCGCCCCTGCGGGTCGTAGCCGAGGAGGTCGCGGTTGACCTGCTTGGTGGCGAAGGAGGCCTTGGCGGTCGGCATCGCGCGGAAGGCCGTGACGAGGTCGCGCACGTTGTCGCTGACGACGGCGTCGACCGAGGCGTCGCTGTTCTCGCCGATGTCGTAGACCCACGCCGCCGGGTCGCACTGGTCGGGCTCGGGCTTGAGGCCCTGGCGGGCGACGTGGCGCTGGAGGTAGCCGACGACCTGGTCGATGTTCGCGTAGACGGTGATGGGGTTGGCGTAGCCCTTGTGCCGCGGCACGTAGCAGTACGCGCACGCCATGGCGCAGCCGTTGGCCGTCGACGGCGCGATCCAGTTGGCCGACCGCTCGTTGCGCCGGGCCGTGAGCGTCTTGCGGACGCCGAGCGCCAGCACCTCGGTCTTCACCCGGACCCACCGGTCGACGGACGCCGCGTCGTCGTGCAGGCCCTGGACGCGCTGGGCGGACGGCACCTCGACCACCTCGGCGCCCGGCCACCGGGCGACCACCTGCCGGCCGCGCTCGAGCTCCAGCGCAGCCGGCTCCGCGTAGATGGTGCGGACGTCGAGCAGCTGCCCTGGCGCCCTCGTCCGGGCGACGGGCGCCTCGTCGGCGGCGGGGGTGCTCACCCGCCCATGGTCTCCTCCCGCCGTCCGCGCCCGGCAGCCGCCCGCCCGGACGGCGAGAGGCTGCGACATCGCCCCAGGGACGCCCCCGGACGGAGGAGGGCGACGAGGCCCGGGTGGGGGAGGAGCGCGGCGTCAGCGGCTGGGACGACGGCGGCGGGCGCCCACGAGGTGGTCGAGGCTCGCGCGCCCCGGGCCGGCACCGAGGAGGGCGAGGGCGACGGCGGCGATGACGCCGACGAGCTCCCAGCCGCCGCCGTCGACGAAGACGCCGCTGCCGCGGTGCACGAGCCAGTACGCGGCGGCCATGTCCACGAGGACGAGCGCGGAAGCCACGACCGTGGCGGCGCCCAGGACCAGCAGCACGCCGGTGACGAGCTCGAGGACGGCGAGCACGACCGCCGCGACCTCGGGCGCGGGGACGCCCAGCGACGCCATGAAGCCGGCCGTGCCGGAGACCCCCTGGACGGCGAGCTTGTCCCAGCCGTGGGCGACGAGGACCACCCCGACGAGGACGCGGGCGAGGAGCAGGGCGATGTCGCGGACGGGCTCGGGCACGGTCGGCCTCCGGGGTCGGCGGTGCGAGCGCACGCCGGTGCGTGAGCCCTCAAGGAGTCCGGAGCCTACCGCGACGCCCGGCGGGGGCAGGGGCGACGCCCGCGGGTGCGGACCCACGGCGCGCTCCTCCGCGTCGTGGGTCCGCCCGCCTCTCAGGACAGGTGCTCGCCCGCCCACGCGACCATCGCGTCGCGCAGGAAGCCCGCGAGCCCGGGCTCGACGCCGTCGTAGAACGCCCGGTAGCGCTCGTCCTCGACGTACAGGTCACCGAGCCCGGTGTAGCCGGCGCGGCCCGGCGTCCAGTGCTGGGCGACGGAGGCGTGGTGCTCCGCGACGAGCGCCTGCACCGCCCCGTCCCCCGGCTCCGCGCCCGCGCGCACCCGCTCGGCGAGGCGCTCCGCGAGCTCCCGGTGCTCCTGCCCCGCGCGCTCCAGGTCTGCCCGCGACCAGTCGCCGGTCCGCTCGGCCGCCTCGGCGAACGCCCCGCGCACGCCCTCGCCGTAGCGGTCCACGAGCTGCTCCTGCAGCTGCGCGCGGTCGCGCGCCAGCCCCTCGAAGAACTCCGTCTCGGTCATCTCGCCCTCTCCCTCCAGGTGGGCCGCGGTGCGGCGGGCGGTGGCGGCGAGCCGGGCGAGCCGGCTGCCCTCGGCCTCGAGCCGGTCGGCGTGCTCGCGCAGGGCCGCGACCTCGTCGCGCTCCCCCGCCAGCACCTCCCCGACCAGACCGAGGGGCACGCCCAGCTCCCGGAGCACGAGGATCCGCTGCAGCCGCAGCAGGTGCTCCCGCTCGTAGAGCCGCACGCCCCCGGGACCCGTCCCGGCCGGCACGAGCAGCCCGACGGCGTCGTAGTGCCGCAGCGTGCGCGCCGTCGTCCCCGACATCCGCGCCACCTCAGCCGTCGTCCACGCCACCGCGCGCCCCTTCCGTCCACCGCTCCCGCGGCGCCGTCGGGACCTCCCCGACCGGCTCGCTCGACGCTAGGGACTGACGCTGCGTCAACCGCAAGCGTCGACCCGTGCCCTGCGAGCGCGCCGATGACCGGCGAGCCGGTACGTCATCGCCGCACGCCGCCCCGGTGACGCCCACGAGGCGGGCGAGTCGCCGCGCCTCACGCCCCCGCGACCCGGTGAGCGCCCACGAGGCGGACGGGTCGGCCCGTCACGAGGCACCCGCCCCAGGTGACGCCCACGAGGCGGGCGGGTCGGCCGGTCGCGGGGCACGTGAGCCGAGCAGCGAGGTCGGGGCGCGAGCCCCGACCGAGCGCGTAGGCAGTGCCCCGCGACCGGCCGACCCGCCCGCCCCCCGACCACAGGCGACCGACCCGACCCCGACCGCTGACCGCGAGCGAACGCCTCAGGGCCGGGGCAGCAGCTCCGCTGGCGCGCCGAGGACGTCGAGCACCCAGGCGTACTCGAGGGCGCGCTCCTCCCAGCTCTTGTAGCGACCGGAGGCGCCGCCGTGGCCGCCGTCCATCTCGGTGCGCAGCAGCACCGGGCGGCTGCCCGTCCCGAGCTCGCGCAGGCGGGCGACCCACTTGGCGGGCTCGACGTACAGCACGCGCGTGTCGTTCAGGCTCGTCATGGCGAGGACCGCGGGGTGGTCGACGGCCGCGACGTTCTCGTACGGCGAGTACGCCTTCATGTACGCGTAGACCTCGGGGTCCTCGAGCGGGTTGCCCCACTCGTCCCACTCGGTGACCGTCAGCGGCAGCGAGGGGTCGAGGATAGAGGTCAGCGGGTCCACGAAGGGCACCTGGGCCAGCACGCCGGCGAAGGCCTGCGGCGCCAGGTTGAGGGCGGCGCCCATGAGCAGCCCGCCCGCGGAGCCGCCCATGGCGACGGTGCGCTCCGGCGTCGTCCAGCCCTGCTCGACGAGCGCCGCGGCCGAGGCCACGAAGTCGGTGAAGGTGTTGGCCTTGGTCAGCTTCTTGCCGTCGTCGTACCAGTGCCGGCCCAGCTCGCCGCCGCCGCGCACGTGCGCCACGGCGAAGACGACGCCGCGGTCGAGCAGCGACAGCCGCGAGATGGAGAAGGACGGGTCCATGCTCGCCTCGTAGGAGCCGTAGCCGTAGACCACCGACGGCGCGGGCTCGCCGGCCTCGACGGCGGCGGCGACGTCGCGCCGGGCCACCACCGAGACGGGCACGCGGACGCCGTCGGGCGCCGTCGCCCAGGTGCGGCGCTGCACGTAGTCGCCGGAGTCGTACCCGCCGAGCACGGGCGTCTCGCGGCGCAGCGTCTGCTCGCCGGTGGCGACGTCGAGGTCCAGGACCCGCGGCGGGGTCACGAAGGACGTGCGCACGAAGCGCAGCAGCGGCTGGTCGAAGCCGCGGTTGCCGCCGAGGCCGACGCTGAAGAGCTCCTCGTCGACCTCGACCTCCTGCGGCGCGCCGATCGCCTCGGCGGTCAGCGGGGCCACAGCCAGGCGGGGCAGGACGTCGCGGCGGTAGGCCAGGGCGACGAAGCCCGCGAAGGGGGCCACGCCCTCGAGCCGGGTGCCGGGGACGTGCGGCAGCACCGTCTCCCAGTGCTCCGGCGCCGGGTCGTCGACGTCGACGACGGAGAGCTGGAAGTCCTCCGCCCCGCCGTCGTTGTGGAGCACGAGGAAGCGGTCGCGCACGGAGCCGTCCGGCTGGGGCAGCACGACGTGCTCGACGTCGTACTCCAGGCCCTCGCGGCGGGGCGCCACGACGCGCAGCCCCGCGTCGGGGTCGGTGGTGTCGAGGACGTGCGTCTCGCTCGTCGTCTTCGCGGCGCTCTCGACGACGAGGTAGCGGCGGCTCCGGGTGCGCCCGACGCCCACCCAGAAGCGCTCGTCGTCCTCGCGGTAGAGGACGTCGTCCTCGGCGGCGGGCGTGCCGACGCGGTGGCGGCGGACCTCGTGGGGGCGCCAGGCCTCGTCGACGACCGTGTAGTGGACGACGGCGGAGTCGGCGGACCAGGTGGCGGAGTAGAAGGTGCCGGGCACCTCGTCGGGCAGGTCCTGGCCCGTCTCGAGGTCGCGCACCCGCAGGGTGAAGCGCTCGTCGCCGGTGGTGTCGCTGGACCAGGCGAGCCTGGTGCCGTCCGGGCTCACCGAGGCGGCGCCGACCGAGAAGAACTCGTGGCCCTCGGCCTCGACGTTGGCGTCGAGCAGCACCTGCTCGCCCGGGAGGGCCCCGTCGGGGCCGGCCGGGGGCGGGTCCCAGCTGCCGGGGGCGTCCGGGTCCTGCACCGGCGCCCGGCAGGAGAGGCCGTACTGCTGCCCCTCGACCGTGCGGCCGTAGTACCACCAGCCGCCCTCGCGGCTGGGCACGGACAGGTCCGTCTCCTGCGTGCGGGCCTTGATCTCGCCGAACACGGCCGCGCGCAGCCCCTCCTGGCCGGCGATCACCGCCTGCGTGTGGGCGTTCTCCGCCTCCAGGTGGGCGCGCACCTGCGGGTCGTCCTTGGCGCGCAGCCACTCGTAGGGGTCCTCCACGACGTCGCCGTGGTGCTCGCGCCGCACCGGTCGCCGCTCGGCGACGGGGGCTGGCACCTGCAGGGGGCCGGGGGTGGGCTGCGCCTCGTCGGCGTCGCTCGTCGCGGAGGGGCTCATGACGGCGACCGTAGGCCGCTCGCCGCGACGGCGTCCCGGCGGGCTCCGCGACGGGTGCCGGCTGCGCGGCGGGGTGCTGCTGGGACGACGGGCTCAGGCGCCCAGGCAGGCCCACACGTGCTTGCGGGAGCCCTCGACGTACCAGCCGCGGTCGTGCGCGAGCAGCGCCACCAGGGGCAGGCCGTGGCCGCCCAGACCGGGCGAGCGGTCGTGCTCCGGCGAGGGGGGCTTGGTGACGTCGGGGTCGGCGACGTCGAGCAGGCACCGGCCGCCGTCGAGCACCACGGTGACCTCCGCGGGCGGGGAGGCGTGCCGCAGGGCGTTGGTGACGAGCTCGCTCAGCAGCAGCGCGAGCGTGTCCGGGAGGCTGATCGCCCCGGCCCACCCCTCACCGGCCGCCGGCATCTCGGAGGCGTGCGAGGCGAGCTCGCGCCGAGCGGTGGTGAGGTCCGAGGAGCTGCGGACGACCCAGGAGAGGAAGGGGGGACCCTCCACGTCGGGGTGCCCCTGGGGCCAGGTGGTGCTGCAGGACACCATCCACCCCACCCTCGACCCCCACGGGTCCTCGACACGTCCGGGCGCGTCGACGCCCGTGCTCGCGAACCACGGTAGGTGCGACGCCCCGTGAGCGCCCGTCCGCACCGCGCCGAGGTCCCTCGGACGGGGCTCAGGCGCCGCTGGCGGCGGTGCCCACGCGCGCGGACGCGGCGTCGACGAGCGCCGCCCAGCGCGGGTCCTCGCGCAGCGGCTGGGCCGCCGCCAGGACGCGGGAGCGCGCGGCGAGCACGAGGCCCAGGTGCTCGGCGTCCGGCCGCACAGCCTCCGCGGCGCGGGCCAGCAGGTCGAGCAGCGCGACGACGACCATAGGGTCGCCGGAGCCGTAGAGCAGGGGCTGGCCGACGACGAGGTCGAGGACCTCCGGCACGCCGTCGCGGCGCAGCACCACCCGGACCTGCCCGTCGTCGTCGCGCAGCAGCGCGTCCCCGACCCCGAGCTCGAGCGCCTCGGCGGTGGCCGCGCGCAGGTGGGTGATGGCGTGGACGGCGGTCGTCGGGTCGTTCAGCGAGGAGGACACCGCGCGCATCGCCACGTCGGCGAGCTGCCGCAGGCCGAACGTGGGGTCCTGGGTCGCCGACCGCTCCTCGCCCACGGCGACCGCCCGCCGCACGTCCCGCTCCAGCGAGGCGTCGTGCGCGCCGGTGCCGCTCGGCGCCTCCCCGGCGCGGGCGCCCGCCGGGGGCGGCTCCCGCGGCACCAGCCGCGCCAGCACGACGCCGGGCACCGCCACGGCGCCGGCGGAGGCGAGGAGGTCGACCACGGCGTCGCGCTCGCGGGCGAGCTCCACCAGCGCCGCGGAGTCGACGTGGGTCACGAAGCCCGTGCGCGTGGAGGTGACGGGGACGCCGTCGGTGCGCCCCTGCAGGTGCGCGGGCACCGGCTCCGCGGGCTGGGTGCGCGCCAGCACGCGGCTGGCCTCCGCGTGGACGTCGACGAGGATCGGCTCGATGCGGATCTTGCGCGACAGGTGGGCCAGGAAGAGCACGAGCGTGATGACGCCCACCAGCGCCAGGACGACCGAGAGGGTCACCGAGAGCCGCGGGACGAACTCGGGGGTCGCGCTGGTCTCCTCGCGCACGGTCCGCAGGACCACCAGCGCGTAGGCGAAGGAGCCCAGGAACACGCCCAGGGTCACCTGCACGGCACGGTCGCTCGCGAAGCTGCGCAGCAGCCGCGGCGAGTACTGGCTGCTCGCGAGCTGCAGGGTGACGACGGTGAGCGAGAAGGTCAGCGAGCTGACCGTCATGAAGGCGCCGGCGACGGTCAGGAGGATGTCGCGGGCCGCCGAGGGCCCGCCCCCGAAGACGACGGTCCGCACGAAGAGGGGCAGGTCCTCGTCGACGGCCTGGTCGAGCAGCGGGAGCAGGACCCCGGCGGTCGTCGCGACGACGACGAACGCGACGGGGAGCGGCCACAGGTCCGCGCGCGCGGCCTCGGAGATCGAGGACGCCCCGCCCGCAGCCCGCGGCCGCCCCCTCATCAGCGCGAGGAGCGGTGGGAGCCCGAGCCGGAGGCGGAGTCGCTGGACCCGCGCCCCTGCTGCCCGGACTGCCCCTCGCCGGACCCCTCGCTGTTCTCCTCGCGCAGGCGACGGCCCTCGTCGATCGTCTCCTGCATCTTCTTGTCCTTCTTGTCGCTCGCGGTGGTGTCCCGCGGCGGCAGCTGGACGTGCTCCTCGGCGGGCATGCCCGCCTGGAGCTCGCGGCCGCGCTCGATCTCGGCGTCGATCTCGGCCCCGAGCAGCAGCGCGATGTTGGTGATCCACAGCCAGAGCAGGAAGATCACCGCGCCGCCGAGGGCGCCGTAGGTGGCGTTGTAGCTGCCGAAGTTCACGACGTAGAGCGCGAAGGCCACCGACGCGAGCAGCCACACGACGATCGCCACGAGGGCGCCCATGCTCATCCAGCGGAACTTCGGCTGCTGGATGTTGGGGGTGGCCCAGTAGAGGACCGCCACGAGCAGCACGACGATGAGCAGCAGCACCGGCCACTTCGCGATCTGCCACACCGTCACGGCCGTGGAGCCGAGGCCCACGACATCGCCGACGGCCTGGGCGACCGGGCCGCTGATGACCAGGATGAGCAGGGAGATCGCGATGAGCACGACGGCGCCGAGGGTCAGCAGGAACTGGATCGGCTTGAGCTTCCAGACCGGTCGGCCCTCGTCGACCTCGTAGATCCGGTTCATGGCGCGCGAGAAGGCGCCCACGTACTTCGACGCCGAGTACAGCGCGCCCAGCAGGCCGACGACCACGCCGAGGCTGGCGCCACCGGTGCTCTGGTTGCTCAGGAAGCTCGTGACGAAGCCGTTGATGCTCTCCGCCATGCCCGGGTCGGGAGCCAGGGTGCTGACGATCTCCGTGATGCCGTCGGAGACCGCCTGGCTCTGGCCGAAGAGGCCGAGCAGGGAGACGATGGCGATGAGCCCCGGGAAGAGCGCGAGGACCGAGAAGTAGACCAGCCCGGCCGCGATGTCCGTGACCTGGTCCTTGGAGAACTCCTTGACGGCCCGCTTGACCATGTACTTCGCGGTGGGCTTCTCGATCTCGTCCGGGCTGTCCGGCTTCCGCGAGTCGTCCGGGTGGGGCGAGTCCTGCGCCCTCGCCTTGGTCTTCGACATGTGCAGGTGTCTCCCGATGTGTGCGTGCCGCGTCGGCCCGGGGCCGTGTCCAGTGGCCCAGCGTGGCGGCAGCCGACCGTCCGCGCGAGGGGAGACGGGCGACCACGGCGGCGGACCTGCGCGACGGGGCTCAAGTCGCGGGTGCGACGTGCCGAGGCATGACCCCGTGAGCGCCCCTGACTTCCCCGCCCCGCAGCCGGTCGCGACCGCCGCCGGCCGGGTCGCGGACCGGCTCCTGTCCTCCGCCCGCGCCCCCTGGCGCACCTGGCGCCGCCGGCAGGCGGTGCTCACGAGCGCGCTGGCGCTCGCGGCGGCGCTGCTGGCGGCCGCCGTGGCCCTCCCGGGCACCTCGGGCGCCCCCCGCGGCGCCGGGGGCGCCGCCGCGGTGGTGCTGGTCCTGCTCGCCGTCGGAGCCGCCCCCCTGCTCCTCCCGGGAGCCCGGGTCGGGCGCGGCCCCGCGGCCTCGGCCGGGGCCGCGGGCCTCGTCCTGGCCGCGCTCGCGCTCGGCGCGCTCGCGGACGGCGCCGCGCCCGCCGCGCTCGGCGTCGTGCTCGCGGGGCTGGTGGCCGTCCTCGTCGTCGCCCACCGGGCTCCCGGCCCGCTGCTGACCGCTGCCGCCACCGCCGCGCTCGGCCCCCAGGTCCTGGCGGCGCTCGGCCTCCCCGGCGCGCCGGGCGGGCTCGCGCCGGTCGCGGGCGCCGTCGGGGCGCTCGCCGCCGCGGTGCTGGTGGCTCGCGCCGCCGCCGCCCGGCGGACGGGGACCGCGACGGGCGGCGCCCCCGGCCCGCGCGGCCCGGAGCTCGTGACCGCGCCCGACCGCGACAGCCTGCGCGACCTGCTGGTGGCGCACCTGCTGGCCCACCCCGGGCAGGGGCTGGCCCTGCTGCTCGTCGGCCTCGTGCCCTCCGAGGGCCGCGACGGCGCGGGCACCTGCGCCGACGAGCTGCTGCGCGCCGTGACCACGCGCACCGCCGGCGCCGTCCGCGACGGCGACGTCGTCGTCCGGCTGCCCGAGGGGGAGCTCGCCGTCCTCGTCACCGGCGGGACGGCCGAGAGCGCCCGCCGGGTGGGCGAGCGCGTCCGCGCCGCCCTGTCCTCCGGCGTCGTCGTGGGGGGCGCGCTCGTGGACCTCGAGACCAGCATCGGCGCCGGCGCCGGCGCGACGACGGCCGCCGCGGCGGACGGCCTCATGGCGGACGACGCCGCGGCCGACCGCCGGGGCGCCCTGGCGGGGGCCGCCCGCTGCGCCGACCGCCTCCTCGCCGAGGTGGACGCCGCCCTCGAGGTGGCCCGCGGGACCGGCACGGGCGTCGCGGTCGTCGACCCCGGGGAGCGCGAGGGCGCTCGTCTCGCCGACCTCGCGCAGCTGCGCGCGGACCTGCAGCGCGCCCTGGCCGACGACGCGGGCTTCCCCTTCCGGCTGTGCTGGCGCCCCCGCTTCGACGTGCGCGGCGGCCGCTGGACGACCGCCACGGCCGAGCTGGAGTGGGCCGGCGCCTCCGGCGCCGGCCGCCCCCCGCAGGAGCTCGCCGCGGGGACGACGATGGCGCCCGACCTCTTCCAGCTGCTCCTGCGCCAGTCGCTGCGCGCGGTGGTCGCGTGGCGCGCCGCCGGCGTGCCCGTCCAGGCCGCCGTCCGCGTGCCCGGCGAGGCGCTGGGCCGGCCCGGGCTCGTGGACCTCGTCACCGGCTCCCTCGCCGAGACCGGTGCGCAGCCCGCCGACCTACGCCTGCTCGTGGAGGACGACGACGTGGCCGCCGACCCCTCCGCCGCCGCCGTCGCCCTGGCCCGCCTCGCCGTCCTCGGGGCCCCGGCCTCCGTGACGGGACTGGGCGCCAACCGCTCCTCCGTCGCCGGGCTGGGGGCCCTGCCCGTGGACGAGGTCGTCGTCGACGCGCGGCTGGTGGCCTCCCTGCGCGCCGGGCACGAGGCGGACGCCCGGCTCGTGCGGGCCGTGGTCGGGCTCGGGCACGGCCTGGGGCTGCGCGTCGTCGCCGCGGGGGTGGACGACGCGGGCGTCCACCGCGCCGCCGTCGCCCTCGGGTGCGACGCGGTCGAGGGCGAGCACGTCGGGGCCCGTGCAGGCTCCTCCGCGGTGGCCGGTCTCGTCCTCGGCGGCCAGGGCGCCGACCTGCTGGCCCCGGCGCGACGTCCGTCGCTGCCCGCGCCCCGCCGCCACCCCGGCGCCTGAGGGCCGAGCGGCGGGAGACCCCGGAGGGGCTCAGTCCTCCACGTCGAAGAAGTCGACCATCGCGGTGATCTCCAGCATCTGCAGCACCGGGCGCGAGGGGCGCAGCAGCCGCACGCGCGCGCCGCGCTCCCGCGCGGCGACCGCGGCGGTGATGAGGCAGTGCAGCCCCATGGAGTCGATGAAGGTCACTCCCGAGGCGTCGACGACCTCGATGTCCCGCAGCTGCGCGGTGAGAGCCGGTCCCGCGCTCTCCACGGCGTGCAGGTCGACCTCCCCCTCCAGGCGCAGCAGCGTCGGGTCGTCCCCGTCGAGGGCCACCGCGCCGTGGTCGGCGGAGGACGCGGGGGCGGTCTCGTCGGGTCGGCTCACGGTCCCATGGTGGCCCGCGAAGCGGTCAGCGCGCACCACGACCACGGGCCGGCGGTCCGGGCCCGCCGCAGCACCAGGGGTTCCGGCGCCTCCACCGGGCCCGGGACGAGCATCGACCCCGGGAGCCGACGGGGGGGACGGCTCGACCGGGGTCGACCCCTGAAGCGTACGCCCGGTGGACGGATGGGCCGCCCACCCGGTCCGTAGGGTGGACGGACGCGGCGCCCCCGTCCCCCGTCCGCCGCCGGCCCCGGAGCCCCCATGCCGCCGCCCGTCCTGCTCCTGCCCGACCCGCTGCCCACCCCGCCGCCGACGTCGTCGCCGACCGTCGTGCCGCAGCTCCTCCCGGTGCAGGACCTCTCCGACCTCTCCCTGCTCGTCGCCGCGGTCGTGGCCGTGGTCGACGTCGTCCTCCGGCTGGTCGCGCTCGCCGTCGTCCCCCAGGACCGCAGGCCCTCGTCGGCGATGGCGTGGCTGCTCCTGATCTTCTTCGTCCCCTCGCTCGGGGTCCTCGCCTTCCTGCTCATCGGCAGCCCGAAGCTGCCGAGGGTGCGGCGGGAGAAGCAGGCGAGCATGAGCCGCCTCATCGAGCAGGAGTCGCGCGGGGCCGAGGACGTCCTCGCGGACCACCCGTGGCCGCCGTGGGTCGAGGGCGTCGCGCGCCTCAACCACGCCCTCGGCGCGATGCCGCTGCTGGCCGGCAACGACGCGCACATCGTCCCGCGCTACGAGGACCAGCTCCGCGAGCTCGCCGAGGGCATCGCCGAGGCGCAGCGGTACGTCCACGTCGAGTTCTACATCCTGTCCTTCGACGACGCGACGGCCCCGGTCTTCGCCGCGATGGAGGACGCCGCCGCCCGGGGCGTCACGGTGCGGGTGCTGCTGGACCACATCGGCTCGTGGCGCTACCCGGGGTACCGGCGCGCCGTCCGAGAGCTCGACCGCCTCGGCGTGCAGTGGCGGCTCATGCTCCCCGTGCAGCCCCTCCGGGGCCGGTACCAGCGCCCCGACCTGCGCAACCACCGCAAGCTCGTCGTCGTCGACGGCGAGACGGCGTTCGTGGGCTCGCTCAACCTCATCGACCGCACGTACGACAAGAGGGCCACGCTGAAGCGGGGCCTGCTCTGGCAGGACATCATCGTCCGCCTGCAGGGGCCCGTCGTGCAGGAGGTCGACGCCCTGTTCGTCACCGACTGGTACAGCGAGACCGACGAGGTCGTCGCCGAGATCCCCGACCAGCTCACCGAGCCCGCCCCGGACCGCGCGCTGCACTGCCAGGTGGTGCCCAGCGGGCCGGGCTTCGAGGGCCAGAACAACCTCAAGCTGTTCAACTCGCTGCTCTACGGGGCGCAGCGCCGCGTCTCGATCACCAGCCCGTACTTCGTCCCGGACGAGTCGCTGCTGACGGCGGTGACGACAGCTGCCGAGCGCGGCGTCGAGGTCGAGCTCTTCGTCGGGGAGATCGGGGACCAGCTCCTGGTCTTCCACGCCCAGCGGTCCTACTACGAGGCCCTGCTGCGGGCGGGCGTGCGGATCTGGCTGTACCCGGCGCCGTACATCCTCCACGCCAAGCACCTGACCGTGGACGACGAGGTGTCCGTCGTGGGCTCGAGCAACCTCGACATCCGCTCCTTCGAGCTCGACCTCGAGCTGACGCTGCTCGTGCTCGGCCGCGACTTCACCACCGAGCTGCGCGCGGTCGAGGACGGCTACCGCGCGCGCAGCACCGAGCTCACGCTCGAGGCGTGGTCCGGCCGCGGCTTCTGGCGGCGCCTCGCCGACGACCTGGCCCGGCTGACGTCCGCCGTCCAGTGACGGCGGACGTCGGCGAGGCGGCGGGCGGCAGCGAGGCGGCGGGCGGCGGGGAGCCGGAGGGCTAGAAGCCGCGCCGGCGAGCCCGGTCGGAGCCCTCCGCGGGCACGAGGACCCACAGCACCGCGTAGACGACGACCTGCGTGCCGGGCAGCAGGATCGAGAGGACGAAGAGCAGGCGCACGAGCGAGACGCTGACGCCGAAGCGGTTCGCGAGAGCGGCGCAGACGCCGGCGACGACGCGGCCGGAGCGGGGACGGACGAGCACGGCGGCCTCCTGGGACCGGGGACGGACGACCGGCCGGCGGCCGGGTCGGCAGCCTCCCAGCCGGGGGACGCCCCCGCGCGCCGAGCGGCGCCTCGACCCCGGGCGTCCGCCGCTCGCCCCCCTCCCTCGGAGTCGACGTGGTCGACGACTCCCCCGAGCGCACCGGCCGAGCCCCGCGGACCTGCGGGGCTCGGCCGGACGAGCCTCAGCCGGCGGGGGTGGGCGCGCCGGTCACCTCGGAGAGGGGCACCGCGCCCTCCGGCGCCTCCACCTGCACGTCCGCTCCCCAGTCGGCGAAGTCGACCGTCGACGTCGAGGACACCTGCTGGCCCTGGCTGCTCGTCTCCACCGCGGTGGCCATGCGCACGGGCAGCCCGTCGGGCCCGACGAAGAGGTCGAACGGGACGGTGGACAGCCCCAGCTGCGCGTACTGCCGGCGCAGCTCCTCGGCGTCAGCCCCCTCCTGCTGCGCCCGCTCGGCCGCCGCCTCGAGGTCGACGACGCCGGCGTAGTGCGTCGTCTCCACCCCGGCGACCTGCTCCTGGCCGACCTCCTGGACGTCGTCGCCGACCTGCTCGAGCAGGGCCAGCTGCTGCGAGGGGTCCGCTCCCCCGAGGGGACCGCTGGCGGCGCCCATCTGCTCGAGCGGGACCTCCACCCACTGGCCGGCGGGCTGCTGGGGCAGGCCGGAGACGTAGGCCGTCCCGTCGACCTGCCGCAGCTCCACGGCGATCTCCCCCTGACCGGGCAGCTCGGAGGTGAGCTGCACCTGCGAGGCGCCCGTGGCGCTGTCGAAGGAGCCCCGGCCCGTGGCCGTCACGACCTGACCGGCCGCGCTCGTCTCCGAGGAGAAGTCGAAGGTGCCGCTGCCGGCCTCGCGACCGGCCGTCAGCGCCTCGGCCACGGCGGCGGCGGCCTCGCTGCTGCCCGGCGCCGGCGCCGCCCCCGACGAGGCGGTCGGCGACGAGGACGCGGTGGGCGACGGCGTCCCGCCGGGCGACGAGGACGAGGCCGGGGCGGGCGCCGTCGCGGGGTCCGCGTCGTCACCGGACCCGCTGCAGCCGGTCAGCGCCAGGGCGCTCGCGGCGAGCAGGGCGGTCCCGCCGCGCAGGGCGCGGGCTGGACGCCGCAGGGCCGCGGCGCTGCAGGCGGACGGACGAGCACGGGCGTCGGTCATGGCGTCTCCTCGTCGGGCTGGACCCCCACCGTCGCACGGGCGGGCGCCGGTCGTCGCGGGACCGGCCCCGGACCAGCCGGTCTGGCGGTCGGGCGGTCGGGCAGCCACGGGATCAGGCCGGGCGCAGCTGCTCGGCCGCGAGCCAGGACTCGACGACGGTGGCCATCTCGCCGTCCCCGAGCGCGTAGACGACGCGCGCGAGCCACCCCGTCGGCGTCAGGCGCCACTCCGCGACGACGCCCGCGAACGGCTCGCCGTCGTCCTCCTCGGCCCCGCCCCCCGCCTCGTCCGCCTCGTCGAGGAGCACCCAGCAGTGGCGGTGGGCCCGTCGCAGCTCCGCCGGGTCGCCCAGATCGGCGGGGTCGTGCCCCTCGCGGTCAGCAGGTCGGCCGCCGCCCCGGGAGACCGCGTCCTCCTCCACCGGCGGCGGCGCGGAGGGGCCGGAGGGCACCCGGTCCGCCGCGGGCCCCGACCGCCCGAGGAGCGCGCTGCCGGCCGCCGTGCGCGCGACCGGCTCCCCGCGCCGCGGGCCGCGCCCCGCCGTCATCCCCCCTGCCACGCCCCCATGGTGCCACGACTCTCGAACACGTGTTCGAGGGATGTGGACGGGCGGCGGCGGGAGCCCCGTCAGAGCGCGCGCGGTCGGTGCGCCTCCACCAGCCGGCTCATCACGGCGTCCATGTGCTCGTCGACGACCTGGCGCGAGGGGTCCGCGTCGTACCACTCGACGACCTCGCGGGCGCCGCGCGAGAAGGGCGTGGTCGCGGCGAACCCGGGCACGAGCCCCTTGAGGACGCTGTTGTCGAACACCATCGAGTGCGCCTTGTCGCCCAGCAGGCCGGCGCCCCACCCGGCGTCCGCGGCGGCGATGGCGTCCGACGGCACGTGCACGATCCGCGGCTCGACGCCGGCGGCCGCGGCGACGGTGCGGAAGATCTGGTCCCAGGTGAGCGCCTCGTCGGAGGTGATGTGCACCGCCTCCCCCAGCGCCCGCTGGTTGCCGAGCAGGCCGGTGAACCCCTGCGCGAAGTCGCGGTGGTGGGTCAGCGTCCACAGCGAGGTGCCGTCGCCGTGGACGACCACCTCCTCCCCGCGGCGCATGCGGTCCACGACCGTCCACCCGCCGTCGAAGGGCAGGAGGGTCTTGTCGTAGGTGTGCGACGGGCGCACCACCGTCACGGGGAAGCCGTCCTCGCGGTAGCGCTGCGTGAGCAGCTCCTCGCACGCGATCTTGTCGCGGCTGTACTGCCAGAACGGGTTCCGCAGCGGCGTCGACTCGACGACGGGCACCCGCAGCGGGGGCGTCTGGTAGGCCGACGCCGAGCTGATGAACACGTACTGGCCGGTGCGCCCGGTGAACAGCTCGAGGTCGGTGCGCACGTGCTCGGGCGTGAAGGCGACCCAGTCGACGACGACGTCGAACTCCTCGTCGCCCAGCGCCTCGCGCACCGAGGCGGCGTCGCGGACGTCGGCCTGCAGCACCCGCACCCCCTCGGGCAGCGGCCGGCTCGACGTCGTGCCGCGGTTGAGGACCGTGAGGTCCAGGCCGCGCTCGACGGCGAGCGCGGAGCAGGCGGAGCTGATGACGCCGCTGCCGCCGATGAACAGGACCTTCAGGGCGCTCATGGCGTCACGGTAGGCCCGTGGCCGCTCGCCTGGACCGGTCGGTCGTCCGCGCGGTCGTCCACCCGCGCGTCCGAGCGACCGCGACGGCCATCACCGGCCCGAGGAGGGCGCCGACCGGCGGGCCCCGCCGACGAGCGGGACGCCGTCCACGCCCGTCACCGCCCCCGCCGGCCCCGTGAGGAGCAGCGGGGGAGGGCGAGGGGCGGGAGGACGTGGACCAGCGGCGCGGGGACGAGGAGGAGGCCGTCGAGGAGCCGCCCGTCACGGCCTCCCGCGGGTGTCGTCCCCCGCACGTCCTGGGCCGACGACCGCCCGTCGTGCGGCGTTCACCCCAGCGCCCGGCCGGCGACGCCCGGCAGGTCCACCGTCACCCGACGTGACCACGCAGACCTCCTCCCCTCCCCGCGCCGACGCGGGCGACCTCCTCCCCGGGCTCTCCCGCCGCAGCGTCCTGCTCGGGGGCGCCGCGGCCGCCGGTCTCGCCGGCCTGAGCCCCGCCGACGCCCGCGCCGCCGTGGGCGACCTCGTCTCCCGCGGCGGCGTCTTCGCCTTCGGCGTCGCGAGCGGCGATCCCACCGCCACCGAGGTGCTCCTCTGGACGCGCATCACGCCGGTGCCCCACGCCGTCCCCGGCAGCGGGCGCGGCCCCGCGCGCGACGTCCACTGGGAGGTCGCGGCCGACGAGGAGTTCACCGAGGTCGTCCAGCGCGGCCGGACGAGGACGAGCGCCGAGCGCGACCACACCGTCAAGGTCGTCGTCGGGGGGCTCACGCCCTACACGCGCTACTGGTACCGCTTCCGGGTCCGCCGCGACGTCTCGCCCGTCGGGCGCACGCAGACGTCGCCGGACGAGCCGGGCACGACCCACGCGCTGCGCCTGGCCTTCGCCTCGTGCAGCAACTACACGGGCGGCTACTTCACCGCCTACCGCGGCATCGCCCGGCGCGACGACCTCGACCTCGTCCTGCACCTCGGCGACTACGTCTACGAGTACGGCAACGAGCCCCGCCGGCCCGGCGTCCCCGGCTCCGGGGACCGCTACGGGCCGGACGCGCTGATCGGCGTCCGCGACCACGAGCCGGCCGTCGAGATGGTCTCGCTCGAGGACTACCGGGTGCGCCACGCGCTCTACAAGGCGGACCCGGACGCGCAGGCCGCGCACGCCCGGCACCCGTGGGTGGTGATCTTCGACGACCACGAGATCACGAACGACGCCTACGACACCGGCGCCGAGAACCACGAGGAGCAGGACGACCCGGGCACGCCCTACACCGGCCCGGGCCAGCCGGACGGCGTCCGCCCCGAGGGCGACTTCCTCGAGCGTCGCGCCCGCGCCTTCCAGGCCTACCTCGAGTGGATGCCGATCCGCGAGCCCGAGCACTGGGACCCCCAGCCGCACCAGGGGATCCAGTTCTTCCGCCGCTTCTCCTTCGGCGACCTGGCCGACCTGTCGGTGGTCGAGACCCGGCAGCACCGCAGCCAGCAGGTGCCGGCCGTGGTCGCCGGCGCCGTCAACCCCGCGCTCGCCGACCCCGACCGCCAGCTGCCGGAGCCCGAGCAGCTCGCGTGGCTGACGAGCGGGATCCGCGGGAGCGCGAAGGCCTGGCACCTCGTCGGCAACCAGACCGTCTTCGCCCGCGTCCTGTCCACCGGCGGGCCCGCGGGCGCCGTCTTCAACACCGACCAGTGGGACGGCTACCAGGCCGACCAGGCCGCCGTGCTGGCGGCGATGGACGACGCGCCGACCGCCGACGCCGTGGTGCTCACGGGCGACATCCACTCCTCGTGGGCGATCGACCTGCCGGTCGACCCCGGCGCCTACCGGACCGGGGACGACGCGGCGGGCGGCTCGTCCGCGGGCGTCGAGTTCGTCTGCCCGTCGGTGACCAGCAACGGCTTCCGGGAGATCCTCGGCAGCGCCGCCGCCGCGCAGCGCTCCACGGCGGCGTTCCAGGGCCGCAACCCCTGGATCCGCTACCTCGACGGCATCGGCCACGGGTTCGTCGTCCTGGACGTGACGCCCGAGCGCGTCCAGGCGGACTTCCACTTCATCCGCTCCGGCGGGGACAAGGGCTTCGACGTCGACCCGCGCCTGGACCCGGAGGCCACCACGGCGCACGAGACGTCCTACGTCACCCTGCGCGGCTCCCGGCGCGTCAGCGGGCCCGTCGCCGAGCTCGGCCCGCGCAGCGACGGGCCCCGGTCGGCGTCCCGCCGCTGAGGCGCGGGCGGGGGGGCGCCCGCGTCGTCCGACCGCGTCGGCGCCGCCCCTCGCGAGGACCGGCTCACGCCCTCTGGGGCGAGGCGGTCGGGGTCTCGCGGGGGGCGGGGACCTCGAGCGCGCCGGTCGCGCGCGCCCCGCCCCCCAGCACCCGTCGGACGTGGTCCGCCGCGGGCTCGGGCCGCCCGAACAGCCAGCCCTGCCCGTACCGGATGCCCAGGGCGAGGAGCGCGTCCCGCTGCGCGACGGTCTCCACCCCCTCCGCGAGGACGTCGAGGCCGAGCGTGCTCGCCATGGCGGTGATGCCGGCGACCACGGGCCGCCGGCCGCCGTCCACGGTCGTCGTCACCGCCCGGTCCAGCTTGAGCACCGCCACGGGGAAGCGCTGGAGGTAGTCCATCGAGGTGTAGCCGGTGCCGTAGTCGTCGAGGTGGACGTCGACGCCCGCCGCGACGAGCGCCTCGAGGTTGCCCGCCACGACGTCGTCGTCCGGGAGCTCCTGGTGCTCGGTGACCTCCACGTGCAGGAGGCCCGAGGGGATCCCGTGGTGCTCGAGGACGGCGACGACCCGGTCGGCGAGGTCGGGGTCCACCAGGCTGCCCCGGCTGAGGTTGACGCTCACCGGCACGGGCTCCAGGCCCTGCCCGCGCCACCGCGCGAGGTCGGCCGCCACCTCGCGCAGCACCGCCTCGTCGAGGCGCGCGTCCAGCCCGCCGGCCGACACGGCGCCGAGGAAGGCGTCGGGGAGCACCAGCCCGCGCTCGGGGTGGCGCCACCGCACCAGCGCCTCGGCGCCGACGACGCGGCCCGAGGCCAGCTCGACCAGCGGCTGGTAGTGCGCCTCCAGGGAGCCGACGCCGCCCTCGCCCGCCAAGAGGCGGCGCACGTCGACGCCCGTGCCGAGGCGGTCGGCCACCGCCGCCTGCAGGTCCGGCCGGAAGTCCGCGGACGTGTCGCGCCCCGCCGCCTTGGCCGCGTAGAGCGCCACGTCCGCGCGCGTGAGCAGCTGCGCCAGGGACGCGCCGTCCCCCGGCCGGGCCACGCCGACGCTGCCGCTGCTGCGCACGGCGAGGCCGTCCAGGTCCACGGGGCGGCGGAGCTCCTCGAGGACCCGCCGCACGACGTCCTCCGTGCGCCGCTCCTCGACGAGGAGGACGAACTCGTCGCCGCCGAGGCGCGCGACCACGCCCGCGCCGTCCGCCGCGAGGAGCAGGCGGTCGCGCACCACGAGCAGGAGGGCGTCCCGACGTCGTGGCCGTGGGCGTCGTTGACCTGCTTGAACTCGTCGACGTCGACGAGGAGCAGGCTGCGCGGGCCGCGGCCGGCCGCGAACGCGCCGGCGAGGCCGCGCCGGTTGAGCAGGTCCGTCAGGGCGTCGTGCTCGGCCAGGTGCTCGCTGCCGCGCAGGGCGGTGGACCCGCGCACCAGGCACAGCCCGGACATGACGGCGCCCGCGACGACGAAGACCCCGGTGGGCAGGCCGCCGGCCGGCGCCGTGGTGCCCACCCACCACAGCCCGACGGGCACGACCGCGAGGGGCAGCAGGCCGAGCAGGGCGACCGAGGAGCGGCGACGCCCCGCGAGCGCCTCCGACGTCAGCGCCGTCCGCACCGAGGGGTGCAGGAGCGCGGCGCTGAACAGGGCCATGCAGAGAACGCCCAGCGCCTGCGCCGGCTCTCCCGGGAGGGCGACGCGGTGCTCCGAGGCGATCCGCGAGGTGTCGTAGAGGGAGATGGCCAGGCCCGCCGCCATGAACAGGTGCGCGCTCGGCGTGAGGCCGCGGCGCGAGGCCGCGAACCGCAGCAGGACCCCGAGGATCGTCACGTTGACGCTGGGGACCACGACGGCCGCCACCTCGCCCCCCGCCACCGCCGGGACGGCCAGCGAGACGACCTGCGCCGCGGTGAGGCCGAGGACGACGGCGATGATGAGCACCTCGACGCGGCCGGAGCGCAGCCAGGAGCCGGCGCGCTCGGACCGCGGGGGGCGCGCCGGCCGGGAGCGGCGCTGGACGAGCCCCACCACCGCGGCGGCGGCCACCACCTGGCCGCACGAGAACACCGCCACGGCCGCCGTGTGCGACGCGGGGCCCAGCACGGTCGCGGACGGCAGCGCGAGCGCCGCGGCGAGCAGGGTCAGCATGACCAGGACGAGCCGCCAGGTCCCCGCGGCACGGGGTCGGTGCTGGCGCAGCCCCGCGACCGCCGCGGTGACGGCGACCGGGGCCGTGAGCAGCGTCAGCGGCTCCCGCAGGGCCGGGACCGCGAGGGCGAGCCCCGCGGCGCCCGCGCCCGCGGCCACGAGGGTCCAGGCCGCCGCGGCCCACCGGGGCGCTGCAGCACACCGGCGGCTCTCCACGCTGGCTCATCGGCCCGGCGGGCGTCGGACTTGAGCGCCCGCCGCACGCGTCCCGCGGACGGCCCCGCCCGGCACCTCGGCGCCCCGGCCGGGACCGCCCGTGACGACGCACCTCGGCGTCCTCGGCGTCTTCCTGCCGCCCCGAGCGCCGGGGGACGGCGAGAGGTCGCCGAGGTGCCGGGAGTCGCCCGGGGGCGTCAGGCCTGGGCGGCGTCCTGGTCCTGCGAGGGCCGCTGCACGTGCCCGAAGCGGTGGCGCGTGCGGCTGACGGCCTGCTCGCGGACCGCCGTGAGCAGCTCGCGGCGGCCGGCGGCCAGCGCCGGGCCGGTCACGAGGCTCGTGCCGGCCTCCGCGGCGCCCGCGGCGACCTCCGGCTCGAGGTCGCCGAGCACGCGCAGCCGCTCGCCGGCACCCAGGCGCGAGCCGAGCGCGGCGGCGTCCTCGACGACCACGCGCACCCGCGGCGCCGGGTGCGCCCCGGCGGCCGCGACGGCCCGCAGGTCCTCGGCCCCCGGCGCCGCGCTGAGGACCAGCGGCGTGCCGGTCCGGGCCGCGGCGAGGCGCACGCGGGCGACGTCGCGCGGCGTCGTCCCCGGCCCGCACCGGACCTGCAGGGAGGGCAGCGGCCGGTAGCGGAAGGTGTTCTCCTCCACCTCGAGCCCGGTGGCGTCGCGCTCGACGCCGATCTCCTGCGCCCAGGCCCGCTCGTCGGAGGAGGCCGCCGCGCGCAGCCACGCCGCGCCGTCCGCGCCGACCGCCGGCGCGGTGGCCGCGAGGACCGCCGCGACCTCGGCGGTGACGTCGGGCCCGCCGGACGTCGAGCCGGCGCTGCCCGGGAGGTCGGCGTCGGCCCACGTGCCCAGCTGGGCCACGTAGTTCGGTCCGCCGGCCTTGGCGCCGGCCCCGACGGCCGAGCCGTTCCAGCCGCCGAAGGACTGGCGCTCGACGATCGCGCCGGTGATGTGGCGGTTGACGTAGGCGTTGCCGACGGGCGCGATCTCGAGCCAGGCGTCCACCTCGGCGTCGTCGAGGGTGTGGATGCCGCCGGTGAGCCCGAAGCCGGTCTCGAGGGCGACCTGCGCGGCCTCCTCCAGGTCGCGCACCTCCATGATCCCCAGCACCGGGCCGAAGCACTCGGTCGTCGCGAACCAGGAGCCGCGCCGCACGCCCTCGCGGACGCCGGGCGACCACAGGCGACCGGTGTCGTCGAGCTGGCGCGGCTCGACGAGCCAGCGCTCACCGGGCTCGAGCGTCGTCAGCGCGCGGTGCAGGTCACCCGTCGGGGGCTCGATGACCGGGCCCATGACCGTCGAGAGGTCGGTGCCGACGCCGACGGGCAGCGAGCGGACGGCGTCCTCGAGCTGGCGGCGGAAGCGCTGCGAGCGAGCCACGCTGCCGACGGCGAGCACCAGGCTCGCGGCCGAGCACTTCTGGCCCGCGTGCCCGAAGGCGGAGCGGACGACGTCGGCGACGGCCAGGTCGATGTCGGCCGACGGCGTCACGACGAGCGCGTTCTTGCCGCTGGTCTCGGCGAGCAGGCGCAGGTCGGGCCGCCAGGAGCGGAACAGCCGCGCCGTCGCGGAGGCGCCCGTGAGCACGACCGCGTCGACGACGGGGTGCGTCACGAGCCGGCGCCCGGCGTCGGCCTCGTCGGTGCGCAGCAGCTGCAGCAGCCCCTCGGGGGCGCCCGCCTCGGCCAGCGCCTCCTGGATCGGCTCGAGCCCGACCTCGGAGCACCGCACCACCTGCGGCGCCGGCTTGATGACGACGCCGGCCCCCGCGGCCAGGCCGGCGAGCACCCCGCCCATCGGGATGGCCACGGGGAAGTTCCACGGCGGCGTCACGACGACGACGCGCGCGGGGGTGAACGTCGCGCCCTCCACCTGCTCGAGCTCGAGCGCGCTGCGCGCGTAGTAGCGGGCGAAGTCGACGGCCTCGGAGACCTCGGGGTCGGCCTCGGCGACGGTCTTGCCGGCCTCGTGCGCCATCACGGCGACGAGGTCCCCGCGGCGGGCGGCGAGCAGGTCGCCCGCGCGGCGCAGGACGGCGGCGCGCTCGGCCACCGGCGCGGCGGCCCACGCCTCGCCGGCCGCGCGGGCGCGCTCGACGGCGGCGTCGACCTCCGCCACGTCGGTGACGACGGGAGAGCGCACCGGGCCGGGCTCGCGGGCCAGCACCTGCTGCGCCCACACGCGGTTGGCGGGCAGGGAGGGGTCGGTGTCCGGCTCGCCGGAGAAGGCGAGCGCCTGGTCGGGGGCGTGCCCGGTGGTGCGCTCCCCCGGGCCGCCCTCCTGCGCCGCGGCCTCCTCGGCCAGCCGGTCCTGCGTGCGCTGCGGCGCGGCCCCGACCTCGAAGCGGCGGCGCACCGAGTCGCGGAAGCGCTGCTCCTGGTCCGCCAGCGGGGCGCCGCCGGCGGAGTCGGGCGCGAAGAGCGCGTAGAGGTAGTTCTGCGGGGCGGCGTTCTCCTCGAGGCGGCGCACGAGGTAGGAGACGGCGACGTCGAAGTCCTCGGCGTGCACGACGGGCGTGTAGAGGACGAGGCGGCCGGCGTCGGCGCGCACGGCGCGGGCCTGGGCGGGCGCCATCCCCTGCAGCATCTCGACGTCGAGGCCGTCCTCGGCGCCGCGGGCACGGGCGACCTCCACGGCCAGGGCGACGTCGGGCAGGTTGTGGCTGGCGACGCCGATGCGCACCGCGCGCGTCCGCTCCGGCGTCAGGGAGACGTCGAGGAGGCGCACGTAGTTCGCGTCCACGTCCTCCTTGGTCGTGTACGGCGCCTGCGGCCAGTCGTGCACCTGGGCGTCGACGTGCTCCATCGCGAGGTTGGCGCCCTTGACCAGGCGGACCTTGACGGGCGCGCCGCCGGCCTCGACGCGGGCCCGGGCGAAGTCGGTGATGCGCTCCAGCGCGGGCAGGGCGTCGGGCAGGTAGGCCTGCAGGACGATGCCGGCCTCGAGCCGCTCGAGCCCCGGGGTCGAGACGAGCTGCTCGAAGACGTCGATCGTCAGGTGGAGGTCCTTGTACTCCTCCATGTCCAGGTTGAGGAAGACGTGCGGCGAGCGCTCGGCCGCCGTGCGGTACAGCGGCAGCAGGCGCTCGACGAGGCGGTCGCGGCTGCCCTCGGGGTCCCACGGCACGAGCTGGGCGGCGACGGAGGACGCCTTGACCGAGACGTAGTCGACGTCCTCGCGCTCGACGAGGCGGCGCACCGCGGCCAGGCGGGTGTCGGCCTCCTCGGAGCCGAGCACGGCCTCGCCGAGCAGGTTGAGGTTGAGCTGGACGCCGTCGCGGCGGGCCTTCGCGAGGTGGCGGCCCAGCGGGCGGTCGTCGGCGTCGGCGACGAGGTGGCCGACGAGCTGGCGCAGGCGCACGCGGGCCAGCGGCATCGCGATGCGCGGCAGCAGGGGGGCGATGCGGGCCCCGGCGGCCATGAGCACGCGGTCGGGGACGGAGAGGAAGTCGGGCAGGTCGTCGCCGACCATCTCGCCGAGCGCCCGCGCCGCGACGGCGTCGTCCTCGGGCCGGGCGACCCGGTCGACGAAGTGCATCGTCATCTCGACGCCGCCCGGGTCGTGCACGAGCGAGGCGAGGCGCTCGGTGGCCTTCTTCTCGTCGGCGGCCTGCGGGCCCTTGGTCGCGTCGACCCAGCGCTGGGCGCGCTCGAGGGCGGCGGGCACGCAGCGCTCGACGACGTCGTCCAGCGGGGCGGTGGGCACCGAGGCGACCCAGCGGTCCCACGCCTCGCGCTGCTGCGCGACGTCCCGGCGGACGGACGGACGGACGGGCTCGGCGGCGGCCGTGCGCGGCGCGGGGTCGGCGATCGTCATGGCGACAGCGTGCGGCCCGGGGCGGGAGGGCGTCTTGTACGTTCGCGACTCCCATGACGAGCCCTGCCGACCACGACGGGCCCGGCGGCGGCGGTGGCCGCCCGGACGGGCCGCCCGAGACGTCGCCGACCGAGGGGCGTCCGGCCGAGGGGCGTCTGCCCGAGGGGCGTCCGGCCGAGGGGCGTCCGGCCGAGGGGCGTCCGGCCGAGGGGCGTCTGCCCGGGGGCTGGCCGGCGGAGGCGCTCGCGCCCGCGCTGCTGGACCTGCTGGGCGAGGCGTCCGACGTCATGTTCTGCGCCAAGGGCGCCGACGGCCGCTACACCGCCGTCAACGACGCCTTCGTGCGCCGCACGGGCGAGCGCTCGCGGCGCGACGTCGTCGGCCGGACGGCGCGCGAGCTCTTCGTGCCGCAGCTGGCCGAGCGCTACGAGGACCAGGACGCCGGCGTGCTGCGCACCGGCGAGCCGCTGCGCCACGAGCTCGAGCTCATCCGCCGCGAGGGCGGCTCCCCCGGCTGGTACCTGACGACGAAGCTCCCCGTCCGCGGCCGCGACGGCGTGGTGCACGGGCTCGTGAGCATCAGCCAGGACCTGCGGGCCGCGGACGACGCCGACCCGACCCTCACGGGGCTCTCGCGCGTCGTCGAGCTCGTGCACGCGCGGCTCGCCGACCCCCTCCGGACGGCCGAGATGGCCGCCGCCGCGGGCTGCTCGGTGCCCGTGCTGGAGCGGCGGGTGAAGAAGGTGTTCGGCCTGTCCCCCCGTCAGCTGGTCCTGCGCGCCCGCATCGACCGGGCCGCCGACCTGCTCACGACCACCGACGTGCCCCTGGCCGACGTCGCCGCCGCCTGCGGCTTCTACGACCAGCCGTCCTTCACCCGCCAGTTCGCGCGCCTTGCCGGGGAGACGCCGGGCCAGTTCCGGCGCCGCGGCCGCGAGGGCGCCGGCTGACCAGGGCCGGCCGCAGCCGCTCGCCGGACCGGGCGCCCACCGCCTGCGCGTCAGTCGCCCAGCGGGTCGTTCCCCCAGTTCATGAGCGAGTAGCGCCACTTCGAGTGCTCGACGTCGCTCTTCGGCTCCTGCGCCCGGTGGCGGTGCACGTAGCCGACGACCTTGCGCATGTGCGCGACGTCGTCCTCGGTGAGGTCGTCCTTCTTCGTGCGCAGGATCTCGACGATGCGCCGCCCGCTCTCGTGCCCCGTGGACTCGCCCTTCCCGCCGGTGTCGCCCACGGACTGCGACTCGTCGGTCTCGAGCCACTCCTCGAGCTGCTTCGGCGTCATCGTGACCGCGTCCTGCCAGTCGTCCCACACGTCGTCGAGGCCCTCGGCCCGCTGCGTCGCCATGCCCAGCACCCTGCGCCAGCCCGGCCGGACCGGCACCTCGGGCGCTCGCGAGCCGGTCCCGCGGACCGGCGTCGCGCGGGCGCCTGCGCACGGGGAGGACGAAGCCCCGCCCCGGGAGGAGGCCGGGCCCGTGACCTGCGGCGACGCCCTGGACAACAGACTTCGTCCTCCCCGTCTGCGGCTACGGGCGCGGCGCGTACATGATCACCGCGACGCCGACGACGCAGAGGGCCGCCCCGACGACGTCCGTGACCGTGGGCCGGAAGCCGTCGAGCGCCACTCCCCACAGCAGCGACCCGACGACGAAGACGCCCCCGTACGCGGCGAGCACCCGCCCGAAGTCGGCGTCCGGCTGCAGCGTCGCGACGAAGCCGTAGGCGCCGAGCGCCATCACGCCGACACCGGCCCACCACCACGGCCGCCCCTCGCGCACGGCCTGCCAGACGAGCCAGGCGCCCCCGATCTCGGCGAGCGCCGCGAGCGCGAACAGGGGGACGGAGCGCAGGACGGTCATGGCGGCAGCCTCCCCGACCGGCGCGCTCACGACGGCGGGTCGGCGACGACTCACGCTCCAGCCGCGCGCCCCCACGGGAAGCAGACGCCTGCTTCGCGTCAGGGGGACCACCGAAGGGCGAACGGGCACCGACTCGCCCTGAGGGGGCGCAGACGGCGCCGCGCACAGCGCTCGGCGGGGAGCGCAGCAGTCCCTACGGTGCCCGTCGTGGACGCGCGCTCGACCGACGACCGACCCGGCCTCCCCCACGAGGTCCTCGCCAACCGGCGGAACTGGGACGAGCGGGTGCCCATCCACCTCGTCGGCTACGGCACCGACGCCTTCGTGGCCGACCCGGAGCGCCTGTCCGACGTCGCCCGCGAGGACCTGGCGCTCATGGCGCCGCACCTGCCCGGCGGCTCGCTCGCGGGGCTGGACCTGCTGCACCTGCAGTGCCACCTCGGCACGGACACGCTGTCCTTCGCCCGGCTCGGCGCCCGCGTCACCGGCGTCGACCTCTCCCCCGCCGCCGTCGACGCGGCGCGCGACCTCGCCCGGCGAGCCGGCCTGGGGGCGACCTTCGTCGAGTCCGAGGTCACGGCGACGCAGGACGTCGTCGCCGAGCGGTTCGACGTCGTGCACACCGGCATCGGCGCGCTGTGCTGGCTGCCCGACCTCGACGCCTGGGCCCGCACCGTCGCGACGATGCTGCGCCCCGGCGGGCTCTTCTTCGTCCGCGACGGCCACCCGGTGCTCGCCTCGCTGGACGACGAGCGCGACGACGGCCGGCTCGTCCTCGCGCGCTCCTACTTCGCCGGTCCTCCCCTGCGCTGGGACGACGACGTCAGCTACGTCAACCAGGAGGTGCGGATCCGGAGCGCCGAGACCTACGAGTGGCACCACCCGCTGTCGGAGGTCGTCGGCGCGCTGCTCGGCGCCGGCCTGCGCCTGACCTCGCTCGGCGAGCAGACGACGCTGCCGTGGAAGGCGCTGCCGTCCATGGTCGAGGAGGCCACCGAGCACGGGACGGCGTGGGTCCTGCCCGAGGGCCGCGAGCGCCTGCCGCTGACCTTCTCGCTCACCGCCGTCAAGGACGCCTGAGCGGGGCGCCGAGGTCCAGCCCGGAGGTCCTCAGCGCCCGCCCCGCGGCGAGGGAGACATCGCCCGCGAACCCCACCGCGACGGCGCGGACCCCGTCGAGGGGGTCGCCGACCCCGCCGGAGGCCGGCGGCTGACCACGGCCGCGGGAAGAAGCCACGCTCCTCGAGCGCTCGAGCGACCCTGGGCGCCGACCGTCGGCGCGGGAGCGGAGCGCACCATGTCGATCGTCGTCACCGGAGCCACGGGCCACCTCGGCCACCTCGTCGTCGAGGAGCTGCTCGACCGCGGGGTCCCCGCTGACCATTTGCTCGCCACCGGCCGCCGCGTCGAGCGCCTCGAGGACCTCGCCGCGCGCGGCGTGCGCACCGCGGTCGTCGACCACGACGACGTCACCACGCTGGACGCCGCGCTCCAGCCCGGCGACACGGTGCTCCTGGTCTCCGGCTCGGTGCCCGGCGCCCGCGTGGACCAGCACCGCGCGGTCATCGGCGCCGCCACGCGCGCGCAGGTCGGCGCGCTCGTCTACACCTCTGCGACCCGCGCCGACGACACCCCGCTCGTGCTCGCGCCCGACCACGCCGAGACCGAGGCGGCGCTGCGCGCCAGCGGCCTGCCCGTCGTCGTCCTGCGCAACAACTGGTACACGGAGAACTACGCGCAGGACCTGCAGCGCGCCCGCGAGACCGGCGTGCTGGCCGCCGGCGCCGGCGACGGCCGGGTCGCCAGCGCCACCCGGCGCGACTACGCCGCCGCGACGGCCGCCGTCCTCGCCGACCCGACCGAGCACGTCGGCCGCACCTACGAGCTCGGCGGCGACGTCGCGTGGACCTACGACGAGCTGGCCGCCGCCATGGGCGAGGTCCTGGGCCGCGAGGTCGCCTACCAGCGCCCGTCGCCCGAGGAGCAGACGGCGGCGCTGCAGGAGGCGGGCCTGGACGAGGGCACCGCCGGCTTCGTCGTCGCCCTCGACGGCAGCATCGCCGCCGGAGCGCTCGACGTCACGACGGGCGACCTCTCCCGCCTCGCCGGCCGCCCGAGCACGCCGCTCGTCGAGGGCCTGCGCCCGCTCGCCGCCGCCTGAGCCGAGCGCCGAGCCGGCGCGGAGGGCGCGCCGCCGGGTTCAGCCCGCCGAGCCCGACCTCCGCGCTGAGCGCTCGGGGGTCAGGTCCCGTGCGCCGGCCTGCGCCTGCAGGGCCAGCTCGACGGCCTTGAAGGCGTGCTCCTGGGTCATCGCGTCCTCGGTGCGCCGGAGGCAGTCGAGCACGAGCTGGCCGAAGAAGGGGTAGCCCACCTCGCCGAAGAGCCGGAAGTGCGTCTCCTGCTGGCCGTTGGCGAGGAACAGGTGGCCCGGCCCGTCCTGGGTGCCGAGGTTCATGTACTTGCGCTGCTCGATGAACCCCTCGGTGCCGAGGATGAACGTGCGCCCGTCGCCCCAGGTCTGCAGCCCGTCGGGGGTGAACCAGTCGCAGCGGAAGTAGCCGGTGGCGCCGGTGCTCGTGACCAGGTTGGCGTCGCCGAAGTCGTCCAGCTCGGGGTGGTCGGGATGCGCGTAGTTCGCGATCTGGCTGTTCACCACCTCGGCGTCGGTGGCACCGGTGTAGTGCAGGATCTGGTCGACGTTGTGGCTGCCGATGTCGGTCAGGATGCCGCCGTACCTGGCCTTCTCGAAGAACCACGCCGGCCTGCTCGGGGCGTTGAGCCGGTGGGGGCCGAAGCCGACGACCTGCAGGACCCGCCCGATCGCCCCCTGGTCGATGAGCTGCCCCGCGAAGACGGCCGTCTCGACGTGGACGCGCTCCGAGTAGTAGACGGCGTACTTGCGGCCGGTCCGCGCGACCGCCTCCCGGGCGGCGGCGAGCTGCTCGAGCGTGGTCAGCGGGGCCTTGTCGGTGAAGTAGTCCTTGCCCGCCTCCATCACCCGGAGGCCGAGGGCGCACCGCTCGCTGGTGACCGCCGCCCCGGCGACGAGCTGGACCTCGGGGTCGTCGAGGACCTCCTCCTCGCTGCGCGCGACCCGCACGTCGGGGAAGCGCTCGCGGAAGCGGGCGATCTTGTCGGGGTCCGGGTCGTGCACCCACTTGAGCGTGGCCCCGGCACCCGTGAGCCCCTCGCACATGCCGTAGACGTGCCCGTGGTCGAGACCGATCGCGGCGAAGACGAACTCGCCGTCCTCGACGACGGGGTCCGGGAGCGGGGCCGGTGCGTAGGTCCCGCCGTCTGACGCGCTCATCAGAGCATCTCCTCCTCGTGGTCGGGGCTGCCGCTGCCGGCCGCGGCGCCGGGGACGCTGATGCTCCCGGCGAGCTCCGCGACGGAGGCGGACTTGGTGAAGAACCGGGGCGCGCGCTCGACCAGCGTCCCGGGCAGGGCGTACGGGTCGTCGGCGGCCAGCGGCAGGTCGACGCCGCGGCGCTCGATGCCCGCCTGGTAGATCGCCGTGATGAGCTCGATCGTCCGGCGCCCGTCGTGCCCGTCGACGGCGGGGCGACGCCCGGTCTCGATCGCGGTCAGGACGTCCTCGACCTGCCCCTCGTGCCCGGTGTGCGCCAGCGGTTCGTGGGAGTCGGCCAGCGCGCGCAGCCGCTCCACCAGGTCGGCGCCGCCGCCGGGGGCGGGGAAGCCGTTGGGCTGGGCGACGGAGGCGAGGACCTCACCGCCCAGGCTGACGCTCGCCTCCCGGCCCTGCACCACGACCTCCTGGCGCTCGCCGTGGTCGACCACGGAGCTCGTCACGGTCGCCAGCGCGCGCTCGTAGGCGAGGACGGCGACCGAGAGGTCCTCGACCTCGGCGTTCTCGTGCGCGGCGTTCGTCATCACGGCCGTCACCGACTGCGGCGCACCCAGCAGCCACAGCAGCAGGTCGACGTGGTGCACGGCGTGGTTGAGGGTGCAGCCGCCGCCCTCCTGCTCCCAGGTGCCGCGCCACGACAGGTCGTAGTAGCTCAGGCCCCGCCACCAGGCCGAGTCCACCTGGACCCGGGACACCGGCCCGGCGAGCCCTGAGTCGACGAGGGCCTTCAGCCGCACCACGTCGTCGCGGAAGCGGTTCTGCGCCACCGACGAGAACATCGCCCCGCCCCTCTCCTCGGCGCGCAGGATGGCGTCGCACGCGGCCAGCGACGGCGCCATGGGCTTCTCGCAGAGGACGTGGACCCCTGCCTCGAGCAGGTCGACGCTGATCCGCTCGTGGGTCGCCGGCGGCGTGCACACGCTGGCCAGGTCCACCTCCTCCTGCGCCAGCAGCTCCTCGTGCGTGGCGTGCACCGCGGCCTGCTCGAGGCCGAGCTCGCGACGTCGCGACTCCGCCCGCTCCGGGACGGCGTCGACGAGGGCGACGACGGAGCAGCGGTCCGCGAAGCTCTGGTAGGCACGCAGGTGGGACGGCGAGATGTTGCCGGCCCCGATGACGGCGACTCTGATCACGGGTGGTCTCCTCTGCGGCGTCGAGGGGCTCTCGACTGGTCGGCGCGGCGACGAGGCGGAGGTGCGCCGGCGGCCCCTCGGCGTCGTCGCAGGGCCGTGCTCGACGAGCACCTCCTCGGCGAGGGCTGCGGAGACGCGGGGCGGGAGCCCCTCGTCGCAGGACTGATACGTATCGGTGCTGCGCCCGCGTAGCCTCCCCGGGTCACCCAGGCGGTGTCAAGGACGACGGCACCGCCACCCGCTCGACCGCAGCCGCCCCGCAGCGCTGCCCCGGAGGACGCGCGCCATGCCGCACCGAGCCACCAGCCGGGACGTCGCACGTCTGGCGGGCGTCGCCCAGTCCACCGTGTCGTACGTGCTCACGGGGAAGGGCTCGATCTCGGCGGAGACGCGCGCACGGGTGCTCCGCGCCGCCGAGGAGCTCGGGTACACGCCCGACCTGGCCGCGCGCTCGATGCGCACCCGGCGCACCGGACGGCTGGCCGTGGTGATGGGCATCCCGACCTCCGACCCGGTCGAGATGCTCACCGGGGCGGCCTCCGTGGCGAGGGCCGGCGGCTACACCATGGAGGTGCACGGCGTCGACGGCTCCCCCGCAGAGCGGACCGAGCAGCTGCTCGAGCTCGCCAGGTCCGGGCAGTACGAGGGGATCGTGGCCTTCGCGCCCGTGCACCCGACCGGCGAGCTGAGCACGCCCGAAGGCATCCCGGTGGTGGCGACCGCGGACTTCGACGAGGAGATGCACGCCGCCGGCGACCTGGCCGACGCGTCCCCCGTGACGGCGCTCGTCGACCGGCTGGCGGCGCTGGGGCACCGGCGCTTCCTGCACGTCGCCGGCTCGGCGGACTACGCCTCCGCGCGGGGGCGCGAGCGGGCCTACCTGGCCGCGCTCGAGCAGCGCGGCCTCGAGTCCCTCGGCGTGGCCGGCGGCGAGTGGACCGGCGAGGCCGGGGTCGAGGCGGTCCGCGCGCTCGCCGACGACGCCCCGCCGCTGGCGGTCATCGCGGCCAACGACCTCATCGCGGTCGGCGTCATGCGCGGCGCGGCGGAGCGCGGGTGGTCGGTCCCGGGCGACGTCAGCGTCACCGGGTGGGACGACTACGAGGTGGGCGCCTACCTGTCGCCCTCGCTGACGACCGTCGCCGGTGATCGGCGGGAGCTGGGCCGACGAGCGATGCGGCGCCTCCTCGCGGCGCTGGCCGGCGAGGCGCCTCCCCTCGACCCTACCCCGCTCAACCGGATCGTCTGGCGGGAGTCGACCGCCGCCCCGGTCAGCACCCGGGACGACCGCGCGCCGGACGGGACGTCGGGCCCACCGCGCTCGTAGCGGTGGGCGGACGGCGGTGGTGGCGCTCGGCGCGCCCTGGGCCGGCGCCGCGCCGACGTCAGGTCTGCGAGGCCGACGGGCCTCTCGACCGGTCCCCGCGCCGCGCCCACGCCTCGACGTCCGTGCGCACGGGCAGCCCGGACTCCGCGGCCTCGGTGATCGCCAGGCCCACCAGGTGGTCCTGGCAGGCCTCGGCCAGCGGGTACGGAGGGGCGCCCCGCCCACGGGCCCAGGTCCCGGTGGCGTCGAGCAGGGACGCCACGGCGATCTCCTCGTCGGACAGCCGCGCCCCGCGGTACGGGTTGCGGTAGACGACCTCGCCGTCGAAGGCGATGTGGTCCAGGTCCAGCACCTCGAAGTCCCGGTGCGCCCCGGTCTGCCGGCGCACGAGGCTCGACTCCACGACCGTCGCCGGCCCGAGCACCCGGACCACGCGCTCGTCCACCACCTCGCCGCGCGTGGCGCGCACGACGACCCGCGTGGACCGCAGGGGGTTGCGCGTCTGGGTCTCGGTGAAGTCGTAGAGCCCCGTGCCCGTCCCGAAGTCGATGGTGGCGACGGTCGTGCGCAGCGGTCGCAGCTCCACCCGCTCCGCCCACCCCGCGCGGGAGAGCGGGTCGGCCAGGAGGGACTCGGTGCTGACGGCACGCACCTCGGTCGGCGCGCACCCGGCGCCCAGAGCCCCTCGCAGCAGCGAGACGGCGTGGTAGAGCTGGGTCATCGAGACCTGCGCGGACGTCACGTCACCGAGGGAGCCGGCGCGCAGGACCGCGGTGCGGGCGGCGTTCATGGGCTGCAGGGGGTACTGCTCCGCGACCTGCACGAGCCCGCTCTCCCCGACGCGCGACCACAGCTCGCGCAGACCCGCGGCGTCGGGGGCCGGTGGCGTCTCGGAGAGGACGGGCACGCCCCGCTCCACCAGGTCCTCCACCGCACGGACGTTGACGTCCCAGGGCAGGGCGGTGACCACGACGTCGGGACGCTCGCCGACGAGGTCGCCGATGCCCGCGAAGGCCGGCACGCCCCATCGCGAGGCCACCTCGTCCCGGCGCTGCGCGGACCGGGAGACCACTCCGACCACCGCGAACCGCTCCGGCAGGCGCCTGGCGAGGTCGAGGAGGAGCCCGGCCCGGAAGCCGCTGCCGACCACCCCGAGACGAAGGGGCGCGTCCGGGGCCAGGGGCTCGCGACCGGCTGGCGGGAGCTCGGTGGGCATGGGGAGCCTCCTCCTCGACGACTGGGCGGGCACCGTACGCGCCGCGGTCCCCGGTGCGGGCGTCCCGGTCGAGGGGACGGCACCGAGGAGCGCTCTAGCTGTACCCGGCCATCACGTTGGTGACAGGCGGCTGACGGGCGGGAGCCCTCCGAGTGCGCTGTGGCGG
>NZ_CANMAA010000004.1 GCF_947495735.1 uncultured Pseudokineococcus sp.
CGTGCGGGGCTGGGTCCGGGCGGCGGCCCCCCCCCCCCCCCCGGCGGGGCGCCCCCGGGGGGCCCGGCCGGGGGGCGCCGCCCCCCGCAGCGGGCGGCGCCCGGGCCCGGGGCGGGGGGGGGCGCCCGGGCCGGCTCGCGTCCGGCACCGGACGGGTCCGGTGCCGGACGGGGTTCAGGGCCCGAGGGGCGTCGGCACGGGGCTGGCGTCGACGGCTCCGGTGAGCAGCAGCACCGCGAGGGCTGCGGCGAGCGCGAGCCGGTAGAGCACGAACGGGCGGAACGTGTGGGTGCTGATGTAGCGCAGCAGCCAGGCGATGACCGCGAGGCCCACGACGAACGAGACCGCCGTGGCGAGGACGGTGGGACCCCACGACACCGACCCGGCCCCGCCCTCCCCCAGCTCGGAGACGAGCTGGAAGCCGCCGGAGGCGACGACCGCCGGGATGGCCAGCAGGAACGCGTAGCGCGCGGCCGCCTCGCGGCGGTACCCGAGCAGGAGGCCCGCGGTGATGGTCCCGCCCGAGCGCGAGACGCCCGGGATGAGGGCCAGCGCCTGGGCGAAGCCGTAGAGCAGGCCGTCGCGCCAGGAGAGGTCGGACAGGTCCTTGCGGGTGGTGGCGCGCGCGTCCGCCACGCCGAGCAGGACGCCGAAGACCGCCAGGGCGACCGCCGTGATCCACAGGTTCCGGAGCTGGGTCTCGATGGCGTCCTGGAAGACGAGGCCGAGCACGCCGATCGGGACGGACCCGAGGATGACGAGCCACCCCATCCGGGCGTCCGGGTCGTCGCGCGGCGCGCGCCCCACCAGCGACAGCGACCACTGCCGGACGATCCGCACGATGTCGCGCCAGAAGTAGAGGACCACGGCGGCCTCGGTGCCGAGCTGGATGATCGCGGTGAACGCGGCCCCGGGGTCGCGGCCGTCGAACAGCAGCTGGCCGACGATGCTGACGTGCGCGCTCGAGGAGATCGGCAGGAACTCCGTGAGCCCCTGCACGAGACCGAGGACGAGCGCCTCGACCCAGCCCATCAGGAGCCGGCCCCGCTGGCGTCGAGCGCCTCGGCGACCGTGCGCAGGACGGCGACGCGCTCGGCCTCGGTGCGCCCGTCGGGCAGCACCGACAGCGTCGTCACGCCCGCCTCGGCGTAGGCGACCAGGCGGTCGCGCACCGCGGCGGGCGGCCCGACGAGGCTCGTGGCCTCCACGAGGCCGCGCGGCACGGCGGAGGCCGCCTCGCGGTGGCGGCGGTCGAGGTACAGGTCCTGCACGAGGGCGGCCTCCTGCTCGTAGCCCAGCCGGACGGCCAGGGCGTTGTAGAAGTTCTGGTCGCGGCTGCCCATGCCCCCCACGTAGAGGGCGATCCGGGCCCTCAGCGCGTCGAGGCGACCCGCCTCGTCGTCCTCGCGGGCGGAGGTGCCGGCCGACGGCGCCGCGGCGACGGAGGCGACGACGTCGAGGGGCGCGCTCGGGCCCTGGGCGCGGGCGCGGCCGGCGCGCAGGTGGGACAGGCTCTCCCCCAGGTGCTCCGGCGAGACGAGGACGCCGAGCCAGCCGTCGGCGATCTCGCCCGCGAGCTCGAGGTTCCTCGGCCCGACGGCCGCGAGGTAGACCGGGACGTCCGCTCGCAGCGGCCGGGTGGACAGCCGCAGCGCGCGCCCGGGCCCGTCCGGCAGCGGCAGCCGCAGGTGGCGGCCGTCGTAGCGGACCTCCTCGCGGCGCAGGGCCATCCGCACGACGTCGACGTGCTCGCGGGTGCGGCGCAGCGGCTCGGCGAAGGGGACGCCGTGCCAGCCCTCGGAGACCTGCGGCCCCGAGACACCCAGGCCGAGGCGGAAGCGCCCGCCGGACAGGGCGTCCAGCGACGCGGCGGTCATGGCGGTCATGGCGGCGCTGCGGGCGGGGATCTGGAGCACGCCGCTCCCCACGTCGATCCGCGTGGTGGTCGCCGCGACGCACGACAGGACGGTGACGGCGTCGCTCCCGTAGGCCTCGGACGCCCAGGCGACGTCGTAGCCCAGGTGCTCGGCCTGCTGGGCCAGACGCACTCGCGCCCAGGGGTCCTCGTCCGTCCCGCGCCCTCCCGGGCCTGCCGTCCCCGAGGTCCCGGGAGCGGGTCCCTGACCGAGGTCGACACCCAGCTGCACGAACCCGACAGTAGCGACCGCAGGGCCTGCGACGAGCCGCACCACGGCGGCCGCGGCACGTCGCGCCCCCACGTCCACCCGTCCGCCCGCGCCGGCCGGCAGGCGCCCCCTGCCGCCCGTCCCGGCGGCGGCCGACCACCTCGCGGGTGCAGGGGCCGCTGGTGCAGGGGCTCTCGGGGCGGTGGCTACGCTCGACCCCCATGGAGACCCGGCGCGTGGGACGGTCCGGTCTGCGGGTCTCCCGGTTCGGGCTCGGCACCCTGACGTGGGGTCGGGACACCGACGAGCACGAGGCCTCGGAGCAGCTGCGCGACTTCGCCGACGCGGGCGGGACCCTGGTCAGCTCGGCCGCCTCCGGCACCGGGGAGGCCGAGGAGCTGCTCGGCGCGCTGCTGCACGACGTCGTCCCCCGCCGGGACCTGGTGCTCGCCCTGCGCGTGGGCGCCCGCGGTGCGGGCCGCGAGCGCCGCGCCGACGGCTCGCGGCGGGCGCTGCTCGCCGACCTGGACGCCTCGCTGGCGCGGCTGCGCACCGACCACGTGGACCTGCTGCTGCTGGAGGGCTCCGGCTCCGCGCCGGTCGAGGAGTCGCTGTCGGCGCTCGAGGACGCCCAGCGCTCCGGCCGCGCCCGCTACGCGGGCCTGGCCGAGCACGGCGCCTGGCAGGCGGCCCGCGCCGCCTCGCTGGCGTCGACGCCGCTCGTGGCGGTGGAGGCGGAGCACTCGCTCGTGGCGCGCTGGGCCGACGTCGACCTGCGCGAGGCGGCGGCGGCCACCGGGCTCGGGCTGCTCGCGCGCAGTCCGCTGGGCGGCGGCGTGCTCACGGGCAAGTACCGCCACGCGCTGCCGGCGGACTCCCGCGCGGCCTCGCCGCACCTCGTCCACGTGGTGGAGCCGCACCTGGACCCCTCGGCGCGCGGCGTCGTCGAGGCGGTCTGCACCGCCGCCGACGGGCTGGAGCGCTCCCCGCTGGAGGTGGCCCTCGCGTGGGCGGCCGACGGCCCCGGCGTGGCCAGCGCGGTCACCGGCGCTCGCACGGCGGCGCAGCTGCGGGCCGCCCTCGCCGGGGACGACCTGCGCCTGCCGGGGCAGATCCGCGCTGCGCTGGACGAGGTCTCGGCGGGCCGCACGGCCGTCGGCCGTCCCGTCGTCCGCGGCTAGGTCGCGCCCGGCCGTCGTCCGCGGTCGCCCGAGACCGGACCGGACGTCGCCCGCCCGGGCTCAGAGGCGGGGGCGGGTGTCGTCCTCGTCCTCGTCCTCGTCGTCGTCCGAGTCGTCGTCGTCCGAGTCGTCGTCGTCCGAGTCGTCGTCGTCCGAGTCGTCGTCGTCGTCCTCGTCGTCCGAGTCGTCGTCGTCCTCGTCGGAGTCGTCGAACAGCACGAAGGGCGTGACCTCGTCGAAGACGTCGTAGAGCGCCTCGTCGTAGACCTCGAAGGCGTCCGCGAGGGACTGGTAGGCGTCCTTGACCACGCGGTCGGTCTCGGAGCGACGTCGCTCGACGGCGTCGAGGTGCGCCTCGAGCGCCCCGACGAGACGTGCCAGGGCCGCGCGGGGCTCGGTGCTCATGGGAGGACCGTAGCCGCGCGACCGGGTGCGGGGCGACGGCTGGGCGAGGCGCTGGTCCCGCGCTCCCCGACCCCCTGCGGCGAGGCCCTCCCGGGGTCGGGCGGGCGCGGGCGCGCAGTGGTGGTACGACGCGGCGCGGGCCCGGCCCGCGCACCCCCGCGCGGCGCGCGCGTCGTGGCACGATGGCGCGCGATGGACGCCAGCCGACGCACCCCGCGAGGCGGGGACCAGCCCTCCGAGCGGCCCACCCACGAGGTCGCCGACCGTCGCGAGGCCGGCGCCGGGCCCGAGCGGCTCCGGGCCTCCTCCTACGAGTACCGCGAGGTGGTCCTGCCCCGGGGCACGTCCCGGGGCCAGGCCCGCGCGCTCCTCACCGAGGAGGCCGAGTACGGCAAGTGGGAGCTCGCCGGGGTGCGCCTGTACATGGGCGGCCTGCGACGGGTGGTGCTGCGCCGCCGCATCATCCGCATGCAGCGGACGGCCTAGGGCCCCGAGCGCGCCCCGCACGTCGGTGCCGGACCGCCCCCCGACGACGGTCCCCCTCGCGCGTCGACGCCGAGGTGCCACCCGGTGGCGCCCCTGCCGGTACCTCGACGTCGTGAGGCCACCTGCTGGCGCCCCCTCGACGTCGAGCTGCCGCACGGGGGCGCCGGCGGCCCCACCCCGTCAGTGACGGGGCGGGGCCGGGGCCGCGACGGGCCTCAGCAGGTGCGCAGGAGCCGGTCCAGCACGCGCGTGCCGAAGCGCAGCGCCTCGGTGGGGACGCGCTCGTCGACGCCGTGGAACATGCCCGCGAAGTCGAGCTCGGGCGGCAGCTGCAGCGGGGCGAAGCCGAAGCCGCGGATGCCGAGGCGAGCCAGCGCCTTGTTGTCGGTGCCGCCGGACAGGCAGTACGGCAGGACCCGGGCTCCCGGGTCCTCGGCCAGCAGCGCAGCCACCATGGCGTCCGGCAGGGCGCCCTCGAGGTCGGTCTCGAGCGCGGTGTCGGCGTGGACGACCTCGACGTCGACGCCCGGGCCGGCGAGCTCGCGCACGACCTCCAGCACGTGCTCGCCCTGGCCGGGCAGCGTGCGGCAGTCGACGAGCGCCGTCGCGGTGCCCGGGATGACGTTGTGCTTGTAGCCGGCCTCGAGCTGCGTGGGGTTGGACGTGTTGCGCAGCGTCGCCCCCACCCAGTTCGCCGTGGTGCCGAGGACCTCGGTGAGCGCGCCGAAGTCCTCGGGGTCCAGGGGCTCGCCGGTGACGTCCTGCACGCCCTCGAGGAAGGCGCGGACGGTCGGGCGCAGCTCCAGCGGCCAGCGGTGGGCGCCGATCCGCGCCACCGCCCCCGCTAGCCGCGTGACGGCGTTGTCGTCGTTGACCTGGCTCCCGTGCCCGGCCCGGCCGTGCGCCACGAGCCGGACCCACGCGATGCCCTTCTCGGCCGTCTGCAGGAGGTAGCAGCGCTGCCCGGCGATGTCGAGGGAGAAGCCGCCCACCTCGCTGATGGCCTCGGTGGCGCCCTCGAAGAGGTCCGGGCGGGTCTCCACGAGGAAGCCGGCGCCCTTGGCGCTGCCGGCCTCCTCGTCGGCGGTGAAGGCCACGACCAGGTCGCGCGGGGGCGTGCGGCCCTCCCTGGTCATCTGCCGGACGACGGACAGGATCATCGCGTCCATGCCCTTCATGTCCACGGCGCCGCGGCCCCACAGGCAGCCGTCGCGGACCTCCCCGGCGAAGGGGTCCACGCTCCAGTCCGCGGCGCGCGCCGGGACGACGTCGAGGTGGCCGTGCACGACCAGGGCGCCGCGGCTGCGGTCCTGCCCGGGGATGCGCAGGACGACGCTCGCGCGTCCCGGGTCGCTCTCGAGCAGCTCGGCGGACAGGCCCACCTCGTCGAGCAGGCCCATGACGTGCTCCGCCGCGGCCCGCTCCCCCGGCCCGCTGCCGTCGCCGTAGTTCGACGTGTCGATGCGGATGAGGTCGCGGGCGATCTCGACGACCTCCTCCGCGGCCGGGGGGACGGCCCCGCCCGCGGCCCGGCCCGCGGGCTGCTGGTCGGTCGCCTGCTGGTCCGCCTGCTGCTGGTCCGTCGTCTGGGGCATGTCTCGCACGCTACTCGCGGCAGCCCCGAGCGCCCGGCCCGCCGAGTCGGGTGGAGCCGGCCGGGCCCCGGTGCCGCCCTCGAGCGGTCGGGGCCGCCCCCCGGTGCGTGGTAACTTTTCTCCCGCTCGCGGCCCTCGGGTCGCACGGCACCTGTCCGGGTGGCGGAATGGCAGACGCGCTAGCTTGAGGTGCTAGTGCCCTTTATCGGGCGTGGGGGTTCAAGTCCCCCTCCGGACACCAGCAGACGGGCCGTCCCCCACGCGGAGGGCGGCCCGTCCTCGTCCGCCGCCCGCTCGTCCTCCCGGGGGCTCGTCCTCCCGGGCCGCTCAGCCCGCCGGTCGCCCGGCCCGGTCGAGACGGCCTCCCGGCACGCCGACGGCGGCCGCGAGCGCTCCGAGGGCCAGCAGCCCGGCGCACAGGAGCATCGCCGCGCGGAAGGCGGGCGTGAGCAGGGCCGGGTCGGCGTAGGCGTCCCCCGTGAGCCCGACGAGGGCGGGCAGCGCCGCGACGGCGAGCAGCCCGGCCGAGCGGGCGACGGCGTTGTTGACCCCGCTGGCGGTGCCCGACAGCGCGTCCGGCGCCGCGGCGAGCACGGTGGCCGTCAGCGGGGCCACCGTGATGACGAGGCCGGCGCCGAGCAGCAGGACACCCGGAAGCACGTCGACGGGGTAGGTGTCCCCCGGGCCGACGAGGGCGAGCAGCGCCACGCCGACCGCGCCGACGAGGGGGCCGACGACCAGCGGCAGGCGGGGCCCGGTGCGCGCGGCCGCGGCGCCCGAGCGTCCCGAGAGCAGCAGCATGAGCAGGGTCGAGGGCGCGCTCGCGGCGCCCGCCGCGAGCGCGCTCCACCCGAGGGAGACCTGCAGCTGCAGCACCAGGAGCAGCATCACGCCCCCGAGCGCGGCGTAGACGGCGAAGGTGCCCGCGTTGACCGCGGTGAAGACGCGGGAGGCGAAGAGCGCCGGCGGCACGACGGGGAAGGCGGTGCGGCGCTCGCGCACGACGAAGGCCGCCACCCCCGCGACGCCGACCGCGGCCGCCAGCAGCGCACCCGGCCCCCAGCCGCCGTCCGGTCCTGCGACGAGGGCGTACGTCACCCCGCCGAGCCCGACGGCGCTGGCGAGGGCGCCCGGCACGTCCAGCGACGGCGCGCGCTCCGGCGAGCGCGACTCGGGCACGTGCCGAAGGCCGAGGACGACGACGACCGCCGCGAGGGGCAGGTTGAGCAGGAAGACCGCTCGCCAGTCCCACTCGACCAGCCACCCGCCGACGAGGGGGCCGGCGGCCCCGGCCACGCCCGTCAGGCCGGACCAGGTGCCGATGGCCCGGGCCCGGTCCTGCGGCGCGAAGCTCGCCTGGAGGACCGCCAGGCCGCCGGGCGTCAGCAGCGCGCCGCCGACGCCCTGGACGGCCCGGGCGGCCACCAGCGTCGGCACGTCCGGGGCCAGGGCGCAGGCGGACGAGGCGAGCGCGAAGAAGACCGCTCCCACGAGCAGGACGCGGCGTCGGCCGTACCGGTCCCCGAGGGAGCCGCCGAGGAGCACGAGGGAGGACAGGGCGAGCAGGTAGGCCGTGACCGTCCACTGCAGGCCGGCGACGTCGGCGCCCAGGTCCTGCCCGATGCTCGGCAGCGCGACGTTGACCACCGTGCCGTCCAGGAAGGCCATGCCCGAGCCGAGGACGAGGACGAGGAGCACGGCCCTCCCCTGGGCCGTGCCCGTGCGCAGCCCGCCGACGGGCGCCTCGACGGCCGCCCGGTGCCCTCCCCGCCGGTCGTCGTGCTGGCTGGGCTGACGGCCCTGGTGGTGGTGCGGGCCGGGCTCGTGGTGGCCGGGGACGCCGCCCGGGCCGACCGGCTGCGGCGGAGGCGGCGTCGGGTGGCTCACCTGCGGAGGCTAGGTGCGCGCAGCGCGTCGGGCGGGGCGAGGCCCGGGGCGGGCAGCGGACCTCCGGGGCGGCGCGGTCCCCGCGCGGGTGTGGTCTGCAGCACACTGGCGCCCGTCACCCGGACCCGGCGCGGCCGGTGGCGCCCCGCGTCAGCGCGGGCGCAGCGGCCGGGCCCCGCCCCCGAGGAGCCCCATGAGCACGGCACCGTCCCGCCCCGACGACCGCGTCGACCCGACCGCCGGCGAGCTCGCCGACGCCGGCACCGGCTCCGAGACCGCGGGAGCCCGTCCCGCGGCCTCCCAGGCGGACGGGGTGTCCTCCGACGAGGCCCACGCCCAGCTGCGCGCCTCCGTGCGCCGGCTCGCCGCCCTGCTGGGCGAGGCCCTGGAGCGGCACGAGGGCGCCGACCTGCTGGCGCTCGTGGAGCGCGTGCGCCACCTCGCCCGCCGGCCCGACGAGGGCGCCGAGCTCAGCCGCGTCCTCGCCGACGTCGACGACGGCACCGCGGTGGTCCTGGCGCGCGCCTTCACCGCCTACTTCCAGCTCGCGAACATCACCGAGCAGCTGCACCGCTCGCAGGAGCTCGCCAGCCGACCGGGAGCGGGCCTCGCCCACACGGTGCCCCGCATCGCCGAGGCGATCGAGGCCGGTGACGTGGACGTGGCCGCCGTGCAGGCCGTCGTCGACAAGATGGAGCTGCGGCCCGTCTTCACCGCCCACCCGACGGAGTCCAGCCGCCGCTCCGTCCTGGACCTGCTCTCGCGCACCGCGGCGGCGCTGGACTCCATCAGCGACCCGCGCCGGCGCGCCGCGGACGTCGAGGCCGACGAGCGCCGCGTCGTCGAGCTCGTGGACCTGCTGTGGCAGACCGACGAGCTGCGCGTGGAGCGCCCGCAGCCCGCCGACGAGGCGCGCTCGGCGCTGTACTACCTCTCCTCGCTGGCGACCGGCGTGCTGCCCGACCTGCTGCAGGAGCTCGACCACCGCCTGGCGGGCCTCGGCGTCTCGCTGGGTGCGCGGTCACGGCCGCTGCGCTTCGGGAGCTGGGTCGGCGGGGACCGGGACGGCAACCCCAACGTCACCCCGGCCGTGACGCTCGACGTGCTCGCCCAGCAGCACGCCACCGGCGTCGAGGTCCTGCTGCGCCTGGTCGACGAGCTCGTCGTCCAGCTCGCGTCCTCGACCCAGGTCGTGGCCGTCTCCGACGAGCTGGTCACGAGCCTCGAACGCGACCGCGAGCAGCTCCCGCAGGTCTGGGAGCTGCGCCACCGGCTCAACAGCGAGGAGCCGTACCGGCTCAAGCTCAGCTACGTGAGGGCGCGGCTCGAGGGCACGGCCCGGCGGGTCGCCGGCGGCGGCGCCCACGCGCCGGGGCAGGACTACGCCGACGTCGGGCACCTGCTGGACGAGCTGGAGCTCGTCCAGCGATCCCTCGCCGAGAACGGCTGCGAGCTCGTCGCGAGCGGCGTCGTCGCCCGGGCGATCCGCACGGCCTCGGCCATCGGGCTCGGCCTCGCGGTGCTCGACGTCCGCGAGCACTCCGAGCGCCACCACACCGCGCTCGAGGCGCTGGTGGACCGGGCCCGGGCCGCGAGCGGCCCCTACGGGGAGATGGACCGCGAGGAGCGCCGGGCCCTGCTGTCGGCCGAGCTGGCCGGCGGCCGCCCGCTGGCGAGCGCCGCGACGCTCGACGCCGTCGAGGGCACGGCCGGGGAGGTCGTCGAGCTCTTCCGGACGGTCCGCGCGGCCCTGGACCGCTTCGGCGACGACGCGGTCGAGACCTACGTCGTGTCGATGACCAAGGGCGTCGACGACCTGCTGGCCGTCGCCGTCCTGGCGCGCGAGGTGGGCCTGGTCGACCTGCCGGCCGACCCCGACGTCGCGGCCGTGGCCCGGGTGGGCTTCGCCCCCCTCTTCGAGACCATCACCGAGCTCGAGGCCGCCGGCCCCCTGCTCGACACCCTCCTGAGCGACCCCTCCTACCGGCGCCTGGTGGCGGCGCGGGGAGACGTGCAGGAGATCATGCTCGGCTACTCCGACAGCTCGAAGGACGGCGGCATCGCGGCCTCGCGCTGGCAGATCCACCGCGCCCAGCGGTCCCTGCGCGACGTCGCCCGGGGGCACGGCGTGCAGCTGCGGCTCTTCCACGGCCGCGGCGGGTCCGTCGGCCGCGGCGGGGGCCCGACGGGCGAGGCGATCCTCGCCCAGCCGGCGGGCAGCCTCGACGGCGCCATGAAGGTGACCGAGCAGGGCGAGGTCATCTCCGACAAGTACCTGCTGCACGGCCTCGCCGTGCACAACCTCGACGTCGCCCTGTCCGCGGTGCTCGAGGCGTCGGTGCTGCGCAGCACCCCCGTGGTCGAGCGCTCGGTCCTCGACACCTGGGACGCGACGATGGACGTCGTCGCCGCCGCCGGGCGCGACCGCTACCGCGCGCTGGTGGAGGACGAGCGCCTCGTGCCCTTCTTCCTCGCGGCGACCCCGGTCGAGGAGCTCGGGCACCTGAACATCGGCTCGCGCCCGGCCCGCCGTCCCGGCGGCACCGGGGGCCTGGAGGACCTGCGCGCCATCCCCTGGGTCTTCGGCTGGACCCAGAGCCGCATCAACGTCCCCGGCTGGTTCGGCGTCGGCAGCGGGCTCGCCGCCGCGCGCGAGGCCGGGCGCGAGGACGCGCTGCGCCAGATGTTCCAGACGTGGCCGTTCTTCCGCAGCTTCCTCGGCAACGTGCAGATGACGCTGGCCAAGACGGACCTGTCCATCGCCCAGCGCTACGTCGACACCCTCGCCGACCCCGAGCAGGCGGCGCTGATGGAGGAGCTGCGGGCCGAGCACGCGCGCACCACGGCCGAGGTGCTCGCCGTCACGGGGCAGTCCGAGCTGCTCGAGGGGTCCGCCGTCCTGCGGCGCACCCTCGACCTGCGCGACTCCTACCTCGCGCCGCTGCACGCCCTGCAGGTGGAGCTGCTGCAGCGCTCGCGGGCGGCGGGCGACGACGTCGACCCGGTGCTGCGCCGCGCGCTGCTGCTGACGATCAACGGCATCGCCGCCGGCATGCGCAACACCGGCTGACCCCGGCGCGCCCGGCCCGCGGCCGCCCTGCCCGCACTCTGCCGCCGCACCGCCGTCCAGCACAGGCCCTTCCTGCACGGGCCCTTCCTGCACGGGCCCTTCCTGCACGGGCCCTTCCCGCACGGGCCCTTCCCGCACGGGCCCTTCCCGCACGGGCCCTTCCCGCACGGGCCCTTCCCGCACTCTGTCGGCACACTGCCGTCAGGCGAGGCCCGTGGCGGCGAAGTGCCGACAGGGTGCGGGCTGGCGCGGACGGGGGGATCGACGTGGTGCGGGACGACGGGGGGCGGGACGACGGGGCGCGGGACGACGGGGCGCGGGACGACGGGGCGCGGGACGACGGGGCGCGGGACGCGCGGACGGCGCTCGCCCGCGTCCGCACGCCCGAGGACGCCCTGGCGCTCTTCGACGCGCTGCCCGCCGTGGAGGTCGATGACGTGCTCGGCTCCTGGTGCGGGGCGACCGTGGGGACCGGCCACCCCCTCGACGGGCTGCTGGAGCTCTACGGCTGGCACGGCAAGCGCTTCGACAGCGCCGACGTCGTGCACCCGCTGGTCTTCGCCGACGCCCGCGGGCGCTTCGCCGTCGACCCCGCCCTGGTCCCGCTGCGCCTGCTGGTCCGCTTGAGCGGGCCGCTGCACGACGAGCGGGTGGCCGGGGTGCTGCGCGGGGCGCGGAGGCTGCGCGCCACGAGGAGGCCGAGGGCGCGGCTGCGCACCGTCCGCCACCGCGGCGTCGAGACCGCGACGATGACCTACGACGCCCTGGCCGTCGACGACCACTTCCGCGCGCTCGGCGACGACGCGCTCCTGGGGGTGATGGACGCGCGCGGCCTGGACAGGCCCTTCGTCTTCTCGCTGCACCGGGAGAGCGGTGGCGCCCCGCAGGACTGATCGCTCGCGCCGCTCCCCCGCCGCGGGTCTCGAGCGACGACGCCCGGGTCCCGCGACGAGGGGTGACGTCCAGCCCCGCTCAGTGGTGCGGATAGCGTGCGACCTGGCCATATCGGGTCAGAGCTCGCTGAGGAGGGTGACCGCCGGCTGTGGACGTCCCTGCGCCCTCCCCGACGGGGCCCTCCCCGACGACTCCCTCCCCCACGGACTTCCGCGCGCTGTTCGAGGGGCTGCCCACCGCCTACCTGGTGATGTCGACGGACCTGGTGATCGTCGAGGTCAACCGGGCGTACTGCCACCTGCTGGGGCGCACCCGGGAGGACCTGGTCGGCCGCTACGTCTTCGACGCCTTCCCGCCCTCGCCCGAGGCGCTCGACGACCAGGGCCGCAACACCCTGCAGGTCTCCTTCGAGCGCGCCCGCGACAGCGGGCAGCCGGACGCCCTGCCGCTGTACACCTACGGCGTGGCCGACCCGGCCACCGGGCGCGTCGTCGAGCGCCACTGGTCGCTCATCGCGGCGCCGCTGCTGGACGAGGACGGGCGCGCCACGGCCGTGCTGCAGCGGGTGGAGGACGTGACCGACTACGTCCTGGCCAGCCAGGCGCTCGCGCAGGGCGGCGGGGGCGAGCAGCCGGGGAGCGCGCGGCTGGCCGAGGTCGAGGCGGAGCTGCGCGCCCGCGTCCAGGAGCTCCAGGCGGCCCGCGAGGCCGAGCGGGCTGCGGCCCGCACCGTCACCGCGCTGGCCGAGGTGACCCTCCAGCTCGCGCGGGTCGACACCGTGCAGAACCTCACCGAGGTCGTGACGCGCCAGGGCCTGAGCGCCCTCGGCGCCCAGGGCGGGGCCGTCGCGATCCGCGACGGCGACGCGGTGCGCCTGTCCATGAGCGGGCTGGGGCCGCGGGCGCCGCTGACCTACGCCGAGATGGCGGCCGACGACCCCCTGCCCACCCCCGTGGCCGCGACCACCGGGCGCAGGACCTTCCTGACCGACGAGGCGGCCTGCCGCGCGTACGGGCACGGGATGCCCGAGGCGGTGAGGCTGACCGGGTGCCAGGCGTGGGCCTTCCTGCCCCTGCTGGTCGGGGGCGTGCCGCGGGGCTCGCTGTCGGTCGGGTACGCGCGGCCGCAGTCCTTCCCCGCGCCGGTCGTGGAGGTCCTGGACGCCTTCGCCGCGCAGTGCGCGCAGGCGCTGCACCGCATCCGCTCCCGCGAGGCCGAGCGCGCCCGTGCGGCGCAGGCGGTCGCGGCGTCGGTCACGCTGCAGCGGGCGATGCTGACCGAGCTGCCCCAGCCCGACCACCTCCAGCTGCACGCCCGCTACGTCCCCGCCGCCGACACCGAGCAGGTCGGGGGGGACTGGTACGACGCCGTCGTGATGCCCGACGGCGCCACCACGCTGGTGATCGGCGACGTCATCGGCCACGACATGAGAGCTGCAGCCGCGATGGGCCAGCTGCGCGCGACGACCCGGGCGATGGCCTGGGCCTTCGCCGAGCCCGCGTCGCACGTGCTGACCCGGGTCGACCAGGCCATCGCCGGGCTGCGCCTCGACACCATGGCCACCTGCCTGCTCGCCCGCATCGAGCAGGACCCCGCCGCCGCCCGGCAGGGCCTGCGCCGGCTGCGGTGGTCCAGCGCCGGGCACCCGCCGCCGCTGCTGCTGACCGCCGAGGGCACCGCCACCCACCTCCCCGGCGACAGCGACCTGCTGCTCGGCGTGGCCCCCTCCGCGGACCGCCACGACCACCTGGCGGACCTCCCGCCCGGCTCCACGCTGCTCCTGCACACCGACGGCCTCGTCGAGCGGCGCGGCCGCCCGCTCGCCGACGGCCTGGAGGCGCTCCGGCGGGCTGCCGAGCGGCACGCCCCCCTCGAGCTCACCGCCCTCGTCGACGCCCTGCTCGAGGACCTCGTCCACGCCGACACCACGGCGCGCGACCCCCGCACCAGCGACGACGTGGCCGTGCTGGCCATCCGCATGCACCCCGAGGACGCCCCCCGGCCCCCCGAGGCCGGGCCCGGGCACCTGTGAGCCCGCCCGCTCCTCCGGACGGCCCGCCGGCGACGGCACGACCCTCGGCCGGGGCTGACCCGGGGCGCTCCCTCGCCGCGGACCTACCGTGGCGCCCATGAGCGAGACCACCACGAGCGAGACGACGCTGACCTGGGTGCCCGCGCTGGAGCGCCCGGACCTCCTGGCGGAGCCCGTCGTCGCCGCGCTGCGCGCCCTGCCCGCCGACGACGCCGCGCAGGTGCTCGTGGCCGAGATCGACCCCGGCGTCGCCGACACCGCGGCGCTCGTCGAGGCCTCGGACGTCGCGCTCGAGGAGTGCGCGAACTGCGTCCTCGTCGCCGGGAGGCGGGACGGCGAGCAGCGGGTGGCCGCGGCGATGGTGCGGGGCAGCGACCGCGCCGACGTCAACGGCCTGGTCAAGCGCACCCTCGACGTCCGCAAGGCGTCCCTCCTGCCCCACGACGACGCGGTCGCCGCCTCGGGCATGGAGCACGGCGGCATCACGCCCGTCGGGCTGCCGGCCGGCTGGCGCGTGCTGGTCGACGCGGGCGTGGCGGCGCTCCCCCGCGCCGTCGTCGGCAGCGGCGTGCGCCGCTCGAAGCTCGCCCTGCCCGGAGCGCTGCTCGCGCGGCTCCCCGGCGCCGAGGTGCTCGACGGGCTCGGCCGTCCCTCCTGAGGGCACGCGTCTCAAGCGGACGAGGGCTGCGAGATCCGCCGGTCGGCCTGCTCAGGCGGAGGAGACCTACGAGGTCCGGGGCCGCAGCGCCCAGAACGCCACGGCGCTGGCGGCGGCGACGTTGAGGGAGTCCACGCCGCCGGCCATCGGGATGCGCGCGACGACGTCGCTGCCGGCCACGGCGGCGCGGGACAGGCCGTCCCCCTCGGTGCCCAGCAGGAGCGCCAGGCGCTCGGGCGGGTCGGCCGCGAGGTCGTCGAGGCTGACGGCGTCCTCGGCGAGCGCGAGCGCGGCGACGGCGAAGCCGCGCTCGCGCAGGAGGTCGAGACCGCCGGGCCACGGGTCGAGCCGCGTCCACGGCACCTGGAACACCGTGCCCATCGAGACCCGCACGGAGCGCCGGTACAGCGGGTCCGCGCAGCGCGGGGTCACCAGGACGGCGTCCACGCCCAGGGCTGCGGCCGAGCGGAAGACGGCGCCCACGTTCGTGTGGTCGACGACGTCCTCCAGCACCGCGACGCGCCGCGCGCCGGCCAGCACGTCGTCCAGCGCGGGAAGCGCCGGCCGCTGCATGGCCGCCAGGGCCCCGCGGTGCAGGTGGAACCCCGTGATGGCGCGCAGCGCCGGCTCGTCGGCGACGTGCACGGGCACGGGCGTCCCGTCCGCGCCGACGCCGTGGCGCGCCAGCAGCGGCAGCACGTCAGGCAGCCACCGCGACGCGAGCAGCAGCGAGCGGGGCCGGTGGCCCGCCTCGAGCGCCCGCTCCAGCACGGTGTGCGACTCGGCCATGTACAAGCCCTCCGCCGGCTCGCGCCGGCGGCGCAGGGCGACGTCGGTCAGCCCGGTGTAGTCGCCCAGGCGCGGGTCGGCCGGGTCCTCCACGCGGTCGACGACGACGCCGGCCGGCACCTCGACGCCGTCGGGGACGAGTCCCTCGCGGTCGTCGCTCACCGCACGAAGAGCGCGACGAGCGCCACCACGCCGAGGACCACGATGGTCGCCCGCAGCACCCCGTTCGGCAGCCGACGACCGATCGAGGCGCCGAGCAGCCCGCCGACGAGCGAGCCCACCGCGATGACGAGAACGGCCTCCCACACGATGCGGTCGAAGCCGACGACGACGTACGCGGTCGCGGCGACCACGTTGACGACGAGGGACAGGAGGTTCTTCATCGCGTTGAGCCGCTGGATCGGCTCGACCAGCAGGGCGCCGTGGGCGCCGACGAGGAGGATCCCCTGCGCGGCGGTGAAGTACCCGCCGTAGATCCCGATGAGGAAGGTGACGAGCAGCAGCACCACCTGGCCGGTGCGTCCCGGCCCGCTCGCCGACGGCGGGGCCCCGGCGCCGGCGGCCTGCTCGCTCCCGGCCGAGGCCAGCCGTCGCTCCAGGCGCCGCTTCGTGCGCGCCTGCAGGCGCGGCTGCAGCAGGACCAGGGCGATGGCCAGGACGACCAGGACCGGCACCACCGTCTCGAAGGTGGTCGCGGGCAGGTGCAGCAGCAGGAAGGCCCCGAGCAGGGCCCCCAGCACGGACATGGGGATGAGCTGCGCCGCCCGTGCGCCCTGCCCCCGCAGCTCGCGGCGGTAGCCCCAGGTGCCCGAGATGCCGCCGGTGACGAGGCCGACGGCGTTGGACATGGTCGCGGAGACCGGAGGCACGCCGAGGGCCACCAGCGTCGGGAAGGTGACGAGCGTGCCGGAGCCGACGACGGCGTTGATGGCGCCGGCCCACACGGCGGCGACGGCGAGGACCAGCAGCTGCCAGCCGGTGAGGTCGCCGAGGAGCGCCTCGCTCACGCGATCGCCGAGCGCGCGGACCAGCGACCGCCCGCGCGCTCGACCTGCAGGCGCAGGCCGAAGGCCTCCCCCAGCGCCTCGGCGGTCAGCACCTGGTCCACCGGGCCCTGGCCCACGACGCGACCCGCGCGCAGGAGCAGCGCGTGGGTGACGCCGGGCGGGATCTCCTCGACGTGGTGGGTCACGAGGACCAGCGCCGGGGCCGCCCGGTCCGCGACGAGCGCGGCGAGGCGCCGCACGAGGTCCTCGCGGCCGCCCAGGTCCAGGCCGGCCGCCGGCTCGTCGAGCAGCACGAGCTCGGGGTCGGACATCAGGGCGCGAGCGATCTGGACGCGCTTGCGCTCGCCCTCCGAGAGCGTCCCGTAGGTGCGCTGCTCCAGGCCGCCGACCCCGAGGGTGACGAGCAGCTCGCGTGCGCGCTCGTGGTCGGGGCCCTCGTACTCCTCGCGCCAGCGGCCCACCATCCCGTAGGAGGCCGTCAGGACGACGTCGACGACCTTCTCCGCGGCCGGCACGCGCTCCGCCAGGGCGGCGCTGGCCAGGCCGATCCGCGGGCGCAGCTCGAAGACGTCGACGAGCCCGAGCTCCTCGCCGAGGACCTCGGCCCGCCCCCGCGTGGGGTGCATCCGCCCGGAGGCCACCTGCAGGAGCGTCGTCTTGCCCGCGCCGTTGGGGCCCAGGACGACCCAGCGCTCGTCGGCCCCGACGGCCCAGGAGACCTCGTCGAGCAGCGGGCGACCGTCGCGCACGACCGTGACGTCGGTGAGGTCCAGCACCGGCTCCTCCGGCGCGCCCTTCGCCGTCGGCACCGCCGCACGGGGGGCCGGTCGTCGGGCGGGCGCCTCGGGACGGGGGGCTCCGGGACCCGGTGCGGTGCTCGTGCGGCCGGTGCCCTCGCTCATGCGCGCGACCTTACTGCCGCGGCGCCGTCCTCCCCCGCCCGCGCCGCCGCGCCGGGGAGGGCGCGCCGGCCGCTCCGGAGCTGCCCCGAGGGCCTCGTACCCTCGTCGGCGTGATCGACCTCCCCCGGTCCGCGCGCCTGGCCGCCTGGGGCACGGCGGCGCTGCGCGGCGACGTGCCGCTCGCCGCGGCCGTGCGCGCCGTCCAGCGCGACGACGAGCCCCACACCACCGCCGGCGACGCCTCCGCGACCGACCTGCCCGAGCTGCTCGAGGGCTGGCGCGCCGCCGGCCACCGGGGGCTCCGCGTGGTGCTGCCCGCCCCCGGGGACGTCGCGGGCCTCCCCGGCCCGGCGTCGTTCAACGTCGAGGCCCTGGACGCGGGCGAGGCCGTCCTGACCGACGACGAGGACGGCGCGGGGCGGCGCTGGGGCGCCTGGCCCGACGTCACCGAGTTCGGCTCGGCGCTGGAGCCGGGCGCGATGGTCACCTGGCGCGCCGAGCTCGTGCAGCGGCCCGCCGCTCCCCCGTCGACGACGCTGGCCGACGCCGAGCGCCAGCTGGACCGCTCGCTGCGCCAGGCGCTGGACGCGCTGCACCGCCTGGACGTCGCGCGCTGGCGCGAGGACGCCGCCGACCGCATCGCCCTCGTGCGCGACGGCGGGCTGCCGCGCGACGCCGTCCCCGCCTCGACGCCGCCGCGCGCGCAGCGCGTCCTCGGCACCGCCGTCCGCCTGCGCGGGATCGTCGCGCTGGCCTCGGAGGACGACGGCGCCGTCGTCACCGGGTGGGAGGCCCGCGGCCGCACCGAGGCGCTGCGGGGCGTCGAGGCGGTCGCCCGCCACGCCGTCGTCGCGGCCGTCAACGCCGTCCTGGAGCCCGCGCGCCGCTGAGCCCGGCCGTCGCAGGCCGGGACGGCTACCGGCGGTCCCCGAGCACGGAGCGGTAGACCTCCAGGGTCCGCTCGCCGATGGCGCTCCAGGAGAACTCCGCGACCGCGCGCTCGCGCCCGGCCGCGCCGCGGCGGCGCGCCTCGGCCACGTCGGACGTCGCCTCGGTCAGCACGCGGGCGAGGTCAGCCGCGAAGGCCTCGGGGTCGGTGGGGGCGCCGGTGCCGTCCTGCACCTGGTCGAGGGGCACGAGCCAGCCGGTGCGGCCGTCGTCGACGACCTCGGGGATGCCGCCGGTCGCCGTCCCGACGACGGCGGTGCCGCAGGCCATCGCCTCGAGGTTGACGATGCCGAGCGGCTCGTAGACCGACGGGCAGACGAAGACCGTGGCGGCCGAGAGCACCTGGCAGAGCTCGGCGCGCGGGAGCATCCGGTCGATCCGGACCACGCCGCTGCGCTGCTCCGCCAGCGCGGAGACCAGCTCGTCGACCTCCGCGGCGATCTCCGGGGTGTCCGGGGCGCCGGCGCACAGCACGAGCTGGACCTCCGGCGGCAGCTGGGCGGCGGCGCGCAGCAGGTGCGGCAGGCCCTTCTGCCGGGTGATCCGCCCGACGAAGACGACGCTGGGGGCGTCGGGGTCGATGCCCAGCGAGCGCACGTGCTCGGTCGCCCCCGCCGAGTCGTCCCGCTGCCAGTCGTCGGCGTCGATGCCGTTGTGGACCACGTGGACGCGCTCGGGGTCGACGCCCGGGTAGCAGCGCAGGATGTCGGCGCGCATGCCGGCGCTGACGGCGACCACGGCGTCGGCCGTCGTCATGGCCTGCTCCTCCGCCCAGCTGGAGAGGGCGTAGCCGCCGCCGAGCTGCTCGGCCTTCCACGGCCGCAGCGGCTCCAGGCTGTGGGCGCTGACGACGTGCGGGACGCCGTGCAGCTTCGCCGCCAGGACGCCCGCGGTGTTGGCGTACCAGGTGTGGCTGTGCACGAGGTCGGTGCCCTCGGCCGCGGCCACCATGCCGAGGTCGACCCCCAGCGTCCGCAGCGCGGCGTTGGCGCCCGCGAGCGTCTCGGGCTCGGGGTGGGCCGTCACCCCGTCCTCGTCGCGCGGGGCGCCGAAGCACTGCACGCGCACGTCGGCGAGGGGTCGCAGGGCCCGCGCCAGCTCGGCGACGTGGACGCCGGCCCCGCCGTAGACCTCCGGCGGGTACTCGCGGGTCAGCAGGTCCACGCGCAGGCGGTCGGCCGCGGCGGCGCCGGACGGGGACTGCGGTCGACCCGGCTCGGCACCGGGTCCGGTGCCCGGGGAGGCGGCGGTGGACGAGGCGTCGCTGACCATGGGCGGACCGTAGCGCCCGGGCGGCTCCGGCGGCGGGGTGGGACGGCCCGCGACCTGACGCCTTGCGCGCTGGGGACGGACCCCTAGGGTCGCCCCATGTCCAGCCCTCGCGTCCTCGCCATCGTCCTCGCCGGCGGCGAGGGCAAGCGACTGATGCCCCTGACGGCCGACCGCGCGAAGCCGGCCGTGCCGTTCGGCGGCACCTACCGGCTCATCGACTTCGCCCTGAGCAACGTCGCCAACTCGCGCTACCTGCAGATGGTCGTGCTCACGCAGTACAAGTCGCACAGCCTCGACAAGCACATCTCCATGACGTGGCGCATGTCGACCATGCTCGGCAACTACGTCACGCCGGTGCCGGCGCAGCAGCGCGTCGGCAAGAACTGGTACCTCGGCAGCGCCGACGCCATCTACCAGAGCCTCAACCTCATCGACGACGCCAAGCCCGACATCGTGGTCGTCGTCGGCGCCGACCACGTGTACCGCATGGACTTCTCCCAGATGGTCGACGCCCACGTGGCCGCCGGCGCCGGCTGCACCGTCGCGGCCATCCGCCAGCCCGTCGGGATGGCCGACCAGTTCGGCGTCATCGAGGTGGGCGCGGGCGAGGACCTGGCGACGACGCCGCGGATCACGGCCTTCCGCGAGAAGCCGAGCGACCCGACGACGATCCCCGGCTCCCCCGGCGAGATCCTCGCCTCGATGGGCAACTACGTCTTCGACACCGACGCCCTCGTCGAGGCGGTCACCCGCGACGCCGCGGACGACTCCTCCAAGCACGACATGGGCGGCGACATCGTCCCGGACTTCGTCTCCCGCGGGGGCGCCGCTGTCTACGACTTCCAGCGCAACGACGTCCCCGGGGCCACCGACCGCGACCGCGGCTACTGGCGCGACGTGGGGACGATCGACTCCTACTACGACGCCCACATGGACCTCACCTCGGCGCTGCCCGTGTTCAACCTCTACAACGACAGCTGGCCGATCCTGTCCCAGCAGCGGCCGCTGCCGCCGGCGAAGTTCGTCCACGGCTGGCACGGGCGCGCGGGCACCGCGGTCAACTCGATCGTCGCCCCCGGCGTCGTCGTCTCCGGCGCCACGGTGGAGGGGTCGGTCCTCGCGACCGGCGTCACGGCGCACTCCTGGAGCTCGGTGACGGACTCGGTGCTGCTCGACGGCGTCCAGGTCGGTCGCCACGCCGCCGTCCGCCGCGCGATCCTCGACAAGAACGTCGTGGTCCCCGAGGGCGCGCGCATCGGCTTCGACCCGGAGGAGGACCGCGCGCGGGGCTTCGTCGTGACGCCGTCCGGCATCACCGTCGCGGGCAAGAACGCGGTGGTCCAGCCCTGAGCGCACCCGACGCGGGGCGCGGCGACGCCGCGGCCCCGACGTCGGGGGGCGGCCTCGCGGCGCGGGTCCTCCTGCTCGGCGAGGTGCTGCCCGGCGCCGCCGACGAGCTCGGGTCCCGCCTGGGGTCGCGGGGTGCGCGGGCCGCCGCGCCGCGGGCGCTCCCCGCGCTGGGGGACCCGCCCGAGCGGGGCGTGGCCGCCGGCGTCGAGTGGCTCGTCCGCCCTCGCCCCGGGCAGTCGCTCCCCGAGCTCCTCGACGACCTGCGGGCGGTCGTGGCCGGCGCTGCTCCGGGCCCGCGCGCCGAGGTCGTCGTCACGGACCGCCGGGAGGGCCTGCCCCGCCTGGTCGTCCTGGACGTCGACTCCACCCTCATCACCGGTGAGGTGGTCGAGATGCTCGCCGCGCGGGCCGGCGTCGAGGAGGAGGTCGCCCGGGTCACCGAGGCCGCCATGCGCGGCGAGGTGGACTTCACCGGGAGCCTGCACCGGCGGGTGGCCCTGCTGGAGGGGCTGCCCGTGGCGGTCCTCGACGAGGTGCGCGCGGAGGTCGTCCCCTCCCCCGGCGCCGCGGCGATGGCGCGCTCGCTGGCCGACGCCGGCGTGCCCGTCGGGGTGGTCTCCGGCGGCTTCGCCGAGGTCGTCGAGCCGCTGGCGGCCTCGCTGGGCATCCCCGCCGCCCGGGCGAACCGGCTCGAGGCGGTCGGGGGGCGGCTGACCGGGCGCGTCCTCGGCGACGTCGTCGACGCGCCCGCCAAGGAGGTCTTCCTCCGCGAGCTGGCCGAGCGGCACGACGTCCCGCTCGAGGGGACGGTCGCCGTCGGCGACGGGGCCAACGACCTCGCCATGGTCAGGGCCGCCGGGACGGGGGTGGCCTTCTGCGCCAAGCCGGTGCTCGAGGCCGCCGCCGACGTCGTGCTGCGACGACGCGACCTCACCGCCGTCGCCCACCTCGTCGGGGCCGGCTGACGGGCCGTCGGCCGGGCGCCGGCCGTCGGGCCGCCCCGGCACCCGTGCGGGCGGGGACGGCGCCGCCGCCGGTCGCCTACGGCGTGAGGACGTCCGCGAGCTCGGCGGCGGCGGCGGTCAGGTCGTCCCAGGTCCCGTCGACCTGGAGGACGGCGGCCTCGGCGGTCCCGAGCCCCGCCATGACCCGAGCCCGGCGCCGGGCGGCCTCGTCGTCGCGCGAGGGGCCGGCCAGCGCGACGGCCAGGCCCGAGGCGCCGGGCTCGTGGCACACGAGCAGAGCCGTCCGCGCCCCCTCCGGCAGCCGCTCGAGGAGCGCGGCGAGGCGCGCCGGGCTGGCCTCGTAGACGTCGGGCTCGACCTGCAGCGGCCAGGCGTCGTCGGCGACGACGATCTCGGCCGTGCGGCGGGCCCGCGGCGCGTCCGAGCTGACCACGACGTCCGGCACCAGCCCGCGCCGGCGCAGGAGGTGCCCGGCCGCGAGCGCCTGCCGCTCACCGGCCTCCGTCAGCGGCCGCGCGTGGTCGGGCCCCGACCCGGCCGGGGCGGCAGAGGCGTGGCGCAGGACGACGAGGACGGCCAGCGTCAGCTCCCCATCGCGTGGACGCCGCCGTCGACGTGGACGATCTCGCCGGTCGTCGCGGGGAACCAGTCCGACATCAGCGCGACGCAGGCGCGGGCGGCCGGCTCGGTGTCCGCGAGGTCCCAGCCGAGCGGTGCCCGCTGCGGCCAGCTGTTCTCGAAGGCCTCGAAGCCCGGGATCGACTTGGCGGCCATCGTGCGCAGCGGCCCGGCCGAGACCAGGTTGACGCGCGTGCCCTCGGGGCCGAGGTCGCGCGCCAGGTACCGGGCGACGGACTCGAACGCGGCCTTGGCCACGCCCATCCAGTCGTAGACCGGCCAGGCGAAGCTGGCGTCGAACGTCAGGCCCACGATGCTGCCGCGCTCGGCCATGAGCGGCTTGGCGGCGACGGCCAGCGACTTCAGGCTGTACGAGGAGATCTGCAGCGCCGCGGAGACGTCCTCCCAGCTGGCGTTCATGAAGTCGAAGGCGCCCTGGGGGGCGAAGCCGATCGAGTGCAGCACGCCGTCGATGCCCTCGACGTGCTCGCGGACGCGGTCGGCCAGCGCGTCGAGGTGCTCCTGGTTCGACACGTCCAGCTCCACGACGGGCGCCGGCTCGGGCAGGCGCCGGGCGATCGCCTGCGTGATCCGCATCTGGCGGCCGAAGGAGGTCAGCACCACCGTGGCGCCCTCCTGCTGGGCCACCTGGGCCACGCGGAAGGCGATCGAGGCGTCCGTCAGGACCCCCGTGATGAGCAGCCGCTTGCCGTCCAGGATCCCCATGCGCGTCTCGTCCCTCTCGTCGGTGCAGCGTGTGCGTCGGTGCAGCGTGCCTGTCGGTGCTGCGGGTCTGTCGAGCTCGGTGCTGGGACGGGCGGTGCCCCGGCCCGGCCCGCCGTGCGGGTGGGGCGCGGGTCAGTGGCCCATGCCCAGGCCGCCGTCCACGGGCACGACGGCGCCGCTGATGTAGGCGGCGGCGTCGGAGGCGAGGAACGTGCAGACGCCCGCGACCTCCTCGGGGCGCGCGAGGCGACCGGCGGGGATGGCCGCCAGGTAGCCGGCGCGGGTCTCCTCGGTCAGCGCGGCGGTCATGTCCGTCTCCACGAAGCCGGGCGCGACGACGTTGGCCGTGATGCCCCGACCGCCGAGCTCGCGCGTCACGGAGCGCGCCATCCCGACCAGGCCGGCCTTGCTGGCCGCGTAGTTCACCTGGCCCGGGGAGCCGTAGAGCCCCACGACGCTGGAGATGAGCAGCACCCGCCCCCGGCGGAGGCGGACCATGCCGCGGGTGGCGCGGCGCACGCAGCGGAAGGCGCCGGTGAGGTTCGTGTCGACGACGTCGGTGAAGTCCTCCTCGGTCATCCGCAGGAGGAGCTGGTCCTTGGTGACGCCGGCGTTGGCGACGAGCACCTCGACGGGGCCGTGCTCCTCCTCCACGCGCGTGAAGGCCGCGTCGACCGAGGCGCCGTCGCGGACGTCGCAGGCGACGCCGAGGGCGCCCTCGGGCGCCTCGCCCGACCGGGTCGTCACCGCGACGCGGTCGCCGGCCGCGAGGAAGGCCTCGGCGACGGCGCGGCCGATCCCCCGGTTGCCGCCGGTGACCAGGACGCTGCGGGGCTCGGGCACGCGGGGGCCTCTCGACGGGGACGGTCGGCGGAGCGCCGGTCGGACGGACCAGCGCGGGCGGGTGAGGACGGCGGGGCGGCTCACCGCTCCCGGGAGCACGGGGCGCCCGGGCAGCCGGCGGGCCGCTGCCGCGCTGCGGGGACGCTACCGGAGGCGGCGCCGCCGCGCCGCGTCGCGACACGGGGCGGCGGGGCGGGTGCCCGGCGCCGCGTCGCGGCGCCGCCGGCCGTCGGCGGCGACCCCCGGTCCGGAGGCGGCCCGACCGCTCCTGGGACGTCCGCGCGGACGGGTGGTCGCGGGTCTCGTCCGTCCGCGACCCCGGCACGCAGGGTCGCCAGGGGGCCGCATACCATAGGTGTCGTGGGAAACACCAGCGCCGCAGGCGCTCATCGCACCGCCCCGGGCACGTCCGGGCGCGTCCTGCCCCCCTCGCCCCAGTCCTCCTCCGGCCGGACCTCCTCCGGCCGGACCCCGTCCGGCCAGCGCGGCCCCTGGCTCCGCCGCGACGACGCGTCGGTCCAGCGCATCACCACCGCCCCGGTCGGCCAGCGCGTGCACCAGCAGCAGCAGATCGGCCGCTACCTGCTCTCGATGGGCGTCCGCACCGGCTGCTTCGTCCTCGCCGTCCTCGTCGCCGTCTCCGGCGGCAGCGCCCTCATGTGGCTGACGTGGGTCCTCGTCGGGCTCGCCGTGGTGCTGCCCTACGTGGCCGTCCTGGTGGCCAACGCCGGCCGCGAGACCGTCAAGCCGACCAGCACCCAGGTGACGGCGCCCCTCCAGCCCGCCCTCACGAGCGCGCCGGCCCGCCCCGCGGAGGAGCCGCTCGTCGGGCACGTCGCGGAGGGGCCGCGCCCGGGCGAGGGAGCGCAGGACGTCGGGGCGACCTGGTCCGACGCGCCGGGCGGGAGTGACGGCTCCCGCCGCTGGGACACCGAGCGGCTCCGACCGCCGGCGCAGGGCAGCCGCACGCCCGGTGGCGCCGGCGCCGCGGACGACCCGCGCCGCGTCGCGTAGGCGTCCCCACCGGTCGGGCGACTTCCTCACCCGTCGGTGGACCGGAGCTCGTCGGAGGCCTCGCCGTGCGCGCCCGCGTGCCATACTCCTCTCCGGCGCAGCCCGTCCCCCCCGTCGGGCGTGCGCCGAGGGCGCCGGGCGGCGTCCCCCCCGTCGTCGCCCGGCGCCCGTCTGCGTCTCCGGCCGGTGTGCACCGCGGCCCGTGCGCCCCGGCGACGACGCCGCGCCCGCCGCGGAGGACACTGGAGCCGTGCCCGACCTCCCCCACGAGTCCCCCGAGCCGGTGACCCCCGCTCCGGCGCTCGTCTGCAGCGCCCGCGGCTGCCGCGCCGCGGCTGCGTGGGGCCTGCGGTGGAACAACCCCTCGCTGCACCAGCCGGAGCGGCGCAAGACGTGGCTGGCCTGCGACGAGCACCGTGAGCGCCTGTCGTCCCACCTCGCCGTGCGGCGGTTCCTGCGCGAGGTCGTGCCCGTCGACGAGCTCACGAGCGGGCGCGAGTAGGCCGTGCGCTTCCTCCTCTCGCGGCGGTGGCTCGCCGGCCTCGCCCTCGCCGTGGCCTTCGCCGTCGTCTGCGTGTCCCTCGGGCTGTGGCAGTGGGACCGCAGGACGGCGCGCCACGAGGCCAACATGATCATCACGGCCAACTACGGGCAGCAGCCGGCTCCCCCGGGGCAGCTCCTCCCCTCGCAGGGGGTCGACCTCCCCGCGGGCGACGAGTGGCGCCCCGTGGTGGCGACCGGGCGCTACCTGGAGGACGGCACCGTCCTGCTGCGCCAGCGGCCGCTCGACGGGACGAACGGGTTCCACGTCCTGGTGCCCCTCCTCCTGGAGGGGGTGGAGGGCAGCGCGCCCAGGGCCCTGCTCGTCGACCGCGGGTTCCTCCCCTCGGGGGACGAGGCCGGGGCCGTGGACGTCCCGCCGGCGCCCGGGGGCGAGGTCACCGCGGTCGTGCACCTGCGGCCCGCCGAGGAGGCCTACGGCGAGGCGCCCGAGGGCCAGACCCGCAGCATCGACCCGCAGGGGCTCGCGGCCCGGGCTCCCACGAGCGCCGCGCTCGCCGGCGCCCAGCTCGTGGACGGCGCCTACGGCGTCCTGGCGCAGGAGCAGCCGACGGCCGGTGCTGCGCCGCAGCTGCTGCCCGCGCCCCCCGTCGACGAGGGCCCCCACCTGTCCTACGCCTTCCAGTGGTGGGTCTTCGCCGCCGGCGGCTTCGTCGGCTACGGCGTCGTCGCCCGCCGCCACGCGGCGGACCTGCGCGAGGACGCCGAGGCCGACCGCGACCGAGACGGCGGTCCGCCTCCGGACGACTCCCCGGACCGCGTCCACGACCCCGTCGCCGGTGCGGCGGAGCGGACCGGTCCCCGGTCGGGGCGGACGCCGACCGGCAGCCGCCGACGGCGCGCGCAGGCGCCCCGGCGACGGCCGACCGCCGAGGACGAGGAAGACGCGCTCGTCGACGCCGCCGAGCGCACGCGGGGCGGCAGCTAGACCGGTCAGCGGCCGCTACCGGTCAGCGGCCGCTACCGGTCAGCGGCCCTGACCGGTCAGCGGCCCCGACCGGTCAGCGGCCCCGACCGGTCAGAGGCCCCGACCGGTCAGAGGCCCCGACCGGTCAGCAGCACCGACCGGTCAGCAGCACCGACCGGTCGGGGCCACCGAGTGAGGGAGCGACCGCGGCGCACCGCGCGACGTCCGGCCCGGGTCGCCGACCGGGACCGAGGCCGCGGCGCCCGAGGTGGTGCCCGTCGACCTGGGCGACCGAGCCGCCGTCGTCGTCGACCGCGTCGGCCGGGCTGCCGCGACGCGCGGTGCCGGTGAGGAGTCGCGCGGTCTAGCTCGACGCCGGTGCGGGCGCCCGGTCGGCCGGGTCGCCGCCGGGGGCGGGGCGCGCCGCCGCGGGCGGGTCGGCGAGCTGGGTGCGGTGCAGCACGGCGTAGGGCCCGCCCTGCGCCAGGAGCTCCTCATGGGTGCCGGTCTGGACGACGCGCCCGTCGTCGACCACCGCGATGAGGTCGGCGCTGCGCACCGTGGACAGCCGGTGGGCGATCACGATGCTCGTGCGGCCCTCGAGCGCCCGCTCCAGGGCGAGCTGCACCGCGGCCTCCGAGCGCGAGTCCAGGTGGGCGGTCGCCTCGTCCAGCACGACGACGTCGGGCGCCTTGAGCAGCAGGCGCGCGAGCGCCACGCGCTGCTTCTCCCCGCCGGAGAGCCGGTGGCCGCGGTCGCCGACCACGGTGTCGAGGCCCTCGGGGAGGTCGCGGACGACGTCGAGGACCTGGGCGTCCTCCAGCGCGGCGACGAGGTCGGCCTCCGAGGCCTCGGGGCGCGCGTAGAGGAGGTTCGCGCGGACGGTGTCGTGGAACATGTGGGCGTCCTGCGTCACGACGCCGACGCGGTCGTGCACCGAGGCCAGCCGCGCGTCCCGCAGGTCGACGCCCCCGATCCGCACGGCGCCCTCGGTCGGGTCGTACAGGCGCGCGACGAGGGCCGTGATGGTGGTCTTGCCGGCGCCGCTGCGCCCGACGAGCGCGAGCACCTGGCCGGGGGCGACGTGCACGTCGACGCCGGTGAGGGCGGGCTCGGAACCGGTCGCCGAGGTCGGCGAGCTCGCCGGTGACGTGGCGTCGGCCGTGACGCCCTCGAGGGAGCGCAGGCCGTCGCCCGTCCGCGGGTAGGTGAAGCCCACGCCGTCGAGGTGGACGTCGAGGGGCCCCGCGGGCAGCTCGGCGGCGTCCGGCGCCTCGACGAGCGGCGAGGGCAGGTCCAGCACCTCGAAGACCCGCTCGAAGCTGACCAGGGCGCTCATGACGTCGACGCGGACGTTCGCGAGGGAGGTGATCGGCCCGTAGAGGCGCGTCATCAGCGCCGCGAGCGCCACGACCTCGCCCACCTCGAGCTGGCCGCCGATCGCCAGCAGGCCGCCGACGCCGTAGACGAGGGCTGCCGCCAGCGCGGTCACCGTCGTGAGCGCCGTGAAGAAGACGCGGTTGGACATGGCGATCGAGGTGCCGATGCGCCGCACGCGGTCGGCGCGCTCGCGGAACTGCGCGTCCTCCTCCTCGGGCCTGCCGAAGAGCGTGACCAGCAGGGCGCCGGAGACGTTGAACCGCTCGGTCATCCGGTTGCCGAGGTCGGCGTTCAGCTCCATCGACCGGCGCGTGAGCCCGGACAGCCGACGGCCCACGCGGCGCGCGGGGATCCAGAACAGCGGCAGCAGCACCAGGGCGGCCAGGAGCAGGACCGGTGCCCGGCTGAGGACCACCCCGCCGGCCAGCACGAGCAGGACGACGTTGGACACCACCGACTGCAGCGTCGAGGTGAAGGCCTGCTGGGCCCCGGCGACGTCGGTGTTGAGCCGCGTCACGAGGGCGCCGGTCTGCGCGCGCGTGAAGAAGGACACCGGCTGGCGCTGGACGTGGGCGAACACCGACGTCCGCAGGTCGTAGATCAGCCCCTCCCCGATCCGGGAGGAGTACCAGCGCTGGGCGAGGGTGATGCCGCCCTCCACGAGCGCCAGGACGGCCACCACCCCCGCGAGGGCCACCACGACGCCGCGGTCCCCCGGCACGACGCCGCGGTCGATGATGGCGCCGAGCAGCAGCGGCGTCGCCACCGCGGCGGCCGAGCTGAGCACCACGAGCCCGAGGAAGGCGGCCAGCTGCCCGCGGTAGGGGCGCGCGAGGCCCGCGATGCGGCCCCAGGTGGCGCGGTCGACGCCCGTGCGGCGCACCGACGGGTCGCGCGAGAAGCTCCGCAGGGTCGTCCACGACACCGCCCCGTGCCCGCTCACCGCCGCCGTCCGAGCGGCTGCGCGCCCCGGAGGGGCAGCCCGGGGACGCCGCCCAGGGCCGTCAGGACGCCGCGCGCCGGCGGGTGCTCCCGCCGCGCCCGCGCAGCGCGGTGCCGCTCTCGGTGAGGAGCCGGTGGACGAACCCGTAGGACAGGCCCTCCTCGCCGGCGAGCTGGCGGATGCTGGAGCCCTCGCCGTAGCGGGCCCCCAGCCGCTGCTGGAGCGCGGAGCGCTCCTCGGGGCTCAGCCGGCGCCGAGCGCCCGTCCCCTGGTCGTGCTCGTGCGACTCGTCCGGCGTGCCTGCCACGACCGACCTCCTCGGGCTCCTCGTCCCGGACGACCCCGACGGCCGTCCTCGCCCGAGCGATCATGACCCGCGACCGGGTCGGCGGCCAGCCGACGGCGTCCGGCACGAGCTGCCCCGCGTCACCGCCGTCCCTCAGGCCAGCTGCACGAGCTCGGCGTAGGAGGGGTTCCACAGGTCCTCCGTGCCGTCGGGCAGGACGACGACGCGCTCGGGCTCGAGCGCCTCCACGGCGCCCTCGTCGTGCGTGACGAGGACCACGGCGCCCGCGTAGCGCTGCAGCGCGGACAGCACCTCGGCCCGCGAGGCCGGGTCCAGGTTGTTCGTGGGCTCGTCCAGGAGCAGCACGTTCGCCGCGGAGACGACGAGGGTGGCCAGGGCCAGACGCGTCTTCTCCCCGCCGGACAGCACCGACACGGGCTTGCCCGAGTCGTCGCCGGTGAACAGGAAGGAGCCGAGGACGCTGCGCACCTCGGTGTCGCCCAGGTCGGGCGCCGCCGTGCGCATGTTCTCCAGCACGGTGCGCTCGGGGTCGAGGGTCTCGTGCTCCTGCGCGTAGTACCCGAGCCGCAGGCCGTACCCGGGCACCACGCGACCGTCGCCGTCGCTGCTCTCCACCCCGGCGAGCATCCGCAGCAGCGTGGTCTTGCCGGCGCCGTTGAGCCCGAGGATGACGACCCGGCTGCCGCGGTCGATGGCGAGGTCGACGCCGGTGAAGACCTCGAGCGACCCGTAGGTCTTGCTGAGGTTCTCCGCCGTGACGGGCGTGCGCCCGCAGGCCGCCGGCTCGGGGAAGCGCAGCTTGGCGACCTTGTCCTGCTGGCGCACGTCCTCCAGTCCGCTGACGAGGCGCTCGGCGCGCTTGGCCATGTTCTGGGCGGCGACGGCCTTGGTGGCCTTCGCCCGCATCTTGTCGGCCTGCGCCATGAGCGTCGAGGCCTTCTTCTCGGCGTTGGCGCGCTCGCGCTGCCGCCGCTTCTCGTCCGTGGCGCGCGCCGCGAGGTAGGCCTTCCACCCCACGTTGTAGACGTCCACCACCGAGCGGGTCCCGTCGAGGTGCATCACCTTGTTGACGATGGCCTCGAGCAGCTCCACGTCGTGGCTGATGACCACCAGGCCGCCGGCGTACCGGGCCAGGTGCTCGCGCAGCCACGAGATGGAGTCGGCGTCGAGGTGGTTGGTCGGCTCGTCCAGCAGCAGGGTCTCCGCCCCGGAGAACAGCACCCGCGCCAGCTCGACCCGTCGCCGCTGCCCGCCCGAGAGGGTCTTCAGCGGCTGGTCGAGCACGCGGGGAGGGAGCGCCAGGTTGGCCGCGATGGTCGCGGCCTCGCTCTCGGCCGTGTAGCCGCCCTGGGTGGTGAAGTCGGCGTCGAGCCGGGCCCAGCGCTTCATGGCCTTCTCGCGCACGGCGTCGTCCTCGCTGGCCATCCCGACCTCGGCCGCGCGCAGGCCGGCGACGATCGTGTCCAGGCCCCGGACGGCGAGGATGCGGTCGCGGGCGAGGACCTCGGGGTCGCCGGCGCGCGGGTCCTGCGGCAGGTAGCCGACCGGGCCGCTGCGCGTGATGGTGCCCCCGGCCGGCTGGGTCTCCCCGGCGAGCGTGCGGGTCAGCGTCGTCTTGCCGGCGCCGTTGCGGCCGACGAGGCCGACGCGGTCGCCCGCGCCGACGCGGAAGGTGGCACCCCCCAGCAGCAGGCGGGCGCCCGCTCGCAGCTCGACGTCCTGTGCAGTGATCACGGCAGACCCTTCGGGGCGGTGCACCGGCGCTTCGGGCGCGGTGCGTCGGTGGCGTGGAGATCGTACGGAGCGGGGCGGTCCGGGAGCGGTGCCGCAGGACCGGACCCCCCGCTCGCCCGCGCGGGGGGCGTCAGGGGTCGGACACCGCGACGTGCAGCGCGCCCACCTGCGGCGCGAGGTCCTCCAGGACCCGGCGCCGCGGGTCGCCGCGCAGCTCGAGCACCTGCCGGGGCAGGCCGCCGACCGCGGCCACGCCGGCGGGCAGCTCGACGACCGCCTGGTCCAGCAGCCCGCGGTCGCCGGCCGTGCACAGCAGCGCCTCGGGCTCGGTCAGCGCGGCCCGGTGCGGGCCCCACACCCGTCCGGCGGCCGCCGCGGCGTCCCGCACGAGACCGGCCGACTGGCCGGCCCGGCGGCGCGCGTAGCGCTGCTGGGACCACCCGCCGGCTGCCGTGCGCGACTGCACGTACGCGGTGCGCACCAGGGAGTCCAGGACCCGGGCGCCGCTCTGGTCGACCCGCACCACCCCGAGGACCGCACCCCCGCGTCGCAGCAGCAGGACGGCGGCGGTGCGGGGGCTGGTCGCCCGTGGCACGACCTCGGCGAGGTCGACCTCCTCCCCCGGTGTCGCCCCGCCGGTGAGGTCGAGCCCCACCGCGGAGACGAGCGCGCGCGAGCCGTCGGGCGCGCGCACGAGCACCCGGCCGTCGCTCGCGGCCTCGGCCGCGAGCGCCCCGCCGTGGCCCTCGCCGAAGCGCGTGAACCAGCCGGGGACGCGAGCCGCGGGCACGAGCGCGCTGCGCGTCGCCCCTGCGGCGCCGTCCGCGCAGGGCGGGTCGCCCCCGCCCTGCGCGCTCGCCCCGGGAGCGCTCAGATGTTGAAGCCGAGGGCGCGCAGCTGCTCGCGCCCGTCGTCGGTGATCTTCTCCGGGCCCCACGGCGGCATCCAGACCCAGTTGACGCTGTGCCCGGCGACGACGTCGACGAGCGCCGCCGACATCTGCTCCTCGATGACGTCCGTCAGCGGGCACGCCGCCGAGGTGAGCGTCATGTCGACGACGACGTGGTTGGCCTCGTCGACCGTCAGCCCGTAGATCAGCCCGAGGTCGACGACGTTGACGCCGAGCTCGGGGTCGACCACGTCGCGCAGCGCCTCCTCGACGTCGGCGACCTCCGCGGGGGTCGGCGCGGTGGCCGCGCCCGACGGCGCGGCGGGGGCCGCGTCGGCCGGTGCCGCGGGGGCGGTGGTGGGCTCGGTCGTGGTGTCGCTCATGGTGCCTCCCGGGGTGGGCGGGTGTGCGGGCGTGCCGGCGCTGCGGCGCCGGCTGCGGTCAGGAGGCCGCGACCGCCGAGACGAAGCGGTCGTAGCCGTTCTCCTCGAGCTCGTCGGCCAGCTCGGGGCCGCCGGTCTCGGCCACGCGGCCGGCCACGAACACGTGGACGACGTCGGGGCGGACGTAGCGCAGGATCCGCGTGTAGTGGGTGATCAGCAGCACGCCGACCTCCCCGCCCTCGCGGACGCGGTTGACGCCGTCGGAGACGATCTTGAGGGCGTCGACGTCGAGGCCGGAGTCGGTCTCGTCGAGGATGGCGAACTTCGGCTTCAGGAGCTCCATCTGCAGGATCTCGTGGCGCTTCTTCTCACCGCCGGAGAAGCCCTCGTTGACGTTGCGCTCGGCGAACGCCGGGTCCATCCGCAGGTCGGCCATGGCCGTGCGGACGTCCTTGACCCAGTGGCGCAGCGCGGGGGCCTCGCCGTCCAGGGCGGTCTTCGCGGTGCGCAGGAAGTTCGACACCGTGACGCCCGGCACCTCGACGGGGTACTGCATGGCGAGGAAGAGCCCGGCGCGGGCGCGCTCGTCGACGCTCATCGCCAGGACGTCCTGGCCGTCGAGGGTCACCGTGCCGCCGGTGATCGTGTACTTGGGGTGGCCGGCGATGGAGTAGGCCAGCGTCGACTTGCCGGAGCCGTTGGGGCCCATGATCGCGTGGGTCTGGCCCGAGTCGATGGTCAGGTCGACGCCGCGGAGGATCTCCGTCGGCTCGCCGTCGGTCTCGACGCTCACGTGCAGGTCGCGGATCTGGAGCGTGGCCATGTCAGCTCTCCTTGCGGGCGTCGCCGGTGGCCGGCGCGTCCGGGGTCGTGGTGGTCTCGGGGGTGCCGGCGGCGTCGCGCGCGCCGGCGGTGCTGGGGCGGTCCTCGACGTCCACGAGCACGTCGTCGCCGTCGACCGTGACGCGGTAGACGGGGACGGCTCGGGTCGCGGGCAGGCCGGAGGGCTCACCGGTGCGCAGGTCGAAGCTGGAGCCGTGGAGCCAGCACTCGAGGGCGCAGCCCTCGATCGCGTCGTCCCCGCCCTCGGACAGCGCCACGGACTGGTGGGAGCACTCGTTCGCCAGCGCGTGGTGCTCGCCCTCGGCGTCGCGCACGACGACGACGGGCAGCAGCGTGCCGTCGGCGTCGGGGACGTCGACGGCGCGCAGGGTGCCCGGCGCCAGCTCGCCGGCGCCGAGCACGCGGACCGCGCTCACGCGCGGCCCGCCAGGACGGGCTCCGCCGCGACGGCGTCCGCCGCGGCGGCGGCGCCCGCGACCGGGCCGACGGCCAGGTCGAGCTCGGCCTCGATGGCGGCCATCACGCGGTCGGTGACGGCCGGGACGCCGATGCGCTGGACGACGTCGGCGAAGAAGCCGCGCACGACCAGGCGGCGGGCGACCTCCTCGGGGATGCCGCGCGAGCGCAGGTAGAACAGCTGCTCGTCGTCGAAGCGACCGGTGGCGCTGGCGTGGCCGGCGCCCTCGATGTCGCCCGTCTCGATCTCGAGGTTGGGCACCGAGTCCGCGCGGGCGCCCTCGGTGAGCAGCAGGTTGCGGTTGAGCTCGTACGTCTCCGTGCCCTGGGCCGCGGCGCGGATGAGGACGTCGCCGATCCAGACCGTGCGGGCCGTCTCGCCCTGCAGCGCGCCCTTGTAGCGGACGTCGCTGCGGCACCGCGCCTCGGCGTGGTCGACGAAGGAGCGGTGCTCCAGGTGCTGGCCGGAGTCGGCGAAGTAGACGCCGAGCATCTCGGCGCTCCCGCCCGGACCGGCGTAGCGGCTGGTGGAGGACAGGCGCACGACCGAGCCGCCCAGCGTGATGGCGATGTGCCGGTAGCTGGCGTCGCGGCCGACGCTGGCCTCCTGCTGGGAGACGTGCACGGCCTCGTCGTCCCACAGCTGCAGGCTGACGACGGTGAGCTCGGCGCCGTCGCCGACGACCACCTCGACGCCGTCGGCGTGGACGCCGCCCCCGGTGTGCTCGACGACGACGACGGCGCGCGAGTGGCGCTCGGCCTCGACGACGAGGTGACCGGCGCCGCGGCTGCCCGGGCGACCGACGACGGAGACGTGGACGGGGCCGTCGAGCTCCACCTCGCGCGGGATGCGGACGTGGGTCGCGCTCGGGGACGCGGCGTCGGCGAGGACCGCCGCGCGGTCCTCGGGGACCAGGGCGGTGCCGCGGACGCCCTCGCCCGCAGCCAGCGTCCCGACGTGCACGCCGTCGGGCGCCTGCACGACCACGTCGCGCGCGTCGGGGTCGGCCGGCGCGTCCTCGAGCAGACCGCCGAGGCGGTCCAGCGGCGTGAAGCGCCAGACCTCCTCGCGCCCCGTGGGGACGGGGAAGTCGGCGACGTCGAAGGAGCGGGCGCGCTCCCCGCGGGTCGCCTCGAGCACGGCCTCGCCCGCAGCGGCGACGACGGCCGCGCCGGCGTCGTAGCTGGGCCCCGCCGAGCGCGAGGAGTCCAGCGTCACGTCGGTGGGCGCCTGCGCGGCGTGGTCGACGGCGTGCTCCTGGCGGGCGTCCGCCGGCGTGGTGGTGGAGCCCGCGGCCTCGGTGTCGTGCGGGCGCGTGTCGGGGGGAGTGATGGCTGTCCTCCGTGTCGAGGTGGTGTCGTGGACCCGCGGCGCGGGGCTCAGCGGGGCCGAGGGGCTGCGGCGGGCCGTCGTCCGGGCCCGCCGCGCCACCGCCGGCCGCCCCGAGGGGCAGGCCGGCGGTGGGAGGGAGGTGCGGTCAGCCGACCGCACCCTCCATCTGGAGCTCGATGAGGCGGTTGAGCTCGAGCGCGTACTCCATGGGGAGCTCGCGGGCGATGGGCTCGATGAAGCCTCGGACGATCATGGCCATGGCCTCGTCCTCGGCCATGCCGCGGGACATGAGGTAGAAGAGCTGGTCCTCGCTCACCTTCGAGACCGTGGCCTCGTGACCCATCGACACGTCGTCCTCGCGGACGTCGACGTAGGGGTAGGTGTCGGACCGGCTGATCTGGTCGACGAGCAGCGCGTCGCAGCGCACCGTGGACGCGGAGTGGTGCGCGCCCTCGAGGACCTGCACGAGGCCCCGGTAGGACGTGCGGCCGCCGCCGCGGGCCACGGACTTGCTGATGATCGACGACGAGGTGCGCGGCGCCGCGTGCACCATCTTGGCGCCGGCGTCCTGGTGCTGGCCCTCGCCGGCGAAGGCGATGGACAGCGTCTCGCCCTTGGCGCCCTCCCCCATGAGGAAGATCGCCGGGTACTTCATCGTCACCTTGGAGCCGATGTTGCCGTCGACCCACTCCATGGTGGCGCCCTCGGCCGCGGTGGCCCGCTTGGTCACGAGGTTGTAGACGTTGTTCGACCAGTTCTGGATGGTCGTGTAGCGGACGCGGGCGTCCTTCTTCACGACGATCTCGACGACGGCCGAGTGCAGCGAGTCGCTCTTGTAGATCGGCGCCGTGCAGCCCTCGACGTAGTGCACGTACGAGCCCTCGTCGGCGATGATCAGCGTGCGCTCGAACTGGCCCATGTTCTCGGTGTTGATCCGGAAGTAGGCCTGCAGCGGGATGTCGACGTGCACGCCCGGCGGCACGTAGATGAACGAGCCGCCCGACCACACGGCGGTGTTCAGCGCGGCGAACTTGTTGTCCCCGGGCGGGATGACCGAGCCGAAGTACTCCTTGAAGAGCTCCTCGTGCTCGCGCAGGCCGGTGTCGGTGTCGACGAAGATGACGCCCTTCTCCTCCAGGTCCTCGCGGATCTGGTGGTAGACGACCTCCGACTCGTACTGCGCCGCGACGCCGGCGACGAGGCGCTGCTTCTCCGCCTCCGGGATGCCGAGGCGGTCGTAGGTGTTCTTGATGTCCTCGGGGAGCTCCTCCCAGGACGTCGCCTGCTTCTCCGTCGACTTCACGAAGTACTTGATGTTGTCGAAGTCGATGCCGTCGAGGTCGCTGCCCCAGGTCGGCATCGGCTTGCGGCCGAACATCTTCAGGGCCTTCTGGCGGGTGCGCAGCATCCAGTCGGGCTCGTTCTTGCGGCCCGAGATGTCGGCGACGACCTCCTCGTTGACGCCGCGGCGCGCGTTGGTGCCGGCGAGGTCGGAGTCGGCCCACCCGTAGGTGTAGGTGCCGATGCCCTCGAGCTCGGGGTTCAGTGCTTCGACGTCGGTGCTCATCGGCGGGGTCCCTCCGGACTGCTCGGGGTGTGGCCAGTGGTATCGCGAGTGCTGGTGCCCGCCGGCGGGGCCGGCGCGGCGCCCCCGCGGTGCGGTGGTGCGGGGGGCTGCTGCGCCGCGGGGTCCAGGGCGGTGCTGCGGGGAGGATCGGGTCTGCCGGGGCGGGCGGTGCTGCGGGGCGGGTCGAGCGGCACGTGCGTGGTGCACACGCGCCCCCCGGCGCCCAGCGTCGCCAGGCGGCGGGTCCCGACCCCGAGGAGCTCGGAGAAGGCCGCCGTCTCCGCGTCGCAGAGCTCGGGGAACGCGGCCGCCGCCTGCTGCACCGGGCACCTCCCCTGGCACAACTGGACCGCCGCGACGCCTGTTCCCGTGTCGACCGGCCGCGTGCTGGCGGCGAAGCCGTCCCGGCCGAGGGCGCTGACGAGCGCGTGGACCCTCGCGGGCACGCCCGGGCCGGCGGCCTCGACGTCCGCCGCGTACCGCGCCCGGAGCTGGTCCGCCCGGTGCTCGGCGTAGGCCCGGACGCCCGCAGCGCCCGTGGTGGCGGCCAGGTGGTGCAGGAGGTCCACGGCCAGCTCGCCGTGGCCGTCCTGGCCGCCGGGAGCGCGCCGCGTCGCGACGAACTCCTTGGCCGGGCGCCCCGGACCGCGCGCGCCCCCCGCCTCGGGGCGCTGCTCGCGCCCCGCGACGAGGCCCTCGGCCGCCATGGCGTCGAGGTGGCGGCGCACCGCCGCGGCGGTCAGGCCCAGGACCCGCGCGACGGCGCCCGTGGTGACCGGCCCGTGCTCGACGACGACGGCGAGGACGCGCTCGCGCGTCGTCGCCTCGCTCGTGCGGGCCGCCGCCGGGGTTTTCACGACGCCAGTGTGACGAAACCCGCCGGGGGGCGTCCAGTGAGGCTCCCCTTGCCACGAGCGGGCCCTCGCGCAGCGGCCGCCGGGCGAGCGCCCCGCGGCGCCCCGCCCCCGTGCGCGGGGGGCGGGCGGGAGGGCGAGGGGCACGGGCGACCTAGACTCCCGGCCCGTGGGTGGTCCTCCGGACGGCTCCCCGTCCGCGGGGGCCGCGCTGCGCGTGCGCGGCCTCGTCAAGCGGTACGCCGGTCGGCTCGCCGTCGACGGGCTCGACCTCGACGTCGCCGCCGGCTCGGTGACGGCGCTCCTGGGCCCCAACGGCGCCGGCAAGACGACGACCGTCGAGTGCTGCCTCGGGCTCCGGCGGCCCGACGCCGGGTCGCTCCAGGTGCTCGGGACCGAGCTCGCCGAGGCCACCGCCAGCGCTGACCACCGGGCCGCCGTCGGCGCCATGCTGCAGGACGGCGGCCTGCCGACGTCCGCGCGGCCGATGAGGCTCCTGCGGCACCTGGCCCGCCTGCACGCCCGGCCCCGCGACGTCGACGTCCTCGCCGAGCGGCTGGGGATCCCGGCCTTCGCGCGGACCTCGGTGCGACGGCTCTCCGGGGGCCAGCGCCAGCGGCTCGCGCTCGCGGCCGCCCTCGTGGGTCGTCCCCGCCTGGTCTTCCTCGACGAGCCGACCGCCGGGCTCGACCCCGCAGCCCGCCTCGTCGTCTGGGAGCTGGTGCGGGAGGTCGTCGCCGACGGCGCGGGCGTGCTGCTGACCACCCACGACCTCGACGAGGCGGAGCGGCTGGCCCAGCACGTCGTGATCGTCGACGGCGGCCGGGCGCTGGCCACCGGCTCGCCCGGCGTCCTGACCGCCCGCTCGTCCGCCTCGGTGCGCTTCACCGCCAGCCCCGGCCTGGACCTCGGGCCGCTGCGGCAGGCCCTGTCGGAGGACGTCGCCGTCAGCGAGCCCGCGCCCGGCTCCTACGTCGTCTCGGGGGACGTCGACCCGCAGGTGGTCGCGGGCGTCACGTCCTGGTGCGCCCAGCGCGGCGTGATGCCGGAGGCCCTGTCCGTCGGCCGGCCGAGCCTGGAGGAGGTCTTCCTGGACCTCACCGGCCGGAGCCTGCGGTGAGCGCCGCCCCGGCCACGCCGCGGGCCCCGGTGCCGCCGCGCGCCGCGAGCCCGGCCGCCCGCGTCCTCGCGCAGGCGCGGTGGGAGGCGGGCACGATGCTCCGCAACGGCGAGCAGGTGCTGCTCACGCTGGTGCTCCCGGCCCTGGTGCTCGTGGGGCTCTCCCGGACCGAGGTCGTGGACCTCGGGCTGGCCCCCGGGGAGCGCGCCGTGGACGTCGTGGCGCCGGGCGTCCTCGCCCTGGCCGTCCTGTCCACGGCCTTCACCGGCCAGGCCATCGCGACGGGCTTCGACCGGCGCAGCGGGGTGCTGCGCCTGCTCGCGACGACGCCCCTGGGCCGCGGCGGGCTCCTGGCCGGCCGGGTCCTGGGCGTCCTCGCGGTCGAGGTCGTGCAGGTGCTGGTGCTCGGCGCGGTGGCCCTGGCCGTCGGCTGGCGCCCGGACCCCGTGGGGCTCCTGCCCGGCGCCCTGCTCGTGCTCGTGGGCACCGCGGCGCTGACGGCCCTGGCCCTGCTGCTGGCGGGCGTCCTGCGGGCCGAGGCGGTGCTGGCGGTCGCCAACCTCGTGTGGGCGGCCCTGCTGGTGGGCGGCGGCGTCGTGGTCCCCGCCGCCGCGCTGCCCGGCGCCTGGGGCGCGCTGGTGCACGTCCTGCCCTCGGGCGCTCTCGGGGAGGGGCTGCGCCGGGCCTCCGCGGACGGCTCGCTCGACGTGCCGGCCCTGCTCGTGCTCGCGGTGTGGGCGGTGGTCGCGGCGGCCGCGGCCCGGCGCTGGTTCCGCTGGGACTGACGCCCTCCCGCCGCAGGGCCGGCCCGTGGGCTCCCCTACCCTGAGCGGGTGAGCAGCTCCTCGGTCGCAGCCCGCCCGGCGGCCTCCTCCCGCGCCCCCGGTGGCGGCGGCGGGGCACCGCGCTGGGTCGTCGCCGTCCTCGCCGTGAACCTCGTCGCGCAGGTCCTGATCGTGCTGACCGGCGGTGCCGTGCGCCTCACCGGCTCCGGCCTCGGGTGCCCGACGTGGCCGGCGTGCACCGCCGGCTCCTACACCCCGGTGTACTCCCCCGAGCTGGGCATCCACGACGACATCGAGTTCGCCAACCGGCTGCTGACCTTCGTCGTCGGCCTCGCCGCCCTCGCCTCGCTCGCGGCGGTGAGCCGCCTGGTCGTGACCGGGCGGCGTCCCTCCTCCCTGCTCCTGCTGGGTGCGGCCCCGCTGGTCGGCGTGGTGCTCCAGGCCGTCATCGGCGGCATCACCGTGCTCACGCGCCTGCACCCGGCCACCGTCGCGACGCACTTCCTGGTCTCCTCGGCGCTCGTGGCCGCCTCCACGGCGCTGCTCCTGCGGGTGCGCGAGGACGCCGACGCCCCGCCCCGCCCCGTGGTCCCGCAGCTGGTGCGGCGCCTCGCCCAGGCGGCGGGCGCCGTGCTCGGCGCGGTGCTGGTGCTCGGCACGATCGTGACGGGCGCGGGTCCGCACTCGGGCGACGCCGAGCACCCGGCGCGCCTCGGCTTCGACACCGAGGTCGTCTCCCGCGTGCACGCGGACGCCGTCGTGCTCCTCCTGCTCGTCGTCGTCGCCCTCGCGGTCCTCCTGCGCCGCACGGGCGCGCCCCGCAGCGCCCGGCGCCGCGTCGACGTCCTCCTCGCCGTGCTGCTGGCGCAGGGCCTCGTCGGCTGGGTCCAGTACGCGACCGACCTGCCCGAGCTGCTCGTCGCGCTGCACATGCTCGGCGCCGGCCTGGCCGTCGTGGCCACCACCGCGCTCCTCATGGCGCTGCGCACGCGGGACCCCGACGCCGCGACGACGACCACCGGTCCTGAGCACCTGAGCAGCTCGACCGGCGCCGCCGCCTCCTGACGCCCCCAGCACCCCTGGACGCCAGCACCCCCGGACGCCAGCACCCCCGGACGCCAGCACCCCCTGACGTCGTCGTCACCGGGCGCTGGGGGCCCGCGTCGGAGGGCGAGGGGCGGCGGCGGTCGCACGGGGTCGTGGTCGTGAGCCGATCGTGACCGCAGAGTGCTGGAGGACGCCCCGCCGGCGCCCGAGGATCTGACCATGACCCCGCACGACCAGCGCCCCGGCCCGCGGACGCGCGTCCCCCGCTCCCGCGCCGCCCGGGCCACCGCGTCCGGTGCGGTCGCCGCCGGCCTCCTCGCCCTCCTCCTGGGCTGCGGCGGCGACGGCGTGACCGCGGGCCCCGCCATCTCACCGGCCGCCGCGACGACCCCCCGCGCTCCGGAGACGACCGGGGGCGCCGCCGACGCCGGGACGGCGGAGGGCACGACGGGCGCCGGCGAGCCCGACGCGCCCTCGACCGGGGCGGCGTCGACCCCCGTCCCGTCCACCACCCCCGCCTCGTCGCCCGCGACGGACGCAGGGGCGACGCCCGAGGACCTCCGGGCCCCGCAGGAGCACGACGCCGGCACCGGGACCTCCGAGCAGGAGGCGGTCGGGGGCGGGCTGTCGGTCGTGGACGTCCGCACCGGGCGCCACGAGGGCTTCGACCGCGTCGTGCTCGAGCTCGCCGGGGAGGACGGCGGCGAGCCCGGCTGGCACGCCCACTACGTCGACGAGCCGACGCAGGACGGCTCGGGCGCGCCGCTGCAGGTCACCGGCAGCAGCCACCTCGCCGTCGTGGTGCGAGGCCTGGGCTACCCCTTCGAGACCGGCCAGGACGAGGTGCTCGGCAGCACGAGCGGCGAGGGCACCGAGCTGGTCCGGGAGGTCCTCGTGGGCGGCGTCCACGAGGGCCAGGCGCAGGTGGTCGTCGGCCTGGACGAGGAGGCGCCCTACCGCATCACGCGGCTGGCCGACCCTCCTCGGGTCGTCGTCGACGTCCTCACCTGAGGCGGGCTCCCCCACGGCGGGGCCGCCCCGGGGTGGTGTCGTCACCGGGACGACCGCGGTCGTCACCGCGACGGGGGGTCACCGCCAGGGGGCGAGCGTCACCACCAGGGGACGAAGGGGTCCACGCCGACGGCGACGAAGAGCAGGCTCAGGTACGAGATGGAGACGTGGAAGACGCGCATGGCGCCGGCCGTCGCCACGGGGTCGGGCGAGGCGTCCGCCAACCGGGCGCGGCGGCGCAGGCCGTGCGCCTCGACGAGGAACCACGCCCCGAGGAGGACCGCGCCGAACGTGTACACCGGGCCCGTGCCCGCCACGGGCACGAGCAGCAGCGAGCAGGCCACCATCGCCCACGAGTAGGCGATGATGCGCCGCGCGACCAGCGCGGGCCGCTCGACGGCGCCGAGCATCGGGACGTCGACGCTGCTGTAGTCGCGGGCGTACCGCATCGACAGCGGCCAGTAGTGCGGCGGCGTCCACAGGAAGATGACGCCGAACAGGACCAGGGCCTCCCAGTCCAGGCCGCCGGTCACCGCGGACCAGCCGATCAGGACGGGCATGCAGCCCGCGGCCCCGCCCCAGACGATGTTCTGGGACGTGCGGCGCTTGAGCCCGAGCGTGTAGACGAAGAGGTAGAAGGCGATCGCGGCCAGCGCCAGGCCGGCCGAGAGCGGGTTGACCAGCACGGCGAGCCAGGCGGTGGAGAGCACGCCGAGGCCGGTGCCGAAGACGAGGGCCTCGCGCGGGGACACCTCGCCGGTGACCAGCGGGCGCTCGCGGGTGCGGTCCATGCGGGCGTCGATGTCGCGGTCGACGTAGCAGTTCAGCGTGTTGGCGCTGCCCGCGGCCAGCGCGCCGCCGACCAGCGTGGCGAGGACGAGGCCGACCGGCGGCAGGCCCCCCGCGGCCAGGAGCATCGTCGGCACGGTCGTGATGAGGAGCAGCTCGATGATGCGCGGCTTCGTCAGCGCCAGGAACGCGGCGGCGCGGGACCGCGTCGGCCGGCCCGCCTCCGAGGGGTGCAGCGGGCCGGAGGCGGCAGGGCCCTCGGGTGCCTTGGCGCGCCCGGAGCCCGCGACGTGCTCGGCGTGCACCGGGTCGGTCGCTCTCACTGGGTCCTCGTCCGATCCGTCGGGGGGTGGTGGGAGGAGCTGGCGCGGCTGCGGCGCGGAGGAGGGTCCGGCGCCCGGCCGAGCCCCTCCCGCGCGAAGGCGGCGAGGTGCGTCCTCGGGGCCGATCGTACGCGCCCGCCCCCGGGAGCCCTCGTGCGCCCCGCGGGCCGTCGGCGCCCGGGGCCCTGCGCCGCGCCGGGCGCCCGAGGGGTGGTCGCGCGCGAGCGTCGGGGTGCCCGCCCCACTAGGGTCGGAGCGGACCTCGACGGAGCGCCGCGGGCCGGAGCCGAGGACGGGACGACGACCGGGAGACCGGCCGGGAAGACGCGGTCCCGTCCGCGCGCTGCTCCTGCTCACCGGGCCCGCTCGGCTCAGCAGCCCTCCCGGGCCGCCGACCGGCGCTCCCGACGGGGCCCGCCAGGCTCCAGACCGAGCTCGTGCACGGCACGGGCGCACCGCGAGAGCAGGCCGGCGTCCGGCGCACCCGCCGGGCGGGGCCGCGAAGGGACGCTCCCCCCATGGACATCGAGACGACGGCCGACTCCTTCACCTGGACCGACGCCGACCAGCGCGCCGTGGACACGGTCCGCGTGCTCGCGGCCGACGCGGTGCAGAAGGTGGGCAACGGCCACCCCGGCACGGCGATGAGCCTCGCGCCGGCCGCCTACCTCCTCTTCCAGAAGGTCATGCGGCACGACCCCTCGGACGCGCACTGGCACGGCCGCGACCGCTTCGTCCTGTCCGCCGGCCACTCCAGCCTGACGCTGTACATCCAGCTGTACCTCGCCGGCTACGACCTCTCGCTCGAGGACCTGCAGCAGCTGCGCACCTGGGGCTCGAAGACCCCGGGCCACCCCGAGTTCCGCCACACCGACGGCGTCGAGATCACCACCGGCCCCCTGGGCCAGGGCCTGGCCAGCGCGGTCGGCATGGCCATGGCGGCCCGCCGCGAGCGCACGCTGCTCGACCCCGACGCCGCGCCCGGCGAGAGCCCCTTCGACCACACGATCTACGTGATCGCCTCCGACGGCGACATGCAGGAGGGCGTCACCTCCGAGGCGGGCTCCCTGGCCGGCCACCAGGAGCTCGGCGACCTCGTCGTCATCTACGACGACAACAAGATCTCCATCGAGGACGACACCGACATCGCCTTCAGCGAGGACGTGCTGGCCCGCTACGCCGCCTACGGCTGGCACACCCAGCACGTGGACTGGACGAAGGGCGGCACCTACGCCGAGGACCCGGCCGAGCTCCACGCCGCCCTCACGGCGGCGCGCGCGGAGACGGGGCGTCCCTCGATCATCAAGCTGAGCACCGTCATCGCGTGGCCGGCCCCGACGATGCAGGGCACCGGCGCCTCGCACGGCGCCGCGCTCGGCGACGACGAGATCCGGGCCACCAAGGAGATCCTGGGCTTCGACCCCGACCGCACCTTCCAGGTCGACGACGAGGTCCTCGGCGTCACGCGCAGCTCCACCGAGCGCGCGCGCGAGACCCGCGCCGCCTGGGAGGAGCGCTACACCTCCTGGCGCGAGGCGAACCCCGAGCGGGCCGACCTCCTCGACCGCATGTCCGAGCGGCGCCTGCCCGAGGGCTGGACCGACGCGCTGCCGGAGTTCCCCGCCGGGAAGGGCGTCGCCACGCGCTCGGCCTCGGGCGACGTCCTGTCCGCCCTGGCGCCCGTGCTGCCCGAGCTGTGGGGCGGCTCGGCCGACCTCGCGGGCTCGAACAACACGACGATGGCCGACGTCAGCTCCTTCGTGCCGGCCGGGAGGGCCACCAAGAAGTTCCCGGGCGACGAGGGCGGCCGCACGCTCCACTTCGGCATCCGCGAGCACGCCATGGGCTCGATCCTCAACGGCATCACGCTGCACGGCGGCACCCGCGCCTACGGCGGCACCTTCCTGGTGTTCAGCGACTACATGCGCCCCGCGGTGCGCCTCGCGGCCCTCATGGCCGTGCCGACGATCTACGTCTGGACGCACGACTCCATCGGCCTGGGCGAGGACGGCCCGACGCACCAGCCCATCGAGCACCTGGCCGCCCTGCGCGCCATCCCGGGCCTGGACGTCATCCGCCCGGCGGACGCCAACGAGACGGCCTGGGCGTGGCGGGGGCTCCTCGAGCGCACCGACCGCCCGGCCGGCCTGGCGCTGACGCGCCAGAAGGTGCCCACCTTCGAGCGGGGCGACGGCGCGGCGCAGGGCTCGACCCTCGGCTCCGCCGAGGGCGTCCTGCGCGGCGCGTACGTGCTGGCCGAGGCCGACGGCGGCGAGCCCGACGTCATCCTCGTCGGCACGGGCTCCGAGGTGCAGATCGCCATGGCCGCCCGCGAGGAGCTGGCGGGCGAGGGCGTGCGCGCCCGCGTCGTGTCCATGCCCTGCCGCGAGTGGTTCGACGAGCAGGACGACGACTACCGCGACTCCGTGCTGCCGGCCGGCGTCCGGGCGCGCGTCTCCGTCGAGGCCGCCGTGGCCCAGGGCTGGCGCGACGTGGTCGGCGACGCCGGCCGCACCGTCTCCATCGAGCACTTCGGCGCGTCCGCGGACTACGAGACCCTCTACCGCGAGTTCGGCCTGACGGGCGAGGCCGTCGCCGAGGCGGCGCGCGACTCCCTGCGCGCGGTCCGCGACGGGGCCACCCCCGGTGGCGCCTCCACCACGGCCACCGAGGGCGGCGCCGCCGACCAGCAGTGAGCGAGCGCGGGGGGCCGCGCCGACCGGCCGGCCCCCCGCGACCCCGCGCCGCGAGCCGCGGCGCCCGCGAGAGCACACCCGCAGACCTCCCGGAGGACCCGAGATGACCACCACCCCCAGCACCGGCACCGACCCGCTCGCCCAGCTGTCCGCGGAGGGCGTGTCCGTCTGGCTCGACGACCTCTCCCGCGAGCTGCTCGAGTCCGGCGAGCTGCAGCGGCTCGTCGACGAGCGCAGCGTCGTGGGCGTCACGAGCAACCCCACGATCTTCGCCAGCGCGCTCACCAAGGGCGACGCCTACGCCGAGCAGACCACCGAGCTCGCCCGCCAGGGCGTCGGCGTGGACGAGGCCGTCTTCCGGATCACGACCGAGGACGTCCGCCGCGCCTGCGACCTCTTCGCGCCCGTCTACGAGCGCTCGGGCCACCACGACGGTCGCGTCTCGCTCGAGGTCGAGCCGGGCCTCGCCCACGACACCGAGGGCACCGTCTCGGCCGCCCGCGCCATCTGGGCCGCCGTGGACCGCCCCAACCTCCTGGTGAAGATCCCCGCCACCCTCGAGGGGCTGCCCGCCATCACGACCGCCCTGTCCGAGGGCATCAGCGTCAACGTGACGCTGATCTTCTCGCTCGACCGCTACCGCGCGGTGATGAACGCCTTCCTCACGGGGCTCGAGCAGGCCCGCGAGGCCGGTCGCGACCTCACCTCGATCGCCTCCGTGGCGTCCTTCTTCGTCAGCCGCGTCGACGGCGAGATCGACGGGCGCCTCGAGGCCCTGGGCACCGACGAGGCCCTGGCCCTGCGCGGGCAGGCCGCGCTGGCCAACGCCCGCCTCGCCTACGCGGCGTACGAGGAGGTCTTCTCCACCCCGCGCTGGGAGGTCCTGGAGCAGGCCGGCGCGCGCGTCCAGCGCCCCCTGTGGGCCTCGACCGGGGTCAAGAACCCCGACTACCCCGACACCATGTACGTCACCGAGCTGGTCGCCCGCGGCACCGTGAACACGATGCCCGGGTCCACCCTGGACAAGACCTTCGACCACGCCCAGGTGCACGGCGACACGCTCACCGGCACGGCGGAGGCCTCCACCGCGGTGATGGACCACCTCGAGCGCCTCGGCATCTCCTACACCGAGGTCGTCGACCAGCTCGAGGTCGAGGGCGTCAAGAAGTTCTCCGACTCCTGGACGGAGCTGCAGCAGACCGTCTCCGAGGAGCTCGCGCGCCTGTCCCCGTCCGGCGACGACGCGCAGGACCAGAAGTGACCGCAGAGGCGACCGGGGCGCCCGCGCCCGAGCTGTCCGTCGCGGCCACCGGCGACGCCGCCCGCGCCGTCTCCGCGCACGTGCCCGCGCTCGTCGCGGACCGCGTGGCCAGCCGCGTCGCGGCGCAGGAGGCCGACCTCTGGGGCCCCGACGCCGCCGACGAGGCCGGCAAGCGCCTCGGCTGGGTGGACGTCGCCGCCCGCTCGGGCGACCTCCCGGCCCGCGTGGAGGAGCTGCGCGCCGAGCTCGCCGCCGAGGGCGTCGACCGCGTCGTCCTGTGCGGCATGGGCGGCTCCTCGCTCGCGCCCGAGGTCATCACCGCGACCGCGGGCGTCCCGCTCGTCGTCCTCGACGGCACCGACCCGGGCCAGGTGCGCCGGGCGCTGGCCGAGGGCCTCGAGCGCACCGTCGTGGTCGTCTCGAGCAAGTCCGGCGGGACGGTGGAGACCGACTCCCAGCGCCGCGCGTTCGTGGCGGCGATGACCGAGGCCGGTGTGGACGCGGCCCGCCGCGTCGTCGTCGTCACCGACCCGGGCTCCCCCTTCTCCCAGATGGCGCGGGACGAGGGCTACCGGGCGCTGTTCGAGGCCGACCCCGACGTCGGCGGGCGCTACTCCGCCCTCACCGCCTTCGGCCTGGTCCCCTCCGGCCTGGCGGGTGCGGACGTGCGCGGCCTGCTCGACGACGCCGCCGAGGCCCTCGCCCTGCTGGCCGCCGACGACGACGGCAACCCGGGCCTGCAGCTCGGTGCGGCCCTCGGCGGCACCGACCCCCTGCGGGACAAGCTCGTGCTCGTCGAGGACGGGACGCCGCTGCGCGGCTTCGGCGCCTGGGCCGAGCAGCTGGTCGCCGAGTCGACCGGGAAGCTCGGCACCGGGCTGCTGCCCGTGGTCGTGGCCGGCACGTCCTCGCCCGAGGTGGCCTCCTCCCCCGCGGACGCCGTCGTCGTCCGGCTCGTCGGGCCGGGCGGCAGCGACGACGCCGCCCCGGACGAGGACCCCTCCTCGGCCCGGACCTCGGCGGCGGAGGTCCGCGTCGCCGGCTCGCTGGGCGCCCAGATGGCGCTGTGGGAGACGGCGGTCGTCGTCGCGGGTCGACTGCTGGGCATCAACCCGTTCGACCAGCCGGACGTGGAGAGCGCCAAGAACGCGACCCGCGAGCTCCTCGAGGGCTCGCCGGAGACCGAGGAGCCCCTCGCCGTCGACGGCGACGTGGAGCTCCGCGGCACGTCCGAGCTCGAGGGCGCCACCACGCTCGAGGCCGCGGTCGAGGCGCTGCTGTCCCAGCTCTCGCAGGTGGAGGACGACCGCGGGTACCTCGCGGTCATGGCCTACCTCGACCGCGAGGCCGACGCCGACCTGGAGGAGGTCCGCGAGGAGCTCGCCGCCCGCACCGGGCGACCGGTCACCTTCGGCTGGGGCCCGCGGTTCCTGCACTCGACCGGCCAGTACCACAAGGGCGGTCCCGCGACGGGCGTCTACCTCCAGATCACCTCCGCCCCCGCCGGCGAGGACCTGCCCATCCCCGACCGCCCGTTCACCTTCGGCGGTCTCCAGCTCGCGCAGGCCGCCGGTGACGCGGGCGTCCTCGCCGACCACGGCCGCCCCGTGCTGCGCCTGCACCTGACCGAGCGCTCGGCGCTGGGTCGCGTGCGGGCCGCCCTGGCCGGCGGAGACGGCGGGGGCCGATGACCGCACCGACCACGGGTGCCCGGGGGGCGGGGCGGAGCCTCGGCCCCCGGGGGGAGGCCAACCCCCTGCGCGACCCGCGCGACAAGCGGCTCTCGCGCATCGCCGGGCCCTCGTGCCTGGTGATGTTCGGGGTGACCGGCGACCTCGCCCGCAAGAAGCTGCTGCCGGCGGTCTACGACCTGGCCAACCGCGGCCTGCTGCCGCCGGGCTTCTCCCTCGTCGGCTTCGCGCGCCGCGACTGGCGCGACGAGGACTTCGGCAAGGTCGTGCACGACGCCGTCCGCGAGCACGCCCGCACCCCGTTCCGCGAGGAGGTGTGGCGCCAGCTGGCCGAGGGCCTGCGCTTCATCCCCGGCGAGTTCGGCGACGACGAGGCGTTCGACGCCCTCGCCCGCACGGTGCACGACCTCGACGAGGCGCGCGGCACCGGCGGCAACGTGGCGTTCTACCTCTCGGTCCCGCCGTCGAGCTTCCCCGTGGTCTGCGAGCAGCTCGACCGCTCGGGGCTCGCGCGGGCCCAGGACGGCTCGTGGCGGCGCGTCGTCATCGAGAAGCCCTTCGGGCACGACCTGGCCTCGGCGCAGGAGCTCAACGCCGTGGTCGAGCGGGTCTTCCCGTCGGACTCGGTGTTCCGGATCGACCACTACCTCGGCAAGGAGACGGTGCAGAACCTCCTGGCGCTGCGCTTCGCCAACGAGCTGTTCGAGCCGATCTGGAACGCCCAGCACGTCGACCACGTGCAGATCACCATGGCCGAGGACATCGGCATCGGCGGCCGGGCCGGCTACTACGACGGCATCGGCGCGGCGCGCGACGTCATCCAGAACCACCTGCTCCAGCTCCTGGCGCTGACGGCGATGGAGGAGCCCGTCTCCTTCGGGGCCTCCGACCTGCGCGCCGAGAAGGAGAAGGTCCTCTCGGCGGTGCGCCACCCCGCGGCCGGGCTCGACAGCTCCACGGCCCGCGGGCGCTACGCCGCCGGCTGGCAGGGCGGCACGCCGGTGCGGGGGTACGAGGAGGAGGACGGCATCTCCGCGGACTCCACGACGGAGACCTTCGCCGCCGTCAAGGTCGAGATCGACACCCGGCGCTGGGCCGGCGTGCCGTTCTACCTGCGCGCCGGCAAGCGGCTCGGGCGCCGGGTCACCGAGATCGCCGTCGTCTTCCGGCGCGCGCCGCACCTGCCCTTCGAGCAGACCGCGACGGAGGAGCTGGGCAAGAACGCCCTCGTCGTCCGGGTCCAGCCCGACGAGGGCGTGACGCTGCGCTTCGGCTCCAAGGTGCCGGGCACGGCGATGGAGGTCCGCGACGTCACGATGGACTTCGGCTACGGGCACGCCTTCACGGAGTCGAGCCCGGAGGCCTACGAGCGCCTGATCCTCGACGTGCTCCTGGGCGACCCGCCGCTGTTCCCGCGCCACGAGGAGGTCGACCTGTCCTGGCGGATCCTGGACCCGGTCATCGAGCACTGGGCCGCCCAGGGCCAGCCCGAGAGCTACCCGTCGGGGAGCTGGGGCCCCGAGAGCGCCTTCGCCATGATGGCGCGCGACGGCCGTGAGTGGAGGCGCCCGTGATCATCGACCTGCCCTCGACGTCGACGAGCGCCATCAACCGCCGCCTCGTCGACCTGCGCGAGACCGGCGGCGCCGTGGCGCTCGGCCGGGTGCTGTCGCTCGTCATCTGCACCGGTGACGAGGAGGCCGAGGAGGCCATCGCCGCCGCCAACGACGCCAGCCGCGAGCACCCGTGCCGCGTGCTCGTCGTCGCCCGCGGCAGCCGCCGCGGCGCCAGCCGGCTCGACGGCCAGATCCGCGTCGGCGGGGACGCCGGCGCGAGCGAGGTCGTCGTCGCCCGTCTGTACGGGGAGCTCGCGCGCCACGGCGACGCCGTCGTCGTGCCGCTGCTCCTCCCCGACGCCCCGGTCGTCGCCTGGTGGCCCGGCGAGCCCCCGGCCGTGCCGTCGCAGGACCCGATCGGGTCCATGGCGCAGCGGCGGATCACCGACTCCGGCGCGGCCCGGCGCCCGCTCAAGGCCCTCCAGGCGCTGGCGGCGGGGCACTCCCCCGGCGACACCGACCTGGCCTGGAGCCGGGTGACCCTGTGGCGCGGCCTGCTCGCGGCCGCGCTCGACCAGGCGCCGTACGACGCGGTGGACTCCGCCGTCGTCACCGGCGCCGAGGACTCCCCCAGCGCCGACCTGCTCGCCGCGTGGCTGGGGCTCGCCCTGGGCTGCCCGGTGACCCGGGTGCGCAGCGCCGGCGGCACCGGGGTGGTCGGGGTGCGTCTCGAGCGGCGCAGCGGGGCCGTGGAGCTCGTGCGCCCCGAGGGCGACACGGCGCTGCTCACCGCGCCGGGCCAGCCGGAGCGCAAGGTCGCCCTGCCGCACCGCAGCGTGCGCGACTGCCTCTCCGAGGAGCTGCGCCGCCTGGACCCCGACGAGGTCTACGGCGACGTGCTCACCGAGGGGATGCGCCGCCTGGGACGCGCGCGCCGGCTCACCGAGGGCGCCGCCGCCGAGCGCGGCGCCGCCACGTCCCGCGGGGAGGCGCAGCAGCGCCTCGCCGGGCACCGGGCGTCCGAGCGCGAGACGGCCGACGCCGTCCGCGGCGCCGACCCGCAGGGGGCGCCCCCCGCGGAGGAGCCCACGGACGACTCCGAGGTCGTGACGCAGGCGCCGGTGCCGCCCGCACCGGAGGGCTCCACCGACGGCGCCCGCGCCGTCGAGGGCTCCGGCGGCGGGGCGGTGCCCGACGACGGCGGCGCCTCGGCCGCGGACGTGCCCGACGTCCTGGGCGTCGACGGCGGTCGCGGGGGCTCCGCGTGAGCGCCGGGGAGGCCGCGGGGCAGCCGGAGGTCGCCGTCCTCGAGGACGCCGACGCCCTGGCGCAGCACGTCGCCGACCGCCTGCTGGCGTCGGTGGCCGCGGCGCTCGACGCGCGCCCCGCGCCTGCGCCGGTCCACGTCGTCCTCACCGGCGGACGCATCGGCGGCCGTGCCCTGGAGGCGGTGGCGGACGCGGTCGGCGCTGCCGACGACGACGCCGCGGCCGCCCGCGGCGCCGCCGGCGAGGGACCGGCGGCGCTGGACTGGACGCGCGTGCACCTGTGGTTCGGCGACGAGCGCTTCGTCGAGGCCACGAGCGACGAGCGCAACGACGTGCAGGCGCGCTCGGCGCTGCGACGGGCCCCGGCGCTGCACGCCGTGCACTGGCACCCCATGCCGGCCGCCGGTGCCGGCGGCAGCAGCGAGGCGGTGGACGCCGCAGCGCGCTACGCGGCGGACCTCGCCGAGCACGCGGACGACCTCGGTCCGCAGGGCGTCTCGGTGCCCGGCGTGCCCGTCTTCGACGTCCTGCTGCTCGGGGTGGGGCCCGACGGGCACGTGGCCTCGCTGTTCCCCGGCCGCCCGTCCCTGGACCAGCGCGGTGCCACCGTCCTGGTGGAGGAGGAGGCTCCCAAGCCCCCGCCCCTGCGGCTCAGCCTGGGCCTGGACGCCGTGCGCGCGGCGGACGAGGTCTGGCTCGTCGTCTCCGGCGAGGACAAGGCCGAGGCGGTCGCGCGCGGGCTCGACCCCGAGGAGGACCCGCACCGGACGCCGGCCGCGGCCGCCCGCGGGCGCAGCGCCACGCGCTGGCTCGTGGACCGCGCCGCGGCCTCGCAGCTGCGGGGCTGACCGGCCGCACCCGCCGGTCCGCGAGACGCGAGAAGGCCCGCTCCCCTCGGGGAGCGGGCCTTCTGCGTCGGCCTAGGACGAGCGGTCGGTCAGCACGTCCGGTCGACGATCACGTCAGGTCGATCAGGGCACGAGCCGCCGGGCCCGCAGCGACTCGAGCGCCTCCTCGAGGATGGCCGCGCCGTCGGCGTCGTTGCGCCGCTCCTTCACGTAGGCCAGGTGCGTCTTGTAGGGCTCGTTGCGCATCGGCTGCGGGGGGTTCGCGCGGTCCTGGCCGGCGGGGAAGCCGCAGCGCGGGCAGTCCCACGTCTCCGGGACCGGCGCACCGGAGTCCTGGGCGAAGCTCGGGCGCGTCTCGTGCTCGTTGGCGCACCAGTACGAGATGACGACGCGGGGGGCGCTGTCACCCCGCTCGGCCTCGCCCATCGGTCCGGCACCGACCCGGCTGCCCCGGATCGCGTTCCCTCCTGCCACCTGGCCCTCCTCCTTCGCTGCGCCGCTGCGGGCGCGCTCGTCCACTGGTCCGTGCGAGCCGGCCAGGAGGCCGGCGGTGCTCCCCGGCCGCGCCGGGAGGCGGGTCAGGTGCTGGGGTCGAAGCGCTCCACGAGGCCCAGCAGGATCACCACGGCGGCCCACAGGAGGGCCATGCCGATGGTCAGGCGGTTGAGGTTGCGCTCGGCGACGCCGGAGCTGCCGACGCTCGCGGACATCCCGCCGCCGAACATGTCCGACAGGCCCCCGCCCTTGCCCTTGTGCAGCAGCACCAGGAGGACTTGGAAGAGACCGGTGATGCCGAGGAGGACCAGCAGCACGACCCTCAGGACGTCGATCACGGCGGTTCTCCTCGCAGGTGGTGCCCGGCGCGCGGCGGCGGCGGTCTGTGGTCGGCGTACCAGCGGTGCGGCGGGTCTCGGCGCCTCGGGGCGCGGGCACCCGCGGAAGGGCCCAGGGTACGGGACTCCCGGTGCCTCCCGGGCCCGCGACGGGCGGTCGCGGCGGCCAGACCCCGGACGGCGTCCGCGGGCCGCGTCCGCGCGGGTCCCCCGGACGTCCCACTCCCCCGGACGTCCCACTCCCCCGGACGTCGGACGGGGGCGTGGCGCAGCACGCGCTGCGCCACGCCCCCGCGAGGACGGCTCAGCGGCCGCCGTGGTGGTGCTGGTAGCGCACGATCGCGGCGAAGTCGCCGGGGTCGAGGCTCGCGCCGCCCACCAGGGCGCCGTCGACGTCGGCCTCGGCCATGACGGCCGCGACGTTGCTCGGCTTCACCGAGCCGCCGTACAGGACCCGCACGCCGTCGGCGGCGGCGTCGCCGTGCACCTCCCGGAGGCGGGCGCGGATCGCCCCGCACACCTCCTGGGCGTCGGCGGGGGTCGCCACCTCGCCGGTGCCGATGGCCCACACGGGCTCGTAGGCGACCACGAGGCCGGCCACGGCCGCGGCGTCCAGCCCGGCCAGCGAGCCGTCCACCTGGGCCAGGACGTGCTCGACCTGGCGACCGGCCTGCCGGACGTCGAGCCCCTCGCCGACGCAGACGACCGGCGTGATGCCGTGCCGCAGGGCGGCTGCCGCCTTGGCGGCGACCACCTCGTCGGTCTCGCCGTGGCCCTCGCGCCGCTCGCTGTGGCCCACCGCGACGTAGGTGCAGCCGAGGCGCGCCAGCATGGCGCCGGACACGTCGCCGGTCCGGGCGCCGCTGTCGTGCGGCGAGAGGTCCTGGGCGCCGTAGCGCAGGTCCAGCCGGTCGCCGTCCACGAGCGTCTGCACCGTGCGCAGATCCGTGAACGGCGGGAGGACGACGACCTCGACGGAGGCCGGGTCGTGCTTGGCGTCCTGCAGGGTCCACGCGAGCTTCTGCAGCGTGGACGCCGCCTGGAGGTGGTCCAGGTTCATCTTCCAGTTGCCCGCCATGAGCGGGGTCCGTGCCGTGCTCGCCATCGCCTCAGCCCTCCAGAGCCTGCAGGCCGGGGAGCGCCTCGCCCTGGAGGTACTCCAGGCTCGCCCCCCCGCCGGTCGAGATGTGCCCGAAGTCCTCCTCGGACAGGCCGAGCGCGCGGACGGCGGCGGCGGAGTCGCCGCCCCCGACCACCGAGAAGGCGTCCGAGCCCGCGATGGCCTCGGCCACGGCGCGGGTCCCCGCCGCGTACGGCTCCATCTCGAAGACGCCCATCGGGCCGTTCCAGAAGACCGTGCCCGCGTCCGCGAGCGCGGCCGCGAAGGCCGCCGACGACTCGGGACCGATGTCGAGGCCCATGCGGTCGGACGGGATGGCGTCCGCCGCGACGACGTCGTGCTCGGCGTCCGCGGAGAAGGCCGTCGCCGCGACGACGTCCGTCGGCAGGACGACGTCCACGCCGCGCTCGGCGGCCGTCGCGAGGTAGCCGCGCACGGTCTCCAGCTGGTCGGCCTCCAGGAGGCTGGAGCCGACGTCGTGCCCCTGGGCGGCGAGGAAGGTGAAGACCATCCCGCCGCCGACGAGGATGCGGTCGGCCCGCCCGAGCAGCGCCTCGATCACCCCGAGCTTGTCGGAGACCTTGGAGCCGCCGAGGACGACGACGTAGGGGCGCGCGGGCTCAGTGGTCAGGCGCTGCAGCACCTCCACCTCGGCGAGCACGAGGCCGCCGGCGGCCGCCGGCAGGTGCTGCGGCACGTCGTACACCGAGGCGTGCTTGCGGTGCACCGCGCCGAAGCCGTCGCCGACGTAGGCGCTGGCCGCGTCGGCCAGGTCGCGGGCGAAGCGCCCGCGCTCGTCGTCGTCCTTCGAGGTCTCCGCCGCCGAGAACCGCAGGTTCTCCAGCAGCAGCAGCTGCCCGTCCTCCAGGGCGTCGGCCTCGGCGCGCGCCGACTCCCCCGTGGTGTCGGTGGCGAAGCGCACCGTCACGCCGGGGAGCAGCTCGCGCACCCGCTCGGCCACCGGGGCGAGGGAGTACTTGGCCTCCGGAGCGCCCTTCGGGCGGCCAAGGTGGGCGCACACGACCACGCGGGCGCCCTGGTCGAGCAGCTGCCGCCACGTCGGCAGGGAGGCGCGGATGCGCCCGTCGTCGGTGATCCGCCGCGCGTCGTCGGGCCCGTCGAGGGGCACGTTGAGGTCGCTGCGGACCAGGACGCGCTTGCCGCGCAGGCCGTCGACCTGCGCGGCGAGCTCGTCGAGCGACCTCACAGGCTGGAGCCGACCAGGTCGACGAGGTCGACGAGGCGGTTGGAGTAGCCCCACTCGTTGTCGTACCAGCCGACGACCTTGACCTGGTCGCCGATCACCTTGGTCAGGCCCGAGTCGAAGATGCAGGAGGCGGGGTCCTGGGTGATGTCGGTGGACACCAGCGGGTCGGTGGAGTACTTGAGGAACCTGCCGTCGGCGGCGGCCTGCACGGCGGCGTTGACCTCGTCGACCGTGGTCTCGCGGCCGACCGTGACCGTGAGGTCGGTCGCCGAGCCCACCGGCACCGGCACGCGGAGGGCGTACCCGTCGAGGCGGCCCTTGAGCTCGGGCATGACGAGGCCGATGGCCTTCGCGGCGCCCGTGGAGGTCGGGACGATGTTCAGCGCCGCGGCGCGGGCGCGGCGCAGGTCCTTGTGCGGGCCGTCCTGGAGGTTCTGGTCGGCCGTGTAGGCGTGGATCGTCGTCATGAGGCCCTGCTTGATGCCGAACGCGTCGTGGATGGCCTTGGCCATCGGCGCGAGGCAGTTCGTCGTGCAGGACGCGTTCGAGATGATCGTGTGCTTGTCGGCGTCGTACTGGTCGTCGTTGACGCCCATGACGACGGTGAGGTCCTCGTCGGACGCCGGCGCCGAGATGATGACCTTCTTCGCGCCGGCCTCGACGTGGGCGCGCGCCTTGGACGCCGCGGTGAACAGGCCCGTCGACTCGACGACGATGTCGGCGCCGAGCTCGCCCCAGGGCAGGTCGCCCGGGTTGCGCTCGGACAGCACGCGGACGTGCTTGCCGCCCACGGTGATGCCCTGCTCGTCCGCCGTCACGTCCTCGGCCATCACGCCGAGGACGGAGTCGAACTTGAGCAGGTGCGCCAGGGACTTGTTGTCGGCGAGGTCGTTCACGCCGACGACCTCGATGTCGGTGCCCGAGGCCATGGCGGCCCGGAAGAAGTTGCGGCCGATGCGGCCGAAGCCGTTGATGCCCACGCGGATGGTCACGTCAGGTCTCCCTGGGGTCGGTGGGGCCCGCAGAGGGCGGGCCGACGGTCGTGCTGGTCTGCCTGCTGGGTCGCTGGGTTCCGCCTCCGACCCTAGGGGATGGGCCGGTGCGCGGACGCGGCGACCCACCGCCCGGTGTGACGCGGGTCACATCCGAGACGGGGGTCGTGGGAGTCAGGCCTCGAGCATGTCGGGCGTGAGGCTGGCCTCGGTGCCCGGGACGCCCAGCTCGGTGGCGCGGCGGTCGGCCATCGCGAGCAGGCGGCGGATGCGGCCCGCGACCGCGTCCTTGGTCATGACGGGGTCGGCCATGGCCCCGAGCTCCTCGAGCGAGGCCTGGCGGTGCTCGGTCCGCAGGCGCCCGGCCACGAGCAGGTGCTCGGGCACGTCCTCGCCGAGGATCTCCAGCGCCCGCTCGACGCGGGCGCCGGCCGCCACGGCCGCGCGGGCCGAGCGCCGCAGGTTGGCGTCGTCGAAGTTGGCGAGGCGGTTGGCCGTGGCGCGCACCTCGCGCCGCATCCGGCGCTCCTCCCACACCATGACGGCGTCGTGGGCCCCGAGCCGGGTGAGCAGGGCGCCGATGGCGTCGCCGTCGCGCAGGACGACGCGGTCGACGCCGCGCACCTCGCGCGCCTTCGCCGTGATGCCGAGGCGCCGGGCGCTGCCCACGAGCGCCAGCGCGGCCTCGGGTCCGGGGCACGTGATCTCCAGGGAGGAGCTGCGGCCCGGCTCGGTGAGCGACCCGTGCGCCAGGAAGGCCCCGCGCCAGGCCGCCTCCGCGCAGCAGGCGGCGCCGCCGACCACCTGGGGCGGCAGCCCCCGCACGGGGCGCCCGCGGCCGTCGAGCAGGCCCGTCTGCCGCGCGAGGGCCTCGCCCTCCCGGACCACGCGCACGACGTACCGGGTGCCGCGGCGCAGCCCGCCGGGCGACAGGACGACGACGTCGCAGGAGGCCCCGAAGACCTCGGTGATGTCCTTGCGCAGCCGCCGCGCGGCGGCTCCCGTGTCGAGCTCGGCCTCCACGACCACGTGCCCGGAGACGATGTGCAGGCCTCCGGCGAAGCGCAGCATCGCCGAGGTCTCGGCCTTGCGGTCGCACGAGCGCGTGACGGGGAGGCGGCTGAGCTCGTCCTTGACCTGGGCCGTCAGTGCCATGCCGCCATCCTCCCACCGCCGCGCGGTCCGCCGGCACGCGCGGCGGGCAGCCGGGAGCCGCCCGGCCGCGGCCGCCCGGCTAGGGCCGGCCGGTCGTCGCCGGGCCCTCGAAGGCGTCGCGGAAGGCGGCGGCCAGGCGCAGGGGGTCGTGCGCGTCGTCCCGCCGCGAGCGGGCGACGCGGCGCAGCAGCAGCTGCGCCCCCAGGTCGGCGCACAGGCGCTCGAGGGGCTCGGGGTCGCCGACGGCGCGCGGGTCCGCCACGACCGCGTCCACGCCCAGGTCGGGGGCGTGGGCCGCCAGGGCGCGCAGGTGGTCGGCGGCGGTGAGACCCGCGGTCTCCTGCTGGGAGGAGGTGAGGTTGAGCACGACGCAGCGGCGCGCCGTCGTCGTCGTGAGCGCCGACGCCAGCTCCGGCACGCACAGGTGCGGGAGGACGCTGGTGAACCAGGAGCCGGGGCCGAGCACGACCCAGTCGGCCTCCAGGACCGCCTCGACCGCCTCCGGGCACGCCGGCGGGTCCGGGGGCTGCAGGCGGACGGAGCCGATGCGGCCCGACGCGGTGGCCAGGGCCACCTGGCCCCGCACGACCCGCGCGGGGCCGTCGCCGTCCACGGGTCGCACGTCGCCCTCGACGTCCAGGGGCACGAGCGACATCGGCAGCACGCGGCCCCGGGCGCCGAGCAGGTGGGCCACCCAGTCGAGCCCCGCGACCTGGTCGTCCAGCAGCTCCCACAGCGCGACGATGAGCAGGTTGCCGACCGCGTGCCCCCCGAGCTCGCCCTCGCCGCCGAAGCGGTGCTGGACGACGTCGGCCCACGTCCGGCCCCAGTCGGCGTCGTCGCAGAGCGCGGCGAGGGCCATGCGCAGGTCGCCCGGCGGGAGCACCCCCAGCTCCTGCCGGAGCCTGCCGCTCGAGCCGCCGTCGTCGGCCACCGTCACCACGGCGGTGAGGCGGTCGGTCAGGTGGCGCAGGGCGGACAGCGACGCCGACAGCCCGTGCCCCCCGCCCAGGGCCACCACCGACGGCCGTGCCGCTCCTCCGGCGGCGCCCCGGGGCAGGCCCCCCGGCGTCGCGGTGGGGCCGAGGACCGGCAGCGAGCCGGTGGCCGGGGCGCTCACTCGCGCCCCAGGTCGCGGTGGACCACCCGGGCGCGGACGTCGGCCCCCGAGAGGCGCTGCGCCAGCTGCTCGCTGAGGGCCACCGACCGGTGCTTGCCCCCGGTGCAGCCCACGGCGACCGTGGCGAAGCCGCGGTGCTCGCGCCGGTAGCCGGCCACGACGGGCTCCAGCGAGGCCGCGTAGCGCTCCAGCCACTCCAGCGCGCCCTCCTGGCGCAGCACGAAGTCCCGCACGAGGTCGTCGCGCCCCGTGCTCGCGCGCAGGGAGGGGTCCCAGTACGGGTTCGGCAGGAACCGCACGTCGGTGACGTGGTCGGCGTCGACGGGGATGCCGTACTTGAAGCCGAAGGACATGACGGTGAGCCGCAGCCGGGGCCGCGCCGAGTCCCCGAACAGCTCCCCGACGCGGGCGCCCAGCTCGTGGACGTTGAGGACGCTCGTGTCCACGAGCACGTCGGCCCCGCCGCGCAGGGCGGCGACGAGCTCCCGCTCGCGGCGGATGCCGTCGAGGATCCGCCCGTCCGCCTGCAGGGGGTGGGGGCGGCGCACCGACTCGAAGCGCCGCACGAGCGCCTCGTCGGAGGCCTCGAGGAACAGCACGCGGACGACGACGCCCCGGTCGCGCAGCTCGCCGAGGGCGGACTGCACCTCGGGGAAGAACTCCTGGCCGCGGACGTCGAGGACGACCGCCACCCGGGGCAGGCCCCGGCGCGCCCGCGCGGCGAGCCCCGCCAGCGCGCCGAGCATCTGCGGCGGCAGGTTGTCGACGACGTACCAGCCGAGGTCCTCCAGCCGGTCGGCGACCGTCGACCTGCCGGCCCCGGACATGCCCGTGATGACGACCACCTCGGTGCTCCCGCCGCGCGCCCCGGGCGGCGGCCCCTCCCCCGTCTCCTCGACCGGGTCGTCCCCCGGCGCCGGGCCCGCCGCGGGCACCGGCACCTGGCCCGCGCCGGGTCCCCCTGCGGACCCGGCCGCCGGTCCCGCGTCCGCGCTGGACCGGGGCCGCTCCTGCGAGGCGAGCGACCAGCCGGGCGGGTCGCCCCCCACCACGACGGGCACCTCGCCGGTCTCCTCGAGGTTCCCCCACGGGCCGGTGCGGTGGCCGTCCGATCCCTCCTCGCGTGCCTCGTCGGGGAGGTGCCGGGCGTCGTCGGGGGGCGGGGGCTGCGCGTCCACGCGGGGATCCTCCCAGCGCCGCGCGGCGCCGTCGACGCCCGTCCCGCGCAGCGGCCGGCTCGCCCCCGCCCCTGGTGGGGCTCCCTCGTCGGGCCCTCCCGGCGCGCTCAGTCGTCGAGCAGCTCGCCGGTGGCCGTGTTGACGCGCAGCGGCGCCTCGTCGGCGCTCTCGCGAGGCTCCGGCGGCCCCCCGGCGGGCACGCGCTGCGCCGGCGCGAGGGCGTCCAGGACGGCGCGAGCCGTTGCGGGCCCCACCCCGGGGACCTCGCAGACCTCCTCGACCGTCGCGTCGCGCAGGCGCTTCAGCGAGCCGAAGCGCTTGAGCAGCGCCGTCCGCCGCGCGGGTCCGAGGCCCGGCACGTCGTCGAGGGCGCTGCGCGTCATCGAGGAGCTGCGGCGCTGCCGGTGGTAGGTGATGGCGAAGCGGTGGGCCTCGTCGCGCACGCGCTGCAGCAGGTACAGCCCCTCGCTCTGGCGGGGCAGCACCACCGGGAACTCCTCCCCCGGCAGCCACACCTCCTCCAGCCGCTTCGCGAGGCCGCACAGGGCGACGTCGGTGACGCCGAGCTCCTCCAGCGCCCGGGCGGCCGCGGCCACCTGCGGCTCCCCGCCGTCGACGACGACGAGCTGGGGCGGGTAGGCGAAGCGGCGCGGCCGGCCGGTGTCCGGGTCCACGGGCTGGTGCGCGGGCGCGCCGTCCGCCACGACCCCACCCGCCACCACCTCACCCGCGACGACCTCACCCGCGACGACCTCACCGGCTACCACCGGCTCCTCCGCCGGGGAGCCCGCGCCCCGCCCGCCGTCGGCGACGTGCCGCCGGAACCGGCGCAGCATCACCTCGTGGATCGCCGCCGTGTCGTTCTGGGCGTCACCGGCGCGCACCGACTCCCCGCGCACCGCGAAGCGGCGGTACTCGCCCTTGCGGGGCAGGCCGTCCTCGAAGACGACCATGGACGCCACCACCTCGGTGCCCTGGAGGTTGGAGACGTCGTAGCACTCCACGCGCAGGGGGGCGTCGGACAGGCCGAGCGCCTCCTGCAGCTCCTGGAGGGCGAGGCTGCGCGAGGTGAGGTCGCCTCCCCGGCGGGTCTTGTGCAGGGCCAGCGCCTGCGACGCGTTCTTGGCGACGGTCTCGAGCAGGGCGCGCTTGTCGCCGCGCTGGGGCACGCGGACGTCGACGGCCGACCCCCGCAGCCCGGAGAGCCAGGCCGTCACCTGGTCGGCGTCGGTGGGCTCCACGGGCACGAGGACCTCCCGCGGCACGGCGCCGGTGGGCGCTCCGGAACCGGTCTCGCCCTCGCCGCCGGCGGCCGCGTCCGCGGTCGCGTCGGCGTCGCCGTAGACCTGCTGGAGCAGGTGCTGCACCAGCCCCGCGGTGGTGACGTCCTCGACCTTCTCCACGACCCAGCCGCGCTGGCCGCGGATGCGCCCCCCGCGCACGTGGAAGACCTGGACGGCGGCCTCGAGCTCGTCCTCGGCGAGCGCGAAGACGTCGGCGTCCGTGGCGTCGGGGAGGACGACGGCGCTCTTCTCCAGCGCCCGCCGCAGGGCCCCGAGGTCGTCCCGGCGGCGCGCCGCGCGCTCGAAGTCCAGGTCCTGCGACGCCTCGCGCATCTCCGCCTCGATGCGGCGCACGAACCGGCTCGCGTCGCCCGCCATGAACGAGGCGAAGTCCTCGGCGAGGGCCCGGTGGTCGTCCTCGCTGATGCGCCCCACGCACGGGGCGGAGCACTTGCCGATGTAGCCGAGCAGGCAGGGGCGCCCGACCTGCGCCGCGCGGCGCAGGACCCCTGCCGAGCAGCTGCGGATCGGGAAGACGCGCAGCAGCAGGTCGACGGTCTCGCGGATGGCCCAGGCGTGCGTGTACGGGCCGAAGTACCGGGTGCCCTTGCGCTTGCTCCCCCGCATCACCTGGACCCGCGGGACGGCCTCGCCCATCGTGATGGCCAGGTACGGGTAGGACTTGTCGTCGCGGTACTTGACGTTGAAGCGCGGGTCGTACTCCTTGATCCAGGAGTACTCCAGCTGCAGCGACTCGACCTCGGTCGAGACCGTCGTCCACTCCACGGACGCGGCCGTCGTGACCATCGTCTGCGTGCGCGGGTGCAGGTTCGCCACGTCCTGGAAGTACGACGCGAGCCGCTGGCGCAGGCTGCGCGCCTTGCCGACGTAGATGACGCGGCCGTGCGCGTCGCGGAAGCGGTACACGCCCGGGGAGTCCGGGACCTCCCCGGGCTTCGGGCGGTAGGAGGACGGGTCGGCCACGGCTCCAGCGTAGGTCGGCCCGCTGACACCTCCGGACGCCCGGGGCCCCGGCCCTCAGCGCGGGGCGGCGCCGCCGCGTACCCGGTCGGCGACCCGCTGCGCGGGCAGTCCCGGTCCGTCCGCCCCCGTCTCGCGGCGCGCGGCCTCCGGGGCGGCGGCCTCGGGGTCGGGTGCTGCGGGGACGTCCGCCGCCGGCAGGGCGGCAGGACGGCCGAGCACCTCGAGCGGCGGCGGGCCGGGGTGCGCCACGGCGTCCGCCCGCACCAGCGCCGGCACGTCCCGGGCGGGCAGGGCCGGCCACCAGAGCCACCCCTGGCCCAGGGTGGCGCCGGCGCGGACGAGCGGGTCGACCTGCCAGTCCTCCTCGACCCCCTCGGCGAGCACGACCAGGCCGAGGGACCGGCTCAGGCTCACGAGGGCGTCGAGCACCCGGGCGGTGCGCGGCTCGTCCAGCGCCACGACGAGCGAGCGGTCGACCTTCACGACGTCCACCGGCAGCCGCGCGAGGTAGGTGAGCGAGGCGTAGCCGGACCCGACGTCGTCGACGGCGATCCGGCACCCGGCCGCGCGCAGGGCGGCCATGCTGGCGAGGGCCGGGTCCTGCTCGGCGACCAGGACGCTCTCGGTGACCTCGACGACGAGCGCCGACGCGGGCACGCCCGCCGCGGCCAGCTCGGCGGCGACCTGCGCGGGGTAGCCGGGGTCGCGCAGCTCGACCGGCGAGGCGTTCACCGAGAGCGTCAGCCCCCGCTCGGCGGCTCCCGCCGCGGCGAAGGCGGCCAGCCCCCCGCGCAGGGCCGAGAGGCCCACGCCGCTCACGAGCCCGCTCGCCTCGGCCACCTCGACGAACTCGTCCGGACGGACGCCGCCGAGCACGTCGTCCTGCCAGCGGGAGAGCACCTCGAAGCCGCGGAGCCGGCCGGAGGACAGGTGCACGACCGGCTGCAGCTCCACGTGCAGGTCGGCCGCGGCGAGGGCCGAGCGCAGCCGCCGCTCCACCAGCGCCCGCCGGCGCACCCGCTCGGCCACCTCCCCGCGGAAGAGCGCGGTCCGGTCTCCCCCGGCGCGCTTGGCCGCGCTGACGGCCGTCGCCGCCTCGGCGAGCAGCTCCAGCGGCCGGGGGACCGCGGTGGAGGCGCCGGCGTCCACGCCGGAGACCCCGGCGCTGGCGACGAGCCGCACCCCGGCCGCCGCCGAGGTGGTGGCCACGAGCGCGCGCGCCTCCTCGGCCACGGCCTGCGCCGCCTCGGGCCCGCAGGCGCACAGCAGGACCAGCTCGTCACCCCCCGTGCGGTGCGTGCGGGGCTCGCCGAAGCGGTCGGCGAGCCCCTCCGCCACCCGGGCCAGCAGGACGTCGGACGCCGTGCGCCCGAGCCGCTCGTCGACCTCGCCGAAGCCGTCGAGGTCGAGCAGCACGAGCGAGGCCGGGGCGCCGCCCTCGGTGACCGGGGCGAGGCGCTCGGCCAGGGCGCGGGCGTTGCCGAGGCCCGTCAGGGGGTCGTGGCGGCTCTCCTGCGACAGGCGTCGGAGGACGGCCACGCGGGCCCGCAGGCGCAGCACCTCCCGCAGGCCGGCGCTGGCGATGGCGAGGACGCCGAGCACGGCCGCGACGGAGCTGCCGGCACCGGTCGTCGCGAAGGCGGCCAGGGCGACGAGCCAGACGACGTAGACGGCAGCCGTGGTCACCACGGTGGCGTAGGTCTCCCCCTCGTCCGTGGTCGCGCCGCAGCGCCCGAGCGGGCGCCCGCGCCCGATCCCGTCCACCCCGCCCAGGATGACCGGCCAGACCAGGCACTGGACGGCGGCCAGCCGCCAGTCCCAGACGGCCGCACCGGCGACGAGCTCCCGCGTGACCGCGAGGTCGCCCACCGCGAGCGTGACCAGCCCGACCAGCACGACGAGGACGCCGGGGTCCCGGCCCACCATCGCGACCTGGGCGATCAGGCTGCAGAGCAGCAGGTACAGGAGCAGCACGCCGACGCAGAAGAGGACCAGCAGGGGCGGCCCGCCGACCGGGAAGACCGTCATCCAGACGGCCACGGCGAGCCCCAGCGCGAGGACGACCGCGTCGACCGCGAGGGTGCGCAGGGCCCCGCCGCGCCCGGTGGGACGCGGCAGCGCCAGGACGCCGAGCAGCGCGAGCGGCCCGGCGCACAGGCTCAGCGCGTCCCCGACGTTGGGGCGCGGCGGCGGGCCCGCGAGCACGACGTCCACCAGGGCGCTCACCAGCTCCCCGCCGCACCAGGCGATCGCGGTCAGGGCGAACCACCGCCGGCACGAGCGCGCCGCCCGCGGCCCGCGCCGCGCCAGGACGAGCGCGCCGCCCGCGAGCCCCGACACGGCCACGACGAACGACGCGGTGAGGGGAGCGGCGCCGGGTTCGACCGCGGCGGTGGCCACGACGACGGCCGCGCAGGCGAGGCCCACGAGCAGCGCGACGGCGACCGGCCCCCGGCCCGCAGGAGCGGGGGCACGCGTCGGCGGAGTCCTCACCCTGGGCTCGTCGGCGGCAGCACCGCGCACCTTGAGGCGCCCCGGGGCGCGGTGGCCGTGCTCGTCGGGCGCACCATCCGTCCGGGCACGCCAGCCGTCAGGGCGCGCCAGCCCTCCGGACGGGCCAAGCGCCCGGACGGCCAGCCGTCCGGACTGCCAGCCGTCCGGGGACGCCGGACGCTCGGGACGCAGGCCGTCCGGCTCGCCCGCACGCGGGCCCGGGCTCCCCCGGTGGTCGGCGCTTCGGGTGCGCTCCGGTCCCGGTGTGCTCCGGTCCCGGTGTGCTCCGGTCCCGGTGCGCTCGGGACCGGGCGCGCCCCGGACCGGGCGCGCCCTGGACCGGGTGCGCACCGCTCTGGGCGCGCCCGGTCAGGCGGTCGCGGCGGCCTCCTGGCGTCGCGGCGACGGCGGGAGCGCCGGGGCGGACTCCCCGCGCGGCACGCCGAGGGCGTCGGCGAGGAAGTGCCCGGTGTGGCTCTCGGCCACCCGGGCCACCTGCTCCGGCGTGCCCTCCGCGACCACGCGCCCGCCCCCGCCCCCGCCCTCGGGGCCCATGTCCACGACCCAGTCGGCGTTCTTGATGACGTCGAGGTTGTGCTCGATGACCAGGACGGTGTTGCCCTTGTCCACCAGGCCCTGCAGCACGCCCAGGAGCTTGCGGATGTCCTCGAAGTGCAGACCCGTCGTCGGCTCGTCGAGCACGTAGACCGTGCGTCCCGACGAGCGCTTCTGGAGCTCGGAGGCGAGCTTGACGCGCTGCGCCTCGCCGCCGGAGAGCGTCGGCGCGCTCTGGCCGAGCCGCACGTACCCGAGCCCGACGTCGACGAGGGTCCGCAGGTGCCGCGCGATGGCGGGGACCGCGGCGAAGAAGTCCACCGCCTCCTCGATCGGCATCTCCAGGACGTCGGAGACCGTCTTGCCCTTGAAGTGCACCTCGAGCGTCTCGCGGTTGTACCGGGCGCCCTGGCAGACCTCGCAGGGCACGTAGACGTCGGGCAGGAAGTTCATCTCGATCTTGATCGTGCCGTCGCCCTGGCAGTTCTCGCACCGACCGCCCTTGACGTTGAAGGAGAAGCGGCCCGGCTGGTAGCCGCGCACCTTCGCCTCCGTCGTCGTCGCGAAGAGCTTGCGCACGTGGTCCCAGACGCCGGTGTACGTGGCCGGGTTCGAGCGCGGGGTGCGGCCGATCGGGCTCTGGTCGACGTGCACGACCTTGTCGAGCTGGTCCAGCCCCGTGACGGTGCGGTGGCGGCCCGGCACCCGGCGGGCGCCGTTGAGCTGGTTGGCCATCACCGTGTAGAGGATGTCGTTGACCAGCGTCGACTTGCCCGAGCCGGAGACGCCCGTGACCGCGACGAAGCACCCGAGCGGGAACGCGACGTCCACGCCCTGGAGGTTGTTCTGCCGGGCGCCCTTGACGACGACCTGCCGCGAGCGGTCGCGGGGCCGCCGCGCCTCGGGCACGGGGATGGCCAGGCGCCCGGAGAGGTAGCCGCCGGTGAGCGAGGTCTCGTGGTCGAGCAGGCCCTGCACGGAGCCGGAGTGGACGACGCGGCCGCCGTGCTCGCCGGCGCCCGGGCCGACGTCCACGACCCAGTCGCTGGCGCGGATGGTGTCCTCGTCGTGCTCGACGACGATCAGCGTGTTGCCGAGGTCGCGCAGCCGCGTGAGCGTGTCGATCAGGCGGCGGTTGTCGCGCTGGTGCAGCCCGATGCTCGGCTCGTCGAGGACGTACAGCACGCCCACCAGTCCCGAGCCGATCTGCGTCGCCAGGCGGATGCGCTGGGCCTCCCCGCCCGACAGCGTCCCGGACGCGCGGTCGAGGGAGAGGTAGTCCAGCCCGACGTCGAGGAGGAAGCCCAGCCGGGCGTTGATCTCCTTGAGGACGGCCGCCGCGATCTGCCGCTCGCGCGCCCCGAGCTCGAGCGCCCCCAGGAAGGCGGCGCACTCGTCGATCGGCAGGGCGCACACGTCCGCGATGGAGCGGCCCCCGAGCGTGACGGCCAGCACCTCCGGCCGCAGGCGGGTGCCCTTGCAGACCGGGCAGGGGGTCTCGCGCATGTAGCCCTCGTAGCGCTCGCGCGACCACTCCGAGTCGGTCTCCGCGTGGCGCCGCCGGATGAAGGGCACGACGCCCTCGAAGCCCGTGGAGTAGGCGCGCTCGCGGCCGAAGCGGTTGCGGTAGCGCACGTGCACCTCGTGGTCGTGCCCCTGCAGCAGCGCCGTCGTCGCCCGCTTGGGCAGCGCCCGCCAGGGCGTGTCCATGGAGAACCCGAGCTGGTCGGAGAGCCCGCGCATGACGCGCTGGAAGTAGTCCGCGGACCCCGAGCCGCTGGCCCAGGGCGCGATGGCGCCCTCGGCGAGGGTGAGCTCGTCGTCGGGCACGAGCAGCTCGGGGTCGACCTCCAGCCGCGTGCCGATGCCGGTGCACTCCGGGCAGGCGCCGTAGGGGGCGTTGAAGGAGAAGGTGCGCGGCTCGACCTCGTCGAGGGACAGCGGGTGCTCGTTGGGGCAGGCGAGCCGCTCCGAGAAGCGGCGCTCCTTCTGCTCGCCCTCCCCCGCGTCGACGAGGTCCACCAGCAGCACGCCGTCGGCCAGCCCGAGCGCCGTCTCGACCGAGTCGGTCAGCCGCCGCTTCGCCCCCTCCCGCACCACGAGGCGGTCCACGACGACCTCGATGTCGTGCTTGAACTTCTTGTCGAGCTGCGGCGGGGTGGCGAGGGAGATGACGTCGCCGTCCACCCGCGCGCGCGAGAAGCCCTTGGTCTGCAGCTCGGCGAAGAGCTCCACGAACTCGCCCTTGCGCCCGCGCACCACCGGGGCGAGCACCTGGAAGCGGGTGCCCTCGGGCATCTCGAGCAGGCGGTCCACGACCTGCTGTGGCGTCTGGCGACCGATGGGCTCGCCGCACACGGGGCAGTGCGGCTGACCGGCGCGGGCCCACAGCAGGCGCAGGTAGTCGTAGACCTCGGTGATGGTGCCGACGGTGGAGCGGGGGTTGCGGCTCGTGGACTTCTGGTCGATCGAGACCGCGGGCGAGAGCCCCTCGATGAAGTCGACGTCGGGCTTGTCCATCTGGCCGAGGAACTGCCGGGCGTAGGCCGAGAGCGACTCCACGTAGCGGCGCTGGCCCTCGGCGAAGATCGTGTCGAAGGCGAGCGAGGACTTGCCGGAGCCCGAGAGGCCCGTGAACACCACCATCGCGTCGCGCGGCAGGTCGATCGAGACGTCGCGGAGGTTGTGCTCGCGGGCGCCGCGGATGATGAGCTCTGACTGCACCCGCCGATGGTAGGCGCGCCCCCCGACAGCGCCGGTCGGCGGCCGCGGGGCCGCCCCCGCCCGACGCCGCCGACGCCGACCCGCGCCGCCGGGGCCTACTCCGTCGAGCCGATCTCGTGGGTGGCGGCCTCCCGCTGCGCCTGCGCCTGGGCGTCCTCGACGCACTCGCGCGCGTCGACGTCCTCCAGCAGCCCGGAGCCCCGAGGGCCCCCCGAACCGGCCGGGTAGGTCTCGAGCGGCACGCGCCCCTCGCGCCACGCCTCCACGACCGGCTCCACGACGCGCCAGCACTGCTCCGCGGTGTCGCCGCGGACCGAGAGCGTGGAGTCCCCCCGCAGGACCCCGAGGAGCACCTGCCCGTAGGCCGTGAGCTCCCCCGGGGACAGCTGCGTGGTGAGGCTGGTGCGCTCCAGGCCGAAGGCGTCGTCCTGGCCGTTGAGGTCGAGCTCGAGGGTGATCTCGTCCGGTCCGAAGCCGATGCGCAGGCGCGTCGGGGACGGCGTGCCGAGCAGCCCCGTGGGCAGGTGCGGCACGTGCTTGAAGGTGATGACCGCCTCCTTGCGCCGCCGGCCCATCGCCTTGCCCGACCGCAGCCGGAAGGGGACGCCCGCCCACCGCCACGTGTCGACCGCGAGGACGACCTCGGCCAGCGTCTCGGTCCCGCGCTCGGGGTCGACGCCCGGCTCGTCCGCGTAGTCGCCGAGGTCGAGGTCGCCGACGCGACCCGCCGTCCACCGGGCGCGCCGGCTGCACGACGCCGGGTCGTCGACGTCCCACAGGCGCGTGGCCCGCAGCACCTCGGCCTTGCGGTCGCGCAGGTCGCGCTCGGAGATGGTCGCCGGCGGGTCCATCGCCAGCAGCGCGAGCAGCTGCAGCAGGTGGCTCTGGACCATGTCGGCGAGCGCGCCGGCGCGGTCGTAGTACCCCGCGCGCCCCGCGAGGCCGAGGTCCTCGTCGAAGACGACGTCCACCCGCTCGACGTGCGTCGCGCTCCACAGCGGCTCGAAGAGCCGGTTGGCGAAGCGCAGCCCCAGGATGTTCAGCACCGTGGACTTGCCGAGGAAGTGGTCCACCCGGTGCACGTCGCTCTCGGGCACGAGCCGGGTCAGCACGGCGTTCAGCTCGGCCGCCGACTCCTGGTCGTGGCCGAAGGGCTTCTCCAGGACGAGCTGGGTGCCCTCGGGCACGTCCTCCGGGGACAGCGCGCGGCAGGCGGCTGCGGTCACCGACGGCGGCAGCGCGAAGTAGCAGACGACGTCCCCGTCCCGCGCGCACTCGGCCAGCAGGCGGGCGAGGTCGCCGTCGGCGGCGACGTCGGTGGCGGCGTAGCGGGTCGTCCCCAGCAGCTGCTCGACCTGCGGGCCCTCGGCCCCGGCCGTGCGCGCCGCCTCCCGGACGCGGTCCACCCACCACTGCTGGTCGTGCTCGTCGCGGTCGGCGCCCACCAGCCGGAGGTCCAGCGACTCGCCGTGGTGGCTGACGAGCAGGTCGGCGAGGCCGGGCAGCAGGAGGCGCGAGGTGAGGTCTCCCCCCGCGCCCAGGACGATGAGCGTGGTCACGGCGGCGGGCTCCTGTCCGTGGGGCGTCGGGCGTGCGCGGGCGGTCCGCCCGGCGGACCAGCGGGACCGGGGGCCACCTTGGTGCCATCGGCGGGGAGCCGCAAGCAGCCCCGGCCACCTGCGCCGGGCGCTCCCGCCGGCGCGACGGGCCCCCCGCGCCCGTGGGAGCCTCCGGCCATGCCCAGCCAGCGCATCGAGGACTACGCCCTGCTCAGCGACTGCCACAGCGCCGCCCTGGTGGGCCGGGACGGGAGCGTGGACTGGCTCTGCCTGCCCCGCTTCGACTCCCCCGCCGTCTTCAGCAGCGTGCTGGGCGGCGCCGAGCACGGCCGCTGGCTCCTGGCGCCGGTCGACGAGGACGCCACGTGCGAGCGCCGCTACCTGGGCGACTCCTTCGTGCTGGAGACGACGTGGACGACCTCGACGGGCGTGGTGCGGGTGGTCGACTTCATGCCCACGAACGACCTGCGCGCCGACGTCGTCCGACGCGTCGAGGGGGTCGAGGGGGTCGTGCGCATGCAGCAGGAGCTCGTCGTGCGGCCCGACTACGCCAAGGTCGTGCCGTGGGTGCGCCGCGTCGTGGACCCGGACGGCCTCGACGGGCTGCTGGCCGTGGCGGGGCCGGACGCCTTCCTGCTGCGCGGCGGGCCGATCCCGCGGGCGGCGGGCCGCCGCCACCGGGGCGAGTGGGACCTCGCGGCGGGCGAGGGCCACGACGTCAGCCTGACCTGGTACCGCTCGTTCCGGGAGATGCCGCAGCGCCTCGACGTCGGCGACCGCCTCGCCGCCACGCTGGCGTGGTGGCAGGACTGGGCCGACCGCGCGGACCCGGGCGACCACCACCCCGCCGCCGTGCGCCGCTCGCTCCTGGTCCTGCGCGCCCTCACGCACGCCGACACCGGCGGCATCGTGGCCGCGGCGACGACGTCGCTGCCCGAGGACTTCGGGGGCGAGCGCAACTGGGACTACCGCTACGTCTGGCTCCGCGACGCGGCGCTCACGCTCGAGGCGCTGCTCACGCACGGGTACCACGAGGAGGCGGAGGCCTGGCGGCGCTGGCTCCTGCGGGCCGTGGCCGGCGAGCCGGGCGACGTGCAGATCATGTACGGCCTCGCCGGGGAGCGCGAGCTCGCCGAGCACGAGCAGCCGCAGCTCCCCGGCTACGAGGGGTCCTCGCCCGTGCGGACCGGCAACGGCGCGGTGGACCAGTACCAGGCCGACGTCCTCGGCGAGGTGCTGGTGGCGCTCGACCGGGCCCGGCGCGAGGGCGTCCCCGAGGACGAGTTCTCCTGGCCGCTGCAGCGGGCGCTCCTCGGCTACGTCGAGGAGCACTGGGAGCGCAAGGACCACGGCATCTGGGAGATGCGCGGGGAGCTGCAGCACTTCACGCACTCGCGGGTCATGGTGTGGGCGGCCTTGGACCGCGGGGTGCGCGCGGTGCGCGAGGCGGGGATGGACGGGCCGGCCGACCGCTGGGCGCAGCTGCGGGACCGGGTGCGCGAGGAGGTCGAGACCCGGGGCTGGGACGAGGACCGCGGCACCTACACCCAGGTCTACGGCTCCCCCCACGTGGACGCGTCCCTGCTCATGCTCCCCCAGGTCGGCTTCCTGCCCGCCGACGACCCGCGCATGGTCGGCACCGTGCGGGCCCTCGAGGAGGACCTGCTGCGCGACGGCCTGGTGCTGCGCTACGACACCGGCCCCGGTCTCGACGGCCTCGCGGGCGACGAGCACCCCTTCCTGGCGTGCTCGTTCTGGCTGGTGGAGCAGTACGCGCGCACCGGCCGCGTCGACGACGCCAACGCGCTGATGGAGCGCTGCCTCGCCTGCTGCAGCGACCTCGGCCTGCTGTCGGAGGAGTACGACACGGTGGCCGGACGCCAGGCGGGCAACGTGCCCCAGGCCCTCAGCCACCTCGCGCTGGTCCGCGCCGCGGACGCGCTCAGCGACGCCACGCCCTCGGGGCCCCGGTGACCGGGCCCGTCGACGGCGACGCGGCGGTGCGGCCGCTCGAGGCGGTCCGCCTGGCCACCGCGCGGGTCTCGGCGATGGACAACGCCTGCTACCTGCTGGAGTGCCGAGCCACGGGCGCGCGCCTGCTCGTCGACGCCGCGGACGACGCCCCGCGGCTCCTGGAGCTCTGCGACGGCCGGCTGGACGTCGTCGTCACGACGCACGGGCACTGGGACCACCACCGGGCGCTGCCCGCGGTGGTCGCCGCCACGGGCGCCCGGGTGCTGGTGGGCGCCGAGGACGCGGGCGACCTGCCGGTGCCGGCGGACCGGCTGCTGCGGCACGGGGACGTCGTCGAGGTGGGGCACCTGCGCCTGGACGTCGTGGCCCTGCGCGGGCACACCCCCGGCTCCGTGGCGCTCGTGCTGCGGGACCCGTCCGGCCGGGTGCTGGCGCTGACCGGTGACAGCCTCTTCCCCGGTGGCGTCGGCGCCACGGGGGGCGACGCCGACCGGTTCCGGCAGCTGCTCGACGACGTCGAGGCCCGGCTGCTCGCCGTGCTCCCCGACCGCACCGAGGTGCTGCCCGGCCACGGCGAGCCGACCACCCTCGGCGCGGAGCGGCCCGGCGTGCCGCAGTGGCGCTCCCGCGGCTGGTGACGCGCGGGCCCCGGTCGGAGGGACGCCCCTGCGACCGGGGCGCCCCTCGTGCCGGGGCGACCGCGTCGGTCAGCCGCGCTGGGCGGCCCGCTCCCGCCGGCCGCTCACGAGCAGGGACACCGCGGCCGTCGTCCCGAGGATGACGACGATCGCCGACAGCGAGAGCCAGATGGGCACCTCGGGCGCCCACTCGACGTGCTCGCCGCCGTTGAGGAACGGCAGCGTGTTCTCGTGCAGCGCCTCGAGGATGAGCTTGACGCCGACGAAGGCGAGCAGGACGGCCAGGCCGATGTCGAGGTAGATCAGCTTCTTCAGCAGGTCGCCGACGAGGAAGAAGAGCTGGCGCAGCCCCATCAGCGCGAAGAGGTTGGCCGTCAGCACGATGTAGGGCTCGCTGGTGAGCCCGAAGATCGCCGGGATCGAGTCGAGCGCGAAGAGCAGGTCCGTCGTCCCGAGCGCCACGAGCACGAGGAGCATCGGGGTGACGGCGCGCCGTCCGCCGTCGGAGACCACGAGGGTCGTCCCGCGGTAGTCGGGCGTGACGGGCACCACCCGGCGCACGAGCCCGACGAGGCGGTTCTCGGTGAACTCCTCCTCCGCATCGTGGCCGGAGCCCCGCACCAGGTTCACGGCGGTGAGGAGCAGGAAGGCGCCGAAGAGGAAGAACACCCAGCTGAAGGCCGAGATGAGCGTGGCGCCGACGGCGATCACGACGGCGCGCAGGACCAGCGCCAGCACGATGCCGATGAGCAGCGCGTTCTGCTGCAGCTCCCGCGGGACGGCGAAGCGCCGGAAGATCAGCAGGAAGATGAACAGGTTGTCGACCGAGAGCGAGTACTCGGTGAGCCAGCCGGCGTAGAACTCCCCCGCCGCCTGGCCGCCGGCGAACCACCACAGCCCCAGGCCGAAGAGCACGGCCGCGCCGACGAACCCCGCGAGGTGCGTCGCGCTCTCCCGCGTGCTCGGCACGTGCGGGCGGGCGCGGCTGTGCAGCACGTCGGCGGTGAGGAAGAGCACCGCCGCGACGATCGTCGCGGCCCAGAGCCAGCCCGGGACGCTCACCCGGAGTGCCGGCCGCTACGGGTGCTGCCGCCGCTGGGCGCGTCGTCCGGCAGGTCGCTGAGCGCCCCGCCGTCGCGCTGGCCCTCACCCACCGGGCCGCGCGTCGGCGAGGGGGCGTCCTGCGGGCGCGCGGCGCCCGGCTCCTCGGCGCCCCGCTCCGCCGCCGCGCGCTTGTTCTCGCGCAGGGACAGGACCGTGGTGATGCCGAGAGCCACGACGATGAAGAGCAGCGACAGCCAGGTGGGGATCTCCCAGACCGGCACGTGCTCACCCCCGTTGATGAAGGGCAGCTCGTTCTCGTGCAGGGCGTGCAGCAGGAGCTTGACGCCGATGAACGCGAGGATGGCGGCCAGGCCGTAGTGCAGGTAGACGAGGCGGTCGAGCAGCCCGTCGATGAGGAAGTACAGCTGGCGGAGCCCCAGCAGGGAGAACGCGTTCGCCGTGAAGACGAGGTAGGGCTCCTGCGTCAGCCCGAAGATGGCCGGGATCGAGTCGACGGCGAACAGCAGGTCGGCGCTGCCGATGGCGATCATCACCACGAGCAGGGGCGTCACGAGGCGCTTGCCGTCCAGCTTCACGGTGAACTTGTCGCCGTGGTACTCGTCCGTCGTCGGGAGCACGCGCTTGGCCAGGCGCAGGACGACGTTCTCCTTGAACTCGTCGTCGGCGTGCGAGTCGGTGCGCCCGGCCTTGGCCTGCGCGTACGCGGTGTAGATGAGGAAGGCGCCGAAGATGTAGAAGACCCAGGCGAAGTTCTCGATCACGGCGGTGCCGAGGGCGATGAAGACGGTGCGGAAGACGAGCGCCAGCGCGATCCCGATGAGGAGCACCTTCTGCTGGTACTCCCGCGGCACCGCGAAGCCGCTCATGATCAGCACGAACACGAAGAGGTTGTCGATCGACAGGCTCTTCTCCGTGATGTACCCGGCGAAGTACTCGCCGCCGTAGGTACTCCCGGTGAGCACGAGGACGCCGACGCCGAAGAGGACGGCGATCCCGATGTAGACGGAGGACCAGACGGCCGCTTCCTTGATGCTGGGGCTGTGCGGCGTGCGCACGTGCACGACGAAGTCGTAGGCGATCATCCCGATGATGCCGGCGACGGTGACCGCCCACACCCAGATGGGCACGTCCATGAAGTTCCTCCGGTTGGCTGAGCTGCTCGACCGGAGGTCTCTCCCGCCCGACCGCTGCGCGGCCCGGACCGACGGCCCCGGAGCTCCCCGGCGGACCGCGGGAGCGTCGTGTTGACGAGACCGCCGCGCAGGGATACTCCCCTCCTCGACGTTGAGGAGTATGCGGCCGGCGCCGGGGCTGCGCCAACCTGGCCCCTCCGGCGCGGCGGTCGGCCCGGGCGGCGTCAGCCCGTCGCGGCGTGCATGCCCCGGAGCTCCTTCTTCAGGTCGCCGATCTCGTCGCGCAGCCGCCCCGCCAGCTCGAACTGCAGCTCGGCGGCGGCGGCGTGCATCTGGTCGGTGAGCTGCTGGATGAGGTCGGACAGGTCGGCTGCCGGCATGGCCGCGAGGTTCCGGCGCTGCCCGTCCTCGCCGCCCCGCGAGGCCATGCCGGGCACCGGCGTCTTGCCGCGGGACTGCTGGCGCCCCGCCCCGCCGAGCAGCTCGGCCGTGTCGGCGTCCTCGCGGGCGAGCATGTCGGTGATGTCGCGGATCTTCTTGCGCAGGGCGGTGGGGGTGATGCCGTGCTCGCGGTTGTAGGCCACCTGCGTCTCCCGGCGCCGGTTGGTCTCGTCGATGGCCTGGGCCATCGACGGCGTGATCCGGTCGGCGTACATGTGCACCTGGCCGGAGACGTTGCGCGCCGCGCGCCCGATCGTCTGGATGAGCGAGGTGCCGCTGCGCAGGAAGCCCTCCTTGTCGGCGTCCAGGATGCTCACGAGGGACACCTCCGGCAGGTCCAGGCCCTCGCGCAGGAGGTTGATGCCGACCAGGACGTCGAACTCGCCCTGCCGCAGCTCGCGGAGCAGCTCGACGCGGCGCAGGGTGTCGACCTCGGAGTGCAGGTAGCGCACCTGGACGCCGTGCTCGAGCAGGTAGTCGGTGAGGTCCTCGGCCATCTTCTTCGTGAGCGTCGTCACGAGGACCCGCTCGTCCTTCTCGGTGCGCCGGCGGATCTCCTCGAGCAGGTCGTCGATCTGGCCCTTCGTCGGCTTGACCACGACCTCGGGGTCGACCAGGCCGGTGGGCCGGATGATCTGCTCCACGTGCCCGTCCCCGCGGCCGAGCTCGTACTTGCCGGGGGTGGCCGACAGGTAGACCGTCTGCCCGATGCGCTCGAGGAACTCCTCCCACTTCAGCGGGCGGTTGTCCATGGCGCTCGGCAGGCGGAACCCGTGGTCGACGAGGGTGCGCTTGCGGGACATGTCTCCCTCGTACATCGCCCCGATCTGCGGCACGGTGACGTGGCTCTCGTCGAGGACGAGCAGGAAGTCCTCGGGGAAGTAGTCGATCAGCGTGTTGGGGGCCGTCCCGCCCTCGCGCCCGTCGATGTGGCGCGAGTAGTTCTCGATACCCGAGCAGGAGCCGACCTGGCGCATCATCTCGATGTCGTAGGTGGTCCTCATCCTCAGCCGCTGGGCCTCCAGGAGCTTGCCCTGCTGCTCCATCTCGGCCAGCCGGGCGGCCAGCTCGGCCTCGATGGACCCGATGGCCCGCTCCATGCGCTCGGGCCCGGCCACGTAGTGGGTCGCGGGGAAGACGTACATCTCCTGCTCCTCCGCCACGACCTCCCCCGTCAGCGGGTTCAGCGTGTACAGCGACTCGATCTCGTCGCCGAAGAACTCGATGCGCAGCGCGAGCTCCTCGTACACCGGGATGATCTCGACGGTGTCCCCGCGCGCGCGGAAGGTGCCGCGCGTGAAGGCCAGGTCGTTGCGCGTGTACTGCATGCCGACGAACTTGCGGAGCAGCTCGTCGCGCTCGACCGTCTGCCCGACGTGCAGGCGCGCCATCCGGTCCACGTACTCCTGCGGGGTGCCCAGGCCGTAGATGCAGGAGACGGACGCGACCACCACGACGTCCCGGCGCGTCAGCAGGGAGTTCGTGGCCGAGTGCCGCAGGCGCTCGACCTCGTCGTTGATGGAGCTGTCCTTCTCGATGTAGGTGTCCGTCTGCGGGACGTACGCCTCGGGCTGGTAGTAGTCGTAGTAGGAGACGAAGTACTCGACCGCGTTGTTCGGCAGGAGCTCGCGGAACTCGTTGGCCAGCTGGGCCGCGAGGGTCTTGTTCGGCGCCATGACGAGCGTGGGCCGCTGCAGCTTCTCGATCATCCACGCCGTCGTCGCCGACTTGCCGGTGCCGGTGGCGCCGAGCAGGACGACGTCCTTCTCCCCCGCCCGCACCCGCTGCTCCAGCTCGGCGATGGCCGTCGGCTGGTCCCCGCTCGGCGAGAACTCCGACACCACCGTGAAGGGGGCGACGCGTCGCTGGAGGTCGGTCACCGGTCTCATGCCGCCAACGGTAGGCCTCGCCACCGACAGCGGCGTCGCGAGCCGGTCCCCGGGCCGGCGCGCCGAGGGGCCTACCCGGTGGCGCGGGCGCGCTCGAGCGCGGCGCGGATCCAGGGCCCCTTGCGGGAGGCGTACTCGTCGACGCTCGCGTGCGGCTCGGCCGCGAGCCGGGCCTTGAGGGCGGCGTAGGCGGCGCGCTCGGCCGGGTGCGCCCGCAGGTGGTCCCGCAGGGCGAGGACGTCCGAGGCCCGCCCCACCCGCGGGCGCACGTGGCAGTTGACGGCCCGCTCGGGGTCGGCGTTCGCGGCGAAGCACTTGGGCGTGGTCCCGCCGCCGGGCAGCTCGTCGGCCCACTCCCCCGGCAGCCGGACGAGCCCCGCCTCGCGCAGGTCGTCCGCCACCCGCTGCGCCGTCGCCAGGTCGTCGACGACCACCTGCACGTCCAGGACGTCCTTCGCCGGGAGCCCGGGCACGGACGTCGAGCCGACGTGCTCCACCGACAGGGCGCGCTCCCCCGCCGCGCGGCGCACCCGGGCGAGCACCCGCTCGGCCTGCGCGGGCCAGGTCGGGTCGGGCGGGACGAGCACCGCCCGGGCGTCGCGCGCCGCCCGGCGCCCGAGGCGCAGGCCCTCCTCGAACGGCACCAGCCGCTCGCGCCAGAGCTGCTCGACGGCCTCGCGCAGCTCCTGCGCGCCGCCGTCGTTGGCCAGCACCACGTCGGCCGCGGCCCGCCGCTCGTCGTCCCCGGCCTGGGAGGCGATGCGCGCGCGGGCGTCCGCCTCGGCCATGCCCCGGGAGGCCACGAGCCGCGCCACCCGGACCTCGACCGGGGCGTCGACGACCACGACGAGCGGCCACTCCGCGCCCCGGCCGGTCTCCACCAGGAGCGGGATGTCGTCGACGACGACGGCGGACGCCGGCGCCGCGGCCACGAGCTCCTCCCGCCGTGCGCGCACGAGCGGGTGCGTGATCGCCTCCAGCGCCCGGCGGCGGTCCGCGTCGGCGAAGACGACCGCTCCGAGCGCGGGCCGGTCCAGCGCGCCGTCCCCCGTGAGCACGTGCTCGCCGAACTCGCGGACCACGGCGTCGAGCCCCGGGGTCCCGGGCTCGACGACCTCGCGCGCGATCGCGTCGGCGTCCACGACGACCGCCCCCAGCTCGGACAGCCGGCGGGCCGCCGTGCTCTTGCCCGCGCCGGTCCCGCCCGTCAGCCCCACCCTCAGCACGACGGCGAGCCTACGAGCGCGAGCGCCCCGTCGCGCGGACCCGTGAGCGCGGACCGGGCGCGCGGACCGGGCGCGCAGACCGGGCGTGCGGACCGGGGAGCGCCGGCCCCGGACGCGCCGCGGGGGCCCGGCGCCGTGGCGCCGGACCCCCGCGGGTCGTGCTGGTGGTGCGTCAGCCGGAGATCAGCTGCCGGCGCCGGTGAGCTTCTCGCGCAGGGCCGCGAGCGCCTCGTCCGAGGCCAGCGTGCCCTCGCCGCCGCCCGAGGACGGGGCGGAGGACGGCGCCGAGGAGCCGCGGTCGTCCTGCTCGTCGTCGTCGCGCCCGCCGCGGTCGCCGCCGCGGTCGCCGCCGCGGTCGGAGGAGCTCGACGTGGACGGGCCGCCCGAGGAGTAGGACGTCGCCGGGGCGTCGCCCGCGGTGACGGCCTCGGCCTCGGCCTCGCTGGCCGAGACGACCTGGCGCTTGTGCGCCTCCCAGCGCGCCTGGGCCTCGGCGTACTGCCGCTCCCACTCCTCGCGCTGGGTCTCGAAGCCCTCGAGCCACTCGTTGGTCTCGGGGTCGAAGCCCTCGGGGTACTTGTAGTTCCCCGCCTCGTCGTACTCCTGCGCCATGCCGTACAGCGACGGGTCGAACTCGTCGCTGGTCGGGTCGAGGCCCTCGTTCGCCTGCTTCAGCGACAGCGAGATGCGGCGGCGCTCGAGGTCGATGTCGATGACCTTGACGAAGATCTCGTCACCGACGCCGACGATCTGCTCCGGCACCTCGACGTGGCGCACGGCCAGCTCGGAGATGTGGACCAGGCCCTCGATGCCCTCCTCGACGCGCACGAACGCACCGAAGGGGACGAGCTTGGTGACCTTGCCCGGCACGACCTGCCCGATGGCGTGCGTGCGGGCGAACTGCTGCCACGGGTCCTCCTGCGTCGCCTTCAGCGACAGCGAGACCCGCTCGCGGTCCATGTCGACGTCGAGGACCTCGACCGTGACCTGCTGGCCCACCTCGACGACCTCGGAGGGGTGGTCGATGTGCTTCCAGGACAGCTCGGAGACGTGCACGAGCCCGTCCACGCCGCCCAGGTCGACGAACGCGCCGAAGTTGACGATCGAGGAGACGACGCCCGAGCGGACCTGGCCCTTCTGCAGGGTCTGCAGGAAGTTGTGGCGCACCGCCGACTGGGTCTCCTCGAGCCACGCGCGGCGCGAGAGGACGACGTTGTTGCGGTTCTTGTCCAGCTCGATGATCTTCGCCTCGAGCTCCTGGCCGACGTACGGCTGCAGGTCGCGCACGCGGCGCATCTCGACGAGGGAGGCCGGCAGGAAGCCGCGCAGGCCGATGTCGAGGATGAGGCCGCCCTTGACGACCTCGATGACGGTGCCGGTGACGACACCCTCCTCCTCCTTGATGCGCTCGATCGTGCCCCAGGCGCGCTCGTACTGGGCGCGCTTCTTGGACAGGATCAGCCGGCCCTCCTTGTCCTCCTTCTGGAGGACCAGGGCCTCGACCTCGTCACCGACGCCGACGACCTCGTTGGGGTCGACGTCGTGCTTGATCGACAGCTCGCGCGAGGGGATGACGCCCTCGGTCTTGTAGCCGATGTCGAGGAGCACCTCGTCGCGGTCGACCTTGACGATCGTCCCGGAGACGATGTCGCCGTCGTTGAAGTACTTGATGGTCGCGTCGATCGCGGCGAGGAAGTCCTCGGCCGTGCCGATGTCGTTGATGGCGACCTGAGGCGCGGTGCGCTCGGTGGTGATGGACATGAAGTCGTTGGGCTCCGATGCGGGCGGGGGCTTCGCGGCGGCACCGCGACGTGCGGCGCCACCTCGTGGACAGGTGGTGCGCCGACCTCCGCGCGGTCCGCCACCTCGGTGCCGCGCGCCCGGGACGAGCCGGGGCCGTGGCGAGAGGGCGGTGCCGCGCGCAGGACGCGCGCACGTCAAGCCTACGCGGGCCCGTTCCGGGGGGTCAAAGGGAGCCGCGGCCCGCAGCGGGTGCGGACGTGCGCGACCATGCCCGCGTGGCCGACTCCCCCTCCGCAGCAGGACAGCCCGCACCCCGCAGCGCCCTGGCGGCGGCCGGCTACCGCGACGTCGACCCGGGGGCCACCGTGCGCGCGAACCGCGGCTGGTGGGACGAGGCGGCGCCGGGCTACCTCGCCGAGCACGCCGACCACCTGGGCGACCGCGAGCTGGTCTGGGGCCCGGAGGGGCTGCGCGAGGCCGACGCCCGCCTGCTCGGCGACGTCCGCGGCCGGCGCGTCCTCGAGGTCGGCTGCGGCGCGGCCCAGGGCAGCCGGTGGCTGGTCGACGCGGGGGCTGAGGTCGTCGGGCTGGACCTGTCGGCGGGGATGCTCGCGCAGGGCCGCCGCGCCGACCCGGACCTGCCCCTCGTGCAGGCCGACGCCGGCCGCATCCCGCTCGCGGACCGCTCCGTCGACGTCGCGGCGTCGGCGTACGGCGCCCTGCCGTTCACCGCGGAGCCCGAGCGCGTGCACGCCGAGGTGGCCCGCGTGCTGCGCCCCGGCGGGCGGTGGGTGTTCAGCCTCACCCACCCGGTGCGCTGGGCGTTCCCCGACGACCCCGGCGAGGCGGGGCTGACGGCGACGAGCTCCTACTTCGACACCACGCCCTACGCGGAGACCGGCGAGGACGGCGAGGTGCTCTACGCCGAGCACCACCGGACGCTCGGCCAGCGGGTGCGCGAGGTCGTCGCCGCGGGCTTCGACCTCGTCGACCTCGTCGAGCCGCGCTGGCCCGCCGGCCGGGACGTCGTCTGGGGCGGCTGGAGCCCCCTGCGCGGCCGGCTGCTGCCCGGCACGGCGGTCTTCGTCTGCGACCTGCCCGCCTGACGCGCGGCGCCCCGGGAGCCGGGGGGACGCCGCGCGGGGCTCAGTGCCCGGCCTCGTGCCAGGACGTCCCGACGCCGACGGAGACGTCGAGGGGGACGCTCAGCTCGGCGGCGCCGCCCATCTGGGCGCGCACCAGCGCCTCGAGCTGCTCGCGCTCCCCCGGGGCCACCTCGAGGACGAGCTCGTCGTGGACCTGGAGGAGCATCCGCGAGCGCAGGCCCTGCTCGGCGAGCGCGTGCTCCACCCCGAGCATCGCCACCTTGATGACGTCGGCCGCCGAGCCCTGGATGGGCGCGTTGAGGGCCATCCGCTCGGCCATCTCGCGGCGCTGCCGGTTGTCGCTGGTGAGGTCGGGCAGGTAGCGGCGGCGGCCGAGGATCGTCTCGGTGTACCCCGTGGTGCGCGCCTCGTCCACGACGCCGCGCAGGTAGTCGCGCACCCCGCCGAAGCGCTCGAAGTAGTCGTCCATGAGCCCGCGGGCCTCGTCGACCCCGATGCGCAGCTGGCGGGAGAGGCCGAAGGCGGACAGTCCGTAGGCCAGCCCGTACGACATCGCCTTGATCTTGCTGCGCATCGCCGGCGTGACCTCCGCCGGCTCCACCTCGAAGACGCGGCTGCCCACGAAGGAGTGCAGGTCCTCCCCGGAGCGGAAGGCCTCCACCAGGCCCTCGTCGCCCGACAGGTGCGCCATGATCCGCATCTCGATCTGGCTGTAGTCGGCCGTCAGCAGGCTCTCGTAGCCCTCGCCGACCACGAAGGCCTGCCGGATGCGGCGGCCCTCCTCGGTGCGGATGGGGATGTTCTGCAGGTTCGGGTCCGTGGAGGAGAGCCGGCCCGTGGCGGCGATGGTCTGCTGGTAGGTGGTGTGGATGCGCCCGTCCGGCGCCACCGTCTTGAGCAGGCCCTCGACCGTCTGGCGCAGCCGGCTGACGTCGCGGTGCGCCAGCAGGTGCACGAGGAAGCCGCTGCCGGGCTGGCCGTCGGTCTTGACGAGCAGGTCCGCCAGCGCCTCGGCGTCGGTGGTGTACCCCGTCTTGATGCGCTTGGTCTTGGGCATCCCCAGCTGGTCGAAGAGGACCTCCTGGAGCTGCTTGGGCGAGCCCAGGTTCACCCTCCGGTCGATGACGGCGTAGGCCGCCTCGGCCTGCTCCTCCACCGCGGCGGCGAACTGCTGCTCCAGCGCCTCCAGGTGCGCCCGGTCGGCCGCCACCCCCCGCGCCTCCATGCGGGCGAGGACGCCGACGAGCGGCAGCTCGAGCTCGTCCAGCAGCGCGGTGCCGCCCCGCTCGGCCAGCTCGGCCGCGAGGACGGACGACAGCTCGACGACGGCCGACGCGCGGACGGCCGCCAGCGGCGCCGGGTCGGGGGCACCGCCCTCGGGGCCGACGTCGAGGGAGAGCTGGTCCTCGGCCGCGGGCGCCTCGGGCTCCTCGGCGCGGAGCTCGCGGTGCAGGTGGCGCACCGACAGGTCGGCCAGGTCGTAGGAGCGCTGGTCGGGCCGGGACAGGTACGCCGCCAGCGCGGTGTCGTCCACCAGGCCGGCCAGGGGCAGGCCCGCTCCGGCGAGGGCCTGCAGGGGGCCCTTGGCGTCGTGCAGGACCTTGGGGCGGTCCGGGTCGGCCAGCCAGGCGCCCAGCGCGGCGCGCCCCTCGTCGTCCAGGGCCTCCTCGCCGCCCTCCTCGGCCACCAGCGGCAGCCAGGCGCCGGCGCCGTCCGCCGCGGCCAGCGCGACCGCCGTCGCGAGGCCCGCCCCGGCGCCCCAGCGACCGAGCACGTGGAGGCCGACGAGGTCGTCGCCCCGGGCCCGCAGCCAGGAGGCCACCTCCGCGCCGCGGGGGCGCGCGACGTCGACCTCGAACCCGCCCTCGGCCTCCGCCTCGGCCTCGGCCTCGGGGACGGTCAGCGTGGCGAACAGGCGCTCGCGCAGGACCCGGAACTCCAGGGAGTCGAAGACGCGGTGCACCTCCTCGCGGTCCCACGCCGCGACCACGAGGTCGTCGACGACGACGGGCAGGTCGAGGTCGGCCACCAGCTGGTTCAGCCGCCGGTTGCGCAGCACCTGGTCGAGGTGGTCGCGCAGGGACTGGCCGGCCTTGCCCGTGATGCGGTCCACGTTCCCCACGACGCCGTCGAGCCCGTCGTGCGCCGCCAGCCACTTGGCCGCCGTCTTCGGGCCGACGCCGGGGACGCCCGGCAGGTTGTCGCTCGTCTCCCCCACGAGCGCCGCGAGGTCGGGGTAGCGGTGCGGGCGCACCCCGTACTTCTCCTCCACGACGTCCGGCGTCATCCGCACGAGGTCGGAGACGCCCTTGCGGGGGTACAGGACCGTGGTCGCCTCGTCGACGAGCTGGAGCGCGTCGCGGTCCCCCGTCGAGATGGCCACCTCGAAGCCCTGGGCGCGCGCCTGGGTGGCCAGCGTCGCGATGACGTCGTCGGCCTCGAAGCCCTCCTTCTCCACCACGGGGACGCGCAGCGCGGCGAGGACCTCCTTGACGAGGCCGACCTGCCCGGAGAACTCGACGGGCGTCTTCGCCCGGCCCGCCTTGTACTCCGCGTACTCGGCCGCCCGGAACGTCTCGCGCGAGACGTCGAAGGCCACGGCGACGTGGGTCGGCGCCTCGTCGCGCAGCACGTTGATCAGCATCGAGGTGAAGCCGTAGACCGCGTTCGTCACCTGGCCCGTGGTGGTGGAGAAGTTCTCCACCGGCAGGGCGAAGAAGGCGCGGTAGGCCATGGAGTGGCCGTCCACCAGCAGCAGCTTGGGGCGGGGCCCCCCGCTGCCGGGCGCCCGGGGGGAGTCCGCGGCGGCCTCCAGCGGGGGCGCCACGAGCGAGTCGTCGGCGGCGGCGTCGGGGCGGAGGAGGGCGCTGTCGCTCACGCGCGCCAGACTAGGCGCCGTGACCGACAGCGCCCCCGTCCCGCAGGACCCCGCGCTCGGGCCGGGGGCCGCGACCGGCGACGCGCGGGCGCTGCTCGCGCTCGCCTCCCGCGACCCCGCCGCGGCGGCGCGCGCGGCGACGGCCTGGTGCGCGGGGACGCTGGCCGAGCGCACCGGGACCGAGTTCGTGTCCGTGGCGCCCGACGTGCTGGTGGCGCGCATGCCGGTGGCGGGCAACACCCAGCCCATGGGGTTGCTGCACGGGGGCGCCTCCGCAGCCCTGGCCGAGACGGTCGGGTCCGTGCTCGCCTCCCTGGCCGCCGGCCCCGGTCTCGCGGCGGTCGGCGTCGACCTCAGCGCCACGCACCACCGCGCGGTCTCCCCCGCGCGCTCGACCTGGGTGACGGCGACCGGGCGACCGCTGCACGTCGGGCGCCGGGTCGTCAGCGTCGAGGTCGTCCTGGCCGACGACGACGGCCGCCGCGTGTGCACGGCGCGGCTGACCTGCCAGCTCGTCCCCCTCCCCCGGGACTGACCCGGGCTGCGGCCCCGGCGTCCTCGGCGGCGCAGGGCCGGGGGTGCAGGGCCGGGGGGCAGGACCGGGGTCGCCAGGGCGGTGCGGTCAGGCGGTCCCGGTCAGCCCGCGCTCGCGGCGCCGGCGGCTGAGGAGCCGCTCGACGGCGTCGCGGCGCGAGGCGTCGTCGTCCCGGGCCTCGAGGCGCCTGGTCGCCTGCAGGCGCAGCGACCTCCGGAGCGCGGGCACCGACGCGCAGCGCTGGACGACGAGCGGGGCGAAGCCCAGCCGCGCGAGGAAGCGCTGGGCCTCGCGCGCCCCGGGCGGCGCCGACACGACGATGCGCTCGACCCCGTCCGCCTCCGCGGCGCGCGCGGCGGCCGCCAGGAGCGCGCGCCCGACACCGCGACGCCGCTCGGCCGGTGCGACGGCCAGCTGGTCGACGTGCGCCGCCGGCAGGTCCGACAGCGGCAGGACCTCGCCGCGCCGCAGGACGAGGACGCCCACCGCGCGCTCCGCGGCCTCGGCGAGCAGGACGACGACGTCCGGCCGGCGCAGCGCCTCCGCGATGACGTCCTCGGCCACCACGGGAGAGGGCGCCCCGTCGGCCACCAGCCCGTCGGCCACGAGCTCGACGGGCTCGACGTCGACGGGGTCCGCCAGGACCAGCACGTCGGCCGCCACCGCGGCGCCGGGCAGCGCCGCGGCCCGCGGGGCACCGCTGCGCCCCGGCCGACCGGGCGCGCGGACGGCCGCCACCACGGCGGCCACGCGGGCGACGTCCGACGGACCGGCCACGCGCACCACGACCCTCGACCTGCTCACGCGCCCACCTCGTCGTCGTCGCCTCCGGCCGCGCGCAGCGTAGTGCGGCCGTCCCCGGTCGGGGTCTCCCGGTCGTGCCCGCTCACCCGACCGAGGGCCTCGGGTCCGGGCGGCTGCTCGGGACGGGGCCCGGGAGCCGCCTCACGACGCCGGGTGACGCGTTCGGCGGGGCGACCCCCGGTGCGCGCGTCCGCGTGGTTGAGTACGCCCGCTCGTCCCGGGCCGGCCGCCGCTGCGGCGCCGCGCGCCGTCCTGCCGTAGGGAGACCGTGTTGCCGACGCTCGCCGCCCCCCGGGCGCTGCTCGCCCTCGTGGCGCTCGCGCTCCTGCTCGTCCTCGCCCCCGCCCTGCCCGACGGCGCCGGCCGGGCCGCCGCCGCGACGGCCACCCCGGGCCCCGCGGCCACGGCGCCCACCGACGTCGAGGGCGAGACCCTCCGGGTCCGGGTGCGCACCTCCGAGGGCGAGGACGTCCCGGGCGCCGCCGTCACCGCGACCGGCGCCGGCGCCGACCCGGTCACCGGGACCACCGGCGACGACGGGGTCGCCGAGCTGGTCGTCCCGGGGGCCGGCTCCTACGAGGTGCAGCTGGACGTCGACACCCTCGAGGGGCCGGCGGCGGGGCTCGTCCCCCGGCAGAACCCCGTCCAGCGCGACGTCACGGCCGGGAGCGCCAACAACTACGTCTTCCAGGTCGCCGAGGAGGGCGCCGAGCAGGCCGCCGCCGGCGGCGTCAGCGCGGGCCAGGTCGCCCAGCTGGTGGCCAACGGGCTGCGCTACGGCCTCATCATCGCGCTCGCCGCGATCGGCCTGTCGCTCGTCTTCGGCACGACGGGGCTGACCAACTTCGCCCACGGCGAGCTCATCACGTTCGGCGCCATCGCGACGTACTTCCTCAACGTGGGAGCGGGGATCCCGTTCCTCCTGGCGGCGCCGCTCGCCGTGGTCGCCGGCGCGGCCGCCGGCTACGCCAACGACAGGCTGCTGTGGAGACCGCTGCGACGGCGGGGCACCGGGCTCGTCGCGATGATGATCGTCTCGATCGGGCTCGCCCTGCTCCTGCGCTACTTCTTCCTGTACCTCTTCGGCGGCTCGACGCAGACCTACGCCGAGTACCAGGGCCAGCGGGGCCTGGACCTCGGGCTCTTCACGCTCCGCCCGATCGACCTCATCAGCATGGTGATCGCCGCGGTGGTGCTGGTGGTCGTCGGCCTGGTGCTGGTCCGCACCCGCCTCGGCAAGGCCACCCGCGCGGTGTCGGACAACCCCGCCCTCGCCGCCGCCTCGGGCATCGACGTGAACCGCGTGATCCTCGTCGTGTGGGTCGCCGGAGCCGCCCTCGCGGCGCTGTCCGGGGTCCTGCTCGGGCTCGCCCAGCAGGTCCAGTACCAGATGGGCTTCCAGATCCTGCTGCTCGTGTTCGCCGCGGTGACCCTCGGCGGGCTCGGCACGGCCTTCGGCGCCATGGTCGGCGCGCTCGTCATCGGCGTCTTCCTCGAGGTGAGCACGATCATCGTCCCGACCGAGCTCCGCAACGTCGGCGCGCTCCTCGTCCTGATCCTCGTCCTCCTCGTGCGACCGCAGGGCATCCTCGGGCGCGCCTCGCGCATCGGCTGAGCGGAGCACACCCCGTGGACTGGTCCTCGATCCTCAGCAACGCCGCGCGGTCGGCCATCGGCCTGGAGACGGTGATCTACGCCCTCGCCGCCATCGGCCTCAACGTCCAGTTCGGCTACGCCGGGCTGCTCAACTTCGGCCAGGCCGCCTTCGTGGCCGTCGGCGCCTACGGCCTGGCCATCACGGTCACCGTGCTGGGGCTGCCCTTCTGGCTCGGCGTCGTCGTCGGCCTGCTCGGCGCCGTCCTGCTCGCCGTCCTGCTCGGCATCCCCACGCTGCGCCTGCGCGCCGACTACCTGGCCATCGCCACCATCGCGGCCGCGGAGATCGTCCGCCTGACCGTGCGCAGCGCCACGCTGCGCGAGCAGACCGGCGGGTCCAGCGGGCTCTCGGGCTTCGCGGAGGGCTTCTACGCCCTGAGCCCCCTCGAGCAGGGGCGGTCCTACGGCTTCGGGCCGTGGGTCTTCAGCGCCCGGCTGGCGTGGATCCTCCTCGTCGGGTGGGTCCTCATCGCGCTGTGCTGCACCGTCGTCTTCCTCCTCATGCGCAGCCCGTGGGGCCGGGTGCTCAAGGGCATCCGGGAGGACGAGGACGCGGTGCGCAGCCTCGGCAAGAACGTCTACGCCTACAAGATGCAGGCGCTGGTGATCGGCGGCGTCATCGGCGCGCTCGCCGGCTTCGTCTTCGGCATCGGCCGCGCCTCGGTGCAGCCGGACCTCTACGGCACCGAGCTGACGTTCTTCATCTACACCGTCCTGCTCCTGGGCGGAGCGGCGAGGGTGCTCGGGCCGGTGGTCGGCGCCGCCGTCTTCTGGGTGGCCCTCGTCCTCATCGAGAACGTCCTCATCCAGGCGGTCGGCGCCGGCTTCATCCCCAGCGCCGTCATGGACTCGACCCAGGTGGGGCAGGTGCGCTTCATGCTCGTGGGCCTCGCGCTCATGCTGCTCATGATCTTCAGGCCGCAAGGCATCTTCGGCGACCGCAGGGAGCTGGCCATCGATGCCCGCTGACGAGACCAGGCCCACCACGACGCCGGGGGGCGCGTCCCCGGGCGGTGGCGGGAGCCACCCCGCCCCCGCGCCCCCGGAGCGCCTCGACGGGGCCGACGGCGCGACCCCGGCGCCCGCCCCCGGCCCGCGCGCGCTGGCCGCGCGGGCGGCGCTGCGCGACGTCCCGCGCGTGCCGGGCGCCCCCAAGCCCGACCCTGTCCTCGTCGCGGACGGCGTGGTCCGGCGCTTCGGCGGGCTGACCGCCGTCGACGTCGCCCACGTGGAGATCCAGCGCGGGGCCATCACGGCGCTCATCGGTCCCAACGGCGCCGGCAAGACCACGTTCTTCAACCTGCTCACCGGCTTCGACCGCCCGGACGAGGGCACGTGGACCTTCGAGGGGCGCAGCCTCGCGCGCGTCCCCGCCCACCGCGTCGCGCGACGCGGGATGGTCCGCACCTTCCAGCTCACCAAGGCCCTCTCGCGCCTGACGGTGATCGAGAACATGCGCCTGGGGGCCACCGGCCAGGTCGGGGAGCGCCTCGCCTCCGCCATGTTCGGCTGGCTGTGGCGCGGCCAGGAGGAGTCGAACACCCGGCGGGCCGACGAGCTGCTGCGCCGCTTCAAGCTCGACGCCAAGCGCGAGGACTTCGCGGGGAGCCTGTCCGGGGGGCAGCGCAAGCTCCTCGAGATGGCCCGCGCCCTCATGACCGAGCCGCGCCTGGTGATGCTGGACGAGCCGATGGCCGGGGTGAACCCGGCGCTGACGCAGTCCCTGCTCGAGCACGTCAAGGACCTGCGGGAGCAGGGCATGACGGTCATGTTCGTCGAGCACGACATGGACATGGTCCGCGACATCTCCGACTGGGTCGTCGTCATGGCCCAGGGCGCGGTCGTCGCGGAGGGACCGCCCGACGCCGTCATGGCGGACCCGGCGGTCATCGACGCCTACCTCGGGGGCCACCACGACGCCCCGCTCACCGAGGAGGGCGAGGAGGAGCAGCTCGCCGCCGCCGAGGCGGAGCTCGAGCGGGAGCACGACCGGGAGGTCGGACGATGAGCGCGCGCGAGACGACGACGCAGGACCGCAGCGAGCACCTCGCCGCCGCGGAGGGGGCGGTGCTCCGGGCCGACGAGCTGGTCGCCGGCTACCTGCCCGGGGTGGACATCCTCAACGGGTGCGACCTGCACGTCCGCCCCGGTGAGCTCGTCGCCATCATCGGCCCCAACGGGGCCGGGAAGTCGACCCTGCTCAAGGCGATGTTCGGCCTCGTGAAGATCCGGTCCGGCAGCGTGCGCCTCGGGGACGCGGACATCACCGGGCTCGGGGCCGACAAGCTCGTGCGCCGGGGGGTCGGCTTCGTGCCGCAGTCGAACAACGTCTTCCCCTCGCTCACCATCGCCGAGAACCTCCAGATGGGCATCTACCAGGCCCCCAAGCGCTTCCCCGAGCGCTTCGACGCCGTGGTCGACCTGTTCCCGACCCTGGGCAAGCGCCGCAACCAGCGCGCCGGGTCGCTGTCCGGCGGTGAGCGCCAGATGGTGGCGATGGGGCGCGCGCTGATGATGGAGCCGCAGGTGCTGCTGCTCGACGAGCCCTCCGCGGGCCTGTCCCCCGCCCTGCAGGACGAGGTCTTCATCCGGACGCGGCAGATCAACCGCACCGGCGTGTCCGTCGTCATGGTCGAGCAGAACGCCCGGCGCTGCCTGCAGATCTGCGACCGCGGCTACGTGCTCGACCAGGGCCGCAACGCCTACAGCGGCTCCGGCCGCGAGCTCGCGGAGGACCCCAAGGTCATCCAGCTCTACCTCGGGACCCTGGCGACCTCCTGACGCTCCCCCGGCGGCCGCCGGACCCCGCGACGCCCGGCTCCTCCTCGAGGGGCCGGGCGTCCTCGTGCGGGGCGTCCTCGTGCAGGGCGTCCCCGTCCAGCGGTGCCCTGGTGCGCGGGCGTCCCGGTGCGGCGGACGCCCGTCACGGCTCCCGCCCGGTCAGAGCGCCGGGCGATCCCTCCACCGGCCGGACGCGCCGGAGCCCCGGCCCCCGCGAGGGGGACCGGGGCTCGGGCGCTCGAGCGGTGGGCGGCTCAGTCGAGCGAGCCCTCCACGTACGACTCGTTCTCGTAGCTGTTGTCCTCGACGTAGGAGTAGATGCCGATGGTGGCCTGCGTCGGGTCACCCAGGTCGGAGAACTCGACCGGGCCGGAGACGCCCTGGTAGTCGATGTCCTCCCCGGCCTCCAGCAGCTCCAGGCACTCGACGTAGGCCGAGCACGCGGTGCCGTCGCGGCTGACGGCGGGCAGCTGCGAGGCGATGCTGGCCCCGCTGTCGTCGCCCGCGGCCACCGCGGCCAGCGCGGTCATGATGACGGCGTCGTAGGACTCGGGCGCGTAGCTGAACTGGTCGAGCGCGGGGTCGACCTCCAGGAGCCGCTCGCGGAAGTCGCCCGTGGCCGCCGCTCCCGGGAGCGTGCCCTTGGTGTTCAGCAGCGCGCCCGGCTCGAGGCCGTCGCCGCTGTAGTTGGCCAGGTTGCCGTCGACCAGGTAGAGCGGCACCTCGCTCGGCCCGATGCCCTGGGAGATCAGCTCGGGGATGACCCGCAGCGACTCGTCGAAGCCGATGAGGACGATCGCCTCGGGGTTCGTCTCGGCGAGCTGCGCCACCTCGGCGCTGTAGTTCGGCGCCTGCGGGTTGTAGATGATCGGGTCGCCGCCGGCGATGCTGCCGCCGCCCGCCTCGACCGCCCCCCGCACGTTGGCCGCGAGGCCGGTGCCGTAGGGGTCGTCGATCGCCATCACGCCGATGTCGACGTAGCCGTCGCCGACGACCAGGTCGCCCATCACCCGGCCCTGGAGCACGTCGGAGGGCGCGGTGCGGAAGTACAGCCCGGAGTCCGAGGCGCACGTGAAGTCCGGGGCGGTGTTCGCCGGGGAGATCTGGACAACGCCGGCGCCCGTGATGGCGTCGAGGATCGTGAAGGAGACGCCCGAGGACGCCGCACCGACGATCGTGTCCACGTCCGCCGACAGCAGCCGCTGGACCGTCGAGGAGGCGATGTCGGTGTTCGTGTCGCCCGAGTCGCCCTCGAGGTAGACGACGTCCTGGCCGTTGTACCCGCCGTTCTCGTTGATCTCGTTCACCGCGAGCTGCACGGCGGCGAACTCGGGCGGGCCGAGGAAGGCGAGGTTGCCCGTCTGCGGCAGCACGGAGCCGATGGTGAGGACGCCGTCGCCCTCCGCCTCGGTCGGGGTCTCGGGCTCGCACTCCTGCGCGGAGGCCGACGAGCTCTCCGACGTCGAGCCGGCGGTGCTGGCGGGGTCGGAGCCGCCGCCCGCGCTGCCGCCGTCCGAGCTGCCGCTGTCGCCGCACCCGGCGAGCGCCAGGACCGAGATGCCGGCGACTGCGACGGAGCGCCGGGCCAGGGTGGTTCGCTTCATGCAGGGCTCTCCTTCGTCCCGGCGGACGCGTCCGCCGAGGTCCAGTGGGTGCCCGGACGCTAGTCCACCGCAGGGGCCCGCAGGCCCTCCCCCGCCGAACCGGAGACGGCCGTTGCCGGTTCGTGACCGGGTCGGCGTCGGTCGCCGGGCGAGCGCCCTCGCGGGCCCGCCGTCAGCGCTTGCCGCCCACCTGCTCCAGCACCACGTCGGCGACCTCGCGCATCGTCAGCCGGCGGTCCATCGACGTCTTCTGGATCCACCGGAAGGCCTCCGGCTCCGACAGGCCCATCTGCTGCATCAGCAGGCCCTTCGCCCGCTCGACCCGCTTGCGCGTCTCGAACCGCTCGGTCAGGTCGGAGACCTCGTCCTCGAGGGCGCGGAGCTCCGCGTGCCGGCTGAGCGCGATCTCCACGGCTGGCAGCAGGTCGGCCGACGTGAACGGCTTGACGACGTACGCCATGGCGCCCGCGTCCCGAGCCCGGTCCACGAGCTCCTTCTGCGAGAACGCCGTCAGCAGCACGACCGCCGACCGACCGGTGCGACCGATCCGCTCGGCGGCCGAGATGCCGTCCAGGACGGGCATCTTGACGTCCATGACCACCAGGTCCGGCGTCATCTCCTCGACGATGCGGACGGCGCTCTCGCCGTCGCCCGCCTCGCCGACGACGTCGAAGCCCGCCTCGGTCAGCGTCTCGACGACGTCGAGGCGGATGATCGCCTCGTCCTCGGCGACGACGACGCGGCGGCGCGGGCCCTGCGGGACGGCGGCGTCCTCGTCGGTCCCGTCGGTGCTGGCCTCGGTGCTGGGGGGCTGCTCGGTCACGTCGGCTAGCCTATCCGCGCATCCGGGCGCCGACGCCCGGCCCGCCGCACGACCGCACCGCGCACCGCGGACGGCCACCGCGCGGCTCGCCCCGGTATCCCAACCGGCAGAGGAAGTGGCCTCAAAATCCACGCAGTGTGGGTTCGAGTCCCACCCGGGGCACCTCGTCGGCGGGTGAGCCGTCCGCCCGACCGGCGGTCGTCCACCGGGACGCCCCACGACCGGCTCGGCTCGGGTCCGGGTGCCGCATCCCGCTGGGGCCCTGGCTCCGACGACTCGACGGGCTGCCGCCCGTGCTCCTCGTCGGGCCTCACGCGCCCCGGGAGGACCCCGCACCCGGCCGGTCCGGCTCACCTGTCCAGCGCTCGCCGGTGCGTCGACCCTCCACGCAGGCGTCCCACCCGGTCACGTCGGTGACCGGGTGGGACGGAGTGTCGGAGAGCGCCTGCCGGCGCCGGTCTCAGCCGGCGTTCGGGGCGCCGAGCTGGCGGGCGGTCGAGTCGCGGCGGGTCTCGCGGTAGGCCTGGGTGACGCCGTGGACGGCGTCGCCCATGCGGTGGGCCCGCAGGGCGTTCGTGGAGCCCGGGATGCCCGGGGGCGCCCCGGCGACGACCACGACGAGCTCGCCCTCGGTGGCCACGCCGCTGTCGAGGAGCACCTCGTCCATGGCGAGGACCATCTCGTCGGTGTGGGTGACGTAGGGCATGAGGAAGGTCTTCACGCCCCAGGTCAGCGCGAGCTGGGCGCGCACGGCGGGCTCGGGCGTGAAGACGATGAGCGGGATCTCCGAGCGCAGGCGCGACATCCGCCGCGCCGAGTCGCCGGTGGTGGTGAAGACGACGAGGTGCTTCGCGCCCAGGTTGACCCCGACGTCCAGCGCGGCGCGGGTGATGGCGCCGCCCCGGGTGTGCGGGTTCGTGCCGAGGGGGCTGATCCGGTCGAGGCCGTGCTCCTCGGTGCTCTCGATGATGCGCGCCATCGTCCGGACGGCGTCGAACGGGTACTGCCCGACGCTGGTCTCGCCGGACAGCATGATCGCGTCGGCGCCGTCGAGCACCGCGTTGGCGCAGTCGGACGCCTCGGCGCGCGTCGGCCGCGGCGCCGAGATCATCGACTCGAGGACCTGCGTGGCCACGATGACCGGCTTGGCCGCGCGGCGGCAGAGGTCGACGGCGCGCTTCTGGACGAGCGGCACCTGCTCCAGCGGCAGCTCCACGCCGAGGTCACCGCGCGCCACCATGACGCCGTCGAAGGCGTCCACGACCGCCTCGAGGTTGTCGACGGCCTGCGGCTTCTCGACCTTGGCGATGACGGGGAGACGGATGCCCTCCTCGTCCATGATCCGGTGGACGTCCACGACGTCCGAGGCGTCGCGGACGAACGAGAGCGCGATGAGGTCGGCGCCCACGCGCAGGCCCCAGCGCAGGTCGTCGATGTCCTTCTCCGACATGGCGGGCACGCCCACGGCCACGCCCGGCAGGTTGAGCCCCTTGTTGTCCGAGACGACCCCGGGCACCTCCACCTGCGTGGTGACGCGGGGACCCTCCACGGCGGTGACGAGCAGCGTGACCTTGCCGTCGTCGACCAGGACCCGGTCACCGGGCGCGACGTCACCGGGCAGGCCCTTGTGGGTGGTGGAGACCTCGCGGGCGTCCCCGGGGACGTCCTCGGTGGTGATGGTGAACACGTCACCGACGGCGAGGGCCTGGGGGCCGGAGGCGAAGCGGCCCAGGCGGATCTTCGGGCCCTGGAGGTCCACGAGGACGGCGACGGCGCGCCCCGCCTCCTCGGCGGCCCGGCGGACGTCGTGGTACCGCTCCTCGTGCTCGGCGTGCGAGCCGTGGCTGAGGTTGAAGCGGGCGACGTCCATGCCCGCGTCGACCAGCTCCCGCAGCTGCTCGGGGGAGGAGACGGCGGGGCCGAGTGTGCAGACGATCTTCGCGCGACGCATGTGACGCACCTTACAGAGCCGAGCAGGCCACCACGGCGCCCCGACGCCCGTGCCCGGGCGACCAGCGGGTGACCGGGCGGTGACGGCGCCGGACCCGTGCAGGGCGGGTCCGGCGCCGCGCTCAGACCACGAGGGGGCGGTCCGCGGGCCGCACGGGCGCGTGCAGCGTGCTGGGGCTCCCCGTGAGGTGGGTGTCCACGGCCGCGGCCGCGGCGCGCCCCTCGGCGATGGCCCAGACGATGAGCGACTGGCCCCGCCCGGCGTCCCCGGCGACGAAGACGCCCGGGACGGAGGTGGCGTAGGAGCCGTCGCGGGCGATGTTGCCCCGCTCGTCCAGCTCCAGCCCGAGCTCGTCGAGCAGCGGCCCCTTCTCCGGCCCGGTGTACCCGGTGGCGATGAGCACGAGCTGGGCGTCGACGACCTCCTCGGTGCCCTCGACCGGGCGGACCTCGCGGCCGACACGCTCGGCCCGGACCAGCTCCAGCCCGCTGAGCCGCCCGTCCCCGTCGGCGACGAAGCGGGTCGTGGAGGCGGTGAAGCGCCGGTCCCCGCCCTCCTCGTGGGCGCTCGTCACCTCGAACAGGCGCGGGTCGACCGGCCACGGCTCACCGGCCGAGCGCTCCGCCGCCGGCTGCGGGCCGTGGGCGAGCTGGGTGACCGAGCGGGCGCCCTGGCGCAGCGCCGTCCCCAGGCAGTCCGCTCCGGTGTCGCCGCCGCCGATGATGACGACGTCGCGGTCCCTCGCGTCGAGGTGCGGGGGCACGTCGCGGCCCTCGGGCCCCTCCCCCGCGCCGCGCGCGGCGCGGTTGGCGGGCACCAGGTACTCCATCGCGGGCATCACCCCGGGCAGGTCGCGCCCGGGCACCGGCAGGTCGCGCGGCTCGGTCGCGCCGACGGCCACGAGGACCGCGTCGTAGCGCGCGACGAGCGCGGCGCCGGAGACGGCGCCGGGGGCGCTGCCGCCCACCGGCGTGCCGGGCCGGAAGCGCGTGCCCTCGGCCGCCATCTGCGCCAGGCGGGCGTCGAGCAGGTCCTTCTCCATCTTGAACTCGGGGATGCCGTAGCGCAGCAGCCCCCCGATGGCGTCGTCGCGCTCGTAGACCGCCACCGTGTGCCCGGCGCGCGTCAGCTGCTGGGCGGCGGCGAGGCCGGCGGGACCGGAGCCGACGACCGCCACCGTCCGGCCCGTGAGGCGGTCGGGCGGCTGCGGGACGACCCACCCCTCGGCGAAGGCGCGGTCGGCGATGGACACCTCGACCTGCTTGATCGTCACGGGCGGCTGGTTGATGCCCAGCACGCACGCGCTCTCGCACGGCGCCGGGCACAGCCGCCCCGTCACCTCGGGGAAGTTGTTCGTCGCGTGCAGCCGCTCGACCGCCTCGGCCCAGTCGCCGCGCCACGTGAGGTCGTTCCACTCGGGGATGAGGTTCCCGAGCGGGCAGCCCTGGTGGCAGAAGGGGATGCCGCAGTCCATGCAGCGCCCGGCCTGCCGCAGCAGGGCGCCCTCCTCCTGCCTCTCGTACACCTCGCGCCAGTCCATGATGCGGACGTCGACGGGACGGCGCCGCGGCAGCTCACGCTCGCGCTGGGTGAGGAAGCCCTTGGGGTCAGCCACGGCTGGTCGCCTCCACGATCCTGCTCCAGACGGCGTCGCCGTCGAGGTCCAGCCCCTCCTCCTGCGCCTGCGCCCGGACGGCGAGCACCCGGGAGAACTCCCGCGGGAGGAGCTTGGTGATGCGGTCGAGGCCGGCGTCGCCCGCCCCGAGCAGCTCGGCCGCCACCTCTGAGCCCGTCTCGTCCCGGTGGCGGACCAGCAGGTCCCCCACCAGCACGCGGTCGGCCTCGTCGAGCGGGTGCAGCCCCAGCTCGCCGCTGCGCACGGCGGCCTGGTTCACCTCGGCCCGGTCCAGGTCGAGGACGTAGGCCGTCCCGCCCGACATGCCGGCCCCGACGTTGCGCCCCGTGGCGCCGAGCACCAGGACGGTGCCGCCCGTCATGTACTCGCAGGCGTGGTCGCCCACGCCCTCGACGACGGCGGTGGCCCCGGAGTTGCGCACGCAGAAGCGCTCCCCGACGGTGCCCCGCAGGAACAGCTCCCCGGAGGTCGCCCCGTAGCCGATCGTGTTGCCGGCGATGACGTTCTCCGCGGCGGCGAAGGGCGCGGCCTCGTCCGGGCGGACGACCACGCGCCCCCCGGACAGGCCCTTGCCCACGTAGTCGTTGGCGTCGCCGACCAGGCGCAGGGTGACCCCGCCCGGCAGGAAGGCGCCGAAGGACTGGCCGGCGCTGCCCGTGAGCGTGACGTCCACCGTGCCGTCGGGGAGCCCGTGCTCCCCGTGCCGCCGGGTGACCTCGTGGCCGAGCATGGTGCCGACGGTGCGGTTGACGTTGCGGACGGCGCTGGACACCTGCACCGGGGTGCGGTGCTCGAGGGCGTCGCGGCACATGGCGATCAGCTGGTGGTCCAGCGCCTTCTCCAGCCCGTGGTCCTGCTGGGCCGTGCGCCGGCGGGAGGCGCCCTCGGGCAGCTCCACCTGGTGGAGCACGGGGGTCAGGTCGAGGCCCGACGCCTTCCAGTGGTCGACGGCGCGGCGCACGTCGAGCACGTCGCTGCGGCCGACCGCCTCGTCCAGCGACCGGAAGCCCAGGGCCGCCAGGTGCTCGCGGACCTCCTGCGCGAGGAACTCGAAGAAGCTCACGACGAAGTCCGCCTGGCCGCCGTAGCGGGCCCGCAGCTCGGGGTTCTGGGTCGCGATGCCCACCGGGCAGGTGTCCAGGTGGCAGGCCCGCATCATGATGCAGCCGGACACGACGAGCGGCGCCGTCGAGAAGCCGTACTCCTCGGCGCCGAGCAGCGCCGCCACGACGACGTCGCGGCCGGTCTTGAGCTGGCCGTCCACCTGCACCGTGATGCGGTCGCGCAGGCCGTTGAGCAGCAGCGTCTGCTGCGCCTCGGCCAGGCCGACCTCCCACGGACCGCCGGCGTGCTTGAGCGAGGTGAGCGGGCTCGCGCCCGTGCCGCCGTCGTGCCCCGAGATCAGGACGACGTCGGCGTGCGCCTTGCTCACGCCCGCCGCGACCGTCCCGACGCCGATCTCGCTGACGAGCTTGACGTGCACGCGCGCCGACGGGTTGGCGTTCTTGAGGTCGTGGATGAGCTGGGCGATGTCCTCGATCGAGTAGATGTCGTGGTGCGGCGGCGGGGAGATGAGCCCGACGCCCGGCGTCGAGAACCGCGTCCGCGCGATCCAGGGGTAGACCTTGTGCCCCGGCAGCTGGCCGCCCTCGCCGGGCTTGGCGCCCTGCGCGATCTTGATCTGCAGGTCGTCGGCGTGCGTGAGGTACATGCTCGTGACGCCGAAGCGGCCCGAGGCCACCTGCTTGACCGAGCTGCGGCGCTCGGGGTCCAGCAGCCGCTCGACGTCCTCGCCGCCCTCGCCGGTGTTGCTGCGCCCGCCGAGGCGGTTCATGGCGACCGCCAGCGTGGAGTGCGCCTCCTCGGAGATCGAGCCGTAGCTCATCGCGCCGGTCGAGAAGCGCTTGACGATCTCGGAGACCGGCTCGACCTCCTCGACCGGCACCGGCGGGCGGAGGTCCTCGCGGAAGGAGAACAGCCCGCGCAGCGTCATGAGCCGCTCCGCGGAGTCGTCCACGCGCCGGGTGTACTGCTTGAAGACGTCGTAGCGGCCGGCGCGGGTGGCGTGCTGCAGCCGGAAGACGGTCTCGGGGTCGAACAGGTGGTGCTCGCCCTCGCGGCGCCACTGGTACTCCCCGCCCACGTCGAGCCGGCGGTGGGCCGGCTGGACGCCGCTGGCGGGGTAGGCCGTGCGGTGGCGCGCGGCGACCTCCTCGGCGAGGACGTCGATGCCGATGCCGCCGAGCTGCGTCGTCGTGCCCGTGAAGTAGCGGTCGACGAGGTCCTGGGCGAGCCCGATGGCCTCGAAGGTCTGCGCGCCCCGGTAGGAGGCGACCGTGGAGATGCCCATCTTGGACATCACCTTGAGCACGCCCTTGCCGAGCGCGTAGATGAGCCGGCGCACGGCGTCCTCGGGCTCGACGCCCGTGAGGCGCCCGGAGCGGACCTGGTCCTCCACCGACTCCATCGCCAGGTAGGGGTTCACCGCGGCGGCGCCGTACCCCACGAGCAGCGCGACGTGGTGCACCTCGCGCACGTCCCCCGCCTCGACGACCAGGCCGACCTGCGTCCGCGTCTTCTCCCGCAGCAGGTGGTGGTGGACGGCGCCCGTGAGCAGCAGCGACGGGATCGGCGCGAGGACGGCGTCGGAGTCGCGGTCGGAGAGCACGACGAAGCGCGCCCCGTCGGCGATGGCCGCGCTGACCTCGGCGCAGATCTCGTCGATGCGCTCCGCCAGGGCCTCCCCGCCGCCGTCGACCCGGTAGAGGCCCGAGACGCGCACGGCCCGGAAGCCCGGCAGGTTCCCGTCGGCGTTGACGTGGACGATCTTGGCGAGCTCGTCGTTGTCGATGACCGGGAACGGGATGACGAGCTGGCGGCAGTGGGCCGGGCCGGCGTCGAGCATGTTCTGCTCCGGGCCCACGCCGGTGACCAGGGACGTCACCAGCTCCTCGCGGATCGCGTCCAGCGGGGGGTTGGTGACCTGCGCGAACATCTGGGTGAAGTAGTCGAAGACCATGCGCGGGCGGGTGGAGAGCACCGCGATGGGCGTGTCGGTGCCCATCGAGCCGATGGGCTCGGCGCCCGCCCGGGCCATGGGCGCCACGAGCAGGCGCAGCTCCTCCTCGGTGTACCCGAAGGTCTGCTGGCGCCGGGTCACCGACGAGTGCGTGTGGGCGACGTGCTCGCGCTCGGGCAGCCCGTCGAGGGTGACCAGGCCGGCGTGCAGCCACTCGTCGTACGGCTGCGCCGCCGCGAGCTCGGCCTTGACCTCCTCGTCGTCCACGACGCGGCCGGCCGCGGTGTCGACGAGGAACATCCGCCCGGGCTGCAGCCGCCCCTTGCGCACGACCGTCGCCGGGTCCAGGTCCAGGACGCCGGTCTCGCTGGCGAGCACGACGAGGCCGTCGGAGGTGATCGTGTAGCGCGAGGGGCGCAGGCCGTTGCGGTCCAGGACCGCCCCGATGAGCGTGCCGTCGGTGAACACCACGTCGGCCGGGCCGTCCCAGGCCTCGGTGAAGGTGGAGTGGAACTCGTAGAAGGCCCGGCGGGCCGGGTCCATCGCCTCGTGGTTCTCCCAGGCCTCCGGGATCATCATGAGCATCGCGTGCGGCAGCGAGCGCCCGCCGAGGTGGAGCAGCTCGAGCACCTCGTCGAAGGACGCGGAGTCGCTGGCCCCCGGCGTGCAGATCGGGAAGAGCCGCTCGAGGTCCCCCGGGATGACGCTGGAGGACAGCATGCTCTCGCGCGCCCGCATCCAGTTCCGGTTGCCCTGCACCGTGTTGATCTCGCCGTTGTGGGCGATGAGCCGGAACGGGTGCGCGAGGGGCCACGACGGGAAGGTGTTGGTCGAGAACCTGGAGTGCACGACGGCGAGCTCGGTCGTGTAGCGCCGGTCCGACAGGTCGGGGAAGAAGGGCTCCAGCTGGCCGGTGGTCAGCATGCCCTTGTACGTGATCGTGCGGCACGACAGCGAGGCCACGTAGACCCCGACCTCGCGCTCGGTGCGCTTGCGCAGGCAGAAGGCGCGCCGCTCCAGGGCCATGCCCGTGATGCGGGCCGAGCGGCCCGCCACGAACAGGTGGCGGAAGCGCGGCATCGTCGCGCGGGCCGTGGCGCCGACGAGGTCCGCCGCCACGGGGACGTCGCGCCACCCGAGGACGGCGAGGTCCTCCTCCTGCGCGAGGGCCTCGACCCGGCGGACGGCCTCGGCCGCCTCCTCGTCGTCGACCGGGAGGAAGACGAGGCCGACGGCGTAGGCGCCCCTCGGCGGGAGCTCGACACCCATCTCCTCGGCCGCCAGCGCCCGGAAGAGCTCGTCCGGGACCTGGGTGAGGATGCCGGCGCCGTCCCCGGTGTCCACCTCGGCGCCCACGGCGCCGCGGTGGTCGAGGTTGCGCAGCGCGGTCAGCGCGGCGTCGACGATGTCGTGACCGGGCTCGCCGCGGAGCGTGGCCACGAAGGCGACGCCGCAGGCGTCGTGCTCGTGGCGGCCGTCGTAGAGGCCCTGGGGTGCGGGGCCGGCCGACGGGAGGCCGCGCGGGGCCCGGGCGGGCTGCTGGGCCCGGGCCTGCTCGCCGCTCCGGCCGTGCTGGGGGCTCGGGGAGGTCGTCATGCGTCGCACCATCCTCACGGGGACCGCCGGGGCGGTCGACGTGCCCCACCGGTGGGTGGGACGGGGGGACGGAAAGGGGACGTCGTCGGCCCCGGGTCGGAAGAAGGTACACCGCGGGACGCGGCGTCCTGGCGGTGGATCCACCCCGCGAGACCGCCCCGCAGGGGCGGACCGGAGCCGTGACCGGGGTGTGACCCCGACGTGACCGGAGCGCGACCGCCGGGCCTCAGGCCCGGGGGTCCTCGCCGTCGCCGGCGGGGACGCCGGCGTCCTGCGGCCGGCCGTCGCCGGGCCGCTCGGACGCTGCCCGCGCCTCGGCGCGCCGGCCCTCCTCGGCCGCCTCCCGCGGCTCGGCGCCGGCGTCCAGCGCCTCGACCTCGGCGGCGCTGCCGGCCTCGGCCGCCGGCGGCTCGCGCAGGGCGGTGGCCTCGCGGCCCGGGTGGCGCATCGCGCTGACGAGGAGGCCGATCACGGCCACCAGGCCCACCACCACGGACGTCCAGACGTTCAGACGCAGGCCGGCGATGATCTCGGCCTGGTCGATCCGCAGCGTCTCGATGAAGCCCCGGCCGATGACGTAGAGCAGCACGTAGGTCAGGAACACCCGGCCGTGCCCGAGCTTCAGCACGCGCTCCAGCAGGAGCAGCAGGAGCAGCGCCACCAGGCACCAGAGCGCCTCGTAGAGGAACGTCGGGTGGAAGGTCTCGAACTCGGCGTAGCCGGCCGGGCGGTTCGCCGGGTCGATCTCCAGGCCCCAGGGCAGGGTCGTCGGACGACCGAACAGCTCCTGGTTGAAGTAGTTCCCCACGCGGCCCACCGCCTGCGCCAGCAGGAGGCCGGGAGCCATGGCGTCGGCCACGACGCCGACGCGCAGGCCGAGCTGCCGGATCGGGACGAGCGCCCCCAGGAAGCCCGCGGGGATGGCGCCCCAGATGCCCAGGCCGCCCTCCCAGACGTAGAGCGCCCGGACGAGGTCGCCCCCCTCGCCGAAGTAGGCGTCCGGGGAGGACAGGACGTGGTAGACCCGCGCGCCGACGATGCCGAACAGCACGGCCCAGATGGCGATGTCCACCACGGCGCCGGGCGGTCCCCCGCGGGCCCGCAGCCGCCGCTCGCTGAGGGCGACGCCGAGGACGATGCCCAGGATGATCGCCAGCGCGTACGCGCGGATCGGCACCGGGCCGAGGTGCCAGACGCCCTGCGCGGGGCTGGGGATGGACGTCAGGACCGCGGCGGGCACCGACGCCAGGGCGCCGGGGACGGCCGCCAGCGCGCCCGTCACCGGTGCACCCCGGCGGCGAGCTCGGCGGCCAGGGAGCCGACGGCCGGGACGCCGCCGTCGCCCAGGGCGCGCACGAGGGCCGAGCCCACGATCACGCCGTCGGCGAAGGAGGCCACCTCGGCGGCCTGCTCGGCGCTCGAGACGCCGAGGCCGACGCAGACGCGCTCCGCCCCGGCGGCGCGGGTCGCCTCCACCAGCCCGGCGGCGGCGCTGCCCACGGCGGCGCGCACGCCCGTGACGCCCATCGTGGACGCGGCGTAGACGAAGCCCCGGCACGAGGCGGCCGTGCTGGCGAGGCGGTCCGGCGTCGAGGACGGGGCCACCAGGAAGACGCGGTCCAGGTCGTGGGCCTCCGAGGCGGCGAGCCAGTCGGCGCCCTCGTCGGGGATGAGGTCGGGCGTGATGAGGCCCGCTCCCCCGGCGGCCGCGAGGTCGCGCGCCCACGCGTCCACCCCGTAGCGGACGACCGGGTTCCAGTACGTCATCACGAGCACGGCGGCGCCGGTCTCGGCGACCTGCTCGACGGCGGTCAGGACGTCGCGGACCCGCAGGCCGCCCTCCAGCGCGGCCTGCGCCGCGGCCTGGATGACGGGGCCGTCCATGACGGGGTCGGAGTAGGGCAGGCCGAGCTCGACGACGTCGACGCCCTCGGCCACCATCGCGCGCGCCGCCTCGACCGAGGTGGCGAGGTCGGGGAAGCCGACGGGCAGGTAGCCGACGAGCGCGGCGCCGCCGCGCGCGCGGGCGGCGTCGATCGCGGCGCCCGTCCGGCTGGTGCCCGTGCCGGTGGCGCCCGGCGCCGTCGCGGCGGCGCTCACCGGTCGCCCCGGTCGTCGCCCCGGTCGGCGCGCGAGCCCGGGCCCTCGGGGGGCACGCCCTCGTCCTGGGGGGCCCCGCCCGCGACGACGTCCGGCCCGTCGTGGACGCCCTCGTCGGCGACGTCCGTGCGCAGGTCCTCGGACGCGACCAGGTCCTCCTCGCTCACGAGGTCGAACCAGCGCGCCGCGGTGTCCACGTCCTTGTCGCCGCGGCCCGAGAGGTTGACGAGCACGACGCCCTCCGGCCCGAGCCGGCGTCCCTCCTGCAGCGCCCCCGCGAGCGCGTGGGCGGTCTCGATGGCCGGGATGATGCCCTCCGTGCGGCACAGCAGGCGCAGGGCCTGCATCGCCTCGTCGTCCGTCACGGGCCGGTACTGAGCCCGGCCGGTGGCGGCGAGCCACGCGTGCTCGGGGCCGACGCCCGGGTAGTCCAGGCCGGCGCTGATCGAGTGGGACTCGATGGTCTGGCCGTCCTCGTCCTGCAGCAGCATCGAGCGGGTGCCGTGCAGCACGCCGGGGGCCCCGCCGGTGATCGAGGAGGCGTGGCGGCCGGTGGCCACGCCGTCGCCGCCGGCCTCCAGGCCGAGCAGCGCCACGTCGGGGTCGTCGAGGAAGGCGTGGAAGATGCCCATCGCGTTGGACCCGCCCCCGACGCAGGCCACGACGACGTCGGGCAGGCGCCCCACCACGTCGAGGACCTGGCCCCGCGCCTCCTCGCCGATGACGCGGTGCAGCTCGCGCACCATGGTCGGGAAGGGGTGCGGGCCCGCGACCGTGCCGAGCAGGTAGTGGGTGTCGTCCACGTTGGCCACCCAGTCGCGCATGGCCTCGTTGAGCGCGTCCTTGAGCGTGCGCGACCCGGTGCTGACCGGCACGACCTCGGCGCCGAGCAGGCGCATCCGGGCGACGTTGAGCGCCTGGCGCTCGGTGTCCCGCTCCCCCATGTACACGACGCACTCGAGGTCCATGAGCGCCGCGGCGGTGGCGGTGGCGACGCCGTGCTGGCCGGCGCCGGTCTCGGCGATGACGCGCCTCTTGCCCATGCGCTTGGTGAGCAGCGCCTGCCCGAGCACGTTGTTGATCTTGTGCGAGCCCGTGTGGTTGAGGTCCTCGCGCTTGAGCAGCACGCGCGCGCCGCCGGCGTGCGCGCCGAAGCGCGGCGCGTCGGTGAGGATGCTCGGCCGGCCGGTGTAGCTGCGGTGCAGCTCGTCCAGCTCGGCCCGGAACGACGGGTCGGCCCACGCCTGCGTGAAGGCGGCGTCGAGCTCGTCCAGCGCCGCGACGAGCGCCTCGGGGACGAAGCGGCCGCCGAAGTCCCCGAAGTAGGGACCGGCGGCGCTGCGCAGGTCCGCGCCCTCCGGGAGCCCGGTGGGCGAGGGGGCGAGGGGCTCGCGGGGAGGGGTGTCGGTGCTCATGCGCGTCCTGCTCGGGTCGAGGGGTGGTTGCCGGCGGCGACGAGGTCCGCCACGGCCGAGCGCGGGTGGCCTCCGGTGACGAGGGCCTCGCCGACCAGCACGGCGTCGGCGCCGGCGCGGGCGTAGTCGAAGACGTCGTGCGAGCCGCGCACGCCCGACTCGGCGACGACGACCACGCCGTCCGGGACGGCGGGCCGCACGGTCGCGAAGGTGGAGCGGTCGACGGCCAGGGTCCGCAGGTCGCGCGCGTTGACCCCGACGACACGGGCCCCGGCGTCGACCGCGCGGGCCACCTCGTCGACGTCGTGGACCTCCACGAGCGCCGTCATGCCGAGGGAGTGGACGCGCTCGACGAGGGAGACCAGCGCCGGCTGCTCGAGGGCCGCGACGATGAGGAGCACGACGTCGGCCCCGTGGGCCCGCGCCTCCCACACCTGGTAGGCGGTCGTGATGAAGTCCTTGCGCAGGACGGGGATCTCCACGGCCGCGCGCACGGCGTCGAGGTCGTCCAGGCTGCCGCCGAAGCGGCGGCGCTCGGTGAGCACGCTGATGACGGCAGCGCCGCCCGCCTCGTAGTCGCGCGCCAGCCCGGCCGGGTCGCCGATGGCCGCCAGCGCGCCCTTGCTCGGGCTGGAGCGCTTGACCTCCGCGACGACCTTCACGGCCCCGCGGTCGTCGTCGCCGTCGACCCGGCGCAGCCGCTCCACGGCGTCGAGGGCGCCGGGACGGCGCGACGCGAGCTCCTTGAGCTCGTCGAGACCGGTGGCCGCCTGGCGCTCGGCGAGGTCTTCGTGGACGCCGGCGAGGATGTCGTCGAGCACGCTCACGTGAGGGGCTCCTCTGCTGGACCGCGGTCGAGGGGGCGAGCGGCGGCACCGCACCCGCGCCGTCGGCGGGCCGCCGGCGCGGGGTGGACGCCCGGGCGCGCGCCCGGTCCACCGCTGCGCAGGACTCTAGTGCGTGACCGCCGTCGCTCCCCGCGCCCCCGGGCGCGCCGCACGGCAGCGGCGCCGGCGCGCCGATACCGTCGGCGGCACCGCCGCGGCGACGCGCCGCCCGATCCGACCGTCGACGACGGGCTCCTCGCGAGCCCAGCCAGGAGGCCATCCGTGAGCACCCCGAACGACCCCGACCAGCCCCGCTACGGGCAGGATCCGACGGGCGGCGAGCCGCCGCGCTACGGCGACGCCCAGCCCGGCTACGGCGACGCCCAGCAGCAGCCCGGCTACGGCCAGCAGCAGCCCGGCTACGGCCAGGACAGCGGCTACGGCCAGACCCCGTCGGGGTACGGGGCCGCCGGCGCCGGCGCCGAGGCGGGTCGCTACGGCGGCGACGCCGGGACCCCGGGCTCCTACGACGGCGGGCGCCCCGAGCCGCGCAACGGGCTCGGCGTGGCCGCGCTGGTCGTCGGCATCGTGGCGCTCGTCTCCGTGTGCGTCGCCCTGCTCCCCTTCTTCGGCGTCCTCACGGCCGTCATCGCCGTCGTCGGGATCGTCCTCGGCATCATCGGGCGCAAGCGCGCCACGCGCGGCGAGGCCACCAACAAGGGCGTCGCCACGACCGGCCTCGTGCTGTCGGTCGTCGCCCTGCTCATCGGCATCGGCAGCGTCATCGCCTGGGGCGCCGGGATCAACGCGCTGGGGCCGGTGATGCAGGAGTGCGAGCAGCTCGACGGCCCCGCGTACCAGCAGTGCGTCGAGGAGCAGGCGCAGGAGATGTTCGGCTGACCGGACGCCGCGCAGACGACAGCCCCCCGGACCCCTGGTCCGGGGGGCTGTCGTCTGCGGGGGATCGCGCGCCGGGACCGGTGCTCCGGCGGCCGCGTGCTCCGGGGAGGTCGGGCGGCGGATGCCGCGCACCCCCGGCTGACCTCCCGCACCGGGGAGAGCGCGGATCAGGGGCCGAGGACAGCCGAGGCCCCGGGGAGCCAGCGCACGACGGTGAAGGCGGCCAGCACCACGGCCAGGGCCAGGGCGCCGCGGTCGGTGACGGCGTCGACCAGGCGCAGCGGGCGCCGGCGCAGCGCGGCGACCAGCCAGACGCCCCAGACGGCGACCGCTGCGCCCACCAGGACGACGGCGAGGGCGTTGCTGCCCAGCGCCGCCAGCGGCTGACCGGCGAGGACGTCGGAGACGGCGCGGAGCCCGCCGCAGAAGGGGCACGGCAGACCGGTGAGGGCGAGCACGGGGCACGCCCCCCAGCTGCCGGGGACGTGCGGGTCGCGCAGGGCGACCGCGCCCAGCGCGGCCGCGCCGGCGACCCCGAGCAGCAGCGGCGGCCAGCGCCGCGGGACCCGCGCGGGGGACGAGCCGGAGCGCTCCTCGGGTCGACGCGTCGCAGGAGCCCCGGGCGAGGTCAGCGGGGGCCGTGCGCGGTGTCAGTGCGCCCCTCGGCGGAGCGCCCCGCACCGGCCTGGCTGTCGTGGGTGTCGTCGCCCGGGCGGTCCGAGGACTGCTTCGGCGTCCCGGCCCCGTGTCCCTTCATCGCCAGGACCTTGCCGACGACGGGTCCCGTGAAGGCGACGAGGAAGCCGGCCGCGAGCATCCACCAGATGGTGAAGACGACGGCGAGGGAGGCGATCAGCGCGCCCAGGATGCAGATGCCCACGCCCGCCCAGGCCGCGAGGCTGTGCCCGTGGTCCTCGGCGTGGGGCGGCAGCTGGGGCTGGTGCTGGTGCGCCGGCTGCTGACCCCGGTCCTGCTCCCGGCTCTGGGTGCGCTCGGCCATGGGGTCCTCCTCGCCGCGCCCCGGGCGGGCCCGGTGCGGCTGCTCTGGTGCGGGTGGTCTCGTCGAGCTGGGCTGGTGCGGTCGGTGGCGGTCCAGGCCTCCGGGCCGGCCGCCGACCTGCGGCCCATCATGCCAGCAGCCCCGGGCCGGGGCGCCCGCGCCGGGCCGGTCGAGGGGCTCTCGCCTCCCGCGGACGGCTCCCGGGGGCGCCGCGGGGTCAGCGCCGCTCGGGACGGTCCTCGCGGGCGCTCGGGGGCGGGCGCACCGGCGTCGCGGTCTCCCCGGTGGGGTCCTCGCCGCGGGTGAGGGAGTCCCACGCGTCGAAGGACTCGCCCCGGCGCCGGGCGCGCTCGGCCGCGGGGTCCCCGGCCGGCGGGAGGTCCTCCCCCGGCCCCGGGGCCGCCGGGGCCTCGTAGCGCCGTCCGGAGGGCCAGCGGCGGGAGGCCGCGGCCCCCGCCGCGGCGAGGACCGCGAGCAGGACGCCGAGGAGGGCCGCCACCCAGGGCCAGGCCGTCGTCGTCGCCGTCGCGCTGCCGGGCTCCACCGAGCCGGCCGTCACGCCCAGGGCCTCGCCGACCTCGGCGGCGGTCGCCGACAGCGGGTCGACCAGGACGCCGACCGCGCCGGCGACGACGCCGGCGCCCGCCAGGGCCACGAGCCCGAGGGCGACGGCCGACCCGGCGCGGCGCGTGGTGGTCGCCGCGCCGGCGCCCGCCAGGGCGACCAGCCCGAGCGCCGGCACGAGGGGGGCGGCCGCCCCCCCGGTGGCCTCCACGACGCCCGCCCCGGCGAGGGCGCCCTCCACGACGGCGCGCGTCCACACCACCGCGCCCGTGACGACGACGAGCGCGCCGAGGACCAGCAGGCCGAGGACGGTCCGCCCGCGCGGCAGCCGCTGGGGCCGGCCCGCGCGCTCGCCGTCCCGGCGCTCGTCGTCCCGGCGCTCGCCGTCCCGGGACCGGTCGCCCGCCGTCGGGCTCATCGGGCGGCGTCGACCCGGCCGGCGGCCGGCGGCCGCAGCGTGCGGGCGGCCGCGACGGCGCGCAGCACCGCGGCGGCCTTCGCGCGGCACTCGGCGTCCTCGCTCTCGGGCACCGAGTCCGCGACGACGCCGGCGCCGGCCTGGACGTGCGCGACGCCCCCGGACAGGACGGCCGTGCGGATGGCGATGGCCATGTCCAGGTCCCCTGCGAAGTCGAGGTAGCCGACGACGCCGCCGTACACCCCGCGCCGCACCGGCTCGAGGGCGTCGATGAGCTCCATCGCCCGGGGCTTGGGCGCCCCCGAGAGCGTCCCGGCGGGGAAGGCCGCCCGCAGCACCTCCATCGCGACCGTCCCCGGCCGCGCGTCGCCGACCACCGTCGACACCAGGTGCATGACGTGGCTGTAGCGCTCCACGGCCATGAACTCCACGACGTCGACCGTCCCGGGGGCGCACACCCGCGCGAGGTCGTTGCGCGCCAGGTCCACGAGCATGAGGTGCTCCGAGCGCTCCTTGGCGTCGTCGAGGAGGTCCTCGGCCAGGCGCACGTCGTCCTCGGGCTTCGCCCCCCGCGGCCTCGTGCCGGCGATCGGGTGCGCCAGGACCCGCCCGGACTCGACCTTCACCAGCGCCTCCGGGCTCGAGCCGACGACGTCGACGCGGCTGCCGTCCGGGCGCTGCCCGCGGAAGAGGTACATGTACGGGCTCGGGTTGGACGCGCGCAGGCACCGGTAGACGTCCAGGGCGTCCGCCGGGCAGTCCAGCTCGAACCGCTGGGAGAGCACGACCTGGAACACCTCGCCGTCGACGATGGCCTCCTTGCCGCGCCGCACGGCGTCCAGGTAGTCCTCGCGGGCGGTGCGCTCGCGCGGCGCCGGGGGCTCCTCCTCGAAGCCGTCGTGGACGGCGACCGTGGAGGGCGCCGGGGCGGCGAGCTCGCCGACCATCCGGTCCAGGCGGCCGACGGCGTCGGCCCACGCCTCGTCGACGCGCTCGTCGGTGCCGTCGTGGTTGACGGCGTTGGCGACGAGCAGCAGCGTCCCGTCGCTGTGGTCCAGCACGGCGACGTCGGTGGCCAGCGCCATCATCACCGCGGGCGCGCCGAGCTCGTCGGGCGAGCGCACCGGCAGGCGCTCCCACGCCCGGACGACGTCGTAGCCGAGGACGCCGACCATCCCCCCGGTCAGCGGGGGCAGGCCCGGCAGGCGCGGCGTGTGCAGCGCCTCCATCACCGCGGCGAGCACCTCGGTCGGCTCCCCCGACGTCGGCACGCCCGCCGGCGGCTCCCCGACCCACTGCGACGCGCCGTCGCCGCCGAGCAGCATCGCGCCCGAGCGCGCGCCCACGATCGACCAGCGCGACCAGCGCCCGCCCTCGGCCGACTCCAGGAGGAAGGAGCCCGGCGCGTCCCCGGAGAGCTTGCGGTACAGGCCCACCGGGGTCTCGCCGTCGGCGAGCACGCGGCGCACGACGGGGACGACCCGGCGGTCGCGCGCCAGCTCGCGGAAGACCTCCAGCGACGGCCAGGTGCCGCCGAGGCGGCCGTCGGGCCCGGCGCTCACTCCGGCCCCCCCGCCGAGCCGGCCGACCCGGCCAGCGCGTCCACGGCGCCCAGGTCCCGGCCGTCGAAGCAGGTGCGCGTGCCCGTGTGGCAGGCGACGCCCACCTGGTCGACCCGCACGAGCAGCGCGTCGCCGTCGCAGTCCAGGCTCACCGAGCGCACGTGCTGGACGTGCCCCGAGGTGTCGCCCTTGCGCCACAGCTCACCGCGGCTGCGGCTCCAGTAGGTGGCGCGCCCGGTGGTCAGCGTCTGCGCCAGCGCTGCGTCGTCCATCCACGCGAGCATCAGCACCTCGCCGGTGTCGTGCTGCTGGACCACCGCGGCGACCAGCCCGTCGGTCGTGCGGCGCAGGCGGGCGGCCACGGCCGGGTCCAGCGAGGAGGCGGGGGGCGTCGTCGAGCTCACGCCGCGATCCTCCCACTGCGCCGGGGCTCCCCCGCGGCGCCGCGACTCCCCCGCGGCGCCCCCGGCCGCCCGCCCGCCTCAGCCGACGGGATCCAGCTGGGCGGCCCAGGCGCGGTGCAGCTCGGCGTAGTGGCCGCCGGCGCCGACGAGGTCGGCGTGGCGGCCGGTCTCGGTGACCCGCCCGCCCGAGACCACGACGACGAGGTCGGCGCGCTCGGCCGTCGACATGCGGTGGGCGATGGTCACCGACGTCCGCCCGGCCATCAGGCGCTCCAGGGCCGCGCCGATCGCGACGTCCAGGGCGGGGTCGACGGCGGAGGTGGCCTCGTCGAGCACCAGGACGTCGGGGTCGGCCAGGCGCGCCCGGGCCAGCGCCACGAGCTGGCGCTCCCCCGCCGACAGCGTCTCCCCGCGCTGGCCCACCCGCGTGCCCAGCCCGTCGGGCAGCCCCGCGGCCCAGGCGCCGAGCCCGAGCTCCTCCAGGGCGCGGCGCACGTCCTGCTCGGTGCTGCCCTCGCGGCCCAGCGCCACGTTCTCCGCGATCGTCCCCTCGAAGAGGAACCCCTCCTGGGGCACCATCGCGACGCGCCGGCGCAGGCTCGCCGCGCGCACCTCCCGCAGGTCGGCGCCGCCGACCAGCACCCGCCCGGTGTCCGGGTCCTGCAGCCGGGTCAGCAGCTTGGCGAGCGTCGTCTTGCCCGACCCCGTGCGCCCGACCACGGCGACGCGCGTGCCCGCGGGCACGTCCAGGTCGACGTCGGAGAGGGCCGGGGGGCCGCCCGGGTAGGCGTACCCCACCCCGTCCACGCGCACGTCGAGCGGGCCGTCGGGAAGGTCGGTCCCCGCCGCGCCCGGGTCGGCGAGGTCCACCGGGGTGTCCAGGAGGGCGAGCACGCGCCGCCAGCCGGCGACGGCGTTCTGCAGCTCGTTGAGCACCTCGGTCAGGCTCTGGACCGGGCCGGTGAACAGCTGCACGAGCAGCAGCACGGTCGTCAGCTCGCCCAGCGTCAGGTCGCCGCCCAGGCCCAGGAGCGCGCCGACGACGACGACCGCCGCCACGACCAGGCCCGAGGCGAGCACCCCGGTGGAGAAGCTCGTGGCGACGAGGGTCTGCGCCCGGACCTGCGCCCGCCGCTGGTCCTCCACGGCGGCGTCGACCCGCTCGCGGGTGCGCTGCTCGGCGCCGTAGGCGCGGATGGTGTCGGCGCCGACGACGGTCTCGGAGATGCCGCCCAGCACCCGCCCGACGCGGGCGCGGACCTCGCTGAAGGCCGCGGACAGCCGCGGCTGCATCCAGCGGCCGAAGAGCACCACCGGGACGAAGCAGGCGAGCACCAGCAGCATGAGCGGCCAGGAGATGACGCCGAGGAGCACGGTGACGACGAGCAGCTGGCCCACCGACAGCACGAGCAGCAGACCGCCGAACTGCAGGAACGTCGAGATGGTGTCGACGTCGCTGGTCACGCGGGCGACGAGGGAGCCGCGCTGGTCGGACCCCTGGGTGAGGGCCGAGAGGTCGTGCACGCGGCGGAACGCCGTGGTCCGCAGCTCCGCCAGGCCCGCCTCGGTGGCGGTGAACAGGCGGCGGTTCACCAGGTAGGAGACGACCGCCGTCGCGAGCACCACGGCCGCCCCGACGAGCGCGAGGCGCCAGACCAGTCCGGGGTCGGGGCCGTCCGGCCCGTCGATGCCGACGTCGATGGTGCGCCCCGCCGCCAGGGGGACGACGACCCGACCGGCCGTCGCGAGCATCCCGAGCGCGAGCGTGCCCAGCAGGCCCTGGCGCATGAGCGGGGACAGGGCGAGCCCGCGGCGGACCGTCGCCACGACGCCGTCCCCGGCCTCCCGGGAGATGCGGGTGCCGCCCGCGGGCGGGGTGCCCCCGCTCTGCGGGGTCGGCTCGGCCTGCGGGGTCGCCGGCGGAGGCGTGCGGCGGCTCACCGGGCGCTCCCCGAGGCCGCCGGGCGCTGGTCGGCGGCGGGCGCACCGCCGTCGCCCTCGCCGCCGCCAGGTGGCCGGGCGGAGGCCAGGGCGGCCTCCTCGTAGGCGGTCACGAGGTGCCGGTAGCCGGGCTGGCGCTCCAGCAGCTCGGCGTGCGTGCCCTCGTCGACCACGCGGCCGCCGTCCATCCACGCGACCCGGTCGGCCAGGGCGATCGTGGCGCGGCGGTAGGCGACGAGCAGCACGGTGGGCTTCGGGGCGCCCGGCGCGGGCGGGCGGCGCAGCGCGGAGAGGATCTGCGCCTCGACGGCCGGGTCGACCGCCGACGTCGCGTCGTCCAGCACCAGCAGCCGCGGGCTGCGCAGCAGCGCCCGCGCCAGGGCGATCCGCTGGCGCTGGCCCCCGGACAGGGAGGCGCCGCGCTCGCCCACGCGCGTGTCGAGCCCGTCGGGCAGGACGTCGACGAACTCCGCCGCGTGCGAGGTCTCCAGCGCGGCGCGCAGCCGCGCCTCGTCGACGTCCGCCCCGAGGGTGATGTTGCCGCGGACGGTGTCGTCGAAGATGAAGGTGCCCTGGGGCACGAGGGAGACCTCCGCGGGCAGGCTGCCCTCGGCGAGCTCGCGCACGTCCACCCCGCCGAGGCGCACGACGCCGGCGTCCGGGTCGACCAGGCGCACGGCCAGCGCCGCCAGCGTGGACTTGCCCGAGCCGGTCGGGCCGACCAGGGCCGTGGTCGAGCCCGCGGGCACGTCGAGGTCCACGTCCACGAGCGCGGGCACCCGGACCTCCTCGACGGTCGGCGCGTCCGGGTCCGTCGTCTCGTCGAGGTCCTCGTCGACGCTGCGCACGTGCGCCAGGCGGACGCCGCGCATGCTCAGCGACAGCCCGCCCTCGGGCAGCGGCTGCGAGCCCCACCGGGTGCGCCCGGTGGCCTCCAGCACGGACCGCACCCGCCCGAAGCCGACGGCGGAGCGCGGCAGCTCGGCGAGCACCCAGCCGAAGGCCCGCACGGGGGCCGCGAGGATGGTGAGCAGGTAGACGACCTGGACGATGTCGCCGACCTGCACGTCGCCCGAGGCCGCACGGGCGGCGCCGACGGCGAGGACGGCGAGGCTGGCGAGGCTCGGCAGCGCCTCGACGACGGGGTCGAAGGCGCCGCGGGTGCGGCCGACGTCGACGTTGGCCTCGCGCAGCCGGTCGGCCGCGCCGCCGAAGCGCTCGGTCTCCGCGCCCTCGCGGCCGAGGGTCTTGACGACGACGGCGCCGTCGAAGCTCTCGTGGGCCATGGCGGCCACCTCGCCGCGCAGCGCCTGGGCCCGCACGACCCGGGGCGACATGGCCTTCTGGTAGGCGATGTTCGCCGCCGCCATGGCCGGGATCGTCAGCAGGCCGACGGCCGCGAGCACGGGGTCGGCGGCCACCATGGCGACCGAGGCGACCAGCGCCATGACGACGACGCCGAGGGCCATCGGCAGGGGCTGGAAGATCTGGAAGCTCGCCTCGACGTCGGAGCTCGCGTTCGACAGCAGCTGGCCGGCCGGGTGGCGGTGGTGCCAGGCGATGGGCAGCCGCAGGTACTGGTGCGCCAGCCGCCGGCGGTACCGCGCCTGGAGGTTGGCGAACACCCGCCCCGCGATCATCCGGCGCAGGGCGACGGCGACCGCGGTGACCACGGCGACGCCCGCGAGGGCGAGGCCCGCCCCCGCGATGTCGGCGCCGCCCACGCCCGGGTCCCCTGCGAAGAGTGGCACCAGGACGCCGTCCGTCGTGCGCCCCAGCAGCCACCCCGCCGCAGCCGTGCCGGCGCCGTAGACCGCCGAGACGAGCACGGCCAGGCCGAGGACCAGCGGCTCGTCCCGGGCCCCGCGCACCACCACGCGCAGTCCCCGTCGGGTGGCGCTCTCACCGCGCCGCCGTCCGCGCCCCGCTCCGGGCGCACGCCGCGCCCCGCCCTCGTGCTCGCCGTCGTGCCGCTCGCCGCCCTCGCCCGGGCGCGCGCGAGCACCGGCCGCGTCGTGCGGCGGCGCGACGACGACGGCCTCGGAGCGGGGGCGGGGCGCCGTCTCGGCGGCCCGAGGGGTCCGGTCGTCGGCGAGGGCGTCGGGAGGCGCGTCGGTCCGGGAGCGGGCCGTGCGCGGGGGCGTGGGGCGGGTCGGGGTGGAACGGCGGTGCACGGGCGTCCTCTCGCGGCATGCCCACCGGTGTGGACGGACCTCACACTGCCACGAGCCCCCGACACCCACGAGCGCGCCGACACCCACGAGCGCGCCGACACCCACGAGCGCGCCGATGCCCACGAGCCACCGGGACCCCCGAGCGCCGGACCCCCGTCCGCCCGCGCGCCCGGTCGCGGGGCGGGAGGGGGCGGTCGCGGGGCGGGAGGGGGCGGTCGCGGGGCGGGAGGGCGGCGCGCCCTCTGGTGGGGCGGTCGGGCCGGCGCGCGGCCGGGCGCGGGCGCCGGGGGCACGATGGGCCCATGACCCCCTCCGCGTCCGAGCGCGCCGCCCTGGCCTCCGAGCTGCTCCGGCGCGGGCCGGACGCCCCCACCCTCTGCGAGGGCTGGCGCGCCCGGGACCTCGCCGCCCACCTGGTCGTGCGCGAGCGCCGGCCCGACGCCGCGCTGGGCGTGGTGCTCGCCCCGATGGCCGCGCACGGGGAGCGGGTGCGCGCCGCCGTCGCCGCCCGGCCCTTCGCCGAGCTCGTCGCCGCGGTCGCCGACGGCCCCCCGCGGCTGTCGCCCTTCTCGCTGCCGGGCGTGGACGGCGCCGTCAACACCGGCGAGCACTTCGTCCACCTCGAGGACCTGCGCCGCGCGGGCGAGCACCCGCAGGAGCCGCGCGAGCTCGCCGAGGACGTGCGGCGGGCGCTGTGGTCGGGCCTGCGCGGCCGGGCGACGCTGCTCTACCGCAAGGCCCCCGTCGGGGTCGTCCTCGAGACGCCCGAGGGCCGCGCCGTCGTGCGCCGGGCGCCCGGAGGCGCCGGGGAGGTCGTCATCCGCGGCGACGTCGGCGAGGTGCTGCTGCACAGCTTCGGCCGGGAGGCGGTCGCGCGCGTGGAGCTCGACGGCGCACCCGAGCACGTCCGCGCGCTCGCGGGCGTCAGCCGCGCCGTCTGAGAGACCCCGGTGGACGGCGCGGGCGCGGACGACTCCGGCGTGGAGGGCTCGCGGGCGGTGGGCTCGGGAGACGTGGCCTCGGGGGCGGGGCGCTCAGGGGCGGGGCGCGGACCCGAGGTCCTCGGCGCCGCGGGCGCCCTCCCCCGCGTGGACGGCGGCGCCCGCCCGGCGGACGGGGTGGCCGGCCTCGGCGAGCGCGTCCTTGACCTGGCCGACCCGCAGCACGCCGAAGTGGAAGACCGAGGCGGCGAGGACCGCGTCGGCGCCGGCGTCGACGGCCGGGGCGAAGTCCTCGAGCCGCCCGGCGCCGCCGCTGGCGATGACGGGGACGCCCACGACGCCGCGCACGGCGCGGAGCATGTCGAGGTCGAAGCCGCCGGTGGTGCCGTCGGCGTCGACGGAGTTGAGCAGGATCTCCCCCGCGCCGAGCCGGGCGGCCTGCTCGGCCCAGGCGACGGCGTCGACACCGGTGCCGCGGCGCCCGCCGTGGGTGGTGACCTCGAAGCCCGACGGCGTGCGCTCGCCCTCGGGGGTCCCGGGCGGGCAGCGCCGGGCGTCCACGGACAGCACGAGGACCTGGGCGCCGAACCGGTCGGCGATCTCGGCGACCAGCTGCGGGCGGGCGACCGCGGCGGTGTTGACGCCTACCTTGTCGGCGCCGGCGCGCAGCAGCCGGTCGACGTCCCGGACGGCGCGGACCCCTCCCCCGACCGTCAGGGGGACGAAGACCTGCTCGGCGGTGCGCGCGACGACGTCGTAGGTGGTGGCCCGCTCGTCCGTGCTCGCCGTGACGTCGAGGAAGACGAGCTCGTCCGCGCCGTCGTCGCCGTACTGGCGCGCGAGCTCGACCGGGTCGCCCGCGTCCCGCAGGCCGGCGAAGCGGACGCCCTTGACGACGCGCCCGGCGTCGACGTCGAGGCAGGGGACGACGCGGACGGCGAGGCTCACGCGGCCCAGCCTAGGGACACCGCGACGAGGGCCGCGACGACGAGGGGCGGGCCGCGGCTCGTGGTCGTCGAGGGGCGCAGCGGGGCCGGCAAGACGACGCTCGCCGCCGCGCTGGGTCGAGACCTCGGGGCCCCGGTCCTGCGGATGGACGACCTCTACCCCGGGTGGGACGGCCTGGCCGCCGCGTCCGCGCGCCTGGCCCGCGACGTGCTGCCGGGGTGGCGCCGCGGGCGCCCGGTGCGGGCCCGGCGCTGGGACTGGGCGCTCGGGCGCTGGTCCGTCGACGTCGCCGACGACGTCGTGGTGCCCGCGTGCCCGCTGCTGGTCGTCGAGGGCGTCGGGGCCGGCGTCCTCGACGCGGCGGCGGCCCCGGACGTCCTCGTCTGGGTGGAGGCGCCCGACGACGTCCGCCGCCGGCGCGCCCTGGTCCGCGACGGCGACGCCTACGCCCCGCACTGGGACCGCTGGGCGGCCCAGGAGGCGGAGCACCTCGCCGCCTGCGACCCGCGCTCGCGCGCCGACGTCGTCGTCCGCACCGCGTAGGTCGCCTCCGCGGCCGCGAGCACCCGGTCGTGCTCGCCGGCGAGCACCTCCGGCTGCGGACGGGGCCGGTGCTGGGACCATCGGGGCGTGCCGAGCAGCCCTGCGAGCGAGCGCCTGGACCTCCAGCGCGTCTGGCCCCTGCGCGCCGCCGTCCGCGGCCGGCGCTCGGCCCGCGAGCGCGTCGCCCGGCTGCGGCGCCGCGGGCCCAACATCGTCCAGTGCGCGCTCGCGGCGGCGGCCGCCTGGGCCATCGCGCACGTGCTCCTCGGCCACGAGGCGCCCTTCTTCGCCCCCGTGGCGGCGGTCATCGTGCTCGGGCAGTCCTACGAGGGGCGGCTGCGCCGCACCGGCGAGGTGGTCGTCGGCGTCGCCCTGGGCATCGCCGTGGGCGACCTGCTCGTCTCCTGGCTCGGCAGCGGCGTCTGGCAGCTCGCCGTCGTCGTGGGCCTGTCCATGGCGCTCGCGGTCCTCCTGGACGCCGGCCAGCTGCTCGTCACGCAGGCGGGCGTGCAGGCCAGCATCGTGACGTCCCTGGCCGCGCCGGCCGCGGTGGGCCTGGACCGCTGGGTCGACGCCCTGGTCGGCGGCGCGGTGGCCCTGGTGGTGGCGGCGCTCCTGCCCACCGCGCCCCTGATGCGGCCGCGCCGGCTCGCCGCCGCGGCCGCCGGCGAGCTGGCCGTGCTGCTCGGCGAGGCGGCCCGCGCCGCCAAGGAGGCCGACGGCGACCGGGCCCAGGCCGCCCTCGACCGCGCCCGCGCGGGGCAGCGGGCCTTCGAGGACCTGCGCCCGGCCGCCGAGGAGGCGCTGGAGGGGCTGCGGCTGTCCCCGTTCCGCCACCGCCACCGGCCCGGGCTGGAGACCGTCCGCGACCTCGCCGTCCCCCTCGACCGCGCGATGCGCAACGTCCGCGTGCTGCTGCGCCGGGTCACCGTGGCCGAGCAGCGCGGCGAGCCGCTGCCCGCCGAGCTGTGGTCGCTGCTCGAGGAGCTGGCCACGAGCGCGCGCCTGATGTCCGAGGCCGTGGACGCCGGCCGACGCGACGACGAGCTGCAGGACGACCTCGTGGACCTCGGGCGCCGCGCCGGCGTCCTCGGCACCCAGCGCCTCGGCCTGTCGGGCGCCGTCTGCGTCGGGCAGCTGCGCAGCACCGTGGTCGACCTGCTCCAGGTGGGCGGCTGGACCACGGAGCAGGCCTCGGACGCCGTGCCGCCGGTCGACTGACGCCGTCCGTCCCGACGCCGGGGTCCGGTCGCGCGCCCCGGTCGGCGGCTCAGCCGCGGTCGCGGGGCCCGTGCAGCGCGACGAGCGTGGCCAGGCGCTGCGCCTCGGCCTCGGCGGCGGCGCCGTCGGCCCGCTGGACGGCCATGACGGGCAGGACGTCCCCGTCGGACAGGTCGAGCTGCAGCCAGGGCTGCCCACCGCCGAAGCGGACCTCGACCACCTCGGCCCACTCCAGGCGCCGGGACAGGAAGAGGTTGCGGACGGCCAGGCCCTGCTCGTCGACGTGGACGGCGACCATGGCCTGCCGCGCCATGAAGGCGGCCACGAGCGCGCCGATGCCGAGGAAGCCCAGGCGGTCCAGCGGCCCGATGTCGGGCAGCACGAACGCGAGGACCAGCCCGCCCAGCAGCGCCAGGGCGCCGATCACCACGGCGACGACGCGGGCTCGTCGGGGCGCGAAGTCGCGGTGCAGCCGCGCGCGCTCGGACCCCGGCTCGGGCACCCGGTCGTCCCGCCCACGGGGCGCGGAGGGGGCCACGATCAGATCCGGCAGGCGTGGATCGTCGTCATGAGGATGGCGCGCGCGCCGATCTCGTACAGCCTGTCCATCACCGCGTTGACCTCCGAGCGCCGCACCATCGAGCGGACGGCGACGTAGCTGGCGTCGCGCAGCGGCGAGACCGTCGGGGACTCCAGGCCGGGCGTCACCGCGGAGGCGGCGTCCAGGAGGTCGACGTGCACGTCGTAGTCGACCATCACGTACTCGCGGGCCACCAGGACGCCCTGCACGCGGCGCACGAGCACGTCCAGCCCGGCCGGCGCGGGGACCCCCCGGCGCTGCACGAGGACGGCCGAGGACTGCAGGAGCGGGTCGCCGAAGACCTCGAGGCCGGCGGCGCGCAGGGTCGAGCCGGTCTCCACCACGTCGGCGATGACGTCGGCGACCCCGAGCGCCACGGAGACCTCCACGGCGCCGTCGAGGCGCACCACGGACGCCTCGACGCCGAGGTCCGCGAGGTGCGCGCGCACGAGCCCGTCGTAGCTCGTGGCGATGCGGCGCCCGGCGAGCCCCGCGGCGTCCGCGGGCGCCTCCCCGGCGCGGGCGGCGAACCGGAAGGTCGAGGCGGCGAAGCCCAGCTCGAGGGCCTCCTCGGCGTCGGCGCCGGAGTCCAGCAGCAGGTCGCGGCCCGTGATGCCGGCGTCGAGCGTGCCGGCGCCCACGTACAGCGCGATGTCGCGGGGCCGCAGGAAGTACAGCTCCACGTCGTTCACCCGGTCGTGCAGGACGAGCTCGCGACCGGTGCGGCGCTCGGCGTAGCCGGCCTCGCGAAGGAGGGCGGCGGCGGGCTCGGCGAGCGAGCCCTTGTTCGGGACGGCGATGCGCAGCACGAGCGGTGCTCCTCAGGAAGGGCGAGCGGAAGGGGGTGCCGGGGTGGCGGGTGGCCGGCTCAGAGGTGGGCGTAGACGTCCTCGAGCGTCAGGCCGCGGGCGAGCAGCAGCACCTGCAGGTGGTACAGGAGCTGGGAGACCTCCTCGGCGGTGCGCTCGTCGCTCTCGTGCTCGGCGGCCATCCAGACCTCGGCGGCCTCCTCGACGACCTTCTTGCCGATGGAGTGGACCCCCGCGTCCAGCTCGGCGACCGTGCGCGAGCCGTCGGGGCGCTGCTGCGCCTTCGTCGAGAGCTCGGCGAACAGGTCCTCGAAGGTCTTCACGAGGCCCCAGGCTAGAGCGCCGCGCGGGGTGCCCCCCGCGCGGGACCGCTCAGCCCCCGGAGGTGCCGTCCAGGGCGGCGCGGGCCCGCGCTCGCAGGTCGTCGACGGCCGCCGCGGCGTCCTCCTGGCCGTAGACGGCCGAGCCGGCCACGAACACGTCCGCGCCGGCCTCCGCCGCGCGCCCGACCGTCGCGGCGCTGACGCCCCCGTCCACCTGCACGGCGACCTGCAGGTGCGCCGCGGAGATGGCCGCCCGCAGCCGGCGGATCTTGGGCAGCGTGACGTCGAGGAAGGACTGGCCGCCGAAGCCCGGCTCGACGGTCATCACGAGCACCATGTCGACCTCGCCGAGCAGGTCGAACCACGGCTCGACGGGGGTCGCCGGGTTCAGGGCCACCCCCGCCCGCGCGCCGAGGCGGCGCAGCTCGCGCGCCAGCCGGACGGGCGCCGCGGCCGCCTCGGCGTGGAAGGTGACGCCCTGCGCCCCCGCCTCGGCGTACTCCGGGGCCCACCGGTCCGGCGCCTCGACCATGAGGTGGCAGTCCAGGGGCAGCGCGCTCACCTGTGCGAGGCGCTCGACCACGGGCAGCCCGAGCGTGAGGTTGGGGACGAAGTGGTTGTCCATCACGTCCACGTGCACGGCGTCCGCGGTCGAGATGCGGCGCACCTCGGCGGCGAGGTCGGTGAAGTCAGCCGACAGGATGCTCGGGTGGACCCGCAGGTCCCGCTGCGGCGTCGTGGGGCGGTCGGCGTGGCTGTCGGCGTCCGTCACGGCGGGGAGCCTACGAGCCCGGCGACCGCGCCACGCGCCCGAGCGCGGCAGGTGGCGGCCCCTCCTCGCGCTCTGCCACGACGAGGGGTCGCCACCTGCCGGTCGGTCGTCAGGCGGTCCGGCGCAGCAGGGCGACGAACATCGCGTCGGTGCCGTGGGCGTGCGGCCAGAGCTGGGCCGTGCGCCCCGCGCCCGCGGCGTCCTCGAGGACGGCGGGCGCCGTCCCCGGCACGGGGGCGCCCGCCGCGGCGTCCACGGCGGCCGGGGCGTCCAGCAGCTCGACGCCGCCGCGGCGCACGGCGTCGCGCACGACCGCGAGGGTCTCCGCGGGGTGCGGCGAGCACGTCACGTAGGCCACGACGCCGCCGACGCGCACCGCGGCGAGCGCGGAGGCGAGCAGGTCGCGCTGCAGGGGCCCGAGTCCGGCGAGGTCCGAGGGCCGGCGCCGCCACCGCGCCTCGGGACGGCGGCGCAGCGCACCGAGCCCGGTGCACGGGGCGTCGACGAGGACCCTGTCGTAGGCCCCCGGCTCGTCCTCGCCGACCGAGCGCCCGTCCTCGGTGCGCACCTGCACCGCCGGACCGGTCGACAGCGCCTGGGAGACCAGCCGCGCCCGGTGCTCGCTCACCTCGACGGCGACCAGCTCGGCCCCCCGCTGGGCGCCGACGGCCGAGAGCAGCGCCGCCTTGCCGCCCGGGCCCGCGCACAGGTCGAGCCAGCGCTCGTCGCGGCCCTCCAGCGGCGCCGCGGCGAGGGACAGGGCGGCCAGCTGGCTGCCCTCGTCCTGCACGCGCGCCCGTCCGTCCCGGACCGCGGGCAGCGACCCCGGGTCGCCCTCCTCGAGCCGGACCGCCTGCGGCGACCACGCGCCCGCGGTGCTGCGCAGCACCGACGCCCGGGCGGACTCGACGAGCTCGTCGGGGGTCGAGAGCCCCGGGCGCGCCGCGAGGACCACCTCGGGCGCGGTGTTGTCGGCGCGCAGCAGCGCCTCCAGCTCGCCGACGTCGCGGCCGTGCGCGACGAGGGCCTCGCGCATCGCGCGCACGATCCAGCCGGGGTGGCTGTGCAGGACGGCCAGGTGCTCGGCGGCGTCGCTCCCGGCGTCGGGGACGACCTCGGCGGCCCACCCGGCGCGGTCGCGCCCGGCGACCTTGCGCAGCACGGCGTTGGCGAACCCGCCGGGGCCGGGGCCGACGCGCGTGCGCACGAGCCCGACGGTCTGGCTCACGGCCGCGTGCGGCGGGACCCGCGTGGCCAGGAGCTGGTGGACGCCCATGCGCAGCGCGTCGAGCAGCGGCGGGTCCACCTGCTCCAGCGACCGGTCGAGGCAGGCCGCGAGCACGGCGTCGTAGAAGCCGCGGCCGCGCAGGGTCCCGTAGGCGAGCTCGGTGGCCAGGGAGGCCTCGCGCGCGTCGAGGCGGTGGCGCCGCAGCAGCGCGGGCAGCACGAGGTTGGCGTAGGCGTCGTCCTCGCGGACGGCCACCAGGACGTCGAAGGCCACCTCGCGGGCCGGCCCGCCGCCGCGCGAGCGCTGGGACGGCTTCTGGGTGGACCAGCGCTGGCGGTCGGGACCGGTCCGCTCCCCGGCGTCCTCCCCGCCCGAGGCGGGACCGCCCGAGCGCGGGGCGCCCGACGCGGGGCTCCCGGAGCGGGGGCCACCCGCACGGGGACCACCGGACCGGGGAGCACCGGGACCGGAGCCGCCCGTGCGAGGGCCGCCGGCCGCGGGTCCACCGGCGCGCGGACCGCCCGAGGCGGGACCACCCGTGCGCGGAGCACCCGTGCGCGGACCGCCCGAGCGGGTCTCGCCGGACGCGGGTCCACCGGTGCGCGGCCCACCTGAGGCAGGACCGCCCGCGCGCGGCCCACCTGAACGGGGACCGTCGGCACGAGGACCACCGGCACGAGGACCACCTGCACGAGGACCACCGGCACGAGGACCGGGGCCGCCGTCCGTGCCCGTGCCGGGCCGGTCGGGGCGTCCGCCGGCCGGCGAGCCCGGAGCGCCGTCGCGCCGCGGTCCCCGCGCCGACGGGCCCCGGTCGGCGCCGCCGCGGGCGTCGTCACCGCGACCAGGGCCCCCGCGCCCGGCCCCCCCGCGAGGAGGACCCCCGGGGCTGCTGGGACGGCCCCCGCCGGTGCCGCGGCCCCGGCCGTCGCCGCGGCCTCCGCGGCCCGGACCCGCTCCGGCCCCTCGGCCGCTCTCGTCGTCGCTCACGCGCCCTCCCCCAGCACCTCGTCGGCCGCGGGGCGGACGCCCCGGGCCCAGTCCTGCGCCGCCATGGCCCGCTTGCCCGCGGGCTGCACGTCGCCGAGGACGACCGGCGTCGTCCCCGTCCCCACCAGCACGCCCGCCCGCGTGGCGCGCAGCGCCCCCGGCGCGAGCGGCTCCCCCGCGGCGTCGGCGGGAGCCGCAGGCCCCAGGCGCAGCCGCTCGCCGCGGAAGGTCGTCCAGGCGCCGGGTGCCGGCGTGCAGCCCCGCACCCGGCGGTCCACGGCGTCGGCGGTCTCGTCCCAGCGCACCCGAGCGTCCTCGGGGCGCAGCTTCGGGGCCAGCAGCACGCCGTCCTCCGGCTGCGGGACGGGGCGCGCCGCACCGCTCTCCAGCTCGTCGAGGACCCGCACCAGGAGCTCGGCGCCGGTCGGCGCCAGGCGCTCGAGCAGGTCTCCCGCGGTGTCGCGCTCCCCCACCGGCTCGACCAGCGAGCCGAGCACCGGGCCGGTGTCCAGGCCCTCCTCGAGCTGGAAGGCGCAGGCCCCCGTCCGCGCGTCGCCGGCGATCACGGCGTGCTGCACGGGCGCCGCCCCGCGCCAGCGCGGCAGCAGGCTGAAGTGGAGGTTGACCCAGCCGAGGCGGGGAACGTCGAGGGCCCGGCGCGGCACGAGGGCGCCGTAGGCGACGACGGGCACGCAGTCGGGCGCCAGCTCGGCGAGCTCGGCGAGGAAGACCTCGTCGCCGGGCCGCTCGGGCGCCAGCACGGGCAGACCCGCCTCGAGCGCGAGCTCCTTGACCGGGCTGGTGACGGCCCGGCGCCCGCGGCCGGCCCGGGCGTCGGGGCGCGTGACGACGGCGACCACGTCGTGGGAGGAGTCGAGCAGGGCGCGCAGGGACGGCACGGCCGGCGCGGGGGTGCCGGCGAGGACGACGCGCACGGGTCAGGTCACCCGGCCGAAGACGGCGTGCGGGCTCGTGCGCACGACCGGCGCGGGCTCGCCCGCCGCCCAGGCCGCCTCGCGGATGGCCCGCATCGCGAGCTTGCGCTCCTCGCGCTCCATCCGGTCGATGAACAGGATGCCGTCGAGGTGGTCGGTCTCGTGCTGGATGGCCCGCGCCAGCAGCTCGCTCCCCTGCAGGACGACGTCCTCGCCGTGGCTGTCCTGGCCGCGGGCGACGACGTGCAGGCTGCGCCGGGTGCTCGCGAAGACCCCGGGGAAGCTCAGGCACCCCTCGTCGCCCTCCTGGCACTCCTCGGAGAGCTCCAGGCGCGGGTTGACCAGGTGCCCCAGGACGCCGTCGACGTGGTAGGTGAACACGCGGAGGCCGACGCCGATCTGGGGCGCGGCCAGGCCGGCGCCCCGCTGCTCGAGCATCGTGTGCTCGAGGTCGGTGACGAGGCGCTGCAGCTCGCGGTCGAAGTCGACGACCTCGGCGGCGCGCTGGCGCAGGACGGGGTCGCCGAACAGGCGGACGGGCTGGACGGCCACGGGAGAGCCCTTCACTAGCGGCGGGGAGACCCCGAGCGTAGGGGCGCGCACCGACGGCGCTGCGCGCCCCGGGTGCGGCACGGACGGGCGAACCCGCCCGCCCCACCCGCCCCGGACGGGTGCATCGCGCCGGCGACGCGCCGACCTGCCCCCGCTCGGTGCCTAGCGTCACCGCGTGCTGAGAAGACTGCTCGAGCCGCCCCGCGACGCCGAGGGGGGCCGCCGCACGACGGTCGTGACCCGATGAGGGCCCGCTCGGCCAACGTCGACGGCCTCCGGGTCCTCGCGCTCGTGGCCATCGTGGTGGGCCACGTGTACACGGAGTCCGAGCCGGCGGAGCGGCTGGTCCAGAGCTGGCGGCTCCCCCTGTTCTTCGTCCTGGCCGGGTACTTCTGGCGCCCCGGCCTCGCCTGGGTCTCCGACCTGTCCGGGCGCTGGCGCAGCACCGCCGTCCCGTACCTGGCTTGGCTCGCGGTCCTCACCGCCGTGGCGCTCCCGGCGAGCGAGGACCCCGTCGACCGGCTGGTGGAGGCCCTCCTCGGGGGCTCCTACGCCCTCCGGCCGCTCACGACGTTCTGGTTCCTGTCCTGCCTGTTCTTCGCCGCGCTGCTCTACCGGGCCCTGGAGCGGGTGCCCCCCGCGGTGCGCGCAGCGCTCTGCCTCGCGGGTCTCGTCGTGAACGTCCTGGCGGGTGAGCTGCTGGCGCGGGTGCCGCTCAGCGCCGGGACGGCCCTCGGCGCCGTCGCCCTCCTCTGGTGCGGGGACGAGCTCCGCCGTCGGGCGCTGGACCGGCCGGCGCTGACCCGTCGGCGCGCGGCGTGGGCGCTGCTCCTCCCCCCGGTGGTCCTGCTCGCCGTCGTCGACGACTTCACCCCGCTCGACATGGAGGACGGCGAGCTGCCGGTGCTCGCCGTGGTCGTCGCGCTGCTGCTCTCCTGCGGGTTCGTGGTGCTCGCCGACGCGGCGCCGGCGCCGCCGGCGAGGGTGGCCGCGGCCTACCGCGCCCTGACGCGCCCCGCCGTCGTCGTCGTGCTCGTCCACCCCCTGGTGCTCGCCGTCCTGCCGCCGGACTCGGCGCTCCTGCCGTCGCCCGTCGTCGCCGCGCTCGCCTTCGTCCTGCCGCTGGTCCTCGGGCTCGGGCTCGCCGGCACCCGCGCCGCACCCCTGCTGCTCGGTCGACCGAGCACCGGCCGCCTCGGTGCGGGCCCGGCGCAGGCACCGCGCCCTGACGGCCGCCCGGCGCTCGCCGCGGAGGCGAGCGCAGGAGCGCTCGCCGACGGGACGCCGGACGACGGAGGACCACCGGACCGGCACCGGCCGCGGGAGGCGAGGCCACCGGCTGAGGGCTGAGGGCTGAGGGCTGAGGGCTGAGGGCTGAGGGCTGAGGGTCCGCCCCGGGCGCGCCCGGCCGCCGATCACCAGCCCTCGAGCGGGTCCAGCGGGTCGACGACGACGCGGACGGCCGGCTCCTTGCGCGCCGACGTCGTCGCCCGCGCCGCTCTCAGCGCGCCGGCCAGCGCGGCGGCGCGCTCCGGCCCGACCCGCAGCAGGGCCTGCACCGGCTGCATCGCCGCCTCGTCCGGTCCGGTCCCGTCCCGGGCTGCGCCCTCCTGCCCCGCGCTGCCCCGGTCGTCGCCGTCCGACCCCGCACCACCGCGCGGGCGCCCTGCCGCGGGCGCCCGCTGCCCCGGCGCCCCGGGCAGCGCGTCGTCGCCGGCGCGCGGGCGTCGGGACAGCGGCGCGCGGCCCCGGGCGCGACCCGCGGCAGGAGAGGGGCCGGCACCCGAGCCCGCCGCGGCGTCGCCGGCGGCCCCCGAGCCGCTCCCGGCGGCCCCCGGGCCCACCCAGGCGCGCCGCACGACCGGCGCGGGCCCGAGCACGGAGGTGCCCGGGGGCAGCTCGGCGACGGCGAGCAGCGCCCGGACGCCGGCCGCCGGGCCGCTGACGGTCGCGACGGACACCGCCGGCGGCAGGGAGAGCTCGACGCGCTCGGCCAGCTCGCGCTCGGCGTGGCCGCCCGGGTCCCAGCGGACCAGGGCCTGCAGCGGCGCCAGACCGGCCTCGCCGACCGCGAGGACCCGCCCGCCCTCGCCCGCCGGGCGCACGAGGCACGCCGCCTGCAGCCAGCGGCGCAGCGCCTCCTCGGCCGAGCGGAGGTCGGCGCGCGTCAGCAGGGCCCAGGTGTCGAGCAGGAGCGCGGCGCTGTACCCGCCCTCGGCCACGGGCTCGGCGCCCGGGGTGGCCACGACCAGGGCCGGGGCGCTCGGCACCGACGAGAGCACGTCGACGGCGCCGCCCGAGCGGCGCACCGTCGTCCCCGGCAGGGCGCGCCCCAGCTCCTCGGCCGTGCGGCCCGACCCGACGACGAGGGAGCGCAGCGCGCGCCCCCCGCAGTGGGCGCACGCCCACGCGGGCGCCTGCGTGGCGCACCAGCGGCACACCGGGGCGCTGGCGCCCCCGGGCTCGTCGGGCTGGGGCAGGGCCAGCGGCCCGCCGCAGCGCCCGCACCGCGCCGGGTGGCGGCACCGCTGGCACGCCGTGGCCGGCAGGTAGCCGGCCCGGGGCACCTGCACGAGCACGGGGCCGTGCGGCAGCGACTCGCGCACCAGGCGCAGCGCGCTCGCGGGCAGGCGCGCGCCGGGCCCTGCCGGGTCGCGCCCGTCGTCCTCGGCCACGGCGACCCGCGGGGTCCGGGTGCGCACGACGTCGCGCGCCGCGACGACGGGGCGGGCCCAGCCCGTGGCGAGCAGCTGCTGCGCAGCCGCGGTGCGGGCCGGGGAGCCCACCACGGCGGCCGCGCCCACCAGCTGCGCGCGCTCGACGAGCACGTCGCGGGCGTGCGGGTAGGGCGCGCGCGGCTCGACGTGCAGGTCGTCGCCGTCGTCCCAGCAGACGACGAGGCCGAGGTCGGCCACCGGCGCGAGCGCCGCCGCCCGGGTGCCCACGACCACCCGGACGCGGCCGCGCCGCAGGGCGAGGAAGGCGCGGTAGCGGGCCGTCGGCCCGTCGTCCGCCACCAGCCGCACGTGCCGCCCCGGCCCGAGCGCGGCGGTGAGCGCGGCGTCCACCCGGGCGACGTCGCGGTGGTCGGGGACGACGAGCAGCGCGCCGCGGCCACCGGCGAGCGCCGCGGCGGCGAGCACGGCGAGCGCCGCGGCCCAGTCCTCGCCGGGGCCCCCCGGCAGGGCCGTCCACACCGCGCGGGGCGCCCCGCCCGCCGCCGTCCGCGCCACCAGGGCGGGCCCGCCCGCGTAGGCGCGCCAGGGCCCGGGGTCGGGCAGCGGGAGCGGCCCGAGCGGTGGCCCGGGGCGCTCCTCGGTCTCGACGGCAGCGCGTCGCGGGGGCACCGCGAGCCGCAGGACGTCAGCGGTCGTGCCGGCCCAGCGCCGGGCGACGGCGCGGGCGAGGGCGAGCACCTGCGGGTCCAGCACCGGCTCGGCCGAGACGACGCGACGCAGCGGCAGGAGCGCCCCCGCGTGGTCGGTCGTGGCGCGCCGCTCGACGACGAACCCCTCGACCTCGGTGCCGGCGAAGCGCACCCGCACCCGCGCCCCCGGCACCGCCGCCGCCGCGGCGGAGACCGGCACGGCGTAGTCGAAGACCCGGTCCAGGTGCGGCAGCGGGACGTCCAGCACGACGCCGGCGACCGGGTCGACCTCCGCGGCCCCCTCCGGCGCCCGGGGACGGCGTCCGCGCACCGACGCCCGCAGCAGGGAGAGCTGCTCGGGGCCGGTCTCGTCGGCGTCGTCCGCCGCCCCGGTCACGCCCGCTCCCGTCTCCTGCACGACCCGATCCCATCAGCCGCCGCCGACACCGCGCGCGGCCCGTCCCCGGGCGCCGGCTCGGGGCCCGGGCGAGCGGTCAGCCGACCGCCGAGCGCAGCGCCTCGACCCGGTCGGTGCGCTCCCACGTGAGGTCGGGCAGCTCGCGGCCGAAGTGGCCGTAGGCCGCCGTCTGCGCGTAGATCGGACGCAGCAGGTCAAGGTCGCGCACGATCGCCGCCGGACGCAGGTCGAAGACCTCCCGGATCGCCGCGGTGATGCGCTCGAGCGGCACCGTCTGCGTCCCGAAGCACTCGACGTAGAGCCCGACGGGCCGCGCCGCGCCGATGGCGTAGGCCACCTGCACCTCGCAGCGGCGCGCCAGCCCGGCGGCGACGACGTTCTTGGCGACCCAGCGCATGGCGTAGGCGCCGGAGCGGTCGACCTTCGAGGGGTCCTTGCCCGAGAAGGCCCCGCCGCCGTGCCGCGCCATGCCGCCGTAGGTGTCGACGATGATCTTGCGGCCGGTCAGGCCGGCGTCGCCCATGGGGCCGCCGAGCTCGAAGCGCCCCGAGGGGTTGACCAGCAGGCGCACGCCCTCGGTGTCGAGTCCGGTGGTCTCCAGGACGGGCGCGACCACGTGCTCGAGCACGTCCGGGGCGAGCATGCCCTCGAGGGAGACGTCCGCGGCGTGCTGGGTGGAGACGACGACCGTCTCGACCCGGACGGGCCGGTCGCCGTCGTAGCCGATGGTGACCTGCGTCTTGCCGTCCGGGCGCAGGTAGGGCAGCACGCCGGTGCGGCGGACCTCCGCGAGCCGCTCGGCCAGCCGGTGCGCCGTCCAGGCGGGCAGCGGCATGAGCTCGGGGGTGTCGTCGCAGGCGTAGCCGAACATCAGCCCCTGGTCGCCGGCCCCCTGCGCGTCGAGGACGTCCTCGGCGGACTCCCCGCTGCGCTGCTCCCACGCGCTGTCGACGCCGGCGGCGATGTCGGGCGACTGCGCGCCGATCGAGATCTCCACGCCGCACGACGCGCCGTCGAAGCCCTTGGTCGAGCTGTCGTAGCCGATGCGCAGGATCGTCTCGCGGACGATCGAGGGGATGTCGGCGTAGCCCTTGGTCGTCACCTCGCCCGCCACGTGCACGAGCCCGGTGGTCACCATGGTCTCGACGGCGACGCGGCTGCGCGGGTCCTGCGCCAGGAGGGCGTCGAGGATGCCGTCGCTGATCTGGTCGCAGATCTTGTCGGGGTGCCCCTCGGTCACCGACTCGGAGGTGAACAGGCGCAGGTCGGCGGGGGCGGGCGTCATCGCGGGCACGGGGCTCCTCGGGTGCAGCGGCTGCTGGCTGGGCCCGCGGGCGCCCCGCTCGTGCAGCGGCGGAGGGCGGGCTCGATCACCCTAGCCGCGGCGCAGGAGCTCCCCCACGGCGTCCCACACCGCGTCGGCGACGTCCTCCTTGGGCGCGGGGCCGACCGCCCGCTCGGACCCGTCCCGGCCCAGCAGCACGACGGCGTTGTCGGTCGAGCCGAACCCGCGGGCGCCCCCCACCTCGTTGACCACGAGGAGGTCGCAGCCCTTGCGGGCGAGCTTCGCCCGCCCGTGCGCGAGGACGTCGCCGTCGGCGTCGCCCGTCTCGGCGGCGAAGCCGACCACCACCTGCCCCGGCCGCGCCCCGGCGGCCGCCTCGGCGAGCACGTCGGGGTTGCGCACCAGCCGGACGACGGGCGCGTCGTCCGTGGTCGGGTCCTTCTTGATCTTGGTGCCCGCGGCCGACTCAGGCCGGAAGTCCGCGACCGCCGCGGCCATCACCACGACGTCCGCGGTGGCGGCCTCGGCGAGCACCGCGGCGCGCAGCTCGCGGGCGTCGCCGACGTCCACGACCCGCACCCCGGGCGGGGTCGCCACCTCCAGGGGGGCCGCGACGAGCACCACCTCGGCGCCGCGGGCAGCGGCGCGCGCGGCCAGCGCCACGCCCTGGCGCCCGGACGACCGGTTGCCCAGGTAGCGCACGGGGTCCAGCGGCTCGCGGGTGCCCCCGGCCGAGACGACCACCCGGCGACCGGCGAGGTCCCGCCCCGGGGCGTCGGGTCCGGAGCCGTCGGGCAGGGGGGAGCCGGCCGTGGCCGGCGCGGACGCCGGGCGCTCGTCCGGCGCTCCGGAACGGGCGCGGTCCGCGGGCCTCCCGACGCCGTCGGCCAGCAGGGCCAGGGCCGCGGCGTGGACCTCCTCCGGCTCCGGCAGCCGCCCGGGTCCCGAGTCGGCGCCCGTGAGGCGACCCACCGCCGGCTCCAGGACGTGCGTGCCGCGCTCGCGCAGCAGCGCCACGTTGGCGCGGGTGGCGGGGTGGAGCCACATCTCGGTGTGCATCGCCGGGGCCAGGAGCACCGGGCACGTGGCCGTGAGCAGCGTCGTGGTGAGGAGGTCGTCCGCGAGGCCCGCGGCCGCGCGGGCGAGCAGGTCGGCGGTGGCCGGCGCGACCACGACGAGGTCGGCCTCGCGGCCGAGGCGCACGTGCGGCACCTCGTGGACGTCGTCCCAGACGTCGGTGGCAGCCGGGTGCCCGGACAGGGCGGCCCACGTGGGGGCGCCGACGAAGCGCAGCGCCGCCGCCGTCGGGACGACGCGGACGTCGGCCCCGCCCTCGGCGAGCAGGCGCAGGAGCGAGGCCGCCTTGTAGGCGGCGATGCCCCCGCCGACGCCGAGGACGACGCGCGGCCGGCGCGCCGTGCTCGACGGGTCGGGCCCCACCGCGCCCCCCGCCCCCGCGGGTCCGCCGTCCCGCGTGGGACCCCCCGCCTCACCCGGACCGACGGCCGCACCGCCGGGAGGACGGGCGCTGCTGGGGTCGGTCACGGGCGGGTCCCCTCGAGGGAGCGGAGCACGGCGGGGGCGGAGCGCGCAGGAGCAGCCGGTGGGGTCAGCCCTCGGCGGGGACGTCCTGGGGGTCGATCGGCTCGTCGACGCCGCCGTCCTCGGCGATCTCGAGGCCCTCGACGACCTCGCCCTCGCCGTCGGAGGGACGGATCGTCAGCATGCCGGCGTCGATCTCGCGCAGCGCGACCGACAGCGGCTTCTCCTGCACGTGGGTCTCCACGAGCGGGCCGACGTTCTCGAGCAGGCCCTCGGAGAGCTGGGAGTAGTAGGCGTTGATCTGACGGGCCCGCTTGGCGCCGTAGATGACCAGCGCGTACTTGGAGTCGGCGGCCTTGAGCAGGTCGTCGATGGGCGGGTCGGTGATGCCCTCGGGGGCGGCGCTCGTTCCGGACACGTGTCCTCCTGCAGTCGTGGGCGCTGCGCGCGGGCGCTCGCCCCTGTCGTCTCGTGCGTGTCTCGTGCGTGCCGTCGTGCTCGCCGCCGGCGCGTCGCGCCGGCGCTCCCGCGGGAGCGGGGCCCTCAGCGCCCGGTGGCGCCGTCGTCGCGCCCGTCGGCGGCGGCGGGGCCGCGCAGCGGCTCCAGGCCCATCGATGATACGAGGTCGTCGCCGGCCTGCCGGACATCCGCGTTGACGACGGTCACGTCGAACTCCGGCTCGGCCGCCAGCTCGGTGCGCGCGGTGGCCAGCCGGCGCTCCCGCTCCGCCTCGTCCTCGGTGCCGCGACCGACCAGGCGCCGCACGAGCTCGTCCCAGGACGGCGGGGCCAGGAAGACGAACCGCGCGTCCGGCATGGACTCGCGCACCTGGCGCGCGCCCTGCAGGTCGATCTCGAGCAGCGCCGGCCTCCCCTGGGCCAGGACCTCCTCGACGGGGCGGCGGGGCGTGCCGTAGCGGTGCCGGCCGTGGACGACGGCCCACTCGAGCAGCTCGCCGGCGGCGGCCATGCGGTCGAACTCGGCCTCGTCGACGAAGTGGTAGTGCACGCCCTCGACCTCGCCCGGCCTCGGCGCCCGCGTCGTGGCCGAGACCGACAGCCAGACCTGCGGGTAGCGGAGGCGGACGTCGGCGGAGACCGTGCCCTTCCCCACGGCCGTCGGACCGGCGAGGACGGTGAGGCGCGCGGCGGTGGCTGCGTCCACGAGGCGGCTCAGCGCCCGAAGCGCTCGACGAGCGCGGAGATCTGGTGGGCGCCGAGACCGCGGACCCGCCGCGACTCCGAGATGCCGACCTCCTCCATGATCTTGCGCGCCGTGACGCGCCCGACCCCGGGCATGGACTCCAGCAGCGCGCTGACCTTCATCTTGCCGACGACGTCGTCGGTCTGGCCGTCCTGCACCACCTGCTCCAGCGAGCCCTGGCCGTACTTGAGGCGGTTCTTGATCTCCGCGCGCGCGCGGCGGGCCTGGGCCGCCTTCTCGAGCGCCGCAGCGCGCTGCTCGTCGGTCAGGTGCGGGAGCGGCACGGCGGGTCCACCTCGTGGCAGCAGGGTCAGGGGCGTGCAGCGCGGGGGCGGCTCGGGCGTCCTGCGTCCCTCCCCCGGGAGCGGTGCGACGCTAGCGACTCCGGCGCGCGAGCGACACCGAGGGGGCGCGGTCAGCCCAGGGCGGCGGCGCAGCGCTCGGCGAGGTCGCGGGCGGCGGCCCGCACGTCGGCGGCGCGCGGCCCCGCGGCGAGCACCCCGCGGCTGGACGTCGCGAGCACCTGGCGGCGCGCGGCGCCGAAGACGGCGGCCAGCTCGGCCGGGCCGGCGCCCTGGGCCCCCACGCCGGGGGCGAGCAGCGGGGCCGCGGTCGCGGGCAGGTCCAGGCCCAGGCGCGCGGCGGCGTCGCCCGTCGTGGCCCCGACGACGAGCCCCACGGACCCGAGGGCCCCCCGCCGGACCGCCGCCGCGTTCTCCTGCGCCACCCCGCGGGCCACGGCAGCGGCGACCGGGACGCCGTCGTCGGTGCGCGCGTGCTGCACGGACGCGCCCTCGGGGTTGGACGTCAGGGCCAGCACGAAGGCGCCGCGCCCGGTGGACGCCGCGAGGTCCAGCGCCGGCCGCAGCGAGCCCAGGCCGAGGTAGGGCGAGAGCGTGACGGCGTCGGCCGCGAGCGGGGCGCCGTCGAGCAGGTGCGCCTGCGCGTAGGCCGCCATGGTGCTGCCGACGTCGCCCCGCTTCACGTCGAGGACCGACAGCGTGCCGGCGGCCGCCAGCTCGGCCAGCAGCCGCTCCAGGACGGCGACGCCGCGGCTGCCGTGGCGCTCGAAGAAGGCCGACTGCGGCTTCACGGCCGCCACCGCGCCGCCCAGCGCTTCCGCGCACGTCAGGGCGAAGCGCTCGAGGCCCGTGGGGTCGTCGGGCAGGCCCCACGCCGCGAGCAGCTCCGGGTGCGGGTCGACGCCCACCGCCAGCGGGCCGTGCGCGTCCATCGCCGCGCGCAGGCGGTCGCCGAAGGGCGCCGCCGCGCCGGTCCTCGTCTCGGGGTCCACGGCCCCCATCCCACCAGTCTCCGTCCGCCCAGCGCCCATCCCACCGATCCGGACCCCACCCGCGCTGGCCCTCCCCTCACCGCGGGGGCGCTCCGGCGCCGTCACGGCCGGTGGGCGTAGCCGACGGCCTCGGCCACCGAGGCGAAGGAGCGCTCGGCGAGCATCGCCGCGAGCTCCTCGGCGACCCGGCCGGGCGTCGTCGGGTCGGCGAAGACGGCGGTGCCGACCTGCACGGCGCTGGCACCGGCGAGCAGGAGCTGGAGGGCGTCCGCGCCGCTGGCCACCCCGCCGGTGCCCACGACCGGGGCCTGGGGCAGCAGCCCCGCGAGCATCGCCGCACGCAGCTGCCACACGCACCGCACGGCGACGGGGCGGATGGCGGGCCCGGACAGCCCACCGGTGGTGACTGCGAGCCGCGGGCGCATGGTCCGCACGTCGACGTCCACCCCGAGCAGCGTGTTGATCGCCGTCAGACCGCTGGCGCCGGCCTCGAGGCAGGCCCGGGCGATCCCCACCAGGTCGGTGACGTCGGGCGAGAGCTTGGCCAGCAGGACGACGTCGTCCCCGACGGCGGCCCGCACGGCGCCCAGCACCGCGGCGCTGCTCGCCGGGTCGCAGGCGAAGACCAGACCGCGGTTGGCGACGTTGGGGCAGGAGATGTTGACCTCCAGCGCCGCCACGCCCGGGGCGCCGACGACCCGTCGGGCCACCTCGGCGAACTCCTCGGGGTCCCCGCCGGCGACGGAGACCACCGCGGTGGCGCCGCGCTCGGCGAGCCAGGGCAGGTCGTGCTCCACGAGCGCGTCGACGCCGCCGCCCTGCAGGCCGATCGAGTTGAGCATCCCGGCGGGCGTCTCGGCCATGCGCGGCGTCGGGCGCCCCGAGCGCGGCGCGAGCATGACCGACTTGGTGACCACGGCGCCGAGCGCCGCGACGTCGGTGAAGGCGTCGAGCTCGCGCCCGGCCGCGGCGCACCCGGAGGCCGTCATGACCGGCGAGCGCAGGGGTGCGCCCGCGAGGTCGACGGCCATGTCCACGGCGCTCACGAGCGCGCCCCGGTGGCGGGCCCGGCGACGGACCCGGGCTGGACGGCGTCCCCGCCGGCCGGCGGGACCGGCGACGGCGCGCCGACGGCGTCCGCGGGCACGCGCGCCCCGACGCCGGCGGGGCGCTGGGGCGCCGGGGCGCCGATGGCGTCCCAGCGGAGGCGATCGCCCGCGAAGACCGGGCCCTCGGTGCACGCCCGCACCATCCGGGTCGCCCCGTCCTCGCCGACGACGGGCAGCACGCAGGTCATGCAGACGCCGATGCCGCAGGCCATGGACTCCTCGGTGGCCAGCTGCGTGGCCGCCCCGGCGGCCGCGGCGACCTCGTGGACGGCGCGGAGCATCGCCATGGGGCCGCACGCGAAGACGTGCCGGCGGCCGGCGGCCGGCTCGGCCAGGAGGCCGGCGAGGACGTCGGTGACCCGCCCGCGCACGCCGGCGGAGCCGTCCTCGGTGGCCACGTGGACGCGGTCGACCGGCGCCGACGGCGTGCCCGCGGGCGTGTCCTGGGCCAGCAGGCGGCACGAGTCCCCCGCGCCCACGACCAGGTCGACGGCGCTGCCGCGGGCGCGCAGGGCCGCGCCCAGCCACGCCAGCGGCGCGGCGCCGTAGCCGCCCCCGACGAGGACGACGCCCTCCCCCGCGGGCGGCAGCGCGAAGGGACGCCCCAGCGGGGCGAGCACGGGCAGCTCGTCGCCCGCGCGCAGGGCGGCGATGCGGGCGGTGCCCGGCCCGGCGGCGGCCACGACGAGCACCAGCTCGCCGGCCGCCGGGTCCGCCGAGGAGATCGAGAACGACCGCCGCAGCAGCATCCCCGTGTCGCCGGTCGAGCAGGCCGCGAACTGCCCGGGCCGCGCGGACGCCGCCGCGCCGGGGGCGGCGAGGACGAGCCGCGCGTAGGCGCCCACCGGCTCGGCCGAGACCACGCGCGCCCGCTCGCTCACCGCGCCGGCGGGAGGGACGGCCTCGTCGCCGACGACGTCGCCCTCCCCCGGCCCGCGCGGCGGCCCGCCGACCTCGGGGCTCACGCCGACGTCCCGGCCGCCCGCTGCCCCCACACGCGGCCCAGCGCCTCGGCGTGCTCCTGCAGGCTCGTCACGCGGACGACGCCGCTGCGCGCCGCGTCGATGCTCTGCACCGCGGCCGAGAGCTGCTGCACCGTCGTGATGATCGGGCGGTCCATGGCCGTCGTCGCCGCGCGGATCTCGTACCCGTCCGCCCGCGCCGCCGTGCCGGACGGCGTGTTGACGACGACGTCGACGTCCCCGTCGAGGATGCGCTGCACCACCGTGCGCTCCCCCGGCGCGCCGTCCCTGGACGGCCCCGGCCCGGCGCTGTGCTTGCGCACGACCGTGCTCGGGATCCCGTTGCGCGCCAGCACCTCCGCGGTGCCCTCCGTGGCGAGCACCTCGAAGCCCAGGTCCACGAGGCGCTTGACCGGCAGCACCAGGGCGCGCTTGTCGCGGTCGGCGACGGAGACGAAGACCCGTCCGTCCGTGGGCAGCCCGCCGTAGGCGGCGGTCTGGGACTTGGCGAACGCCGCCGGGAAGTCGACGTCGATGCCCATCACCTCTCCGGTGGAACGCATCTCGGGCCCGAGCAGGGAGTCGACGACCTCCCCCGCCGGCGTGCGGAACCGCTTGAACGGCAGCACGGCCTCCTTGACGGCGACCGGTGCGCCCAGCGGCAGCGACCCGCCGTCACCGCGCTCGGGCAGCAGGCCCTCCGCGCGCAGCTCGGCGATGCTGGCGCCGAGCATCACGCGGGCGCAGGCCTTCGCGAGCTGCACGCCGGTGGCCTTGGCGACGAAGGGCACCGTCCGGCTGGCCCGCGGGTTGGCCTCCAGCACGTGGAGCACGTCGCCGGCCAGGGCGAACTGCACGTTGAGCAGGCCCCGGACCCCGACGCCCCGGGCGATGGCCTCGGTGCAGCGGCGCACGCGCTCGATCTCGCGGCGGCCCAGCGTCGCGGGCGGCAGCACGCAGGCGGAGTCGCCGGAGTGCACGCCCGCCTCCTCGATGTGCTCCATGACGCCGCCGAGGTACATCTCCTCGCCGTCGAAGAGCGCGTCGACGTCGATCTCGATGGCGTCCTCGAGGAACCGGTCCACCAGCAGCGGGTGGTCGGGGCTGACGACGACGCCGGTGCGCCGCGCCCGGTCGACGTAGCCGGCCAGCGTGGGCTCGTCGTAGACGATCTCCATGCCGCGCCCGCCGAGCACGAACGACGGGCGCACGAGCACCGGGTAGCCGATCTCGGCGGCCACGGCCACGGCCTCCTCCGCGGAGGCCGCCGTCCCCCACCGCGGCGAGCTCAGCCCGGCCTGGGCGAGGACGCGCCCGAAGGCGCCGCGGTCCTCGGCGAGGTCGATGGCCGACGGCGAGGTGCCGACGATCGGCACGCCGGCCGCCTCGAGGCCGCGGGCCAGGCCCAGCGGCGTCTGCCCGCCCAGCTGGACGACGACGCCCACGAGCTCGCCGCTGCGCTGCTCCGCGGCCACGACCTCCAGGACGTCCTCGAGGGTCAGCGGCTCGAAGTACAGCCGGTCGGAGGTGTCGTAGTCGGTGGAGACCGTCTCGGGGTTGCAGTTGACCATCACGGTCTCGTAGCCGGCGTCGCGCAGCGCGAAGGCGGCGTGCACGCAGGAGTAGTCGAACTCCACGCCCTGGCCGATGCGGTTGGGCCCCGAGCCGAGGATGACGACCTTGCGCCGCCCGCTGGGGGCGACCTCGTCCTCGGTGTCGTAGGAGGAGTAGTGGTACGGCGTCGTGGCCGCGAACTCGGCGGCGCAGGTGTCCACGGTCTTGTAGACCGGGCGCACCCCGAGGGCGTGGCGCACCCCGCGGACGACGTCCTCGGGCATCGAGCGCAGCGAGCCGATCTGGGCGTCGGAGAAGCCCGAGCGCTTGGCGCGCGCCAGCAGGTCCACCGACAGCTCCGGCGCCCCCGCCAGCTCGGCGGCGACCTCCTCGATGCCCGCCATCTCCTCGAGGAACCACGGGTCGATGCCCGTGGCCTCGTGCAGCGCCTCGACGTCCACCCCGGCGCGCAGCGCCTGCTGCACCGCCACGATGCGCCCGTCCGTGGGCACGGCCACCTCGGCCATGAGCGAGTCGAGCTCCTCCGGGCCGGCCGGGGCGTCGTCCCAGTGGAAGGAGGAGCCGCGCTTCTCCAGGGAGCGCAGCGCCTTCTGCAGCGCCTCGGGGAAGCTGCGGCCGATGGCCATGGCCTCACCGACGCTCTTCATCGTCGTCGTCAGCGACGCGTCGGCGGCCGGGAACTTCTCGAAGGCGAAGCGCGGCACCTTGACGACGACGTAGTCGAGGCTCGGCTCGAAGCTCGCCGGCGTCTTCTCGGTGATGTCGTTGGGGATCTCGTCGAGCGTGTAGCCCACGGCGAGGCGCGCGGCGATCTTGGCGATGGGGAAGCCCGTCGCCTTGGACGCCAGCGCCGAGCTGCGCGAGACGCGCGGGTTCATCTCGATGACGACCATGCGCCCGTCGCGGGGGTCCACGGCGAACTGGATGTTGCAGCCGCCGGTGTCCACGCCGACCGCCCGGATGACCGCGATCGCGACGTCGCGCATGTGCTGGTACTCGCGGTCGGTCAGCGTCATCGCCGGGGCCACGGTGATCGAGTCACCCGTGTGCACGCCCATCGGGTCGAGGTTCTCGATCGAGCACACGACGACGACGTTGTCCTTGGCGTCGCGCATCAGCTCGAGCTCGTACTCCTTCCACCCCAGGATCGACTCCTCGAGCAGCACCGAGCTGGTCGGGCTCGCGCGCAGGCCGGCGCCCGCGAAGCGCTCGAGCTCGGCCTCGTCGTGGGCGAAGCCCGAGCCGAGCCCGCCCATGGTGAACGAGGGGCGCACGACGACGGGGTAGCCCAGCTCGGCGGCCGCGGCCTTGGCCTCCTCCAGGGTGTGCGCCATGGCGCTGCGGGCGCTCTCGGCGCCGCAGCTCTCCACGATCTCCTTGAAGACCTGGCGGTCCTCGCCCTTCTGGATGGCCGCGACATCGGCCCCGATGAGCTCGACGCCGTACTTCTCCAGGACGCCGGCCTCGTGCAGCGAGATGGCCGTGTTGAGCGCCGTCTGGCCGCCGAGGGTCGCCAGCACCGCGTCGGGGCGCTCCTTGGCGATGACCGCCTCGACGAACTCCGGGGTGATCGGCTCGACGTAGGTGGCGTCGGCGAACTCCGGGTCGGTCATGATCGTGGCCGGGTTGGAGTTGACGAGGACGACCCGCAGGCCCTCCGCGCGCAGGACCCGGCACGCCTGGGTGCCCGAGTAGTCGAACTCCGACGCCTGCCCGATGACGATCGGGCCGGAGCCGATGACGAGGACGGACCTCAGGTCGTCGCGACGGGGCATCAGGCGCTCTCCTCGGTGCTGGTCGTGCTGCTCTGGGGACCCGTCGCGGCGGTGCCCTCGCCCTTGGCCGGGCTCTGCGCGCTGGGGGTGTCCGGGGTCCGCTCCGGGGCGGCCATGAGGTCGCAGAAGCGGTCGAACAGGTACCCGGCGTCGTGCGGGCCGGCCGCGGCCTCCGGGTGGTACTGGACGCTGAAGGCCGGCCCGTCGAGCAGGCGCAGCCCCTCGACGACGCGGTCGTTGAGGCACCAGTGGCTGACCTCGGCGCGGCCGAACGGGGTGTCGAAGGGCTCCCCGATCGGGGCGTCGACGGCGAAGCCGTGGTTGTGCGCGGTGATCTCCACCGAGCCCGTGGCCGTGTCGAGCACCGGCTGGTTCACGCCGCGGTGGCCGTAGACGAGCTTGTAGGTGCCCAGGTCGAGCGCCCGGCCGAGCAGCTGGTTGCCGTAGCAGATGCCGAAGAAGGGCACCTTCCGCGCGAGGACGTCGCGCAGCACGCCGACCTCGTGCTCGGCGGCCGCGGGGTCGCCGGGGCCGTTGGAGTAGAAGACGCCGTGCGGCTCGAGCGCCAGCACCTCCTCCGTCGTCGCCGAGGAGGGCAGCACGTGCACCCGCACGCCGCGCTGGGCCAGGTGCCAGGGCGTGCGCGACTTGATGCCGAGGTCCAGGGCCACCACGGTCATCGGACGCCCGTCGGCGCCGCGGCGGGGCTCGCCCACGGCCTCGACCAGGTACGGCTCCGGCGTCGTCACCTCGCCGGCCAGGTCGGCGCCCGTCATCACCGGGGCGTCGAGCACCCGCACGAGCAGCTCGGAGGGCTCCAGCCGGCGCCCGGTGACGGGCTCGCGCAGCGCGTCCCCGGAGAAGACGCCGACCCGCATGGCGCCGCGCTCGCGCAGGTGCCGGGTGAGGGCGCGGGTGTCCACGCCGCTGATGCCGACGACGCCCTGCTCGGCCAGCTCGTCCTCCAGCGCCCGGCGGCTGCGCCAGCTCGACGGCCGGCGCGCGGGGTCGCGGACGACGAAGCCCGAGACCCAGATGCGCCGGCTCTCGCCGTCCTCGTCGTTGACGCCCGTGTTGCCGATGTGCGGGGCCGTCATGACGACGACCTGCCGGTGGTAGGAGGGGTCGGTGAGCGTCTCCTGGTAGCCGGTCATCGCGGTGCAGAAGACCGCCTCGCCGACCGTGGAGCCGCTCGCCCCGTACGCGCGGCCCGGGAAGGACCGCCCGTCCTCCAGCACCAGCACCGCCTCCGACGACGTCCCGGACGCCGCTGGGGCACCGCCCGCCGTCCGCGCGACCGGCTCCGTCCCCGTGCTCGTGCTCGTCACCGCTGGCCTCCCTCTCGTCCCTCGTCCGTCTCGTGCTCGCCCGGTCCCCGGGCGTCCCTCTCGTGGCCGCCGTCCGCGCCCGCCGGCCCGCGCGCCGGCCCCCGGGCCAGCAGCTCCGCCAGGGCGGTCACCAGCGCGTCCGCGTCGTCGCCGTGCCGCAGGCGCAGCCCGGTGTCCAGCTCCAGCTCGTCGCCCGGGCCGAGCAGCCACGTGATCACCACGAGGCCCTCCCGGTCCACGTACTTGCCGGCCATGCCGCGCTCGCGGCGCACCCGCAGCAGCCGGTCGGCCGGCAGCCACAGCACGTCCTCGCCCTCGCGCGCCACCGACACCCCCGCGTCGAACACGGCGACGTCGCAGGCGCTGCGGCGCCCGAGGCCGTGCGCGACCACGCGGTCCAGCCAGTCCCCGCTCGTCGTGGAGCTGACGTAGACGCCCTCGCGCGGCCCCAGGAGCGCCGGGCCCGGGTCCTGCGGTGCGAGCGGCGGCGCTGGCAGGTCCTGCTGGCGCCGTGCGCGCCGGCGCCAGCCCCACCACATCAGGGCCCACAGCACCGGGATGGCCAGCAGGACCAGCAGCCCCGCCTGCGCCTCGGTCACCGGCGCCTCACCTCGCGCTCACCGCGAGCCGCCGTCGTCGCCGACGAGCGCCCCGTCGAGCACCACGGGCCGCCCCCGCAGCACCGTGGCCACCACCCGGCCCGGCAGCTCCAGGCCCCGGAAGGGGCTGTTGCGGCCCTGGGTGGCGTGCTGCTCGGGCACGACCTCACGGCGCGCCGACGGGTCGAGCAGCACCAGGTGCGCCGGCTCCCCCTCGGCGAGCGGGCGGCCGTGGTCGGCGACCCGGCCGATGCGCGCCGGCGCGCTCGACAGCACGCGCGCGACGTCGGCCCAGCCGAGCAGCCCGGTCTCGACGAGCGCCTCCTGGACGACCGACAGCGCCGTCTCCAGGCCCGTCATGCCCATGGCCGCCGCGGCCCACTCGCAGTCCTTGTCCTCCACCGGGTGCGGGGCGTGGTCGGTGGCGACGACGTCCACGGTGCCGTCGGCGACCGCCGCGCGCAGCGCCTCGACGTCGGCGCGCGTCCGCAGCGGCGGGTTGACCTTGTAGACGGGGTCGTAGCCGCGCACCAGCTCGTCGGTCAGCAGCAGGTGGTGCGGCGTCACCTCGGCCGTGACGTCCACCCCGCGCGCCTTGGCCCAGCGGATGATCTCCACCGACCCGGCCGTGGAGACGTGGCAGACGTGCAGGCGCGAGCCCACGTGGTCGGCCAGCAGCACGTCGCGGGCGATGACGGCCTCCTCGGCCACCGCCGGCCAGCCGCGCAGCCCCAGCACCGAGGAGACGACGCCCTCGTGCATCTGCGCGCCCTCGGTCAGGCGCGGGTCCTGGGCGTGCTGGGCCACGACGCCGTCCACCGAGCGCACGTACTCCAGCGCGCGGCGCATGAGGACGGGGTCGGCCACGCAGCGGCCGTCGTCGCTGAACACCCGGACGCGCGCCGCGGAGGTGGCCATGGCCCCCAGCTCGGCGAGCCGCTCCCCCGCCAGGCCGACGGTCACGGCGCCCACGGGGCGCACGTCGACGAGCCCGATCTCGCGCCCGAGGCGCCAGACCTGCTCGACGACGCCCGCGGTGTCGGCGACGGGGTCGGTGTTGGCCATGGCGTGCACGGCGGTGAAGCCGCCCATCGCGGCGGCGCGCGAGCCGGTCAGCACCGTCTCGGCGTCCTCGCGCCCGGGCTCGCGCAGGTGGGTGTGCAGGTCCACCAGGCCGGGCAGGGCCACGAGGCCCTCGGCCTCCACCACGCGCGCGCCGGCCGGCGCCTCGAGCGAGCCGCCCGGCGCCGTGCGGGCCACGCGCCCGCCCTCGAGCAGCAGGTCGGTGGCCTCGCCCCCCAGCAGGGCGGCGCGGCGCACGAGCAGGGCGGGCGCGTCCTCGCCGGTGGCGGTGGTGCGGGCGGGCGTCTGGTCGGCGCTCATGCGGCGTCCTCTCCGGCGAGCAGCAGGTACAGGGCGGCCATGCGGACGGCGACGCCGTTGGAGACCTGCTCGACGATCGTCGAGCGGGGGCTGTCGGCCGCCTCCGCGGAGATCTCCAGGCCGCGGTTCATCGGGCCGGGGTGCATGACGAGGGCGTGCTCGGGCAGCAGGCGCAGCCGCCGCCCGTCGAGGCCGAAGCGGCGCGCGTACTCCTGCGCCGAGGGGAAGAACCCGCCGCCGCCCATGCGCTCGCGCTGGACGCGCAGCACCATCACGGCGTCCACCTCCGGCAGGACGGCGTCGAGGTCCCAGCTGGTGCGGCACGGCCAGGTCTCGACGCCCACCGGCAGCAGGGTCGGCGGGGCGACGAGCGTGACGTCGGCGCCGAGGGTGCGCAGCAGCAGCACGTTGGAGCGCGCGACCCGGCTGTGCAGGACGTCCCCGACGACGGCGACGCGGGCGCCGTCCAGGGCCCCGCCGAGGTCTCCCCCGGACCGCTCCCGCAGGCGCCGGCGCAGCGTGAAGGCGTCCAGGAGCGCCTGGGTGGGGTGCTCGTGGGTGCCGTCGCCGGCGTTGAGGACGCCCACGCGCGACCAGCCCGCGTGCGCGAGGCGGTGCGCCGCGCCCGACGCGCTGTGCCGCAGCACGACGGCGTCGGCGCCCATGGCCTGCAGCGTCAGCGCCGTGTCCTTGAGCGACTCCCCCTTGGACACGCTGGAGCCCTTGGCGGAGAAGGTGATGACGTCGGCGGACAGGCGCTTGGCCGCCGCCTCGAAGGAGATGCGCGTGCGCGTGGAGTCCTCGAAGAAGAGGTTGACCACCGTGCGCCCCCGCAGGGTGGGGAGCTTCTTGATCTCCCGGGCCTGGGTGGCGGCCATCTGCTCGGCGACGTCGAGGAGCGCCAGGGCGCCCTCGCGGTCGAGGTCGGCGGCCGAGAGCAGGTGCTTCACCGCGACTCCCCGGTGGGTCCGGCGGACGCGGGCGGGCGGGACTCCCCCGGGCCGCTGATGACGACGGCGTCCTGCCCGTCGACCTCCTCCAGCAGCACCTGCACGCTCTCCTGCGCCGCCGTGGGCAGGTTCTTGCCGACGTGGTCGGCCCGGATGGGCAGCTGGCGATGGCCCCGGTCCACCAGGACGGCCAGGCGGACGGCGCGGGGGCGACCGAGGTCGGAGAGCGCGTCGAGGGCGGCGCGGACGGTGCGGCCCGAGGCCAGCACGTCGTCGACGAGGACGACGACGCGGTCGTCCACCCCGCGGGGCGGGACGTCCGTGCGGCCCAGGGCGCGCACGGGGTGCCGCCGCAGGTCGTCGCGGTGCATCGTCACGTCGAGGGAGCCGACGAGGTCCTCCACCGGGCCGGCGCCGGGCTCGGCGGCCACCAGCCGCTCGGCCACGCGTCGGGCCAGGTGCGCCCCGCGGGTGGGGATCCCCAGGAGCACGAGGTCGTCGGCGCCGCGGTTGCGCTCGAGGATCTCGTGGGCGATGCGGGTGAGGACCCGGCTGATCTCCGGGGCCTCGAGCACCGGGCGGGCAGACGCCATCGCGGCGACTCCTTCCCCGCCTCTCGGGACGGAGGTTGAAGGACGTCGGTCGAGCGCGAACCTAGCAGCCGCACGCCCCCTCCCCGGACGCCCCAGCGGGGTCGTCGGGGCCCTCCCGAGGAGCCCCGAGGTGCCCGTCCGGGTGGCTCTCAGCGTCCGACCGGTGGACGGCGTGGACCGGACGGGTGGCGGCGCTTGACGGTGCGGTGACGCTGAGTGACGATCTAGGCGGCCGGCCGGTGCGGGACCACCTCGCGCCGTCGCCCGGCCCCTCAGGAGGGTGTGCAGTGGCATCGGAGTACGCGAAGGTGCTCGGGAACCGGCTGCGGTCGGTCCGGACGCGCCAGGGCCTGTCGCTGCAGGGCGTCGAGGCCAAGTCCCAGGGCCACTGGAAGGCGGTCGTCGTCGGGTCCTACGAGCGCGGGGACCGCGCGGTCACCGTCCAGCGGCTCGCCGAGCTGGCCGAGTTCTACGACGTCCCGGTCACGGCCCTGCTGCCGGAGACCACCCCCGGGGAGACGGCGCTCCCGCCGCCCCGGCTCGTGCTGGACCTGGAGGCGCTGCGGCGCGTCCCGCCGGAGCAGTCCGGACCGCTGCTGCGCTACCTCGCGGACATCCGCGAGGCGCGCGGGGACGAGCAGTCCGACGAGATGCCGATCCGGGTCGACGACCTGCGCTCCCTCGCAGTCATCTTCGACCTGCCGCCCTCGGCGCTGACCGAGCGCCTGATCGGCTGGGACGTCCTGGACGAGGAGGCCCGGCGCGCGGTGGCGCTGCCCGACCTGTAGCCGCGGGAGCTCCCCGACGCACGAGAGCCGCGGCACCCCCTGGGGGTGCCGCGGCTCTCGTGCGTGCGAGGCGGTCCGGCGCCGGGCCGACCGAGCGGGGGCCGGCTCCGGCGGCGTCGCCGCGCCCGTCGCTGCTGCTCAGGCGAGCAGCGCGGGCTTCATCTCGAGCAGGCGGCCGAGGACGCCGTTGACGAAGCCCGGGGAGTCGTCCGTGGACAGCGTCCGGGCGAGCTCGACGGCCTCGTCGACCGCCACGGCGCCCGGCACGTCGCCCCACAGCAGCTCGGCGGCGCCGAGGCGCAGCACGCCGCGGTCGACGTCCGGCATCCGGTCGACGGTCCACCCCTGGGAGTAGGTCGCCAGCAGCTCGTCGATGCGCGGCAGGTGCTCCACCACGAGCTCGACCAGCTCGACCGCGTACTCCGGCATGGCCGGGGCGCCCGGGTCGGAGGGGTTCGTGGACGCCAGGCGCTGCGCGAGGAGGTCCAGGGGGCGGAGGCCCCGCTGCTCGGCCTCGAAGAGGACGTCCAGGGCCCGCTTGCGGGCCTTGCTGCGTGCCGCCACGTCAGCTGACGCGACCGAGGTAGTCGCCCGTGCGGGTGTCGACCTTGACCTTGGTGCCCGTCTCGAGGAAGAGCGGGACGGCGATCTGGTAGCCCGTCTCGACCGTCGCCGGCTTGGTGCCGCCCGTGGAGCGGTCGCCCTGCAGGCCCGGCTCGGTGTAGGTCACCTCGAGGATGACGGAGGTGGGCAGCTCGACGTAGAGCGGCTCGCCCTCGTGCAGGGCGACCTGCGCGGTGGCGCCCTCGAGGAGGAAGTTCGCGGCGTCGCCGACGGTCGCCTCCGCGATCGGCATCTGGTCGAAGGTCTCGGGGTCCATCCAGACGAAGTCCGCGCCGTCGCGGTACAGGTACTGCATGTCGCGGCGGTCGACTGTGGCCGTCTCGACCTTGAGGCCGGCGTTGAAGGTGCGGTCGACGACCTTGCCCGACAGCACGTTCTTCAGCTTGGTGCGCACGAAGGCGCCGCCCTTGCCGGGCTTGACGTGCTGGAACTCCACGACGGCCCAGAGCTGGCCGTCGATCTTCAGCACGGTGCCGTTCTTCAGGTCGTTCGTCGAGGCCACAGGAGTCCGTCCGTCGGGTGCGGGTGGTCGGCCCGGAGCGCTGGTCTCGCACGGGTCGGGGCACGGGCGCGGGCCGGGTGCCCCGCTCCGCGCCCGAGCGCCGTGCGCGCGCCAGGGCGCGCGGTCGTCCGGGGCAGGGGGCCAGGCTACCGCCGTCGGCGGGCGCGACCGGCCCCGCGACCTCTCAGCCCGTCAGCGCCGTCAGCTCCAGGGCGATGCCGTCGGGGTCGCGGAACTCCAGGATCGAGTACCCGCCCACGTCCTTGACCGGCTCGTGGGCGACGCCGAGGCGGTCCAGCACCTCGGCGGCCGCCTCGAGCTCGGAGTGCTGCGCCACCGTGAAGGAGACGTGGTCGAGGCCGACCCGGTCCTCGTCGAAGCGGTCGCCCTCGGGCGCGACGGGTCGCAGGCCGAAGAGGCCGCCCCCGAAGGAGTAGATGACGCCGCCGAAGAGGAAGGCGAGCTGCTCGCGCGTGGCCTCGTCGGCGTCGGCGGGCACCTCGAAGGCGACGTCCCAGCCGAAGACGGCGTCGTAGAAGGCGCGCGAGCGCTCGATGTCGGTGACGGTCACGCGCACGTGCGCGAACCCCGTCGGGGAGACGGTGCCGAGGTTCTCCGTCGGCGTGGGCGAGTGGTCAGCAGTCGGGGTCATGCGCTGGACCGTCGCACGGGGACCGCGGCGGGGCACCCGGACCGGGCCCGGAGGGCTGACCGGACTCGGACGGGTGCCCCGTGCGCCCTTGCGGTCGCGGGGCGTGTGCGCCCCGGTCTGCCCGAGGTGATCCGCAGGGAGGGCCCCGCCGGCTCAGTCGCGGCTGATGCTCCCGTAGGCGGCGGCCAGCAGCTGCGGGTCGGGGCCCTCGAGCCGCGTGGGGCGGGCGACGTCGTCGAGGACGACGAAGCGCAGCAGGTCGCCGCGGGTCTTCTTGTCCCGGCCCATGGCCTGCAGCAGCTGGGGCCAGCGGTCGCCGCGGTAGGTCAGGGGCAGCCCCAGCGAGCCGAGGACGGAGCGGTGGCGGGCGACGACCGACTCGTCGAGGCGCCCGGCGAGCGCGGCCAGCTCGGCGGCGAAGACCATGCCGACGCTGACGGCGGCGCCGTGGCGCCAGGCGAAGCGCTCCGTCAGCTCGATGGCGTGGCCGAGGGTGTGGCCGTAGTTGAGGACCTCGCGGTCCCCGAGGTCGCGCAGGTCCCGGCCCACGACGTCGGCCTTGACGGCGACCGCCCGCTCGACCAGCTCGCGCACCACCGGGGAGGCGGGGTCGCGGACGGCCTGCGGGTCCGCCTCGACGCGCTCGAGGATCACCGGGTCGGCCACGAAGCCCGCCTTGACCACCTCGGCCATCCCGGCGAGCAGGTCGTTGACCGGCAGGGTCTCCAGCGCCCCGAGGTCGCACAGGACGCCGGCGGGCGGGTGGAAGGCGCCGACGAGGTTCTTGCCCTCGGCGGTGTTGATGCCCGTCTTGCCGCCGACGGCCGCGTCGACCATGGCGAGCAGCGTGGTGGGGACGTGGACGACGCGGACCCCGCGCAGCCAGGTGGCGGCCACGAAGCCGGCCAGGTCGGTCACGGTGCCGCCGCCCACGGCCACGACCGCGTCGGTGCGGGTGAAGGACGCCTGCCCGAGCACCCCCCAGCAGAACGCGGCGACCTGCGCCGACTTGGCGTCCTCGTCGTCGGGGACCTCGGCGAGCAGCGCCTCGTAGCCGGCGGCGCGCAGGTCCTCCTGCACGGCCTCCCCCGTCGTGCGCAGGGCCCGGGGGTGGACGACGAGCACCTTGCGCACCCCGTCGCCGAGCATGCCGGGCAGCTCCCCCAGCAGCCCTCGCCCGACGAGCACCTCGTAGGGCCTCTCCCCGTCCACGGTGATCCGCGTCGTGGGGACCGGGGCCGCGCTCTGCTCGCTCACCGGGCGACCCTAGCCACGCGCCGCACGTCCCCCCGGCCCACGACCTCGCGCGGAGCCCGGCGCGTTCGCCAGACGACCTGCAGAAGTCCCGCCACCAGCCCGCCGCAGTCCTCTGACCTTGGGTGACGCGGCGTGGCGACGACTTCTGCAGGTCGCCTGGTGGCGCAGCTCGGGCTCCGGCCGGGGCTGACCCCGGCCCGCGCCCGACGGCACCTGTGCACGGAGCCGGCACGACGGCGCCTCGCGGCGCGACCCTGCGGTCGTGGACGCTGTGAGCGCTCTCCTGGACGACCTCGCCCGCCGGGGCGGCACCGCCGCGGCCGCGACCCTGGTGCGCGTCGCCGGCCGCGGCGCTCTCCAGCGCGCGGTCGCCGGCGGGGAGGTCGAGCGCCTCGGCTGGGGCGTGTACGCCCTCGCCTCGGCACCGCCGGCGCTCCGCGCAGCGGCGGCCGTCCGCGGCACGGTGTCGCACGCCAGCGCCGCGCAGCTGTGGATGGTGGACCCGCTCCACCGCCCCGCCCGCATCTCGGTGACCGTCCCCCGAGCCGCCCGGCGACGACGGCCGCTGCCCGGGACGCGCCTGCACTGGAGCGACCTGGCGCCGGCTGACGTGGACGGGCCCGTCACCGCACCGCTGCGGACGGCGCTCGACTGCGCCCGCTCGATGCCGTTCGAGGAGGCGCTCGGGGTCGCAGACGGCTTCCTGCGTCGCAGGCTGGTGGACCCCGGTGAGCTGCGAGCCGCGGCGGCGGCCCTGCGAGGTGCCGGCCGTGCGCGGGCCGTCGCCGTGGCCTCGGCCGCCGACAGCCGGAGCGACAACCCGTTCGAGTCCGCGCTGCGCGCTGTCGTGCTGCGCTGCGGCGCGGGCGCGTTCGTGCCCCAGGTCGTCGTCGACGCCGGCCCGCTGGGGCGCGTTCGCCCCGACCTCGTCGACGAGGGGCGGCGTGTCGTCCTGGAGGCGGACAGCTTCGCGTGGCACGGCTCCCGCGCGGCCCTGGCCCGCGACTGCGAGCGCTACGACGCGCTCGTCGTCTCGGGCTACCTGGTGCTCCGCTTCTCGTGGGAGCAGGTCGTCGGCGCCCCGGAACAGGTCGCGGAGGCGGTCCGCAGGGTCGTCGCGCTGGTGGACGAGGGGCGGGCACCGCAAGGCGACCTGCAGAACTACGTGCACACCGCGGGCCGAGGGCGCTGACCTGCGGTGACGCGGCGTCGCCCGGACTTCTGCAGGTCGCCTCGCGCGCGACGTGCGTCGGGACGGCGAGCGGGAGATCGCCCCAGCACCGCGCGTGGGAGCATCCGTGCCGTCCGAGGGGTGCCGGCTGACCGGGTCGGCGCCCGTCCGAACTGAACCCGCGGAGGTTCCCCGTGCGCGTGCTCGTCCTGAACGGACCGAACCTCGGCCGCCTGGGCCTGCGGGAGCCGGGGATCTACGGCTCCACGACGCACGCGGAGCTCGCGGCGGACCTGGTGGCGCTGGGCCCCTCCCTGGGCCTGGAGGTCGAGGTCCGCCAGACCGACGCCGAGCACGAGATGCTCGGGTGGCTGCACGGGGCCGCGGACGACGCCGTCCCCGTGGTGCTGAACCCCGCGGCGTGGAGCCACACCTCGATCGCCCTGCGCGACGCGTGCTCGATGCTCACCGCCCCGCTCGTCGAGGTGCACCTGTCCAACATCCACGCGCGCGAGGCGTTCCGGCACCACAGCCACGTCAGCGCCGTGGCCACGGGCGTCGTCGCGGGGCTGGGCCCCGGCGGCTACCGCGCGGCGCTGCGCTGGGTCGCGGAGGCCGCCGTCTCGACCCCGGGCACCCCCGGTCGCTCCCCCGACGGTCCGGCGGCGGACGAGTGATCGTCCTCGTCGGCTTCCTCGGGGCGGGCAAGACCACGGTCGGCCGGCTGCTGGCCGACCGGCTGCACCTGCCGTTCCGGGACGCCGACCACGTCCTCGTCGACCGCGCGGGGCGCTCCGTCGCCGAGATCTTCTCCACCGAGGGCGAGCCGGCGTTCCGCGCCCTCGAGCACACCGTGGTCACCGACCTGCTGGAGGGCCCGGACGTCGTCCTGGCGCTGGGCGGCGGCGCGGTCGAGCACGAGGGGACGGCGCGGGCCCTGGCGGACCTCCCCCGCCGGCGGCCCGGCGCGCAGGTCGTGCACCTGCAGGTCTCGCTCGCCGAGGCGCGGGCGCGCGTGGGTGACGACCGCGGTCGCCCGATGCTCGCGCGCCCCGACCTCGACGCGGTCCACGCCCGCCGCGTGCCGGGCTTCTCGGCGGTCGCGACGCTGGAGGTGGCGACGGCCGGTCTCACCCCCGCGGAGGTGGTCGACGCCGTCGCCGCCTCGCTGCCCGAGAGCTGACGGACCCCGCTCGCCGGGCTCCCGTCAGAGAGCCGCGACCCCTGCGAGGACGGCCGCCCCGGCGGAGGTGGCGGCCAGGAGCAGGCGCGCCCGGCCGTGGACGACCGGCACGAGGAGGGCGCTCCCCACGACCAGCCACAGCAGCGCCGACGGCGACGACAGCGTGCCGACGACCGCCGAGGCCGACGCCCCGAGGGGCAGCACGAGCACGACCAGCGCGACCGCCGCCGCGGCGGTCCCGGTGGCGGCGGCACGGTCGCGACGCCGCACCGCCCGCGCGCAGCAGCCGCCCGCGAGCAGGACGGCGCCCACGGCGCAGGCGAGCGCCGGGTCGGTGACCGCCAGGCCGAGCAGCGGGGCGACGAGCGCCAGGACGACCGCGGCCGCCGGGAGCGCGCTCTCGGTCGAGGACGGCCAGGACCGGTGCCGCAGCACCGTCACCCCGCCCGCCGTCACCGCGCCCAGGAGCGCGAGGGCCAGGAGGTGGACCAGCGCGGAGCCCCCCGGCAGCAGGAGGAGAGCCCCCGGGAGCAGGCCGAGCGGGGACGACGAGGCGTCCAGCGCCCCGCCGGCGTCGCCGACGACGACCGAGACGACGAGCGCGGGCACCACCGCCACCAGGACCACCGCCCGCCGCAGGTCGGCGGGCGAGACCTCGTCGTCGCCGAGCACGGGCTCGGTCTGCGCGGCCTCCAGCGGCGTCTCGGCAGCGGGCGGAGCGGTGGGGAGGTCGGACGGTCCGGCGGGGGCTGTCGTGCGAGCCTCCTGGCGCGGCGCCGGCAGCAGTCCGGCGAGCGACGTCGTCGCCGGGGCCGTCACGCCCTGGAGGTCAGCAGTCACGAGCGCTCCCGTCAGCAGCGCGGCGCCCGAGCGGCGCACGCGTCCGACAGCTCATCGGCGCCCTGCCCCCGGCCCTTGAGCGCGGGGCTCCGGTGTCCCGCCGACGGGTCGGCGGACCAGCCGGTCAGGGGACCTGCTCAGGCGCTGGCGACCTGCGAGCGCAGCTCCTCGGGCAGCGCGGCCAGGTAGGCCTCGACGTTGCGGCGCGTCTCGGCGACGGAGTCGCCGCCGAACTTCTCGACGACGGCCTCGGCGAGGACCAGCGCGGTCATCGCCTCGGCCACCACCCCCGCGGCCGGGACGGCGCAGACGTCGGACCGCTGGTGGTGCGCCTTCGTGGCCTCACCGGTGGCGACGTCGACGGTGGCCAGGGCGCGGGGGACGGTGGCGATGGGCTTCATCGCGGCGCGCACGCGCAGCACCTCGCCCGTGCTCATGCCGCCCTCGGTGCCCCCGGCCCGCCCGGTGCGGCGACGGAGGGAGCCGTCGTCACCGCGCTCGATCTCGTCGTGGGCGGCCGAGCCGCGCCGCGCCGCGGTGCGGAACCCGTCGCCGACCTCGACGCCCTTGATCGCCTGGATCCCCATGAGGGCGCCGGCCAGGCGGGAGTCGAGGCGCCGGTCCCAGTGCACGTGGCTGCCCAGGCCCGGGGGGAGGCCGTAGGCGAGGACCTCGACGACGCCGCCGAGCGTGTCGCCGTCCTTGTGGGCGGCGTCGACCTCGGCGACCATCGCCGCCGAGCCGGCCGCGTCGAGGCTGCGCACGGGGTTCTCGTCCAGCGCGTCGACGTCGTCGGGGCCGGGCAGCGGCGCGTCGTCCGCGGCGCCGGCGGTGCCGATGGCCACGGTGTGGCTGACGAGGCGGATGCCGGCGGCCTGCTCGCAGAAGGCGGCCGCGACGGCGCCGAGCGCCACGCGGGCGGCCGTCTCACGGGCGCTGGCGCGCTCGAGGACGGGGCGCGCCTCGTCGAAGCCGTACTTCTGCATCCCGACCAGGTCGGCGTGCCCCGGGCGCGGGCGCGTCAGCGGGGCGCCGCGCTTCTGCGCCGCCAGGACGTCCTCGTCCACGGGGTCGGCGGACATGACCGTCTCCCACTTGGGCCACTCCGTGTTGGCCACCTGGATCGCGACGGGGCCGCCCTGCGTGAGCCCGTGGCGCACGCCGCCGAGGATGGTCACCGCGTCCGCCTCGAAGGACATCCGCGCGCCGCGTCCGTAGCCGAGCCGCCTGCGGGCCAGCGCGTCCTGCACGTCGGACGTCGTCACCGAGACGCCGGCGGGCATCCCCTCGATCACGCCCACGAGGGCAGGTCCGTGGGACTCGCCCGCTGTCAGCCACCGAAGCATGGGCTGATCCTCGCAGCAGCAGGCATGGCGGCCGCCCACGGGTCCGCGGGCTGGGCGGCGGCTCAGGGGAGAACGACCGTCTCTCCCAGGACCAGCTGCAGCGCCGTGGTGCTCGTGCGGACCGAGACGCTGTCGACCACGCCGCCGGAGGCGTCGACGACGGTGCTCGGGCCGGCGAAGACGACGTCGGAGGTCGGCGCCTCCACCCCGAGGGCGCTGCCGGCCGTGGCGGCGACCGTGCTGCCCTGCGTGCCGTCGACCACGGTGAACACGTACCAGCCGCCCTCGCGGACCTCGGTCCACGTGACCCGCAGACCTGCGGCGACAGCTGTCGGCGCAGCGGTCCCGGCGTCCCCGGCGGCCGCGGCGCCGGGCACCACCGCCTCGGTCACCCCGGGGTCGACGACCGGCGCCTCAGCCACCGGGGTCCCGCTGCCCGTGAAGGGGTCTCGGACGACCGGCACGTCGCTCAGGGCACCGGTCCCCGTCGATGTGGTGGTGTCCGTCGGCGCGGTGCCGGCGAGGTCCGGCGACGCTCCAGCGCTCCCGGCCACGGCACCGGGCACGACCGGGCCCGTGACGGGCGCGAGCACCGGGGGGTCGCCAGGCAGCCCGCTCACGACGACGGCCGCGCCCAGGGCGAGCGCCGCGGCGGCCGCGGCGCCGAGGAGCAGGGGGCGCCGCCGGGACGGGCGCACCGGCGCCTCGGGACGGGGGAAGGCGCCGCCGGCCGGGAGGGCCCGACCGCTCGCCGGCGTCCCGCTCGCCGCCGTCCCGTTCGCAGACGCTCCGGTCGACGCGCCGGCGGGCGTCGCGGCCGGTGACGCCGCGGGTGAGGTGAGAGGTGCCGTCACAGCCGTCGGACCCGGCAGCGTGAGAGTTGACGTCGAGGGCAGGGCGCTGCTCGCGGCGGTAGGTCCCTGCCCGGGCACGAGCGCGGCGCCCACCGCGGCGAAGGCCGTGCCCGGACGTGCGACGCCGCCCGAGACGCTCTGACCCGCAACAGGTGAGGTGGCGCCCGTGCCGAGCAGCGGACTCCCCGCCGACGGCCCGTCCGAGCGCGGCGAGGGCACGACCTCCGGCGGCGGTGCGACCTGGTGGGCCCGATCCCCGTGCGCCTGCGAGGAGGTCCGCTGGCCGAGGGGCCACGACACGGCCGCCGGAGCGGGGGCTGCGCCGAGCACGGGGGCGCTCGTGGCCCGGGAGTCCGGTCCGAGCACGGACCTCGGTCGGGCCGCACCCGCGGCAGGCCCGACGACCGTGGGGACGGCCTGGAAGGGGGACGTCGTGCCGCCCGGCAGCGGGGACGGCTCCGGTGCGGGCGCTGCCAGGGCACCCGCCCGTGCGAAGGGGTTCGCGTCACCGAGCTCCGGCGAGCTCGCGGGGGCGGGCACGAACGGCACGGGCGCAGGAGGTGCCGTGGGGGGCGGTGGCACAGCGAGGTCGTGGGTGTCCGCGGCGGTCACAGGGTCTCCTCCGGAGTGGGGGGTGCGGCGGCGTCCAGCGGCGCCGCGGTCGTCATCGGCACGGGGACCTCGGTGGCCGTCGGCGCCGGGACCTCGGTGCCGGACCGTGGCGGGAACCCCGGGCTGGTCGGCGCGGGGCTCGGCACGAGCTCCCCCGTGGTCAGCGGCGTCGCGCCGGCAGCCACCAGCGCGGCGAGCTGCTCCTCCTGCGGCGTCGTCGGCAGGGCGAAGGCGTCCGCCGTGAGGCTCAGCTGCAGGTCACCGCCCGGCTCACCGCCGGTGAGGGCGACGCTGCGCACGAGCACGGCGCGCGGCAGGTCCACCTGCACGAGCCGCAGCAGCTCCTGCAGCTGCGCGAAGGACCCGGTGGCGGTGATCGTCACCGGGACGACCTCGACACCGGGGGCCGCGGTGACCGGGGTCGTGGTGGTGCCGTCCGGCGCGACGGGCTCGACGGGCGCGACGGCGCCCGGATCCGCAGCAGCCGCGGGCTCGCTCGGCGTCACGCCCGTGAGGGTCGCGCCGGAGCGCGCGGCCAGGTCCGTCACCTGGCGCAGCAGCGTGGCGAGCTCGGCGTCGGCGGGCACCTGCTCGCGCAGCTCGGCCACCTCGGCGCGCGTCTTCGGGACGTCGCCGAGCTCGAGCTGGAGCTGGGCCACCTGAGCCGCCAGGAGGTCGTTCTGCGCAGCCGTCGACGCCGCCTGGTCGCGCAGGTCCGCCGCGAGCTGCTGGCGTGGGCTCACGAGGAGGAGCCACGTGGCCGCGACGAGCACGAGGGCGAGCAGGACCGCTCCCCCGATCCAGGCCGTCGTCCGGGTGAGTCGCACGTCAGCTGGCCTCCGCGTCGTCGGTGCTCGGGGCCGGCGCCCCGGCGCCGGGGGCGACGGCCACCTCTGCGCCCGTCACCGTCTCGCGCGCCACGTCCGAGGTGCCGGCGCCCTGGCCGGTGTAGCGGCCGGAGAGCGCAGCGCTCGAGAGGTCGGCGTGGGCCTGGACGGTGGTGCCCCCCTCGGCGACGGCCGTCGTGCTGTCCGCCCAGGGACCGGTGACACCGGGGGTGGCGGCCAGCACGTCGAGCAGGTCGGCGGAGTCGGGCACGGTCCGTCCCTCGAGCGAGAGCGTGAGGCCGCCCACCGAGGCCTCCACCGGCGTCACCGCTCCCGCGGCGTCGACGGCCGGCGCGGCCACCGCGTCGCCGAGCTGCATCGTCATCGAGGTCAGGCGCAGGTCCGCGGGGAGCTCGTTGGCGAGGTGCGCCGCGTAGCGGTGCCAGAGGACGTCGCGGGCGAGGGCGGCGTCGCGCGCCTCCGTCAGCGCCGCCGACTGCGCGCGCAGCAGCGGGACCTCGGCGTACTGGGCCTGCTCGTTCTGCAGCTGGACGGTGCGCGACTGATGGACGGCGAGCTCCTCCTCGGCGGCCGAGACCTGCGAGCCCGTGAGCAGCGTCGCGGCGGCGGCGCCGACGAGGACGAGGGTGAGGCCCGCGGCCAGGCCGAGCTGCAGCCGGCGGAAGCGGTCCCCGGCGGCAACAGCCGCCGGCAGCAGGTCGACGCGGGGCACCCCGGCCAGGACGACGACCTCCACGTCGGCGTCCTCCTGGCGCCGCTGGCCCGGGACGGCGAAAGCGCTCCCGGCGGAACCGGTCCCGCCGGCGAACGGGCTCGGGAAGCTCACGCCGCACCGCCCAGGGCGAGACCGACCGGGACCCCGCCCAGCGCCGAGACCTCGGCGGCCGGGCCGCCCTCGTGGGCCGGGCCGACGACCAGACGGCTGAGTGCGTCGCCGCGGCGCACCGGCAGGCCCACGACGTCCGACAGCAGGTCCGCGAAGCCGGGCACGAGCGCCGTCCCGCCGACGAGGACGACGCCGCGCAGGGGGTCGGCGCCCTGGGTGGCGGCGTAGTAGTCGAGCGAGCCGCGGACGCCGTCGGCCAGGCGCTCGGCGGCCCGGGTGACGACGGCCGCGGAGCGCGGGTCGCCGCCGTCCAGCCGCGCGTCGACGGCGACGCCCTCGTCGCGCAGGAGGCGCCGGGCGTCGTCGGGGTCGAGGCCGGAGGTGACGAGCTCGTCGACGACGCGGTCCCCTCCCCCGAGCAGCACGCGCACGAAGCGCGGGGCGCCCTGGGCGTGCACGGCCACGTTCGTGACGCGGGCGCCGATGTCGACGACCGCCTCGGCGCCGTCGCGGCTGCCCGGCGGGCTGGCCACCGAGCGGAGCAGGGCGAAGGGCACGAGGTCGACGCCGACGACGCGCAGCCCGGCTGCGCGGACGGCCTCGACACGAGCCATCACGGCGTCCTCGGAGGCGGCGACGAGCAGCCCGCGGATGGTGGTCTGGCCGCCGCTGGTGCGCTCCTCGACGGGCTGGAAGTCGAGGACGGCCTCGTCGACCGGCATGGGCAGGACGTCCTGCACCTGGAAGGGCAGGGCCTTGCGCAGGTCCTCGGGCGGCATCTTCGGCAGGTCGACGCTGCGGACGACGACGCGCTGCGACGCCACGCCGATGGTCACCTTGCGCGAGCGGAACCGGCCCAGCGACCACAGCTCGGTGAGCGCGGCGGCGACGGCGGGACCGTCGAGGACGTCGCCGTCGCGGACGGCGCCGTGCGGCAGGGCCACCGAGGCGAAGCGGGCCAGCACGGGACCGGCCTTCGTGTGCGCCACCTCAGCGGCGCGCACTCCGGAGGTGCCGATGTCGAGGCCGATGCTCGAGCGAGCCACATGACCTCCTGCCGTGCGCGCGCAGCGAGCGCGGACGGCCGGGTGCCGTCAGTGCTCCATCGGCACCGCGGACCGGGGCTTGAGCCGGACGGGCGACGGGCGTGGCGCGATCAGCGCAGGCCGATGAGACCCAGGTAGCCGGCGGCGACGTCCTGCCCGACGGCGACGCCGATCGCCGCCCCGAGGAGCATGAAGGGCCCGAAGGGGATGGCGGACTTCCTCCCCGCTCGGCCCGTGACGAGCAGCGCGATGCCGACGAGGCCGCCGACGAGGAACGCCGCGAACGACCCGACGGCCAGCTCGGCCCACCCCAGGTACCCCAGGTGCAGGCCGAGCAGCCCGGCGAGCTTGACGTCACCGAAGCCCATGCCGCCCGGCTTGGCGAGGGCCAGCGCGAAGTAGCCGAGCCACAGGACGGCGAGACCGATCGCGGCGCGCAGCAGCGCCCCCCAGTCGCCCTGGGCGACAGCCGCTCCGGTGAGCAGCACGGCGCCGACGACGTACGACGGCAGCACGATGGCGTCCGGCAGCCGGTGGTGCTCGAGGTCGATCGCGGTGAGCGCTACGGCGACGCACGCGAGGTACAGGAACGCCGGGAGCTCCGGCGACCAGCCGATCTCCAGGGCGACGAGCGCGAGGAAGGTTGCAGACGCGAGTTCGAGCAGCGGGTACCGCGCGCTGATGGGCGCACGGCAGTCACGGCAGCGACCGCGCAGGAGCAACCACGACAGCACCGGCACGTTGTCCCGGGCGCGCAGCCGGTGCCCGCAGTCCGGGCACGCGCTCGGCGGGGAGACGACCGACTCCCCCGACGGCACCCGGTGCACGACCACGTTGAGGAACGAGCCGACGAGCAGGCCGACGACGGCGCAGGCGAGCACGAGCGCGGTCATCGCTGGTGACCGTAGGACTCGTCAGCCGTCCGACACACGGGTGACCGTCCACGGGGAGTCGGCGGGCGTCAGGAAGTACGGCGGGGGCAGGTTGGCCAGCCGCTTGTCGAAGCGGTAGTTCTTCTCGTAGCCGTTCGCCCCACGACGGACGATGCCGCGGTACTTCTGCGCGATGGTGCCGTCCACGGTCAGCTTCCCGAGGGTGCCGCCGCGGTCGTAGTTCTGGACGACGAAGCTGTGCCCGATCGAGAGGATGCCCGCCTGGATGGTGCCGACGGGCGTCCCGAGCAGCCTGGTCCCGTCCGCGCGCTGCGGGTTGTAGACCCAGGCGAAGCCGTTGGGGATGAGGCCGAGGACGTCCGTCCCCGTCGTGCCCGTCGCGTACGTCAGGTCTCCGGTCACCACGACGTCGCGCGCCGACGCGACGGTGACCTGGCCGGAGACCTTCCCCTGCACGAAGGCCGTCCCGTTGGCGCAGGCGTAGTCGATGGCTGTGGCCCCTGCGGCGGCTTCCCCGGCCATGGGGTAGCCGAGGGACGTCGTGCTGGGGCAGGTCCCGCCCAGGTCGTCGACGTAGACGAGCGGCGGGACGGGGCTGATGACCTGCTCGGTCTCCCTCGTCCCCGTGCTCGCGTCGAAGCACCCCGGGGTCGAGACCGTGGTCTGCGGGCTGAGGACGCGCATCTGCGCACCGTCGAAGACGATGCGGGTCTCACCCGTGTACGTGCAGCCCGCCTCCCTGCCCGCGGAGAGGACCCGCGCCCTGAGGTCGCCGTTGGACCCGGGGAGCTGCAGGGGCGGCGCGTAGACCGGCTTGAAGCTGCCGCTGCTCGGGCTGCCGTCGCCCCACCAGCGGGACGCCGCACGAGGAGGGAAGGTCCCTCCGTCTGGCCAGCTCGACTCGGTGACCGGGCTCTTGAAGGTCAACCCGCCCGAGGCGATCCGCATGGCGTCGTTGGTGTGCAGGGGTCCGTCGATGACGTCCCCGTAGCCGAAGGAGATCTCGCCGCAGCTGAAGCGCACCGTCCGGCCGTAGTCGGTGCTCGCGGTCAGGCCCTCCGCGTCACGGACGTAGTACGGCATCTCCGCCGAGCTCGTGTACTCCGCGGAGCTGCTGGTCAACGAGCCAGTGGCGTGGCGCCCGGCGTAGTAGTACGTGCCGCACCGTTCCGCGTAGGCCTTCGTGTCCGGCGAGTACGTCCCGCTGACTCCGACGACCGTGGCGTTCACCTCGCGCATCGTCACGAGGGCGGGGTCGCGGACCTCGAGGTCGGAGAAGTAGATGTAGTCGAGGAAGCCGGCCTGCGACATGGTCGCCGTGAGGCTGCGGGAGGTGCCGTCGGTGGTCCCCGTCGCGCGGAGCCGGATCACCCCGTCCTGGACCGTCTGGGCCGGCGTGGTGAGCAGCTGGTACGTGAAGGTGCTGCCTGCTGAGGCGGGCACAGGAGCGCCGGTGCCGAACGCCGGGTTCCCGGCGTCGACCCCGCTGACCCCGCTCGTGTAGTAGGTCGGGTTGGCGACGAGGTGGGCGAGGTAGTCGTCGATGCCCGCCTGCGCGGCGGCCGTGGCGCTGCGGGCGTCCTGCGCCCGCCGGCTCAGAGGTGCCGCGGTCATGGCCGCGAGGAGCGCGACGAGCGCGAAGGCGGTGAGGACGCTGATGGCGCCGACCACCATGACGAGCGCCCCGCCGCGCTCGGCGTCGTGCCCGCCCCGCCGGTGGAGCAGCCGCCCGACCGCGCCGCCCCTCCCGCTCTGCTGCTCGTGCACGTGCGTTCTCCGATCAGGCGCGAGGGACGGTGTTGGGGCAGGCGACGCGGGTGGCCGCCGAGCTCGACGACGACCGACCACCGCGGACGACCGACGACGTCAGCTCGACACCCACGCCACGGACGGCGGCGGCGTCGGGGGCGACGTCCCCCGACGCGGTGTCGGCGAAGTAGGTCAGCACCACCGAGCCGGACGTGGCACCACGCATGACGCAGGTGGTCCGCGCCCCGCTGCCGTCCTCGGCGCTGAGCGTCTCGGCGAGGCAGTCCAGGTCCGCGTCGTACCGGTAGGTGACGAGCGTGAGCGCGGGGTCGACGGCTTCGGCGGACCCGGGCGGCTCGATGCTGGCGGTGAAGCGCACCGTGGACGGCTCCACCACCTGGAAGGCGGGACCACCCGTGCTGGGAGGGGTCGCCACGCGCAGCCGCCGCGACATCACGTCGACGGCGTGCCGGACCTCAGCGGCAGCCGTCGTCCGGTCGCGGACGTCGGTGGTGCTCCGGAGGTCGGCCGCGAACACCGAGGCCAGGCAGAGGAGGACGAGGGAGGCGCACGACATCGCGACGAGCAGCTCGACCAGGGTGACGCCCCGGTCCCCCGAGGACGCCGCCGCCCGGGAGCGCCTCACTGCGGCACCTGGACCGTCGTGGAGGTCGAGGCCGCCAACGAGACCGTGACGGACGTGACGTAGTCCGCCGAGCGGGAGAAGGTCCACGAGCCGTCGGGCATCGCGACGGAGCGCGGCCCTGCCGGCCCCTCGATGGTGAGCGAAGGTGCGGACTGGCACGGGCCGTCCGGCGCGGGCCGGGCGTACAGGGTGGCCGGCAAGGGCGTCGTGGTGGCGCTCACCAGGTTCGCGGTGGCCAGCGACAGCGTCGTCGCCGTCGTCTTCCCGCGCTCGACCGTGACCGCCTCAGGGCCGGGGGCCGAGGAGCAGCCGGCCACCCGGTACGCACCCGGGAAGAGCCCCCGCACCACCGACGGGCTCACCGAGACGTCGACGCAGGGGGACCCAGCGGCGGCGGAGCCGCACGGCAGGACGACGCGCCGCGTCCTCGGGGTGAAGAACGGGGCGTCCAGCGTCAGGGGTGCGTCCCTGACCGCCGCACCGGCGGCCGGGGCCACGGTGCTCACGGTCAGCGTCCCGGCGAGGTCGAGGTCCGCACGGGGACGAGCCACCCGTCCGGGGAGCACGCTGAAGGCGCCTGTGCTGACGGCCGCCTCACCGCTGCGACCGACGGCACCGGCCTTGGAGGCGGCCGCGGTGTACGAGCCCGCGGAGACGCCGGTGAAGCTGGCGCAGCCGGTGGACCCGGTCGTCGCCGTCCCGCCGGCCGACAGCACCACCTGCGCGTCGGGGACGCCGGCGCCGTCGGCGTCGCGCACCTGCACGGCGACCGCCCCTGGGAGCGTGGTGAGGACCTCGGACGTCGGCGTCGCCGCGACCAGGGTGGTCCCGGTCACCGGCTCGGTGGTGCCCATGTCGGGCCACGTCACGGTCACCACCACCCGCTTCGTCGCCGTGAGCACCGTGGCGTCGACGCACGCGTCGGTCCCGCCGCCGCTGGTCCCCCACGCCGCCGAGGTCGTCGTCGTGTAGGTCGTCCCGGCCTCGGTGGTCGTCGAGGTCGTCGTCGCGGGGATGTCGTCGACCGGCCGGGCGCGGGCGGCCTCGAGCTGCGCCGTCATGAGCCCGGCCGCCTGCACGCGCTGAGCGTTGTCGCGGGTAAGGCCGAGGGCGCCGATGAGCACGCTCGCGACCGCGGCGGCGCCGACGGCGAGCACGAGCGCGGCGACCATGACCTCGACGAGGGAGAAGCCCGCGTCCACGTCGCGCATCTCATCCCGCCCTTCGCTGCAGCGTCTTGACCTTCAGCCTGCGAGAGGGAGGGCCGCGGCAGCGGCCCTCCCTCAGGTGTGGTTGATCAGGGGCAGGTGCCCTTGGCGAGCCCAGCGACCGAGAACTGCCAGATGTTGTTCCCGTTGGTGCCCTTGGGGTTGCTGAAAGACACGCACCAGTTCTCAGCGGAGACGACCTTGCTCTGGTCGACGACCGTCCCCGAGCTGACCGGCCCAGTCGTCAGAGGGACGGCTGTAGTGCCACTTACCTGGGCGATCGAGTACTTGTCACTGGCGATGGTCACCGTCAGCGGGCTGGTGCCGTCGACGTAGTAGGCGGCGATCTCCTTGCCGACGACGGACACGTCGCTCTTCGTGCCGGTGTCGACGGCCTTGGCGCGCTGCGACAGGAAGACCGGGACGGCGATCGCGGCGAGGATGCCGATGATGATCATGACGACGAGCAGCTCGATGAGCGTGAAGCCGGCGTCCTTCTCGCGGATCGACTTGTGGATGCGAGCCAGCATGGGCGTATCTCCTTCTCACGACGGGGTCCGAGCCGCCCGGTGGGCCCGCGCTGTCTGCGCTCTGCGACTCCCTGCTCCTCTCCTGTCGGCACGCCTGCCGCCTTCTTGAGGAGTTAGACCCGTTGCCGCGGTGCGTCGCCCGTGCGGTCCCGGGACGCGCGACGCCCCGGTCCCGTGATCGACGGGGTCGGGGCGTCGCGGGGCGAGCCGGTCTACTCGATGAGCTCGAAGACGCTGAAGATCGGCATGTAGAGGGCGATGATCATGGCCCCGATGACCGACCCCAGGACGGCGATCATCAGCGGCTCGATGAGAGCCGTCAGCGCCTCGGTCGTGCTCTCGACCTCCTGGTCGTAGAACTCGCTGATCTTGTGCAGCATCGCGTCGATGGCGCCGGTGTCCTCCCCCACGGAGAGCATCTGCACGACCATCGGCGGGAAGACGGGGTGCCGGCTCAGGGGCGCGGTCATGGACTGCCCCTGGCGCACCGACTCCTGGACGTCCTCGGTCGCCCGCTGGATGACGACGTTGCCCGCGGTCGCGCCGACGATCTCCAGGCTCTGCAGGATCGGGACGCCGCAGGTGACCATCGTCCCGAGGTTGCGGGTGAAACGGCTGATGGCGACCTTGCGGAAGAGCGTCCCGAAGACGGGCAGCCGCAGCTTCAGCGGGTCGACGACCGCCCGCACCTCCTCCCGGTGACGGACGCGCCCCCACGCCACCGCACCGGCGACGGCCAGCACGACGAGGAAGGGGGCGCCGACCCGCAGGACGTCGCTGAGGACGACCAGCACCTGCGTGGGCAGCGGGAGCTCGCCGCCGAGGTCGGAGAACATCCCGGCGAAGACCGGCACGATGAAGATGAGCATCCCCGCGGTGGCCAGGATCGCCATGACGAACACCACGACCGGGTAGGTCATGGCGGACTTGATCTTGGCGGTCAGCTTCACCTCGGCCTCGAAGGTCTCCGCGACCTGCAGCAGCACCTTGTCGAGGAAGCCCCCCACCTCGCCCGCCCGGACCATGTTCGTCATCAGCGGCGGGAAGACGCGCGGGTGCGCCGCGAGGCTGTCGGACAGCGACGCACCGGTCTCGACCCGACCGCGGACCTCTGCGAGCGCCTTCTGCAGGCCCTTGGACTGCGTCTGCTCCGCCAGGATCGCCAGCGAGCGCACGAGCGACAGGCCCGCGCCCACCATCGTCGCGAACTGCCGCGACATGACGGCCAGGTCCTTCAGCGACACCCGGTCACCCCCGGGCAGCGTGATCTCCCGGTTGAGTCCGGTGCCGCCCCCCTTTTCCTGCAGCGAGACCGGCGCGTAGCCCATCCCCTTGAGGCGGGCGACGAGCGCGGCCTCGCTGGCGGCGTCGAGCGTGCCGGTGACGAGCTGGCCGCCCGCGTCGCGGACGGCGTACTCGTAGGTCTTCGTGGCGGTCGCCATCGCGCGTCCCCTCAGGCCCGGCCGCAGAGCCGGGCGAGGTCGGCCGGGCTCGAGCTCTTGTCGGCGGCGTGCTCGTAGGTGATCGCGCCCACGCGGACGAGCTCGGCCAGGTGCTGGTCCATCGTGTGCATCCCGCTGGAGGCGCCGGCCTGCATCGCGGAGGCGATCTGGTGGGTCTTGCCCTCGCGGATGAGGTTGCGGATGGCCGGGGTCGCCATCATCACCTCGGTCGCGACCGCCCGTCCGCGGCCGTCGGCGCGCTTGCACAGCGTCTGGCAGACGACGCCCTGCAGCGCGGAGGCGAGCATCGTGCGGATCTGGCCCTGCTGGTCGGCGGGGAACACGTCGATGACGCGGTCGACGGTCTGCGCGGCGTCCTGCGTGTGCAGCGTCGCGAAGACCAGGTGGCCGGTCTCGGCGGCCGTCAGGGCGATGGAGATGGTCTCGAGGTCGCGCAGCTCGCCGACGAGGATGATGTCGGGGTCCTGGCGCAGGGCGTGCTTGAGCGCCTCGCCGAAGGAGTGGGTGTCCTCCCCCACCTCGCGCTGGTTGACCAGGCACTGCTTGTGCTCGTGGAAGAACTCCACCGGGTCCTCGACCGTCATGATGTGGTCGCGCCGCGTCCGGTTCGCCAGGTCGATGATCGAGGCGAGCGTGGTCGACTTCCCCGAGCCCGTCGGGCCGGTGACCAGGACCAGCCCCCGGGGCAGGTGGGCGAACGTGGCGACGGCCGGCGGCATCCCGAGGTGCTCCAGCGGCAGCAGCTCCGTCGGGATGAGCCGGAAGGCCGCGCCCACGGCATCCCGCTGGCGGTAGAGGTTCACGCGGAAGCGCGCCAGCCCCGGCACCTCGTGCGCCAGGTCGAGCTCGAGCCGCTCTTCGAAGCGCTCCCGCTGCTTCTGCGTGAGCATGTCGAACAGCGCGCGCCGCAGGCCCTCTCGCGTGCACACGTCGAAGCCCGGCAGCGGCTGCAGCTCGCCGCGCACGCGCACGGTGGGCGGCGCCCCGCGGGTCAGGTGCAGGTCCGAGGCGCCGACGGCGACCATCGCCTCGAGCGCCGCGATGACGTCGACGACGGGCGCCTCGTCCGTCGAGGCGTCACCACCCGCGCGCGGGGCCGGGACGACCGGCTCCACGGAGCCGCCGAGCACGGTGCGTCCCTGGCTCGGCGGGCTCCCGGCGAGGCCAGGAGCAGGGCTGAGACCAGGGCCAGGGCTGAGACCGAGGCCGGGCACGGGCACGGCGGGCTCGGCCACGCGCAGGGGCTGCAGCTCCACGGGGACGTCCACGGACGGGCCATCGGCACCCGCCGTCCGGCCCTTGAGGTCCCGGCCCCCGGGTGAGCTCTCCGCCCGTGTTCCTGGCCCGTGCTCGGCCCCACGTCCGCGAGCGCGCTCAGGCCACGACGCGCAGGACCTCCTCGAGCGACGTCAGGCCAGCGGCCACCTTCGCCCACCCGTCCTCGCGCAGCCGGGTCATGCCCTCCGACACGGCCAGGCGGGCGATCTCGGACGCCGAGGCCCGCTCGACCGCGAGCCGCTCGACGCCCTCGGTGACCGACATCACCTCGTGGAGCGCGAGCCGGCCCTTGTAGCCGGTCCGCGAGCACGACGGGCAGCCCACCGGCCGGTGCAGCACGGGCGGCGGCTCGCCGGGGACGTGCGGGTAGCCCGCCAGCGAGAGCGTGCGCTCGTCGGGGCGGTACGGCTCCTTGCACCGCCCGCACAGGCGCCGGGCGAGGCGCTGGGCGAGCACGCAGTCCAGCGCCGAGCCGACGAGGAACGGCTCGATGCCCATCTCGGTCAGCCGGGTGATCGCCGACGGGGCGTCGTTCGTGTGCAGCGTCGACAGCACGAGGTGGCCCGTGAGCGCCGCCTCGACGGCGATGGTCGCCGTCTCGGCGTCGCGGATCTCGCCGATGAGCACGACGTCGGGGTCCGAGCGCAGGATCGAGCGCAGCGCGCCGGCGAAGGTCAGGCCCGCCTTGGGGTTCACCTGCACCTGGTTGATGCCGGGGAGCCGGTACTCCACCGGGTCCTCGACCGTGATCACGTTGATCTCCGGGCGGCTGACGAGGTTGAGCGTGGCGTACAGCGTCGTGGACTTGCCCGACCCGGTGGGCCCGGTCGCCAGCACCATGCCGTACGGCTTGCGGTAGCTCGCCGCGTAGCGGGCGTGGTTGGCGTCGCTGAAGCCGAGGTCGGCGAGGTCGAGGCTCGCCGTGGAGTTGTCCAGGATCCGCATGACGACCTTCTCGCCCCACACGGTCGGCAGCGTCGCGACCCGCAGGTCGATCTTGCGCCCGGAGTGGACGACGGACAGGCGCCCGTCCTGGGGCCTGCGCCGCTCGGCGATGTCGATGTCCGCCATGATCTTCAGCCGCGACGTCACCCCCGACTGCACCGAGCGCGGCGAGCGCATCACCTCGTGCAGGACGCCGTCGATGCGGAAGCGCACCCGCAGCTCGTGCTCGCCGGGCTCGATGTGGATGTCGGAGGCGCGGTCGGTGATCGCCTGGTCGATGAGCAGGTTCACGTAGCGCACGATCGGGGCGTCCTCGACGGCCGCCGCCACGAGCGAGAGGTCCTCCTGCTCGTCGAGGTCCGCGGACATCGCGCTGGTGAGGTCGTCCAGGTCGGCGTCCGCCCGGCAGAAGCGCTCGACGGCTGCCGTGAGGTCCTCGCGCGTGGCCACCACCGGCGCCACCTCGAGGCCCGTGATGCTGCGCAGGTCGTCCAGGGCCACGACGTCGCCGGGGTCGGCCATGGCGACCACGAGGCGTCGGGAGTCGTCCAGCCCGATCGGCAGCAGGCAGCTGCGCCGGCACAGCGCCGCCGGCACGCGGGCCACGGCGGAGGGGTCCACGGGGTGCTCCGTGAGGTCCACGAAGCCCAGGCCGACCTGCGCGGCCAGGGTGGCGATGAGCTGCGCCTCGGTGATCGCCCGGGTGCTCACGAGCGCCTGCCCGAGGCGCTGCTTGGTCACCTGCTGGTGGGCCAGCGCCTCCACCAGCTGGTCGGGCGTGATGACGCCCTCCTGGACCAGCAGGTCGCCCAGCCGGGTGCGGGTCCGCACGCGCGCGCCTCTCCGGCCCGGCCGCCGCGGCCGTCCGGAGGGGCGGCGGGGTCGCAGGGCGGGTCCGAGGGCCCATCGGCAGCCCGCACGGGCACCTTGAGGGGACCGGGTCAGGCGTCGTCGCGGGCGCGCCGTCGGCGCTCCGCGAGCCCGGCCTCGCGCAGGACGTCGGCCGCGGGGGCGCGTCCCGTCATCAGGCGGACCTGACCGACCGCCTGGTGGACGAGCATCTCGAAGCCGTCGACCACGGGGCCTCCCGCGGCCCAGGCGGCGCCGAGCGCCGTCGGCGACGGGTCGTAGACCACGTCGAGCAGGACACCGCCGGTTCTCCCCGGCGCCAGCCCGGCGGCGACCTCGTCCGCCGCCCCGGCCGGAGCCGTGGCGATGACGACGTCGGCCCCGGCGAGGCCCGACGCCGCGGCGTCCCACGGCGCCAGCTCGACCTGCGCCCCGCAGCGCGCGCCGACGTCGACGAGGGCCGCCGCCCGGGCGGGCGAGCGCACGTGCGCGACGACCGAGGAGCAGCCCAGCGCCGCCAGCGCCGCGACGGCCGAGACAGCGGTGGCTCCCCCGCCGAGCACGGCGCCGCGCAGGTCAGACGTGCGCCCGGCCTCCTCGACCGCCGGGCGCAGGGCCCGCACGAGGCCCTCGACGTCGGTGTTGGCCCCCAGGGCACGCCGGCCGACGCCGCCGTCACCGGCCGGCTCCCACGTCACGGTGTTCACCACGCCGGTCGCCCGCACGACCTCGTCGACGTCGTCGAGCAGCGGCAGCACCGCCCGCTTGAGCGGCATCGTCAGGGACAGGCCCGCCCACTCGGGGCCGCAGCCGGCGAGGAAGCCCGCCAGGTCGGCCTCGACCACGTCCACCGCGTCGTAGCGCCACCCCGGCAGGCCGAGCTGCGCGTAGGCGGCCCGGTGCAGCGCCGGGGACAGCGAGTGGGCGATCGGCGAGCCGAGCACCGCCGCGCGCCGGAGGCCGTCGACGTCCGCGGGCCACCGGTCGGCACCGTGCTCCTCGGTCACGGAGCCCCCGGTCCCGGAACCCTCGGTCACGACGCCCTCAGTCGCTGGGGTTGTCGCGCAGCCACTGCTGGAACAGCCGCACGTTGACCGAGTGCTCCTCGAAGGTCTCCGCGAAGCGGGTCTCGCCCGTGGACGGGTCGACCGCGACGAAGTACAGCCACGGGCCCTCGGCCGGGGCGGACGCCGCCGCGATGGCGCTGTCCCCCGGCGAGTTGATCGGTCCCGGCGGCAGGCCCGGGTAGACGTAGGTGTTGTAGGGGGAGTCCGTCGCGCGGTCCTCGTCGGTGGTGGTGACCCCGCGCTTGCCCGTCGCGTAGTCCACGGTCGTGTCGAACTGCAGCGGCATGTCGATGCCCACGCGGTTCTCGATGACCCGGGCGACCCGGGGCCGGTCCTCCTCGCGCGAGGCCTCGGCCTCCACCAGGCTCGCCACCGTCATGGTGCGGTGCCAGCGCTCGGGCGGGATGCCGCCCTCGACGAGCCCCTGCTCGGCGCGGCTCACCATGGTCGCGATGACCTCGACGGGGGTGACGTCGGGCTCGAACGTGTAGGTGGCGGGGAAGAGGTAGCCCTCGAGGTTCCCCTCGGCCTCCGCCGGCAGCGTCACCGCGGGGTCGGACCCCGCCGCGCGCAGCTCCTCGACGGGCAGGCCGGTGTCGGCGGCGATCTGGGCGAGCGCGGCCTCGGCCCGCAGCCCCTCGATGAGCTGGACCTGCAGGTCGACCCGCGCGGCCGGCGAGAGCAGCAGGTCGAGCGCACCGGCGGCGGACATCTCCTCGCGGAGCGCGTAGGTGCCGGGCTGGATGCTCGCCGACTCGGGCTCGGCGGCGGCGGCCGAGACGAAGGCCCCCACGCTCTGCACGACGCCCGCCTCCACCAGCGTCTCGCCGATGGCCTGGCCGGTGTCGCCCTGCTCGACCTGGACCTGCACCTCGCCGGTGCCGGGACCGGCGAAGTCGGTGGGCGCGTCCTCGCGGTCCAGCAGCGGTCGGAGGAAGTTCCAGCCGACGAGGCCGGCACCCGCCACGAGCGCGAGGGCGAGCACGAGGACCACCGCGGTGACGGCGCGCCGCACGCCGCGCCCGCCCCGTCGGCGGGGCTCGGCCGCCGGATCAGGGGCCGTGGGGTCGGCGATGGCGCCCACGAGGGGCACGTCCGGGCGCACCGGCTGGCGGCTGCGGCGGCTCATCGGCCCTCCTCCGCGCGCGCCGCTGCGGCGGGCGACGGCAGGACGGCACGGCGAGGTGGTCGCGGCACGGGGTGCTGGGTGGTGCTCACGGTGGCGTCCTCCTCCGGGTGCGGACTGCTCGTCCGCCCCTGCGGGTCCTCGCCGGTGCGCAGCGCCCCCGTGCGCCTACCGACCTCGTCGTCGTGCTGGTGCTGCGGCTCGTGCTGGTCGTGCCCCGTCCGGTCGTGCTCGTCCGCGTCGGGCTCGACCGGCGCGCGGTCCCGGCGCCGCCCGTCGGGGCCGAGCGGTCTCGCGAGCGAGCCCGGCGGTCGGCCCGAGGACCGCTCCAGGTCCAGGGCCGTCTGCAGGATCCACGCGGCGGCGACCTGGTCCACGACCGCGCGGTGGCGACGCCCGCTGGTGCCGCCCTCGTGCAGGGCGCGGTGGGCGCCGGCCGTGCTCAGCCGCTCGTCGACGAGCCGGACCGGGACGGGTGCGACGACGTCGGCGAGGCGGCCAGCGTACTGCCGGGCGATGGAGGCGGCTCTGCCCTCGTCCCCCGACAGCGAGCGCGGCAGGCCGACGACGACCTCGACGGCCCGGCGCTCGCGCACCTCGGCGGCCAGCCGGAGCACGTCGGCGGGCAGAGCCTCGGGGTCCCGAGGCGCTGCGTCGCCGCGAGGGGCGCCCCGACGCGCGGGCGCCGGGAGGTCGCGCGCGAGCGTCTCGACCGCGGTGGCCACGAGGCCGTCGGGGTCGCACGCCGCCATCCCGACCCGCACGCTGCCGACGTCGACCCCCAGCCGCACACCGCGCCGCCACGCACGACCGCCGTCGGGCTCGGCCGCCGCGGAGGTCGGCGGGTCGGACGGCGCGGGAGGCGGCGGACCTGCGGGCGGGCTCTCGTGCCCGCCGACCGGTCGCTTGCGCTTGGGCCGCGGCTGGCCCGTCCTGCCCACCCGCGCCGCCAGGCTCAGCTCGTCACCGCGGCGCCGACCTGGTGCTCCACGGCCGTCAGGGCCGCACCGAGCTGGGCGGCGTCGGTGCCACCGCCCTGCGCGACGTCGTCCTTGCCGCCCCCGCCGCCGCCGAGGACCCCGGCCGCCGTCTTCACCATCGCGCCGGCCTTGACGCCCCACTCGCGGGCGCGCTCGTTGGTGGCGACCACGACGAGCGGGCGGCCCTTGGCCACGCCGCCCACCGCCACGACGGAGGGCCGGTCCTTGCCGAGCCGGCCCCGCACGTCCAGGGCCAGCGCGCGGAGGTCGTCCGCGGAGGCGACCTCCCCGGCGTCGTGGCCGGCGAAGGCCACCCCGAACACGTCGGTGGGCGAGGACGCCAGCGCCCCCGCGGAGGCGAGCACGCGCTCGGTCCGCGAGCGCGCCACCTCGCGGTCGGCGTCGCGCAGGCGCCCCACCATGTCCTGCACCCGGCTCACGAGGTCGGCCTCGGGGGCGTTCAGCATCTCGCTGAGCTGGCCGACGAGGTCGCGCTCGCGCGCCAGGTACCGGAAGCCCTCGACGCCGACGACGGCCTCGACGCGCCGGTTGCCGGCGCCGACCGAGGACTCCCCGGTGACCACGAGGGGGCCGATCTGGCTGCTGCGCTGCACGTGCGTGCCACCGCAGAGCTCGCGCGACCAGGGGCCGCCGATCTCCACGACGCGGACCTCGTCGCCGTAGGTCTCCCCGAACAGGGCGAGGGCGCCGAACTCGCGCGCCTCGGGCAGCGTCATCCACTGCGCGCTGACCGGCAAGTCGTCGCGGACCGCGAGGTTGCTGACGTCCTCGACGTCGCGCCGCTGCTGGGCGGACAGCCCGCCCTTCCAGCCGAAGTCCAGCCGCAGGTAGCCGGGCCGGTTGAACGAGCCCGCCTGCTGGGCCGACGGCCCGAGCACCTGGCGCAGGGCCGCGTGCACGACGTGCGTGCCCGAGTGGGCCTGGCAGGCGTCCACCCGCCACTGCGGGTCGACCGCGGCGGAGACCTCCACGCCCTGGGCGATCTCGCCGTCGAGGACCCGCACCTGGTGCACGACGAGGCCCTTGACCGGCCGCTGGACGTCGAGGACCTCGGCGGACCCGCCGTCCCAGACCAGCGTGCCCGCGTCGGCGCTCTGGCCACCGGACTCGGCGTAGAAGGGCGTGCGGTCCAGGACGACCTCGACGACGCGCCCCTCCCCCGCGCTGGTCACCGGGTCGACGCCGGAGACGACGGCGAGCACCCGCGACGTGGTCGTCAGGGTCGTGTACGCCTGCCAGTCCGTCGGCCCGTTCGCCTCGAGGACGTCGCGGTAGGCGCCCGTCGCGGCGGCGCCCGTCCGCTTGGAGCGCGCGTCGGCCCGGGCGCGCTCGCGCTGCTCGGTCATGAGCTCGCGGAATCCCTGCTCGTCGACGCTGACGCCCTGCTCGGACGCCATCTCGAGGGTGAGGTCGATGGGGAAGCCGTAGGTGTCGTGCAGCTGGAAGGCGCGGGTGGCCGGCACCCGGGTGCCGCCGGACTCCTTGGTCTCCCGCACCGCGGTGTCGAGGATGGTCGTGCCCGCCACCAGCGTGCGCCGGAACGCCTCGTCCTCGGCCGCGACGACCTCGCTGATGCGCCCGAAGTCGGCGTCCAGCTCGGGGTAGGAGCGCGCCATCCGCTCCTCGGAGACGGCCGTCAGCTCCGCCAGGGAGGGGGCGTCCACCCCCAGCAGGCGCATGGCGCGCACGGCGCGGCGCAGGAGGCGGCGCAGCACGTACCCGCGGCCCTCGTTGCCCGGGCGCACGCCGTCGCCCACGAGCATCAGCCCGCTGCGGACGTGGTCGGCGACCACACGCAGCCGCACGTCGGCGGCGGGGTCGGCGCCGTAGCGCACGCCCGCCATCGCCGCCGCCGCCTCGATCACGGGGAAGACCTCGTCGATCTCGTACATGTTGTCCTTGCCCTGGAGCAGGTACGCCACCCGCTCCAGGCCCATGCCCGTGTCGATGTTCTTGCGCGGCAGCTCGCCGAGGATCGGGAAGCCGTTCTTGCCGCCGCCCTCACCGCGCTCGAACTCCATGAACACGAGGTTCCAGATCTCGATGTAGCGGTCCTCGTCGGCCGCCGGGCCGCCGTCCCGGCCGAAGCGCGCGCCGGCGTCGACGAAGATCTCGCTGCAGGGCCCGCAGGGGCCGGGGCCGCCCGTGGACCAGTAGTTGGAGTCCATGCCCAGGCGCTGCACGCGGTCGGGCGAGACGCCGACGTCCTTCGTCCAGATGCGGTGAGCCTCGTCGTCGTCCTCGTAGACGGTGACCCAGAGGTCCTTCTCGTCGAAGCCGTACCCGCCCTGCTCCTTCGGCGTGGTGACGAGCTCCCACGCCCACGGGATCGCCGACTCCTTGAAGTAGTCGCCGAAGGAGAAGTTGCCGTTCATCTGGAAGAAGGTGCCGTGGCGGGTGGTCTTGCCGACCTCCTCGATGTCGAGGGTCCGCACGCACTTCTGCACGCTCGTGGCGCGAGCGAAGGGCGCCGGCTCCCGACCGGTGAGGTAGGGGATGAACGGCACCATCCCGGCCACGGTGAACAGCAGCGTCGGGTCGGGCGAGACGAGCGAGGCGCTGGGCACGACCTCGTGCCCCTTGCCCTCGAAGAAGCTGAGCCAGCGACGGCGGATCTCCGCGGTCTCCATGAGGGGCCTTCCGTGTCGGGAGGTCGGGGCGAGCGCTCGCGCGGCTCCCGACCGGTGCTCCGCGGGTCGCGGGGAGGGCGGGTCAGGCCCGGGGGCTGGTGGGGCGCTCGATCAGGTCGCGGGCCTCGGTCTCACTCATGGCCCCGGCGTCGACGCCCAGGGCCACGCGCAGCTCCTGCTCGCGCTCGGCGGCGCCGGCGCGCACCTCGGCGGCGAAGCTCCGGGCGGCCTCGGACCACCCGGTCGCCCGGCCGTGCAGGCCCTTCGGCGTGTAGGAGCGCGCGACGCCGGCGGCGCGGCGCACCGCGACCACCCCGGCGACGGCCCCGAAGCCGATCCAGACCAGACGACCCATGTCAGGCCCTCTTCCGGCGGCCCGAGATGGCGCCGCGGACGCCGTAGGTGAACGCCGCGACCTTGACGATGGGCGAGCCCAGCGTCGCCGCGAAGAGCGCGGTCAGCGCCGACACGTTGGTGGCGATCTGCGCCGCGCCGGTGGTGACCTGGTCCACGTTCTGCATCTGCTCGTTGACCTGCGTCACCGCCGTCGTGGTCTCGGTGATCAGCGGGCGCGTGTCGTCCGACAGGCGGCGCACCGCCTCGCGGGTCTCGTCGAGCACCTTGCCCAGCTTCAGCAGGGGGATGGCGAGCAGCCCCACGAGCAGCACGAACGCGATCGCGGCGATGAGCCCCGCGACGTCTCCTCCGGTCATCCGGGTCCTTCCAGGTCGGTCCGCGGCGTCCGCCGGGCCGACCACCACGGCCCCGGGGGGACGTCGCTGGCCTGCCGTCGGCGGCGCGCGGGCACGGCGCTTCCCGCCTCGCTGCCGAGGCGCGCGGGAACCCTACCGCGCACCCCGTGGCACGACGGCGCCGCAGCGGGCGCTGCGCACCTGCTCACGGCCGGTCTCGGACGGCTGCTGCGGCGGTGGTCGGCCAGCCGTCACCAGCGCGTGCGGTCGGGCGTGGCGTGGTCGCCAGGGCGGGCCGCCCGATCTCGTGGGGGGCACTGGCGGCGGCCGCGCATCTCGCCGTCTCGAGGCGGGTCACCCACCAGCGGCTCGGGCAGCGGCCTGCCTGACGTGCCCCCCTCGTCCCCGTGCGCCCCCGCCTGCCGCAGGTGGGCCGATCCGTCCGGCCGGAGCCGTAGATCTCGCGGCGTGGTCAGGAGCCCGTCCCGGGCGCCGGGCTGAGGACCGGGGCTCCGCACTGCTGTCGGCCTGGCGGGCGCGGGCGCGAGGTGACGTGCGAAGGGGCGGTCGGGGTGGGGCGGGGGCACGTGAGCCGAGCGCTCCCAGCGGCCGCCAGGCCCGCTGGGGGCGCGTAGGCAGTGCCCTCGACCCACCCCGACCGCCCCGGACCGACCCGGCCGCACCTGCCCGGCGCGGAGGCGACGAGTCAGCGCGAGTAGTACTCGACGACCTTGGCGACGTCGCACGTCACCGGGACCTCGTCGCGCTCGGAGGGGCGCACCACCTCGGCGCGGAGGTCGGCGATCTCGACGCGCAGGTAGGCGGGGACGGCGGGCAGCACGTCGCGGTGGGCGCCGGCGGCGGCGACCTGGAACGGCGGCAGCGCGCGGCTCTTCGGCGCGACCTCGACGACCTGGCCGGGGCGGACGCGGTAGGACGGCTTGTCCACGCGGGCGCCGTCGACGAGGACGTGGCGGTGCACGACCACCTGGCGGGCCTGGGCGATGGTGCGGGCGAGGCCGGCGCGCAGGACGACGGCGTCGAGGCGGCTCTCGAGGAGCTGGACCAGCACGTCGCCGGTGCGCTCCGGGTGCTTCTTCGCCTCGTCGACGGCGCGGCGGAGCTGGGCCTCGCGGATGCCGTACTGGGCGCGCAGGCGCTGCTTCTCGCGCAGGCGCAGGGCGTAGTCGCTCTCGCTGCGGCGGCGGGCCCGGCCGTGCTCGCCGGGCGGGTAGGGACGGTTCTCGAAGTGCTTGACGGCCTTCGGCGTGAGGGCGAGGCCGAGGCGGCGCGACAGGCGCACCTGCTTGCGCGAGCGGGTGCTCGAGGTGGTGGACGACACGGGTGCTCCAGGACGGTTCGGGGTCGGTGTGCGGTCGGACGACCACGACGGAGGACCTTAGGCTAGCCTCACCTGTCATGACGCATCTGCCCAGCGCCGCGGTCGTCGCCGCCACCGCCCTCTCCGGCTCGGGGACGGCGACGCTCACCTCGGCACGCACGGAGGAGCGGGCCGCCGTCGTCCACGCCCGCACGACCGGCGGGGACGTCGTGCTGCTCGCGAGCGCGGGCGACCTCGACCGCCTCGGCGTGGGCTCGCGGGTCGACGAGGACGCGCCCGTCCGGCTCGAGGTCGTCGTCGAGGCCCCGCTGCCCGACCTGACGGTCCCTCGGGCCCAGGTGGTCCTCGAGGGGTGGGCGGGCCTGGCGCCGCCGTCCCTGGCCGTGGCCGCGATGGACGCCGTGTGCGCCGCGGGGCCGGTCGCCGACCTCTTCGCGCAGTGGCCCGACGCGCGCGTGCTGCACCTGGACCCGGCGGCCGCGCGCCTGCACTGGGCCGAGGGCTGCACCGACGTCCCGGTCGAGGACCTGCGCGCCGCGACCCCCGACCCCGTCACGCTGCGGGAGGGGCACGTCCTGTCGCGCGTGGACGCGGAGCTGGGCGAGCGCCTCGTCGACCTCGTGCGCTCCATGGGGCACGCGCACCCGGCGCCGGGCGGGCGCGGGGCCGGCGTCGCCGGGCGCGACCTCGGGCGCGTCAGCGAGGTGCGCTGCGTCGGGGCGGACCGCTCGGGCCTCGTGCTGCGCTGCCGGGCCGACCGGCCCTGGGAGGGGCTGGGCGGTCGGTGCTGCGGCACCGGCCACGAGGGCGCCGCATGCGAGGCGACGACGACCGCGACCCTGCGCCTGCTGTTCCCCGCGCCGGTGGCCGACGCCGACGCGGCCGTCGACGCCCTGGCCCTGATGGTGGTCGCCGCCACCTCCGGCGGCGCCGCGCGCTGCCCGTACGCCCCCGGCGCCGCCTGAGCCCGCGCCGGTCCGCCTGAGCCCGCGCCGGTCCGCTGGGGCGCGCCCCGCCGCGCCAGCGGGGAGGGTGGGTGCTGTGGCGACGACGAGACCGGCACGACCGCGGGCCCACGGCACCGCGTCGACGGCTCCGGGGCTGCCTCCGCTGGAGGGGGCGCTGCGCACCGCCGTCGTGGCCGTGCCGCTCGCGTCGGCGGCCGCGGTGGCCGTCGCCTCGGCCCTGTCCGCCGGTCTCGCCGCGGCGGCCGGTCCGGCGCTGCTCGTCGCCGCGGTGGTGGTGGGCCTGCCCCACGGCGCGGTGGACCTGGTCCAGCCCGAGCTCGCCGCCCGCAGCCGGCGCGGTCGAGCCCTCGTGGGCGCGTCCTACGTCGGCCTCGTGGCGATGGCGGTGCTCGCCCTGCGGGTCGCTCCCCTGCCCGTCCTGGCCGCCCTGCTCGTCCTCGCGGCCGCGCACTTCGGCCTCGCCGACGACGTCGTGCACCGCTGGCGAGCCGCCGGCGGGTCCGGGCCGCGAGCCCTCTCCGGCGCCCTCGTCGCGGCCGCCCGGGTGGTCGCCCTCGGCGGGGTCCCGGTGGCCCTGCCGCTCGCCCTCGCCGACAGCGGGGTGCTGGCGCTGCTCGACGTCCTCGCGGGTGGCGCGGGCGCCGCCGTGGTGACGGGCGCGCGCCTCGCGCTGGGTCCGGTGGCGGCTGCCGTGCTCGTCACCGCCGTGGTCGCCGCCCGCCGCCGCGACGCGGTGGGGGCGCTCGAGCCGCTGGTGCTCGTCGCGCTCTTCGCCCTGGCCCCGCCGCTGGCGGCCTTCGCCGCCTACTTCGGGCTCTGGCACTCGCTGCGCCACCTCACCCGGCTGCTCGCCGTCGACGCCGTGCGCTCGCGCGCCGCCCGGCCGTCGCCGCCGCCGTCGCCGTCGCCGGAGCACCTGACCGGCGAGGAGCTGCGCGCCGCGGGCGGGCGCTTCATGCGCGCGGCCGCCCTCCCGACGGGGATCGCGCTCGTCGGCCTCGTCGTCCTCGCCGTGGTCGCGGGGGGCGACGTCCTGCCCGCGGCCCTCGTGCTCGTGCTGTGCCTGACGGTGCCGCACGCCGTGGCCGTGGCGCTCGCGGACCGGGCGCTGCACCGGGCCTGAGCCGCCCGCGGGCGGTGGGTTCCCGCGCAGACGGGGAGGACGAACGTGACGTCGCCGCGCGTCACCGCAGGTCAGGGACGTGCGAGCGGAGGCGAAGGGAACATCGTCCTCCCCATCGGGGCGCGGGCCCCCGTAGACCGTCGTCCGCGTCAGGGGCGGGCGCGGCCCTCGAGGACGGCGCGCAGCCGCTCGAGGCGCGCGCCGATCTCCCGCTCGGCACCGCGGTCGGTGGGCGTGTAGTAGCGGCGCCCGACGAGGCCGTCCGGCAGGTGCTGCTGCGGGGCGACGCCGTGGGGGGCGTCGTGGGCGTAGACGTAGCCGACGCCGTGCCCGAGCCGGGCCGACCCGGCGTAGTGGCCGTCCCGCAGGTGCGCCGGGACGACGCCGGCGCGGCCGGCGCGCACGTCGGCCACCGCGGCGTCCACGCCGAGGTAGGCGGCGTTGGACTTCGGCGCCGTCGCCAGGTGCACCACCGCCTGCGCCAGGGTGATGCGCGCCTCCGGCATCCCGAGGAGCTGGACGGCCTGGGCCGCGGCCACCGCCGTCTGCAGGGCGGTCGGGTCGGCCATGCCGACGTCCTCGCTGGCCGCGACGACGACGCGCCGGGCGATGAAGCGGGGGTCCTCCCCCGCCTCGAGCATCCGGGCGAGGTAGTGCAGCGACGCGTCGACGTCGCTGCCGCGCATCGACTTGATGAAGGCGCTGATGACGTCGTAGTGCTGGTCGCCGTCGCGGTCGTAGCGCAGCACCGCCGCCTCGAGGGCGCGCTCGGCGTGCTCCAGGCGCAGCGGGACCGGCTGGTCCTCGGGCAGGCCCGCCTCCCAGGCGTCGGCCGCGGCGGCGCCGGCCGCGGCCTCCAGGGCCGTCAGGCCGCGCCGGGCGTCGCCCTCGGCGACGCGGACGAGGTGCTCCAGGGCGTCGCCCTCGACCTCCACCTCGCCGCCCAGGCCCCGCTCGTCGACGAGCGCGCGCTCCAGCAGCCCGCGGACGTCGGCCGGCTCCAGCGGCTGCAGCGTCAGGAGCAGCGAGCGCGAGAGGAGCGGGGAGATCACGGAGAAGCTGGGGTTCTCCGTCGTCGCCGCGACGAGCACGACCACGCCGTTCTCGACCCCCGGCAGCAGGGCGTCCTGCTGGGCCTTGGTGAAGCGGTGGATCTCGTCGAGGAACAGCACGGTCCGCCGGCGGTGCAGGTCGCGGCGCTGGGCGGCGACGTCCATGACGCGGCGGACGTCCTTGACCCCGGCCGTGATGGCCGACAGCTCCTCGAAGTCCCCGCCGCCGGCGCGCGAGACGACGTGCGCGAGCGTGGTCTTCCCCGTGCCCGGGGGGCCCCACAGGACGACGGACGTCGGCGCCGCCCGGGTCACCCGGCGCGGCGCGGCCGAGGGCTGCTGCGCCGCAGCCGGTCCCGCAGCGGACAGGCTCTCGACGAGGCGACGCAGCGGGGAGCCGGGACGCAGCAGGTGCTGCTGGCCGACGACCTCCTCGAGGGTGCGCGGGCGCATCCGCACCGCCAGCGGAGGGCGCGCGCCGGAGGAGGAGCCCGCCGCGCGCGAGGTGTCGACGTCCTCGGCGTCCCCGGCGGCGCTGAAGAGGTCCGACCCGCTCACCACGCCCTCCAGGCTAGGCCGTCCGCGTGCGGGCGCCGACGAGTCGCCGCTCCCGCCGGTGCGGAGCGCCGCACCCCACGTGCGGTCGCGGCGTGACCGGCGACGTCTCCCGCGCGCGTCGGGCCCTGCACTTCCTCGGCCTGCTGCACGCCCCGGACGGCGAGCCGCGGGGGAACGCCAGGGGGGCCCTCCCGCTACGGCGCCGGGACCAGCTCCGCGTCGGTGCGGCTGGACCAGGACCTCGACGACCTGCGCCGGCGCGTAGAGGCGCTGGAGCGCGGCGCTGGTCCCTCCGACCCGCCGCGCGACGTGCGCTGACGCCCGCACCGACCGCCGGACGGGTCGCGTCCCGCGGGTGCCAGGATCCTCGCGTGCCACGGGACGTCGACGCCTCCTCGCGCGAGGTGCTGGACCTGGGCGCGCGCTCGCTGCCGGACCTCGCCGAGCTCGCCGGGTCGCCGGGCGCCCCGGACCTCTTCCTGCGCTGGCAGCTCGCGCCGACGGCGGTGCACCGCGCCTGGCGGGCCGGGTCGGCCACCGGGGTGCTCGCCGACCGCCGCCGCGGCCGCTCGCTGGTCGTCGTGGGAGGCGCGGAGGACGCCGCTGCGCTCGTCGCCGCGGTCCTCGAGGAGGCCGCGCCGCAGCTGGTGACGCTCCCCCGGGGGACGCCCGACCTCCTCGCCGCCACCCGCCCCGACGTCGGCGGCCGCCTGGTGGGAGGGGACGACTGGGACTGGTTCTGGACGAGCAGCGCCCCCGCGCACCCGGTGCCGGGCGAGGACGAGGTCGTCGAGCTCGACGTGGGCGACGCCGCCGCCCCGGGCCCGGACGCCGAGCCGCTGCGCGCGCTGCTCGCCGCGGGCAACCCCCGCTCGTCGGTCCAGCCGGGCGACGCCCACGCGCGCCGGTGGGTCGGCGTGCGGCGCGGTCGCGACGTCGTCGCCTGCGTCGCGAGCACCGCCGACGACGGCGGCCCGGCGCCGCACCTCGCGGCCGTGGCCACGCGGCCCGACCTGCGCGGGCAGGGGCTGGGTGCCGCTGTGACGGCAGCGGTGACGCGCGCCCTGCTGCGCGAGGCGCCCGTGGTCACCCTCGGCATGTACGCCGACAACGACGTCGCCCGCCGGATGTACGGCCGTCTGGGCTGGGCCTGCTCCCACCGCTTCTCCTCGCGGCGCGTCGAGCGGGGAGCCTGACACCGCGACCCCGGCTCGGCGCGGGCCCGTCCGACCGGGGACGTCAGCGCGTGCGCGTCGACCGGGCGCGCCCCTGGTGCTGGCTCACCGGGGGCACCGCCGTCAGTCGCCCTCCGAGGACGCCGACTGGTCGTAGCGCACCCACGTCGCCAGGACCTCGTCCAGGTGGTCGGCCATCGCCTGCCTGGCCCCGACGGCGCGGTGGGCCTCCAGCGCCCGCACCACGTCCGTGTGGGCCCGGGCGACCACGACGATGCGTCGGGGGTCGAAGGAGAACGTGGCCACGCGCGTCTGCATGAGGGCCTCGCCGAGGACGTCGTGGAGCATGACGAAGAAGTCGTTCCCCGTCGCGAGCGCGAGCCCCCGGTGGAAGGCGTAGTCGTTGCGCGAGGCCTCGACGATGTCGTCGGCGTGGCCGGGCAGCTGGTCGCACAGGTCGTGGAGCGCCGTCAGCGCCGCGTCGTCGATCCGCTCGGCGGCCAGCCCCGCCACCTCGACCTCGACGCTGGCGCGCACCTCGTGGAGCTGCCGGTAGCGCACCTCCGGACCGTGGCGCACGAAGCGCTGCAGGAGCTCGGTGACGTCCTCGAGGCTCGTGGTGCCGACCGCGAGCCCCGACCCCGGGCTGGCGACCACGATGCCCTTCGCGGCCAGCGCCTGGACGGCCTCGCGGACGACGGTCCGGGAGACGCCGAAGCGCTCGCACATCTCCCGCTCCGACGCCAGGCGGTCCCCGGGGCGCAGCCCTCGCTCGACGATGTCGGCCCGCAGCAGCTCGGAGACCTGGTCGGACAGCCTCCGCTGCCGGACCACCCCCGCCGGCTGGTCCTTCGGTGACGGCACGGACATCAGCGCTCCCTCTCCTGACGGCACGACGCTCCCGCACGGCACCCGGGGCGGGTCCCATGCTCCCGCAGGTGCGTGCCGCCAGTTCGACGGGCAACTGGTCTGACCGGATCCCATCAGATACCGTCCGGCGCTGACGCGGCGAGGACGCCGCGAGGAGGAGGTGCGACGCCGATGCGCGCCATCAGGTTCGAGACCTCGGGACGGGCTCACGTCGTCGACGTGGACGTCCCCCGACCCGGCCCCGGGGAGGTGGTCGTCAGAGTCACCTCCACGGGTGTCTGCGGCTCCGACCTCGCCGCCCTGCGCGGCCGCCACCCGTTCCGGATCCCGCCGCTCATCTCGGGCCACGAGGCCGGTGGTGTCGTCGACTCCATCGGCGAGGGCGTGGTGGGGACGTCGGTCGGGGAGCGGGTCGTCATCGACCCGCAGCGACCGTGCGGCTCGTGCGACCTGTGCGACTCGGGCCGCTACCACCTGTGCCCGCGCAAGGTCATGCTCGGCGTCGCGGAGTGGGACGGCTCCTTCGCCGAGCTCGTCGCCGTCCCCGAGCACACGCTGGTGCCCGCACCGGACGAGGTGCGCGACGAGCACCTGGCGCTCGCGGAGCCCGTCGCCGTGGCGGTCCACGCGGTGCGCCAGCTGGGCGAGCGGTCTGCGCGACGCGCGCTGGTGCTGGGGGGCGGGACCATCGGCGCCCTGCTGTGCCTGGTGCTGCGCGACCGGGGCAGCGAGCGCGTCGAGGTCGTCGAGCCCCGCGAGCACGTCCACCCGCTGCTGCGCCACCTCGGCGCCGAGCAGGTCCACGCCCCCGGCGCCGACCTCGAGCCGGGCGGCTACGAGGCCGTGCTCGTCGCGGCCGGCGTGCCCGACCTGCTCGACGTCGCGATGGACGCGGTCGCCCCCGGCGGCGCCGTCGTGCAGGTGGCGGTGTTCGACGCCCCCGTGCCCGTGGCCGTCGGTCGCCTGCAGGTGCGGGAGGTCGCCCTGCTCGGGACGGCGATGTACACGCGGGCCGACTTCGAGGTCGCGCTGCGCCTCCTGCGCGAGCACCCCGACCTCGGCGACCGGCTCGTGACCCGCACGACCGGGCTCGAGGAGGGCGCCGACCTCGTCACCGAGATGGGGCGCAGCGGTCCCGGTGAGCTGGTCAAGCTGGTGATGGTGCCGTGAGCGGCGCGCGGACGGCCGCCCAGCGGCTGCTCGGCGGCGTCGAGCGGGCCCTCGTCGCGATCGCCGCCGCGGCGCTCGTGGCGATGAGCCTCGTGCTCGTCTTCCAGGTCGCCATGCGCTACGTCGTGCAGAGCCCGACCGTCTGGTCGGAGGAGTTCGCGACGCTCGCCTTCGTGTGGTGCGTCATGACGGCCATCCCGGCGGCCGTGCGGCGCAGCGAGCACATCACGGTCGACCTCCTGCCCGACGCGCTGCACGGCCGCGCCCGCAAGACGGTCCTCCTCGTGGCGCACGGGCTCACCACGGTGACGTTCGGGCTCTTCGCCGTCTTCTCGGCAGCGCTGCTGCCCAGCGGCGCCCGCCAGCTCATGACCGGCCTGTCCATCGCCACCGGCGCGGAGGTGCCGCTGCTCCTCATGTACGTGGTCGTGCCCGTGGGCCTGGGCCTGGCCGCCGTCTTCGCGGCGGAGAAGCTCCTCACGACGGCTCGCACGCCCGCGGAGGAGCTGCCCCGGCGCAGCCTGGTCGAGCCGGTCGCGGGCACCGAGACCGCCGTCGCGGGCGAGGTGCGCTGAGATGCCCCTCGTCCTCGGCGGCGTCCTGCTCGTCGTCCTCGTCGTCGGCGCACCGGTCGGGATCGCGATCGGCCTGGCGTCCGTCCTCAGCCTGCTGTCCAGCGGGGTGCCCGTCGAGGTGGCGCCCCAGCGGCTCCTCGCCGGCACCCGGTCCTTCCCGCTGCTCGCGGTCCCCCTGTTCGTCTTCGCCGGCGCCCTGATGAACGCCGGCGGCGTCACCCGCCACCTGATCGCCCTGGCCTTCGCGGTCATCGGTCGCATCCGCGGCGGCCTGTCGGCGGTCAACGTGCTCACCAACATGACCTTCGGCGGGATGTCCGGCTCCGCCGTCGCGGACGCCTCGGCCGTCGGCCGCCTGCTGATCCCGCAGATGATCAGCCGGGGCTACAGCCGGGGGGACGCCGCGTCGGTGACCGCCGTGGCCTCGACGGTCGCCCTCGTCATCCCGCCGAGCATCACGATGATCATCTACGCGGTCACCGCGGACGTGTCGGTCGCGGACCTCTTCTTCCACGGCCTGTACATCGGCCTCGCCTTCGGCGCCGTCTACATCCTCACCGGCTACGTGATCGCCCGCCGCAAGGGCTACCCGGCCGAGGCCCCCGTCGGCGGGGCGGAGCTCCGCCGTGCGCTGCTCGGTGCCCTGCCCGCGCTGTCGGTGCCGGTGGTCGTCCTCGGCGGCATCCGCCTCGGCGTCTTCACGGCCACGGAGGGGGGCGCGGTGGCGGTGCTCGTCGCGGCGCTGCTCGGGGTCGCCGTCTACCGCGAGCTCACGGTCGCCGCGCTGCGCCGCGCCATGGGCGAGACGGTCATGCTCGTGGCGGCCGTCATGCTCGTCCTCGCGATGGCGCAGGCCTACTCCTGGGCCCTGGTCACCGGCGGGACGCCGCAGCTCCTGGCCGACGCCGTGCTCGGCCTCACCGACCAGGTGCTGGTCGTGCTCCTGGTCGTCAACGTCCTGCTGCTGCTCGTCGGGACGGTCGTCGAGGGCAACGCGGCGATCATCATCTTCACGCCGATCCTCCTCCCGGTCGTCACCGCCGTCGGCGTCGACCCGGTCCACTTCGGGCTCATCGTCGTGATCAACCTCGCCATCGGCCTCGTCACGCCGCCGGTCGGCATCAGCCTGCTGATCGGCACGCGGATCGCCGGCATCCCCGTCGAGCGCTCGCTGCGCGACCTCGCACCCTGGCTGGCGGTGGCGGTGGTCCTGCTGCTGCTCGTCACGTACGTGCCGGTGCTCTTCCTCTACTGACCAGCCGCCCCAGACCGGCCCGACCGACAGCGGGAGCGACGCCGCCCCGCCGAAGGAGTCGTCATGGCACCACCCACGCTCGTCCAGCCCTCCCCCGCCCCGGGGCGTCGCCGCCGCGCCCACGCCTGCGTCGTCGTCGCCGCAGCCTCCGCCCTCGTCCTGGCCTCCTGCGGCGCCCAGCGGCAGGAGGCGGGCGCCCCCGAGCTGACGCTGCGGCTCGGCCACACCTACGGCGTCGGCAGCCTGCAGGACCGGGCCTCCCAGCGCCTCGCCGAGAACGTCGCCGAGGCCTCCGACGGCCGCGTGGAGATCGAGCTCTACCCGGCCGGCCAGCTCGGCAGCTGGGAGGACATGCAGGAGGGCCTGGAGTTCGGGGCCGTCCACATGGTGGTGGAGTCCGTCGGCTCGCTCGAGCGCTACACCGACCTCGCGGCGGTGGAGGGCGTCCCGTTCATCTACGACAGCCCCGAGCAGTTCCTCGCGGTCTGGGACGGACCGCTCGGCGAGGAGATCATCGAGGCCATCCGGGACGACACCGGCTTCCTGCTCCTGGGGTCGATGTACCGCGGCGGTCGCGTGCTGAACTCCGACCGCCCGGTGGAGCGCCTCGAGGACCTCCGCGGCCTGAAGCTGCGGGTCCCGACGCAGCAGACCTACCTGGACACCTGGACGGCGCTGGGGGCGAGCCCCACGCCGCTCGCCCTCAGCGAGGTCTTCGCCGCCATCGAGCAGGGCGCCGTCGAGGGGCAGGAGAACCCGGTCGACGTCGTCCGCTACAACTCCTTCTACGAGGTGGCGCCGTACGTGGCGATGACGAACCACCTCTACGGCAACTTCCACTTCCAGACGTGGGGCGAGGCCCACGACTCCTGGCCCGCGGACCTCCGAGCGGTGATCGACGACGAGGTGGACGAGGTCTCGGACTGGTACCGGGAGACGTCGCTGGCGGAGCAGGAGGAGAACGTGGAGTTCCTGCGCGCCGAGGGCGTCACCTTCACCGAGGTCGACCGGGAGGAGTGGCGCGAGGCGACCTCTGAGGTGCTCGAGGAGGCGGACCCGCAGGTCCAGGAGTGGGTGCGGCGCATCCAGGACGGGCAGGCGTGAGCGTGGGCGCGGACGGACGGAGGGTCCCGCTGCGCGGGGCGGTGGCGGACGACTTCACCGGCGCGACCGACCTCGCCGGCAGCTGGCGGGCGCGCGGCCTGCGCACCGCCGTCGTCCTCGGGGTGCCGGACGAGACCGTCGCCGCCGGCCTCGACGAGCAGGACGCCGTCGTCGTCGCCCTGCGGACGCGGTCCGCGCCGGTCGACGAGGCCGTCGCGGCGTCGCGCGCCGCGGCGGAGGTGCTGGTCGGCCTCGGCGTGGAGCAGGTCTACGACAAGTACTGCTCCACCTTCGACTCCTCCCCCGAGGGCAACATCGGCCCGGTGGCCGATGCGCTGCTCGAGGTGACGGGCGCGCCCGGCGCCGTCGTCGTGCCGGCCTTCCCGGCGGCCGGGCGCACCGTCTACCAGGGGCACCTGTTCGTGCACGACCAGCTGCTGCACGACAGCCCGATGAGGGACCACCCGCTCAACCCCATGTGGGACTCCCGGCTGGCGGTGCTGCTGGGCGCGCAGACGGCCCACGCGGTGGCCTGCGTGCCCCTGGGCGACGTCCGCGCCGGGGCCGAGCACCTGCGGCGCGAGCTGGACCGGCGCCGGGACGCCGGTGCGCGCTACCTCGTCGTCGACAGCCTCACCGACGACGACCTCGCCGTCGTGGCCCGCGCGACCGCCTCCGACCGCCTCGTCACGGGCGGCTCGGGCCTGGCGCTGGGGACGCCCCCCACCGGACGGCGCCTGCCCCCGGTCGTCGGGCCACCGGGCCGGCGAGCGGTCCTCGCGGGCAGCGCCTCCGCCGCGACGCGGCGCCAGGTCGCCGCCGCGCGCGGCCGCCTCGCCTCCCGCGGGCTCGACGTCGCCGCGCTGGCCGACGGGCCCGACGCCGTCGACGCCGTGGTGGACGACCTGGTCGCGTGGGCGCGGGCGGAGTGGGCGGAGCGGCCCGAGCAGCCCGTCCTGGTGTTCTCCGTCGCCGACGCGTCGGACGTGCGCCGCGGCCGGGAGGCCTCGCCGGACGCCTCGGCCCTCGTCGAGGCCTGCCTCGGCCGGCTCGCGCCGGCGCTCGTCGACGCCGGCGCGAGCCAGCTCGTCGTCGCCGGGGGCGAGACGTCGGGCGCCGTCCTCCACTCCCTCGGGGTGCGGCGCCTCGAGATCGGCCAGCCCCTCGGTCCGGGCCTGTCCTGGTCCGCGGGCACGACCCCGGACGGGCGGCCGCTCGCTCTCGTGCTGAAGTCCGGCAACTTCGGGGCGGACGACCTCTTCACCGCGGCGTGGCAGGAGCTGGGATGAGCGCACCACCGCAGAGCCCGACCGACCAGGCGGACGGCCTGCCCGAGGTCGTCGAGGAGCTGCTGGCCGCAGCGCACCACCTCGCTGGGCTGGGGCTGTCCCCCGGCACGTCGGGCAACGTCTCCGTCCGCGTAGCCGCGGACGAGGCGGACGGAGACGGCGGGGAGCGGGTCTGGATGAGCGCGAGCGGGGTGTCGCTCGCCTCCCTGACGGGCGCGGACCTCGTCCAGCTCGTCCCCGACCCCGCCGCTCCCGACGGGTACGCGCCGCTCCCCGGCCCGAGGCCGACGAAGGAGGCCGGGCTGCACCTCGCGATGTACGCGCGCGACCCGCGGGCCCGGTGCGTCGTGCACCTGCACTCCCCCCGCGCCGTGGCCGTGTCCTGCCTCGAGCCCTGGTCGGACTGGACGGCGCTCCCGCCGCTGACGCCCTACCTCGTCATGCGGGTCGGCAGCGTCCCGCTGATCTCCTACGCGCCACCGGGCGACGCCGACCAGGCTCGTGCCGTGCGCGAGGACGACCGCGCCTTCGCCGCCGTCCTTCTCGCCAACCACGGTCCGCTCGTGGCCGGGGGCGCGGTCGCCCAGGCCGTCGACCGCGCGGTCGAGGTGGAGGAGGCCAGCACGGTGCAGCTGCTCCTCGGCGACCGGCCGGGCGTGCGGCTGCTGCCGCCCGGGAGCGCGCGGGAGCTGGCGCACCGGTACGAGCAGCACTGGGGTCCTGCCGGCGGCTGAGCGGCAGCACGACCCACGTCCCGTGGACGGGAGCAGCCAGCGCGGCGGTCCGGCCTGGTGGTCCACCGTCCGCAGCAGGCCCTCCTCGTCGCAGGGGGTAGCCGCGCACCCGGTGGGAGGCGCTGACGCCGCCGGAGAAGACGACCGCGGCGAGGGCGGCGACGAAGGCCGCGGTGCAGGCGACGCGCGTCGTCCGGTCCACGCCCGACCGGCCGGACGCGACCGGCACCGTGAGCAGGAGGGCCACGAGCACGGTCGTCGCCGGCATCAGCAGCCGCAGCTCGCCCGAGAGCTCGTCGAGGCGGCGGTCGAGGTCCTCCGGGCGCACCTGCCCGTCCGTGCGCAGCGACGGGTCGCGGTCGTCGGGCTCCCGGTCGTCCTCGTCCACCGGCCCGTCCTCCCGCCGCTGCGGCGGTCCTCGCCCCGCCGACGTACCGTCGCGTCGTGACCCCTCCGGCAGAGCCGACGCCCTCCGCCCCCTCCGGCGTGGCAGCCCCCCTGGACGCCACCGAGCTGCTCCTCGACCCCGTGCCGCCCGCCGACCTCCCGCGCACGCTCGGCGCGCTGCGCGCCACCGGGCACGTCCTGCGGGGCGTGCGCGAGGAGATGCGCGAGAACCTGCTCGCCGCCATGCGCGCCGGCCGCACCGCCGGCGAGCGGTTCCCCGGCGTCGTCGGCTACGACGACACCGTCCTGCCCGAGGTCGAGCGCGCGATCATCGCCGGCCACGACCTGGTGCTCCTGGGCGAGCGGGGCCAGGGCAAGACCCGCCTGGCGCGCACGCTCGTCGGGCTGCTCGACGAGTGGACCCCGGTCGTCGCGGGCAGCGAGCTGCACGACCACCCCTACGCGCCGGTGTCCGCCCGGGCGCGGGCCCTGGCCGCCGAGCACGGCGACGACCTCGAGGTGGGCTGGCTGCACCGCAGCTCGCGCTACACCGAGAAGCTCGCGACGCCGGACACGAGCGTCGGCGACCTGGTCGGCGACGTGGACCCGGTGAAGGTCGCCCAGGGCCGCAGCCTCGGCGACCCCGAGACCATCCACTTCGGGCTCGTGCCGCGCGCCCACCGCGGGATCTTCGTGCTCAACGAGCTGCCCGACCTGGCCGAGCGCATCCAGGTGGCGCTGCTCAACGTCCTGGAGGAGCGCGACATCCAGGTCCGCGGGTACAACCTGCGCCTGCCGCTGGACCTGCTCGTCGTCGCGACGGCCAACCCCGAGGACTACACCAACCGCGGTCGCATCATCACGCCGCTGAAGGACCGCTTCGGGGCCGAGGTGCGCACCCACTACCCCGTCGACGTCGACGCCGAGGTGGCGCTGGTGCGCCAGGAGGCGTCGCTGGCCGCCGAGCTGCCCGACGTCCTCGTCGAGGTGCTGGTGCGCTTCACCCGCGCCGTCCGGGAGTCCCCGTCGGTCGACCAGCGCTCCGGGGTCTCGGCGCGCTTCGCCGTCGCCGCCGCGGAGACCACGGCCGCCTCCGCGCTGCGCCGCTCCGCCCTCGTCGGGGAGCAGCCGGCGGTCGCGCGCGTCGGGGACACGGCGTCGGTGGTCACGACGCTGCGCGGCAAGGTGGAGTTCGAGTCCGGCGAGGAGGGCCGCGAGCACGACGTGCTGGAGCACCTGCGCCGCACCGCCGTCGCCGAGGTCTTCCGGCGCCGCACCCGCGGGCTCGACCTGTCCGGCTTCACGGGCGTCGTCGCCGAGGGCGGCACGGTGGAGACCGGCGAGCTCGTGCCGGCCGCCGACGTCCTGGCCTCCCTCGGCCCGGTCCCCGGGCTCGCGCAGGTGCTCGCGTCCTTCGGGTTCGGCGAGGAGCCCAGCGCCCCCCAGGCCGCCTCCGCCGTCGAGCTCGTCCTCGAAGGGCTGCACCTGCTGCGGCGCCTCGGCAAGGAGGTCGTCGACGCCCCCGGCGGCCCCCGCACCCTCTACGGCGGCTGACGCGCCGTCCGCCCGCGACCTGCTGCACCACCTGCTGGGAGGCCCCGATGAGCCGCTTCTCCTACGGCGCCTGGGCCGGCGGGCCCGACCCGCTGGCCGGTCCGCTGGACGTCCGCGCCGCCGTCGACGCCCTCGGGCGCGAGGTCATGGAGGGCCGCAGCGTCCGCGATGCGCTGCGCGACCTGCTCGAGCGCGGTGAGGACGGGCGCCGCGGGCTGCGCGACCTCGCCGCCCGGGCGGCGCGACGGCAGAAGGAGCTGCGCCGCTCCGGCGACCTCGCCGGGCCGCTGCAGCGGGCCCGCGAGCAGCTCGCCGAGGCGCTGGCCGCCGAGCGCGAGGCCCTCGCCATGGACGAGGACCAGGCGGCGCGCGACCGCGAGCAGCGCCTGGACGACCTCCCCCGCGACACGGCCGAGGCCGTGCGCGAGCTCGAGGACGACGCGTGGCGCAGCCCCGCGGCGGAGCAGATGTACCGCGAGATCCGCGAGCAGCTGCGCGACGACGTCCTGGGCGCGCAGTTCGCCGGGCTCCGGGAGGCGCTCGCGGCGGCGCGCGAGGCCCGGCGCGCCGCTGAGGAGGGCGGTGACGCCGAGGGGGCCCGTGCCCAGCAGGCCGCCGCGATGGCGGGTCTGAAGGACATGCTCGCCGACCTCAACGCGCTGCTGTCCGCGCACGCCCGCGGCGAGGACACCGCCGAGCAGTTCGAGCAGTTCATGGAGCGCCACGGCGAGGCCTTCGGCGACGACCCGCCGGGCAGCGTCGAGGAGCTCGTCGACGAGCTGGCGCGCCAGCAGGCCGCGATGGCCCGGATGCTCGCCTCCCTGACGCCGCAGCAGCGCGCCGAGCTGTCCGACCTCATGGCCGACGCCCTCGGCGACGCCGGCCTGGAGGCGGAGATGTCGGCCCTGTCCGACGCGCTGCAGTCGCTGCGCCCGGGGCTGGACCGCACCTCGCGCGAGCGCTTCCGCGGGGGGCAGCCGATGTCGGTCGGCGAGGGCACCGACGCGCTCGCCGAGCTGTCGGACCTCGACGACGTCTCGCAGGCGCTCGGCCAGGACTACCCCGGCGCGACCCTGGACGACGTCGACGTCGAGGCGGTCGAGCGCCAGCTCGGCGCCGGCGCCGCGGCCGACGTCCGCGCCCTGCAGGACCTCGACGCCGAGCTGCGCCGCCAGGGCTGGCTCTCGCGCGACGGCGCGGACGCGCTGTCCCTGACGCCGAAGGCGATGCGCCGGCTCGGCGAGACGGCGCTGGCCGCCGTCTTCGCGCGGCTGCGCGGGGGCCGCCGCGGCCAGCACGACGACCGATCGGCCGGCGCCGCCGGCGAGGCGACGGGCAGCTGGCGGGACTGGCAGTTCGGCGACGAGCAGCCGCTCGACGCCGTGCGGACCGTGCAGCGCGCGGTCCTGCGGACCGCCGCCATCCCCGGCGGCTCGCCCTCGGGGGCGGTGGCGCTCGACGTCGAGGACTTCGCCGTCGTCGAGACCGAGCGGCGCACGGGCGCGGCGGTGGCCCTGTGCGTGGACCTGTCGTTCTCGATGGTCGCCGAGGGCCGCTGGGCGCCGATGAAGCAGACCGCGCTGGCGCTGAGCCACCTCATCGCCACGCGCTTCCCCGGCGACGAGCTGGAGATCATCGGCTTCGGGCGCACCGCCGAGGTGCTCAGCGCCGCCGAGCTGGCCGCCGTCGAGCCGTCCGGCGTGCAGGGGACGAACCTCCAGCACGCCCTCGCCCTGGCTCGGCGCCACCTCGGGCGCCACCCCGGTCTCGAGCCGGTCGTGCTCGTCGTCACCGACGGCGAGCCGACGGCCCACCTGGAGGACGGCGAAGCCGTCTTCTGGTGGCCGAGCCTGCCCGAGACGATCGAGGCGACCGTCCACGAGGTCGACGCGCTGACCCGCTCGCGGGCGCCGATCAGCACCTTCGTCCTCGGCGACGACCCGGGCCTGCGCCGCTTCGTCGAGGCCCTCGCGCGCCGCAACGGCGGACGGGTCCTGGCGCCGTCGACCGACCGGCTCGGCGAGTACGTCGTCAGCGACTACCTCGACGCCCGCGCTGCCCGGCGCTGACCCGGGCCCCCTCGACCGACTCGCGAGGCGAGTGCCTCGTCCTCCCCCACGACCTCGCTCTCCCGTGAAGCAGACGCCTGCTTCGTCCTCGTGGGTGGCGACGAGGGTGGAGCAGGGGTCGGCTTCCCTGCAGGGGCCCGAGGAGGGTGAAGCAGGCGTCTGCTCCGCCCTCGGTGACGAAGCAGGCGGCTGCGCCGGAAGTCGGGGCGTCAGGCGTTGCGCTCGTCGCGCCAGGCGAGCCAGTCGCGCAGCGGGCCGAGGTCGTAGTCAGGACCACCGGTGCTCACGGTGAAGAGCGTCACCCCGGCCCCGAGCATGGCGTCCCCGAGCGACGACGGGTCGCCCTCCACCCCGGCGGAGCGCTCCACCTCGCGCGGGTCGCGGCCGTTCTCCCGGCAGTAGCCGTCGAGGATCTCCCCCTTGCGCTGGATCGTCTCCGCGTCGCCGAAGGCGTGCCAGATGTCGGCGTGGCGGGCGACGAGGGGCAGCGTCTTCTTCTCGCCGCTGCCGCCGACCATGACGGGGATGTCGCGGACGGGCGCGGGGTTGAGCTTCGCCCAGCGCGCCTCGATGCGCGGGAGCGCCTCGCCCAGGTCGCCGATCCGGGCCCCGGCGGTGCCGAACTCGTAGCCGTACTCGTCGTAGTCGCGCTCGAACCACCCGGCGCCGATGCCGAGGAGGAGGCGCCCGTCGCTGATGTGGTCGACGGTCCTGGCCATGTCGGCCAGCAGGTCCGGGTTCCGGTAGGAGTTGCAGCTGACGAGCGCGCCGATCTCGACGCGCTCGGTCGCCTCCGCCCAGGCGCCGAGCATGGTCCAGCACTCGAAGTGCTTGCCGTCGGGCTCGCCGTACAGGGGGAAGAAGTGGTCCCAGTTCATCACCAGGTCAGCGCCCGCCTCCTCGGCCGCGGCCACGGCTCGGCGGATCTGGGCGTAGTCGGCGTGCTGGGGCTGGATCTGCACGGCGACCCGGACGGGGCGGGCCTGCGTCTGCTCGGTGTCGGTCACCCTCGGACACTACGAGCGGAGCGGCCTCGCCGGGAGGGACGGGCGCGGTCGACCGCGCCCGTCCCGACGGCTAGAGCTGCCCCTGCTCCAGGCGCGCGAACACCGGCGAGTAGACGGCCTCGCCCACGGGCGCGTCCGCGGCGAGGCGCCGCGCCATGAACTCCGCACCGGCGTAGGGGCCGGTGATGCCGACCTCGGAGGCGGGCTCGAAGCGGAACCGGCTGTAGAAGGCCGGGTCCCCGAGGACGAGCACGAGGGTCTCCCCCGCCGCCGTGGCCTCGGCGAGCACGCGCTCGACGAGCTGGCGGCCGACGCCGCCGCTCTGGTGCAGCGGGTGCACCGACACGGGCGCCAGGGCCAGCGCCGGGGCGCCTCCGACGCTGATGCGGCTGGCGAGCACGTGGCCGACGACGTCGCCGGCGTCGACCGCGACCAGGCTGTAGCGCCCGAGGTAGGCCCCCGGCTCGCGTCGCAGCTCGCGGACGAAGGCGGCCTCGGGCCCGGGCTCGGCGCCCGCGGCGGTGAAGGCCGCCGTGACGACGGCCGCGACGGCGGCCTCGTCCTCCGGCGTCTCCGGCCGGACGAGCACGCTCACGCGGTGCCGCCCCGCTCCGGCGCCGTCGGGGACTCCCCCGGCGCGGGCTCGGGCTTCGCGTCCACGCCCGCCTCCTTGCGCTGGTCGGCCGTGATGGGCGCCGGCGCCGCCGTCAGCGGGTCGTAGCCGCCACCGCTCTTGGGGAAGGCGATGACCTCGCGGATGGAGTCCACCCCGGCCAGGAGCGCGCAGATGCGGTCCCAGCCCAGCGCGATGCCGCCGTGCGGCGGGGCGCCGAAGGCGAAGGCGTCGAGCAGGAAGCCGAACTTCGCGCGGGCGTCCTCCTCGGGCAGGCCCATGACCGCGAAGATGCGCTCCTGCACCGACCGCGAGTGGATGCGGATCGAGCCGCCGCCGATCTCGTTGCCGTTGCAGACGATGTCGTAGGCCTGGGAGAGCGCCGCTGCCGGGTCCTCCTCGAAGCGGTCGACCCACTCGGGCGTCGGCGCCGTGAAGGCGTGGTGCACAGCGGTCCACGCGCCCGACCCGACGGCGACGTCGCCGGAGGCCGTCGCGTCGTCGGCCGGCTCGAACAGCGGCGCGTCGACGACCCACACGAAGGCCCAGGCGTCCTCGTCGATCGCGCCGGTGCGGCGTCCGACCTCGAGGCGCGCGGCGCCGAGCAGACCGCGGGCCGACGACGCCGGGCCGGCGGCGAAGAAGACGCAGTCGCCCGGGCTCGCGCCGACGTGCGCCGCCAGCCCCGCGCGCTCGGCCTCGGAGAGGTTCTTGGCGACCGGGCCGCCGAGCTCGCCGTCCTCGCCCACGAGGACGTAGGCCAGACCGCGGTGGCCGCGCTGCTTGGCCCAGTCCTGCCAGGCGTCGAGCTGCTTGCGCGGCTGGGAGGCGCCGCCGGGCATGACCACGGCGCCGACGTAGGGCGCCTGGAAGACGCGGAACGGGGTGTCGGAGAAGTAGTCCGTGCAGTCCACGAGCTCGAGGCCGAAGCGGAGGTCCGGCTTGTCGCTGCCGTAGCGGGCCATCGCGTCCGCGTAGGTCATCCGCGGGACCGGGCCCTCGAGCTCGTGCCCGATGAGGCGCCAGAGCGCCGTGAGCAGCTCCTCGGTCAGGGCGATGACGTCGTCGGCGTCGACGAAGCTCATCTCGACGTCGAGCTGGGTGAACTCCGGCTGCCGGTCGGCGCGGAAGTCCTCGTCGCGGTAGCAGCGCGCCAGCTGGTAGTAGCGCTCGACGCCGCCGACCATGAGCAGCTGCTTGAACAGCTGCGGGCTCTGGGGCAGCGCGTACCAGGAGCCCGGCTGCAGTCGCGCCGGCACGAGGAAGTCGCGGGCGCCCTCGGGGGTGGAGCGGGTCAGCGTCGGCGTCTCGACCTCGGTGAAGGCGTGGCCGTCCAGGACGCCGCGGGCGGCGCGGTTGACGGCGCTGCGCAGCTTGATCGCCGCGGCCGGGCCCGAGCGGCGCAGGTCCAGGTAGCGGTGCTTGAGGCGCACCTCCTCGCCGACCTCCCCGGAGCCGGAGGACTCCACGGGGAAGGGCAGCGGGTCCGCCGTGGACAGGACGACGAGCTCGGTCGCGAGCACCTCGACCTCGCCGGTCGGCAGGTCGGGGTTCTCGTTGCCCTCCGGGCGCCGGCGCACCTGCCCGGTGACCTGCACGACGTACTCGCTGCGCAGGTCGTGGGCGCCGGAGGACTCCAGCAGCTCGTCGCGCACCACCACCTGGACCACGCCCGAGACGTCGCGCAGGTCGAGGAACGCCACCCCGCCGTGATCCCGCCGCCGCGCCACCCAGCCCGCGAGCGTCGTGGTGGGGTCGTCGGCGGACGCGTGGTCGGCGCGAAGGCTGCCGGCCTCGTGGGTGCGGAGCACGGTGGGTCCTCTCGGGTCGTCTGCCCGGGGGGCGCTGTCCCCCGAGTGGTGCGCGCCGCCCGGAGGTGCCTCACGACGGGGTCGAGCCGGGCGTCCGGCGCGCCCGGCGATCCTACGGGCGCGGGCGACGTGCGGCCCTGACCCGCGCCGCCCACGATGGCGGGGACCCGGCCGGCGCCCGCCCCTGCGCGGGCTCCGCCACGCCCTCGACGAGAGGACTCCTCCCGTGAGCGACCCCGTGCCCGACAGAGGCCCGATCGACCCCTACGAGCACCTGCCGCAGGTGCCCTCCTTCCCGCTGACGAGCGACGACGTCGCCGAGGGCGAGCGGCTGGCGGACCGGCACGCCAGCGGCGCCATGGGCGTCGACGGCGGGCAGGACGTCTCCCCGCAGCTGGAGTGGTCGGACCCGCCGGCGGGCACGAGGAGCTTCGCCGTCACGGTGTACGACCCCGACGCCCCGACCGCCTCCGGCTTCTGGCACTGGGCCGTGGCCGACCTGCCCGCGGCGACGACGTCGCTGCCGACGGGCGCCGCCACCGACGGCCTGCCCGAGGGCGCCGTCCAGCTGCGCAACGACGGCGGGTTCGCCGGCTTCGTGGGCGCAGCTCCCCCGCCCGGGCACCGCACGCACCACTACTGGGTCGTCGTCCACGCGGTCGACGTCGAGACGCTCGGCCTGGACTCGGGCGCCCCGCCGGCCCAGCTCGGCTTCGCGCTGTTCTCGCACACCCTCGCCCGCGCGACGCTCGTCGCGACGTACGACCTGCCCGCGCAGGCCGCCTGACGGCCCGCCGGGCGTCGAGAGCGACGGGGCGCGGGCTCCCCGGCGGGGAGACCTGCGCCTCGTCGCTCTCTCGCTGCCGCGAGCCGGGTCGAACACGCGTTCGACATCGGCGCTACGCTGTTGGGGTGGTGATGACGACGCAGCCGTCCCTGCTCGACGAGGTGACCGCCGACGAGGCCCTGACCAGCGCGGGTCGGGCGCCGTCGCTCGCCCCGCTCGGCGAGGGGCTCGTGCGCCACGTGCTGAGCCGGGGCGCGTGGGTCGACGTCCGGCCGGGGTGGGTGCAGCGCTCGGAGGCCCTGTTCGAGCACCTGCTCGCCGACGTCCCGTGGCGGGCCGAGCGACGGCAGATGTACGACCGCGAGGTCGACGTGCCGCGCCTGCTCTGCTTCTACGGCGAGGAGGCCGTGCTGCCCCACGCGCTCCTGGCCGAGGCCCGGGACGCCCTGTCGGCGCACTACCTGCCCGAGCTCGGCGAGCCGCTGCGCACCGCGGGGCTGTGCCTCTACCGCGACGGGCGCGACGGCGTGGCCTGGCACGGCGACCGCCTGGGGCGCTCCAGCCGCGAGGACACCGTCGTCGCGATCATCTCCCTCGGGGCGCCGCGACCGCTCGTGCTCCGCCCCCGCGGCGGCGGCCCGACGGCCCTGCGCGTGCCCGTGGGCCACGGCGACCTGCTCGTCATGGGCGGTTCGTGCCAGCGGACGTGGGAGCACGCCGTCCCCAAGACCTCGAAGCCCGTCGGGCCCCGCGTCAGCGTGCAGCTGCGCCCGCGCGGGGTGCGCTGAGCTGCGCTCCGCGCCGCCGGGAGCACTGACGCCCGGCGGCGGGGCGCGGCCCTCGGTCGCAGCCTGCGGTCAGAGGGCGAGCGGCAGCTGCTCGACCTCGGCCGGGGCGGCGGGACGGGCGGGCGAGGTCCCGCGCTCCACGTCCGGCAGGCTGCCGGCGGGGAAGGACCCCTCGTCGTCCCCGGGCACGCCGCGGGCGGCGCCGCCGCGCTGCCGGTCGAGGCCGTGGCGCTCGAGCAGCGGCGCCAGGCGCTCCGTGAGCCACGTCCGGTAGTGGGCGGGCACGTAGGCGCCGCGCCCGTACAGGCGCGCGTAGCGCGGCACCAGGCGGGGGTGGGTGCGCTCGAGCCAGGCCCAGAACCACTCGCGCGCCCCCGGGCGCAGGTGCAGCGGCAGCACGGTGACGCCCGTCGCGCCGGCGGCGGCCACGCGCCCGAGCGCCTCGTCGAGGTGCTCGACCGTGTCCGTGAGCCACGGCAGCACCGGGGCCACGAAGACCCCGCAGGGCAGACCGGCGTCCCGGACCCTCCGCACGAGCTCCAGGCGCGCCGCCGGCGACGGCGTCCCGGGCTCGAGCGCGGCGTGCAGCGCGTCGTCCCAGATGGCGAGGGACACGCCGACGCCCACGGGCACCTGCCCGGCCGCGCGGGAGAGCTGCGGCAGGTCGCGGGCGAGCAGCGTCCCCTTGGTGAGGACCGAGAAGGGGGTGCCCGAGGACGCGAGCGCCTCCACGACGCCGGGCATGAGCCGGTAGCGGCCCTCGGCGCGCTGGTACGGGTCGGTGTTCGTGCCCAGCGCGACGTGCTCGCGCTCCCAGGAGGCCCGGCCCAGCTCCCGGCGCAGGACGTCCGCCACGTTCGTCTTGACGACGACCTCGCGGTCGAAGCCCTCCCCCGTGTCGAGGTCCAGGTAGGCGTGGGTGCCGCGGGCGAAGCAGTAGACGCACGCGTGGCTGCAGCCGCGGTAGGGGTTGACCGTCCACCGGAAGGGCATGGACGAACCCGCCGGCACCGCGTTGAGGACGCTGCGGGCCCGGACCTCGTGGAAGGTGACGTCCGCGAACTCGGGCGTCCGCACCGTCCGCTGCAGGCCGGGGATGCTCGCAGCCGGCAGGCCGGGAAGCGCGCCGTCGTCCACGGCCCCGAGCGTCTGCGCCTGCCACCTCACGGGCGGAGTCGAACACGTGTGCGAGACGGCGTCAAGCGCCGCCCCACGGCCCCGTCCGGGAGCGTGCGGGTGCCGTACGTCAGGCGGTGGGCTCGTCGGTCCAGCTGACGCGCGGGCGGGCGTCCTCGGCGGGCGGGAGCCACGTCGTCGGGTCGGCGACCACCTGCTCGCCGGACCGGATGTCCTTCACCTCGGAGGTGCCGTCCTCCTGGACGAACCACACGAAGGGGATCGAGCGCCGGTCGGCGAAGCGGATCTGCTTGCCGAACCTCGCCGCCGACGGCGCCACCTCCGTGGCGACGCCGCGGGCGCGCAGGGCCGACGCCGCGGCCGACGACGCCGCGCGGTGCTCCTCGTCGGTCACCGCCACCAGGACGGCCGTGGGCGTGGGCCGCGACGCCCGCAGGAGGCCGCGCTGCAGGAGCGGCAGCAGCGTGCGCGTGACGCCGAGGGACAGCCCGACGCCCGGGTAGGTGGTGCGTCCGTCGTCGGCCAGGGCGTCGTAGCGCCCGCCCGAGCACACCGACCCGAGGTGCTCGAAGCCCGTCATGCGCGCCTCGTAGACCGTGCCCGTGTAGTAGTCCAGGCCGCGGGTGATCGACAGGTCGGCGACCACCCGGAAGCGCTCGTCGTCGCCCCCGACGGCGCGGGTCCCGGCGACGACGGCGGCGAGCTCGTCCAGGCCCTGGTCGAGCAGCTCGTCGCGGACCCCGAGACCGCGCACCTGCTCCACGAAGTCGGTGCGGCCGGGCGCGCCGGTGAGCGTGGCCAGGGCCAGGCACGCGTCGGCCTCCCGCTCCCCCACCCCGACGCCGTCCACGAGCGAGGCCCGCACCCGCGCCGGCGTGCTCTTGTCGAGCTTGTCGACCTCGCGCATCACCGCGGCGGGGTCGTCCAGCCCGAGACCCCGGTAGAAGCCCTCGACGAGGCGCCGGTTGTTGACCTGCATGACCACCGGCGGCAGCGGCAGGCGGGCGAAGACGTCGGCCATCACCTGCGGCAGCTCGGCCTCGTGGTGCGGGGCCAGCGAGCCGGCGTCCACGACGTCGACGTCGGCCTGGCGGAACTCGCGGAAGCGGCCCTCCTGCGGCCGCTCCCCCCGCCACACCTTCTGGATCTGGTAGCGGCGGAACGGGAACGACAGCTTCCCGGCGTTCTCCAGCACGTAGCGCGCGAACGGCACCGTCAGGTCGTAGTGCAGCGCGAGGACGTCGTCGGTCGCCCCGCCGTCGGTCGCGCCGTCCTCGGCGACCTCGGCCAGGCGCCGGACGGCGTAGACCTCCTTGTCGATCTCGCCCTTGCGCAGGAGCACCGACAGGGGCTCGACGGCGCGCGTCTCGACGCCGGCGAATCCGTGCAGCTCGAAGACCTCGCGCAGGACGTCCAGGACGTGCTCCTCGACCACCCGCTCCCCGGGCAGGAGCTCGGGGAAGCCCGACAGGGGTCGGGGGGTGCGCGCGGCCATCAGAGGGTCTCCAGGAGGTCGGGGTCGAGCAGGAAGGGGTTGGTGGCGCGCTCGCGCGCCACCGTGGTCGCCGGGCCGTGCCCGGGGATCACCAGGGCGTCGTCGGGCAGGGCCAGGACGACGTCGCGGAGCGTGGCGCGCATCGCGGCGCCGTCGCCGCCCGGCAGGTCCGTGCGCCCGATCGAGCCCGCGAAGAGCACGTCCCCGGAGAGCACGGTGCGACGCAGGCCCTCCGGGAGCGGCGGCGTCCCGGCGGGCAGGCCGTCGTCGGCCGAGAGGGAGGCGGCGTCCGGGACGTCGTCCACCACGAGGAGCGTCGAGCCCTCCGTGTGCCCCGGAGCGGCGAGGGCGCGGACGCGCAGCGATCCGGCGGTGACCTCGTCGCCGTCGTGAAGGCGGCGGACCGACGCGGGCGGCTCCCACTCGAAGGCGCCCACCGGGGCCAGCAGCGCGGCGCGCAGCTGGGGTCCGAGCCCCTCGAGCGGGTCGTCCAGGCGGTGCGCGTCGGCGGCGCCGAGGACGACCGGCGCCCCGGCGAGCGCCGCGACGCCCGCGACCTCGGCGACGTGGTCCAGGTGCCCGTGCGTGACCAGGACGGCGGTCGGGCGCAGGTGCAGGCGCTCCAGCAGGGGCAGGAGCCGGTCGAGCACCCCGAGGCCCGGGTCGACCACGAGGCAGTCGGCAGGACGACCGGGCGTCCCCTGCTCAGCGGCCAGGACCGTGGTGTTCGTGCCCAGCACCCGGGCTGGCACGGTTCGCAGGAGCACCGGGGGAGCCTATCGGCGCCCGTGCCGCGCATAGACTCGGCGCCGTCCGCCGCGGGGCCACCGCCGCTCCTGCTCCCGGGCAGGCGCAGTCGGCCGGGTCCGCGGGAGAACCAGGAGCGGGAGGTCCGGCGTGGCGCCCAGCAAGCGCGATCGCGACGAGTCACGACGGCGCTACGCGGAGCACCTGCGCCGCCAGGAGGAGCAGGCGGCGGCGCGCCGTCGCCGCACGCGGCTGCTGGCCGTGGTCGGTGCGGTCGCGGCCCTGGCCCTCGTGGTCGCCGCGGTGCTCACCGCCGTCCTCGGGAGCGACGACGACGTCCCCGCTGCCGCCCCCGCCCCCACTCCCTCCGCGTCGGCCACCACGGCCGCGCCGGACGCGGACAACCCCTGCCCCGTGCCCGCGACGGGCGCCGTGACCGACCCGCCGCAGTTCGACGCCGCGCCCGAGCCGGGATCCAGCAGCGCCACCACGGCCGTCATCGCGACCTCGTGCGGGGACGTCACCGTCGAGCTGCTGCCCGACGCCGCGCCCCAGGCCGTCGCGAGCTTCGCCTTCCTCGCCGAGCAGGACTACTTCTCCGGCACGCCGTGCCACCGCCTCGTCACGTCGGGCATCTTCGTCCTGCAGTGCGGTGACCCGACCGCGACGGGCCAGGGCGGCCCCGGCTACTCGTTCGGGCCGGTCGAGAACGCCCCCGCCGACGACGTCTACCCGGCCGGCACGCTCGCCATGGCCCGCGTGGGCGGCGACGGCGAGAGCAACGGCAGCCAGTTCTTCCTCGTCTTCGAGGAGTCGTCGATCCCCTCCGACGCCGCGGGCGGCTACACCGTCTTCGGCCGGGTCACCGAGGGGCTCGACGTCGTGCAGACCATCGCCGAGGGCGGCACAGCCGCCGACGGGGTCGCGCCCGCGCGGCCCATCAGCATCGAGGGAGTGACCACCCAGTGAGCGACCCCGCGGACGCCCCGCGCGACGACGAGGCAGCGGTCCAGGAGACGGGTGCCCAGAGCACCCCGGCCCCGGACGCCGCCACCTCCGACGAGACGCCCCCCGAGCCGACGACCCCCGCCACCACGGCGTGGGACGTGGCCCAGGACATGACCTCCCGGGAGGAGGCCCCCCTCCCCGCGGACACGACGCCCGAGGACTCAGCGCCGGACGGCACGACGCCCGAGGACTCGGCGCCGCAGGGCGCGGCGCCCGAGGACACGGCCGCCGAGGACACCGGCGCCCGGGACGAGGCGCCCGAGGACACCACCCCGGAGGCCCTCCCCTCCTCCGGCGCGACGTCCGAGGACGGGGTCCCCGAGGACGCGGCTCCCGAGGACGCGGCTCCCGAGGACGCGGTCGAGGCGGCGACGCCCACCGAGGTGCCGGCGCAGGACGCCGGCACCTCGGACGCCACCGCGGCCGAGGGTGCAGCGGCGCGCGACGCCGTCGCGAGCCCGTCCGAGGGCGACGCCCGCCCCGCCCCTCGACCGGCACCCCGCCCCGGACCGGGCCGCCCGGGCCCGCGCCCGTCGCCGGTGCGGCCCGGTCCGGCCGCCGCCGCGGACCCCGCGGTCGCCACGGCCCTCGGCGGTCAGCCCAGCGCCGAGGCCGCGCCCGGCAGCCCCGCGGGGTCCGGACGGGGTCCGCGCTCGTCGGGCCGCCCCGGCGGTCGGCGGCGCGAGGAGCGCTCGGGCGCGCCCGAGGTGAGCGCCGAGCACGCGCCCGAGGACACCGCCCAGTGGGGGCGCGTGGACGAGGACGGCGTCGTGCACGTCCGGACGGCCGACGGCGAGCGGGTCGTGGGCTCCTACCCCGACGTCTCCGCCGACGAGGCCCTGGCCTACTTCGGGCGGCGCTTCGCCGACCTGCTCGCCCAGGTCGACCTCGTGGAGCAGCGCCTCGACGTCGCCGACGCCCCGGTCGGCGAGCTCCGCTCCGCGCTCGCCAAGGTCTCCCGCGCGCTGGCCGACGCGACGGCCGTGGGCGACCTGGCCGCCCTCGCCGAGCGCGTCGACGCCCTGGGGGGCCGCGTCACCGAGCGCGAGCGCGAGGCGAACATCGCCCGCGAGCAGGCCCGGGCCGGCGTGCGCGCCCAGCGCGTCGAGCTGGTCGAGGAGGCCGAGGCCCTCGCCGAGGCCGACCCCGCGCAGGTCCAGTGGAAGGCGTCCGGAGAGCGGCTGCGCACCCTCTTCGACGAGTGGCGGGAGCAGCAGCGCGCCGCCGGCACGGCCCGCCTGCCCAAGGGCGAGGAGGACGAGCTCTGGCGTCGTCTCAAGCACGCCCGCAACCGCTTCGAGCGGCACCGCCGGCACCACTTCGCCGAGCTCGACGCCCGGCACGGCGAGGCGAAGACGGTCAAGGAGGGGCTGATCGCCGAGGCCGAGGCGCTCTCGGGCTCGACCGACTGGGGCCCGACGTCGACGGCCTACCGCCAGCTGATGGACCGCTGGAAGGTGGCCCCGCGCGCGGCGCGCAAGGAGGACGACGCCCTCTGGGCCCGCTTCCGCGCCGCACAGGACGTCTTCTTCACGGCTCGTGACGCCAAGGACGCCGATCAGCTCGAGGAGGAGAAGGCCAACCTCGTCGTCAAGGAGCAGGTCCTCGCCGAGGCCGAGGCCCTCCTGCCCGTGCGCGACGTCCGGGCCACGACGGCCGCGCTGCGCGAGGTGCAGGACCGCTGGGACGCCGCCGGGCGCGTGCCGCGGGCGGACCTCGGGCGCCTGGAGAAGCGCATGCGCGCCGTCGAGCAGGCCGTCCGCGACGCCGACTCCGAGCGCTGGCGCCGCACCAACCCCGAGGCGCGGGCCCGCGCCGAGGGCGCGCTGGGCCAGCTGCAGGACTCCATCAGCGGGCTCGAGGCCGAGCTGGAGCAGGCGAAGGGCGCCGGTGACGAGCGGGCCGTCCGGCGCGCCCAGGAGGCGCTCGACGCCCGTCGGGCGTGGCTGCAGCAGGTGGAGCGCGCCGCGGCGGACTTCAGCGGCTGACCCGGGGGCCGGCGGCCGTCCACAGGTGACGGCCGCCGCCCGCGGCGGCACCACCCGGTCCGGCACGATGCGGCGGTGCTCGAGGCCCCGTCCCCGGACCGGCAACGGCCGGCACCCCGCCCGGCGCCGGAGGACCCGCGCTCCGCGGGCACCGACCCGCTGCACCCGGTGTGGACCCCCGGCGGCACGCCCCTGGGTGTGCTGCGCGCGATGACCGCCGAGGGCCTGCTCGTCGAGCTGCTGCCGCAGGTCTGGGTCGCCGCCGACCTGGCGCACGAGACGGGCGCGCGGGCCGCGGCCCTCGGCGTCCTGCTCCGGCGCGCCGCGGGGCCCGACGCCGTGTCGGCCCCCGTGGTCCTGCGGGCCGTGGTGGGCCTCGCCGCGGCGGCCTGGCTGCACGGCTGCCCGCTCGTCCCCGCGCGCGTCGACCTCCTCGTGCCCTGCGGGACGGGGTCCCGGGGCCTGCCCGCGCCCCTGCGGCTGCGGCGGGTCGCCGACCCGGGGGCCGGCGCCGTGCGACTGGGCGCGCTGCGGGCGAGCGACCGGGCGCGCACGCTCGCGGACCTGCGCGGGCTCGGCCGCGGGCGCCGGGAGGCGGACGCCCTCCGGTGGCTCGAGCAGCGCTCCGGCACCGTCCCGGACGCCGGCGGCCCTCGTCAGGCGCCGACGGGCTCCTCCGGCGCGGTCTCCCCGCGGCGCCCGGTCGAGCGGTAGACGTCGAAGACGCCGTCGACGCGGCGCACGGCGGCGAGCACGTGGTCGAGGTGGCTCGGGTCGCCCATCTCGAAGGCGAACTTGGAGATGGCCACCCGGTCGCGCGACGTCGTCACCGAGGCTGAGAGGATGTTCACGTGGTTGTCCGACAGGACCCGCGTGACGTCGGACAGCAGCCCCGCCCGGTCGAGCGCCTCGACCTGGATCTGGACGAGGAAGAGGCTGTCGGCGCCGACGGACCACTCGACCTCGACGATCCGGTCGGGCTGCCCCATGAGCCCGCTGACGTTGCCGCAGTCCTTGCGGTGCACCGAGACGCCGTGGCCCCGGGTGACGAAGCCGATGACCGGGTCGCGCGGCACGGGGGTGCAGCACCGGGCCACCTTGACCCAGACGTCGTCGACGCCCTTGACCACGACCCCGGGGTCCCCGGACCGGCGTCGCAGGGGCGCGCGCGTCGGGGGCACCACGGCCTCGGCCAGGTCCTCCTCGGCGCCGCTCTCGCCCCCCAGCGCGGTGACGAGCTTCTGCACCACCGAGGCGGCGGACACGTGGCCCTCCCCCACCGCCGCGTAGAGCGCCGAGACGTCCGCGTGGTGCAGGTCGCGGGCGACGCCGGCGAGGGAGTCGTGGGACATCAGCCGCTGGATCGGCAGGTGCTCCTTGCGCATCGCCTTGGCGATGGCGTCCTTGCCCTGGTCGATGGCCTCCTCACGGCGCTCCTTGGAGAACCACTGCTTGATCTTGCTGCGCGCGCGGGGGCTCTTGACGAACATCATCCAGTCCCGGCTGGGCCCGGCGCCCTCGACCTTGGACGTGAAGACCTCGACCACGTCGCCGTTGTCGAGCGTCGACTCCAGCGGCACGAGGCGGCCGTTGACGCGCGCGCCCATGGTCCGGTGCCCCACGTCGGTGTGGACGGCGTAGGCGAAGTCGACCGGGGTGGACCCGGCCGGCAGCGCGATGGCGTCGCCCTTGGGCGTGAAGACGTAGACCTCGGCGGCGTTGATCTCGAAGCGCAGCGACTCCAGGAACTCCCCCGGGTCGGCGGTCTCGCGCTGCCAGTCGAGCAGCTGGCGCAGCCACGCCATGTCGCTGCCCCCCGTGGCGTGCGTCCCCGGAGCGCCGGTGTCCGCGGGGTCGCCGCCGCTGCGCGCCGAGGCGTCCTTGTACTTCCAGTGCGCGGCGACGCCGAGCTCGGCCCTCCGGTGCATCAGGTGGGTGCGGATCTGGATCTCGACGGGCTTGCCCTCGGGCCCGATGACCGTCGTGTGCAGCGACTGGTACATGTTGAACTTGGGCATCGCGATGTAGTCCTTGAACCGGCCGGGCACCGGCGTCCAGCGCGCGTGCAGCGCACCGAGGACGGCGTAGCAGTCGCGCACCGTGTCGACGAGGACCCGCACGCCCACGAGGTCGTAGATGTCGGCGAACTCGCGGCCCCGCACGATCATCTTCTGGTACACGGAGTAGTAGTGCTTCGGGCGACCGGTGACGACGGCGCGGACCTTCGCCTGCCGCAGGTCGGCGGCGACCTGGTCGCGCACGACGGCCAGGTACTCGTCGCGGGCGGGCGCCTGCTCGGCGACCAGGCGCACGATCTCCTCGTAGACGCCCGGGTAGAGGGTCGCGAAGGAGAGGTCCTCCAGCTCCCACTTGATCGTGTTCATGCCCAGGCGGTGCGCGAGCGGGGCGTAGATCTCGAGCGTCTCGCGCGCCTTGCGCTCGGCCGAGGCCGCCGAGACGTACTTCCACGTCCGGGCGTTGTGCAGGCGGTCGGCGAGCTTGATGACCAGGACGCGGATGTCGCGCGCCATCGCGACGACCATCTTGCGCACGGTCTCGGCCTGGGCCGCGTCGCCGTACTGGACCTTGTCGAGCTTGGTGACGCCGTCGACGAGCATGGCGACCTCGTCGCCGAACTCGGCGCGCAGCTGGGCGAGGGAGTAGGTCGTGTCCTCGACGGTGTCGTGCAGCAGCGCGGCCGCGAGCGTGGGCGCCGTCATGCCGAGGTCGGCCAGGATCGTCGTCACCGCGACGGGGTGGGTGATGTAGGCGTCGCCGCTCTTGCGGCGCTGCCCGCGGTGCGCGCGCTCGGCGACGACGTAGGCGCGCTCGACGAGGGCCGTGTCGGCCTTCGGGTGGTTGGAGCGCAGGCTGCGCAGCAGCGGCTCCAGCACGGGGGACGTGCTCGACGGGCGCGAGCCCAGCCGGGCCAGGCGGGCGCGGAACCCGCTGCCGGCCTGGTCCTCCGGTCGCAGCACCTCCGGCGCGGCGGGCCGTGCCCCGACCACCTCGGACGGGCTCGTGCCGGTCTCGCGCTGGGCCACCTCGTCGGACACCGGCACCTCCTGAGCGGGCGCCCCGGCCGGTGCCGGAGGCGCGCGTCGTCGCAGGTCTGCAGCCTACGTCGGGTGCCGGGGCGGACGGCGCCCGCCCGGGCCGCTCGGGGCGGTGGGTGCCCCGACCGGAGGCGTCAGAGCCGCAGGAGCGACTCCACCCGGCGCCCGGGCAGCGCGGCGCGCCCGCCGAGGGCGGCGATCTCCGCGAGGACGACGACGGCCGCGACCTCGCCGCCGGCGCGCTCGACCAGGCGGCACGCCGCGTCGGCCGTCCCGCCCGTGGCCAGGACGTCGTCCAGGACGACGACGCGACGCCCCGGTCCGGTCGCGTCCGCGTGGAGCTCGATCGACGCCGAGCCGTACTCGAGGTCGTAGGACTCGACGAGCACCTCGCGCGGCAGGCGACCCGCCTTGCGGATCGGCGCGAAGCCCGCGCCGGCCGCCACCGCGACCGCCGCGCCGAGCACGAACCCCCGCGCCTCGACGCCCGCGACCGTGTCCACGTCGGGCGGCAGCAGCTGCGCGAGCCCGCGGACGGCACCCGCCAGCGCCTCGGCGTCCGCCAGGAGCGGCGTGATGTCGCGGAAGACGACGCCCGGTCGCGGGTGGTCGGGCACGGCCCGCAGCAGCGGGAGCAGCTGCGCCTGGAGCTCCGTCGACGCGTCAGCCACGACGCTGCCCCCGCCGCGGCTGGGTGCGCTGGGCCCGAGGGCCGGGCGCGGACGAGGACGCGGGCGTCGACGACGAGGTCGACAGGGCCGCCTCGGCCGCTCCGCCCTCGGCGGACCCGTCGCCCGCGGACCCGCCCTCCGCGAGCCGGGCCTGCTCGCGCCGGTGCTCGAGGACCTGCTCGGCGTGGGCCCGGACCTTCGCGTCACGGCTCTTGACGAAGCCCAGGAAGGCGGGGGCGACGAAGATCGAGGAGTACGTGCCGGCCAGGGTGCCGACGAAGAGCGCCAGCGAGAGGTCCCGCAGCGTGCCGGCCCCCAGCAGCAGGGCGCCGATGAACAGGATCGAGGCGATCGGCAGGGCGGCGACGACGGAGGTGTTGATCGAGCGCACGACCGTCTGGTTCACCGCCAGGTTGGCCTGCTCCAGGTACGTGCGGTTCTCGCTCGCCAGCACGCCCGTCGTCTGCTCGCGCACCTTGTCGAAGACGACGACGGTGTCGTAGAGGGAGAAGCCGAGGATCGTCAGGAAGCCGATGACCGACGCCGGCGTGACCTCGAAGCCGACGAGCGCGTACACGCCCGCCGTGACGACGAGGTCGTGCAGGAGGGCCACCAGGGCCGCCCCCGCCATCGCGACGTCGCGGAAGTACACGCTGATGACGAGCGAGACGAGCACCAGGAAGATCGCGATGCCGATCAGCGCCTGCTGGGTGATCTCCTCGCCCCACACGGGCCCGACGAAGGAGGACGTCACGTCCGAGGCGTCGACGTCGTAGGCCTCCGCCAGCGCGGTCGTGACCTCGGAGGTGCCCTCGGCGCCCAGCGCCTCGGTCTGGACGCGGATGCTGTCGCCGCCGATCACCGAGACCGCCGGCGGCTGCGTGCCCGGCACCACCTCGGCGACGGCCTGCCGGGCGAGGTCCTGGTCGGTCGTCGCGACGCCCGAGACGCGGTACTCCGAGCCGCCGCGGAACTCGATGCCGGGGTTGAAGCCCTTGACCACGAGCACGAGCACGCAGGCCGTGACGACGACCGCGGCGATGGACAGCAGCGTCTTCCAGCGGTGGACGAAGTCGACGGAGCGCCGACCCGTGTACAGGTCGTTGCCGAGGGCGGCGAAGCTGGGCACGGGTCAGTCCTCCGTCGTGGTGGCCGGACGGCTGCCGCCGTGGTGGGCGTGCTGGCCGGGATCGCCGTCGTCGTCCGGGGCGGCCTCGCGCTCGCGGCGCTCGCGCTCCTCGGCGGCCCGCCGCTCGGCGATGGTGAGCCGGCGCGGCTGGCCGGACTCGACCGGCTCGTCCGTGCCCGGGGTCTTGCGCCGGCGACGCCGCTCGACGTCCCCGCTGCCGTCGTCGTCGACCGCGGGGCGGTCGTCCGCGCCCGGTGCGACGTCGCGGCCGCTGGTGGGCTGGCGCAGCCGCCCGCGGCCCGCGTAGACCGTGCGCCCCAGGTGCTCCCCCTCGAAGCCGGAGAGCCGGTGCCCCCCGGCGAAGAAGGGCGTCCTCGCGAGCAGCGAGACCAGGGGGTGGGTCAGGAGGACGACCACGAGGAGGTCGATGAGCGTCGTGAGGCCCAGCGTGAAGGCGAAGCCCCGGACGCCGCCGACCGCGAGCACGTAGAGGACGAGCGCCGCGAGGAGCTGGACGACGTCGGAGATGATGATCGTGCGGCGGGCGCGCACCCATCCCGTCTGCACGGCGGCGGCGACCGAGCGGCCCTCGCGGACCTCGTCGCGCACGCGCTCGAAGTAGACGATGAACGAGTCGGCCGTCACGCCGATCGCGATGATGAGGCCGGCGACGCCCGGCAGGCTCAGCCGGTACCCCGACGACCAGCTCAGCAGCGCGATGGCGCCGTAGGCGAGCAGGCCGGCGACGCCGAGGCTGGCCACGGTCACCAGCCCCAGGAGCCGGTACTGCAGGAGCGAGTACACGACGACGAGGCCGAGGCCGATGAGGCCGGCCAGCACGCCGCGCTGGAGCTGCTCGGTGCCGAGCGTCGCGGAGATCTGGTCCTCGGTCTGCACCTCGAACGTCACGGGCAGGGAGCCGAAGCGCAGCTGGTTGGCCAGGGCCTGCGTCGACTCCTGCGTGAAGGTCCCCGACCCGCCGTCGTCGATGCGCGCCTGACCGCCGGGGATGGGGCCGTTGACGCTGGGCGCGGAGATGACCAGGCCGTCCAGGACGATGCCGAACTGGTTCTGCGGCGAGGGCAGCTGCGAGATCCGCGAGGTGATGTCGGAGAACTGGTCCCCACCCGAGGAGGTGAAGTCCATGGTCACGACCCACCCGCCGGTGGAGAAGCCCTGGTCGTTGGTCGCCGGCTGCGAGCTGGCCCCGGTGAGGTCCGAGCCCGAGAGCTCCACCGGCCCGAGCAGGTACTTGGCGGAGCCGGTCTGGTCGCACGTCACGAGGGGCGCCGCGTCGTCGGAGGCGATGCCGCCGGTGCGGTTGGCCGGGTCGGTGCAGTCCAGGGCCGCGAAGTCGGCGGCGAGGTCCGGGGTGACCCACGCGAGGTCGCTCGGGCTGCTCGGCTCCGCCGCGGGGGGCTCGGTCGCCAGGGCCCCCGGCGCCGGGGCCGGCGTGGCCGGGGCCTCGGTCGCAGGTGCCTCGGTCGCAGGTGCCTCGGTCGCCGGTGCCTCGGTCGCCGGGGCCGGCGCCTCCGGCGTCGGGGCCGCGCGCAGGGCCTGGGGCACGACGCTGCCCTGGGTCGACCCCGGCGTCGGGACGGCGGTGGGCGCCTGCGTCGCGGGCGCCTCGGTCGCCGGCGCCAGCGTCGCCGGGGCCTCCGTCGCCGGGGCCTCCGTCGACGGGGCGTCGGTGGGGGGCGCGGTGGCCGCGGGGTCGGTCGGCTGCGCGGTCGCGTCGATCGGCGTGGGGCCCGAGACGACGAGCACGGGGCGGAAGGTCATCCGCGCGGACCGGCGGATGAGCTCGAGCGTGGCCTGCTGGTCCTGCGGGTCGCCAGGGAGCTCGACGACGATGTTCTGGCCGCCCTGGCGCCCGACCGTCGCCTCGGCGATGCCGCTGCCGTTGACGCGCTGGCGGATGATCTCGACGGCGTCGTCGATGGTGTCGTCGGTGATCTCGCCCGTCTGGCCGGGCTGGGGCACCGGGGTGAGGATCACCTGAGTGCCGCCGGCCAGGTCGAGCGCGAGGCCCGGCGTCCACGAGGCCGTGGACCACTGCACGGCGGCGGCGATGCCCCCGTACAGCAGCGCGACGATCGCGACGAGGGCGCCGAGCGTGCGGATCGAGCGGGTGCGGGTGGTGGCCACGGCGTCGTCGTCCTTCGGGCGGTGTCGGGCACCGGTCAGCGCCGCGCCCGAGGCGCGTCGACGACCGGTGGTGCGGGTCAGACGGTGCGGCGCGAGCCGTCCGAGCGGTCGTCGTCCTGCGGGTGGGCCAGGTGGTCCTCGTCCGCGCGGTCCGCGAGGGGCTCGTCGACCGGCTCGTCGGCGGGCGCGAGCGGGTCGACCTGGCGGGCGATGGCCTGGCGCAGCCACCACGTCCGCACGCCCGGCGCGACCTCGATCTCCACGCGGTCGGCGCGGACCTCGGTGACCAGCCCGAACTGGCCCGACGCCGTCATGACCTCCGTGCCCGGGGCCAGCTCGCTCTGCATCTGAGCGACGGCCTTGCGCTGCTTGCTGCCGCGGATGCTGAGGAGGACCAGCGGCACCAGCAGGAGCAGCAGGACGAGGGAGAAGGGATCCATGGGGGACGCGGCCAGCCTTCGGGTCGGGACCAGGGGCACGCGCGGTGGTCACCCCACCGTGCGCGTCGTCACTCTACGGGAGGTCCCGTGGCCGACCGGTGGGATCTGGAGCCGCTCGGCGCGGCCTGGTCGGCGGTCGCCTCGACCTCCTCGATCTGCAGCGTCGCCTGCAGCGCGGCGCCCGGCGGCGGTCGCAGGCCGACGTGCGCCCACCCCGCTGCGGTGGCGACCCGCCCCCGCGGCGTGCGGCCGAGCAGCCCCTCCCGGACGAGGAAGGGCTCCGCCACCGTCTCGACGGTGTCGGGCTCCTCCCCCACCGCGACCGCCAGGGTCGACAGGCCGACCGGCCCTCCGCCGAAGCGACGGCAGAGCGCCTCGAGCACCGAGCGGTCCAGGCGGTCCAGTCCCAGCTCGTCGACCTCGTAGACCGCCAGCGCCGCACGCGCGGCGGCCTGGTCGACGACGCCCGTGCCGCGGACCTGGGACCAGTCGCGCACCCGGCGCAGGAGCCGGTTGGCGATGCGGGGCGTGCCGCGCGAGCGCCGCGCGATCTCGTGCCCGCCCTCCGCGGTCAGCTCGAGGCCCAGCAGCTCGGCCGAGCGCCGCAGGACCCGCTCGAGCTCGTCGGGCGCGTAGAAGTCCAGGTGCCCGGTGAAGCCGAAGCGGTCGCGCAGCGGCGCGGGGAGCAGGCCCGAGCGGGTGGTGGCGCCGACGAGGGTGAAGGGCGGCAGGTGCAGCGGGATGGCCGTGGCGCCGGCGCCCTTGCCGACGACGACGTCGACCCGGAAGTCCTCCATGGCCACGTAGAGCATCTCCTCGGCGGGGCGCGCCATCCGGTGCACCTCGTCGACGAAGAGCACCTCCCCCTCCTCCAGCGAGGAGAGCACCGCCGCGAGGTCGCCCGCGTGCTGGATGGCCGGTCCGCTGGTGATCCGCAGCGGCTGCCCCAGCTCGGCGGCCACGATCATGGCGAGCGTCGTCTTGCCGAGCCCGGGAGGGCCGGACAGCAGGACGTGGTCGGGCGCGCGGCCGCGCCGCCGCGCGGCCTCGAGGACGAGGGCCAGCTGCTCGCGCACGACCCGCTGCCCCACGAAGTCCTCGAGGGACTGAGGCCGCAGCGCGGCCTCGGCGGCGCGGTCGTCCAGGTCGGCGGCCGTGCCCACGAGCCGCTCCCCGCGCCCGGCCAGCTCGGCCTCCTCGGCCGCCGTCGGCGCCGCGCCGAGGCCGAGCTCGGACGACCCGTCGTCGTGGGGCGCCGGCCCGTCGAGGCCAGGACCGCTCGAGGCGGGGCCGGGGCTCACCGCCCCCTCCCGAGGTGGCGCAGCGCGTCGCGCAGGAGGGCGGCGACGTCGCGGTCGTCGTCCTCGCCCTCGGCGGGCCCGACCGCCGCGAGGGCCTCCGACGCCGCCCGCGGCGTCCACCCGAGCCCGACCAGCGCCTCGACGACCTCGCCGCCGCCCCCGAGGACCACGGGCGGGAGCGGCGCGGGTGACGCCGGCGACGGCGCCCCGCCGCGCGGGGGTCCGAGGCGGTCGCCCAGCTCCAGCACGAGCCGCTGCGCGCCCTTGCGCCCGACGCCGGGGACGCGGCACAGGGCCGTGAGGTCCTCCCCGGCGACAGCGGCCCGCAGCCCGTCGGGCGCGTGGACGGCGAGCATGGCCAGCGCGAGCCGCGGGCCCACGCCGCTGACCGTCTGCAGCATCTCGAAGACGGCCCGCTCGTCGTCGTCCGCGAAGCCGTAGAGGGTGAGGGAGTCCTCGCGCACGACCATGCTGGTGGCCAGCTCGGCCTCCTCGCCCGGGCGCAGCGTCGCGAGGACGGCCGGCGTGGCGTGGACGAGGAGCCCGACGCCCCCGGTGACGACGACGGCCGCGTCGAGACGGACGGTGGCCACGGGGCCGCGGACGCTGGCGATCACGGACGTCTCCTCGAGGTGTGGCGGGCGGCGCGGCCGGACGGCCGCCGAGCCGGCCGACGCCCGGCGAGAGGGCCGGCACCGGACCCGGACAGGTGTTCGAGGCGAACGCTAGCGGTCGCCCCCGACACCCCGGCGCACGGCGCTCCCGCGGCGCGCCTCCGCGGACCTCGCCGGTGCCGGAGCCGTCGGCGGCGCGGTCCCCGACGCGGTGGCGGGAGGGGCCGGGGGCCGGCGGGAGCGGGTCCCGGTGGACCAGGCGCCGGGCCGCACGGAGCGCGCCGCCCGGTCGGCGGCGGCCCAGGCCGCCTGGGCGGCCGTCGGGGCGCCGGTGGTCGCGCTCCGGGTGGTCGTGCTCGGGGCGGCTGCGGCGCGGGACGCCGGCGGGGCGCCACCCGCGCCGGGCGGCGCCCCGCGCCACAGGTGGCACAGCGCGAGGGCGAGGGCGTCGGCGGCGTCCGCGGGCCTCGGCGCCTCCTCGAGCCCGAGGATGCGGGTGACCATCGTCGTCACCTGCGCCTTGTCCGCGCGGCCGGACCCGGTGACGGCGGCCTTGACCTCGCTCGGCGTGTGGAGCCCCACGGGCAGGCCGGCGCGAGCCGCCGCCAGGAGCGCCACGCCGGAGGCCTGCGCCGTCCCCATCACCGTGCTGACGTCGTGGCGGCTGAAGACCCGCTCCACGGCCACGGCGTCGGGCCGGTGGCGCGCCACCGCGAGCTCGAGGGCCTCGGACAGCGCGAGCAGCCGCTCGGCGAGCGGCGCGTCGACCGGCGTCCGCACGACCGCGACGTCCACGAGCCGGGCGCGCCGCCCCGGCAGCCCGTCGACGACGCCCACGCCGCAGCGGGTGAGCCCGGGGTCGACCGCCAGCACGCGCACGCCCCCACGCTCGCAGCCGCGGGGACGGACGCGCGCACGACGCGCCGGGCGCCCGTCCGAGGGGGCGCCGGCGCGACGTGCTCAGCCGACCTGCTCGAGCACCTCGTCGCTGGCGTCGAAGTTGGCGTAGACGTTCTGCACGTCGTCGCTGTCCTCCAGGGCGTCGATGAGGCGCAGCACCTTCTCGGCGCCCTCCACGTCGAGCTCGACCTGCATCGAGGGCACGAACTGCGCCTCGGCGGAGTCGTAGTCGATGCCGGCCTCCTGCAGGGCCGTGCGCACCGCGACCAGGTCGGTGGCCTCGCTGATGACCTCGTAGGCGTCACCGGCCTCGTTGACCTCCTCGGCGCCCGCCTCCAGGACGGCGGTGAGGACGTCGTCCTCGCCGAGCCCCTCGGCCGGCACCGTGACGACGCCCTTGCGGGTGAAGAGGTAGGAGACGCTGCCCGGGTCCGCCATCGCGCCGCCGTTGCGCGTGAAGGCGACGCGGACGTCCGAGGCGGCGCGGTTGCGGTTGTCGGTCAGGCACTCGACGAGCACCGCGACGCCGTTCGGGCCGTAGCCCTCGTACATGATCGTCTGGTAGTCGGCGCCGCCGCTCTCGGCGCCCGAGCCGCGCTTCACCGCGCGGTCGATGTTCTCGTTGGGGACCGAGCTCTTCTTGGCCTTCTGGATGGCGTCGAAGAGGGTCGGGTTGCCCGCCGGGTCGCCGCCGCCGGTGCGGGCCGCCACCTCGACGTTCTTGATGAGCTTCGCGAAGAGCTTGCTCCGCCGGCCGTCGACGACGGCCTTCTTGTGCTTCGTCGTTGCCCACTTGGAGTGGCCGGACATGGCGGATCGACCTCCTGCGCGTGCGGGCCCCCGCACCTCCGCCGACCGGTGCGCAGCCGGCCTGGGGCGCAGGCCCGGCGGGAGGCTCGCGAGGAGCCCGCCGCGGAGCCGCAGGACCTAGGCCGCGCGGACCATCTCGGCGAAGAGGCGGTGCACCCGGGTGTCCCCGGTGATCTCCGGGTGGAACGACGTCGCGAGCAGGTTCCCCGCCCGGACGGCCACGATGGTACCGGCGGCGGGCCCCTCGGGGACGACCCCGAGCGCCTCGACCCCCGGGCCGGCCTGCTCCACCCACGGCGCGCGGATGAAGACCGCGTGCACCGGCCCGGCGTCCTCGGCGCCGGGCGAGGGCCACGCGCGGTCGCTGACGCCGTCGACCTCGAGGTCGGTCTCGAAGGAGTCGACCTGGCGGCCGAAGGCGTTGCGGCGGACCGTCACGTCGAGGCCGCCGAGCGTCTGCTGGTCGTGCGTGCCGTCCAGCACCCGGTCCGCGAGCAGGATCATCCCCGCGCACGAGCCGTAGACCGGCAGGCCGTCGGCGATCCGCTCGACGAGCGGGTCCCGCAGCTCGAAGATCCGCAGCAGCTTGTCGATGACCGTCGACTCCCCGCCCGGCAGGACGAGCCCCTGGACGGCGGCGAGCTCCGCGGGACGCCGGACGACGACCGCCTCCGCGCCCGCGGCGCGCAGGGCCGCCAGGTGCTCGCGGCTGTCGCCCTGCAGTCCCAGGACGCCGATGACGGGGCTCGCGCTCACGACCGTCGACCCTACGGCGCGGCGTCCCGCCCGCCGGACCACGGCGACGTGCCGACGCAGTGCCGGAGAGCACCCCTCCCCCGGCGAACTGCCGACACAGTGCCGGGGATCACCCCTCCCCCCGGCGAACTGCCGACACAGTGCCGGGGATCACGCCTCCTCCCGGCGAACTTCCGACACAGTGCCGGAGATCACCCCTCCCCCCGGCGAACTTCCGACACAGTGCCGGGAATCACGCCTCTCCCCGGCGAACTGCCGACACAGTGCCGGGGACCACGCCTCCTCCCGGCGATGTGCCGACACAGTGCAGGGGGGGGGCAGGGGGGCGAGCCGAGGACGCGGACGGGCCCGCCGCCCCAGGAGTGGACGGCGGGCCCGCGCGGTGGTGGGCGGGTCAGCCCTGGTCGACCACCTGCGCCATCAGGCGGGCCGCGGCGAGCGCGTCCCCGCTGACGAGCGCGTGCTCGGCGTCGGCGAGCAGCGCCGCAGCACCGGGCGCGGCGTCGCCGGCTACGACGTCGGCCTGCGCGACGTCGCGCAGCACCTCCACCAGGGGCTCGACGGCCGCCGCGTCGCCGCCACGACCTCGCTGCGTCTGCTCGACGGCGGCGAGCAGGCGCTGCCCCGCCGTCTCCCGCGCCGCGGCGGAGTCCCGCAGGCGCCCGTCCTGCGTCCAGACGGCCGCGCGCAGCGCCGAGCGCACGCGGGTGGCCACGGCGCCGGGCCCGAGGTCGGCGGCGACCGCCTCGAGCCGCTCCCGCGGCGCCTGCGTCGACAGGCCCCAGCCGTAGGGGAACGCCGGGTCGTAGAGCGCATCGCCCTGGTTGACCGGCACCTGGTCGGCCGAGGCCGGCCAGGTCACGGGCAGGCGGCCGGTGAAGGGCCGCTCGCCGAAGAGGACGTCGGCCACGCCGGCGCCCTCGGTGCCGGGCAGCCACGTGGCCACGACGGCGTCGGCGCCCTCGAGGACGTCCCCGAGCACCAGCGGGCGCCCGGTGGCCAGCAGGACGACGCAGTCCTCCACGGCCGAGCACACCCGCTGCACGACGGCGCGGTCGGCGGCCGTGACCTCGAGCGTGAAGCCGTTGTTGCCCACGTCGCCCTGGCCCTCGGCGTAGGGGCGCTCCCCCACCACGACGACGCCGACGTCCGCGCCGGCGAGGTCCGCAGAGGCGTCCGGGCTGACGACGACGTCCGCGGCGGGCGCCACCGCCCGGATGCCCTCGGCGATCGTCGTGCCCTCGGTCGTGGCGCCGCTGCCGCCCTGCCACGAGATGGACCAGCCGCCGAGCTGGCGGCCGAGGTCGTCGGCGCTGGAGCCGGCGACGTAGACCCGCCCCTCGGGGGCCAGCGGCAGCACCGGGTCCTCGGCCGGCCCGTTGGCCAGCAGGACCTGGGACTGCGCGGCCGCCCGGCGGGCGACCTCCCGGTGCTCCGGCGAGCCGACGTCCTCGATGCCGCTGCGCACGGCGAACGGCTGCTCGAAGAGCCCGGCGTCCACCTTCTCCGTGAGGATGCGCGTGACCGCGTCGTCCACCCGGGCGACGGGCAGGCGCCCGGACTCGACGGCGTCGGTCGCCGCGGCGATGAAGTCGTCGAAGTTGTACGGCGCCATGACCATGTCGAGGCCCCCGACGAGGGAGCGCTCCACCTTCTCGGCGTAGGTGCCCCCGGGCAGCTTGTCGACGGCCTCCCAGTCGCTGATGAGGAAGCCGTCGAAGCCCAGCTCGCCCTTCAGCAGGTCGACGTTCAGCTCCTCGTGCTCGTGCATCCGCACGACGGGGCCGTCCCCGACCTGGACCGCGGAGTACGACGGCATGAGCGTGCCGACGCCCGCGTCGATCGCGGGCACGTACGGCTCGACGTGCAGCCGCCGCAGCTCCTCCAGCGAGCGCACCCGCGTGATGCCCTGGTCGATCGGGTAGCCGGAGCCGGCGAGCGAGGGGTCGTAGTCGGTCCCGCCGTCGCCGACCCAGTGCTTGGCCGTGGCGAGGACCTCGTCGGGCGCCGTGATGTCGCTCGGGTCGTCGCCCTGCAGGCCCTGCACCGCGGGGGCGGCGAAGCGCTCGACCAGCGCCGGGTCCTCGGAGAAGGACTCGTAGCCGCGGCCCCAGCGCTCGTCGCGGGTCACGCACAGGCACGGCGCGAAGGTCCACGGGATGCCCGTGGCCCGCACCTCCCGCGCCGTCACCCGCCCGATCTCGCGCACCAGCTCGGGGTCGCGCGAGGCGCCGAGGCCGATGTTGTGCGGGAAGAGGGTCGCGCCGACCACGTTGTTGTGGCCGTGGACGGCGTCGACGCCGTACACGAGCGGCACCTGCAGCCGCGTGGACAGCGCCTGCCGCTGGAACCCGTCGACCATGTCGGCCCAGCCGGCCGGGGTGTTGTCCGCCGGCACCGAGCCGCCGCCGGACAGGACCGACCCGAGACCCAGCTCGGCGATCTGCTCGGACGAGGCCAGGCCCAGGCGCTCGGCCTGCGCCATCTGGCCCACCTTCTCCGCCAGGGTCATCCGTCCGACGAGGTCGTCCACCCGCTCCTGCGTCGGCAGGGCCGCGTCGAGGTAGGGGAAGCCGTAGGCGCCCACGACGACGCGCGGCAGCGAGGTCACCGCGACGCCCGACGGCGAGGTGACCTCGAGCGCGACGGTGCGCGCGACGTCCGCCCCCGCCGCGGCGGGGAGCGTCGGCACCTCGACGACGACGACGTCGCCGTCGACGGAGCCGGCAGGGAAGGCGACCCGCCCGCTCGCGGCCGCGACGTGCTCGCCGACCACGGCGCCGGTGGCGGGGTCGGCCGGGTCGACGACGGCCCAGTCGAGGACGAGGTCCTCGGCCAGGGGCTCGTCACCGGACAGGTCCAGCCGCAGGCCCGCCCGCGCGGTCTCCCCCGCCTCGACGAGCACGACGTCCTGCGCCGCGCCGACCGACGTCGTGACCACCGGTGCGGGAGAACCGCTCACGGCCACGTCGTCGACGCGGTAGGCGACGGGCTCCGGCGTGCCGGGCGCGAACGTCAGCGCGTAGCCCCACGCGCGGTCCAGGTCCAGCGTCCCGTTGCGGGTCGCCGCGTCCCCGGGCTGGTACCCCGAGAGCGCGAAGTCCTCGAAGGGGATGACGACGTGCTTCCAGCGGCTGTCCGCGCTGCCCCAGCGGTCGAGGAAGGACGCCCGCCACAGCTCGCTGCGCTCGCCGTCGCTGCCGCCGTCCTTGAGCTCGACGACGATCTCGTTCCCGGCCGTCGGCGAGGCGGGGTTGCTGTCCTGGCTCGCGTACCACCACAGCTCGAGGGCGCCGTAGCCGCTCCAGTCCTGCGGCTCGGCGAGGTTGTGCGAGAGGCCGCCGTACTGGCCGGAGGGGATGGAGTACTCCCCCGCCAGCACCTGGTTGCCCGCGGGGACGCCCGGCCGGTCCAGCTGCTCCTGGCCGATGCCCGGGACGGCGTCCGCGGAGGCGCCCCAGCCGAAGATCCCGGTCGTGCTGCCGGGCTCCGCCAGGGGCAGGTCGCCCTCGAAGTCGTCCACGACGAGGCGCTGGGTGAAGGTGCCCACGTCGTCGACGCGCCAGTCGCCGGCGCCGAGCCCCGTGAGGGTGACGGCGTACCCGAAGACGGTCCTGGGGTCGAGGCGGGCGTCGGAGGCCGGCGCGCCCTTCTCCCGCAGGTCGGAGAAGCGGACGGCGACGCGGCGCCACCCCTCGGTGTCGTCGGTGACCTGCGCCTCGAACGTGGTGGCGCTGTCAGGGCTCGCGCCCCCGCTCTTCAGCTCGTACGCGAGCGTCCGGCCGCTGCCGCGGCCGAGGAACCAGAAGCCGAAGCCGTCGGCGCCGCTCCAGTCCTGCGCGGTGGCGTAGTCGTGGGTGAAGCCGCCCCAGGCGCCGTCGGGCATCTCGGCGACCGAGGCGCGGAGCGCGCTGCCGTCCGTCCCCTCCCGCTCGGCGGGCACCAGGGACAGCTGCGGCGTGCTGCCTGCTCCTGAGCCCCAGGCGAAGACGGGCAGCGGCTCGGCGTCGAAGGCGTCCAGCACGCTCTGGCCCGACTCCGCGACCGGTGCCGGCGGAGCGGGCGGCGCCGCCGCCGCGGTGACGACGACCGAGGTCGTCGTGCGGGCGCCGAGGGCGATGGCAGCGCTCGGGTCGACGAGGGACAGCTCCAGGGAGCGGCCCGGGGTCGCACCGTCGAGGACCTCCACCTCGAGCGAGGCCTCGGTCTGCCCGGCGAGGAAGGAGATCGTCCCGTCGAGGGGCGCGTGGTCCTCGCCCGCCACGGCGTCGCCGCCGGTCGCCGTGACGCCGACGGTGGCGTCGCGGTCGGCGGGCTGCCCCAGCACGACCGGCACCGACGTCGTCGTCCCCGCCTCGGCGGGCGTCGTGGCGACGGCGAAGGCCGCGGCCGAGACGTCCGTCGTGCCGAGCACCCGCAGCGCGAAGGCGGAGTAGCCGTAGCGGTGCGGCACGCCCGGGTCCCAGTCCCACTGCGAGCGCCGCTCGAGCATCTGCACCCGCACCGCGCGGGCGTCGTCGCCGGCCGCCCCCACGTCCACGACGTCGGTGCCGCCGTCGCCGTCGGTGACGACGGCCACGGTCTCCCAGCCGCCGACGGGCTCCCCGTCCGCACCGGGCGCGGCGTCCGCGACCTGGACGGCGTAGGCGACGGCGTGGGCCGCCTCCCAGTCGACCTCGACGGCGCGCACGTCGGCCGGGACGCCGAGGTCGGCGGTGACGGTCGCCTCGAAGGGCACGTCGGCGTCGGGCCCGTTGCCGCTGGCCCACCGCGTGGCGGGGTCGCCGTCGACGAGCGCCTCCGCCGGGAAGGAGCCGTCGGCGTCGTCCTGGGAGGCCGAGGCGGTCACGAGGGCCGTGCGCGCGAGGTCGCGCTCGGGGCCGGGTGCCGCGACGGCGCCCGCGGCGCCGAGGCCGGTGAGCGCGAGCGAGGCGGCCGCGGCGGGCGCGACGGCCCGGCGCAGCGAGGCGCCGCGGGCGCGGCGTGGAGGGGGTGGTGACCCCGGGGCGACCTGGTGGGTCGCCGCGGGGCCCCGGGGGGCGCTGGTGGGCATCGGGGCTCCGTCGTCCGCGGCGGGCTCCGTCGCCCGCCGTCGGGGCACGCTAGGAGCAGGACGCCGCTGTCCACAAGGTGCCGGATGTCCCCGGCTGGGTCGACCGCGCCGTCCGTCACTGGCCGCCGGCGCAGGCGGCCCCCACCGCCAGGGCGATCTGGGGCTGGGCGACCCACAGGTCCAGCGGTGCGGTGGCGGGCCCCTCGTCGGGGCCGCCGCTGGTCCGCTCCACGGAGACGCCCGCGTCGCTCACGAGGTCGACCGCCCGCAGCGCACCGGCGCAGCGCGGGGGGTCGACGTCCAGCACCACGGGGGTCGTGGAGCGCGGCGGCAGCTCGACCGCTCCCGGGCCGAGGGACAGCCCGGACACCCCGCCGCCCGCCCGCACCCGGTAGGAGGCGCGGGAGTCGTTGCGCAGGGAGACGACGACGCCGCCCGGCTCGCCCGCGCCGCTGCCGATCACGCTGACGGGGGCGAGCCGGCGGCGGTCGAGCGCGGCGCACGCCCCCAGGAGGGGGCCGTCGGCGACCTGGTCCCCCACCCCCTCGGCCACCCGGAGGTCGACGACCTCGGCGGCGCCTCCCCCCGACCTGACCTCCAGCCACGGCTCCCACGCCGGGGGCGCGTCGCAGGAGCCGGGGACGACGAGGCGCACCTCCGCGGCGCCGCCCGCGGCGACCACCGGCGTCCCGGCGACCCGCCCGGTGCGCCGGCCGCCCGGTCCGCCCGTCCCCCCGCCCACGACCGTGACGTCCGCCTCCCCCGTCCCGACGACCGTCAGCCGCACGGGCAGGCCGCCCTCCGCCGGCGCCCCGGGGTCCGGGGTGGAGGCGACGACGAGGAGCCGGACGTCGCCGGCGTCGTGCGCGCGCACGGCCAGCAGCGCGCCCCCCGCGCCGAGCGCACCGGCGAGCACGAGGGCCAGCGCGCGGCCCCGGCCCGGGCGCGGGGCCCGACGGCCCGAGGACGACGCGCCCGGGCCGCGGTCGGGAGCCGGCGCGAGGGCGTCGACGTCGTCGGGGGGCCCGGGGCGGTCGTCCGCGCGCCCGGACGGCTCGTCCGGCGTCCCGAGCGCGTCCCGGCTCACGCCGGCGATCCTGGACGGCGTCGCGCGCGCGGGTCCACGCCGCCAGCCTAGGCAGCGCCCCCGCCCGCCCGCGGCGCCGCGTGGCAGGCTCCGGGCGTGCCCCCCGACGCCGCGGCCGCCTCCGCACCGACCGCTCCCGGCCCGCCGGCCGGGCTGCTGGACCGCGCCGCGGCGCTCGACCGCGAGGAGCCGCTGCGGCACCTGCCCTCCCGGTTCCACCGGCCCGAGGGCCTGGTCTACCTCGACGGCAACTCCCTGGGGCCGATGCCCCTCGGCGTCCCGGACGCGGTCGCCGACGTCGTGCGCCGCCAGTGGGGCCGCGAGCTCGTCGCCGCCTGGAACACCGAGGGCTGGTGGGAGGCGCCGCAGCGCGTCGGCGACCGCATCGGCCGCCTCGTGGGAGCGGCCCCGGGCCAGGTGGTGGCCGGGGACTCCACGTCGGTCCACCTCTTCCAGTGCTACGTCGCCGCGGCGCGGATGCGCCCGGGGCGCCGCGCCGTCGTCGCCGACCCCGACGCCTTCCCCACCGACCTGCACCTGCTCGCCTCCGCCGCGCGGCTGTGCGACCTGGAGGTGGTGGCCGCCCGGCCGGCCGAGGTCCCCGACGTGCTCGCCCGCCGGGGCGGGGACGTCGCGCTCGTGGCGCTGTCGGAGGTCGACTACCGCACCGGCGAGCGGTGCGACGTCCCCGCGCTGACGGCGGCCGCGCACGACGCGGGCGCGCTCGTGCTGTGGGACCTCGCGCACTCGGTGGGCGCGACCGACGTCGACCTGGACGCCGCGGGCGCCGACCTCGCCGTGGGGTGCTCCTACAAGCACCTCAGCGGCGGCCCGGGAGCCCCGGCCTGGGTGTACGTCGCCCGGCGCCACCAGCACGAGGTGGACCCACCGCTGACCGGCTGGCACGGGCACGCCGACCCCTTCGCCATGGACGGCCGCTACGCACCGGCCGACGACGTCCGCAGGATGCGCATCGGCACCCCGCCGATGCTCTCGCTGCTGGCCCTCGACGCCGCGCTCGACGTCCTGGACGACGTCACCCCCGTCCAGCTGCGGGCGCGCTCGACCTCCCTGGTCCGCTTCCTCGTCGAGGCCCTCGAGGCGGTCGTGCCCGAGCTGCCGCTCGCCGGACCCCGCGACCCGGCCCGGCTGGGCGGCCACGTGGCCGTGCGCTCGCCCGAGGCCTGGGGCGTCGTGCGCGCGCTCGCGGGCCGGGGCGTGGTCGGGGACTTCCGGGCCCCCGACCTGGTGCGCCTGGGCGTGGCCGCGTCGAGCACCACGCACGCCGACCTCGCCCGGGGCGTCGTCGCGCTGCGGGCGGTGCTGGACGCCGGGGAGCAGCACGACCCCGCGCACGCCGTCCGGTCGACGGTCACGTGAGCGCCCCCGGCGAGGGCGCGCGCCCTCCCCTGGACGGTCCTCCGGGGGCGGGAGCGGGCCGCACCGTGCTCGTCACCGGGGCCAGCTCCGGCATCGGCTGGCACGCCGCCCGGCGCCTCGCCGCTCTCGGCGCCCGCGTGCTGATGGCCTCCCGGGACGCCGACCGCGGCCGGCGCGCCGCCGACGCCGTCCGGACCCTGGTCCCCGGCGCCGACGTCGAGGTGGTGGCCCTCGACCTCGCCGACCTCCGGTCGGTCCGCGCGTGCGCCGAGGAGGTGGGGCGGCGCGGCCCCCTCGACGGGCTGCTGGCCAACGCCGGCGGCCTCCTCACCGGACCCCGTCGCACGAGCCCGCAGGGCTCCGAGCTCACGCTCGCCACCGCCCACCTCGGGCACGCCGCGCTGACCGCGTCGCTGCTGCCGGCCCTGGAGGAGGCGGGGCGGGGCACGGGCGACGCGCGCGTCGTCGCCGCGGGGAGCCTCGCCCACCGGTTCGTGCGCCCGCCCGCCGACGACCGCGGCTGGCAGTCGGAGGACGACTTCACCCCCTTCCGCGCCTACTGCCGCTCCAAGCTCGCCGTGCTGCTGCACGCCGCCGAGCTCGACCGCCGGCTGCGGGAGGCCGGTGCCCCCGTGCGCAGCCTGGCCTTCCACCCCGGCTACGCGATCGACCTCCTCGACGACGAGGACCCGCAGGGGCCGACCGACCGCTGGCCCCGCGCGGCCCGCCGGAGCCCGGCCGCGCGAGCGGGCGCCCTGGCCGCGGGGCTGCTGCTGCAGGGCAAGGACGGCGGCGCGCGGCCCGCTGTCGCGGCCCTGCTGGGGCCCGCGGCCGTCGACGCAGCCCCGGTCGGCTCCCCGCTCCTGCGTCCCGCGGGGTTCGGCTACGTCGGACCCGGCGGAGCGCTCGAGCTGGCCGGTGCCCCGCGCCGCGCGCGCACGACCGCCGCGGCCGCGGACCCCGACGAGGCGGCCCGCCTGTGGGCCCTGACCGCACGGCTCACGGGCTCGGACCCCGGCCCCTGAGCCGGTCGGGCCACGCCCCGGCGCCCGGGTGGCCCGCGCCGGTAGCGTCCACGGCATGAGCGAGCCCGCCGCCCCCGCCCAGCCCTCGGACGCCGGTGGCACCCCGGCCGCCGCGGCACCGCTGACCGTCGGCTACGCGGCGATGCTGGAGCAGTTCTCCCCCACCGAGGCGGTCGAGCTGACCGCGCTGGCCGAGCAGCACGGCTACTCCGGGTGCATGGCGGGCGACCACTTCGCGCCGTGGGTGCCGCAGCAGGGCCAGGCCGCCTCCATCTGGCCGGTGCTCACGGCCGTCGGTGAGCGCACGCGGGGCGACTTCGGCTCCGGCGTCGTGGCGCCGGGGTGGCGCTGGCACCCGGCCGTCGTGGCCCAGGCCTCCGCGACGCTGGCGGCCATGTACCCCGGGCGGCACTGGCTCGGCATCGGTGCGGGCGAGGCGCTCAACGAGCACGTCGTCGCCCCCTACTGGCCCGAGGGCGGGGAGCGCTCGTCCCGGATGTTCGAGGCCGTCGAGCTCATGACGAAGCTCTTCGACGCCTCCGCCGCCGGGAAGGACGTCAAGTTCCAGGGCACCTGGTACCGGCACGAGACCACGCGGCTGTGGACGATGCCGGAGCAGCGCCCCGAGGTGCTCGTCGCCACGGCGGGGCCGCTCAACGCGAAGCGGGCCGGCCGGCTCGCCGACGGGCTGATCACCGTCGGGGCGCCGCTGGAGAAGATCTCCGGCCTCTTCGAGCGCTTCGACGCGGGCGCCCGCGAGGCGGGCAAGGACCCGGGGTCGATGCCGAAGGTCCTGCAGCTGCACCTGTCCTGGGCGGAGACGGACGAGGAGGCGCTGCGCAACGCCCTCGTCGAGTGGCCCAACGGCGGCATGAAGTTCCCCAAGGCCGACATCCGCTCCCCGCACGACTTCGCCGCGATGGCGAAGCTGGTGCGCGAGGAGGACTTCGAGGGCCGCATGGTCATCTCCAGCGACCCCGACGTGCACCGGGCGGCCGTCCAGGCGCACGTGGACCTCGGCTTCGACCGGGTCTACCTGCACAACGTCGGGCGCAACCAGCGCGAGTGGATCGAGGTCTTCGGCCGCGAGGTGCTGCCCAAGCTCCACCGCTGACCGGGACCGGCGTCCCCGCTACCTCTCGCCGCAGCCGCGCAGCTCCACGTCGGTCTGGCCGACGGGCGCCAGCGAGGCGCTGACGGCGCCCGCCTCGGCGACCCAGTCGCCCAGGTCCTCGACGAGGTCGTCGCGACCGCGCGCGTCGTCCAGGCGCACCAGGACCGCCGTGCAGGCGCGGTCCTCGTCGTCGGGGTCCACCCAGGTGGTGAAGGCGTCGCCGGCCCAGGCGAAGGTCACGACGTCGTCCTCGAGCCAGTAGCCCTCGTCCTCGGCCACGTCGAGGCGGGGCAGGAGGGACAGGACGAAGAGCCCCAGCCGTCCCGTGCCGAGCACCTCGGCGCCCGCCGGCGCCGCGGGTGCGGCCACCTCCGCGGCGTCGGCCAGACCGGGGGACGCCGAGGGGTCCGGTCGCGCGGCGAGCACCTGCTCGGTCGTGGTCAGCGGGTCGCGCAGCAGGGCGCTCACGCCCTCGGCGCCGGCGTCCTCCTCGACCGCTCCGACCGCGACGTGGCCGTACTCGTAGGGGAACTGGGCCAGCGCGTCCACGAGGGGGTCGTAGACCGCGTCCTCCCAGGAGCCGTCGTCCGCCCCGGGGTCCCAGGAGTCGTCCCAGGCGAGGTCGTAGGCGTCCACCTGCTCGTCGTCGAGGGCGTCGAACCAGGCCCAGGCGACGCGCTCGGCGCTGCCCTCGACGACGGCGGCGTGCGCCGTCACCTCCTCCGGCGACAGGTCGGCGGCCAGCGGCGCGTCGAGGTCGACGTGCTGGTGGTCCAGGGCGTGGACGAGCTCGTGGACGAGCGTCTCGGCGACCAGGGGCGTCCAGCCGGTGCCCCGCAGGACGACCTCGCGGGTCTCGGTGTCGTAGAAGCCGGTGACGGCCGAGTCCCCCGACGCCCAGGCGTCGCGGTAGGTCGTGGCGGACGGCGTCAGACCGAGGGCGGCGTAGGTCTCCGCCCTGCCGTCCTCCGGGTCGTCCAGGCCCACGGGCCACTCCTCGTCGGCGGCGGCACCGGTCTCGTCGCCGGCGTCGGTGAGGGCGACCTCGAACTCCGCGTCGTCGAGGGCGCGGACGGGCACCTCCTCGGTCCAGGGCAGGCCGCGCTCCTCCGCCACGAAGGCGCGCAGGGCCGGCAGCTCCTCCGGCAGGGCCTCGGCGACCGAGCGCTCCCCGCCGCCGAGGAGACCGCCCACCAGCGAGCCGTCGGACCCGGCGACGAGGACGCCGCCGAGGGCCCCGACGCCCAGGCCCGAGCAGCCCCCCAGGACGAGGCCGAGCACCAGCCCGCCGCCCCCCAGCGCCCACGCCGCCCGCGGCAGCGGAGCGCGCCGGCCGGGCGGGGCTGACGTCGCAGCGCGCGGGGGCGCCTCCGGGGCGGGGCGGGGGTCGCTCACCCGCGCATCGTCGGCACGGGGACCCGGCCTCTCGAGGCCGTCCCGGAGGGATCACCCGATCGGGTCTACCGCCCCGGGCGAGGGCCTCGTCGCCGGTCGGCCCGGGGCCGCCGCCCCGCGCTCAGGCGTCCTCCGCGCGCTCCTCCTCGTCCCACGCCTGCGTGCGCTCCCGGGCGGTCTCGAGCGCGCGGGCCGCGTCCTCCCGGGTCTCGTAGGGACCCATCAGCCGGCGCCCCAGGCTCTGCGGCCCGTGCTCCACCTCCCCCGTCGAGACGTTGTAGAACCAGGCCGTCCGCTCGTCATCCGCCACCGGGCCATCGTGCACGCCCGCCGCGCCCGCCGCGACGTCCTGCACCGCGCTCCCGGGGACCGGGAGGTCCGGGGGCGCGAGGGCTGGGAGCACGAGGGCTGGGAGCACGAGGTCGGGGAGCACGAGGTCGGGGAGCACGAGGTCCGGGAGCAGGAGTCCGGGGGCGCCGTCCGTCGCCCCGCGCCGCCGTGGCCGTCCCGGCGCGCGCGGTGCTTGACTGGCGCCATGGCCCTCACCGCGCCCACCGCCCCTCCCGGGACGCTGCGTCCCGGCCGGGTCTCACCGCGCCGGCCCGTGCCGGCGCAGCTGCCCCGGCCCGAGTACGTCGACCGGCCCGCGCCCCAGCCCTTCCAGGGGTCGGAGGTCAAGGACGCCGAGACGATCGAGCGGATGCGCGTCGCCTGCCGCGTCGCCGCGCAGGCGCTCGCGGAGGTCGGCCGGCACGTCCGGCCCGGCACGACCACGGACGAGCTCGACCGCGTCGGCCACGAGTTCCTCCTCGACCACGGCGCCTACCCGTCGACGCTGGGCTACCGCGGATTCCCGAAGTCGCTGTGCAGCAGCGTCAACGAGGTGATCTGCCACGGGATACCGGACTCGACCGTCCTGGCCGAGGGCGACCTGTGCAACATCGACATCACCGCGTACATGGTCCTCGACGGCGTGGGCGTGCACGGGGACAACAACGCCACCTTCTGCGCCGGCGAGGTGGACGAGGAGTCGCGGCTCCTCGTCGAGCGCACCCGCGAGGCCACCGCCCGGGGCATCCGCGCGGCCCTGCCCGGGCGGCAGGTCAACGTCGTGGGCCGCGTCATCGAGACCTACGCCAAGCGGTTCGGGTACGGGGTCGTGCGCGACTTCACCGGGCACGGCGTCGGCACGTCCTTCCACTCCGGCCTCGTCATCCCGCACTACGACGCGGCTCCCCTGCACGACGACGTCATCGAGGTGGGCATGACCTTCACCGTGGAACCGATGCTGTGCCTAGGCACGGAACGGCACGACACGTGGGACGACGGCTGGACCGTCGTCACCCAGGACCGGCGCCGCAGCGCGCAGTTCGAGCACACGATCCTCGTGACCGAGTCCGGTCCCGAGATCCTGACGCTGCCGTGAGCGCCGCTGCGAGGGGCGACCGCGCCGTCGGCATCGACATCGGCGGCTCGGGGATCAAGGGCGCGCCCGTGGACCTCGCCCGGGGCGAGTTCGCCGAGGACCGCGTGCGCGAGCCGACCCCGAGCCCGTCGACGCCCGAGGCCGTGGCCGACGTCGTGGCCGCGCTCGCCGGGCGCTGGCCCGAGGGGCCGCTGGGCGTCACCTTCCCGGCCGTCATCAAGGACGGCGTCGCGATGACGGCCGCCAACGTCGACAAGAGCTGGATCGGCACGGACGCCGCTGAGCTGCTGCGCGCGAGGACCGGGCGCACCGTCCACGTCGTCAACGACGCCGACGCCGCGGGCGTCGCCGAGGCCCGCTACGGCGCGGCGAAGGGCGTGCGCGGCGTCGTCGTCGTGACGACGCTGGGCACCGGCATCGGCACGGCCCTGCTCCACGACGGCGTGCTGGTGCCGAACACCGAGCTGGGCCACCTCGAGGTGGACGGCCACGACGCCGAGACGAGGGCCTCGGACGCGGTGCGCGACCGCGAGGACCTGTCCTGGAAGGACTGGGCGAAGCGGCTCCAGCGCTACTACGCCTCGCTGGAGGCCCTGCTGCAGCCCGACCTCTTCGTGGTGGGCGGCGGCGTCAGCAAGAAGAGCGACAAGTTCCTGCCCCTCCTGGAGCTGAGCACCCCGATCGTCCCCGCCCAGCTCCTCAACAGCGCCGGCATCGTCGGAGCGGCCGCGCTGGCCGCGGAGGACGTCGCCGCGGCGTCGTCGCAGGACCAGGTCCGGGGCTGAGGCCCGGCCGGGTGCCGCCGACGGGCGGCGCCCGGCTCGACCGGGCGCCGACGGCCTAGCGCCGGCCGGTCGGCGGGAGCGGCACCTCGAGCACCAGCTCGCGACGGCGACGCAGCCACGGGGGCAGCAGCGCGAGGCTCGCCAGCGCGCCACCCGCCGCGGGGTCGATGCCCTCGGCGCCTGACCCGGCCGGGGCGGCCTTCTCCGGCGCGGGCACCGTCGCCTGGTCCGGGACCGGTGCCCGGCCCTTCGTCTCCTCGGCCGGAGGAGTCTTCTCGGAGGCCTCCTGCGGCTGCTTCGTCGGCCCCTCGCCGGGGATCACGGGCGGAGGCGTGCGGGGCGGCTGCTCCTCCGCCGGCCGGTCGACCGGGGGCGGCTGCTCACCCGGCGGCTGCTCACCCGGCGGCTGCTCACCCGGCGGCGGCTCACCCGGCGGCTGCCCACCCGGCGGCTGCCCACCCGACGGCGGCTCCACCGGCGGCTGCCCACCCGGCGGCTGCTCCACCGGCGGCTGCCCACCCGGCGGCTGCTCCACCGGCGGCTGCTCCACCGGCGGCTGCTCCACCGGCGGCTGCCCACCCGGCGGCGGCTCCACCGGCGGCTCCACCGGCGGCTCCACCGGCGGCTGCTCACCCGGCGGCTGACCGACCGGCGGCTGACCGGCGGGAGACTGCGGTACGGGTCGCCCGGCCGACGGCCCCTGCCCCGGCGAGCCCTCGGCCTGCGGCGCGGGCGCCGTGTCGACCGGCACCTCGGCGGACCCCTGCGGCGCCCCGGCGCCGGCGGAGCCGAGGGGGTCGCCCTCGCCGGGCGCCGACGGCGGGACGGGCATCCGCCCTTCCACCTCCGCCGGGTACGGGGAGACCTCGAGGAGCCGTCCGGGACGGGAGGCGCCGGCGTCGACCTGGTCCCGGCCGCGTCCGGCGGAGGCCACCCCGCCGTGCGTCCCCCCGGTGCGGGAGGAGGCGACCTCGGGGGTCGGCTGGGGGCGGGGCACGCCGCCGTCGGTGCCGGCAGCGGCCCGGATGCGGACGGTCTCCCCCGTCGCCGACGCGACGGTGCTGTGGCCCGCGGCCAGCAGGAGCACGACGCCCGTGCCGACGGTGACGACCTCGGCGGGGTTGCGGAGGAACCGACGTGGCACCAGGCTCCCCCTTCCCGCAGGTCGCCGGGCCAGCGGCTGCTGCGACGGGTCCCGGTGGGAGGAGCGTAGCCCTCGGCGCCCCCGCGGTCCGCGGAACCAGCCGCCGGCCCGCGTCCCCCCGGGTCGCCGCTCACCCGTTCGGGCTCACGCCGTCGGGGCGGCCTCCAGGTGGACGGCCTTGAGCGCGGTGAGCTCGCCCAGCAGGTCGGGCCCGAACCCCCGCCCCTGCCCGCTGCCGCGCCGGGGGTCCGCGGACCCGCCGGGCGCACCGCCGAAGACGGCGTTGACCTTCACGGTCCCCACCTCGAGGACCTCGGCGGCCTCCAGCGCACGGGCGGTGCTGGGCGTGAGCACCGTCGCGGCGAGCCCGTAGTCACCGGCGCCGGCGAGGGCGAGGCCCTCGGCGAAGTCCGCGACGCGCGTCACCGCCGCCACGGGGCCGAAGGTCTCCTCGGCCATCACGCGCATCCCGGCGACGCACCCGTCGAGGACGGTCGCCGGGTAGAAGCAGCCCGGCCGGTCCAGCCGCTCGCCACCGGCGAGGACGCGGGCGCCCGCCTCCACGGCCTCGCGCACGTGGGCCTCCACGAGGGCGAGCTGCCGCTCGTCGACCAGCGGCCCCAGGCCGGTGGCCGGGTCGGCCGGGTCGCCGGCGCGCAGGCCCTCGGCGAGGGCCACGAGCTCGGCGAGGACGGCGTCGGCGACGTCGGCGTGGAGGTACACGCGCTCGACGGCCGTGCAGAGCTGGCCGGTGTTGGTGAAGGCCCCGACGGCGATCTGCTGCGCCGCCCAGGCGGGGTCCACCCCCGCGTCCACGAGGATCGGGTCCTTGCCGCCGTTCTCGAGCAGCACCCGCCCGCCCCGCGCGCCGGCGGCCGCGGCGATCGCCCGGCCGGTCGCGGTGCTGCCGACGTGGGCCACCACGTGGACGCGCGGGTCCTCCACGAGCGCCGCACCCGTCTCGCCGTCACCGGAGAGCACGTTGAGCACGCCGGCGGGCAGCGCCGAGGCGATGCGCCGCGCGAGCTCGTACCCGGCGCGGGCGGAGCGCTCGGACGGCTTGTGCACCACCGTGTTCCCCGTGACGAGCGCCGCGGCCAGCAGCCCCGCGGCCGCCGGGTAGGGGTCGTTCCACGGGGTCAGCACGGCGACGACGCCCCGGGGCTCGCGACGCACGACGTCGACGGCGTCGACCGCGCCGCCGAGCGAGCGCCCGGTGTCCAGGACCCCGGTGACGGCGGCCTCCTCGAGCAGCTCGGCGGCGACCTCGGCGGACGCGCGGGACTGGCCGAGCAGCCGCCCCGTGGTCGCCGTCAGCAGGGCCCCGAGCTCGTCGGCGTCCGCGCGCACCGCCGTGGCGGCGGCGCGCAGGGCCGCCGCGCGCTCCCCCGGCGCCGTCCGGCGCCAGGCGGCCCGGGCGCCGTCCGCGGCCGCCACGGCGCGCGCGACCTCCTCCGCCGTGGCGGGCACCACCTCGCCGACGAGCTCGCCGGTGCTCGGGTCCACCACGCGCAGCAGCCGGTCCCCGCCCGCGGGCACCGGCTGCCCGCCGACGACGTGCTCGGCCAGCCGGTGCACGGCTCCACCACCGGGGGCGGAGGCCGCCCCGCCGCCGGCGGGGACGTCGCGGCCGGGCACGAGCCCAGGGGTCGAGGGCTCGGGCGCGGAGGACTGGGGGGTGGTCACGAGGGCCTGTTCTACCCGTCCGCGGCGCTCGCCTCGAACCGTCCGCCCCCCGCGCCGCCGCGTGGGCACTCGCGTGCGCGCGCCCCGGCCCCGCCGGTCGGGGCTGCTCGCTGCGCCGGACGGGTGGTCGCCGCTGCTCCGCACGGGTGGGTGAGCGCGCGGACCCGGCTCGCTCCGACGGCGCAGCGGCTAGTAGGAAGTCCCCCATGCGCGTCCTCGGCGTCAACGCCGTCTTCCACGACCCCGCTGCCGCCCTCGTCGTCGACGGTCGCGTCGTCGCCGCCGCCGAGGAGGAGCGCTTCAGCCGCCGCAAGCACGGCAAGCGCCCCGTCCCCTTCTCCGCGTGGGAGCTCCCCGAGCTCGCCATGCGCTGGTGCCTGGCCGAGGCCGGCCTGGAGCCCTCCGACCTCGACGCCGTGGCCTACTCCTACGACGCCTCGTGGTGCCTGCCCGCGCAGGACATGGGCCTGTCGGACCCGTGGGACCACCTGCGCACCACCTACGCCGAGAAGGCCGCCGGGTTCCTCGCCACGGCGCTGCCGGGCCTGGACCGCGACAAGGTCGTGATGGTGCGCCACCACGTCGCGCACGCCGCGTCCGCGGGACTGGCGGTCGCCGGGGACTCGAGCGTGCTGGTGCTCGACGGCCGCGGCGAGCGCGGCTCCCACCTCGCGGGCCGCTACGTCGACGGGAAGCTCGACGTCCTGGCGACGACGGACCTCCCCGACTCCGTCGGGCTCGTCTACGAGTCGCTCACCGAGCACCTGGGCTTCCTGCGCAGCAGCGACGAGTTCAAGGTCATGGCGCTGGCCTCCTACGGAGAGCCCCGCTTCGCCGACGAGCTGCGGGAGCACCTGCACGCCACCGGCGACGGCCGCTACGTGGCCCGCGAGCCCGACTGGACGCGCTTCGCGCCCCGCCGCGTCGACGACGGCACCTGGGGAGGCCCCCACGCCGACCTCGCGGCGTCCGTCCAGCTGCTCGTCGAGGAGCTGCTGGTGGACCTCGCCACGTGGCTGCACGGCCAGACCGGCGACCGGGTGCTGACCATGGCCGGCGGCATCGCCCTCAACTGCGTCGCCAACAGCCGCGTCTGGCGCGAGGCGCCCTTCGAGGAGGTCTGGGTCCAGCCGGCGTCCGGCGACTCCGGCACGGCGCTGGGCGCCGCCCTGCAGGTCAGCGCCGACGCGGGCGTGGCGATCGAGCCCATGCCCGGCGCCGACCTCGGCCGCTCCTGGACCGACGAGGAGCTCGCCGGCTGGCTGCGCACCGCCCGCGTGCCCTTCACGACGCCGGACGACCTCGCCGGTGAGGTGGCCGACGTCCTGGCCGCCGACGGCGTCGTCGCGTGGTTCGACGGCCGCGCGGAGTTCGGGCCGCGCGCGCTGGGCCGCCGCTCCCTGATGGCCCACCCGGGCCGGGCGGACAACCTCGAGCGGATCAACGACGTCAAGGGCCGCGAGCAGTTCCGCCCCGTGGCGCCGATGGTGCTCGCCGAGCGCGCGGAGGAGATCTTCACGGACGGGCCCTTCCCGAGCCCGTACATGCTGTTCGTGCACACCGTCCGCCCCGAGTGGCGCGAGCGGATCCCCGCCGTGACGCACGTCGACGGCACCGCGCGCATCCAGACGGTCGACAGCGAGCGCACCCCGCGCGTCGCGGCCCTGCTCGAGGCCTTCGCCGAGCGCACCGGCCTGCCCGTCGTCGTCAACACGAGCCTCAACACGGCCGGACGCCCCATGGTCGACGACCCCCGGGACGCCCTCGAGCTCTTCGGCTCGGCGCCCGTGGACGTGCTCGTGCTCGGGCCGCACCTGGTGCGTCGCGCCGACGCCTTCTCCGCGTGACCGACGCCGCCCCCCGTCCTGACGCCCCCCGTCCTGACGCGCCGCGTCTTGACGCGCCGGGCCCCCGCGACGAGGGCGTCGCCCACGACGTCGTCGTCCCGAGCATCGGGCGCCCGAGCCTCCTGGCGCTGCTGCGCAGCCTGGCGGCGCAGGAGGGTCCGGCGCCGGCCGAGGTCGTCGTCGTCGACGACCGCCGCGAGCCGGACCCGGCCCTGGAGGAGGAGCTCCTCGCCGGGCTCGACGACGGCTCCGGCGCCCCGTCGTGGCGCCTGCGCGTCGTCCGCAGCCGGGGCCGCGGGCCGGCCGCGGCGCGCAACCTCGGGTGGCGGGTCACGTCCTCGCCGTGGGTGGCGTTCCTCGACGACGACGTCCTGCTCCCGGCCGGGTGGTCGCGGGGCCTGGCCGCCGACCTGACGGGCTGCGGTGACGACGTCGGCGGGTCGCAGGGGCGCCTCGACGTGCCGCTGCCGGTCGGGCGCCGTCCGACCGACTGGGAGCGCGGCACCAAGGGGCTGGAGACCGCGGACTGGGCCACCGCCGACATGGCCTACCGCCGAGCCGCTCTCGAGGCGGTGAGCGGCTTCGACGAGCGCTTCCCCCGCGCCTACCGCGAGGACGCCGACCTGGCGCTGCGTGTGCGCCGCGCCGGCTGGCGCCTCGTGCGCGGGGAGCGCACCACCACGCACCCCGTCCGCCCCGCCGACGCGCTGGTCAGCCTGCGAGTGCAGGCCGGCAACCGGGACGACGCGACCATGCGCGCGCTCCACGGGCCCCGGTGGCGCGAGGATGCGCAGGCCCCGCCGGGGCGCCTGCGCTGGCACGCGGCCACCTGCGCCGCAGCCGCTCTCGGCGCAGCGGGGCTGCTCGCGGGCCGCCCGCGCGCGGCGGCGGCCGGGGCCATGGCCTGGGCCGGGCTGACCGCCGACTTCGCCCGCCGGCGCATCGCCCCGGGCCCCCGCACGGCCGGCGAGGTGCGGGCGATGCTGCTGACCAGCGCCGCCATCCCCCCGGCCGCCGTGCGCCACCGGCTGGCCGGGACCCGTTCGGCGCGAACGGGTCTGGCGGCCTGGCCGCCGCCCGTGCGCGCCGTCCTCTTCGACCGCGACGACACGCTCGTGCGCGACGTGCCCTACAACGGCGACCCCGCCCTCGTGGAGCCCGTCGAGGGCGCCCGCGAGGTCGTCGCCGCCCTGCGCGACGCCGGCGTGGCCGTCGGCGTGGTGAGCAACCAGTCCGGCGTCGCGCGCGGCCTGCTCACGACGGCGCAGGTCGAGGCCGTCAACGCCCGGGTCGACGAGCTCGTCGGCCCCCTGGGCACCTGGCAGTACTGCCCGCACGGCCCGCAGGACGGCTGCCGCTGCCGCAAGCCGGGCCCGGGCCTCGTGGAGCGGGCGGCGGCGGCGCTGGGCGTGCCGGTGGACGCCTGCGCCGTCGTCGGCGACATCGGGGCCGACGTCGAGGCGGCGCGCGCCGCCGGGGCGCGCGGCGTCCTCGTGCCCACGGCCAGGACGCTGCCGCGCGAGGTGGAGGACGCCCCGCTGGTCGCCGACGACCTCGCCGGCGCCGTCCGGCTGCTGGTGCCCGGCGTGCTCGCGTGACGCCGGACCCGACGGCGGGGGCGCCCGGCGCGGTCCGGCGCGTGCTGGCCGTGCGCCTCGACAGCGACGGCGACGTGCTCCTGACCGGACCGGCCGTCCGGGCCCTCGCCCGCGGCGCGGACGGCGCGCCGTGCGAGGTGGACCTGCTCGTCTCCCCGCAGGGCCGAGCCGCTGCGGCGCTGCTGCCGGGCGTCGCGCAGGTCCGCGTCGAGACCGTGCCGTGGAGCGGGTACGCGCCCGCGGCGCTCGACCGCGACGCCGTGGACGGGCTGCTCGCGTGGCTGCGCGAGCGCGCCCACGACGAGGTCGTCGTCTTCACGTCCTTCCACCAGAGCCCGCTGCCCGTGGCCCTGCTCGCCCGGATGGCCGGTGCCCCGTTCGTGGCCGGCACCAGCGAGGACTACCCCGGCTCGCTGCTCGACGTGCGCCACCGGCGCTCGGGCGGCGCCGACGGCAGCGGCGGCGGCCACGAGGTCCTCGCTGCGCTCGGGCTCGTCGCCGCGACGGGCCGCGCCGTGCCCGACGAGCCGCGGCTCGCGGTGCGCGCCGACCTCCTCGACGCCGCCGACGCACAGCTGCCCGCCGTCCCCGGGCAGCCCGAGCGGGGTGGCGACGCCGGTGGGTCGCGCGGGCTCGTCGCGCTGCACCCCGGTGCGTCCGTGCCGGCGCGCGCCCCCTCCCCCGAGGTGGCCGCCGACGCCGCAGCGGCGCTCCTGGACGACGGGTGGTCGGTCGTCCTCACGGGCTCGCCCGCCGAGGCCGGGCTCGTCGAGCGCGTCCGCCGGCTCGCGCTCGAGCGGTGCGACGGGTCCGCCGGGGAGCGGCTCCTCGACCTCGCCGGGGCCACCGACCTCGCCGGGCTCGCGGCCCTGCTGCGCCGCGCCGACGTCGTCGTCGTCGGCAACACCGGGCCCGCCCACCTGGCCGCCGCCGTCGGGACGCCCGTGGTGTCCTTCTTCTCCCCCGTCGTCCCCGCCGAGCGCTGGGCGCCGTGGGGCGTCCCGGTCGTCCTGCTCGGGGACCAGGACGCCCCGTGCGCCCTCTCGCGGGCCCGCGAGTGCCCCGTGCCCGGGCACCCCTGCCTGACCGTGGACGGCCGCACGGTCGCGGAGGCCGTACGGTCGGTCGTCGGCGTCCGGCCCGGTGACGCCCTCTGGACGGACGAGCGGTCCGCGGGGCGAGCAGCCGCCGCCGGGGCGCGGGGAGGGGTGCACCCGTGAGGGTCCTGCTGTGGCACGTGCACGGGTCCTGGACGACGTCGTTCGTCCAGGGGTCCCACACCTACCTGCTGCCCGTGCTCCCCGACCGCGGCCCCGACGGGCGCGGGCGCGCGCGCACGTGGAGCTGGCCCGGGTCGGCGGTCGAGGTGACGCCGGAGCAGCTCGCCGCCGAGCCGCCGGACGTCGTCGTGCTCCAGCGCGCCCACGAGGCCGAGCTCCTCGAGCGCTGGACCGGCCTGGTCGCCGGCGTCGACGTCCCCGTGGTGCACCTCGAGCACGACGCGCCCACCGACCACGCCGCGCGCAGCCGCCAGCGCGCCGCCGACGGCCGCGACCTCGTCGTGCACGTCACCGCCTACAACGCCCTGATGTGGGACAACGGCGGCGCCCCGACGACCGTGGTGGAGCACGGCGTCGTGGACCCGGGCCCGCTGGCGACCGGCGAGCGACGCTCCCTGGGTGTCGTCGTCAACGAGCCCGTGCGCCGCGAGCGCGTCGCGGGCACCGACGTCGTGCTCGACCTGGCGCGCTCCCTGCCCGTCGAGGTCTACGGCATGGGCATGGCCGCGCTCGGCGAGCTCGCCGACGCCCGCGGCGTGCCGTCGCTGGGCACCGCCTCGGGCGCCCTGCACGACGACCTCCCCCAGGACCGGATGCACAGCGAGCTGGGCGCGCACCGCGCCTACCTCCACCCCTACCGCTGGACCAGCCTCGGCATGGCCCTGTGCGAGGCCATGACCATCGGCATGCCGGTCCTCGCCGTCGCGAGCACCGCTGCGGCGGACGCGGTCCCGGCCGCCGGCGGGGTCGTCAGCGCCGACCCGCGCGTCCTGGCCCGGGCGGCCCGCACCTGGCTGGAGGACCCGGCCGCCGCGCGGGAGGCCGGGGCGGCCGCGCGCGAGCACGCGCTGGCGCGCTTCGGCCTGGCGCGCTTCCTGCGCGAGTGGGACGAGGTGCTCGACGCCGTCGTCGCCGGCGACCTGCCCGCGGCGGCCCGGCGGGAGGTGCTCGCGTGAGGATCGCGATGGTCTCCGAGCACGCCAGCCCGCTGGCGGCCCTCGGCGGCGTGGACGCCGGGGGGCAGAACGTCCACGTGGCCCACCTCGCCGCGGCGCTGGCCGCCCGCGGGCACCTCGTCGACGTCTACACCCGGCGCGACGCCGTCGACCTGCCGGCGCAGGTGCCCCTCGTCGACGGCGTGACCGTGGTGCACGTCGACGCCGGCCCGCCGGCCGAGGTGCCCAAGGACGCGCTGCTGCCGCACATGGAGGCGTTCGGGCGCGAGCTCGCGGCGCACCTGCTCGAGCGCCCCGCCGACCTGCTGCACGCGCACTTCTGGATGAGCGGCGTCGCCGCCCGCGACGCCGCGCGGTCCGTGGGGCTGCCGCTCGTGCAGACCTTCCACGCGCTGGGGTCGGTCAAGCGCCGCCACCAGGGCGCGGAGGACACCAGCCCACCCTCGCGCGTCGCGGTGGAGACCGAGCTCGCGGCCGAGGCCGACGCCGTGCTGGCCACGTGCCGCGACGAGGTGCGCGAGCTCGCCGAGCTGGGCGCGCCGGCGGAGCGCGTCGTCGTGGTGCCCTGCGGGGTCGACGTCGACCTGTTCACCCCGGACGGCCCGGTGGGCGGTCCGCCGCGGCGCCAGGACCACCGCGTCGTCACCGTCGGCCGCCTCGTCGAGCGCAAGGGCGTCGAGGAGGTCGTGCGGGCCCTCGCGCTCGCCCCGGCGACGGCCCTCGCCCGCACCGAGCTGCTGGTGCTCGGCGGGCCCCCCGCCAGCCACCTGGGCATCGACGCGGAGGCGCAGCGGCTGCGCGCCCTCGCCGAGGAGCTCGGCGTGGCCGACCGCGTGCACCTCGTGGGACGCGTGGACCACTCCGACCTTCCCGCGCTGCTGCGCGGCGCCGACGTCGTCGTCGCCGCGCCCTGGTACGAGCCCTTCGGCATCGTCCCCCTCGAGGCGGCCGCCTGCGGGCGCCCCGTGGTGGGCACCGCCGTGGGCGGGCTGCTCGACACCGTCGACGAGGGCGCCACCGGCGCCCTCGTCCCCCCGCGCGACGCCGTGGCCCTGGCCGCGGCGCTGGGCCCCCTGCTCGACGACGCCGCCCGCCGCGAGGCGTGGGGCCGCGCGGCGCGCGAGCGCGTCGTCGCCGGCTTCAGCTGGCGCCAGGTGGCCGCGCGCACCGAGGACGTCTACGAGGGCGTGCTCGCCCGCACGAGGCTGGAGACCCTGTGACCGACGACGCGACCCCCCGCCGCGACCCCGCGGCCGACGCCCCGGCCCCCGAGCCGGGGCGCGAGGCCGGCGGACCCGCGGGGCCGCACGAGCACGTGGACGCCGCCCCCTGGCTGGACGGGCACGTCGACGAGCTCGTGGGCGCGCTCGGGCGGCTGCGCGCCAGCGCCCCCGTCGTGCACCGGTGGGGCGCCGAGCTCGCCGGCGTCCTCGCAGGCGGCGGCCGGCTGCTCGCCGCCGGGAACGGCGGCAGCGCCGCGGAGGCCCAGCACCTGACGGCCGAGCTGGTGGGCCGCTTCGTCGGCGAGCGCCGCCCGCTGTCGGCCATCGCGCTGCACGCCGACAGCTCGAGCACGACGGCCATCGGCAACGACTACGGCGAGCGCGAGGTCTTCGCGCGCCAGGTGCAGGCCCACGGCCGCCCCGGCGACGTGCTGCTGCTGCTGTCGACGTCCGGGCGCAGCGCCAACGTGCTCGAGGCCGCCGCGCGCGCTCGCGCGTGCGGGCTGCGCGTGTGGGCGCTGACGGGTCCGACGCCCAACCCGCTGGCCGAGCTGGCCGACGAGGTCGTCGCCGTCGACGCGCCGTCCACCTCGGGCGTGCAGGAGGGCCACCTCGTGCTGGTGCACGCGCTGTGCGCCGGCGTCGACGCGGCGCTCGCCGCCGCGGACGCCGGGGTGCTCGGCCGCCCCGCGGCCGCCGGGCCCGAGCCGGTGGACGGCGCGCGGGCCACCGGGGTGGACGGGGCGGCCGAGGAGTCCGGCCCCGCGGACCGGGGCCTCGTCGCGGACGCGCCGGCGCCGACCGCCGAGGAGGGGACCTCCGCCCCCCGACGGCGGCGGCGCGTCGTCGTCATCGGCGACGTGGTGCTCGACCGGGACCTGGACGGCGTGGTCGAGCGGGTGGCCCCCGACGCCCCCGTGCCGGTGGTGGACCTGCGGGCGACGACCGAGAGCCCCGGCGGCGCCGGGCTCACCGCGCTCCTGGTCGCCTCCGGTCGCGGAGACGGCGCTGCGGACGCCGACGGCGTCGACGTGGTCCTGGTGGCTCCCGTCGGCGACGACGAGGACGGCGCGCGGCTGCGCGCGGCGCTGGCGGCGGGCGAGGGGTCGCTCGAGCTCGTCGCGCTGCCCCACACCGGGGCCACGCGGACCAAGACCCGCGTGCGCGCCGCCGGGCAGTCGCTCGTGCGCGTCGACTCCGGCGGACCGGGCACGCCGGCGGCGCCGGACCTGGACGAGCTGCGCGCCGTGCTCGCGCGCGCCGACGTGGTCCTCGTCTCCGACTACGGCGCCGGCACGACCCACGACCCGGGCGTGCGGGCCCTGCTCGGCGCCGCGGCCGCGTCGGTCCCCGTGGTCTGGGACCCGCACCCGCGCGGCGGGGAGCCCGTCCACGGCTGCGCCCTGGTGACGCCCAACCTGGCCGAGGCCGGGCGCGTCCTCGGCGGCGCTCCGCGCCCCGACGACGGCGCCGGCGCGCTGGCCCGGCGCTGGGCCGCGCGCGGCGTCGTGGTGACCGTCGGCGAGCGCGGGGCCTTCCTGGGACTGCCCGGCAGCGACCCCGTGTACGTGCCGGCACCCGTCGTCGCGGACGGGGACCCGTGCGGCGCCGGCGACCGCTTCGCGGCCACCGCGGCGCTGTCGCTGGCCCGCGGGGCCGTGCTCCCCGAGGCCGTCGTCGACGCCGTGGCCGACGCCTCCGCGTGGGTGGCCGGCGGCGGGGCCTCGGGGTGGCGCGCGCGGCGCGCGCTCGCGCGGGTCCCGGCCGAGGCGCCCGCCGGCCCCTCGCCCGAGCGCTCCGGCGCGGAGGACGCCCGGGCCATCGTGTCCCGGGTCCGCGCGGCCGGCGGCGTCGTCGTGGCCACCGGCGGCTGCTTCGACGTGCTCCACGCCGGCCACGTGGGCTGCCTGCAGGCCGCCCGCCGTCTCGGCGACGCGCTCGTCGTGCTCGTGAACTCCGACGCCTCCGTGCGGCGCCTGAAGGGCGAGGGGCGCCCGGTGCAGAGCCAGGCCGACCGCGCCCGCGTCCTCGAGGCGCTGGACGCCGTCGACGCGGTCGCCGTGTTCGACGAGGACGACCCGCGCGAGGCCCTGCGCGTCCTGCAGCCGGACGTGTGGGCCAAGGGCGGCGACTACGGCGCCAGCGGCGCCGACATGCCCGAGGCGGCGCTCGTCCAGGGCTGGGGAGGGCGCGTCGTGCTCCTGCCCTACCTCGACGGGCGCTCGACCACCGAGATCCTCCGCCGCGGGGCCCCCGCGGCGGTCGTCGCAGACCAGGAGAACCCGTGACCGAACCCACCACCGGCAGCAGCAGCGAGAGCGGGGGCCGCACCATCGCCCCGGCCACCGGCCCGGCCGTCGGCCCCGAGGGCGGGATGGCCGGCCAGCGCGAGATCGGCACCGTGTACGTGACGGGCGGGTCCTCGGGCCTCGGCGCCGCCGTCGTCGAGGTCGTCACGGCGCTCGGCGGCACGGCCGCCGTCATCGACCGCGACGCGCCGGCCTCCGGCGCCCCGCACGCGCTGGCCGACGTCTCCGACGCCGCCGCCGTCGAGCGGGCCGTGGCCGAGCTCGTCGAGCAGGTCGGCCCGCCGACCGCCGTCGTCACCGCCGCCGGGACCGACGCCGTCGGCCGCCTCGAGGACGTCCCCGCCGAGCGGTGGGCGCAGGTCGTGGGCGTCAACCTCATCGGCACCGCCGCCGCCGTGCGGGCCTGCCTGCCGCACCTGCGGGCCTCCCGCGGCGTGGTGGTCACGGTGTCCAGCTCGCTCGGCCTGCGCGCCGCCAGCGACGCGACCGCCTACTGCGCCAGCAAGTTCGGCGTGGTCGGCCTCACGCGGGCCCTGCAGCTGGAGCTGGCCGGCGAGGTGGGCGTGACGATGCTCGTGCCCGCCGGCATGCGCACGAAGTTCTTCGACGGCCGGACCGAGCAGTACAAGCCCGGCCCCGACGCCGAGCTCATGGACCCGCGCGTCGTCGCCCACTCGGTCGTGCACGCGCTGCGCCAGCCGGTGGGCACCGAGGTGCGCGAGATGGTCGTCACGGTCTCGACGGAGCCGTCCTGGCCCTGAGCCCCTCCGCCGGCGACCTCGCGGCGAGCCGTGCCCCCGGCCGCGGCTCGCCGCGGGTCGTGCTGGCCCTGCGCGCACTGGGCCTCGGGGACGCCCTCACGGGCGTGCCCGCGCTGCGGGGCCTGCGCCGCGCGCGACCGGGCCACCTGCTCGTGCTCGCCGGTCCCCCGGGGCCGGGCGAGCTGCTGCGCCGGCGCGGCGTCGTGGACCGGGTGCTGCCCGTCGAGGGCGTGCGGTCCCTCGACGAGGGGGCCGTCCTCGCCGCGCTGGCCGAGCACCCCGAGGTCCTGCCGCCGGGGCGCAGCGTGGACCTCGCCGTCAACCTGCACGGCCGCGGGCCGCAGAGCGCGCGGGCGCTGACCGCCGTCCTCGACGCCCGAGGCGCCCCCGCGTCGCGCGTCCTCGGGCACCGCTGCGCAGCAGCAGGTCTCGACGACGGCCCGGAGTGGGACCAGGAGGTGCCGGAGGTGCAGCGCTGGGTGCGCCTGGCCGCGCAGGTCGGCGGTGCGTGCTCGCCCGACGACCTCGTGCTGCCGCCCCCCGGGGACGGGAAGCCCGGTGCCGCACCGGGTCCCGGACCTGTCGTCGACCTGGTCGAGGGCCTGGAGGGGGCTGTGGCGCTCCACCCCGGCGCGGCCTCCGGCTCGCGCCGCTGGCCGGTCGAGCGGTGGGCGGCGGTCGCCGCCGACCTGCTGGCGCGCGGGCGGGGGGTCGTCCTCACGGGCGGGCCGTCCGAGGCCCCGCTGACGGCCGAGGTGGCCCGCCTCGCCGCCGGCCTGGCTCCCGGCTGCGGAGCCCCGGTCGACCTCGCCGGGCGCTGCGACCTCGAGCAGCTGGCCGGCCTGCTCGGCGCCGTGCGCGCCCTCGTCTGCGGGGACACCGGCGTGGCCCACCTGGCCACGGCGCTGCGGACGCCGTCGGTGCTGCTCTTCGGCCCCATGCCGCCCACCGCGTGGGGTCCCGCGGTCGACCGCGACCTCCACGCGGTGCTGTGGCCCGCGCCGCGCCCGGACCACCGGGGCGACCCGCACGGCGCGGAGGTCGACCCGGTGCTCGCCGCCACGACCCCCTCGGACGTGCTCGCGGCCCTGGCCGACCTGCCGCACCGCCCCGGTCCATGACCCCGCCGGTCGCGTCGGCGCTCGTGCCGTTCACGCCCCCGCTGCACGTCGACCAGCTCCTCGGCCACCTGGCCGCCACCGCGGTCCCCGGCGTGGAGGAGTGGCGCGACGGCGCCCTGCGGCGCGGGCTCGCGCTGCGCCGCGGCCCCGCCGTCCTGAGCCTCGCGCCGCCGCGTCCGGGCGACGCCGCCGTGCGCGCGGACCTGCTCACCGGCTCCCCCGACGACCTCGACGAGGCCGCCGGCCTGGTCCGCTGGTGGCTGGACCTGGACGCCGACCCCGTCGGCGTGGACGCCGCGCTCGCCGCCGACCCGGCCCTGGCCCCGCTGGTGACCGCGGCGCCGGGGCGCCGGGTCCCGCGCGCCGTCGACGCGGGCGAGATGGCCGTGCGGGCGGTGCTGGGCCAGCAGGTCAGCACCGCTGCGGCCCGGACCCACGCGGCGCGGCTCGTGGCCGCCCACGGGACCCCGCTGGCCGACCCCGTCGGCGGCGTCACCCACCTGTTCCCGACACCGTCGCAGCTGGCGGCGGTCACGGCGGACGAGCTCGCCCTGCCGCGCACGCGGCAGCGCACTCTGCTGGGGCTCGTCGCCGCGCTGGCCGACGGGCTCCTCGACGTCCCTCCCGGGCGGCTCGAGGACCCCTCGCGCGCGCAGCGCCTCGCGGAGCTGCGGGCGCTGCCCGGCATCGGTCCGTGGACGGCCTCGACCGTGGCGCTGCGCGGCCTCGGCGACGACGACGCCTTCCTGCCCGGCGACCTCGGGGCCCTCGCCGCCGCGCGCTCCCTCGGCCTCGCGCAGGACGCCCGCGCGCTCGAGCGCCGCTCCGCCGCCTGGTCCCCGGTCCGCGGGTACGCCCTGCAGCACCTGTGGGGCGTCCTGCCCCACGCCCTCAACGCGCTGCCCGCGGGCACGACGACGCCCTGACCCGCCCGCGGGGGGACTCCGCTGCGCCGACGGGGAGGACGAACCCCGCAGCCTCCGGCACCGCCGCAGGTCACGGGGCCGGTGCCGCCGCCGGGAGGGGCTTCGTCCTCCCCGTGCGCGGACGACGCCGACACCCCAGGACGACCGCCCCGGGAAAGTCCTCCCGCGACGGCGAGCGCGCGGGCCCGGTGCCGGGCACCGCCGAGACCCCTGCGGGTCCGCGGCACGGAGGCGCGCCACGGGCGGACCGCGCGCAGCATGGAGGCGTGGACGACGACCGAGAGGCCCTGCTCGCGCGCTACCGGGAGCTGGTCCTGCACGAGCTGCCCCGCCGGGGTCGCGACGAGGGGTGGGCCGTCTCGGTCGACCACTGCGTCGGGCGCGTGGTCCTGGACAACGCCCTCGAGGGCCCGTGGCGCGAGGTCCTGCCGCCCGGGCGCGGTCCTGCGTACGCGCGCCTGCCCCCTCCCGCCCTGACCCGCGCGGTCGCCCTGGCGGAGCAGATGGAGGCCGAGGGCGCCGACCTCGTCGCCGAGCTCGACGCCCGCAGCCTGGCCTGGCGCGGGAAGGCGCCCAAGCGGCCTCCGGCTGCGCCCGGAGCCTGAGCGTGGGCGCCGGCGCGGTCCGCCGCGTCGTGCGCCCACCGTCCCGCTCCCCCGTCCCGCTGCCCGTCTCCGTCCCCCCGGCGCCGTCCCCCCGGCGCCGTCCCCCGAGCCCTCGCCCCCTCCGCCCGCGCCCTCTCGCCAGGTCCTGCAGCGGGACGCTCGCCGCCGCAGGATGGGGCGGATGACTCCCCCGCAGCCCTCGCAGCCCTCGGACCTCCCCGCCTCGCTCGGCGAGGTCGTCGAGCGACGTCGCCTCGGGGGCGGGGACATCGGCGCCTCCGAGGAGGTGCGCCTCGCCGACGGCCGTCGCCTGTTCGTCAAGCGCTACGACCGCGAGCGCGGGGAGGAGATGGTCGCCTCGGAGGCCGCCGGGCTGCGCTGGCTGGCCGCCGCCGAGGGCGGGCCGCCGGTGCCCGAGGTCGTCGCGGCGCAGGGGCGGGTGCTCGCCCTCGAGCTGGTGGACGTCGCCGGGAGCCCCGCCGCCGGCGACGCCGGCCTGGAGGCTCTCGGGGCCGAGCTGGCGGCGCTGCACGACGCCGGGGCCGACGCCTTCGGGGACGTCCCGGAGGGCGCCTCGCCGCACCTGGGCTCCCTGCGCGTGCCCGTGGAACCCACGGCGTCGTGGCCGGGCTTCTGGGCGGAGCAGCGCGTGCTCCCGCTGGTGCGCCTGGCCGTGGACGCCGGCCGGCTGCACCCGCGCGACCAGACCGCGGTCGAGGCCGCCGCCCGCCGCGCGGAGGAGCTCATGGGGCCACCGGAGCCGCCGAGCCGGTGCCACGGCGACCTGTGGTGGGGCAACGTCGTCCGCGCGCGGGACGGGCACCGGTGGCTGCTCGACCCCTCCGCCCTCGGCGGCCACCGCGAGGCCGACCTCGCGCTGCTCGACCTCTTCGGCGGGGTGCCGCCGCGGGTGCTGGCCGCCTACGAGGAGGTGCACCCGCTCGCCGACGGGTGGCGCGAGCGGGTGGGCCTGCACCAGCTGGTGCCGCTGCTCGCGCACGCGGCCATGTTCGGCGGGGCCTACGGGCCGGCGGCCGGGGAGGCCGCCAGGAGCGGAGCCTGACGCGGCCCTCGCCCGCGTCGCGTCCGGCACGAGGTCGCCCGGGCGAGCAGCGGGAAACCGGACCACGCCCGCGAGCCGGTCAGCGGGTGAGGAGCAGGGCGAGGCCGCCCACCATCAGCGCGGGCACGACCGTGACGGCGCTCGCGAGGAGGGCCGAGCGCCGGCGCAGCGCCAGGAGCGGGATGAGGGCGTCGCCGTCCTGGCTCACGGCGTTGGCCAGCAGCGTGGAGATGGGCACGGCCCCGGTCAGGTAGAGCGAGGTGAGCACGATCTGGACGGCGCAGCCGGGCACCAGGCCCACCAGCGCTCCCACGACGACCCCCGCCACGCCCACGAGGGGCAGCTGGGAGCCGTCGAAGCCCGTCCAGGCCGACAGGACCTCCCAGCCGACGAAGACCACCGCGACCCAGCCGACGATCACGGAGGTCTCGGCGGCGCCGCGGCGCAGGACCTCCTCCCGCGTGCTCACGACCCCGGCGAGCCGCTCGCCCGCGCCCCGGTGCCCGACCAGGAGGACGAGGCACGTGAGCGTCCCGAGGACGCCGAGGACCAGCACCGGGTCGACCCCGCCGAGCGCGGCCGCGAGCGGCGCGGCGTCGACCTGCGCGGTGACGACGACGGACGCCGGGACGGCCAGGAGGAGGACGGCCCAGAACGTGCGCGTCAGGGGGTCGAGCCCCCGTGCCGCCGCGACACCCGGGGCGGTGTCCGCGGCCGCGGCCGTGACGTCCCCACCCCCTGCCGCGGGTGCCGGCAGCACGACGTCCGCGTCGCGGCGCCGCGCCGACGTCCGCACCCTCTGCCGCTCCGCGGGCAGCACCCGCTCCGCCTCGAGGTCCTCGGCGGTCGGCCCGATGCCGAGGGCGTCGACGGCGTAGCCGGTCGCCAGCCCGGTCACGAGCAGGATCGCGTGCACCGCCAGCGCGGTGAGGGGGTCCCCGGCGATGAGCACCCACGAGGAGTCGCCCATGGTCGCCACGAGCGCCGCCACGACCGTCCCGAAGGAGACGGTGCCGCGCAGGAACAGGGGCACGACGAGGATCGCGCCGGCGCAGCCGGGCGAGACGCCGAGCAGGGCACCCACGGCCGGCGCCCACCGGGCGCGCCGGGCCAGGAGGTCCAGCAGCCGCTCCCCGTGGCGGACCTGGAGCCAGCCGAAGGCCGCGACGAGCACGGCCACGGGCACGCCGACCTGCAGGAAGGCGTCCGCGAGCGGGACGAGCAGCAGGTCGACCACGGGCGTCCTCCTGCCGCGGTCAGCGGGGGGCGGAGCTGGTGCCCGCGGCCAGGTCGGGGACGGGAGCCGTCACGACGGCCTCGCGGAACCAGTCGACCGTGCGCGCCAGCCCCTGCGCCCACGGCACCTCCGGCTGCCAGCCGAGCTCGGACGCGGCGAGCCGGGTGTCGGGACGGCGCACCTGCGGGTCGTCGACCGGACGTCCGACGAAGGTGAGGGTCGACGACGAGCCGGTGGCCGCGATCACGTCCTCGGCGATCTGCCGGACCGTGAGCTCGGTCGGGTTGCCGATGTTGACCGGCCCGGGGTGCCCGGAGGAGGCCAGCAGGAGGATGCCCCGCACCAGGTCGTCCACGTAGCAGACCGAGCGCGTCTGGAGCCCGTCACCGGCGACGGTCAGGGGTTCGCCCGCGAGGGCCTGGCGGACGAAGGTCGGGATGGCGCGCCCGTCGTAGGGGCGCATGCGCGGCCCGAAGGTGTTGAAGATGCGCACGATGGCGGTGTCGACCCCGTGGGTGGTGCGGTAGGCGGTGGTCAGCGCCTCGGCGTAGCGCTTGGCCTCGTCGTAGACCCCGCGGGGGCCGACGGGGTTGACGTGGCCCCAGTAGCCCTCGGGCTGCGGGTGCACCTGGGGATCGCCGTAGACCTCCGACGTGGAGGCCAGCACGAGGCGGGCTCCCTTGTCCTTGGCGAGCCCCAGCGCGTGCATGGTGCCGATGGAGCCCACCTTGAGGGTCTCGATCGGCAGCTTGAGGTAGTCCACGGGCGAGGCCGGCGAGGCGAAGTGCAGGACGAGGTCCACCTCGCCCGGCACGTGCACGTAGTCGGTGATGTCGCACCGCACGAGCCGCAGGCCCGGGTGCTCGGCGACGTGCGCGAGGTTCTCTGGCGTCCCCGTGACGAAGTCGTCGAGCCCGACCACCTCGGTGCCGCGGGAGAGCAGCGCCTCGACGAGGTGGCTCCCGAGGAAGCCGGCCGCCCCGGTGACGACCGCCCGCCGGGGCGGGTCGGCGTGGGTGGAGATCACCGGGACGGCGGCAGCCTGGTCGTTCACGGGCGCATGCTGTCAGGCCTGGTCGGAGAACGCGGAGCTGACGCCGCTGGGCCCCTCGTACTCGCGGTCCGGGATGCCGCGCAGCGCCTCGAGGACGTCCTCGGGGGCGCCGTTCGACTCGGCCTTGCTGACGACGGCGTCCTTCCCGGCGGGGTAGTCCATCCCGGCCAGGTGCTTCTGCAGCTCGATGGGGTTCGGGCGGTTCGCCATGGGTCCTCCAGCGGTCTGTCGGCGCCGAGCGGTCTCGGCGCGCGGGGTCGTCCAGGTGTGCGGCGGTGCGTGCGGCCCCGGGTGCGGAGCCGGCCGCGATCACTGTGCCCCGTCCGGGCCGCGGGCGCTCGGCGGGTCCGGCGATAGCGTCCGCGCCGTGACGACGCCTGCCGCTCCCGCCCCGCCCCCCGGCTCGGCTCCCTCCGCCCGGGCCGCCGCGACGACCCCGCACCGCGGCCCGCGGGTGACCGTCGTCGTCGCCAGCCGCAACCGCCGGGAGGAGCTGCTGACCAGCCTGCGCCGCCACGAGGCCCCCGTCGTCCTCGTCGACAACGGCAGCACCGACGGCACGGTCGAGGCCGTGCGCCGCGAGCTGCCGCACGTGGAGGTCGTGGCGCTGCCGGACAACCGCGGCGCGGTGGCGCGCACGATCGGCGCGGAGAGGGCCCGCACGCCCTACGTCGCCTTCGCCGACGACGACTCGTGGTGGGCCCCCGGCGCGCTCGAGCGCCTCGTCGCCGTCTTCGACGCCTCCCCGCGGCTGGCGCTCGCGTGCGCGCGGATCCTCGTCGGGCCCGAGGAGCGCGAGGACGGCATCAGCGCCGTGATGGCCCGCTCGGTCCTCGGCACCCAGGACGACCTCCCGGGGCCCTCCCTGCTGGGCTTCGTGGCCTGCGCCGCCGCCGTGCGCCGCGACGCCTTCCTCGCGGCGGGGGGCTTCGACGACGTCGTCGTCTTCCCGGGCGAGGAGGAGCGGCTGGCCTGGGACCTCGCCGCCGCCGGGCACGGGCTGGCGTACGTCGAGGACCTCCTCGTCCACCACCACCCCTCCACCTCGCGCGACGCCCCGGACGTGCGCGCCGCGGGCATCGCGCGCTCGGCCCTGCTGACCGCGGTGATGCGCCGCCCGTGGCCCGTGGTCGCGCGCGCGCTCGTCCGCGCGCTGCGCGCGCACCCGGCGGCCGTGCGCGCGGCGCTGCCCCGGCTGGGCGCGGCGCGCCGGGCCCGACGCCCCAACCCGCCGGCCGTCGAGGCGGGCATCCGAGCCCTGGAGGCCGCTGGCTGACGGTCCCGGGCAGCGGGCGCGGCCCGCTCAGCGCCGACGACGCGTCGAGATGGGGGTTCGCGTCACCCGAGGGCCCCCGTGGTGACGCAGACCTCCATCTCGACGGCGGCCCCCGCCGGGCTGACCACCGCGCCCACGCGTCCGGGGGTGCACGTGCCCGCCCAGGTGCACCGGACGACGTCGTGGCCGAGGGCCACGAGGGCGTCGGCCCGGTGCCGGTCGTGGCGGAGCGCCTCGGGTGCGGCGGGCTGCGGACGCCCGCCGGCGTCAGCCGTCGTCCCAGCCGAACAGCAGCCGCTCGACGACGGCGCGGGCCCGCCGCGTGCGCCGGCGGTGCTCGTCGTCCAGGGCGCTCGCGGAGCCCGCGGGCATCCCCAGCAGGCGAGCCACCCCCTCGAGGTCGTCCAGGTCGGTCGGCACGACGTCGCCGGACCGGCCCGACCACAGCGCCATCGCGGCGCGCACGCGCGAGCCCCACCGCCACGCGTCCTCCAGGACGTCGGCGTCCTCGCCGTCGAGGAGGCCGTCGTCGGCCGCCGCCCGCAGGGCGCCCAGGGTCGACGTCGTCCGCAGGGCCGGCACCCGGGCGGCGTGCTGGAGCTGGAGGAGCTGGACCGTCCACTCGACGTCGGAGATGCCGCCCGGGCCGAGCTTGACGTGCCGGCGCGGGTCGACGCCGCGGGGCAGCCGCTCGGACTCCACCCGCGCCTTGATGCGGCGCACCTCCCGGACCTGCGCCTCGTCCAGGCCGGCCGACGGGTAGCGCACGCCCTCCACGAGCGCGGTGAAGGCCGCGCCCAGCTCGGCGTCACCGGCCACGGGCTCCGCGCGCAGCAGCGCCTGCGCCTCCCACACGTCCGACCAGCGCGCGTAGTAGGAGGCGTAGGACGACAGCGAGCGCGACAGCGGCCCGCTTCGGCCCTCGGGGCGCAGGGCGGCGTCCACCTCGAGGGACGGCTCGGGCCCGAGGGCCTTGAGCAGGCGCTGCACCTCCCCCGCGACCGCGACGGCGACCTCCTGCGCCTGCTGCTCCCCGACGCCGTCGCGCGGCTCGTGGACGAAGAGCACGTCGGCGTCGCTCGCGTAGGTCAGCTCGGCCCCGCCCAGGCGCCCCATCCCGATGACGGCCATCCGCACCGGCAGCGGCTCCCCGACGCGCCGGGCCACCGACCGCTGCGCCGCGGCCAGACCGCCCTGCAGCAGCACGCGCGTCGCCGCGGACAGCGCGTCCCCCACCTCCTCGAGGGTGAGGACGCCCGAGAGGTCCCCGACGGCGGTGCGCGTCATCTCCCGGCGGCGCACGGCCCGCGCCGCCGTCACGGCGTCCACGGGGTCGCGGTGGCGCGCCACGACGGAGCCGACCTCCGCGCGCAGCTGCTCGTGCGGGCGCGGGCGCAGCTCGGCGTCCCCCTCGAGCCACCGGGCGGCCTCCGGCGCCTGCAGCAGCAGGTCGGCCGCCATCCGGCTGCCAGTCAGCAGGTTGGCCAGCCGCTCGGCCGCCACGCCGTCGTCCCGCAGCATCTGCAGGTACCAGTGCGTGCCGCCGAGGCTCTCCGACAGCCGCCGGAACGAGAGCAGGCCCGAGTCGGGGTCGGCGCCGGCGGCGAACCACCCGAGCAGCACCGGCAGGAGCTGGCGCTGGATGGAGGCCCGGCGGCTGACCCCGGCGGTGAGCGCCTCCAGGTGCCGCAGCGCCCCCGCGGGGTCGCGGTACCCCAGCGCCTGCAGGCGCTCGCGCGCGGCGTCCGCGCCGAGGCGGACGTCCTCGGTGGACAGCCGCGCCGCGGCGCCGAGCAGCGGCCGGTAGAAGAGGCGCTCGTGCAGGCGCCGGACCGTGGAGCGGGTCTGCTGCCACCGCTCCTCCAGCGCCGTGACGCCGTCCAGGCCGGACGCCCGCGCCAGGCGGCGCACGTCGTCCTCCCCCGTCGGCAGCACGTGCGTGCGCACCAGGCGCGAGAGCTGGATGCGGTGCTCGAGCACCCGCAGCCACCGGTAGGCGCGGTCGAGGGCCCCGGCGTCCGCCCGGCCGACGTAGCCGTAGGTGGCGAGCGCCTCTAGCGCGTCGAGCGTCGTCCCGCTGCGCAGGCGCGGCTCGGCGCGGCCGTGGACGAGCTGCAGCAGCTGGACGCTGAACTCGACGTCCCGCAGGCCGCCCGGGCCCAGCTTCAGCTGGCGCGGAGCCTCCTTCGCGGGCACGTGCTGCTCGACGCGCCGCCGCATCGCCTGCGTGTCCGGCACGAAGCCCGGGCGCTGGGCCGCCTCCCACACCATCGGCCGGACGGCCTCGAGGTAGGCGGCGGCGACCTCGGCGTCCCCGGCCACGTGGCGCGCCTTCAGCAGGGCCTGGAACTCCCACGTGCTGGCCCACCGCTCGTAGTACGCCCGGTGGCTCTCCACGGTGCGCACCAGCGGGCCCGCGCCCCCCTCGGGGCGCAGGTTCGCGTCGACCGGCCAGAGCGCGCCCTCGGCCGTGTAGGCGGAGCAGTGCTTGGCGAGCAGGCGCGCCAGCTGGGTGCCGACCGCCAGCGCCTGCGCCTCCGTGGCGCCCTCGGCGGGCTCGACGGCGTAGACGACGTCGACGTCGCTGACGTAGTTGAGCTCGCGGCCGCCGCACTTGCCCATCCCGAGGACGGCCAGCCGCACCGCCCGGTGGTCGTCGCCGACGTCCCGGCGCGCCAGGGCCAGGGCCGTCTCCAGCGCGGCGGCGGCCAGGTCGGCGAGCTCGCGGCCGACGTCGGCCACGCGGCGCTCGGGAGCGGGGGACGCGAGGTCGCGGCCCGCGAGCGACAGCAGCCGCCGCCGGTAGGCGCGGCGCAGGTCGTCCCCGGTCGCCTCGGCGGACGCGACCGGGGCCGGGTCGGCCGGGTCGACGCCGACCCACCGGAGCAGCTCGGCGCGCAGGGCCTCGCCGGGGACCGGCGCGTCCTCGTCCTCGAGGACCTCGGCGTCGCCGGGGTGGCGCACGAGGCCGTCCGCCAGCGCGGAGGACCCGCCGAGCACGGCCACGAGGCGGTCGCGCGCCGGCCCCGGACGGGCGAGGAGCCGCAGCGGCGGCGAGCCGGGGTGCTCGGCGAGCCGCGCCACCGCGCGCAGCGCCCCGTCCGGGTCCGCCGCCGCGCCCACCACCTGCACGAGCTCCTCGGCCGCCGCCTGCGGGGTCACCGGGGACGTCGGGGCCGTGGGGCGCCGGGGCCCGCTCGCGCGTCCGGCACCGGCGCGCGGCGCCCCGCCCTCGGCGGCCCCCCAGCGCCTCAGCACGGCGACCGTGGCCGGCTCCGCCAGGATGCGCTGCGCCGCATCGGGATCGGTGAAGCCGCGACGGGCCAGCCACCCGGGCGAGATGCTCACCGCGCTCACCGCGCCCCCGCCGTCGTCGGGAGCGCCGAGCCGGCGCCGCGCTCGCGGCGCGCCGCGCGCGCCTGCTCCAGGAGGACCCGCGCGTGGCGGTCCGCCCCGCGGGCCAGCTCGGGCGCCGCCGCGGCCACCGGGGCCACGACGTCCTGGACGGCGAGCCCCGCGTCGGCCAGCTCGCGCCGCGCGTCGTCACCGGCGTCGCACCAGGCGGTGACCATCTCGGCCGTGGCCTCGGGGTGGTACTGCACGCCCCACGCCCGGGCGAGGCGGAACACCTGCACCTCGCACGACGCCGAGGCGGCCAGCAGGGTCGCGCCCGGGGGGAGCTCCAGCACGGCGTCCCCGTGCGACTGCACGGCGCGCCAGGGCCCGTCCTCCTCGGCGGCCGCCGCCAGCAGGGGGTCGGCGACGGGCTCGGCGACGAGGGGCACGAGCCCGTGCTCCGGCCCGAGCGGGGCGCGGCCGGTGCGCCCACCCGTCGCCGCGGCGAGGAGCTGGGCCCCCAGGCACACGCCGAGGACCGGCGTCCCGTCGCCCGCGCACGCGGCGAGCAGCGCGCGCACGGCGGGCAGCCAGGGCCAGCGCGCGTCGTCGTCCGCGGCCGCCGTGCCGCCCAGGACGACGAGGGCGTCGTGCCCGCCCGCCCGGACGCCCGGCCCGCGACGCCCCAGCGACGCCGGCAGCGGCTGGCCGAGGTCGGGCCGCACGACGTCGACCACGGCGCCCTGCGCCGAGAGCGCCTCCCCCAGCAGGGCCGGCGGGCACACGTCCTCGTGCTGGACGACGAGGACGCGCAGCGGCTCCTCCCCGGAGCGCTCCGCCGCCGGCGCTCCCGCGGCTCCCCCGCGCACGTCCCCCACCTCCGCGACGGCGATCAGAGCCAGGGCAGGAAGCGCCGCAGCTCGAACGGCGTCACCTGGGCCCGGTAGTCGACCCACTCGGCCCGCTTGTTGCGCAGCACGTGCTCGAACATGCTCTCCCCCAGCGTCTCCGCGACCAGCTCGCTGCCCTCGGTGAGCGAGATGGCGTGGTCCAGGCTCGCCGGGAGCTGCCCGATGCCCATGGCGCGCCGCTCGGCGCCGGACAGCAGGGCCACGTCCTCCTCGACGCCCTCGGCGAGCGGGTACTCCTCCTCGACGCCCTTCAGGCCGGCCGCCAGCAGCACCGCGAAGGTCAGGTACGGGTTGGCCGCGGTGTCGATGCCGCGGTGCTCCACGCGCGCGGACTGCGCCTTGCCGGGCTTGTACATCGGCACCCGCACCAGGCCGGAGCGGTTGTTGTGCCCCCAGGCGATGTCCGAGGGGGCCTCGTTGCCGCCCCACAGGCGCTTGTAGCTGTTGACGAACTGGCTGGTGATGAGGGTCGTCTCGGGCGCGTGGCGCAGCAGCCCGGCGATGAAGTGGCGTGCGGTGGCGCTCAGCTCGTACTTGGCGCCCGGCTCGTGGAAGGCGTTCCGGTCGCCCTCGAACAGGGACAGGTGGGTGTGCATCCCGCTGCCCGGCTGGTCCGCGAGCGGCTTGGGCATGAAGGAGGCGTAGACGCCCTGCTGCAGCGCCACCTCCTTGACCACCGTGCGGAACGTCATGATGTTGTCCGCGGTCGTCAGCGCGTCCGCGTAGCGCAGGTCGATCTCGTTCTGGCCGGGCCCGGCCTCGTGGTGGCTGAACTCCACCGAGATGCCCATGGCCTCGAGCATCGCGATGGCCGCTCGGCGGAAGTCGTGCCCGGCACCGCCCGCCACGTGGTCGAAGTAGCCCATGGTGTCGGCCGGCACGGGCGGGTGCACCGGGTCCGCGAGGCCGTCCCCGACGCTGTCGGCCGGGCTCCCCTGGAAGAGGTAGAACTCGATCTCGGGGTGGGTGTAGAAGGTGAAGCCCTTCTCCGCCGCCCGGGAGAGCGTGCGCTTGAGCACGTTGCGGGAGTCGGCCAGCGCGGGCTCGCCGTCCGGGGTGAGGATGTCGCAGAACATGCGAGCCGTGCCGGCGCTGCTGCCGTCCCCGCGCCAGGGCAGGACCTGGAACGTCGAGGGGTCGGGCCGGGCGATCATGTCGGACTCGGAGCGGCGGGCGAGGCCCTCGATCGAGCTGCCGTCGAAGCCGATGCCCTCGGCGAAGGCCCCCTCCAGCTCGGCCGGCGCGATGGCCACCGACTTCAGGCCGCCGAGCACGTCGCCGAACCACAGCCGGACGAACCGGATGTCGCGCTCCTCGATCGCGCGGAGCACGAACTCCTGCTGGCGGTCCATCCGTCCCATCCCTTCGCTGTGCCCCTCGGGGCGGAGCCCCGCGCGGCGGCGTCCGCGGCGGCGCGGGCGCCATCCTGCCAGCGGCCGGGCCCGGGGAGGCGACGTCGGCCCGGCCGGTCGACCGGGCCCTGCTCGGCCGGGACGTCCACCGCACCGGCCCGCGCGGTGGGGACGAGTGCCTCGGCATACCGTCCTGGCGTGAGGACCCCGCGCGCCGCGGGACCGCGGAGCGGTCCGGACCACGCCCCCCGCCCTCGGCAGGACCCTCCCGGGCCGCGGGGGAGGTCGTCGGGCGACGACGGCGCGGAGCCGCCGGACCCGCGGCGATGGAGGGCGCTGGCCGTCTGCCTGGTCTCGGGGTTCATGACGCTCCTCGACGTCTCGATCATCAACGTCGCGCTCCCCTCCCTCCGCGAGGACCTGGGCGCCACGGGCAGCGACCTGCAGTGGGTGCTGTCGGGGTACGCGCTGGCGTTCGGCCTGGTGCTCGTGCCCGCGGGGCGCCTCGGGGACGCCCACGGCCGGCGGCGCGTCTTCGTCGCCGGCCTGGCCCTGTTCACCACGGCCAGCCTGCTGTGCGGGCTGGCGCCCTCGCCCGGCTGGCTGCTCGCCGCCCGGCTCCTGCAGGGGGTGGGCGGCGGGCTGCTGCAGCCCCAGGTGGCCGCGTTCATCCAGTCGCTGTTCTCCGGGCCGGAGCGGGGCCGCGCGTTCGGGCTGCTGGGGACGAGCATCGGGCTGTCCACCGCCGTCGGCCCGCTCCTCGGCGGCACCATCCTCAGCGTCGACCCGGACCCCTCCGCCTGGCGCCTGGTGTTCTTCGTGAACATCCCCATCGGCGTCGCGGGCGTCGTGCTCGCGATGCGGTGGCTGCCCTCGGCCCGGCCCGAGGGCGGACGAGCCTCGCACGTCGACCTCGCCGGCGTGGCCCTGCTCGCCGCCGCCCTCACGGCGCTGCTGCTGCCCCTCCTGGAGCAGCCGGGCGCTGCGTCGTGGGCGAGCCTCTGGGTGGGCTCCGCCGTCCTCGGCGTCGCCTTCGTGCGCTGGGAGCGGCGGCGCACCCGGTCCGGGCGGGACGCGCTGGTGGACCTGTCGCTGTTCCGCGAGAGCCGGTACCGCAACGGCGTCCTCGTCGGGCTCGTGTACTTCACCGGCTTCACGACGATCTTCTTCGTGCTGTCGATCTACCTGCAGGACCAGCTCGGCCTGAGCCCGCTGCAGGCGGGCCTGGTGCAGACGCCCTTCGCCGTCGGCGGCGCCATCACCCCGGTGCTCGCGGGCCGCGCCGTCAGCCGGCTCGGGCGGCGCCTCGTCGTCGCCGGTCTCCTGGCGGTGGCCGTCGGGCTGCTCGGGGTCCTCGCCGTCGTGGCGACGCTCTCGGACGTCCTGCCGCCGGGGCAGCTCGGCCTCGCCCTCGCGCTCCCGCTCCTCCTGGGCGGCGCCGGCAGCGGTGTCGTCATCTCCCCCAACACGACGCTGACGCTCTCCGTGGTGGCCTCCGAGCGCGCGGGCTCGGCCAGCGGCGTCCTGCAGACCAGCCAGCGGATCGGCTCCTCGGTGGGCATCGCCCTCGTGGGCGCCGTCTACTTCGGCGTCGCGGCGGCCTCGGGCGGGGCCGCCCCGGACTACGCCGCCGGGCTGTCGGCGAGCCTGCTCGTCGCCGTGGTCCTCGTGCTCCTGGCCCTCGTGCCCGCTGCCGCCGACCTGCGCGACGAGCGCCGGCAGCAGCGGGCCGAGGGCGCGGGGCGCGGCGGCGGCTGAGCCCTCAGGCCCCGGCGCCGCGCCCCGCGTCCTCGGCGGAGGAGGAGGCCCCCTCGGGGGCCCGGTCGACCTCCAGGATGCTGCTGGCCGGGACGACGAGCTGGGGGTCGGGCTCCCCGACCACGTCGGCGTCCTTGTCGTCGTAGGGGAAGCGGGAGAGCACCACGCGCATCGCCTCCAGGCGCGCGCGCTTCTTGTCGTTGGTGCTCACCACGACCCAGGGGGCGAACGGGAGGTCGGTGCGGGCGAACATCTCCTCCTTGGCCCGGGTGTACTCGTCCCAGCGGCCGAGGCTCTCGATGTCCATGGGGCTGAGCTTCCACTGGCGCACCGGGTCGATCTGGCGGATCAGGAAGCGCGTGCGCTGCTCGGCGCGGGTCACGGAGAACCAGAACTTGACGACGTGGATGCCGTCGTCGGCGAGCATCTGCTCGAACAGCGGCACCTGCGCCATGAACCGGTCGTACTGCTGCGGCGACGCGAAGCCCATGACGCGCTCGACCCCGGCGCGGGTGTACCAGGAGCGGTCGAAGAAGACCATCTCCCCCGCGGCCGGGAGGTGGTTGACGTACCGCTGGAAGTACCACTGCGTGGACTCGCGCTCGCTGGGCTTCTCCAGGGCGACGACGCGGGCGCCCCGGGGGTTGAGGTGCTCGGTGAAGCGCTTGAGCGTGCCGCCCTTGCCGGCGGCGTCCCGGCCCTCGCAGAGGACGACGAGCCGCTCGCCGGACGCCTTCATCCAGCGCTGCAGCCTGAGGAGCTCGATCTGCAGGCGGCGCTTCTCGACGGCGTAGTCCTCACGGCGCATGCGCTCGGCGTAGGGGTAGCCCTCCCGCCAGGTGTCCACGCGCCGTCCGTCGGCGTCGACGAGCTCGGGCTCGTCCTCGTCGTCGACGACGGTGACCCCCGGGGGCACCTCCAGGTGCTCGTGCACTGCCACGGCCCGCACGCCTCCCTCGCCGCGCACCGCGCGGCTCTCGCTGCACCCGCCTCCTGGCGGCGGGCCCACGGGTGACCGTGGCGCTCGCACCCCTCCCCCGCAAGGCGAGACGCCGAGCGGCCCGCCGGTCGCCCGTCGCCCGTCCCGGGGCCGGGGCCGGGGCCTGGCTAGGCTCGCCGCATGCCCTCTCTGCGCCTCGCCCTGGCCCAGGTCGACACCACCGTGGGCGACCTCGACGGCAACGCGGCGCTGGTGCGGCGCGCCGCCGCCGAGGCCGCGGCGGCGGGCGCGGACCTGCTCGTCCTGCCCGAGCTCGCGCTGACCGGCTACCCCGTGGAGGACCTGGCGCTGCGGCGGTCCTTCGTCGACGCCTCCCGGGCGGCCGTGGGCCGCCTCGCCGAGGACCTCGCCGCCGACGGGCTCGGGGACCTGCCCGTGGTCGTGGGCTACGTCGACCGGGCCTCCGGGGCGGTGGCCGAGGGGGTCAGCAGCGCGGGGCGCGGCCAGAAGGAGGAGGGCCGGCGCGAGGGCGCGGCGACCGGCGTGCCCAAGGGCCTGCCCCAGAACTGCGCCGCGCTGCTGCACGGCGGGCGCCAGGTGGGCCGCTACGCCAAGCACCACCTGCCGAACTACGGCGTCTTCGACGAGTTCCGCATCTTCGTGCCCGGCCGCGACCTGCTCGTCGCGCGCGTGCGCGGGGTCGACGTCGCCGTCGCGATCTGCGAGGACCTCTGGCAGGAGGGCGGCCCCGTGGCCGCCGCCCGCGCCGCCGACGCCGAGCTGCTCGTCGTCCTCAACGCCTCCCCGTACGAGCGCGCCAAGGACGACACCCGGCTGGCGCTGTGCCGTCGTCGCGCCGGCGAGGCCGAGGCGGTCCTGGCGTACGTCAACAGCGTCGGCGGCCAGGACGACCTCGTCTTCGACGGCGGGTCGGTCGTCGTCGCCCCCGACGGGGAGGTGCTCGCCCGCGGCGAGGCCTTCGCGGAGCAGCTGCTCGTCGTCGACCTGGACCTGCCCGAGGGCGCGGCCGCCCCGCCGTCGGTCGAGCGGGTGCAGCGCGTCGTGGTCAGCGAGGAGCCGGCGCCGGCGCGCGAGCCCGTGCCCGCCCCGCTGGCCGAGCCCCTGGACGACACGGCCGAGCTGTGGGGCGCCCTGGTGCTGGGCCTGCGCGACTACACGCGCAAGAACGGCTTCCGGCAGGTCCTCCTCGGCTTGTCCGGGGGCATCGACTCGGCGGTCTGCGCCGCGCTCGCGGTCGACGCGCTGGGGCCGGAGGGCGTGGTGGGCGTCTCGATGCCGAGCAGCTACTCCACCGAGCACTCGCGCAGCGACGCCGACGACCTGGCCGAGCGCCTGGGCATCGACTACCGGGTGCACCCGATCGCGCCGATGGTGGAGGCCTTCCTCGCGAACGTCCCGATGAGCGGCGTGGCGGAGGAGAACCTGCAGGCCCGGGTGCGCGGCACCCTGCTCATGGGCGTCTCGAACTCCGAGGGCCAGCTCGTGCTGACGACCTCGAACAAGAGCGAGCTGTCGGTCGGCTACTCGACCATCTACGGCGACTCCGTCGGCGGCTTCGCGCCGCTCAAGGACGTGTCCAAGACCGACGTGTGGCGCCTCGCGCGCTGGCGCGACGCCGACGCGGCGTCGCGGGGCGAGCGCGAGCCGATCCCGGAGGCGTCGATCACCAAGGCGCCGTCCGCGGAGCTGCGCCCGGACCAGACCGACCAGGACTCCCTGCCGGAGTACGACGTCCTCGACGCGCTGCTCGAGGACTACGTCGTGCGCGCCATGGGCCGCTCGGAGCTGCTCGAGGCGGGGCACGCCCGCCACGACGTGGAGCAGGTGGTCGGTCTCGTGGACCGCGCGGAGTGGAAGCGGCGCCAGGGCGCGCCCGGCACCAAGACCACGACCGTGGCGTTCGGGCGCGACCGGCGCCTGCCCGTCACGTCGCACTGGCGCGAGGAGGACGCGTGAGCGAGGAGCCGGCTCCCTACGGCGCCGCGGCGGCCGGGCCTCCCGGCGCCGCCGCGCCGACCTCCCCCGTGCCCGCCTCCCCCTCCCCCCGCGTGGTGCGGACCACGACGCTGCGGCGCTGGAAGGAGGAGGGCCGCCGCTGGGCGATGCTCACCGCCTACGACGCGATGACGGCGTCGCTCTTCGACGAGACCGGCGTCCCGGTCCTGCTCGTCGGCGACTCGGCGGCGACCACCGTCCTCGGGCACGCGTCGACCATCCCGGTCACGGTCGAGGACATGCTCGTGCTGACCAGGGCGGTGACCCGGGCGACCTCGCGCGCGCTCGTCGTCGCGGACCTCCCGTTCGGCAGCTACCAGCAGGGCCCGGCGCAGGCCGTGGCCACCGGGGTCCGGATGCTCAAGGAGGGCGGTGCCGCCGCGGTGAAGCTGGAGGGCGGCGCCGCCGTCGCCCCCAGCGTGAGCGCGCTCGTCGACGCCGGCGTCCCGGTGATGGGCCACGTCGGCTTCACCCCCCAGTCCGAGCACGCCCTGGGCGGCTACCGCGTGCAGGGGCGGGGCGAGGGCGCCGAGCGCCTGCTCGCCGACGCCCGGGCCCTGCAGGACGCGGGGGCCTTCGCGGTCGTGCTCGAGATGGTCCCGGCGCCCCTGGCCGAGCGCGTCACCCGAGCGCTGGAGGTGCCCGTGGTCGGCATCGGCGCCGGTGCCGGGACCGACGCGCAGGTGCTGGTGTGGACGGACATGGCCGGCCTGGGCGGCGGCCGGACGCCCCGCTTCGTCAAGCAGTACGCCGACCTGCGCGGCGAGCTGGCGAGGGCCGCCCGGGCCTACGTCGAGGACGTGGAGGCCGGGAGCTTCCCCGGCGCGGAGCACTCCTTCGAGGAGTGAGCCCTCGCGGGACCGGGCTGCTCCAGGCCCGGGCTGTCGGACGACCGGGCTGTCGGACGACCGGGGCTCCCGCGGACCGGGGCGGTCGGTGCGGCCGCGCCGCCGCACCGACCGGCGGCCCTCAGCGGGCGTCGACGGCTGACTCCTCGGCGGTGACGACGAGGTTCTCCGTGGAGCGGCGGCCGTCCTCGCGCTGGAAGCACGTGATCAGGACCAGCCGGCCCGGGTGGACCTCCCACACCGCGTCCGCCTCGGGCAGCTCGTCCTTGCCGTAGCGCCGCACGTCGGTGACCGCGTACTCCGCCGTCCCCGAGGGCGTCTCGACCTCGACGAGGTCCCCGGGCCCCACCGCGCCGCCCTCGAAGTCCGCGTCCAGCAGCGGGTCGAAGGCAGCCTCGCCCCGGCTCCAGGAGTGCGCGGCGATGTAGACCGTGTTGTCCGGCGCCGACGCCCCCGCCCCCGGCTCGCCGTAGGGGTCGATCCAGTACGCGTCCGTCATCGTCGGCGGGTTGATCGCCCCGCCGTCCGGCACCAGGGCGTGGACCGGCAGGTCGAGGTCGACCGAGGGCACGCGGAGCCGGATGTCGGCGTCCGTCCCCAGGGCTGCCGCCGCGGTCGGCTGGGGCACGTCGACCGGCGGCGCCTGGACTGACGGCGCCGCAGCAGAGGGTGTCGCCAGACTCGACGCGGGGGGCACCGTCAGCGCCGGCTCGGGTGCGACGTCCCGCTCCGAGGCCACCGCGGGGGTCTCGGGCTCCTCGCCGCCGAGGCCCAGGGCCACGAGCGAGCCACCGGCGACCGCCAGGGCTGCGGCGGCGCCCACGAGGGCGGCACGCCGCGACGGGCGCCGCCGCCCCCGTCCGGGGGTGGCGACGCCCGTCGGCGAGGGGCTCTCAGGCGCGGCGGCCACGGCGCCCCGTGCGGAGGGCGGCAGCGCCGGCGCCGGCGGCCACCGCCAGGAGGGCCGCGCCGGCGGCGACCAGACCGCCGTCGACACCGCCGCCCTCGACGCCGGTGTTGGAGCGCAGGCCCGGGTTCTGGGCCGGGGCCGGTGCGGGCGCCGTGACGGTCACCGTGGGCGTGGGCACGGGCGCGACGGCCGCCGCCTCGAGGACGAGCTCGCCCACCGCGACCATGGAGACGGAGTCGTCGGAGCTGGGCACGAAGAGGACCATGAGGTAGCTGCCCGGCCGGAGGTCCTCGGACGGCCTCACCGTGGCCGAGCGCTCCCCCGTCTCCGGGTCGCCGGCGTAGTCCTCGAGGTCGAGCGCCACCACGTCGCCCTCGGCACCGTCGCCCTCGGACGCCGAGCCCTCGAGATCCGCCTCGAGGTCCTCGAGCACCCGGGCGGTGCCGGTCGCGGCGCTCGACGCCGACGTCCCCTCGACGGCCTCGGCCACGACGGATGCCGCCGAGGACGACTCGAGCACGAGGTCGCCCTCCTCGTCGTCGTCGCCGAGCGGCAGGAGGAAGCCGTCGAGCCCCTCGAGCGTCTCCACCCCCAGCCCGCGGAGGCTCGAGTCCTCCGGCAGCACGACTTGGAAGGGCTCGCCCGCCCGAGCTGCCACCGGCTCCTCGACGAAGGTGAACGCCTCGAGGGCGCTGGCGTCCACCGCGGCCGGGGTCCGCACCAGCTCGGCCGCGTCGCCCGTCGGCTTCAGGTCGAGGGGGACGGTCACCTCGAACGACGGGGCGTCGGCGAAGCCCTCGACCTCGAGGCCGGTGACCAGCAGGAAGACGTCGTCGACGTTCGTCAGGGCGTCGTCGGCGGCGGGGAGGACCACGGTGAGCAGCCCGTCGGTGACCTTCGGCTCCAGCTCCTCCGCCAGCGTGAGGGGCTGCGGGACCTCTCCCACCTCCAGGGCGTCCTCGTAGTCCTCCATGGTGACCAGAGCGGCCGCCGCATCGGCGGAGACGGCGCGGTCGGGCAGGTCCACCGTGACGGTGCCGTCCCCCGCGGCGAGGTCGACCGGGGTCGCGTCCAGCTCGTTCGCCTGGTCCCGGTCCAGCGGGAGGCCGAAGGCGGAGAAGGCCACGTCCTGCCCCGGGTCGAGCACGAAGGAGGACGTGGCCGCCAGCGCGCTCGGCGCGGCAAGGGCCAGTGCGGTGGTCGCGGCCAGAGCACCGAGGCCCGTACTGGCGACCCGGCGGGTGGTCGTGCGCGGCATGGAGGCCCTCTCGCGTCGTGGCGGGCGTGGCTCACCCGCTGCGGGTGCACCATATCGACCGGTTCCGCCCCTGGCTGGGCCTTAGGACCGACGGCACGGACGCAAGCGCCCCGCTCACCCGAACGGGTGAACGGGGCGCTCGCCGACCTCGTGCGGGCGGGGTCGGAGTCACCAGCCCCGCGAGGCCAGGCGGTGCGGCTCGGGGATGGCGTCGACGTTGAGGCCGACCATCGCGTCGCCCAGGCCGCGGGAGACCTTCGCGATGACGTCGGGGTCGTCGAAGAACGTCGTCGCCTTGACGATGGCCGCGGCGCGCTCGGCGGGGTTGCCGGACTTGAAGATGCCCGAGCCGACGAAGACGCCCTCGGCGCCGAGCTGCATCATCATCGCGGCGTCCGCGGGGGTGGCGATGCCGCCCGCCGTGAACAGGGTCACGGGCAGCTTCCCGGCCGCGGCGACCTCCGCGACGAGCTCGTACGGGGCCTGCAGCTCCTTGGCCGCGACGTACAGCTCGTCGCTGCTCATCGAGGACAGCCGGGCGATCTCCGCGCGGATCGTGCGGATGTGGCCCGTGGCGTTCGAGACGTCGCCGGTGCCGGCCTCGCCCTTGGAGCGGATCATCGCGGCGCCCTCGGTGAGGCGGCGCAGCGCCTCGCCGAGGTTCGTGGCACCGCAGACGAAGGGGACCGTGAAGCGCCACTTGTCGATGTGGTGGACGTAGTCGGCCGGCGTCAGCACCTCGGACTCGTCGACGTAGTCGACGCCCAGGCTCTGCAGGACCTGCGCCTCGACGAAGTGCCCGATGCGCGCCTTGGCCATGACGGGGATCGAGACCGCGTCGACGATGCCCTGGACGAGGTCGGGGTCGCTCATCCGCGCGACGCCGCCCTGGGCGCGGATGTCGGCGGGCACGCGCTCGAGGGCCATGACGGCGACGGCGCCGGCGTCCTCGGCGATCTTGGCCTGCTCCGCGGTGACGACGTCCATGATGACGCCGCCCTTGAGCATCTCGGCCATGCCGCGCTTGACCCGGGCGGTGCCGCGCGCGGCGCTGTCCCGGGCGCTCTCCCCCGGCCCGGTGGGCTGGGCGGCGGCGGGCTGGGTCGTCTCGGGCGTGGGCACCGGTACCTCGCAGGTCTCGTGGGGCTGGGCGGTCAGGCTGGGGCGGTCAGGGCTGGGCGTCGGAGCGGGAGCGGTTCGGGCCGGGAGGTCGGTCCCAGCCGGTCGTGCGCGGAGGGCGCCGGGAGGGCGCCGGGTGCGGAGCGGTCTCCGCCGCCGCCGGGCCCGCCGCGACCTCGAGCGACGCGCTCGGCGCCGTCCGGCCCATGGTAGGCCCCCGCCCCGCGCGGGCGGTCAGGGCAGCAGGCCCGGCGGCGGCTCGTCGTCGACCTCGAAGGTCCTCGGCTCCGGGGCGCGGCCCGCGAGGCGCGCCCAGCGCACCAGGCGGCCCCGCCGGCGCCGGCGCACCTGGACCTGGGCGTCGTTGGAGAACCGCCGCGCCAAGGACAGCCGCCGGCACGCCGTCACGAGGTCCTCCAGCAGCCCCTCGGCCGCGGGCTCGCGCCACAGCTCGGCGAGCACCTCCGGGGGCAGGGCCGCGCGCAGCGCCGCGGAGAGGTCGCTCTCGGCGCGCTCGCGCTCGGCCGTCAGGCGCCCGGGGCCGGCGGTGGGGTCGGGCGACAGACCTGGTACCCGCTGCTCGTCGGGCCCGGGTCGCCGGGCGGCCTCGTCGTCGGGCTCGCCCTCCCCCAGGGCGTCCGCCGCCGCCACGGCGAGCAGCACCGACGCCGCGGGGTCCAGGAGCCCGCTGCGCGCCAGGCGGTCCACGGCGGCTGCACGGCGGACCAGCTGCTCGACGAGCGCGGCCCGCGCGCCGTCGGCGCGCCGGTGGAGGCGGTCCAGCCGCCTCGCCGCCGTGCTGAGCAGCAGCGCGGCGACCACGAGGGCGAGCACGACCAGCGGCACGAGGACCAGCAGCCGCACGTCGACGAGGACGTCGGCCCCGCTCATCGCCGCGCCGCCGGCCCGCGGTCGCCGGAGGGGCCGGGGCCCGCGCCCCTGCGCCGGCGCGCGCGCCACGGGCGGCCGGCGTCCGGGCGGCGTGCCGGGTCGGCGCCGTCGGCGGCGCCCGTCGCGTCCGGTCCCCCGCCGTCGGTCCGGTCGTCGGCCCGGTCGTTGGCACGGGCGTCGGCCCGGTCGTGCGTACGGGCGTCGGCCCGGTCGTGCGTACGGGCGTCGGCCCGGTCGTGCGTACGGGCGTCGGCACGCTCGTGCGTACGGGCGTCGGCACGGGCCCGGGCGCGGTCGCCCTGCAGCACCGTCTCGTAGACGGCGACGAGCTCGTCGGCCACGACCGACCAGTCGTAGCGGCGCACGGCCAGCGCGGCGGCGTCCCGGCGCGCCGCGGTCGACGCCGGGTCGCCGAGGACGTCGTGCACGGCGGCGGCGAGCGCGGCGCTGTCGCCCACGGGGAAGAGGGCGCCGAGGGCGCCCTGCCCGAGCACCCGGCGGAACGCCGGCAGCGCGCTGGCCACCACGGGGGCACCGGCGGCCATGGCCTCGACGAGCACGATGCCGAAGCTCTCCCCGCCGATCTGCGGCGCCACGTAGACGTCGACGGAGGCCAGCAGCGCCCGCTTGTCCGCCTCCGAGACGGGCCCGAGCGGCACGAGGGCGGCGGCGTCCTCGGCGGGCAGCGCCCGCAGGGCCTCGCCGTCGCCGGAGCCCGCCACGAGCACCCGGACGCCGGGGTGCTGGGCCCGCAGCCGCGGGACGGCACCGGCGAGGACGGCCAGGCCCTTGCGCGGCTCGTCGACGCGCCCGAGGAAGCCGACGACCGGCGGCCGGCCCGCGCGGGCCCCGAGCCAGCGGGGGTCCGGCTGCGCGTCCGCGAAGTCGGCCACCCGCACGCCGTTCGGGACGACGACCGCGTCGCCCCCGAGGTGCTCCACGACGGTGCGCCGGGCGTCCTCGCTCACCGCGATGCGGGCGGACAGGCGCTCGAAGCCGGGGCGCAGCAGCGGCTGCGCCGCCCGCATGGCCCGCGAGCGGTCCAGGGCGCTGTGGAAGGTGGCCACCACCGGCACCTCGGCGGCCAGCAGCGCCAGCAGGCCGAGGCTCGGGGACGCCGGCTCGTGCACGTGGACGAGGTCCCACCCGCCGGTCGCCAGCCACCGGCGCACGCGCGAGTTCGTCACCGGCCCGAAGGACAGCCGCGCCACGGACCCGTTGAAGGGGACGGCCACGACGCGGCCGGCGAGCTCCAGGCCCTCGTCGACCCCGTCCTCCGCGCTCGCCGCGCGCTCCCCGCCGGGGGCCAGCACGCCGACCTCGTGGCCCAGCCGGCGCAGCTCGCGCGCCTGGTCGCGCACGTGGAGCTGCACCCCGCCCGCGACGTCGAGCGCGTACGGGCAGACGATCCCGATCCTCACGAGCCCGCCCCCGTCCGGGCGCCGTCACCCTCGGGTCGGGCGCCGACGGGCCCGCCGGCGCCGGGGCCGGGCTCCGTTCCGGGCAGCAGGACGGGGCTCAGGAGGTGCCAGTCCTGGGGGTGTCGGGCGAGCGCGGCGGCGAGCAGGTCGGCGCAGGCCTGGGTCGTCGCGGCGACGCGCTGGGGCCGAGGGCCGGTGACGACCCTCTCGACGCGGTGCGGGCGTCCGAGCACGACCCAGCCCCCGGCCACGGAGCGGTCCCGCTCGTACCAGGCCTCGAAGGCGAACAGGGGGGCGTCGGCGAGGTCGGCCAGGGCCGCCGCTCCCGAGGCCAGCCGCGCCCGGCCGCCCAGGAAGTCGACCTCGACGGCCGCTCCCCCCAGGTCCCGGTCGACGAGCAGGGGCACCAGGGACCCGGAGCGGACGCGGCGCACGAGCTGGGGCAGCGGCGGCGCGGCGCCGGTGTGCGGGAGGGCCTCGATGCCCACGGCGGCGCGGGCCCGCACGAACGCCTCGAACACGTCGTCGTCGGCGAGCCGCTCCACCACCGTGGTGGTGGGTCCCATCTCCAGCGGCCCCCACGCGCCCAGGACGTCCCAGCTGGCCGAGTGCGTGAGCGCCACCACCGCGCCGCCGACGGCGAGGGCGGCGCGCAGCTCCTCGTCCTCGACGAAGCGGACGGCCCGCCGGCGGCGCTCCTCGGACCAGGTGTCGACCACGAAGGTGTCCACCCAGGCGCGGGCGTGCGAGCGCAGGGCCGCCCGCAGCACCAGCCGGGCGCGCCACGGCGCCAGCCCGGGACGGGCGTGCTCGAGGTTGCGGACCAGGTGCCGCACCCCGGCCAGCGCCTCCGCGCGCCGACCGACCGGGGAGAGCGCCACGACCCACGCGACGTCGACGACCGCGGCCGCCGCGGCGCGCACGAGGGGCTCCGGCAGGGCCACGACGGTGCGCCACAGCAGCATCAGCGGGGACGGGCGGCGCCGTCCCCGCCGCCCGCGCCGCGAGCCCGTCCCTCGCGCGCCGGTCCCCTCAGCGCCGGTCCCCTCAGCGCCGGTCCCCTCTGCGCTGGTGCCGTCCGGCCCGGCAGGACCGGAGGCCACCGGGTCCTTGCGCACCGGCTCCCTGCGCACCGGCTCCCTGCTCACCGGGCGCGGGGGGTCGTCGCGAGCGACTGACGCCGCACCGTGGCGATGCGCTGGCCGACCGTGACGGCGCTGCCCAGGGCGAGCAGGGACAGCACGACGACGAGGAGCGCCGTCGGCGCGCCCAGCCCCACGAAGAACGTCCCGGCCAGGACGGCGACGAGGCGGTCGGCGCGCGCCGCGATGCCGACGTCCGCCGTCATCCCGAGCCCCTCCGCCCGGGCCTTGGCGTAGGAGACGACCGACCCGAGGACCAGGCAGACGAGGGCGAGGACGCCCGCGGCGCCGTCGTCCCCCTCCCCCAGGAACCACAGCGCGACGCCCAGGAAGATCGCGGAGTCGCCGAAGCGGTCCAGCGTCGAGTCGAGGAAGGCCCCCCACGGCCCGGAGCGACCGGCCATGCGGGCCATCACGCCGTCGAGGGTGTCCGAGAGGACGAAGGCGGTGATGACCAGGGGCCCCGCCACGAGATGACCGGCGGGGAGCAGGACAAGCGCGGACACGACCACCCCGAGCGTCCCGAGGACCGTGATGACGTCGGGGCTGACGCCGAGGCGGACGAGCGCGCGCGCCGCCGGGGTGAACACGGCGGACATCACGGCACGGGCGTAGCGGCTGAGCATGGTGCTGCGCACAGTAGCCAGGCCGACGGGGCCCGCCCGACCACCGCGCGGGCGCCCCGGTCGTCCTCGGGGGCGCCCGTCGCGGGCGTCAGGCCCGCGTGCGGTCCGGCTCCGGCCAGGCGGCGGCGAGCTTGCTCCGCGTGTCGCCCAGCAGCTCGGGCACGGCCTTGGTGCGGCCCACGACGGGCAGGAAGTTGGCGTCCCCGCCCCACCGCGGCACGACGTGCTGGTGCAGGTGGGCGGCGATGCCGGCGCCCGCGACGGCGCCCTGGTTCATGCCGAGGTTGAAGCCGTGCGGGGCGCTGACGTCGGCCAGGACCCGCAGGGCCGTGCGCGTCATCCGCGCCACCTCGACCGTCTCGCTCTCGGTCAGGTCGACGTAGGAGGCCACGTGGCGGTACGGGCAGACCATGAGGTGGCCCGGGTTGTAGGGGTACAGGTTGAGCACGGCGAAGCACTCCTCGCCGCGCGCCACCACGAGGCCCTCGGCGTCGTCGCCCTCCCGCGCGCGGCAGAAGGGGCACTGCGGCCCCTCGTGCTCGTCCGCGGGCTTGTTCTCCCCGCCGATGTAGGCCATGCGGTGCGGGGTCCACAGGCGCTCGAAGCCGTCGGCCTCGCCGGCGTAGCGGCCCGCCGGGTCGACCCGGACCCCGTCCGGCCCCTCCGCCGGGCCGTCCTGCCCCGGGCCGTCCTGCCCCGGGCCGTCCTGCCCCGGGCCGTCCGCCGGGGAGCCGCTCACACCTGCGCCCGGGAGCGCACGGCGTCGACGACGCGGGCGACCGCCTCGTCCACGGGCACGCCGTTGTCCTGGGTGCCGTCGCGGAACCGGAAGCTCACGGCGCCCTTCTCGACGTCCTCGCCGCCGGCGATGAGCAGGAAGGGGACCTTCTGCTTGGTGTGGGTGCGGATCTTCTTCTGCATGCGGTCGTCGGAGTCGTCGACCTCCACGCGCACCCCCTGCTCGCGCAGGCGCGCGGCGACCTCGCGCAGGTACGGCGCGAAGTCCCCCGCGACGGGGATGCCGACGACCTGCACGGGGGCCAGCCACGGCGGGAAGGCGCCCGCGTAGTGCTCGACGAGGAGGCCGAAGAACCGCTCGATGGAGCCGAAGAGCGCGCGGTGGATCATCACCGGGCGCTGGCGGGTGCCGTCGGCGGCCTGGTACTCGAGCTCGAAGCGCTGCGGCAGCTGGAAGTCCACCTGGATCGTGGACATCTGCCAGGTGCGCCCGATGGCGTCGCGCGCCTGGACGGAGATCTTCGGCCCGTAGAAGGCCGCGCCCGCCGGGTCCGGGACGAGGTCCAGGCCTGAGCGCTCGGCCGCCTGCGCGAGCGCGGCGGTCGCCTGCTCCCAGTCCTCGTCGCTGCCGATGGACTTGTCCGGGTTCCGCGTCGACAGCTCGAGGTAGAAGTCGTCGAGGCCGTAGTCGCGCAGCAGCCCGAGGACGAAGTCGAGCAGGTCGCCCAGCTCATCGGCCATCTGCTCGCGGGTGCAGTAGATGTGGGCGTCGTCCTGCGTCATCCCGCGCACCCGCGTGAGGCCGTGCACGACGCCGGACTTCTCGTAGCGGTACACGGTGCCGAACTCGAAGAGCCGCAGCGGCAGCTCGCGGTAGGAGCGGCCGCGGCTGCGGTAGACGAGGTTGTGGAACGGGCAGTTCATCGGCTTGAGGTAGTAGTCCTGCCCCTGCCGGCGCACGACGCCGTCCGCGTCGCGCTGCTCGTCCAGGTGCATGGGCGGGAACATCCCGTCCCCGTACCAGTCGAGGTGACCGGAGGTCTCGAAGAGGTCCTTCTTCGTGATGTGCGGGGTGTTGACGAAGGCGTACCCGGCCTCCTCGTGGCGGCGCCGCGAGTAGTCCTCCATCTCGCGGCGCACGACGCCCCCGCGGGGGTGGAACACGGCCAGGCCGGAGCCGATCTCGTCCGGGAAGGAGAAGAGGTCCAGCTCGGTGCCCAGCCGGCGGTGGTCGCGGCGCTCGGCCTCGGCCAGGCGCTCGACGTGGGCGGCCAGGCCCTCCTTGGTGGCCCAGGCGGTGCCGTAGACGCGCTGCAGCTGGGCGTTCGCCTGGTCGCCGCGCCAGTAGGCGGCCGCCGAGCGCGTCAGCGCGAAGGCGTTGCCCAGCACCTTGGTCGAGGAGACGTGCGGCCCGCGGCACAGGTCGCGCCAGACGACCGAGCCGTCGCGGCGCAGGTTGTCGTAGATCGTGAGCTCGCCGCCGCCGACCTCGACGGAGGCGCCCTCGGCCACCTCGCCGCCGTCCGCGGCGTCGGTCGAGGACGAGCCCTTGAGCCCGATGAGCTCCAGCTTGTAGGGCTCGTCGGCCAGCTCGGTGCGGGCCTCGTCCTCGGTGACGACGCGGCGGCGGAAGCGCTGGCCCTCCTTGACGATGCGCGCCATGGCCTTCTGCAGGGCCTGCAGGTCCTCGGGCGTGAAGGGCACCTCGACGTCGAAGTCGTAGTAGAAGCCGTCGGTCACGGGCGGGCCGATGCCCAGGCGCGCGTCGGGCCGCGCCTGCTGCACGGCCTGGGCCAGGACGTGCGCGGCGGAGTGCCGCAGCACCTGCAGCCCGTCGGGCGAGGCGGCGAGCACGGGCTCGACGACGTCGCCGTCGGCGACCTCGGAGTCCAGGTCGCGCAGCTCGCCGCCGATCCGGGCGACGACGAGGGCGTCGTCGCCGCGACCGGCGCGGTGGTCCTCCTCCAGCACCTGCCAGGCCGTCGCCCCCTGCGGCACCCGGCGCTCGGTGCGGCCGGTGGCGCCCTCGACGACGACGGTGAGGAGCGGGGCGTCGGTCGACGGCGCGGTGGTCTCGGGGCTCTGCGTCACGGCCGCGATGCTAGCGACGCACCACCCCGCCGCCGACGCCCCCGACGGCCGCCGCACTTCCCCGCAGGGGGCTCAGGCGCCGGCCGGGCCACCGGCCGCGACCAGCCGGACCGGGTCCCCCACGGCGACCTCGCCCTCGACGACGACGTCGGCGTAGACGCCCAGGCACCGGCGCGGCGTGCGGGTGACGACGAGCACGGCGTCACCGACGAGCAGGCGGGCGCCGACCCAGGCCCGCTCGGCGCCGGGCCCTTCGACCGGGTCGAGGGCCAGGACGACGTTGGCCCTCGGGTCGGGGTCGCACTCCTGCGCGTCCGGGCCCGCCTCGGCGCCCAGGCTGACGAGGTGGACCGGGGCGACGGCGGCGCTCCCGGGCGCCGCGTCGTGCTCGCGCGCGGGAGCCGTCGCCGCCCCCGGGACACCGGTGGCCGCGGCGAGGCCGGCGTCGTCCAGCTCGGAGCCGCCGGCGTCGGCGACGACGAGCCGGCCGCTGCGCAGGCTCGCCCGCAGCGAGGCCAGCGCCGGCGCGTCGCGCCCCCGCAGCGGGCGCCCGGAGGCGTCGACCAGCACGTGCCCGCGGTCCCCGGCCAGCCCGGCAGCCGTGCAGCGCACGCGCTCCACCACCTCGCCCGCGGCGGAGCGCAGCGGGTAGCGGGTGAGCGCCGCCACGGCGCCGACGACCCGGCCGGCCCGCTGGTCGGCCCGCCGGTCGCGGTGCGGCCCCGACCCGTTGGCCTCGTCTGCGCTGGTCACGGCGGGACCTCCTGGCGGCGAGGGACTGGGGCCCGGGACGACGAAGGCCGGCCCCCGGATCGGGGACCGGCCTTCGGGACGGGTGGGCGATACTGGATTCGAACCAGTGACCCCCTCGGTGTGAACGAGGTGCTCTACCGCTGAGCCAATCGCCCGTCGGCGCCGCGTGCGGCGTCGGACGTGAACAGTACCCGATCCCGGCGACCGGGCGTCGCCGAGGCCGGACGAGGGGCGGCGGCCCGGACGGGCTCAGCCCCTCGGGTCGACGCCCGGCAGCCGCACGAGCTGGAGCGCCAGGCCCTCGGGCACCCACCCGGGCAGGCCGAGGGCGACGGCGAGACCCAGGGCGACGGCGGTCAGGACGGCCACCACCAGCGCGGTCGAGCCGAGCAGCCGCACCCCCAGGGGCATCCGCGCCGTCCGCTCCGCGAAGCGGTGGGCGCCGACGCGGGCGCGCTCGAGCAGGCGCCTCGCCCAGCGGAACTCCGTGGACAGGACGGCGAGGGCTAGGAGGAGCAGGGGGATGCCGCCCGGGCCCGGGAGCCAGCTCACCAGCGCCCAGGCGACGAGCAGCAGGCCCCCGACCACGCCCACGCCCACCCGGTACAGCCGGTGGAGGCGGGGCCGCTCCTGGCGCAGCCGGTCCCGCCATCCCCATCGGCTCGGCTGGTCGGAGGGCGCCGTGGCTCCGGAGTGCTCGGCCGCGCCCCCCTCCGTGGAGACCCGCTCCGAGGAGACCTGCGCCGAGGAGTCCCGTCCGGCCGCGCCCGGCCCCGGCCCCGGCCCGCCCCACTCGGCCCCGGGCTCCACCGCTGCTCCCGGCTCGAGGGGCGCGGGACGCTCGCGGCGCGGCCGCACGGGGAACGACGCCCCGTCGTCACCGGGTCCTGACCCGTCCGCGGCGGAGCCGCCCGTGCCGGCGTCGACGCGCCGGGAGCCGCTGGGCATGGCCCGAGACTAGGCGAGCGCTCCTCGCCGGCGGTCCGGCGGATCCGCTCGGCGCACGACCCGAGCCGTCCCGACGGTGGTGGACCGGGAGCCCCTGGTGCTCGGCAGGACTTCTTGAGCACTTGAGCGGCGAGCGCCCGCACTGCTCCGTCCGGGCTACTGCGGGCGTCCTGGTTTAGCTCTGGCCTCCCGGGGGCACATCCTCTTCAGACCGGACGGCCGCTCGGGCCGCCACCGCACGCCAGCCCCCGCAGGAGGCCCGCATGTCCCCCGTCACGCCCCGCAGCTCCGGCCGCCCCGCGGACGTCGAGTCGCCGGTCGACCTCCGCCTCGTCTCGCCCGACGGCGAGTCCGTCGCCCTCCCCGTCCTGCTCCGCTACGCGGTGGACGACCCCTTCGCGGTCACCGTGGCCTTCGGGTCCGGCGCCGAGCCCGGCTCGGACGTCCAGTGGGTCTTCGCCCGCGAGCTGCTCCTGGCGGGGCTCGAGGCCCCCAGCGGCGACGGCGACGTCCGCGTGTGGCCCGCGGCCGACGGCCGCCCCGACACCACGTGCGTCGCGCTGAGCTCCCCGGACGGCCGCGCGCTGCTCGAGGCCGCGACGAGCGACCTGCGCGCCTTCGTGGCCCGCACCCTGGCCGCCGTCCCGCGCGGCGGCGAGGCCCGCTGCATGGACCTCGACGCCGAGATCGGCCACCTCCTCACCGCCTGACCGCGGTCGGGGCGGGGGGCAGCACCTCCCGCCCCGACCCGGGGCAGCCCTCGCGCTGCAGCGCACGACCCGAGCACGACGACGCCCCGGCGGCGACCCCGCTGCCGGGGCGTCGTCGTGCCCGGGAGCGGTGGCGCCCCAGAGCCGACCGCCCCGCGGTGCGGGTGTCTCCGTCGCACGGCGGCCCAGCGGGACCGGCGGCCCAGCGGGACCGGCGGCCCAGCGGGACCGGCGGCTCAGCGGGACCGGCGGCTCAGCGGGGGTCGAGGTCCTCGGCGGCCCGGCGCGCGAAGAGCTCGGCGGCGCGGGCCGGCAGGCCCTCGGTCTCCAGCGGGCGCCCGTCGAGCGCCGTCTGCACCTGCACGTCGCGCAGCGAAGACGTCAGCAGCACGGCCGCAGCCCCCTCGAGCGCCTCCAGCGGCAGGGCGCGCTCCACGACCGGCAGCCCCTCCTGAGCGGCCCACTCGAGCAGCAGGGCCCGCGTCACGCCCGCCAGGCACCCGGAGGACAGGGGCGGGGTCACGAGCTCCTGCTCGGGCCGTCCTCGGCCGTCCCGCAGCTGCACCACGACGTTGCTGCCCGTGCCCTCGCACAGCTCCCCGCGCGTGTTCGCCAGCAGGGCCTCCCCGGCTCCGGCCGCGAGGGCGTGGCGCAGCGCGACCACGTTCTCGGCGTAGGACGTCGTCTTCAGGCCGGCGGTCGCGGCGCGCTCGTTGCGGGTCCACGGCACCACCACCACCGAGGGGGACACCGCCGGCGGCGGGGCGGCGGACGCCGCCACCACGAGCGTCGAACCGCCGTGGCGCTCGGAGCCCAGAGGCCCCGGTCCGCTGGTCCACGTGATCCGCAGCCGCCCGCGGGCCAGCGGCCGGGCGGCCAGGACGGCGGCCACGGCCTCGCGCACGCGGTCCTCGTCGGGCCGGGGCAGCCCCAGGCCGTCGGCCGAGCGGGCCAGCCGGACCAGGTGACGCGTGAGCGCGAACGCGACGCCGTCGCTGACCCGGCAGGTCTCGAAGACGCCGTCGCCCGTCGTCATGCCGTGGTCGAGGGCGTCCACGACGGCGCCGCCGTCGGCGGAGAGGGAGCCGTCCACCCAGACGACGGGGGGCTCCGCCGCGGGCGCGGGCGGCGGGACGAGGCCGTCCGCCCCCGCCTCGGCCGCCCCCACGGCGCCGCCGGCGCCCTGCGCCCGCTCCGTCGTCCCGCTGCTCCCGGCGCCGGTGTCCATGGCACCGATCATGGCCCGGCGGGGACGCCGTCGGCGGGCGGCGCTCCGACGTCGCGGCGTCAGGGGACGGCCCCGGACGCGATCGCGAGCAGCCGGGCGGCCTTCAGCTCGGTCTCGGCCCACTCCTGCTCCGGGTCCGAGCCCCACGTGATGCCCGCTCCCGTGCCGAGCCGCAGCTCCCCCCCGGACGCGGTGAAGGTGCGGATGCCGACGGCCAGCTCCGCGGTGCCGCGGTCGGCGTCCACCCACCCGATGCCGCCGCAGTAGGGGCCGCGGGGCGCCGTCTCGAGCGCAGCGATCGCGTCGAGGGCGGCCCGCTTCGGCGCCCCGCTGACCGACCCCGGAGGGAAGGTCGCGCGCAGGAGCTGCGCCCAGGTGGTCCCGGTGCGCAGCCGGCCGCGCACCGTCGAGACCAGGTGGTCCAGCCCGGGGTGGGCCTCCCGGGCCAGCAGGGCGGCGACCTCCACGGAGCCGGGTCGGCACACGCGCTGGAGGTCGTTGCGCACGAGGTCGGTGATCATCACGTTCTCGGCGACGTCCTTGCCCCCGAGCGGGCCGCCGGGCACGGCGGTCCCCTTGATGGGGCCGCTCTCCACGACGTCGCCGCGGCGCCGCAGGAACAGCTCGGGCGAGGCGGAGACGACGCCCTCCGCCCCCAGGTCCAGCACGCCGGCGTAGGGCGCGCGGTTGCCGGCGCGCAGCAGCGAGGCCAGCGCCCAGAGGTCGGGGGGCTCGGGCAGCGGCGCCCGCAGCACCCGGCAGAGGGTCGCCTGGTAGACGACGCCCTCGCGCACCAGCTCGCGGACGGCGCGCACGCCCGCGGTGTAGGCGGCGCGGTCCATCGACGACGTCCAGGCGCCGGGCGCCGGCCCGCGCCAGGTGCCCCCCACGGGCGGGTCCGCGGGCCGCACGTCGGCGAACCGGAAGGCGCGCGCCCGGCCCCGGCCGGGGACGCCGACGGCGCTGGGCTCCCCCACCGCCGCCTCGAAGTCCGCGACGACGAACCACCAGCCGCCCCGCTCCAGGGCGTCGGGGTCCTGGGCGAGGTCCACCTCCTCCTCCAGCCCGGTGGCGAGCAGGCCGCCCCACCAGGCCGCGGGCGGGCTCGGCGCGGCGTCGCGAGAGCCGCCCGGGACGGCCTCCGGCGCGGGGGCGGAGGACGCCGCGGGGGGCGGGTTGGACGAGTCGTTCACCACTCGTCTAGAGTTCACGACGCACGCCGACGAGATCCCCCGGGGGTCACGGAGGCAGCGTGCGGATGTGGCTCAGTGGTAGAGCATCACCTTGCCAAGGTGAGGGTCGCGGGTTCGAATCCCGTCATCCGCTCGGAGATCGTGCTCCGGCGCGACTCACGGTGGAGTGGCCGAGTGGCTAGGCAGCGGCCTGCAAAGCCGTCCACACGGGTTCGAATCCCGTCTCCACCTCGGCACGCCGCGGGGGACGACATCGGGCCCCTCGTGTGCACCCGGGCGATTGGCGCAGCGGTAGCGCGCTTCCCTGACACGGAAGAGGTCACTGGTTCGATCCCAGTATCGCCCACCACCACGAACGGCCCCGGTCCTCGACCGGGGCCGTTCGTCGTCTGGGCGGGCACGTGACCTACCCGTCGTCACCCGCCGGGAGCCACCAGCAACGGCTGAGGCCTGGCTAGACCTCGGACAGCGTCCATGCACCGCGTCAACGACGACCACGCCTGGACCACCTGCGCCGTCGACCAGCCGCCACGGGATCCAAGTGCAGCCGCACGGCGCGGACATCTCGTCGAAGGTCGCACGCGCCCGATCCGTCCTCCATAGTCTGCGCGGCGTGACCGGTCCCTCAGGCGCGGCGTCCTGCTGGCATCTGCCACGCCAAGCCCGAGGGGTGGGGGTGGACCCATGATGATGTTGCGCTGCACGGTCGTGGACGCCAGAGCGGCCGCGCTCCACGACGTCGAGGTCTCAGCTGAGCCGGGATCCACCGTCGCCTCCCTGCTGGACGCCCTGCCCCTGGACGTCGCGGGGCGCCGGGCGTACGTCGGCTTCGAGGTCCTCGACCCGGCGCAGACCATCGCCGAGTCGCCGCTGAGCGTGGGCTGCCTCGTGTCGATGGACGTCGCGGTCCCCGGACCGCGCTCCGTCCCCGACGGCGCAGGCGGAGCGCTCCGCGTCCTGTCCGGGCCGGACACCGGGCGCTGGACGTGGCTCCTCACGGACGTCGCCCTCACCGTCGGGCGCGAGCCGGGCGCAGGGCTGGTCCTCACCGACCCGAAGGTGTCGGGTCGGCACGCCGAGGTCGTCGTCGGCCGGGACGAGGCACGAGTGACCGACTGCGGGTCGACGAACGGCACGCGGATCGCCGGTGTCGCACTGCAGGAGCAGATGTCCCTGCCGGACGGCGGCACCGTGGAGGTCGGCGAGTCGGTCCTGCAGTGGCTGCGCCTGGAGCGCGTGGAGCGGGAGTGGCGGCGCAGCCCGGACGGCCGCCTCGAGTTCACCCGCCGCTTCCATCGCGCCGAGGCGCCAGTCGCAGCGAGCGTCGACATGCCCGCGCCGGTCCCGACGAGCACGCGCAACTTCTTGGCGATGGGTGCAGCTCTGGTCGCCCCTCTCGTGCTCGGTGGGGTGATGGCCCTCGCCAACGGGCAGCCCGCCTACCTCTTGATGGCACTGCTCGCCCCGGTCACGGCAGGTCTGGGTTGGGTGGTGGAGCGGCGGACCCGGCGGCAGCAGCAGGTGGGGTTCGAGAAGGAGAAGATCCGTGCGGCGACGGAGATCTCCGCGGCCGTCACCGACCAGGAGCGCGTGCGCCGCCTGAACGACCCGGACGAGGTCACCCTGGGGCTGTACGCCCTCGGCGCCCTGCCCGGCCTGTGGACCAAGGAGCTCAACGGCCCGGACGCCCTGACGATGCGCGTCGGGGTCAGGGACGAGGACGCCCAGGTCGAGCTGCGCGGGGAACGATGGCCCGGTCTCGAGCCGCCACGGCTGCGCTCCGTCCCGGTGACGCTCGACCTGCGTGCCACCGGCGTCGTCGGGGTCGTCGGGGACACCCCGCGCGTGGAGGGTCTGGCCCGCTGGCTGGTCCTGCAGCTGGCCACGCGCCGCTCCCCCGAGGACCTCTCCCTGCACGTGCTCAGCACAGGTGACGGATCGCACCTGCACTGGGTGCGGTGGCTGCCCCACGTCGACGCCGGCCCGGACGGCGACGTCCCCTGCCTCGTCGCGATGACCGACGAGCAGCGTATGGCCCGCGCCGAGGAGCTCGAGCGGCTGGTCCGGAGCCGTCAGCGAGCGCGCCAAGGGACCTCGCAGCACGCGCGAGCCGACAGCGACGTGGTCGTGGTCCTCGACGGTGCCCACGAGCTCCGCCGGCTGAGCGGCATGAGGACCGTCCTCACCGAGGGGCCCGAGGTCGGGGTCTACGCCATCTGCCTCGACGAGACGGACGTCCACGAGTGCCGCGGCACGATCGCGGTGGACGCGCAGGGCCGACTGGACGTGGTGCGCACGCACGACGCCCCGGCCGTCCGGGCCACTGCTGAGTCGACCACCCGCGACGACGCGGAGCGCATCGCCCGCCTTCTCGCTCCCATGCGTGACAGGGCGCACGGGTCGGGCGGGGACACCGCGATCCCCCACCCGGTGCGCTTCCTCGACCTGGTGAAGATCGGATCCCCCGAGCCGACGGACGTCGCGCGGGTCTGGGAAGACCATCCGGGGCCCACCCTGCGCGTGCCGCTCGGGGCGGACGCCTCGGGGACGGTGCACGTCGACCTGGTCGGGCAGGGGCCGCACACGATGCTCGCCGGCACGACCGGAGCCGGCAAGAGCGTCCTGCTGCAAGCGCTGATCGCGTCCCTGCTGCTGCACAACCGACCGGACGAGCTCAACCTGATCCTCGTCGACTTCAAGGGCGGGGCCGCCTTCCTGCCCTTCGAGCGCTGTCCGCACGTGGTCGGCCTCATCCGATCGGCGCAGGACGACCCCGCGACGAGGTTCGACGAAGCCGCCGCTGCGCGTGTCCTCGCGTCCCTGCGCGAGGAGAAGGACCGGCGCACGCGCATCGTGGCGCAGTACGAGGACATCGACACCTACCTGCGCAAGAGGCCGGCAGGCGCCCCGGCGCTCCCCCGTCTGGTCATGGTGTTCGACGAGTTCGCCCGGGTGCTCGACGCCGCCCCCGGCTTCCTGCCCGAGCTCGTCGCGATCGCGGGCGTCGGGCGCTCCTTGGGGATGCATCTGCTCTTCGCGACCCAGGCCCTGAGCGGCAAGCTGACCCCGGAGATGAAGACCAACATCAACCTGCGCATCTCGCTGCGGCAGAACGAGCCCGGGGAGAGCATCGAGGTCCTCGACGTGCCGGACGCGGTGCACATCCCGGGCCGACTGCGCGGGCGCGGTTTGATCCTGTCGCGGGTGGATGAGCTGCCGCAGCCCCGGCCCTTCCAGTCGGGCTACCTCGGCGCGCCGCCTCCCGTGGAGGGAGCGCCGCCGGCGCAGGTCCGCATCGTCGACTGGCCAGCGGTCGGCGATCTGCGACCGGTGGCGAAGGACGAGCGGTCGAACCAGCCCACCGATCAGGACCTGCTGATCGCCGCCGTCGAGCGAGCCGCGAAGAACCTCAACCTGCCGGCGCCCTTGCGACCGCTGCTGCCACCGCTGCCGCCGACCGTCACGCTAGCCCAGCTGACGGAGCTCGCGACGTCGCCGGCTCCTGCAGCCACAGTGCCTTTCGGGCTCGCGGACCACCCGGAGCAGCAGGCTCAGCCGCAGGAGCACGTCCCGCTCACCGGGGACACTCGTGTCCTGATCGCCGGTGGGCCGCAGTCCGGCCGGACGACGGCGGTGCGCACGCTGATCCACGCCGCGGCCGAGCGATTACCCCCTGACCAGCTGCACCTCTACGTCGTCGAGCGCGAGCCGGCGGGCCTGTCGACCTACGCAGAGCTCCCCCACTGCGGCGGGGTCTTCGGGGCCGACGAACCGGACCGGGTGCGCCGGTTCGTGACGTGGCTGTACGAGGAGGTCGAGCGACGCAAGCGAGGGCTCACGGCTGCACGCGGCGAGACGCCGCCGACGCTGCTGGTCCTGATCGACGGCTGGGAGTTGTTCCACGACCCCGCCGACCCCGGTTCTGTGGGGACGTCGGTGGCCGGTCGCCTCGTGCAGGTCATCGAGGGCGGGACGAAGGTCGGGGTGCGTGTCGTCGTCACCAGCGAGCGAGGTCCGCTGACGCGCAAGCCCGGTGACCTGTTCGCCACCAAGGTGGTCCTGAAGTTTCCGCAGGCCAACGTCGTGCGGGACGTGCTGCCGGCTAGCGCGTTCCTACCGCCGCCGTTGCCGGGCCGCGGCGTCGTCGTCGCGGAGGGCGGGTCCGTCCGGCACGTGCAGGTGGCGCAGCCGGGCGAGAGCGTCCAGGCGCTCGTTGAGCGGGTGCGGGGCTCGTCACCGACCCCGGAGCGGGCGCCCCGGCGGTTCCCGTCCCTGCCGTGGCCGCTGCCGCTGGCCGACGTCCCCCGCCCAGACGGGGTCAGCGACGGCTGGGTTCCACTTGGCGTCGGCGGACCCGACTTGGGACCGGTCGGGGTGGACCTGTTCACCGGTCCTCAGGGGCTGCTCGTGTCCGGGCCCGCCAAGTCGGGACGCTCCACCGCCGCGGCGACGACCGCCCTCGCGCTGGCCCAGCGCGGCGTGGGCTGCATCGTTCTGTGCAAGCCGCAGTCGCCGGTGAAGGGGTGGCTGTCCGGGCGGGCAAACGTGATGGTGCTGGAGGGGCCGACCCTGACGGACGAGGTCATCCGCAGTGCCGCCGCCGGCCTGGGCACCGACCGCGTCGTCGTCATCGCTGACGACTGCGAGCAGCTCACCATGGTCGCGACCGAGAAGTCCTACGACGAGCTGCCGACCCTGCTCGCCGAGGCGCTGACACCCGAGCGGTCGGGGCAGATGGGGCTCGTGCTGTGCGGCAACGGCATGCCGCTCCTGGAGAGCACGAAGCGCTCGCTGGCCAGCGTCGCACAGCGGGTCTCGCAGGAGGGAGCGACGCTGTTGCTCACTCCGACGGACCGTGCAACAGCTCGGGAACACCGGCTCGCGCTGGAGGCCGACCAGTACCTGGCCGGTCCTGCTGGCCGGGGCTACCTGTTGAGTGAGCGTAGGCAGCAACTGGTCCAACTGCCCAACCGGACGCCGTAGCGGCGCTAGGGCGCAGGCGAGCGCCGGGGGCCCCTCTCGACCGTCTTCGCGCATCGTCGTGACGCGAACAGGGCGCACCATGACCTCGCATTGCTCACAGTAGCGCCAGGCGAGGGCGCGACTCGAGCGGCGACACCTCCCTAATCACAGAGATCTTCAGGATCGGCCACGAAGAACTGCGCACCCCCGCCAGAGTATCTAAAGTTGTTGGCTACGCGGCCCGAAAGGTAGGTGGCGCCTGAACGAATCCTAAATTGAGCCAACCCGGTCATTGCGTTGTTCGATGGAAGGGCGAGTTCACTACGCGTGGCCGGAAGTGTCGGCGTTAGATATCGGCCACGAGCCGCGGATCCGATTTCGCCCGGACGGACGAGGGTGGACGCTGCCGGGATCCCGTCGACGGAGAAGAATCGGACGCCGTAGGTGTCGGGCCCAGCCACCTCGGTCCTGACGGTCCCGGGTGCGAACGAACCCAAGATCTGCTTTCGATGTACCCGCGGCACCCCCTGGTCGCGCAGGTACTGCGATGCTTGCCGGACCCCTGCGTAAGCACCCGAAAGTGCTTTCGAAGAGTTGCCACAGCCGCCACCTGCGTCACTCTTCGAGCCGGCCATGCCACTCTCTGTGGTCAAGCCCAGCGGGTCACTTAGGATCAGGGGATCAGCAACGTAGGCGTAGAGCGACGGCCCTCCCGCCAGCCGAATAGGGTCCTGACTGATGTACCGCTCGTCCTCCGGGTCGTAGTACCGGAAGCGGTTGTAGTACAAGCCGGTTTCGAGGTCCTCGTATTGCCCCGGGCGACGGAAGGGGCATCGCCAACGGTGACTCAACGAGTCGTCATCCAACTCGGACGTCAAGCCGTCTCGCTTGACGATTGCCGCAACAGGCTCACCGATGTAATCTGTTACGACAGAATCCGTGACGCCAGTGGTCAAGCGAGCCAGCGGGCGGAAACTTCCGGGCTCGAACAGCCAACTTATCGGCGCGTCGGCGCTACCGCGCTCGAGCGGCTCGCGGACAAGGAAGCACGCTAATACGGCCTCTCGTCGCGCGACCGCAGTGTCCGCCGCCCAAAGCCCCGACCCGACTTGCGCGTCTGATTCACCGCGCACCCATTCGTGCAGGGGTACATCCGAGTCCCACACCCAGATGGTGGTCTGACCGCCGAAAGTCTTGCTGGCGCGACGACCTAGGGCGTCGTACGTGAACGTGACCTTCATGCCATCTGGGCGAATGACCTCGGCCAATTGTCCCGTCGCTTCCCACTGGTAGCGCCAAGCCTCTCCGTCCGAGCCGTCCTTGAACAGCAGGTCGCCCTCAGCGTCATATTCGTAACGAATGCGGCGGCCTGCGTCGTCCTCAGACTCCAGCAGTTGCCCCGCCGGCCCGTACACCCGGTCGGTGCGGTACCGGGTCCGGAAGAGGTTCCCCACCGCGTCGGGCATGCGCAGCTCGACTCGGCCATCGGCGTACGTCGCCGACATGAGCTGACCCAGCGCGTCGTGCTCGTACCGGATCGGGCCGGTCAGGGCGTCGACCACGCCGCGGAGCCGGCCGTCGACTTCCCAGTCGTACGTTCGATCCCGCACGACACCGTCCGTCGTCGTCACCTCCTGCCGCTCCGGCCGCCCGAGCCCGTCCCTGTGCCACCGGCTCTGCAAGCCGCCGGGCAGTTCACGAAAAACTTCCTGGCCGAGCGCATCTCGTGTGAACCGTGCCTCGAAGCCATCCGCGGATACGCCCGTGACGTCACCGACCGCGTTCCGCTCAATGGTCTCGTCCAGCCCGAGCGAGCTTTGCACCCGCACCCGGGAGTCGAGCTCGTCGTACTCGCTGTCGATCCAGTGTTCGCCCTGCCACTCCCGGGTGACCCGGCCGAGCACGTCGCGCTCGAACCGCACCGGGACCGTGTCGTTCTCCGCCAGCATCAGCGCTCCGTCGGCGCGGTAGGCGAACCGCTCCCCCGTCCCGTCGCCGTGCTCGACGGCGACGACGCGGTCGCCGTCGTCGTAGCGGTACCGGGTCACCATCCCGGAAGCCCGGCGCATGGACACGACCCGCCCAAGGACGTCTCGCTCATACAGGCGCAGCACCCCGTCGAAGCCGCGCTCGGTCGTCACCTCGCCGGTCGGACCGTGGCCGAACCCGTACACGTAGCCGTGCTCGTTGACGACCCCGGTCAGCTGCTCCTCGGTGTCGTACTCAAACCGGACGGTCGTGCCGGCCTGCTCCCTGGAGGCCAGCCGCCCCATGCCTTGGTAGGTGAACCCGACGTCGTACAGCCGGTCGACGGCGTGCAGGAGGTTGCCCTCACCGTCGTACTCGAACTCCCGGACGTTGCCGTCCGGCTCGTCGACACGCACGACCCGGCCGGCCAGGTCGAACCGCCGGAGCTGGTCGTTGCCCAGCGGATCGGTTGCCGCGACGGGCCAGCCGAGGGCGTTGCGACGCCAGCCGCTCGTCGCCCCATCCGGCGTCGTCACTTCCGAGATCGAGCCCCGCTCGTCGTACGTCAGACCGGTCACGCCGCCCGCGGGGTCAGTGACGCCGGCGAGCTGCCGCCCCGAGTAGTCGAAGGTCCACGTCCGGCCCAGCGGGTCGCGGCGCTCGCGGAGCAGCCCAGTGTCGTCGTAGGACCACGCCCACTCGCCGCCGACCGGGTCCACGGCGGCGATCGGGAGGTCGCGGTCGTCGTACGTCGACTCGACACTCGAGCCGTCGGGACGAATCACCGAGATCTCGTTGCCGCGGGCGTCGTATTCGTGCGTGGTGACGCGGCCGAGCGGATCGACCTCCTCGACGGGCTGCCGGTACTCGAAGCGGGTGCGGCGCTCGCCGCCCAGCGCGTCGATCGTGCGCACCACGACGCCACCCTCGTGCTCGTGCCGAGTGACATGGCCGAGGGAGTCGGTCACCGTCGTGACGCCCGGCTCGTAGACGAGGCGGTGGTCGTAGATGCCGCCGTCACCCCAGGTGTGCAGGCAGCGGGCGCGCTCGTCGGCGCCGTCGTACTCGAAGAAGAACGTGAGCCCGGTGCGGTCGGTCTCACGGACGAGCAGGTGACCGTCGTACTCGTAGCGGACCGCCTGCCCGAGGGCGTCGGTCATCGAGGCGAGGTTGCCGCGCGCGTCGTAGGCGTAGCGGGCGGCGGCGAAGCGCCCACCCGGCAGGTCGGGATGCGGGGCGGTGAGAGCGGTGAGGCGGCCCGCGTCATCGTGCTCCAGCCGCAGGTCTCGACCTCCGCTGTCGATGATCCGCGCGAGGCGGCCCTGTCCGTCATACGAGAGCGCGATCCGGTGGCCGGCGCGGTTCGCGACCGCCCGCAGGACGTGGGTGACCGGCTCGTCGCCGGCGTCCTCGTCCAGCGGGGCGAACCGGTAGGTGAGGCCGTCGGCCCCTGTGAGCAGGTAGCCGGCGTCGTCGCGGGCCACCGTCAGCCGTTCGACGCGCTCGTAGTAGCTGTCCCCCGGGTCGAGCGGGAACAGGTCCACCGCCCGCCCGTCGGGCGTCCGGTAGAGCACCGCGTCAGGAGCGACGTGCAGGGCCGCGTCGAAGGCGTGGTGCCAGCCGCGGCCCAGCGGGCCGGCGTACGTGCTGGTGCTGAACCAGACGCGCTCGAAAGCGAACGGCAGGGGGCCGGGCAGCGCGAAGTCGGTGAGGTCGGTGAAGACCTTGCCGGTCGCGACGTCGACCGGGTGGCCGGTGACCGTGCAGATGCCGCGATGCGCCAGGTTGCGCCCCCGGTCACCGACGTCGTAGCGGTCACTGAGCCGCTTGGCCCGGTCGTGGGCGCGGTCGCTGAACTGCTTGACCGTCTTCGTCTCCTGCAGCCGCTTGACCGATCCGCCGATGGCCCGACCGCCGAAACGGGTGGCGAGCATCAACGCCGCTTCTCCCGCGAGGTCCTTCCACCCGATCTTGCCCTCACGCAGCTGCTTCAGCGTGTCGGCCACACCGACCGCGGCCGTCGCCAGCAGCGCCGCGCCGACGACGAGCGCCAGCGGGCCGCTGACGAACAGCGCCGCCACGGCGAGGACCATCCCGGCGTTCTCGCAGATCCGGACGAAGCCGTCCCAGGTGGTGAAGGACTGCTTGAGGTAGCCGCCGACCTTCTCCCACCACCGGCGGTTGCGCATCCCGCTGTCCTGGAGGGCGCCGTCGATGGCGGCGGCACACGTGCGCTCACCGTCACCGCGAAGGTTCTCCGCCTCCTCCGCCAGGCGTTCCGCGACACTTCGGAGACGTTCCGCCTCCTCGTAGCGGGACAGGGCGGCGCGGAAGGGCTCGGCCTGAACGCCGTAGTCCTCGATCGAGCGCCCGATGACGGGCCAACCGCTGGCCCAGGCGTCCCAGTCGGGGTCGATCGCCTCGAGCTCCCAGCTGGCCTCGCGCCGTGTCCTCTCGGCGGCAGCGCTGTTGTGCTGCGCGGTGCGCCACCTGTCCTGCGCTTGTTCCAGCGTGGTCGCGTAGATCTTGAGGGCTGCGCCGCACCCGCCGTAGCCGCGGCTCAGCTTGTCGAGCTCCTCTGGGAGGTCACCGATGAGCTCCTCCACCTTGGGCGCGAAGGCGCCCTGGAGAGCGAGCTCACCGCCGGTGATGTCGCGCCGCGCCGACCGCAAAGTGGCGGCGGCAGCACCCGCCGCCTCGGCACGGTCGGCCCAGTGCTGAGCGAGCAGGCGGATCCCCGCCGGATCTCCGGGCGTGCCTCGGGCCACGGGCGGTTGCTCCTCTCAGGGCGCGGAAGCGCCGGTGCCCGTGTCCGAGCACCGGCAGCCCCCATCGGTCAGGAGACGCTGCTGCTCAGCGTCGTGTCGAGGTCGTCGTGTCCCTGCGCTGCCTTGTTGAGGAACTCCCTCATGCCGGTCAAGCCGGCGATGGCGTTCTTGGCGCCCTTGTCCCACTGCTCGTAGGAGTCACGGAACTTCCCCGGCGCAGCGCCGCCCTTGAACGAGGTCTGCACCAGCTGGTCGATCATCCGCTTCAGGTCGCCGAGCTGCTTGTCGATGTCGTCGCGCCCCACGTCGAGCTTCCGGGCGCTGTTCCGCAGCTCGGTGCGGTCGACGATGATCGTTGCTTCGGCCATGTCATCTCTCCTTCAGTGTGTGGCTGGGGCGTGGCGTTCGGTCAGTGCGGCGACAGGCCCGGTCGCCAGGCGAGCGTGCTGCTGATCTCGTCGAAGAGACCGAGGAGGGGTTCGGCGAGCGCGGCCTGCGGGCTGGTGAGGACGACGTTCAGAACGGCTTCGCTGTCGGGGACGGGCACGAGCGTCTGCATCGACACGAGCGGGACGGACGGCGGCAGGACCGTCACCCCGCGGACTCGGACAGCGCGGCCGGCCCCGAACTCGAGCAGACGCACCTCGCGCCACTCGAGCGTGGTCTCTGACCGCGACACCGCGGGGATCTGAGCCGCGATGGCCTCGACCGTGTTGAGCCCTGGCTCGGGCATGCCTGCTGTGGTGAAGACCATCAGCGACGCGAGCAGCGCCCGGTCGCCGCCCACGTCGTCCGCCGCGGCCGCGCAGTACACCGCGCCGGCACGCTCGGCCTCGGCGGCGAGATCGCGCAGTCCCCTCAGGATCGCGCAACGGTGCGGCCGGAGCTCAGGCAGCTCGGTAAGCCGGCGGTCGACCAGGCGGGACAGGTCGCCGGTGCGGGTCGCCCGCCACACGTCGAACTCGAACCACGACTCAGGGATCCGCAGGGTGAAGAGCGGCGGGCTGAGGACGGTCATCCTGCTTCCCCCTGACCCGAGGCGACGCTCGATGCCTGCGGCGGCAGAGGTGCTGAGACCGCAAGCGCCTCCTGCGCGACGCCGGGAAGGGAGGCGTTCAGCGCCCCGTCCACCGTGCGGACGCCGTCGCTGAGTCCCTTGAGCATCGACGCGAGGGCATCCGTGGAGCCGACGATGTTCTCCCGGTGCTGCGAGGAGTCGTTCACGAAGTCCCGGAGCGCCGTAGTGATCCTGTCGGAAGCCAAAGCGCTCTCGGACGCGGTGTCTGGTCTCACGGGTTCGTGCAGCTCCTCGAGGACCCGACCGAGTCGGTGCACCGTCCGGTCGACGGCCTCCAGGTTGCAGGCGAAGACGCCCGACTGCGGCTCGGCCACGATCAGCACTCCTCGGGCGTCATGGAGCGCTCCCGTTGGGAGGGCCGGGACTGTGCTGCCGCACGAGCGTCGGGCGTCGCGGAGCCGCGACGGAGGCGTCGGCTGACCTCATGGGCAGTGCGTCCTCGGGCCGCTCATGAACTGGTCACGGCCGTCGGACCCACCCCATTGGATGCATCCGGGGGTTCTCGCCTTCGTGTCGGCGTAGTACTTGAAGTTGCCGGAGTCGACGACAGCCCCGCCGCCGTACGGCTTGAGGTAGGCCGTCATCGGGCTCTCGACTCCCACGTTCGAGACCTTCAGAGTCACGACGCAGTTTTGCTGCGTACTGCCGTTCCACAGCAGGTACACGACACTGCCGGGTAGCGCGTGCTGCTCGCTGATCGTGAAGCCGGAGCCGCACGCCTGGGGCGCGGTGTACTTCTGCTTCGTCTCCGTACTCCGCCGGGCCGCTTCCTGCTGGCGAGCTTGCTCGGCCTGACGGGCGGCCTCCTGGGCGCGGGCCTGCTCGGCTTGGCGGGCGGCCTCCTGCGCGCGGGCCTGATCGGCTTGGCGGGCGGCCTCCTGCGCGCGGGCCTGATCGGCTTGGCGGGCGGCCTCCTGGGCGCGGGCCTGCTCGGCTTGGCGGGCCTGCTCCTGCTGGCGGGCCTGCTCCGCCTGCTTGACTTCATCCTGGCGGCTGGCCTCAGCGCCCCCGTCGCCGCCCGATCCGGCGACGCCGGGAGAGTTCGCCCCGAAAACAGCGCCACCCGCCCCCACGTCACCGGACGCCGCCGCGGCTGCCCCGGCCTCCTCGGAGATCTCGCCGTCCGAGCCCGCAGGACCGGGACCGTCAGCGCTGGCAATTGCTACGTCCGGCAGCACGACCTCTCCGGTCGGAACAGCCAGGGCCGGGTGCGTTTCCACCACCGAAGGGGAAGGGACTGGTTCCAGGGTTGGCATGCCGTCACTACCCGGCTCTTGCGGCGCGACCGTGGGCTCCGAGCTCAGGTCGGCGACGTCTGACGCCGACGCAGCAGCCTCGTCGCCGCCACTCACGACTGGGGATGACTCGTCCCGCAGCTGGGAGTACGCGATGCTTCCGCCGCCTGCCACGAGCGTCGTGGCGGCCAGGACGGCCGCTGCGAGGCGAGCGGGGTGCTTGCCCCAGCGTCGCCGAGCTGACGATGAGCCCGGCCCTGCTGGGAGCTGGATGGCCATCTCGGTCGGCAGTCTGTCCGTCGTCGCGAGCGGGGCCGGCGGCGGCGCGGCGCTGCGCGGCAAGGCTGCCACTCCCTGCGACGTCTGCGCCGCAGCGGTGGCGCGAAGCGCCAGCTCCCCGGCGAGCGGTCGCTGCTTCGGCTCCTTGTCGAGCGTCTGCTCGACAAGGGTCCAGAGGTCGTCAGGCAGCCCGTCCGGACGCACCAACGTTCCCTGCAGGTGCTGCTGGAGGACCGCCGCGACGTGCTCCCCGCGGAACGGACGCCAGCCGGTCAGGCACTCGAAGAAGATGACGCCGAGTGCGTAGACGTCCGATGCCCCCGTCGCGCGTTGACCAGCGGCGACCTCGGGCGCCACGTAGTCCGGGGTGCCGACGAGCCTGGACGCGCGCGTCGTTGTGGGGCCGTCAGCCAGCCGAGCGATGCCGAAGTCTGTCACCATCGCCGCCGGCCCGGCCTGCGACTCCGCGACGAGCACGTTCTCCGGCTTCAGGTCCCGATGCACGAGCCCTTCCGCGTGCGCCGCCGCGACCCCCGCAGCGATCTGAGCGATGAACTGGCACGCTTCAGATGGCGGCAGCGGCCCCCGCTCACGCAGGACCCTCCGCAGATCCGGGCCATCGACCAGGTCGGAGACGAGAGCCAGTCGGTCGTCCTCCTCGACGACGCCGCGGACTCGGACCACGCCCGGCATGTCCCGCCCGACGAGCATCGCAGCCTCGGCGATGAAGCGGGTCCTCACCTCCGCGTCCTCGGCGAGGTCTTCCCGCAAGACCTTGATGGCCACGAGGTCTCCGGACGAGCGTTCCCGAGCTCGCCAGACCCGTCCCGAGGAGCCCCGCCCGACCACGTCCAGGAGCTCGAAGCCACCGAGCAACGAGGTCATACCCCACCTCCAGACGGAACGCGCGCCTTGTCGGACGTTGCACCTTCTGCGGCATCATTCAGGCGAACAGGTGACCCGATGGCGACCGTGACCAAATTGTGACGATGGGGCTACGGCTAGCTCGCGGCACAGCGCTGAGCGCGACCACCCCAGGCTCGTGCGTTCCTCAGGCACGCTCGTGAGCAATGCCCTGCCGGAACAAGGGCGTCGACATGCCGGGCTGCCGCGCGAAGAGGTGGCGGCGCTCGAGACGGCCCCCGATTCCTGTCGGCTCATCTCGAGGGTGGGACCACGCGGCTTCCATGCCTCCCAGCGCGCGCCGTGGGTGGTGTCGAACTCCTCGGATGGGCGGCAGGCCAGTGGATGCCCCTGCAGGACAGAGGTCACTGGCTCGAACCGAGTCCCACCCACCAGCACGAACACTCCCGGTCGCACACCCGGCCCCCGTCGTCAGGTCGTCGGCAGGGCGGCCCGGCCCTCGGCACCCGTCGTGTGTCGGCCGGACCGCCGTCAGGTGCCCTCGGCGGCGCGCTCGCCCGCGGTCAGCCCGTCCTCGTCGCGCTCGGGCCGCACGTGCTCGACCGCCGCGTTGACGCCGGCGCCCAGGAGGACCGCCAGCGCCAGCAGGTAGAACCACAGGATCAGGACGATGGGCGCCGTCAGCGGCCCGTAGATGACGACGCCCTGGCCGCTGCCGACCGTGAGGCCCAGCAGGGCGCGCAGGCCCCAGGAGGCCAGCACCCACAGCGCCAGGGCCAGCACCGCGCCCGGCAGCGCCCGTCGCCAGGCCAGCTTCACGGGCGTGGCGACGTGGTAGAGCAGCGCCAGGATCAGCGAGCTGAGCAGCAGGACGACCGGCCAGTACGCGGCCAGCAGGCCCTCCAGCTCCGCGGGGAGCAGGTCCTCGATCAGCGAGGGCCCGAGCAGGAGCAGCGGCAGCGCCACGGCGCCGGCGCCCAGCCCGAGGACGTAGAGGCCGACGGAGATCGCCCGGACCCGCACGAGCCCCCGGGTGCCGTGCGTCCCGTACATGATCGAGACCGTCTCCAGGAGGACGGCCAGCGCCCGGGAGCCCGACCACAGCGACAGCAGGAAGCCGATCGAGATCAGGTCGAAGCGCGGACCCTCCAGCGCGGCGGCGACCGTCGGCACGATGGTCTCGTCCACCACCCGCGAGGTGAGGAAGGGCCCGAGCTGGGTGCTGAGCACCTGCTGCAGCTCGTCGGTGGTGTCGGCGCCCAGCCGCGAGCCCACCAGCGCGGCCAGCCCCGTGATCCCGAGGACGAGCGGCGGCAGCGAGAGCAGGGCGAAGAAGGCGGCCTCGGCGGCCAGCCCGGTGACGCGCTGCCGCATCCCCAGCCGCGCGGCCTCGGCGGCGACCCGCACCGCCGTGCCGAGCACGGGCGTCGACCGCAGGCGGCGGCGAGCGGCGCGACCCCGGCCTCGCAGGACCTCCCCCACGGCGCTCACGCTGCCCGACCCTAGACGCGCGGTGCCCGCCCGCCCCGGCTCGGCGGGGGTGCGAGTAGGCGCACAGGGCCCCGATGCGATGGGATGGAGCGCGCTCGCAGGCGCACCGGGTCGGCCGCGCCGGCTCCGCCGGCAGCCCGACCGCCCCGCCCGCCCCCCAGACCCGAGGGACGACACCCATGCAGACCCACCCCGGCAGCCCCTACCCCCTCGGGGCCACCTACGACGGCACGGGCACGAACTTCGCGCTCTTCAGCGAGGTGGCCGAGCGCGTCGAGCTCTGCCTCGTGGACGACGGCGGCACCGAGACCCGCGTGCCCCTCACCGAGGTGGACGGCTTCGTCTGGCACGCCTTCCTGCCCAGCGTGCGGCCGGGCCAGCGCTACGGCTACCGGGTGCACGGGCCCTACGACCCGGCCGCCGGGAACCGCTGCAATCCCGCCAAGCTCCTGCTCGACCCGTACGCGAAGGCCATCGACGGCCAGGACGACGGCGACGAGTCCCTGTTCTCCTACCGCTTCGGCGACAAGGACTCCTTCAACGACGACGACAGCCTCGGCCACACCGCGCTGTCGGTGGTCATCAACCCGTTCTTCGACTGGAGCACCGACCGCCGGCCGCGGCACGAGTACCACGAGAGCGTCATCTACGAGGCCCACGTCAAGGGCCTGACGATGACGCACCCAGGCATCCCCGAGGACCTGCGGGGCACCTACGCCGCCGTGGGCCACCCGGCGATGGTCAAGCACCTCACCGACCTCGGCATCACAGCCGTCGAGCTCATGCCCGTCCACCAGTTCGTCCAGGACTCCCACCTGGTGGACCGGGGACTGCGCAACTACTGGGGCTACAACACGATCGGCTTCTTCGCCCCGCACGGGGAGTACTGCTCGGCCGGCACCCGCGGTGAGCAGGTCTCGGAGTTCAAGGCCATGGTGCTGGCCCTGCACCAGGCGAACATCGAGGTCATCCTCGACGTGGTCTACAACCACACCGCCGAGGGCAACGAGATGGGCCCCACCCTCTCCTTCCGGGGCATCGACAACTCCGCCTACTACCGACTGGTGGACAGCGACAAGCGGCACTACTTCGACACCACCGGCACGGGCAACAGCCTGCTGATGCGCCACCCGCACGTGCTGCAGCTGATCATGGACTCGCTGCGGTACTGGGTCACCGAGATGCACGTGGACGGCTTCCGCTTCGACCTCGCCTCCACCCTGGCCCGCCAGTTCCACGAGGTGGACCGCCTGTCGGCCTTCTTCGACCTCATCCAGCAGGACCCGGTCGTCAGCCAGGTCAAGCTCATCGCCGAGCCCTGGGACGTCGGCGACGGCGGCTACCAGGTCGGCGGCTTCCCCCCGCTGTGGACCGAGTGGAACGGCATGTACCGCGACACCGTCCGCGACTTCTGGCGGGGCGAGGAGTCGACCCTCGCGGAGTTCGCCAGCCGCATCACCGGCTCCAGCGACCTCTACGAGAGCTCGCGCCGGCGCCCCGTCGCCTCCATCAACTTCGTCACCGCGCACGACGGCTTCACGATGCGTGACCTGGTGTCCTACAACGACAAGCACAACGCGGCCAACGGCGAGGGCGGCGCGGACGGCGAGAGCCACAACCGGTCGTGGAACTCCGGTGTCGAGGGCCCGACCGACGACCCCGAGGTGCTGGTCCTGCGCGCCCGCCAGCAGCGCAACTTCCTGCTCACGCTGCTGCTGAGCCAGGGCGTGCCGATGCTGCTGCACGGCGACGAGCTCGGGCGCACGCAGGGCGGCAACAACAACGGCTACTGCCAGGACAACGAGATCTCCTGGATCGACTGGGACCTCGACGAGCAGCAGAAGGAGCTCCTCGACTTCACCCGCCGCGCGGTGCACCTGCGCCGCGCGCACCCGATCTTCCGGCGCCGCCGCTTCTTCAAGGGCGAGGCGTCCAAGGGCGGGCAGTCCGACCTCTCGGACATCGTCTGGATGACGCCCGCGGGCGAGGTCATGAAGGACGACGACTGGAACAGCCACTTCGCCCGGGCCGTGACGGTCTGGCTCAACGGCCGCGAGATCAACGAGCCGGGCCCGCGCGGCGAGCGGGTGGAGGACGACAAGTTCCTCGTCCTCTACAACAGCCACTACGAGGGCCTGGAGTTCGTGATGCCGGAGCCCGCGTACGGGCCCGCCTGGCGCGTCCTCGTCGACACCGCGAGCCTCCTCGACGACCAGGTCGTCCAGGCCGGCGCCTCCCTGCACCTAGGTGCGCGCAGCCAGGTCGTGCTCGTGTGCGACCCGGCGCACGCCGCGCCCGAGCCGCTGCAGGCCGCAGCCGCCACGGCGGCGGTCGACGACGGCGCCACCGCTCGCCGCACGCGCGCCGCCCGCAGCCCCGGCGCCGGCGACACCGCCGCCACGCCGGCGACCCCCGCCACCCGCCGCACGCCCCGACGCCGCAAGGGGGACCCCAAGTGAGCACCGCACCCGACGACGCGACGACCGCCGAGAGCGCCGTCGCCGTCGAGCCCGCCGTCCGCGACGCCGGTGCGGCCGCCCGCCAGCACCGCCCCGGGCCCGGGCGGCCGGTCCCGACGTCCACCTACCGGCTGCAGGTGCAGCCGGAGTTCACGTACGACGACGCCGCGGCGGTGGCGGGCTACCTCGCCCGCCTCGGCGTCACGCACGCCTACCTCTCCCCCGTCCTGCAGGCGGCCCCGGGCTCGATGCACGGGTACGACGTGGTCGACCACTCGCAGCTGTCGCAGGAGGCGGGCGGGCGCGAGGCCTTCGACCGGATGGTCGCCGCCCTGCGCGAGCACGGGCTGTCGGCCGTCGCCGACGTCGTCCCCAACCACGTCGCCGTCCCGACGCCGGCGACGTCCAACGCGGTGCTGTGGTCGGTGCTGCGCGACGGGCCCTACTCCCCCTACGTCAGCTGGTTCGACGTCGACTGGTCGACCGAGGACCACGCCCTGCTGATGCCCGTGCTCGGCTCGCGCATCGGGCAGGTGCTGGCCGCGGGCGAGCTGCAGCTGGACACCAGCGGCGACGAGCCCCTGCTGCGCTACTACGACCACGTCTTCCCGGTCCGGCCCGGCACCGAGAGCCTGCCGATGGACCGCCTGGTCGAGGCGCAGTGGTACCGGCTCGCGCACTGGCGCGTCGCCGACGAGGAGCTGAACTACCGGCGCTTCTTCGACGTCGACACCCTCGCCGCCGTCCGGGTCGAGGACGAGGAGGTCTTCGACGCCACGCACGCGCTGCTGCTCGAGATGCTGCGCACCGGCGAGCTCGACGGCCTGCGGATCGACCACCCGGACGGGCTCGCGGACCCCCGCGAGTACCTGCGCCGCCTGTGGGACCGGACCGGCGGCGCCTGGGTCGTCGTGGAGAAGATCCTCGAGGGCGCCGAGCAGCTGCCCGACGACTGGCCCTGCGCCGGCACCACCGGGTACGACGCGCTCCTGCGCGTCGGCGGCCTGTTCGTCGACCCCGCCGGCGAGGCGCCCCTGACCGCGCTGTTCACCCAGCTGACCGGCGACCCCGCCGACTTCGGCCCCGTCGTCGACGAGGCCAAGCGCGAGGTCGTCGCCGAGAACCTCTACACCGAGGTGCACCGGCTGGTGGACCTGCTCGCGAGCATCTGCCACGCCGACGTGCTCCTGCGCGACCACACGCGCCGCGGGCTCACCGAGGTGGTCACCGAGCTGCTCGTGGCCTTCCCCCGCTACCGGGCGTACGTCGTCCCGGGCGAGGCGGCTCCCGCCGAGGCGGCGCGGGTCCTGGACGAGGCCGTCGAGCACGCCCGCGCGCAGCTGGCGCCCGAGCGCCACGAGACGCTGGAGACCGTGCGCGACCTGCTGCTGGGCCGCGAGGCCGGCTCCGCGGGGCGCACGGCCGAGGCCGAGCGCGCGGAGCTGGTGGTCCGCTTCCAGCAGACCTGCGGGCCCGTGATGGCCAAGGGCGTGGAGGACACCGCGTTCTACCGCTGGTTCCGCCTGTCCAGCCTCAACGAGGTCGGCGGGGCGCCCGAGCGGTTCGGCGTCTCCCCGGAGGAGTTCCACTCCTTCTGCGACGGGCTGGTCCAGCACTGGCCGACGAGCATGACGACGCTGTCCACGCACGACACCAAGCGCGCCGAGGACGCCCGGGTGCAGCTGTCCGTCGTCGCCGGCGTGCCGGCCGCGTGGGCCGAGGCGCTGGCGCTGTGGCGCCAGGCCGCCGCCGAGCACCGGTCGGCGGTGCTGGACGGGGCCACCGAGATGCTCGTGTGGCAGACCCTCGTCGCGACCTGGGAGCCCGCGGGCGTGGACGGCCCCGGCGGTCCCATCTCCGCCGAGCGCCTGCTCGCCTACCTGGAGAAGGCGGTCAAGGAGGCCAAGCGGCACACCACGTGGACGGCGCCGGACACCGAGTACGAGGACGCCGTCGCCGCCTTCGCCACGGGCGTCCTCGGGGACGAGGCCCTCCTCGCCCAGGTGGGGGCCTTCATCGCGGCCACCGCCCCGGCCGCCCGCGCCGCCGTCCTCGGCCAGAAGCTGGTCCAGCTGACGATGCCGGGCGTGCCCGACGTCTACCAGGGCACCGAGGTCGGCGAGCGCTCGCTCGTCGACCCGGACAACCGGCGCCCGGTCGACTACGAGCGCCGCAGCGCCCTGCTCGAGCGCCTGGACGCCGGGGCCCGCCCGCGCGACCTCGACGAGGAGAAGCTGCTCGTCACCTCCCGGGCCCTGCGCACCCGTCGTGACCTCGCGAGCGCCTTCACCGGCGCCGAGACGGGCTACGCGCCGCTGCCCACCTCGAGCGGGTACGCCCTGGCGTTCGCGCGCACCGAGGCCGGGCGGGCGCGCGCCGTGACCGTCGCCACGCGGCTGCCCGACGCGCTGGCCCGCTACGGCGGGTGGGGCGAGCACGTCCTCACCCTTCCCGAGAGCGGCTCCGGGAGCTGGACCGACGTCCTGACCGGCCGCACCCACGAGGCGGGGGCGGCGCGCCTCGCCGACGTCCTGGGCGACCTGCCCGTCGCGCTGCTCGTCGAGGGCTGAGCCGCCGGGGGCCGCTGCGGCGGCCCCCGGCCCGCCCCCCCCCACCCACGCCCGTCCCGCAGGAGGACCGATGCACGTGTTCACCGTCTGGGCCCCGGACGCCACCGGCGTCGAGGTCGAGGTCCACCCGTCCGCCACCGGTGGCGCGCAGGGTCGGCTCGTCACCATGGACCGCTCTGGCGGCGGGTGGTGGTCGGCCGAGGTCGCCGACGCCGGCCACGGCACCGACTACTCCTTCCACCTCGACGGCGGGCCCGCGCGCCCCGACCCGCGCAGCGCCTGGCAGCCCGAGGGCCCCGACGGGCCGAGCCGCGTCTTCGACCCCGCGCGCTTCGCGTGGTCCGACGGCGGCTGGGCGGGCGTGGACGGGCGCGGCGCCGTCTTCTACGAGCTGCACCTGGGCACCTTCACGCCCGAGGGCACCCTCGACGCCGCGACCGAGCGCCTGGACCACCTCGTCGACCTCGGCGTGCAGGTCGTCGAGCTGCTGCCGGTGGCGGCCTTCCCGGGCCGCTGGGGCTGGGGCTACGACGGCGTCGACCTCTGGGCGGTGCACCACCCCTACGGCGGGCCCGAGGCGCTGCAGCGCTTCGTCGACGCCTGCCACGCCAGGGGCCTCGGCGTCTGCCTGGACGTCGTCTACAACCACCTCGGCCCGGCGGGCAACTACCTGCCCGAGTTCGGCCCGTACTTCACCGACGAGCACGAGACCCCCTGGGGGACAGCGGTCAACCTCGACGCCCCCGGCTCCCGCGAGGTGCGCGCCTTCGTCGTCGAGGGGGCGCTGCGCTGGCTGCGCGACTTCCACGTCGACGCGCTGCGCCTGGACGCCGTCCACGCCCTCGTGGACGACTCCGCGGTGCACGTGCTCGCCGAGCTGTCCCTGCGCGCCGCAGACCTGTCCGACGAGGTCGGCCGCCCCCTGACGCTGGTCGCGGAGTCCGACCTCAACGACCCCCGCATGGTCGAGCCCGCGATCGAGGGCGGCTACGGCATGCAGGCGCAGTGGGCCGACGACGTCCACCACGCGATCCACTCCCTCGTAACGGGTGAGCGGCAGGGCTACTACGTCGACTTCGGCTCGCTCGAGACCCTCCGCACCGTGCTGACGGGCGCCTTCTGGCACGCCGGCACGTTCTCGCCGTTCCGCGGCGAGGTGTGGGGGCGCCCGGTGGACCCGACCCGCCACCGCGGCAGCTCCTTCGTCGCGTACACGTCCAACCACGACCAGGTGGGCAACCGCGCCACGGGCGACCGCCCGTCGTCGTACCTGCCCGGCGGCGTCCTGGCCGCCAGCGCGGCGCTCGTCCTGCTCGGCCCCTTCTCCCCCATGCTGTTCATGGGCGAGGAGTGGGGCGCCCGCACCCCGTGGCAGTTCTTCACCGACTTCCCCGACCCCGAGCTCGCCGAGGCGGTTCGCACGGGCCGGCGCTCGGAGTTCTCCTCCCACGGCTGGGACGCCGAGGACGTCCCTGACCCGCAGGCGTCCTCCACCCGCGACGCCTCGGTGCTCGACTGGGAGGAGCCGACGACCGGCCGCGGGGCCGCGCTGCTGGCCTGGCACCGGCGGCTGCTCGAGCTGCGCGCGACCGAGGGCGAGCTGCGCGACGACGTGCTCGGCCGCTCGCCCTCCCTGGACGTCGTGGGTGACGAGGACGCCGGGTGGCTGGTCCTGGTGCGCGGGAGCTTCCGCGTGGCGGTCAACCTGCGCGACGTGCCGCAGGAGGTGCCGCTGGAGCGCGGCGCCGGCGTCGAGGGCGAGAGCGGCGCGGAGCTCGTCGCGTCCTTCGCCGAGGACGGCGACGTCGCCCTCGAGGGCGAGGTCGCGGTGCTGCCCGCCCACGCCGTCGCGGTGGCGCGCCTGCGCTGAGCCGAGCCGCACCACGACCGGCCCGAGCCCCCGTGCGGTGCTCGGGCCGGTCGTGCAGGGCGGCCGGTCGGGTCAGCGCAGCCCGTACCGGCGGAAGGGGTTGGCCCCCTCCGCCGCCATGACGTACCAGGCGGTCGCCCCGATGTGCTGGGACTGGAAGTACCCGAAGCCGAACCCGGTGTCGAGGGCGCTGGAGGCGGCCACGACGCCGGAGGCGGGCGGCAGCGGGCGCCCGCCGACGGTCTGGTCCTGGCCGACGCGCGTCTGCGCGACGCGCACCTGCTCCAGGAGGTGCTCGGCCCGACGGACGTCGTCGCCCCGGCCGCGGTCGCCCAGCGCGCAGGCCAGCTGCCCGGTCCCCTCGAGCCAGACGCCGGAGGGGTTGACCGGCACCCCCTCGTACACGGCGGTCGAGACCAGGCTCGCCGAGCTGAACGTGACGCCGGAGACGGTGACGCCGTCGGGCAGCTGGCTCAGCGGCTGCTGCGCGTCGTCGGTCACGGCCAGCGCGTCGGCCGCCCAGTCCAGGGCGGACGCGTAGCGGGGGTCCTGGAGGGACAGCCAGCTCCACGTCTGCGGGTCCAGGGGCAGGGGGTCGCGGTTGACCGTCTCGCCGTCGTTGCTCCCGGTGTAGAAGTACCCGCCCGACGGCTCCCACATGCGCTCGACGAGGGCGCGGGCCCGGGCCGCCTCCTCGAGCCAGCCGGGCTCCCCGGTCGCGACGGCGAGCTGGCGGAAGAAGCCGACGCAGTCGACGTTGTGCTCGGTCGAGACGTTGGGCACCCGCGCGCCGCCGGCGTCAACGCCGAACGAGAAGCCGCCGAGGGCGCCGCCGTTGCGGGCGTTCGTCGTGATCCACCGGCCGATCGCCACCGCCCCGTCGAGGTAGCGCCGGTCTCCGGTGCGCTCGTGCAGCTGCACCAGCGCGATGCCCGGCCACGCCATGTCACCGACAGCCGTGCCGAGGAAGCCGAACTGGTAGCCGACGTTCGCCGTGCCGTCCGGCAGCTCGAGCCCGGAGGGCTGGGACGAGCCGTCGTAGAAGGTGTACGGCCCGACGTTGTAGGCCTGCCGCAGGCGCCCGTCGTCGTGCACCGGGTCGTGCTGCTGGGCGAAGAGCAGGCCGTCGCCGAGGCGGCGGGCCAGGGCGACGCCACGGCCGCCGGCCGCGAGCGCGGCGCAGATGCTCAGCGCCTGGTCGTAGACGAAGGCCGTGCTGAACAGGCCGTTCTGGTCGGAGTAGCTCTGCGCCAGGACCGGTCCCGACCCGGCGGCCTCCGGGTAGGCGTCGGTCATCGCCCGCAGGAAGTCCAGCCCGCGGGCGGCCGACCGCCGTGACACCGGGTCGCCGACCCCGCGCCACGAGGCCCCCGAGGCCCCTGGCGCGACCGCGGCGAGAGCCACGGCCCCCGCGGTGCCGGCGAGCACCCCTCGGCGCGTGGGCGACCACCGCGCCCGCTCGGTCCTCGAGTCCTCGGCGCGCTGCGCGTCGTCCACCACGGTGCTCCCCCGTCCGCGGGACGACGTCGTCGTCGTCCCTGCTGCGGAACTGTCGCCGCGGGAGCGGCGCCGGTCAAGACCGGGGCGGGGGTCAGGCTCCCTCGCGCGCCAGCGAGGTCAGGCGGGACAGGGCCCGGTAGTACTTCTTGCGGTAGCCGCCCTCGAGCATCTCGCGGGTGAACAGGTTCGCCAGGCTCGCGCCGGAGACGGACAGCGGCAGGGAGCGGTCGTACATCCGGTCGGCCAGGACGACGGTGCGCAGGCCCACGTTCTGGTCGGTCAGCGGCTGCAGGTCGCGCCAGAAGACGTGGGTCACGCCGTCGAGCATCGCGCCGTAGCGGCTGGGGTGGACCTTCGCGAGGTGCTCGGTCAGGGCGCCGAAGTCGTCCAGGACAGCACCGCTGCCGGCGCGCTCGGCGCGGGCGACCAGCTCGTCGTCGGCCAGGGGGGCCGGCGGGTCGGGCAGGCCGCGGTGGCGGTAGTCCTCGCCCTCGATGCGCACGACCTCGAAGTTGTCCCCCACCGCCTGGATCTCGCGCATGAAGTCGTCGGCGGCGAAGCGCCCCTCCCCGAGGGAGTCGGGCAGCGTGTTGGACGTCGCGGCCAGGCGCACGCCGGCGTCGACGAGCTCGCGCAGCAGCCGCGCCATGAGGACGGTGTCGCCCGGGTCGTCGAGCTCGAACTCGTCGATGGCCACGAGCGTCATGGACGACAGCGCCCGCACGGCCTCCTGGAAGCCGAGGGCCCCCACGAGGTTCGTGTACTCGACGAAGGTGCCGAAGGCCTTCGGGCCCGGCACCGCGTGCCACGTCGCCGCGAGCAGGTGGGTCTTGCCGACGCCGAACCCGCCGTCGAGGTAGACGCCGGGCGTGCCCTGCGGCTCGGCGGGGCGCCCGCGCAGCAGGCGGCGCAGGCCGCTCTCCTTCTCCCCGCGGGAGCCCTGGGCCCCCTGGACCCGCTCGGCGTGCCGCTCGAGCTCGGTGACCGCCTCGGCCTGCGAGGGCTCCGACGGCGAGGGCCGGTAGGAGGCGAAGGAGACGTCCGCGAAGCGCGGCGAGGGCACGAGCTCGGCCACCAGCCGGTCCCGGCCCAGCTGGGGCGAGCGCCCCACCAGCGCACCGGGGCCGCGGCCCCGCCCGTCCGACCCGTCGCCCGTGCTCACCCTCACCACGGTTCGCGACCCTATGCCGGGGACCGCCGCGCGGCCGGTCGGCGTGCGGCTCCCCGGGAGTGCGCACGGCGCCGGGCCGGCCCCGGGAGCCCGCCCGAGCCCGTCCGCAGCGTGGGCGCTGGTGCAGCGCAGGGCCCCGTGCGGGAAGATCCGCCCGATGGCGGGGTGTTGCCCCGACAGCACCGCAGTGACGGACCGCGCGGGCCCGCGGCGACGAGCAGACGCCCGCCCGCGCCGGTCCAGCCCGAGACAACGACTCGAGCGACCCCGAGGAGAACACGTGCCCGTCCCCACCGACCCGAGCCCCGCCCTGGCCGACTACGCCCACCCCGAGCGCCTCGTCACGACCCAGTGGCTCGCCGACAACCTCGGCGCCGAGGGCCTCGTGGTGGTGGAGTCCGACGAGGACGTGCTGCTGTACGAGACCGGGCACATCCCCGGCTCCGTGAAGATCGACTGGCACACCGACCTCAACGACCCCGTCACGCGCGACTACGTCGACGGCGAGGGCTTCGCCCAGCTCATGGCGGCCAAGGGCATCAGCCGCGACTCGACCGTCGTCATCTACGGCGACAAGTCGAACTGGTGGGCGGCCTACGCGCTGTGGGTGTTCACCCTCTTCGGCCACGAGGACGTCCGGCTGCTCGACGGCGGCCGCGCCGCCTGGCTCGCCGAGGAGCGCGAGACGACGACCGACGCCCCCTCCCCCGCCGCCACCGACTACCCGGTGGTCGAGCGCCGCGACGAGGAGATCCGCGCCTTCGCCTCCGACGTGCTCGGCCACCTGGGCAACGGTCCGCTCATCGACGTCCGCTCGGCCGAGGAGTACACCGGCGCGCGCACGCACATGCCGGCCTACCCCGAGGAGGGGGCGCTGCGCGGCGGGCACATCCCCACCGCCGAGTCCGTGCCGTGGGCTCGCGCCGCGGCCGAGGACGGCCGCTTCAAGGGCCGCGCCGAGCTCGAGGCCATCTACTCCGGCGAGAAGGGCCTGCAGCCCGGCGACGACGTCATCGCCTACTGCCGCATCGGCGAGCGCTCCTCGCACACGTGGTTCGTGCTGACCCACCTGCTGGGCTACGACAAGGTGCGCAACTACGACGGCTCGTGGACCGAGTGGGGCAACGCCGTGCGCGTCCCCATCGCCACGGGCACCGAGCCGGGCGACGCCCCGGCTCGCCGCGCGTGAGCGCCGCCACCGCGGGTCCCGCGGCCGGCCAGGGGGGCCCGACCGAGGGCCTCCCCCCGGCGCTGGCCGAGATCGTCGAGGACTTCCACGCCGTCAGCGAGCCCGAGCGGCTGCAGCTGCTGCTGGACTTCAGCCGCGGCCTGCCGGCCCTGCCGCCGCGGTACGCCGACCACCCGGAGCTGCTCGAGCCGGTGCCGGAGTGCCAGTCGCCGATCTTCCTGCTCACCGAGGTGGACGACGACGCCGACCGGACCGTGCGCCTGTTCTTCTCGGCCCCGCCCGAGGCACCGACGACCCGCGGGTTCGCCGGCATCCTCGCCGAGGGCCTCGACGGGCTGCCCGCCGCCCAGGTGCTCGACGTCCCCGGTGACGTCTGCTCCCGCCTCGGCCTGGACCGCGCCGTCAGCCCGCTGCGGCTGCGCGGCATGACCGGGATGCTCGGGCGCATCCAGCGCCAGGTCCGCGAGAGCACCGCGGCCTGAGCACCACCGCTCCCGTGAGTCTCCGGCTCCTGCACCCCCCGTCGCTCGGTGCCCCTCGTCTCGTCGAGGGCCCGGCGCCGGGGGGTGCCGGTGCGTCGGGGGGTGCCGGTGCGTCGGGGGGTGCCGGTGCGTCGGGGGGTGCCGGTGCGTCGGGGCCCCGCTCGTCGGACTCCCAGGACGACCTCGCCGACCTCTACGCGCACGCGCTGCCCTCCCCCGGCCGCGCCGCCCGGGTGCGGGCCAACCTCGTGACGACGCTCGACGGCGCCGCCGCAGGGGCGGACGGGTCCAGCCGCTCGATCTCGGGGGCGACCGACCTGCGCGTGCTGGTGCTCCTGCGTTCGCTCGCCGACGTCGTCCTCGTCGGGGCCGGCACCGCCCGCTCCGAGGGCTACGGGCCCCTGCGGGTGCGCGCGTCCCTGGCCGCCCGGCGGGCCGCCCTGGGCCAGGCCCCGGCACCCGCGCTCGCCGTCGTGACGCGGTCCGGTCGGCTGCCTGGCAACCTGCTCGCCGCGGCGAGCGGTGACCGCAGAGGCGCGGCGCCCCGCGTGCTGGCCGTGACGTGCGCGGCCGCCGGGGACCCCGCGCTGGATCGGCTGCGCTCGGGTCTCGGCGACGACGCGGTGGTGGTGGCCGGGGACGAGCACGTGGACCTGGTCGAGGCCGTCGACGAGCTCGCCCACCGCGGGCTGCACCGCGTGCTCTGCGAGGGCGGGCCCGCGCTGCTGCGGGACGTCGTGGCGGCCGGCCTGCTCGACGAGCTGTGCCTGACGACCTCACCGCTCCTCGTCGCCGGGGACGGCCCACGCGCCCTCGTGGGCGAGGCGCTCGTCGAGCGGCTCGAGCTCGCGTCGCTGCTGCTGGCCGACGACGGGGGCGGCACGCTGCTGGGGCGCTGGACCGTCCGTCGCTGAGGCCGGGAGGCTGCCCGAGGCCGACCGCCGAACCTCGTCCAGGTCGTGGTGCCACTTCGGGTCATCTTTCTCTAGTCCGAAGTGACCGCAGCATCGTCGCAGGTCAGAGGCCTGCGGCTCGTTCCCCGACGCACGGCGGCGTCGGTGGTCGCGCCTAGCGTCAGCTCCATGACCACCGGCGGGCCGAGCGGCGAGGAGCCGTTCGGCGCGCCCGATCCCAGCCCGCGGCCGGACGCCGCGACGGGTCCTCAGGAGGAAGCCGCCGGACCTGTCGACGGAGCCCTGACCGCGCTGACCACGGCCCTGGACGCGCTGCTGACCGCCGAGGTGTGGCGCTGCACCGACGCCCAGGTCCGGGCCGCCGTCATCGACCTCGAGCGCCAGGCCGCCCGCCTGGACGCCGCTCGGCTCCGTGTCCTCGGTCATGCCGACGAGCGCCGCGTGGGCCTGGCCTCCGGGGCGCCGTCGACCGCGGACTGGCTCGTCGGGGCCACCACCACCCGCGCCGAGCACGCCCGCAAGCGCGTCGACCTGGCCGTCGCCCTGGACACCGACCTGACCGCGACCGGGAGGGCCCTCGCCGCCGGCGACATCACCGGCGACCAGGCCGGCGTCATCTCCACCACCATGGGCCGCCTCCACCCCGACCTCGACGCCGCCACCCGCGCCGACGCGCAGGCCTTCCTGCTCGAGCAGGCAGCGCACCTGGACCCCCGGCGCCTCGCCAGGGTCGGACGCCACCTCACCGCCCGGCTCGACGTGCGCGCCGACGACGACCTCGCCCGCACCGAGGCCCGCCAGACCAGCCAGCGCCAGGTCCGGTGCACCCAGACCGACGACGGCACCTGGCTGCTCTCCGGCGTCCTCGACCCCACCGGCGGGGCGACGCTCATGGCCGCCCTCGAACCCCTCGCCGCACCACGGCCCGCCTCCGACGGGACGCCGGACGCGCGCTCCCATCCCCGGCGCCTCGCCGACGCCCTCGTGCAGGTCGCCGACGCCCACCTGTCCGGACGCACCGGCACCGGCTCCAGCAGGCCCCGCCTGCTCGTCACCGTGCCCCTCACCACGCTCCTGGACCCCGGCGCCCCGGGTGCCGCACCCGGCTTCCTGCCCGGCGGCCACCCCGTCTCCGGGGAGCAGACGGCGATGCTCGCCTGCGACGCCCAGCTCGTCCCCGTCCTGCTCACCGCCGAGAACCAGCCCCTCGACGTCGGACGCTCCGTCTACTCCTGGCCCGACAAGATCCGCACCGCCATCAAGCTCCGCGACCAGACCTGCACCTACGGCACCTGCACCCGACCCGCGGACTGGTGCCACATCCACCACGTCACCGAGTACTCCCGCGGGGGCGCCACCTCAGAGCGCAACGGCGCCTGCCTGTGCGCCCACCACCACCGCCTCGTCCACCGCCAGCGCTGGAGAGGAGAGCTCCGCGGCACCCAGGTCATCTGGCACCCACCCGACAGCACCGACCCCCACGTCCCCCCACCCCCTTGGGCACCAGCCCTCGACCGCATCGTCGGCGCCTGGCGCCAGCGCCGACGGTCGTGCTCGTCGCCGGAGCCCCGTTGAGCTCGATCGCCAACCGTGTGGGCGCGCTTCCCTGCGTCGCGCCGCTGCGGTGGCACGCGAGTCGGCTTGCCGACCTGTGTGCCACCGCGGGAGCAGCCCACCGCCGACGAGCGTGGGCGTCGAGGGCTCTGCGCCAGACCGCCGCCCGCGCCGGCGTCCCCTGCAGCCGCCGTCGACGCCTCAGAGGTGCTCGAGGAGGAAGCGGGCGACCTCGCGCTCCCAGCGGTCGGGGTCGGTGTTCCACTCCTTGGTGTGCTGGGCGCCGGGGAAGTCCCGGAAGACGACCAGGTCCGGTCGGGCGGCTGCCAGCCGCCGCGACGGGCCGATGGGGACGACGTCGTCCTCCCCCGCGTGCAGGAGCAGCGCCGGCAGGTGCAGCTCGTCGGCGCGCACGACCCAGTCCAGGCGCGTGATGTCGATCGGCGCGCTGACGCCCAGCAGGGCCCGCGCCTCGGGGCGCGCCAGCATGGCGATGCCGAGCCTGAGAGCCAGCTGCGGCAGCCGGTTCTGGCGCGCGGCGTGCTCGAGGACGTCGCGCCAGTCCACGACCGGCGAGTCCAGGACCAGGGCCCGGACGCGGTCGGCCGTCCAGGAGCGCGTGGCCAGCTGCAGGACGATCGCACCGCCCATGGACCACCCGACGAGGACGACCTCGCGGGCGCCGTGGTCGAGCGCGTGCAGGACGGCTGCCTCGACGTCGAGCCACTCGGTGTCCCCGAGGCCGTAGTGGCTCGCCGCCTCGACGGGGGCGTCGGCGTCGTTGCGGTAGGCCGGCACCAGGCACGAGAGCCCGAGGCGGTGCAGGAGCGGGACGGCGCGCAGGCACTCCTCGCGGGTCGCCCCGCGGCCGTGCACGAGCACCGCCCACACCTCGGCGCCTGCCGGCTGGTCGTCCGCGGTGGCCGAGCCGTCCTCCGCGCCCGTGGCCCGAGCCCGCTGCGCCGGCACGAACCAGGCAGGGAGCCCACCCAGGGGTGTGGGCACGAGGACGTCCTCGTGCGGCAGGCCCAGCGCCGCGGTGGGGTCGCCGACGTGCACGACACCGCTCCAGCGCGCCGGCCCCGGCGCGATCCCGCCGTCGGGGACGGAAAGGAGCTGCCGCACGACGGCGCCGTCCTCCTCGCGGACGACGTCGCCGACCTGGGCGGACCGACGTCCGCCGTCCAGCAGGAGCACGTAGCGGCCGCGGGCGCGCGTCTGGGCGTCGGCCGTCACGGTGATCACGGGCCCGTCGGGCCCCGTGCCGTCCGCGTCGACGGCCAGCACGCGCACGTCGTCGGGGCGCTCGTGGACGGGCGTCACCACGCGCCGGACGAAGAAGGCCGCCAGGCCGGACATCCCGGCCGCAGCCAGCGACGTCGCCGCGACTGCCCCGGCGCCCGACCAGGCGGCGACGCGCGCCGCCGTGCGAGCGCGCCGACGCGCGACCGGCCCGACCGGCAGGTGGCGGCGCACCGTGCCCAGACCGCGTCGGAGGGCTGCGGCGCCGGCTGCTGCTCGGACCGCCGCCTCGGCCGCCGTCGCGCGTGCGGGACCCTGGTCCGTCACCCCGCCGCCGGCGGTGGTCGCCCCGCCACCGGTCGTCACCTCGTCCTTGCTCATCGGGGCCCCCGCGCGACGGCAACGGCGCTGGCCACCATGGGCACCTGCAGCGGGACGCGGATGAGGGTCACGACCTGGCGCGTCAGGGAGGCCCGGGGCGAGCGGAGCGCCCGCTGAGCCATGGAGATGTTCGCCGGCCAGACGGCGAGCAGCATGGCGGCGGACAGCGCTCCCCCGAGCCGGCGCGTGGCGGGCGCGGCGAGGGCTGCGGCGCACACGAGCTCGGCGACCCCGGACAGCAGGGTCCACGGGCGGGGAGCGCCGAGCGCGCGCGGCACGACGGCGTCGAAGATCGCCGGCCGCACGAGGTGCAGCACCCCGGTGCCTGCGAAGGAGACCGCCATCGTCCTCGCCGCCGCGTCGGCACCCGTGCGTCCGCGGCGGCGAGCGGCCGGCGGGCGACCGCGGGAGCCCGGCACCGCGGCGTGTCCTCGACGTCGAGCCATGGCGGCATCCTGCCCGCCCGCGGCGCGCTCTGCGGCCCGGGGCGGGCGGGAGTCGGCGCGGGAGGTGCAGGATCGGCAGCGTGCCCCCTCCTCCGGCCCGCCGCGACGCCCCCGACCCCGGACCGGCTGGCGCCGGAGCGACAGGACCCGCGGCGGTCGGGCCGGCGACGACCGACCCGGCGACCCCGGACCCCGCGACACCGGACCCGTCGATCCCAGCGGCTGCTCCCACCCCGGCCACCCCGGCCGAGCGCCTGCGCCTGCCGGTGCTGCCCCCGGTCGACCCCATGCTGGCGCGCGCCGCGCAGGCCGTCCCCGAGCCCGACTCCACCCCGGGCAGCCTGTGGTTCGAGCCGAAGTGGGACGGCTTCCGCTGCATCGTCTTCTACGACGGGACCGCTGCGGGCGGCCCGGCCGTCGAGCTCGGCAGCCGCGGGGGCAAGCCGCTGACGCGCTACTTCCCCGAGGTCGTCGCCGAGCTGGAGCGCCAGCTCGGCGACGCCCGCTGCGTCGTGGACGGCGAGGTCGTCGTGCGGCGCGGCGAGCCCGGGGCCGAGCGCCTGGACTGGGACGCGCTGTCCCAGCGCATCCATCCGGCGGCCTCCCGCGTGCGGACGCTGGCCCGGGAGACGCCCGCCTCCTTCGTCGCCTTCGACCTGCTCGCCGAGGGCGACGAGGACCTCATGCCCGCCCCCGCGGAGGAGCGGCGCCGACGGCTCGAGGCGCTGTGGGGCGGCCTCGAGGCGCCCCTGCACCTGACACAGCTCACCCAGGACCCCGATCTCGCCCGGCGGTGGCTCGCCGACTTCGAAGGAGCCGGGCTCGACGGCGTCGTCGCCAAGCCGGCCGCGGCCCGCTACGAGCCGGGCAAGCGCGTCATGACGAAGGTCAAGCACGCGCGCACGGCCGACGTCGTGGTCGTCGGATACCGGGTCCACAAGAGCGGGGAGGGCGTCGGCTCGCTGCTCCTGGGCTTGCGCCAGCCCGGCGAGGACGGCTTCTCCCAGGTGGGCGGCGCCTCGGCGTTCACGGCCGCACGGCGCCGGGAGCTGGTGGAGGAGCTGGCTCCCCACGTCGAGCGGGACGCCGACGGCGAGCCGCTGCGCGGCGCCGGGGAGCGGAACCGCTTCTCCGCCAGCAAGGACGGCTCCTTCGTCGTCGTGCGTCCCGAGCTCGTGTGCGAGGTGGGCTTCGACCAGCTGGAGAAGGGCCGGTTCCGCCACGTCGTGCGGTTCCTGCGCTGGCGGCCGGACCGCGAGCCGTCCTCGTGCACCACCGACCAGGTCGAGGTCCCCGCCGCCTACGACCTCGAGGCGGTGCTGTCCGGGGACTGACCCGTCCCGGGGACCGGCCTGTCCCGGGCCCTCGCGGCTGCGCGCCCGAGCGGTCCCGGGCCCCCGCCGTCACGCACCCGAGCCGTTCCGGGCCCCGAATCGCCGCGCGGGGCTGGACTAGCCTTCCTGCCGTGCCCGACGACACCTCCCCCGCCGCCCCCGCCGACGCCGACGGCGACGTCCTCCTGCTCACCGAGGAGGCGCTCGACGAGGGCGACGCCGAGCGCATCGCGGCGGTCCACGAGGTGGAGGGCGTCCGGGCCGTCTACCGGGTGCTCGTGCCGGCCGACACCGAGCGCAACCTGCTCGCCGACGTCGTGGACCACCTGAGCCTCTTCGAGATGCGCGCCGCGCTCGACGCGCTGCGGGAGGGCCAGCCGGACGAGCGCGAGGCCCGCGCCGAGGCCGCGACCGCGCTCGAGCAGTCGCTCGCCGCGCTGCGCGCCGCCGGGTGCCGGGCTGACGGCGAGGTCGTGCAGGACGACCCGCTGCCCGCCCTCGAGGCCGCCGTGGCCGCCGGCGGGGTGCGCGAGGTCGTCGTCGTGACCCGCCCCCACGCCGTGGAGGACACCTTCCACCGCGACTGGGCCTCCCGGGCCCGCGAGTCCCTCGGCCTGCCCGTCCTCCACGTCTACGGCGGGACGGCGCGGCTCGGCTGACCGGACCGCGCTGCGTCCCGCAGCGCGGTCCAGCCGACCGGGGCGAGGCCTGCCGTCCCGGGCGGCGACGCTCCCGGCCCGATCGGTCTCTCGAGCACGCCGCCGTCGACGAGCGGCGAGCGCGCGGCGCCCCGGCTACCGTCGTCCCATGACGGAGAGCGACGCCCGCGCCCTGGACGAGATGCAGACGCGCCTGCAGCGCGTGCTCAGCGAGCTGCGACGCCTGCAGGGCAGGCCCCCCGCCGAGGTGCGCGAGCGCCTCTCGCAGGCCATCGCCGCGGAGGGCCTGCCCGAGCAGCCGCCCTCGTGGGTGCGCGACAGCGCCGCGGAGCTCTCCGCCGGCCGCCTCGTCGTGATCGGCCCTCGGCAGATCCCCGAGGAGGCCGAGCACCTGGAGCCCGACCCCGACCAGCACGCCGCCGGGTGACCACGCCCCCCGGTTGACGCACGAAGACCCCACCCGCCGAGCGGGTGGGGTCTTCGTGCGTCAGGCCCCGCGTGCGTCAGGGGCGGAGACGTCTGCGTCGCCGGCATGACGACGAAGGCGCCATGGCCTCGTCCGTGCGCGTCTCGTCCGGCGCACCCCGCCCGTCACGTCTCGTCGGGACCCTCGGGGTCGTCCTGGTCGTCCCAGTAGCCCGAGCGCGCCTGGCCGCTGCCGTCGGCGTCGTCCGCGCCGCTGCTGGTGAGGTGGATGCCCTGGCGCCAGGCGTCCTCGGGCTCCGCCTCACCGGCCTCGGTGGTGACGGCCGGCTCGTGCGCCGGGGTCCCGGGACTCGCCTCCGAGGGCACCGGCACCGTCCGGCCCGTGCCGGCACCGGCCTCCTGCTCGGGGCCCTGCTCCTGGTCGACCTCGTCAGCGTCCACCCGGCCAGTCTGGCGCAGCCCGCTCCCGCGGGCGCCGCGAGGGCCGCCGGGAACGACGGGCCCGCACGTCGTGTTGGACCGGGCATGAGCGCATCGACCTCGTCCACCACCCCGTCGACGCCGGAGCAGACCCCCGCGGGCGCACCGGAGCCCGTGCGCCGCAGCGACGCCGAGTGGCGCGCGCAGCTCTCGCCGGAGGAGTACTCCGTGCTCCGCCTCGGGGGCACCGAGCGCCCGTACACCGGCGAGTACACCGACGAGAAGTCGGTCGGCGTCTACAGCTGCCGCGCGTGCGGCACCGAGCTGTTCCGCTCGGAGACCAAGTTCGAGTCCCACTGCGGCTGGCCGTCCTTCTACGCCCCGCTGGCCGAGGAGCGGGTCCGCTACATCAGCGACCGGTCCATGGGCATGACCCGCACCGAGGTGCGCTGCGGGGCCTGCGACGGCCACCTCGGGCACGTGTTCGAGGGCGAGGGCTTCGACACCCCCACCGACCAGCGGTACTGCATCAACTCCGTCTCGCTGCGCCTGCAGCCCGAGCGTGGCTGACCCGCTCGAGCCCGAGGAGGGGGTGCGCCGGGCCCTCCCGGGCGAGCTCGACGCGGCGACGCTCCACGCCCTGCTGCGGCTGCGCGTGGACGTGTTCGTCGTCGAGCAGGAGTGCCCCTACCCGGAGGTGGACGGGCGCGACCTCGAGCCCGGCACCGAGCACCTGTGGCACGTCGGCGACGGCGTCGTCCGCGAGGGCGAGCAGGTCGCCGTCGCGGCGACGCTGCGGGTCCTGGAGGAGCCGGCCGGCTCCTCCTCCCCGCGGCGCATCGGCCGGGTCGCCACCGCCCCCGGCGCCCGCGGCCAGGGCCTGGCGTCGGTCCTCATGACCGACGTCGTCGCCCGCCACGGCGCCGAGGGCCTGGTGCTGGACGCCCAGGCGCACCTGTCGGGGTGGTACGCCCGGCACGGCTTCGAGGTGGCCGGGGAGGAGTTCCTCGAGGACGGCATCCCCCACGTCCCCATGCACCGCCCCGGCACCGCCGGCTGACGCCGCCCGCGCCAGCACGACGCACGAGAGCCCCCGTCCGGAGACCTGGACGGGGGCTCTCTCGTGCTGGGGCCGGGGCTCAGGGCAGGCGGGCGACGACCTGCTGGGCGCTGACGCGCGGCCCCGTGAAGAACGGGACCTCCTCGCGCACGTGGCGGCGCGCCTCCGTGGCGCGCAGCTCGCGCATGAGGTCCACGATGCGGTGGAGCTCGTCGGCCTCGAAGGCCAGGAGCCACTCGTAGTCCCCGAGGGCGAAGGCGCTGACCGTGTTGGCGCGCACGTCCGGGAAGGGCATGGCCGCCATGCCGTGGTCGCGCAGCATCTTCTTGCGGTCGGCGTCCTCGAGCAGGTACCAGTCGTAGGACCGCACGAAGGGGTAGACGCAGAGGTAGCCGCGGGGCTCCTCCCCCGCCATGAACGCCGGGATGTGGCCCTTGTTGAACTCCGCCGGGCGGTGGAGGCCGGTGGAGGACCACACGGGCTCCAGCACCTGGCCCACGGCGGAGCGCCGGAGCCGGTGGTAGGCCGACTGCAGGGCCTCGACCGTCGGGGCGTGCCACCAGACCATCAGGTCGGAGTCGGCGCGCATGCCGCTCACGTCGTACAGGCCTCGGACGACGACGTCGGCGTCGGCGGCGAGCAGCTGCTCGAGCTCCTGCGTCGCGGCGTCGCGCTCGTCGTCGGGCAGGTGGTCCACGGCGCGGAAGACCGACCACATCGTGTAGCGGATCGTCTCGTTGACCTCCGCCGACGACGGGGGCGTCGCGGGGGCCGACGCGGGGGCTGTGGGGGTGGCCTGGCCGGTGCTCGTCTCGCTCACGCGCCCATGCTCCCAGGCCGCCACGGGGTGTCCCCCGGGGCCTTGGTCCTGACCTCCCGGACCACCAGCCGCTCAGCCCGCCGGCCGCTCTCGGCCGCGAGGAACTCCAGCCAGCCAGCAGCTCCCAGCCCATCAGCAGTACTCAACCCATCAGCAGCACTCAGCCCGCCAGCAGCTGGCGCGCCGCCCGGCGGGCGGCGGCGATGCAGGCGGGCACGCCGACCCCCTCGTAGGCGGAGCCGGCGACGGCGAGGCCGGGCTGCTCGGCGACACCGGCGCGCGCGCGGGCCGCGAGGTCCAGGTGGCCGACGTCGTACTGGGGCAGCCCGTCTCGCCAGCGGTCGACGCGGCCCGCCAGCACCGGGACGTCCTCGCCGCCCAGCAGCGAACCCAGCTCGGCGGCTGCGGAGGCCAGCAGGTCCTCGTCGTCGCGGTCGAGGACGGCCTCCTCGCCGGCGCGACCGGCGGACACCCGCAGCACGGCCGGCGGCGCGTCGGCCCGGTCGCCGTCCGCCCCGGCGGCAGCGGCGTCGGCGAGCCACGCCCACTTGGTGCTCGAGAAGGTCGACGCCTTGACGAGGCCGCCGTCGACGGGCGGCACCAGGAACCCCGACCGGCGCACGCCCGCCAGCACCGCACCGGGCACGACGAGGGTGGCGATGGCGCTGCTGGCCGTGCGCACGCGGCGCAGCTCCGCCGCCGCAGCCGGCGCCGCGTCGGCGAGCAGCCGTGCGGCCGCGGGCGCGGGCAGGGCCACGACGACGGAGCGGGCGGGCACGTCCCCGGAGGGCGTGCCGACCACCCAGCGCGCACCCCCGTCCGCCTCACCCCCCGAGGGCCCGGCCGCGCGGCGCAGGGACGTGGCCGCGGTGCGCAGCCTCAGCTCGACGCCGTCGTGCACCAGGCGGGCGGCGAGCTCCTCCGCGAGCCGGCCCACACCGCCGCGCAGCCCGGCGAACACCGGACCGGCCGCGGGCGCCGCCGGCGTCGGGACGCCCGCGGTCGTCGGGGCTCCCCCGGTCGTCGCAGCTCCGCTGGTCGTCGGGGCACCCCTGGTCGCCGGGGCCCCCGGCGCCGCCGCCCTCCCGGCGAGCAGGGGCTCGCCGCGCTCGGCGAGGTCCCACAGCGCCGGGACGGTCGCCCGCAGGGAGAGCGACCCGGCACTGCCCGCGTAGACGCCGCCGAGCAGCGGCTCGACGAGGCGGTCGACGACCGCGCGCCCCACGCGACCGGCCACCCAGGAGGCGACGTCGACGTCGTCGACGCCCACGGGTTCGACCCGCTCCTCCGCGGCGACGCGGGCGACCTCCTCGGGCGCCAGGAGCCCGGCCAGGTGGTCGGTGGTGCGCGGCACCCCCATCACCGTCCCGGGCGGCAGGTCGTGCAGCCGCCCCCGCGTCGCCACGGCCGCGGGCACCGGCTCCGGGTGCACGACGTCGCCCGACAGGCCGAGCTCGTCGAGCAGCTGGAGGGCCTCGGGACGGCGCACGAGCAGCGACTCGGGGCCGAGGTCCACGAGGAGCGGCTCGCGGCGGCCCGGCACGTCGAGGGCGCCGCGCGCCATCACGCCGCCGACCCGGTCACCGGCCTCCAGCAGCACCACGCGCTCCCCGGCCCGGGCCAGCTCCCACGCCGCCACCAGGCCGCTGACGCCCGCGCCGACCACGACCACCGGCGCGGCGCCGGACGCCCTGACGACCTCCCCCGACGTCACAGCCCCACCCCTCCGGGTCAGCGCGTCGTCGTCTCGTGGACGAGGTCGACCACGCGGGCCAGCACGTCGGGGTCGGTCGCAGGCAGCACGCCGTGGCCGAGGTTGAAGATGTGCCCCGGGGCCGCGCGGCCCGCCTCGAGCACGGCGAGCACGCGCTCGCGCACGGCGGGCCAGGGGGCGAACAGCGCCGCGGGGTCGAGGTTGCCCTGCAGGGCGACGGGCCGGTCGACGGCGCGGCCCACCCGCTCGGCGGCCACGTCGAGCGGCACCCGGAAGTCGACGCCGACGACCTCGGGACCCGCCTCGGCCATGGCGCCCAGCAGCTCGCCGGTGCCGGTGCCGAAGTGGATGCGCGGCACGCCCAGGTCTGCGACGCCCTCGAGGACGGCGGTCGAGTGGGGCAGGACGTAGCGCCGGTAGTCCGCGAGCGGCAGCGCGCCGACCCAGGAGTCGAACAGCTGCACCGCGCCGGCGCCGGCCTCGACCTGCACGCGCAGGAAGGTCGTCGTCAGCGCGGTGAGTCGCTCCATCAGCGCGCTCCAGAGCCCCGGGTCGCCGTACATCATCGCCTTGGTGTGCTCGAGGTTGCGGCTCGGCCCGCCCTCGACGAGGTAGCTCGCGAGGGTGAACGGAGCGCCCGCGAAGCCCAGCAGCGGGACGCCGCCGAGCTCGCGCACGAGCATCCGCGCCGCCTCGTCGACGAAGCCCACCTGCGCCGGGTCCAGGACGGGCAGCGCCTCGACGTCGGCGGCCGTGCGGACCGGCGAGGCGATGACCGGGCCGGTGCCCGGCACGATGTCGAGGTCGACGCCGGCGGCGGCCAGCGGCACGACGATGTCGCTGTAGAGGACGGCGGCGTCGACGCCGTAGCGGCGGACGGGCTGCAGCGTGATCTCGGTGACCAGCTCGGGGGTCCGGCAGGCCTCGAGCATCGCCGTGCCGGCGCGCGCCTCCCGGTACTCCGGCAGCGACCGGCCCGCCTGGCGCATGAACCACACCGGGGTGCGCTCGCCGCGCCGGCCGTGCGCCGCGGCGCTGAAGGCGCCCTCCCCGGGCAGCGCCGGCGCCCCGGCGGCCGTCGTGGCCCCGGCCGTCGTGACACCGGCCGCGGTGGAGGGGGCGGGCGAGGTCGTCCGGGTGGCGTCGGGCACGTCCCGCATGCTGCCACGGCGTGGCGGAGCCCCTCGTCCGCGGTCCCGCGCCGCGCGCGACCTACCGTGCGAGCCGTGGACGGGCGACGGGGCAGGGGCGGCGCGCACGGGTCCCCCGGCGAGGGGCCCTCGGGCGCCAGCGGAGGCGGACCGGGCTCGGTGGTCGAGCGCTGCACCGCCAGCCTGCGCGCCGCGCGCACCCGCCCGGAGGTGCGCCTCGCCGAGGTGCCCGCCCCGGCCCGGGTGGCGCCGTTCGCCGTGGCCCTGTCGGCCGACGTCGTGCGGGCCGGTGACGACGACGACCTCGCCACCGGCCGCTTCGTGCTGCTGCACGACCCCGCCGGGCAGGAGGCCTGGGAGGGCGACCTGCGCGTGGTCACCTTCGCCCGTGCCGAGCTCGACCCCGAGACCGGCGGCGACCCGCTCCTCGGCGACGTCGGCTGGTCCTGGTTCGTCGACGCGCTGGCCGACGGCGGGGTGGAGCACACCGCCGCGGGCGGCACCGTGACCCGGGTCCTGTCCGACAGCTACGGCAGCCTCGCCGAGCGCGAGCCCACCGTCGAGCTCGAGGTCCGCGCGTCCTGGTCGCCGGTCGGCGGCCCGGACGTCGTGGGCGACCACCTGCGCGCCTGGGCCGACCACCTGCTGTGCACGGTGGCCGGCCTGCCGCCGCTGCCCGCCGGCGTCACCGCGCTCCCCCGCCGCGCCCGCTGACGCGCCCCTCCCCGGCCTCCCCGCCGCGACCTCCTGCCGCCGCGACGCCCGCCCCTGCGCGCGCCCGTGGGCCCCTCCTCCGCGGCCCTTCCCCGCGGACCCCTCGCCGCAGGTCCGCCGCGTGGGCCCGCCTCGCACGTCCCGCGCCCGGCCGCGCCGTCCGGCGTCGCACCCCCGTGGGCGGTCCGCGCAGCCGGGACCGCGAGCCCCGCGGCCGGTGACCACCCCGTGGCCGGCAGGTCGTGTACTCGACGCGCGCGCCAGGGCTCAAGCCGCCGGACGGGTGTGCCGATGGGACTCCTGGTAGCGCCCACGGAAGGGCGCTTCGAAGGGAGTCGACCGTGTCCGCCGTCCTGCCGCCCCCCGCCCGAGGGACCGCCCGCACCGCTGGGGGTCCCGCGGTCGCCCGCATCCCCAGCCAGCACGCCCGGACCCAGGCGCAGTCCGCCGCCGACCGCGGCACCGCGCTCGTGGCGCTGTCCTCGTCCTCGCTGCGCCGCGCCGCCGTCCGCGTCCTGCGCGGTCTCGGGGCCCGCGAGGTGCTCGCCGCGCCCGACGCGGCCGCCGCCCGCACCCTCGCCACCCGCCGCTCGGGCACCGTGGCCGTCGTCCAGCCGTCCTTCGGCGGCGGCACCGGCCTCGGCCTCGTCCGGGAGACCGCCCTGGGCGGCTGGGGCACGACCGTCGTCGTCGACCACCGCCGCGAGGGCGCGGACGCCGCCGCCGCCGCGGGCGCCGCGCTCGCCGCCGGCGCGCGCTGCTACCTGGTCGTCGACCCGGCCGAGGAGGAGGGCGGCCCCGTCCGGCCCGCCCGCCGCCTCGACGCCGTGCCGCCGACGGGCGCGTGGGAGGACCTGTCCGAGCGCGAGGTCCAGGTCATCTCCCTCGTGGCCGAGGGGCGCTCGAACCGCGACGTCGGCGAGGCCCTCGGCCTGTCGGCGCTGACCGTCAAGAGCCACCTCGCCCGCATCGCCCGCAAGCTGCGCACCGGCGACCGCGCCGAGATGGTCGCCATCACCCTGCGGGCGGGCCTCGTCAGCTGACGCCCCCCACCGGCCCGGTGGGCCCCGCGGACCGGTGCGCGGTCCGCGGCGGCTCTCCCCACCGGGCCGGCGCCGCCACGGCGGTCGCGGTCGGGCCCGGGCCTACGGTGGCCCCCATGACCGCGCGCCAGCCCAGCCCCGCCGCGGCGGACGCGTCGCCCGCCGGCGCGCCCGTCAGCAGCACCCCCGACCCCGCGCCCGCCGACGCGGCGGACGCGTCGACGGCGCAGCAGCCGGTGGGGTCACAGGGCGCCCAGCCCGGCGCCTCGGGCTCCGGCGCAGCAGACCCCGAGGCCACCGGCACCGAGGCGTCCGGCACCGAGGCACCTGGGGCCGAGGCGTCGGACGCCGACGCGCCGGCGCCGCTGCCGGTGCTCACCGAGCCCGCCGAGGGCGTGCCCGACGTGGTCGCGGACCCCGAGGCCCTGGCGGAGGCCGCCGCGCGGCTCGCCGCGGGCACCGGCCCGGTCGCCGTCGACGCCGAGCGGGCCTCCGGGTACCGGTACGGCCAGCGCGCCTTCCTCGTCCAGCTGCGCCGCGCCGGCACGGGGACGCTGCTCGTGGACCCCGACGCGCTGCCCGACCTGTCCTCCCTCACCGCCGCCATGGGCGACGCCGAGTGGGTGCTCCACGCGGCGGGCCAGGACCTGCCCTGCCTCGCCGCCGTGGGTCTGCGGCCCGGTGGCGCCCTGGTCGACACCGAGCTCGGCGCCCGCCTGGCCGGCTTCCCGAAGGTCGGGCTGGCGGCCGTCCTGCAGCGCCTGCTCGGGGTGGACCTGGCCAAGGAGCACTCGGCGGTCGACTGGTCCACGCGCCCCCTGCCCGAGCCGTGGCTGCGCTACGCGGCCCTGGACGTCGAGCTCCTCCTGCCGCTGCGCGACGCGCTGCTCGAGGTGCTGGAGGAGCAGGGCAAGCTGGCGTGGGCGGCCGAGGAGTTCGCGGCCGTCCGCGACGCCCCGCCCGCCCCGCCCCGCACCGACCCCTGGCGACGCACCTCGGGGCTGCACGCGATCCGCTCGCGCCGCCAGCTGGCCGTCGTCCGGGAGCTCTGGGAGGAGCGGGAGCGGCTGGCCCAGCTCCGCGACGTCTCCCCCGGGCGGGTCCTGCCCGACCGCGCCGTCGTGGCCGCCGCGACGGCGATGCCGACCTCACCGGCCGCGCTGGCGGCGCTGCCCGTGTTCTCCGGCCCGGCCAACCGCCGCCGGGCGGCCACGTGGCTCGAGGCGATCCGCCGCGGGCAGGGGATGGCCGACCGCGACCTGCCCCCGACCTCGACGCCGGCCACGGGCCCCCCGCCGCCGCGCACGTGGAAGGACCGCGATCCCGCGGCTGCCGCACGGCTCGCCGCCGCGCGCGAGGTCGTCACGACCCGCTCCGAGGAGCTCGACGTCCCCGTCGAGAACCTCCTCCAGCCGGACCTGCTGCGCCGCACGTGCTGGGAGCCGCCGCAGCCGCTGGACGAGGAGGGGCTGGTCAGCGCCCTGGCGGCAGGCGGCGCCCGCGCGTGGCAGGTCGCCCTGCTCGCGGGACCGCTCGCGCAGGCGATGGCCGACGCCCCGCCGGTGGAGGCCTCTGCTCGCCGGCCGTAAGGGCCCCTGAGGAGCCCGGAGGGCCGGGCTCCTCAGCGACGCCGTCCTCAGCGACGCCCGTGCAGGGCCCACGCGTGGATGTCGGCGTTCACCCGGCGCACCTGCGCGGGGATCGTGAAGGCGTCGACCACGAACAGCACGAAGAGGGTGCCGAAGAAGAGGAACCCGACGAGGAACCACACGGTCAGCCAGCCCATGAGCGTCAGGCCCAGGTACAGGACCCCCTGCAGGGGCTGGCGGAGGTAGAACTTGTGGGCCCCGAACTGCGCCAGGAACAACCACAGCAGGTAGGCGACCGTCGTGTCCTTGTAGCCGAGCGGTGGTGCGGGCGGTCCCGCGTAGCCGCCCTGGCCGGGGTAGCCGCGCTGGCCCGCGTAGCCCTGCTGACCCGGGTACCCCTGCTGACCCGCGTAGCCCTGCTGACCCGCGTAGCCCTGCTGACCCGCGTAGCCCTGCTGACCCGCGTAGCCCTGCTGACCCGGGTAGCCCTGCTGGCCGCGGCCGGACCACGGCTGGACGGCGCCTCCCGGCGCCCGTCCCCCGTTCCCGGGGTCACCCGTCCAGCCGTCCCCCGACCCGCGGGCCGCGTCGTCGGGGTGTCGAGGACCCTGCGGTGAGCTCATGCGGCCGTGCCTCCTGGTCGCCGGACGGTGCTGGCGAGGGGAACGTACCGCCAGGGGGTGACGCCGCGGCGAGCCTCCCGCGAGGACGCCTCAGCCGTCGGTGCGCGTGCGCTGGCCGGCCGCCGCACCCGGCGCGGGGCGTCCCGCTCGCTCGTCCTCGCCACCGTCCAGGGCCGCCACGCGCCCGAGGACGTCGCGGGCGACGTCCTGCGCCGTGAGACCGATCTCGGCCAGCACCTCGGAGCGCTCGGCGTGCTCGAGGAACGCGACGGGCACGCCCACGCACCGCACCTCGACGCGGACCCCGGTGTCGGCCAGCTCGTCGCGCAGGCGCGAGCCCACGCCGCCGGTGCGCAGCCCGTCCTCGGCGACGACGACGAGACGGTGCTGCGCGCAGGCGGCCACGAGAGCCGGGTGCACGGGCAGGACCCAGCGCGGGTCGACGACGGTCGCGGAGACGCCGTGCGGCGCCAGGCGCCGGGCGACGTCCAGCCCGAGGCCGGCGAGGGCGCCCACGGCCACGACGAGGACGTCCGCGCCCTCGTCGCCGGCGCCCCGGGCGTCGTCGCCGGCGTCGCCGCCCGTGCGGGCCAGCACGTCCGGGGCGCCCCAGGACCCCGGCTCCCCGAGCCGCTCGAGCGCCGGGAGGTCCTCGGGCGCAGAGCCCTTGGGGAAGCGCACGACCGTCGGCGCGTCGTCGACGCCCACCGCCTCGCGCAGCTCCTCGCGCAGGGTGGCGCCGTCGCGGGGCGCCGCGAGGCGCAGGCCCGGCACGTGCTGGAGGAGGGCGAGGTCCCACATGCCGTGGTGGCTCGGCCCGTCCGGGCCGGTGACGCCCGCGCGGTCGAGCACGAACGTGACCCCGGCGCGGTGCAGGGCGACGTCGAGCAGGACCTGGTCGAAGGCGCGGTTGAGGAAGGTCGCGTAGACGGCCACGACGGGGTGCAGGCCGGCGAAGGCCATGCCGGCCGCCGAGGTGGCGGCGTGCTGCTCGGCGATGCCGACGTCGACGACGCGCTCGGGCATCGCCTCGGCCATCTTGTGCAGGCCGACCGGGATGAGCATGGCGGCCGTGACGCCCACGACGTCCTCGCGCTCGCGCGCCACCGCCAGCACCTCGTCGGCGAACACCGACGTCCACGAGGCGCGCTTGGGGGCGCCGCCCGCCGCCACCGGGGCGCCGGTGACCGGGTCGATGACGCCGACGGCGTGGAACTGGTCGGCGACGTCGGCGAGGGCGGGCGCGTAGCCGTGCCCCTTGTTCGTCAGCGCGTGGACGATGACGGGACCGCCGTAGTCCTTGGCGATCGTCAGGACGCGCTCGAGGGCCTCGAGGTCGTGCCCGTCCACGGGCCCGAGGTACTTCAGGCCGAGGTCCTCGAACATGCCCTGCGGCGCCACGATGTCCTTGAGGCCCTTCTTGACCCCGTGCAGCGTGCCGTAGGCGAGGCGGCCCGGCGTGCCGCCGCGGCGCAGCGCCTGCTTGCCCCAGTCGAGGAAGCGCTCGTACCCGCGGGTGACCCGCAGGGTCGAGAGGTGGTGCGCCAGACCGCCGATGGTCGGCGCGTAGCTGCGCTCGTTGTCGTTGACGACGATGACGAGGGGACGTTCCCGGCTCGCCGCGATGTTGTTCAGCGCCTCCCAGGCCATGCCGCCGGTGAGGGCGCCGTCGCCGACGACCGCGATGGTGGACCGGTGCCCCTCACCCGTCAGGGACCGCGCCCGGGCGATGCCGTCCGCCCACGAGAGCGAGGTGCTGGCGTGGGAGTTCTCGACGACGTCGTGGACGGACTCGGCCCGGCTGGGGTAGCCGGCGATGCCGCCCCGCGTGCGCAGCGTCGACAGGTCCTGGCGGCCGGTGAGGAGCTTGTGCACGTAGGACTGGTGCCCGGTGTCGAAGACGACCGTGTCCGACGGGCTGTCGAAGACCCGGTGGACGGCGATGGTCAGCTCGACGACCCCGAGGTTGGGGCCGAGGTGCCCACCGGTGCGCGCGACCGACTCCACGAGGTGCACGCGCACCTCGTCGGCGAGCTCGCGCAGCTCGGCCGGGGTCAGGGCGCGGAGGTCCTGCGGTCCGCGGACCCTCGGCAGCACCGCCGAGCGCTCCAGCGCCGAGCTCGGGCGCCGCTGCCCCCCGGCTCCGTCCTCGGCCGGTCCGGCCGCCTCCGCGCTCGCCACCGCGCACCACCTCGTCTCCCCGGGGACGTCCGTCCCAGAGGTGCCACTGTAGGTCGACACCGCCTCCGACCCCCACCTCACCCGCGGCGCGGCCCCGTCCGCGCGCCGCGCCGCCGCCGTGCCGCACCAGGCTGCGCACACGGCGCGCGAGCGCGCGCGGGGCAGCCACCGCGGGCGTCCGCGCGGTCAGAGCGACGGCACGACCCGGACCCCGGAGAGGGCCTGCTCCACCAGCACCGCCCCCTCCTCGACGGCGAGCAGCCGCACGCGCTCGGCCTCGAGCGCCTCGAGCGCCGCGTCGACCACCCGCGGGCCCACGGCGCCGGAGAGGTCGGCGCGCAGCGTGGCGACGGCGCGGCGCAGCCCGTCCAGCTGGGCCCCGGAGTGCAGGACGGCGAGCCGGGCGAGCACGCGCGGCTGGCGCACCAGCACGGCGTGGCCGCGGTAGTCGGGCGGGCAGGCGTCGAGGAGCCACGCGGCAGCGCGCTGCTCCCAGCCCTCGGCGCCCGGAGGGGGGACGTCGTCCGGCCACCCGCGGGGGGCGGCGCCGGGAGCGGCGCCCCCGCGGAGGCGGACCGGCGGGCGCGAGGGAGGACGGGACGACGGGCGGGAGGACGGTCCTGGCGACGGGTCTGGCACGCGTCCATCGTGCGCCCGACCCCCGACAGCGGTGAGGTGGCCCCGTGACCAGCCCCCCGCCCGACGACGGCCACCGCAGCGACGTCCCCGCGGCGGGTGAGCACGCCCCGGACGAGCCAGCCTCGGACGAACCAGCACGGGACGAGCCAGCACTGGACCGGTCCGCACCGGATGCCCATGAATCGGACGAGCACGGGCCGGACGAGCAGGGGCCGGACGAGCACGGGCCGGACGAGCAGGGGCCGGTGGCGCACCTGCTGCGCGTCGACGTCGGCGACGGGCTGCAGCTGCCCGTGCACGTCACCCGGCCGGGGCCGCCGGGCGCCGCCGAGGAGGGCGAGCCGGTCCTCCTCCTGCACGGCTTCCCCGGCTCGTGGCGCTCCTTCGACGCCGTGGTCGGCGGGCTCGTGGCCGCTGGTCGGCGCGTCCTGGTGCCGGAGCAGCGCGGCTACACGGCCTCGGCGCGCCCCGGCGCGGTGGAGGCCTACCGGCTGGACCGGCTCGTGGCCGACGCCGTGGCCGTCCTGGACGCCGCGGGGGCGCAGCGCGCCACCGTGGTCGGGCACGACTGGGGCGCCGTCGTCGCGTGGGCCCTGGGCGCCTCCCACCCCGAGCGGGTCGGGAGCCTCGTGGCCCTCTCGGTGCCGCACCCGCGGGCCTTCGGGGCCGGGCTCGCCCACGACCGCGAGCAGCGCCTGCGCTCGGCCTACATCGGGCTCCTGCGCCGCCGCGGGCTCGCCGAGCGGGTGCTGCTCGCCGGTCGGGCCCGGGGCCTGCGCGCCGCCTTCGCCGGCTCGGCCGTGCCCCGCGACGTCGTCGACGCGCACCTGGCGCCCCTGTCCTCGCCCGAGACCCTGGCGGGCGCGCTGGCCTGGTACCGGGCGCTGCGCAGCCGGGACCTGGCCGCCGTGGGCGCCGTGACCGTCCCCACCACCTACCTCTGGAGCGACCGCGACGTCGCCGTGGCGCGCGGCACGGCCGCGCGCTGCGCCGCGCACGTCACCGGCCCCTACCGCGGCCGCACGCTCCGGGGCGTCTCCCACTGGGTGCCCGAGGACGCGCCCGACGCCGTCGTGGACGCCGTCCTGCACCCGCCGGCGCCCTGACGCCGACGCCCCGGGCGCCGACGCCCCGGGCGCCGGCGTCCCGGGCGACGGCACGCCGCTGGGGCCCGTCACGACGCACGAGGGCCGGGCACCCGCAGGTGCCCGGCCCTCGTGCTGCTCCGGCGCCGCGTCAGGGCAGCGCGACGACCTCGGAGAAGACGAGGTCGGCCTTGATGACCGTCCGCTCGGACACGACGTCCCAGCGGGCGAAGTGCGCCGAGCCCCGGTGGTCCACCTCGAAGGCCTCGCGCGAGACGTAGACCTCGTGGAAGTGGAAGCGCAGCGGGTCGGCCGCGTCCCGGTGGACGGTGAACCCGAGGCAGCCGGGCTCGTCGCGCAGGGAGCAGCGCGCGTCGTCGGCGATGCCGGCGAGGAACTCCTCGACGCGGTCCTCGCGCACCTGGAGGGTCGCCCAGAGGACGAAGCTCCCCGGGGGGAAGGCGCCGGGCTGGTCGCCGCTGGTCAGGAGGTCCTCAGCCACGAGCGCCACCGCCCAGGAGCGAGCGGAGCACGTACTGGAGGATGCCGCCGTGGCGGTAGTAGTCCGCCTCCCCCGGCGTGTCGATGCGCAGCCGCGCGTCGATCTCGACGGTCTCGCCGGACTCCTTGGTCGCGGTCACGCGCAGCGTCCGAGGCGTGCTGCCCTCGTCCAGCGCGGTGACGCCGGAGACCGCGAAGGTCTCGGTGCCGTCGAGCCCCAGGCTCTCCGCGCTCTCGCCGTCGGGGTACTGCAGCGGCAGGACGCCCATCCCGATGAGGTTCGAGCGGTGGATGCGCTCGTAGCTCTCGGCGAGGACGGCGCGCACGCCCAGCAGGCGCGTGCCCTTGGCCGCCCAGTCGCGGCTGGATCCGGAGCCGTACTCCTTGCCCGCGAGGACGACGAGCGGCGTCCCCTGCGCGGCGTAGGACTGCGCGGCGTCGTAGATCGTCGTCTGCTCCCCGCCGGCCGTGAAGTCGCGGGTGAAGCCGCCCTCGACGCCGTCCAGCAGCTGGTTGCGCAGCCGGATGTTCGCGAAGGTGCCGCGGATCATCACCTCGTGGTTGCCGCGGCGCGAGCCGTAGGAGTTGAAGTCCGTCCGCTCCACGCCGTGCTCGCCGAGGTAGCGCCCGGCGGGGCTGTCGGCCTTGATCGAGCCGGCGGGGCTGATGTGGTCGGTGGTCACCGAGTCGCCCAGCTTGGCGAGCACCCGGGCGCCCTCGATGTCCTGCAGCGGTGCCGGCTCGGCGCCCATGCCCTCGAAGTACGGGGGCTTGCGCACGTAGGTCGAGCCCTCGTCCCACGCGAACGTCTCGCCCTCGGGCGTCGGGAGGGACTTCCACCGCTCGTCGCCGGCGAAGACGTCGGCGTAGTCCTTCGTGAACATGTCCGTCGTGATGGAGCCGGTGACGACCTCGTCGACCTCGGCGGCGCTCGGCCACAGGTCGCGCAGGAAGACGTCGGCGCCGCTCTCGTCCGTGCCGAGGGCCTCGGTCTCCGGGTCCCAGTCCATCGTCCCGGCGAGCGCGTAGGCGATGACCAGGGGCGGGCTGGCCAGGTAGTTCATCTTGATGTCCGGGTTGATCCGGCCCTCGAAGTTCCGGTTGCCGGAGAGCACCGAGACGACGGCGAGGTCCTCGTCGTTGATCACCTGGGAGATCTCCGGCGCCAGGGGGCCGGAGTTGCCGATGCAGGTGGTGCAGCCGTAGCCGACGAGGTGGAAGCCCAGCTTCTCCAGGTACGGCGTCAGGCCCGCGCGGGCGTAGTAGTCCATGACGACCTTGGAGCCGGGCGCCAGGGAGGTCTTGACCCACGGCTTGGCGGTCAGCCCGCGCTCGACGGCGGCCTTGGCGACCAGGGCCGCCGCGACCATGACCGTCGGGTTCGAGGTGTTGGTGCACGAGGTGATCGAGGCGATGGCCACGTGGCCGTGGTCGAGCTCGGTCGTCGTGCCGTCCGACAGGGTGACGGGCACGCGGCGCGACGCGCGGCGCGCCGCCGTCGGCGCGTCCACCGGCCGGCCCTCGTCGGACGAGCCGCTGGCCGTCGGGGCGTCGCTGGCGGGGAAGCTCTCCTCGAGCGCCTCGTCCTGGGGGCTCTCCGGCTGCGCGTAGTTCTCGAGGGCGCCGCGGAAGGACTCCTTGGCCTCGGAGAGGGCCACGCGGTCCTGGGGGCGCTTCGGCCCGGCGATGCTCGGGACGACCGTGGACAGGTCGAGCTCGAGGTACTCCGAGTACTGGGCCTCGCGGCTCGGGTCGTGCCAGAGGCCCTGCTCCTGGGTGTAGGCCTCGACGAGCGCGACCTGCTCGTCGCTGCGGCCGGTGAGGCGCAGGTAGCGCAGCGTCTCCTCGTCGACCGGGAAGATCGCCGCGGTGGAGCCGAACTCCGGGCTCATGTTGCCGATGGTGGCGCGGTTGGCCAGCGGCACCTGGGCCACGCCCTCGCCGTAGAACTCGACGAACTTGCCGACGACGCCGTGCTGGCGCAGCTGCTCGGTGATCGTCAGGACGACGTCGGTCGCGGTGACGCCCGCGGGGATCTCCCCGGAGAGCTTGAAGCCCACGACGCGCGGGATGAGCATGCTGACGGGCTGGCCGAGCATGGCGGCCTCGGCCTCGATGCCGCCGACGCCCCAGCCGAGCACGCCGAGGCCGTTGACCATCGTCGTGTGGGAGTCGGTGCCCACCAGCGTGTCCGGGTAGGCGACGCCGTCGCGGTCGAAGACGACGCGCGCGAGGTGCTCGATGTTGACCTGGTGGACGATGCCGGTGCCCGGCGGGACGACCTTGAAGTCGTCGAAGGCGCCCTGGCCCCAGCGCAGGAACTGGTAGCGCTCGCCGTTGCGCTCGTACTCGATCTCGACGTTGCGCTCGAAGGCATCCGGGCGGCCCGCGACGTCGATGACGACCGAGTGGTCGATGACCAGCTCGGCGGGCGCGAGCGGGTTGATGCGGGTCGGGTCGCCGCCCAGCTCGGCGACGGCCTCGCGCATCGTGGCGAGGTCGACGATGCAGGGCACGCCCGTGAAGTCCTGCATGACCACGCGGGCCGGCGTGAACTGGATCTCGGTGTCCGGCTCGGCCGACGGGTCCCACCCGGCGAGCGCGCGCACGTGGTCGGCGGTGACGTTCGCGCCGTCCTCGGTGCGCAGCAGGTTCTCCAGGAGGACCTTCAGGCTGTAGGGAAGGCGCTCGGCGCCCTCGACGGCGGACAGCCGGTAGATGCCGTGCTCGGCGCCCCCGACCTCCAGGACGCCCCGCGCCCCGAAGGTGTCGGGGCCGGCGCTGCGGCCCGCCTCGTCGCTGCTCGTGCTCATGTCGTCTCCCGTCGACGCTGACTGAACGTGCTGATCCTCGCGCGAGCCCGGCCCTGCCGCGGCCCGAAGTATCTTGACGTCAAGATACTAGGCCGAGGGCCCCGCCGGTGTCACGGGCGGCGCGCCGCCGCACGGTCGCGAGACGCGGTCACGAGGGCGGGGGGTGAGCCGTCGGGCGGGGCGCGCCGCGGCGCGGTCGGGCGGGCGGGCGGTCCGCGGGAGGCCTAGCGTCGCGAGGACCGGTCCCCGCGCACCGCGGCGGGGGCCCCGACCCGCAGGAGCGCCATGAGCACCGACAGCAGCACGACGGGCGACGAGCAGGACCACGCCGACAGCGACGGCGACCCGCAGGAGATGCCGGAGCGCCAGGAGGTCACGGCCGCCGTCGACGGGGTCGCCGAGGACGACACCGACCCCGGTTCCGACCCCGACGGCGACCCCGCGGAGATGACCTCCTCCTCCTGAGCCCTCCCGCCCCGAGGTCCGCAGCGGCGCGCCGCCGCTGCGGACCTCGGCACCACCACCGCGGGTGCGCCCCGCAGCGTCGCCGGTCCGTCGGGGGTCCTGGCCGAGATCGGCGGCGCGGGTCAGCGGCGGGGGTCAGCGGCGGGGGGTCTGCGGGGCTCCAGCAGCGCCACGCACTCCAGGTGGTGGGTGTTGGGGAACAGGTCGAAGGCCCGCAGGCCCCTCAGCTCGTACCCCTCCTCCGAGAACGTCGCGACGTCGCGGGCGAGCGCCGCCGGGTCGCAGGCGACGTAGGCCACGGCGCGGGGCCGACGGGCGACGACCGCCCGGACCACGCCGGCGCGCGCGCCCGTCCGCGGCGGGTCCAGCACCACCAGGTCGATCGGCGGCGGAGCCCCGTCCGCGCCCGGCGCCCCCTCCTCGTCGAGCCCGCGCTCCAGCACCTCCTGCACCGGCCCGAGCACCAGCCGCACCTGCGCCAGGTCGTGGAGGTTGCGCCGCGCGTCGGCGACCGCCCGCTCGTCCCCCTCGACCGCCGTCACCCGACCCGTCGGGCCCACCGCTCCGGCCAGGGCCGCCGTCAGCAGACCGGCGCCGCTGAAGAGGTCGAGCGAGGTCTCCCCCGGCCGCGGCGCGAGGACGCGCAGGACGGCGTCGGTCAGGACGGCCCCCGCGCCCGGGTGCACCTGCCAGAAGCCCGACCCGGTGACGCGGAAGGCGCGGCCCGCCACCTCCTCGCGGACCCAGGAGCGCCCGCTGACCCGGTGCAGCGGTCCGGGCGGCTGCCGCGGGCCGCGCGGGGGCGAGGTGGCCACCGAGACGCCGTCCGGCAGGGGCGGCAGGTCCGGCTCGGCGACGGGCGCGGACGCCGGCCGACGCCCGCTCGCCCTGCGGCGGTCGGGGCGTCGACCGCCGCGCCCCGGACCCCCGCCGCCGGGCCCCCCGGCGGCGGGAGCCCCGGCGCCGGGCGCGGGCCGCGGCACGGCGACGACGAGGGCGCCCCCCTCGCCGCCGCCCGGGACGACGGCCTCGACGGTGCGCCAGCCCGGCCACCGCTGCTGCGGCAGGCCGAGGTCCACGACCCCGGGCGAGGCGATCGGGCAGCTCTCGACCGGCACGACCCGGTGCTCGCGGTGGGCCCGGAACCCCAGCCGCCCCGCGCCGTCGGCCGCGTAGGCCACGCGCGTCCTCCAGCCGAGGCCGCGCGCCGCGTCGCCGGGGTCGGTGCCGGCGCCCTCCGGCAGCGGCACCTCCTCGACGGGGACGTCGACGTCCAGCCCCGCCAGCCGCTGCATCTGCTCGCGCAGCACGTCGGCCTTGAGCCGGCGCTGGGCCGCCGGCGCGGCGTGCTGCCAGTCGCACCCGCCGCACCCGCCGGGCCGCGCCACCGGGCAGGCCGGCTCGACGCGGTCGGGCGAGGCGCTCAGCACCTCCACGGCGTCGGCGCGCCAGAAGCCCTGCTCGGCGCCGGCCTCGGTGAGCCGGGCCCGGACCCGCTCGCCCGGCAGCGCGTGCCGCACGAAGACGACGCGGCCCTCGTGCCGGGCCACGCAGTGCCCCCCGTGGGCCACGGGACCGACCTCGAGCTCCAGCACGTCCCCCTGGGAGGGCGGTGCGGGCTGACCGGTCGGCACGGGCGCCGTCGAGGACGGCCCGGCTCCCCCGGCGGGCTGCTGCGGGTCGACGTCCCGGTGCGGCTCCGCGCCCGTCTCCGCACCCACCCCTGAGCTCGGCTCCGCGCCCACCTCCGGGCCCGTCCCCTGCCCGCTCACCGGGGCGCCTGCGGCGGGGAGGACGGCCGCGGGGCCGCGGGCGCCGGGCCCACCGCACCGCGGCGGACGTCGCCCGGGGCGAGCCCGGCGTCGTCGACGTCGGCCCCTTCGCTCGAGGCGAGCTGCCACGGCACGCTCGCCACGACGACGCCCCGGATGAAGTGCAGGCGCGACTTCAGGCGCAGCGCGCTCTGGTTGTGCAGGAGCTGCTCCCACCAGTGCCCCACCACGTACTCCGGCACGTAGACGACCACCAGGTCGCGCGGGCTCTCGCGCTTGAGCGCCCGCACGTAGTCGACGACGGGTCGGGTGATCTCGCGGTACGGGGACTCGAGCGCCTTCAGCCGCACGGGCAGGCCCCGGCTGTCCCAGCTGCGCTGCAGCGCCTTCGTCTCCGCGGGGTCCACGACGACCGTGACCGCCTCGAGGACCGACGGACGGGACGCGCGGGCGTACGCCAGCGCCCGCAGCGTCGGCAGGTGCAGCTTGGAGACCAGGACGATGGCGTGGACGCGGCTGGGCAGCACGCGCGGGACGGCGGCGCCCTCGGCGACCTCCAGCTCGGCGGCCACCCGCGTGTAGTGCGTCCGGATCCCCCGCATGAGCGCGAAGAGCACGGCCATGGCCAGGAGGGCGATCCAGGCGCCCTGGACAAACTTCGTCGCCAGGACGATCACCAGGACCGTCGCCGTCAGGGCCAGCCCGAGGCCGTTGATGGCGCGCGAGCGCAGCATCCGGCTGCGCGCCACCGGGTCCGCCTCCGTGCGCAGGTGGCGGTTCCAGTGCTTGACCATGCCCAGCTGGCTCAGGGTGAACGACACGAAGACCCCGACGATGTACAGCTGGATCAGCCGGGTCACCTGCGCGTCGAAGGCGACGACCAGGACGATCGCCGCCCCCGCCAGCAGGAGGATGCCGTTGCTGAAGGCCAGCCGGTCCCCGCGCGTGTGCAGCTGGCGGGGCAGCCAGCCGTCGCGGGCGAGGATGGAGCCGAGCACCGGGAAGCCGTTGAAGGCCGTGTTCGCCGCGAGCACGAGGATGAGCCCGGTGGCCGCCGTCACGAGGAAGAAGGCGAACGGCGCCGTGTCGAACACGGCCCGCGCGAGCTGCCCGATCACCGGGTCCTGCTGGTAGGTGTCCCCGACCGGGACGCCGTCGCGCAGCAGCTGCGTGGCCGGCAGCTCCGCGAAGCGCAGGCCGGTCATGTTCGCGAGGGCGATGACGCCCATCAGCATGGCGATCGACAGCGCGCCGAGCAGCGCGAGCGTCGTCGCGGCGTTGCGGCTCTTGGGCTTGCGGAACGCCGGCACCCCGTTGCTGATGGCCTCCACGCCCGTCAGCGCGGCGCAGCCGGAGGAGAAGGCGCGGAGGACGAGGAACCCGCCCACGATCCCCGTCAGGCCCTCCTCGTAGCCGGGCTCGGCGATGAGCTCGAGCTCGGCGCTCTCCACGGCGGGCAGGTCGCCCGTCGCGGCGCGCAGGAAGCCCCAGGCGCACATGCCGAGGACCGAGGCCATGAAGACGTAGGTGGGGATCGCGAAGGCCCGGCCCGACTCGCGCACGCCGCGCAGGTTGATGGCCATGAGCAGCAGCACGAGGGCGACCGCGAGGCTCGTCTCGTGCCCGGCGAGGAACGGCAGCGCCGACGCCGCGTACTGGGCGCCCGAGGAGATGGACACCGCGACCGTGAGGACGTAGTCCACGAGCAGCGCGCTGCCCACGACGAGGCCGGGCGTCCTCCCGAGGTTCGTCGTGGCCACCTCGTAGTCCCCGCCGCCGGAGGGGTAGGCGCGGACGTTCTGCCGGTAGGAGGCGACGACGACGGCCATCACGACGACGACGGCCAGGCCGATCCACGGCGACAGCACGTACGAGCTGATGCCCGCGATGGCCAGGGTGAGGAAGATCTCGTCGGGCGCGTAGGCGACGGAGGAGAGGGCGTCCGAGGCGAACACCGGCAGGGCGACGCGCTTGGGCAGCAGCGTGGAGCTGAGCCGGTCGCTGCGGAAGGGGCGGCCCAGCAGGAGCCGCTTGGCGCCGTCCGCGATGCTCTGCACGGCGCCGATGGTAGGAGCCGCGCGGCACCGCTCCGGTCCGCCGGGGAGCGCCGGCCCCCGGTCGGGGGCCCGGGCACCCGACCGGGCGGACGGCCGCTCCCGCAGGAGTAGCGTCGCGCCGTGCACTTCGTCGTCATGGGCTGCGGGCGCGTCGGGTCGACCCTCGCGGTCGCCCTCGAGCGCCACGGCCACTCCGTGGCCGTCGTCGACAAGGACCCCCAGTCCTTCCGCCGCCTCGGCACGGGCTTCGAGGGCCGCACGGTGCAGGGCGTCGGCTTCGACCGCGACGTGCTGCTGGAGGCCGGCGTCGAGGACGCCTACGCCTTCGCGGCCGTCAGCAGCGGGGACAACTCCAACATCCTGGCCGCCCGGGTGGCCCGGGAGGTCTTCGGCGTCGAGAACGTGGCGGCGCGGATCTACGACTCCGCCCGCGCGGAGGTCTACGAGCGCCTGGGCATCCCGACCGTCGCGACGGTGAAGTGGACGGCCGACCAGATGGTCCGGCGCCTGCTCCCCCGCGGCGTGGTGCCGGACTACACCGACGCCAGCGGGTCGGTGCACCTCGCCGAGGTCTCCGTGCCGCCGTCCTGGGTCGGCACCCGGCTGACCGACCTCGAGCGGGCGACCTCCACCCGCGTGGCCTTCGTGACGCGCCTCGGCTCCGCCCGCCTGCCGAAGCCGGACACCGTCCACCAGGAGGGCGACGTGCTCCACCTGCTCGTGCCCGACGCCGCCGTCACCGAGGTCGAGAAGGTCCTCGACGCCGGTCCCGACCCGGAGTAGCCGCAGCGACCCGCTGCGGGCCCGGACCCGCAGCGGCCACGACCCGGCCAGCGCCTCCCCCGGCGGCGCGCCGCCGGCGTCCCGCCCCATCCCCACCACCCCGCGAGGAGGCGCCGTGCGCGTGCTCATCGCCGGCGCGGGCAGCGTCGGCCGGTCCATCGCCCGCGAGCTGCTCGCCGGCGGCCACGACGTCCTGCTCGTGGACCGCAACCCCGAGAACGTCGGCCGGGCGTCGGTGCCCGGCGCGCGCTGGCTCCTCGCCGACGCCTGCGAGATCGGCTCGCTGTCGGGCGCCGGGCTCGAGGCCACCGACGTCGTGGTCGCGGCCACCGGCGACGACAAGGCCAACCTCGTGGTGTCCCTGCTCGCCAAGACCGAGTTCGGCGTCCCCCGGACCGTGGCCCGCGTGAACAACCCCAAGAACGAGTGGATGTTCGACGAGGCCTGGGGCGTCGACGTCATGGTGTCCACGCCGCGCCTGATGACGGCGCTGGTGGAGGAGGCGGTGGCCGTCGGCGACGTCGTGGAGGTCTTCTCCTTCCGCGGCGGCGCCAAGATGCTCGGCTACACGATCCCCGACGCCTCGCCCCTGGCTGGCTCGGCCGTCGGCGGCATCTCCTGGCCGCCGGACACCGTGCTCGTCGGCCTCGTGCGGGGCGGGCGCCCCCTGGCGCCCACCGAGGACGACGCGCTCGAGGCGCGCGACGAGCTGCTGCTGCTCGCGGGCGACGAGGACGAGGAGGAGCTGCGCGAGATGCTCACCCCCGGCCGCTGGCAGCGCGACCCCGCCGGGCACACCGGCGGCGCCGAGCTCGTCTAGCGGCCCCGCCCCCACCGCTCCTCGGGTGCGGTGGGGCGTCGGGGGTGCGCCTAGCCCTCGTGCCGCTGCGGCTCGGCGGTGGCCCCCGGCGCGGGTCCGCCGTCGCCGTCGCGGTCCTCGCCGTGGTGCCCCGCGCGGGGGACCCCGCGCACGAGCACCCACGTCACGTAGGCGGCCAGGCCGAAGAGCGGGAAGCCCATGACGACGCGCGCGGTGCCGAGCGCCGCCACCTGGTCGGCCAGGTACAGCGGCCCCTGGACGAGCAGCCGCAGCGCGAAGACGGCGATCCAGACCCAGGTCACCTGCACGTACACGCGCAGCCGGCGCGGGTCGTCCTTCCAGGCCAGGCGCTCGTCGGTCAGCAGGCCGAGCACGAGCCCCAGGACCGGCCACGGCCCCCGCGGGACGCGCAGGCGCCGTCCGCGCCCCAGGGGCACGGAGAAGGCCGGCGTCCGCAGCGTCGAGACCAGGTAGGCGCCGGCGTAGACGACGTTGACGAGCAGCCCCAGGGCGAAGAAGTCGCGCGCCTCCCCCGTGCGCGAGGCGACGAGGGCGCACACCGCCACGCCGAGGAGGCCCGACAGCGCCTGACTGGGCGAGCTGCGCGCCAGCAGGCGGAGCACGACGAAGAGGGCCGAGGCGGCCAGTGCGGCGTAGATCGCGGTGCGCAGGTCCTGCAGGAGGCTGACGACGACGACGAAGACGACGCTCGGCAGCGCGACCTCGGCCACGCCGCGGGGCCCGCCGAGCGCCTCGGAGACCGAGAAGTCGGGACCGAGGGCCGCCGCCAGGCCGGAGCGCCCCTGCGCCGCCGTCACCGGGTCGGGCCCGGGTGCGCCCGCCGTGACGTCGGCGGCGCGGTCCTCGCGCGGCTCGCGGGCGCCCCGGTCCGGGGTCGCGGGGGTCACGAGCGCGCCGGCGCGGCCGTGGGCAGGAGCTCGTACCGCGGGTTGTACATGACGGCGTGGTGGTCCACCACGCTGACCAGCCCCTCGACCTTGATGCGGCGGCCGGCCTCGACGCCGGCGATCTCCCGGCGCCCGAGCCAGATGACCGACAGCGCGCCGGAGCCGTCGAAGACCTCGGCCTCCAGGGCCGGGGTGCCGGCACGGGGGCGCAGGGTCACGCTGCGCAGCGTCCCGGCGACGAGGACGCGGTGCCGGTCCCCGAGGAGCGCGCACGGCCGGCCGCCCTCGCGGGCCGACTCGGCCTGCTCGGCCACCGCGTGCATCTCCTCGCGGCTGCTGAAGCGGGTGACCGCCTGGCGCAGCCCGTCGAGACCGCCTCGCGGCGCCGGGAGGGCGCCGTCCTCGCGCTCGCCGGGAGCGGCGCCCCTGCCCGGGGACAGCCCCAGCCGTTCGCGCGTGCGTCCCACGACGTCGTCCTCCTCGTCGACCCGGGTCATCAGCCCGGATCGTCAGCCCAGATCGCCGGCCCAGACGGCCACCGGCACGAGCCGGGGCCACGACCCGCCTGCGGTCGCCCGGCCAGCGTAGGCGCTCCTCCCGCCCCCGCCGCGCGCCCCTCCACCACCACCCGGATGCGCGTCCGGGCCCGCCGGCGCGCGACCGGACCGGAACGCCCGAGGACCCCCGGGCCCCGGGCGGGCTCGGGGGTCCTCGGGCGAGGCGTGCCGCGCGGACCCGGGGGGTCGGCCGATCGGCAGCTCAGCGGGTCAGCAGCTCAGCGGGTCAGCAGCTCAGCGGGTCTCGGTGGTCTCCGGGCCGCGGTGGAACGGGTCGAGCGGCCCGAGGCCGTCCTCCGCCACGCCGCCGTCGGCGTCGGCGGGGACCTGCTGCTCGCCCCCGGGGGCCGGGGAGGCCGGGACCTGGCTCGAGGGCCCCTGCTCCCCCGCGTCCTGCGGGTCCTGCGGGTCGCCGTCCGGCGCGGCCGCACCGGCCGGAGCGCCCTGGGGACCCGTCGGCCGGGCCTGGTCCTGCGGCGGCAGGCGCAGCGGCAGCATGTCGCGCGGGGCCATGGCCTCGGCGCCGCGGTCGACGACCACGGCGCGCAGGAGCGCCTCGAGCGGGGCCGCGGCCTCCTGGTCGACGGCGGCGCGCCCCCCGAAGACGGCGCGCACGAACCAGCGGGGGCCGTCGACCCCGGCGAAGCGGACGGCGCGGTGCCCCGTGCGCCCGTCCTCGGTGCGCACCGGCACCCGCGCCAGGACCTCGGGCCCGAAGGCGCCCTCGGCGTCCTCGCTGGCCCCGCCCTGACGGCTCACCTGTCCGCGGATCTCCCCGCGGATCTCCGCCCAGATGCCGTCCGTGCGCGGCGCGGCGAAGGCCTGCAGCTGCAGCGTGGACGGCCCCAGGACGATGACGGCGCCGATGACGCGCTGGGTCTTCTCCTCCAGCTCCAGGCGCAGCTCCATGCCCTGGACCGCCGGCAGCCGCAGGGCCCCCAGGTCCACGCGCGGCCGGGCGAGGTCCTCCTCGGAGACCTCGGTCAGGTCGAGAGGGCCCTCCTTCCGGCGGCGGGCCTCGCGGGCCAGGGCCGCCGTGCGGACGCGCTCGGCCTCGGCCTCGGCCGCCACGCGGGCGGCGCGGTCGGCGACCGCCTGCGCGTCCTCCTCCTCAGCAGCACCCGCCCCCTCCGCGAGGGGCGCGGTCTCCTCGACGGGCTGGTCCTTGCTGCGGCGCCACTTCACGGCTGCTCCTCCCCGGCGGCGCGCGGGCCCCCGGCGGTCGTCTCGGTCCGGCCGGCGGCGGTGGTGCCGGCCGGTGCGGTGGTCGTGCTGGCCGGTGCGGTGCTCACGCGGTCCCCCGGCGGTCCGCCGGTCCCTCCGACCTGGGCGCCCAGGGTGGCAGACGCGGGCCCGCCCGCTCCCGGTGCGGCGGCGGTCCAGCCGCCGGTGGACCCGTGGCCGCGCTCCCCGCGGGGGGAGCCCGGCAGCTCGTCGACCACCGCGAACGTCGCGCGCGCCACGCGCTGGACGACGAGCTGGGCGATGCGGTCGCCCCGCCGGACGGAGAACGCCTCGTCGCGGTCGGTGTTGACGAGCGTCACGAGCACCTCGCCCCGGTAGCCGGCGTCCACGGTGCCCGGCCCGTTCAGGGTCGTGACGCCGTGGCGCGCGGCGAGGCCGGAGCGCGGGTGGACGAAGGCGGCGTACCCCTCGGGGAGCGCGACGGCGACCCCCGTGGCGACGGTGGCGCGGCCGCCGGGGGGCAGCTGCACGTCGTGCCTCGCGAGGAGGTCGGCCCCGGCGTCGCCCGGCTGGGCGTAGGCGGGCAGCGGGAGGTCGGGGTCGAGGCGGCGCAGGGCCACGGGCACGACCTCGACCGCCTCGGCGGACGGGCCGCCGACCGGCACCGGGGGGACCTCCACGGGCGCCGAGCCTAGCCCCGCGACCCGGCCGCCCGGCCCGTGCGAGGCTTCTGCCCGTGGCAGATCCGGAGGACGCAGCAGGGACGCCGCGCGAGGCGTCCGCCGACGCGGGCGCCGCACGGCCCTCCCCCGCCGGGCGGCCCGGCCGCGGGGCCGCCGACCGCCCGGACGCCGACGTGCTGCACGCCGAGCGCGTGTGGCCGGGCCCCGGCACCTGGGTGTTCGCACCCGTCCTCGCCGCGCTCACCGGGATCGCGGCGGCGCCGCTCGGCACGACCGTGGTCGTGGCGGCCGTCCTGGTCGTGGGCGCGGTCGTCGTCGTCGGGCTCGTGCGCAACTCACCACGGGTCGTCGTCACGACGACGGAGCTGCGCGCCGGCGGCGCCCGCATCCCCCGCAGCGACCTCGGCGCCGCCAGCGGCTACGACGGCGAGGACGCCCGCCAGCAGCGGGGGCCCGTCCTCGACGCCCGCGCGCACCTCGTCATGCGCGGCTGGGCGGACGGCGTCGTGCGCGTGGAGGTGGTCGACCCGGGCGACCCGACGCCGTACTGGCTGGTCTCGACCCGCCGACCGGCCGACCTCGCCCGGGCGCTCCAGCCGTCCACGGCCGCCTGAGGGGCGTCCTCGCGGCCGTCCCGGGCCGCGGCGCGCGCCCGGGACGGCTCCGCTCGGTCCTCGAGGTGCTCAGTCCTGGAGGTCGGTGCTGGCGCTGAGCTCGCGCCACGCCTCCAGCTCGGCCCGCTGGGCGTCGAGCACGGCGCCGGCCGCCGAGAGCGCGTCCGTCCCGAGCAGCAGCAGCGCCGGGGGCTCGGGCGACGTGATCGCCGTGATCATCGCCTCCGCCGCCCTCGCCGGGTCCCCGGGCTGGGTGCCGTGGACGGTGTCGTTCTCCTTGCGCCGGGGCCCGACGGTCTCGGCGTAGTCCGCGATGGGCGCCGACGCCCCGGTGAGGGAGCGGCCGGCGAAGTCGGTGCGGAAGCCCCCCGGCTCGACGGCCATGACCGCGACGCCCAGCGGCGCCAGCTCCTGGCGCAACGAGCCGGACATCCCCTCCAGCGCCGCCTTGACGGCCGCGTAGTACCCGGACCCGGGCGGGCAGACCCGCGCGCCGATCGAGGAGACGTTGACGACCGCCCCGGACCGGCGGGCGCGCATCCCCGGCAGCACCGCCTTGACCATCGCCACGGCGCCGAAGAAGTTCGTGTCGAACAGGCGCCGCACGTCGGCGTCGTCGCCCTCCTCGACCGCGCCGCGGTACCCGTAGCCCGCGTTGTTCACCAGGACGTCGACGCCGCCGAAGCGCTCCTCGGCGGCTCGCACCGCCTCGGCCACCTGCGCCGCGTCGGTCACGTCCAGCGCCAGCGCCAGGGCCGTGCCCGGGTGGGCCGCGACGAGGTCCTCGACCGCTGAGACGTCGCGGGCGGTGACGGCCGCGGAGTCCCCGCGGGCCAGGACCGCCTCGGCCAGGGACCGGCCCAGGCCGGTGGAGCATCCGGTGATCAGCCACGTGGTCATGGCCCGAGTCTCGCGAGCGGAGCGCTCGCCGTCACCTCGGAGCGTCGAGGGGCCGCGCGGAGGAGCACCGGGCTGGGGCGGGTCCGGGCGAGACGGCGGCGCGACCGGGCCTTCCACCGGCAGGACGGCCGCAGGACACCCACCAGGGCCCGCAGGACGGCGACGGGAGCCCTCAGGACGGCGACGGGGGCCGGCGCCCGTCGGACGGGCGCCGGCCCCCGTGCAGGCCGACCGGTCGGAGCGCGCGGGCGCGCCCGTCAGGCAGCGCACTCCGTGCACACGAGCCGGCTCGCGGTCGACTCGTCCGCGAGCTGGCTCCGGTGGTGGACCAGGAAGCAGGACGAGCAGGTGAACTCGTCGGCCTGCCGGGGCAGCACCCGGACGGACAGCTCCTCGTTGGACAGGTCGGCGCCGGGGAGCTCGAAGCCCTCGGCGGCCTCGGTCTCGTCCTCGTCGACCTTGCCCGAGCTCTGGTCGGCGCGGCGGGCCTTGAGCTCCTCGATGGAGTCCTCGTTGAGCTCGTCGTCGGTCTTGCGCGGTGCGTCGTAGTCGGTGGCCATGTCGTGCGTCACGCTCCAGGTCGGTTCGTCGTCGGTGCTGGTCGGGCTGGCGCTCGTGCTCGCACGGGCACCCTCGCGCCCGCCGCGGCGAGCACGGCGCCGAGGGTCTCGGGCGCACGCTGGTCGCCGCGGTCGGCGGGAGCCCCACCGTGGGCCCCAACGTCCGAGGGACGCTCCTGATGCCCGTGCTGCGCACCCGCGCGACGGCGCATTGTGCACCACCCGTGCCCGGTGGACACGCCGGGTCACCACCGGTCTCGCCGGGAGGACGCCGGCGCCACGGCCGGCTCCTCGGGTCGGCGGTGCCCGGACCGGGCTCGCGGACCTCTTCGGTGACCGGCGGGTGGCGCGGCGGTGACGGCCCGGTGGACGCCCGACGACCCCTCGCGAGGTCGGCCGGGAGGCCGGGGACGGGGGGCGCGCGAGGGGCCCGCTCCCGTCTACGCTCGACGGGCAGCCGGTCCCCGCCGCGCTGCGGGACGCAGTCCCCAGACCCGCGCGGCACCGCCGCGCCCGCCCCTGCGGAGGTGTGATGAGCGAGTTCGCCAGCAACGTCAACGAGCGCGTGCGAGAGGCGCAGAGCGCGCTCGACCACGCGCGCGCCGAGGGGGACGACTACCTCGTCGGCGTGCACACCGGCCAGCTCGAGTCCCTCGCCCGCCTGGCCGAGGAGAACGACGTGGCGCTCCCCGCCGCCGAGGTCGAGGCCGAGCGCGCCACGCGCTGAGCCGTCCTCGCGCGGCGGGTGCCGACGGCGCCGCCACGCGGCGCCGTCGGCACGAACGGCCTCCTCGCAGGCGCCTGCGCTAGACGGCGTCCTCGCGCAGCGGGTCCAGGCCCGCGACGAGGTCGCCGAGCGTCGCGGCCAGCCCCGGCGCCGCGGCCAGGCAGAACCGGTCGGACGCCTGCTCGTGCGGAGCCAGCCCCCGCACGACGGCGCCGGCCTCCGCGGCGACGAGCGCCCCCGCCGCGTGGTCCCAGGGCTGCAGCCCCCGCTCGTAGTAGGCGTCCAGCCACCCCGTGCCCACCGCGCACAGGTCGATCGAGGCGACGCCGGCGCGCCGGATGTCGCGCACGTGCGGCAGGACGCCCGAGAGCACCCGGGCCTGCGCGGCGCGGCGCTGCGGCGTGTAGCCGAACCCGGTGCCCACGAGGGCCTCGCCGAGGGGCACCTCCGCCGGCCCGCGCAGGGGCTCACCGTCCAGGCGGGCGCCCCCGCCGAGGGACGCCGTCCACGTGCGCCCGCTGACCGGCTCGTGCACGCAGCCGGCGACGACGGTCCACGTCGTGGGGTCCGGGCGGTCGCCGGGCGCTCCCCCGCCGACGACCGCGGCCACGCTGACCGCGTAGCTGGGCAGCCCGTAGAGGTAGTTGACCGTGCCGTCGATGGGGTCGACGACCCACGTGACGCCGCTCGTCCCGCCCGCGGCGCCGCCCTCCTCCCCCAGCAGCCCGTCCTGCGGTCGCTCCCCGAGCAGGAGCTCGGTGAGCAGCGCCTCGCTCGCGGTGTCCATCGCCGTCACGACGTCGGTGGGGCTGGACTTGGTCGCCAGGACCTCCAGCCGCTCCGGGCGGCCGCGGTGCACGAGCTCACCGGCGGCGCGGGCGGCGCGCTCGGCGAGCGCGACCAGCTCGGCGCGCTCGGCGGCTGCGGGGGCGCTCACGCGCCGCTGCCCGGGGTCGCGGCACCGGACTCGACCAGGGCGCGGGCGCCCGGCCAGTCCCGACCGCACGCGGCCGGCTTCTCGCGGCGCAGGTTCGGGCAGCACCCGACGGGGCAGACGTCGTGCGAGGGGCCGACCGACCCGGCCGAGGGGCGCGGGGGCGCCTCCTGCCCCCCCGCCGCGGCGCGCTCCACGGCGGCGCGCTCCACGACGAGGTCGACCAGGGCGGCGACGAAGGCCGGGTCGGTGCCCGCGGTCCCCGCGCGCTCCATGGGCAGCCCCAGGCGCTCGGCCGTCTCGCGCGCCTCGGTGTCGAGGTCGTAGACGACCTCCATGTGGTCGCTGACGAAGCCGATGGGGGCCACGACGACGCCGGGGACGCCCCGGGCCGCGAGCTCCTCGAGGTGGTCGTTGACGTCCGGCTCGGTCCAGGGCTGGCTCGGCGGCCCGCTGCGCGAGCAGTAGACGAGCGCCGACGGGAGCGCCGCCCCGCCCGCGCGACGCCGCACGGCGTCGGCGACGACCTGCGCGACGTCCTCGTGCTGGCGCACGTAGGCACCGCCCTCGGGGCCGGCGGAGTCGGCCATCGCGGTGGGGATGGAGTGCGTGACGAAGACCAGCTCGGCGCCCGGGCGCGCGGCCTCGGGCAGGCGCTCCCAGGCCGCGGCCACCGCGTCGACGTTCGCCGCGACGAACCCCGGCGCGTCGAAGTAGTGGCGGATCTTGTCCACCTGCAGGTCGCGGCCCTCCTCGGCGAGCTGCACCAGCGCGCCCGCGACGTCCTCGCGGTACTGGCGGCAGCCGGAGTAGGAGGCGTAGGCGCTCGTCGCGACGACCAGCACGCGGCGGGCGCCGTCCTCGTGCAGCTCGCGGAGGGCGTCGGTGACGAAGGGGGCCCAGTTCCGGTTGCCCCAGGCGACCGGGACGTCGAGGCCCCGTGCGGCGAGGTCGGCGCGCAGGGCGGCCAGCAGCGCCCGGTTCTGGTCGTTGATGGGGCTCTTGCCGCCGAAGTGGTGGTAGTGCTCGGCGACGGCCTCGAGGCGCTCGTCGGGGATCCCCCGCCCGGCCGTCACGGTGCGCAGGAAGGGCATGACGTCCTCGTGCCCCTCCGGTCCCCCGAAGGAGAGCAGGAGCAGGGCGTCGTAGGGCGCCAGGGGCGAGGAGGAGCCGGGAGCGGGTGCACCGGGGGCGGCGGGGGTCTCGGGAGAGGGCACGCGCCCATGGTGCCAACAGCCCGCCCTCGTCCGCGCGCGGTCGGCGCCCGGTGGCCCGCGCGCGACGGCGTGCTCCTGCTCCTCGCGCGGGCGCGCGCTGCGCGGCCGCGGCCCGTGCGCAGGACCCGCCGCCGGGCCTCGCCCACGCGCGGGCGCGGAGGTGGCAGGCTGCGCCGCAGCGACGACCGGCGACGAGCGCCGGCGCGCCGAGCGGGCGGAGGGGCGGACGACGATGCAGGACCTGACGCTCGTCGGGGCGGACGACGACGGGGAGCACCTCGTCCTCGCGACCCCCGACGGCACCCGGTTCCGCCTCCGCGCGGACGACGCCCTGCGGCTCGCCGCCCGCCGGGGCCGCCCGGCGCCGACGGCTCCGGGGGGCCCGCCCGCGCCGCTGACGCCCCGGGAGATCCAGTCCCGGCTGCGCGCCGGCGAGGACGCCGCGGAGATCGCCGCCGCCACCGGCACCGGTGAGGAGCGGGTGCGCCGCTACGAGGGTCCTGTGCTCGCCGAGCGCGAGCACGTCGCGGCGCAGGCCCGCGTGCTCCCCGTGCGCTGGCGCGACGGGTCTGGACGCAGCCCGGCGCTGGAGGACCTCGTGGCCGAGCGCCTCGGCAGCCGGGGCGCCGAGGGCCCGCCGGCCTGGGACGCCTGGCGCCGCGAGGACGGCGCGTGGCTGGTGCAGGCGGTCTTCCGGGCCGGCGCGCGCGAGCGCCGCGCCACGTGGTCCCTGGACCTGCGCAGCGCCCACCTCGAGGCGCTGGACGACGAGGCGCGCTGGCTCTCCTCCGTGGACGTCGCCGAGGGGGCCGTCCCGCCGCCTGGGCCGGCGGTCCCGCGCCTGGCGGCCGTCCGCGAGGAGGTCTACGACGTCGACGAGGCCGGCACCGCGCTGCCGGCCGGCGGCGGCCGGCGCCGCGACGCCGAGGACAGGTCCCCCGTCGACCTGGCGCGCCGCCGCGGCGAGCGCGCGGACCGGGACGAGCCCCGCGGCGAGACGCGTCGCCGGGCCCGCGAGGAGCCCGGGGCGGCACCCGAGCAGGAGCCGGCGGAGCGGGACGAGGACGTGGCGGCGCGCGAGGAGGCCGACCGCCGCGAGCGCGCCGGGCGCACCCTGGACCTGCTGGAGCACCTGCGCGGCCGTCGCGGGCGGCGCCAGCCGCTGGCCGACCCCGACGACGAGGAGCTCGAGGCGCTGACGTGGGCCGAGCTCGAGGCCCTCACGAGCGAGGCGGGCCCGGCGGTCGGTGGCGCGGCCGGCGCGGAGGACGGGTCGGTGCTCGGCGAGGACCCGTGGGACGCCGCCGGCGAGCCGCCCGCCGCGCACCCGCCGGCGTCGCGTCCCGAGGAGGCGCTCGACGACGGCGTCCTCGCCCTGGAGCCGCTGGACGGCGTCGCGGCACCGGACGGCGGGGCTCCGGCCGAGGACGCCGACGCGGCCCCCGACGAGGAGACGGCTGGTGCGGACCGCGACGGCTCCGAGGGGGAGCCCTCGGCGCGCTCGCGCCGCCGCCGGCGCCGCGGCCAGAGCGCGAGGGCGAGCGAGGAGGAGGGCGTCCCGGGCCAGGAGGAGCTGATGCCCGAGCCGCCCCGACCGACCAGCCCCCGACCGACCGGCGCGGACCGCGCGCGGGACGAGGACGGCGCCGCCGCGGCCGAGGGGTCCGCGTCGCAGGACGACGGCGAACCCGCTCCCCCGCGCCCGGCGCGCCGCGGGGCGCGGCCCAGCGTGCCGAGCTGGGACGACATCGTCTTCGGCCAGAAGCGCGACTGACCGCTGCTCCCCGGCCGTCCGCTGCTCCCCGGCCGTCCGCTGCTCCCCGGCCCGCCCGCTCCCCGGGGGGGCGCCGCCGGGGAGCGCAGGTCGCGCGTCGGGCGCGGCTCAGCCGAAGGGCAGGACGTCCGGGGACATCGCCGCGACGGAGGCGACGGCGGCGGTGTGCCCGCGCCGGTGGTGGCGCCGGCACAGCACCTCGTAGCCGATCTCCGGCTCGCCGCTGCCTCCGCCGTCGACGTCCCCGACGACGACCTGCTCACCCTCGACGACCATCACCCCGTCCCGCGTGCGGGCGTTGTGGGTGGCCCGGGCCCCGCACCAGCACAGGGCCTCGACCTGGAGCACCTGCACGCGGTCGGCCAGCTCGAGCAGCCGCTGCGAGCCGGGGAACAGGCGCGTGCGGAAGTCGGTGGTGATGCCGAAGGCGAAGACGTCGACGTCGAGCTCGTCGACGACGCGCGCGAGCTGCTCGACCTGGGCGGCGGAGTAGAACTGCGCCTCGTCGCAGACGAGGTAGTCCACGCGGGCGCCGCGCGTGCGCTGGAGCCCCACCTCGGCCCACAGGTCGGTGCCGTCGTCGACCTCGAGGGCCGTCCGCCGCAGTCCGAGGCGGCTGGACACGACCGCCTGGCCGGACCGGTCGAAGCGGGTGAAGACCAGCCCGCCGCGACCCCGCGCGGCGTGGTTGTGGTCCATCTGCAGCGCCAGCGTCGACTTGCCGCAGTCCATGGTCCCGGAGAAGAAGACGAGCTCGGCCACGGGCGACCATCCTGCCCGAGCGCGGGTCCGCCTCCGGACACCCCTCGGCCTCTGCCGCCGGAGACGTCCGGGGCTGCGCCCGCGCCGGCGCGTCAGCCGGTGCGGGCCCCGGCGACCACGAGCAGCGGCACGTGCGTCTCGTCGTCCGTGCGGCCGCCGTGCATGCCCACGAGCCCCTTGAGCTGGGGGCGCTGGGTGCGGGAGTCGTGCACGGAGGTCCCGGGCGCGCAGGACACGACGACGTCGCCGATGCGGGGCAGGACGCGGTCCGCCACGGGGCCGAACCAGCCCGCCGCGACGGCGTCCTCGCGCAGGAGGACCTGGGCGCCCGGGCCGAGCCGGGCGCGCCAGCGGGCCAGGACGGCCGGGGCCTCGCCGGGCGCGCAGTAGAGCATCGGCGCCCGGGGCTCCCCGCCCGACAGCGGCACGCCCAGGGCGAGGTCGCCGTCCTCGGCGAGGTCCAGCCGCGCCGGCCCGGGCGGGACGTCGACCATGCCGTGGTCGGCGGTGACGAGCAGGAGGGCGTCGGCGGGCATGCGCCGCGCGAGCTGGCGCACGGCCAGGTCCACGTCGGCGAGCTCGGTGTCCCAGGCGTCGGTCTGCCAGCCGCGCTCGTGCCCGGTCTTGTCCAGGTCGCCCCAGTAGACGTAGACGAGCGCGCGCGGGGAGGCGCGGACGGCCGAGGCGGCGGCGTCCACGCGCTCCTGGAGGGACCGCGCGGCCACGTACCGGGGCCCGCGCAGGGCCGCCTCGGTGAGGCCGGAGCCGGCGAAGTGCGGCGGACCCACGTGGGTGCACGGCACCCCCGCAGCGACGAGGTGCTCGAAGACCGTGGGCGCGGGCTGCCACTGCCGGGGGTCGACGGCCGGGTCCCAGGCGAGCTCGTTGAGCAGCGCGCCGCGGGAGGGGTCGAGCACCTCGTAGCCGACGAGGCCGTGCGCGCCGGGGAGCAGGCCGGTGCCGAAGGAGCCCATGGACGTCGCCGTCGTCGAGGGGTGCCCGGCGCGCAGCACGAACCCGCCCTCGCGCAGCTCGCCGAGGGACCCGGCCGTGCGCCCCGCGGCGGCGAGCAGGCGGTCGCCGAGCCCGTCGACGAGCAGGACGCACACGCGGGCGGCGGGCGGGAGCGCGATGCCCACGGGCCGCTGCGGCGCGCCGAGCGCGGCCGCGGCGGCGGGCAGGACGTCGGCCAGGGCTCCCGCGGGAGGCGCCGCCGCGCCGCCGCCGCCTCCCGGAGGGGTCACGACGACGCGCGGCCCGCCGTGGCCGCCGAGAGCGCCCCGGCGAAGCGCAGGGCGCGCGCCACGGCGTCCGCCCCGTCGGCGGCCGCGCTGACGCGCAGGACGACGTCGTCGCTGGACAGGGAGCCGCTGTAGCCGTGGTCGGCGTCGCACTGCGGGTCGGCGCAGGAGGCCGGCTCCAGGTCGAGCCGCTGCACCGAGCCCCAGCCGATCGTGACGGTCAGCTCCGCCGCCGGGTCCCCGCCGCGGTAGAGGTCGGGGCGCGAGACGACGTGCGAGAGCACCACCGAGCGCACCTGCGAGAGCGGCACCGCCTCCGTGGACGCCGCCGCGGCGTGCGAGCGCGGCCCGCCGGTGCCCCCCTCGACGAGGTCGGTGCCGTCGTCCGCGTGCGCGACGACGAGGCGGGTGGGCGTCAGCACGACGACGGTGACGTGGCGGCGCACCTCCTCGCCGTCGAAGGTCGTCTCCTGGTGGACCAGGTGCGCCCGCGCCTCCTCCCCGCCCAGCGCGACGGCGACGACGTCGGAGACCAGGGCCGGGTAGTAGCCCGCGTGCTCGACGGCGCGCCGGAGCTCGGGCGCCAGCGAGTCGCCGGGGGTCTCGCGCGCGCCCCTGCCCCCGGAGGGGCCGGAGCGGCCAGCGGGTCCGGACGAGCGGGGATGGCGTGACGTCGGCACGGCCCGCATCGTGCCACCTGGCGCCGACAGGGCTCGTCCTTCGCCGCACCCGCCACCTCCCGGAGGCCGCGCGCCCGCCCGCCCCCGGGCCGCCACGGTCCGTCCTGCGCGGATCTCCCGGGCGGGGGGGCCGGCGGCTAGCGTCGTCGGCGTGGAGCACGAGAGCGCCCAGGAGCCGGCCGCGGCGCCGGGGCAGCAGCCGGCGGACGAGCGCGCGGCGCGGCGGCGGGACCGGCGCAGGTCCTGGTACGGGGCCAAGCGCCACGTCAAGCGCGCGGCCTCCGTCCCGGTCGCCTCCCCGATGCTGCACGCCGTCGTGCGGGCGCGCCGCGGGACCGCCGCGGCGAGCCGGCTCCCCGCCCCGATGACCGTCCGCCGGGTGACCGGCCGGGTGGCCGGCCACGAGTTCACGATGCTCTCCCCCGCCCGGTGCGTCGTCGCCAAGGAGCTCTACTGGGGCGGCGGGCGCCGGCCCGGCGGCGCCGACCAGCTCGCCCTCGAGGTCTTCGCGCGGCTCGTGCCCGGGGCCCGGACCGTGCTCGACGTGGGCGCCTACACCGGGGTCTTCTCGCTCGTCTCGGCGCTGGCGGAGCCGGCCGCCCGCGTGCACGCCTTCGAGCTGGTGCCCGCCAACGCGGTCGCGCTGGTCGACAACCTCCTCGCCAACGACCTGCTGCCGCACGTCGAGGTCCACCTCGCCGGGGTCGGGCGCGACGGCGGGGTGCTGCGGGTGCCCTCGGGCCGCGGCGGGTCCGCGCTGCCCGACTTCCTGTCCTCGGCCGGCGAGGTGGAGGACGGCGTGCTCGTGCCCACCACCTCCCTGGACGCCCTCCTCGACCGCACGCCCGGGGGCACCGGCGCCACCGTCGTCAAGATCGACGTCGAGGGCGCCGAGGGGGAGGTCCTCGCCTCCGGGCGCCGCCTGCTCGAGCACTCCCGCCCGGACGTCCTGTGCGAGCTGCTGCCGGCCGCCGACGCGGGCGCCGTCGAGCGCGCGCTGGAGGGCCTGGGCTACCGGGCGCTGCTCGTGACCGACGACGCCCTCGTCGAGCACGAGCGCCCGCACGCCGACCCCGTGCACCGCGACTGGCTGCTCACGACCCGCACGCCGCAGGAGCTGGCGGACCTGGGCCTCCCCGTGCGGCCGCGGGGCGCTGCGGGGGCCTGACCCGGGGGCGTCGGCCCCCTCGCCGGCCGGCTCAGCGCAGGACGCGCCGGGAGCCCGTGTCGGCGCGCCGGCGCGAGACCCGCTCGAGGCGCACGCGCGCGAGCAGCACCGTCAGGCCCTGCTGGGAGACCACGACCGGGCTCAGCGACATCTCCGCCACCTCGGGGAGGTCGTCGGCGAGCACGCTGGCACGGGCGATCAGGTCCTCGAGGGCGGCGACGTCGAGGCGAGGGCTGCCGCGGTAGCCGAAGAGGCGCGGCGCGGCGCGCACCCCCCGCACGAGGTCGGCGACGTCCCCCGTCGTCAGGGGCGGGATGCGGTGGGCGAGGTCGCCGAGGAGCTCGGTGGCGTCCCCCGCCAGCCCGAAGGAGACCAGGGGGCCGAAGAGCTCGTCCTCCATGGTGCTGACCGTCACAGCCGCCCCGGGCGGCGCCATGCGCTGCACCAGCACGGGCGCCCCGGCGACCCCGGGCTGGGAGGTCAGGGCCCGCCAGTCCCCGCGCAGCTCCTCCGGCGAGCCGATGTCGGTGCGCATGCCCCCGAGGTCGCGCCGGCGGCGCAGGGCGCGGTCGGCGAAGCGCAGGGCCAGCGGGTAGCCGATCTCCTCCGCGGCCGCCAGCGCGTCCTCGACGCCGCCCACGACGTGCGAGGGCTCCAGGTGGATGCCGTAGCAGGCCAGCAGCCGGCCGGCGGCGGCAGGGCCGAGCTCGAGCGCGACCCGGCCGTCCTCGTCGGGGGGCAGGCCCGCCAGGGCCGCGTCGACGACGGCGCGCGCCGCGTCGACGTCGACGCCCTCGGGGGCGACCCGGGGTCCGGGGTCGCGCTGGCGCCACTGCGCGTAGCGGACGGCGGACACCAGGGCCCGCACCGCGTCCTCCGGGCTCGGGTAGGCCGGCACGACGCGCGGCCGCCCGTCCGGCCCCGGGGCGGACAGGGACTCGTCGACGCCGTGCATGCCGAGGAAGCAGGCCACGGTGGTGCGCTCGGAGGCGGCCGCGGTGCGGGCCAGGGCGCGGGCGACGTCGGCGTCGACGACCCCGAGCGGGGGCGCGAAGCAGGCCACGACGGCGTCGACGTCCTCGCGCGCGAAGACCTCCTCGACCGCCCGGGCGCACTCGGCGGCGTCGGCCTCGGGGTGGACGGACAGCGGCGGCTCGGGGACCTGCAGCCCCCAGCTGAGCAGCGCCCCGGACGCCAGCGCACCCAGGGCGGCGGAGTTGCCGACGACGGCCACCCGCTCCCCCGCCGGCAGCGGCTGCGCGACGAGCAGCTGGGCGGTGTCGAAGAGCTGGTGGATCGTCTCGACCCGGATGACGCCCGCCTGCTTGAGCATGGCGTCCAGGGCCTCGCCCGGCGCCCGCGAGGCGCGCACGGCGTGCCCGGGCGGCGCCCCCCCGGTCGTGCCCGACTTGACGACGACGACCGGCTTGGCGCGCGAGAGCCGCCGGGCGATGCGTGAGAACTTGCGCGGGTTGCCGACGCTCTCCAGGTAGAGGCCGACGACGCGCGTGCGCGGGTCCTCCTCCCAGAACTGCATGAGGTCGTTGCCGGAGACGTCCGCGCGGTTGCCCGCCGAGACGAAGCTGGAGACGCCCAGGCCGCGGCGGGACGCCGAGGAGAGCACCGCCACCCCCAGCGCGCCCGACTGGCTGAACAGGCCGAGGCCGCCCTCGGGGGGCAGGTCCGGGGCCAGGGAGGCGTTCAGGCGCAGCTGCGGGTCGGTGCTCAGCAGCCCGAAGGAGTTGGGGCCCACCACGCGCATCCCGTTGGCCCGCGCCAGCCGCACCAGGGCCCGCTGGCGCTCCAGGCCCTGCGGCCCCGTCTCGGCGAAGCCGCTGGAGACGACGACCACGCCGCGCGCGCTCACCAGGGCGGCGTCGCGGACCACCTGCAGGACCGACTCCGCCGGCACGGCGACGACCACGAGGTCCACCGGCTCGGGCAGGTCGCGCAGGCTCTCGAAGGCGGTGACGCCCTCGACGGCGAGCGCCTCGGGGTGCACGGCGTGCAGGCGCCCGGTGTAGCCGCCGCGCAGCAGGTCGCGCAGCAGGACCCCGCCGACCGACCCCGGCCGGCGGCTCGCGCCGACCACCGCCACCGAGCGGGGCGTCAGCAGGGCCTCGAGGCTGCTGGCCTCGGCGCGGTGCTCGCGGGCGGCCGTCACGGCCAGGGACCGCTCGGTCGGGTCGATGTCGAAGCCCAGGCTGACGACGCCGTCGTCGTAGGCGTGCGTGACCTCGTAGCCGGCGTCCTGGAAGACGCCGGTCATCTTGCGGTTCTGCGGCAGCACCTCGGCCACGAACCGGTGGATGCCCCGCTCGCGCGCCGCCGCGGCCAGGTGCTCCAGGAGCACCGAGCCCAGGCCCCGGCCCTGGTGGGCGTCGGAGATGTTGAAGGCGACCTCCGCGGTGCTGCGCCCGCCGGAGCCCTCGTCCAGGCGGTCGTAGCGCCCGATCCCGACGATGTCGTCGCCGATGGTGGCCACGAGGGCCACCCGGTCGAGGTGGTCGACGCGGGTGAACCGGCGCAGGTCGCGCTCGGACAGCCGCGGCATCGCGGAGAAGAAGCGCAGGTAGACCGACTCGGCCGACTGGGCGACGTGGAAGCGCTGGAGCGCCTCGGCGTCCTCGGGCGTGATGGGTCGCAGGTGCGCCGTGCCGCCGTCGCGCAGCAGCACGTCCGCCTCCCAGTGGCGCGGGTAGCCGGGTGCCTCCTCCACGCCTCGGAGAGTAGCGGCGGCGGCTGACGGCGACCGGGACCCGCGCCCCGCCCCCCGACGCGCCGCCCCCCGACGCGCCGCCCCCGACGGCCCCGCCCTCCCCCGGCCTCCGTAGCCTTCCCCCGCCGTCCCCCCGGCGCGCCGACGACGAGAGGCCACCAGGTCCGTGGAGCTGCCCGACGTCGTCCGCGCGCGGCGCGCCTGCCGGTCCTTCGACGCCGGCGCCCCTGTGCCGCGCGGGCTCCTGCGCGAGCTGGTGGACCTGGCGACGCGCGCCCCGAGCGCCGGCGCGTCGCAGGGCTGGGACTTCCTCGTGCTCGCCGGCCCCGGGGACGTCGCGCGCTACTGGGCCGCGACGACCGACCCCGTGCGCCCGCCCGACCGCTGGCTGCGGGGCCTGCGCACGGCCCCCGCGCTCGTCCTCGCCTGGAGCCGCGAGGAGGCCTACCGCGAGCGGTACGCGCTGGCGGACAAGGCCTCCGGGGACCACGCGCCGGCGGACCCGGCGGCGCGGTGGCCCGTGCCCTACTGGCACGTCGACACCGGCATGGCCGTGGCCCTGCTGCTGCTGGGCGCCGAGCACGCCGGCCTCGGCGCCTGCCCCTTCGCGGTCCCGACCGCGCGGGTGGCCGCCGTGCGGGAGGCCTTCGGCGTGCCGCCGGACCGGGTCCCCGTCATGGCCGTCGCCCTCGGGACCCCGGCGCCGCACCCGGACGGCCCGCCGCCCGGGGGCCCGCGCGCCTCCCGCCGGCGCCCGCTGGACGACGTCGCCCACGACGGCCGCTTCGGGACGCCGCTGCGCTGACCGGGGCGGAGCGTCCGCGAGGATGGGCCCATGGCACGCCGCACCTCCGCCCCCGCCGGCCCGCCCCCGGGCGAGGGCCGCGTCGTCGACATCGACGTCGCGGCCGAGATGGAGGGCTCCTTCCTCGAGTACGCCTACTCCGTCATCTACGCCCGGGCGCTGCCCGACGCGCGCGACGGCCTCAAGCCCGTGCAGCGCCGGATCCTCTACGCGATGGCGGACATGGGCCTGCGCCCGGAGCGCGCGCACGTCAAGTGCAGCCGCGTCGTCGGCGAGGTCATGGGCAAGCTGCACCCCCACGGGGACACGGCCATCTACGACGCCATGGTGCGGATGGCGCAGCCGTTCAGCCTGCGGCTGCCCCTGGTCGACGGCCACGGCAACTTCGGCTCGCTCGACGACGGCCCCGCGGCCGCCCGCTACACCGAGGCCCGCATGGCGGCGTCCGCCTCGCTGATGGTGGCCGACCTCGACGAGGACGTCGTCGACCTCGTCCCCAACTACGACGGCTCGCTGCAGCAGCCCGGCGTGCTGCCCTCGGCGCTGCCGAACCTGCTCGTCAACGGCGCCAGCGGCATCGCCGTCGGCATGGCCACCAACATGCCGCCGCACAACCTCGTCGAGGTCGTCGCCGCCGCGCGCCACCTCATCGAGCGCCCGGACGCGACGCTCGAGGACCTCCTGCGCTTCGTGCCGGGCCCCGACCTGCCCTCCGGGGGGCGGATCATCGGCCTCGACGGGGTCCGCGAGGCCTACGCCTCCGGCCGCGGGACCTTCCGCACCCGGGCCACCACGCGCGTGGAGCAGATCACCCCGCGCCGCAAGGGCATCGTCGTCACCGAGCTGCCCTACGGCGTCGGCCCCGAGCGCGTCGTCGAGAAGATCGCCGACGCGGTGAAGTCCCGACGCCTGCAGGGCGTCTCGGACGTCCAGGACCTCACCGACCGCGAGAGCGGCCTGCGCCTGGTGGTCGAGGTGAAGTCGGGCTTCGACCCGGACGCCGTGCTGGAGCAGCTGTACCGCCTCACGCCGATGGAGGACTCCTTCGGCGTGAACAACGTCTGCCTCGTCGAGGGCCAGCCGCGCACGCTCGGGCTGCGCGAGCTGCTGTCCGTCTACGTCGAGCACCGGCTGGACGTCGTGCGCCGCCGCAGCCGGTACCGCCTGCGGCGGGCCTCCGAGCGCCTGCACCTCGTCGAGGGCCTGCTCGTCGCCGTCGCGGACATCGACGAGGTCATCGCCGTCATCCGCTCCAGCGACGACGCGGCCGCGGCCCGCGAGCGGCTCATGACCGTCTTCGAGCTGAGCCAGGCCCAGGCCGAGCACATCCTCGAGCTGCAGCTGCGGCGCCTGACCCGCTTCTCCACGCTCGAGCTCGAGAGCCGGCGCGACGAGCTGCGCGCGACCATCGCCGAGCTCGAGGCGATCCTCGGGGACGAGCAGCGCCTGCGCGGCGTCGTCTCCGACGAGCTGGCGGAGGTCGCCCGCGAGCACGGGACGCCGCGGCGCACGGTGCTGCTGGAGGCCTCCGGCGCGACCGCCACCGCGGCGCGCGGCGCGCGCGCACGAGGCCCCGCGGCCCCGCTGGAGGTGCCCGACTTCACCTGCTGGCTGCTGCTGTCGGCCACGGGCCTGCTCGCGCGGACCTCCAGCGCCGCCGACGGCGACGCCCCCGCCCCGCCTCCCGTGCCGGCCGGGCTCCCCGGTGCCGACCGCGCGGCGCACGACGTGGTGGTCAGCGCGGTGCGGACGAGCGCGCGCGGCGAGGTGGGCGCCGTCACGAGCCGCGGGCGCGTCCTGCGGCTGCCGGTCGTCGACGTGCCGGCCCTGCCGCCGGTGCACGGGGCGCCCTCGCTGGCCGGCGGGGCCCCGCTCGTGGACTTCACCACGGGCCTCGAGCGCGGCGAGCGCGTCGTCGGGCTCGCGCGCCTCGACGTCCCCGAGGGCGGCGGCGGGCTGGCGCTCGCGACGGCGGGCGGGGTGGTGAAGCGGGTCGCGCCCGGCGAGGCGCCCGCGCGGGAGGAGTTCCCCGTCGTCGGGCTCCGGGACGGGGACGAGGTGGTCGGCGCCCTCGACCTGCCCGACGACGACCGCGACCTCGTCCTGGTGACCAGCGACGCCCAGCTGCTGCGCTTCCCCGTCACGGCCGTGCGCCCCCAGGGCCGGGCCGCCGGCGGGATGGCCGGCGTGCGGCTGGCCGCCGGCGCCCGCGTCGTCGCCCTGGGGGCCGTAGCCGCAGGGGACGAGGCGGACGCCCGGGTCGTCACGGTCGCCGGGTCGTCGAACGCCCTGCCGGGCACCGAGAACGGCACCGCCAAGGTGGCGCCCTTCACCGAGTACCCCGCCAAGGGCCGCGGCACCGGGGGCGTGCGCTGCCACCGCTTCCTGCGCGGGGAGGACGCCCTCGTGCTCGCCTTCGTCGGCGCCGGTCCGGTGGTGGCCGGGGCGTCCTCGGGCGCCGCGGTGCCCCTGCCGGAGGAGGTCGGGCGCCGCGACGGCTCCGGCGCGCCGCTCGGCCAGCCCGTCGTGGGCCTCGGCGGGCGGGTCGGCTAGCTGTACTGCCCAGGGACGTTGGTCGGGTGAGTGCGACGTGAGCGTGTGAGCGCGTCGTGACGTGGGTGAGGACCTCCCGGTGTGGAGTGGGACTGCTGAAGGTTCCGCACCACGACCAGGAGGTCCTCGTGTCCCACGCT